>NZ_CP184640.1:0-3290539 GCF_048631835.1 Psychrobacter sp. ER1 | reverse complement strand
GAAAAGTACTGACCTTGTAATCTGAAATAATAGTTATTTTTTAGCAATATAAATTGCTACCTGAGCCTTGATGTTACACGTAACAACAACTAACCAAAGAGTTCATACTGATATCCTATACGAAGGTGTATATCAAGTAGCGCCTAATTTAACACAGATACCCTGTGGATAAAACCTTGTTTTTTGTGGATAAGACTGTGGACAGTTTTGTGCATAACTTTCACAAGCTAGTTATCCATATTTAACCCACAGTTTATCCACAGGCTTACCCATAGCCTAGTAAATTGATAATAAAAAGGAAAATAGACTTAACCACAGATAATCATGGTCCCAATAATAACAATACTATATTTATATTAATTAATTATTATTATAGTGTTTGAACCAATCTGTGGATAACTTTGTAAATTATAGAATATATAACTATAAAATTTGGTTAACTAGAAATAGGTTTTAAGGAAATATCTTTACTAGATTTGTATGAGGTATTTCATATTCATAGACAAAGCAAATTAGTTTATTGACCAAAACTATACTGAATGGTATAATCCTCCGTTATTACGAATTTAGTCCATTATTTTGATAGGTGAGTTATGAAACGTACATTCCAACCAAGCGTGATCAAGCGTAAACGTACTCACGGTTTCCGTGCTCGTATGGCAACTAAAAAGGCCGTCAGGTCTTAGCTCGTCGCCGCGCTAAAGGACGTCATCGCCTTACTGTATAATCAGTAGATTGCGATAGTCAATCATCACAACTGACACTTAGCCATATATTAAAAGCGCCCACATCGGCGCTTTTTTTGTCTCTATAATTTGTTATTATTTCTTTTATCGTTATTCTACTAGGTTGTACTATGTCCAATACACTTTCAGATACATCTGCAGCTAGTTTCACTAAACAGCAACGTCTGCTTACTCCTGCAGCCTTTCGTGAGGTATTTGACGCACCTGAGCGCAAGATTCATCAGAGTCATTTAATGGCTTTTGTACGTGCTAACGAGCATGCACAGCCGCGAGTCGGTATGGCTATTACCAAGCGTAAAGTACCTACTGCTGTCGCTCGTAATCTGATCAAAAGGTATGTGCGTGAAGAATTCCGTACCAAAGCTTTTAAAATGGAAAATAAAGATATTGTTTTTATTGTAAAAAACCTATTAAAGATATAGATAATAAAGAATTAAAAAATCAAATAATTAATATTTTTAAAAAATAGAAAAAAATAAAATGAGATTTTTATTTAAAATAAAATTTATAAATAAAATTTTTTATAAAATGTTATTCAATTTAATTATTTTCTATCAAAAAATAGTTAGTCCTATAATACCTGCTCGTTGTCGCTATTATCCGACATGCTCTAATTATGGTAAACAAGCTTTAACATGGTATGGCGCTCGTAAGGGTGGTTGGTTGTTGTTAAAACGTCTTAGCAGGTGTCATCCTTTAGGTGGGCATGGTATAGACTTTGTACCTTTACCCTTAGCTTCCTATAGTTATCAATATATGTATTTTACTAATGTACCAAATACTGATAATCAGGGTTTGGGTGTCTATCGAGACATTACTAGCTATGTCTCACAGCTTAATTATTTGATGAAATCAACATAAAGTCGACTTCTTTAGTCTCAGATAGACACTCTGTTGAGTTACCCACAAGTTATCCACACTCTTGGTATCATTTGAGACAGATTTTTAGTAAAATGATGCACATTTTATGTAAATGACTACTGATACAGTTGCAATGTGACAGGACAGCTGTGTAGGTCAGTCATGACACATGCCCTAATTTTTCATTCCCTAATTTTTTAATCTAGGAAAGGTTTATGCAAAAGATATTTCGGGTGATGATCATCATTGCGATGCTAATTACCGCTTATCTGCTGATTTTGGCATGGCGAGATGATTATGCCGATGCTCCAGCTGTAGATGCGGTGCCAGAAACTACGAGTTCGGTAGGTGCTGACATTCCTTCTACTACTGGTGCAGCAGGTGATATCCCGGTACAGACATTACCTGTGGATAATAGTGCTGTGACAGCGACTCCTGCGAAAAACGCTGGTCTAATCACGGTAACAACTGATCGCTATGATATAAAAATCAATCCAGAAGGTGGTGATATTGTTTATGCTGCGCTCAAGCAGTATGACGCAACGCTCGATAGCGATAAGCCTTTCGTATTGTTAGAAAACAACAGTAACCGTGTGTATGTGGCTCAATCTGGACTTATTGGTCAGAACGGTATCGATACAGCAGAAGGTAGAGCGACTTATAACCATACTGCTAACAACTATGTGATGGAAGATGGACAGCAAACGTTGTCAGTGCCGCTTACTTATAAGAAAGACGGCGTGACGATTACCAAGACTTTCACTTTCACTGAAAATAAATATCCAATCGATATTAGTTATCAGATTCAAAACGCGTCTACCAATGCTTGGCAAGGTCAGATGTTTGCACAGTTAAAGCGTGATGATAGTAAAGACCCTGGTATGTCTGATAAAGGCGCGCTGAGCATGGCGACTTATTTAGGCGGCGCTTGGGGTACACCAGATGATCCTTATAATAAGCTGAAATTTGGCGACTTTAGTGATGGTGAGTTGACGACCACTAGCGATAAAGGCTGGGTTGGTATCGTACAGCATTACTTTGTATCTGCTTGGACGCCTGAAAACTTCACTGGCAAATTCTTCACACGTGAAACAGGTAGTGATTACTTTATTGGTTTTAATAGCCAACCAGTGAGCGTAGCACCAAACAAACAAGTTACTTTAAATGCAACACTGTATGCAGGTCCAAAAGTTCAGTCTGAGCTAAAAGACGTTGCGGTAGGCCTTAACAAAACAGTTGATTATGGTCTGCTGTGGCCAATATCGAAGGTCTTGTTTGCTATCTTGGAAGGTGTGCATAAGATTGTTGGTAACTGGGGGTGGTCAATTATTTTACTAACTATCTTAGTAAAAATTGCCTTAATGTGGTTCTCTAATAAGAGCTATTACTCGATGGCTAAAATGCGTGCCATTGCGCCGAGACTCAAAGTGCTCAAAGAAGAGCATGGCGATGATCGTATGAAAATGTCGCAAGAAATGATGGCGATATACAAAGAAGAAAAAGTCAACCCGATGGCAGGTTGCTTGCCAATCTTGATGCAAATGCCGATTTTCTTAGCTTTATATTGGGTATTGGTAGAGAGTGTTGAGCTGCGTCATGCACCATGGATTTTGTGGATTCAAGATTTGTCAGCGATGGATCCATGGTTTATCTTGCCGTTGCTAATGGGTGCGTCGATGTTTGTACAGCAGCAGTTGAACCCGCAGCCGGCAGATCCGATGCAAGCAAAAGTCATGAAGTTCTTGCCGATTATCTTTACTGCGTTCATGCTATTTTTCCCAGCAGGTTTGGTTTTATATTGGACAGTCAACAACTTGTTTAGTATGACTCAGCAATATATCGTCAATAAGAAAGTCGATGAAGAGCAAAAACGTCGTACGGTAAAAGTGGTCGATTAATTAGTTCTTTGTCAGAAACACCAAAAACCATCGCGCAAGCGGTGGTTTTTTTATAGATGGTAGATAAGTAGTAAATGTTATCCACAGCTTATCAACATTATCCCCAGTTTATAAATACTGAAACGAAAATATATCTGTTGCGGCTACCTTTCAAAGTTTGCTTTGTCAGTATGAGTCCAGACGTCTATAATGGAGCTTTTAAACATTGAGAGTAATTGTGGATTCCTTAGAGACAGCATTAGCCGTACCTAATTCTTCTGAAAAGTATAATACATCTGGATTGGCCACAATTGCTGCGATTGCAACGCCGCTCGGGCGAGGAGGTGTGGGTGTCATACGTCTATCAGGTAGTCGAGCTTACGACATGGCATGCGCTCTAACAGGTAAGTCTACTTTTACGCCGCGGATGGCCAGCTTTTGTCGTTTTTATCAAGCTGATGGCACTGTCATCGATGAGGGATTGGTCTTGTTTTTCAAAGGTCCGCATTCATTCACAGGTGAGGACGTTATTGAGCTACAAGGGCATGGTGGTGTTATTTTGCAAAACCAGTTGCTTGCACGAGTTTTTGAGCTAGGTGCCAAGCAAGCGAGTGCAGGAGAGTTCTCTTACCGTGCCTTTGATAATGATAAGTTGGACTTGGTGCAGGCAGAAGCGATCGCTGATGCGATTGATGCAACCAGTGCTGCCGCGGCCAGTAGTGCTATTCGTTCTTTAAGTGGTGAGTTTTCACAGAAGATTAACCAGTTATTAGAACAACTCATTCATCTTCGTTTACATGTTGAAGCAGCGATTGATTTCCTGACGAAGAAGACGTCGACTTTTTGTCTGATGGTGTCATACAAAGCAAGCTTGAGCAGACGCAAGATAAGATACAACAAGTCTTAGCAACGGCAAAGCAAGGTCAGCTTTTGCGCGATGGTATCCATGTTGTGCTAGCAGGTAGGCCAAACGCAGGTAAATCTAGCTTGCTCAACCGCCTTGCAGGGCAAGAGCGTGCTATCGTGACTGATGTCGCTGGTACTACACGTGATACGCTGCAAGAGACAGTTGTGCTCAATGGTTTGACGCTACACCTGACTGACACAGCAGGCCTACGTGAGACAGAAGACACTGTGGAACGTATCGGAATCGAGCGTGCCCGTACTGCCATCACGCAGGCTGATATGCTACTGATGGTCTATGATGTGACTCGCGATGTTGAAGAAGAAAGCACACCGTTACAGCTTGCTGAACAGTTATTTGGTGAATTGCCAGAAGCTAAACGCTTACTAATCATTGCTAATAAAAGCGACTTATTAAGCGATAATGATAAAGAAAAAAGTGCTGCTATGACCCAAGCTGAAATCAAGAATAGAGGCTATCAGCAAGTTAATGTTTCATGTGAAACAGGCATTGGTATCGATAATTTGATTGAAGCACTATGTGAGAAAGTAGGCTTTCATCCACCAGAGAATAGTTTAATTGCTCGTACCAGACATTTAGACGCGCTTAGACGGACAGCTAATTTCTTGGCAGAAGCCCATGAACAATTAACCGTATTCGAAGCAGGTGAGTTGGTTGCTGATAGCTTACGTCAGGGACAGCAGAGTTTGGGTGAAATAACAGGTGAGTTCAGTGCCGATGACTTATTAGGTAAAATATTTGGTAGCTTTTGTATTGGTAAATAACGGATAAACGGTGTTCTTTATTATTTGATAAATTAGCTATCTTGAAAACACTACTCTTATTCTCAATCGTAAAATAAGGAAATGTTATGCACTGTCCGTACTGTAATGCGTCAGAGACCAAGGTTATTGACTCACGTCTTGCTGCGGAAGGGGCACAAGTGCGTCGACGCCGTTCGTGTAACAGCTGCCAAGAACGTTTTACGACTTTTGAGATGGTAGAAGTTGTCATGCCAAGGATTATCAAATCAAGCAACAAGATTGAACCTTACGACAATGAAAAGCTGCGCCGTTCTATTTTACTACCTTTACAAAAGCGTCCTATCACTATCGATGAACAAGAGGCGATGATTAGTCGTATTGAAAAGCGTGTTAGGCAGATGGGTGAGCGAGAAATCAGTAGTAAGGTCTTGGGTGAAATCATCATGAGTGAACTAAAAACTTTAGATGATGTCGCCTATGTACGCTTTGCTAGCGTGTATCGAGACTTTCAAGATATCGATGCATTCCATCAAGAAATTGCCAATATTCGTCCAAATGAGAAGTAAGCGAAGTAAGCTTTTAAATAATCCCTAGTTGATAAGTGTTTCCCAATTACTAATCAGAATTACCAATCAGCTTTCAAACCTTATGTTCTTATATAGAACCCTCAATCATTTATTAAGCCTAGCCTTATGTCTACTCAAAGCCATGCTCAAGATGCACAAGACCGCTACTTTATGATGCTTGCTATCGAACAAGCGAAGCGCGGTTTATATACTACTCGACCCAATCCTGCAGTAGGCTGCGTTATTGTTCAGGCAGAGCAGATTGTTGGTCAAGGGTTTCACCCTAAAGCTGGTGAGCCACATGCAGAAGTGTTTGCGCTGAAAGATGCTGGTACACAGGCAGCAGGGGCAACTGCTTACGTTACATTAGAGCCATGTAGTCATACGGGACGTACACCGCCATGTGCGTTGGCGCTGGTTGCCGCTAAGGTGAAGCGCGTTGTGATTGCAGGTCTAGATCCAAATCCGCAGGTCGCAGGTCGCGGTGTGAAACTATTAGAACAAACTGGTATTAAGGTAACGGTCGGTGTCCTGACAGAGCAGGCAGAGGCACTAAACCGTGGTTTTCTAAAAGCCATGCGTACTAAAATGCCCTATGTACGATTGAAAATAGCAACCAGTCTAGACGGTCGTACAGCGATGGCATCTGGTGAATCAAAGTGGATTACCTCGACAGCTGCTCGCGAAGATGTACAAAAACTACGAGCACAAAGTGGCGTGATTATCACAGGTAGTGAAACTGTAATAACTGATAACCCGCAGCTCAATGTGCGCTCAGAACAGTTGGGAATGCCACCTGAAAAAATACCTAATCCCAAAATAGTCATACTTGATAGGCGTCAGCGTTTAAAGCACAGCCTGCAGTCTGATTATCAGCTGTGCCGGCATCCAGATACTATCTATTGGCATGAAGACGATTTGTCGACGTTGTTGGCGAAACTGGTTAATGAGCATCAATGCTATGACGTGTTGGTAGAAGCAGGTGCTAGCGTTGCAGGTAGCTTTTTGAGTCAACAGTTAGTAGATGAGTTAATCGTGTATCAAGCACCTTGTTTACTTGGTGGACAGGCACGTCCAATGGTTGATTTCAACCCTATGTCTCTTGCTCAGCAGTTACGGTTTGATATAGAAGATTATCAGCAGCTTGGTCCAGATCTCAAATTAACCCTATTACCTTTATAAATATTCTTCGTATAAGTAGGTTGTCCACAAATTATAAAAAAAGCTTAGAATATGGATAAATCAATTATTAACTTACGTGTTTCACATGGAACTGTGTATAACTTTGTTTCACATGAAACGGAAAAGATGGGTTTATCTTGAGTGTTTTGATAAATATTATTTAAAATCAATAACTTATTGGTTGTTTACTAGATAAGTATACTTCATGTGAAATTTGCATTCGTTGTGGATAACTATGTATTTATAGATGCTTTTTGCTATATCTCTATTGATATATCCCTACTTATCCACAATCTATTCTATTAAAGGTCAAGTCTAACGATGTTTCACTGTCAGCTATTTGAACAAATTGTGATAAAGAATTTATAGATGATTTGATAAACTAAAACATATCGCCTATAACGGCAATACTGTAATGAGATGAGGATAATATGTTTACTGGAATTATAGAAAGCGTTGGAAAAGTTAAATCTATGCAGGCTACAGGCGGTGACATACGTTTGACGGTAGAGTCTGATGACTTGGATTTCAGTGACGTGAAGCTAGGCGATTCTATTGCATCAAATGGTATTTGTTTAACTGTGGTGGAGTTCGGAAGCAACTACTACTCTGTTGATGTCTCACGTGAAACTATTGCTAGAACAGCATTAGAAGGGTTAAAAGCAGGACATACGGTCAATCTAGAAAAGGCCATGCTACCGACAACTCGTTTTGGTGGTCATATAGTAGCTGGTCATGTAGATGGAGTAGGGGTCGTTAGTAAATTACAACAAGATGCTCGTTCTATCTATATTGAAATTGAGATACCGCAGGAGCTGGCGCACTATACAGCGACGAAAGGCTCTATTACAGTAGATGGTATTAGTCTGACGACCAATTTAGTGCGTGACAATATTGTCTCTCTAAATATCATTCCGCATACTGCTCAAGTGACGAATATCGCTAAGCATTGGTTAGTAGGTAATAAAGTTAATATTGAAGTAGATATCGTTGCTCGTTATCTAGAACGTCTACTAAATAAATCTCAATCTGGCGGTATGAATGCATCAAGCCCGCAAAGCCAAATCACAGAAACATTTTTGGCCGATAATGGGTTTATGAAATAACAATTAAGCTTACCGAAATACTATCCTCGTACCAAGTTTTTGACCCTATCGATATTACTTTGATTAGGTGATATCGATAGGGTATTTTTTATTTGCACTAGAGATTTATTGTATAAAACTCTGCAAAACGGATTCTAAGTCTTTCTTACTAATGGGTTTGGATAAAAATTCGTCCATACCAACTTGCATACAAGCCTCGCGATCTTCTTCTGTGTTATTCGCAGTTAGCGCCACAATCGGTATTTTATCACCTTGCGAGCGAATCACTTGTGTGGCTTGTAGGCCATCCATAACGGGCATTCTGCAGTCCATCAAAATCAGAGAGATCTCTTCACGTTGGCTTTTGAGCTTCTCAAGTGCTTGCTGTCCATCTTCTGCGACGATGCTACGATAACCAAGTTTACTTAACATCTTGCAGGCTATCTTTTGGTTAGTAGGACTGTCCTCTACCACTAAGATAAGTGGAGACAAGATTTCTTTCTTAGGTATATCTTCTACAAAAGATAGACTGCTGTCGTATTGATGTTTGACCAGTATGTTTAGCGTTTTCCTTGCAAACAAGGTTAAGCGTAGCAGTTCAGAAAGTAATAAACTTGCGTCCAAGGGTTTGGTCAAAAATCCATCATATTGGCCTAGTAAAATAGAGGGTATATGCCTTTCAAGTTTCATGCTAAGTAATATCTTTGGTAGTGAAGGCGTAGCGACTAGGTCGTTTAACACTTCTTGTTGCTCGCTATACTTGTTGCTCGCATGAGCTGATAAGGTGATGGATTCGCTGTATTCATAATCTAATAACAAGACAGGAATGATGGTTTGCTCATCTTGTTTTAATTTGTTTTTTAGCTGCTGTACAGTGGCTCTATCTAAAGTGCTGTAGATAGTCACGGATATCGTTAAGTACTCGCACAAACGTTGTAAATGTTCAGCAACTAGAGGCTGATTGATGATAGCGATAAGGTGAATATGGGGCAGCTGCGAACAACGATGATATACTGATTGATAAGTGGTATGAGGATAAGGAAGGTAGAGGCTAAATATCGTCTCTTTATCCACCGTATTACTTAGTTCGATAAAACCGCCGAGTAACTGAGCAAAGCTATTGGCATCACTCAAGCCAATATTACTGTCTTCAACTAAGTTATGATTGCTTTGATTCAAGATATTGACTAATTGATTTTTTCTCTCAGGAGTAATAATTGCTCCAGTGTCTTTTACGCTAAAGCGAATCCAATAGGATGTCTGCGCAGGCATTGTCGTGTCATTGTTAGAAGCTAAAGGCTGATTACTTATTCGCGTTACTTTATCTTCAGGTATACGATCAACAGTGAGCGCGACATAGCCTGATGTTGTAAAGCTAATAGCGTTTTTCAACATGTTTAATAGGATATGGTGCAGTCGAATGTAATCAGTTTCGATGTAACGAGGACAGTCTGGCGCAAAGAAATAAATCAATTCTAACCCTTGTTGTCTTATTTCTTGTGTGACTAAATTGCTAACTTCTTTACTTAACTTATAAATATCAACCGTTTCGATACTTAGACGTGTTTTTCTGACTTCAACTTCCTCTGTTGCTAGCGTCTCATTGAGCACAGTCAACATGCTTTGACTGGTTGTAATCAATGTATTTAGAGTTTTTTTGCCTTGAGCTGTCAATGTTAAAGGGTCGATGGGTTCCAACGAATCAATTATCTTCTCTAGTGGTATCTTTAACTTGCGACCTATAAATGCCTGGGCTTCGTTTGATTCATCAATTTGTAATTGCAGTTGTTGGTTGTGCAGCTGTAATTGCTCAGA
This sequence comes from Psychrobacter sp. ER1, assembly GCF_048631835.1. Classification (NCBI taxonomy): domain Bacteria; kingdom Pseudomonadati; phylum Pseudomonadota; class Gammaproteobacteria; order Moraxellales; family Moraxellaceae; genus Psychrobacter; species Psychrobacter sp. ER1. Next base: position 3,280,739 of record NZ_CP184640.1, on the reverse strand, counting down.
TTGATGGAAAATCTCATCGACATTATTAAAAATCACAGTAAAACCATGAACTTGCCCATGTTCACCGAACCATGGTGTTACGTGTAGTTGGTAGGCTTGTTTGTTCTCCAAGCCATAAACTATCAGTGTGCGAGTAACGCGTAAACTTGAGATGGTTTTTAACAGTATTTGAGTGGCCTCATCTTTCCCTTCAACGAAATCAGTCAGCTCATAGCTCTGTTCACTCTGGGTAGGAGGGGTAAATAATTGCTCAAAGCGTTGATTATAGAAACTAATTTGACCATGTCGTATACTCATCAACATCGGTAAGGGTGCCTGATCAACCAAACGTTCTAAGCGATGAGTCAATGTTTTTATACGCCGATAGTCATTATGTAGTTGGTAGCTGACGCGACTTAGCGCATGACCTAACAGCATGAACTCGGTAGTAGATTTCTTTGTAAAAACGGCGGCGGCGTATAAGATTCTTTTGCTCGGCTACTCAAATTATCCGTATAAACCAGTAATTGCTCCCAGCTGGTTCGACGATTGAGCATATAGAGCAATGCCATGAAGAACAGTACGATGGCGACCATCAAAGGAAGCCAATAACGGTAAGATATCCAGTCGACAACAAAAGGCTCATGACGTAATACGATATAAATCTGATGTCCGCTTTTTAGATTAATGATCCCTGTTAGTTCACTACTATTGACAGTATAAGAGCTATGGTCGCTGCTGCTAGAAGCTGATGTACCGATGGTAGGGAAAGCAACGGTAGAAAAAGCAGATTCATTAGGACGAGTATTATGATGAATATAGGTCTGCCCAGAAGGCATCATTAAAATCAGCTGATAGCTAAGGTGATCAAAAGTAGGTTGCTCTAAGATTCTTTTTATTTCACTATCTACAGGCGCTGCATGCTCAATAATACTGTGCTGTAGGGCATAAAAAGTATCTATGCTATGTTGCTCACTATGTTTTTTCATCCCATCAAACAGTGTGACATAGTACAGCAGTAACATAACCGTGAGAGACAAGGCATAAAAAATCAATAAGCGCTGTAAGGACTGAAACTGTTGCATGAAAGCGTGGCCCTATCTCGACACGAAAGAATATAGTGAAATTAAAATTAGGTTTCTACATATAGTAGGGGAATTATACGGCAGTTGAATTGCCTAAAATTTTTAGTGTTACCTTCTATTTATAGCAGAATAACGGCTTACTGTTTACAGAGAGTGGTTATTAACACCAAATTGTTTTGTAAAAGATATAAATAGAACGTTCGATGTCCTTGATATTATAAAGGCAAATAATGTCATTGGTTATCATGAACTGAGGTCATTACAATCATGGCACTGCGCCGTAAACTCACCTATAATGAACAAATAAACCTTATATAATGCATGATTATGACTACAACTGCTCCTACCTTTGATACATCTAACTCGCTTACTGACCATGATAACCCAACTACTAACCGATTAAGGGTAGTATTTGCGGGTACACCTGAATTTGCTGCTATCAGCCTTGAGTCGTTAATTAAGCAGCAAGAAGCGCTGAATATAGAAATAGTCGCTGTTTACACGCAGCCTGATCGTAAAGCAGGTCGTGGTCAGAAGCTGTCAGCCTCTGCGGTAAAAGAAGTTGCATTAGCAAATGATATCGCTGTAGAGCAACCAGTCACTTTTAAGAAGTCTAGTGCAGAAGGGCTAGCTGCTAGGCAAACTCTGCGCGCCTATCAGCCAGATGTGATGATTGTCGCCGCTTACGGGTTGATCCTACCTATCGGTGTATTAGAGACGCCTATTCATGGTTGCTTGAATATTCACGCTTCACTGTTGCCACGCTGGCGCGGTGCTGCACCTATCCATCGTGCACTCTTGGCCGGAGACGATGAGACCGGCATTACCATTATGCAGATGGACAAAGGTCTTGATACGGGCAACATGCTTTATAAAGTTAGCGAAAGTATTGCCTCTGATGATACCGCTGCTAGCCTACATGATAAGATGGCTGCACTTGGTGCGACAGCCATTAGTACGGTGCTAAAAGATTTAGCTGCTTATCAAGCGCAAGCTATCGCTCAAGATGATAGTCAAGCCAACTACGCTGAAAAACTGGTCAAAACCGAAGGCGAAGTTGATTGGTCGCAGCCTGCTGCCGCTATTGAACGCCAAATTCGTGGGCTGACACCATGGCCAGGTGCTTATACTTTCCTGGCGGGGCAGCGCGTTAAAGTACTGGCTAGCTTACCTGTAAATACATCGCAGCAAACCAATGAACCTGCTGGAACGGTTATCAGTGTCGGACGTAAAGCGATTTTAGTAGCTTGTGGTAAGGATAATGATACCGAGTCGTCGGCCACTACTTTAGCCATTACTCATTTACAGTTTGCGGGTGGTAAGCCGATGACTGCTGAACAAGTTTGCCATGGCAACCAATTAAATGACGGCGATCAATTTACGTCAGAAACAAAATAACGTTACTTATATTTAACCTACTTGCACAAGACGCTATCGATCATACGTCAAGGAAATGAAATTTAATGAGACAAAACAGTACTGCGCCTAGAAACAATAAGCTCAAACCATCAAGCAATCTTATTATGAATGGCAGCGTACGCGTGCGTGTGATTCGTACCTTACTGGCTATTCAAAATGGTCAGTCGCTCTCAAGCGTCCTTGACCCGTTACTGAATAGTCTGCACGATGGCGATAAAGGCTTTGCTCATGCGTTACTGCTCACGACATTGCGCCAGTGGCATGCGCTGGCACGTTTGCTCGATAGCTTAGCAGACAACCCTATCGACGAGGTTGAAGTGCGTACCACTATTCAAGTCGGCTTAGTACAGTTGCTGTATTTAGAAGTGGCTGACCATGCTGCGATTCATGAAACCGTTGAAGCAGCTAAAGAGATTGAATTCGCTCACTCGACTGGTTTAGTAAATGCTATTTTGCGTAAAGTCGCTAAGAATCCAAGCAAATTCCGTAAGAAATGCGATAAAAAGCATAGCTTACCGAACTGGCTCGCTTATCAGCTTAAGCAAGATTGGAGCGAACAGTATGACGATCTGACACAAGGCTTGCGTCAGCCAGCACCGATGTTTTTACGAGTGAATTCTGCGGTTACGTCGGTAGAGGACTATCAGCATGCATTAGACGGGGCAGAAATTGATGCAGATATCGTTGAGCTAACGACTGGTTTTAAGGTAGCAAGCTCATCAGGGTCTGCCACTTCTACCACGCTATCAAACAAAGGTCTCCGGCTACATCAAAGCACTGCCGTTAACGCTTTGCCTGATTTCGCTTTAGGAACGGCTAGCGTTCAAGATATGCATGCTCAGTTAGCTGCACCGATTATCAATAAAGCATTAATGGCTAAGCTTAGTGCTGAAAAATCTGATACGGAAAATATGAATAATGAGATACATATTCTAGATGCTTGTGCGGCACCTGGTGGTAAGCTTGCTCACTGGTTAGAGCTTATAAGCGCTAATGACAAATCATCGTTGTTTCACGTGAAACAAAACAACAATGAAACGTCGCCTGAGACTACCAACGTCAAAGTAACAGCTATTGATAATGAAGCACCGCGTATCGAGCGTATTCGCGAGAATTTACAGCGTTTAAATCTAAGTCAGCATGATTTGCAGCAAGCAAATAACAGCATCGCACTTAATATAGTCTGTGCAGATGCGACCAGATGGCAGCATGGAAAAAATAAAAAAGCGGCTACCAATGAACCCGTATTTGATGCGATATTATTGGACTCTCCTTGTACTGCGACTGGCGTGATTCGCCGTCATCCTGATATCAGTATCTTACGTACCGAAGAAGACATCGAGCAAACGGCACTGTTGCAAGCAGATATCTTGCATAACTTATGGCCACAACTCAAAGCTGGTGGTTATCTGTTGTATGTGACATGTTCCATCTTAAAACAAGAAAACGTCGAGCAAATGCAGGACTTTATCACTCATCATAATGATGCAGTAGTGATTGAGTTTACCGAAGATTGCAACTGGGGTATCGAACAAGCAATCGGTCGTCAGTGCTTGCCAATTGATAGCGCGAGTGGCGATGGTTTTTATTATGCATTGCTACAAAAAACTGCTGAATAAACCGTTTTTAACTATTGAATAACATTATTGTAGACAGGACAATCTAATGAAATATATCAGTACCCGTGGTCAGACAGCGCCGATGGATTTTAGTGATGTGCTTTTGATGGGTCTTGCCCCAGATGGTGGTTTGATGTTGCCTGAGCATTATCCAAATATCGATAGTGCAACCCTTGATGAATGGCGTACGCTCAGCTATCCAAAGCTTGCGATGGCGATTATGCAGCGTTTTGCCACTGATATTCCTGTGGCTGATTTGCAAGATATCATTGAGCGCACTTATACTGCTGATGTATTTGGCTCTGACGAGATTGTTCCTGTCCGCAAGCTCGAAGACAATTTATATATTCTAGGATTATCAAACGGTCCGACATTGGCATTTAAAGATGTTGCCATGCAGTTTTTGGGCAATGCCTTTGAATATGTGCTTAAGAAAAAGACGCACGTATTACGATCATTGGTGCGACCAGTGGTGACACCGGTAGTGCAGCAGAATATGCACTACGTGGCAAAGAAAATATCGAAGTGTTTATGCTATCACCTCATGGCAAAATGAGTGAATTTCAACGTGCGCAGATGTATAGTTTGACCGATAAAAACATTCATAATATCGCTATCGATGGGATGTTCGATGATTGCCAAGACATCGTCAAAGCGCTACAGCAAGATGCTGAGTTTAAAGCTGCTTATAACCTAGGCACGGTAAACTCTATCAACTGGGGGCGTATCCTAGCGCAGATTGTTTACTACTTTAAAGCTTACTTCGCGGTCACGACGAGCAACGATGAAAAAGTCAGCTTTAGCGTACCATCAGGTAATTTTGGTAATATTTGTGCCGGTCATATTGCCCGTGAAATGGGACTGCCAATTGACCGCTTAATTGTCGCAACCAATGAAAACGACGTGTTGAATGACTTTTTTAATCAAGGTGCCTATCAGCCACGTCCGACTGAAAAAACCTATGTCACTTCAAGCCCGTCGATGGATATTTCAAAAGCATCTAACTTTGAGCGTTTTGTTTATTTGCTATTAGAAAAAGACAGCGCACGCGTTCATGAATTATTTGACGGCGTAAAATCAGGTCGAGGCTTTGATTTGTCTGATTTGATGGAAGCGATTAATACGCGTTATGGCTTTGCTGCTGGTAAATCTACTCATAGCGACCGCTTGCAGACTATCAAAGCGCTTTATGAACAGCATGGTGAATTGGTTGATCCACATACTGCAGACGGCATTAAAGTTGCTAAAGAACTACAGTTAGATGGCGAGCTTATCGTTTGTGCAGAAACGGCATTACCCGTTAAATTCGCTGACACTATTGTGGAAGCCGTAGGTCAAATAGACATTGAGCGTCCAGCACATACTAAAGGTCTAGAAGATTTACCGCAGCACGTAGTGGTACTGGATAACAAGGCTGAACTGGTCGCTGAACAAATCCGCCAACATGTCACGCCGAATCCTGCTTAAGTAATTACGGTCTTTATGCTTGTCATCAACAAGGAAAAGTATCCGCGTAAAAGTTACACCATTGTAATAAAGTGTTTATGATTGTGTTATGGTAGATATAATTGTAATATTAGAAACGGCGTCAGCAAGTCATCATTGTGCTAGACGCTTTTTTATGAATTATTCTAGCCAATTACACTGAACAGTTACCCTATAATCGCCATGAGAATTTTACTGATAAGTTTCTGATATAATTAAACTTTTATTAATTTTAAAGGTTTTTGCAGTGATAAATTAAGTACAGTTTTTTATGTCGAACACAGTGGTACATATTGTGGATATAACGATGAAGATGAGCTTAAAAAGATAGCAAAAGCACTGTTAGTTACGACGTTTAGTAGTGCCATGTTGATGAGCACGGCTCAAGCTAACAATCCGCCGCCAACTATCAAAGCTGATGCGCCCAATCGTTATATCGTCAAAAAAGGCGATACCTTATGGGATATCTCAGGTCGCTATCTAGACAGTCCTTGGCGCTGGAAAGAAATTTGGGCAACCAATAAGCAAATCAAAAATCCAAACCTTATCTACCCCAATGACGTTCTCATTCTTTGTGTGATTCAAGGAAAAACACTGATTGGCGTTGATACTGGTGAGGGCTGTGCTGGTATTGAAAAGCAGCTAACAGGTAATGTGGTTGCTAGTACAGTATCAGTGACTTCAACTGCCAATAGCATTCCACCTATTCCATGGTCTGCTATTCAGCACTGGCTTGATAAAACACTCATTGTTAATCCTCAAGACTTTAATACCACGCCTTATATTTTAGCTTCTAAAAAAGGTAACTTAATCACGGCAAGTGGTGATAAAGTCTATGCTAAAGGCGTACCGCTTATCGTAGGCCAGCGTTACGGCGTTTACCGTGAGGGTGAGCTATATGTAGACCCCAAAACGCAAGAAGTGATCGGCTTAGAAGTTACGCAGGTAGCGACTGGTCTTGTTACTTCTACAGAAAGTAATGGTGTGACTAGCTTGCAGCTTATCGACAGCTATGGCAAAGAAGTGCGTGAAGGGGATCGCGTCTTTGTAGAGTTAGACAACGCTATTCCTCCTGTCTTTTATCCAACGCCTGCAAGTGTCAGTCGCGGTGGTATGATCGTACGTGTGATGGACTCTATCAGCTCGGCTGCGAAGGGTAGTGTGGTTGCCATCAATCTGGGTAGCTTACAAGGTGCTAAACCAGGTGATGTGCTGACGGTTTATCAAAAAGGACCTTTGGTACGTGATACTAAAGACAACGACACGCCTGTACGTCTACCAAACGAGCCAAGTGGTATGGTGATGGTTTTCAATACCTTTGACCACATTAGCTATGCTTACGTACTTGACTCTGAGCTGCCACTTAATATTGGCGATCAGTTATTACCACCCCTTATTTATAAATAGCTATAAGGTTTTATTAAGCAATATATTAAACTAAATACTAATCTAAGCTTGCCTATACGAGACAGATCACAATGACGGCAGTCACCTCTTCTTTATCCGACGATCAGCGCGCTATCCTAGCGCTGTGGTACGAGGTGAATGCATCATTATCTGCTTATCACAAATTGATCACTTCTTTCGGTTATCCGCAGCTTGCTTGGCAAGCCAAAGTAGAGGCATGGAAGCAGCTCGGTATTCACCACACCCATCTCAAACGTCATGAGCAGCCAGAGCAAACACTTGCCAATATCGATAAGATTCAGCAAGCATTGATAGAGGGGCGCTATGGTTTGCTATTCGCTGATGACGCCGATTATCCTGCTCAACTCTCACAAATATACGACCCGCCGCCATTATTGTTTTATCGTGGGAATAGCGCGCGCCTACATCAAGCACAAATCGCTATAGTAGGTAGCCGCAAACCCACCGCGCATGCGCAAAAAATCACGTTTGATATGGCACAGTACTTAGCGCAAGCAGGTTATATCGTGACTAGCGGTCTGGCTATGGGTGTAGATAAACGCGCACATTTAGGCGCGCTAGCACAAGCAGACCCTGACTATCAGGGACGGACGGTTGGTGTCATGGGTACAGGGATCGATGTGAACTATCCCAATCATCGAGATCAGTTATTTACTCAAATTATTGAGCAAGGTGGCTGCATTATTAGTGAGCTATTACCACACACTCAGCCGCATAAACATACTTTTCCGCGTCGCAATCGTTTGGTAGCTGGGCTGAGTCTCGCGACCATCGTAACGGAAGCGACAATCAAAAGCGGCTCGCTTATCACAGCACGTCTCACGTCTGAACAAGGTAAACAGGTCTTTGCCATTCCCAGTCATATTGATAACAGTAATGCAGAGGGTTGCCATCATTTAATACGTGAAGGTGCGACCTTGGTTTATCATCCTCAGCAAGTACTAGAAGACGTCAACGGTCAGCTTGACTATAATAAAGGCGCTTATAGAACAGCCAACGCTACTAATTTCAATAGCAATCACTCTACTATTAATCAGACTTCTGATGCGATAGAGACAAACTCAATCAAATCTACTAGCCAGCAATCACCCTCTGAGATAAAACCTGCGCGCAGTACAGTCATAGTGCCTGAGCATTTAGCTGCAATCTATGAGCAGCTTGACTGGCATGGGCAAGATTTAGATGCGCTTATTAGTGCAACAAATCTTGCACCGCCACAGTTGATTGGGCAGCTAATGGAGCTTGAGCTAATGGGTCTTATCAGTGAACAAGGTGGACGATATTTACGCATTTAAAATGTTGTAAATATTCCTTATTGGACACTGGCATAGATAGCCCTTAGTTATAGACTCTCCTAGACAATATCTTTCTTGTGGTATTATTAGAATTTACTTCTACGAACTATCTAAGTCATGAGCCAACCTACACCTCTTATTACTGATTCTGCTATCCAAGCTGCTAAGTGGCTAAAAGAAGGGCAGCTGCTCGCGTATCCTACAGAAAGCGTTTGGGGTATTGGTTGCGACCCTTATGACCAAGCAGCTGTTCAGCGTATTTTGGATATCAAACAACGTCCACAAGCCAAAGGCATGATAGTCGTTACTGATAGTGTCTCTCGCTTAGCACCTTTGCTAGCCTCTTTAAATGATGTTCAGCGCCAGCAGGTTATTGATAGTTGGCAGACAAACGATAGCAGAGATGAACAGCACAATCGTCAAGCACATACTTGGTTATTACCGACTCCTCAGCCGCTTGCGAGCACTGTACCTACTTGGATTACCGGTCAGCATCAGACTATTGCTGTTCGCGTCATCTCGCACCCTACAGTTCGCCAGCTTTGCCAGCAGATGGTCGGTGAGCAGAATCCATTTGGTCTATTGGTTTCTACAAGCTGCAACCGATCAGGACAAACGCCTGCTAGCACTTTTGAGGCCGCCTATGCTTATTTTGATGAGCAAATTGGTTACTTGCAGGGCGATACATTGGGTTATACCTTACCTAGTAAGATTCGTGACGCAACGACAGGCTTGGTTATTCGTTAGTGGACAAGAAAGATGTAGACGTTTTTTTGCTACCTGTTTGCCTTACTCAACATGTTTTCTATTGTATGAGCTACATTTTACAGTAGTGCTGGCACAAATACTGTTTATCACATACTGACGGTAGCCCTGAATAGGATTTAGGCAGTCATATGAAAAATAAATTAAATCAGCCAAGTCATAGTTTGAACGAAAGTTTGGCTGAATATCCAAAGATGAGGGTTACTAAGTTATTTTTATTCGTAGGAGCGCTGTATGAGCTCATTATCTTTCCATGGATAGCGACACTTCTTAGCCCAGATGACAGCATAGGTCTATTGTTCATACTGTTTTTTCCAGTTTATCTTATTGCAGGTGGCTTGTTTGCGATGCCAACTACATTAATGATGGGAAAGTGGCATTCGTATAAAGAAATATACATACAAGATGGGTGGTGGATAAGAACTTTTTTATGGGAGTTCTTATTAATGCTTTATTTTTTGTTTGGTTTATATTTTCTAAATTTGGTTTGGTGATATGGTTCTCTATCAGTTTAACTGGAGGAGTAAGTGCCGTATTAGCAGGTATGTCAGCTTTGCCAGTATTAAAAGAAAATGTTGAAGACGTAGGCTGAGCCATTAAATGAAGAGCTGATCAAACTATTTCTGAAATATTATGATGCGTTTGGATGGTCAAGAAAGTTCGAAACGGGTTATAACAGCTATATTATTTCCATTCACAAATTGACCAACTTATGAGTTAAAACTAATGTTAGATAACAACAGCCACTATCCAAAAAAATGGTGATATTTTTATTTTTAACTTTAGGTACGCTATATCAGTTGATCTTATTCCCTATTTTAGTATCACTGATAATGTGGAATAAGGATGTAGGTCTGGCATACGCTGTAGCCATACCTTTTTACCTTATTGCAGGTGTATTTCTTATTGGAATGCCTACACTATTGTGCGGTATATGGCTTGCTTCCAAACAAACATATAAGTCTAAAAGATGGTGGGTAAGAGTTTTTTTGTTGGTTTTTCTATCAATGCCACATTTTTTATTGGTCAAGATGCTCGTACATGGTTGGCTATTAGCTTAGTAGGAGGTATAAGTGCTTTGATTGTGGGTATGTCCGCATTACCTAAACCTAAACAAAGTCTGCAATATTAGCCAAAAAATTAGGATACTTTTTTAATAAAAAAACTTCTATTTTTGACAGTAATTATCAAAGTGCAATGTTTGACCTCGTAAACCTTTCATTCCTCACCTTCCTTTACCAAAAGCATGTAAAAGTCGTTTTGATAAAAACCACAAAAAAGCAGACGATGGTTGTAACGGTCTGGTTTTTATTGAACGATAAGTACTTCAACAATAAATAATTTAACGATCAGTCATATTGGCGATATTTAAGGCATATAGGGATTAGGGTATGAAGGTTTTGATTAGTGGCGGTTCAGGGTTTTTGGGAAGTGCGTTTAGTCGAGAGCTAATGGCACGATATCGCGCGCAGAATAAAGACGTGGCGATTACTTGGTTAACTCGTAATAGCGGTCAACCACATCCCGATGATATCAATATGATGACTTATGACGAGTTTGCGGTGTCTGATATGAGCTTTGATGTCATATTGAATTTAGCAGGCGCTGGGATTGCTGACTCTCGTTGGAGCGATGAGCGAAAAGAAGAGTTGATGGCGAGCCGTATCAAACCTACTCAGTCGATATTGGATTTTATCGCACGTGCTAGCACAAAACCCAAGTTACTGGTAAGCGGCTCAGCAATCGGTTGGTATGGTACGCAAGGCGACAAGCCACTGACTGAAAATAGCGATTATGAGACAGACTTTGCCCATACATTATGTGATGAATGGGAGCAGTTAGCACTTAAAGCGACCAATCATGATGTTCCTGTAGCTATTGTCAGAACAGGTGTGGTTATTCATCCTGAGGGCGGTATGGTGGCAAAATTGTTGCTACCATTTAAATTTGGTGTCGGTGGACAGTTGGGTGATGGACAGCAAGTCATGAGCTGGATCAGCCGTGAAGATTGGGTTAGTGCGGTCATCTTTATTATCGAGCAGCAGCTTAAACTTACTAAAGAATCAGACGTTAATCACATTGAAAGCTTAGCCCAAGACAATGCACCTGTTAGTGACAGCACTATCAAAACTGCAAGCGGTACCGCAAATGATACAAATGCAGTCGTATATAACCTTACCGCTCCACATCCTGTGACCAATCATACTTTTACCAAAGCACTTGGTTCGTGGCTATATCGCCCAACATTTTTCACTTTACCAGAGTTCTTGCTCAAGCTAATGTTTGGTGAAATGTCGACCTTACTTATCGATGGTCAAAAAGTGCTGCCACAAGCGCTATTGGATGCAGGTTATTTGTTCAAACACTCGACACTCCAGCAAGCATTAGAAAACCAAAGATAGTTATATGGGTGTTGTTTCATGTGAAACATTACAAACCATCTTTTGATAATCGCTTACCGATCCGTATTTATGTCTAAGGGCAGTCCATGCGTTACGCATTTTTCTTCACTATCTTTTTGCTATTACAGCTGTTCAGTCTGGGTACAGTATTAAGTATACAGTGGTGGCTCCAGCCTTGGATGACGCCAACATTACAGACAACGATATGGGTTAGTGTATTTATTATTACTAATGGTCTATTAGTATTGAGCGTAAAAAGAGCATTTGCTAACAGTTATCGCTGGATTAGTGGATGGATGCTAATCATGCATTTTATGATACTGACGGCGTTGGCAGTGAGTCTATTCTACGGAGGGTATCTGCTAGTAGTTGCTTTATCAGGTAGTACGTTACACCAATCGAATGAAATGGCTATAGGGCTAAGAGTACTAGCGCTATTCCTATTTTTAGGACTATTTATTTATTCGTTATATAGTGCCTATACCCCTGTTATACGCAAGCTTTCTATTAATATAGATAAACCTTTAACCAAGCCATTACGCATTGCAGTCGCTAGTGACTTGCATATAGGACGATTATTTGGTGTAAAAGCCATAGATAGATTGCAACAACTTATGATTCGCTCTGGTGCAGATATGCTACTAATGCCAGGGGATATTATGGATGATAATACAGAGGCCTTTAATGAATATCATATGGAGCAAAACTTAGCAGAATTGTGCAGTAGTCTGCCACGTGGTGTCTATGCGACATTGGGTAATCATGATTTGTATGGTCATGAGCGACCCATTAGCGAAGCGCTGCAAAATGCAGGTATACAATTGTTGAACGATGAGGTGCTCTATATCGAGCACGAGGGTCAACCAGTATGGTTAGTTGGACGTTTTGATAATCATAAACGTCAACGTGTAGCAACTACCGATCTGCTGACGCAAGTAGATACGTCGCAGCCAGTGATATTGTTAGACCATAGACCGAGTGATATAGATAATCACAGTCAATTACCTATAGATTTACAAGTCTCGGGACATACCCACAACGGTCAAGTATTCCCCGCTAATTTCATCGTCAATGCTATTAATAGATTAGGCTATGGCTATGAGCAGATTGGTAAAGGGCACTTCGTCGTGTCCTCTGGTTATGGTTTTTGGGGCATTCCCTTTCGATTGGGATCGCGCTCAGAGATTTGGTTAATTACACTATCTGGCAATACAAATTGAATATACAAACCGATAATTAGCTAGCAAGCGGTCTATGCAGCTAACCGCGATTGTGTACTGATGATCTCACGTACAAAGCTGCTAAACCCAAGAATGATATTGTTTGTCTCTTGTCCAAGGCATTGGTGAACACTCATAAAGTGAATAAAGCCATGCGGTGCACCAAGCACAGTATAGGTCTCTACAGCAACGCCGTAACCTTTCAGCTGCTTTGCATAAGCAAATGCCTCATCACGTAATACATCGAGCTCAGAAGCTACAATGTAAGTTGGGCAGACTTTACTATTATCACCCAACATAGGTGAGTTCAGTATGTGTAAGCGAGGCAGCGGACTGTTCTCCAAACAAGCAGCATCAAATACTGCTACATCAGCATGATCTAATAGTAGACCCTCACCATATAGCTCCCAACTAGGATAATCTGTTTCAATATCAGTGACTGGGTACAAAGGCATCTGCGCTAGAGGTTCAGGTAGTTTTTCTAATAGACTAAACATTTTCTGACCATCTATGCCTAGGTCTGCCCATGCGCTTTTGCTCGGTGCGGTCAGTTGCTGCGCAATCAAAGTTGATAAACCACCACCTGCGCTATCACCAGCCAAGACGATACGAGAGGGTAATGCGCCCAATGTGTGACAGTGATCAACCAACCAAGCATATGCGGTGATACAGTCTTTTAATGCTGCTGGAGCGGGACATTCAGGCGCTAAGCGATAATCGACACTAACCACGGACCAGCCAGTCTGCTCACAGACCGCATGACAGAACTCATGATGTGTATCGACATCACCAATGCAGAACCCGCCACCATGAAAAAACAGCATGACTGTTTCGTCGGGATTATGGATACGTTTTCTTCTAAAACCAGATTTTTTGCCGCCTCCTTTATAACAACGGACAGTCATGTCGCCATCATCAGCATTGGCAATCATTTCATCTTTCCAGCTAACAGGTGAATCACCTTTTTAGTGAAGGGCTTTATATTGCCTAGCATAGTCGTATTGGCTTGCTGCCATACTCTAGGTGATTGCATGGCTACCGCATCAGCAGTAAATCTCTCACGCAATTCCGGCATTGGGGTTAGTTCTAACGGCGTTTTGAGGTAACTATTTACTGCAAGGATGAGACGTAGATGAGCGTTTGCATGCAGATACTGTTTTGAATTAGGGCCTTTAAGATAACCAATCGCGCCTTCCAAAATAGGGTCTGGTAAGTAGCCGAGACTTTTCATTGCGTAATGCAATGTATGCGGCTGATAGTTTGCCACAGGGTTATAAGCGAGTATTTTCTCTTTAACGCTCAAACGTTTTTCTAATGAGTCATACGCTTTCGCATCTTGATTTGATGATTCTTTTGACACTGGATTTTCTTTTGACGCTAAGTGCAATGTCATCAATGCTTTATTAAGCAAAGTATTGATAGATAAATTTTTTGAATTAGACATAACAGCTCTCATAAATGATTTTTAGCGTGCATTTGAGTGTAGGCGATAATATTTATAGCAATGATAAAATAGCTAGCAGAGTAATAGGGTATCGTTTGGTAATAGCTTGATTAATAAGCGTAAAGCAATTGGAATAAATAGCGGTTTTTTGTTCTTTTTGTGAGCAAATATTGAGATTTATTGACATAGGACAAAAACGTTAGATGTATCGTATTAATGACACTTCACGAATATTTGTCATAAATGGTAAAAATTCCTTTGCTCTAGGCTTGAAATTTGTCCTTATCACCTTTATCAAGCAGCTATTGAAGCGTATTAAAAAAACAATGAGTTAGAATCATCGAGCATTTAATAATGGCATAGTAGGACTAGTAATTATTCGGTCTACTGTGCCGTCTCTTAATCTTCATTATTGAAATTCCAAGGAGCTATCATGAGCGAGCAAAACCCGAACCACGAAAATCTTGACCAAAATGTGGCACATGAGAATATTGATCACAATGACAGTATCTTAGAAGAAACCATGAAAGAGTTTGATCCACAGAATAATTCAGGTGAAGAAACGACTATCGAAAACGAAATCAACCTTGATACTTTCAAAGCGCGTATCGCTGAGCTAGAAGGCGAAGTAAAACAAGCCAAAGAAGGTACTGCACGCGCTAATGCTGAAGCTTACAATGCGCAAAAACGCATGGAGCAAGAAGCGGATAAGAGCAAAAAGTTTGCACTACAGAAATTTGCTAAAGAATTGTTAGACATCGTTGACAACTTAGAGCGCGCTATCGAAAATGCCGATGCCAATGATCCAGTCGCTGAGGGTGTGCAATTAACGCACAAAGCATTGGTTGCAGTATTGACCAAAAACGGCGTAGAAGTGGTCGATCCACAAGGCGAAAAATTCAACGCTGACTTCCATGAAGCAGTGGGTATTGACCCAGAAGCAGCGGCAGATACAGTTGGTACGGTCTTACAAAAAGGCTATAGCCTAAACGGTCGTCTATTACGTCCAGCTATGGTTCGTGTTGGTCAGTAATATTTTTAGGGCTAAACCCTACTAATATGAAGGTTTTTCACAAAAAATGACATGAAACACAGTTTTTGCGTGATTATCGCCTTGAAAAATACGATGGGTAAACCGATATATAGCAACAAGTGACCGACTACGGTCTGGATAAATAAGTATTTATAGTTAAAAACAAATTAGGAGCAATTGATTATGGGTAAAGTAATTGGTATTGATTTAGGTACTACTAACTCGTGTGTAGCAGTAATGGAAGGTGACAAAGTCAAAGTCATCGAAAATGCTGAAGGTACTCGTACAACACCATCAATCGTCGCTTATAAAGATGACGAAACGCTTGCTGGTCAGTCAGCTAAGCGTCAAGCAGTAACCAACCCAAGCAACACTTTGTTTGCGATCAAGCGTTTGATCGGTCGTCGTTTTGATGACAAAGTCGTACAAAAAGACATTGGCATGGTACCTTACAAAATTGCTAAAGCAGACAACGGCGATGCGTGGGTAGAAATCAACGGTAAAAAGCTTGCGCCACCACAGGTTTCTGCTGAAATCTTGAAAAAATGAAAAAACAGCAGAAGACTATCTTGGTGAGAGCGTGACTGAAGCAGTTGTAACTGTACCTGCTTATTTCAATGACTCACAGCGTCAAGCAACTAAAGATGCGGGTAAAATTGCTGGTCTAGATGTAAAACGTATCATCAATGAGCCAACTGCTGCTGCACTTGCTTATGGTATGGACAAGAAGCAAGGCGATAGCACTGTTGCTGTATATGACTTGGGCGGTGGTACTTTCGATATCTCAATCATTGAAATTGCAGACGTCGATGGCGAGCAACAGTTCGAAGTACTAGCAACCAACGGTGATACGTTCCTAGGTGGTGAAGACTTTGACTCAGCATTGATTGATTTCTTAGTGGCTGAATTCAAAAAAGAGCAAGACGTTAACCTAAAAGGTGACTCTCTTGCGATGCAGCGTCTAAAAGAAGCGGCTGAAAAAGCGAAGATTGAGCTATCAAGTGCACAAAGCACTGAAGTGAACTTGCCTTATATTACTGCTGATAGCAGTGGTCCTAAGCATTTGGTTGTGACCATCAGTCGCTCAAAACTAGAGAGCCTAACTGAAGAGCTAGTACAACGTACAATGGGTCCTTGTAAGACTGCACTTGAAGATGCTGGCCTAAAAATTGGCGACATTAACGATGTAATCTTGGTCGGTGGTCAGACTCGTATGCCACTAGTACAACAAAAAGTACAAGACTTCTTCGGTCAAGAGCCACGTAAAGACGTGAACCCTGATGAAGCAGTTGCAGCTGGTGCAGCGATTCAAGGTGCGGTATTGTCTGGTGACAAAACTGACGTATTGCTACTTGATGTGACGCCATTGACCCTAGGTATCGAAACCATGGGCGGTGTGATGACGCCAGTTATCGAGAAAAACACCATGATTCCTACCAAGAAATCACAGGTATTCTCAACGGCTGAAGACAACCAGCCAGCAGTAACGATTCAGGTATATCAAGGTGAGCGTAAAATCGCTAACCAAAACAAAATGCTTGGTCGTTTTGACTTGACGGATATCCCACCAGCACCACGTGGCCTACCGCAAATCGAAGTGTCTTTTGACATCAACGCTGATGGTATCATGAACATCTCAGCAACCGATAAAGGTACTGGTAAAGCACAAAGCATCCAAATCAAAGCAGATTCTGGTTTGTCGGATGAAGAAGTTGAACAAATGGTTCGTGATGCAGAAGCCAACGCTGCTGAAGATGAGAAATTCGCTAACCTAGCGCAAGTTCGTAACGAAGCAGATGGTCGTATCCATGCGGTACAAAAAGCACTGAAAGAAGCAGAAGATAAAGTTACTGATGAAGAAAAATCAACAGTAGAAACTGCGATCACTGAGCTTGAAGCGGCAGCGAAAGAAGACGATCATGACGAAATTAAAGCAAAGCTTGAAGCATTAGACAATGCTTTCTTGCCAATCAGCCAAAAATCTACGCTGATAGCGGTGCTGGCGCAGAAGGTATGGATCCAAGCCAGTTCCAACAAGGTGCTGAAGGCGCAGCAGAAAGCAACCAGGCTGATGACGACGTCGTTGATGCTGAGTTTACTGAAGTAGACGAAGACAAAAAATAATATCAACTCCAAAAACGCGATGAGCTGCGTCAAACTCGCCTAGTCTACTCAATGTAGTACTTACGCTCGTTTTCTCGGCTACTCAAGTTTTTGAAAATGGTATAGTCGATACAAATCGACAAGCAGTTAAATTAAAAAACGCATCTTTCGAGATGCGTTTTTTTATGGCTGTTACTTTTTCTATTTATGATATGCCCTAGCTACTGCTTTCATAGCGTGCTGCGCGCCTATGGTATAAAGGCGCTCACTGCCAGTACTTCATAGGTTAAATTCACAACAGGTTGCCCTGTTTCATTTTCTGCGGAAAAATACCGCCAGTAGTCTGACTCAAATTGCTGTAGACGTGACTTTGTCCATCTAAAAGTCTGAGTGTCATGGGCTGACTGTTGTGTTTGATTGGTCGATACGCCGGTGAGTTTCATATGCTTTAAGATAGCGTAGGGGGTTGGAAATGGTAAATCAAAGCGCTGAATTGAGAGTTCGATACTCTTAAAGCAAGCACTATCTAATGCCAATTGCCATTCATCAATATCTGGATAGTGAAGTCCTTGGCCAGTGAGAGTTTTGATTTGCAAAAAGTTATTTGGCGTAAAAGTACTAAAGACCAGCTGACCTCCTGATTTTAACCGCTGCGCTGATTGTGTGATGAAACTCAACGGACTATCAAACCATTGCACGGCATTAGCACTGACTATTAAGCTATAATTTTTTGCTAAATCTATGGTTTCAGCATCGCCAATCATTACGTCAGCAGTTGGCAGTATTGATTGCAATGTAGCACTCTGCTCATTACATAACTCATTAATAAGCCAATACTGGCTTTGAATATGAGCAGCGAGTAGGCGCGTCATTTGACCTGTACCGGCACCCACTTCTAGCACGCTACTTTGCTTGGTATGAGCAATACTGCCTAATAAATACTGACAAACGGTCTGCTGGATACTGGCATGCTGGTCATAGTCGCTTGCATTGGCAAAGTGGCGAGCGATGGTTCGTTTTCTAACACTGAGGTCATCAGCTGTGTCGAGTGTTGTCATAGGCTTCATTATGTCCAAGTGCGCCAGTTATCTATCGATAGTAGAAATAAAGTTTGTGTTAAACGATAAAATTACAATTGCTGTATCAATCGCTCGCAGTCTTCGTTAGTTAGTTTGGCATTCATAACTAAGCGAATGCGAGCAGTATTTGTAGGCACAGTAGGAGGCCTGATAGGCAGCGCGTAAAATCCAGCGGCTTGTAACTGTTGTGCTTTGGCAAGGGTACTTGCATTATCGCCTAATATATAAGGAATAATAGGAGATTGATAATCTATATCTTGCAAGGTTGGCGATACACGGTGCCGTGGGTCAATGGCTTGGCTAAGCGTGGTAGACAACTGTGCTAGATGTGCACGTTGGTCAGTTAAGGTCGGCATTTTTGCTAAGATAAATCGTGTCCATGCGTGATTGATAGGAGGGAGTGCGGTACTAAAAATCAGTGGACGCATGGCATTGATCAGCCACTGTTTGACGACCTCATCACACATTATATAAGCACCCATTGAAGCAAATGCCTTACCAAAGGTACCCACCAAATAGTCAATATCAGCCAACGTATGCGTCTCTTCTGCCAATCCTAAACCTGTATCGCCTAATATCCCGATAGCATGTGCTTCATCGACATACAGCTCAATACGAGCATCTCTGGATTTTAATTGTACTAATTGAAGTAAGTCAGCACGGTCACCATCCATACTAAATATACTCTCGGTGACAATAATGATACGTTCAACTGTCTCGTCTGCTTGTTCAATAAACTTGGCCAAATGTTCGTAATCGTTATGACGGTAACGACGATAGGTGACAAGTTTACTTTGGCTCAGGCGCATCCCATCGATAATGCTGGCATGTACTAGCTTGTCAGCCAAAATGAGCGTCTTGACGGGCAGTGCTGTCAATGCTGGCAAGATACCTAGATTGGCGTGATAGCCACTGTTGAACACCAGCACCGACTTGGATTTGGTTAAACTCTGTTTTTCTATGGCGCTGTGATACCAATTTTGCAGCTCTTCTTCTAGAGCTTCTAACTGTATATCGTTGCCTGTCAGTAGGCGTGAGGAAGTGGCACTCATTTTAGGAGTGTGCGTAGTAGATAGCTGTCCCACTTGAGTAAGAAACTCAGCTTGCATCTCGGTATCGCCACCTAAACCCAGATAATCATTACTCGCGATATTAAGCAGGGCTTTACCTCTACTAACGACATATCGTCCATCGTGCTTTAGATTTGGTAATTGACGGTACTGCTGCTTTACTTTTAAGTCTGCAAGTGCAGTTTGCAAACGCTCAGTGATAGAATTTTGCATTTTTTCTCTCTAATTATTGTTATATCAGCCATGTTTAGCCGATTTGTCTAGCAAGAAAACTATGAAATGAGTACGGATTATTGCATAAACTGGGTGGATGTAACAAAAGGTTTCATATCTAAGCATTTGTAACCCATACACTGATAAACGCTTTCAAATCTTAACTCTCGTACCATTAAACACTGACAGAGTGTCTGAAATAGTTTGTTACTATGTATTCATCGTTAGCAGACAAGGCGATAGGGCCACAAGGCCAATATAAATAAATAACTTGTTTGTCCAAATTTCTTTCAAGGAGCTAATAATGAAAACTCTACAAAAAACAATACTTGCACTAGCAACTGGTTCTTTACTTTCTGTAGGTGCACAAGCTGCTGTTAACTATGGCAACGGCTATACAGGTCAGCCATACGTTGCTGCTAAAGTTGGTCAGTTCGATCTAGATGTTGATGGTGCTGATGACCCTACTGCATACGGTGTAACTGCTGGTTATAACTTTGATCCTAACTTCGGTATCGAAGCAGAATACGTAGGTTCAGATGATGCTGACTATAGAGGCGGCGACATCGATGCTAAGACATACGGCGCTTATGGTACTTACCGTTATGCATTCCCAAACAGCGGCTTATACGCAAAAGGTAAGCTAGGTGTTGCAAAAACTGAAGTAGAAGCTAACAATACTAATTTTGCTGGTGCTTCTGATTTCTCAGACGACGATACTAACATCGCTGGTGGTGTAGGTCTTGGTTACGCAGTAAACTCTGATTTCAGTGTCGAAGCTGAATACGACATGCTAGGTAGCGATGCAGACCTTATGACTGTTGGCGCACAGCTAAAATTCTAATTATTTAGAAAACAAGCTTTTAGCAAACAGCTATAATAAAGAAACGATCACTTTAAGTGGTCGTTTTTTTTGCTTAAAATTTACGTATAAGTTTTTAGGACGGTAATTTATAAGTAGCTAATAAGTAATATATCATTATCGTTAAAGCGTTGTTATCCTTAAAAATGTGCTACATTAAAAACTGGAATGATAAAGATAGGAATGGTGGCAAGGATGGAGATACTTTGGATGATTGAACCTTGGCATTGGTTAGTATTGGGCTTCTTATTACTAATCGTTGAGATGTTTGTACCGACGTTTGCCAGTCTGTGGTTTGGTGCCGCTGCCATCATCGTTGCAGCGCTATCATGGCTGTTGCCTATTGCTGTCTCTGTTCAGATTATCGTCTGGTTAGTGCTCTCTGCTGTGTTTTTGCTAGCTTGGTTCAAGTTTATCAGACCGTTGTCAGTAGATCGTACAAAAGCTGGGCTAGGCGGTAGTGTCATAGTTGGTGAAGTGGGGATGATTATCGTGTCACCGCAGCTAGATAAAGCTGGCACGGTTAGATTTAGTGTTCCTATCGTTGGTGCGGCTGAATGGATGTGCCGTACGAGAGGGGAGCAGGTGGCAATCGGTGATAGAGTGGTCGTGACGGATATCGTTGGCAATGAGCTAATTGTGAGCAGTACAAAAGCGCAGGCAGCGATGCATAAAAGTATGCAGGTATAATAATAAGGGATGAGTTATGGAAAGCTTTAGTATTGTCATGGTGGTATTGATTGCACTGGTGGTATTCACCGTGTTTAAAGGCGTACGTATTGTACCGCAAGGTTATAAATGGGTAGTGCAGAGACTGGGTAAGTATAGCCAAACGCTAGAGCCTGGACTCAACCTCATCATCCCTTATGTAGATGATGTGGCTTATAAAGTAACGACTAAGGACATCGTACTCGATATCCCGTCACAAGAAGTCATTACTCGTGACAACGTCGTTATTATTGCAAATGCTGTCGCTTATATTAATATCGTGCGTCCTGATAAGGCGGTCTATGGTATCGAAGATTATGAGTACGGTATCCGTAATCTAGTACAGACGTCATTGCGTTCGATCATTGGTGAGATGGATCTTGATAGTGCATTGTCCAGTCGTGACGAGATCAAAACCAAGCTAAAACATGCAATTTCAGAAGATATTGCGGATTGGGGTATTACCCTTAAGACAGTAGAGATTCAAGATATTAATCCTTCGCAGACCATGCAAGCATCCATGGAAGAGCAGGCAGCGGCAGAACGTTTGCGCCGTGCGACCGTGACCCGTGCTGATGGTCAAAAGCAAGCTGCTATCTTAGAAGCGGATGGTCGCTTGGAAGCTTCACGCCGTGATGCTGAAGCGCAGGTGGTACTAGCCAGAGGTTCTGAAGAGTCGATTCGTTTGATTACTAGTGCGATGGGCGAGGAAGAGATGCCGATCGTATACTTGCTGGGTGAACAATATATCAAAGCGATACGAGAGTTGGCTGAATCTGATAACTCCAAAATGGTGGTATTACCAGCAGATATCTTAAGCACTGTAAAAGGTATGGTCGGTGATAAATTAAAAGTGTAAGAAATCATAGCAATATTAAAAAAAGACCTCGCTTGAGGTCTTTTTTATGTGTATTAATTGGACTAAAGTTTCGCTAGCTTAGATAACTTTTGAAAAGCGGTTTTGGTGTTTCTTTTCTAAGTATTCATCAAATACCATGGCGACGTTACGGCCAAGCAAGCGACCTCTGGGTAAGACGCGCATACCTGCTGCATCCATATCAATCAGTCTGTCGTCTTGCATAGCGCCCAACTGCTGAATCTCATTAATAAAGTAGGTGATGGCATCGATACCAAATTTTTGATTCACATCTTTAAAATCGAGATAGTCATGACACAGCAGGTTCATGATGACATATTCACGCAAGCGATCCTTAATAGAGGTTTTAATGTACTTTACTGCAGGCATGACAGTTGGATTAATTTTCGCCATATCAATCTTGGCTTGATAGCTCTGTAGATCAGTATCGTTTTGCAAAATATAGCGCGTATTGGCATTAGAAATCTGACTGATTGATGAGACACCAAAGCCTAATAAGTCACAATCACCCATGATGGTGTAACCCTGAAAGTTACGATGTAATTTACCCTCACGCTGGGCGATAGCCAACTCGTCATCAGGTTTGGCAAAGTGATCGATACCGATATATTGATAACCGGCTTCGGTCAATGTGTTGACAGTATTGCCGAGCATCGTCAGTTTGGCAGCTGGGCTGGGCAAGTCTTCATCTTTTATCTGACGTTGGGCTTTAAATCGCTCAGGCAAATGCGCATAGTTAAAGACCGATAGGCGGTCTGGTGACATCTCGATGATACGATTTACGGTTTTGTCCAAAGTATCAGGCGTTTGATGCGGTAAACCATAAATCAAATCAATATTGATAGAGCGAAAACCAAGCTCACGTGCTTCTGTTAGCACGCTTTCAATAAGCTCTGCGGAATGCACACGATTAACGGCAATTTGCACAGTTTCATCTAAATCTTGCACACCTAAGCTGATACGGTTGAAACCGAGATTACGCAATATTTTCAGAGTGTTTTCACTCAGCTCACGAGGATCAATTTCGATAGAGTAGTCACCTTCGTCTTCTGGCAAAAACTCAAACTGAGTCTGTAAAAACTCCCATAATTGCACCATCTCTTCGTCACGTAAAAACGTTGGCGTACCACCGCCTAAATGTAGCTGTTTGACCAATGGTTTGTCGCTGCCTTCTGGCGTAGATAACAGGCGGCGCTTATGCGTAATTTCAGCGATTAAATACTGCAAGTAATCGCCAGAGTCGCTATTTTTTTGGTAATAATCTTATTACAAGCGCAGTAGTAGCAAAGGTGGCGACAGAACGGAATATGAAAATATAGCGATAAAGGAGCGCGCCCTTCACGATTCTGCAGGATTTTTGTCTCAAGACCGATAGCCTCAAAGCTATCCGGTATTGGAGTAAATTCTAAAGCAGTCGGATAAGAGGTATAACGTGGCCCTGAGCGATTGTACTTATTGATGATTGCCTCATCAAATGCTGGTAGCTGCTTGCTAGTAATACTGCCACGTGTACTAGCATAAGGGTTGTCAGTCTGCATAACAGGGCGCACAGTCGTGGGCGGCTCGTCCGCACGGTTGTAGGGCTGCTGAGTGTTCTGTTCTGAATAGTCTGTCATGCGATATTCCTCGTTTTTACTCTAGATACTGCTGGTTTTTATATTATCAATGATTTCGGATTTGGCGTTTATTTTTTGCTTTTAAGATTGATTGATAACACGGCTTGAATATATCATCGGCAGCAGTATGTATCGCTAAATGTATAGTAGTTAGTATAGCAAATCCTTGTTAGCAGTGGGGTGGTCGGTGAGTATTCTTAAATATTAAAATAGAGCTATCATTTACACATAAAAAACCTCAGAAGGACGCTGAGGTTGTGGTGATTCTCTCCACACCAGCAATAAAACACGACATTTGCGCGTTGATAAATAATACTTTATTATCAATGATACTCTGTATTAGGAAGATGCTGATGTCGTTTGCCCAAGTCTATACCCGTTCGGTGGTTGGTCTGCATGCTCCCAAGGTCATCATTGAGGTGCATCTATCGCAAGGACTGCCTGCATTGACCATCGTTGGGCTACCTGAGGCCGCCGTGCGTGAGAGTAAAGACAGGGTGCGCTCCGCCATTCTCAATTCAGGTTTCCAGTTTCCTAATCGCCGCCTCACGATCAATTTAGCCCCTGCTGATTTGCCTAAAGATGGCGCGCGTTTAGACTTACCAATTGCTATTGGTATACTGGCAGCAAGCGGACAGCTTGAGCCAGAGGTGCTATCAGGATTTGAATTTATTGGCGAATTAGCGCTCAATGGTCAATTGCGACAAGTAACTGGTAGTTTGGCAGTCGCACGAGCAATCAAAGCTGAGAAATTGGCATTAGCATTGTCGCAGTTAACAGCGAGTGACCAAGGACAAAATAATTCAAATAACTCAAATAACTCGCCGCCGACAACACCGCAACTGATCGTGCCGATTGATAATGGTCGTGAGGCCAGCCGCGTTGATGGCGTAACGATACTAGCTGCTCAGAGTCTAAAAGCAGTTTGCGACCATCTACAGTCGCTCGTTGACCCAAGTGCAAGCTATGAGAATTTAGCAGTGGTGCAGCCTAGTCCTGCTCAGCAGCATGTTGGTGTAATAGTTCCAAATTAATGGCAAAAAATCTAAATTGATGGCACAATAATATCATTGATAAATGTGAGAACTATATGAGCCATTTTTTTACTAAAGACAGTCCTAGAGAAAAATATAAAAATTCCTTCGACATTAGTAACTACATAAAGCCTCATTCTCAGGTTGATTATGATACAGATGCTAATTCTGAACCTGACCGTAATTATACGATAAATCATTTTAATAAGAATTTTGAATATGTGGTCGTTTGGTATGACAAGGATTTTATTGCACCTACTAATGCAAGCTCAAGCTCCAGCAGCAACGGAACAGTTACCTATGTAGATGTTTTATTCGCTAATTTAACAGAGCCTAAGTATATTAAAAAGAAAATGGAGAAGAAGCTACTAGCTATTTAAAGTTAAGAATTCATATCAACCACATACATAAATTACCTTTCGGTAGTATTTGGAAAAATGGTAAGTCAGAAGAGCGCTTTGTTCTTAATTCCTATGAAGTTGAAGTTGAAGATAATTATAATATTCACTCTTTTTCAAAAGCATATTTTGATATGAGAGTTGGAGCAGAAATAGACCTTAAAGAAAATCCTACATTTGAGGAAACTATCAAAAGAAGCCAACTAATAAATGAAATGCCATTCGATAGTACAAAATACTTTGAAAAAATAAATGGCTATGATAAAAATCAATTAATAAATATTGAAGATGGTGAACATAAAATTATCGTTCACCCTTTATCTTTATTCATTACCCATTATGGGTATTCCATGGATATAAAACGTATTATTAGTAGATATAATTTGGATACTATAGAGAAAAAACTGATTCCAAGAAACAAACAGATCGAAGAAAAAATGAAGGCCGAGGGAGTTGATGAATATGTTGTATTACCTCCAAAATTCACTCAAAGAGACGCAGTATTTCTACATCAGTTAAAATATAACTTAGACGTATGGAAAAAAGTTGAGAAAATACACAACAATATTCAAGAGGCTAAAGATAATAAAAAAGAAACGTTCGAATTGATTTTTGGTATCAACCTTTGACCTTACATATTAAGGGTATCCCTATCGGGGATAAAATATTATGCGCAAATATTATCGGTATCAGTGAACCTAAACTTGATCCTATTAACCTTGTTCTTCAACCAAAAAGACGACTTAGCACTGATGAATCTATAGAGATTCAAGATTTTTTGACAGTAAGGCAGTACATACCACCAGATAATATTGAAGATCTAGATTTTACTCACAACCCTGTAAATAATCTAACGACTTTAATATTACTCGAACGATTGGAGAGAATTGGTGATCTAGTCATAATCAACAAACTAACAAACGGTATAATTTCTAAACCTATTGATGATAGCACACGCTTTGTAAAAGAAGAGATGCCAGAGGAACTAGGTGTAGGAGAGAAAATTGGGAGAGGATCAACAGGTTTAGCCAAGGGACTTTTTGATGTAAAAGAAGACGATCAATCTCGCTTTAATAAAACTTGGAATCATGCTAAAGAGTACTCGAAACAAAATCATGGAACCGCACGCTGGTTTACTTTTGGTCAGGGTCTTCAAGAGCAGGACGATTTCTATGTGATGTCTTTAGCCAAGTTACACTCTACTGCTCATGATTTATACTGGCCTGAGTATGTTTTAGTCATAGAATTGCAAATTGCGGAAAATAAGTATTATATTTTAGAGTTTGGAGAAGTAAAGTTAAAGAAGAAAAATGACTCAAAAAGCAATGGAACAAGAGTAAAAGGTTTTAATGGCATCGCTTATAAAACTGACAATGATGAAGATTTTTTCAGTAAGGACGGTAAGCTAGTTGAATTGATAGCAAAAGTTGTAAGTTTAAACGGAACTCTAAACTCTGAATTTACTAACTTTTACAATGGGAAGTTAGCTTTGTTTAAGCATCCTAACTCGATTAACAGTAATTGGGTCAGAAACGGTATAGATAACTTATAACACACTTAAAATCTAATCAATTCAAATATAAAAATTAGTATTATTATCGACAACGCGATTATATTCAGAGTAACCTAATAATAGGTATATCTGCTTCTGCCCAGTCTAGCTCATGAAGTTCCTGCTTTGTAAGCCACGATAGGTTATTATGTTCTACTTTTTTATAGATTCTTTTTCATAAATGCTGCATCTATAAAAAGTGATATGAACCTTAAAGTCTGGGTACTGATGTTCTATTTTTTTAATATTGATACTATTTCAATATGTGCATCTAGCTCTTCTAATATCTCACGGTGGAGTGCTTGTTCGTGAGTCTCGTTAGACTCAACTTTACCACCCGGAAATTCAAATTTATACGATAGATATTCGAACTTACTTCTTTTCCTTTGTGCGCATAGATATTTATCGTCGTGCTTTATTACTGCGGCAACAACACTAATCACACTCATAACAGCCTCTTACTGGAAAAAGATGATCATTTCATATCAATCAAGAGAACTAAGAGATAGCTCAATAGACGACTTTCTTAGTTTCTATCAGCTTACAGAAGAAGCTAGAGAAAAGCTAAAGTTTATCTTGACGACCTTAGCAGCAGGGGACACTCTACAAGATATACCTACTCAAAATGACTTCTATTTTGAAAAAGATACTTTGCAAGTCAATTTGACTAGTGATATTGTAGCTCAATTTTCTATAGCCAATAAGTCACACTTGGGTAAAAGTGCAAGTTACGACTGGGAAACAGTTAGTAGACTAAAACTCAAATACATAGGAGAAAATAGCAATGATACACGATTTTCAGCCTAATTGGGTTTACCACCCTTCTCAAACCATACTAAAATTTCTGGAAGGAAGTAATGTTGACCCATCTTGTCTGAGTGGCAGTTTTCTTAAGAAGCTAAACAATCAACAGATAGATATCGATTCCGATACAGCTATTTACCTAGCTCGACTTATAGGTGGGAGTGAAGATTTTTGGTTAAATATACAAAACAACTATGAGAAGAGTATTAGAAGATTTCAAGAGAGCAATATCGATAGCAATTTTGAAGATTACTATACACTTGTTCAAGAGATGAAAAAAGATCGTGGTTACCAAGTTCAGATTATAAATACCTTGATCAATTGAACTTAAAAAGTTTTTTGGTATTTCAGACTTGAGTCCATTAAACGAAGAAAGTATATACAAGAATTTCTTAGGATCAAGGTATAAAAAAATTGGAAGCTATGAATTTTCAACATTGAACATTGCAGCATTTATGCGTATGGCAGAGTTAGAGTTTAAGAAGCAACATATCCTAAACGATTTCAATAAGTCTCTTTTATAGAAAAATTACAAGAAATTAAAACCTTATCTAGAAAAAGAGGGTTAAGGAATTTTAAGAAAGATTTACTAGAAATTTGTATTGAATGCGGTGTAGCCGTAGTGTTCTTAAGCACTTTGGATAAATGCCCTATAAGGGGCGTATCAAAGTTCATAGAGGGCAAAGGAATGATTGTTATTACTAACAAATACAATCAAGACCACCTCTTTTGGCAGACTTTTTTCATGAGGCTGCACATCTAATTTTACACCAAGATGAAATGACACATTACGATTTTGGTGAACCTAAAGATAATGAACAGCATGATGAGTGCGAAAAGGAAGCTGATGAATTTATGGTTTCACAGTTAATCTACCCTTTCACCTTAAAAGAGATTGAACAAAAAGTTGATTTTAAATTAGTACGTAGAGACAAACGTTCTAGCTTTGCAAATTTGTGTAGGGTCGCTAACGAAGTTAATCTGTCACCAAGCCTACTTATAGGAGTATTGAAATCTTCTCAAAAAATAGATTACAGGTATTTTAATGATAGACATAGGCCTATATTCGATAACTCCTCTATACCAGAGGTACTTAGCTAAACCTTGGCATATTATGTAAATAACAGGTGATAAAGGGTAGGGTTTAAATTGACTACCCTTTATAAGTATAAAATACATTAGGTGATTTTTGCCAGTTGCATAATGCGTCTTCCATCTCTTGATAGCCAATTTCGAGGTGATCTGCTAGACCCATAGCGTAGCTATCTAATTGCTTATCTGAGAAACTACCAAAGATAAGTTTAGCCCCGTCTTTAGGACCAGTTGACCCAACGATATGGCAGCTATCAGCTTCAACGTTAACCAAATCAGTCTTAGATAGCATAGACAAATAGTCAAATGTCGATAATCGCCCAAAGCTATGTATATTGCGTCGAATTACTGGGAAAAGAATTCTAAAATGTTCTTTAGGATCTTCTAAACTGTTATTTATGAACAGGTTATAATGACCACCATTAACTTTAACAAAGTTTATGTA
Source organism: Psychrobacter sp. ER1 (assembly GCF_048631835.1). Lineage (NCBI taxonomy): Bacteria > Pseudomonadati > Pseudomonadota > Gammaproteobacteria > Moraxellales > Moraxellaceae > Psychrobacter > Psychrobacter sp. ER1. The sequence continues at coordinate 3,251,712 of NZ_CP184640.1, read as the reverse complement.
ATCTTCAAGCACTCTAGGTATATCTCTTAAAGTCTTAAACTTCGCATGATTACCAAATTTTGGTTTGTTTTGTGAGTTGATAAGATTATCTGCTAACCTAGGAAGTATTTGAGTATTATTACTAGCAACTTCCCACGTCAATTTTTCATCTACACCTGAGTATAGTTGCCTCAAGAAATTCCAATTTGATTGGTAATTCTCTGCTGTATAGACTAACAAAAAAGTCAACCAACATGCTTCATCATAATTTCTGTCTTTTAGGTATAAAATTGCTCTTACTGGGTCAAAAATGGTGTCTTGAGGGTCTAACCTTCGGGTATCAATATCTCTGTTTGAAACAGCATTGAAGTATTTAACCCGCTTCATGCTTTCGATAATTTGCATAGCTAAAACCTCATATGAAATTCTAGAAAGCCCGCAAGAAAGCCCTTCGTTTGTAAGGTATTCGGTAATGTCATTAGCTAATATGACTGAATAATCGATTCTTTCTTGATATTTCATAAACGCCCTACTTAAAATTTTTTCTGTTAATTTCATTAATTTTTTTATCTAGAAAATAGAGTATAGGGTCACTTCTACATAAATCTCTAAGCTCTTTTAATTCGCTTTGTCTACCTTGCTTAGCGTATGAATAAGACAATAGAATTATAGCTATCTCTTGCCAAAATATATCTTTAATGCTGTGGATATCAAAGTCGTCCTGTAAAGACTTTGTTCTCAGCTTTTCTTCTAATTCTTTAATGGTATTAAAATCATTCTCTAAATAAGAAGGGTTTATGGGTTCCATCGTAGCTTTGTTTTGCCATCCTTCAATATGTAAAAAATTATCAACTGTAGTTTTATCCTCATGATAGATATGTAGACTGCCAGCGAAGTGTGTATAGATGCCTAATTCTAACGCTTCATTATCCTTCGCTAACTCTGCCCACATGAGTTCTTGGATAAGGGTAAAACTAAATAAGTCATGTATTAGGCCCTTAGTAGCATCATTAGATCTCATTATTGTAGTCAAGTGGAGAGCATTATCTCTGACGAAGAACTGTAATGAACAGGTACAAGGAATGTCTCTAGAGTCGTCCCTAAAAAGATCTTCTTTATCATATATCGATATTACAGCTCTTCGTGTTTCAGGCTTTCGTTTGAGAAGATCTTTAATCGCTTTAAATTGATTCTTTATACCAAACATTCTAGAACCATACGCACCCAAAACAGGGGCGTTTTCACCTTGTTTATAGTCGATAAAATCTCGGTAGTTTGATATGTAATACTCTATGAACTCAATACTATCACTTCCGTTCACGTACCAAAAAAACTCGCCTATACAGCTGATCAGTTTGCTTCTAGATTCTGAGATACTTAGTCTTGCTCTGGGGTTAGTTAAAATAAGTTGAACATTTCTAATTTCATTGTTTCCCCCTTTTGAAGACTCTACCTCATCTCCGCAATTTACGATTTGAGAGAAAGTTGAGTTCAATAGATCATCCAACGAATCTTCTTTAATAATCATCTTAACACCTTACTTAAAATAAGCTCATTTGATTCGTATTCAGGGTTAAAGAGCGATTGTATTCAAGCTCAGCTTTTAACTTTTTGCACATTCAATTATTTTTTCTATTTGATGGTAAAGCTCCTCTACTGATAGCTATTTCTCTGGTTCTGACAGTAATATCATAATGAGGATAACTGGCATTTTTATGAAACCATCGTTTGTCTACATTAATAAGCAAAGCAAAGTCATGCAGCTCATCAAGACTGTCGGCCAGCAAGTGACACCACTTATCTTGCCTAAAACTTATATTTGCAAAATCTACGTAGACAGCCATGAGTTTGCTCCTGTCAAATAAGGTTAGAATATACTTTAAAAAATAACTAGACTATAGTACTTTAATTATTATGTCACTAAAATAGGAAAAGGTACTGAAATTAAGTTTTTCTGTGGTAATGGGTTGACCCATGCTGCATGTGGGATTTCATAAACTATAAAAGTACTCTAACAACTTATAAGATTAGAATGAACAATTATATAGCTGTTTTCCTAGTATTCCCCATGCTGGCAATCCCACTTGTGGCTTTCTGGCTGTGTTTGAAACCTAAATGGTTACAGTCTACTAACTTTCTGCCAAGTAATAGAATATTATTTGCTTTAGTTGCGACTATATCTTGGATTATATCTATCCTGATAATCATCATAGCGTATGACTGGGAGCATCAAACAACTGTGTCAGAGCAACTGGTAGCTGGTCTAGGCTGTCTCATATTTAGCTTTGGGTTCATACTAATGTTCAAAGAAAAGCTAATTACGGAAAAGTAAGCTATGCGTAAAATCGACGAAAAATTCTTAAAATTATCAATAATATTTACTTTTTTGCCTTAATCGGATACTTTGCGTTGAGCTTTATTGCTGAAAACCATATTTCTAATACAACTGGTAGTGTTGGTATTAATCAAGCGCCTTTAGTTGTTATTGATACATTACAAGGAGACTGGTTGTTTGGCTACCTACTTCTATTAGGGGTATTAGTTTTGCATTGGACAATTAAGCGAGTAACGAGCTGATGAGTAAGCGAGAGTTGAAGGCTCTTCAAAGGAGGTTCAATAACAAACTAGATAAAGAGGGAATCACGGTAGATTTTTATAATCGTCATGAAGCTTTGAAACCTACACTAGGACGAAATAGGCCGAGCGCTTGCAAAGAAGCACAATACTGCTAATGAAAAAGATTATGAATGGATGAAGTGGCTTATTGTTATCGCTTCTGGAGTATTCTCAGTCATAGTGTCTCAAATTACTAGAATGTCCCCAGCACTTGACAGTTCCCTGCTGTTCATACAGAGTAATCAGTTATTTCTATTTAAAAGGAGCCATTATCGCTAATGCCTTGGGTATTATCTTTGGAGCTGTTTATTTGTATGCCGATATAAGAAGTGAAAGAGATTTAGCTGATAAACTAAGTATTCAACGTTTATACTTACTTTTAGAAGGAGCTAATAGGTACGAGTCCATTATTCCTTCTAGCAACTTTCGCATATTCTCATATTGTAAAAGAGCTAGTCTACTTTGCTTTTTAGCATCTATTGGAGCTTGGATTGTATTTATTTGGCTAATGTAATACGTTTTAAAGAGGGTTTATGCAAAACCTAATAGAAGCAAGACAGTTAAGTTTAGTTTTTCCTGAATCATCATTGCCTTTATTTTCAGAAATTGATATTTTTTGACTAATGAGTTACATGCGTTAATTGGCAGAAACGGAGTAGGAAAATCCTGTTTAGCAGCAATACTAGCAGATAGGTTGCAGCCTAGTATAGGTTGCAGCCTAGTGAAGGTGTTGTACAACGCTTTTGCAAAATAGGCTACTTGGCTCAGGGAGAAACTGAAATAGTAGGAACCGCAGGTGATGTTTTAGGTGTTAGTGAGATACAACGAGTAAGCTCACGTATTCTCAATGGTGAAGGTACACCGGAAGATTTTAGTTTTATGGACGGTAAGTGGAATTGGGAAGCTGAAACAGACGCCTTATTGGCAGAAGGTGAGCTATCACTAGATGTTCTTAAGCGTCCATTTAAGTCATAGCGGTGGTGAGCAGACACGTTTAAAACTGTTAGCATTAAAAGGCAAGGATGTAAGTTTTTAATACTTGATGAGCCTAGCAACCATTTAGATCAGGATGGTCGCGTGTGGTTAGCTCAATGGCTAGAGAGTTTTAATGGCGGTGTTTTATTAGTGTCACATGATCCCATTTTATTAGAACAAGTACAGATCGTTTATGAATTAACGAGTATGGGGATTTCAATAAGTCGTGGTGGTTGGCATGATTGGCTAGAGAGTCAAGAACAGCTACTTTTAGGTGCGCAAAGAAGTGCTGATCAGGCAAAAAGAACTACAGCAAGCCAAGCGAGAACAGCAGGTTGCTCAAGAGAAGACCGAACAGCGCCAAAGTCGCGGTAAAAATAAACGTAAAGATAGCAATCAAAGTAAAATTATTCTAGATCGTGAGTTAGGGCGCTCAGAGGCTACTCAATCACGTAAAGCGAAGCTACACGATGATCGAATACAAAATGCTAGCGGACAAGCAGCTAGTGCTAAGGCACAATTAGAGATTATAGAACCGCTTGCCATCGTAACGGCTACTCCCGAAGTTACCAGTAATCCACTGCTGCATCTATCTGATGTTGTCTTACCTTTTGGCATGGCAGCTACATTGAGTTTGATCGTGAATAAGGGCGAACGCATTGCCATTACTGGTAAGAATGGTAGTGGCAAATCCACTTTACTAAAAGTAATATCAGGTCAGCTTGAAGCGTTGCGAGGTGAAATAGCAGTTACTCAGTCCTATCGCCTTATGGATCAGCATTTTTCTTTTCTCGATAAAGATCTGTCCGCATTAGATAATTTTCGTCAGCAGGCGTCTGGTTGGACAGAAGATTTATATCGAACTCGATTGGCGCAACTGAGAATTAAGGAGATGCTGCAATCAAGCCAGTCAATACATTAAGCGGTGGCGAACAATTAAAAGTAGCCCTTGCATGCTTGTTTTGTGGTCCTACTGCTCCAGCCTTACTGCTACTAGATGAACCTGACAACCATTTAGATATAGAATCAAAAAAACTTGCTCCAGCAAGCATTACACGACTATACAGGTGCAATTATCTTGGTATCTCATGATCAGAGTTTTATAGAAGCTATAGGTGATATGGATAATCTAACATTAAAAAATAGTTTTGAGATATAAATATTAATAGGGAAAGTGTATGCTTAGTATATTAAGCCATTGATTGATATATATTTAATGCCGTATATATAGATTATAAAACAGATAAATGAAGCAAATCAGGTTTGTTTGTATTTTGAGTATTTGAGCTTTTAAACCAAAGAGAGTTATATGACAGCAGGTTGTAGCGATCTTAAATAAGACAGGTATGGCATTAGCCGCAGATAGTGCTGCGACAATTACTAATGGTGATAAATCAACTAGCAAGGTTTTTAATACAGCTAACAAAGTCTTCACTTTATCAAAACACCATCCAGTTGCGATCATGATCTTTAACAATGCAGAGTTTCTTTATACACCTTGGGAGCTAATCATCAAGTTGTATAGAAAAAGTTTAAAGAAAAGATCATTCAGAACTGTTAAAAAGTACAGCGATGATTTCAGGAAATTTCTTATAAAAAATGAATTATTGAACTTTAGAAAAAAGAAAAGCTTTTCTTACAACGAAGTTACAGATCATAGTCAATAAAATTATAAATGATGTAGGAAACCAACTATTAGATCAGGGTGATTATGACACTTTGTTAGTATTACAAGATTTAGATTCGTATGAAGATATACCATCTGAGAAAATCGACAGCGTGAAAAAGTAGCAGCTATACTAGACAGTATAGTTGATCAAGATATCTTAATTTTCAATGCCTTAGATAAGATAGAAGGTCTAGATGAGGTAGATCTAAAAAGTTTTAAGCAGAGTAATGAGGATTTTATCTATGAAGTTATTGATGATGTACTTATAAATAGTACTCCATTACTACTACATTCAGATAATATTGAAGGATTAAGAGCAAAAATTGCTGATTTGTTCATTAGTATTTTATCATCTAATTGCTTTTTGTTAGGCTTTACAGGATTAGTTTTTGTAGGCTACGGTAATGAACAATTATATCCAGCTCTATATTCTATCCAGACGGATGGAGTGGTCAGTGGGAACCTTCGTTACAGTGTTACTGGTGATATCTCAATTAGTGATGAACATCACTGCGACCTTGTTCCGTTTGCACAGGGCAGTGTAATGAATACTTTTATTCGAGGCATGAACCCTGAGGTGTATAATGTTGTCAATGATTCATTATACCTAAGTCACTATCGATACTTTAAATCACCTTATAACGATACAATGTGCGAATACAGAGGAGAGAGTTGATGAAGGGCTTCTACCGAAACTTTACAGCAAGAGTTTAAAGAAAGTATTATGGTATCGATGCAAAATAATATAGAGTCATTCTACCTAACTCCCATATACCAACCAACTTTACAAGCTTTACAGATTTCTATCTAGGAAGATTTAGCGGAACTTGCAGAGAGTTTGATCTATCTAACATTTCTGAAAAGACCGAACTTCCGTCCTCATTGGAAAGTGTTAGTGATGCGATTGGTCGTAGCAATTCTTAAAGTAAAGGCGATGGCTTTACTGTTGGAAAAGCAAAACATTATTTGAAGATAAGCTCAATCAACATTTCTTTCAAAATTACTTGATTAATTAATTTGCTGCAATTATTCCACGTAAGGGAGATATACCATGTTAAACAAAACTGAATTTCCATTTGCGTTTGATAGTAACACTTACAGCACGGTAAGAAAGAATAAAGATGCACTGCTTCTTGGAAAAGATAAATTAACTGGAAGAAGAGATGTACAGTGATATTTATAAAAATCGTGACGTATTTCAGACCATATAGCTAGTAAAGCATCAGCTAGATTTAAACAAAGTTTAATAAATAAAGGGCTCCTCAGCGAAGAGAAAGTTGAGGCTTAAAGTTTGCAAATAATCAGTGACAATGTAAAAACCAGAAACTAGAGTTTCTGGTTTTTTAACAAAAAGATAGTGGTAAGTAGGCTGATCAGAATCGTGCAGAGTGTTCAACGGGTTGACTGCAAATATTTTAATTTGAACATAACGCTTCACAAGGGATACAGTCGCTTTTATCGCTATCAATGGCGGTATTACGTAAGCATCGACCAGCCCATCTTTTCCTCACTTAAAAATGCGAGATAGTGTCCACGATTAATAATCGTGGACACTATGTACCATATTTAACACAACCACCTAACAAACCCAAACGTAGAACTTACAGTGCTGAGTTTAAAGAACTTAGTACAAAACGATTGGCATCGACCACTTTTTAGTCGCCTTGAGTTGCTAGGTAGACTACCTTGAATGCTGCCTGATCAGACGGAACACCTTACGTTTGTTCACGCGAAAACATGTCGAATCACGCTGTTTAAAGACTCAATAGCATTGGTGGTATAAATCACTTTTCTGATATACTTGCGGATACTCAAAGAACACCGTTAAGCCCTCCCGGTTATTACGCCAAGACTTGATGACATGTGGGTACTCTGTGCCCCAGTCTCATCAAAGTGCTCAGGTTGGCCTCTGCTATCTCAAGCGTCGCAGCACCTGCATAAATTGCCGCCCAAAATCAGCCGCTACGGCCTTCTTATCCGTCCACGGCACAAACTTCATTGAGTAACGCACCATATGCACGATACACACGAACCTGGTGTTAGGGTAAACAGTATTGATGGCATCAGGAAAGCACTTTTAAACCATCAACACAGGCAATCAAGATATCTTGCACCCTTGGTTTTTGTAGTTCGGAGACGAGCGAACGCAGCCAGAACTTAGCGCATACTTCATTCCTGATGGCCACATACCAGCAGCTCTTTTTACCCTAAGATTGACGCCTAGGGCTAATAAGTGGCTTTGTTGATGAAGTCTGCTTGTTTTGACCATCTTCACGACGTTGCGAGTCCAAATAGACGATAGGATAAACACTGCTCAGCGGCCTGTTCTGCCAAGCGGTGATGTCCTCTAATATGTTATCGGTGACTCTTGAGACAAGAGAGCTTGAGATGTCGACATCGTAGAGCTCTTTAATGCTCTCTACGATCTCAGTGGTGGTTTGACCCTTGGCGTAAAGGAATATGATTTTATCATCAAGGCCACTAATACGGGTTTGATGCTTACTGACAAGTACAGGCTCAAAGCTACTGTCGCGGTCTCTGGGGGTGGAGATCTCAAGCTCGCCTATGTCACTGCGGACTCTCTTTTAGTGTGCCCGTTACGCTTATTAGGCTTGTCTGCTTTCTCATGCCTCCGGTAGCCGAGATGGTCTTCCATCTCAGCCTCTAAGGCATATCGATAAACGACTGCATGAGCTGCTTCTGAAAGTCTTTGATGTCGATCGAAGCTGTTCATGCTACCAGCCATTGCTCAGCCAGCTTTTTAATGTCAGATTGAGTAGTCATTGCTTATTCTCCTGTTAGTGGATTATAAGCAGTTACACCAAAGTTTGGGAAAGGCTCTCTACAACTTAAATTATATGCAAAAATTATACCACTTTCATTAATAGCTTATTAATCTTTGAAGTAGTTTGACAGCGTCATTTCTATAAGTTTTGTTATGTAAACGCCTTATATTTAACACAGCATCTAGCTTCTTTTTAACTAGTCGATTGATGTATTCATTACTAATAATCGGTTTAACGGCGTATATGTCAACATCTTTTTAGAATAGTTTTTATTGCTATTGTCTGAAAAACCAGCTAATAAGATCCTCTATTTACAAAATAGGTAGGTAAATGCAATACTTCACTTTTTTGGATACCAAGCTAATCCTCATGCACCCCTGCAATAAAAAATAATACAGGTTGTTCTTTTGAAGTATTTGCGTTTTACTCCATTCTCTATAGTCTGTAGAAGAAGGTTTAGCGTTCTTTTGTGGATGCGTATGCCACTCCTAAATACTGAATACGACCTTGACTAGAATCATGCAATTGATTTAAATGCTCTTGATGACCATGTACGCCTCTTTTATAGTAAACGGGCGTTCTAAAATCAGTTATCTTCGGTGTAGACAGGTGCATAACGTGAATGTCCTCGCCATGCAATCCCCGTTTTTCACCCATTAAAATGCCACAGCTTTCTAGCTGTGAATAATATTTCCTTTGTCTAAACCTATCTATTATTTCTAGGACATGAACTTCAAAGCTGACCATACGGATCGGACATTCATTTTTAAAAAACCAAGTATTGTTAATCATGGTCTAGCACATACATGACAGTCCTCATGTGGTAAAAAGTCAGCACTTTGTAGTTTCTTCCCGTGCCACTTTTCACTATACCGTGTTCTATAACGTGGGCTTACCTCTCCTTTCAACCAGTCTAATACCATATCAGTTACTAAAGAGGCAGTAGACATACTTGATGAAACGGCATAGGGTGTAAAGTCAGTACAGGCTCTAATAGCAGTAATAGGTTCTACGCCTCCTTCTAGTGCGTCGTATTCGGCTCGAATATGATGTCCATTCTTATTAATACAAGAGCGACAGGCACTTGCGACTACATCTTATCGTAAAATAAAGACTGGACACATTCACCATTATTTCTAATCCGGCATGGATAATAGGTGCAGTTATCTTTTTCTGATTGATCGTAATTTTCATTGATACGTTGAGACACAGCAGAACTTGCCGTAGCATACAATTATTCAAATCCACATCTGCCATAAGACCCATCTTATTTAAAATAGAGTTGGGATAAGCTTCAATATTCATATTAGGTAATTGATTCTCAATCTCTTTTTTTAGAACAGTAGCCTTGTTTTGATACAAATAGTTTTTACCTAGAACGTGCCTTCCTAAGTTTAATGAAGATAATTTATCATTATCAATTAAGATCAACTTTCCATTATTAGCCCCAGCACCTAAACGGGCTAACGCTAACGCGATATAACCACCGATAGCACCGCAACCAATTATTAATACCTTTCTTGTCGATCAAACTAGGCTGTTCCAACTTTTTGATATTCCTTTCAAAAATGTGATGAGGTGTATAATTAAAAGAACTTAGCAGAAAAATCTTACTTTGACTCAATATCTTTTGTCGATAATTTTTGAGAGATGTAAGTCTCCTTTGTATTGATAAGCCTTGTTTAATAAAGATAGGTCAATTCTAAAGCTAAGTGTTTCACTATCTATAATTAAGCATCCTGTAAAATCATAGTTGGATTCTTTCTCAGACTATGTCTATATCTTTGATATGATTAACGTATCCGAGAAGATAGCTGATTCAAGTTGAGAATAGGCGCTCAAAGAAATCTTCTTCAACCAGTTGCTAAATGTTTTAAAAGGGATTCCATTCAATGAGCTTTCATCTATAAATTGGCGTGGAATGAAATGAGGCTGATAAGAGCTGCCTAAATTAATCACATGACATAGAGTGTTCGAACGCTCTTTTAAGTTTAAGACTGCAAAATTATGGTAGCCTGATGTATCATTAACTATAGAAAGAATAGAGCTGTAGTGTTTTGAATATTTTGGATTAGCATCAATATCAGTAGTATTATTTAAATGATATTGATGATTTTCACTATTACGAGTTGCTATTTGTTGCCATAAAAAAACGATTTCTTGCATTGTATCTTTGGATCGATAATGCTGATCAGTTAGCAGTTTAGTAACTATGTTTTTGATTGATTGAAACAATATTCGACAACAGATAATTTATCGTAAGTATCAAATGATATCGTATTGACAGTAATCAGCACAGGTAATAATAGACCTTATCATCAAGCACCCATCGTTTAAGAAATAGGTGAGGTGAAGGTAGAAGATTTTCGATAGCGCTTTCTGGTATAGACCTTACATATACAGAAGGGCAACTCTATAAAATCCCAATCGGACACCTGTATTAGTAGCTCTATCTGGTATTTTCTACTTATATTTAAACGTATAATCCATGTATCGAGATAAGCTCGATTAGATACTACTTCATTTTGCCCTCTTAAATACAATGAAGGCTGCGCTCTACGTGAAAACGTCCAGTTAGGGTAGCGACTACTAATACCTATTATTACATCAGTACGATTCCATAAATCTAAATCAACCGCCAATTTGTGGCGGGATAATAGCTGCACTTGCTGCTACCTGTACAGGTCTAGAACTAGGCTCTATGACACTAATAGAAACTAAATCCTCATTATCTGCTATTTTATCGCCAAGACTTGTTTTTAGAGAGTGAGGCATTGTCTTGCGGCGGTTGCCTTAGTTGAACAATATTCAAGTGATTCATAAAATTGTTTAGCCAAACGATTATCTTCAGTTCTATACTCATGTGTATCATCTTTTATAATCGTTAAATACTTCAGTTTCATGATCTTACATATCTTTGCAAGTAACGTCTTGCAAAAACCTATCAGGAAGCATCGAGACTACTTGTATTAGCGCTTTATCATCTCGTTGCTGAGTGTATTTATACGTATCAACTGTTAATATCATAAGCGCTAATGAAGTAGGTGCTTTGCGGTGTTCAGGGTTAAAATTATAGTCTCTCCACGCCTTAATATAGCGAACTATAGATCTTAACTGTTGGCCTTCACCAGGAAGTTCACTACATTCCTTCAAAAACCATTCACGAACACGTTCACAGTTAGATACTTTCCACTTACCATCATTTCGATTAGCGAAATATCCTTTATATAAGATTGAGTCGACTCGTTTTTGTGTACTGTCAAATTGGTTACTTTCAAAGATTCACTCAAGTTAATAATGCCTGAACTACGAGTAAAGTTAGACTCTCCAAAAAATCTGATAAATCTTGTGGTTGAGTATCTTCACTGAAATTTAAAGATCCTTCATATTCTGATTTGATAAACCATCAAAGCTTTCGTTACTTTCGACAACGTCTGAGTTCTTACGACTTGAAATAGGTACATCCTTTAAGTCATTAAACATATCGTTAGGAACGGCGTACAAGGAATATCGAAATGAGCGTCTGCCATGAATCCCCTTATACGTAGACAACTTGGGTTGGTATCATCTAGCTGCCAATTTTGATTAAAACAAAGTTGAGATAAGCATTGCTTAACATGGCCTATTAATACTTCTGCATCATTTTCTTGATCGCCTGAGAAACAATTTTCAGGCAGATAGCACCCATAATCAAAATCTATTTCTTGACCTTCAGCGATTTGGTACATTACAAGTACCATAAGCCCATGAACCTTGTAATCTAAACTTTGGTTTAGTACCATATTTTTCTTCAGACTTAACGCAAGCGCTCCTTGCACAAGATCTTTGCAGTTTTTAAAAATATCTAGCTGATCTTTTGTAGGCAATAACTGAGTAAAAACCTTCTGGTTCATTACGTAAAACTCGATGAAAATTATTAGTAGGTATTTCATTATTCATTATCTTGCTCCTCAGTATTTGCCCAAGTAGGTATAGTAGTTTGTTTTTTAAGTAAAGCTGATATAAATGGAGTCCCTAACGCATCTTTAGAAGCCTCGTGGGCATGAGAAGTAATACTTTGTTGCATATTCATCAGCTCTATCTAACCCTATATAATTTGTTGCATTTTTAGATACATCTGAATCTATATCAAAATACCTATTACCTAGCATATGCTTAGTCATATGAGTCATCATTTGCTGCTGACTTGCAAAGTGAGTTCTATTATGTTCTTAGGAGCTTTGTTCAAAAAGAGACCATTAGCCCAATCTGTCATACCCCTTGCTGGTTTTTTCCTATATACGTCAGAAGTATGAGAAGATAGTGTACCTACATGTAATAAATATATATTCTCTTTAGGTATTTCAAAAAAATGCTGGGCTTCATGTATTGCCAGTAGACTTGGATTATTAGCAAAAAGTCCACCATCTACATAATTTGCATCTTTGAAATGGTATTTAGGAAAGTATATGGGTGCAGCGGAGGTTGCCATAGCTACATCCACGTTGTCATGTTTGGCATCACGAAAAAAGCTGTGGTGATGTGGTGTTTTAAAAGCCACTGGTCGTCCAGCGGAGAAGTTAATAGCAGGCACTATCACATTGTGCTTTAAATCACCTATTTTTTATCTAAGAAGAATTGGCTTATTTGTGCTTTCAGATAGTCATTACCATAAGTGGCTTTGAATATGGAGAAGAAACTGAACCTCTGTTTCGTAAATATCCGTTCTCCATGCTTTACAAACATATCGACAACGTCTTTCATTGGAACTTCATACGCCACTGCTAAAGCGACTACTCCACCAATCGATGTACCTGCTATAAGGTCGAAGTAGCGTCCAATAGGCTGATTAGTTTGCTCCTCTAAATCGGCTAAAACTTTGGCCGTATATAATCCCCTATAACCGCCTCCCCGAAAGCGTTAATATTCTAAATTCTTTATCCATTTTGAATCTCTCTTATTATGTATTTAAAGTAGATAACACTAGGGCTTCGCAGTTTTTTTAAAAGGGAATGAGATTATTAGCAATATCTATTCTATCGTCTATCTAGACTACATTGTAGTTAATGTGCGTCAAAATAAGCATATTATGAATATGGCTGTTTATCTGACTCTAGGTGTGGAACTTGATGGTAAAAAGGTTTCCGATGCTATTAACATAGCTTACCCCAGCGCTAATCTTCAGCTGTGTATTGTACAAATGATGCTGTTATTCAATCGAGGTGTACCACAGATAGATAAAAAGGCAGTAATGCCTGATTTAGAGCGATCTTGTGGCGCTGATAAGTTTGAAATAGCGGAAGGCTAGTCTTAATCATCTAAAAGTATGGGGAACAGTAAGTACCCACAGGTGGTTAAGCCTTGGTGTAATAACTGGGAGTGCTTAACTGTATTTCTTAACTATCCTCAAGACATTAAAAAAGCCACTTATACTATTGATTATCTAAACAGTGTGTTTTTGTACTGCGGTAAATAAGCGTAAGGTATCTTCCTCTGATCAGGCAGCATTTAAAGTAGTGTGCTTAGCAACCCAGTCGGCATCTAAAAAGTGGTTGATGCTAATTGCATAACTGAGCATCTGTACTAAGTCGTTTTAGGATTGAGTGTAACTTCCGTTTGGATTGATGCATATTTATCCAAACGGAAGTTACACTAACTTGGATTGAACTCTTTTAAAAAGCCTCTTTCATAGAATATTAACAGAGGTAGACTTTACAGAAACTAACATTTTATTCCAAAAATTATCCATAGTTGACAGTATTCTAAAGCGTAAGTTCGGAGGTCTTCTACAGAGTGCAGGTGCAGTGAGTGCGTGATTAATAGCCATAGATCATTTTCATGATAGTCATCTGAAGCTACTGTAGTTATATCAGAGGTAGTACCATGAACATAATAATAGCCATCTTTGGTGTTTATTCCAGCATTCTCAACAGCCTGTTTTAAAGGAGCTGAAAACGCTATAACTTGTTGCTCTGCAACTGCAAGTAATAAAAGTAGCTTTATATAATCATCATAAGCTTCTTCCAAATATATTCTCAGGTCGGTAGATTCTTCTGTATATGCGTGATTCGAATCAATTTCTGAACTTATGTTTAACTGCCCTAAGACTTTTTTGAAAAGACAGAAGTGTGAGTTAAGAGGAGTCAGGCCATCATTGGTCTCAAAAGAAAAACCAAACTCGTCTGCTATATTCAGTCCTAGCAAAAACGAGGATACATTTTCACGGACGAATATATTTTTTTTATCTAACTGCTTAGCTTGAAACTGTGCCATCAATAGAGCATCAGTAAAAATCTCTACAATACTATTCTCATACTCCAAATGTATATACTTCAATGTATCTAAGCAAATGCTATCCTGGTTAAGAGTTTGAATGATGTCATGCTTGAATAAATGATGTTCTGCGAGCTCTGCCTTAAGGTCTAAAACTTTGTCCTGATTGTTATTCCATAAGGATTCTGGGATGCTACTGCTAAGTAGGCTTATTGTATTTCGTCTGGCAATTTTCTCATCTAAATTATACAATATACACTCTCCTAATATTAATACAGACCTTTCTGTATACTTGTGAGTAAAAAATAAGATATAGCTTATTGTGCCAAGCTATATCTAGTTGTAGTGAACAGATTTTTACTGATTATACTTAGAACAGATTCAAAACTAAAGAGGTTATTTTATGTCAAAAAAAGCAACTAGATATTTTAAAAACTGCTAGTGAGCTGTTTAATGAGCATGGATATGTCAGTGTGGGTGTAGATAGGATCATACGTGAATCAAGTGTATCTAAGATGACTTTTTATAAGTATTTTCCATCCAAGATAGACTCATACAAGAATGTTTGACAAATCGTGACAATCTTATAAGAAACAGCATCACACAAACTTTAAATTCACATAAAGAAAAAGGGATAAAAGCTTGAAATCTTCTTAAAATGGTATAGAGTTGGTTCAACCAGAAAGATTTTTTCAGTTGTATGTTCATTAAAGCTACAGATGAATTTATGCATGATGTTAAGCTTAACTCCATAATAATCAACCATAAGATGTGGATAACTAATACTATTAAGAACATCTTAAAAGAATGTTCTATAGAAAACCCAGAACTTATGGCTGATCAAATTAGAATTATTTTAGATGGTGCTATAATTAATGAAACTACTTTTAGAGATGGAAAGTCTATTGTAAGTTCAGGGCTAATTATTAAAACTATGTTGAAATATAGTGTTTTCAACACCTAGTAGAGTTTCCCTGCATTTACAACTAACATTAATGCTAGTATTACTAAAATAATGCCGCCTGTTTTTGTAATTAAATACAGTTTATCTGAGCTTTCAAAGGTACTTACTGGCCACTAGAAATAATATTTGTCTTCAAGAGTGGATATTGATTTACTAAAAGGCAAAATGTCAAAGAAAGTAGTAAAACTGTTAATGACCGGCAAGTTCAGATCAATAAATTGAGGAATACTGCCATAAAGAATAAAATAGGTTTTGGATTTGAAGAAGATGTAAATAAATCCTTGTAAATAGTTTCAACCATCATAAGTTTTTGTAGTTTTCATTATCTATTGTAGATGTTATTTTTAGAGAGTTCCTTTTCCCACAAGGAGCATTTTAGCACCCATATAAAGGATATAAATCGCTCCAATTATCTGCTGTTAGAAATGCTTTTTTAGATGTAATGACTAGTAGACCGATGCTTGTAGCTGAAACTATAGCTACTGCCAGCATGCCGAAGATAGTCTAGTATGCCGTAAGTAGTTCTCTTTCTATCGTAGGTGAGTGAGTTTGTAATACTGAGGATAACACCTGGTCCTGGACTTGCTATAGTAGCTGACGCTATAAGAAGATATATGACAATATTTATTCATAAAGATTATTACCATCTAGATATTTTAGTTTGAAAAACACTTAAACATTAAGCTGCCTAACTTCTAGCTTTGGTAGCTTGCATGTCTAAGAATAAAATTAGTTGACTAAACATATAAGTATTTTAGGCTGAATACTATAATTAGACTATTAAACTTTATCAAAGAGAGCAAGCTTATAAAAAGCAATGCGATTTTCTTTGGAAGAACTCACTATCTTTGATAGATTGACCATTTTCTTTTGCTACATCTAGGTGGTAGCTAGTAGGGCCTGCCTTCATTTTTCTAGGCACTTCTAGGTTTATTGCTCTTTGAAAGTCTGCTTTGATTCACCGCAGAAAAATCTCATAACAAATGGTACATTTATCATAGTCTCCATCTTCGAGCATCACGCTTTTATGAATAACATTTTTATCAAAAATAAGAGCATCCCCAACCTCGAAATCGTCTTGAACGGCGAAATGATCCTGAAAATATCATCTTCATTCCGTCACTATTTAAAAGGCTCATCCTCATGTCTTCATGTAATCTTCTAGAATTAATCTGCTATTTTTATGTCCATGCCTTTCTCCGACAATCTCAAAACTGCTGGATCTACCTGCGTATACATGAATGAACCTGAGATTTTATCTCCTTGGGATATACTTCATACCTCAGCAATGGGGGGCTTTTAACTGTGGTATTAAAGGAGCCCAAATTGTGCAGCCGAAATCCTCCTGCACGATGGTATCCCGGAAGCCCTCTGTGTCCCAATATGATGTAAATCCATATCACCACCTTCTTCTTAAGTTCAAAAGCTAATGATTGACAAAGATGTTTTCTTTGAGTTAACATACTCATAAACCCTTTAAAGCAGATCAGACTGTATAAAGTCAGTACTGCTTAGGTGTTCCTTAGAGATAAAGTAGTCGATTAAACCCGCTCTGATACTTATCCAGTAGGGGCGTCTATCTGATCGTCTATTTTATTTTAATATAGCTTATAAAATCCTTTGGATAAAATTTAAACGGTAAAAAGCCTTCCTTTCTGAATTTTCTTGATCTTTCAGACTTATCTCTAACATAATTTACTTGTCCTTGCTTAGTTTTGGTTATTGAATGATGTGGTCATTGGAATTGAGATAAGCCTTTAGGTATATGAATCACGGTCTTAAACTGTAGTAAGATTTAGTTAGTAAACACTACATACTATCCTTAAGTATTATGTCGAACTGTATCTGTCTCAGATCATTCCTCTTTTTTAGGATGTGCACTGATTTCGAAATAGCATTAAACAAGGAAAGTAGCGCCTAGATAATATCGAGCTATTACATAACTGATGGATATATTTGGCAAGATCTAGCCATTTGGATTACTATCGTTAGTGTAGGCAGCACGCTCTAGTCTCATTTTCCAAAATGATAACAAAGTCTAATATTGAATATATTCGTTACAGACAAAAGTATAGACTAGATTTATTTCTTTGTATGAACCTGTCTGTATTTTTATAAAATATGAGCATTCGGTAGATTAGAATTAAATATCAAACCGTTTTAGAAAATATTTAATTGTTGCAACCAAGTTATCTAAATTTTATTACTCTAGCATGTCGCTCGTCAAAATTACACCCACTAATGCACAAACATATCTTACTTGAGATATTTTGTTGACTTTAAACAACTGTTAAGTATAAATATAGCTTGTTAGACAGACAGGTCTGTATTTTTTGTAGTCATTTATTTGTTTCTCAGAAAGGAGTCCTGACTGATTTAAGCCAACTATCATTATTTTTAATAAATACTTAAGCTTCGTAAAGGAATATACGAGTATGTTATATGATAGTCCGATTAATTTAATGTTTGATGATATTTTCTTAAATTTAGATATTCTAGACAGAAGTCAAGCATAATATTTATCTAAAAATAGAAGGACTATCATTTATTGGTTTCTATAAAAGTTAAATCAGCTGTATATATGATTGAACAACTAGAGAAGGAGGGAGTTTTAAAGAAGGAATGACAGTAATTGAAAGTTCTTTGGGAACTTGGATTAGCTTTATTATGGTATGCGCCAACAAAGGGTATAAGTTTATCTGTGTATCAGATGTAAATATATCTCCTTTAACGAACATTAATCAGAAGCCTATGGTTCTGAGTTAGTTATTATTGATTGTAAAGATGAGAAACAGTGGCTATCTTGGAAGCCGCATAAAATACATCAAGACATATTAAAATCAAAGTGAATTAATTTGGGTTAATCAATATGAGAATCAAGAATAACAATCGAGGCTCACTCTTAATTCTACTGTAAATCTATTTACAACTCCCATTTGCAAGTAGACTATTTGTTTGTTGGTATCGGAACAACAGGAACATTGGAGTGGTGTGTCTTCATTTTTTAAAAGTATTCTCCAACTACCAAGGTTATAGGTGTTATTCAACAGGCTCTGTCACATTTGGAGGTAAGCCAGGGGAAAGATTCATACCAGGGGTTTAGGAACAAGCTCGCCGCAGCTATTAGAAGGTTCTCAAGCTACGACGATATAATTTATAAATGAGAATGGAAACTATTTCAATGTGCGAAAATTAGCAAAAAAGGCTATTTTTTTAGCCGGTTCTACGAGACAGTTCTATCTGGTGTAGACAGATATTTGGATAAAATAGACGAAAAATCAGTGGTTGTTGCAATATCTCCTGATATGGGAGATAAGTATTTGGATACTATATACAGCGATAGTTGGGTTAAAGAAAAAATTTAGGATGATCTTTTATGAATAATACACGAAATTTTAAGTTATTTACTTCATAAGATGTAGAACCATGGATAATAGTATTTTAAAGAGGATTTTAAATATAAAGTAGAAAAAACATATTTACAATTTAGTCAGAAATAGCTAGAAATCCCGATAGTTATTTTTAAGGTTTCCTGATTCTAGTATAAATAGAATCATAGCTCTACCTGCTCATATTGATGACTCTCAACCTATAGCTGGTGATTAAATGGATTTCAGTTTTCCTGCCAATGTGAATAATGGACTTAATAGGGCTTCATCCGCAATTATTTTAAATGATGAGTAACGGGATATCCTATAGCTTGCTTAGAAAGTCAAATTAGTTCGTCTCGTACGGCAGCCTCTGCTACTGTAGGGGTTAAATACCTGCATAAGGGTCTGGAGATCAAATGCCGGGAGTTATTGGAACAGGCTTAATTTCTCTTGAAACGTACAGTTCCTGATAAATGTAGGATACAGGGTGATGAAATAAAAGTCCATGATAGAGATGATCTAGAGCTGAAGGTACAGAGAAAGTAGAATCTATAGTTTCGAAGGTCTCGGTAAAAATTGCAAGTTTTAGAGGATACGATCAAGGAATCAGACCCTTATATTTTGCCGCCAGCCGTCGACCTTATGTTGACGATATGGCTTTATTCCGACACAACCCCTACCGTCTTACATATGTCTTTAAAGACTTAGCAACCAATATTATCAAAAACAACATGATTTTCTGATGATATCGATCATAGTATTAAAGCAGGATCTTCTTTACACACCTTACCGAAATGGAAACAGAAATGAACTTTATGGTTTCTGGTGCAGAAGGGTCTTATAAAGGAAACTATAGAAATAAAATATAACAAACCAAGAATATTTTCTCCTTTTGGAATGGGTGTTCTAGACTTAGCTGTTGCTCGTGAAATCTAAAGATATAACTCTAGTTTTTCTACCGATCACTTTAATCCATAATATGAGAACTACAACCATGTTGAAAAATAGCATTCGTAGATAACCCCGAACTGCAAGATAGCTATTGGCCACCCGTAGATACTTATAAAATCGACAATATATCTCCATTCGTACATAACCACTGAACTAGCCTTAAAAGATTATAATTGAGAATGACTCTTATGAGTACGAGGTGAAAAAATCAATGTAGCTCTCAGTAATATATATTCATATATATAATTATAAAGATGATCTATATATAATAGAAACTGACTCCTTTTTAGAGACTAACTTTCTTAAAAAGAAAGTAGAACTTGAAGATATTTTTGAAAGTGTAGTTGGATGTTAGCCAAGCTCTGAATTTAAAGACCAAAGTCTTTAGCTGTTTACTTTGAAGACGATTCGACTAGGAACGAGAATTTATGAACCGTATTTCTTCGACTATGTAGCAGAAGAGATGTCTCGAGAAGCTATGATTCACTTTTTAAAAACTGAGATTTGTAGAAATGAATATGTAGATGATGAAGTTTCCCTACTAGTGTTTGGATTGCAAGGACGATGAAAAAAGTGGCTGCATCAAACATGGGATGAATGCGGCTGTGGTGTGTTAAAAGAATTTTCATACTTATTGGTTGAGACAGTTAATAAGAGATCTATCCTCATATGACGAATTTTTGACATGGAGAAGTACAAAACCGTGGTTTCTTTTCCTTAACTTCAAATATTTTTAATGCCTTATTAACTAAACCATCTTTGAAGCTTGCTGCTTATGGATGTTTTACTACAACAGAGCAATGGGTTGAGTGTCATTTTGAAAATCATTAGAGGGATGAAACGAGTAGGTATCACATCTAATGATAGTTTAATATATTTTGATAAACATAAAACTATAGATCCTCATCCATACATATGAGCTTATTGAGTCAGTCCGTAATCAAGTTCCCCAGCTAACTTCTGATGAGGTAGAAAAAATCCAGTATGGAGCCAAAATTAGCAATTAAAACGGCTGTAGAAGCTACGATAGAATGTATGAATATTACAAAGGATTTTAATGATATTTCTATTATCACTGCCGTTAATCCTAAACTGTTGCTTATCATAGGATTTAAGAAAAGTGGTTTTGTATCAGGACTAATAGGCGTGTGTTCTACCCTCGTTATTAGTTACATGATGGAGTCCTTACAACTGGACTTAGGAGTCCTTTACAATTCTTTATTGAATACTATCATTCTTACATTGCGCATTCTTAGTTATCTTACCCAGCTTAACTCTGAATAATATACTTGAAGATCATGGGTACAACAGAGCTTGCAAGGCTACCTAAAAGAAATGCCTATTGATAGAAACCATAAGGTTATGCTTCTGGTCTTTGGTCTTTTGCCTGCACTAGAGTCTATTACTGGCTTCAGTGTATCTCTAATACTAGCCGTGCCTGTTTTTATCTCTCCTTTTGAAGCAGAGGGACTGCTTTGAAAGTTTCTATGTTAAGTATGAATATCATGCCTTGGGGAACCTTGGGTTTAGCAACGGTTGTTGGTTCCAAAATTTCCAGTCAACCCATTGAATCTTTAAGTTTCTCACAGCATGTATGAGTTTATTTGTATTTATTGTTTTAGGGAGGAATCAGCTCATTCGTCCTCAATGAAAACAGAAATAAAATACAAAATTTTATCTTTGGCATCTCTATTGCTTCAACGATTTCAATATTATAATGATTTTTAATTATATGGGACAAGTTGAGATTATGGAGTACTCTCTGGACTGATAACTTTTCTAATCTTCTTTAGCTTCTTGTTAGTTAAGAATAATTCTAGTCTAATTTCTGAGTATAAGAACATATTGATGAATATATCTCCATATATTCTAGTGATAATCATTCTTGTTATTCTTAAAATTATAGTATCTCTTTTTCCTTATTTAATAGAGTCAACTACCTTTCATGGAGTGGGTGTCGATTTAGTTTTCATCAAAGTCCTTTTTTAGCTATCGTGATAGCCATACTACTGATCATGAGCAAAAACAAATCAACTAAAATCAGTATTCCTATTAATAAAACAATCAAAGCTTGTTCAACTCTATTTGTGTTTATATTATTATCTCAGTTAATGAACTTTTCACAATTCATAGATGAAATTGTAGTTATTTTAAATAGTAATGAAAACTCATTTTATACCATGTTTCTTCACCTTTGATAGGTATGCTAAGTGGCTTCTAACAGGGTCTAATCTTGGTGGGAATGCTTTATTGATGGATATGCAAAGTAGCTTAGGGTAGTTTATAATAGAGAGCTTCTATTTTCGGCGATACAAAATGCCAGTGCGGGATTTGCAGTCTTTACTTCAGTACCTATTATTGTCTTGATACTGACTCTCGCAAAAAACACGCAAAAAAGCTCTTCCAGCATGGAGCAAGTGATGCTCAGGTTTGGCTTAAAATGTCTCGTTCCTATTTATTTTAGTATTGTTCTCGCTGTATTTATTATCGGTAACCTCTCTTTTTAACATGGTAGTCGTTTAATTAATAATCTCAAATTAAGATAGCCATGTATATGGAAAGCTTGAAAATATGGCTTGAAGGTTGTCAATATGTAAATACCCCATTCTTAATATAACCTCATTATAGAATAACTAAGCCACCCGTCTGTACTCAGCGGGTGTCATATTATCAAGTGAATCATGATGTCTCTCATTATTATAGACCTGTATACAAAATACAAAATACAAAATATTAAAAGCTAATTAAAATTTGGGTAACGCAAACTGTTTATTATCGTATTGAACTAACATTAAATTTTCATACTCATTACATGGCTTGATATCTACATCTGATAGCGTTTTTATGCTGATAAAAAATCGATGAAAGTACCTAATACCATAATTGATCCATTGGATCTTTCCTTATCGTTTATCGGTCTGGTTAACATAGCTAGTGCTATAAATCGCTTCTCAAATTTTTGCCGATCCTTATCTCCAGCTATTCTATAAGCTGGCTTAATTGGTATTTTCTTAGATGATCGTTTACAAACGAGATTAAATTAGTGATGACCGTTTAAGTATTGAACAAAAGAAATCATAGCCGTTATATGTCCCTTATTCTTGATCAAGTACCTATCTATTTGAGCTTGTGACGGCGTTTGGCAGCCTCGTAAGCCATAGTGGTGGTATAAACTAATTATGGGTTGAAAGACCGTTCTAACAGAACTTGGCTTACTCTGACGACGCTTCTGTCTTTGATTCAAAAAAGTAAGTATTCTTGCAGTATGCTTGGTGGATCATCATCAAAGGCGACGAACATTTCTTGGATAGCTGCTTGTGAAATAATAATTTGCTCTGTTGTATCATCGACAAAGATTTGACGAGTTTTTAAAAGCCATCCAAGTACAGGCATATTTTTTTGGACAAAGTGATTATCAAAGGTGTGAGTTATAATCTTATAGGAGGGTATCTTGCCCCATTGTAAGTCGCATTCTTTGAAAAACTCATCAAACCTGTAGTGCAGGGGCAACGAAGTTTCTTTTGCCCGTCCGACTACGAAGAAATTTACTAAAATCAGTGTAGCTTTGGAATATACTATGACTTAGTTGCTCTTCTAGCTCTCTTGTTGGGTTTTGATTTATCATATATTTTCAACTTCTCAATTCGTAATTGCATTCTTTCCCAAGAATTATTAACCGCCCTTGCTGACTTAGGTTTAGCAGATATCCTGTTTGCTTTAATTTGACGCTTTACAGCTGAAGGAAGCTCATTGTAGATAGGTAAAAGGCTTTTGGTATGATGGGTCGCTTACCCAGCCTAAAGCTATTTTGCGTTAAATTATTTTTCTTACAAGCTAATAGCCAGTCATCAAATTTGATTTTGAGCATCTGGTTGGTGTAGGCGATAAGCATTACTCTTTCCTCGTAGGATAAGTAATCAAACTTTAGCCCCGTTCTAGTTTTGCTTAGCCTAAGACCATCGATACCACATATACCAAGGGTTTCTACTAAATTTTTATAGATTAATTCTTTTTCTAAAGTACTCTTCCTTATGAGGTTGATGAAAAATAATGTCAGCTCAAACCAGTCACCAGAGGTTATTGAATGTCCAAAAACTATTGCTTGATTAGCGCTCAA
This sequence comes from Psychrobacter sp. ER1, assembly GCF_048631835.1. Classification (NCBI taxonomy): domain Bacteria; kingdom Pseudomonadati; phylum Pseudomonadota; class Gammaproteobacteria; order Moraxellales; family Moraxellaceae; genus Psychrobacter; species Psychrobacter sp. ER1. The sequence continues at coordinate 3,228,032 of NZ_CP184640.1, read as the reverse complement.
TACTTGTTCAGCCTTCAATTGAAACTCATAAGCATCTGTACATAAAAGTTGATTTACTGCTTCAGCGCTTAGCTTTTCTCGACAATGAGGACATCTATTGATAAATCGGTGATTCGCTTTGATCAAATGTGGTTGATACGGCAATCCGTAGCTAGAACACGAACTTTGTAGTGAAATTAAGTGCTGTTCACAGTAAACAATCCAACTAAATCGCCACTTTAATCTCAAATACGCACTTTTGTCCTCTTGCATACATTGAGCGCAATATTGATGGCCTACCATCGTTTTAGAATGAAATTTGGGAATAGGTAACACCCAAGTAAGGCTAATATTTGGTCGATACTCTAATCCAATATCTTCATTGAACTGTATCAAGCTTCTATTATCAAAAAATTTAGTATCAGTTTGAGCAAGTACAGCCATATCTTGATGTATTTGCTTATTAATATGATTAAAGCCTTTATCAAAATCATGATGACGCAAATTGTATTTAGACCAGTGATAAAAAAGAATTGTAGAAAGGTCGCAGCCTTGATTTAAAGATACCCGTAGTAACCATGAGCTTATGCTTTCATCATCTAAAAGAGGCGTAGCAACAGGTAATGGTTTTACGCTAACCATTACCTGAGTCCTTCGGTTGAGCGAACATCTTTATTTTTAGTCAGAATGTCTTCGGTAATTTGTTCTGTGCCACTAAGAATGGCATCTTTGGCGCAAACTGACAGAAGCCTATGAATATTGCCTAAATTTCCTTTTGAAACGGCATGAATAAGGGCAGCAGTTTTGGGTTGATGCAATTCTGATGGATTCTTAAGCGGAAAAACACTTTCGAGTCGAAAAAGTAATTCTTGAAATCTTTTATCTAATTTCCAAAGAGGGACTTCTACAATATCGAATCGACTAGCGTGCTGAGGATCAGTGTGTAGTACACGTTTCGCATCCTGCGTTCCAATACCGACAAATCGGTATCTGTAATTCATTGCATAATGTCTTCAAAGCATTCATTACCTGACGTTGCTGTCTTGGTGTACCTGTAAGTAATGAATGAAGCTCATCAACCATGATCATTTTGACTTGATACTCGCGGCATAAATGAAGTACTTGATAGAGCAATGAAGATGCTGAATCTTTCGTTCTATAGGGCATATGAAGTGCCTCTAGAATGGACATATAGAGGTCTTTTTCATTAGTGCTTGAAGGAGCATTTGCAAAAATAACAGGCTTGACTAAAATGCCATTCTCTTCGATTGGCATGCCATGTTTTCTAAAAAACGATGAGCAATACTGGTTTTGCCGTTATTTGAATCACCGACTATTAAAAGGTTAGGCATTCTTAGTCTTTTGGGAACCTCAAAAGCCCGTTTAGCTCTAAAATTATATTGTCTGCTACCTCATAATTGACCCAGCGAGCTTCGTTAATAAAATCTAATCGATCGTCATCAGAATATTCTACAAGATGACGGAAATCTTTATATACATGGAGGTAAGACGTTTTGTTATCAGTGATAATTTCATTCATTATTCAATATCTCCAAAATCAAAATCAGTCGTATCTAGAAGTAGACCATTTTGTTCAACGACACTCTTTTCAGGTTTTTAGAAGCTTGTATTGATGGCTGTAAATTTGTTTGAATATCATCACTGTTAGTCGGTTCTAGATCGCTGCTAGTATTGGCATTGTTTCTTTTACTCGCCATTATTGTTTTGGCTACGATAGTTTGACTTTTGCATGTGTCTTTTGACGTTGCGCTTGTCTACGAGCAGACTTCGTTTTTTTAGAAGAATCTTCGATTAAGTCTCGCATCTCGGTTAAAGCTTCATAAATTTGATGTTCATTTATATACTCATTCCCTTTATCAGAAATCTGCTTACGAATCTGTTTATATTCCCACAGACTCATACTTGGTAGCTGCTGGTTAGCAAAGGGGACTGTAAAGTACTGGTGTAAACTTGGATCGTAGAACCAAATTTTACTAATGTCTCTTGGATCACGTCTGAATAAGAAGTGTTTCTTACTTCCATCTTTATTTTGGCGTTAATAAAAATATTTAAGCAGGGGTCGTAATAGCGTAAGGAGTCTATAGTCACGCCAAAATGCTGGATGGTTCGCTCAAAACTTGGCATGAAGTCTAATAGTAAGGTTTTTGAGTCTTCTGGTAATGATGGTAAGCCTGTACCAATGCTTTCACCATCACCATGAATACCTAGATACCATTGTTCCGTAGGACTTCGCCCTAAAGTGCTATGGATTCGCTTGTGATAAACCTTGGTTATAAAGGTAAGAAGCCAAACCTCAAACTCATCCAAGGTAAGTGTCGCTTCTTTTTCAGAGTCATAATTGTCTTTTTCCTTAATATTAGAAAATGTTGTACCGTTGATGCCATGAACCTCTTTCATAAACGTACCAATGAGACGTTCAATATGTCCACCAAACTGAGGTCTTGCTACTGGTCTAAATTCAAGGTTAATCCCATGAATTTCGCACGAACGAGCCAAGGTGTTTGATCGAAAGTCAGCACCATTATCAACGTGTATCTTTTGAGGATAGCCATACACTTGCCATTCTGTATGATCAATACCATGTTCAAGTAAAGACTCTCTTTTTGTAAGATACTTCTTGCGACACACATTGCAACTGAGGTCGCTGATGGTGGATCTAATGATAAGTAATATCCCGTAATCATTCGGCTATAGACATCGATAGCTAGTGTTAAATATGGTCTACCAATAGATTTTCGGTGTTCGTTATCGACTAGCATTAAATCAACAGGTGTATGGTCTATTTGAATCACGCTTAATGGATAATCTGCGTTAGGAAAGGAATGGGGTGTGGGTTTGAATTTTTTCTAGCTTGCTCTATTTGGCCACGCTTTTTAAGCTGTTCATACTCTGAAATTTGATCAATACGTAATTTGATAGCTTTTTTACTTGGTTTGTCGATCTTTTCCATGGAGCAAATGCGAAAAACTTCGCGATAAGTCTGCTCTAAACTAGCCCTTTGCTTGGTCAAATAAAATGCTTTTATGGCTCTTTGAATAACATCGTCCTGAACTTTAGTTAGACGCGATCCACCTTCCTTCCAACCTCGTTTTTTCTCTACCAGTCCTGCAATAGAGCCAACAGTCTGATATTGCTTGATCCAACGATATAATGAACGAATTGAGACATTGATCTCCTTTGAGCGTTCCATGATTAATTTTCGATGATTATAGCTATGCTCAGTATTGATAATAGGTTTGATTGCCTCAAACTTTGACTGTGCTTTTTGCCACTCTTCATCGCCAATAGCACTAATATCGACATTGATATGATCATTATTCTGATCTTTAATGTTTGACAAACTTTGTATATTAACAATACTGGTTTTACCCGTTTCAACACTACGAACTACGACCTCTGTACTCTCGTTTAGGTACTCGACTAGCTCATAATGTCTATTATCAGACTTATTTAGATAGGTTTTTCCTTTACGCAAATCAATACGTCCGCGCCTGATTTCAAACCTATCTAAACCCTCATCATCATGGTCAATCATGAAACCATATCCTTTCGTTGTTGGTACTGACTCATCTATTGTATCTATATCAATACCTAATTTTTGAAAATCATCTAAATGCCTGTCAAAGATAGATGAATCAGTTTCTACACTACTACTATTATTCATAATCCACCCATACCTCTGTTAAGTCGTTAATTTTAAGGAATAAATTAAATTTTAATCGTTTAGTAGCAAGTAAATGATAAATTACTCGTAATCCGTGATTGTGCAAGAAAGAGCCTATGTAAAAACGGGTTAATAGGTAATCTATGGTAGTTGTACCCATAAGCCTAACCTGCTCTAAAACCGCTTCCTTATCCTCTTGTTCGATTGCAGAGTTCTTAAATTTCATTAAGAGATTGATATTGTCTAAAGCTGTATTCTTAATACGACTCTCATCATAAATATGAAATACATGACCATTGTCTTTGCAATAGCGCTGCATCGTCTTCCACTTATCCGACCAGTCTCTCCAGTTCGCTTGCCATAGATCATGTGGTTTAACCTCAATAATCATATTTGGCTTACCAGCATCTTCTACAAACTTGATAAAAAAGTCAGGGGTATACTTATAAGTAACGCCATTCTTGACGAAGGGTACAGTAATTGGTTGAGCAACTATATCCTCCACATCTTCTCGAAAGGCATAGACTATAATTAAATCGCGCTCTAAAGTTGATTCATAAGGTAATGATTTACCTTTATATGGAATTCTTCCTGATACGCTCATTCTAGTCGGTTTTATTTTGCGCATTTGTCTCATAATAATTTGTCGCTTATTTAGCATTTATTAAATTTTATGACAGCTATTTGGTATATCTTTGCCATTTAATTGGTAAGTATTGGAATAGAAAAGAGGTGATATTGAAGGGTATTGTGCCAGTAATTTGGGATTATTACACGTGTGGTTATGATGGTGATACTTCAGGTCGCTGCCGCTGTCGACCTGAGCAGATCAAACGCTATCAAGATAAGTTATCTGGTCCTCTCTTAGATCGTATTGACTTACATATTACCGTGCCTGCATTACCGATTGCCGATTTGCAAAATAGTCAAGTAGGTGAAACCTCCAAGCAAGTACGGTCTCGGGTAGTAGTCGCGCATCAGCATCAAATGCAGCGCCAGCAAAAGGTTAATAATGAGCTTAGCCCTAGCGAAATCGATGAGTATATCCAACTAGGCGACAATGAAAAGCAGTTATTGCAACTTGCTCAGCAGCGTTTGAATTTGTCCGCGCGTGGCTACCACCGAGTATTACGGGTGGCTCGTACAATCGCGGATTTGGCTAATAGTACCGATATCAACAGCGCCCACGTATCTGAGGCGCTGAGCTATCGCAATAAAGCGTAATCTATGTTTGAGCAAGTTACATCATAATAATTCGATAGATTTCATATAGACTAGATTTTATTTTTCATAATCCAAGCAACTAAGTCAGCAAAGTGGTCAAATGCTTCGGTCGGATTTAATTCGCGAATGTCTTGCCCGTAGTTATAACCATAAGATAGGCCGAGCGTGTCCATATTGGCGTTCTGTCCAGCCAACATATCGTTTCTAGAGTCTCCAATCATCACTGCCTGATCAACACTGACATTGAGAGTCTCACAGACGTGTAGTAGGGGCGCGGGGTCTGGTTTTTTGACAGCTAAACTGTCACCGCCCATCACTTCACTAAATAAGTCTTGCCAGCCAAACGACTGCAATATCTTCGGTACAAATCGAATGGGCTTGTTGGTGACTAAAGCAAGTGTATATCCAGCTGCATGCAGTTTTTTGAGTCCGTCATCGACATCTGGATAGGCAACGGTTTTACTACCACTAAGATTCTTATAAGCCTCAAAAATATTTGCTCTGCATGATCGGCTTCCTCAACCGTTAGCTCGCCATCTGCTACTTCTACCTTGCCGACCAAAGCGCGCTCTACAAGCAGGCGTGAACCATTGCCTATCCAGTTACGTATCGTCTCGATAGGGTAGGTCTCTTTGCCCAATGTGGTTAGCATGGCGTTAGTTGCGTCGGCCAAATCAGGTACGCTATCAATGAGTGTTCCATCAAAATCAAAAATTAAAAGCTGCTTATTCATTATTCCTCACTATTGGAAATCGTTGTATTTATTATATTGAGCATACCGTGCCATACCTTAGCACAGTAGCGTTTTGAGACCAGTCAATTTAGTTTATCTGTTGTGCTTAATGTCTTGAGCATTAGCATCTATTCGACATCTTTATAGCGTTCACGATGCTCTTTCTTCATTCTTAAATAATCTTCGTTCTCACGGCATTCATCCCATTTAACTTTAAAAATCCGTGCAGATTCTGCCTTGATTCGGATCTTCCTCTTGTCGTGGCAATTCTTCGCGGCCATGAGCACCGCTTTGACCTTTTTTGTCATCAGGTACTGCGCCTTTATATTTTTTACCACCTTTGTGATTGGCATAACGACGAGCACGGGTATAGCCCATTTGGATAAACTTACGCGCCATATCTGCACCGACGAAGTCATCGTCAGCCAAGTAATCTAAAAACATCTGATAGATAGCTTCACTACTCTCGCGGGCGATATCGGGAGTCGCAAAACGCCAATGGGGTAAAATCTCAGACTTATAAGGCTCTACCAGTAATACGCCTTGCTCACCGCGACCGACACGGTACAACTCGGGCTGAGCGCGCAAATCCAAACTCTTATAATCCAAGTCGTAATCAAACTCTCTCATATCTATGACCTATTATTTTTATCTATTCGTATATGGTTATTGAGTATACTTAGCCAAGCTGTTTAGAAAACAGGATAGAAATGTTATACAACCGTGACAGTAGGTATTTAGCATCAAAAGCGATAAGTGAAAATGGTTATGATAAAGTTAGCTTTGAGACGTATAAAAGCTATTAATATGATGAGCGCTACGAGAAATGTTATGTTCAGAAATAAGATAAGTGTCATGAAGCCGAACCGTTTTTTATTACCTAGCAATATATCGGCAGCATGGCTGTTGTTAACAATAAGCGTACTAGCTACTACGGCTGCCCACAGCGCGTGGTTTGAACGTTTGATTCCGCAAGGTGAGACGTATACGGTACGCGAGATAGATCGCGATTTAGCATTTGTGATAGATGGCTTTATCTACGATGCGCGCACGTCTCGTTTTTTGGCAGTGGGCGACCGAGTGATATTTTTTGAGGGGCGTCACGGTATTGATTACCGCGCAACTATATACGACTTGGATTCGCGTGAGCGCTGTAATTTACTATTACGTGGTCGTTTTTACGAATAGTAGTCGGCTATACGAATAAGAGCAACATATGAATAGAACGAACGCTAAAGAGTACGGTAAAATTTAAACATAAAAAAAGCCCCGAACATTGCTGTTCAGGGCTTTTTAGAATTCTATTAACGAATGGTGGCTCGAGGCAGGATCGAACTGCCGACACACGGATTTTCAATCCGTTGCTCTACCTACTGAGCTATCGAGCCGTCTTCGTTGAGGCGCTATTAAACTAAATATAGGCTCAGCTGTCAAGCAATTTTTGCATTATATCTGATAAAAGACGATAAATAATTAGATATTGGTAAAATTCACCGTTTTAGCGCTCAGTTTAGTCTTTCACACGCAATAGTTCGTACTCGCTCATGATACGGTGAATATCGGCGTCCGCGGGGACAAATTCACGTACGCCTTTTCTAACTTCGCAATCATAGACCAGTTTAATAAACTTGGCATCGATAGCACGTTTACGATTCTCCGGATGGACAGTGAGATATTGCAGGCGCTTAGCATTGGTCTGCCCGTCATCAAAGCAGGCGACAGCGGCGATAGGCTTATCATTGAACATACCGACATAGAGGTACTGTCCACGTTTAAACCCTTGCTCAACGATATTTAATACCTCGAGACCGTCAGGCTGCGCATCATCGCTATCGTATAACGCTTGCTAAGCGCTCTGCTAGCTCATTGTCGCGAGCAGGTTTTTTGATAAGTGGCGCATCCAAACTATTAATGGCGATCGCTTCTAAAGGCATAGCAGTTCCTATAAATAGAGGGTTTCTATAGTATAAATAAGCAGTATGAGACAGCACGATGTCATAGCGTGCAATACCGTAAATAAGGGTCTTCAAAGTCGGCGCGAGTCATGATTGATAATACTGAACACACTATTTTAGCAGAATGACGTGATTTTGTGCGTGGTTTACCGCTTGGTCGTGGCAGTAAATGTTAGGGTTTGCTATGATGAGGTTATATAATATGTAGGGTATATAAGCCCTAATATGTTGATATCTTTTTGTATATATCATTTTCTAATACATTTTTGCTAGGGGCGGACCCAGACACTAGTAAAATATTTTGGGCAGGTTTTTGCCTTATTTATTGACCGCTTTTCACTGATAAAAAACTGATAGAGAGTAGCCATGACAGCCAATGCAACGACGACTGCTGCCACATCTGAGCAAACTGAGTCAAAAAACGTAAATCTATATGGTCGCCCTGAACGTATCGCGACTGTTGAGCGTATCACTGCCGAAACGCAAATCACCTGTACCGTTAATCTGGATGGTACAGGTAAAGGCACGGTAGACACTGGTGTACCATTTTTGGATCATATGATTGATCAAATCAAGCGTCACGGTTTGTTTGATTTGGACATCAAATGCAACGGCGATACCTTTATCGACGACCACCATAGCGTCGAAGATACTGGTATTACGCTTGGTCAAGCATTCAACAAAGCATTGGGCGACAAAAAAGGCATCCGTCGTTACGGGCATTTTTATGCGCCGCTCGATGAAGCATTGACTCGTGCAGTCGTCGATCTATCAGGTCGTCCTGGACTGCACATGGATATCCCTTTTACGCGCTCGCATGTGGGCCGTTTCGATGTTGATTTGTTCAGTGAGTTCTTTACGGGTTTGTCAATCACTCATGGATGACGGTGCACTTGGACAACCTAAAAGGCAAAAACAGCCATCATCAGATCGAATCCACCTTTAAAGCCTTTGCTCGTGCATTACGTATGGCTTGTGAATATGATGAGCGTGCGTTGAATACCTTGCCATCGACCAAAGAGGCTTTTAATGGCTAAAGTGACCAAAGTTGCACTACTAGATTATGGTATGGGTAATTTGCATTCCGCCAGTAAAGCCTTGTCAGTGGTCGGGGCAGACGTCTCTATCACCAACGACCCCAAAGTCGTCGCTGCAGCAGATAAAATAGTCTTCCCTGGTGTCGGTGCCATGCGTGACTGTATCGCTGGTATGCATGATGCTGGGATTGATGAGGTCATACGTCATGCAGTATTTAACAAGCCTGTTATGGCCATCTGTGTAGGCATGCAGGCATTGTTTGAGCAGTCAGCGGAAAATGGTGGTACAGATTGTCTTGGCATCTTAAAGGGCAGTGTAGAAGCATTTGACCCTACGTGGAAAGACCAGCAAGGCGCGACTATCAAAGTACCGCACATGGGCTGGAATACCATCAGTGGCATGGACTTTGACCATCCATTGTGGAATGGTATTCAAGACAATGCACATTTTTACTTTGTGCATAGTTACTACTGTGAGCCTGCCGATAGCGCGCAAGTGGCCGCCGTTTGTGATTATGGTCAGCCATTTTGTGCCAGTGTCATCCAAGACAATCTATTTGCGACTCAATTCCATCCAGAAAAGAGCCATACTGCTGGTTTGCAGTTGTTAAAGAACTTCGTCGAGTGGGATGTGTAAGTAGATGATAAACGCGCAGTGAATATTTAATTTAGCATAAGGTAGATTATCAATTATATAATCTGCCTTTTTTATTCTCAGCTATCACTTTTTAGCGACTACTTTTAGCCATCATTGTTTAGTGATACCCTCAGTTGTTTTCTACTGGCTTATATTTGGAATATATAGTGGATTTTACTGCCTTTAAAATGAACATTATCGAGACAACAGGGCTGGCCAAAGATGCTTTGCACATCTATGTCGGTATTGGTGTCTATTTGCTGTGTTTGGTATTACTGCGTCCTATTTTTAAAAAGCAAGGTATCAGGTCTTTTGTCGCCTTAGTAATAGTGACTTGTATTGCATTATTGGGTGAATATTTGGACAATCGAGAGACGATTGAGTCGCTTGGTTTGGCTGGTTTAAGCCGTGAGCAGCTGACCGCCAGCATCCGTGATTTGATCAATACGTGCATGCTGTCTTATGTGCTTTATGCGTTAAATAAGTGGACTAAGATATTCCATCCAACCAGCAAGCCTGCCTCACTGACCAAGCGACATAAAAAAACAGACTATTAATAAGTCCGTTTTTTTCAAGCGGGTAATCTAATTTGGATAACCTCTAATAAGAGCTATAGGATAAAAGAGAAATAAATTATCCATTTTTCTTCTTCTACATTTATCCAAAAATTCTATTAATGAATCTTCGTTTTCTAAAAAGTCATTGAGCTGTTCAAAAGAAATTTCATAATATTCTTCATACTCAACATACCTATGATTTGGCGGACTAACTGGAAAAGATAAGTAATATTTATTAGTAGTGGTTTCTTTACCTAGCGAGTATCTTTTTCTCTACTGATTTTCAAATTTTCAAATTCGTAACGCATAGAGGCCTCACGCAAAGTCATATTATAGTGCCAACCTATCTCTCATCATAAAGCTCACGTACCACTTCACCAATGGCTTTGATACCATCAGTCAGTGTCTGCTCATCAGCGGCGATACTCATGCGGATACACTCGTGCGCATGCTGATAATCGCTAACATCGACGCCAGGGAAGAAGTACTCACTTGGTACAATAAGCGTGCCTTTTTCTTTTAGGCGCTCGTATAGATCCAGCGTGCTAATCGGCAAGTCTTTGAACCATAACCATAAGAATATCGCGCCCTCAGGCTTATGAATGACCAACGGATAATTGCCCAAGGCTTCTTTTAATAGCTTCACAGCAAGGGTGGCCTGCTTTTGATAAAACGGCTTGATGTCGTTATCAGATAATTGCTTGATACGATCGTTTTCTACCAATGGCGTAGCAATCGCTGCACCAAAGCGTGTCGGTGCTAGATTGACCACGGCATTCATTGCGCTAACCGCTTCGATTACTTTTGCATCGGCCACGATAATACCAGTACGCATACCGGGCAAACCAATTTTCGATAGACTAAAGCAGAGAATCGTATTGTTATCCCAATTCAGATGCGCGTCAGAGTAGATGATATTGGGGAAGGGCATGCCGTAGGCGTTATCGATGATAAGGGGAATGTCATAGCGTTTGGCAATCTCAGCCAAATGCGCCATTTCGTCATCAGTCAACACGTTGCCAGTCGGGCTGGTCGGGCGTGAGCAGCAAATCGCCCTGATACGACCTTCTTTTAGGGCTGGCAAGTTCTCTAATGCGTCAAAATCCACACGATATTTAAAGAAACCTTCCTCGCCATCATGCGTCACTTCATCGATATGCGGTAATACCGCGGTGAAATGCTGACCTTCCACATGCACATCGCTATAGCCAATATACTCAGGGGTCAATGGCAGTAGAATGGACTTGTCGATAGATTGGTTCTTTTCATCTTGACTGTTTTCATCAACGAAAGCACCACCAAACAGATTAAATAGATAGAAAAACGCATTCTGTGAGCCATTGGTCAGAGCGATGTTTTCTGAGGTGAGGTTCCAATCATAATGACGGTTAAAGAAGCCAACTAAGGCGTCGATAAAAGCGGCATCCCCTTGCGGATTAGAGTAGTTCGCCATGCTGATAATCGCGCTACTATTGGGCACGCCTGCATCATTATCAACACCCAGCGCCTTATAGGTCTCCAAGAACAACTCATTAACGGCATCAATTTTGGCAGGGTTACCACCGCCCAGCATGTTGACTGGCTGATCGCTTTTTAGCGCATCGCCCAGATCATCCATCAATTGTGAGATGCCAGTGGGCTGGGTAAATTTTTGACCGAACTTTGAGAATTTCATAAGGCTACCATGCTGTTTGGGAAAGTGTTATAAGTTGGTATTTAACCGATAAAGTTGGGCTAGTATAGCAAATGAGGGCTATAAAATAAGCAAAGTGCGTGGCTGATGTTGGTTTAAATGTCTATACAGCTTATGAACCAAAAAAAGCCCTCTAGATGAATAGAGGGCGTTTTGGTTTGACGTAGGATGGTTCAAATTTGTCAAGTTCTCATAGAGCATAAAGTCAATACGTAACTCATGTTGTCTTTTTAACTATAATCTTGAATAAACAACAAGTTTGATATAACCTGACTATTCCCTTCTGGGAAGATCCTTGGGATGCGTATCGCAACCTGTTCTGACAATGTAAGAACTTCTGTCTGAGTCCTATAAGGCTTTGGAGGGTTCGACTGGTATTAATGTTATTTGTACTGTGACCACATGAGTTCCCAGAAGGAACCAAACAAGATGATGTAAAACATGAGCAGTTTAATAGCACTAAAGAAATGTAATGATAGAAAAGATTTAGCTACTATTTTAGGCTATTCCCTTAAGCAATTTACAGCAATAATCTATGCCCAAAGCCCACAAAATAAATATCATAGCTTTACTATCCCGAAGAAGACAGGAGGAAGCAGAGATATATTAGCTCCTAAAACTGATTTAAAGCGGTTACAACAAAAACTTGCAACGCTCTTAAGTAATTGTTACGAAGAAATAGAGTGCAACAGAATATCAAAGTTAACGAAACCTGTCTCAATTTTAAGTTTTTCTTCTCATGGCTTTAGACGCACAATAGATAATGAGCATTATTTAAATAAGTTTAGTTTTGATATCTACAGCAATGCAAAAAATCATACAAATAAGAAGTACGTATTTAATTTAGATATTAAAGATTTTTTCAAAAGTATAGATTTTCCCCGTATTGTAGGTTACTTCGTCAAAAATAATGACTTTCTTTTAGACGTGGACGTTGCAGTTACTATAGCTCAAATTGCAACTTACAGAGAGTCAGGTAATACGAAAGGATATCTACCACAAGGAAGTCCTTTATCACCTATTATTAGTAATCTAATAAGCAGTATCCTTGATATTAGGATTCTACGTTTAGCTAAAAAGTATCAGCTTGATTATACGAGATATGCGGATGACATTACACTTTCTACGAATCTCAAAGACTTCCCATATCAAATTGCTGTACATCGACAAGATCGTTGGATTGTAGGTCTTCAATTAGAAAAAATTATTAAATCCTCAGGATTTGAAGTAAATAAGTCTAAAACACGTCTTTATACTAATAATGAAAGACAAGAAGTAACTTCTTTATCCGTAAACAAAAAAGTAAATATAAGAAAAGAATACTATAGTCAATCCAAAATAAAAGAAGTACAACCCATATTATGAAATAGTTTAGGTAGATTATTCTCCATCCAACCTTGTCGTAGAAACTTAGCTTGTGCCCATTTCTTTTCAATAGGATTTAAGTCAGGACTATAGGATGGTAGAAATAAAAGCCTGTGACCATGCCTATTCAGAAGACTTTTCACTCGTTTATGAAAGCTGGCATTATCCATGACGATTACGCATTTAGTTTTAAGGCTTGGAATGAGCGTATATTTGCACCAGTCATAGAATATATCGCCATTGATGTTTTTCTCAAAGTAATCAAGCGCAAAAAGCATCTTTTCATACAGAGCACCGATGACATTGGTACGTTTTTTAGCTTGCCAATTATAGCTATCAATACAAGGTTTACCTATCGGTGCGTAGCCATAAGGACGAATAGTTTCAGCCTCAAAGCCACTCTCATCCATATAGACAACGGGATAGCCTTGCTGCTTAAAATGATCAAGCTTATTCTTATATACCGCTCTTTTTATTGAACACGCTTTTGGATGTGCTAAGGTCTTTTTTTGGCTGATATTTAATCTTTTTAAGGCATAGCCAATACCTGATTTACTACAGTTTAAACGACGAGCTCGCTCATATAGATAGTCATCTGGGTATTGATTAACGTCTTGTAGAAGAGCTTCATTGGGTATACTGCTTGGCGTTTTGACTCTGGTCGTTTGGATGCTTGGGTCTATAAGCCAGCGCTGTAGTGTACTCTTGCTGATATTATAAAAAATACAGGCCTGACGGATGCTCATGTCTTTTGCTCAATGTTTTTGATAACTTGTGCTCGAAAATCTGCTGAGTAGGTCATCTTTTATATTTCTCTTTGCTTGGTTTAAAAGCATTGTACCTTTTCTATTTTGGACTGACTATAGATATACTAGGTCTATGGTAAATCAATATTGTATGACAGGTATGTATTTCAAATCTTCTGAGCATAGGAGAGTTAACATAGCGAATGATAACTCATTGAATGGAATACTTAGTTTTATTTATTATATTAAACGTGATAGAAACCTGGTGGTAGATGACGGCCATATTAAATATTGCGATATGAAAGGTCTTCAAAAATTATATACGAAATTTTTATTCCATTACAATTTTATTTATCCATACAGAACAATAGTGATAGGTGAAGGTTTTACTGACCCTCGTCATTTGAGAATTGCTTACAAAGTTATCTATAATGCTCATAATACCAGTATAAAGTTTACCTACTTAGGTAATACTAAACGTTTTTCGCATTTCACTGGTATGAAAGGTGGAACAGGTCTGATAAACAAATTTCTAAGTGAATATCAGCTTATAGATAAATCAATAGCTATCAGCAAGTTCCCTTGCATTATTCTTCTAGATGGTGATAAAGCAGGTAACGATGTCATCAAAATGGCTGAGAAATTATTCGATAAAACTATTAAAAAATAAATATTCCGACAGTAGGGATAATGTTGTTTTATCACGTTTACAATAACCTTTATATTCTGCAGCTGGATAAAGATGTTGATGTAGAAAAGCTATATGATTCAAATGTACTTCAAACCAAAGTTGATCAGCGAATATTTAATCCTTCTAATAAAAAAACCGATCAAACAAAATTTTATGGTAAAAAAGAGTTTTTAGAGAGAGTAATAGAGCCTAATAGAAGTAAAGTCGATTTTTCTAATTTTGAAATTGTTTTCAAAACGTTAAATCACATTCAACTATATCATCTTATAGCTTATCGATCTGAAGCAGGATTAGCTGTAAAAACTAACCTTTCATTAATCTCTGCTAAGTCTTCAAATATAACCTCTAAATCATCGCCCTAACCCTAGCCATAATCCCGCGTCCAATCACCAATCTCACATAAATAATGGCAATGGCAAACAGTAATACAACTAATGCCGCACCGCCAATAGCCAAGCTCGTCCACGGCACACTAAATTGTAGATTAAACCATTGCGTGATTGCTGCCCATGCGCCAACGCTGGCGATGACCACCGCAAACGTCGCCGCGCTAAGACCAAGCACACCCAGCTCTAGGATATTGAGCATATACAGATCGCGCTTTTGCATACCGAGCAGTCTAAATGACGCGCTGTCTTTCATACGATCTTGCGAAGTAGACAACAGCGAGCTGATCAGCACCATGACGCCAGTGAGTAGGGCAAGCAAGGTAAACACATAGACCAAGCGGCTCATTTGTACCACCAGCTCTTGAATTTGTTTCGCAATAGCCGTCCCATCAATCGTAGTGACAGCAGGAACTCGCGTACCAGTTTGCCTTGTAGTTCTGGAATGGCGTCTTCTGATACGTGGGCAGTGGCAAACTGAATCTGCGGGGCAGCGGATAGGACAGACGGTTCAAACAAGAAATAAAAATACGGACTTGGGCCACGCTCATAGCGCGTGCGAATACTGGTAATTTGCCCGATGATTTCGATACCTTGAATGTTAAAACGTACCTGATCACCCATACCGACATTGAGCATACTGGCAGCAGTGTCCAAGATAGACAATGGTTTGATTTGCTCATTTGTCGCATCGATAGGGGTGTATAGCGCGTCGTCTGTGAGCGATTCAGTGATGTATTCGGTCTCCATGACCGTATCGGCATAGCTCAAGTTAAAGACACGCGTGGGATCATCAAACCCATCAGCAGGCTCGATATCTTTTGCCGCCACATCATTTGCTGTCTCCACACGCGCACGAATGACGGGATAATAAGTGACAGGCGCTCCAATGATTGCATCAATATCGTCATGTTGATCGCTCTGCACGTCGAGCAAAAACAGATTAGGCGCGTCTTCAGGATAGGCATTGATAAACTGCGCATTGATACTGTGATTGAGCGTGGTAATGAGCGTCAGCACCGCTACCGATAGTGATAAGGTGACAAAGAACAACGCTGATTGGTTGCCTTTACGCGCAAGGTTATGGATGGCGATACGCTGCATCCAACTGACCTTAGTATTGCTTGCTAACTTGTTAAGCAACCAGAGCCACCCACGCGCCAATAACCAAAATATCGCCACAAAGCCAATCAAGCCGCCCAATAACTGTGCGCCTAATGACAGTGAGCCAACTTCATAAGCAAAGAAAGCATACAACCCTGCCAGCACCAAGCCATACCACAGTAGCGGCACGCGTCGATACCAAGGCAAATTTTGTGTCTGCGTGCTCGCTCCTTGATTGAGTAAGGTAGCGGGTTTGGTCGTGTTAAGTGCGCTTAAACCACGCTGTGCAATCAGTAGTGTCAGAGCTAAGGCAATCACAATGGTTTTAATAGCACTGATTGGATTGATGGCTAGACCCACATCGGCAGGCAAGATAGCCACCAGATATGGCTGGCCGATTTTGAGCAAGCCCAGACTAAGGGCAATCGCTGCGATACAAGCGATGACGGTCGTTACGATGAGCAATTGATAGTAGCTACGTTTGAGTGAGCCAAGCGGTTCGCCTAGCGCCAAGCGAATGGCATTATTGGACTGCTGCTTGCTAACAAACGCACTAATGACGCCATACATAGCGACCGCAGATAGTAGCAACACCGCGATGACCAGTAGCTTTAAGAACATCAGCACATTATCAGAGATACGCGAGACAGAAGTGTCTGCGGACTCTGCATCAGAGAGCTCGATATCAGAATAATTGGTCAGGATATCTGTAAGCTGCTCACGCTGCGTGGTTATTAGCTCTGGGTCGCCTGCCATCTCGATACGATAGTTTATGCGGCTACGTTGACCCAATAGGTTGGTTGACGGAAGTGCATCTTGTTTCATTAACACACGCCCACCAAAACCAAAGGTAGTCAGCGGACGGTCAGGCTTTTTGGTCAGTACATCACTGATCGTAAACTGCGCATCGCCAATGGTGATACGGTCGCCGATATCGGCCTGTAGACTACTGAGTACTTCTGGCGCGACGATCACACTGTCAGATGTTAGCTGATTCCACAGTGGCTGTCCTGGAAGCAAGCTCCGCTGTGCCGTATAGGGGATACGAGGGCGAGACGGCTTTAACGCTGGCAAGCAAGGTTTGCTCATCGTTGACCAGCATGGCGCTAAACTGATAGTCATACACGGTCTGTGTATTAGGGAGAGTTTCTACCTGTGACAATACTTCGCTTGGCCAGTCTTGTTTACTGTTTAGGATTAGATCCCCACCAACGAGCGCGCGCTGATTGTCATTGATGTAGCTATCGACAGACTGCTGCACAGAGTCGAGGGTCAGGTAGGTTGCAAGCGACAAGGTCAAAGTCAGTAGAAACAACACAGGATATACCCAGCGCTGCCACCAGCTACGGCTGAGTGCTTGCGAGCCTAGGGTACGGGTAAATAGTTGACTAAGGATGCCGCTGGGATAACTGGACTCTTGATGCATACTGGTATCAGTTTTTTCTGTATCAGTCGATTTGTTGTCTGTGGGCTTACTATTCATTAAGATACAATCCAGTTATTCATGTAGGTACAATGCGGCCGTCATGCATGGTGATGACGCGATCTGCCATCTCGGCAAGTGCAGGGTCATGAGTCACGACCACCAGTGCCGAGCCAACCTGTTGGCGTAAGTCCAATAGTAGCTGCATGACTTGATCGGCATTTTGCTCGTCTAAGTTGCCCGTTGGCTCATCTGCAAACACAATCTTTGGATGCGATACTAGCGCACGTGCCACCGCTGTACGCTGCTGCTCACCACCTGACAACTGATTTGGTAAGCTGTGACGTCTATGACCTAAGTCGACCGCATCTATCAGCTCGTCTACTCGTGTTGGGTTTGGACGTCTGGCAATATCAAGTGGAAAGGCAATATTTTCAGCGACGGTTAGTGTGGGCAGTAGATGAAACGACTGAAAGACAAAGCCCATATCTTGCTGACGAATGACGGCTAGCGCATCTTCGTCAAGATTGCTAAGCATTTGACCTGCCAGCGATACCGTACCGCTATCGGGATAGTCTAGCGCGGCAAGTAGTCCTAACAAAGTAGATTTACCCGAGCCTGATTTACCCATGATGACCACAAACTCGCCAGCATTGACATAAATATCCACGTCTTTAATGATGGACAACTTTTGCTCACCGACTTGCACGGTTTTATTTAATTGTGAGGCGGTCAGTAGGGCTTGTGTCTTAGCGTCTGCTTGTGGCGTTGCTGTGGCAGTCGAAGATGATGATGTCATTACAGTATCTCGTTTAATGGTCTCGTTAAGTAGTCTCGTTTGTCTTATTTTTTATCGTATTGTCTTGAGCAGTCGTAGCTATGCTATCGGTATCGGCTGTTTTTAACTCTTCTAGTTCATTTAATTTAGGCTCTAGAATAGGCAAGATATTGTTATTAACGATAATCTCGTAGCCCTCTTTAGTCGGGTGAATCGCATCCGCTTGGTTGAGCTCTCGGTCACCGCCAACGCCTTCTAAGAAAAACGGAATAAGTGTCAGGTTCATGTCTTTAGCAACACGAGGATAAATGTCTGAGAATGCCGCAACGTATTCACTGCCTAGATTGTCATAGATCGACATACCGCCTAAGATGACGACACTGCCATTGTCCTGTAGGTGCTTAACCGCAGTACGAATATTGGCTTCAATGGTTGCCACATCGATACCACGTATGGCGTCGTTGGCACCGATAGTCAATATGGTGATGTCAGGTTTGGTTTGCGATACCCAGTCCAGTCGATTGACCAATCCCGTACTGGTTTCACCGCTCAAGCCTGAGTTGATAACTTTGGCGTTAGCGTAGCCCATCTCTTGCAGACGATCTTCTAACTGAGCAGGATAGTTGTCATCTTTATCCACTCCCAGACCTTCTGTCAGTGAGTCACCAAGCGCTAAAATAGTAAGTGATGACGAATTGACCTGTTGATCAGTTGATGCTGCGTTTTCAGTTGCTACTGGAGCAGTGCTAGCTTGACTGTTGGTCACTTCAGTATTGGTACTCTGCGTATCAGTAGCAGATGTGGTTTCAGTATCTTTTTGACAGCCACTGATAGCCATTACAGCTGCGAGCATGGCGATAGCAGGCAAGGGCTGAGCAAAACGAGAAGGGAAATTCATCATGGGTGTTATGTCCTATATGCAATCAAACCAAGGTATAGTCAAATCCTATCTAAATCAGATACGGTATCAGTCGGATGAATCGTCAGGCTCGCTCAGTCTACTATTGGTAGTACTGTCACTCACCTTCCTTTTATCCGGATTATATTGAGTATCCAGCTTATATTAAGTATCTAAGTTATATTGAACTGACTATAGCAAAATAAGACAGTGACCTATATTGCCCTAAGGTTAATTTAAAGCCGCTTTATTGCGCGTTAGCAATTATGGCCTTATGAATAACAAAGGCTTATAGCAATCAAATATATTTGCCATCGACCATCACTGGACGACTAACAAGCCAAGCAATCACGACGTTGACAATCATCAGTATCAACATAATAAAAAGCGGCATACTCCAACTGCCCGTTGTTTCATGGAGCCAGCCTGTGCCCAATGGGCCAAAAACGCAATGATATAACCAACTGCTTGAGCCATACCAGACAGCTCACTTGCCTGATTGGTCGTATAGGTGCGCATAGAGAACAGCATCATGCTCAAGGTGAAAATCGCCGAACAGCCCATGCCCATCATACCTGACCATAGCCATGCCAAGTCAGTCGATAGATAACTGACGCCCAATATACCAATGACATTTAGCACAGCGGCGAACACCGCTAGCGCTTGAATAGGGCGGCCACGATTGACCAACCAAGTTAAACTTAAGATAGAAACCGGTGCCATAAACTGAAATACAGAACCCATTTGTCCAGCACTGACGGCAGATAGTCCCTTACTGACCCAAATCGATGGTAAAAAACTGGCAACGGTGTAAAACAATAATGACTGCAATCCCATAAAAATCGCAATTTGCCACGCAAATGTGGTTCGCCACATAGAGATATCAGAAGAACCTAACGCCGCAGGGATAACTGCTTGATGGTTGGATGAACCCAACCGCACACGTAAGAACAACCAAATCACGAAAGCAAAAACACCCAGTATTGTCCAACCGCCTAATGCCCACTGCCAACCTACTTGCGCAGATAACGGTAATACGACGCCTGCAACGATACCTGCTGCTGTGGTCATCGTTAAACTGAACAACCCTGTAATTAGCGGAATATGTTGAGGGGTACGTTGTTTAATGACCGGTGCTGCTAAAGTATTAGCGAAGCCGATGGCGAGGGTAAGTAGCAAAGTACCAATTAAAAACCCACTCCACGTCGGGATAGCAGTACGGATAACCATTCCTACCGTCAATAGCCCAATCATAGCAATCAGTGTGTTTTCTAGTCCGAATCGCTTGCCAATGGTTGGGGAAATCAGCGCACCAACGGCAAAGCTCAGCATAGGTACTGCCCCTAGCCAGCCTATCTGAAACTCAGAGATATCAAGCGCGTCTTTTACCACTGGGGCGATAGAACCTAGTGCGACGATAGGCGCACGCATATTGGTGGCTAGCAGAACCATGGCACACAGCACCAACCAAAAGGTAAAGCGCGAGGATGGCAGGCTAGATGAAGCAGATAGATTGGACGAGGTAGACATAGCAGCACAACGATGACAGCGAAAAAGAACACGTTATTAGACAGCGCCAAGAAATCGCCGCTTATAAAATAACACCAGAGAGCATTTACCCAGACACGTACCTAAACGGTAATCGATATCTTAAATGCGACCGAAAAATATATGTAGCGCGTAAGACATACATTCGCTTAACTGACTTTGCTAAATTGGCAGGCAAGTTAGTCAAAATGTATGTGTGGTTACTTCGAGTTACGGCTTTAGAACAGTGATAATAAGAGATGGCGATAATAAGGAATCTTAAATGAGCAGTCTTATCGCACAATAAAAATAGCGCCAAGTCACTTTTACAGGACTTGACGCTATTATAAGAAAATATGTCAGGTAAACGCTACCAGCGTATGGTAACCAATAGGCTATTAAACCGATTTACCCAATTGAGCAGCTCTTAATGCATTCTCTTGCTGTTCAGCGATTAGTGAATCGCACTTATTGGGATCATTACCACAAAACGAGCAATTTTCATCGCCCATCAATTTGGCAACACCGCCACAAGATCCTCTAAGCGGCTTTTTTTGACCATATAACCGACGCCCATAAAAATAAAGAATAGGACAAATACGGTAAAAGTAATGGCAAGCATAGGAAGCAGTTGGCTAAGCATAGAGGAAACCTCATTTTAAAAAATAGGGCAGTTATTAGTAGTGCTGTCTAAGTTGATGACAGCTAAGCACCGTTAATAACAACTGTATAATAGTATAGCAAATTTTAGTGCGGCTCGTTGTGCGTTAACGTATTCTCTTGTTTCACATCTATCACTCATTAATGGCTTTTAGAGTGTGCTGTCTAGATCTTGAAGAACGTTTATAGCTTTTTATCAGCACGTAACGCTTTCATCGCTGGTGTCTGTACCACCTGCCAGTCGTCAATATCATCGTCAGCAGCTTCGTTAGACATATCGTCAGAACCTTTTGCTTTTACATCATCAGCTAGCACCACAAACATGGCTGCTAGATTTTGCGTTTTAGCGAGATCTAGTGCTTTGTGATAAGGCATCGCGGTAAGGGCGGTTGCCCATGCATCCGCTAACGCCACAGAGTCAGCTGCGACAGTGACTGAAGGTGCGCCGCCTGCAATAGGGTTACCCGTTGTCGGGTCGATAGTATGGCTATAGCGTTTGCCATCGAATATAACAGAGTTGCGATAGTTACCAGAGGTCGCTAGATGCATTTGGCTAGCCGTATTCTTTGGTTGGCGAATAGCAGATATGGTTTGACGTTCACTGACAGTACTGCCTTCAATAGGAGCGTCAATCGCAATTTGCCATGGTTGCTGCTGATTATTGACACCAGAAGTGGCTATTTCACCGCCAATCTCAACCATATAATTACGAATTTGATAATCCTCTCTCAATACGTCAGCGATGACATCGACGCCATAACCTTTGGCAACAGCAGAAAAATCTAAACCAACGCCGTCTTTGGTTTTATAGATGGTGTCATCTTTCTTTATGATACTCTCAAAATCGACCAATGCTTTTGCTTGAGCAATCTCAACGGCAGTCGGTGGACTTTGTAGGCGCTCGACCGTCATGGTACTCCCAAAGCCCCATGTGTTTACGAGTGGCATAACAGTAGGGTCAAAGGCACCGCCAGATTGCTGATAGACAATTTTCGAGACATCTAGCACACGACTAAAATCAGCATCGATAGTGATAGGTTTGTCTTTGCCCAAACGATTGAATGTAGATATCGTTGAGTCATTTTGATAAGTAGACATGCTATCGTTAATTTGTTTTAGACGCTCGTCTACCGCAGCTTGTATGGCAGCTTCGTCCGCATCATCAGGCAACTGATAGCTAATATGATAGCTCGTCCCCATCGTCTCACCGATCAGATAATTATAGTCTGGGGTTTGCTGGCAAGCGCTGAGTCCTAAAGTACTAGCAAGGCTGACGACGCCTACTAAGGTAAGGTGCAGAGGTTTTTTGGAAGATGAGCTGTATATAGTGTTTTTCATAATATTTTCGGTATGGCGTAGAAATGAGTAGGGTGTAAAACAAACCACGCTTATTTTACACCCCTTGAACCCAAAAATACCAATGTAGGCACCATTCAGCGACAATTCGTTCGGTTGAGCGAATTATTTCACTTGTGACTCACGTATGAGCTTATAGAGTTTTGGTGGAGAGACGCGGTTGACCCGTGTGGCCAGTTTTTCTTTACGACCAGCGACGATGATATATTCCTCTCCCTTGGTGAGCGCCTTCACGACTTGTTTAGCAAACTCAGTCGCAGTTAGACCGTTATTGGTTGCCTCATCCATCGTACCCTGTGCGCTACCGTCGCCAGTCAACGCATTGATAGAGATATTAGTCTGGATAAACCCGGGGAATATCGTGGCTACTTCGATACCTTGGTCATATAGCTCAGCTCGCAAACTGTTTGCCCACATATGCAGCGCTGCCTTGGCTGCCCCATAAGCACCGCGATATTGCGTACCCAATAAACCTGCCACACTAGATATCATAACTACTTTGCCGCCGCCTTGTGCAATCATGTCAGGCAACGCAAGTCTGGTAAGACGCGTCTGAGCAAAGTAATCTATTTCCATGATTTGGCGTTCAACTTCTTCAGCCGTGTCCATGATGAGCGAACGCTGACTGATGCCAGCATTATTAATGAGCCAATCGATTTTTCCTACCTGAGCTTTAGCAGTAGCATAAGCTTCTTTGGTTTGATTGGCATCACTGATATCAAACGGAATGACAATATGCCTATTCGCACGCTTGCAGCTTTTCTTGACGGATTCTAGTTTTTGGTTATCACGGCCACTGAGAATAATTCTAGCACCACGCTTGGCAAAGGCAATCGCCAATGCTTGCCCAATACCACTAGAAGCACCCGTTATCCAAATGGTTAGATCTTTGTATTTGGTTTTCATAAGCATCCTTTCTTAATATTTAGAGCGTTCATGATATAGGATAGCAATGCTGATCTACCAGTTAGATTTGTAGTCTCAACAACCACAATGATTGCTAAAATCACACAAAAAAAGAGCCTCAATTGAGACTCTTTTTTATTCTTAGATTTGTGCTGTCAGATTAAGTCTCTAACTTAACCACCGAAATCATCAAGCATGATGTTTTCGTCTTCTACGCCCAAGCTGTGTAGCATATCGATCACAGCAGCGTTCATCATCGGTGGCCCACACATGTAGTATTCACAGTCTTCTGGGTTTGGATGATCTTTCAGATAGTTTTCGAGCAATACGTTATGGATAAAGCCTGTTGGACCTTCCCAGTTATCTTCTGGTAATGGGTCAGACAGCGCAACATGCCACTCAAAGTTATCGAACTCTTCTTCTAGCTGATCGTAGTCTTCAACGTAGAACATCTCACGGATAGAACGAGCACCATACCAGAAGCTAATCTTACGGTCAGTGTTCAGGCGTTTGAGCTGATCAAAGATATGTGAGCGCATTGGGGCCATACCAGCACCACCACCGACAAATATCATTTCAGCTTCGGTCTTCTTGGCAAAGAACTCACCATAAGGACCTGAAACTGTCACTTTGTCACCAGGTACTAAGCTAAATACCCATGAAGACATTTTGCCTGGTGGAATACCGTCAGGACCACGTGGCGGTGGACTTGCGATACGGATGTTAAATTTGATGAGGCCTTTCTCTTCAGGATAGTTAGCCATTGAGTAAGCACGGATAACTGGCTCATCAACTTTTGAGACATAGTTGAAGATACCGAATTTTTCCCAGTCTTCTCTATACTCTTCATCAACCACAAAGTCTTTGTAGTGTACTTCATGCGGTGGCGCTTCCAACTGTACATAACCACCAGCGCGGAAGTTTACTTCTTCGCCTTCTGGAATTTTTAGTACCAGCTCTTTAATGAAAGTGGCAACGTTATCGTTAGAGATAACTTCACATTCCCATTTCTGTACATCAAAGAACTCAGGGTCAATCTCAATTTTCATGTCTTGCTTAACAGCTACCTGACAAGCTAAGCGCATGTGATTGCGGATTTCACCTTGAGTAAAATAGCCTTCTTCGGTGGGCAAAATAGAACCACCACCTTCAATAACGCGGCAACGACACTGCGCACAAGTACCACCACCACCACAAGCTGAAGATAAAAATATACCTTCGCCCGCTAGCGTTTGTAGTAGTTTGCCGCCAGCTGGTGTCACCACATCATTATCGGGATTATCATTAATATGGATAGTAACATCGCCTGAACTGACCAGTCTTGAGCGTGCCGCCAAAATAATAGCGACAAGGCCCATGATGATCAAGGTAAACATAGCAACGCCACCAATCGCCGTAGCGTAATCCATGGTAGGTATCCTTAATCTATGGGGTAGGGGTGTGGGCATAATCTATGCTGTACCCAAACCTCTACCGAATAAATGAATTAAATAAGTCAAATAGCTAATGAAAGCTTTGAGCTTAGCGGTTTAGATGGACATACCACCGAACGACATAAAGCCGAGCGACATAAGACCAACCGTGATAAAAGTAATACCAAGACCACGTAGCGGTGCTGGAATATCTGAGTATTTTAGCTTTTCACGGATACCCGCCAATGCTGTAATAGCAAGTGCCCAACCGAAGCCTGCACCCACACCATAGACAACAGATTCACCAAAGTTATAGTCACGCTCAACCATAAATAATACACCACCTAAGATGGCACAGTTTACGGTGATTAGTGGTAAGAATACCCCAAGCGCGTTATATAGACTCGGTACAAACTTGTCCAAGAACATCTCTAGGATCTGTACGGTGGCTGCAATCAAACCGATATAACTTAGCAATCCTAAGAAGCTCAAGTCGATATCAGGGAAACCTGCCCATGCCAGCGCACCATCTTTTAGGATGAACTGGAATAGTAAATTGTTTAGTGGAACGGTAATTGCCATCACGACAACAACAGCAACACCTAGACCAATCGCTGTAGAGACTTTTTGGATACGGCCAAAAAAGTACACATGCCTAAGAAGTAGGCAAGCGCCATGTTCTCAATAAAGACTGAGGTTATAAATAAACTAACATAATGTCCCATTAGTGACCGCCTCCATGTGCCATGCCTTTAGACTGCGGCTTCATTACAAACTCAGCTTCTTCAACTTGTTCTGGTTTCCAGATACGGACAACAGCGATGAACAAACCAATGATAAAGAACGCTGATGGTGGTAACAGTAATAGACCGTTTGGTATGTACCAACCGCCATCAGTAACTGGCTGTAGAATCGTAATACCGAACCAAGTACCAGCACCCAATAGCTCACGGATAGTTGCAACGAATAGTAATACTGCTGAGTAACCAAGACCGTTACCAATACCGTCTAAAAAGCTTGGGACTGGTGGGTTGCTCATAGCAAATGCTTCAGCACGGCCCATAACGATACAGTTAGTGATGATCAAACCAACGAAAACTGACAAACCTTTACTGACGTCATAAGCCACTGCTTTTAGTACCTGATCAACCAAGATAACCAACGAAGCAATAATCGTCATCTGTACGATGATACGAATGCTTGATGGAATCTGCTTACGGATAATCGAGATAAAGAAGCTTGAAAATGCCGTTACCAAGGTCAATGCCACACACATGACCATAGCGTTAGCCATGCTGGTGGTGACAGCCAATGCCGAACAGATACCAAGGATCTGTAGGGCAATAGGGTTATTATCAAAGATAGGCGTGGTTAAAATGCTTTTAGTGTCAGCCATGTTATGCCTCCTTGCCATTTGCTACTGGTAGCTTGGCTGCCAATTCGGTTTTAGGTTGAGCTGCCGGCTTTGATTGATTTGCTTGCGTGTCTGCACCTTCAACCGTTTGGCCGCTCTTTTCGCGTAGCGTATCTAGATAAGGCTTATAACCTTGCTCACCCAACCAAAACTGAATCATGTTGCTGACGCCGCGGCTAGTCAATGTTGCACCGCTAATGCCATCAACCCAGTTCTCTTTTGGGTTACCAGCTTTGGTTACACCAGTGGCAACGTTACCATTCTCATCATAAGACTCGATACCGCTCCACTTTGCACGCCATTCTGGCTCTTCGATACGAGCGCCAAGACCTGGGGTTTCTTTATGTTCGTAGAAACTGATACCTTTGATGGTATTCATATCACTTTCGAGCGTTAAGAAACCATAGATAGTGCCCCATAGACCGTAGCCCTGAATTGGCAATACAACCGTTTCTGGCTGACCTGCGTCATCATTCTTGACATAGACTTTGGCATATTTTGGCTTACGACCAATACCAGCAGGATCGTTGTCACCCAAGTCTTCACTTAAAGCTTGATTTTTGTCGCTTGACTGGCGTCATAAGCATTACGATCAGGGATGCCAGCAGTTTTTAGCGCATCATCATCGAGATAAGTACCTTCGTTTAAATCAATGATTTTGACTTCAAAATCTTTAAAACGTTCGGCGACATCATCTGCTGTATCAGACTCAGCGTCATACATATCAGCCGCGACTAAGATGTTTTTGTTGCGGTCTAAACGTGCGTTTTCGACTTGCGCAGGCTTTAGACCAACAGCCACTGCTGAAACCAACACTGAACACACCAAGCATAGCGTCAAAGCCACACTGATGGTTTTCGCGTTATTACTTTTGGGCTTGGACATAGCGAACCCTCCGAGCGGTTTGGCGTTTGATATTTGCTTGAGTCACAAAGTAATCAAACAATGGAGCAAATAAGTTGGCGAATAGAATGGCCAGCATGATGCCTTCTGGGAAAGCAGGGTTGATGACGCGAATCAATACGGTCATAAAACCAATCAAGATACCGTAAGCCCAGCGGCCTTTGTTTGTATGCGCAGCTGATACTGGATCGGTTGCCATAAATACAGCACCGAAAGCAAAGCCACCGATAACCAAGTGCCAGTAGAACGGCAAGCTCATCATCATGTTGTCTTCAGAGCCAATCATATTAAAGACAAGAGACGTAGCAATTAAACCGACCACACAACCTGCCATAATGCGCCAAGAAGCGATACGCGTCCATAGCAATACTGCCGCACCCATTAGGATAGCCAGCGTCGATACTTCACCGATACTGCCTTGCATGTTACCTAAGAATGCATCACTCCACGTGATGGCATTACCATAGACGTCGACGAAGTCCTGAGGTACTACACCGAGGGCTGCAAGGCCAAGAGGCGTCGCACCTGAGAAACCATCTACTGCTGTCCATACTGAGTCACCAGACATATAGGCTGGATAAGCAAAGTATAAGAATGCACGACCCGATAGGGCAGGGTTAAGGAAGTTTTTACCAGTACCACCGAACACTTCTTTTGCGACAACCACACCGAAGATAATACCTAGGGCAACTTGCCATAAAGGAATATCAGGTGGTAGACATAATGCAAATAGAACTGAAGTCACAAAGAAACCTTCGTTAACTTCGTGTCCACGGACGACAGCAAATATAATCTCACAGAGAATACCTACCGCAAACGTCACGATGTAAATAGGCAAAAACTGCATCGCACCATAGACGAAGCTTGCCCAGATACTGTCTGGGTTATAGCCTGCCATGCTAGTGATCACAGTACGCCAGCCTTCAGGCTGCAAGCCAAGCTGAGCGATAGCGGTTAGTGCTTGATGACCAATGTTGTACATACCCCAAAACATCGCTGGGAAGGTACATAGCCATACGGTAATCATAATACGTTTTAGATCAATCCCGTCACGTACATGTGATGACGCATAAGTGGTTGAGCTTGGTTGACGTAAGAACGTATCAAACATCTCAAAAATAGCGTAGTACTTTTCGTGTTTGCCGCCTTTGGTGAAAGATGGCTCCATACGATCGAACATATTGTGTAAAAATTTCATCGTGGTTAGCCCTCCAGCTCAATGCGCGTTAAGTTATCACGCAAAATATCACCGAATTCATATTTGCCAGGAGATACAAAGGTGCATAGTGCCAAATCTTCTTCGTCCAGTTCAAGCACACCCAAATCTACGGCACTAATGATGTCTTCGACAATCAATGCACGTAGTAATTGAGTTGGTAGATAATCTTGTGGCATGACTTCTTCATAGACACCGATTGGTACCATCGCTCGTGGTGAGCCGTTACTTGTGGTAGTAAAGTCGTATTTTTACCACCAAAGAACTGCGAAATATAAATAGGCAGTTTTGAGAAGCGGTTTTTACCTGGAGTAAAGAAGTGGAACGCAGGACGCTCACGGCCTTCAGTCAATACGCTGATCTGATTGTGAAAACGACCCAAATAGGCGATGTTTTCAAACACTTTGCGACCAGACAATACTGAACCTGAAATGATACGGTTCTCGCCAGCAGCCAGTTTACCTTTGGTCAATGCAGTGATATCAGCACCACGCTCAGTCATAACCAAATGCGGGTTAGTGACAGCAGGACCTGCTAAGCTCACCATGCGACGTGTATATAGACGACCTGTCGTAAACAATTTACCGATGGCGATCACGTCTTGATAACCAATCGTCCATACGGTCACACCGCGGCTGATAGGATGCAAGAAATGAATGTGCGTACCAGCAAGACCAGCTGGATGCTTACCAGCAAAACCATGATACTCAGTGACGTTATTCGCTGCAGTTTTTGCAACTGGTGTCAGTTGGGTATCGCCGTGATGGCAGACAAAGGTCTTTGGACTGAGCGTAGATAATACAGCAAGTCCATCATTAAACGCTTGTAGCTGCTCATTGATCACAAGCATCGGGTCAAAGGCAAGTGGATTGGTATCCATTGCTGTGACAAAGATAGCATGTGGACGAGCACCGATTTCGGGTGCGCGGCTATAAGGACGCGTACGGAACGCCGTCCATTCGCCAGAGGCAATCAGTTGGGTTTCAACGACTTCAGAGTCTAGGTCAGCAAGCTGCTGTGAGTCATAGCGCTCAAAGTCTACTTCTTCACCATTCGGGTCGACCTCAATCACAAGACTCTCAAACACTCGACGTTCGCCACGTTTAACAGCGACGACCTTACCGGCAGCAGGGGCAGTGTAGATCACGCCAACACGTTTTTTGTCTTCATAAACGGGCTGACCTTTGGCTACAATGTCACCTTCTTTGACATTCATAGTGGGCTTCATACCCACATAATCATAGCCAACAAGTGCTACATGTGTCGGTTGGTGCTCAGATATCTCGCGGGAGGGTTCACCAGTGATGGGCAAATCCAAACCTTTTTGATGGTAATCATAAGCGAAAACTTAGTCCATAGTCTAAAACGATACCAGACGTCCTGTTTGGTATATCGGTAGCATGAACGTTTGTATCACTCAACAAAGCCTTCAATCGTCTATTTCCTTTATAGTGAAATAGGGATGAAAGCTCTGTGAAGACAATACATGATCATAACTACTAGTAAGAGTATTAACGCTGACCTTAGACTCCTTAACAACACGTTAACGTCTTATTCGAATTACCAAAGTGGCGACTGGCTACCAAGGTGTATGCTAAAACCGTTTCATCGAAATCAATCGCTACAGCACATGGCTAAAAGAGACTGGTTTAAATACAAATGGCTTTATCACACGTTTCATTGAAATTTAAAACTTGTAACACCAGTATGTTTGACCCTTTCTCGCTTACGAATATCGTCTAAAGATATTCGATAGAATAAGAGTGTGGCCAAATAACGATCTATTAAGGTAGATGATATACTGGTTAAAAGACAAACTAGCTAAGCAACTGATAAGCAAACTTCACTTATTATAAGCTGCTATAGTTTTAATCGTAACGGTTTTAATATAGTTAGCTAGTGATAGGGACTTGCAAGACATCTAATTAAGGTTAAATACCGCAGAATCGATGGTTTAGAGACTATTGGTTGAGATTTTTTCAGATAGTCCTTTTTAGCAATTTCTTAGCCAATATTTTATTGGCATATTGAGCGATTGCTCGATCCATCCTGATCACCATGCTGTATTAGTGAGTCGTAACAACTCAACAAAAAGCGTAACACATGGTTACTATCACATAGAAACAAATAAAAATTTACCTAGGATTATACGCTAAATTGACCTAAAATTGCCAGTCAGTAATAGAATTTAACGATTGTTGGTAGTGATTCTACGTACTAAAACTTATGGTTATGATTGTCTAGTTTCTGTCTTTCTTATTTGTATTCAAAGATATTGCTAACTTAGCAATATCTTGGTTTTCGATCTGTCCATAATTCATGCTACTTTTAAGCAACGTTTTCTCTCGTTATTTGACGCTTCAATAACGTTTCATTCTCAAAATTTTAATTTATTAAATTTATTGCCAATCTTGTGCTTTATAAGGAATGCTATATGTGTGCTGTGCCTGTCATTATCCCGGCTATTGATTTAAAAGATGGTAAGTGTGTACGTTTAAAACAAGGCCGTATGGAAGATGATACGGTGTTCTCTGATGACCCAGTTGCTATGGCAGCGCGTTGGGTAGATGAAGGCGCTCGTCGATTGCATTTGGTCGATTTGAATGGTGCTTTTGATGGCGTGCCAGTACATAGACAAGTAGTCAATGATATTACCAAAGCATACCCGAACCTGCCTATTCAACTAGGTGGCGGTGTACGCAACATGAACACTATCGAGCAATATATTACCGCAGGTTTGACGTATATCATTATCGGTACAAAAGCCGTTGAAGATCCTAATTTTGTCGCTGAAGCTTGCCGCGAATTTGCAGGACATATCATCGTCGGTATCGATGCCAAAGACGGTATGGTAGCCACTCATGGCTGGGCAAACGTGACAGATACCAAAGCGACCGAGCTTGCTAAGCGCTTTGCAGATGTCGGCGTGTCTTCAATCGTTTATACTGATATTGCCCGCGATGGCATGATGCAAGGCGTTAACGTCGAACAAACTGTTAATTTGGCGCGTGAAGGCGGATTACCTGTGATTGCATCAGGTGGCGTTACCGATATGAAAGATATTGAGCTGCTAAAGCCTTACGATGACTGTATCGAAGGTATCATTACCGGTCGCGCTATCTATGAAGGCACATTGAACTTGAGCGAAGCGCAGCTTTACTTAGATAGCTAAATAAATCAAAAATTAGTCGGTTAAAATCAGACAGCTAATTATCAGCAATCAGCTAAGCGAGAAAAATCCGTAAAAAATAAAGGATGCTTATGGCCACTTACATTGACCGTCCAATAATACGCAGTTCTATAAAAGCGTGGGGTCAAATGGTGTTGCTACTAAGCATCCTTTTTGCGTTCTCAGCGCATGCTGCCAGTGAAGAAATTTCTGGTATCGCAACGGCGTTAGGTATAGAGACAACTGAAGGTGTAGAGACGACAGAGGCAAGCGTATCTAACAATAATTCTGCCACATCAGAAAATGAAGCATCAACAGTTGATACTACAGAACTGGACAGCTCATTGCCAGCACCAGCTACGCCACCAATAATCAGTGGCGAAAGCACTAATAATGCTCAAATCGAGACCACACCCACACCGCAAAAAGACAACGACATTCGTCAACGTATCAGCGGTATTTTCTCTGAAATCGAAGGTTTACAAGCCGTCAATGTTAGTGTCACCCAAGGCGTTGTTACCCTAACTGGGGAAACAGCTAACGAAAAAAAGCACAGCAAGCGATTAACTTAACCAACAGACTAACAGATGTCGTCACTGTAGAAGATAGAATTAACCGTACACTAGATGTCCAAGAGAATGTCTCAACGGTCTATCAAGGTCTAAAAGCGCAGGTGACCAATCTTGTGAAGGCTCTGCCGCTACTATTGGTCGGCATTGTTATATTTGCCTTGGTAGCATGGTTTGGCAGTTGGTTATCTAATCGCAAAAAAATGTGGCAACGTCTAACACCCAATCCATTTGTCGCTGAGCTGCTGTCACAAACGGTCAAAGTCATCTTTATTATCTTTGGTCTGATTCTAGGACTAAGTCTGATAGGGGCAGAGACTATTTTAGGCACATTGCTTGGTGGGGCAGGTGTCATTGGTATTGCGGTTGGTTTCGCAGTCAAAGATACCATTGAGAATTATATCGCTTCATTAATGCTGAGCATTCGCCAACCTTTTCGTGCTCGTGACCATATCGTGATTAATGGGCAAGAGGGCATCGTGGTTCGTTTGACATCGCGTGCGACGATACTGATGACATTAGATGGTAATCAGTTACGCATTCCTAATGCTGAAGTCTTTAAAGGTACCATTCTAAATTACACCAAAAACCCTGAGCGCCGATTTACTTTTGAATTGGGCGTTGATGCCAATGATGATCCATTAGCAGCAATCAAAGTCGGATTGGATGCGATACATACGCTGGCGTTTGTGTTGAATGAACCAAAGGCGATTGCGGTCATTACCAATGTGGGTGATTCTAATATTGTTTTGGAATTTCAGGTTTGGGTAGACCAATCAGAGACTGACTTTGCCAAAGCGCGCAGTATCGCTATTCGTGAAACCAAGCATGCATTAGAAAATGAGGGGTTTAGCTTGCCTGAGCCTATTTATCGTCTGCGCTTCAACAATAAGTTAGAAAAAGCCTTTGAGCACATGCAAAGCAGTGTTAGCAATGCTAATAATATTCAATCCGATATAACGATTACGCCGACGATTCCTAAACCTGCTGAAACAAATCAGGTCAGCGGGAGTCATACGGATGACCAAGATAAAAAACAAGCCAAGGCTCGAGCCAAAACCATTTTACAAGGTCGCAGTGCTAATGAGGTTCTCGACGCCCGTCCTGACGATAAGCTGATGGAAAAAGTCGAGCAAGAGATTGCTCAAAGCTCAGATGAGACGGATTTATTGAATAATAATAGCCCGCAAGAATAGGTACTAGACGTTAAATAAGATTTAGGCATAAAAAGTGCAACAGAATCTATATTTGATGGTTATTCAAATACGGGGCTTTTATGGAAATGAAACACGTTATTATCTTTGCAGTTATTGGTATTGTGGCATTGCTTGGCTTTAACATTATCAATGGTAATAGTCGCGAACAAAACAGAGAGATTGCAACCAGTAGTGTAGCCGCTGAACAGCCTGATTCTACAGTAGCTACCTCTGATACAGATATTACTAGCCAGCCACTTAGCCAACAGCCGAAAGCTATCGTAGATAGTGCTACCAGTAAAATTGACCAAGCGCAGCAAGCCGAACAAGACCGTGTAGACCAATTGGACGATGCGCAATAGGCACAATAAATAGCTATATCATTGATGATTGAAAAGTACACAGCATAAAAAAGGCTAACGATTACGTTAGCCTTTTTTATTGTATTACAACATCAGTATCTAAGTATCAGTCTAAGCTTAGCTTTTTTGGCAGCGCCTCTGCGGTTACTACTTCTTTTCGCTGGAGCTTTCTTAGGCTGCTCTTTCTTCGGTTGAGCTTTTTTGCTTTGGTTCATTGCACTAGATTGCAATTTAGCCTTCAAATCAAAATCAATTTGTAGCAGATCCATATTGACACCCGCAACCTTCACTTTAACCGAATCGCCAAGTCCAAATAGCGTACCTTTATCTTTACCGATAAGCTGCTGCTGCTGCTCATCATAGACGAAGAAGTCATCGCCAACGTTTGAGATATGAACCAAACCATCGATATATAAGTCAGTCAATGTGACGAATAAACCAAAGCTAGTAACCGTAGTCACAACGCCTTCGAACTCTTCACCCACATGATCGGTCATATAATGACACTTAAGCCAAGATTCTACATAACGTGATGCTTTTTCTGCACGGCGTTCTGTATCTGATGTTTGTGTACCAGCACCTTCAAGAGAAAAGTCCATCACAGGTTGTTGGCTGTTGGTGACTTTTGCCTTAATCGCGCGATGCAGCATCAAATCTGGATAACGGCGAATCGGCGAGGTAAAGTGGCTATATTCGTCATATGCCAAGCCAAAGTGACCAATATTGTCAGGTGCGTAGTTTGCTTGCATCATTGAACGCAGCAGCATGCTATGAATACTGATGGCATCTGGCCTATCTTTAGTCGCTTCGATAATGCGCTGATAATCCGCTTGCGTTGGATTCTCTTCTGGGAATGGTAAGCCAAAGTTTTTCGCATACTCATGAATACGCATCGACTTCTCATTATCAGGCTTATCATGGTTACGATACAAAACTGGTAACTCATGTTTAAGCGCGAAGTTTGCAGCACAAGTATTTGCAAGCAACATACATTCTTCGATTAGCTTCTGAGAGTCGCCACGAGTGCGTGGTAAAATCGCTTCGATTCCGCCTTTCTCATTGAACTTGATATACGTTTCAACCGTTTCAAATTCCATTGCATGACGTTCTTCACGCTTTTTAAGTAGTAGCTCATACAGCTGATGTAACGTATCAACAGATTTTTTAACGTCTTTATTACCTGTTAGTGATTTAGGTAATCTCTTATCATTTGGGTTCACAAGATAATCGTTTACTTGATTATAAGTTAGCCGTGCTTGTGAGTGCATCACTGACGGATAGAACTCATATCCAGTCACTTTACCGGCGCGCGATATCTTGATATCAGCAACCATACATAAGCGATCTAGATTAGGGTTCAGTGAACATAGACCGTTAGATAACACTTCAGGCAACATCGGAATCACGCGATGCGGGAAATATACTGAAGTACCACGCTCATAGGCATCTTGGTCAAGTGGTGAATTCGGTGTCACATAATAGCTGACATCCGCAATCGCAACCACAACACGGTAGTTACCACCAGAGCGCTTTTCAGCAAATACAGCATCATCAAAGTCACGAGCATCTTCGCCATCGATAGTGACAAGCGGTAGATGACGTATGTCTGTACGACCTTTTATGTCTTTTTCGGTTGGCTCTTGATAGTCATCAGCTTGCTTAAGCGCAGCTTCACTAAAATCTGATGGAATATCATAGTTGAGCAGGGTAGTCTCAATAATCAATTCACGGTCATTGTCATCAGACAGCACTTCAGTGATTTTACCAGTGGCAAATTCATGCTGGTTTGGCCAGTCAATGATATCGACTTTGACAGGAGCGCCTTGTTTGATATTTAGCGCCTGAACATTGTCATCAGTAACCGTAATCGGTTGATGATTGTTTGGGCTACCAAGCTCAACACAATAGCCGTCTTCATCACGAGCAAGTGTACCGATAAAGTTGTTTTGGCGACGTTCGACAACATCGACGATACGCCCTTCGGTACGTCCACGATTGTCTGTCGAAGTGCCGACGGCTGCTACTGTATCGCCATTGAATACCCAGCGCATTTGTTTTTCATGCAAAAACAAATCTGGCATATCACTTAGCACTACAAAACCAAAACCTTTTGGATGGGCAGAAACTGTACCTGAGACGATATCTTGCTTAGTCACTGTACGATAGCGATAAGGACGACCATCACGATTCACTTGGCCATCACGCGCCATTGCTTTTAGGCGATTGCCCAAAGCATCAAACTGATCAGGATCATCAATGTTAAAGGCTTTTGCCAACTGTTGATGCGTGACTTCCCCATGCTCATTAATCGTGCTGAGTATCAGCTCACGACTAGGAATCGGGTTGTCATATTTTTTTGCCTCACTTGAGGCGTTTGGATCATTCCAACTCATAAATTACCGTATCTATTTTTAAAATTATTAATAGTGGCTATCTTAACACGAACGACGTCGCAATATCTTGCGTCAATTGTCTTATGTGTATTTGGTAGCAGGAAGCGGTCAGTTTTCTAACGACCGCTATAGGGATAAATCAAATATCAATATCGACATTGCTCGATTGGTTAGTGATCTTTTTACTATCCAACTCTTTTGAGACTTCTAATACCGTAGTCTGATTCGATTTATCCAAGTATTTTTGTGCTTTATCTACTTCAGTGGTCAGTGTATTGACCGTTTGCTTCATATTCTCTAGCGCTTCAATTTTGTAATTACTAATCATATCCATAGTGTCATAGACATTATTGAAGGCATTTTGCAGTTTATCAAGCTCAATACTACTGCTGGTCGCTTGCTCATGAATCTCACCTGACTGACGCTTGAGCATCGCTGAAGTTGATTCAATCAAACTACTGGTGGTTTTATTCAAAGCAGTGATTTGATCTAATACCAATTTTTGATTGGTCATTGCTTGGGCAACAACAACAGCCGTGCGTAAAGCTGACACTGTGGTCGTTGTTGCGCGATCGACACCCTTAATCAGCTCTAAGTTATTACGGCGAATGGTGTCAAGCGCCAAATAGCCTTGTACATTCACTGCTAACTGAGTTAAAAAGTCAGTGTTTTTTTGACGGACATAAAACAACATCTCTTCTTTAATGATGCGCGCTTTTTCTGGATCTGTTGCTTCTATCGCATAGACCTTCTGCTCAAGTTGCTCATCAATCTTTTTGCCAACGTAGACATACTGGCGAATAGACTGCATCAGCTCCCACATATTGACTTTTTCTTGCTCAATCATCGCATTGTCTTTGAGCAATTCGTCTTTACCATTATAGAGACTGGTTACAACGGCATTAATATGTGATTGTGCAGATTCATACTGACGGAAATAATCTTGTACTTTATTACCGAATGGGATGAGACCGAACAGCTTGCGTGAGCTGGTCAGCTCTTTTTTGCTCGGATCTAAGTCTTCGACAATCCCGCGTAGTTCCGTCAATGATTTGGCGATAGGGGAATTATCAAATAAGCTGTCATTCAAACTTTTTGCGGGCAAATCTAACATTCGGTTAGATACTTGTGCAGATTCGCGAATCTCTTTGGTACCTAGGTTATGAATAGACTGCACGTTCTGTCGAAATTCATCGCTATGCACAGAGTTGGTAAGCACATGATCAACAAAAGCATCAACCTTGGCATCGAGCTCAGGAATTTGGCTTTCATCCAATTTGACCATCTGATCTGCTTCACTTTTTTGTATTTCTTTGACAGGTTCAGGTGCTGTTAGAGAGATACTGGGAGTTGTAGCGTTTTCTGGTGGTGTCAATTCTTGCATGAAATATCCTCTGATATCGGAGAAGGGAAGTGTTTTTTGTCAACGACTCTGACAGTCGTGGTATACATTGTTTTTATTTATACACTTAGCTTTTATGCATTTATAAAATGTTTTTAGCTCGTACTAATTTTTATCAAATGATCATTAGTTACTGCTAAATACTAACTAGTAAATATAACTAGACCTTTAGATTACCGTGTAATCAGAAAGTTGAGAAGGTGGGTTTTGTAAAATAG
This sequence comes from Psychrobacter sp. ER1, assembly GCF_048631835.1. Taxonomy (NCBI): domain Bacteria; kingdom Pseudomonadati; phylum Pseudomonadota; class Gammaproteobacteria; order Moraxellales; family Moraxellaceae; genus Psychrobacter; species Psychrobacter sp. ER1. The sequence continues at coordinate 3,190,438 of NZ_CP184640.1, read as the reverse complement.
CGTCAATCAATGATGCTAGGCTATTTATGTTCAATATAGCTGCGTTCATTACTGCCGTTTTTGAGTCCAAATAATAAAAAACCATCAATATCCCGCAGCATATTGATGGTTAGAGTTATAAATAGCTATATAGACTAACAGCCACCACTCAAAGCAATCCAATAAACAGATTACTTTTTCTTAGTGGGTCCAAGCAGCATACCCATCTGACGACCTTCCATCTTAGGGTACTGTTCGACGTTTGAGATATCAGCAGTATCTTCAATGATACGATCAAGTTGTTTGCGACCGATATCTTGGTGCGCCATTTCACGTCCGCGGAAACGGATGCTAATTTTAACTTTATCTTGATCTTCCAAGAAGCTCACGATTTTTCTCAGTTTAACCTGATAATCGGCCTCTTCGGTACTAGGACGTAGCTTCATCTCTTTAAGCTGAGTCTGCTTTTGGTTTTTCTTAGCTTCTTTAGCCTTTTGCTTTTGATCATAGAGGAAGTGCTTATAATCCATGATCTTACATACTGGTGGCTTAGCTTCAGGAACTAATTCAACCAAATCTAGATTTTCATCACGTGCCGCTTTCATCGCGGTTGCGATATCAACCACGCCCATTTGCTCGCCATCTTCTTTAACGAGACGGACTTCTTTGACATTGATATCTTCGTTGATGTTCAAACGGTTGGACTGTTTAATAGGTATTACTCCTCATCTGTTTTTGGGGTCTGTCGGCCTTTTTACTGACAGCGGTCTGTACTAATGTAATAAATTCAGAAACACTCATCACGCCAAGGTTCTCACCTTCGCGAGTTCGGACGTTGACACTGCCCGATTCGACTTCTTTATCCCCTAATACTAGCATATAGGGAATACGTTCTAATGTTTTCTCTCGTATCTTAAATCCAATCTTTTCGTTACGCAAGTCGCTAATAGCGCGCAAACCTGCATTTTTGAGCTCGCTAACTACGTTTTTGCATGCATCAGCCTGTTTATCAGTGATGTTCATGACCACAACTTGCTGCGGTGCTAGCCATACTGGCATCCAACCGGCATAGTTTTCGATCAAAATACCAATGAAACGCTCAAACGAACCTAAGATTGCACGGTGCAACATAATAGGTACTTCACGATCGTTTTGCTCATTAACGAACTCAGCATCGAGACGTTCAGGCATGTTTGGATCAACCTGGATGGTACCGCACTGCCAAATACGTCCTAACGAGTCTTTTAGACTGAACTCAATCTTTGGACCATAGAATGCACCTTCACCAGGCAAGTAATCCCAATCTAGCCCAGAGCTATCTAGCGCATCCGATAAAGCTTTTTCTGCAAAATCCCAAGACTCATCACTACCGACACGTTTTTCAGGACGGGTAGAGAGCTTCATGATGATATTATCAAAACCAAAATCTTCATAGACAGCGAGCGTTAGCTTAATAAAGTCAGCAACTTCTTGTTGAATCTGTGCTTGCGTACAGAAAATATGCGCATCATCTTGCGTAAAACCACGTACACGCATCAGACCATGTAATGATCCTGATGGCTCATTGCGATGGCAAGAACCAAATTCAGCCATACGTAATGGTAGATCACGGTAAGATTTTAAGCCTTGGTTAAACACTTGCACGTGACAAGGGCAGTTCATCGGTTTTACCGCATAATCACGGTTTTCACTAGCAGTCGTGAACATGTTGGTTGCATAGTTGCCCCAATGTCCTGAACGCTCCCACAAACTACGATCAACGATTTGAGGTGTTTTAATCTCTTCGTAGCCATTATCGTACTGTACTTTACGCATATATTGCTCAAGTACTTGATAAATCGTCCAGCCATTGGCGTGCCAGAACACCATACCTGGCGCTTGCTCTTGCATATGAAATAGGTTCAGCGCTTTACCGATTTTACGATGGTCACGTTTTTCTGCTTCTTCAATACGCTGGATATAAGCTTTTAACTGTTTCTTATCAGCCCACGCAGTACCATAGATGCGCTGTAACTGCTCATTTTTGGCGTCACCGCGCCAATAGGCACCTGACATTTTGGTCAGTTTAAATACTTTCAAAAAGCGCGTGTTTGGTACATGCGGGCCACGGCACATATCGACGTATTCTTGGTGATGATACAAGCCAAACGCTTCTTCACCTGGCATATCATTAATAAGTTTTAGCTTATAGTCTTCGTTACGTGATTCAAATATCTCAATCGCTTCGGCACGTGGCGTCATTTTTTTGATAACGTCATAATCTTGCTTGATCAGCTCCATCATGCGTTTTTCAATCGCTTCCATATGCTCAGGCGTGAATGGCGTTTCACTAAAGATATCGTAATAAAAACCATCATCAATAACAGGACCGATGACCATCTTCACATCAGGGTAGAGCTGCTTAACCGCATGACCTAATAGGTGAGCACATGAGTGACGGATAATATCGACACCGTCGTCGTCTTTTGGCGTTACGATTTCAACGTTGGCATCAGCGACGATAGGATCATGAGCGTCTACGAGATGACCATTTACACGTCCAGCAACCGTCGCTTTAGCGAGTCCTGTCCCAATACTTTGCGCCACTTCCATGACTGTTGTATGACCTTCAAAGTCTTTTACACTACCATCGGGTAAAGTAATCGCTACCATAATCTATTCGCCTATTATTGGGTCCGTTGGCAGTGATGATTGCAACCATCAATCATATAACCGTGAGACCACATCAATTATATCTAATCATCGTGATATGTTGTGAAAGGGACGCATTACCTAAAGACTTATTATGACTATATATGCTAGAGCTGATGCAAGGCTTAAAGCCAGTTAATCAATAGCATTGCAGCAAAACGCATTTCGCTATAGAAGTAACATAACAGCCAAAATATATAAGTAATGCAGCAAAATACCTATTATAGCAAAAACCGTCTCTCAACACTAGATATCAAGGGATTGGGCGACGACTAATATAAGAGCCATATATTATGATAATAATATAAGAGCCATATATTATGATAAAGGTAGTATCAAATACTGAACTATATAAGACTGAATCTAGAAAACATCATATAAACTCGAATTACCTAGATTCTATATAGTGCTAATTATATGAATATCAACAACTAGAAGAATGAGAGACAGTTTGCTCAGGGGAAATACTCAAGAATGACAGAACGAATAGATCCAGTCATAAGGATTAGATAAAGCTTACCTTTACTAAAAATTGGTGAATTAAACCGTATTACACATTAGTATTAAAGAAAATAAACAACCTCGAATTTATAACCCATTGAAAAAAATACAGATTTATTCATCTCCTAAAATAACTTCAAAAACATTAATAAAACGGGTTGACACAAAAGTTAAACCGTCTATAATACGCACCTCATCAAGACGAGCTGGAAGTAGCTAGTGTGTAGATTACACATTGATAACCCAGTTAACTTGTTGAAACAAATTAAAAAAAGAAGTTGACAGACTATTAAATCATGATATGATGGTCAGCTCGCTAAATAGGATAAACCACATTGGCTAACTTATTTAGTTTGAAATACTAGCACTGGACGACAGTGTCAGACATTATTTAAAAGCATAACTAAAGAACAACTTGTGTGGATTTTTGCTGATTCAGAATGCTAAAAAATAAAGTTGACTATCTTTTCTTTTCGGGAAGATTATTAACTATAAAAATTATCATTTAAGACAGCAGAAAAACTCAAAGTTAATTCATTACGAACATAATTTTTAGCGATTTTGCCAGATTAGATGAGCCAAGTTTAGAAGCTTCTTTAAAGAGCTTCATAGCAAGATTAAACTGAAGAGTTTGATCATGGCTCAGATTGAACGCTGGCGGCAGGCTTAACACATGCAAGTCGAGCGGAAACGATGGTAGCTTGCTACCAGGCGTCGAGCGGCGGACGGGTGAGTAATACTTAGGAATCTACCTAGTAGTGGGGGATAGCACGGGGAAACTCGTATTAATACCGCATACGACCTACGGGAGAAAGGGGGCAGTTTACTGCTCTCGCTATTAGATGAGCCTAAGTCGGATTAGCTAGATGGTGGGGTAAAGGCCTACCATGGCGACGATCTGTAGCTGGTCTGAGAGGATGATCAGCCACACCGGGACTGAGACACGGCCCGGACTCCTACGGGAGGCAGCAGTGGGGAATATTGGACAATGGGGAAACCCTGATCCAGCCATGCCGCGTGTGTGAAGAAGGCCTTTGGTTGTAAAGCACTTTAAGCAGTGAAGAAGACTCTTCGGTTAATACCCGGAGACGATGACATTAGCTGCAGAATAAGCACCGGCTAACTCTGTGCCAGCAGCCGCGGTAATACAGAGGGTGCAAGCGTTAATCGGAATTACTGGGCGTAAAGCGAGCGTAGGTGGCTTGATAAGTCAGATGTGAAATCCCCGGGCTTAACCTGGGAACTGCATCTGAAACTGTTAGGCTAGAGTAGGTGAGAGGGAAGTAGAATTTCAGGTGTAGCGGTGAAATGCGTAGAGATCTGAAGGAATACCGATGGCGAAGGCAGCTTCCTGGCATCATACTGACACTGAGGCTCGAAAGCGTGGGTAGCAAACAGGATTAGATACCCTGGTAGTCCACGCCGTAAACGATGTCTACTAGTCGTTGGGTCCCTTGAGGACTTAGTGACGCAGCTAACGCAATAAGTAGACCGCCTGGGAGTACGGCCGCAAGGTTAAAACTCAAATGAATTGACGGGGGCCCGCACAAGCGGTGGAGCATGTGGTTTAATTCGATGCAACGCGAAGAACCTTACCTGGTCTTGACATATCTAGAATCCTGCAGAGATGCGGGAGTGCCTTCGGGAATTAGAATACAGGTGCTGCATGGCTGTCGTCAGCTCGTGTCGTGAGATGTTGGGTTAAGTCCCGCAACGAGCGCAACCCTTGTCCTTAGTTACCAGCGGGTTAAGCCGGGAACTCTAAGGATACTGCCAGTGACAAACTGGAGGAAGGCGGGGACGACGTCAAGTCATCATGGCCCTTACGACCAGGGCTACACACGTGCTACAATGGTAGGTACAGAGGGCAGCTACACAGCGATGTGATGCGAATCTCAAAAAGCCTATCGTAGTCCAGATTGGAGTCTGCAACTCGACTCCATGAAGTAGGAATCGCTAGTAATCGCGGATCAGAATGCCGCGGTGAATACGTTCCCGGGCCTTGTACACACCGCCCGTCACACCATGGGAGTTGATTGCACCAGAAGTGGATAGCTTAACCTTCGGGGAGGCGTTCACCACGGTGTGGTTGATGACTGGGGTGAAGTCGTAACAAGGTAGCCGTAGGGGAACCTGCGGCTGGATCACCTCCTTATAGACGCATTCGGTCAGCAAGAATTCACAACAAGTTGTTCTTTAGTTTAAGCTTACGTTTTTAACAAACGTATTAGGGTCTGTAGCTCAGCTGGTTAGAGCACCGTGTTGATAACGCGGGGGTCGGTGGTTCAAGTCCACCTAGACCCACCATTTTACAATGGGGCCATAGCTCAGTTGGTAGAGCGCCTGCCTTGCACGCAGGAGGTCAACGGTTCGACTCCGTTTGGCTCCACCACTACTAAGACGGTTAAGTAAGCTTTAGATGCTAATAAATAAATAGGTATTAAATAGAAACAAGTGATTTTAACTGATTACTTCTTTCTGTTTTATACAGAATCTGTGACTCGACGAGAGCATAGAGACTATTTAAAAACATAGATATGAGTCTGGGTTAGGAAGAGCGTGTTCACGCGCACTTCTTAACCTTAATAACTCACCTCTTAACGACATCAGTTGTTATCCCAGGGGTGAGTTATTAAAAAAGTAAAGAGAACTGAATCAAGCGTATAAACATAGGTGATATCGTTATCATAATTAGATTGTATGACACTTAGAAGTCGAAAGACTACTTGGGGTTGTATGGTCAAGTAATGAAGCGCACATGGTGGATGCCTTGGCAGTCAGAGGCGATGAAAGACGTGACAGCCTGCGATAAGCTTCGGGGAGGCGGCAATATCCTGTGATCCGGAGATTTCTGAATGGGGAAACCCACTTACCATAAGGTAGGTATCCTAATTTATTAGGAAGCGAACGAGGGGAAGTGAAACATCTCAGTACCCTTAGGAATAGACATCAATTGAGATTCCCCTAGTAGCGGCGAGCGAACGGGGAGAAGCCGATTAATTCTAATGTAGAAGAACAGCGTGGGAAAGCTGACCGTAGTAGGTGATAGTCCTGTATTCGAAACATTAGAGTTAACATATTAAGTAGAGCGGGGCACGAGAAATCCTGTTTGAAGATGGGGGACCATCCTCCAAGGCTAAATACTCCTGACTGACCGATAGTGAACCAGTACCGTGAGGGAAAGGCGAAAAGAACCCCTGTGAGGGGAGTGAAATAGAACCTGAAACCGTGTGCGTACAAGCAGTGGGAGCCCACTTGTTGGGTGACCGCGTACCTTTTGTATAATGGGTCAGCGACTTATATTCTGTAGCAAGGTTAACCGTTTAGGGGAGCCGTAGGGAAACCGAGTCTTAATAGGGCGTTTAGTTGCAGGGTATAGACCCGAAACCGAGTGATCTATCCATGAGCAGGTTGAAAGTGCCGTAACAGGCACCGGAGGACCGAACCCACTGTCGTTGAAAAGCCAGGGGATGACTTGTGGATAGGGGTGAAAGGCTAATCAAACTCGGTGATAGCTGGTTCTCCCCGAAAGCTATTTAGGTAGCGCCTCGGACGAACACCATTGGGGGTAGAGCACTGTTTCGGCTAGGGGGTCATACCGACTTACCAAACCGATGCAAACTCCGAATACCGATGAGTGATATCCGGGAGACACACGGTGGGTGCTAACGTCCATCGTGGAGAGGGAAACAACCCAGACCGCCAGCTAAGGCCCCAAATTCCTAGTTAAGTGGGAAACGAGGTGGGAAGGCATAGACAGCTAGGAGGTTGGCTTAGAAGCAGCCATCCTTTAAAGAAAGCGTAATAGCTCACTAGTCGAGTCGGCCCGCGCGGAAGATGTAACGGGGCTCAAACTAGGAGCCGAAGCTGCGGATTTGAATTTGTTTTCAAGTGGTAGGGGAGCGTTGTGTAAGCCTGTGAAGGTGTGTTGTAAAGCATGCTGGAGGTATCACAAGAGCGAATGCTGACGTGAGTAACGATAATGCGAGTGAAAAGCTCGCACGCCGGAAGATCAAGGGTTCCAGTCCAACGTTAATCGGGGCTGGGTGAGTCGACCCCTAAGGCGAGGCCGAAAGGCGTAGTCGATGGGAAATCGGTTAATATTCCGATACTTGTTTATAATGCGATGGAGGGACGGAGAAGGTTATGTCAGCCTGGCGTTGGTTGTCCAGGTGAAAGGATGTAGGTTTATAGCTTAGGTAAATCCGGGCTATTCTATACCGAGATCTGATAGCAAGCTGTACTTGTACAGCGAAGTGGCAAATACCATGCTTCCAGGAAAAGCTTCTAAGCAATAGTTATAAACGAATCGTACCCTAAACCGACACAGGTGATCAGGTAGAGAATACCAAGGCGCTTGAGAGAACTCTGCTGAAGGAACTAGGCAAAATGGTACCGTAACTTCGGGAGAAGGTACGCTGCTGGTGGTGATAGGACTTGCTCCTTGAGCTGCTGGCAGTCGCAGATACCAGGCTGCTGCAACTGTTTATTAAAAACACAGCACTCTGCAAACACGAAAGTGGACGTATAGGGTGTGATGTCTGCCCGGTGCTGGAAGGTTAATTGATGGGGTTAGCGTAAGCGAAGCTCTTGATCGAAGCCCCAGTAAACGGCGGCCGTAACTATAACGGTCCTAAGGTAGCGAAATTCCTTGTCGGGTAAGTTCCGACCTGCACGAATGACATAATGATGGCAGCGCTGTCTCCAGCAGAGACTCAGTGAAATCGAAATCGCAGTGAAGATGCTGTGTACCCGCGGCTAGACGGAAAGACCCCGTGAACCTTTACTACAGCTTTACATTGAACTTTGACCTGACTTGTGCAGGATAGGTGGGAGGCTTTGAAGCCGAGACGCTAGTCTCGGTGGAGCCAATCTTGAAATACCACCCTGGTCATGTTGGGGTTCTAACTCAGGTATAACAATACCGAGGACAATGTATGGTGGGTAGTTTGACTGGGGCGGTCTCCTCCTAAAGAGTAACGGAGGAGTACGAAGGTGCGCTCAGACCGGTCGGAAATCGGTCGTAGAGTATAAAGGCAAAAGCGCGCTTAACTGCGAGACCCACAAGTCGAGCAGGTACGAAAGTAGGTCTTAGTGATCCGGTGGTTCTGTATGGAAGGGCCATCGCTCAACGGATAAAAGGTACTCTGGGGATAACAGGCTGATACCGCCCAAGAGTTCATATCGACGGCGGTGTTTGGCACCTCGATGTCGGCTCATCTCATCCTAGGGCTGAAGCAGGTCCTAAGGGTATGGCTGTTCGCCATTTAAAGAGGTACGCGAGCTGGGTTTAGAACGTCGTGAGACAGTTCGGTCCCTATCTACCGTGGGCGTTGGAAATTTGAGAGGATCTGCTCCTAGTACGAGAGGACCAGAGTGGACGAACCTCTGGTGTTCGGGTTGTCACGCCAGTGGCATTGCCCGGTAGCTACGTTCGGATGGGATAACCGCTGAAAGCATCTAAGCGGGAAGCCCACCTCAAGATTAGATTTCCTAAAGAGCCGTTCAAGACTAGGACGTTGATAGGCAGGGTGTGGAAGCGCAGCGATGTGTGTAGCTAACCTGTACTAATTGCTCGTTTGGCTTGACCATACAACACCCAAGTGGTTTGTATGCAAGTCTAATTAATCTATCTTGTATAGCTCAGGCTATAGAATAAGAAAGAATATTTCGATATCACCTTTAACCTTGATTCAGTTAGGTTACAAGTTGATCGACAACAAGCTTAAACTTGAAGTCAACAATAACAACAACAGACTCATATCTAACCCCTTTGCTGACGACAATAGCGCGATGGCCCCACCTGATCCCTTCCCGAACTCAGAAGTGAAACATCGTAGCGCCAATGGTAGTGTGGTTCGCCCATGTGAGAGTAGGTCATCGTCAGCTCTCTATTCTGAAATATCCCCCGACATTAGCTTGTCGGGGGATTTTCTTTGGCTAAAAATCAGTAATGATTCTTCGATTACTAGCCGCCAATCTCATACAGTAAAATAATTATAAAAAAAGCTCAATTAACCTTGACCCAGCCTCAAACAAGCGTATAATGCCACCCAGTCGAAAGGGAAGTGGTTTACTAATTTGGACGATGTAGATTGTTTGAATTAAATAGAAAATACTTCTTGACTAAATAAATATAGCGTCTATAATACGCACCTCATCAAGACGAGCTGGAAGTAGCTAGTGTGTAGATTACACATTGATAACCCAGTTAACTTGTTGAAACAAATTAAAAAAAGAAGTTGACAGACTATTAAATCATGATATGATGGTCAGCTCGCTAAATAGGATAAACCACATTGGCTAACTTATTTAGTTTGAAATACTAGCACTGGACGACAGTGTTAGACATTATTTAAAAGCATAACTAAAGAACAACTTGTGTGGATTTTTGCTGATTCAGAATGCTAAAAAATAAAGTTGACTATCTTTTCTTTTCGGGAAGATTATTAACTATAAAAATTATCATTTAAGACAGCAGAAAAACTCAAAGTTAATTCATTACGAACATAATTTTTAGCGATTTTGCCAGATTAGATGAGCCAAGTTTAGAAGCTTCTTTAAAGAGCTTCATAGCAAGATTAAACTGAAGAGTTTGATCATGGCTCAGATTGAACGCTGGCGGCAGGCTTAACACATGCAAGTCGAGCGGAAACGATGGTAGCTTGCTACCAGGCGTCGAGCGGCGGACGGGTGAGTAATACTTAGGAATCTACCTAGTAGTGGGGGATAGCACGGGGAAACTCGTATTAATACCGCATACGACCTACGGGAGAAAGGGGGCAGTTTACTGCTCTCGCTATTAGATGAGCCTAAGTCGGATTAGCTAGATGGTGGGGTAAAGGCCTACCATGGCGACGATCTGTAGCTGGTCTGAGAGGATGATCAGCCACACCGGGACTGAGACACGGCCCGGACTCCTACGGGAGGCAGCAGTGGGGAATATTGGACAATGGGGGAAACCCTGATCCAGCCATGCCGCGTGTGTGAAGAAGGCCTTTTGGTTGTAAAGCACTTTAAGCAGTGAAGAAGACTCTTCGGTTAATACCCGGAGACGATGACATTAGCTGCAGAATAAGCACCGGCTAACTCTGTGCCAGCAGCCGCGGTAATACAGAGGGTGCAAGCGTTAATCGGAATTACTGGGCGTAAAGCGAGCGTAGGTGGCTTGATAAGTCAGATGTGAAATCCCCGGGCTTAACCTGGGAACTGCATCTGAAACTGTTAGGCTAGAGTAGGTGAGAGGGAAGTAGAATTTCAGGTGTAGCGGTGAAATGCGTAGAGATCTGAAGGAATACCGATGGCGAAGGCAGCTTCCTGGCATCATACTGACACTGAGGCTCGAAAGCGTGGGTAGCAAACAGGATTAGATACCCTGGTAGTCCACGCCGTAAACGATGTCTACTAGTCGTTGGGTCCCTTGAGGACTTAGTGACGCAGCTAACGCAATAAGTAGACCGCCTGGGGAGTACGGCCGCAAGGTTAAAACTCAAATGAATTGACGGGGGCCCGCACAAGCGGTGGAGCATGTGGTTTAATTCGATGCAACGCGAAGAACCTTACCTGGTCTTGACATATCTAGAATCCTGCAGAGATGCGGGAGTGCCTTCGGGAATTAGAATACAGGTGCTGCATGGCTGTCGTCAGCTCGTGTCGTGAGATGTTGGGTTAAGTCCCGCAACGAGCGCAACCCTTGTCCTTAGTTACCAGCGGGTTAAGCCGGGAACTCTAAGGATACTGCCAGTGACAAACTGGAGGAAGGCGGGGACGACGTCAAGTCATCATGGCCCTTACGACCAGGGCTACACACGTGCTACAATGGTAGGTACAGAGGGCAGCTACACAGCGATGTGATGCGAATCTCAAAAAGCCTATCGTAGTCCAGATTGGAGTCTGCAACTCGACTCCATGAAGTAGGAATCGCTAGTAATCGCGGATCAGAATGCCGCGGTGAATACGTTCCCGGGCCTTGTACACACCGCCCGTCACACCATGGGAGTTGATTGCACCAGAAGTGGATAGCTTAACCTTCGGGGAGGCGTTCACCACGGTGTGGTTGATGACTGGGGTGAAGTCGTAACAAGGTAGCCGTAGGGGAACCTGCGGCTGGATCACCTCCTTATAGACGCATTCGGTCAGCAAGAATTCACAACAAGTTGTTCTTTAGTTTAAGCTTACGTTTTTAACAAACGTATTAGGGTCTGTAGCTCAGCTGGTTAGAGCACCGTGTTGATAACGCGGGGGTCGGTGGTTCAAGTCCACCTAGACCCACCATTTTACAATGGGGCCATAGCTCAGTTGGTAGAGCGCCTGCCTTGCACGCAGGAGGTCAACGGTTCGACTCCGTTTGGCTCCACCACTACTAAGACGGTTAAGTAAGCTTTAGATGCTAATAAATAAATAGGTATTAAATAGAAACAAGTGATTTTAACTGATTACTTCTTTCTGTTTTATACAGAATCTGTGACTCGACGAGAGCATAGAGACTATTTAAAAACATAGATATGAGTCTGGGTTAGGAAGAGCGTGTTCACGCGCACTTCTTAACCTTAATAACTCACCTCTTAACGACATCAGTTGTTATCCCAGGGGTGAGTTATTAAAAAAGTAAAGAGAACTGAATCAAGCGTATAAACATAGGTGATATCGTTATCATAATTAGATTGTATGACACTTAGAAGTCGAAAGACTACTTGGGGTTGTATGGTCAAGTAATGAAGCGCACATGGTGGATGCCTTGGCAGTCAGAGGCGATGAAAGACGTGACAGCCTGCGATAAGCTTCGGGGAGGCGGCAATATCCTGTGATCCGGAGATTTCTGAATGGGGAAACCCACTTACCATAAGGTAGGTATCCTAATTTATTAGGAAGCGAACGAGGGGAAGTGAAACATCTCAGTACCCTTAGGAATAGACATCAATTGAGATTCCCCTAGTAGCGGCGAGCGAACGGGGAGAAGCCGATTAATTCTAATGTAGAAGAACAGCGTGGGAAAGCTGACCGTAGTAGGTGATAGTCCTGTATTCGAAACATTAGAGTTAACATATTAAGTAGAGCGGGGCACGAGAAATCCTGTTTGAAGATGGGGGACCATCCTCCAAGGCTAAATACTCCTGACTGACCGATAGTGAACCAGTACCGTGAGGGAAAGGCGAAAAGAACCCCTGTGAGGGGAGTGAAATAGAACCTGAAACCGTGTGCGTACAAGCAGTGGGAGCCCACTTGCTGGGTGACCGCGTACCTTTTGTATAATGGGTCAGCGACTTATATTCTGTAGCAAGGTTAACCGTTTAGGGAGCCGTAGGGAAACCGAGTCTTAATAGGGCGTTTAGTTGCAGGGTATAGACCCGAAACCGAGTGATCTATCCATGAGCAGGTTGAAAGTGCCGTAACAGGCACCGGAGGACCGAACCCACTGTCGTTGAAAAGCCAGGGGATGACTTGTGGATAGGGGTGAAAGGCTAATCAAACTCGGTGATAGCTGGTTCTCCCCGAAAGCTATTTAGGTAGCGCCTCGGACGAACACCATTGGGGGTAGAGCACTGTTTCGGCTAGGGGGTCATACCGACTTACCAAACCGATGCAAACTCCGAATACCGATGAGTGATATCCGGGAGACACACGGTGGGTGCTAACGTCCATCGTGGAGAGGGAAACAACCCAGACCGCCAGCTAAGGCCCCAAATTCCTAGTTAAGTGGGAAACGAGGTGGGAAGGCATAGACAGCTAGGAGGTTGGCTTAGAAGCAGCCATCCTTTAAAGAAAGCGTAATAGCTCACTAGTCGAGTCGGCCCGCGCGGAAGATGTAACGGGGCTCAAACTAGGAGCCGAAGCTGCGGATTTGAATTTGTTTTCAAGTGGTAGGGGAGCGTTGTGTAAGCCTGTGAAGGTGTGTTGTAAAGCATGCTGGAGGTATCACAAGAGCGAATGCTGACGTGAGTAACGATAATGCGAGTGAAAAGCTCGCACGCCGGAAGATCAAGGGTTCCAGTCCAACGTTAATCGGGGCTGGGTGAGTCGACCCCTAAGGCGAGGCCGAAAGGCGTAGTCGATGGGAAATCGGTTAATATTCCGATACTTGTTTATAATGCGATGGAGGGACGGAGAAGGTTATGTCAGCCTGGCGTTGGTTGTCCAGGTGAAAGGATGTAGGTTTATAGCTTAGGTAAATCCGGGCTATTCTATACCGAGATCTGATAGCAAGCTGTACTTGTACAGCGAAGTGGCAAATACCATGCTTCCAGGAAAAGCTTCTAAGCAATAGTTATAAACGAATCGTACCCTAAACCGACACAGGTGATCAGGTAGAGAATACCAAGGCGCTTGAGAGAACTCTGCTGAAGGAACTAGGCAAAATGGTACCGTAACTTCGGGAGAAGGTACGCTGTTGGTGGTGATAGGACTTGCTCCTTGAGCTGCTGGCAGTCGCAGATACCAGGCTGCTGCAACTGTTTATTAAAAACACAGCACTCTGCAAACACGAAAGTGGACGTATAGGGTGTGATGTCTGCCCGGTGCTGGAAGGTTAATTGATGGGGTTAGCGTAAGCGAAGCTCTTGATCGAAGCCCCAGTAAACGGCGGCCGTAACTATAACGGTCCTAAGGTAGCGAAATTCCTTGTCGGGTAAGTTCCGACCTGCACGAATGACATAATGATGGCAGCGCTGTCTCCAGCAGAGACTCAGTGAAATCGAAATCGCAGTGAAGATGCTGTGTACCCGCGGCTAGACGGAAAGACCCCGTGAACCTTTACTACAGCTTTACATTGAACTTTGACCTGACTTGTGCAGGATAGGTGGGAGGCTTTGAAGCCGAGACGCTAGTCTCGGTGGAGCCAATCTTGAAATACCACCCTGGTCATGTTGGGGTTCTAACTCAGGTATAACAATACCGAGGACAATGTATGGTGGGTAGTTTGACTGGGGCGGTCTCCTCCTAAAGAGTAACGGAGGAGTACGAAGGTGCGCTCAGACCGGTCGGAAATCGGTCGTAGAGTATAAAGGCAAAAGCGCGCTTAACTGCGAGACCCACAAGTCGAGCAGGTACGAAAGTAGGTCTTAGTGATCCGGTGGTTCTGTATGGAAGGGCCATCGCTCAACGGATAAAAGGTACTCTGGGGATAACAGGCTGATACCGCCCAAGAGTTCATATCGACGGCGGTGTTTGGCACCTCGATGTCGGCTCATCTCATCCTAGGGCTGAAGCAGGTCCTAAGGGTATGGCTGTTCGCCATTTAAAGAGGTACGCGAGCTGGGTTTAGAACGTCGTGAGACAGTTCGGTCCCTATCTACCGTGGGCGTTGGAAATTTGAGAGGATCTGCTCCTAGTACGAGAGGACCAGAGTGGACGAACCTCTGGTGTTCGGGTTGTCACGCCAGTGGCATTGCCCGGTAGCTACGTTCGGATGGGATAACCGCTGAAAGCATCTAAGCGGGAAGCCCACCTCAAGATTAGATTTCCCTAAAGAGCCGTTCAAGACTAGGACGTTGATAGGCAGGGTGTGGAAGCGCAGCGATGTGTGTAGCTAACCTGTACTAATTGCTCGTTTGGCTTGACCATACAACACCCAAGTGGTTTGTATGCAAGTCTAATTAATCTATCTTGTATAGCTCAGGCTATAGAATAAGAAAGAATATTTCGATATCACCTTTAACCTTGATTCAGTTAGGTTACAAGTTGATCGACAACAAGCTTAAACTTGAAGTCAACAATAACAACAACAGACTCATATCTAACCCCTTTGCTGACGACAATAGCGCGATGGCCCCACCTGATCCCTTCCCGAACTCAGAAGTGAAACATCGTAGCGCCAATGGTAGTGTGGTTCGCCCATGTGAGAGTAGGTCATCGTCAGCTCTCTATTCTGAAATATCCCCGACATTAGCTTGTCGGGGGATTTTCTTTGGCTAAAAATCAGTAATGATTCTTCGATTACTAGCCGCCAATCTCATACAGTAAAATAATTATAAAAAAGCTCAATTAACCTTGACCCAGCCTCAAACAAGCGTATAATGCCACCCAGTCGAAAGGGAAGTGGTTTACTAATTTGGACGATGTAGATTGTTTGAATTAAATAGAAAATACTTCTTGACTAAATAAATATAGCGTCTATAATACGCACCTCATCAAGACGAGCTGGAAGTAGCTAGTGTGTAGATTACACATTGATAACCCAGTTAACTTGTTGAAACAAATTAAAAAAAGAAGTTGACAGACTATTAAATCATGATATGATGGTCAGCTCGCTAAATAGGATAAACCACATTGGCTAACTTATTTAGTTTGAAATACTAGCACTGGACGACAGTGTTAGACATTATTTAAAAGCATAACTAAAGAACAACTTGTGTGGATTTTTGCTGATTCAGAATGCTAAAAAATAAAGTTGACTATCTTTTCTTTTCGGGAAGATTATTAACTATAAAAATTATCATTTAAGACAGCAGAAAAACTCAAAGTTAATTCATTACGAACATAATTTTTAGCGATTTTGCCAGATTAGATGAGCCAAGTTTAGAAGCTTCTTTAAAGAGCTTCATAGCAAGATTAAACTGAAGAGTTTGATCATGGCTCAGATTGAACGCTGGCGGCAGGCTTAACACATGCAAGTCGAGCGGAAACGATGGTAGCTTGCTACCAGGCGTCGAGCGGCGGACGGGTGAGTAATACTTAGGAATCTACCTAGTAGTGGGGGATAGCACGGGGAAACTCGTATTAATACCGCATACGACCTACGGGAGAAAGGGGGCAGTTTACTGCTCTCGCTATTAGATGAGCCTAAGTCGGATTAGCTAGATGGTGGGGTAAAGGCCTACCATGGCGACGATCTGTAGCTGGTCTGAGAGGATGATCAGCCACACCGGGACTGAGACACGGCCCGGACTCCTACGGGAGGCAGCAGTGGGGAATATTGGACAATGGGGAAACCCTGATCCAGCCATGCCGCGTGTGTGAAGAAGGCCTTTTGGTTGTAAAGCACTTTAAGCAGTGAAGAAGACTCTTCGGTTAATACCCGGAGACGATGACATTAGCTGCAGAATAAGCACCGGCTAACTCTGTGCCAGCAGCCGCGGTAATACAGAGGGTGCAAGCGTTAATCGGAATTACTGGGCGTAAAGCGAGCGTAGGTGGCTTGATAAGTCAGATGTGAAATCCCCGGGCTTAACCTGGGAACTGCATCTGAAACTGTTAGGCTAGAGTAGGTGAGAGGGAAGTAGAATTTCAGGTGTAGCGGTGAAATGCGTAGAGATCTGAAGGAATACCGATGGCGAAGGCAGCTTCCTGGCATCATACTGACACTGAGGCTCGAAAGCGTGGGTAGCAAACAGGATTAGATACCCTGGTAGTCCACGCCGTAAACGATGTCTACTAGTCGTTGGGTCCCTTGAGGACTTAGTGACGCAGCTAACGCAATAAGTAGACCGCCTGGGGAGTACGGCCGCAAGGTTAAAACTCAAATGAATTGACGGGGGCCCGCACAAGCGGTGGAGCATGTGGTTTAATTCGATGCAACGCGAAGAACCTTACCTGGTCTTGACATATCTAGAATCCTGCAGAGATGCGGGAGTGCCTTCGGGAATTAGAATACAGGTGCTGCATGGCTGTCGTCAGCTCGTGTCGTGAGATGTTGGGTTAAGTCCCGCAACGAGCGCAACCCTTGTCCTTAGTTACCAGCGGGTTAAGCCGGGAACTCTAAGGATACTGCCAGTGACAAACTGGAGGAAGGCGGGGACGACGTCAAGTCATCATGGCCCTTACGACCAGGGCTACACACGTGCTACAATGGTAGGTACAGAGGGCAGCTACACAGCGATGTGATGCGAATCTCAAAAAGCCTATCGTAGTCCAGATTGGAGTCTGCAACTCGACTCCATGAAGTAGGAATCGCTAGTAATCGCGGATCAGAATGCCGCGGTGAATACGTTCCCGGGCCTTGTACACACCGCCCGTCACACCATGGGAGTTGATTGCACCAGAAGTGGATAGCTTAACCTTCGGGGAGGCGTTCACCACGGTGTGGTTGATGACTGGGGTGAAGTCGTAACAAGGTAGCCGTAGGGGAACCTGCGGCTGGATCACCTCCTTATAGACGCATTCGGTCAGCAAGAATTCACAACAAGTTGTTCTTTAGTTTAAGCTTACGTTTTTAACAAACGTATTAGGGTCTGTAGCTCAGCTGGTTAGAGCACCGTGTTGATAACGCGGGGGTCGGTGGTTCAAGTCCACCTAGACCCACCATTTTACAATGGGGCCATAGCTCAGTTGGTAGAGCGCCTGCCTTGCACGCAGGAGGTCAACGGTTCGACTCCGTTTGGCTCCACCACTACTAAGACGGTTAAGTAAGCTTTAGATGCTAATAAATAAATAGGTATTAAATAGAAACAAGTGATTTTAACTGATTACTTCTTTCTGTTTTATACAGAATCTGTGACTCGACGAGAGCATAGAGACTATTTAAAAACATAGATATGAGTCTGGGTTAGGAAGAGCGTGTTCACGCGCACTTTAACCTTAATAACTCACCTCTTAACGACATCAGTTGTTATCCCAGGGGTGAGTTATTAAAAAAGTAAAGAGAACTGAATCAAGCGTATAAACATAGGTGATATCGTTATCATAATTAGATTGTATGACACTTAGAAGTCGAAAGACTACTTGGGGTTGTATGGTCAAGTAATGAAGCGCACATGGTGGATGCCTTGGCAGTCAGAGGCGATGAAAGACGTGACAGCCTGCGATAAGCTTCGGGGAGGCGGCAATATCCTGTGATCCGGAGATTTCTGAATGGGGAAACCCACTTACCATAAGGTAGGTATCCTAATTTATTAGGAAGCGAACGAGGGAAGTGAAACATCTCAGTACCCTTAGGAATAGACATCAATTGAGATTCCCCTAGTAGCGGCGAGCGAACGGGGAGAAGCCGATTAATTCTAATGTAGAAGAACAGCGTGGGAAAGCTGACCGTAGTAGGTGATAGTCCTGTATTCGAAACATTAGAGTTAACATATTAAGTAGAGCGGGGCACGAGAAATCCTGTTTGAAGATGGGGGACCATCCTCCAAGGCTAAATACTCCTGACTGACCGATAGTGAACCAGTACCGTGAGGGAAAGGCGAAAAGAACCCCTGTGAGGGGAGTGAAATAGAACCTGAAACCGTGTGCGTACAAGCAGTGGGAGCCCACTTGTTGGGTGACCGCGTACCTTTTGTATAATGGGTCAGCGACTTATATTCTGTAGCAAGGTTAACCGTTTAGGGGAGCCGTAGGGAAACCGAGTCTTAATAGGGCGTTTAGTTGCAGGGTATAGACCCGAAACCGAGTGATCTATCCATGAGCAGGTTGAAAGTGCCGTAACAGGCACCGGAGGACCGAACCCACTGTCGTTGAAAAGCCAGGGGATGACTTGTGGATAGGGGTGAAAGGCTAATCAAACTCGGTGATAGCTGGTTCTCCCCGAAAGCTATTTAGGTAGCGCCTCGGACGAACACCATTGGGGGTAGAGCACTGTTTCGGCTAGGGGGTCATACCGACTTACCAAACCGATGCAAACTCCGAATACCGATGAGTGATATCCGGGAGACACACGGTGGGTGCTAACGTCCATCGTGGAGAGGGAAACAACCCAGACCGCCAGCTAAGGCCCCAAATTCCTAGTTAAGTGGGAAACGAGGTGGGAAGGCATAGACAGCTAGGAGGTTGGCTTAGAAGCAGCCATCCTTTAAAGAAAGCGTAATAGCTCACTAGTCGAGTCGGCCCGCGCGGAAGATGTAACGGGGCTCAAACTAGGAGCCGAAGCTGCGGATTTGAATTTGTTTTCAAGTGGTAGGGGAGCGTTGTGTAAGCCTGTGAAGGTGTGTTGTAAAGCATGCTGGAGGTATCACAAGAGCGAATGCTGACGTGAGTAACGATAATGCGAGTGAAAAGCTCGCACGCCGGAAGATCAAGGGTTCCAGTCCAACGTTAATCGGGGCTGGGTGAGTCGACCCCTAAGGCGAGGCCGAAAGGCGTAGTCGATGGGAAATCGGTTAATATTCCGATACTTGTTTATAATGCGATGGAGGGACGGAGAAGGTTATGTCAGCCTGGCGTTGGTTGTCCAGGTGAAAGGATGTAGGTTTATAGCTTAGGTAAATCCGGGCTATTCTATACCGAGATCTGATAGCAAGCTGTACTTGTACAGCGAAGTGGCAAATACCATGCTTCCAGGAAAAGCTTCTAAGCAATAGTTATAAACGAATCGTACCCTAAACCGACACAGGTGATCAGGTAGAGAATACCAAGGCGCTTGAGAGAACTCTGCTGAAGGAACTAGGCAAAATGGTACCGTAACTTCGGGAGAAGGTACGCTGTTGGTGGTGATAGGACTTGCTCCTTGAGCTGCTGGCAGTCGCAGATACCAGGCTGCTGCAACTGTTTATTAAAAACACAGCACTCTGCAAACACGAAAGTGGACGTATAGGGTGTGATGTCTGCCCGGTGCTGGAAGGTTAATTGATGGGGTTAGCGTAAGCGAAGCTCTTGATCGAAGCCCCAGTAAACGGCGGCCGTAACTATAACGGTCCTAAGGTAGCGAAATTCCTTGTCGGGTAAGTTCCGACCTGCACGAATGACATAATGATGGCAGCGCTGTCTCCAGCAGAGACTCAGTGAAATCGAAATCGCAGTGAAGATGCTGTGTACCCGCGGCTAGACGGAAAGACCCCGTGAACCTTTACTACAGCTTTACATTGAACTTTGACCTGACTTGTGCAGGATAGGTGGGAGGCTTTGAAGCCGAGACGCTAGTCTCGGTGGAGCCAATCTTGAAATACCACCCTGGTCATGTTGGGGTTCTAACTCAGGTATAACAATACCGAGGACAATGTATGGTGGGTAGTTTGACTGGGGCGGTCTCCTCCTAAAGAGTAACGGAGGAGTACGAAGGTGCGCTCAGACCGGTCGGAAATCGGTCGTAGAGTATAAAGGCAAAAGCGCGCTTAACTGCGAGACCCACAAGTCGAGCAGGTACGAAAGTAGGTCTTAGTGATCCGGTGGTTCTGTATGGAAGGGCCATCGCTCAACGGATAAAAGGTACTCTGGGGATAACAGGCTGATACCGCCCAAGAGTTCATATCGACGGCGGTGTTTGGCACCTCGATGTCGGCTCATCTCATCCTAGGGCTGAAGCAGGTCCTAAGGGTATGGCTGTTCGCCATTTAAAGAGGTACGCGAGCTGGGTTTAGAACGTCGTGAGACAGTTCGGTCCCTATCTACCGTGGGCGTTGGAAATTTGAGAGGATCTGCTCCTAGTACGAGAGGACCAGAGTGGACGAACCTCTGGTGTTCGGGTTGTCACGCCAGTGGCATTGCCCGGTAGCTACGTTCGGATGGGATAACCGCTGAAAGCATCTAAGCGGGAAGCCCACCTCAAGATTAGATTTCCCTAAAGAGCCGTTCAAGACTAGGACGTTGATAGGCAGGGTGTGGAAGCGCAGCGATGTGTGTAGCTAACCTGTACTAATTGCTCGTTTGGCTTGACCATACAACACCCAAGTGGTTTGTATGCAAGTCTAATTAATCTATCTTGTATAGCTCAGGCTATAGAATAAGAAAGAATATTTCGATATCACCTTTAACCTTGATTCAGTTAGGTTACAAGTTGATCGACAACAAGCTTAAACTTGAAGTCAACAATAACAACAACAGACTCATATCTAACCCCTTTGCTGACGACAATAGCGCGATGGCCCCACCTGATCCCTTCCCGAACTCAGAAGTGAAACATCGTAGCGCCAATGGTAGTGTGGTTCGCCCATGTGAGAGTAGGTCATCGTCAGCTCTCTATTCTGAAATATCCCCCGACATTAGCTTGTCGGGGGTTTTTCTTTGTGCGTAATATTTTCCCTTATGTTTAGGAGTATATCTTTGAAGATATTATCTTTCACATGCTTTATTCATACAAATCAAAGAATAGTTGACGGCACTTTTCTATCGTATTGTTAGATTTATAGTTTGCTAGCCTTTAAATAATAAATCATTATGATAACGGACAGTTTTACTTATAATTTGCTTAGTTATATTTTTTATTAACTTTGTTCTTCATATTTCTAGGAGTTCATTATTATCAACTTGATAACTTTTATTATCGAAGTCCTGAATACTTTAGTTCCGTATGCCATTGTCTTTGGTGTAGGTGTTGCTGCTTACCAAATAAGGCGAAGTAATATACAACAGAGAGTAATTTTCGAAGATTCAATCAACAAAGAATATCGAGATATAATCCAGCGTATACCTTATAAAGTATTAATTGGTGATGAAGTTCCTTTATCTGAAGCTAATGCTGTTCATAATGAAATATATAATTATATGGACTTATGCAACGAACAAATCTATCTACGCATGTCTAACCGAGTTAGTAAGAAGACTTGGAATAATTGGCAAGAAGGTATGAAAACGAATTTTGAATTAAAAGTGTTCAATGATACCTTGGATGAAGTGTTCGAAAAGCTTCCTTCTAATTTTATTGAGTTACAGAGCGTTAAAGCATTGAATTTTAGTACCGACCCTAAGAAATACAAAATTTCCGACAATCTTTTGAAATGGATATTAGACTAATAAGGAAGTATGCGTGTCAATTTGGTTGCTAGTTCTAATATCATTTTTGCATATTACTATTGGCGGGGCTTTCGCCTTCGGGTTTCTTTTCTATATATGTGCAGAAAATAGCCCAAGCTTAACCAAAGTTGAAAATAATGTTCTCTTTACCTTGTTGATTGGATATGCAGCTTCACTTGTAATCAGTGTTGGAATGGCTGTTTATTTTTACGTATTTACTACTAGCGATTTATATTATTGGTGTTTCGCCATACCGTGGGGACTACTGACTTTACTCTTAGGTTATTGGGCATATATTTTGGCGAAATTTAACGCATTTTGAGGATACTGTTGGCATGTCTGGCCTGATTAATTATTTCTCAAAACAACTCACCTATCTCAGGTATCTCTTCAAAATCAAATCCTAACTGTTCATCTTTACGCTGTTTCATTTGTTCTATACGTAGCTTACGTCCTGCGATAAGCCGTAGCACCTCGCGTTGCTGCTCTGTCGTCATGTCATGCCATAGCTGGCGCTCAGTTCGACTACGCAGGCAACCAAAGCAATAACCCTTTTTATTGCTTTGACAAAGACCAATACATGGATTGGCAATCTCGAACAGCTCAAACTGTTGATTCATGACTCCTCCATAATGACTACCGTCATTCCTTTGACCTGCATAAAATCACTGTACAACATTATTATGTCGCAAATACTGACTAATAGTGTGCCATTTTATTGTTATTATTTCCGTCTAGCGGGTGCTATGCTTAGCTTTGATAGCCTTTATAAGATAATCATAACAAAATTAATAAGTGAGATGATACGTGAACTTGATTTATATCCATGGATTGGACAGTGATGCTAATTCGACCAAAGGGGTGTTGTTAAAAAATATTGCCAGCGACATCATCCTGATATTAATGTGCTGCGTCCTGATTTAAATAAAACCCCTGCGCAAGTGTGTGAGCAATTACTGTCTTTAATTAAAGCGCTAAACAATAGTGAAGATAGAAAATCAGCAGATAAGCAGACTGAGTTGTCAAATACAGTATTAATCGGTAGTTCGCTAGGTGGGTATTTTTCTACTTTGATAAGCAATCAGATAGGTTGCCCAGTTTTATTGCTTAACCCTAGTGTCCAGCCCCATATCACCTTACAGCGTTTCTCTAATAAACCAGTATCAAGTCAAGATAACTTAAATGAGTCATCTACTAGCAAAGTCTTGCATACAACAGCGGGCGGCTGGAGTATTACGCCTGCAGATTTACAGTGGTTTGCAGATAATCAGCTTTTATCAGTAAATTATCCTGATAAAGTTGCTGTACTGCTAAAAGAGGGCGACGAGCTGTTAAATTCTGAATTGTCTAAAGCTTTTTATCAAGGTAAGGGCGCATCGGTAACGGTGCAAGAGGGTGGCGATCATCGGTTCAGTGACTTTGATAAGCAGTTGCCCATGGTGATGAATATCTTACAGAGTTTAGTACAGCCTTAAATAGACGACATTATATGACGTAAGCGATGGAGTATTGACGTTAACGTCGCTATTTTTCGTTATAATGGTTTAATAGAATTAAACGCACGCGAACAGTTAAGGATGCATTTGTGAGTCAATATAATGCGCAATCGTTAGAAGTTTTAGAAGGTCTTGAGCCAGTCCGTCGTCGTCCGGGTATGTATACCGACACCACGCGCCCGAATCATTTGGCGCAAGAGGTTATTGATAACTCAGTAGATGAAGCGTTGGCTGGTTATGCGAAAACCATTAAGGTGCAATTGCATAGTGATGGATCGTTGTCTGTCGAAGATGACGGGCGCGGTATGCCAACTGATATTCACCCTGAGTTTGGTCAATCTGGTATTGAGCTGATATTAACTCGCTTGCATGCAGGTGGAAAGTTCTCGACCTCTAATTATGAAGTGTCAGGTGGTCTACATGGAGTGGGTATCTCTGTCGTCAATGCGCTATCAACCCGCGTTGAGGTTACGGTATGGCGTGATAGCACACAGTTCGACATGGCATTTGAAAATGGTGCACCAGTTACGCCATTAACGGAAGCAGTTAGCTCAAATAAGCGTAAACGTGGCACTAGAGTACACTTTTGGGCAGATGGTAGTTTCTTTGATACGCCCAAATTCAATGTAAAACAGCTCAAGCATAATTTAAAAGCAAAGGCTGTTTTGGCTGCTGGACTGACGATTGAATTCACTGACGATATCAATGATGAAAAGGTCGTTTGGCAGTTTACGGATGGGGTAGTCGAGTATCTAAGCGAACAACTAGATGGTTTGGAAACAATACCTGAAGCACCGTTTTATTATAATTACGATGCAAAAGCGGGCGAACGAGCGGCTATTACCTTTGCCTTGTCTTGGTTGCCTGATGGTGGTACGCCGATTCAAGAAAGCTATGTAAACCTGATTCCCACAGCTCAAGGCGGTACACACGTCAATGGTCTGCGCACGGGTATCTTAGAAGCGCTGCGTGAGTTCTGTGACATCCATAATTTGCTACCACGTAGTGTGAAACTAACCGCGGAAGACGTCTGGGATGGGGTGAACTATATCCTGTCTCTGAAGTTCTCTGAGCCGCAGTTTTCTGGACAGACCAAAGAACGTTTATCTAGCCGTGAAGCTGCAGGCGCTGTACAGACATTGGCAAAAGATGCCTTTAGCCTCTGGTTAAACCAACATGCGGACATGGGCACGCAAATCGCTGAACTGGCGATTAATAAAGCAGGTCGTCGTCTGAAATCTGCCAAAAAGTTGCTCGTAAGAAAATTACTCAGGGACCCGCATTGCCTGGTAAATTGGCAGACTGCCGTGGTGATTTGCGTGATGGCGCTGAGCTGTTCTTAGTAGAGGGTGACTCTGCGGGTGGTAGTGCTAAGCAGGCCAGAGATCGTCATTATCAGGCTATATTACCTCTGCGCGGCAAAATCTTAAATACATGGGAAGTATCATCAGATACGGTGTTATCAAGCCAAGAGATTCATGATATTGCCATTGCTATCGGTGTGGATCCTGCCTCTGATGATTTATCCGAGCTGCGTTACGACAAGATATGTATTTTAGCGGATGCTGACTCTGATGGACTACATATTGCGACATTGATCTGCGCTTTGTTTGTGAAGCATTTCCCTGCGCTAGTGGATGCGGGTCATTTATTTGTGGCCATGCCGCCATTGTACCGAGTAGATGTGGGTAAAGAGGTTCACTATGCACTGGATGAGCCGGAGCTTGCACATATTTTAGCCAATGTGCCGGGTAATAAAAAAGCCCAGATTACACGTTTTAAAGGACTTGGTGAAATGAGCGCTGAGCAACTACGTGAGACGACGATGAGCCGTGATACACGCCGCTTAGTACAGTTAGATATGGATGACATGGTACTGACCAATAGTGTGATGGATATGCTACTGGCTAAAAAGCGTGCCTCTGATCGCAAATCATGGCTTGAGAGTAAAGGTGATTTGGCCGATATTTCTTAAGGATTAGCAAGGAATCTAAAGAAATATGGGTACAGAGTATCGTAACAGGCCATTACTTATCTTTATGGCTAAACGATCTATCACATAATAAAAGCACGCAAAATTTAGCCTAGCCACAAAGGCTTAATGGTATTATGTCAGTACCTTTCATTATATTGTGCTGTCATGATACCGAAGATTTTTAACCGTTCTAAGTCTGTTGTTTCTAAACCTGCGCGTTCCAAAGTACTCCCAAAACTTAGCAAAAAGCATTTGGGAGACAAGGTTCCAAAGCGTGGCAACAAGTTTGCGCCTGTTATTGCATCCGCGCTATTAAAGGCGTCAGGTTGGCGTACGGTAGGCGAGATTCCAAATATCTCACAAGCTGTAGTGCTTGCTCTACCCCATACTTCTAATGTGGATGGTATTTATGCGATTCCAAGTCTGTTTGCATTAGACATTAAAATCAGCATTATGGGCAAGCACACGCTATTTAAAGTGCCTGTGTTTGCACAGTTATTAAATTGGATAGGGGTCATTCCTATCGATCGTGGTAACAAAGGCTCTGTGCTGCAAGCCAGTATAGATAAGTTCAAAATTGGTGAACCATTATTTTTGGGATTATCGCCAGAGGGTACACGGCAATATACTGAGTCGTGGAAGACAGGTTTTTATTATTTAGCAGTGGGCGCTGGTGTACCGATTTTGCCAGTAGCGATGGATTACAATACTAAAGAAATACGGTTTATGTCGCTAGTTTATCCTACAGGTGATATTGAAGCGGATTTACCAAAAATATATTCTCAGTATAAAGGGGTGCTACCAAGACACCTTGCGCGTTTGTCGCAGCCACTACAAGACATCAATAATGCAGCTGAATAAGCCAAATGATATAAATATTAATTCAATTAGGTGAATTAACAGAACTGGTTGTATGACAGGTATGAAAACTCAAAGCTGTCTACAAATAAGTTCCAGTAATTCATATTTAACAAGCCCCTGATATGATGATATCAGGGGCTTTTTTGAGTAATATTTGAATGCTTATCAGTGCAAAAGTCTAAAACTGTGGTTGGCCGTTAGAAGCGCTAACACCACCGTCGACAGGTAGATTGACACCAGTAATCATAGAGGCATCATCGCTTGCTAAAAGGTAATAGCAGCGGCGATATCCTCTGGGGTTGCCAAACGTCCAAGTGGACAGCGAGCTAATAACTTATCCGTCTTAGACTCATTATCTTGGATAGCCGTAGTCATATCGGTTTTGGTGACACTTGGATTGACCGCATTGACGCGAACACCATCTGAACCATGATCTAATGCCAATGTGCGGGTCAAATTGGTCACACCCGCTTTAGCAGCATTGTAAGCAGCCATATTCCAGTCACCACCTACGCCCGAGAGCGATGAAATATTGACGATATTACCCTTTGATGCAATCAAATGAGGCATAGCCGCTTGAGAGACGTAGAAGGTCCCGTTTAGATTTACATCGATAGCAGAGCGCCAATCATCAGCAGACAATTCGGTGATTTTACCTTGGGTTGCCTTACCAGCATTATTGACCAAGATATCAATTTTGCCAAATTTGTCGATAGCGCGCTCAACCATCTCTTGTACTTGGCTTTGGACACTGATATCGCATGTAATAATGAGATAATTATCGGTATGAATCCAGGTACGATCTTGCGGCAACTCTTTGGCAGTTTCTTCTAGTGTTGCTGCCGTACGTCCTACTAAAACCACACTAGCGCCTTCCTCGGCAAAGCGAATGGCAGTCGCACGGCCAATACCAGAGCCTGCACCCGTTACAACGACGGTCTTTTCTTTAAAACGCTTCATAATGTTTAATCCTTATTATTATATAATAGTCATTAAAAATTCGATGATTAAAATTTCAATGACTACGGTTTCGATAAATATAACTAAGTACAGTTTGTCATCCATAAACTTGCACGCAAGCAATACTGCTTTGATATCATCATAACAAGTGATCGCTTTGAAAGCGACTGTCTCTGATAGTGCTTATGTAGCATAATTTTGCATCATTCAGATATTTGTAATACGCGACAATCATGTTGTTATTATTACGAGCTGACATGTGCGATATTCACCATACGATAATAGAAGGTTGGAACTTGTGTCCCATTCGATTACTACTATGCCCGACTGGGGCTACCTGACGACCGAGCTAGTCAGTTATTTACAAGCAGACGCTATGGCAGTGACTTTAGCAGGCATGCATACGATTGAGCATGAATACAATGCTCAGTATATCGCTCGTCACTATCAATATCAGTTGCCACTTGGCAAGCTACAGTTGTTGGAGCTGACACTGTATTTACCCTATGATACAGAGTCAGTTGATATTGAGGCTGTACGTATGACTGCGGTAAAGTCAGCACTTACGTGGTACAAGTCATTATCGTCTCAAAATGAAGGCAATGCTTCAGCTGGTTATGAAGCCATGATTTTTGATATTCAGCTTGTCGGAGGAAGTAGCAGTCTCAATCAAGATGATAACGGTGACAGTGCAAACCCTTCAAACAGTGCTATACAGCGACTTAAACATAATTTTGGTGTTCGTTACTTTTTAGAAGATTTAGTTGTCGACATGAGCGAAAGCATGCAGCAGCTGCAAGTCTTTAGCTGGGATGATTGGTACTCGATAGCAGCAGCAGTACGCACCCCATGTGAATTATGGCGTTTCTTAGCTTATCATCTGGAGCAGCTACAGCAGTCGGCCGTAAACCATATTCCAAGTTTCGAGTCGGAAGACGCTTTGGTTGAGCGTTTCTTACAAAGCTCAGATTTGTTTGCTCCTGCCATTGTAGTCGACAATGCGCTCATCAAAAATGAAGTACAAGACGAACCTAACTCAGCACTGGTCGCCATTACGCTTGCCTACAAGAACCAAAGTTCAACTGCTCAGATGTACCATCAACATATGATACAAGCGGCCACGATATGGTCTCAGCTAAGTATGCAGATGATAGATACGTATGGTAAAAAGCACATAGCTAATAATGAAGAGCAGACAGAAATACCGCTCGCTCACTGGCAACAGCAACTGCTAGATGAGTCTTTGTTTTCACGTCACGAGCTTATTCGTACGCTATATAGACACCCTAAACAAAGCGCAGCGCTGCAAAAAGATGGCTATGTGGTACATCAACATTCTTATGAAAGTTTGGGACGACATTATGTACTGGTGTTTTACGGTCAGGAGTCAAAAGGGCCTAACAGCAAAGCCGCTGTCCAACCAAAGCTAGCAAAGATCGCACAGGACGTTGCCACACGTTTGCCAATTATTGAGCTACATCACGTAGTCGTGCTTGGTATCGACTTTATCACTGAGAATAATGAGAATTTTTTCGATATTGATTTGTGGATTCAGCCAGTTGATGCGATGACTCAAAGGGAGCGCCAACTTACTAAGCAAATGCAGAAGCTAAAGCAACAAGAATTAGATAAGCAAAATACACCAGCTGCTAGTAGCGTGGAAGATGGTAAACCTGCGAAGGCACAAAAAGAAAAATTACCTCAAGTACAGATGAGCTTGACGATTCCAGCGCGAAAAGATAAGTAGTAGATAGACGTAGTTAGCTTTCTACCCGTTTCTTAATAATAAGAACGACAAATTTATTAATATATTTACTGACATAAAAAAGACAGCCTAGGCTGTCTTTTTCGTATCTAAACTAAACAATCAAAAAATACTTATTTATTGAGGTCGTCATTGAGACCGCTATCAGGAAGTACGTCATCACTGTTGTAAATGTCATTAGTATCAACACGTGGTGTATCAACTACATCGGTACGTAAATCAGTGGTAGGGGTGCTAGCAGCAGATGGTGTGTTTTCATGAACTGAATCAGCAACTTTTTCTTGAGTTGATGAACTTGGCTGTAGCGCAGATTTTGCTTTCGCTTCAGTGCGTTCATGATCCATCTTATCCTGCATTTTACGTAGGAAGCGAGCTGCAGCTTCTTGACCACCAAGACCAAATGATAAGGCAAAGGCAACGGCTACCGCGCCTAGTGTCAGACCAAATGCTAGATTAACGATCGAATCGGCAATACCCATCGCTTTTAGACCCATTGCTAATACTAGGCCCATAATCAATACGCGTACGATGTTTGCTAGGAATTGTGAACCTTGCTCAGAACGTTCAACCACACCTGCAATGATATTGGCAAGCCAGAATCCGATGAATAGGATAATTGCGCCTAGGATGATGTTTGCACCGAATGCGATAAACATTGTGATAATAGCTGAGATAGGCTCGAAACCTAACAAGTCAGCAGCTGCAATAGCGGCAAATAGCATAGCGAAGAAGATAATCGCATAACCAACTAGGTCAGAGATTTTCTTATCACCCATGGTTTCTTGTAGACCAACTTTCGCAGGTAATTGATTGATTTGAGTGTTCTCAATCAGACCCTTGATGATGTTGGCAACCATACGTACAACATAGAAAGTCACTATTAGGATAGCGACTGCCATAAAGATGTTTGGCAATGCTTCCATGATTTTGTTCAGCATATTGGTCGCAGGGCGAGCAATTACTTCGATTTTTAATGCGTTTAGAGCAGCAATAATGGTTGGAATGATAACCACTAAAAATGCTAATGAACCTGCAATGTTAGGTAGGCTGTTTTGCTCACTTAAACCTGCTTTTGACGCCAATTCTTGTACATTAAAAGTAGAAACAAGGTTGGTTACGATGCCGCGTACGACTTTGGCAATGATATAACCAACGACGAAGACCACACCAGCAATCAAGATATTAGGGATAAAGCTAAAGATTTTGTCGACCATATTAGTCAGTGGTGCAAACAAACCATCAAGCTCTAATTGACCAAGTACCATGGTCAACACAACCAATAAGATGAACCAGTAAACCATATCAGCAATCGTGCTGCTCATTGGTTTTACACCAGCTTGTGCACTTAAACGCTCATCCATAGAGGTTTTTGCAAGAGCTGCGTTGATCGCTGTGCGTGCAACAGTAGCCACGACCCAACCGATCACACCAAGTGCGATAGCGCCGATAAGATTAGGGATAAATGCCAATACTTGATTAACCATATTTGCGAATGGTGCTGAGATAGAGTTTAAGTTTAATTGGCTAAGTGCGCCTGAGATAGCAATGATGAAAATAAACCAGAAAACAATCTTGGAGATGATACCTTCAAGGTCGTAGGTTTTACCTGTTGAAGAGTTCATACGCTGATTGAGATTAACTTTAGAGAGTACGCCGCGTACCAGTGCTGCGATACCAAGGGCTACTAGCCAACCAATAACGAATATCAAAATAGCACCAATGATGGAGCCGATAGGTCCACCGAGATAGCCGTTAAAAGATGTGTACATTGGGTTCATCTTATCCTCCTTGAAGCATCTTATATAACTCGCCAAAAACAATGTTCATACAGCGATTAGTGAGCAAGACATACAGATGGTTGTCATAAATAGTATTTTTAGAATCAGTTATATAGAGATATTATCGTTTTTGAGCATAAACTGTTATCAGCAGTATCTCTTATTTATATTACAGTGACTTCCCTATCGATATCTGCTTATTTTGATAAAAATTAATGCTCAGTTACTTATCTCCTTAACTAATTCAGCTTAGCTGATGTATTGATGGATTTAAAGACAGAAAGCTTTACCTGTTACTATATTTGTGTGATAACTTGTTATTATGATAGAAGATATTAACATAGACTATACATTGACCCGATAATTTCGTGCAAAGCGTAGTTCCCAAAACTAAGATTTGTTATTATAGAGGAATGTGACATCTCGCCACTATTCTTACAATTAGAGAGTACTTTATGAAAAAAATCACTACTTTAGGCGTTAGTGCACTTGCTAGCGCTATGTTGTTAGTAACAGGCTGTAGCACCAACAATGGCAATCAAGAAACAGCCGCTCAAAGCGTTTCCATTACTGAACAAAGCACAGTTAGTGAAAAAGTAGGTTATAGCTTAGGTTTCATGATGGCAGAAGGTAACAAAGACGCTGTCAAAGATTTAGACCTAAATACTTTTGAAAAAGGCTTCCGTGATGGCTACGAAGGCAATGAATCAGCATTGACCCAAGAGCAGATGCAACAAGTATTGATGGACTATCAAAAAGAGCAAGAAGAGCAGTTTGTTAAAGACATGGAAACCAAAGCGACAGAAAATAAAGCCGCTGGTACTGCATTCTTAGCAGAAAACGCTAAAAAAGAAGGTGTGAAGCAAACAGAGTCTGGTCTACAGTATAAAGTCATCAAAGCAGGTACTGGTAAATCGCCAAAGGCAACTGACGTGGTTGAAGTAAACTACGAAGGTAAATTGCTTGATGGTACAGTATTTGACAGCTCTTATGAGCGCGGTGAGCCAATCGAGTTCCCACTAAACCAAGTAATCGCTGGCTGGACTGAAGGTCTACAGTTGATGAAAGAAGGCGGAAAATACGAGTTCTATATCCCATCAGACATCGCTTATGGCGAAGCGGGTAACGCTGGTATCGAGCCTAACAGCACCCTTATCTTTACTGTTGAGCTATTAAAAGTAAAATAAGTATCTAAAGCAGATATTGTTTAATTTAAATACTTAACCTAAAAAAGCCTTCATATAATTATGAAGGCTTTTTTACGACTAATATTTTATCTCAGACTGATCTCGATCTTACAAAGCCGATATCAAGTTGGTGATAAATTATAGATTCTTTTGAAAGACTTTAGAGTTACGGCCGTTATGGTATTTTTCTAAACGTGCTTCAGGTAAAGCGCTGGCTTCAACTTCAGCGAAGCCTTGCTCGACGAACCAATGGGCAGTACGAGTGGTCAAAACAAATAACTTGTACAAGCCATGGCTACGCGCTTGCTGTTCTAGAAACGCTAACAAATCTGCGCCGCGGCTACCACTACGATACTCAGGACGTACGGCAACACAGGCAACTTCCGCTGACTCTGAATCTAGCGTATGCAATGCTGCACAGCCCAAAATCATACCATCACGCTCAATCACACTATAGTTGTCAATCTCTTGCTCCAAGCGCTCACGTGAGCGGCTGACCAAGATGCCTTGCTCTTCTAGAGGTGACAACAGCTCAATAAGACCAACCACATCATCGATATTGGCACGGCGAATTTCTTCATAAGGGTCGTGGCTAATAAGCGTGCCAGAACCATCACGTGTGAATAGCTCTTCTAGTAATGCACCGTTTTTGGCATACGAGATAATATGCGTGCGATGCACGCCTTGACGACAGGCCAAGCTTGCACAGTTTAAGAAATAATTGATTTCGCAATTTAGATCACGGTCACGTAAGAAGCGATCAACTTCGTTTGGAATCATTTCACGTAATAAACGATCATCGTCGTTGATACCCGCTTCTTCACCTAAGAATATAAGCTTGTCAGCACCCAGTGCTACGGCAGCGCTTAGGGCAACATCTTCCGCCAACAAGTTAAATACTTCGCCAGTTGCAGAGTAGCCCATCGAGCCTAGTACAACGATATGGTCATGAAGTAGGTTATTTTTGATGGCTTCCACATCGATAGAACGCACTTCACCCGTCATTTGATAATCAATACCTTCACGGATACCGTATGGGCGCGCTGTCACGAAATTACCTGAAATCGCATCGATACGCGAACCATACATCGGAGAGTTGGCCAGCCCCATTGATAGCTGAGCTTCAATCTGTAAACGAATAGCACCAACGGCTTGTAAGATAGATGGCATCGCTGCACGTGGCGTAATACGGATGTCTTGATGTAGCGGCGATTCAATATTAGCGTCTTTTAAGTTCTTCTCGATTTGCGGTCGTGCCCCGTGTACCAGTACTAGCTTGATGCCCAAGCTATGCAACAAGGCAAAATCATGAATAAGTGTGCTGAAGTTCGCATGATTGACCGCTTCACCACCAAACATAATCACGAAAGTTTTGCCGCGATGAGTATTAATGTAGGGTGCAGAGTTACGGAACCAATGGACGTATTCAGGGTTGATCTGGGGCATGGAGCTAGTAGTCATAATGGGAGCAGTAGTCGTTAGAATAAGAAAAGGGGCGCAGCAAAAAATGCCTAACGCTAAAGATTTACCATAGCAAAAAACGCGGTTATGAGCTATCTTTTATTTCAGCTGTATTCAAGCATTCTGATTGCCAATCGCTGATATACACAACCTCAACACTGGGTTAATGTACGCACAAATGCTTTTTGTTATGCTAAGTGCTATTGCTTTACAGATGCTGAGCGAAGATAATCAGGTTAGATAAGTGAGTTCAGGTTTTTAATGGATTGTATGAACTATTTCACAGCAATATTTTATAGATATCGCAATGCTTTTTATCTGTTGAACAAATTATAAAAATAACTTAAGTTGCACCATCTGTGTTTTACCGATATATCAACCAGGGATAATGAAAATCATGAAAAAAAGTAACCAGTTTGCTAGCCCGTTCAGTGCTTGGAGCGGCCACCGCTTATTTCACGTTGTTGCCGGTACGCTCATCGGTGCAATGGTAGTCACACAAGCCTCAGCGATGTTACCAACACCAGAGCAAGCGGTTGATAGCTCAATGGCTATTCAGACAAATGCCAACAAGAACAGCAACTCAAGTGCTCAAGCCGTTAACAGCAGAATTACAGCGTCGTTGGTCAGCGTTGATGCCAATGGTCAAGAAGTACTTGTCCCTGTAGATACCAATACTCGTTTGCAGTCAGGCAATGTATTGGAATATCAAGGATACTTTACCAATACTAATGCAGATCGCGTCCGTAAAATGACCGTTACGATGAGCATCCCAGAGCAGGTAGAGCTGCTGAAGACAGTTGCTCCTGAATTTCCGTACGGCAGTGTAGATGGCAATAACTTTGCTCGTATGCCACTACGTACCAAAGTAGATAATCAGCTACAAGATGTCGCGCTTAAATACTATAAAGCGGTACGTTGGGACCTAGAAGGCGTAGGTCTAAATGATACTGTCGCTGTAAAATATCGTGCGCGCGTTAAATAGTTCTGAATTTTTGGATTAGAATTTAGCTAGTATTGATATAATTAGCACTAAAAACTATCCATTTAGTATTGAAAGCTATCAATAAAAAAGCACCACAGTTTATAGCTGCGGTGCTTTTTTACTGTATGTCAGGACGTTTGATAATTTTGCTGATAAGTAAGTAAAAATACTGAGCTACAGCGTGGTATATTGGCTATTAGATTTCTCTTGGATAAGTTGTTTGATAGCATTGATTTGCGGTGTTGTGGCTTGAGCGCCTGCTTGTATTAGACTGCGTCGCTGCCTAGTATCTATTGAACTGTTACGACCGATATTAGGAGTAATAACAATATCCGCTCGATTCCGCTCACTCTGACTTGATGCGGAGCGCTTAGCCGTCAGGTTGGTAGCTAGAATATTGGTTTCTAGAAAGCCCCAAAAGTCACTCAATGAGTTCATAGTCGGTATTAGATTATTAGTACTATCACTGCCTTGAGCTCCCGTCACATCTACAGCAATGACAATATCAGCACCCAAGTCATAGGCGCTATCCACTGGTACTAAACTGACCACACCACCATCGATATATTTTTTACCGACTTTTTCAGGAATGCGTGGGGCAATAAAAATATTGGGTACGCTACAGGATGCTTGTACGGCAAGCCCAGCGTCGCCAGTGGTAAAGACTGTTTTCTTTAGTGTGTGTTTTTCTGCTGCGATTGCCGCAAAAGCAATAGGGAAATCCTCTATAGCACGCGCATTCACTTTGCTATTGATAAAGTTTTTTAACTTAATACCTTCGATAAATCCTTGATTGGACAAGGTAAAGTCTGTGAGCTGGCTATCAGTAGTAGTCAATGCCAATTGCTCAAGCTGGGCAGGCGTGTAACCACTGGCGTACAAGCTGCCAATCAAACTCCCCACACTTGTACCGACCACCAATGTTGGTTTGATACCGTTTTCCTCTAGAGCTTTGATGACGCCCACATGGGCAAACCCTTTTGCACCGCCACCACCCAACACCAGTGCGACAGTAGGGGCTTTAATAACAGGCTCTGGAGTTTTGGGAGTAGTAGATGTCAACGTGCTACACGCACTAATATAAAAACCGAGAATAGGTATTAAACTCAACCTCAGTATTTTTAGATTATGACGAATCAGATTGTGACGAAACTGACGAGGCAAAATAGAAATAAGCATAGAAAAACACCTTACGAAATTGCCAGAACTCAAAAAATAAGACATCAGTTATTGATATGATGAGAAGAAGCGGTTTATCTATAGTAGATGGACTGTATAGATGCTATTTTACTAAATAGCCTAGCATAAGCAATTGTATTGTCAGCTATAATGAAATGAGTCGATGTCTTTATGCATACTATTGTTATCGCTATTTTATGGCATAAGCCATTATATGCAGCCTACTAAAAATGCTCGATTTAGCATACAAAAATTAAAAATAATATTGTTAGGATCTTTAATGCCAATATCGGAGAGTCATGCCTCAGCCAACTCATTAGATCACTTTAGATCTGACATGCCGTTGTCAGCACTAGATATGCCAGTGTCTGCGCTAGCAGGTGTGGGGGTAAAAGTCGCAGAGCAGTTGGCGCAATTGAATATCAAGCGGATATTCGATTTGCTATTACATTTGCCCCGTGATTATGAAGATCGTAGTCGACTGGTATCAATCGCCGATGTAGAGCATGGACAATCAGCGCTAATTACTGGTCACATCGTCCATGTCGATACCAAGCGCAGTGGGATGACTGTGACGGTGGACGATGATACGGGTACGATATCGTTGCGGTTTTTAAGGTCTATCGTGGTCTGGTACAGACCATGAATTTGGGAACACGCTTACAGCTATTTGGTGAAGTCAAAGTCAGCCGTTACGGCAAGCAGATACATCATCCTGAATATCAAATTATCACTGACAATGCAGTTATGACTGATACGGGATTGCAGCCTATTTATCCTACTGTCAAAGGTTTACATCAAAACAAGCTGCGTACTTTAATTAAGCTGGCATTGCAAACGGTTCGGAGCCAAGGTCTACCCATGACATTGTTTACGGCTGAAGATTTTGCAGTTGTATCCGATTTGCCATTAGTGCCTTTTGAGCCATCTAAATCAGCGGTGTCAGAGGCCGACTATACCGAAGATATTTTTTCGACGTTAGCACGCAGCGTGCCTGACAATGTGACTAGCAATGCGATTGGCAATAGCGTATATAAACCCAATCCTTCTACCTATCAGGCAGATAATGACATACATAACGTCGCTGCCAGTATTGCTCAGCACAATGTCTATAATTTAACGATATTCGAAGCATTGGTACTGCTGCATACGCCGCCTACTTATACCAGTGCGTCTCAGCAGTACAAACTATTCACTCAACTCAGTGCCCGTACGCATGCCGCCTGCCAGCGCTTGATTATTGAAGAGTTGACTGCGCATCAGCTCAGTCTGCTATATCGTCGCCAACAGCTGCATCAACATAAAGCGCCTAAATGCACTATCAATAGTCCTCTTGCTGACAAGCTGTTTTCTGCATTGCCTTTTGATCTAACGGGTGCGCAAAAAGAGTGATGAAAGACATCACTGCGGATATGGCGACCTCAATTCCGATGCTAAGACTGGTACAGGGAGATGTGGGTGCTGGCAAGACATTGGTTGCAGCAGGAGCAGCGGGTTATGCGCTCGATAGTGGCTGGCAGGTCGCGGTAATGGCACCGACTGAGATTTTGGCAGAGCAGCATCTACTGAATTTTAAGCAATGGTTTGAGCCATTGGGCATTGGTGTCGGTTGGCTCGCAGGTAAGCAAACGGCCAAACAGCGCCGCGAAGCGTTGGAAGCAGTCGCGGAAAATACCGTACAAGTGGTGGTCGGTACTCATGCACTGTTTCAGGAGCAAGTTCAGTTCGCTAAATTAGGCTTGGTTATCATTGATGAGCAGCATCGATTCGGTGTTGAGCAGCGTATGGCATTGACCAATAAAGGCGTGGCTAACAGTACCCCACACCAGCTAATCATGACCGCAACACCGATTCCAAGAACCTTAGCGATGAGCGTTTATGGCGATATGGATACCTCAATTATTGATGAGTTGCCACCGGGGCGCACGCCAATTACGACGGTAACTATCGATCGCAATCGACGCGACGAGGTTATAGAACGTATTGCGATTAATTGCGAAGCGGGCAGGCAAGCGTACTGGGTATGCTCACTGGTAGAGGCATCTAGCGTATTGGATGCGCAGGCAGCCGAAGCCACTTATGAGGACTTAAACGAACGTCTAGATATTCGCATTGGACTGGTGCATGGCAAAATGAAGTCTGCCGATAAGCAAGCCATCATGCAAGAGTTCAAAGCAGGTAATCTGGACTTATTGATTGCGACGACTGTCATCGAGGTAGGGGTTGATGTGCCCAATGCGTCATTGATGGTTATCGAAAATGCGGAGCGTTTAGGGTTATCCCAATTGCATCAGCTGCGCGGGCGAGTCGGACGTGGCTCGACCAAAAGCTTCTGTGTACTGTTATATCAAAAACCGCTATCAGAGACTGGCACAGAGCGGCTAAATGTCCTACGCGATAGTACTGATGGATTTGTCATTGCTCAAAAAGACTTAGAGCTACGTGGGCCAGGAGAGCTGTTAGGCAAACGTCAAACGGGTAATGTTGGCTACTATTTGGCTGATCTAATCCGTGATGAGCAATTATTTGCCATTGCTCAGCGGTTAGCGAAGCATTTGATAGCAGACCCTGCGCGAAAAGCAGATGTCAGTCAATTGATTCATCGCTGGATGCCTGAGGCAAGTCGCTATACCAATGCCTAGTAATCAGTGCTTAGTATCGGTATCGGCAAGTGGGTTTAATATGTCATTGAATATAGCTCTGGATATAATCAAACAGTATGGCCACAACGTTAAAATTATTTATAGACGATACTCCATCCATAGTCAGTCACTGAATACATCGGATATTCAGCGACTGGCTACATGCTCTCTTATTTCTTTAAATCAGTCGATATGCCTTTAGTATTGCACAGATACTCGGTCTAAGTTTCAATTAAATTTATGAACGCTAGACACTATATATAAAAATAAGATGATGACTAAATATATGCTATTCTCGATAATTTGATGAACTATTATAATAATAAACAGTGCTTTAGAGAACATCGTAACACTCTCTGTAAGTAACGCTCATAGCCCTATATCAGGCTATCCAAAAATTGCTTCGATTGCGTGCCACTTTTTATTATTGCTATGACTGATTGATATTTTTAGTCATTCTATATCGAGTATTTCCATATTGACTGTACCTACAGAGAGTTATCATGAGCGATTTTGAAGAAACCCATTCTAAGCCGTCAGCTGAAGCTGAGTTGCCGCCATATCGTCAAACTGACACTGTATCTCAAAGACCATCCGCAAAACCACCAATATGGTTGTGGCCCGTGTTGGCAGCCGTGCTAGTGATAGGGGTGCTGCTTGGCAAATATTGGGGCAATGAGAGTAATGCAGCTACAGATGAGTCAGCAACTTCTAATTCTGTCGCAAACGATCAGGCAACTGGTAGCGATGCCAGTATTGAGCAATCGGTACTCTCAGTAGAAACAGTCAGTCCAAGCCAAGATGATATCGGTAGCACGCTCAGTGCCGATGGAACCATCAATGCTAAGGATACTGCGAACGTCAGTGCAAAAGTCAATGGTGTGGCTATCGAGCGTATTTTGGTCGAAGAAGGCGACCGCGTCAGAGCAGGTCAAGTTTTAGCTGTGTTCGATACTGATGCCATGGAGCAGCAAGTGCTACAGGCGCAAGCAGATGTCGCAGAAGCGGAAGCCACTCTTGCCAATGCTAGCGCTGATGCTGCACGTGTGTTGCCATTGATCGATATCGATGCCATCAGCAAACAAGAAGCCGACCGCTACCGTACCTCGGAAGTACGTGCCAGAGCTTCTTTGCAAGCATCCAAAGCTCGTTTGAGCAATCAGCGTTTAACATTAGAGAATGCAAAAGTCGTCGCTCCTGTCAGCGGTATTATCAGTGAAAAAATGGTAGAAGTCGGGCAGGTGGCAGGCGGGGATCCGTTATTTACGATTATCAAAGGCGGCATTTTGGAATGGCGAGCAGATATAGATCCTAAGCTTATCGGGGATATAAACGTCGGTACGCCTGTACAAGTCAGTCTACCGGGTGGTGATACAGTGATGGGGCAAGTAAACCGCATCGCACCAACCGCAGACAACAACCGTCAGATTACGATTTATGCCAGCCTAGCTAGCAACTCAAAGATACGTGCAGGCATGTATCAAACAGGCGAATTCCTATTAGGAAGTACCAGCACGCAAACGATTCCTAATAGCGCCGTGGTCAGTAATGATGGTTATGATTATGTGATGCTCGTTACTGAATCGACTACTCGAGACGATCGATCAATGGGACGTATCAAGCAGCAGCGAGTCACATTGGGTGAGCGATTGGGCGAGAGCGTAGCAGTGTTAGAGCCTTTGCCAAGTGACAGTCGTATCGTAAAACAGGGCGGTAGCTTCTTAAATGATGGTGACCTAGTGCGCGTTGTTGATGATGTAACTCAAACTAGTAAGCCAGTGCAGGCACAGCCATGAGCTTAAACGTCTCCGCTTATTCGATAAAGAACCCGCTCGTTGCTATCTTGCTGTTTGTGCTGCTGACGTTGGGCGGCATTTACGGTTTCATGAAAATGAAAGTCCAGCAGTTTCCGGATATAGACTTGCCAGCGGTGGTAGTCACGGTGACGCTACCGGGTGCTGCGCCTTCACAGCTCGAAAACGATATCGCCAAAAAGATTGAAAATAAACTGACCAGTATCGAAGGCGTGAGTCATATTCGCACCACGCTACAAACGGGTGCGGCAACCATTGCCACTGAATTTACCTTAGAAAAAGACATTCAAGAAGCGGTAGACGATGTGCGGTCAGCAGTCGGTGAAGTACGTGGTGATCTACCAGCTGCGGCTAATGATCCTATTATTACCAAAGTATCTACTGCTGGGTTTCCAGTGGTTACTTACTCTGTCGCTGCTGAGAATATGAGCGTGGAGGATTTATCTTGGTTTGTTGATGATACCGTTACCAAGCGGCTATCAGACATACCAGGCGTTAGTACCGTGAGCCGTGTTGGCGGGTTGCAGCGTGAAAT
The DNA here is from genome assembly GCF_048631835.1 of Psychrobacter sp. ER1. Classification (NCBI taxonomy): domain Bacteria; kingdom Pseudomonadati; phylum Pseudomonadota; class Gammaproteobacteria; order Moraxellales; family Moraxellaceae; genus Psychrobacter; species Psychrobacter sp. ER1. The sequence continues at coordinate 3,150,035 of NZ_CP184640.1, read as the reverse complement.
CACGGTTGCTGCCGACCCGATTGCGTTAAGTGGTCTAAAGTTTTCTATTTCGCAATTATCACAGCAAATCGCTGGTATCCAGCAAGACAGTTCTGGTGGGGAGGCGGAAGTTGGCAATACGACTCAGACCATCCGTGTTCTCGGTGCTGTTGAGCGAGCAAATGAGCTAAGCGATTTGCAAGTGGCTGTCCCTACAGGGGGCACACAAGCTTTAGGACGTATGGCAGAAATCACTGACGGCGCAGCAGATCCAAGCTCGATTGCCAAGCTAGATGGTCAAACAGTGGTGGCATTTAACATCACTCGCTCGCGCGGTGCCAGTGAGGTCGACGTGATGGATCTGGTTGATGAGGAGCTTGCCAAGCTGACTGCTGATGTCGGCAATATCAGTATTGAAAAAGTCTATGACCGAGCCACACCCATTGCAGAAGATTATGAAGCCTCATTAAGAATGCTCATCGAGGGTGGTCTGTTGGCTGTAGTGGTAGTCTTCCTGTTTTTGCGCAATATTCGAGCGACTATCGTCGCTGCAGTCGCTTTACCGCTATCAGTCATTCCAACCTTTTTGGGTATGTATCTGTTTGGCTTTAGTCTTAATATCATCTCACTACTGGCATTGTCATTGGTTATTGGGGTGCTGGTCGATGATGCGATTGTTGAGGTCGAAAACATCATACGCCATCTACGCATGGGTAAGACACCCTATGAAGCGGCGATGGAAGCCGCTGATGAAATCGGTCTCGCTGTTGTCGCCACTACCTTTACTTTGATTGCGGTGTTTTTACCAACAGCCTTTATGGGCGGTATCGTTGGACAGTTTTTCCGTCAGTTTGGTTGGACGGCTGCCTTATCAATTTTTGCCTCGCTGATGGTAGCTCGCCTGATTACCCCGATGATGGCAGCTTATATCTTACGACCTGAGAAAAAGCACGTCGAAAAACAAAGCGCGATGATGAAGTACTATCTTAAGATTGTGTCTTGGACCCTACATCATCGTTGGTTGACCATGGGTGCAACGCTTGTTTTATTTGTGGCATCGCTAGCTTTGGTTAAGCTGCTACCGACGTCATTTATCCCTGATAATGATATCGATCAAACCCGAGTGGCTATTGAGCTGACACCTGACGTCTCTTTGGCAGATACTGAGCGCGTGGCGGCGCTAGCAAGTGATCGCATTTTGGCCATGCCTGAGGTGACCAACATTTTTACCTCAGTGGGAGAGGCGCAGGCGTCGATGGGTGCGTCAGATGGTGGTGGCGGTAAGGCTGAAAATATCGCAGGTTTGGATATCGTGCTTGCTCCGCGTGTAGAACGAGGCACTAAGCAAGAGATAGAACGCAAAATTAGTAAGCTGATGACAGAAGTGCCAGGAGCACGGTTTACAGTCGGCTTATCGAGTGGTGGTGAGAGTGGCTATAACTTTTCATTGACTAGTACCAATCCGCAACTGCTTGAACAAACTGCACAAAAAATCATGTCTGAGATTCGGGGGCTACCAAGTGCAGGCGCTGTGACCAGTGATCGCAGTCTACCACGCCAAGAGCTAACGGTAACACCAGATAGATTGGCAATGGCTGATAAAGGGGTGACCACGCAAGATATCGCTACGACTCTACGTGTGGCGACCGTAGGCGACTATGAGCAGCAATTGTCCAAGCTCAATCTTGATACGCGCCAAGTACCAATCGTCGTACGTCTACCTGACGTGGCTAAGCAAAATGTTAGCCAGCTAGAAGGTTTGTACGTGCCGAGTACTATGCCTGCCGGTCAAGGCGTGCGCGTCGGTGAGGTAGCTACGCTAGACTTTGGCACTGGACCTGCGCAGATTAGTAGACTGGATCGAGAGCGTGCTATTAGTATCACGGTACAACCTGCTAGTGGCGAGCTTGGCGATTTGGTACAGGCGGTAAAAGCAGTACCGACCATGCAGCAACTGCCGCCTTCGATTACCATCATTGATCAAGGCCAAGCCGAAAACATGGCAGACCTCTTTAGTGGCTTTATCATTGCGATGTCCGTCGGTGTGGTTTGTATTTTAGGTGTGCTGATTCTACTATTTGGGCGTTTATTGCAGCCTTTTACTATTTTGATGGCGTTGCCATTATCTATTGGTGGTGCCTTTGTCGGCTTGGTTATTACTAATAGCAGCTTATCTATGCCTTCGATGATTGGTTTTATTATGCTCATGGGTATTGCGACCAAAAACTCAATCCTGCTGGTCGATTACGCGTTGATTGCCCAGCGCCGAGGTCTGGCACGCTTTGAAGCTATCGTAGATGCATGCCGCAAGCGTGCACGGCCTATTATCATGACGACCATTGCGATGGGTGCAGGTATGTTGCCATTGGTATTTGGTTGGGGCGATGCAGATCCTACTTTTAGGCGACCGATGGCAGCAGCGGTATTGGGTGGTCTGGTAACTTCTACGCTATTGAGCTTGGTTGTCATTCCTGTCGTCTATACCTTGATGGATGATTTATCTGGATGGTTTGCTAAATGGCTGGCTCCACATGGTAAGCCTAGTGACTTCTAATAGTCACTTCTCATAGAGAGCCAAATAGCTAACCAAACAGTTGGCCAAGACACGACACAATAATAGCAATCTGGAAAACGCTGTATGATTAACACGCTCTCAATCAGGTCATATACTCGTCAGACTAGAGGGCATTCTCATGACTTTCATCAGATTGTTTTGCCTTTGCGAGGGCAATCAATATCGAAGTTGGGAGCTATACTGGAAAAGTTATCCCAAGCGAATGTGTTGTGGTTAAGACAAATGAAAAGCACTACTTTAGCGCTGAAGAGAATGCAAAGTTTATCGTTGTGGATACAGATCTGTTGCCAGAAAATGTGTTTCATTCATCACAAATTGTCTTTTCTATAAGTTCGCCATTGTTGGCATTTTTGGAGTTTTCAGAAAGTCAGTTAAGGTATCAAATCAATCCTGAAGTTGAGAGACTGATGTTTGATACCTTTTATAAGCTTCTAGAACAACAAAATCTATTTGTGCAATATGACGCTCGAATTAGAGAAGTCGTCGCATATATTCATCATAATTTTGCTAAAAACCTTTCTGTTGAAGTATTGGCGGATATCTCTTGTCTCAGTGCCACACAGTTTAAAAAGAACTTCAAATCGCAAACAAACCAGACCGTCACTGAGTACATTACAAAGATCAGAATGCAAAAGGCGCAAGCTTTGTTGCTACATACTGATTCACCTATCGCTATCATAGCCGAACTGGTTGGTTATACCGATATTAGCGCTTTTAGCCGCCGCTTTTCTAAATATTTCGGTATTGCCCCTTCCAAATTAAAACACGTCTAACCAGACATGCAAACCGTCTAATCTGCATAAATAGTAGTCTATAACTCTCTATAATGATGTTATTCATTATAACGTTAGAGGTAGCTACTATGCTGCAGAATAAATCTAGTCTAAGTGCTATTTTATGTGTGATAGCTGCCAGTGTCCTTTGGGGAACGACAGGTACAGCCTCTGCTTTTATACCTGACGTTAGCCCATTAGCCGTTGGTGCATTTTCCATGGGGGTGGGTGGTGTATTGCTAGTATTGAATGCTAAGAATGATTTATTAAGCGATAGACAGAAACTACTTTCCAAACCTAGTCTCTTATTCATCGGTAGCCTATGCGTTGCTATCTATCCTTTAGCTTTTTATTCCTCTATGAGATTGGCAGGTGTCGCTATTGGTACAGTGATCTCAATTGCCAGCGCGCCATTTTTCACTGTCGTCATGGAGCGTCTGATTAGCAATAAAAGAGTCACTAGTCGATGGGTGGTAAGTTTTATATTTGGTGTGGTTGGCGTTATTTTACTGACTTTAGGGAAAACCCAATATTTAGATATAAACGCACAAGCGAATAATCGAATATTAGGCATTTTATTAGGATTAGTCGCAGGATTGACCTATGCCACATATTCATGGACAGCACGTCAGATGATAGAGAACGGGGTAAATTCTAAATCAGCAATGGCCAGTATGTTTGGTCTGTCGGCCATCTTATTGTTGCCATCATTATTATTAACAGGGGAGAACCTGTTTTTGGATGCAAAACATATAAGCGTTGCCCTATATCTGGCAATTGCGCCGATGTTCTTTGGTTATTTACTTTTGGTCAAGCGTTGAGAGTGATTGAGGCGAGCAAAGCGACGCTTATTACGTTATTAGAACCTATTGTAGCCACTATATTGGCTATCATTATAATCGGTGAAACATTCTCTCCTATCGGCTGGCTAGGAATATCACTCATGATAATCTGTCTCTTGCTGCAAGTAATAAAGACGCCAAAACTGACAGGTTATCGAGGAAGGCGTGCACTGTACAAGTAACAAAGCAATATAAGTAACAAAGCAATATTTCTGACGATAAGCAGTATTTTTGATGAGTTACTGCCTATTAAGTATGACTCTTTGTATGACGTTAGTCTAAAACTGGTAAGTTGAATGGATTAGTTGGGTTAGTCTTTTCTATAGTCTGTCCAATCAAATTAATTGAAGAAATTGTTTATATCTTATAGCACTATTTTAATTTTACTAATAGGTGAGTAGCTGCTAGAACGATAAACCAATCTCTACAAACTAATCTCTAAAAAACTAGAAAATAAGGAATAACTATGATTAACGCATATGCAGCACAAGAGAAAGGTGGCAAATTTGAGCCTTATGAATATGACCCAGGTGCTCTAGGCTAGGCGATCACGAAGTAGAAATCGAAGTACACAGCTGCGGTATCTGCCATAGTGATTTATCGATGTGGCAAAACGAAAGGGGTATGACTCAATATCCGTTTGTCGGTGGGCATGAGGTTGCAGGTAAAGTCCTTAACAAGAGCAAACACGTCAAGCATCTAGAGTTGGGCGATAAAGTCGGATTTGGCTGGCATAAAGGGTATTGCAACGTCTGCGATCTATGTATCGATGGAGATCATAACTTATGCCCTGAGCAAGAAGGTACAATTATCGGTAACCACGGCGGCTTTGCAGATAAAGTACGCGCAAAAGATACTAGCGTTATTAAGATACCTGAAGGGCTTGATTTTAACGCAGTAGGACCACTGCTATGTGGCGGTATCACAGTGTTTAACCCACTTATGCAGTACGACATCAAACCAAATTCTAGAGTGGCTGTAATTGGTATTGGTGGTTTGGGTCATTTGGCATTGCAGTTTGCCAATGCGTGGGGCTGTGAAGTGACGGCATTTACCAGTGAATCAAAAATGGAAGAAGCAAAAGAGATGGGTGCTCACCATTCACTAAACTCAAGAGATGATAGCGAAATTGAAAAGGCTGCAGGCTCTTTTTGATTTAATCATTTCAACAGTGAACGTTGATATGAACTGGGATGTCGTAATCAAGACGCTAAGACCAAAAGGTAAGCTGCATTTTGTTGGACTGTTAGAAGCGCCACTAGAGATATCGGCTGCGCCAATGATTATGGCTCAGAACAGTCTATCAGGCTCGCCAGTTGGCTCACCAGCGACGCTGCGTAAAATGCTAGATTTTGCTGCGCGACATAATATTCAGCCAGTCACTGAAACGTATAAAATGTCTGAGATTAATGAAGCATTTGAGCGACTAGAGAGTGGTAATGCTCGCTATAGAGTGGTGCTAGAAAGAGACTAAACGTCGTTACAGGCAACTCAATGTAGCCACTAAATAAGCACAATAATAGTGATGCTCTAATTAATAGATAGAGTGTCACTATTTTTTGTATCGAAATTCTACTTTTCACCAGTTTTTAAAATATGAGGATTATTTGGAGCTGGATCTAAGTATCTTTATTTAATTTTTGCTCAGGTAATTATTACTACTTTTTTAAACTGCTAGTAGGTCGTTTTAAAATCGTAAAAACCCCCTGCTACTGAGTTTACAATAGCAGGGGTAAATACTTGTCTTTTTCAGATTAGCATAGAGTAGTGTTTCTTATTCTACCGTGACTGATTTTGCCAAATTGCGTGGCTGGTCGACGTCTGTGCCACGCATTACTGCTACATGGTATGACAACAGCTGCACAGGCACGCTGTAGACAATAGGGGCAAGCGTCTCGCAAACATCGGGTACATATACTAAGTGTAGTCTATCTTCCGCGACCATTTGACTGGCTTCGCTAGCAAATACAAATAGCTCGCCATGACGCGCATGCACTTCTTGCATGTTGGCTTTTAATTTATCAAACATACTGTCTTTGGGCGCCAATACGACGATGGGCATGTCTTTATCGACCAATGCTAATGGACCGTGTTTGAGCTCGCCTGCTGCATAACCTTCTGCATGAATGTAAGAGATTTCTTTTAGCTTTAACGCGCCTTCTAGCGCAATCGGGAACTGTAGCCCGCGACCTAAAAATAGACAGCTTTTCTTATCTTCAAAGCTTTCACTCATGGTTTTGATAGGAGCATCAAGGTTTAAGCTGGCGTAGAGTTGTCCTGGCAATTGATGTAACTCACTTAATAACGTATTTAAGTGTTCGTCAGTCATGCGCTTCTGCGTGACACCAACTTTTAATATCAATAGTATCAAGGCCACAAGCTGAGTGGTAAATGCTTTGGTAGAGGCTACGCCAATCTCAGGTCCTGCTAACGTTGGCAAGAAGATATCTGTTTCGCGTACCAACGATGACGTCGGTACATTACATAGTGCCAAGCTGACTAAGCCTGCTGGTGTTTGCTTCTGGATATCACGTAATGCTGATAAGGTGTCAGCCGTTTCACCAGATTGAGAAATACAGATGACCAAAGTATTATCGACGACGACAGGATTGCGATAGCGGAATTCGCTGGCAACCTCGACGGAACAAGGTATACGGATAAGGTTCTCAAACCAGTATTTTGCGACCATACCGGCATGATAACTGGTACCACAAGCAATCACTTGTACATGACGAATACCTGACAACAGTGTCTCATGACGCTGTAAAAAATCGTCGCGTAGTTTAGTCGTTTCACCATTGTCCAAAGCCATCTCGATCGTACGAGCGACGGCATCTGGCTGCTCGTAAATTTCTTTGAGCATATAATGCTTGAACTCGCCTTTATCTGCATTATGCTGGGTTGCATCAATCTCATGTATCTGACGTTGGACTTCAACACCATCTGCATAAACTTGAATGCTATTGCGAGTTAATTTGGCGATATCGCCTTCTTCTAGATACATAAAGCGGTTAGTCACTGGCAGCAAAGCCAACTGATCTGATGCGATAAAATTCTCACCGATACCAACACCAATCACTAAAGGTGAGCCTAGACGTACAGTAATGAGCTCATCAGGGCAATCTACGTGGACGATACCCAATGCAAAAGCACCGTGCAGTAACGGGATAATGGTGCGTACTGCTTCTAACAAGTCAGGTGTCTTTTTGTAGATATCATGAATTAGATGCGCCACAACTTCAGTATCTGTCTGTGAAGTAAACACGTAGCCTTTGGCTATTAGCTCTTCTTTTAGTTCAGCGTAGTTTTCGACGATACCGTTATGAACGACCGCAATTTTGCCTGACACGTGTGGATGCGCATTACGTTGTGCTGGCTCGCCATGGGTTGCCCAGCGCGTATGAGCAATACCGATATGACCATCAAAAAACTCTGGATTGATAGCGACGGCATTAACTAGTGCCTGTACTTTACCCACTTGGCGCTCACGGTGTAGTTCACCATCACGAATAACGGTCAGACCAGCTGAGTCATAGCCGCGATATTCTAAACGCTTTAGGCCTTCAAGTAAGATATTAGCGATATTTCGCTCAGCAACGGCGCCTACAATTCCACACATGGCTATTCCTTAGATTTAAATTTTAGTAGTTCAATATATAATGGTGCAAGATCAAAAAATTTGGTTGGTCACTAATGATGAATCATCAACAGATAAATATGATGAAGCAGCACCACAAAGATTGCCGTACTGCTTAGGTTTATTCAAAAATGACTGAGGTTGGCTAAACCACCAATGAGCAATTATTTTTTAGTTGGTCTTTGAAAGTCGTTTTTTTGTACTTGACGCGCACGACCAAACGCTAAGGCACTACAATCAACGTCTTTGGTAATCACAGAACCAGCGGCAACGGTAGCTGTATCGCCAATCGTCACTGGAGCGACTAAGCTAGCATTGGAGCCGATAAAAGCATTGTCTTCAATGATGGTTTGCGATTTATTAGCACCGTCATAATTACAAGTAATGACACCAGCACCGATATTCACGCCTGTACCGACAGTTGCATCACCGACATAGCTTAAGTGATTTACTTTACTGCCTTTGCCGATAGTCGATTTCTTAATTTCGACAAAGTTACCAACTTTGCTATTATCAGATAGTACGGTATCAGGACGCAAGTGCGCAAAAGGCCCGATATCAACACCAGCACCGATATCAGCGCGATCGATCACGCAATACGGTTTGATGTAGCAGGCATTACCAATCTTGGCATTTTTGATGACACAGCCCGCTTCGATATAGACGTTGTCACCCAAGGTACAGTCACCTTCAAATACCACATTAACGTCAATAAACACATCTTGACCAGCGGTTAACGTACCACGGATATCGACACGAGTAGGGTCGGCAAACTGTACGCCAGCTTCTTGTAAGTCAGCAACTAGCTTACGTTGCCAAGTGCGTTCTAGACTAGCAAGCTGTTGACGATTATTAACTCCTTCAATCTCAAACGTATGCTCAGGCTCAATCGCTGCGATAGTAATACCATCGGCAACTGCCATTTTGACGATATCCGTCAGATAATATTCTTGCTGTGCATTATCGTTAGAGAGCTCAGGCAAATATTTGTGCAGTAATGCATTATCGACGCAGTAGATACCGCTGTTAATTTCTTTAATACTTTGCTCTTCAGCATCGGCATCTTTTGTTCAACGATGGCTTCAATATTACCTGCTTGGTCGCGTTTAATACGACCCAATCCAAATGGATTATCGACAGTCAACGTCAGCATCGACATACCATTAGTATTGGCAGTTTTTAATGCCGTTAGCGTCTCACAGCTGACCAATGGCACATCACCGTAAAGAATGAGACTTTGTCCTGACTTGGGTAAATCAGACAGTGTCACCTTGACCGCATGGCCAGTTCCCAATTGCTCAGTTTGGGCAACCCAAGTAATCGATGCTTGTGTATATTGATTGGTAATCTCTGACTTTACTTGATCACCACCAAATCCATGAACAATGATGGTTTCATCAACAGTTAACTGATGACAAGTATCTAGCACATGACCTAATAAAGACTTCCCAGCCAATGTCTGCAATACCTTTGGCTTTGCCGATTGCATACGTGTGCCTTTACCGGCAGCTAAAATAATTACAGAAAGAGGAGATGTCATAATAGGCTCACAAATGTAACAAAATATAATATTGGATTATAGCGCAAATGTTCATTTATAAAAATGCTGTGATGTGCAGGCTTTGTAATACAACCTGCTAACAATAGATCAATTGTCTATGCAGGAGAGTAGCGTTCAAATTGATAACGTTGCTAGGATTAGCGGTTGTAGAGTAGCCAATTCAGCATCGTAGTAGTTAGGGTAGCTTATAACAGCACACCAAACATAACCACTACCCATACTACTGCTGCCATGATACCTGCGATGATGTCATCAAGCATAATGCCTAACCCTCCAGCAACTCTTTTGTCAGCCCATCCAATCGGTGGCGGCTTAACGATATCAAAAAAGCGAAATAAGATAAAAGCGAAAACAATGGCGACAATAGAAAGCTCTTGAGACACATTTTGCCAGAAGTTATCGTCAGCAATCCCCATATAAGACAAGGGTAGTAGGGTAATCCAAATACCTGCCCACTCATCCCAAACGATATGCGGATCATCATGACCTTGCATAAGCTCAGCAGTGCGTCCGCAAATCCAAACACCAAAAATACAAGATAAAACTGTCAAAATGAGAAAGGGTACAAAGCCCAAGCTCAATAATGGTATGGCAATGATTAACCCACCAACAGTACCCCAAGTGCCAGGTGCACGGCGCGGCAGACCACTACCTAAACCTAGCCCAAGCCAATAGACTGCACGGTCAAGCATACTGGCACCGTCTGGTAGCGGTGGGCAGTCATTTGCTTTACGGATGTCAGGCTTAGATAAGTCGTGATCAGTCATGGATTAGCCTGTAAAGTGTTGGTAACCAGTAAGATTGGGCCACGTTAAAAACGGTGCGGGCTGAGTTGGCGTCACTGGCTGATTTTGATAAAACAGTTCAAGACGTGAGTTATCAGCAGACTTGGTATCTATCGCTATAGGATCTGATAGTGCAATTACCTCGCCGATACAGGTGACAGGTGTGTTACCTACAGGCGGTTTGATATGCGCAGGCAAAGTAAATGCCAATTCATAATCATCGCCGCCCGCTAGCTGACCTAACAAGCGATCAGACAAATCGACAGTAGATAATGACTCGCTACTCGGTAGCTTATCTAAATGGATGCGCATGCCGACAGAGCTTTGCTGACAGATATGACCAAGATCTTGATAAAGACCGTCGGAGATATCTATCATCGCTGTTGCACCCATCTTTGCCAATGCTGCACCTAGTGCAATACGCGGCGTTGGCATATGTAGACGATGAGCTAACTCGATACCTTGTGCGCTGTCAGGATGTTGTAAGGCAAAAGCGGCATCACCAAGGGTGCCTGAGACATAAACCTTATCACCAACTTGCGTACCTGATCGATAAACAGCTGATGTATCTGCGGCGAGCAACCCTTGCGCGCTGATGCTAAGTACTAAACGCTCACTGCGTGTGGTGTCACCACCTATCAGCGTCACGCCAAACAGCTGGCACGCATGAAACAGCCCTTTGGCAAATTCAGTGAGCCATTCGTGATTTGCTAGACGTTCAGGTAATGCCAGCGCTAGCATAATGCTATGCGGCGATGCACCCATAGCAGCAATGTCTGAGACATTAACCGCCACGGCTTTATAGCCAATCGCAAACGCTAACTCGTCAACTCTTTGCCAGTCAGCATGAAAGTGACGACCTTGAACCAGTGTATCAATACAGCTAACCAAGCGTGATCCTGCTGGCAATGCCATCACAGCTGCATCGTCTCCGATACCTTTTTCGATACCAGTTAATGGTGCATGCGTGGCCTGCATCTGTGAGAATATACGCTCAATCAGCTCAAACTCGTTCATGGCTAGTCTTAGTCTTTGGTATCGTTAGCGTTTTTCTTGCTCGCCTTAAAGTCACTGATATTTGCACTGGCTTTACTGGCACTACTGCGTTTAACGTTGGTTTTGTTAGCACTGATACGCGGCTTATTTGATGCAGTCGGCTCATCGACGATCGCGCTTTCTGTTTCAGCAGCAGTTTCGGTGCTATCGACTGGATTTGCTTCAGACTGTTTAGCCGCCGCTTTTTGTGACGTACGTAGATTGGCATTGGTATCTGCTTGTACCTCTAAAGCACGCAGCTCACCAGCCATTTTATCCAGTACCGCATTAATCAATTTATGAGCGTCAGTCGCCCCAAAGTGATTATTTAGCTTCATCGCTTCATCAAGCACGACTTTATAAGGAATCTCTACACGGTTTTGTAGCTCATACGCGCCAATCAATAATATAGCGTGTTCAACAGTATCTAGCTTATCAACCTCACGATCGAGATGCTGACTGATAAGCGCATCGAGAGCTTCAATTTGCTCTGGGATGTCGCGCATCATTTCATGATAATAACCGATATGGACGGTATGCATGGCATTGGTTGCACGCGTGCGAGCAGCAATATCGTGCGGAGCATTGGCTTTCCAGCCAAGCTTACCATCTACATCAAAGCGGCGATCAGTGACGAGCCATTCGTATAGGCCTTGCATCGCAAAGCGACGTGCCTTACGGATAGCAGTGTGACTGGTCTTGTAAGAAGACTCACTCATATCGAATGTTTGATCACCCGCACTACTGCTCGCTATACGGGTAGCTTCAGCTTGTCCATCATTGGCTTGTGCGGTTTTCGCAGCGCTAATAGCGCGCTTGAGTTGGTCAGTCATAGGGGGTCTGTACCTAAATTTTTGAGATGATACCCAGTCAAAACATAAATTAACAAAGTAGCTTTTTAGCTTTGTTTATTCAAAATTTCAAAGGGTATAGAAATACGGCGAAAATTCAAAAAATAGCCAATTGTTTCGATAGCTGGCTAGTGCTATAAGGTGCTGTTATTACTAGATAGCAGCACCAGTTAAACTAATAAATTTGAGCTTTAAAGCTTATGCTTCATCGATGCTGTCATCAATATCTAGCTGTGACAAAACAGCGATCATTTCTAGTACGACCATCGCAGCTTCAGAGCCTTTGTTACCAGCTTTAGTACCAGAGCGCTCAATGGCTTGCTCGATGCTATCAGTAGTGATGATACCGTTAGCAACAGGGATATTATAATCCATTGCCACAGCGCTCAAACCTTTGGCCGACTCGCTAGCTACAATATCAAAGTGTGGAGTGCTGCCACGGATGATTGCACCCAGTGCCACAATCGCGTCAAAACGATCTGATTCAGCAGCACGTTGGGCCACAAGTGGTAGCTCAAATGCGCCAGGTACACGAATAACAGTAATGTTGCTACCCAATACACCATGACGGAGTAGGGCATCGATTGCACCATCAACCAATGACTCAACGACAAAACCGTTAAAACGACCAACAACGATACCAATGCGAGCATCAGCGTTTTGATGTAGGTTACCATCTATATGAGTCACGTCGTTGCGCTGCTGTTGTAAATTCGACATAAAAAATCCTTTGCTTAATAAGCGTTCAATTGAAATATAGGCGTCAATAAATAGCTAAATAGTCTGATGCGTTCAATCGACTCGGTCGCCTATTGTTTTGGCGTTGCCCCAGTTAATTGAACGAAAATAAATGGTTAGCGCTATGATAGCATTTTTTAGGTTTTATTTGTATATTACGAGCGTGCTAAAGACGCATCTGTATTCCTTGCGCTGCCATATACTCTTTGGCCTCCAATACCGTGTACTCACCGAAGTGAAAAATACTGGCGGCAAGTACGGCATCGACGCCGCCTTCTAGTACGCCTTCTGCTAAATGTTGCAGGTTACCGACGCCGCCTGAGGCGATAACTGGTACATTAACGCGGCTCGTAATTTGCTGCATGAGCGCCAAATCATAGCCTTTTTTGGTGCCATCACCGTCCATCGAGGTGACCAGTAATTCACCAGCGCCCAGCTCTGCCATTTTGCTCGCCCAAGCAACGGCATCGATACCTGTTGGCTTACGGCCACCATGGGTGAAAATCTCCCAACGTGGCACGACAATACCATCGACGTTGATATCAGCGACGCGTTTGGCATCGATAGCAACGACGATACACTGGTTGCCAAATTTCTGCGCGGCTTCACCAACGAACTCCGGCGTAAATACGGCTGCTGAGTTAATCGCCACTTTATCCGCGCCAGCATTGAGCAAATTGCGGATATCAGCGATTTTTCGTACGCCGCCGCCAACGGTCAGCGGAACGAATACCGTTTCTGCCATGCGCTCAACAGTATGATAAGTGGTATCGCGCTCATCATTGGTCGCAGTAATATCCAAAAAGTAATCTCATCAGCGCCCTGTTCGTTGTAGCGTTTGGCTACTTCAACAGGATCGCCTGCGTCTTTTATATCGACAAATTGCACGCCTTTGACCACGCGGCCATTGTCAACGTCCAAGCAAGGAATGATACGCTTTGCTAACATAGGGTCTTTCACCTTATAATCAATTCATAGGCGCTAGTCTAGCAAAATCACTGCTATTTCAGGCAGGTTTTCGCAAGATTATTACGCTTTTCACCATAGTTTTATCATGCGCGGTACAATTGCTGTCATTACCGCATAAATTTATCCTATTTAACTTCTTATCCAATTGCTATAAGTGAGATGTCATGTCCGTCTATACCCAGTTAACCGATGATCAGTTTGCCACCTTTTGCCAAAGCTTTGGCGTGTCGTTTGCCCGCGCGATTCCGATCACTCAAGGTATTAAAAACTCAAACTGGTTTATTCAAACGACTGACGATGTAGATGGTACATACTCTTACGTATTCACTTTATTTGAAGAGCGTCCACCTGCTGATATCGAAAAAATGGCCGTTATTCTTAATCAATTAAATGGCAAATTACCAGTTGCCGCGCCGCTAGCCGTTGTTGAATCAAATGGTTCGCAAACGGATAACGATGATAAGCGTTATGTCATCCATTATGAAGACAAAGCGATTACGCTAGTGCCGTGTCTAACAGGTTCACATCCAGATCAAACCACGCAAGCAATGTGTCATGATATTGGCGCGGCATTAGCGATGCTGCATGAAACGCTACAAGCACTACAACCAAGTGAGCAATATGGCGTGCCTTTGTACCCATGGGCAGATGTGCGCGACCGTGAAATGCAGTTTATGCCAGGTGACGAAGCCAAGCTGATGAGCGATATCTGGCGCTCTTATTCGGAATTACCACTGGCAACCTTGCCAAAAGGCCTGTGTCATCTAGATATGTTTGCCGACAATACCTTATGGAATCTACAAAAAGGCGAAGCGCGTTTGACGGGTCTGTTGGACTTCACCGAAGTCAGTGTCGAGCATTATGTGATGGATATTGCCATTACTATCAATGATTTTTGTACCACGTGGGGCGTTGCAGAACAAGGCGAATCCGTTAACTTTGACCGCAGTAAAATGGCGGCGTTCTTACAAGGTTATGAATCGATACGCCCGTTAAATAACGATGAAAACCGTGCACTACCTGTTATGCTGGCAAAAGCGGCAGTGATTTTCTGGTTATTACGCCTAAATGTGATTCACTACAATCGTACCGAAGGCCGTACGGGTGATAACATCATGGTCAAAAATCCTGACTTGATGAAACGCTTGGCCGCTTATCATTGGGCGCATGTTGAAAAGTCGCAAAATACCGTATTTGTACTATTAAGCAAACCAGACAATCAAATAGTTGGTGTATTTAGCAGTATCTCGCAAGCTGAGCAAGCGCAGGAAACATTAAATAGTAGTGAGTTCGCAATCAAAGAATATATGCTAGATCAATTATCGTAAGCATTGCTTATTCATTTATTCTAGTACCAATGCTAGTAATAATTTTAGCACCGAAACCTTAGAGGCGACCCCATGACCGATCAATTTGATAACTGGCACAAACTGGCGCGCTACGATACCAATATGCAGGGTGAGCTGCACGCAAACCTACTACGTAATAACGGCATTACCGTGTCCTTGCAACCGCTAAGCGCTATCCCAGGTATGAACTCGGGTATCGTTCTTTGGGTAGAAAGTACCGATCTGGCAGAAGCTCAGCGCATTTTGGATACCATCCCAACTGATGGTGCCGCCTTACTGGATGAGATGAGTGATGCTGACTTTGATGCGCTATCTGCCGCTCAGAGCAATGCTACTCAAGGTAACTCGATAATAGACGATAATAACGGCGGTAATGATTAAATGTGTCAACTCTTAGGAATGAACTGTAATACCCCAACGGATATTGGCTTTAGCTTTGCAGGATTTCGCAAGCGCGGCGGGATGACGGACAGTCATGAAGATGGCTTTGGTATTGCCTTTTTGAGCGCAGCGAATGCAGTAATAACGACAAAACCAACGATGAGACGGCAAATGACTCAACGGGTCTGCGTCTGTTTCATGACAATCGTCCAAGCCATCTGTCGCCAGTCGCTGACTTGGTCAATAACTACCCAATCAAAGCCATGAATGTCATCGCGCATATTCGTAAAGCGACGCAAGGGCAGAACTGTTTGGCAAACACCCATCCATTCGTCCGTGAAGTATGGGGCGAACAGTGGGTATTTGCGCACAATGGGCAGATGAATAGCGAATTTATCAAACGCTGTCAGCGCTTACAAGACAATGGCAATGCCTCACACTGTCAGCCAGTCGGTTCAACTGATTCTGAAATGGCATTCTGTTATTTGGTCAATCGTCTAAAAAGCAGCTTTAAGTCGCGTCCTGATGACAAAACGCTGTTTAATTTTTGACCACACAGTGTCGCTATCTCTCTGCCAATGGGTTATTTAATTGCTTAATATCGAATGGCAGGTGGCAACTGGCTTATGCGGGTAGCTTGCTGTTTTATCTCACACGTAAAGCGCCATTTGGTGAAGCCAAACTGGCTGATGATGATATGGCGATTAACTTTGGTGATGTGACTACAGACACAGATAAAGTCACGATTTTGGTCACTGTGCCATTGACTGAAAATGAGAAATGGCAGCAATTGGCTGTCAATGAATGCTTAATCTTTCAAGATGGCGATGTCATTTATAAAGACAGCCCAAGCCAGCGCAAGTTTTTAACAGTGGACGAAGGCATTGCGATTGCACGAGCCGTTGGGGCGAGTGTTTAGCGGTTAATGAATATCCAATACTGTTTAAATATAACTCCCACAACACCGCTTAAATTTCTCACCAGACCCACAAATGCACGGTTGTTTTTGGCTGACAGTCATCGCAACCGTCGGATCTAAGAAATACCAGCGCACATCGTTATTAGCCTTGTCTTTTACCTTTACAAAGGTGGACAGCTCATGATGCGCTTGTATTTTTCCTGCTAAATCATTTGTATTATCTTTGGTATTAAAATAAGCCTTAAACTCAACCTGTGCATGCCTTTTACCAAGCTTTGGCTTGTGTTCTACAATCTCTAATCCTGCCCAGTCTGTATCCATCGCCCAACTTTTAATTGCCTGAACGTCAAGCAAGCCTTGCTGCGCAGGTACTGTGGTGTTGACGATATAGTCTGGTTTAATCAATACAAAGGCACTATAGCGCGTACGCATGAGCCGTTCGGCTGTTTCCGCTTTTATACCATCTGCTTTATCAATCTCATCATTATAAAAAGCATCATGATAAGGCTGGCAGCAGTCTTGATAGGATAGTGGACCGTCTGTCGTCTCTGCTGTTGGATTGATTTGGCAAGGGCAAGTATCTGGGTAAGGTTGCATGAGTTACTCTACTTTTTGTTTGGGCTTATTCGTTTAGGCTTAATGGTCTTTTGATAACTTTATTGCAGCATGCTTTTTATTAATTCTGGCAATATGCCGACTTTGAGCTGCGCCCATGCGGAAGGATCACTTAATCGTGACCAAAACACCTCAAAAGGCGGGGCGGCATATACCAGTAGCGCAAGGATAGTATATAAGAGCAAATACCACCATTTATCTTTTGGCTGATAAAACTTCATTGCTGTGCCCGATGAGCGTTTCATTTTCATATTGGACAAATTAACGCTATACAGCTCGTCCAATGACAAATGTACCATCGCGCCACCAAATAAAAACAGACCATAAAACCAACTAGTCGTCAGTGGTAGGTGCAAGCCATAATAGCTTAGGCACGTCAGACCCAATCCCAGTATCGCCATATACGGCACAGAGTGGATGACACCGCGATGCACCGTCATAGTAGTAAAAATATGAAAAACCACGTAGCGCATGAAACCGTAGCCTGCTAGCCACAATACTATCAATGCCAGTAAGCTCAAGTCACTACGCCAATGCATGACCAGACCAAAAGCAAATATGAACGAGGTGATATTAAAACCGAGCTTAATCGGTGTTGAATTATCAGAATCCAAGTCTGGCAGCAATCCACCGATAGTACCAAGCGCTACGCACACCAAAAATCCTGAATCATCAATCAATCCAGCTTTATAAACTGTCAAACTCAGTGTGCCGCTGACCATAAAGGCGACATTTAAGTGGGTATTAAAATTTGCCATAAAACTCATTCATCCATAGCGCTCAAAAAGTCCTTTCGAGCGGCGTATCTAGCAGTAAAAAAGCGCACCATGATACCATAGACCATCCATACGTCTAATAGAGATAGCCTGTAAGAGAGAGCTTCTATGCCTGCCAGTGATTTACCCGCCACACTTAACTCTGATACTCATACTAAGCAGCTGCCGGTAGTAGAAGGTCAGCTCGATCACAGCTTTGCTACTATTGATTGGCAAGTGCCGTGGCTGTCTCATATTACTCAATTGAGTTATATCAGCAACACGATTGAACACCTTAGTCACTCGAAATCACAGAGAAATAGCTTGGATAATTTGGGTGATTTGGGTGACTCAGAAAGTTTGGATAATGTGAAAAGCCCAAATAGACACGATATAAATGCTTCTGGCATCAATACGCCTGACACGATTGCCAAAGTCTTAAAAACGGCGATGACGCAGCAGGCAAATCATTTAGAGCAGCCGTTACCACATACTAAACCTGCTCATGACCACAAATCTCAGACGCTACAGTTCGTCTCTCAAAATGCATTGCCTGAAGGGGAAGTATATGAGCATTTCATCGGCACAACTGGCAATATCCCGACGCGAGATAACTTACATGATTTGTTTAATGGCAGTATTTGGCTGACCTTTCCGAAGACTAAAGCTATGCTCAATTACTACCATATGCTAGAAATCGCTAAACAAGGCATTAGTGAGCGTCGAGGGCGTGTGCGCGACACTATTACTGTCTTTGATGAGAATGGCGCAGTGCTGGTCACGGCAGACCCAAATATTGGTGAAGCATTAGTGGATTTTGACTGGCAGGCAAGTTTGGTGAAACCGCGTGCTAAATGGGACAACCCAACTCAGCCTGATAACAGCGCTCAAGCCGCAGTTTATATCTTTGGCCATGCATTGCTTGAGCAGTTGGTACACCCACGCAAACCTCTATGCGCTCACAGCATTGTCATTCACGTTGCACAAGAATTCTTTACCTTATCATTAGCTGAACGTATGAGCTATTTGGATGACAAGGTTGCCAAATACATGGACACATTGTTATCCAATGATGACGTCAAGCCGCGCCAGCTTGCGCCGTTACCGATTTTAGGGGTACCGCATTTTTGGGCAAAAAATGCCGATACTGGCTTCTATGAGGACAGCTACGTATTTCGCAGTGGACGACGTAAAAAGATAAAAATTAAATAGGAATAAATCATTTAAAGATAGCTCGCTAAACCGTTGTTACGTTTACGATTGTGCCACGATTCGACAACGTCCAGACGTTAACAAAGCCTTGTATGTTTGTTATGGTAAAAGGGAGTCTCTGTTAATCACTACAGATATGATTATCTCTTTTGTTAACACTGACTTCTATCAGACAGTTTTGCGAAACTGCGATATTGATTCAAGACAGATCAATCATTTATTGAGCCACCAGTCATACATAAACTTATAATAATTTATGTCCAGGATTTATAACAACGATAAGGAAGCTATCATGAGTGATATTTTTGATGTAAAAGACACCCTTTCGGTTGCTGGCAAGGAACATGCCTACTACAGTCTGCCAAAGCTGACCGAAACTTATGAGCATATCAAGACACTACCATTTTGTATGAAAGTGGTATTAGAAAACCTATTGCGTAACGAAGACGGTGGCCAGTCAGTTGGCAAAAACCATATCGAAGCGGTTGCCAACTGGGATGCAGGGGCTGAGGCATCAAAAGAAATCGCCTTTATGCCAGCGCGTGTGGTATTGCAAGATTTCACTGGCGTACCATCGGTTGTCGATTTGGCGGCGATGCGTGATGCAGTGGTCGAGCTTGGCGGAAAGGCTGAGCAGATCAATCCGTTTATCCCTAGTGAGTTGGTCGTCGATCACTCTGTACAGGTCGATGCTTATGGCCGCGAAGATGCGCTAGATTTGAACGAAAAGATTGAATTTAAGCGTAACAATGAGCGCTATGAATTTTTGCATTGGGGCAAGCAAGCCTTTGAAAACTTCGTCGTGGTACCGCCAGCGACAGGTATTGTGCATCAGGTTAACCTTGAGTATCTAGCCCGTGTCGTGATGGCAGCAGACGTCGATGGCGAGCTGACAGCTTATCCAGATACAGTGTTTGGTACAGATAGCCATACTACGATGATTAATGGTATTGGCGTGCTTGGTTGGGGTGTGGGCGGTATCGAAGCTGAAGCCGCGATGTTAGGTCAACCGTCTTCGATGCTGATTCCACAAGTAGTCGGTTTTGAGCTAAAAGGCAAGCTAACCGAAGGCGTCACGGCGACCGATTTGGTATTACGTGTGGTTGAGATGTTGCGCGCACATGGTGTGGTCGGTAAGTTCGTCGAGTTTTATGGCGAAGGCTTACATAGTATGCCGCTAGCGGATCGTGCCACTATCGCCAATATGTCACCAGAGTATGGCGCGACTTGTGGTATTTTCCCAATTGATCAGATGGCAATTAATTATCTGCGTCTATCTGGCCGTGACGAAGAACAGATTGAACTGGTTGAAAAATATGCTAAGGCGCAAGGCTTATGGCACGATGCCGATACACCTGCGGCGACTTATTCGAGCAAGCTAGAACTAGATCTATCGTCAGTACAGCCAGCACTTGCTGGTCCAAACTTGCCACAGCAGCGTATCAATTTGTCTGATATGCATGAGAAGTTTGGCGAAACGCTAGAAAAAATGACCAAAGATCGCAAGTCAGAAGTAGAAGGCAAAGTACGCTTTGATCAAGAAGGCGGCGAGCAAGAGCAAGCTGAACACTTAGCGGCTGAGCCAAATATCGAAGTTGATACCAGTGATGACAATGCAGGTTATGCGCCAGCAAACAATGTCTTCTCAAATGTCAGTATCGATGATAAGCAACACAAACTACGAGACGGATCGGTAGTTATTGCTGCCATTACTTCTTGTACCAACACTTCCAATCCAGCAGTAATGATTGGTGCAGGTCTAGTGGCCAAAAAAGCGGCTGCCAAAGGGCTTAAAGCCAAGCCTTGGGTTAAGACATCGCTCGCACCGGGTTCTAAAGTGGTCACCGACTATCTTGAGAAAACCCATCTGATGGATGAGCTAGAAAAAACAGGCTTCTATCTAGTCGGTTATGGGTGTACGACATGTATCGGTAACTCAGGGCCATTATCAGAAGAGATCGAAAAAGGCATTGAGGAAAATGACTTAGTCGCAGCGGCTGTATTGTCTGGTAACCGTAACTTTGAAGGTCGTATTCACTCGCATGTCAAAGCCAGTTATTTAGCATCACCACCGTTAGTCGTTGCTTATGCGTTAGCAGGTACAGTCGATATCGATCTGACCACTCATCCGCTAGGACAGGATCAAGATGGCAATGATGTATTCCTAAAAGATATCTGGCCAACTTCAGAAGAAATTAACGAGTTGATTGCCAACAATATCGATGCTGATATGTTCCGCAAAAACTACGGCGAAGTATTTGATGGTAGTGCCGCGTGGAACGCGATTAGTTCAGCCGATAGCCAGTTATATCCATGGGATGAAGGGTCGACTTATATCAAAAACCCACCGTTCTTTGATGGTATGACCATGGAGCCAGAAGGTATCCCTGATATCGAAGGCGCGCGTATCCTAGGTCTGTTTGGTGACTCGATCACCACCGATCATATTTCACCAGCAGGTAATATCGATCCAGACTCACCAGCAGGTAAGTACTTGCAAGAGCGCGGTGTGATGGAAGCAGACTTCAACAGCTATGGCTCACGCCGTGGTAATGATGCAGTCATGACTCGTGGTACCTTTGCCAACATCCGTATCAAAAATACCATGATGGGCGGTAAGGAAGGCGGCTATACCTATTACTTCAAGGGTGACAGCGCTACGCTACAAGAGGGTGAAGAAATGCCTATCTATAACGCAGCGATGAAGTATAAAGAAGATAAGCGTCCGTTAGTGGTATTGGGCGGGGCAGAGTATGGTTCTGGTTCGAGCCGTGATTGGGCAGCTAAAGGTACCATCCTGCTAGGCGTAAAAGCAGTTTTAACCAGCTCGTTTGAACGTATTCACCGTTCAAACCTAGTCGGTATGGGTGTGCTGCCATTGACGTTTAAAGATGGTCAAAATGCAGAAACCTACAAACTAGATGGTTCTGAAGTGCTGAGCATCACGGGTCTAGATAATGGTGAGAGTAAAACAGCCACGGTTACGGCTACACGTGCTGATGGTTCGGCAGAAACCTTTGAGGTAAATGTCGGTCTACAAACGCCAAAAGAGCGCGAATATGTGCGTCATGGTGGCGTATTGCACTATGTACTACGTCAATTGGCTGCTGAGAGCAAAGAAGCTGGCTAGTAGTTAGTTAAGCTTTATATGACAAAAAGCCCAATCTCCTTCAAAGTAGGGGATTGGGCTTTTTTATGGAAGACGTTTTTTCTTCTTGTTACTTTACTCTACGCCTTTTCAGTCAATAACTTAATTCCTAGCCCCATAAATACGATACCACTTATTTTATTCATCATGGATTCAATTTTTGGATTCTCTCTTAGTTTTTTGCTGAACTTTGACGCCAGCAGCGCCAAACACAAGCACCATATAAAACCTGTGGTGGCAAAAGTCAGTCCCAACATCAAAAATGACAGCATGCCATAAGCATAACTAGCGTCGATAAACTGCGGGAAGAACGCCAAGAAAAATAAAGCGACTTTTGGATTAAAAGTATTGGTCAACACACCTTGCTTATATATTTGCCAACCATCTACAGCCTTTCGGCTAGTCACGTTCTGATCTTTGGACAAATTGTTTGCTATCGAGCTCGAGTTTTTGCTCAGTAGCATTTTTAGACCCAAATAGCACAAGTAAGCCGCACCGATATATTTGACGATCATAAACGCCGTAGGGGAGTTGGCAAGTAACACGGACAACCCTAGCGCCGCCAATAAAGTATGTACCAAAATACCCGAAGTAATGCCAAGAACAGAATAAAACCCTGCTGTTTGTCCTTGTGAAATACTACGGGTGATGATGTACATGCTATCCGTACCTGGCGTTAGGTTTAACAAAATAGCTGCCAAGATAAACCCCAGATAATTCTCGATACCAAACATCGCAATCACTTCCCTTTAATCACGCCAAGCCCCATCATTTCTAGTATGGGGTTGCATTTTATCAATACGTCTGTCAGATCGATATTAACGAGTATTAGATAGGTTGGCAATAGTGCTATCAACAGCAAGCTAGCAGCTATTAATAATAAGCTAACGACAATAGAATAGAGGATGTTGAAAAACGACAGACATAAAAAAGCCCAGTCACCGGATGATGACTGGGCTTTTTTATTGTTCGCTTATTAGTCTAACCTGATGCTAAGCAAAAGTGCTAACAAGTGACGCCGAATAGTGGCGTCCCCAGGGGGATTCGAACCCCCGTTACCGCCGTGAAAGGGCGGTGTCCTAGGCCTCTAGACGATGGGGACGCATAGAGTGTTATAACCAGTGGTTACAACGGTACTTCACAATATCAGATAGCTTATCTATTAATAATAGAGCAAGCCTTGCCTAGGTGCTGATATCGTCCTACTAGCGAGTATTTACGATTACGTTTCAGTAATACTGAGCGTTGCTATAAATAAGTATGGTGGAGCTAAACGGAGTCGAACCGTTGACCCCTTGCATGCCATGCAAGTGCTCTACCAACTGAGCTATAGCCCCTCGCTAAGAGTGTGCGTATTTTATGTAAGAGCGGCAGTCTTGTCAACCACTATTTTAAAAATAATTCATAAATATGCAAAAAAAGCGATTTAGCCTGTCTTAAAGGCTCAACACACCTAAATTAGCGTGGATTTTGCTTAAGCGCGATCTCTTTGATGGCTTTATCGGTATAAAACTCTGCTTCGCTGCCATCAGAAAAAATAATCGCACAGCACTCCGCTGGTACATATTGACCGCATTTTTCTCGGATTGTTCTGATACTTTTGACCCCAATGACATCATATTTGCCTAATTTATCTAGATTATGCTTGGTATAACCGCAGTAAGTGCGGTATATCCATTTTAAATCTTCAAAATCCTGACCTGTGGTTAGGGTAAGGTTTGCCTCAAAAAGCTCTTTTACGATGGTATCGTAGTATTTTTGCGCTTCTTTTAGGGTGTTAAACACATAATCTTTGTTTTCTATCGTGACGGTTTTGGTAGCCATGTTTATTTCCAATTGAAATGTTTAGTAAAAGATGTCTAATAATTTGAGGTAGTAATAACTGCGCTTAACGAAAAAAGGGTCAGAGATGGCCTGACCCTTTTACATTCGACAAGTTTAGCTAGTTAACTGTTTAGTAGATAAGTTGTTCAGCTTCTAAACTACTCAGCAGCAGCCAAAAAATCTGGCAATTCTGCCGCTTGTTTCTCTAACTTCTTCAGTTTCTTTTTACCGAGGCCGCCTAATACATCAACGGCGTGACGTAAGCGAGTCAAGGTCATGTCAGCGCCGATAATCGCCATAGAGTTCATGACTGGCGTCGATGAGGTGCTACCAGCGATAGCGATAAAGAACGGTGCCATAAAGTCACGCATCTTAATATCCAGGTGAGCAGCAAGGCCTTTTAGCGTGGCGTAGATATTTTCTTCTGACCACGTTGGCAAGACTTCTAATTGCCAAAGCGCTAATTGCAGCATCTCGATAATTTGCTCAGGGGTGAGTGATTTATGAGTGAAGCTCTCAGCATTGATGTCAGGTAGGTTTTGGAAGTAGAAACCACCCCAATTAACCGCATCAGACAATAGCTCGATACGTGGCTGAATCGCCGCTGCGATAGCGGTTAGCTTGTCACTGTTGCTGGCCCACTCAAGGATTTTATTCTTTAGCTCTTCAGGGCTAAGCGCACGTAGCCATTCTGCATTGAGCCAGTTTAGCTTTTCGATATCGAAGATAGGGCCGCCAAGCGACACGCGCTGAATATCAAAGCTGGCAATCATTTCTTCTAGCGTAAACTGCTCAGCATCATTGGGCATTGAGTAGCCCATACGACCGAGATAGTTTAGCAGCGCTTCAGGTAGCACGCCTGCATCACGATAGTAGGTGATAGAAGTTGGGTTTTTACGTTTAGACAGCTTTGATTTATCAGGGTTACGCAGTAGCGGCATGTGGCAAAGCGTTGGCATTTCCCAACCAAAATAATCATAAAGTAGTTGATGCTTAGGCGCAGAGTTCAGCCACTCTTCACCGCGCATCACATGAGTGATTTCCATCAAATGATCATCAACGACGTTGGCTAAATGATACGTTGGCATGCCGTCTGTTTTTAGCAGTACTTGCATATCGACTTGAGTCCAAGGAATCTCAACGGTGCCGCGTAGCATGTCATGTACCTGACAGATGCCTTCAGTCGGTACGCGCATACGAATCACGTGCGGCTTGCCCTCGCTTACCAATTGCTCGGCTTTTTCTGGTGCAAGATGAGCACAGCGACCATCATAACGAGGAGTTTCGCCATTAGCCATTTGCTCAGCACGCATAGCGTCTAACTCTTCACTGGTACAAAAACAGCGGAACGCATGGTCTTTTCCTATGAGTATCTCGGCGTGTTTTTTGTAGATATCGCTACGCTCGCTCTGACGATAAGGGGCATGTGGGCCGCCAATATCTGGGCCCTCGCTCCAATCTAAACCAACCCAACGTAGGGCATCCAAAATCATTTGTTCTGATTGCTCAGTTGAGCGAGTCTGATCAGTGTCTTCGATACGTAAGATGAATTCGCCGCCGTGAGCTTTGGCAAAGGCCAAGTTAAACAGGGCAATATAGGCAGTACCTACGTGTGGGAAGCCAGTTGGTGATGGGGCGATACGCGTACGTACAGGGCGCGTGCTGTCAGTAGAGGTTTGCATGATAAAAGTCTCAAAGTTTGCTATCGATATAAGCTATTAGTATAAATAGCGATGAAAGATATGAAGTCGATGTTAAGAAATAGCGTAAAATATAGCGCTAGTATAACAGAGACATGTGATATTTTTAATGAAAAGCCCTTCTAGTGCTTGACTACAGGTGTATCCTTGCGATAATAATGCTAAGCAAGTCATAACTTGTTTATTTTCATCTAATTACTGGCCAGTACGGTCGTCATCTATTGAGTTGTTTGTGTCCCTATCAAAGTCTAAGCCAAAATCGAAAGCCAGTCCTTCTGCCGCCGCTGATCTCTCTGAGTCAGTGTCTAATCCTTCTGCTGTAAAGGGTGCGTCTACGCAAGATGTCGATCTGGATGTTACTCACGCCCGTCATGAGGGCGATATCACGTCTGATGAATTGAGTTTTGTCCATGATGCGGTGCTGCTGCAAGAGACTGTCGCTGCGGTGCTCGGCGTAAAATCCTTGCCCAAGCAAACAGAAGGTGACCAAAATAGCTTAAATATAAGTGGTATCTACGTTGATGCAACTTTTGGCCGTGGTGGCCATAGCCGACTGCTATTAAGTCAACTCGCCGATGATGCAACACTGATTGTCTTTGACAAAGATCCGACAGCCATTAGCGTGGCTCAAGAGCTGGCAAGCAAAGACAGCCGTGTGCGTGTGGTTCACGATAGTTTTGCGACGTTGACCGACAGTCTGGCTGCTATGGGCATCAGTGAAGTTGATGGCTTAATGGCGGATTTGGGCATTTCATCACCGCAGATTGATGACGGTAGTCGCGGCTTTAGCTTTATGCGTGACGGGGCAGTAGACATGCGTATGGACACCAGCCGTGGCCAGTCAGTTGCCGAATGGCTTGAAAAAGTCGATGATGAAACGTTGGCCAATGTGCTTTATGAGTTTGGCGAAGAGCGTCACAGTCGCCGTATTGCACGAGCTATCAAACAGATGGAGAGCTACGAGTCTACGCTTGAGTTGGCAGAAGTGATCAAAGTAGCGCATCCTAATTGGCAACGCGGTAAACATCCAGCGACGCAAAGCTTTCAAGCCATGCGTATTTTTATTAATAATGAGCTGGGCGATGTCGACGACTTTTTAGCGCAAAGCATTCCTATCTTAAAGTCAGGTGGGCAGCTAGCGGTCATTAGTTTTCATTCATTAGAAGATCGCCGTATCAAGCAGTTCTTGCAGCGACATAGCAAAGGGCAGTATCCAGAAGACGAAAACCTGCCAATGCCGCCGAATCGTCCACGCTATTTTAGCAAGCCAAAACGTGTTGGCCCAAGCAAAGCTGAGACGAGTCAAAACCCACGTGCGCGTAGCGCATGGTTGCGTATGGCAACGCGTACTGACACAGCTTATGAGCAGACAACAGGGTTATAGAAGAACATCACGACGCCACAAGTCATAGTCGAATATGATTAGTGAGTTGCCTGAGGTTGCTAATATTTGTCTAAATGATGCGCAAATGTCCTAATGGCTACGCCACTGTTAAAAATCTGTAAATATTGTCTGTTAGGCTCAGCAGTTAGTTTTTATCTGCTTAATAGTTGAATGGTTTTATATAGTATAGCCATTCAACGTGTTTGGTTGTGGTATGACATATTGATAGCCATGAGTTGTGATGATTTATGGCTCCTGAGTAAATTGGCTATTGGATGTGTTTTTTACGTTCGTTTTTTAAGTGTGGTTTTTACACTTATAAGTGTCTTTGGTTTTATATTTATCGATGGTATGACCGAATAATGACACGTTCATCTTTCGCAATCCGTTATCTACTCTATCGTTTACGTTCACCTTTTTGAGATCGTCATGGCAATATCTGACAAACCTGCGAATCGCCGCACTGCTACACCTTATAATACCGATGTCGGCGAGCTGTTCGTGCGCCGGTTTAATGTGGTGAGCATTTATGTGGTCGTGCTATTGCTATTGGCAGCCACGATTGTATGGAGTGGTATCAAAACTGCCGAAGAAGTTCAGCAATATCATCAGGACTACAAAACTTTGCAAGACATGAAAAAACAAGAACGTAAGCTACAAGTAGAGCATCAGCGTCTATTAATTGAGCAACAAACCTTTAGCGCCACGCCGCAGATTGCCAGTCGAGCGGTTGCTGAATTGGGTATGTATTCGCCAACATTAAAGGATAAGCTGATTATCCAGCCTGGCGTCGCAACTGCATTGGTGCCAGTGGTTACGGAAGACTCAGATGAAGATACATCTGACGTCATCGGGTCACGTGCCTCTACCGATATTTCTCCTGAAGAACCAGCGACGGAGGCAGGACAATGAGTGAGAAGAAGCCTAAATCCACCGCAAAAAACACTAGCAAGAAACCAGCCAGCGGCAAGGTAACCAAACCTCTACGCCGAGCCAGTGCTGCTAAATCTGGTCAAACGAGTAGCAAGCCCGATAAAGCTGTAAGTAATCGCAAGGCCAAATTGTTTGGTCGCATCAAAAAAGCGATACCCAAGGCGCTTATACCAGTGTAAAAAACCGCAAAAGCAAAATGGTTTTTTCGAGCAAAGCGTCAGGTGCTTCTGCTCTCGGTGGTTTCGAACAAGACAAGAACCGTTTTCGTATGGTCTGGGGTCTAGCGCTGGTCATATTAGCGCTACTCATTAGCCGCGCTTATTATATTCAGGTTGCTAATGCACAGTTTTATCAAGACAAAGGTAATGAGCTCATTACCAGTGAGCGCACCCAAAAATCTTATCGCGGTATGATTACCGATCGTAATAATCTACCGCTTGCGGTCAGCGCGCCGCTCGCGACGGTTTCGTTTAGTCCGCATGATTATTCGCGTGAATATTACGAGCTAAAGCGCATTATCATCACCAACCCTAGCAGTCCCCAATTACAGGCGCGTATGCAAAAGCGTCTAGATAATATGGACCTGACCAAGCTAGCCGCTGCTGCCAATATCTCGGTCGATGAGTTGAAAAAGTCACGGCTATTGATGACAGTATCGATGTGACCGATGAGAAAGCGGTAAAAGCTGCTTTGCCATCTGGCGCAGGATCGCACTATTTGCCATTGCTTAATAAAGTCACACCTGAGATTGCCCAAAGCGTCAGCTCACTTGATTTCCCAGGCGTCTACGAAAAGAATTTCTTTCAGCGTTATTACCCGCAGCCACAGTCTAATGCACAGCTGCTAGGTTTTATGGGTCAAAACGCCAAGGATCCCGAAGGCGGCTACGAAGGCCGTGCTGGTATTGAGCGTCAGTATGAAAAAGATTTGGCAGGTGATGACGGAAAAGTACTGGTTCTAAAAGACGCCAAACAAAACAGCCTAAAAGAAATCAAACAGATCGAGCCAGAAGTACCTGGCAAAGATGTGGCGTTGACGATTGATTCGCGCTTGCAGTATTTGCTATATAAAGAGCTAGAAAAAGCTGGGCGTTTGCAAAAAGCCCGCTGGTCAACGGGTATGATTGTTGATGTGCAAACTGGTGAAGTGTTAGCGTTATCGACATGGCCATCGTTTAACTCGAACAACCTTAACGAGATGACGGGTGAAAACCAGCGTAACCGCGCACTGTTAGATGTGTTTGAACCAGGTTCGGTGATGAAACCGTTTACCGTGGCGGCAGCGCTAGACTCGGGTAAATATACGCCAACGACCTTGATTGATACCAATCCTGGTTCGATTCGCGTACGTGGCTATACCATTCGAGATCATAATAATTTGGGCATGATTAACATGGCCACGCTATTACAGAAATCTAGTAACGTTGCCTCGACCAAGATTGCGCTATCACTGCCAGCCGATGCTATTAGTAATATGCAACGACAGTTTGGCTTTGGCTCAAAAACACCTTTGCAATTCCCAGGTGAGGGCAGTGGTTTAATCGTCACGCCAAAAGAAAAAGAAACCTCGCGTCGTGCGACGGTTAGTTATGGTTATGGTCTACAAGTGACATTGGCACAGGTTGCACAGGCGTATTCAGCCCTAGCAGCAGGTGGAGTCATGCATCCATTAACTTTAATTAAAGATGACAAGTCGCAGCCAAGCAAACGTATTATGGCGCATGAGCAGGCAATGTCGATTGTACAGATGCTTGAGAGCGTGACTGAGCCTGGTGGTACGGCGAAAGCCGCCGCCATTGATGGATATCGCGTGGCAGGTAAGACGGGTACGTCACGACGTATCAATCCAGATGGTGGCTATTATACCGATCAGTATCGTAACGTCTTTGCTGGTATGGCGCCTGCATCTAATCCAAAGCTGGTAGGCGTAATGCTTATCGAAGACCCGCGCGGTCAAATTTATGCTGGTCTAACGGTCGCACCGGTCTTCCATAATGTGATGAAAGAAGCATTGCGATTGTATAATGTGCCTTTGGATAAGCCACTAAAAACGGAAGCGCAGTAAGCGTTCAATTATTTTAAATGTCCAGTTCTACTGAGCTGACACGTTTTAACTGTTTAGGATTTATCTATGACTATATCATCGCTAGATAGCGCTACTGTTACTTTACAACAGCTTATAGATGCCAATAAAAGCCAGCAGCAAAAACTGGCTGAGCAGCTTACAGCGATGATAGCAACATCGATTCAGAAAGCATCTAATCAGGCGAGTTTAGATCAAGCTCAATCTATTGCCCATATTCCGTTTCAACAGTTTCGCTTAGACAATCGCCAGTTGGAAGCGAATGACGTATTTGTCCTTTTAAAAAGTCAAACAGCCAATTCTGAAAAAAGTCGCGACTATTTACTGCAAGCCGCTGAACAAGCCGCGTTTATTCTCTCAGAGATTGACCCTAGTATTTTGCTTAGCGAAGCAACAAATCTCTCAAATACCAGTAGTGAACTGCAGACGGATAGTATCGCTAGTATGCAGCAACTAGCAGCATTGCCGTGCCCTGTCTTATACGTTCCTAACATTCGCGACTTTTTGGGTAGCTTAATTCAAGCGCGCCTGCAATATCAGCAGCCAGTGACTCTACCGACCGTGGTTGCGGTGACTGGTACGAATGGCAAAACAACCATTAGCCAATTAGTAGCACAGCTTACTCAATTGATGGATCAGAGTAGCGCAGTAATGGGTACTGCAGGTAATGGTAGACTTGGTGCTCTGGTGCAAGCCAGCCATACCACGGGCGATGCGTTAGCTGTCCAGCAGTTCCTATATCAAATGGGAACAGAGCAAGCAGAAATATTAGCATTAGAGGCCAGCTCTCACGGGCTGGACCAGCAACGTCTACAAGGTATGCCAGTCACTGTAGCGATTTATACCAATTTGAGTCGTGACCATTTAGACTATCATGCCGATATGGCAGAATATGCCGCTGCCAAAGCAAAGCTGTTTGATAAAGCTCATTTCCCAGATTTGACCCATGCCATTATCAATATCGATGATGAGCACGCTCAGGTTATGTTAGAGATGGCAAACGCCAGCGGTTTAACGGTATGGACATACAGTTTGGATTCATCAAAAACTGCGACTTTCGTTGCCGCTGATATCATACCAAGTCTGCAAGGCGTCCAAATCAATCTGCGTACTGATTTTGGCGATGACAAAGCTGACAACATAGAGATTATCAGTTCATTATTAGGTCGCTTCAATGTAGCCAATTTGCTCGCAGCGATAGCAGCCGTCGTAGCACTTGATGTTGACTTGGCTATAAATATTGAGCGTATTGCGCCTACTGTTGCACAGTTGCAAGGTGCGGTTGGGCGTATGCAGCGTGTACCGTCAAATGATGGCTGCTTTATCGTTGATTATGCGCATACTCCAGACGCGCTAAGCCAAGTGTTGGCAAGCTTAAAAACCCACTGTAAAGGTCAGCTTTGGGCGGTATTTGGTTGCGGCGGAGATCGTGATGCAGGCAAGCGACCGTTGATGGCGCAGGCGGGCCTCACAGGTGCTGATCAAGTTGTTTTGACTGCGGATAATCCACGTACCGAAGATCCCAATATGATTTTGCAAGATATGCAGGCTGGTATGACCGCTGAGCAATATCAACGAACCCATATCGAGCCTGCCCGCCAAACCGCTATTGAGTATGCAGTTAGTCACTCAGGTGTAGATGATATCGTTGTCATCGCAGGCAAAGGTCATGAGACCTATCAAGAGATTAACAACGTCCGCTATGATTTCGATGACAGTGTTGTTTTGCAGCAGACATTGAATCAAGCTGGCCGTGTGTAATTGATTGGCCCTCGGTACATGCATTAGTAAAAATTGATCATTAAATATAAAAATTAAGTAATCATCATATAAGGTAATCATTATGACAGCCGACACCGATAATACTGCCCAGTCGCAAGGGCTCTATGTCTGGCAAATGGACAATCTGCTCGCAGCGACCACGTCGCTCGATGGGCAGTGGCAACTACCACAAGGCCATGGAGCAGAGCAGACGGCCTTGTCCAGTAAACGTGTAGCCACCGATACCCGCACGATAAAGCCAGGCGATATATTTTTGGCGCTAAGCGGCGATAATTTCGATGGTCACGATTATATCGAGACAGCAATATCAAAAGGCGCTGTTGCCGCTGTCGTCTCGCGTCCTACCTCGTTGTCTGGCCCAAATGCTATTCCGCAATTGGTAGTCAGCGATACTCGTTTGGCACTAGGTCAATTGGCAGCGTATCGTCGTCAGCAGCATACAGATTTAACCGTGATTGCTATTACGGGTTCTAGCGGCAAGACCACTTGCAAAGAAATGCTAGGCAGTATTTTTGGTAGATTGGCACCGACCTTAATCACTCGTGGTAACCTCAATAACGATTTGGGTGTACCAATGATGCTGCTTGAGCTATCAGATCATCATCGCTATGCTATTTTAGAGTTGGGTGCAAACCATATTGGCGAGATTGCTTATACGACTGAAATCGTTCAGCCTGACGTGGCCTGTATCTTAAACATCGGTACAGCCCATTTGGGTGAATTTGGTAGCCGTGAAGGTATCTGCCAAACCAAAGCAGAGATTTACCATACGTTGACGGACGCGCAGTTTGCGATTGTTCCTGATAAGGATGATTTTACCAATCAGCTACGCCGTATCGCTGAAAAGCACACCTCACATGTGATTGGCTTTGGTAATACGGATGTGAGCGCAAGCCATCTAGACGTAGAGCCTGAACGTAGTGAGTTCAAACTACATATCGGTAACCAAGTCCATGATATCAACTTACCATTGGCAGGTGAACACAATGTCAATAATGCCTTGGCCGCTGCTGCCTGTGCGCATGCGCTGAATATTGAGGTGAGTGATATCGTCATTGGGCTTGAAAATGCGCGTCCTGCTAAAGGTCGTCTAAATAGCCAGATACTTGGTATGCATCGTCTCATTGATGATACTTATAATGCCAACCCTCATTCGGTACGTGCCGCTGCCAAAGTATTGGCTGCGCAAACGGGTACGCAAGTGATGGTACTGGGCGATATCGGTGAGCTAGGCGAGGCGGCTATCAGTGAGCATCAGAGCTTGGGCCGTACTATTGCGACCACAGGTATCAACGTGCTGCTTTGTGTTGGCGAATATGCCCCTTACACCGTTGCGGGTGCGCAAGAGGTATCTGATATCAGTGCTCATGCTTTCGCCGACAAAGACAGTTTATTAGAGTATTTACAGCCGTATTTGCAGGCGCAACAAGCTAAGCCTTGTACTGTGTTGTTCAAAGGCTCTCGTTCCATGGGAATGGAAACACTTATTCATGCGCTAGTAGAGGAGTAGGCGGTGTTAGTTTGGTTGTTCGGCTGGCTTGGCCAGTATTATACGCCGTTTTCTGCGGTTTCTTCGTTGACGCTACGAGCATTGCTTGCAGTTGTTACCGCCCTTGTATTTAGCATGATGTTTGGTGGCCGTGTCATTCGGCACTTGCGATCGCTCAAATATGGTCAGGCCATTCGTAATGATGGGCCTCAGTCGCATTTGGCCAAGACTGGTACGCCAACCATGGGCGGGGTATTGATCCTAAGTGCGATTGGTATATCGACGCTACTATGGGCACGACTAAACAATCCTTATGTTTGGATTTTGCTCGTGGTTATGGTTATCTTTGGTGCCGTCGGTTGGGCTGATGATTGGCTAAAAATTAAGTACAAAGATCCAAAAGGCTTAATCGCGCGCAAAAAGTATTTTTGGCTGTCTATGGGGGCACTGTTTGTCGGTGTGTCTTTATATTATATCGCAACGCTACAACCAGATATCAACACCACGCGTGAGATGCAGGATCTGCTATTGCCAGTATTCAAAGACTGGATGATTCCATTTTCAGTAGTGCCATTTGGTATTGGCTTCATCATCTTTACTTACTTTGTGATTAATGGTGCTTCTAACGCAGTCAATCTAACCGATGGTTTGGATGGTTTGGCGATTTTGCCAGTCGTTCTCGTCGCTGCAGGTTTGGGCGCGATGGCCTATGTATCAGGCGATGTACGCTTTGCTGATTACTTACATGTGCCTTATATTCCTTACAACTCCGAAGTCATCATCGTCTGTGGCTCAATGGTCGGAGCAGGTCTTGGTTTCTTATGGTTCAACGCGCATCCAGCACAAGTATTTATGGGTGATGTTGGCGCGCTAGCATTGGGTGCAATGCTAGGTACTATCGCCGTGATGACCCGTCAAGAGATTGCCTTTGCGATTATGGGTGGTTTGTTTGTCGCAGAAGCGCTATCAGTGATGTTGCAAGTTGGCTCGTACAAACTACGCAAAAAACGCGTCTTCCGTATGGCACCGCTGCATCATCATTTTGAGGAAATTGGCTGGAAAGAAACGCAAGTGGTGGCAAGATTTTGGATTATTGCCATTATTCTTGTCATCCTTGGACTAATGACGCTAAAACTGCGTTAAGCTATAACCACCAAATATCTATATGGATATCAATTTGCAAAACTCCAAAAAGCCGTTTCAATCATGATTGAGACGGCTTTTTATCGCTCAAGGCAGATGAATTTTGTTAAAATGCGAAACATATTGCTATCACTTTGAGATGCCCGTGTCGTTATTTATTTGTCCACTTTGTCAGTCACCACTACAGCCTGCCGTAGATACTTGGCGCTGTGATGGTAGTTTGCACCCTAAGCAAACTTCACATCCCTTTGATGTGGCGCGTCAAGGCTATGTCAACTTACTACCAGTACAACAAAAAAGTCCAAAGCACCTGGGGATAGCCAAGAATCTATCGATGCGCGTAAACGGTTTTTGAATCATGGGCACTACGCACCGCTCCAAAACCTAATTAGCCAAAAAATGACAGAGTTGCTGTCTAACGATGAGTTAATAGATAAGCAAGATAATAAGCCAGTCAATTGGCTTGATATTGGCTGCGGAGAAGGCTATTACACGCAGGCAATGGCGCAAATGGGCTCGGATGTTATAGACACGCTGATAGCCGCTGACATCAGTAAGCCTGCAGTGGTTGAGCTGGCCAAAGTCAGTAAAGTAGCAGGTCGTCTATGGTATCAGCCGCGTAAAGAAGGTACTGCCAAGACGACAGCGGTCTATCCATTAGTGACCAGTGCTGCACATTTACCATTACGCCCGCACAGTATGACGGGTATTAGTAGTATTTTTAGCCCTATTTTGCCCGAGGCGTTTGATAATGTATTGATGGATAGTGGCTATTTAATTATTGCCAAACCTGATGTTGGGCATTTGGCAACGATGCGTGATGCGCTATTTGATGATGTGCGTGAGCATGACTCTGATAAATTCTTGCAAGAATTGGCACCATATTTTACATTGGTTGAGACCTGCCGTGTCAGTACAGAGCTAACGTTATCCGCAGAGGATTTGGCTGATTTGATGACGATGACGCCTTATGCGTACCGTGCCCGCAGCGAAAAAGGCAAGTACTATTGGCTGCCGTAGAAACAGCGGCATTTAGCACAGAGGCCAAGTTTGTGGTTTATATTTTGCAAAAAACGTCTGTTTAGCACATTTAGAGCATAGCAGTATGGAGTATTGCTATGTTCGCTTTAAACATTAGCCATTAACTTCTAATGAGTTAGGTTTTTCGAATAGCAGAAGTATTGATATCAGAAAATTTGGCCTAACCGTATCCATATCCTTCATTAAGTAGATAGTCATTCGCGTTTTGTAAACACCTTGTCTACGATGCTTACCGATAAAGCGTAAATACGCTGTTATTTAACCAAACATTACGGCAATGCCTAACATGCCTTTGATCGCGTATGCCCTCGTAACAATCGCAACCTTTCTTCAAGTTTCATAAATCTACTTAATACTAGAATCATTTATCATTCTCTTTGTCGATAGAGTAAAGCTTTATCACGATAGTTCATTTAACACTAAATGCATTATCTATAACTACTCTAAATATGAATTCAAAGGAATAAAATGATGAAAAAGATACTAGTTAGTTCGATTTTAGCCGCTACTGCTTGTTTGTCGATGGTGGGTCAAGCCAATGCTGCACCTAATTTTGATAAGCATCATTCAGCTCAAGTACAGCAACAAAAACACAGCAGCAATAAAGCGAGTAATAACTATAAGCATGCCAAAGTTAAGGCAGCAAAGTCACATCACAAAGCGAACGTAGTGGCTGCTAAACACAAAGCAACAGCCAAAAATGTCCATGCTAAAAACAGCCACGACAAAAACAGTCACGACAGAAACAATCATGACCGTCGCTCATAAAAATACGATCCTATCATCCAAAAATAGCGCCTTAATTAGGCGCTATTTTTTTGTTCTTATATGACACTATTGAACGTTACTAGTTAGGTGAACACTACTGACTGATAAACGTCATTGATTTGGATATGCCGCTTTTATTAGGCTGAGTGAGTGTGACTTTACTACTCAAAACATTGCCTTTGGCATTGATTTTATAGCATTCTGAAGACGTACCTGCAGCACCAGAAGTCAAAAGTAGATTGCCTGAGGTTTCTATACAGAGCCACGCCGTGTTATTTGTATCTTGTGTGAGCGACCAGTCCTGCTTATAGGTGGCGGTTTTCTGACGCATACTGCTGTCAGCATATACGTTTTCAGTGATGAGCTGACTTGAGTCGCCCACCGTAGCTAACTTAGGGATACTTGTCGTTTGGTTAGCGATTGAATACTCACCCGTACTATCTGTAAAACCATGGAACACCAATGGGTTTAGCGTAAAATAATTGATAGCGACGGACTGATCCATAATCTGCTGATTCACAGTGTTGATTGTGCTGACTTCTGCGCCTTGTACCATCTTATTATTAAAGCGCATGCTGCCTTTAGGGGTGATTTGAATATCTGCGGCTACGCTTTGTCCGCCGACAGTAGCGACCAGTTTTTCACTACGTTGTTTGGTATAGATATTGAGTAAGGCAGTCTCAACTGGGTATTGAGTGACCACTTTATCAGAGCTGTTATTTTGATTGGTATTACCTGTTGCCATGCCGCCCATGCCAGTAGCACAAGCACTCAATCCGAGTCCTGCTACGATACACATTCCTAGTGTTTTCATCGTTGTATCCTTTAGTTTATTTAAATAAATACTACCGATATCTACTATAATCCAATTTTTGGACAATGGCATCTGCCGAGTATCAGAGACCCTATTGTGATTACATTTTTGTACGGAATAGCAATATTGACTAGCATTGATATAAAACTAGATTGAGCGCCACAGAAAAACTCAAAGCCTTTTCAAATAGGGGTCTAGGAATAAAATTAAGCTATTAATAAAACGAATCGTAATAGAGTATTTACGCATTTAACGGTAGTTTTATATGGCCAAACACGACTGTAAAGATGCTTATAATCTGCACGACTGTAAAAAATCTATTCAAAAAGAGATAAAGACGAAGCTTACTAATACGACTCGGCTTTATTCGAATGCGTGAAAATAGGTTACAATAGCCATTCAAGAAAATATATCTCTAGTACGTCGTAAATAAGCCACTTTAAGTGGCTTATTTATTTGGTAAAAGTAAAAGAATGCAAAAAGATTAGATGGTTTTTCGCTATCCAAAAGTTGATAGCGCGTATCAATGCCAACGTCGGTATATCAATACATACTCTCAAAGGAAAAAATAAATGTCAGTTAATGAAGCATTATTAGATGAAGTCAAACAATGGCGCAAACAGATTCATAGCCAGCCTGAGCTTGGATTCAAAGAATTTAAGACCTCTTCATTTATCGTAGATAAATTACAATCTTTTGGTATTGAAGTTCATCAAGGTTTGGGTGGCACTGGTGTGGTGGGCACTTTGAAAAACGGTGCAGGTCCTACTATCGGTATAAGAGCCGATATTGACGCGTTGCCAATTGCAGAACAAAACGACGTTGAGCATAAATCTACCCACGCAAACTGTATGCACGCTTGTGGTCACGATGGTCATACCTCTGTTCTGCTAGGAGCGGCAAAACACTTAAGTCAACATAAAGAGTTTAGTGGCACCATTCACTTTATTTTTCAGCCTGCAGAAGAGGTGTTAGGCGGCGCCAAAGCCATGATTGATGATGGCTTATTTGATAAATTTCCGATGGATGCCGTTTATGGCTTGCATAATTGGCCTGGGCTGCCAGTAGGAGAAATCGCTGTAAATAATGGTCCG
Source organism: Psychrobacter sp. ER1 (assembly GCF_048631835.1). NCBI lineage: Bacteria > Pseudomonadati > Pseudomonadota > Gammaproteobacteria > Moraxellales > Moraxellaceae > Psychrobacter > Psychrobacter sp. ER1. The sequence goes on along the minus strand of NZ_CP184640.1, from coordinate 3,111,857 downwards.
ATGATGGCCTCTTTTGATACTTTTGAGATTACATTGACGGGTAAAGGCACGCATGCTGCCATGCCGCATTTGGGCGCTGACCCTATCGCCGCAGGTGCTGCACTAATCACCAATATTCAATCTATTATCTCTCGCCGCGTCTCGCCATTGCAGTCTGGCGTTATCAGCGTGACGCAAATGAACAGCGGCGATACCACCAACGTGATTCCAGATGTTGCCATCTTAAAAGGTACGGTTCGTAGCTTTGATATGGATGTGCGCCAATCTATGCAAGAGATGCTCACAGAAATGGTCGCCACTCTGCCGCCTTTATATGGTGTCAAAGGCGAGATGGATTACCACATTCGTTATCCAGTAACCACCAATGACAGGCAGGCTTACCTTGAGATTAAAGAAGCGGCTACTAAGGCGTTGGGTGCTGATAAAGTCAATACCGATGTAGAGCCTTCGATGGCTTCTGAAGACTTCTCATTTATGAGTCAGGTAGTTAAAGGCGCCTATTTTTGGTTGGGCGTTGATGGCAGCACACCTTCTAAGCCGCTGCACAATGCGTCTTATGACTTCAATGATGATGCTATTGAGACAGGTATCAAAGTATGGACTTCTTTGGTTGAGTCAGAGTTACCAAAGAACGCTGAATAAAATTTTATTATCAATAGATAAAGCTCAATAGACCAAGTTCAGTCAATAGAGCCATCATCACACTCAAAGGGAATTTATATGAACAACAATAGCGTGCTGTCACCTACCATGACAAAGCACCTGCTTGATTGGAAACTGCATTTATTAGTGATTGCTGTGTCATTATTAGCAGAATGGATAGGCATTATAAAAATCCCTATCGGTATTGGCATTCTGGTATTACTGCCATTACTTTATGCTTTTATCTTCGCGATTTTATTAAACCCCAATGTCGTGCCTTCGATGAAAGTGGTTATAACCAAAAAACGCGCCAAGTTCGCCAGTTACGCCATTCTGTTAAGTATTATGCCTTTTATCGCCAAATTTGGTGTTGGCGTTGGTCCCAATATCGAAGAAATCATTGCTGCCGGTCCAGCACTACTATTGCAAGAGTTAGGTAACGTAGCGACCGTTCTGATTGCGCTACCCGTTGCAGTGCTTGTCTTTGGCATGGGCCGAGAAGCTATCGGTGCCACGCACTCCGTTGCTCGTGAACCCAACGTTGCTTTGATTGCTGATAAATATGGGTTACAAAGCCCAGAAGGAATCGGTGTAATGGGCGTCTATGTCATGGGTACTTTGTTTGGCGCGATTTACTTCTCATTAATGGCCGGTATCATTGCCTCGATGGACATTATGGATGTACGCGCACTTGCTATGGCATGCGGTATTGGTAGTGGTAGTATGATGGGTGCTTGTTCAGCAGCATTGGCAGAGACGGTGCCTGCCCAAGCAGAAACCATTACTGCCTTTGCCGCTACTTCTAACTTGCTAACGTATGCCACTGGTTTATTTGTTAGTTTGTTTGTAGCACTACCTTTTACAGAGTTTTTGTATAAAGTAGTCAGTAAATTTAAGAAGAACCAACAAACAGTCGCTACGACAGAAACTAATCTCGATGCAGTCATGGAAGAGCCTGCCAGTCTATCAATCATGCAGTCTTTTATTTTATTGGCTGTGATTTGCGTGGTCTTGCTACTGAGCAACTGGGTAGGGCAAGGTGTAAATCCATTAACGGCATTGCCAGCCATGCTCATTTTGTTTGCCTGTTGTGTGATTGGTATGTTGTTAAAGCGATTTATTCCAGTCAATGTACCGGCGATTGCTTGGATATCTATTGTAGCTATTTTAATCTCTCTACCACAGTTTCCATTTAATACTTATGTTTTGGAAGAAACCGCCAAACTGGGCGTTCTACAATTATTAACGCCAGTCCTTGCTTATGCTGGTTTTGCCATCTCGCAAATGGAAGTCGATTTGTTTAAGAAGTCTGGCTTTAAAATTGCCATTGTTGCGGTATTAACCTTTACAGGTACTTTCATCGGATCAGCGATGATTGCGCAAGCCATGCTCTAAAAGCTAGGTTAGTATTTGAAGATAATAAAAACCCCAGTTGATCAACTGGGGTTTTTATTGTTTGATCCTACAGAAGACAGATAGTTATTAGATTCATTCGACACATGAAATTAAGGCTAGACAGAAGTGTTTCAGACAGCAGTAGAGTATGGGTATAGACTGAAAGTCTTACTGTTAAAAAGTATAAAGAATATTTAGAGAAGGGTAGAACAAGATAGAAAAATGAGGGTTTGCTTAAGCAGAATAAGATTGGCGGTGAAGGAGGGATTCGAACCCTCGATACGCTATGAACGTATACACACTTTCCAGGCGTGCGGTTTCAGCCACTCACCCACTTCACCGTTTTTTGAACGCCTAAGTATAGCGGATACCATTTAAAATGTCACGACTTGCGCGCTATCTTTCTTTATTGGCAAGCGCCTGCTAGGATAGCAAGTATGTAACGGCAAGTATAAATGGTTGAAAGTTGAATGATAAGTTTTAGTAGGCTTAAGTACGGATGTAAGAATAGTGCGCTGATGGCAGTATTACTTGTCGCGACAGGTATTACCCAAGCACACGCTGATGATTTGACCCAGTGTAGCCAGTCTTTTTATGGGGGTGTTTATCCTGAATTTACCAATACCAAGCTAAAAAAGACACACAAGCGCTATGCATGGATGGCTTTGCGGTTATGTATTCAGGAGTATCGCGTACACCGCTTTGGTCAGCAGAGCATCTCGATCGCACACGTCTGCAACAAGCTAAGCAGATCGATCGTGAAGATAGCTTCCACGAAGAGAGTAAACTACCAAAGTCAGCACGAGCCTCATTATCTGATTATTCAGGCTCTGGCTATGATCGAGGACATTTGGCACCTAATGCCAATATGGCCAATCGCAGCCAGCAGTACGATAGTTTTAGTTTAGCCAATATCGCTCCGCAGTCACCACGTAATAATCGCTATATTTGGCGTAATATTGAATCTGCCACTCGATATTTGACTCAGCAATACGGTGAGGTGTATACCATCACAGGTGTGGCATTTACTAATAAAAAACCAAGCAGCTCGCTAACCGTGTCCTTGTGCCCAGTCACTTCTTTAAAGCGGTATATATCCCAGCAACCAATCAAGCAGGCGTGTATTACGCCCCAAATGATGAGTCAGAACGCATCGATGTGATCAGTATCGATGAGCTGACCACTGAGATTGGTATCGATGTATTACCTATGCTAGATAGTCAGTCCAAATCTCAAGCATTTGATTTACCACTGAAGGCAGGTGAGAGCTCAGATACACCTGAGGTACCAGTAGAAGAGCCGGAGTGGATGCTGTTTGTCTGGGCTATTTTAGAATGGTTGATTGCACAATTGCAGGCTTAAGCTAAAAGTTAGCCTCTAAAATAACCACATTTCGAAAAATATAAAATGTTACTGATAATAAGGATAATCAAATGATTGAGCCATTCGCCAACGACCATCAAAGCATGCAGATTGGTGATCTTGTCATTGAAAATCAAAAAGACAAGATTATTATATATGGTGATATTGATCTCACTTTTGACGAGTTAGGATATAAGCAAGCCCAACAGTTGCATGAGCTATCGGGAAAAATCGTACAAGCATTTGAAGATAAAAATCTATATAGCAAGAATGATGCTAAGTCAAAGGAAAATGATGACCAATTAGATAAAGATATCGACAATCCTTTTCTATAAGTCTTTGATATGGTTTTATTTTTATAGAAATAAGAAACTGTAAAAAAATTACTAGGCAAAACCTAAAAATTGCTTATAATGAGTTAAGACATCGCTTGTGTCGCTTGAATCTTTAACCAAAAGCTTATAAGTTGTAATGGTAACTATCATTTAAAAAGGTCGAAATCATAAAGCTCGTAATGAAAGATTCTAGCAAAGGATAAGCATAGGACAACAGAAACATAACGTTTCGAGTAATCATTGTATGAAGGGAGTCAATCTATGAAATTATTTACAAAGACCACTTTAGCAGTTGCTGGTATTGGTATTGCTAGCATGGCATTCGCCGCTGACCCATTAGCCAACACTACTTGGCAGACATATGATGAAGGCAAGCCAAAAGGTACGGTAAAGATCACTGAGTCAAATGGTGTGTTGACCGGTACTCTTATTGCTACTAACTCAGCTAAAGGCAAAAAGCACGTTGGTACGACCATTATTAAAGGTCTAAAAGCTGACGGTGGTGGTAAATATAGTGGTGGTACGATTACTGACCCTGAAAAAGGCAAAGACTATCGTATGACTGCAAGCTTAAGCGGCAACACATTGAAGCTAAAAGGCTATATCGGACCATTCTCTCGTAGCCAAGAGTGGAAAAAGAAATAAACTAAAAAATTAGTTTTAGCGTAATACATAAAAATCCCGCGTTACCGAAAGGTCTCGCGGGATTTTTTACGTTTTAGATTTAAGCTTATGGCTTCAACAGGGGAGAACTTTAAACACTAAAATTATAAACGCCGATACTACAGTGGGTAGTATCAGCGCATTTAACATCAATCTTTAGCTTACTTGAAAGGCGCTTATCTTATAAATTCTGGGTAAGCTTCCATACCACATTCTGCAATATCAGCACCTTCGTATTCGTCTTCTTCAGAGATACGTAGACCGATAACTAGCTTGATGATAGACCAAACCACTAGGCTGGCAATGAATACCCAAGCAAAGATGGTTGCAGCACCCACAATCTGACCGATAAAGGTAGATGCTGGGTTAGTAATAGGTACAATTAGCAGACCAAATAGACCGACCACACCATGAACTGAGATTGCACCAACTGGATCATCAATTTTGATTTTGTCTAAGGCTAAAATAGATAGCACTACAATAATACCGGCGATAACACCAAAAATAGTGGCTTGTAATGCAGAAGGAGTTGAAGGCTCAGCAGTAATGGCAACTAGACCTGCTAGTACACCGTTTAGAAGCATGGTTAGATCCGCTTTACCAAAGATGATGCGGGCTAAGATCAAGGCACCGACAGCACCGCCAGCAGCAGCAGCATTAGTGTTCAAGAATACCATTGCAACAGCATTAGCACTAGCGATGTCGCCTAATTTAAGCACTGAACCACCGTTGAAACCGAACCAACCCATCCACAAGATTAGTGTACCGAGTGCCGCTAATGGTAGGTTGGCACCAGGAATAGCACGTATCTCGCCATTAGGGCCATATTTACCTTTACGTGAGCCTAAGAGCAATACACCTGCTAGAGCTGCTGCAGCACCGGCCATATGTACAATACCAGAGCCTGCAAAGTCAGAGAAGCCCATGTCGCCTAGGTTAAATAGACCAAAGACATCGTTGCCGCCCCATGTCCAGCTACCTTCTAGTGGGTAGATAACACCAGTCATGACTACAGCGAATAATAAGAATGACCACAGTTTCATGCGCTCAGCAACCGCACCTGATACGATTGACATACAGGTCGCTACAAAGACTACTTGGAAGAAAAAATCTGATGCGGCAGAGTAGACAGAGTCGCCACCGAAGCCGTTTTCAGCAGAGGCTGCTAGGGCGTCTTCTACTAACGTATCACCGCCTGCAATTCCGCTTAAGAATAGATCGCCACCATACATAATCGCATAGCCACATACCATATACATGATACTAGCCGTTGCAAATAGGGCAATGTTTTTGGTTAAGATTTCGACTGTGTTTTTTGATCGGACCAGTCCGGCCTCTAACATAGTGAAGCCTGCTGCCATCCACATGACCAACGCACCACATATCAAAAAGTAAAACGTATCAAGCGCATATTGGAGCTCAAAGATTTGACTTTCCATTTAAATTCCCCTTGAATTTATAATATAGATATCGGCATTACCGATAGATAAAAATGCTGTAAGAGTCTGTACCTATAAGTTTATGCCCGTAGGTAGGTCTTCAAATTTAGATAGCGTCAGGTCCTGTTTCACCCGTACGGATGCGGATAACTTGCTCAAGTGCAGTGACAAAAATCTTACCATCACCAATCTTGCCAGTGCTAGCGATACGAGTGATTGCCTCGATAGCAGGCTCAACCATCTCGTCGATCACAGCGACTTCGACTTTTACTTTAGGTAAAAAGTCCACCACGTATTCTGCGCCGCGATAGAGCTCTGTGTGACCTTTTTGACGACCGAAACCTTTGACTTCAGTGACAGTGACACCTTTAACACCGATGTCGGAAAGCGCTTCACGCACGTCGTCGAGCTTAAACGGTTTTAAGATCGCAGTGATTAGCTTCATAAAAAATTCCTTATTTGTGTGATGCCGCAGATTGATAGAAGTACTATGGTGCATCATCATATCTCTGCCTTGCTTACTGTAAGTTATTCAAGAACTGTGCCAACCTACTCAAGGGGAGGTAGAATTGGCGTTGTTCATTAAAAAGTAATAACAGTAGTAACATAGAATATGGGCTACGATGCAACGATTAGAGCCATCGCTACAAGCATAATAAAAGTGAATCAATCTTTAGCGTTTGGTTAACGAAAACTTTATTATAACCAACTTTTTGAGTGCTTGGGGAGGCTATTCCTTTATTTCATGTGACGATTTGCTAACTTGAGTTTGGTCGTTAGCTTGGCCTTTTCATGCAAGCGTATCAAAGATGAATGGCGGAAAGGTAGAGAGAAAATAGAGATAAGCGGCAGAGCCTAACATAGTAGTTAGACCCCGCGCTTAGGTAGATAAAGGGTTTGGGCGTGTTTATATATACGTCGTTATGCTTTAGGAAATAGTAGATAAGGGGTTTTTGTACTGACCAATAGTTTTTTTGTGTCACTACCTTGTAGTAATTCGCGTAGACGAGATTGGCCAAAAGCCCCAGTCATAAGTAAACCGATATCATGCTGATTTTGATAGTAGTTCAAAGCTGCTGCAACATCACGGCAGTCAAGCAATGTCTTTTTGGATTTGATGCCAGCCTGTTTGAGCTTGGCATAGGCTTCACGCAACGCATCACAGTTATCAGAAGTTTCCTTGCCAACCATCACAATATGAACCGTTAGTGCACGCACCAGTGGCGTTTTACACAGCCAATTTAGTAGTTTATGGCACGTTGGACTGTTATCAAACGCAAATAAAGCGGTAGTAGGGGGCAAAAATGGTGCATGTGTCACCAAAATGGGGCAGTGACTGACTCGAATGAGTTGGCTCAGTGTTGATTTGCAGGTGACATGATGACCTATAACGATCATTTGTGCTTTGTCATCGACGTAATCAATGCTTTGATTGAGGTTCTCATGACGGTGCAGTGTATATGTCTTTAGCTTATGGCGTTGCTGTTCACAATACGAGGTTGCTTGAGATAATAGCAATCGGCCTTGTGCTTTTAGCTCACAGTTGCTCAGATGCTCTTTGGATGTGAACTGTTCGAGCAAAGCATTTTCGTCATCAATATTGAGGCAACCAGAATAATTGATAGCGGCTTTTTGCTGCAAGCTTGGCATCGAGTGCAATAAGCCAACAGGCGCGCGCAGGCGAATAGAAGCCCACATACTAGCTTCTAGTACCGCTTGAACATGATCAGGACAGTCCAAGCAAGCAATCACACTATCTGGTTTTAAATTACTCATAAAACGACCACATCATTTTAATAATAAAAATCGGCTATCTCAGTTTATGGTTGGCGTATGCAAAATACATCCAACCCTTTTACTAATATAACTGTCTATTAATATCCGATACATCAGCCATGGACTAATAATACAGCCATATGGCAACCGCGTAGATTCGCTTAACAGTTTCGCTTAGTCTAACAAGCCAATGTCTCGGCGGTCATGAACAGAGAAGCGATCAATCAGTGTTCGACTCGCATTGTTGAGTCCTACCACTTTGACATCAATACCTTCACGTTGCAAGCGCATCACTAGTTTGTCCAAGGTATCAACAGCGCTAACATCCCAAAAATGTGCTTGGCTTACATCAATCTGAATACTATCTACAGCCTCTTTGGTATCAAAACTATGCAAGAACTGGGTAGTAGAGGCAAAGAATACCTGTCCTTGAACATAATAGTAGCGAGTGTTGCTGCTGTCATCATATTCACTAAAGATGGTTAGGAACTGACCAATTTTATTGGCAAATGCCAAAGCAGATAGTAAGACACCTACGCCGACACCGTAAGCTAAGTTGTGAGTAAAGACGGTAGTCAATACAGTCGCTAGCATGACGATATTGAACGACATTGGGTGTGTCTTAAATTCGCGAATAGATTGCCAGTTAAACGTACCAATCGATACCATAATCATGACTGCAACCAAGGCTGCCATTGGAATTTGACTGACCCACTCGCTCAAAAACACGACCATAATCAGAAGGACTACACCGGCCATCAAAGTAGACAAACGCGTACGACCACCCGATTTGACGTTGATCATTGATTGGCCAATCATCGCACAGCCTGCCATACCACCAAAGAAACCCGACACGACGTTAGCCATACCTTGACCACGACACTCTTTGTTTTTATCACTTGGTGTATCGGTCAATTCATCGACGATCGTTGCTGTCATCATAGACTCTAAAAGACCGACAATGGCAAGCGCGATAGAGTAGGGCGCAATAATCAGCAAGGTATTTAGGTTTAATGGAATGTCAGGTAACAAGAATACTGGCAATGAATCTGGCAAATCACCCATGCTACCAACGTTGCGAATATCGAGATTCATATACATTGCAACAGCGGTCAAACCTACGATACAAATAAGCGGTGAAGGAACGATGCGACCGATTTTAGGAATAAGTGGAAACAGATAAATAATCGCCAAACCAGCTGCCGTCATGATATAAACAGTCATGCCAACACGCTCAGTCATTGGGTTCAGTTCTGGTAATTGCGCAGCAAAAATCAGTATTGCTAAAGCATTGACGAAACCGATAACCACTGAGCGAGAAACAAAGCGCATCAGATTACCAAGCTTTAGAATGCCCATCACGACCTGAATGGCACCACAAAGCAAAGTTGCGGCAAGCAAATATTGCAAACCGTGGTCAGCAACCAAATCGACCATGACCAGTGCCATAGCGCCAGTCGCCGCCGAAATCATACCTGGACGACCACCGACAAAACTGATCACTACCGCGATACAAAATGAGGCATATAAGCCAACCTTTGGATCAACACCAGCGATAATGGAAAAGGCAATGGCTTCTGGAATAAGGGCTAGGGCTACAACCAAACCCGATAAAACGTCACCGCGAACATTGGAAAACCACTCGTCACGCAAGTTATCAATAAAAGATGTCATAAGTAAACTACATAGGGTTAGAGGCAAAAAAGTAATCATTACTCATTTATAAAATGATCGCGTCGCTAATAATAGCTATTCATTTTTCTTTTACGTCAACATGCACTAGGTCATGTTGCTGTGTTGGATTGTGAGAAATTAATAACCAAAATATCTAACTAATAACCAAAGTATCTAACTAATAACCAAGATATCTACTGATTTTTTTGGTATCAAAAATACGCTCATCAATAATCAATACGATGATAAGGGCAGTAAATTACCTAAAAATATTTTTTAAAAGATTGCTTAAAATAGGCAACTAGATAGATGTACCTACAATAATATATAGAGTCAGCAATCACTTGCTGTAGTAGAAGATGATATATCACTCGTCAAATTATCAAAATTGTCTGATACACCTTTATCACAACAAGAATCGTTGATGAAGAGGCATGACAATAGCGCGATAAATGTGACAACATGCTAAACTAAAATGCTTGAGCAATGTGCTCAGCAAAATACTGATAAATATTAATCAAGCTGACTATTATAGCATTAGCCACTTAATATAAAAACAGGCGAATAATAGCATAAAGTCATAAAAAATCAGTACCGAAATCTGAACGATGGCGTTAAGATGCTGCACATCTTAGCGGTGTCGATTAGAGTCGCTATACAGCAGATTTATTTGATGCAATTTTTCTCGTTTAATAGAAGGAATAGATATGACCACTAATACAGCAACAGAAGCCTTACTTCATAAGGGTAGTGGTCTACAAGTCGTAGTGGGTTTGGGGCAGTCTGGATTGTCAGTCGCGCATTATCTGGCCAAGCAAGGCTATCAAGTCGCAGTCACTGATGCTCAAGTTACCCCTAAATTGGCCGATAAGTTGCCAGCCGAGATTGAGATTCGTCAATTCGGTGAGATAGATGCCGATTTATTGCAGCAAGCGGCACGTATTATTATTAGCCCAGGTATTTCTCTTGAGACTACCGCTGTGGCTGCTGCTCGCCAAGCCAATATTCCTGTAGTTAGCGATATTCAACTGTTCTGCGAAGCTTGTATCGTACCCATCGTAGCAATTACAGGTTCTAACGCCAAAAGTACGGTCACTACGTTAGTTGGTCAAATGGCAGCTGATGCTGGCGTTAACGTGGGTGTCGGCGGCAATATCGGTGTACCAGCTTTAACATTGCTAGATAATCCTGATATGGAACTTGCGGTACTTGAGTTGTCTAGCTTTCAGTTAGAAACCGTCACCAATTTGGGCGCAAAAGTAGCGACTGTGCTCAATATGTCGCCTGATCATTTAGATCGTCATGGAGATATGCTTGGCTACCATCAAGCCAAACACCGTATCTTCCAAGGTGCCAAGTCGGTAATGATTAACCGCGAAGATGCACTTACTCGTCCATTGGTCGCAGACAACCTACCGAGAATTAGTACGGGTATTCATGCCCCTGATAAAGGTCAGTATGGTCTGATTACCGACACAGAAGGCCAAACTTATCTTGCTCGTGGTACAGAACGATTACTGTCGGCAGACAAACTGTTGATTAAAGGTCGTCATAATCTACTGAATGCGCAAGCGGCTCTAGCACTTGGTGAACTGGCAGGATTACCGCTAGAGAGTATGCTGACCACTTTGCAGCAGTTCACAGGTCTTGAACATCGCTGCCAATATGTAGCTAACGCTGCTGGTATTGATTATTTCAATGATTCTAAAGGCACCAATATTGGTTCGACCATGGCCGCTATCGAAGGCTTGGGCGCAGTCTATGCGCCAAAAGACGGTAAGCTATTATTGATCTTAGGCGGGCAAGGTAAAGGGCAACAGTTTGGTGAATTAACGCCTTTTATCAATCAATATGTGAGCCAAGTCTTGTTCATTGGTGAGGATGGTCAGCAGATTGAACAACACCTAAGAGCTGCGAAAGTGAGTGATGATGTCGCACTACATCAGTGTCAGACATTAGAGAATGCCTTTGCGACCATCCAACAAGTCACTACCAGTAGTTTATCGCAAGTGCAGGCTGTATTGTTGTCACCTGCCTGTGCTAGCTTTGACCAATATAGTGGTTATGCGGCTCGCGGTGACCACTTTAGCCAATTGGTTAATCAATTAGACACCGCACAATCAGAAGCTTGATAGGTAGCCGAATAGGTCAATCAGTTATATAGATTGGCATATCGCATATCGCGTCTTTAGCAACAGCCAGTATTTTCTGGATAAATGATTGTTTTGCTTATAGATTGCTGCTACTGTCAAGCATATAATCTTGATTGCTGAAATAGGTGCTAGCTAAGGCGTTTGCCGAGGGTTACAGGTTTCCTATCACCATCTATTTAGTACGATTTATTTTATGATTTTTTAAACGGTGGCGTTTCATAGACGCCGTGTTTTTTCGTTTGTTAGTGTATATAAAATTATGGCGCTCTCTTCTTTTTTCGTTCCTCGCCCCAAACCAAGCAAACCTCTGGCTCAGACGGTGTTCTGTCTATGCCGTCAGCGCGCGCAATTTTATTGTCTAGCGTCGGCTGTATGATGGTGCTTAGTCTGCTGATGGTTGCTTCTGCTTCTATTCCTTTTGCGCTCAGCCGCGGTATGACAGAGCTATATTTTTTCAAAAACCAGCTGTTGTATATGACGATTGGTTTAATCGTTGCGGTCATTCCTTATTATGGCGTGTCTTTACGCACCCTTTATAAAACTGAGACCCAGTTTGCTTTGTTAGGCATCACGGGGCTATTGCTTGTTGCCACGTTGTTTAGCACACCAATTAATGGCTCTAAACGCTGGCTCACAGTAGGCGGCTTTAATTTTCAGGTAGCTGAGTTAGCCAAACTGGTCATGATTGTGTTTGTATCTGACTTTGTGGTGCGGCGATCTTTTGAAGTTCGTAATGGCCTAGATGGTTTCTTACGAATTATGTTGGTAGTGGCGCTGATCACGATACTGCTATTGTCGCAGCCAGACTTTGGTTCTTTTGTCGTCATCATTGGTACGCTGTTCGCGATTTTTTATATCGCTGGGGCGCCTTATAAGCATTTCTTAGCATTGGGTGCTGCTGCTATCGGTGGGGCGGTATTGATGGTGACTACGGCAGAGTACCGACTGGTGCGTGTGATGTCGTTTATGGATCCATTTGATGATGTGCAAGATACTGATTATCAGCTGGCACGTAGTTTGATCGCCTTTGGTCGTGGCCAGTTCACGGGTGTCGGCTATGGTGAAAGTGTACAGAAACTGTCGCATTTGCCTGAGGCGCATACGGATTTCTTATTAGCCATTACGGGTGAAGAGTTAGGGTTCGTCGGTGTTAGCATGGTACTCATACTTGAAGCATTGATCATCGGTAGTGCGATGCGTATCAGTTACAACGCGCTAAAACGTCGTCAAATGCGTATGAGCTATACCGCTTTCGGAATCGGTGTAGTATTTATTGCCCAGACGATTATTAACGCTGCGATGAATATGGGTGCTATTCCAACCAAAGGTCTGACTATGCCGTTCTTTAGCTATGGCGGTTCGTCTATGTTGATTAGCTTGATTATGGTCGCGCTATTATTAAAGATATATAAAGAAAGCCCTGAAATAGAAAAAAGCCAATGCCGTTATTATTAATAGGTTTTGCATACAATGGGCTTGGTATAATGTAGCTTCAGAGTTTCGGTAAATAGTGTTTAGCATTATTGAAATGAAAGCGTCACTCATAGTGGCGCTTTTTATTGTCTATTTATAGCTTTTGAACTCTTATCAGTAGGACAAGTTTAACTGTTGCTTGCCTTGTAGTGGGGTATTGTCCCATTGAGTAATGGCTTGTTTAAGCATATTTTCTGGGGTATCGCTATCGATCTTTGGTTGCTGCAGTAGCGATAGGGCTTCAGCAATAAGTTGGCTCGGATCTGATGTGTCGATTGGTTGAGCAAGGTTTTGCTTAGAGAGCTTTTGGCCGTCAGCATTATTGATCAATGGTAAATGATACCATTGGTCAGTAGTGGGTAGGCGCGCGGCTTGCATGATAGCGATTTGAGCCGTCGTCATAGGTAGGATATCAAGACCACGCATGATATGAGTAACCTGCTGTAGACCATCATCGAGACTGGCTGCCAGTATATAATTAATCATACCGTCTTGGCGGCGAGCAACCATATCACCTAACGTCTGCTGCGGATTATCCCACTGCAATCCTTGAATACCGTCATTGAATCCAATCCGATAATCTGGTAGCTGAATACGTAGCTTATGCTGCTGTCTATCAAGGTCAGTTGCCACACAGCGACGCGGATACCGCTGTCTATTTGGTTGTACTTGGTCAATTGATGAAACTTGTTCGTTTAATGATTGGTCGGTCAGCGCAGCTAAGCTGGCAAGACTATGGTTTCTACTTATCTCTTCTTGCGCCCAGTACTGCTCTAAGTCTTTACGGGAACATTGGCAGCCATAGGTCAACGGTCGTAGGTATGATGATAGATAATCGTTGTAGATATCAATGCGCTCAGACTGATAAATAACATCACCATCCCAATGCAATCCAAGTGCCTCAAGATCCATCAAAATTTGCTCAGTGAACTGTCTGTCACAGCGTTCAGTATCGGTATCTTCCATACGCAACAGCCACTTACCACCGATTGATTTGATATGGCAAAAGCTGGCAAGCGCGGTGGTTAGAGAGCCAAGATGTAACTCACCCGTTGGTGAAGGCGCAAAGCGGCCAATGGGCTGGGATGGTGGCGTTTGATTTGGCATAGCTGTAGGCATTGTTTTCAAAATAAATGGCTGTCTATAAAAGGTAATAAAGATAGAATAATAAATATGAGTATCAAAAGATATTCATTAAATGAGATTGTTTTGTTAGTTGTATCATTATTGAGGCGATTATATCTTGTGAAGTAGTGCTATGAGGTTAGCAAAATAGTGACAGTCTAAAATACAAAAAGCGACCTATTATAAGGTCGCTTCTGTTTACATTCATATCTGTAATATCTGATCTAAGCGCCTTGGTTTTGACGTTCTTTGATTTCAGATAAAGTTTTGCAGTCGATACATTGGGTAGCGGTTGGACGTGCCTCAAGGCGACGTAATCCAATCTCTACACCACAAGTCTCGCAAAATCCATAGTCATCATTTTCGATTTCTAACATAGATTTGTCGATTTTGCGGATAAGTTTGCGCTCACGGTCACGAGTACGTAATGCCAATGCAAACTCTTCTTCTTGAGTGGCACGGTCATTGATGTCTGGCATGGCGCTTGACTCATCTTGGATGTAGTTTTTGGTACGATCCGCTTCGCCAATCAGTTGGTTTTTCCAATCCAATAAAATAGCCTTAAAGTGCTCCAACTGCGCATCAGACATATACTCTTCGTCTTTGGCCGGCACATAAGGAGTAAATTTAACTTCACTCGGATTCGTGGTCAGGGTGCTCATATGGGTATCCTACTTTTTCAAATTAATTCAATAAAACGACGTATCAAAAGACAAGACGTTATTAATGCTACAAACGCTACAATTTGTCCTTTTATCAAACGTTTCACCACTTGGTAATACAAGTAACACAGCTGATCAAATAATATCGTAGACTTTATATCTTGACAGTTATATACCGATTGTTAGATAGGTTGTTATATAAACTTCGGTTTGAATAATACTGTCTAAAGCATGCCGTAGGTCATTGATTGTGAAAACTGAGCTTGTGGTTAATGGGCCATCCTAGCTATCGTGCAGTGGCTTCATATCAGATATTGGGCCACCCTTGCTTTATTTCATAAGTTGTATCATTGTTTGTAATAATAATGAAGTGATTTTTTATATTGAATGCATATTTTATTTGTTCATCACTGTATTTTTTATTAGGAATTATTGACGAAAGCTATAAGTATAAAGGGCTAAGGCTTATACTAGTGCCAATAATTCTGGGCATCAAGTATCTAGTCTTTCAACCCAGCTTTCAACTGTTCCATTGTTGGCTAATTGCAACCAGCGATATCCTGGTAATGCATGCTCATCATAAGAGAAATCATCTTCATAGGGTTTGAATTGATAGCAGGTAGATGGCGTGCTATACACCGTGACGCCTTGGCGCAGTCGAACTTGCTCTTGGTGAGTATGGCCACTGATCACCACTTTTAGCTGTTCAAATGGTGCCATATGCTGCCAAAAGCTCTCAGTGTTTTCTGCCATATGGGTATCAATCCAGTCAGAATCAACTGGAACAATATGATGGTGCAGGGCGATTAATGCGGGCTTATCACAGGTGCTGAGTCTCTCACATAACCAATTGATATCAGTAGGCGTAATCTCGCCTGCGACCTTACCAGAAATGGAGGAGTCTAATAACAACAGCTGCCAGTATTTAGTCTCAATGACATGACGACTTAACAAACGTGAGTCAGCAGGCTGAGCGACAAGCTCTCGCTGAAAAAATGGCAAGTCTTTACCATTCTCGTCCGTCACATCATGATTACCAGCAATACAAGCAAAAGGAATCTGAGTCGCTTGTAATACAGTAAAGATATGATCATAAATTGAGGACTTTACTCGATTAACCATGTCACCGGTCACAATAATCAAATCACAGCGAATATCTTCACTAAGTGCCTGTTGGAGAACTGCTTCAAAACTACGCTGACAAGCCATATCATCACTATAGGTATTACTCTCATCAACAAGGACAGGATCAACAAGGACAGGCGTCGATAAATGCAAATCAGTAATCTGTAAAATATTTATCGTTTTATCAGAGGTGCTTAACTTATTGGCAGGATAGTTTGGCATTGGTTCAGTCCCTTATCGAGTCACAACAATAAGTATTGTTAGCGCGAGTATGGATAAATGAGCTACTATTTTTCACTGGGTCTTTATAATTATTATTAATCTACTATAAAAGAGCACAGCGTTTGCCTTGAGCTTACTTTGACTCTAATCAACGATATTTATACTATCAACTAGCAATAGCAAATTTAAAGTCTAGAGCCACCTTATAGTATTATCGAGCTAAAGTATTCATTATATTAATAAAATAAAGTTGAACAAAAAGATAGCGAAAAACAGTCATGTTTTATTTATTATAACGTATTTACAGCGACGCTAACTAAAGTTTTATCTTTATTAACTTTGAAAAAATGAGTGCAGTAAAAAATAAAGCAGCTAATATCAAGACGATAGAAAGACCTGTTTGAATATCTAGCCAAATACTGCCCCACACACCAAGTGTCACACCCAGTTGAGCGATTATCAACGCTATAATCACCATTTGTTTTGGCGATGCCGACCATAGACGTGCGGTCAGTGCAGGTAGCACTAATAATCCGCTGATTAATAGACTGCCAACCGCTTGTAGTGCAATCGCACAAAACCCTGCCAGTACACCCATAAAAAACAGCCGTTGCCGCGTTGGGTTGATACCTTGAATACGTGCCAATGCTTCATGCGTTGCCAGCTTGATTTGCGCAGGCCAAATGTAGATAAGCAGTCCCAAGCCAGCTAGTACGCTACCAGCAAGTAAAGGCAAATCTGCCCAATCAAGATCCAACAAGTTACCGAATAAAAATCCGAGCACATTGGCCTGTTGGTCAGTCAATTGGGTCAAAGCCAGTAAGCCTAGGCACAGGAGCGACACTGACACGACTGCCAATACAGCATCCACTGGCAGACGCTCATCATCAATCAAGACCAGTCCCAGTACGACCATGACACTGACCAATGCAATGCCGATACCCATTGGTAATTGCCACCACACAGCCAAAGCCACACCTAGCAACGTGCCATGAGCTAAGGCATCGGCGAAAAACGCCATGCGCCGCCACAATACCAAGCAACCTAACGGCGCTGATAATAACGCTAATATACTGCCAGCGATCCAAGCAGGCGCAATGATGGCTAACCAAGCAGTCATAATGAATGTCCGTAAAAATTTTATAAATAGAGTAAAGCCGTATTGTTTATATGTTCAATAGTTTTGGCTTTGATGAGCTAGATTTCGACGATTTCGAGCTTTGATTACTGACACTACAGCTCGCTTGGTGCATGGTGTTCACAGGCATGAGGCTGATGTACGTATGGCTGCTCATAATGATGACCAAATAGCTTTTGAAATTCAGTACTAATAGCCAGCTCGCTTGGTTGTCCTTCACAGCAAATATGCTTATTCAAACAAATAACGCGGCGGCTGCCTTTCATGACCCAGTGTAAATCATGAGACACCACTAGCATGGCGCAACGTAAGAAATCAGGCAGCTCATCAATGAACTGATATAGCCAAACTTCGGTATCAGGATCGAGACCCTGCATCGGCTCGTCTAAAATAAGCAAATTGGGTTTGTCTAATAGCGCTCTGGCCAATAGTACGCGCTGCGTCTCACCACCTGATAAATGCAACATTTGCCGTGACAGCAAATGCGTTAATGATAAGTTATCAAAGATAAATTGCCGTTGTTCAGGGGTTAAACGCTTCTTATCTGCTTGCGCCAACAAATCGCAAACGCGCAATGGCAATATCGGTGGCACAGCAAATCGCTGCGGTACGTAGCCAAGCTGTAGCGGCTGATGTGCTGTCATAGAGCCATCAGTTGACTCAATCAAACCTAAGATAAGTTTGACTAGCGTTGACTTACCAGCGCCATTGGGACCGATAAGGCTGACTGTCTCATTAACAGCAATGTCGATATCTATGTGAGAGAGCAGGCGTTGAGGCCCAATATGGTAACTGATATTGTTTAAGCTCAATAATTTGTCAGCATTACTCACAGTACTGCTATTCGCAACAGTAGTACTTAACTGATTAGAAGGTAGGGTAGAGATATTCATAATATGACAACGCATAGGTAAATAGACAATCGACGAATCTTGCTTAAAACGTTTACACAAACTATAGTAGCTTTAATTTTACTGGCAAGCTTGGCAACGACCGCTAAGCTCAATAACACTACGCTCAACCACAAACCCCACATCTTGCTCGGCAAAGCTCATCATTTCTTGAACGGGTAGACTGCTGCATTCTTGCACACGTTGACACTGATCGCAGATCAAGAATGCGGCTGTATGCTGGGCGCGAGGATGACAGCAAGGAACATAAGCATTAATAGAGGTTAATTGATGAATCAACCCTTCACTTAGCAAAAATTCTAAACTGCGATAAACCGTCGGTGGCGCGACATTTTTCGGCGTGCGTTTTTTGGTTATCTTAGTTTCTACCGACACTGTTGGTGAACTCGCTACTTTTTGAATATTACTATCATTAGGTATAGACAACCGCATTTGCTGCAACTGAGTGATTAGGTCATAAGCGCCAACGGGCTGATCTGCCTCTAAGACTAATTGGTATATCTGCTGACGCAAAGGAGTAAATCGCGCGCCATTTAGACGGCAATGCTCTTTAGCTGCTGCTAAGCGTTCATGAACATCATGCGGAGTCAGATCTTGCACATCATGCAAATGTTCGCAGATCGATGAAGTAATAGACATGGTACAAGCTCCTAAAAATAGCATGGTAATCGCATGACATTTTTTATGATAGCGTTTTTTATTGTTATAGTATAACATACTAAAACAATAACTGAGTGAATTGTCTTATAGTAGTCTTGTATATCTACCCTTTTTACAGGAGTTGGGCAGGACACTATTGATCATACGTTCGTTATCCAACAATGCTATCTAACAATAAAAGAGCTGACTATGAACGCTGTTTTTACTTACTCCGTACGTTCGCTTATCACATTACAGCGCTTGCTAATGACAGGACTGATAGTTCTAGGGTCTTTCACACTGAATGCACAAGCTGCAACGGTCAGTGTTAGCAATTATCCGCTATTCTTGTTAAGTGAAGCAGTAACAGAAGGCGCACCATCAGCCAATCGACTATTGCAAGCGGGGGAGGTGGGACATCATGGTAGTATCAGCCCTGGTGATATCAAGGCAATCAAAGACAGTAAGTTCGTGGTATGGTTCGGTGAACCGCTAGAAAACAATCTAGCAGCGAGCCTGAAAACAGCCCCAAATGCTATTGCTTTATTTGAGTTCGATGCATTCAATCGACATCCATTACGTGATGTAAAGGGTGACGCTATCGCGGGTACACTAGATCCACATATTTGGTTAGACCCTGAAAATGCCAAAGCCATTACTCGCGCATTGGCTGTGATTCATAGCCATGCAAATCCACAATATAAAGACCTATATCAAGCCAACGCGAAAAAATTTGCACAGCAACTAGACAAAGAAGTTACTGCATTTGAGCAAAGCTCTATTCAAAGTGCCTCAAAAATACGACCTTATTGGGCTTATCATGATGCTTATCAATATATCGAAGACAGCTTACACTTAATGCTCGTCGGTAGCCTTAGCGTGGATCATCATCTATCACCTAAAGCAAGCCAACTCCGTTGGTTAAATGAGCAACGCCCAGCCAAGCAAATGTGTTTGGTTAGTCCAAGTGAGCCGGCAAAGGGCTTACTTGCGAAATTGCAACCAGTGAAGAGTACGGTACAACCTGAAGATATGAGTAGTAGCGATGACTTTATCAGCGGTTGGCAGAGTATGGCCAAACAGATATATCAATGTATCTCATAATGTAGCCAAAAACAGCAATTTGCTAGGATTGTTTAAGTTGGTTGTATAGCTTCGTTTAAAGCATTTATTACAGACTAAATAATATAATAATCTTAGCAAAATGCGTTAGGTGACTGATAAAAGTCATATTTTACTTGCTTAATAGTTACGCTCTACCTATAATAAGTAGCGTTTTATTTTGGCCGAAAGGTAATGCCTGTAGAGTAAGTCATTCACGGATAAAATTATCATAAATATGATATATTGTCCCAATGCTGTAAGGGCTATAGGAATACCGATGACCAAGCCTGCCAAACGCACGCAAAAAGACAAGATTGGCATCTATATTAAACGACAGGCATGGATACTATTTATCCTTATTATTATTGCTTGGATAGTAGATACTATTTGGCTACATAGTGAGCTTACGATAGCAAAAAGTGCTGCAATTGGTGCGCTACTAAGTTTTATCACTCAAGCAGTATTTGCGTTTTTTATTTTTTGGTACACCGGATATCGCGCGCGCCAACACATCGTTAGCCAGCTATATCGGGGTCAAATGTCAAAATGGTTATTGACCGTGTTTGGTTTTGCACTAATTTTTATTACCGT
Source organism: Psychrobacter sp. ER1 (assembly GCF_048631835.1). Taxonomy (NCBI): domain Bacteria; kingdom Pseudomonadati; phylum Pseudomonadota; class Gammaproteobacteria; order Moraxellales; family Moraxellaceae; genus Psychrobacter; species Psychrobacter sp. ER1. The sequence goes on along the minus strand of NZ_CP184640.1, from coordinate 3,091,428 downwards.
ACAACCCCTATCTGCGCCAGCGCTGTTTATCGGTTTTATGGTAATGCAAATTAGTCACAGTTGGATGTTGTGGCATATACGCTAGCGCTAATAAATGATCGCTAAACAGATGGTTTATTAATAGTACTGGCAAGTCACCCTGCCGTCCAGCTTCTCTATGACTAGTTCGAAAAGTCGAAGCACAAAGCTGTCTTAGGATAGCACCAGTGATTATAAAGACCGCACTATGAGTCTCAATGTTAGACGTAGTATGCAGTGAGAGGGTAGGGGTTATTCAACTATCTGTATTGCTGATAATTAGATTACTGATATCTAATTATGGTTAGTGGTTATATTAGCAAGTAAAACTGGTGGCTAACTTATTCATACAGTGGATAAAAAAATCACAATTGACTTTACACGAATACAACGCTGCATTAATATAGGCGGCTAAATATTTTGCTTATAAGCGCTACATTAAGCGCCGATCGTAAAAAACGGTCAGTGGGCAAGCACATATATAATAATTTTGCGTATAAAAATGCAAGGGCTATTACTGAGTTATCATAAGCCCTTTTTTGATAGCTAAAATTTATCTCACGCTATCAAATACTGCATATTAGTAATAGAACTATGGGTTGGATGTTGTTGGTTACATGAGTGTTTTAGTAAGGTTTATTTATTTGCTTAATAGCAAGATAGATATCCATACTACACCTCATCAGATGACAACCATATTTTTGGTAGTTGATTAAATCGTTGATTAATAAGAAGCTTACATTATGGCATCCGAGCAAACATCATCAGAATATATCTCTCACCACTTAACGAATTGGACGTATGGCTATCTGCCAGGCGAAGGTTGGAAAGTTGCTCATACTGCTGAAGAAGCAGGAGCAATGGGCTTTAACGCTATCCATCTTGATTCTATGCTATGGTCGATTGGTCTAGGTATCTTATTTTGCGCCGTCTTTTGGATGGTTGCCAAAAAAGTCACTTCAGGCGTGCCTGGAAAAACTCAGGCAGCAGTTGAGATGATCGTTGAGTTTGTTGATAACAACGTTCGCGATTCATACAGTGGTACATCAAAATTGATTGCGCCATTGGCGTTGACCATTTTTGTCTGGATCTTTTTGATGAACTTGATGGATTTGATACCTGTTGATTTCATTCCAGGTATTGCTGGGCAAATCGGTGCCGCTATGGGCCATGATCCACATCATGTTTTCTTTAAGATTGTTCCAACGACTGATCCTAACATCACGCTTGGCATGTCGTTCTCTGTCTTTGCACTGATTATCTTTTATAGCATTAAAGAAAAAGGTTTGGGCGGCTTTATCGGTGAGTTAACACTACATCCGTTTGGCGCCAAAAACCCAATCGTACAAGCGATTTTGATTCCCATCAACTTCATCCTAGAAGCAGTTACTCTAATAGCCAAACCTGTATCACTTGGTTTGCGTCTATTCGGCAACATGTATGCTGGGGAATTGATTTTCATACTGATTGCTCTAATGCCGTTTTGGATTCAATGGGCGTTATCGGTACCGTGGGCTATCTTCCACATCTTAGTTATTACACTTCAAGCGTTCGTATTCATGATGCTGACGATAGTTTACATGTCGCTTGCATCATCAACTGAACATTAATTAGACATTCAATAGGTAAATGAGGATACATCAATGGATCCAGTATTAGGTGGTTACACAGTTATCGCAGTAGCACTACTTATCGGTCTTGGCGCACTTGGCACAGGTATTGGTTTTGCTATTCTAGGTGGAAAATTCTTAGAAGGCGTTGCGCGTCAACCAGAGCTTGGCTCACAATTGCAAACTCGTATGTTCATCGTAGCAGGTCTTCTTGATGCTATTCCGATGATCGGTGTTGGTATTGCTATGCTATTGTTGTTCGCTAACCCTCTAGCAGGTTAATCCGAAAGCTCAGTTGTAAATGTTTGGTATTCGGAGACTTTCTATCAAATATAGTCAAGATTTGACTACCAAACATGATCAATGAAACTGATTTTTCATTAACAAAGAGGTGATCACGTGAATATCAATTTTACCCTCGTCGGTCAAGCCATTGCTTTTGCAATATTTGTGATTTTTTGCATGAAATTCGTGTGGCCACCACTTATCGGTGCCATCAATGAGCGTCAGCGTAAAATTGCTGAAGGTCTGAATGCCGCAGAAAAAGCAAAAGCAGATTTGGCGACCGCGGAGCAAAATGTCCAGCAGGAACTTGATCTTGCAAAGACCAAGGCTGCCGCTCTAATCGAGCAAGCGAACAAGAGTGCCAATCAGCTCGTCGAAGATGCAAAATCGCAAGCCCAAGCGGAAGGCGAGCGCATTCGTCAACAAGCGCAAGCATCTATCGATCAAGAAATCAATCAAGCGCGTGAGTCATTACGTGCCCAAGTTGCTGAACTGGCTGTACTTGGTGCAGAGAAGATTTTGCAAGACAAAGTCGATGTGCAAAAACATGCCAGTATGTTAGACCAACTGGCGGCGAAGCTGTAATTGTGAGGATATAATGGCTGACTTATCAACCTTAGCACGACCGTACGCTAAAGCCGCGTTTGACTATGCCAACGAAAACGGCGCAGTCAACGAGTGGGAAAACTTCTTACTTGTTGCTAGCACTGTTGTCAATGACAAGTCGTTCAGTACTTGGCTAGACAATCCAGCTGTTTCTGCTGAGCATAAGTCAGCTGCTTTGGTCGATCTTTATGATACGCAAGTAGCTAGCGCTAATGATTCTGCTTTTAAGCAGTTATTAAGCGAAGCTCAAGGAACTAGCCTTGACAGTAACGTAAGCTATCCAAAAGTATCAGTAGCACTTAGTAACTTCGTTAAACAGTTATCAGAACAAGAGCGTCTGGCGCTGCTTCCTGAAGTTTATGAGCATTATCGCCGTCACAAGGCAATAAGCTTAAAGCAGCTTGACGCATATGTGACCTCTGCCTACCCATTGACTGATGAACAGCGTCAAACGCTACAAACGCGTCTTGCTGCCTCGCTAAATGCTAGTGTAGTGATTCACGAATCAGTTGATCCAAGTCTATTGGCAGGCGCTACAATCAAAGTCGGTGACAAAGTCATTGATGATTCGATGCGCGGCAAGTTACAACAGTTAAAAACACAGCTAACTGCCTAATGCCAATCATCAATACTGTCAAATATTGACTGTATGATTATAAGAGCAATTAAGTCAGTGGGCGGGTTATCATAAATTAAAGGAAACAAGGCAATGCAACAATTGAATCCAGCGGAAATCAGTAACCTGATTAAGCAGCGTATTCAAGACCTTGATGCGGGTGCAACTGCAAAGAATGAAGGCACGATTGTCAAAGTATCTGACGGTATCGTGCAGATTCATGGTCTTGAAGATGCCATGTACGGCGAAATGATTGAGTTTGAAGGCGAAATCTACGGAATGGCTCTAAACTTAGAGCGTGATTCTGTTGGCGCGGTAGTACTTGGTGATTACCTAAAGCTGCAAGAAGGTCAAAAAGCCTATTGTACTGGTCGTATTCTTGAAGTACCAGTAGGTCCTGAGCTGTTAGGCCGTGTTGTTGATGCTTTGGGTAATCCTATTGATGGCAAAGGTCCTATCGATGCCAAGATGACTGATAAAGTCGAAAAGATCGCTCCAGGCGTTATCGACCGTCAATCAGTAGATCAACCAGTAATGACTGGTTATAAAGCCGTTGATACCATGATTCCAATCGGTCGTGGTCAGCGTGAGCTTATCATTGGTGACCGTCAGACTGGTAAAACAGCGATGGCTATCGATGCGATCATCGCACAGAAAGCTTCAGGCATTAAATGTGTATACGTGGCTATCGGACAGAAACGTTCGACTATCGCTAACGTCGTACGTAAGCTTGAGCAAACTGGTGCACTAGAATATACCACTGTTGTGGTTGCTTCAGCATCAGAGCCTGCAGCACTTCAGTATATCGCACCGTACTCAGGTTGTACGATGGGCGAATACTTCCGTGACCGCGGCGAAGATGCACTGATTGTATTTGATGACTTATCAAAGCAAGCGGTTGCTTATCGTCAGATTTCACTACTATTACGTCGTCCGCCAGGTCGTGAAGCTTATCCTGGTGACGTATTCTATTTACACTCACGCCTACTTGAGCGTGCATCACGTGTAAATGCTGATTATGTAGAAAAGTTCACTAACGGTGAAGTGAAAGGTAAAACTGGTTCTTTAACCGCACTACCAATCATTGAAACACAAGCTGGTGATGTATCTGCATTCGTACCAACCAACGTGATTTCGATCACTGATGGTCAGATCTTCCTAGAGTCTAGTTTATTCGCCTCAGGTATCCGTCCAGCAGTAAACGCTGGTATCTCGGTATCTCGTGTGGGCGGGGCCGCTCAGACTAAGATCATCAAAAAGCTATCTGGTGGTATTCGTACCGCTCTAGCTCAATATCGTGAACTAGCCGCATTTGCTCAGTTCGCATCAGATCTTGATGACGCAACTCGCGAACAGCTTGATCATGGTGAGCGTGTGACTGAATTGATGAAGCAGAAGCAGTATCAGCCGATGTCAATCTCTGAGCAAGCAGCCGTTATCTATGCTTCAAACGAAGGCTTCTTAGCTGACGTACCTGTCGAAAAGATTGGTTCTTTCGAAGAAGCGTACCTACGTTATATGCATGATGAGCAAAGTGAATTGATGCGTGAGATTGATGACACTGCGAACTACAATGATGATATCGCAGGTCGTTTAAAGTCATCTCTAGAGACCTTTAAACAAAATCACAGTTATTAATTTAACGGGTTAAGCCGAATTGGTTATAACTGTAGCTTAGAGCTGATAAAGTGGCGCGTTGTCTGACTAGATATTTGCGCCACTGTTTTAACCATTATCGGTATTAGATCGCGTAATGCCACAAGATATAAAATGTTATTCTGTAGGACTGATGTTGTATATCAAACGATTGTCGCATGCGCCAATGCTTTTTAACCCTCTTATATTGGAATCATTATGGCAAGCTTAAAAGAGATACGTGCCAAAGTCACCAGTATTAAAAGCACCCAGAAAATTACTCGTGCTATGCAAATGGTAGCGGCAAGTAAAATGCGCCGTGCGCAAGAGCGCATGGACGTGGGTCGCCCGTATGCTGATAGTATGCGCCGGGTTATTTCACATTTGGTGCATGCCTCATCAGACTATAAACATCCGTATATGGTATCGCGTCCAGTCAATAAGGTTGGCTATATTGTCATTACCTCTGACCGTGGCCTAGCGGGTGGTTTGAATATTAACTTATTCAAAGCCCTAACTAAAAGTATCCAAGATTATCAAGATCAGTCTGTACAGGCTGAGTTTGCAGTCATCGGTGCCAAGGTGTGAGTTTCTTCAAAAACTTTGGTGGTAAAGTTACGTCGGCTGTGACCGATTATGGCGATAAACCAACGTTTGAACAATTGAATGCACCGGTTCAAGCGATGCTTGAAGACTATAATAACGGCAATATTGACCGTATTTATGTAGTCTATAACCGATTCGTCAATGCAATGACTCAGAAACCAACGGTTAATCAGTTGGTTCCTCTACCAGAGCAGTCATTTGATGATGAAGACAGTGGTCTACAGACAGAACTTAGCTGGGATTATATCTACGAGCCTGACATCAAGACGTTAATTGATGAATTGCTTGGTCGCTATATTGAGTCGATTGTTTATCAAGCGGTAATGGAAAACATTGCCTCTGAGCAGTCTTCACGTATGGTTGCGATGAAAGCGGCAACAGATAATGCTGGTGACCTTATTAACGATTTACAGTTGGTTTATAACAAGCTGCGTCAAGCGGCGATTACCCGAGAAATCTCGGAAATCGTTGGCGGTGCTGCTGCTGTTTCATAATTGACTACACCTATATATAGAAGTTCAAGGAGAACGCAATGAGTAGCGGTCGTATTGTACAGATTATTGGCGCGGTTCTTGACGTTGAGTTCAACCGTAATGAAGTTCCTCAAATTTTTGATGCCTTGCAAGTAGACGGTACCGAAACTACCCTAGAAGTACAGCAACAGCTGGGTGACGGTATTGTACGTACTATTGCAATGGGTTCAACCGAAGGTTTAAAGCGTAACCTACCTGTTACTAATACTGGCGCACCTATCTCTGTGCCTGTAGGTACTGGTACGCTAGGTCGCATCATGGATGTTCTTGGTCGTCCTATCGATGAAGAAGGTCCTGTTGTTGCTGACGAAAAATGGTCTATCCACCGTGAAGCGCCAAGCTACGCGGATCAGTCGAACAGTACTGAGCTACTAGAGACTGGTATTAAAGTTATCGATCTACTTTGCCCGTTTGCTAAAGGTGGTAAAGTTGGTCTGTTTGGTGGTGCTGGTGTTGGTAAAACCGTTAACATGATGGAGCTGATTAACAACATCGCTCTAAAACATGAAGGTTTGTCAGTATTTGCTGGTGTTGGTGAGCGTACTCGTGAAGGTAACGATTTCTATCACGAAATGCAGGAAGCTGGCGTTGTAAACACTGAAGACTTCAGTAAGTCTAAAGTAGCAATGGTGTATGGCCAGATGAATGAGCCACCGGGTAACCGTTTACGTGTTGCACTGTCTGGTTTGACTATGGCTGAGTACTTCCGTGATACCAAAGATCCTGTTACTGGCAAAGGTCGTGACGTCCTATTGTTTGTTGATAACATCTATCGTTATACACTAGCGGGTACAGAAGTATCAGCACTACTTGGTCGTATGCCATCAGCGGTTGGTTATCAGCCAACACTAGCTGAAGAGATGGGTTTACTACAAGAACGTATTACGTCAACTCAGTCAGGCTCTATCACTTCAGTTCAGGCGGTATACGTACCTGCGGATGATTTGACCGATCCATCACCTGCTACAACGTTTGCTCACTTGGATGCAACAGTTGTACTAAGCCGTGATATCGCATCACAAGGTATCTATCCTGCGGTTGATCCATTGGATTCAACATCACGTCAGCTAGATCCACAAGTAATCGGCGAAGATCATTATAATGTTGCTCGTGGTGTTCAGGAAGTTCTACAGCGTTATAAAGAGCTTAAAGACATCATCGCTATCTTGGGTATGGATGAGTTATCAGAAGAAGATAAACTGGTTGTTTATCGTGCTCGTAAGATTCAGCGCTTCTTGTCTCAGCCATTCCACGTAGCCGAAGTCTTCACTGGTGCACCTGGTAAATACGTACCACTACGCGATACCATTGCTAGCTTTAAAGCAATCATCGCTGGTGAATACGATGACCTACCAGAGCAAGCGTTCTACATGGCTGGTAGCATCGATGAAGTAGTCGCTAAAGCTGAAAAAATGAAGTCTAAGTCAGCGTAAGTTGTATGAGCATAAGCTAACGAGTAGATATAATATAAACCTTGTATCTACTCTTCAGTAACGCATCGCAGTTTTACTGTTTTTTGATCGCGCTTTGATGGTAAGGAATTAAGTATGGCAACGTTACAATGTCGCGTCGTAAGTGCTCGTGAAGAGTTGTATTCAGGCGAAATTAGCATGTTAATAGCTACTGGTACCGAAGGCGAGATTGGTGTATTGCCAGGTCACACACCGCTTATTACTTTGCTAAAGCCAGGTGCAATGCGAGTGCAAACACCAAACGGTGAAGAAGAAGTAATTTACGTCTCAGGTGGCGTACTAGAAGTACAGCCTAAGATGGTTACGGTATTGGCTGATACAGCCATGCGTGCACACAATCTTGACGAAAGCAAAATCGTTGAAGCACGTAAAAAGGCTGAGCAAATGCTAGTTAATCAGTCTGATACGCTACAAACCAATGCGGCTTTGGCCTCACTTGCAGAGTCAGTAGGACAATTACAGACTATTCGTAAGTACAAAAACCGCGCGTAATTTACTACTGATAGCTATAGCTAGTCATTTAGAGTTATCGCTATAAGTAATGATAAAAAACAGTCCATTATATGGGCTGTTTTTTTATGTCTATTCATTATGAAATTAACGGTTCTGCGGTAAATACACACGGTTATTACTTGGATAGTATTTGTGGTAGTTCAATCTATTCTCAGGAAAAATCTTTTATTATCAATGAATCATCGCCTATTGGAATTTTCTTAAAAAGACACTGGCGACAACGTTAATATATGGTTATATTAGACATAACGTATTATAAGCAACGAGCAGTAACTGTACGTGATAATGTTGGCTCGATGGTTTGGATAATTAGCAAACGATAGATAATACAAATTGCAATGTACCAATGAAGTAATTGACGTAATTTCTGGACGCAAACTAAAGTTTTGATAGGGGTAGTTTATAGGTTTTGTTACCGACTATCAGCTATAGTATAGGAAGCTGATAATTTAATAGTATACTGTGCTACCAAGTTTGTAACAGCTATACGAACATCAATTGTGCCACTATATGGTGCTATTAATTTTACCGCTCTTACTTTTACTGCTTTTAAATTAGATGTATTAGAGGATATAACAATGACAACGAATGAAGAAGACAACACCCCCGAATCTTGATTGTTGAAGATGATGAGCGTCTGGCCATGTTGACTCAAGATTACTTGGTCAAAAATGGTTTAGAAGTGGCAATTGAAACTGATGGTAATCGTGCTATTCGCCGTATCGTCAATGAGCAACCAGATATGGTTGTACTTGATGTCATGCTACCTGGTAGCGATGGTCTGACTGTCTGCCGTGAAGTGCGCCCGCATTATCAAAATCCAATTTTGATGTTGACTGCACGTACTGAAGACATGGATCAGGTATTGGGTCTCGAGATGGGTGCTGACGACTATGTTGCCAAGCCTGCTCAGCCACGTGTATTGCTTGCTCGTATTCGTGCGCTATTACGCCGTTCAGAAAATGCACCATCAGAAGATGTGCCACAACGTCTAGAGTTTGGCGAGTTAGTCATTGATAACGGTGGTCGCTCAGTTAATCTAGGTGATGAGCTCGTCGATTTCACCAGTGCTGAATATGATTTACTATGGTTGCTTGCTTCTAATGCAGGTCGTATTCTATCTCGTGAGGATATCTTTGAGCGTCTACGCGGTATTGAGTATGATGGTCAAGATCGTTCAATTGACGTACGTATCTCACGTATTCGTCCAAAAATCGGTGATGATCCAGAAAATCCAAAGCGTATTAAGACCGTACGTAGTAAAGGCTATCTATTCGTAAAAGAAGGCAACTAATATTGTTGCTTCTATAGGTTGATTAATTATTAGTCACTATTCGAAAAAACCAGCAACGATGCTGGTTTTTTTGTGGCTAAATTTTAATTTTTAAACTTAAATGTAGTGTTATGTGGTTTAATTAAGCCATTATTATAGACGCTGACTAAATATATGTCATACATATAAGTCTTTGGATGATTGCTGCATATGGATTAAAATACGGTAATTAAAAGTCAAAGTTAAAGTCTATCCCTATTCGATCATGTTCGATATCGTCAAACACATAGCAATACCTATATGTTTGATGATATTGGCAATCTCTATTTATTAAGTTGGTCACGGCACGTATGTCATTAGTCTCTTCTTTAAAACACAGTATTTTTGTTCGTATCTATGCTGGGCTACTTATAGTCTGTTTGTGTGTGGCACTGTTTGCGCAGTTATTGATGGATACCATCAATAAGGAGCGTGTCCAGTCCTATCGTGAAAATATGGCAAAGGGCGCGTTTCATTTGGTGAGTGAAGGCATCTCTCACCAAAATAGCGAAGAAGAGCGTGAATATTGGTTATCAGATGCGAGTAGTTTGTTTGGTACTACTTTTAAAGTCTTGCCTATTGATGAAGTAGATTTTAGCGCCAGTGAGCTACGCCGTTTTAAAAATGATAATACCGTTGTACGTTATTTCAACCAGCCTGTATATGCAGATGTTTATTATCGCTTGCCGGATAATAAGAGTATATTAACAGCGAGAATCTCACAGGTTACCGAGCAGCAAGTACGGGCAATCGCGGTATTTCTGTTAGATGATTTGTCTTATCACATGACACTATCGGACAAGCGCGCACGTTTGGCTGAATTGGAGAAAAAGTTTTCTTTTCCTTTAGCGTTTAAAGCAGTTAATACGCTTGAGTTAGATTCAGATCAGATGGCTCGTCTGCGTCGTGACGAAGTCGTCATATCACTGCAAGATACTAACAGTAGTACGAGTAACTCTGCTATTAGGGTAATAGTACCCTCTGAAATCAATGATATGGCAATTTTAATTGGGCCTATACCGTTATTTAACTGGTTCCCGCTTAACTTAATTATTAGTATGATTCTTATCAGTATGTTCCTAATTAGCTTAGGTGTATATGCGCTCATCTTCCCGCTTGAGCGTAAGCTGCAATTGATTCAGGTAGGTGTGAATGAGGTCAGTCAAGGTAACCTTGATATTCAAGTACAGGTTATTGGTCAAGATGAAATAGCACGTTTGTCAGCAACTTTTAATTCCATGACCTCGCATATTAAGCGTTTGATTGAATCACAGCGAGAGCTTACCCGAGCGGTTTCACATGAGCTTCGTACGCCAGTGGCTCGTATTCGATTTGCCGTAGATATGCTTGCTGATACGGATGACGAAGACTCACGTTTTATGCAGCGTGACTATATTGATGAAGATATTGAATCGCTTAATGGTTTGATTGATGAGATTTTGACCTATGCTAAGCTTGAGGAAGGGTCACCAAAGTTAGATTTAGAACCAGTAAACTTAAGAGAGCTGTTAGAGCAGATCGAGCGCGAAACCAATGCGCTAGGTAAACCTATCAAAATAGTAACCAGTCTGCCAAATGCAAAAGTAACAGCAGTGGCAGATAGACGCTACTTACACCGTGTGATTCAGAATCTTGCAGGTAATGCGTTACGCTATGCAGAAACGACTATTATCATTAGTGCTGGTGTCAAAAAGGTAATGCCTTCGTCAGTGTCGAAGATGATGGACATGGTATTCCTGAAGCAGATCGCGAAAAAGTATTCATTCCATTCTCACGCTTAGATGACAGCCGTACACGCGCGTCAGGTGGCTATGGTTTAGGCTTGTCTATTGTATCGCGTATTGCCTTTTGGTTTAATGGTAGTATGAAAGTAGATGAGAGTCGTGAGTTAGGCGGGGCAAGGTTTGTGATGACATGGCCTATTAAACCGTTGACACAAATTCTTGCTGCTGATGAATTGACGCAAGAGAAAAGCGAGCGCGACTTTGATACTAAGTTGTCAGATTAGACCAAGTTATAGAGCTAAGCTATAAGAGCAAGCTATCAGACTAAATCATCAGACTAAATTATCAGGCTAGGCCATAATTATTAGTCATGTTGCTAAAGAAAATAAGCGTCATTTTAACGGTATAACAGGATACAGCTTTATAGCAAGATGACGCGCTCGTCGCTATTTTTAAGACAGTTGGACAATGTCATAGGAGGGCATAGGATGCCATATTTATTTGGTGGCTTGGTAGTGTTGAATGCGATTACGCTAGGCTATTATTTATTCTTAAAACAGCCATCAAGGACCCAAACACTACAAACAGCTCAGGCTGAAATTACCCAGCCACTAGCTTTTACTAACAGTGCTGAGTATATTCCGCCGGCTATTGGTAGCAAAGACTAGCGTTGACCTCTTTGCTTATTCAGATTAAAGTTTCATCACTATTTTGAATTTGGTACCGTATTGTCTACCTCAGATACCTCTTCTACTTCAGCCGCTAACGTAGTATCTCCAGCGACTTTAGAGAGTAGGGGAATGCGTACACATACTTGTAGCCCACCTTCAGGGTGGTTAATGGCTTCAACAGTACCGTGATGTAATCGTGCAATACGATCAACAATTGCAAGACCTAGTCCGCTACCTTGAGTAGTCCGTGCCGTCTCTCCACGTTCAAACGGTTGCATAATCCGCTCTAATTGATCGTCAGCGACGCCATCACCGCAATCTCGTACACAAATCACTAGCTGTTCTTGAGCTTCTTTGTTTACCACATTTTCGCTGACCACATCCGTATCTTCGTCTTCGACAGTTTCTATAAATGTCGGTACAACCGTTGCCGATAAATAAATAGGTGGTTTTCCATAACGATTGGCATTATTAACCAAGTTGATAATCAGACGCTTGATAGATAATGGACGTACAGGAACCACCTTGTCGCATTCTGACTCATATACAAACTTCATTGGCGCAAACTGCACCATGACTTCATTAAATATAGTGTCTAGGTTGGTCAAGCTGACTGGCTCATCAGAACCATCTTTCATAAATGAAATGAACTGCTCTAAAATGGCATCCATATCCTCAATATCGTAAATCAGCCCTTCACGAAAAAAATCATCTGGTAGCATCTCTGCAGTTAAGCGCATACGTGTCAACGGCGTCCGCAAATCGTGTGAGATGCCGGCAAGCATGATTGTTCGCTCTTTTGCGCTTGGTTTAAGGTCGTAAACAGTCGGTTAAACGCCATATTAACTTGACGTATTTCTGTGGGACCTTTCTGAGTGGGCAGTGTGGTTGCATGACCGAGACGAATATAGTTAGTAGCTGCCCGCTGTAGGTAGCGTAGCGGGCGATTTAACTGACGGGCTAATAGAATAATCGTTAGTAGCGATAGGATAGGCAGGCCGATCAAAAATAGCACCAGTAACGTCGGGCTATATTGTGAATAGTAAACCACAGGCTCACGCACCCAAAAACTATCATCACGGCTGTCTTGTACCCATAGCTGAGGTGTTGGCTTAAATTTAAAATAGACCTCTACAGGGCGGCCGAGCTGTGCACCGATTTCACGTTGTAGTACGTCAGTAAAAAAGCTCACGAATGGCTTGTCAGCGACTTCTGGAAAGTCGCTTGGGTTATTCACCACGACGACATGAGAGTGCTGGTAAATCCATTGACGTACTTCGGGACGACCTTGCCAGTCTTTATTGACGCTATTGATCAGCTGTAATTCACTCGTTAAATAACGCGCATGGTTTTTTAGCTCTGGCAGATACAGACTGCGCCAAAAGAACAAAATTGACAAGCTCACACTGATAAGCACGATAAAGGCAACCATCAAGGTCGTTAGCCAAGTGTTGGAATAAGAGCGTGGCAGCCAACCTTTACGACGCGGCTTTGGGTTTGGAGAGATCATATGGGTCCAACAGAGTAAAAGAAAAGTTAGTGTGATATAGCGTGTAGCTCTCTAATTGCGATCGCCTTAAGGCTAGTCCGTGCATCAATCTATAGCGATATATCATAGAATAGCATAATCAATAAATAGTACTGATACAGTATGCAATCGACGAGCGAGCTAAGTAGTTATTAGAATAGATGTAAAGTTAAGCTTAAGGATAAATGTATTTAGCAATCATCTATTCTTCAGAGAGAGCAATAGTAATCTATAGAATCTAAAGAAAAACTTTAAAAATAAGCCATTGTTATCAGTTATATTTTACTTAGGTCAACATTTAAGCTATTGTTAATAAATAATTAAATATGCACAGTTTATGTTTTCAACAAATAAAGACTGTGATATAATTATGCCCTTTTTGGTATACCTGCGAAAGAGAGAATTCACATGGTTGTTATTCGTTTAGCACGGGGCGGTGCCAAGAAACGCCCATTTTATCAAGTAGTTGTTGCTGATCAACGCCGCGCGCGTGACGGTCGCTATATTGAAAACATCGGCTTTTTTAACCCACTCGCTAAAGAGTCTGAAGAAGCAGTACGCCTAAACATGGAAGCGTACAATGCGTGGATCGCAAAAGGTGCACAACCTTCAGATCGCGTTGCTTCATTAGCAAAAGCTTACAACAAGTCTGCAGCTCAAACTGAAGCAACTGCTTAAGTTTTAGTTGTTACTGAGATGTTCGTAGCAAAACTATGATATGACTCAGTAGACTTTAGAATACATAGCGTAACTGGTCTGACCAGGGTGCGCCATTAACTGTTTATCGCTTTTGACGCAATTGTTTTTGCAATTGCTGTTTTAATCATTGTTAGGTTAGCTGCTATGTCATCTGTTCCAAACGCTAGTGCCCTTATGAAAATTGGTCAGCTTAAGAAGCCTTACGGCATTAAAGGCTGGCTTTGGGTATTCAGTGATACGGATGACCGTACAGCGATATTCGACATGAAGCCGTGGTGGATGAAAACTGCCACTGGCATGAAACCTTTAACTGTGAAGGCTTGGCGTGAGCAAGGAACAGGAATTGTGGCTCAATTTGAGCAGATTCCTGATCGTAATGTTGCTGAGACTATGAACGGTGTTACCGTTTGGGTCGAACAAAACGTCCTACCTGAAACAGCTGAAGACGAATATTATTGGTCGGATTTGGTCAGTCTGCGCGTGATGAACGAGCAGGATGAGTATCTAGGTAATATCACTGAAATGTTTGAAACCGGTGCCCATGACATCATGCGTGTAACGGCAAATTCAGACAGTTTGGACAATGAAGAACGCCTGATTCCATGGCATAAGCAGACTGTAATAGAAGTCAATATGACTGAAAAAACAGTGCTTGTGGCATGGCCGAGTGATTACTAATAGCGTTTCTGGCTTTTTAGTCAGATGTTGTTAGTACTTACACCGATTGTTTTAGCCTTAACGCAAGTAGACATCAGATGTATTTTGCCGTAATTAGTATTTTTCCTGAGATGTTTGCCACGATTCGTGAGTTTGGAATCACGGGCCGAGCAGTGACTCAAGAACAAGTTACGATTGAATGCATCAATCCACGTGATTATACCACCGATAACTATCGCCGTATTGATGAGCGCCCTTATGGGGGTGGTCCTGGGATGGTGATGATGGCTGAGCCATTATCGAAAGCCATTGAGGATGCACGATTGCGTGCCAGTCAACATGGTTGCCGTGTCGATAGTGAGCACTGTCCGGTGATTTATATGTCACCGCAAGGACATACGCTTAGTGAGAGTAGCGTAGTCAATATGACTGATTACGATGGCATGATTTTATTATGCGGTCGTTATGAAGGTATTGACGAGCGTTTACTATCACAATATGTCGATATGGAAGTATCGTTAGGTGATTACGTGTTGACTGGTGGCGAGTTGCCAGCAATGGTGCTGATGGATAGTGTGATACGTCGTCTGCCCGATATCATGGGTGATGACAAGTCAGCGGAGCAAGACTCTTTTGTCGATGGCTTGCTTGACTGTCCACACTATACTAAGCCGCATGAGTTTGCAGGTATGGCGGTTCCTGAGGTATTACTTTCAGGTCATCATGCCAATATCGCTAAGTGGCGTTTTAGTCAGCAAGTTAGTCGTACGCAAACGCGTCGTCCAGACTTATGGCAAGCGTTTACTCCAACCGTAGAGCAAGCGAAGTGGTTGAAAGCATTGGCCAAAGCAGATAAAAAGTAGATTTTTAAAATCTGACTTTATTGTTACTAGGTTTGATAAACAGTTAAGAAACAGAATTTTGAGCAATAATAAAACGAGTCATCACATAGTGGCCGTTGGTTATAACCCATTTACGTTGTGTCTCACTATAAAGAGATGCGATTAATTATTACAAACAGGTGATATGCGTTAAGCCTCTATTATCTAATGTGAGGAGATAACTCTCATGAGCAACAAGCATCCATTGGTTCAGGTCATCGAAAACGCTCAATTGCTTGAGCGCCCAAACTTTGCACCCGGCGATACCGTTGTGGTACAAGTAAAAGTACGTGAAGGTGAGCGTGAGCGTTTACAGGCTTTTGAAGGCGTTGTAATTGCTAAGCGTAACCGCGGTCTAAACTCAGCGTTTACCGTACGTAAAATCTCAAGCGGCGTTGGTGTTGAGCGTGCATTCCAATTGCATTCACCAATCATCGATAGCATTGAAGTGAAACGCCGCGGTGCTGTTCGCCGTGCGAAACTGTACTACTTACGTGAGCGTTCTGGTAAATCAGCACGTATCCGCGAAAAACTTGCGCCACGTCCAGCTCAGAAAAAACTGACGCTGGTGTACCTGATGCAGTTGATACTGCACCTGGTATCTAAGCACAAGTTTGCCGTTTTGAATTAGTCCTATAATTTTAGGATTGGCTCAAGACAAGGTAATAGTAGATACAAGCCCTTATTCATAGGTTTATTTATAAATAAGCGGGCCATACCAAAAAGACGAAACCCCAATCTATGCGAAAGCTAGATTGGGGTTTTTGTATGTATAGCATTAATAATTTGAGTTTTATCAGCTCTGATAGTGCCAGTTATAAGCTAAAACTTATTGAGCATCAAATGTATCGATGCGGTTGACTTGCTCTTTGGACTTACTGTATTTGCGCAGTCTAATGTATAAAGTCTTGGTAACGGTTGCAATGAGCTTTTGCTGCTCATCAACGATATCGACTTTATATTCACGGAATACCGCTTCGCCTTCTTTTGCTAGATCTTGAATAGTAATAATTTCAGAGCTAGGTATTTTCATGCGTGCAGTGACTTTGCTATTGCCAGGCGCAATGAAATCAATGTGTGAGCTCTTGTCCCACACTACATAATTGCTACCCAGTTGATGCATCAGCATGAGCATATAAAAAGGGTCAACCATCGAATACAAGCTACCACCAAATTGAGTACCGACGATATTTTTGTTCAGAGTGTTTAGTCCCATGCTGACTACGCACAAACCCTGATCGAGACTAATATGATCGATTTTGATACCTGCGCCAATGTATGGTGCATAAGTATTAAGGCGTAGCTTTAATAAATGCGGTGTCAGCAATGGCATGATGCTTTGCTTGGCCCGACGTTTCAAAGTCTCAAGGTTGGTAGGTAATACGCTCATAAACTTGTCCTGTTGCCTTTTCTCAATTTTTTGATTGTATCAATAATGCGGTTTTACACAGTATCACTGGTAAATAAATCGATAAAAAGTATTTATCATAATTAAAAAGTACTCAGCCCGCTAGCTCTAAAGCGTAACCGAAATGACATATTTATGCCCACTTACAAGTAACGATCATTATTTACTATAACTATCTTTGCTATTCATCTATGTGATAAAAATCTACCTAGATGTAAACAATTGTCAATAAAATGGTCGTTTATCCTAATTCAAAGTCTATAACAGAGAGATTTTTTACTCATGGTTTTCTATTAAGGTTAATTTTGTCTCAAATAGAAACTTTAGTTTATATATTATAATGAGATACATAGTATCTTTAAATGGTTTTAGGTTCGCATTTCATCAAGTCTTGGCATACAATAGTTCGCAGTTTGTAATAGGCGCTTTGGTCTATGACATTAGAGCAGAGCGTGTGTAGTCAATCAAAGACGTAATCGACACAAGGAAATGTGATGAGTAACCCTCAGACCCCCTCTTCAGGGTCTAATCCGCCGACCTCGAACGTAAACCACGACAGTCAAGTACAAGGCAGTTATGTAGATTTGCATAAGCCCAGTTCTAGTTTCGACAGTCGTGATGCTTATTTAAACCATGAATTACAAATCATGCAGCCGAAACGCTGGCGTCCTAATTTACCATTCCGTGATTACCGTTTTGAATACGAAGATACTATTCCAGCAATGGCCGCGACCATTGGTAAAGTTGTTATGGTGGGCGCCATTGCAGCAACCTTTGCAGGTCCACTCGGCTTAGGTGATGCGTTTGTTCTAGAAAACGTACGCTACGAGCTATTGATCGTCTCCTTCTTTATTATCTTATTTTCGGGATTTTTATTGCCGACCGCCAACCTCGCTGGTACTCATGGTCCACTTATTCCTTTGATTCCTATTGTGGTAGCAGCTGGTGGGCACCCGATGGCCTTTGGTTTGCTTATCGGTGCTTTTGGTCTGCTCCTTGCGATTAGTAAAGGAGGAAGTCTACTAGCCAACTTAACCAGTAAAGGGGTGTGCGGTGGCCTCTTGATTTACTTGGGCTTTATTGGTACCACATCACAGGTCAAAAATCTCTTTGCTTGGGCAGAAGGGATTGGCATGTCGCATATCGCTTTCTTTATTATTCTTGCGACTATCCTGCTATATGCATTGCTCGAGCATTGGCAAAAACGCTGGCTCGCGGTTCCGCTAAGCTGTGTATTGGGTGGTGGTCTTGCATTTGCATTGGGCGCACCTTTTGAGTTCAAAACAGCACCAGGTCTACCAAACATGAACCCAATGTATTGGTGGGGTGAAAACACAGGTTGGATGTTAGGTCTGCCGACGATTGAAAGCTTCATTGTAGTATTGCCGTTTGCTATTTTGGCCGTGGCGATGTGGTCACCAGATTTCTTAGGCCATCAGGTATTCCAAAAATCAGCTATCCTAAGCGTACTGAAAAAGTGCTTATGGATATTGATGACACCATGACCAGTGCTTCATTTCGTCAGGTAGTCGGCTCTGTATTGGGCGGCTCCAACTTTGCGTCATCTTGGGGCACGTATATTGTTCCTGCGGCGATTGCTAAACGTCCAATTCCTGCCGGTGCTTTATTGACGGCTCTATTCTGTATTATCGCAGGAGTTTGGGGCTATCCGATGGATTTGGCCATTTGGCAGCCAGTGATGTGTGTGGCCTTGATCGTTGGGGTATTTATTCCATTACTAGAAGCTGGTATGGAGATGACGCGCGAAGGTAAAACCACGCAGTCTGCTGCTATCGTGGTATTCGCGTCGGCATTGGTTAACCCAGCCTTTGGTTGGTCGCTCACGTTATTGCTTGATAACTTGGGCTTGATTGGCTCTAAAGAGCGTAGTGCGAATTTGACTAAGATGAGCCGCTGGATCATACCAGGTATTATGTTCGTGGTACTGACAGGTGTCATGGCTATCGTTGGTATGCTGCCGGGTATCCCAGCACTGATGGCTAACTTCCGTCATTAGTAGTATGTGATTGGATAAACGATAATAGAACAAACTAAGCCGGCGAAAGCTGGCTTTTTCTGGGTAGCGCTGCGATAATAATTGGCTTGTAAAACAATGACTCCCGCCCCATAACTAGCAGTATTACTAAGATTTTTAAGAGCAATAAATTCTATGGTTAATGTCTCAGAATCGAGTCCTGTCGATGATAAAAAAGCCCGTCTTAAGCATCTGATTAAACGCCTGCCTAACTTGCCAGGGGTGTATAAGATGCTGGGTAAGAACGGCGATATATTATACGTTGGTAAAGCTAAGTCGCTAAAAAGCCGGGTAAATAGCTATTTTGCCAAGACGATAGATCATCCAAAGACACGGGCGCTAGTGGCGCGGATTCATAATATTGAGACTATCATCACGCGTAGTGAGACCGAAGCGCTGTTGCTTGAACAGAATCTAATCAAAGAGCATCGTCCACCTTATAATGTACTGCTGCGTGATGATAAATCCTATCTGTATGTGTTTATCTCAGCCGATAAGCCTTATCCACGCTTGGCTTATGGTCGCGGCAAAGGTAATCATCAAAAAGGTCGATTCTTTGGCCCGTTTCCCTCTGCACATGCGGCAAAAGAAACGTTGGTGTTGATGCAGAAGATGTTTCAAATGCGTCAATGTACCAATACCTTTTTAAGCAGCGTCAACGTCCTTGCCTTGAGTATCAGATCAAACGTTGCCGTGCGCCCTGTGTCGGTTTGGTATCGCCAGAAGAGTACGCAGAAGATGTGAACAATACCATCCGTTTTTTAAAAGGCGACTCTAGTGACATCCATAGTACGCTGATTGAAAAGATGGAAGCGTCAGCTGAAGCGTTAGATTTTGAAAAGGCGGTATTTTATCGCGATCAGCTGTCCATGCTACGTGAAGTACAAGCAAGGCAAGCAGTCTACACAGTACAAGGTGAGGCAGATGTGATTGCGATTGCCAGTCAGGCTGGCATGACCTGTGTGAACGTACTGACGGTACGTGGTGGACGTGTATTGGGTGGAAAAAATTATTTCCCAGATGTGGATAGTAGTGAGTCGTTAGCAGATAACCTATCAGCCTTCATTACGTCATTTTATTTCCAAGTGACCGATGATTTGCCCGCTGAAATCATATTGAGCCATCAGATACCAGATCAAGTGGCAGTAAGTGAAGCATTGGCAACGCATTTCGGTAATAAAGTAGTCATCAAGACCAATGTGCGTGAGCACCGTTCAGAGTGGCTGGACTTAGCAACACTAAATACCGGTAATGCATTAAAAACCAAGCTTGGCGATTATCTAGAGCTACATGCGCGCTTTGGTGCGCTAAAAGACGTACTGGCGACTGTCACTGATCGGACGATTGATCGTATTGAATGTTTTGATATTTCACATACGATGGGTGAGGCGACCATTGGTAGCTGCGTGGTGTTTGACCAAGGTGGCTCGCGCCGTCGAGACTACCGTCAGTATGCTATCCATGATATCCAAGGTGGCGATGACTATGCAGCGATGAAACAAGTGCTGACTCGGCGTTACAAGAAACAACCATTGCCGGACTTACTATTGGTTGATGGTGGTAAAGGTCAGCTTGGTATTGCCAAAGAAGTATTAACTGAATTGGGTATCCTTGGCGACACCTTGCTCATCAGTGTGGCAAAAGGGGAAGGGCGCAAGGCTGGGCTTGAGGTATTGCACTTTATCGATCACGAACCGTTAGATCTACCGATGGATAGCAAAGCATTGCATTTGCTGATGCATATTCGTGATGAGGCGCATCGTTTTGCGATTACCGCTCACCGTAAAAAACGCGATAAGCGTCGCTCATCATCAGTGCTAGAGGTAATACCGGGACTGGGTGAGAAACGTCGTCGTGACTTGCTCAATCATTTTGGTGGTATGCAGCAGTTGCTTGGCGCTTCACAGCAAGAGTTGGCAGGCGTACAAGGTATCGGACCAGTACTCGCAAAAACGGTTTATAAAGTATTGCACGAGTAACGGATTAGATATTATCAAGCAGCAGTTTTTATTGATTGTATACAAATAAGACTTTGTGAAGAGTAAACGAAAAGGGGCAGTCTTGGATAAGTAAAATTATCCAAGACTGCCCCTTTTTTAATAGGCTTTACTGCTTATCAGTTGTTACTTTATAAGTGGTAAATTTAAAGTTTAAATCGCTTTTTCATCGTGCATTTGCTCAGATTCGTCTGCTACTTTAAAGCGTTCTGGCAACTCAGGATAAAATGCATCGCCGTCTACAATATCAGTATCTACATGAGTCAGCTCAATACGGTCGGTGTACATCAGAGCGTCACTAAATACTCGCTCACCGCCAATCACCCAAATCGTATCGAGATGCGCGCCATGAGCCAGGCTAGCTGCTTGTGTCAGAGCATCGTCTAAGTTGTGTACCACATAGGCGTTACTGCTATCTGCAAGACCTTTTGTCTCAGCATAGTCCATCTGTGTGGTAACAATAAAGCTCACGCGCTTGGGTAATGGCTTACTACCCATTGACTCAAATGTTTTGCGACCCATAATTACGATACCTTGAATCTTACTATCGTTTTCTTTGGTCGTCATGCTTTTGAAATGTTGCAAATCTGCTGAGATATGCCACGGTAGCTCATTGTTTTTGCCGATACAGCGATTGCTACTAATAGCAGCGATTTGGGCAACTTCGGTATGGGCATAGCTCATAATATATCCTTTTTATTATATTCTTAAGTTTTGCTTTTATTTAGCGTAGTTAATCAAACTAACTTTATACGGCGACTTTTGCTTTGATAGCAGGGTGCGACTCATAGTCATTGACGCTAATGTCTTCGTAATCAAACGCAAATATGTCTTTTACTTCAGGATTCAAAGACAACGTCGGCAATTCATATAGCGAGCGAGTCAACTGTAGCTCAGCCTGCTCACGGTGGTTTTGATAAATATGACAATCACCACCTGTCCAAACAAACTCTCCAACTTCTAGACCACACACCTGCGCGATCATATGAGTCAATAGCGCATAGCTCGCAATATTAAAAGGCACGCCTAAAAAATTTACAACCCCTAATTTATGCACAAGTCGTTTTATTTTCTAATGTAGAGCGCTATATTCTGACTGTGCATTTTTAATTCTGCACAATACGGACTATGTGATCAGTCAGTTGTCCTTAGAAGTAATACCAACATTATCTGATTTACTGAGTGCATGTCTTGATAAGAGATATTATATCTTATCAAGACATATAAAACACTTAGCCCAGCACTAAAACTCACCCTAAAGCACGATCAACTAACGCATCGGTAAGCTGAACCTGTGTCTCTTGAGACTGCTGTAGTTTAACTTTTAACTGATCGCAAATATCAATTAGCTCGTCAACTTTAGCGACGATACGATGTTGTTCAGCTAGCGGTGGAACTGGGAATACTAGGTTTTTTAAAGCGTTTCCATTAACATTTGGCTGCCCTGTCCCCATTGCAGCTTCATATAGCTGTGACCAATAGCTTTTTGATTCTAAAAATACTTTTATATACCTTTCATATAAAGCATCTAGTTTTTGTACTCTAATTAAATAAGATGCAAATACGGATTTGACTGAGATATTTTGCACAAGGTATGATTTACCGACTGTACCTCCTGTTCGTGCAATCAAAATATCACCATCAGCTAAAAGATAATTACCTGCTTGTTTTGGCGTTATTTCGCACCCAGGCACATTTTCCCAGTTTACAGTGTTGTTTTGAATATCAGTAATACGCAACATTCTATAGTCAGTCAAAGATTCATTAGCTGAAGCTGTATAACCATAATGAATATTAGCAGAACAGTTGCCAAGCTTACTCCAATCCCACCCTTGTGGTAGCTCAAAAGGTTTCTCATCATCGCTAATTGACGGTAAAGGCTTTTCTTTCTTAATCTTCTTCTCTTTAACCAACTGCTCTTTTTCTTCAGCAATCTTTTCTAACAACACCGAAGCAGGTTCATCGTTTGGATTCTGCGGAACTAATTTACCCATTACTGCCAGTTGCAACACCGTTTGCTTTAGAGCGTCAATGCTTTGCTCGGTGATAAATAGGCTATCAAAATGCTCAGCAACTCTTGCCCAGTTTTGCGCTAATTCATCAGCGTCAGTGCTGTCTGTCAACGTGGCTAATAAGACTTCTACAAGCGTCGCATGAGCATCGATATTGTCTTCGGTTTGCTGCTCTAGCTGATCACATAGCACCATCAGTTCATCGACTTTGGCAATAATGCGTTTTTGTTCCTCTAATGGAGGCAAAGCAATCAAAATAGAGTTCATCTTAGCTTGATTCATCTTTGGTTGAGCAGAGCCAGTAATATAAGTCTCTAAAGAAATAGCATTAATATGAATACAAAGATAAAGAAGAAAATCTTCATTAATACCATCTATTACATGGGCATGATTATTAACCCAATACTTACCTCTTGCAATAAATGCAATAGGTGTTGACCTATTGACCAGATTAGCGCCGTCTTCACCAATAAGCAGCAATGGTTTTTCAAAAAGATAATCATCAATCTTATCTATAACACCAGATGCACCATAATAATCATAAGAACCTTGTCTATTTCGACGTACTTCTACGGATAAAGGGACTCTCTCTGGATCTCGGTTAAATGTTATCGCTCCAAAGCGACACAACTCCCAATTATTAGGTAGTTCCAAAAAATCTTCATCTCTTTTGATTTTAGCAACTGGTTTAGCCTCTCTAATTTTACCTTCTTTAATCAATTGAGCTCTTTCAATTGCTATTTTCTCTAACAAAACAGATGCAGGCTCATCATTAGTATCTTGTGGTACCAGCTTGCCACGTATTGCTAACTCTAAAATTAGCTTACGTAATTTTTTCATACCATATAGCTCATACTTTTTACTGCTGCCACGTCCACTAGTCGATTTAGCCAATATAGCGCTGGTCCAGATATCGATATGTTCAGTAATTAGTTGCTCTGGCTTGCTTATGTCTTTACTCATCTCTAAGCTCGTCCTTATATTCATAGCTACTTGCCCTCTGTCGTATTAGCAGACAGCGCAGCACCCAGTACATCTTTTAATTGGCTGCGTAACGTATCGATGCTCTGCTGCTGTTTGGCATAGTCAGCCAGTAGCTTATTAGGATCATAATCAATGACTTCGCCTTGATAAGGGTTGGAGATATCAAGGTTATAGTTACGCTCGATGACTTCATCAATGCTGACCTTCCAAGCGTGATTATTTTCGACACGACTGGCAAAGCCGTCAGACTCATCACCCCACCAATCAATCTCGGTTTGAAACTCTTCAAACTTCATTGGTTTGGTTTTGCTGTAGTTTTTGACGCCTTCAGGATAAGGATGCTCATAAAACCAAATATCTTTGGTTGGCTGACCTTTGGTAAAGAAGAGAATATTGGTCTTAATACCCGTATAAGGGTTAAACACACCGTTTGGTAAGCGCACGATAGTATGCAAATTACATTCTTCCGTCAGCATCTTCTTTAGCTTGGTTTTTACTCCTTCACCAAACAAAGTACCATCAGGTAATACGACGGCAGCGCGACCTTTGTCTTTCAAAACCTCAATGATTAATTGTAAAAACAAATCTGCCGTTTCGCGTGTTTGGAACTCAGCAGGGAAGTTCTTTTCGATACCGTGCTCTTCAGTGCCACCAAAAGGTGGGTTGGTTACGATGACATCAATATCACTATCCCAACTTGATAGCGGCTTATTTAGGGTATTATCGTGGCGTATCTGTACGGGAACTTCGATACCATGCAGCATCATATTGGTTGTACAGAGTAGATGCGGCAGTTGCTTCTTTTCAACACCCAGAATTTGTTTTTGTAGTATCTGATGATCTTCAGCAGTTTCAACATAGTTGTTTTTGACATGATCAAATGAGCAGGCCAAAAACCCACCTGTACCACAAGCTGGATCCATGACACGCTCACCTAGCTTTGGATCGACACGGTCAACGATGAAGCGTGTCACAGCACGAGGGGTATAAAACTCACCTGCATTGCCTGCACTCTGTAAATCACGCAACAGTTGCTCATAGATATCACCAAACAGATGGCGCTCATCTGAACGATTGAAGTCCACTTCGTTGAGTTTATTAATCACTTGGCGTAGCAGCGTGCCGTTCTTCATATAGTTGTAGGCATCGCTCAAACCCTGACGCACTACGAAGCCACGTGGGTTGGTATCTACTGGCGCTGTCAGGTTTTTTAGCTCAACGAATATCTCATCGTTTACGAACTCTAGTAGCTCCTCACCAGTGATGCCTTCAGGGTCAGCTGCCCAATTACGCCAAAGGTATTGCTCAGGGATGGGAGTTTTATAGTTTTCTTGTTCGAACTCAAGTGCTTCTTCTTGTGCATCAAATATCTTGAGAAACAATAACCATGACAATTGGCTTAAACGCTGGGCATCACCATCGACACCAGCATCTTGACGCATGATATCTTGAATAGATTTGATAACTGAACTGATTGACATGTTGTTTCTCTTTTTAATAAACGGTTGGTCTTAATAAACAGTATGAATAAAACAAGCCTCAATAAGAGGCTTAGATATATAGACTGTAGCTAATTTCTTCTAGTTACTTAAGCTTGTTTGGGTGGCGGTGCCCAATAGATTTCGTTTTCAAGATCACTAATGGCTTGCTGGTAATCTTTTTGCTACCAAAGCCTTGTTTAACAATTTCCATAGGACTACCTAGCTGATCAAGCGGCTTCACTTTAAGCACGTTTAGGCTTTCGATCTCTTCTACACCCGCATCAGCATATTTATCGAGCAAAGCGTTCAGTACTTTCTGAGCAGTGTCTGAATACTTGGTAAAGTAATTGCGCTTCTTAACTTCATTTGCACGTTCACGACGGGTTAAAGGTGGCTGATCATAGACAACATGGCAAATTAGGTCGAAGGGATCCATGTCCGAACCGATTTCTTCTTGCAACGCTTCCCAAATAATACCAGCGTTTGCCAGCTCATCAATGATGGTTTGTTTGCGCTCAGTATCGTTCCAACGCTTGGTAAACTCATCCAAACTAGCGAACTGCTTGGTGAAGGTTTTGCGAGTATAGTCCTGAAAAGACTCGGTGACTAGCTTGCCATCAGTATCATAATACTGGATACGCTGTGCTATGACTTGGACAGCTACACCTTTTACATGGTATTTTTTCGCAGGCTCACTGACACCCATATCATCACCCATACCAGCCCCTAAATCAAAGCCACTCTTATCATCTTGGGTTGTGTAGGCTAGATCAGTGCCATTCGCAATATCTAACTCTGCGTCTGACTCACCATTTACCACTTCGTCCAGCTCAACGCTTCCTTCATTAATCTGCGATGGCGTTACGGTCATGATACGTTCAGGAATACCATCGAAGCGCTCATCTGCAAATAGCTCAGTCGCTTTTTTGAAGTCGAGAATCGTAAACCATAGCTTGCCATATTTATCATTGATACGAGTACCACGGCCAATAACCTGCTTAAACTTGGTCATCGATTTGATATTTTGATCTAACACGATTAGCTTACAGGTTTGGGCATCGACGCCTGTTGTCATCAGCTCCGACGTCGTCGCTATCACTGGATAAGCTTTTTTGGATTAATGAAGTTATCGAGCTGCGCTTTGCCTAACTCATCATCACCCGTGATTTTCATGACATACTTTTCGTTCTTTTTGACTTGCTCGGGATTGCAGTTAATCAGAGCACGGCGCATGCGCTCTGCATGATCAATATCATTACAGAACACAATGGTTTTGGCCATTGGGTCAGTACGCTCAAGGTAGCTTGTGATGGTCTGAGCCACCAATTCAGTACGCTCATCAATCACCAGACTACGATCAAAGTCTTTTTGATTATAGATACGATCTTCAATCAACTCGCCATGCTTATCTGTCTGTCCTTTTGTTGGACGCCAGCCTTGCATATCGACATCGATATTGAACCGCCCCGACTTTATCGGAGAGTGATTTACTTGAGTCAGGCAGCGATGCCTGACAGGGTTAAATTATCATAATACCGCTTTTCAAATTCAAAAGGTGACACATAACCAATCGTGCTATGCAGTCGTGTTTTGTTAAACCAATCGACCCATTCAAGGGTTGCTAGTTCAACATCGTTCACACCAGACCAGCTCTCTTTCAAATAATGAATGACCTCAGACTTATAAAGCCCGTTGACCGTCTCAGCCAGTGCATTGTCGTATGAATCACCTGTAGTGCCAACAGAGGCAATCACACCGCAGTCAGCCATTTTATCAGTATAGCGAATGGATAAATACTGAACCCTCGATCACTGTGATGAATCACATCTTTGGGATAGTTTCTATCTGCTATTGCTTGATTTAACGCCGCCATCACCATATCTGTGTTCATACGATTAGATACTTTCCAGCCCACAATAGCGCGAGCAAACACATCAATAATAAAAGCGGTATACACCCAGCCGCTTATCGTCTTGATATAAGTAAAGTCTGCCACCCAGAGCTGGTTAGGGCGATGAGCGCTAAAGTTACGATTAACCAAGTCATCAGCACGCTTTTGATCATCACGGCTGTGAGTTGTTATTTTACCCTTACCGCGCCAGACACCTTGTAGGCCATGCTGTCTCATTAAACGCTCTATGGTACAACGAGCAACCTTTAACCCGTCAGCTTTCATCTGCTGCCATACTTTACGCGCACCGTAACGGCATTTGCTGTCCTGCCAGATACGTTTAATCTCGCTGATGTAAAAGTCGTCATGTTGACTGCGCAATGAGCGTTTTTCAGGGTAGCTCTCCAAGTCTTTAGCACGGTGATAGGTTGATGGGGCAATCGGTAATACTCTACAGATCAGCTCGACCCCATAATTATTCTTATGATCGTCGATGAATTGAATCATGATTTTAGTCAGCGGTCGAGCTCCGCCTGGGCGAAAAAAGCGGCAGCCTTACGTATGATCTCATTGGCTTGCTTGAGCTCTCTGCATTCGCGTTCAAGCTCCTTGATGCGCTCTTTATCACTTTGCGCTTGCACCGATGCAGGAATAGTTTGATCTATGTGCTTTTTATGCCACGACCGCAGGGTTTCAGGCGTACAGCCAATCTTAGGGGCAATGGCTTGAATCGCTGACCATGTGGAGGGATAGTCGCCCAACGCTTCTATCAGCATGCGAACGGCGCGTTCTTTAATCTCAGGAGTGTAGGTTTGTTTTTTCATTGTCGTATTCTCTCAGAATGTTGAGTCTCCGACAATCCCGGGGCGGTTCAGAGAGTGTTTAAGCTACCTGATTACTAGGTCAAGACTGAACTATCTAGCACCGCCTATTGGCGATAAGCTAATTAGCATTCTCAGATCATGTCTAGCTGAATGCTCTGTATCAACTATGCATTATGTAATTTGGAAGTCTGTTGAAAATGCTGCTGCATACGTGCAAAAACCAGGTATTACTCGAAGACATGCTTCAAATTCTTGTTTCTGGTAATATAGAGAGAGTATTCAATAAAATATACAGTGGTAGTTGGAGTCACAATAAATCTTTTCGCGATGCTAGCCACCCTCAGTCTGCAATGGCCAAAATATTTTTTGATTATGTATTTGGAGTAGATGATGGTGGTTTTCACCATACTCTTGATGAGCTATTCAGCCCATATAGGTCCCAAAAAACTTTAGAGCAAGTAAGTTACGCAACTCTAGGAGATGCTAGAAGTACGAATTATTCAGTCACAATAGCTCTTGAGGTTAAACAATCATGATTTACCGATGTCTAAATCATTAATACAATTAAATCAGCCGAATAAGACATAGCAATGAGAGAAAGGTTATCTAGATAGAAGACTATCTGACTTGCTGAACAATTTCATTACTACTGATAGGAGCTAGTATGGAAGATTCTAAATCTAAAACACCGATTGTTGACGATCGACCTATTCTTGTTAGTCGACAAGAGATAGAAAAGCGCCGCCGCATTAACTTTGATACTTTGGGCAGCTTTGCAGTCGATAATATTCCTGTTAACCCAGATACTCAGCATATCTTTCAAGACTTTGAGGAAGGTAAAATTGCAACTAGCAAGGAAGTAAAAGCGCTACTACACGCTCACTATACCAAGGTAGCGCTTGGAGATAATTAACGCTTATGACTACTGTTTTATTTTTAGACATAGTAATTCAGCAAAGCATAATTATTTAAGTTCATTACCTGACGTATTACGTATCTTTTAGTACACGATAAACTGTAGCCACTCCAACATCACAGGCCTTAGCTATTTCATCTTTTTTCATATTGTTTTGACTTGCTAATTCTTTAATACGTTTGTGCTTCTGTATATTAGCTTTTTTGCCTGTAGGTTTATAACCACTATTAGCTAATCCTTGCTTAATACGCTCTCTACGCTTGTCATTATCCAATTTAGCCATTGTTGCTAACAAGTCAATTAGCATATTGTTGATTACAGCCAATATCTCTCCACTCATACCAGTATTGATTGTATGCGTAGTAGGCAGGTCAGCTACAACTAACCTTAAGCCTTTATCTTTAATGCGTTGCTTTAGAATTGCAAAATCATCTTGAGACAATCTGCTTAATCTATCTACGCTCTCAACAAGCAAGATATCTCCTTGATTAGCATCATCAAGTAACTTAGTAAGTTCTGGTCTATCTAACTTAGTACCACTATAGTTTTCAATGTAATCAACATGATTGTCAGCATAATTTTTACTAACGCCAATCAAGTCAGACAAGGCTCTCTTAGCATCTTGGTCTTTTGTGCTAGCTCTCACATATATTCTGACTGTCATGGGTATCAACATATCTTTTAGACTTAAATATTATTGTTTAATGATAATACTATCGTTTAATAGTGAAAACAACTCTAATGATAGATTTATTATCATTTAATTATTTTACTGTTAAGGTATAGGCTAATGATAGGGCAAAAGCGCGGCGACCAGTCCCATAATTCAAAAGCCTGTTATAGATAGTTCCATATTAACAGTCTATTTTGAGTAGTCTGTTAATAGGTTTGAAGGGTTAAATGGTTGGTTCCCTTGGGGTATACCCTACGATAACAGGAAAGCCATCGCGGATGACAAAACCTGTTTAGCTTTTAAACAAAACGGGTTTGTCGATAGTATGTAAGATAAGTTCGAAAAGTAACTGGAGTGTGAGACTATTCATACTGGGTCTGAATTAAAGTTTTATTGTGATTAATTTCTGCTCAATGTTATTCATTTGTCGCCACGATGAGTGATGGCGGCTTGTGATTTAGTTAGGAAAAATAATCTTGAGTAATAAGATACGTTTGTGGCATTTATAGCAGAGCTTGTTCTAGGCTTCTTTACTTACATTTTCCTGCAAGTTCTTTTTTAGTAAATGATCGAATATAAATGGGCCAAAAGGTAAGAGTGAGCCGAGTACGCCCGCAGGTATTGCCCAAAGAGGCATTTTCATTTTGATAGCTGAGCCTATAAGTATTATGATATAGGTAATAAACAAAATACCGTGTGCCATACCGATGTATTTCACACCTTCTGGAATATCCAGCATATATTTTAGTGGCATGGCGATGAAGAGCAATAATAAGAAAGAGGTGCCTTCTAGGTAGCCTATAAGGGTAAGACTTTTTAACGCGGTCTCTTGTTTTTTTCTAAGGCTGTGAATTTTTTCAATAGTTGGCTGAGCCTGTGACACTATATTTTCCTTTTGTTATTATCAATAAAGAATTTATGGATTATTCAATGTCTCTATAATAATGGCTCTACGCAGAGCTTTTAAGTATTGGGTTTTAAGACCTAAAATGAGTGAGTACCTATACCAGTCATACATTACCTTCCAGTTCACATTTTATAAACATACTCAAGTATAAAAAGTATTTTTCCGTATAGAGTGACTACGACGCTAGTTCATTTTGTTTGTGATAATCGGCATCAATGTGCTTATTTATTACGCTTACTTTCTAAAAATATCATGTCAATTATAATCAATGCGACACCGACACAGACACCTATATCTGCAACATTGAAAATAGGATAATTCCAGACATCAGCATAATGCACATGGATAAAGTCAACCACTTTGCCAATTCTTAAACGATCGATTAAGTTGCCAATCGCACCGCCAAGCACTAAGGCCAACCCCATAGACAATAGCTTGGCTGTACGTGGCGCTTTGATTAAATAAATCGTTAAAAAGATAGCCATTACAAAAGCTAAGCCTGAGAAAAACCATTTCTGCCAACCGCCAGCGTCGGCTAAAAAGCTAAATGCTGCCCCATAGTTATAAGCGAGTGTCCAGTTGAGAAATGGTTCAATGACCGGTACGGGGTCATTGAACGCTAATTTGGTTTGGGCCAACCACTTAGTCCATTGATCAAGTATTAACACCATTATCGCCAACAAATACCAGATAAAAGCGCGACTGCCATTGGCAACCATTTTTGGCATTTTATCCAACTTACCTTTAGGTGTTATCGAGTTGCCTGAAGTCACGTACATAGCTTTAGGCGTATGATTCATGGTTTTAGAGTCAATCGATTGATGAGTACTACTCACAGCTATAGGTACTTTATTGTCAGCAATATTAGTACTAGCCGATTCAACGCTATTCAATTTAGTACTATCTAATCTGTCGGTAGATTCAGTCATAGTTGTTTTCTTTATCTGTGTTTATACAATGAACAATGTTAAACGTATATGTTTTTGGTATACGACTATTAATCGCGCCACTTTTATAAACGGCTCCACTTACCGCTCTGGTGTTATGAAACTTACGGTAATAATTTTTTATTAGGGAATCTGTTGATTGATTTCAACATTAACCTGAGTCTGTTCAGCGCTAATCACTATAGGATTACCCGATAAGTCGCCTGACTCTGCTATGGCATTACCGCTATGACTAATACGAGCAACGACTGCTAACTGAGTTTTGTCACTACGAGCTGAATTTAACGTGCGATCTGGCATCATCGCATCAAGATTGCTTAAGCGGATACTAGCCTCACCTTGCTTGATAATACTAATGGGTAAACGTTTGGCGGCAAACGGTGGACCTCCTTTAACGTCACGTATCGCAACAAACAACACATCATCAGCTTTCACTAACGGTAATAAATTAGCGTTAATTTTCACTGTCACGTCAATACCTTCTAGCGCTTGCTTTTCTTGCGTGCTAACGTAGTTGCTTAACTCATCTAAGCTTGCTAAAGCTTTAGTATGATCACCTGGTTTGGCCACAATGCTGCCTTGTAAGCGTTTAATCCAACCTTGCGCTTGGGCAAAGTTACTACTACGAGTCTCACCCATTGCCATGAGCATTTGAGCCCGTTCATGCTGCGGATTCTTAGCTAATATAGCTTGTAATACACGGCGAATATTGGCGTCTAACTGACCTTCATTAACGAAAAAGCTAGTCTGAGCATAAGTGGTGGCGATTTCTTCATTTTCAGGAGCTAAACGATAGGCACGAGATAAGGCTTCCAGCGCAGAATCAGTTGCCTCCATAGATAAGAAAAGCTCGGATAGGCGCATCCAGCGATTAGGATCATCAGCATTACGATGAACATTGGTTTGCATGGCGCTAATCAGTTGACGACCATCTTCAAACGCCCATGATGGCGGCTTGTCAATTTTAGCTGTCAATAGGTCGTCAGCCACTTGTCCTACTTTGTCCTCAGCTGTCCACAAATCAAACACGGGCGTACGATTGCCTATTAGTAAATACGCCATTGCAGCCAATATTGGGATCCAAGCTGCGACAATTAAACGGCTTTTGACATCAGGGGTGACCATAGGTGTTATCTGACGCTGCGCATCTAATAGCTGACGCTCCAGTTCCAGCTTTTGATTTTGATAATGGCTATTATTAATAGTACCGCTGTCTTTATCTGTTTGTAGCTCAGCTAAACGTTCGCGAAATACTGCAACATTAATATCTAGCAGTTGATTGTCTATTGGTTTGGACTGCAAACGCGGTGCTCGTAGCCATGGCATAATAGCAATCAGCGCAAATATAAGGGCAATCAGCAAGCTTAGAGTTACAAATAAGCCAAAAGTAGAAAATAGAGTCATTTTTTGTCCTCTAGGCTAGTAATGTCGTGGTCGACACTCTCAGCTTGCGATAATAGACGATCAAGCTCAGCCTTTTCCGTAGAGGTCAAGGCAGCAGTACTGTTCACTGTGACGCCGCTTTGACCACGGGCAACAACTTGGCGACGCTTACTTTGCCAAAACCAACCAATAATTAAGACGAGCAATAATAGTGGTGGAAAAAACCATAGGATCCATGTTGATGGTCGCATAGGCGGCTTGTAGCTAATAAAGTCACCGTAGCGCTCTTGCATATAGACGCGTATTTCAGCATCACTACGTCTATCTTTAATTAAATCATAGACTTTTTGCTTTAGATCCTGTGCAATCGGTGCATCAGAGGCTGCAAGGTTTTGATTTTGGCATTTTGGGCAGCGAAACTCTTCTATTAATCCACGATACTGAGCTTCTTGCTGTGGTGAGTCAAAATCGTATACGTCAATAGCTGCGTTTGCCGTCATGTTAAGCAGACACGCTAGTATTAAGCTTGCTAGTTTTAAAACTATATTGGGTTTTAGTTGAGGAGCTCTTATTCGAATAACGTTCATTTGCACATCTCCTCAACCTGAATGAGATCAGGACTATCGTTGTTCTTATTAGCCTCATTAAGTACGGTCAGGCACGGCTTAACACGCTGTTGCCAATTGGCTTCATTAACCTCACCAACAATATGCTGACGAATGATGCCATCTCCATCCACAACAAAGGTTTCGGGCGCACCAGTTATGCCTAAGTCTAGAGCAAACTGACCCAATGAATCCTGAATAGACATAGAAAATGGATCACCGCCTCGGTTTAAGTAACTGAGCGCATTACCAATCTCATCCTTATAATTCACACCAACGATATCAACGCCGCGCTCTTCTAGTTGCATTAAAAACGGATGCTCAATAACGCAAGTTGGGCACCATGAGCCCCAAACATTAAGTAAAAACGGCTTATCCGGCAAATTATCATTGGTGATAGTACGGGTAGTATCTGCTAATAACGGCAGCTCAAAGGTAGGAACCGGACGCTCAAGAGCGGTATTGGTCACAATGTCTGTTGGTTTACCTAAGCGCATGTACAATATAACTACCAAACCAAAAAAGAGGATAAGCGGAATTAAGAACCATAGCTTCGTCTGCTTTTTTTCATTGTCTTTGGGTTACGCTGCTTACTGTTTTGGCTATCTTTTTGCTCAGGAGTATTATTCGACATAGTCATTTATTTCTCCTTTAGTGTCGACATCGTCGATGCTGAGATTGCCTGTTCAATAGCTACCTCATTGACTCCATCAGTAGCCAGATCACCAGTAACTAGCAATGGAGCTTTAACTTTTTTGATGCGGTATCGTTTATCAAGCATGCTAATTAATCCACCTAGAGCCATGATAATTGCCCCTAACCAAATCCAGCGAATTAATGGTTTTACATAAATCCTTAATGCCCATTGGTTACTACCATCGGCAATAGGTTCGCCCAGTGCGACATAAACATCGCGCATAAGACTGGGGTCAATAGCAGCTTCAGTTGTTGGCATCGTGCTGATAATATAAGTACGCTTTTCTGGAGTCAGTTTCGCCACTTCACGACCGTCTTTGGATACCACCACTTGCGCTTGCGTTGCATCAAAGTTACTCCCCTTTATTTCAAAAATTCAGTTACTTCAAAATCGTAACCTTGAACATTGACTGTATCGCCAATACCCATTGCTACGTCACGCTCAATACTCAGGCTACTAGTAAAGGCTATGCCAATGACAGCAACCAATACGCCAATATGAGCAGTCTGTTGACCCCAATAGCTAAGACGCAGCTGACGCAGACCTTTAAAGAAATTAGGGGCGTTCTTGGTTTTGTCTCTAAAGTCAACGATCATCCATAGCAGTACCCAAAAGCTCACCGCTAAAGTCACGCCAATATTGAACATAGCAGATGGACTGGTAAAGTAGGCGATAATAGCAGCCAATACGATACTACTAGCGGCAATGGCGATACCCACCCCTAGTAACGGACGCTTATCTTGTTTCCAGCGAATATTAGAGCCCATACCCATAGCGATTAACAACAGCCATGTCAAAGGCACAAACAGCGCATTGAAGTATGGAGGCCCTACAGATACCTGACCGAGACTAAAGGCATCAGCGATAATAGGATAGAGGGTGCCGAGCAGCACCACTAAGGTTGCAATCAAAATGATGGCGTTATTGATCACTAAAAAGGACTCACGTGAAATCAGCTGATATTGACTTTCAACGGTTAAACGCCAACCGCGAACGGCAAACATTAATAGACCACTACCGATGATAATGCCAAGAATAGCTAAGATGACCAAACCACGCGTCGGATCAGCGGCAAACGAATGCACTGAGGTAAGGACTCCAGAGCGTACCAGGAACGTGCCAAGCAAGCTTAAGGCAAAGGCGAAAATAGCCAGCATGATGGTCCATGCTTTAAACACCCCGCGCTTTTCAGTGACTGCTAATGAATGCAGCAATGCTAAGCCGACAAGCCAAGGCATAAACGAGGCGTTCTCTACCGGATCCCAAAACCACCAACCGCCCCAGCCAAGCTCGTAGTAGGCCCACCACGAGCCCAGTGCAATACCAATGGTCAAAAATCCCCAAGCCGCGAGCGCCCATGGACGTGACCAGCGTGTCCAAGCAGCATCTAAACGCCCTTCCCACAATGCCGCCATACAAAATGCAAAAGGCACTACCATACCCACATAGCCCATATATAACATGGGCGGATGAATAATCAGACCGAAATCTTGTAGGACAGGATTTAAATCAGCGCCATCGACCGCTAGATTGGGTAAGGTACGCTCAAACGGTGACGAGGTAAATATCAGCATTGTTAGCATCATTAACTGTACACCGGACAAAATAACTAATACCCGCGCACGCATTGATAACGGCAAGCCGCGACTAAAGTATGATACCAGTGCACACCATGTGGCCATGATGGTCATCCATAGCAGCAAAGAGCCCTCGTGTCCGCCCCATGTCGCCGATAACTTATAGTACCAAGGCAACAGCGTATTGGAATGCTGCGCGACGTAACTGAGGCTAAAATCATTATAATAAAAACCTGCTATCAAAGCGCCAAATGACGTTATCATGGCGGCAAACTGTGCCCAAGCTAAGCTAGGGGCTAGTCGTTGCCAAGCAACTTGGTTACGAATAACACCAATAGTTGGCAGAATTACCTGCAATAACGCCAATACAAAAGCGGTAAGCAAGGCAAAATAGCCCAATTCTGTAATCAACATACGGTCTAACCTTATTTACTCTAATGCGGTTGCAGTTTACTGTAGCGGTGGAATTTTTATTATTAGAACCCACCCCGAAATCTGCTGCTATCTCTAGTTTTTAATTGATTTCGAAGGGTTTTATTTAACTACTTTAGGCGGAGTTACCAGTGGAGGCGCTCCCTTAAAGCGCAGTAAACGTAACGCATTAAGAGTAACGAGCACTGTTGCTCCAGCATCAGCTAGAACCGCAATCCATAGTCCAGTAATGCCGAATACGGTCGTGATCAGAAAGACGCCTTTGAGACCTAAAGCGAAAATGACGTTCTGATGAATGTTGCGCATGGTGGCACGTGAAAGTGCGATGAGATGAGCCATATCCGTAACACGACTTTTTAATAATGCGATATCGGCCGTCTCAATGGCCACATCGGTACCACCACCCATCGCGATGCCAACATCGGCAGTTGCTAGCGCTGGCGCATCGTTAATACCATCACCAACCATCGCTATTTTGCGGTTGTTCTTCATCTCGTTAAGCAGGCGCAGTTTGTCCTCAGGCAACAGCTCAGCTTCCCATTCCACGTCTAAATTACTGGCAAGTGCTTGAGCGGTTAAGCGGTTGTCGCCTGTTAGCATGACGGAGCGCACACCCATCGCTTTGAGCTGAGCCACACCTTCATGAGCGTCGTCTCGTAATTCGTCTCTTAGCGCGATTAATCCAAGCACTTCACGGTTTTGCTCATCGAAAAGA
Source organism: Psychrobacter sp. ER1 (assembly GCF_048631835.1). Taxonomy (NCBI): domain Bacteria; kingdom Pseudomonadati; phylum Pseudomonadota; class Gammaproteobacteria; order Moraxellales; family Moraxellaceae; genus Psychrobacter; species Psychrobacter sp. ER1. The sequence goes on along the minus strand of NZ_CP184640.1, from coordinate 3,054,578 downwards.
ACAGAGACGGTCTTACCCTCATTTTGCAGCGCCTCAATTTGCGCCTGTTGTGTGGATGAAATCAATGCCTCATCGGCTGCGTAAACAGGCGAACCGATAGCTAGCGCGCGCTCCGCGACAGTTGCGTGTACCGCTTTACCCGCAGTAGCAGAAGCTTTGGAAGCCACAGGTATAACAACTTTGGCGGCTTTGGCATGACTGACAATGGCTTCAGCAAGTGGGTGACTAGAACCAGTCTCCACACTGGCAAAAAGTGCCAATATCTCATCTTGACCTTGAGAATTCTGACCTTGAATACTTGAGTCCTCTTGTGTAAAGGCAACAACATCGGTCACGCGTGGTTTGCCTTCAGTTAAAGTGCCTGTCTTGTCAAAAGCGACCGTCTTCACTTGGCCGATAGTTTCTAAAGCACTACCGCCTTTGATCAGCAAGCCACGGCGCGCACCAACAGCAAGACCAGAGGCGATGGCAGCGGGTGTTGATAGTACAAGAGCACAGGGACAGGCAATCAGCAACAGTGCTAGACCGCGATACAACCAAGTCGACCAATCTCCACCCATGGCTAACGGTGGAATGATAATAATTAGTGCGGCAATAGCCATCACTGCCGGTGTGTAATAGCGACTGAATTTCTCAATAAAACGGGCAGTGGGTGCTTTGGAGGCTTGGGCTTGCTCTACCAGCTCAATAATGCGCGAAATGGTGTTATCGGCGGCTGTCTTTTCTACGCGCACTTGGAGCACACCATCGATGTTAATTGACCCTGCAAATACATTGTCACCCATCGTCTTGGCAACAGGAACAGACTCTCCCGTCACGGGCGAATCATCAAGGCTGGACGCACCTTGAACAATGGAACCATCAGCAGATACCCTATCTCCAGGACGCACCAGCACAAGGTCATTCACTTGTAATGAAGTCGCTGGAACGTTACGCTGCCCACCTTGAGCATCAAGTAAAATTGCACTTTTCGGAACCAGCGATGATAAGGCTCTGATGCCAGCGCGAGCGCGATCAGCAGCGATACTCTCAAACAGTTCACCGATTGAGAACAAAAAGACAACTGCTGCGGCCTCTTCAGCTTCACCAATGATAAGTGCGCCAAGCACGGCGACGGACATCAGCGTTTCAATTGAAAAGAATGAACCTGTTTTAGCCAGTGCTAAGGCTTTGCGTGCAAATGGAAAAACGCCTACAATCACAGCGATGGCAAACACCCATATCCCATAAGCGGGGAACAGTAGTGACAGTGCATAAGCGCTGCCCATCAAAATACCGAGACCAACAACCTGTTTGCCTTTTTGAGTTTGCCACCACCGCTTGTCCTGCGGAGCCATCTGATTGTCGCTGTCAATATCAATAGCCGATACAGTTTGTTGACCAGTATTGGCAGATATACCGAACCCTAGGCTTTTGATGGTTTTTTCAATATCACTAGCCTGAGTCGGCGCATCAGGGGCCAAGCTTAGCTCTAGCGTTTCTGTAGCAAAATTTAGCTCAACATCAGAAACCCCAGGCATACGTTTCAAAGCTGTTTCAATCTTGCCGATGCAACTGGCACAGTCCATACCTTCAATATGATATTTCATAATAATTTACCCTTTGAATAATGGTATTATGAACCCTATAGTGGCTTTAGAGTCAAGGTTATTTATCTACAGTTTCGTAATTTTAATTTCTCTAGCGCTAGTCTTTACAGCCACTTTAATTATTTAAATCATAGAGGTTGTTATGACAATCAAAATTGGTGAGCTCGCTAAACGCACAGGTGCCACAGTAGAAACCATTCGCTATTACGAAAAGGAGCACTTATTACCCGAGCCTTTTCGTAGCGAAGGGAATTATCGTTTATATAATGAAGAGCACATTGAGCGTCTACAATTTATCCTACATTGCCGTACGCTCGATATGGCTTTAGATGATGTGCGAATCTTACTTGAATACTGGGAGTCGCCTGACAAGGACTGCGGCGATGTGAATAACTTGCTAGATGAGCACATTCATGCTGTGGAAATACGAATGGAAGAACTGATGCACTTAAAGCATCACTTGACCGTTTTGCGCCAGAAATGTGCAAGTAGTGCACCAGCGTCATCATGTGGCATTTTAAACGCGCTTGTCGATAACTCCTGTCATGAGTAATGATATCAGTAGTGTTCATTTCTGACGGATCAAATCATGAAAGGTTAAATACGCCCTGATGTTAAGCACAAAAAACCCAGCAATGATATTAAGATCACTACTGGGGTTGGAGGAAATAATAACTATGTTGTGCTGACTTATCAGGTCTTATTTATCATTCATAGCAAGGTAGATATTTCGATCTGATGCGGATGCGTCATCCACGTATTTTGAATCACGCCATGTGGTATAAGCATAGACACCACTGTATGGGCTGATGCTGTTCTGACGGAAATCAGAAATCCAGTTTTCGCCATCAAAGATTTGGATATGGCCATGTGGACGCTTTGATGAGCGATCATAGACAATAACATCACCTACTTGGGTTGGCATATCATTACTGATTTTGCTAAAACCTGCTTTATCAAGCGTGCCACGAGTGGCGTACTGATAGGCTGAAGGATTGGGGTGAACTCATAACCTGCTGATTGTAGTGCTTTACGTACGTAACGGGCACAGTATCCAGAGCTACCAGATAGAGCCACTCGTGAAGCACGAGCAGCAGCGATAGCGGGGCTGAATTGCTATCAGGAACTGTATTGACTTGCTGCTGTTGTTTTTCAGCGTATAAGCGGCTGTTTAATGATGAAAGCCGACTCTCTTTTTGCTTAGCCTGCGCACTTAGGTTGCTAATAGCTTGACTGATTTCGTCATTACTAGAAACATAAGCACCACTGCTAGTGCTATAGATGTTTTTTGATGAACCGTAGTTTGATGCCACAGAAGTATTGGTGATGGTATTATTTGTTTGAGAGATTGTGATAGCAGCACCACTCGTTTGTGCTATGCCCATACCCAGTACTGACAAAATCAATAAAGCCTGTTTCATAAATCTAATACCTACGGTTAATTCAAAATGGTCTGTTATCAACAACAGCGCAGTCAATTAAATTTCAACAACTCAAGTATATATACGTCATAGTGACTGATACTTCTGCTGCATATTATTCATATAAAAAATGATTATTGGCGATCACAGCACATCATTGAAGTCTTACGAAGCTGTTGCAAATCAAGCTGCTGGCCAAAACACAAAGCCGACTTTAGCATAGGCTGTTTAGCCTGTCATCACCCTTAAAAACCCCAAAAATACTTTTTGATGTTGAAAAAATTGCTAATATTCCACATTTTACAATGTAAGTTTGTGTAACATATACAGAATATAGCTGACTAAATTGACAACAATTTCTACTGTTTTATAAGCAAAAAAACGTCTGAGGGTTAAATCTAAATTATAGATTTAACCCTCAGACGTTTTTTTATTGGATGAAGTAATTACCCTATATAGGGTCTAACTAATTATTAAGATAATATAATAATTTATAATATTAATATAGATGTTAATTCCCTACTGGCTTATGTAATATTACGTAATTGTTTCGATACATCCTGTATATTCTTGTATTAACCCTTAATTATTTATCTATTTTAAGGGTTAATAACCGATAAATCCGCTTACATTGTCATCAAAAGTTACAAATTCAAAGTTATTTTTGCTTTTAAAGTCGCAATAGCTAATGATTTTTTTGATGAAGAATCATTTTATAAGCAATAGAACAGTCTTATACCTGCCTCATTTACTTTTAACGCTAACACTATAATCAAAGTATTCTTAACTGCTAACACACTATAATTGCTGCTCTACCGATTCAATATCAGCATAAACTTGGGTCGTCCCGTCTTTATTGAGCTGCATAACCTGATAGGGCATGAATTTATTTTGATACTCCATACCTGGGCTACCAACAGGCATGCCAGGTACGGCAAGACCCATAGCTTGTACTGGCGGATTTTCTAAAAACTGCGCCATATATTTAGCGGGTACATGACCTTCAAAGACGTAACCATCCGTAGTGACTACAGTATGGCAAGAACGCATTTCATTTGGAACGCTGTAGCGCTCTTTAAATACGGCTAAGTCCGCAACATCTTGCGCGGTTGCACTTAGACCATTATCTTCTGCATGACTTATCCATTCTTTACAGCAGCCGCAATTGGCATCTTTATAGACAGTGGCTGAGACGTTTTTTAGTAGGTCTGGTTTACTTACTGATGTCATCATAGGAGTATTTATAACGTTTGGTTCAGCTGTCTTTGGAACAGCCAAAACATCTTCAGTTGATGCCGATGTTGTGCTTGCATCAGATACGCCACTACTCGGTTGGCTACAAGCAAATAGTGATGAGGCGGCAAGTAATACTAACGTACTACGCAACCCCTTAGACAGATAACGATTGAATATAAGACTGGATTTTATTTTTAAGGGGGTCATAGTGCTCTCTCATGTACTGTAGATATTGTGAGCTATAGAAGGTCAAGTAACACTTCATATCGTTTGGTAATGTAGCATAATAACCCATCAAACGGAGTACGTAAATTTATCCATTGAGCAGTGCGGACTGGTATCATAAGCAGTTTTCATTTTGAAATGCTGCCTGTAGTATTAACAGGTCTATCCGAGTTTTGGATTTTGACTAAAAATTCAAAACTCATAATTTTGGATAATTTGCGATGCGCCTGTCTACTATTAATCTACAAAAGCGTTTGAGTACTCACTTAAATCAATTACCGCTATCGCTTACGCTAGTAGCAGCATGGCTTGCAGGGGCTATTTTTTATTTTCGCTAGCGCCTTATGGGTTTTGGCCGCTAGCAATAGTATCACCAGCGATTTTATATGCGCTGTTGGTGACAAGTATGAGTGGTCGTCGCGCTTTTATTATCGGTGAAGCTTACGGTATGGGGCTATGGTGCGTCGGCGGCTTTTGGCTCTATACTGCTATCCATGATTATAGCGATACACCAACGTGGCTCGCATTGATTATGATTGCATTGATGGGTCTCGGTATGGGACTGTTTCATGGATTGTTAGCACTAGTCTTTAACCGTATGGTAGGCAAACAACCCTTTTCATTTGCTGCTCTTTGGGTGCTACAAGAATGGTTAAAAACTTGGTTATTCACAGGCTTTCCGTGGCTGTTTGTTGGTTATGCATTTACTGAAGAGTATTGGTTATCGTCCTTAGCACCCGTTGCTGGTGTTTTTTCCGTCTCTTTTGTTGCCATACTATTGGCTGCAAGTTTAGTAGAGCTACTGCTTCGGCGCAGTAGTTATGCCATCGTTTCTGTACTGTTATTAGCCATTAGCACATCATTATGGCTGGTCAATCCGCAATGGACAAAACCTAAGGGCACACCTGATCTGTCAGTGTCATTGATTCAAGGTAATATTTCACAAGATATAAAGTGGCTGACTAAGTATCAAGTAGAAACGCTAAAGATTTATGCGAAGTTAACACGCACTGAGTGGGGACGTGATGTGGTGGTGTGGCCTGAATCATCTATTCCTATGTTTCAGGATGAGGCTGCGGGCTTTATTAGTGAAATGATAGAAATGGCTAATGCGACCAATACGACATGGATAACTGGTATCCCTTATAAGGATAAAGCGGCATTCAATGCCAGTACGGATAAGTATCCCCCATTTTACAATAGCGTGATTGCTCGAGGTGTAGAAGCGGAAGGCCTATACAAGAAGCAGCGTCTAGTGCCTTTTGGAGAGTATATTCCATTTGAAGGCGTGCTCGATATTTTCCCAAGTTTGGCCGGTAGTCAGGATATTAAGAGCTATAGTCGTGGTAGTGATCAGCAGTCACCTCTAAAGGTGCGTGGACACAATATAGGGACGGCTATCTGTTATGAGGTAGCTTATCCAGATACCACGCGTAAAAATGCCATCGATACTGACTTTTTGTTGACCGTCTCTAACGATGCCTGGTTTGGCACTTCAGCAGGACCATTGCAACATTTGCAAATGGTACAAATGCGCGCGCTTGAGAACGGGCGCTGGTTTATTCGAGCGACCAATACTGGTGTTACCGCTATCATTAACCATAAAGGTCGTATTGTAAAACGCGCACCGCAGTTTGAGCGTACTGTACTACGTGGTGAGATACAGGCACGGGTTGGTAACACGCCCTTTATGCTTATGGGAAATTATCCTATCTTGATAATAATAACCTTGTTATTACTACTAAGCTATTTTGGCAAAGGTCTAACCACACTTAGAAGACGAGGGTAATAGTAAACTTAATCATAATAATTTAATCAGTGTAAGTTTTTTATTTTTTCTAGGTAACGTCCTAACGCACGTAAATATAAAAGTTTTAAACTATTGACCCCTGCCGTCAAATCCGTATACATAAACTTGGGAGATTTTAATTACGCAGCTTGACGATAATAATCAAACCACACCTGTCTTGGCGATTGATAGCCCAAACCCTTTTGAATCCTCGTCTGATTGTAGTACAGCTCGATATAACTGATAATATCATTGATGGCTGTGAACCTTGTTTTATAGTCTTGATGATATACCAGCTCATTCTTTAATGTGCCCCAGAAGCTTTCTATCGGAGCGTTATCGAAACAGTTGCCTTTGCCGCTCATTGAGCCTATAAATTGATGCTGCTTAATGGTCTTGTGGTAGGCGTGACTGCAATACTGACTGCCTCTGTCTGAATGAACGATTAGCCCTTTGCTTGGACGTTTACTCTTGATGGCCATATTTAGTGCTTTGCAAACTAAATCTGCGGTCATACGCTTGTTAATAGCGTAACCGACAAGCTCTTTGGTGTATAAGTCTTTGACCCCTGCTAAGTACAGCCAACCCTCATTCGTCCAGATATAGGTGATGTCGCTGACCCACGACTCGTTAGGGCGCTTAGCATCAAACTTCTGATCCAGTACGTTTGGATAGACCAGCTTGTTGTGATTGGAGTCGGTGGTGACTTTAAAGCGCTTATGACGACGACATTTAATGCCGTGTTGCTCTTTGATGCTTCTTACCATATACAGGCTAATGTTATGGCCTTGCTCGCTTAGATGAGCATGCAGTCGATCTGCGCCATAACGTTCTTTCGTTTCATTGTGAGCCGCTTTAACCAGTAATTCAGACTGGTTGCGATGTATCTGTTGGTCGCTGAGATCACGACTTAGCCAGTCGTAATAGCTTGATGGCTTAACCCTTAACACACGGCACATAGTGGTGATGCGAAAGAGGAACTGGTTGTCTTTGATAAAGGCGTACCTGACTAGCTGTTTCTCGCGAAGTACGCCGTCGCCAACTCGAGCATAGCTCTCCCCTTGCGTCGGGGCGAAGCAGTGCTTCGCTTTATCCCTCCTCATTTAGTATTTCGCGTTCCTCTTCGGCAACTTTAAGCTGTCGCTTTAGGCGTTTTACCTCTTCAAGCGCACTCATAAGTTCAGGGTCATACTGCTTTGTTCCTACAAGCTTGCCTTGATTGGCTTTGTTATGCCAATTTGATAGCGTTTGCATGGCAATGCCAAGCTGCTTTGCAGTGGCTGAGATATTGCCATTATTGTCTGATATCTTCTTGACGGCCTCGGCTTTAAATTCGTCACTGTAGGTTCTTACTTTCTTGGTCATGATAAACTCCGATTAATACGCTTAGTTTACCAAGTTTATCTCTACGGTTTCTTCAGCATAGCTCATGAGTTACAATGTGGCTTATCCCGAACTGGGGTTGTAAATAGACAAGTCCATACAGACAGTGAATTGGTCAATTCGAATTTTGGTAATAATAGGTAGCCCTTCATGTCCCTTAAGAGCGCAGAAAAACCTCCGGCATTAACGCCTAATAAACCGTCAAAAAAATCTTATCTGTTGGCGTTCGCTGTAAGCGCTGGTTCATTATTGACAGGGCTAGCAGCGACTGGGCTGATGGCCGTGCCAGTGGCATCGCAAGCGGCAGGATTGGGCGATTTATTTAGCAGTGATAAAAGCGCGACCCAACCGAAATTTTTGCCCGTTAACGAAGCGTTTCAAGTTAGCAGTAGCAGCAAACCGACCAATAATGGCACGCGCTTAGCCATTAAATTTGACATTACGCCTGAGCACTATGTTTATAAAGACCAAATTAAGCTAACGCTGCCTGCTGGCGTGAGCGCTGCACCTTTTACCTTTAGCCAAAAGCCAGTCTCCATCGACGATCCAACTTTTGGGCAAGTATTGGTATTTGACCAAGCCAATATGGTTGCTACTACCATTTTGAGTAGTAGTAATGGCAAGGCGATAAATAATGCCGCCGTGACGATAGGTTGGCAAGGCTGTGCCAAAGCGGGTCTATGCTATCCACCGGAGAAAATAAAAACCACGGTCAATATTGCTGCTGCGTCACAATCGGCAGCCAATAGTTCAAGTAGCACTGCTACAGTTTCTGCGAGCAATAACAGCAATGCAGAAACTGCGCAAGCATCTACAGAGGCGACTGATACTGATCGTCTTGCTACAGAGCAAACTACGCCAGATGACGAGGTGATTGATTACGCTTTGTTAGATGACGAAGCATTAGATGCAGAGCTTGGTGCGACCAATACCATCTCTGGTGCCGATGAAGAGGTTGTAGGCGATAATGTCACAAGTGAAGCAGCGAACAATGACGCTGTCATAAATAATGCTGCTGCAACGAACAATACCGTTGTTGGTGATAACGCCATCAATAGCGACCCTTTTGGCTTAGCCTCGCATCCGTGGTTGGCATTGGTGTTATTGTTCTTGGCAGGGTTGGTCTTGGCATTGACGCCATGCGTGTTACCGATGCTACCGATTGTTGCCAATATCGTCGCGCGTGAAGACAATCCAACGGTAAAACGCGGTGTTATTTTAACGACCAGCTACGCTATTGGTGTTGCCATCGCTTATGGTATTTTAGGCGCGGTCATTGCGGTATTTGGCGAATCGTTAGGCATTATCGGTTGGCTACAAAATCCGATTATTTTAATTGGGTTTGCCATCGTTTTTGTCTTATTAGCCCTTTATATGTTGGGCGTATTTAGCATTCGTCTGCCAAGATTCATCAGTAGTAAAATGCAGGGTCTAAGCCAAGCGGGGATAGCAAACTTGGTAGTACGGGTGGCAGTTTAATTGCGGGATTCTTATCGGCGCTCGTGGTATCGCCATGCGTTTCGGCACCCTTATTTGGGGCGCTGCTTGCTGTATCAACGATTGGAAGTCCATTACTTGGCTTTGCGGCTTTATTTATGCTCGGTTTTGGTTTATCGGCGCCGCTTATCTTAATTGGCGCGACCCAAGGTAAAATCATGCCAAAAGCAGGCGAGTGGATGAATTGGGTCAAGCAGGGCTTTGCTTTGTTGCTTTTTGCCGTGGCATTGTTATTAATTGAACGCGTCTTTATCTCGCCTGTGATGCTGATGGTTTGGGCGCTGTGGTTTATGGTCGTGGCGATGTGGGCGTGGAGCTGGCTAGGCAAAGGTCGGATGCTGACCCAAGCGCTAGGCTTAATCGCTGGTATTTGGGCGACGTGTTTAATCGTCGGCGCCGCATTGGGCAATGACGACAGCTTGCATCCGCTTGCCTCCCTAACTGCGGTTCCGGTGCTGCAGACAACTGCTGGTCAACCAGCCACCAGTAATGCAACCGATAAGACGGTCACGACGCTGGCTGAGTTAGATGCCATTGTCGCCGCCAATCCTAAAGTGCTGGTCGATGTCACCGCCGAATGGTGTATTGCATGCCGGATTATGGAGAAAAACTTATTTCATAATCGCCCTGCGCAAATGCAAGATTGGCAATTGGTCAGACTTGATATCACGGAGACTACGGCTGATTCAAAAGCAATCTTAGCGCGTTATAAACTATTTGGTCCGCCAGCATTGCTGTATTATCAAGACGGGCAATTGGTCAATCAACAAGTGGGTGAAATCGGGCGCGCAGAGTTTGAGCAAACCTTAACCGCGTTAAATTAATCGTTTAAATGTAGATAAATTCCACATCATTTCTACCCATTAAAAAGCCAACGTCCTTTGATAATAGGACGTTGTCTTTTTCAATCTTACTAAATAGCCTTTTTAATATAGACGCTAAATCCTTGGTTTAACGTTATTTATTACTATTCATTTAACTACTTACCTTATTATTTACATCAGTATTTGCTCGCAATAACGCTAGGGTGTGTTGACAATTACCGTAAATGGATAATCGTCGCTGCTAAATAGATATTAGCAGCAAACGACTCATCCGTTTTTTCAGCACGCATGGCAATTTTCTTGAAATCTTTCAGCTTACAGAAGAAGTTCTCGATTAAGTGACGCCACTTGTACATTTCTTTATCGAAATCTCGTTGCTTTAAACGAGAGCGTTTAGGGGTATGACCGCTTTGCTACCACGCTCTTCTAAGTCTAGCAGTAGCCAATCCGTGTCAAAGGCTCTATCAGCAAGCAATGCACCAAACTCTTTGTCTTTAATTAAAGGTTTAACGCCAGCCATGTCATGCTGTTGTCCTTTCAATAAAGTAAAATCAACAAGGTTGCCTAATGCATCAACCATTGCCATGATTTTAGTGGTCATACCGCCTCTTGATTTGCCAATTGCCTGATGACAAGCCCCCTTTTGCGCCTTGTCCATGACGATGTACCTTAACAATAGTGCCATCAATCATGGCATACTCTAAATCTGAGTCATTCAGAGCATTAAATAGCTTGCTGAATCTATCGCTTTTTACCCATCGACGGTAGCGCTTATAAACACTGTTCCAGTTACCAAATTCAGGGGGTAAGTCTCGCCACGGACTACCTGTTCGGACAATCCATAGAACAGCTTCGATAAATAGTCGATTATTTACCGCTGTTCTACCAACATCGGTCTCTTTACCTGCACAATACGGTGCTATCTTTGCCCACTGGGCATCACTTAGGGTTAATCTAGTCATAACACTATGATTATCAATTATTCTATATATGTCAACACACCCTAGTATTTGTGTCATCGTTACGATAATGATTCGTTTATAAAAGATTCGGCTAAAATACTGTCACCTGAAACGTAATCAATATTTTTCTTACTTAAACAGAATATATTAAAGGAACTTTGATAACAGACCATTTTTATTTGACAAGGTTATTACAGATCCTCAAAATAATTTTGAGTATTTGAGTATTTGAGTATTTGAGTATTTGAGTATTTGAGTATTTGAGTATTTGAGTATTTGAGTATTTGAGTATTTGAGTATTTGAGTATTTGAGTATTTGAGTATTTGAGTATTTGAGTATTTGAGTATTTGAGTATTTGAGTATTTGAGTATTTGAGTATTTGAGTATTTGAGTATTTGAGTATTTGAGTATTTGAGTATTTGAGTATTTATTTAGCTATACAGCTATCAAATGACGCGAGCACTTAGCTGTAGCTTGTATTTCAGAATAACTACGCCCAGATTTCAGAAGGCTAGCGATAATCTTACGCTTCTCGGTATCTTTCCTACGTCCTGAATATTTACTTTCTACCTTAGTACGAGAAATACCTTACATCTGACGGTTACGTCGATCTTCATAGTCCTTTCTAGCAATAGCAGCGAGCATATAAAGCATCATCGAATTGATGGCCTGTAATACGCTGCTCATAAATTCAATGCTGCTATCAGATTGAGGCGTTATATAAGAGGTCGGTAGCTCTTCTGATACTACCGCCAGCTTCTTTTCTAATAGCATTCTTTTGAGAGTATCCCAATCAGCTTGGTTTAAACGTGCTAAGCGGTCAATCTGCTCAACCAAATTATATCGCCTTCATGGGCATCATTTATCAGTTACATTAACTGTGGACATATTAAAGTTGCGTCTGACTCGTTTTCAACATAGAAGGCGGCAATTTTGTGACCATGATCAGCAGCAAGCTATATGAGCTCACTTTTGGCACGCTTGGCATCTTGATCTTTGATTGGCGCTCTATGCTCTGATAAACATAAACACCTAAAATAGTCTGTTATAAGTAGTTCCATTATTGCAGTCTATTATAAGTAGACTATTAATTGATTAAGAGACCTGTTTTGATAGTGCCCCTGGGGTATAGCTTTTGAAACCATTTTTCTTTATATTGAACCGCCCCGGGATTGTCGGAGACTCAACATTCTGAGAGAATACGACAATGAAAAAACAAACCTACACTCCTGAGATTAAAGAACGCGCCGTTCGTATGCTGATTGAAGCGTCGGGCGACTATCCCTCCACCTGGTCAGCGATTCAAGCCATTGCCCCTAAGATTGGCTGTACGCCTGAAACCCTGCGGTCGTGGCATAAAAAGCACATCGATCAAACTATTCCTGCATCGGTGCAAGCGCAAAGTGATAAAGAGCGCATCAAGGAGCTTGAACGCGAATGCAGAGAGCTCAAGCAAGCCAATGAGATCATACGTAAGGCTGCCGCTTTTTCGCCCAGGCGGAGCTCGACCGCTGACTAAAATCATGATTCAATTCATCGACGATCATAAGAATAATTATGGGGTCGAGCTGATCTGTAGAGTATTACCGATTGCCCCATCAACCTATCACCGTGCTAAAGACTTGGAGAGCTACCCTGAAAAACGCTCACTGCGCAGTCAACATGACGACTTTTACATCAGCGAGATTAAACGTATCTGGCAGGACAGCAAATGCCGTTACGGTGCGCGTAAAGTATGGCAGCAGATGAAAGCTGACGGGTTAAAGGTTGCTCGTTGTACCATAGAGCGTTTAATGAGACAGCATGGCTTACAAGGTGTCTGGCGCGGTAAGGGTAAAATAACAACTCACAGCCGTGATGATCAAAAGCGTGCTGATGACCTAGTTAATCGTAACTTTAGCGCTCATCGCCCTAACCAGCTTTGGGTGGCAGACTTTACTTATATCAAGACGATAAGCGGCTGGGTGTATACCGCTTTTATTATTGATGTGTTTGCTCGCGCTATTGTGGGCTGGAAAGTATCTAATCGTATGAACACAGATATGGTGATGGCGGCGTTAAATCAAGCAATAGCAGATAGAAACTATCCCAAAGATGTGATTCATCACAGTGATCGAGGGGTTCAGTATTTATCCATTCGCTATACTGATAAAATGGCTGACTGCGGTGTGATTGCCTCTGTTGGCACTACAGGTGATTCATACGACAATGCACTGGCTGAGACGGTCAACGGGCTTTATAAGTCTGAGGTCATTCATTATTTGAAAGAGAGCTGGTCTGGTGTGAACGATGTTGAACTAGCAACCCTTGAATGGGTCGATTGGTTTAACAAAACACGACTGCATAGCACGATTGGTTATGTGTCACCTTTTGAATTTGAAAAGCGGTATTATGATAATTTAACCCTGTCAGGCATCGCTGCCTGACTCAAGTAAATCACTCTCCGATAAAGTCGGGGCGGTTCATATTGTCACTTAGACAGGCTGGGCATTTGATGTATAGTGTCATTTGCATTTCACTATTTATCAATTTCTCAGCCTGTTTTTTTTCAGCCTACTTTTTGAACCACCACCCGGATATAAATGTAGCTATGAATAAAACAACTTTTAAAATATCGAAGATGGACTGCCCTTCGGAGGAAAACCTAATCCGAATGAAATTAGAGGGCCACTCGAATATTGAACATCTTGAGTTCGACATTCCTAACCGTCAATTAACTGTGTTTCATCATGACAATATAGAAGGGATAGAGACTGCTATTCATGACCTAAAATTAGGAGACACCCTACTCTCGACCGAAACCATTGACCCCTCTGATCCCAACAATAATTTTAAAATTGATGCTGACTCTAGTCACAAAAAGATGCTGAGCAAAGAAAGCTACTATGGATAGTGCTGGTCATTAACTTTGCTTTCTTTATTATTGAAATGAGCACGGGACTGATTTCTCGTTCGATGGGGTTGGTCGCCGACAGCTTAGATATGTTAGCAGATAGCTTCGTGTACGGAATTAGCTTATTTGCGGTCGGTGGAACGGTCATTAAGAAAAAACGGATTGCTAGAATTGCCGGATATTTTCAAATTACGCTAGCGATTCTTGGTTTTTTAGAAGTACTAAGACGTTTCTTTGGCAATGAGCAGTTACCTGACTTTTCTACCATGATAGTCATATCGATTCTTGCGCTAATTGCAAACTCGATTTGCCTCTATTTACTACAAAAATCGAAAAGCAAAGAAGAAGAAGCCCATATGCAAGCCAGTATGATTTTCACTTCAAACGATGTGATTATCAATTTAGGGGTAATTGTTGCAGGGGTTTTGGTTAATTGGTTACACTCTAGTACGCCTGATTTGATTATTGGTAGCATCGTATTTGCTTTAGTTATTCAGGGCGCCTTTAGAATATTGAAGTTGAGTAAGTAGCCAAGCCTAATAACTGAAGCAAATAGCTCAAGTAAGTAGCTTAATTAAACCGCTAAGTGTAAAGTAACTGGGTTTGAAGCAAATAAACATCATAAGGATATGAGACCTCAAGCAATGATTGAACAAACTTTAAATCTAGTCACCACCAAAGACCATCAGCAAGTTGCCGTTTGGCGAATAATAGATGATGAAGTCTTTGATAAGAATCTGGTGGTGGTCAACTAATTTAGGACACTAATAAAATTCAAACCTACATCGCCATTACTTATAACCCTGAGTCGAGAACGGATAATAATTATAAGCGTTGGGGCAACTTTTATGACCGCCAAGATCTGTTAGTAGGTGACGAGTTGTGTCAGGTGGTTAATTTTCAGAGACCTTCCTAAATTTTGTGTAAGTATTTAATCTAAACGTCAGTTACACAGAATCTGGGATGGTCTCTTCAAGTCCTCACTAGCGCACCGATCATAGATAGAATATCTATGGTAAGTACATCATGAAGTACACTGTGGCTATCTCAGCAAGTTGAAACCTTAATACCATTAGCTCACAGCCAAAGATTCAAGTCCTCACTAGGGAACCGAACTTATTCAATCAGTTCGGCAATTACCACCTCATTAATTATTGGGTTGGTCCGTTATAGAGGTATCGAACTAGCAGCTATCTCTCAGATTGTTGAGTCTCCAATAATTCCACTGTAGTTTATTAAGGCGTTACTTTCTATTAAATAAATCATAGGCTTTTATCTTCTTAGCGACAATCCTGCACCCATTTTCATAATAATCGACAAGTACGAAGCTATCAACAGTATCGGCATTACACTTTGGACAATGGTAAGCACCTAACTTCCAGTCATCTTTTTCGACCACTACAAGCCGACTGTTTCCATAAAAGTATCTTATAGCAAATGATGTTAGATAGAAGGATTCGGTTTCATTGGCTCCATTGGGGCATAGTCTGTTGATAAGTTATTAAGACAATCAGTTGTTACGAACAGGTTTGTACAATTGAACCTTGAAACTTTATAATGCTCAATGAAATCAAAAGGTAAAATGTATTGTCCACGCAGATCAACAAAAATCACCTTTTGAGCTAAGTTTGTAGTCTAACTAAGGTTATTGAATGAAACAGTATCTAGATTTATGTCAACGTATAGTTGATGAGGGTGTATGGGTAGAGAATGAACGAACTGGAAAACGTTGCTTAACCGTTATTAATGCTGATTTAGACTACAACGTAGGAGCTAATGAGTTTCCCTTAGTAACTACTCGAAAGAGTTATTGGAAAGCAGCTATCGCAGAGTTGTTGGGATATCTACGTGGTTATGATAGCGCAGATCAGTTTCGAGCTATTGGATGTAATACATGGAACGCCAATGCCAATGAAAATGCAGCCTGGCTAGCTAATCCTTATCGTAAAGGTAAGGATGATATGGGCCGAGTTTATGGTGTACAGGGACGAAGATGGCGTAATTCAGTAGGAGAGGAGTTTGACCAACTTCGTAAGATTTATAATAACTTGCGAAACGGTATTGATGATCGAGGTGAAATTCTAACCTTCTACAATCCAGGTGAGTTTCATATGGGATGTTTACGTCCTTGTATGCATACTCATACATTTTCGTTGCTAGGTGGAAAGCTTTATTTGACTTCATCACAACGTTCATGTGATGTACCATTAGGTCAAAATTTTAATCAGATTCAAGTGTTTACCTTACTAGCTCTCATGGCTCAAATTACGGGCCACGAGGCTGGAAAAGCTTATCATAAGATCGTAAATGCACATATTTATGAAGATCAATTAGAATTAATGCGTGACGTGCAATTAAAACGCGAACCTTATCCGTCACCTAAGCTTCATATTAACCCTGAAATTAAGTCTCTCGAAGATATTGAAACATGGGTAACATTGGATGACTTTAAAGTTGAAGGATACCAGTATCATGAGTCTATTGCCTATCCATTCTCAGTTTGATATAAGCATAAAGTGAAAGCTGAGAAGGTTGATAAACTTTTATTAGGCATGAAGTATTAATATATGTGATTTGTACTATGGGATATATGCTTATTAGCTAAGCTCTCGCTAGCTTTTAAGCAAGAGGAAATCAAGATTATGCTCTTTATAGCATAGATGATTTTTGACAGACTAGTGCATAAGCTGTTTCGATCTTGCATCTTCTAAGGCTAACATTTTTCTCAATTTCTTAATTTCTTGTTCAGCTTCTGATAGTGACCTTTTGTCTGTGTCAGATAGTGTTTTATAGTAATCTCGTGACTCTCTCATTTTTTGTAACCGTTTGTCTGAGTGCTCAGCGACCCTTTTTATATCTTGATATTCATTAAACCAGTAGATAACCTCACTTTGTGCTCGACTTAGCTTTGCTTCTAGCGCATTTTTACATTGGCAGTGCTTAAACGTACTTGTTCTTTACGTGATTTCTCTTCGGTTTTCCGAGAGTCTCTGATCTGTTTAAGCTCTTGGACAGGCCAAACGCGGTTTGAGATGGTATTCCGATGAATACCAGTCATTTCTGAAAGTTGTGCTACAGTGGCTTTCAACCTCTTGTTGCCTTTAATGTCTGATAATGCCTTTTCCAATAGCAATGTGTTTGCATCATAGTCATCGCTATTCTTTTGATCATAAGCATTCATAGTTCAACTTCCTCACCAAGATTTTCCAGTACCATTCTGGCTTCGTTCATTGCTGCTAGAACTTGCTCACGATTGTGCGAATATTCTGGTTTATTGAGATTAAGCTTGTTTAACGTATAAACTTCACGCCATTTAGGGGCATGTTTAGTAGTTACGACGGCTTGTTTGCATCGAGCTGGGTTGCAACGTAGTGAACCAATACATGGTAGGCTTGAGTCATATTCTTCTGCTCTATTACCATAGCAAATCCCTTGGCCCATATATACTATGGCAACACCTTGATCTACCATAGCCTCATATACTTCCTCTTCCGTGTAGCCTTCAGCCATATATCCGCTAAACGTCTTAATTAGACCTTTTTTATGCTCATTCGCTTTACCACCATAATACGTGCCATTTGGATTATGGGCTGTTTTAATAGCCTCTAATTCAGCTGCTCGGCGCAATGATTTCTTATCACCTTTTCGGTTCCCATCTTTTGACAGCATTTCACCTATATCACCATACCCTAGCGTTACTAATGAAGTAGACCCAGCAGAGGTATAGTTAGAGACGCTATCCACAAAATGCTTCAATTGAAACGATATTAGAGGTAGACCTACTTCAGCCTTAAATAATTGATATGTTAAGGTGTGTCTTAACATATATGGATTGAACTTTAGTTCTTTAGCAGTTTTTCGCCTAATAGTTGGCTGATAAAAATATTCATTTGATATGTAAGGCCGCCACTACCCAGAGACTTAGGTGAACTACCAGGTCTAACAGTATCTGCCTTAGAAAGTAGGTATGGTGAGGCACTAATTCTTGAAATATACGAAGCTGCTAATACTGCATCCTTAACAATTGGTATAGCTACCCATCTATCGTCAAACAAACCTGTACTAACTTCATCTTTATGCTTTTTGACCGTACTTTCAATTAGCCAAACGGCATCACTTTGAATTAAGCACGAACAATTCTGAACTCTTACTTCTGATAATTCAGATGGTCTCATACCAGTATACTGACCCACTAAATACGTGCAGGCATACGCTACGAGGTTAACATATTTCCTAAGGTTATCTGCTTTATAACCGCGTTCTCTCAATTTTTCACGTAAAGTTGCCCCAGCCATAACGTTAGAATCTTTATTTAGCATCCAGTCGTAGGGCTCGATTACATTCATAACAAAATTTGAAGAATAATTTTTGGTTCTTAATCGCATCGCAATATACCCATGCAGAGCTTCATGCGTAACACGTTCTTGACTAGCCCATGATAAATATTCGCTCGTATTGAAACGTTTTAAAGAGTTGACATCTGATATTTTTTCTCCGTCTCCTATAGCGTCTAAAAAATCTACTACAATAAAGGATGCAGTCTTTGATAAAGATTCAAAGACCAAGTCTGGTAACACTTGATCTTTCTTTTCTTTATCAACATTCGCCACTCTCTTCCATTTCAAGCTATCTAACTCTACATGAGCAATAGGCCTTTCAAATACATACTTAACAGAAGCTGGGCTGCGTACGTATTTAAAAAATCTATCTAAATCTGCACCTTTTACACGATTATAGTTTTTAGCCGCTATGGGGTACAGTTCGGGTGTTATATCGGAGAATGTTTTAATCTTTTTCTGAACAAACTCATAACCTAGTTCATGAGATGCTTGTTTGAATAGTTCATTGATAAATGTTAAACCACTTTCAAAAGTTGCAATCAAGGAGTTGGCTTTTAATGTTTTTTTTGATCGGCTTTTACCCTCGTTTTTCTGCAGCTTGAAGATGGAACTATTGAGCAAAGCCAACTCGAATATAATTTTCATTTCTATCAAAACAAATGCCGGAATCGCTGTATATTTCGAAAAATTGATTCGCAGCTTTGCACCTTGAACATTTCTTGCAGCATTAGGATAATCTTTATTAAAGTTCCAAACGCTATCAGAAAACTTTGATAGTGTTGATATGGGTTTGTCCATAAGAGACGTCATATACTCTATATCAAATGTGTGCTTATGCTGAAGGCACTCATTTCTCTGATCCGTAATAGGATTTAAGGCTTCTAAAACATAGAAACGATGTTTTGCAAAAGCTGTCAACACGTCTAATTTTTTTCATAGTCCATCAAATTACTCCATCAACTAGTGTAGTGGTTTCAATGTACTCTGCTAAACGCTGTCCATTCTTTAGATCCTCTAAGGAAAAGTCAGACAATGCTGGATCTGTAATGCCTTTTATTAGTTCCATATTCTCCGAAATGACATGTCCGTAGGGGGTGTCCATAACCCGAGTGTGCTCTGTCAAAAGCGTATAGTCACGCTTCATTGCAAAGATTTCAGGGAGGTTTTTAGCCGTAATAATGACATTGTCACAACCTAAACACTTATTATATTGTGAGCATGGAGTACCAGGAATATAGGATGAAAGGTTTTTACAAAATCTGGAGGATCAAAAATATTCCTGCATTCTGCTAAAGGGGTATGGAAGGTTATTGCTAATTCGTTGGTATCTCTAGTTTGTAATTCTTGTGGTACTTCTTGAGTTTGTTTATTCAAAGTAGATTGATGTATTTCTTTTAGTTTATCGTTTATCTTTACTCTACTTATTGTATTGAAGTCAAAAGAGTCGAGGTAACCAATAGTTGTTTGAATTGAGGAGTGCCCTAACATGAGCTGAATTTCGCGTAAAGTCACTCCACTGTCTAACATCTCACTAACAAAGGTTGGTCTAAATCTGCTTATTGTAAGAGTTAACGGCTCTCCTACATCATTCTTTAAGTTATATTTATCAACAAACTTAGATAGGCTATTATTTAAGGCTTTACTATTTTTTCCTTTATTTCCTAGTAGGGGAGATACTCTTCCATGACTTCTACGACCGTTTGATTTGTAAATAAACAACCTATCTCTGCATGTATCATTCTCTATGTCTTTTCGAATCCCACTAGTTAATTGGCCTAATTCTTCAAAAATAATTTTTATCGATTTAGCTTGAGATGATGTAAGCCATGTCAGTTCTGAATTGAAAAGATCGAGATGATACTCCTTATAGCCATCAGAGCGCTCTTTCCAATATCTAAGACAAGGTCGCGATGTTGCTGGATGAGATTCTAGATAATCGTTTACGTTGAGAGAAAGTAAAGAATCTGTATTTAAGCCTGTAATTTGAGCAAGCCTTAAGAGGTAGGGCGTTAGTATGTCCATATTTATCATTGGAGTAACACCCCATTCGTCATATATCTCGCTCAGTCCTTTGTCTGAACTGGCAGTAATGTTCAAGAAAGATTTCTCGATAGGGGATTCTGCTGTATGGTAATGAACTGGCTTACACATCAAGGGGTTTTCAAACAGCCATCTCGCATTATCTAATGTAGAAAGGCCTCTTATTATACGACCTTTCTCATTCAAAGGATTTTTCCCTATACCAGTTTTTTTATAAGGTATGAGAGCTGCTCTAGATTGACACAATCCTTTTTCGATAGCATCTAATACCTGAATTCGCTCGTTCATTGTAAATGGCTTTTTCACGTCTGTTTCTCTACTTACAGCAAAGCCATTGATATCGAAAAAATTATATTCCAAATCCCGTACTTGGGTCAGCCTCCCCAGCGTTTTGCGTACTGAACTCAAAGCTGTATTCGCATGATGACTTGATATTTCTTTACTTATTATTTTTTCTCTAAATATTTTCGATATCTAGATAGGAGATGCTCATCAAAAACTGTGACAATTTTTAAAGGTGAATTACCATATAGTTCAGATAAGAAATATATAAAGGAATTACTCGCAATTCTATAGTTACTCTTGCCTGATTCTGAAGAGACAGTTTTGCTAGTACAAGCAAACAGTTGCTCAACCTGAATAAACGGTTCTAGTTTTGAAGGAAAGAAGAAGTCATCAGCAGCATTTAACTCTCTGGCTGCCAGTCTATGAAAACGTTCTATCTGACTTTCACTATAGTTTTTTCTATTAACGTTCGCTTCACTTGTTCTTTCAGCAACGCTTTTATAATCTGGGTCAATAATTCCAAGTTTTTCAAGATCTTTGTGAATGAAGTCCCAAGCACTTCTAACAACATTAAATCTTAAAGAGGCTTTCGTTATAGGTAATTGTTCTGAAGACATTTTTCCTATCGAAATCTTATTACCAAAAATAGGTAAAGTATGCTTTTCTTTTTCAGATAACTGTCTGTACCAATTCAGTAGCTTCCTCCTGCTTTCGATGCCAGCAGCTTCATAGCTCCCATCTGGTATTACTAGAATCTCTTCTTTGATCATCTTCTCAATTACAGGATTCGTAAGGAACCTGTATTTTCGCGCAGTACAGTATGAGATACCTACAGCCCTTTGAATATATTGAACAGATACACCGAAACCTAAAGCACTATCAGACTTACTGGTTGGTACTTCCCACAGCGCTTCTGTATCTCTAACTGTTTTTGATACCCACTCTACAACAGCTTTTTTAGCATCCTTTTTAAGTAATTTTTTTCTTTATTGCTCTTGAAGTCTTCATTGATAACTTCCGATTTAGAACGATTTTTATAACTCTCATCAATGGCTATTCCATCTTTTTCATTTGATGTCCTTAATGCCAATTTTCAATTGTGTCTGCTCAGATAAGCGCCTCATCTTCTCAGCTCTAGTTAGTAAGTCCCCATTCTCATCACAAATAGTATTATAAATTTCCTGAGGAATACTGGTATACATTTGGGTAGTACTGAGGTGGTTATGACCTAAGTTTTTTTGTACGATAACGAGCCGATCTAGGTAGTCGGATCCTAGGTCATTTGATTGCAATATTGCATAGGCATTACCATGCCGTAGCTTGTGAGGAGAGATTACTCTATCGAGGCGACCTTTCTTTATTGCACGTTTGCTGAGACGCTCAAGTAACTCGTTTATTGCTTTACGTGTATAAGGAGTACCTTTAGCATTAAAAAATGCTGGGGTTTGATCTGGATTTACATATTTACGAGCATGTTTTTGTAGAGCGGAGACGCATGATATTTCTGTATACGTTTAATGGTTGCCGAACTAACTAACGTCCATCGTGGTTTGATTTGATTTCCACGCCCCTTGCTACCTTTGATGGCTAAAGGTACGTAGTCTGCATGAATAGGTTGATCGGACTCTACTGAAATGAACTTTTCAGAGTTAAAGTTGACAGTATCTCTAAAATCTTTAAGAGTAACCCTGATCAACTCCGAACGCCTCACGCCAGAGTCATATAAAAACTGAAGTATTACTCGTTCTCGTTCTAATCGAGTAGATTGAATCAATATGAAAAGATCATCAAGAGTGCATGAAGTAATTGGTGTACGCTTTGGTAGTTTTGAAAAGTATCCATTACTATATGGATTATCCTCTCTAAGCGGCTGACGGTCTTCTGTGCGACTGCAGAGGAAATGGAGGAAAGCGTATATTGCTCCATCACGATTTCTAATAGTAGCTGAACTTCTATGTTCTTCAACACTTAGAAAAGTACAGTATTCCTGAATTACATACCCTGGGACTGTAATGAAGACCTCATCAGTTTCATCATCGCTATAGTCTGGACGACTACGGATATACTTTAAGAAGTAAGTTAGGTTTTTGCCATATGTATTTGCTGTTTCATGAGCAATCTTTTCGTGCTTGAATTGATATGATAGATACTCAGAGATAAGAGGGAGAATTTTACCACTATCATCAAATACACCAACCCCATTCACTTTGACTTTCTGATCCAGTAATAGGTCTGGTATTTCACTAATTAAATAAGATTTTGATAGGTCTAATTCTCTATTGGAACAAATCTTAATATCCATAATATAGGCCAAAGTAATACATAGATTAAATTGTATATCATATTATGCATTGACCTGATGTTCACTATAAGTATAGAGGAATGAGATGTTCCTAGGCTGCTAATAATTCATACTGTGAATTATCATTATAGGGGAATAATAGGAATAAGTCAGCCGAACGCTGATACAGCTGGCACGACAGCTTGTTGTCTGCGACAAAGAACTGAAATAACGTATGACATGGTGGTAGGGCTACTTGCTCTGCTTCACCTGGATTCCAGCCAGAAACAATCAAACGGCGTGAATTCGGATTGGTCTTTATCTGTTCAACGACTTGTGCGATTTGATCGACGCCATCAGCGTTATAACTGGCATCTTCATTTTTGGTCGCGCCATAGTTACGCCATTGATGACCATAGATAGGACCCAAATCGCCAGCAGGTCTGTTAAAGCGTGCGGTTTGCTCTGCTGTTGCCCACTCATTCCAAATACGAACGTTATTCTGTTGCAGATAGTCAACATGAGTACTGCCACTTAAAAACCACAATAGCTCATAAGCGATAGATTTAAAGTGAACCTTTTTGGTTGTTAGCAGTGGAAAGCCATCTGCTAAGTCAAAGCGTAGCTGCGCGCCAAAATGGCTAAGCGTACCAGTACCAGTACGATCGCCTTTTTCGGTGCCATTGTCGAGAACGTGGCGTAGCAAATCTAAATAGCCTTGCTCGTTATTACTTTGGGTGCCATTGATCATAAAATGCTCTTTAGTTACTGCTGACAGCGCATACAGACTAGATGGGTAGTCGATATATACACTGTCATTATTGAAAGTATTGCTAGGATAAGCGTTTTGATAGCAGACCCTATTTTAAATCATCAACCTTTATCACAAAAGGGTAGGCTTAATAAGCAGCTTGCTTACCCCAGTCGTAGATGCCGCGTTTATAGGCGTAACCGATCAAGAACAGGCCGATAATTATCATTGGGGCGCTTAGTATCTGACCTTTGGTCATCCAGCCTAGCAAGATGAATCCTTGGTCGATGTCTGGCTGGCGGAAAAACTCAATGATAAAGCGGCTAAAGCCATAACCAAGCATAAAGACACCAGTCACTGCCATACGAGGACGGGGCTTCGATGAGTACCACCACAAGAATAGAAACAACAGTAGACCTTCTGCAAGGGCTTCATACAGTTGCGACGGGTGACGAGGCAACAGGTACTGGCCATTGACCTCAGTCATCAGATCTTGTAGCGCAGGATTGGCTTGTAGCTGCTGCATATCAACACTAGCGGCCTGCGGGAAGTAGGTCAACCAGTTGTAGCCACCGTCAGAAACGCGGCCCCATAGCTCGGCATTGATGTAGTTACCAATACGTCCGAACAATAAACCAGTTGGTACGCAGGGAACGACAAAATCGAGCACTTGGAAAGGTGTCTTCTTATATTTGCGAGCAAAATACAGCATACCCAACATGACACCAATCAGGCCGCCATGGAATGACATACCGCCTTCCCAGACCTTGAACAGATAGGCAGGGTTTTGGAGTAGCTCACCGAACTGATAAAACAATACATAGCCGACACGGCCACCTAATATCACACCAAGTGCGCCAAAGAACACTAGGTCTGAGACCATATCTGTCGTCCAGCCTTCACGCTTGGTACTGCGATACCACGCCAGTCCGTAGGAGGCGGCAAATGCCAACAAATACATCAGCCCATACCAATGGACTTCGACAGGCCCAACTGCTAATGCTACAGGATCGTACTGAGGATGGATCATCATAAGGGCATCATAATATTGATAATAAAATGCTGACTATAATAGCAAATTTCGTTCGCTGGGCATACATAATTGCTCTGGTGCTAATCAGAGTATATGGGTAATTTGAGTTTTTGAGATGGTACAGAATGTATAGGCTAAGAGCCAAAAAAGATAAGAAGTGAGGTGAAAAAAGTGACTTTAATTAAGGAGTGTTTTCGTGATGATATGTAATCTTGGTAGCTACTAGCTCAGAATAAAAGCGTGATTTCTGTTGTTTTAAGCGGTCACTACCAAGTGTTCGTAAATAAACGCAGTTAAGCAAATATAGCTAAGTAAATGCAGCTAGATGGCGACTAAGTCTTGTACTTTGTTTTCGACCATCGTATCGCCTGCGCCTTGTGAGACTACCTTGCCGCGTGATAGTACCGTGTAATTGTCAGCAAGCTCTTCGGCAAATTCATAGAACTGCTCAACCAGTACAATGGCCATGTCACCTTTGTCAGCCAAGTCACGTAGTACTCGGCCAATATCTTTGATGATAGAAGGCTGTATACCCTCAGTTGGCTCATCTAAAATTAACACAGTCGGCTCGGAGGCTAAGGCGCGCGCAATGGCAAGTTGCTGCTGCTGACCACCAGATAAATCACCACCACGTCGATATTTCATCTCATCGAGTACTGGAAAAATATCGTATAAATGCTTGGGTACGTGTTTTGCTTTACTACGTGAAAACTTAGCCATACCAATTAAGATGTTTTCTTCTACGGTCAGTGTCGAAAAGATATCACGACCTTGTGGTACATAAGCCAAACCTGCTCGTACCCGCTGCTCGGACGACATCTTACTGATGTCTTTATCATTGAGCAAAATCTCTCCTGATTTAATCGGTAGTATCCCCATCAGGCATTTAAGCAGAGTAGTTTTGCCCACGCCATTACGTCCAAGTACCACGCTGCATGCGCCTACAGGTGCTGTAAACGAGACATCTCGTAAAATATGACTGCCGCCGTAATACTGGTTGATATCGTTCACTTGTAACATGGCTGTCTCCTAAACTCTAAAACTTTTTTAATATTTTAAAGGGAATATTCGTTTGGCTCGTCTAGATGATTTTTTCGGCTATCGACCTAAGTAGGACTCAATCACTGCCTCATTAGCTTGCACTTCAGCTAACGTACCTTCGGCCAAAATCGCCCCTTGTGCCAATACTGTGACTTTTTCACTGATGGCATCGATAAAGGTCATGTCATGTTCGACCACTACTAAGGTATGGTTCTTCTTAAGGCGTAGACACAGCTCGGCGGTATGTTCAGTTTCTGCATCAGTCATACCGGCCACAGGCTCATCAAGCAAAATCAGCTTGGGGCTTTGCATTAGTAGCATGCCAATCTCTAACCACTGTTTTTGCCCATGAGAGAGCAAGCCAGCAGGTTTGTTGATTTTGTCAGTCAGGCGAATTTGCTGTAGAGTCGCGTCGAGGGTATCGCGAGTATCGGCATCGAGTTTATTGAATAAGCTCTTGACCACACGTTTGTCTTTCGGCGCGGCAAGTAACAGATTATCCATTACCGTAAAATTCTCAAAGACAGTAGGTTGTTGAAACTTACGGCCGATACCTGCTTCAGCGATTTGTTCGGTAGATAAGCTGGCAAGGTTGTGAGTCTGACCAAAAAACACGCTGCCTTCGGTAGGGCGGGTTTTACCTGTAATGACATCCATTAGTGTGGTTTTGCCAGCGCCGTTGGGGCCGATGATACAGCGTAGCTCGCCTTCTTCGATATAGAGTGACAGATTGTTGAGTGCGCGAAACGAATCAAACCAAACACTTAAATCTTCTAAATATAATGCAATGCCATGGCTAAAATCGACGCCTGATGGCTTTGGGTGACTGCGGCCAGTACCGCCATGATTACGTCCATACTCATTAATAATTTGCTCAGTCGTTGACGGTTTATCATTTAGCATTATTGCTTCTCCTTTTTGAATCGATCGAACAAGCCCATAATGCCATTGGGTAAAAACAACGTCACGACGACGAACAGTCCACCTAATATCAATAGCCAAAACTCAGGGTAGGCGACCGTAAAGTAGGTTTTTACCGCGTTTACCACACCAGTACCTAAGATTGCGCCAATTAAGCCTCCTCTACCACCAGTTGCTACCCAGACGGCTATCTCAATTGAGTTCACAGGGTTCATCTCGCTCGGATTGATAATGCCTACTTGTGGCACATATAGCGCACCTGCGATACCAGCGATGACGGCGGATAATACCCAAGCGGATAGCTTGTACCACAACGTACGGTAGCCCAAATACTGCAAGCGGTTTTCGCTATCACGAATCGCACCAAGTACTCGCCCATAAGGCTGATTCATTAAATGACGTAAACCCATATAAGAGATTAACAATGCTAAGGCCGTGACAAAGCACAGCATTGAGCGTGTAGAGGCAGCGGTAATGTCATAGCCGAGTAAGGTGGTAAAACCAGTGAAGCCATTGTTGCCGCCAAAGCCTGTCTCATTACGGAAGAACAGCAAGGCTGCTGCATAGACCATAGCTTGGGTGATGATAGAAAAATAAACGCCTTTGATTTTGGAGCGAAAAGCAAAGAAACCAAATATAAACGCAACCAAGCCAGGTACTAATACGACCAGTACGACTGCCCACCAAAAGTGCTGCGTGCCAGCCCAATACCATGGCATCTCAGTCCAGCTCAAAAATCGCATAAAGTCAGGAAGCGCGTCGCCTGCTGTCTCACGTGTTAGGTACATGCCAAACGCATAACCACCCAAAGCAAAATACAAGCCATGTCCCAAGCTCAAAATACCGGCATAGCCCCAGACGAGATCTAGTGCCAAAGCCACCATGGCTAAAGCCATTATTTTGCCAATTAGGGTAATCCAGTAGGCTGAAAGGTGAAAGGCTGAAGTCTCTGGCATCAGATGTAGCCAAGGCAGTATGAGTAGTACGGCAAAACATAAGCCAATTAAAACAGCACTACGCGGTGTATCAGACAATAATTTGGTCAGTATCATAGGAGTCTCCTTATTCGACAAAGCGGCCTTTGAGTGCAAATAAACCTTGTGGCCGTTTCTGAATAAACAGAATCACAAGAACCAACAACACAATCTTTGCCAATACCGCACCGATACCAATCTCAAGTACCGTGCCGCTAATACCAAGTCCCAAGGCGGCCAATACTGCACCCCATACTTGTCCGACACCGCCAACGACGACGACCAAAAACGTATCAATGATATAGGTTTGTCCCAGATCAGGACCCACGTTGCCGACTTGGGCAAGGGCGCAGCCAGCCATACCAGCCAGTCCAGAGCCCAACCCAAATGCCATCATATCGATACGTGCAGAGGGGATACCGACAGCACGTGCCATTTGGCGATTTTGGGTAACGGCTCGTATAAACAAACCAAAGCGCGTTTTGTTAAGTAAGTACACCAGTAGCGCCACGACAATGACGGTAAAACCAATAATAGCAATACGGTTGTAAGGCAGTACCAAACTTGATGACACTTGATACGCACCGCTGAGCCATGCCACGTTACTGACTTCAACGTTCTGCGCACCGAAAATCATCCGTACTAATTGCATCAAAATCAGACTGACGCCAAAGGTCGCCAGTAAGGTTTCTAGCTCACGACCATATAGTGGGCGAATGACAATGCGCTCAATAATCATGCCGATGACAGCGCTGACTAAAAAAGCAGCCGGAATAGCAGCAAGCAAATACCAACCTGCCATATTCGGTATATAAGCTTGAAAGAAGTTTTGAACCATATAAGTGGTATAAGCGCCAATCATAATTAGCTCACCGTGCGCCATATTAATAACGCCAAGCAAACCAAAGGTAATGGCAAGACCAAGCGCTGCTAGCAGCAAAATACTAGCGGTACTCATACCGGTGAAAATATGACCCGTCCATGTGCTTATTTCGATACGACGTGACACGCTATCTCTTGCATCGATAAGTGCCGCTTCAAGCGTGGGATCTAAATTATCAGTTGTGAGAGCAGACTCGATATCGACCAATACTTGCGGGCTGTCGCTATCAGCGAGTACTTGCATGGCTGCAATTTGAGTAGGTAGGTCGCCGTTTTTAAAATCAATACGAGCTTGTAGTGCCGTTAGTGCCTTTTTGACTTTAGCGCTATCCTCATTTGCCGCTGCTGTCGCAATAATGGCTGGATCTACTTGGTCAATATTGTCGGCCAAAATCTCTACAGCCTGTAGGCGCTGTGCTGGCTTGTCAGATGCTAGTTTTACCTTGGCTTGACCAAAGATGAGCGCTGAGCGTAGGGCATTGGTCAGGGTAATTTGTGATAAATCACTTGGCCAATCGTCAGTCTCTTTTTATCAGGATAAGTAAACAGCTGATCTTCTTTATTCAATAAATACGTTTGCCCACTATTGCCTTGATATAGCTCATCATTGGCAATAAATTCAACCAAACTATCTAAACTTTCAACGGTTCCTGGCCAATCACTTAGCATGGCTTGGCGCTTACTAAAATCACCTGCCACAAACTGTTGAATGGCGTCACCTGAGCTTGTAGAAGTTGCTGCTGAGGTATCTGAGGTGGTTTGAATAGAGATAGATTTGTTCGCAGGCGTGAGCAACGATTGCTCACTATGAGCGGTATCCGTATCGTGGTCATGTACCTGACCATCATGATCCGCATACGCTGTGGTGGTAAAAGTTGTTATGCATAATGCCATCAATGCAAGTAAACGCAGAGGCGCATAAATTGAAAAACGAGCCGCATGCTGCATGACTTCACTGGCTGATGCTTGTGGGTTATTTCCATTTTTGGACGATGTTTGCCCTACAAACGGGCGTAAAGTATGGTGCTGCATGTGCGGCTCCCTGTTTTTCACAGACAACAAACCCTTAGCCACTACTGCTTAGCGTACTAAGCGATAGAAGTATTGATAAGGTTTGGCGTTATTTAAAAGTTAAGAATAAGTGTTGAAAACAACTGTGAAAAATAGGCGTTAGGATTGTTATTAGTGTCGTTTATCCATCCGCCTACTATTCAATTACTATCCACGTGCTTTTCAGTACCGCTTTATTTGTAGAACGAGTTATTTAGGAATGTACTCGCTCCATGGCTGGGCTTGGATAACTTCTGGCGTTTTGAAAATCGTATCAAACTGTCCGTCGGCACGAATTTGACCAATCATGACAGGCTTCCATAGGTGATGGTTTTCTTCATCCATTTTTAATGTATAGCCAGAAGGTGCGTCGAACGTTTGTCCTGCCATGCTAATACGTACTTTATCGACATCAGTCGTACCTGCTTTTTCGACAGCTTGCTTCCACATGTTGATACCGACATAAGTCGCTTCCATTGGATCATTGGTCACGACTTTTTCAGCATTTGGTAGTTTTTGGTCTAATGCATATTGCTTATAGCGTTTGGTGAAGGCACTATTAGTCGGGTTTTTGATCGACATAAAGTAGTTCCACGCCGCCAAATGCCCCTGTAGCAGAACTGGTATCGATACCGCGTAGCTCTTCTTCACCGACTGAGAATGCCATGACTGGAATATCTGATGCTTTGATGCCTTGGTTCGCTAGTTCACGATAGAACGGAACGTTTGAGTCGCCATTGATGGTCGAGATAACCGCGGTTTTTTGCCCGTTGAGAACTTTTTAACGTTAGATACGATGGTTTGGTAATTGCTGAAACCAAATGGGGTGTACTCTTCCATGATGTCTGCATCAGCCACGCCTTTTGATTTCAAAAATGCCTTTAAAATCTGGTTGGTGGTGCGTGGATAGACGTAATCAGTACCTAACAATACAAAGCGCTCTGCACCGCCGCCTTCTTCGCTCATCAAGTACTCTACTGCTGGAATGGCTTGCTGGTTGGGCGCCGCACCAGTGTAAAAGATGTTTTCTGACTGCTCTTGTCCTTCGTACTGTACTGGATAGAACATCAATCCGTTTAACTCTTCAACTACAGGTAATACAGATTTGCGTGATACCGATGTCCAACCGCCAAAGATGACATCTACTTTATCTTGAGTGAGTAGCTGACGGGCTTTTTCAGCGAATAATGGCCAATCAGAAGCAGGGTCGACGACGACTGGTTCGAGTTGCTTACCGAGCACACCGCCATTGGCATTGATTTCATCAATCGTCATTAACGCGGTATCTTTTAGAGAGGTTTCAGAGATGGCCATGGTGCCAGACAGCGAATGTAGTATGCCGACTTTGATAGTGTCGCCATCAGCAGCAGGCTCGGTGGTCGTTTCTGTACTCGTTTCAGCGGTTGTCTCTGTCGATGCCGTAGTTTCGGCAGGTTTTTGACAGCCCGCGAGACTCAAGCTACCAACGACAGCAATCGCTAATAATGAGAAGCGTGATTTGATTTTGCCGTGCATATGAGTCTCAACAAATTGAGGATTGGCTAAAGTTGGTAACGAAAACATGGACATCTCCTAAATAAACACAAAAGATAAAATATGGCTCCTGAACACTTATTAAGAGTTCAAGTTCCGTGCCAAGTTAAAAAAGCCAATAATCGAGTAATAATTGAGCAATAATTAGGTTCTGATTAATATATTCATTAATTTAGTGCAGGATGGCTAATAAACTGCACCATAAAGGGAGATGAACAAAAAAATGGTGCAATACAGAAAACTAAATTTTTAAAACTGAATAGCTGCCACATGAAGAAATTTATCGTTAGAAGTGCTTCTTACTAAAAATGCTGCTTGCTAAAAGCATTTATTGCCAAAGACCTGTAAAACGGCTACGGTAATATCTCTAAGATAGTTACTATTTTGCGCGTTGAGCCAATGCGTGGCTGCCATGATCGATTTTACTGCTAAGGAATGATGTATGAACGCACAATTAACGGATTCGACTGTCTCAACAGGGCATGGCAGCGTATTGCCGCCACTTAATCAAATGACCAGATTTGCTATCTTGCCATTTGTACTTGGTAGTAGTGGCATCTTGGGATTGTCTTCGGCACAAGCAGCCACCAGTAGCGTCGAGCAAGTGACCATTTATCAGGGGCTGGCGAGCGTGACGCGCGCATTGCCTATCACAGGTAGCGGTGAGCAAACGGTGGTGTTTTCGTGCTTGTCACCTTATATGGATAAAGAAAGCCTAAGCGTACAGGCGACAGGTAGTGTCAACGTTGGGGAAGTCAGTATCGAAGAGTTGACAGGTGAGCAGGCAGCCCAGTGCCAATATCAAGGTGACGCCAAGGTACAGACGCAGCAAAATACCTTAGCCAATATCAATGCTGAATTAGAAGCGGCACGGTTAGCAAAGGCCTACTTGCAAAATCTGACCAAAGCCACGCAAGTCAATACGGATAGTACGATTGCCAATAATGCCCGCGATATAGAAACTCAAGCGACCAGTATTAACCAAAGGATTTTAGAGATTCAACAGCGACAAGCGCGTGCCCAAGACGCATTGAACCAACTGATGGCAGGCAGCGCGACATCGACCTTTAACAAGGTGACACAGGTGAGTGTACGTACGGCAAGCCGCTCGCCAAGCAGCGTTAAGTTGCATTATCAAGTGCAAGGTGCAGGTTGGGAACCTACGTATCAAGCTCGCCTAAACACAAATAGTGATCAATTGGGTATCACAGCATCTGCGATTATCGCTCAGCAAACTGGCGAGAACTGGACAAACGTACCACTGACACTTAGTACCGTTAATCCTAATCAAAGGACGACGGGGCAATTGCCGTATGTGCAGCGTCTGTCATTGTATGAAGAGAGCGCAGATGCCCGAGTAAGACGTGAGCTACCTATGATGGATGCGTCCCCTGTTATGATGGAAGAGCCTGCTTATAACAAAGGAGCAGGGGTAACTATGGCACCGCTACCGAATTTTACGGTCAGTAGCCAAAACAAAAATGGCATCATCGAGTATCGTTTACCGCAGTTGGTCAGTATTCCGAGTGACGGGAGACGCGTACGCACAGTGATTGGGGAGCAGGCAGGTAATAGTAAGCTCTGGATTCGTAGTACGCCAAGTGTTGAGACTGCTGCCTACTGGTATGCGTCAGCGCCGTTTTTGACGCCGGACTGGGTCGATGGTTCGCTACAGTTGTACCGTGATGACAACTATGTAGGTCAGTCGCGTTATAATTATCAAGTGCTAAAAGAGCAGGGGATTGGATTTGGTCGTGATTCAAATATGCTCGTAAAAGAGCTGACCAGTGAAGATAAGCAAGGTGAGAAAGGCGTGCTAAACCGTATGCAAACACTGACGACCACCAAGGCCTATCAATTTACCAATCAGCACAATCGCAACGTACGTTTGCAAGTACTGGGCAGTGAGCCTATCAGTCGTGACGATATTTTAAAGGTTGCGGTGACGCATACGCCGCCTGTCACTGAGCGAGATTGGAATGACAATCAAGGCATGGTAGCGTGGGAATTTGACTTACCAAGTAAACAATCACAAGTAATACGTTCAACCTCCCAAATTAGTTATCCTGCCAATAAATTGCTAACTGGCAATTAATAAGTACTGCCTGTAAGTGCTACCTTATTAATAGGTAAAGTCTGAAATAATATCTTTGCCTCTATTAAGAATTACTCGCATAACGAAAATTATTATAAAAGGAAAGCTATGTGTATTGTCGCTATTGCTTGGCAATTATTTGATGAGTTACCGCTGGTACTACTGTCTAACCGTGATGAGTTTTTGCAGCGCCCAACTGAGCCGCTCCACCAGTGGTCTGACCAACCTATTTATGCTGGACGCGATAAACAAAGCGGTGGTACGTGGTTAGGCATTCATCAGCAAGCGTCACCAGCGCAGAGTCCAGAATATCATCACCAAAATGGCCGTTGGGCTGCGGTATTAAATTTTCGTGATGGGGTGCAGGCAAGTAATGATGAGCGCTCGCGAGGCGCACTGGTCACTGAATTCTTGACAGGGACTCTAAGTCCAATGGATTTTGCACGGCAGATTGATTTGCAAGATTATGCGGGTTTTAATCTGATCATTGGTGACACTGCGCAAGCTGTGATCGTCAATAATCGTGGTCATGCCCCACGCCATTGTATTCAGGTCTACATGTTATCTCTAATGGTCAACCAGAGGACAGTTGGTTTAAGACAGAGCGGTTGCGCGGGCGACTACGTCAAGAGGTGCTGCCATTGATTGCAGAGGATAGCTCACCTGCGTACTGGCAAGCGGCGGCTTTCAATGTCTTGTCAGATAGTACCAAAGCACCAGAAGACAAATTGCCTGTTACTGGCGTAGCATTTGAAGTAGAGCAGATGTTATCGTCTGTTTATATTGAACCTGTCGCTTTTGGCGACACTGAAACTAGTAAACCTACTTATGGTACCCGCACTCAAAGCATCTTAACGTTGCGCAAAGAGAGAGATACGGGAGCAAACTATAAGGCGAATATTATTAGCCGAGAGTTTGATAATCACTGACAATGACTGTTAGTAGATAATAAAAACACCCACGGTAATTGCTAACATTCTAGCTACTATCGTGGGTGTTTTGCATCGTACTATTAAGTGACTCATTACATAAGCAAATGATTATTTTGCTCAGGAATGATCAGCTCTTGCTTTAGGGGAGTTCGCGTACCAATTCTTGCAAGGCACGACGATAAACGCCTCGTTTAAAGTGAATCACTTGTCCGAGTGGATACCAGTAGCTGACCCATTGCCAATGGTCAAATTCAGGTTTCCCTTCATCAAAGCGGATATGTTGAGTATTTGGCTCATCTAAGCGTAGCAAAAACCATTTTTGTTTTTGCCCAATACATAAGGGATGCTGACCATGACGTACATAACGTTTTGGCAAACGATAGCGCAACCAGTCTTGCGTGACTGCCAATAAGTCTACGTGACGCGGATGTAAGCCGACCTCTTCCCAGAGCTCGCGATACATTGCATCCATCGGCGTCTCCCCGCGGTCGATACCACCCTGCGGAAATTGCCAAGCGTTGTGACCAATACGTTTTGCCCACAGAACCTGCCCTTGTGTATTTGCCAAGATGATGCCGACGTTGGCGCGAAAGCCGTCTGCATCTATCATGACTAAACCTTTTAATTTGTTTAAAAATAGCTTGTTTTGACTTGAAACCGTGACAGCAATCGTAATTATTATAAGGTGATTGTTATCGATATTCGCTCAAAACAAGATTCATTACCGTTATTAAACCAAGAAACAAGCAAAATGTGTAACAGTATTTTGCTATAAAATGTTTCACGAGTTTTACCTTTTAAAATCAACTATTTAAGAGCAAACTTTTGTAGGTTTTTATGAGGAATTTTTAGGCAAGAGTTGAAGAGTAGTAATAGACGTATGGAGATACGATTATTTAGTAAGCTATCGAACTTCACTATTTCGATATGTATAAAGTGGTAAAAGTACAGAGTTCACTGGCGAGCTAACAGCAAAACAATGAGCCTATAAAATCTTGCTTTGGCTTGTGCTACACTAGCTGAGCAATATATCATTCACACAATAATAATAGGCAATACGCCATTTAAAATAAAGGAACATCTACAATGTCAGAATCAAAAGCAAGCGTCATATGGCAAGAGAACAAAGCTTTTATGGGCGTGTCACCATCAGGACATAATGTACAAATCGATGCTGATAAAGAAAAAGGCTCAAGCCCAATGGAGCTGATTTTGCTAGGACTAGGTGGTTGCGCCAGTTATGATGTCGTAGAGATTTTACAAAAATCACGCCAAGCAGTGACGGATGTACGTTGTGAGCTAACCGCCCAGCGCGCTGAAACTATACCAGCGGTCTATACTGATATTCATATGCATTTCGTTGTCACTGGTCAAGATGTCAAAGAAAAACAAGTCGAAAAAAGCCATCCAGTTATCAGCAGAAAAATACTGTTCTGCCAGCCGTATGCTAGTAGCAGGTGGGGTCAATATCACCCATGACTTTGAAGTGGTTGCAGGCTAGGGACTTATATAATGATAAGTGCATTTTTTGAGTTGGTAACTGACAAAGTGGCGTCTGCCATTTTGGCCATGGTGGTAGCAAGTCTATTGCCATGGGCGGTGTCAATCGTTGCGAAAGTATCTGGTGGCTTTAGAATCAGAAATAATGCACATCCTCGCGAATTTTTTCAAAATGTGACAGGCATGGCAGCACGTGCTAATGCAGCACAACAAAACAGCTATGAAACCTTGCCAGTGTTTTTGGCGGCAGTGATAGTTGCTATGCTATTCTTTGTACCGCAGTCGATTATCAACGTATTGGCTTGGCTGTATGTGATGATACGAATTGGTTTTTGTGTGGCGTATATTACTAATTTGGCAATGTTCCGCTCTATCCTCTGGGTATTATCAATGGCATGTTGTCTAATGCTATTTTATTTAGCGATACGAGTCAGCGTCTAGGGCATGCCCTCAATTCAAACGACAGTTATCTAAACGGATTAAAAATGGCTAAATTTTGCCAAACAGCGTCAAATCGCTTGCTAGTATCTCGATATTATCTACGCTATTTTTCTCGTTTGACGGTAATTTATCTCATTTTTATCTCCATTTTTGAAATGAGGACACACCCTGGTAAAAATATCCGTAACTGACAAAACGCTCAAATACAAGCAGGTGATTAATTTCGTACGCTTGCTTGTAGGGCGCTAATAATCACCGCTTTATTTTTTCTCGTTTGATACCTTCCCACACTGTTTGTGCCTCAACATAGCCTTTGGTGAGCATACCTAACCATTGCTTATAGCGTCCGACTAACACCACATCGTTCTTTGCCTCACCTTCCAAAAACTTAATCTGATGGGCAATCAAATCTTGCCATAATAATGTAGCCGTATTATCTCCGTTGTCAGTACTTTTTCAGTATCATTATCAACCTGTGCCACTAAATCAGGACGCGTTACTGCGCCGCGACCTAACATCAAGTGCTGTGTACCTGCTTGCGTCATACAGTTCTGCGCATGCTCAAAGTTCCAAATTTCTCCATTGGCTATGACTGGAATATCGAGCGCATTAAAACTTTGAATTTTGTCCCAATAGGCGGGCGGCTTATAGCCTTGGGTTTTAGTGCGTGCATGAATGGTTAGCCAGTCGGCGCCACTGTCGTTAATTGCGCCGCGGATATCATCCATGCGACTGGTATCGGTGTAGCCCAAGCGAATCTTAGCTGA
Organism: Psychrobacter sp. ER1; assembly: GCF_048631835.1. Taxonomy (NCBI): domain Bacteria; kingdom Pseudomonadati; phylum Pseudomonadota; class Gammaproteobacteria; order Moraxellales; family Moraxellaceae; genus Psychrobacter; species Psychrobacter sp. ER1. Next base: position 3,017,892 of record NZ_CP184640.1, on the reverse strand, counting down.
TACTGGTATGTGAGCGGGAACGGTTTGGCGTACGGCACTGATAATCTGATACATGGTTTCAGGTTCATCTAACAATACAGAACCCCGCGATGGCTATTTACCGTTTTTGCAGGACAGCCAAAGTTGATGTCGATAGCAGGTGCACCAAGCTCACAAGCGTAAGCGGCGTTTTCGGCCATAAGCTGCGCTTCGCTACCCAAAATCTGTACATGAATGGGCGTGCCAGAGGCCGTTTTGGCATCATGATGTAGCTCAGGCACATATTTATAAAAAACATGCGCAGGCAAGACATGCTGAGTGATGCGAATAAACTCACTGACCGACCAATCATAAGGACGATCCAAGTCAGACGCAATTTGGGTTAAGATTTGGCGCATCAAAGGATCGGTCAAGCCTTCCATAGGCGCGAGCAAACGCACTGGAGCTGCAAATAACTGATTAATAGTATTTTGACGCGTTTGAAGTTGCTGGCTATTATTCATGCTGGTGATTCACTGCTAAAGGATCGTTATAAGAGATTGAATAAAACTTGAGGTTGACAGAGGTGTAGGACAATTAAGTATTACCAAAAATCACTTTTTTACCCGTCTGTAATCCTGATATCAAGTCTTTAATATTGTGAATATCCAAATTGCTTTGCGCGCGAGTACAGGCGACATAGAGCAAGCGCAACTCTTCTGGGCTTATCTTGACCGCGTTGGTGGTCACATCGTAGTAAAAATCATCATCTAGTTGTACTTTTCCCCATTCAAGCCCTTTGGCTTTATGAGCAGTAGAGATGACATAGTCAGCGTTTTCAATGCTAGTCAGACTATTGACCGCTTGGCTTAGTACATTAGTACCATGGTCATCGACCAGTTTGACCAGTGTTTTGAGGTCGCTACCCTCATTGGTTTCGGCGTACTCTTGCACATCACCCCAATTATAAAAATAAGCCAGCTCAGGTACACCGTAAGCCGATTTACCATTTTTAAGTTTTCGGCTGCCTGACAGAATTTGAGCATACGGTCGGTATCCGCTTGTAGCGCCACGCGATGCCCGTGTTTTAATCCTGTCAACAGTTGCGACATAGCAGCCGCATTGGTACGGCACAAAATAGCATCTTTTTTGCTATGTACCATGCCCTTATCGGTAGAGGACTGCTTATTCGGATTGCCTTTTAACGGTACGTCCTCTTGTAGTGCTTTTAATAAGGTGTTGGCCACTTCTGCAATCGGCTCGCCAAAGCGAAAAGACTGCGTCAATAATGTCTGCGGTAGCGGCAGTTTTTCATCGCATTGACCGCACCGCGCCATTCATAAATCTGCTGGTGTGCATCGCCCACATAGATGACTTGTCTCGACTGCTGAGTCAAGATACCCATCATCAAGGGATCGGCATCTTGGGCTTCATCAAATAAGATAAAGTCCGCTGGAATACTGGGCTTAGACAACGCCCAAAGCTTGAGATAAATATCATGGCCAATACCAGCAGGGTGACGCGCATCAATCGACTGTAACCAACGCTGCTCAACAGCGGGGTAGAGCATCTCCGCGCAGCTGCTCTGCATCTGAGTCATCGAGCCAGCTTGGGAAGAGTATGTGCCTTGGCGCAGGGTAGCTGGCATGCGTGCTGCAAAATTACTTACCGCATCGCTGACGAACCGAGACAATCGTGCGGGTGTCAGCGTAATGTATTTATTAACCCCATCCATTTGTCGACGTACTTGTACAGGCTGTAGTCCTAAATCATCACCGAGACGCTTAGGTGAAAATCGTGGCAAAGATAGCTTGGCGGTAATATCACGAGCAACATGACGATAAGCTAATGAGTGAAAAGTACGACACTCTACATGCGGCGGAAACTTTGAACGAGCATCATTGGCAATCGCTTTGTTAAAAGCCAGATATAGTCCGCGTCCACGTAAGCGCTCACCGATTAGCTTGAGCGTCGTTGTCTTACCGGCGCCCGCATAAGCGACAACTTTAAACGACTTGTGATCCATCGCCATATTCAGCGCGCTCAGCTGCTCGTCAGTGGGATCGCTCATATAAGCTGGCATAGATGCGGACATAATAAAGCTACCTAAATACAAAAATTGATTAAAAACAAAAGGGGCAAAAAAAGCCACTGGGTAAACAATGGCTTATAGATGATGGTGATGCTAAAACGTGATAATAAGCAATCAGCTTACTAATGAGGCAAGAATAAAACGGTGTAATGGTAGTTTAACGCATAGCTATATGTAATCAATAACTTTATTTTAGTCTAGATTAGACTAGTAAGTGTTTTATTCTTTGACTGTCGATACGATAGTAGGACTTGGCTCTTCTTTGATTAAAATCTTTGCCAAAAACAAACCAAGCTCAAACAACAACCACATCGGAATCGCCAGCATGAGCATCGATACGCCATCGGGCGGCGTGACAACGGCAGCCACAGCAAAACAGCCCACAATGATATAACGACGTTTTTCTTCTAAGCTCTGAATGGAGACAATACCTGCCAATATCAATAGCAAAGTAACGACTGGAATTTCAAACGTTAAGCCGAATACCATAAATAATTTTAAGGCAAAACTGAGATAGCTGTCGATATCTGTCATGGGTAGTACGTTTTGCGGGGCAAACATGATAAAGAACTTTAAGACCCCTTTGAGCACAATAAAGTAAGAAAAAGCCACACCGGCATAAAACAAAAATATAGAAGATAGCAGTACTGGAATAGCAATTTTCTTTTCTTTTTTATACAGACCGGGCGCTACAAATGACCAAATTTGATAAAGGATATAGGGCATCGCCAAAAACGCGGCTACAAATACGGTCAAACGTATCGGTGCCATAAAGTTTGACGTGATATCGGTGGCAATCATGGTCGAATTGGCAGGTAACTGTGCAACTAATGGGTCAGACAATAAGTTATATAGCTCGCGCGAATAACCGACCAAGCCTAAAAATATTATCAGTACTGCCACACATATTTTGATCAAATGCCGACGCAGCTCAATCAAATGCTCGGTAATAGGCATATCAGCCAAAGGGCTTAAGACGTCATCTGATGATTCGTTTTGAGTGCTATCAGTTGTTGCTTTATCGTCTTGATCAATGCCATCTAAAGTAGGAGTATCTGAAATCGCGAGTTTCTCTTGACGACTTTTTTGTGCTTGAATAATGGCATCAATCAGTCTCCTGCTTATGGTCAGAAGTCTGCATGTTGGCAGGACTGTTGAGTAGGGCATCCGCTTTATAGTTTGGCACATATGGTGGCATTGGGAGCCGACGTGCTTTGTCATAAGCGCCAAGTCGAAACCACATGTTTTCCCACGGTCGGGTAATGATGGTCTGAACAACTGGCGCTGCTTTGGCGTTGTCACTCACATTTGCATCATCCACATTTACGTCATCTACATCGTCACCGTTGTGACCGCGCTTCGATAATTGACCGTTTTCTAACGTATTTGTCTGCTCGTCAGTGGCATAAGCATAGTCGAAGGCTTTTGGTGTGGCTGGTTGCTGCTTTTGTGTGCGGCTATTTTCTTGAGCTTCGTCGCCCTTGCTGTTTTCAGCATTTGTCGATGCTTCAGAAGCAGGACTATGTGAGCTTTCAAAAGCTTTCATATTGCCGCGCATCTCAGCCATCTCACGCCTCATTTCAGCTTCGGTCTGGCGAATTTTGGCAAGTTCTTTTTGCATTTGCTGACGTGTCTCAGCCAAGTCAAGCTCAGCCTCTATTTCAGACTGCAATGTTGAGACTGTGCGGCGAATTTTGGCATACCATTGCCCAGCCGTGCGCGCTGCCTGCGGCAGTTTTTCTGGGCCCAGTACGATTAGGGCGATAACGCCAAAGAGAAGTAGTTCAGAAAACCCGATATCAAACATAATGGTCCGATGTCACTGTTTAGATGCTATACGTTATGCTTATCATCAACCTTGGTGGTTGAGCGCTCTTCAGTGTGTGCCGTTGCATCGTGGTCAAGAACCGCGTGTTTTTTGGCATGCTCTGTATTTTCATCTTTAACAGCTTCTTTAAAGCCTTTGACAGCACCGCCCAAATCTTTACCAGCATTTCTGAGTTTTGAGGTGCCAAACACGACAACGACAACGACCAATAGTATCAGCCAATGTGTAATAGAAAAACTACCCATAATGGTATCCTTGTGACCTGGTTTTGTGACCTAGTTTTGTGACTTGGTTTTCAGTCTTTATATGCCTGCTTTTAGTTTGCAAAAAGGTCTATCTAGCAAACAAAAAGCATCGACATATAATGCGAGATAAAACAGAGCTATATTATAACCTGCACTTATTACAAATAGGTGAAAGCAACAATAATCCAATAAAATAGACGTTTATTTTTTATTTAGGCTTATCTAGCGGCTTTTTCATCGATACCGGACAACCCAAAACGTCTGCCTAGCTCGTTTAATACGGCGTCCGACTCTATATCAAACCATGCCAGTCCAACCAAGGTATGGAACCAGACATCGGCGACTTCATAGATCAGCTCATGACGTGCTTCATCATAGCTTGCTTTGTCTGTACTCTCATCGCAGTTAGCAAAATCTTTGGCAGCGATGATGCTTTCTGTACTCTCTTCACCGACTTTTTCTAATATCTTATTTAATCCTTTAGCATACAGACTGGCCACATAAGAGCTGTCGGCATCGGCTTGTTTGCGCTCTGCTAATACGCTATCGAGCTGCTGCAATACAGAGGCTTTATCGACTTGTGCTTGAGCAGTATCAGCTTGTGCTTGGATAGTATCAGAGTCAGTATTCGAACCAGTGTTTTCAATTTCAAGAGTTTCGCTAGTAGAGTCATGAGAATGATAAATATCTGCAGGGTCTTTTAATACTTTATCGACAGTTTGCCATTCAGGCGTTTGACCTGATAAATCCAACCGCTGATAAAAGCAAGATTCACGTCCCGTATGGCAAGCAATGCCGCCAGCCTGAGTGACACTAAGCACAATCACATCTGCATCACAGTCTAGACGAATATCATGCACAGTTTGCGTATGACCTGATGACTCACCTTTATGCCACAGCTTGGCACGTGAGCGTGAAAAATAAACCGCTGTTTGGGTTTGCGCGGTTAGCTGCAATGCTTCTGCATTCATCCACGCCATCATCAAAATACGACCTGTCTGATGATCTTGAGCAATTGCAGGAATCAAACCATCATCATTAAAAGTTACGGCAGTCAGCCAAGCAGGTAAAGTCATAATGTATTTGTCGTCTTATAGGTAGAAAGTGAAAAAGAGTGATAAGCAATTATACTACTTATGATTAAAGCGGGAGATTATCTGAAATGCTCTGCAATATGCTGACAGCTAGCAATATGATGTCAGCTAAATGTGCTATAGAGTGCAATTATGCTAAATCTAAATGAACAGCATACTATTGATAATAAGCGATTCTACAGTCTAAATAAATGCGGATACAACGCTTCTTTAATCGTATTATCAAGCTTAGTCACTTTATTGAGGTTAAAGTCGTAACCTCTAAAATGCTGGCGCGCTTTTGCTACTATTTCGCCCGTATGCATCCGCGTGACCTTTAGGATTATATTACCGCCATTATCATATATTGGCTCAACACCAACTTCAAATAACAGCTCTTCTCGTACGCGGATACGGCTCACAATATCTAGCTGCAATTTATCAATAATCAAGCCTTGATGGTCTGCGTTGATTTCTTTGACACCTTTAGCATATAAAAATCTTAGCCGTGCTTCGGACAATAGCGCTGTCAGAGATTCGATCGTCATATGCTGTCCTGCGTCGGCTTCCGTATGACGTACACGCATCACTGTCTCAAAAACAAACAAGTCGTCGTCGAATACTAACTCTTGTTTTGACACACTATCTCCTAGAGTGATGGCCAAAGATTATTCTATTTATCGTGCTGTAGGTTAGTAGCATTGTTGTCGTTATAGCTATACATCACAGCCTAAATATTCATGGTAAATAAGTGGGTTTTAATAGGGTTTATATAAAGATATAGCTCAGTCTCTACTTAAGCACAGCTTAGGTTGACATTCAATCTATTTAGAGGAAAATTAGCCGTTTTATTGGTGCTTTTAGGAGAGTCGCTATCGCTTATTTGATGCTGATTATTTGTCTATATTGTCTACTAAAACCTCGCCAAAACTTTACTTGGCAAAACAAGGCACTATCTGCTAAAATAGCGCCTCCCACCTCGAGGCAAATAGAGGTTTAGTGGTTATTTATATAACGATTATTCAGTGTGACTATTTGACGACCAGGTTCTAAAACAGAAAAAGAGGCAAATCATCATGAAAGTTAAGATGAAAACCAGAAGCGGCGCAGCTAAACGCTTCAAAAAAACAGCGAATGGCTTCAAGCGTAAGCAAGCATTCAAAAGCCATATTTTGACCAAGAAATCAGCTAAGCGTATTCGCCAATTGCGTGGTCTTAAGTTGGTGCACAAGTCTGACGAAGCAGCAGTTCGTCGTATGTGCCCATACATTTAATAGCCTACCGTCATCTATCTTTGATTGAAAATATTTGACTTTGCAATCTGACAATGATGTTTGTTATTTAACGGCATCATCACTCGCTTAACAGTGATTAAAAAATCTTGGAGTAAATTATGGCCCGTGTAAAACGTGGTGTACAGGCAAATCGCCGTCACAAAAAAATCTTAAAGCGCGCAAAAGGCTACTACGGTGCCCGTTCACGTGTTTACCGCGTAGCGGTACAGGCAGTGACCAAAGCTGGTCAATATGCTTATCGTGACCGTCGCAACAAGAAACGTACTTTCCGTCGTCTTTGGATCGCACGTATCAATGCTGGTGCACGCTTAAACGGCTTAAGCTATAGCCGCTTCATCAATGGCATGAAAAAAGCAAACATCGCAATCGATCGTCGCGTTCTAGCAGACATCGCTATGCATGATGCAGCGACTTTCACAGCATTGGTCGAAAAAGCAAAAGCGGAATTGGCCTAAATATTAACCGTCCTTCAGGTATGATGCTTTTAAATAATTATTTATAAGCAATTGTCTAAATGGATAGGACTAATATTGATTAATAGTATGATATTAATAAAAGCTACCGCTGGTCGGTGGCTTTTTTTATATTAAATTATTTTAAGCGTGCTCTATATTGAACTTTGTCGAGCAAAAATACGCTTATTATCGTCTAAATATTCAAGCCATTCTTATAACCAGTCTTTATATTAATCTTTTATATAAACATAGCTGGATAAATGGTTTGCAATATTTGGTCAAATCCCTACAATTAATAGTCCGTTCAAATCAGGAATAATGCGTCTTATGACTAACCCTGCTGCCACCAACGACTTGTCGGCGCTACCGACCTTGTCTTCAGAGCTCAATGAGCTTAACGAAGCTCAGCTTACCGAATTTGCGAGTGCTGCTGAAGCTCTAATCCTACAAGTAACTGATGCGCGTACACTGCAAGATTTGCGTGTGCAGTTGACTGGTAAAAAGAGTCCGCTAACGGGCTGGTCAAAGCAGATGGGCAAGCTCGATGCTGACGATAAAAAACTTATGGCGGCTGGTTGCATCAAGTACGTAGCCGCATTCAGCAAGCACTGACAGACCAACAGCAGCAACTAGAAGTCGCAGCGCTCAATGCCAAGCTAGAAAGCGAGAGCATTGATATTACTTTGCCTGCTCGCGGTGGCCAAAAGGGTCATCTGCATCCAGTAACTATGATTACTCAGCGTATGCAACAGTACTTTATTCAAGCGGGCTTCAATGTCGCAACTGGCCCCGAAGTCGAGAGCGACTACTATAATTTTGAAGCGTTGAATATCCCGTCGCACCATCCTGCACGTGCGATGCATGATACTTTTTATTTTGATGCGCATTATCTATTGCGTACGCATACTAGCCCTGTTCAGATTCGTACCATGGAAAAAAATGAGCCGCCGATTCGTATCATTTGCCCAGGCCGTGTTTATCGTAACGACTCAGACCAAACTCATTCGCCGATGTTCCATCAGCTAGAAGGCCTTATGGTCACCGAGTCGAGCACTTTTGCTGAGCTAAAAGGTTTAATCAGTGAGTTTCTAGAAGCATTTTTTGCCAAAGAGCTGACCGTACGTTTCCGTCCTTCGTTCTTCCCATTCACTGAGCCTTCTGCAGAAGTGGATATCTTAGATGATAACGGCAAATGGCTTGAAGTGATGGGCTGCGGTATGGTACATCCACAAGTATTGACCAATTGCGGTATCGATAGCGACAAATACACTGGCTTTGCTTTTGGTATGGGTATCGAGCGCTTTGCGATGCTGTATTACGGTATTGATGACTTGCGCTTATTTTTCCAAAATGACGTGCGCTTCTTAAAGCAATTTGGCTAGAGTTTTCCTTATACCTATATAGTCAGTTCAAGATAACTTAGATCCAAGGAAAGTGAGTGAAAGTACTACAAATTGTAGACTGAGCGAGCCTGACGCTGTATCTAATTTATATAGGATTGACCATAGCAAGTGAATTCGCCAAGCTTTACTCCAACATCTTTATTATAAAATTCTGATCCGAGATATTTATGAAAATTAGCGAACAGTGGCTACGTCAGTGGGTAAACCCTACAAATACTAGCGAACAGTTAGCCGAACAGTTGACTATGGCAGGTCTTGAGATTGATGAACGCTATGCGGTTGCCCGTGCTTTTAGCGGTGTGGTCATCGGTGAAGTCATCAGCGTTGAGCAGCATCCAGATGCAGATAAACTGCGTGTCACGCAGGTAAATATTGGCGACGCTGAGCCGCTACAAATTGTCTGCGGCGCGCCTAATGTGACCGTCGGTATGAAAGCACCGGTTGCTACCGTTGGTGCGGTATTGCCAAGCGATGATAAGAAAGGGTTTAAAATCAAAAAGAGCAAACTACGCGGTGTGGCCTCAAACGGCATGCTATGCGGCGCTTCTGAAATTGATTTAGTCGATGATATAGATGGCTTGCTTGAGCTGCCTGAAGATGCACCAGTTGGTACGGATATCCGTGAGTATCTAGGTCTAGATAATCAAATATTGGATATCTCTATCACCCCAAACCGTGGTGATTGCTTTAGCGTACGTGGTATCGCTCGCGAAATATCAGTCATCAACGATTTACCTGTACAAATGCCAGAAATCTCGGCCAATACTGCTGGCACTGCTGCAACGCCAGCCGTGACAGTCGATGCAAAGGAAGCGTGCCCTCGCTATCTGTTGCAATCGATTCGTAATATTGATCGTAGCATTGATACTCCGAAATGGATGCAAGATGCGCTGGTACAATCAGGACTACGTTCACATAACTTCTTGGTCGATGTGACCAACTATGTATTGATGGAATTGGGTCAACCGTTACATGCGTTTGACGCAGACACGATCGAAGGTGATATCGTTGTACGTTTGGCACAGCCTGATGAAACCATTACTTTGCTAAATGAGCAAACTGTTACCTTGACGGGTGACGAGCTTGTGATTGCTGATGACAAAGGTGCCTTGGCACTGGCTGGCATTATGGGTGGTCAGCGTAGCAGTGTCACCGATAGCACTACCAATATCGTTGTAGAAAGTGCTTTCTTTAATCAGTTAGCTATCGCTGCGCGCGCACGCCGTTTTGGGCTGCATACGGACGCATCTCAGCGTTTTGAGCGTGGCGTCGACTTTGAATTGCCAGCATTAGCGTTGGCACGAGCTTGTGATTTAATCACCAGTATTACTGGCGGGGAAGCAGGACAAATAGTCACGGCCGAAAATCTTGAGCATTTGCCAGCACGCGCACCGATTACATTGCCAATCGCGAAAGTTAGCGATGTCATTGGGATTGATATTGAGCCATCTGAGATGGTACGTATCTTGACCCAACTGGGTTTTGACGTAGAGCAGCAAAGCGATTCACTGATTTGTAAGCCGCCATCTTACCGTTTTGATATGAGTATCCGCGAGGATTTAATCGAAGAGATTGCTCGTATCTATGGCTATGACAATATTCCAAGCGTCCTGCCACATTTGCAAGTCAGCATGGATTATGATGATACTGCAGATTTAACCCATGAAATGAAGCTCGCATTGGTCGACAACGGCTATATGGAAGCGATTAGCTTTAGCTTTAGTGATGCAAAACTAGAAGCATTGCTTGACGACGAAGCACTGGGTGAGGTGTTGGCACTGGCAAACCCTATCTCTAGTGATTTGGCCGTTATGCGTCGTACCTTGCTATCGAGTCTACTGCCTTGCGTACAATATAATTTAAATCGCCAGCAGCCACGCGTACGTTTCTTTGAGACGGGTCTTAGCTTTGTTGGACAAAGTATCAGGGACTTAGTACAAACGCCAAGTATTGCTTTAGTTGCAGTTGGTGATATATGGAGCGAACAAGCTTATCAAAACCGCGCCTTAGATTTTTATGACCTAAAGCATGATATTGAGCAGCTATTACCAGCACAAATCGATAGCGCACGTATTCGCTACGAGCGTAGTACGCTGAGCTTCCTGCATCCAGGACAAAGCGCTGAGTTGTATATTGATGATGTATATGTTGGTTGGTTGGGTCAGTTGCACCCAAATACTGCTAAGCAATTAGATTTGCCGACTACATGGGTCGCTCAATTGTCACTGGCACCGCTATTGACGATTGCACGTGAGCAGCATGCTATCACGACACCAAGCAAGTTCCCGCAGGTACGCCGCGATATTGCTATCTTGGTAGACAGTGACATCAGTTTGCAGACACTAGAGACAACCGTGCGAACTGCGGCAGGTAATATGCTGACTGATCTTTGGTTATTTGATGTTTATCAAGGTGACAAAGTACCAGCAGGCCAGCGCTCACTAGCGTTTGCACTGATATGGCAAGACAGTACGCAAACGCTGTCTGATGAAGCCGTCAAGACTGCCACAGATAAAGTGGTACAAGCGCTAACTGACCAGCATTCTGTACAGCTGCGCGACAGCTAACATTTAGTAAGTATTATACCCAATGCTCTGTAGTCTTTTTACCATGAGGCTACGGAGCATTGCTATTCATAGAATAAGTTAAGTGGTTATTAATAAAGGATTTTAATGAAGACTTTGTTAAAAACGGTCAAAAAACCTTTATAATAGCTAGCCTTAACCCTCATACCGCTAAACCATGATATTCGACATCACGACATAGCATAGGAGTCGTACTGTGAGCACCTTAACCAAATCTGACATGATTGAGCATTTGATGAGTCACCTAAACCTAACACGCCAAGAAGGTCGCTGTCTGGTGGAGAACTTTTTGATGAGCTGTCAGAGAGTTTGATTGATGGCAAGGAGGTCAAGCTTTCAGGCTTTGGCAACTTTGAGCTTAAAGATAAAAACAGCCGTCCAGGCCGTAACCCGAAAACAGGGGAGCCTGTTGCAGTATCCGCGCGCCGTGTGGTTACTTTTAAAACAGGGCAGAAATTTCGCCAGAAGGTTGACGAGCGTTTGTTTGATAGCTAATACTTAGTTTGGCACTGCGCTGAACGATAGTGTGTCTGTTTTATCGTGAAATTATAAGAATGCTAGTGCGTATTTGCACTTAGTTATTTTTGCGTACATCTATGTATTTCGATATTGGAGCACGCATCGCATATTAGGGTTATCTATAAAGTAGAAACCTACTAAAATCATAAATGATAGACATAAAAAAAGAGAGCATAGGCTCTCTTTTTTACTACAGTTTATCTATTGTATGAACAATAAATTACTGAGCTTCTTCAACTACTACTTCGTCAGAAGCTTCAACAGCAGCAGTATCAGTTTCGCTAGCTACGTCTACGCTAGTGGTATCGCCGTCTACAGGAACTTCAGCGTCCATTTCGTCAGTAGCAGTTGCAGCTTGTGCATCAGCGATATCAGCTTCAGCGCCAGCAACAGCAGCGTCAGCATCAGCAGTCATTTCGCCTTCAGCAGCAGCTTCGTTTAGCTCTTCAGAAGCGTCTTGCACTTCTTCTTGCGCGTCAGATAAATCTTCAGCAGCGTTTTCTTTGCTGCTATCACAGGCAGTAAGGCCCATAGTTGCAGTCATGATACCAGCTAGAGCAAGTAATTTAAGTTTCATATGGTTTTCTCCGGAAAAATGAAATGAGCAGTAGCAGCAACAAAGGTCGAAATCCGAGATTTCTCAGAATTCAACTAGTCTTAGTCACAGCTACTCAGCTTCCACGCATTCTATAGGTTTTCTAAGTAAATAGAAATAGCCTGTACAATTAAGTAACAATAATATTTAAAATAATATTTTACTTTCTCTATCCGATATACTTTTTAATACAAGAGGCTAGATTAATCGACGTATAATCAAAGACATGAGAAGGATGGAGAGCTTTTCTGGTTCCTGTTTCTTATCTAAAATTGTCGATATTAGCCCCGTTTGTATGGGTAAGAATTGAATTAAGTAGTCCGATTATCGTCTTATATTACATAAATTATAGTTAAGTTAGCAATTTTATGGGTTTCTACTTGCTTTTAGGATAGTAGACTAGGCCATAGCGTGAATTAACCAGCCAAATAATATATAACATCAGTAATGATTAATAGAAGTAGTGGTTAATAGAGATAGTGGTTAGTAGAAATAACGAATCAATCTATATTTGAGGAATAGAATTATGAAATGGCAAGGTAGACGCGGTAGCTCGAATGTGCGCTCTAGCACAGGTGGCGGTAAGATGATCGGCGGTGGTATTGGTGGTATTATCATCGCTGGTATTTTATGGTTGGTATTTGGGGTAAACCCAATGACCGCATTACAGACAGGACAAGCGGTCACAGGCGGTGGTAGTGAGTCATCTACCGAGCTTGCAACCAGCACAGACCGAGACACGCAGTTTGTGAAAGTTGTACTAGCAGATACAGAAGAAGTCTGGCATCAAATCTTTAACGAAGCTGGTAGCACTTATCAAGAACCGTCATTGATTTTGTTTAATGGTCAGGTTAGCTCTGCATGTGGTAGTGCTAGCTCTGCAACAGGTCCATTTTATTGTCCAGGGGATCAGACTGTTTATTTGGATACGTCATTCTTCGTAGAGATGCGTCAGAATCTTGGTATTTCAGGCGATCAGCAAGGCTCTGGTGGTGAAGAGAACCAAGGTAAGGCTGGCGATTTCGCACAGGCCTACGTGATAGCACATGAGGTAGGTCATCATGTTCAGACGTTATTGGGCATCAGCCAACAAGTTAATGAAGCTCGTCAGCAAGTGACCCAAGCACAGTCCAATAAGCTATCAGTATTGCAAGAGTTGCAAGCGGATTGTTTTGCTGGTGTATGGGCCCAGCGCAATCAAGAGCGCGTACAGTTTTTAGAAGCTGGTGACCTTGATGAAGCGGTGAATGCAGCTAGTCAAATCGGTGATGATCGTCTAGCAAAAGCGAGTGGTGGTGCAGTAGTGCCTGACAACTTTACTCATGGTACCAGTCAACAACGTGTCGAATGGTTCACCCGTGGTCTAGAAAGCGGTAATGTACAATCTTGCGATACGTTCAGCGGTGCACTTTAATAGCTATACATATTAGTAGTCATGTATTTGACTAACGATGTTTCTTAATACTGATGTTTTTGATTACGAGTCTAGTGCATGGACTTATAATCAAAATTAAGACATAAAAAAGCCTGCAACGAATTGCAGGCTTTTTTATCATCTTTTGTCTGATATTACTCAATCAATTATTAAGTAATATCAGCGTAGAAAGATTTAGTTGTTGTCAAGAACATAACCACCAGCACCGCCAATTGCTGCACCAGCCAATGCGCCACGAGCGATATCTTTACTGTCACCTTTGCTTTTAATAAGAGCGCCAGCTGCTGCGCCAGCAGTAGCACCTTTAGCGGTGTTACTCATACCGCTATAAGAGTTACAACCAGTCATGATTAATGCCGAGCTAGTAATTGCAGTCATTGCGATCGTTTTAGCAAATTTCATATTATCACCTATTAAGTCATCAAGTTTAAAATACAATACATTCAAAATACTGTGTCCATGATATTTTTAAGTATATTCCTACTGTCTGTCATAATAGTCGGTTACTAATAATATAGTCGTAGTAAAAACGCTAAACTTTGCAAACGAGATGTAAGCGATGTTGCCGTACTGTATCATCACCAATAGCTGTAAACGACAGAAGGAATTACGTTTTAATGGGTTTAACTATTAATATTTTGATGTTGTCATAAAAAAGACTACCTATAGGTAGTCTTAATATTGAATCAAAGCTGAATATGTTTAACAAGTTAACTAAGAATTAGTTTTGTGATTTACGCTTCATTTGCTCAAAGAATTCATCATTGGTTTTCGCTTCTTTTAGGCGATCCAATAAGAACTCAGTGGCTTGTACGCCATCCATCGGTTGAAGTAGTTTACGTAAGATCCATACTTTACGCAGTTTGTCTTCGTCCAATAGACGCTCTTCGCGGCGCGTACCAGATTTTTTGATATTAATCGCAGGGAATACACGTTTTTCAGCCAAGTCACGCTCAAGCGTAATCTCTTGGTTACCCGTTCCCTTAAATTCTTCAAAAATAACGCTATCCATCTTACTACCAGTATCAATCAATGCACTGGCAATAATAGTCAAACTACCACCTTCTTCCACGTTACGCGCAGCACCAAAGAAACGTTTTGGACGTTCTAGAGCATTGGCATCCAGACCACCCGTCAACACTTTACCTGACGATGGAATGACCGTGTTATAAGCACGCGCTAGACGCGTAATTGAATCAAGTAAAATCACCACGTCTTGCTTATGCTCGACCAAACGTTTGGCCTTTTCGATGACCATTTCAGCAACTTGTACGTGACGCTGTGGCGGCTCATCAAAGGTAGAAGCGACCACTTCACCGCGTACTGTACGTACCATCTCAGTGACTTCTTCTGGACGCTCATCAATCAATAGTACGATCAAATAGCATTCAGGATTATTACGAGTGATTGATTGCGCGATGGTCTGTAACAACATCGTTTTACCCGCTTTTGGCGGTGCGACGATGATAGAACGCTGACCTTTACCAATCGGAGCGATTAGATCGATGATACGACCAGTCAAATCTTCAGTGGTTCCGTTACCAAGCTCAAGTTTTAAATGCTCAGTTGGGAATAGGGGTGTCAGGTTCTCAAAGATAAGCTTATGACGTGAGCGATCTGGCGTATCAAAGTTAATCTCGCCAACTTTTAATAATGCAAAATAACGCTCAGAATCTTTTGGTGGACGAATCGTACCAGCGATACTGTCACCAGTTTTTAGACTGAAACGTCGAATTTGGCTAGGGCTGACATAAATATCATCAGGACCGGCTAAATATGAGCCTTCTGATGAGCGCAAAAATCCAAAACCATCAGGAAGAACCTCAAGTACGCCGTCACCATAAATGGCTTCGCCGTTACGCGCATGGGTTTTTAGAATAGCAAAGATAATGTCCTGTTTACGGCTACGCGCCATATTATCAAGACCCATTTCTTTGGCGATAGCCAATAGCTCAGCGATTGATTTTTTCTTTAATTCAGTAAGATTCATAGATAGGTCATTAGCAATTGATCAGATGAGAGATGCCATTAGCAGCACAAGTCACGACAGTGATTAAAATAACGGTAATATGATGATATGGGTGTGTGCACAGCGCTGTAGTTTATGTAGTTTTGGTTTTATATGTCTGCTTATGTACGCATTGCCATGATTGGATGCAAGGTAATAAGAAATAAGGATAAAAAAGGCTACATAAGAGTCTGCGTCAAAAACTCAATATCAGTAATTGCGTTTAGTCATTTTGTTCAGCAATGGTGTTTATAATGACGATTGTGTTTTTGTTGATAAACACGAGGAGAATAGCGACAAGATACTTAGGAAAACAGTTGGTTTTCTCTTGTCAGCAGACTATACGGTCTTCACAATAGCGTTGTCAATAAATTTTGCCAAAAAAGTCACATTATCGAGTTTTTTGCACAAAAACAAGCAAAAAAGCCACTATCTTAGTCAGATAATGGCTTTCTCGGTTATTCTATTTTACCAGCTCAAGGTAACCTAGAGCGAGCAAATGTAACTTATAAATGCTTGTCTAGTACTTTAGCCAATTCAGCTTTTGGCTGTAGGCCCATTACTGAATCAACTTTTTCGCCATCTTTGAATACAAATAGCGTTGGGATGTTGCGGATACCGAAACGGCTAGCCGCCTGCGGGTTGTTGTCCACGTCTACTTTGACGATTTTAACTTTACCTTGGTACTCAGTTGCTAGATCTTCTAAAATAGGAGCGATGGCTTTACAAGGACCACACCATGGTGCCCAGAAGTCTACTAGTACAGGTACGTCTGATTGTAGAACGTCTTGATCAAAGTCTGTGTCGGTAGTATGTACAATAAGGTCTGACATAATTTTATCTCTCTTGTTTTATTACTTCTATCACCACTCATCAACCTATATATTGGTTTAATAATAAATCAGTTGGTGGTCAAAGAATTGTTTAGAAGGGGTGAAAATGTGCCATTATATTAACATGTTTGCCCTAATTTGACAGATACAGGCTGGTTAAATTGTTTAACAACTAGTATTAGCACAATAAATCGAAACGGTGCAGCACAAGAGTGTCTAATCTGTTATTTAATACGATTATCCTTATCAAAGTATGTATCTCAGTGCGATAGAAGTTTTATGTTTACCTCGTTTATATAGTAGTTATTGATTAGTAGCTAGCGATATTAATAAATTTGAAAATCAGTCAAAGTTTTGCCTTTTTATCCAAATAAACGTTGTTCATAAAATGGCTATCATGCCAAATATGGCTATCGTGTCTAAAAGATTAGCCACCAAAAATCCTTATCTTAAAACCAATTTACATAAGTAGTTAAATTTATGCCTTTTACCGATGAAGAAGTTAATGCCCTCAATGCCCAAGAAAGCACTTATCCGCTTGAGTTTTTTAAAAATTTTGCACAAGAGATTACGGTTTACGAAGACGATGATATTTGGGTGGTTGATAAACCTGCAGGCCTATTAAGCGTCGATGGTAAAACACTCAAAGTCAGTCTGCTTGCTCGTCTTGAGCGTGCCAATCCAGCCGTTAAATTAATTCACCGCTTAGATATGGACACCTCGGGACTGCTTATTTTTGCAAAAAATGCAGCAGCGCAAACCAATATCAGTAAGCAATTTATCGAACGTCTACCGCAAAAGAAGTACCAAGCGCGTGTCTTTGGTGAGTGGGAGCAAGTCGGCGCAACTGGTGAGATATCAGTGCCAGTGCGCTATGAGCCAAGTACTAAACCGCGTCATATCGTCGATCACGAATGGTCCAAACATGCACTGACGTTATATGAAGTTGTGGCTCATGAAACCTGTAGTGGTGAGGCAGTCACTCGGGTTATGCTAAAGCCAGTCACGGGCCGTAGCCATCAGCTACGCGTACATATGGTGCATGTTAATCATGTGATGATTGGCGATCCTATTTATGCTGAAGGTGCCGCACTAGAGATAGCTCCAAGGCTCAACTTACATGCACAGCAATTGCGTTTAAAGCATCCAGTACTGGGTGCTTGGATGGACTGGGAGAGTCCTTGCCCATTTTAAGAAGTAGATTTTGCCGCTTACTGTTAATAGATGCGATAAACGGCTCTAAAGCCAGCTATAAAATGCCAGTCATGTAAATACAAGGGTAAAAGTATGCTTGATATCACCACGACCAAACAGGCCATTAAAAACCGCCTTAAAGGTAAAAAGTCAAAGACGGATAAAGTAGCCGACTATGAAGTATTGATCATCGGTGCGGGTATTGCAGGTATTGGTATGGCTTGCCGTTTACAGCAACAGCAGCATAAAGGTCTATTCGGCCATAGAGTTCCCAAAAAGCAAAAGCAGGTAAGTTCGACTAATAAGCAAAAACCTCCACAACGCTTTGCTATCTTAGAAAAGCGTGCTGATTTGGGTGGTACATGGGATTTATTTACCTATCCGGGGATTCGCTCTGACTCTGATGCTTTGACCTTTGGTTATAACTTTAGGCCGTGGCTAGATTATAGAATGCTTGCAGCAGGCGATGATATCAAACGCTATATCGCTGATACGGCACGCGAGTTTGGAGTGACCGAACATATCCACTATCAACATGAAGTTCAGCAGATATCATGGTCTAGTGATGATCAACAGTGGTCAGCAACCATCAAGAACTATGCAAACGGTGAGAGGTTTGTTAAGACTGCTAAGTTTATCGTAGGTGCCACTGGCTATTATGACTATGAGCAAGGCTATCGTCCTCATTTTGAAGGAGAGGAGGATTTTCATGGACAAATCGTCCATCCACAGCATTGGAATAATCTAGACTATGATGATAAAAAAGTCATCATTATTGGTAGCGGTGCCACGGCGATGACGTTGCTACCTGCACTAGTAGATAAAGACAGTGCTCAGTGTGCACGTCATGTCACGATGTTACAGCGTACGCCGACCTATGTGGCGAGCGTGCCGGGTGATGACCATGCTATTGACTGGCTATCAGGCAAGTTTTCTCCATTATCAAAAGAGCAGGCCTATACGCTACTGCGCGTGCGCAACGTGTTACGGCAACAAGGCCTGTACAAAGTTGCGACTCACGCACCCAAGGTGATGAAAGCAGTCTTAAAAAATGGGGTGAAAAAAGAGTTAAAAGGTAGCGGCGTTGATAGCAAGCATTTTATGCCTGACTATAATCCATGGGATCAACGAGTATGTGCGGTACCTGACGGTGATTTATTCAAAGCCCTGCAGGACAAACGCGCAACAGTGGTGACCGATCAAATCAGCCACTTTACTGAAACAGGAGTTATGCTGCAATCTGGCCAGCATCTCGACGCTGATATCATTGTTACCGCGACTGGTTTAAAGCTACAGATGTTGGGCGGGGCTGTGGTATATATCGATGGTCAAGCTGTCGATATTGGCACGCGTATGACCTACAAAGCGGTCATGATAGAAGGCATACCTAATCTGGCAGCACTGTTTGGCTATACCAATGCTTCGTGGACACTAAAAATCGATTTTGCTTGTCAATATGTAGTGAGGCTGTTGGGGTATATGCATAAAAACCATTATCAAGTCGCCATGCCACAAGCACAGACTGACGATATGACAGCCTGTGCTCAAGCAGATACCGTGATGGGTTCGCTATCGTCTGGTTATGTCAGACGCGGCAAAGACGAGCTACCTAAGCAAGGCGATCGCTATCCTTGGTTCGTGACCAACAACTATCTAAGCGATCGAATCATGCTTAAGTATCGTAAGGTAAAAGACGACTGGTTACGGTTCAGTCGTTAGTATCTTGGTAATTATTGATGATGATTGTCGATGAAATCGGCCACTTGCTTGCTTAACATCTGCCACAAGGTCTCTTGAGCGCTTTTGCTGCCCCATGCATTATGCGGACTAAAGATAACACGCGGATGGTCGCTGATACTGAGCAAAGGGTCGTTATCGGCGATCGGTTCTTGTTCAAACACATCGCTAGCATAGCCGATGATTTGCTCATTATTAACCGCGTCAGTTAATGCTTGGCTATCAACGATGCCGCCACGGGCGACGTTGACAATGAGCGGTTGTTTAACCATTTTTGCCAGAGTATCTTTATTAATAAGATGCTCAGTTTGTTCATTCAATGGGCAGTGCAGACTGATCACATCCGCACGTGCCAGCACTTCATCAAACGCGGTATAGTCGTCGCTGCGTGGTTCACGTCCTTGGTGCTCTGCCCACAGTACGGTCATACCAAAGGCACGAGCAATCTCGGTCACGCGCTTGCCGATAGTGCCAATACCAATAATACCTAACGTCTTATCTTCCAAATCAATCAGCGGAATATCTAGCAGGCAAAAATTACCGTTTGCCAGCCACGTGCCATCAGCGACTTTTTGATGATAATGAATACCAGCACGCATCGCTGTCAGCATGAGCATAAATGTGTGTTCGGGCACGCTTTTGACCGCATAGCCAGCGACATTGAACAGCGCAACACCGTGCTTATCGCAAGCCTCTTGATCGACGTTATTCATGCCAGTAGCAGTCAGTTGGATAAGCTTAAGTTTCGGTAGTTGCTCTATCACTTCTGCACCAATCTGGACTTTGTTGGTGATAATAATATCGGCGTCTTTGCAGCGTTCAATGATGACAGCCGTGTCTTTTGGCGTGTCGTTATAAGTGATGTAATCGCTCACACCCATTGGCGCGGGCAGGTCAATACCTTCAGAAAAAGTACCTTTATCTAAAAAAACGGCTTGCATGGCTAGTCCTTACTTATTGTTGTCTTATAGATAATCAGCGAATAAATGGCTATCGCATGAATCCTTATCGGCTTAATGTAGCACGTTGATATTTTTAGTCAAAAACGAATCGGCCAAATATCGATAGAATAGATATAAGCTGCTGATAAAATAGGATAATCTGTATTATTTAATAATAGTGTACTGGTCTGACATAGTATCGATTAAATAACTTATAAAATCATAGCTATCGCAAGCTGCCTCTTGAAAAGTCAACTTAACGCACTCATCTACCCGCTAACGTTATATAATGGTTGGGCTGAACGATTGGCTTGATTGGTATTGTGGCACTTCTTCTATGTCTTTTGACATTTTATGATGTGAACAACCTTATTTAGCTATTGTTAGCCGCCATTGCTGTTTTCTAAGCTATCTATCTAAATTTCATTATCTGAGTACAAAAGACATCGCCTTATGACTATCTCTATTGCTTCATTGCACAGTACTGAATTCGCCGTTGGTCAACGTTATTTATCTGATACGGAGTCTGAGCTTGGCTTAGGTGTGGTCATCGATGTTGACGACCGATGTGTGCATATTTTATTTCCGCAAAGTGAAGAGACACGCGTCTACGCAAAAAACTCTGCGCCATTATCGCGCGTGGTGTTTAAAGTGGGCGATAGCATCTACGATCAAGATGGCAAAAGCTATACGGTCAATGCTGTCGATGAAGTCATGGGTGTGCTCAAATATGGCGTCGATGAGCACGAGGGCGGCACTGCTTCTAAAGGAATAATGGAAACCCGCCTTGCTGCCAATATCACGTTGGCCAAGCCGCTTGAGCGCTTGCTTGCTGGCCGTATTGAACGTGGTGACTGGTATGAGCTGCGCCAAGACATCTTGCGCATGCAGTCAGCGCTAGCAGGCCATCCACTAAAAGGCCTAATAGGTGCACGTGTCGATATCATCGAGCATCAGCTATATATCGCACATGAAGTTGGCAAGCGTATCGCGCCGCGTGTACTATTGGCTGATGAAGTTGGCCTTGGTAAAACCATCGAAGCGGGCATGATTATTCATCAGCAGTTGCTAACAGGCAAAGCTGAGCGTGTATTGATTTTAGTACCCGATAGTTTGCAGTATCAATGGATGATTGAGCTGCGTCGTCGCTTTAACCTAAACTTTGCATTGTTTGATCTAGTACGTACTGCGGCTATCAAAGAACACGATCCTGAACAAAACGTCTTCGCCACTGAGCAATGTATCATTGGTGGTATGGATTTATTGCTCGATCACCCAGACTTATACGACCAAGCGATGGATGCAGGGTTTGATTTATTGGTTGTTGATGAAGCGCATCATCTGCATTGGGATGAAGCGCAGGGCGGCAATGATAAGTATGACTTGATTGCAGATTTCGCAGAAGAAACGCCAGGCGTGATGCTATTGACAGCAACGCCAGAGCAGCTTGGTGCGCAGAGTCACTTTGCCCGTCTGCGTTTGCTTGATCCAGATCGTTTTGATGATTTGGATGAGTTTATTGATGGTCAAGAAGCTTTTGCAGAAACAGCAGCAGTTGCTGGCGTCTTAATAGAAGAAAAGCCATTGAATGAAGGTCAAATCGCTGCTTTAAGTAGCCTACTAGACATTAGTATTGAAGAGCTATCCTCAATCAATGAAGATGAAAAACTACGAACGCATGCACTAAATGAGCTGTTAGATCGTCATGGTACAGGTCGTATTTTGTTCCGTAATACTCGTGAGAGTGTCAAAGGATTCTATGGCCGTAGTAGCCAGCCATATCCATTGCCACTTCCTGAGGCATGGAAAGACAGCTATCAAACCAATGGTAAGTTGCGTGAGCAGCTATGGGGCGAAGAAAACCAACCAGATGGTGGCTGGCTAGAAGATGACCCACGCGTTTCTTGGTTGATTGATATCTTACGTGGTGAGCTGAAGCATCAAAAAGTCCTATTAATCGCTCGTAGTGGTGCGACGGTAGAGAGTTTAGAAGCGGTATTGCGTCTGCATGCAGGTATCAAAACAGCTATCTTTACTGAGCAGATGACTTTGCTTGAGCGTGACCAAGCGGCCGCATTCTTTGCAGATAGTGAAGGCGCGCAGATACTTCTATGTTCAGAGATTGGTTCAGAAGGTCGTAACTTCCAGTTTGCAAGCCAATTAATACTATGGGATTTGCCTGCTAATCCAGATACGTTAGAGCAGCGTATTGGCCGTCTAGATCGTATCGGACAGACGCAGCAAATCATGCTACATGTGCCTTATGTACAGGGTACAGCGCAAGAGCGTCTGTATCAGTGGTATAACGATGCGCTGAACATGTTCAATCAGATATCGCCAACGGCACAAAGCGTGCAAGAGCAATATATCCAAGAGCTCAAGCCAATGCTTGAGGGTGCTGATACCGCTGAAAACAATGTCATCTTGCAAGACATCATTGACGAGGCGCTACAGACACGTTTGGGACTAGAAGCACAGCTACAAGCTGGTCGTGATCGTCTGTTAGAGTACAACTCATGTCGTCCGCGTGTCGCAGGTCGTATCGCCGATGCTATGCGTGATTTTGATGGCAACAATCTATTACCGCACTTTATTGAGCGTTTCTTTGCCTCTGCCAATATCGATCACAACATTCAACGTGATGGCTCGTGGGTGATCGCACCTATCGATAGCACCGAGATCAGTGACTATATTGATGGTTTGCCACTTGGTGATGAAGACGGTATGACGTTGACCTTCGAGCGTGAGCAAGCGCTTCAGCGTGAAGATATCGAATTCATCACTCATGAGCATCCATTGATGCGGGCAATTTATGAGCTAGCGAGCACCAGCACTTTCGGTAATACGACAGTTGCCATGCTAAAAAGTGCCGCTGTTCCGCAAGGTATGGTACTGCTAGAGGTGAACTTCCGTGTTGAAGCAATCGCGCCAAAAGTGCTCAATCTGCCAGCGACTTTGTCCACGCAAAATATCCGTGTCTTTATCAGTGAGCAGGGTAGTGATTTATCGGCTCGTATCAGTGCTGAGATGATTATGCCGCATGTCGAGCGATTGGATAAAAACCGTGCCCGCCAAGTCATTAAAGTACGCGGCGATGTGATTGAGCAGCGTTATTACGAAGCTGAAGATATTGCTCGTCAGCAGATCGCTGAAATTGGTGAGCAAGCAAGTAGCCGCTTTAGCCAGCAGTGGTCACGTGAAATCAAGCGTCTAAAACATCTACAGACGATCAATCCAAACGTACGTCCTGAAGAGATTGAGCGTCTAGAGCAGCTTAAAGCTCAAGGTGAGCAAGCACTTGGTAACTTGTCATTAGTACCGGATTCTATTCGCGTACTCGTAGCAGTTAAGCCATAAACATCGGCGTATTTGTCAAAAACGAGGTGTTATTATACATCTCGTTTTTTTATGGTTGAGATTGCTTTTTTGCTCTTTAATTGCGATTTGTCTGGCAAAAACTGACAAGCAATACTTATGAGTAAGCCGACAGTAACTAGTCAAAGCCACCAATATTGGGTAAGATGTTTACCTTTTCTATAGAAAATAAATATTCGGTGATAACATCGCTAACGATGTCTGTATGCTTATTTTAAGGTCTCCTTCAACAGATTTTAACAAGTGATCTCGCATTATTTTACATTCAAATATGATGGCTATATGGCATCAATATCATCAGATGCTGAGCGTTTTTGATAAAAATAAGGAAACATATCGTCATGTCCGATAATCTACAACTGATTGATGAGCTGCTGGCTACTATCGCGCTTATTGAAGTTACCCCTGATGTGTTTGAGGGTAAAAGCCATGACTATGTGGGCAGTCGTATATTTGGTGGGCAAGTGCTCGCTCAAGCGATTATGGCAGCGGCGCATACATTAGATAAAGACAAACCTTGTCACTCACTGCATGGGTATTTTTTGCGTGGTGGCGATATTAACCAACCGGTGATATACCAAGTCCGTCGATTACGTGATGGTCGTAGCTTGTCTGCACGTGAAGTCACCGCTATTCAGTACAAAGAAGTACGCGGTAAGCCGCCTGTTGAACAAGTAATATTTTCAATGATTGCCTCGTTTTCACCGATGGAAGATGGGCTTGAGTATCAAGAAGATATGCCTGTCTATCCACCGCCAGAAGACTTGCTGACAGAGCAGGATCTAAAAGAAGAGAATGTCGGAAAAGTGCCAGAAGCGTTAAAAGCAAGATTTATGCGCCGCCGTCATGTCGAGATTAAGCCAGTAAAGCCGCGTAATCCGATTAGCCCAGAACCAATGAAGCCTAAACAAGCAAACTGGCTACGCATTCGTGAATTGGGCAATCAGCCAGTGGCTATCCAGCAAGCCCTATTGGCATTTTCGTCAGACTTTTATTTGGTTGGTACAGGGTTGATGTCTCATGGTGTTAGCTTTATGACCAGTGGTCTACAGGCTGCCAGTATCGATCACTCGATGCATTTCCATCGTGATTTTGATTTGAATAAATGGATGCTTTATGACATGTGGAGCGATACCACGTCCAATGCGAAAGGCTTGAATCATGGTCAGTTTTGGCAAGATGGCAAACTGGTCGCCACTGTTCAACAAGAAGGCCTCATGCGTTTACGTGTGCCAAAATCTTAAAGTGCTGTAGGCTCAGCTGCCTTTAGATTGTCATCATAAAAAAGCGACTCATTATTAATAGTGAGTCGCTTTTTTTATTCCAATTTTTATTCTAAGATTTTAACCATCGCGCGAGGCAGTCCTAGGCTGTCTTGTGCTTTTTGTTCGGTTAGCCATTTAAAGTCAATTTCAGCCGCTGCTAATTTTTGATTTAGTTCAGTTACCTGCGTCGCGTTAATCGTCAATTTACGTGGGGTCAAATACCAGTGAAAATGCGTCAGCGAATGCTTGATAGGCGCATCATCGAGCAAGGTATTGCTAACTGATTTTGTGACCAGTTCATTTTTTATGAGCCATTCATTAATGATTTGCTCAGCGGTAGTAAATTCTGCTTCGTATATTTTTTCATTACTACGTACGTCATTTGGCATATTCGATAGTTTGTCATCGTTAGCTTCTACTTTCTTCGCAGTGCTACCACTCGTTTTACCATCAACTTTTTCCACGAACTGTAATGGTAAACTCCATAATCCACCCCAGATGCCGTTGTCAGGGCGTTGTAGCCATAGTATCTCACCGTCTACGCTTTCTATCAGCAACGCATCGCTAAACTTACTTGGCTTTGGCTGTTTTTTGGCTTTGACGGGATAATCAGTCTCACGCCCCTCAGCATGTGCCAAGCAGTCATCTTTTAATGGACATAATAGGCAGGCAGGCTTGCTACGGGTACATAATGTCGCACCCATATCCATCATGGCTTGCGCAAATAGTCCGGAGTTCTCTGTCGGTGTCAGTCGCTCTGCCAATGCCCATAAGTCTTTGGTGGTAGCAGATTTGGTGATATCGCCGTCAATTGCGGCCCAACGTGTCAGTACTCGTTTGACATTACCATCGCAGATGACTCCATAATGGTGCAAGCCCATCGCCATAATCGCGCCAGCAGTCGATGGCCCAACGCCAGAAATCGTTTCCCATCCTGCTAGCGTCTGCGGAAAGTCGCCCGTCTCATCAATGACTTCGACCAATTGCTTCGCGCCTTTATGTAAATTACGCGCGCGCGCATAGTAGCCAAGCCCTGCCCAATGCTCCGCCACCGTGTCCCATTCTGCTGCGGCCAAATCTTGCACTGTCGGAAAGGATTCCATGAAACGGGCAAAGTAGGGCAGCACAGTAGTCACTTGCGTTTGCTGGAGCATGACTTCTGATAGCCAAACGATATAAGGATTGGGCGTATGGGTTTGGTGCTGTTGCCAAGGTAAATCGTGGCGACCGTTTTCAGCGAACCAGTCAAGGAGGCGGGAGGCGAAGGAGTTTAGAGCAGTAGGTGATTGAGAGAATTGAGTAGGCAAAAGTATTCCTTGTAAGTTGAACAGGGATATATAGGATTTGGAGTTACGACGGGTAAGCAAAAAGGTAAATAGATAAAACTATTTACCAATGTGTGAGGGTTAATTGTTTATAAATAAAGGGGATAAATAGTATCACTATGGAGAAGTAAGAGTTTATCGATAAACACTGTCTAAAGTTTCACCCGATTCACTCTTCCATTTAATCCACCCGTTTGTTGAACGTCCTGACACTAAAGAACTGGCTCCACTGGGTGTTTTAAATAAATGGTTTTCAGTGAGTTTATAGCTTTTATCGTTTATGGCTACGAGTTTGCCGCTACTGAGTAGACTCTCTTTCAATTTAGCTACGAATGGTGGAGCTGATGATGTCTGTGTTTGGCGTATTAAAGAGCCTGCTAATATAACAAAGCCATCGTCGTCATAGTATCCTTTAGCATCACCATCTTTTACCTTATAGTAAAACAGGGATGGAATAGGTTTTGTTGGAGCTTCATCGATTATTTGAGCAATTTTAGCAATGGTGGAATCAGTCGATTTGTTTTTATAAGTCTCGTTGGTATGAAGGCTATCATGAATAGCCAAGGACTCGAAAATAGGCTGTCCTAAGGTGGATAGTAAAACATCAAGGGTGTGGAATAATTCCTCGCAATCAGCCTTTAATGGGTCAGGTGTATGCGGTTTATTACCATTATTTCCATTTTTTAGTTCGTAACGTCCCACCTCTATAGCAGTTGCGATAGCCTTATGTTCCATATATAGCGCATGGGTTTGCGTCATAGAGTTATTAGTTGAGAGCATGACAAAAGCCCGTGTCCAGAACTCTTTGTCATCATGTTGGTTAAGACGTCTTTTAAGATCGCCAGTTTGTCCAACATAAAGTAACGGCTTCTCTACACTATCGGTATCACCAATCAAAAAATACAGACCAACTTGATTGGCATCGGGCATCGCAAAAAAATCGTCAATGTGGATACGGGGGATTTCAATCAATCTTACTGTGCGCGTAGTCATCTCTGCCAAACGCAACCCACGAGGGTTACCTTTTGGCAGATAAATTTGGATGGTTTTAGCCGATGGTATTAATGGATTCATAGTAGCTTATATTATTGGTGAATCTACTTATGATTCTTCCGCGTTTTTAGACGACGTAAGCGCTTTTCTTCCTCTTTCGCTTTTTTCTTTTCTTCAGCAGCGAGTCGTTGTTCAGCGACGACAATTTCTTCCGCTTCAGTCATTGCTGGTGTTTCTAGCGTGATACGACCAATCTTCGCGCTACGCAGTTCGTTAATGAGAATCTCAGACATACGGTAAGTATCGACTTGGTTGCCCGCGCGTACACAGCCGCGATTACGTCCAGCCACTTCAAAAACTCCCAATCAGTCTTTGGCAGCTCTTCAATTTTATAGCGGGTTTTTAGTAGCTCAGGATAGGCTTGCATTAGGTACTCAGCGGTATAGCTTGCCACATCAGCGAAGTCAAAAGCAGTATCACGGATACCGCCCGTCGCTGCGAGACGATAACCTGAGTTTTCGTTTTCGACCTTTGGCCATAGCATACCGGGCGTGTCATAAAGCATAATGTCATCGTCAAGCTTAATCAGCTGCTGCGACTTGGTCACAGCTGGCTCGTCGCCTGTCTTTGCCACAGCGCGTCCTGCTAGCGTATTGATCAGCGTTGATTTACCAACGTTTGGGATACCCATGATCATTGCTTTGATTTGACGACCAGTCCCGACTTTATTAGGTACGAGATGCTTACAGATGGCGATGATGCGTTTTACATCATTGGCTTTTTCAGTATCGCAAGCGATGGCTTTGACCCCATCTTGCTGCTCGAGATAATCCATCCATGCTTGAGTCAACTCAGGATCGGCAAGGTCAGCTTTGTTCAGGATTTTGATAACAGGTTTTTCGCCGCGCAGTGCTGCGACCATTGGGTTTTCACTACTATATGGAATACGCGCATCGATGACCTCGATGACCAAATCCATCTGCGGCATGACTTCTTTGATTTCGTTACGGGCTTTGTTCATATGCCCAGGGAACCACTGAATACTTGCTCTCTTATCCATCTGCTTTCATAACCTTTTATAAAAAATGCTAAAAGTAAAACAATCAACGTTTACTTTCTAATGGTGTCCAGTTTACTACAGAACCACCTTGCTCACGGCACAATTTCACCCAACCTGATTTGTCATTATGCTTGATTTTGGTTTTCTGTTTCCTCGTGCGCTGGTGGTAATGGGGCAAGGTAACCAATTAATAGTATTAAGCTGCCTGCGCCAAGGAAGGATATCACTCGCCAAATTGCCTCAGTCTGAGACAAATCTACCAAGACTAGCTTGAGTACGACGATACCTAATAATCCAATACCCATAAACCAAAGCGCGCGTTGCCAGTAGCGACTCGCCATGATGGTGGCGACCAACGCCAAGAGCGTCCATAAAATCGTCAGTCCGGTTTGTACCTGCTCGCTCTGCCATGCGCCGCCTTGATAGTCATTCCAAAGTGGTGTGCCAATAAAGGCGTGTAGCGTTCTGACCAACATGCTGGAGATTAACCAAAAGCTGATCAGCCCCAATACAATTAACAGACTTTCAGCGTTGAATACGTGCTTAGATTTGGCAGTTGCACCCGATTCTATAACGGTTTCATTGTGGCGACGTTGGCTGATGTAATACAGACTAAAACCAACCGATAGTGTCAGCCACGATGTGATGTCGTATAGGTTGAATAATGGAAAATAAGACAGTCCCCAAATCATACCGTCATAAGACCAATTGGTAAGAACAACCCACAGTAAAGCAATGGGAGCAAAAATGGCAGCGCATCCTAATAATGCTTGTTGCCAATCAAACCAGTACAGCAGACCTTGTTTTGAAACTGGATTAGTTGATGTATTTTCTGCATTTTGTCTGAGATAACGATGATTGAACCATAACCCAAATAATATGAGTACTGCTGAAAACAAGAAAGCCATCACGCCATCAGAGTCTGGTAGGCCGTAATGCGCTGCAGCAGCAATAAGTAAGATACCCGTACCTAGCCAGCTTGCAGCAGTATAGCGTGAAGCATTGTTATTATCAGACCATGTATCAGACCATGTTTTTAGCCATAGCTGACCCATGACTAACCAGCCAATTATCAACCCTACGAATACTAACCATTCCGCTGTTGCCCATGTTAAATTGCGCTCAAATTTTTGGGGCAGTTGCAGTATTAGCATAAAGTAGAACAAAGCTAGCAATCCATGACTAAGCTGTCTAATTTCCGCCCATGGACGATAGCGATTGATGACCCAATAAGCGATCAAGCTGATGAGTGCTGCCAGTGCAATTACCGTCGTGCTTGATTGCCAGATATCAAACCAATGATGCAAATCAAGCATCAGTACTTGTAGCATCCAAGCTATCGCGGTCAATGTCAAAAACTTGATGAATCTAGGGCTATGCCAAACGAATTTGAATACGCGGCTCTGACTATTGATAGAGGTCAGCCATTGCTGTGCAGCTTGCGTACTGACTCCCAGCGCACGCGCATAGCTGGTCAAGACATCTGATGTGCGGTCCAATGTTTGTGATTGTAGGACTAAGGATTGAGATTGTAGGACTGAGGATTGAGATTGTAGGACCGAGGATGTTGTAGTGCCTTTATTGTTAAGGCTATTAAGGTTATTACTACTATCTAACCTATTAAGCAGCACAGCAGGGAGTTGCTAGCGCGTAATATAAAGACGGTCGCTAGATAACTGAGCGCTGAAATACTAAAGGCTAAAACGGGATAGTCTTCGATAGAGAATATCGCTGTCGTGACTAGCATACCAATACTGACGAGCTGTAATAGCAAGCCGAATAACACCGACCACGATCGCAACGAGCGTCGTCCAAACCATACTAGCGCCAACCCTTGTACGGACCAGCCAAAAGCAATCCATTCAGCATCTAGCGCCAGCGGAATAACGAGTGCAAAAATCCTAATCCTAACGCCAGCATCCCTTCGGTGATTAAAGCATAGCGTCTACTGCGCTGGATGAACAACCAGCCCATCCCAAGATAAACCGCCGCCAAGATGGCACTGGTAATGGTTAAGGCATTAGAGATGTCGTTTAATAATGCGGAAAACAATCCAAAGGCCAGTAGTGGTACTGAAAATAGTAAGCCTGTATCAATAGGAAATACATAGGAGCTGCCTACATGGGCTTTGTCCAAGTGTTTTGTGTCATCTACATTATCAGCATGACTGAGGTATTTTTCGTTTAGCGCATTATAGGTAATGATTTGCTGCGCATAACGAATGACGACAAATAAGTAAAGCAGCCAGTGTAAGGTTACTAACGCTACCAATGTCCAGCGCTGCGTTTCAATGACGGCGCTCAGGTTTTCGCTGATACCCCAATAGTATGCCAAGCCAAATGTCACAGTCACACCGAATAGATTCAATATTTTCCACGGTCGATAATGAGCAATGACGGCAATGGTGACGTTTAGCAGTAGATAATAGCTAAATAAGGTGACCAAGCTGCCAGTATCGTCACTGGTCAAAATCGGTGCAAAAAATCCACCCGATAATGCTAATAATGCTAACGGGAAAGCGTTTTGACGTACGGCGAGAGCAATGGTAATGGCAGACAATGACCCAAGCCCGATAAAGCTTGGGATACTAGGAATGATTTCATAAACACTGTAAGCAAAAAGGTGCTTAGATAGGCAATCGCTAAGCCTGCACCTTGTAGCGTAATCCCATATGAAAAGCGTTTTGCGGTCAGCTTTAACCCAAGTGCTGCCAATGCTAACCCTGTAACACCGACTGCTATCAGCTTTGTGGCAATAGAAATCTCGATATATTCGCTTAATAAGCGAAGCAGGAGCACTACGCCTACCAATAGTACCAATACGCCGACTCGCACGACTAAATTGCCACCGAAAAACCAGTTTTTGATTGAATGAATGAGCGAGGTCACAATAGGTAATGAGCGTTCATCTGGCTCAATCGGTGCGGACGACGCCGTATTTTTCGTATTTATCGAGGCGTTATCGTCTATAGATTTACTATTAAATATATTTGATGCTGCATGTGTGGTCGAGTTTGAAGCAACGGTAGGAAGCGGTGGTGGTGATACAGGCAGCCGATTATCTAGAGAAGAGTGTTGTGAGTCAAAAGCTATTTCTTTAGCATCATGGTCTTTAGTGTTACTGTCTTTAGGAACATGGTCTTTAGGAACATTGCCTTTAAGATGAGGATTGTTAGTAGCAGTGTTGCGTGCATAATCATTTTTATCGACGAAAGGTGCAGACGGAGGCGTCATACTACGCTGTCTTTGCTGCTCAAGCTCAGCTTGCAGCGTCGTCACATCGCGGCGTAGATGCTCGATTTTTCGAGCTATCCTAGTATATAACGCGACCACTACGATCAATAAAATCGTAAAAGCCAGCCAGCCCAACTGGGTCACCATTAGATACAACATCTTCGTCACTCAATCCAGTTTATAGTAAAGTGATAATGACGTGATTTAATAAGAAGCACAAGACTACTCTGATTACTAGGCTAAAAGACAAATGCTAGAATAACACTCAAAATAAAAGGGTAGCTTAATAATTAAGCTACCCTTTTTTAATGATCTTTATACCAAATCGTTTCTTATGCTAAATTGGCTTTCATAAACTCAAGCATGTTTTCCCAGCTTTGTTTAGCAGCGGCTTCATTGTAGCCAAGATCTACTTCATTTTTGGCTGCGCGCTCATCGGCATGCGGATTAGTAAAGCCATGCTTAGCGTTGTCATAGACGTCGATAGTGTAATCAACATCGGCTGCGTCTAGCTCTGATTTTAGACCTTCGATAGCATCCATTGATACCATTGAGTCATCACGGCCATGAGCGACCAACACTTTTGCTGCAAAGTTTTTGTCTGCTGGCTGTTTTGGCGTTGGGTTACCATGGAACGTGGCGACCGCTTTTAGCGGCATGCCTTCGCGAGCCATATCTAGTACAACTTTACCACCGAAGCAGTAACCGATTGCGCCTAGGTTGTCACCATCGACAGATAACTGATCGCTGAAGTCATTAAGAATTAAGCGGCAGCGTGCCATCAGCATGTTTTGATCAGCCAGTACTTGCTCCATCCACATGTTTGCCTGCGCTGTATCAGTAGTTAGTTTGCCTTCACCGTAAACGTCCATAGCGACTGCTGCATAACCTGCCTCTGCCAAACGCTCAACCACTGATTTTGGATGATCGACTACGCCCCACCATTCTGGTGCAACTAAGATACCTGCTGCTGGATTTTCATCTGAAGCGTTTTCTGGTAGTGCTACATAACTGATAAGTTCTACACCATTCTCGGTAGTACTGATTAATTCAAAAGTCTTAATTGACATATTATTGTCCTTTTTTATGTTGTGAGTTTTAATTATTCGTCATTGTGATGGTTCGTTTTTCTAACTCGTACTACCTTAACGCCCATGTCTAGCAAAAACAGCTATAATACTGTAACGCTCTTTATCAAAATGCTACTGCGACTTTATGACTATAAATTTGTTAAACAAAAATAATGACCAATCAGACTTGAACTTAGGTCTCGATGCAGCGGCCAAGCCTGCGCAATCGGTGAGTTTGTTCCCTGATAGTACCGTTGTCGATTCTAATGCTGATTCTGACTCTAAGTATGAGTCTGAGCCACTACGTCCGCAGTTTTGGTCGCGATTTGCGTTAACAGAACTAAACCATAGCGAGTGGGAAGCGTTGTGCGATGGTTGCGGCAGTTGTTGCTTGATTAAGTATATCGATGAAGATGAAAGTGGCAATGTAGATGAGGAGCTGGTCGAATATACTGATGTCACCTGCCAGTTGATGGACTGCGCGACGGGATATTGCAGTCACTATGCGACGCGTCAAGAGCATGTGCCAGACTGTATTCAGCTGACTATGGACAACTTGCCCAAGATGATGTGGCTACCATCGCACTGCGCCTATAAGCGTTTGTATAAAGGGCAGGGCTTACCAAGTTGGCATTTATTATTGACTGGGGATGCTGTGGTGACACAACAACAAATGCGAGCGGCCAACGTAGGCGTCGCTGGTCGCTGTGTAACGGAAATCGGTATGTCTGATGAAGAGATGGAAACGCGGGTGATTAACTGGGTTAATCCTTAGTATACGGCTAGTTAGATGCCTGAGCAGTAGATTTGGCTTTTGCTTCCGCACTGGCTTGCGAGTTAGCCAATGCTGGTATCGGAATATCTTGACGAATCTGCTGTGAAAAGTTACGGCTGTTTTTATCTCTACTAACGCTAGTTAGTTGGTTAGCCTGATTATCAAAGCCTTTTGCCTTTGGGTTGATATGAGCGCGCTCATACCACGTGTTCATTGACCAAGGCTGGTTGTCCTTTTCTGGCGCCGCATCCAACATGCCTACATCATATAGATAGTTCGGTAACCAACCAGACACCCAAATTCGATAATCCCATGGCAAGCGATCGCCACTAACAATACGCGCCATATAAAAGATAATATTGGTACAGTTGCTAATCAATGTATTGTACCAAGCAGGTTTAGCGTTCAAATCATCAGCCGCCGTTAGATAAGACTCAAATAGCGACCTCACTTCATGCTGTTGCAAATTGCTAATAGGAAACAGATAAACCTGCTCGCCACGCGCGTTGCTACGGGTATAGATAATGTCGCGCTCTTCTGCGGCAATCAGGCTCAGCTCATAACGTCGAAAAAAGCCAGCAAGCGCTGAAAAAGACTCGCCATCTTCTTTACGTATCTCGAATGAGAAGGCAAGTGGTCTATCATCTTCAAATCGAAAGCTAACTAAGGTATGAGCGATTAGCGGTCCCATCCAATAAGAGTTGGTCACATCAACGCCAGAGAGTTTAGACAGAACGACTGTACGGGTCTCCCAATGCTCGGTAGCGTCTTCTTCAGTTTGCCAATCAAAGTTACGAACATTGGTTAAGGTAATCAAGTCAGGATTGGTCGCATCGCGCTCATAGGAGACTCGCTGGTCGACCTCAGCCATCCATTCTCGATCTTGTTTCGGTTCGATAGAAAAAACCAACCTAGACCCACGAGCCAAACAGCGCCATATATACCGATAAGCAGCTTGGTTGCTGTGCCTTTGCTAATTGATTTTTTATTAGATAGTGAGTCACTGTGCAATACTCTTGTGACGACATTCCAATAACGTGTACTTAGCAGCGCAGCTAATATGCCTACAATTGCTATTGTCGCAAGCCAAGTTAATACTGAGCTGACGCCGTATTGATACCAAATCGCGAGTAATAACCATAGCGCTGATAACAATAACGTAACGGCAATTAAAAAAGTCACAAGACGCTGGCGCCATGTAGGCTTTGGCTGTTTACGTTCTAATGTTTTGCGTTTTAAGTCCAGACTCTCTAAGCCACGACTGTCTGACAGTCGACTGCGTGAACGCGACGAGAGTAAGCGAGAAAAAACGGAACGTAGCGACATAGGGTTTGCTTTGATAAATAAAGGCTTTGACCATAGCAAAGTTTATAACACGCTGACAATACAATTTGAGTGAATTTGTCGTTGAATGTCGGTGAGCCTTGCGATAAAGTGAAGCTAATTTGTACTAGCAAATTTGTTATTCATGCAGTAATTAATAACAAACCAGCTGTTTTATTTGCTACTTTTATCCCCATCTAGGCTCTACTTATTTTTTTATTGAGTATTGTTCGTTTTTTTATTGAATACTATTCTAATTTTTATTAACTAAAGAGGTTAAATCACACCACCATGTCTGACGACACTCCCAGCCCGAGTAGTTGGTCGATGCGCGGCTTAAAACGCTGGCTATCGACCGCCCCCGAAACCCGTGATGAATTGATTCGTCTGGTACAAGACTCGCGCCAGTTTTTAGAGCCTGATACGGTCGATATGTTAGAAGGCGTGCTCGATTTGCCTGCGACACAAGTCCGCGAAATCATGACGCCGCGTCCGCAAGTGATTGGCCTGCACGAGAGCACCAGTCTTGCCGAAGTGATGGACATCATTCTTGAGACCACTCACTCGCGCTATCCTGTTTTTGACAGTCAAGATGATGATGCCGTCATCGGTATCTTATTGGCAAAAGACTTGATTCCGATTCTGGTACATATGGTTCGCAATCAAGAAGACAAAATTGACAGTAAGCGTCTTAGAGATTTGGTGCGCCAGCCGTTATATATCAGTGAAACGGCTCGTTCTGATACCTTGCTACGCTCATTGCAGCGTACCCAAGTACACATGGCGATTGTCGTTGATGAGTTTGGTAACTTTGGTGGTGTCGTCACCATGGAAGATTTGTTGGAAGAAATCGTTGGCGACATCGTCGATGAGCATGATGACTTTGATGAAGATAGTGATATCAACAACATCATTCCTGACCCAGAAAAGCCAAATACATGGCGTGTGCAAGCGTCTACAGTAATCGAAGACTGTAATGATGAGCTGGGTAGTCGTTTTGACGATACCGATGTTGATACGATGGGTGGTCTGGTCATGCAAGCACTTGGCTTCGTTGGCGATTTAGAAGGCGAGAGCGTCGTGATAGATGATTGGAAAATTACTATTACTGACGTAGAAGGGCGGTTTATCCAAAATCTAGAGCTGACCAAAACCAATGCTGAGCAACAGATATTGATAGGCAGCCACTAGCTTGCTTATAGTGTCACGATAGTTGGTCAATGAATAAAACTTGTTAGCAAATTAATAAAAAACACGATGAAAAATCGTGTTTTTTGCTTTCTGCCTTTTGGTCTTTAGAATGAGGTTTTAGCTACGCAAATTTACCCACTTGTAGGTTTTGACTGGTATCATGGGTGGGTTTTATTTGTGGCCCTGCATAAAGCATTGTGCAGTCAGGTTGTGCGTGAGTGTTATCTCATCGCTTAGCTGAGAAATTTTAGAAAATATGGTTTTGGATAACTGCTATGCGTCTGTCTACTGTTGATTTACAAAAACGTCTGAACCCCGATAAGCCAAAAGGTTTACATATGGGATTGACGGTACTAATAGCTTGGCTGGCAGGGGCAGCTTTTATACTCGCGCTCGCGCCTTATGGCATTTGGCCAGTTGCCTTGGTATCACCTGCTATTTTATATGCGTTATTGGTACCAGCGATGACAGGTCGCCGCGCCTTTCTAATTGGTCAAGCGTACGGTACAGGGCTGTGGTGTATTGGAGCATTTTGGCTATACACCTCGATACACGTTTATGGCGATACACCCGCATGGCTTGCGCTGATTATGATTGCGCTTATGGGTCTGGGCATGGGCTTGTTCCATGGATTTTTGGCGCTCATCTTTAATCGTGTGGTCGGCAAGCAGCCGTTATCTTTTGCTGCCTTATGGATACTCCAAGAGTGGATGAAAACGTGGCTATTTACTGGTTTTCCTTGGCTATTCGTTGGTTATGCGTTTACTGAGCAGTATTGGCTGTCGTCGCTCGCGCCTGTGGCTGGCGTCTTTGCGGTTTCTTTTGTGGCGGTACTACTGGCTGCCAGTATCGTTGAACTATTGCGTCGTCGCGGTGGCTATATGATTCCATCCATAGCATTGCTTATCATTAGTAGCACGCTATGGTTAATCAATCCGCAGTGGACCAAGCCAAAAGGAACCCCTGATTTATCGGTATCTTTGATTCAGGGCAATATCCCTCAAGACCTAAAATGGCTCACTGAGTATCAAATTGAGACGCTAAAAATCTATGCAACGTTGACTCGTGACGAGTGGGGACGTGACATCGTGCTGTGGCCTGAATCGTCGATTCCTATGTTTCAGACAGAGGCTGTCGGGTTTATCAGTGAAATGGTCGCGATGGCCAAAGAGACTGACACGACATGGGTGACAGGTATTCCTTATAAGGATGAAGCAGCGTTTGATGCCAGTACAGATAAATATCCGCCGTTCTACAATAGCGTGGTAGCGCTAGGGGCACAGGCAGAAGGGCTGTATAAAAAGCAACGTCTGGTGCCATTTGGGGAATATATTCCATTCCAAGGCGTGCTCGATATTTTGCCTAATCTAGCAGGTAGCCAAGATATCATGAGCTATAGTCGCGGCAGTGATCAGCAGTCGCCGCTGCGTGTTCGAGGGCACAACCTAGGTGCAGCCATCTGCTACGAAGTAGCGTACCCAGATACCACGCGTAAAAACGCGATTGGCACAGATTTCCTATTAACCATTTCAAACGATGCGTGGTTTGGTACGTCGGCAGGCCCGCTACAGCATCTACAAATGGTACAGATGCGTGCGTTAGAAAATGGTCGCTGGTTTATGCGTGCGACCAACACAGGTGTGACAGCTATTATCGACCATAAAGGTCGTATCGTAGAGCGTGCACCGCAGTTTGAGCGTACTGTATTGCGCGGCGATATTCAGGCACGAGTTGGCAACACGCCATTCATGCGTTTTGGTCAATATCCTATTTTGTTTATCATGGCACTGTTGCTGATACTTAGCTATTTGGGTAAACGTCCGAAGTCTCCAGTACGTTTGGTTAAGTAGTATTATTAAGTAAGAGGTGTCGATAGCGAATAATAGATAACTGATTAAGTGGTTAGCTGTCACAAGTGCCAAAAACAGATGTTAAAATTGTGGATAATAAACCCTTTAAATACTTAAGGGTTTTCACAAATCAGTATAAATTGCGATATAATAGGTCAATATTTCAAATATTTTGTGCAAGGTGGATAAGGTATGTCAGAAGGTATCGTCAATAACAATCCAAAAAAGAGCTGTTATTCGCTTTAGGTGGCATTGCCATGTTCCTAGGTATTGTCTTACTTATTGGTGTTTCTGCATTTTTGCGTCCAGCAGGCGAGCATATCACTGCTGAGACGACTGAAGCGTCGGCTGCGGCAGATGAAGCAGAAGCCACTGCTACTGAAGAAGAAGCGGCTCCAACCGATGCAGAAGCTGCAACAACAGCAGAAGCGTCAGATGCTACAGCGCCTGAAACTGCAGCAGATGCAACACCAGCGGCAGATGCAGATAGTGCAGTCGTTACTGCGGAAGCAGGTACAGCGACTGCCTCTGGCACTGTAAACCAAGCCGCTGTTGCTGATGCTGATTTGACAGCTGAGCAAGCGGATGGTGACTTAGAGGCTGGTGAAGCTACTGAAGAGACCGCAGCACAGTAAGCTGTAGTATGACTGTGTAAATGATCTAAAATAGTGCTACTTAATTATAAAATGAGTCTTATTATGAAGTCTCTATCAACAGTGCTATAAGCATAATGATACAGTTCTAAATAGTCATAAAAAGAGCCCGTTCTCAACCATTGAGAGCGGGCTTTTTTTATGAGTATTTGTGTAATTTTTGACCAACTTTTTCTTTACTTGATTATAACCAAGTGAAACAATGTCCCGCCTAGATGACCGTCCATCTGGATAATCAGGGGTTTGGTCATTACAAATATGATCTTTAAAGGAATAAAGTTATGGGCACAGAAACAAATTCGGGGGCTAGTGCAGCAGAGTTAGAAGCTCTAGACAATGGCTTTATGGGACATCCTGCGCCCTTACGCTCATTGTTTTTTACCGAAATGTGGGAGCGGTTCTCCTATTATAGTATTCGTCCACTATTAGTTTTATTTATGGTGGCAACAGTGAGCAGTGGCGGTTTTGGCTTTAGTGAAGTCACCGCCTCTGCTATTTATGGTATTTTTGCAGGTTCATTATACTTAGCAGCAGTACCAGGTGGTTGGTTGGCAGATAACTGGCTAGGTCAAGAGCGTGCGCTGTGGTGGGGTAGTATCATTATTGCCCTTGGTCACTTGTGTATCGCGCTTTCAGCGATGTTTGGTATGACGCTTTTCTTCGTTGGTTTAATCTGTATTGTCTTGGGCTCAGGGTTATTTAAGACCTGTATCTCAGTGATGGTTGGCGCCTTGTACCCCAAAGGCGACTCTCGCCGTGATGGCGGTTTCACCTTATTTTATATGGGGATCAATATCGGTGCGTTACTAGCGGCACTTATCGTCGGCGTATTCAAAGAAAAAGGCATGTGGCATGTCGGCTTTGGCGTTGGTGGTTTGGGTATGTTGGTTTCATTATTGATCTATCGTTTTGTCGCGCAAAAGAACTTAACACGTTATGCACGTGCCAAAGGTATTTCTGCTGAGTGGGAAAAATCTAACGACCATTACAAAAACATCGGTCGCTGGGTTGGTGGTTTTGTAGCCTTGCTAGTAGCCGCAGTGCTATTAGTGTCTACTGGCATGATATCGTTCAGTCCTGAGATGGTCGCAGAGTATATGACGTATATCATTGCTGCGGTGGTTATCTTGTATTTCGCTATTATGTTTATCTCACCGAGATTGGATAAAACGGACAAACTACGCTTGTTAATTTGCTTTGTCTTAATCATTGGCTCGACGCTGTTTTGGTCAAGTTTTGAGCAGCAGCCAACGTCTTTTAACTTATTTGCCGATCGTTATACCGATCTGAATGTTTTAGGATTTGAAATACCAAGTATTTGGTTCCAGTCATTGAACCCACTATTTATTTTAATATTGGCACCTATCGTTAGTATTATCTGGGTCAAGCTTGGTAACCGAGGTCTTGAGCCTAGCAGTATGGCTAAGTTTGCACTCGGTATGCTACTGGCAGCCGCAGGTTTCGCCTTGATGATTTTTGCTTCAAAAAGCATTTTAGCGCCTGGTGCTGGCTTGGCATCGCCGCTATGGTTGGTTGGTAGTTTATTATTATTGACGCTAGGTGAGTTAGCATTAAGCCCAGTTGGGTTATCTGCCATGACTAAATTGGCGCCAGAGGGTATGCAAGGCCAAATGATGGGGCTGTTCTTCGCTTCTATCGCTATGGGTAACTTGGTTGCTGCTTTCTTTGGTGGGCATGTATCAGCTGACAAAATCGAAGGCTTACCAGGTCTGTTCACAACCATGACCATCTTCTTGGTAGTTACCGCTGTACTATTATTGATACTAGCAAAACCTATCAATAAAATGCTTAAAGAAAGCGAGCGTGAAAAACAACTGGCCAAGCAATAAGATAGTTTGATGTACATTTGTGATTAACAACAGCACAAGTGACATATGATGAGACGTGTTACCATTACTGGTAGCACGTTTTATTGTTTTAGTTGGTGGGATATTTAGCACAAGCTATTGAAAGCTTATTATCCGCCCAAACATCTAATGATAGGGCACCGTAAACCCCGGTGACGCAATATTAATTTCAATTTTCTACTCTCAATAAGCGGATGCAGTTATCAACGAAAACACAGTTAGATAGCTAAATAAGTAGACTGTTTGCTTGAATAATTGCTATCGATAATAAATGTCTTATTAAAACTAAAGCGGTATTAACAACTCAAACAAGATGACTATTAGAACAAGACGATTGTAAATAATCGCTCCATCATCATATTTTTATAATTTCTATAAGGACACATTCAATGAATAAACAAGCCATTCACGAACGTATTGCTAACTTACGTAGCACCTTAGCCGCGCAAGATCTCACCGCAATCATCGTACCCTCTGCTGATCCCCATTTATCTGAATATCTACCAGAGTACTGGCAAGCACGCTTATGGCTGTCAGGATTTACCGGTTCTGTCGGTACGCTGGTCGTGACTGCTGACTTTGCAGGTCTATGGACGGATAGCCGTTATTGGGTACATGCTGCCGACCAGTTAGAAGGCACAGGTATTACTTTAGAAAAGCTTGCGCCAGGTCAGCCAAATCATATCGATTGGCTAGCTGAGCATTTGCAAGAAGGGGATAGCGTAGCAGTGGACGGTAATGTGTTATCTATCGCTGAGCAAGATCGCCTGTTAAGTGCTTTTGATGCCAATGATATTACTTTGATCACTGAGCGTGATGTGCTGACAGAGATTTGGACAGATCGTCCAGCACTACCAGCGGCCAAATTATATACTCATGATGAGCAGTTCCTTGCTCAGTCTGCCACCTCAAAACTTGCTGCAGTGCGCGAAGGCATGGCAGAAGCAGGTGCAACCCATCATTTACTCTCAAGTCTAGACGATATCGCTTGGTTGACGAACTTGCGCGGCGCTGATGTCGATTATAATCCGGTGTTCTTGTCGCACATGTTGATTGACGCAGACAAAGCAACGTTATTTGTTGATACTGATAAAGTAAGCGAAGATATCGCACAGAGTCTAAAAGACAGTGGTATCACATTGGCTGATTATTCTGCTGTGCAAGAGGCACTGAGTGCATTGACGCCAGACGATTTATTATTGTTAGATCCGAGCAAAGTCGCAGTTGGTACACTCTCAAAAATGGCAGACGATGTTGGTTTTATTGAACAAATGGCGCCTAGTACATTACTCAAATCTGTAAAGTCAGATGCAGATATCGATCATGTCCGTGAAGCGATGCGTCAAGATGGTGCTGCTTTGGCTGAGTTTTTTGCGACATTTGAGCAGCGTCTAGCGGCAGGCGAGCGTTTGAGTGAGCTAGATGTTGATAGCATGCTGATAGACGTGCGCAGTCGTCAGCCACATTATGTCTCTCCAAGTTTCCCAACCATCGCAGGCTTTAACGAAAATGGCGCATTGCCACATTACCGTGCGACGCCAGAAAAATTCAGCTACCTTGATGTGGCGGAGGGCGAAGGCGGATTGCTACTGATTGACTCAGGCGCACAATATCAAAACGGTACGACTGATATCACCCGCGTAGTCGGTATTGGACAAGTCACTGCCGAGCATAAACGGGACTTTACGATTGTGCTAAAAGCTCACATTGCGCTAGCTCGTGCCCATTTCCCTGATGGTATCGCCTCACCGTTGATCGATGCTATTTGCCGTGCGCCATTGTGGCAAGCACAGATGGACTATGGTCATGGTACAGGTCACGGCGTTGGTTATTTCTTAAACGTGCACGAAGGCCCACAAGTCATTGCCTATAGTGCTAGCACACCAAAAGAGCGCGCGATGAAAGTCGGTATGATTTCAAGTAATGAGCCAGGTCTATACCGCGAAGGCAAATGGGGTATCCGTATCGAGAACTTGGTAGTAAATACGCCAGTTGCTAAGCCTACTGAGACAGAGTTTGGTGATTTCTTGAACTTTGAGACCATCACTTACTGCCCAATTGACACGCGTCTGATTGAGCCGTCCCTGTTGGATCAAACCGAGATTGATTGGTTAAATGACTATCATAGCCAAGTCTTCGCAGAGCTAAAAGATCGTGTTGAAGGTGCAGCGCTTGAATGGTTGACTGAACGTACCAAAGGTATTTAATACCAAGCTCAAAACATTAACTAAAAGTACTAAAAAGCCCCGTAAACAATTTACGGGGCTTTTTAGTGTTCGTTATTTAGTACTTAGTACTGAACGGCTGTTTCTAACTGTAGGTTTAATACTGAAAAATAATCACTGTTAGTGAATACTTTTCTTAGCAGCTTCATTATTAGTAGTTAAGTCATTCTGCTCGCTAAAGTGTTGGGTTACCTCAGCACGTAGCCAAGACTTTAGGTTTTCAGACATCAGCATCATTTGCTCACTTAGATAGTCATCGACCTGTGTTTCTAGCTCGCGGATTAGCTGTTGGTGTGTTGCATCTAGCTTCGCGTCTTTTAGTGCTAAATTAATCGCTGCACTGGCTTTATTATTAATATCTTTAATGTGGTTATCACTAAGCGCATGTGCCTGTTCGCTAATGGTTTTGCTGTCAGCACTTTTATTATCGCTAGCATTGCCTTCAGCATTTACGACTTCTGATATCGCTTTTTCAGTCTTTGCACTAGAGTTATCAGTAACAAAATCGTCAGTAACAGCGCTATCTGCCACGACTTTATCTGTGTTTACTTTAGCTACGTCGGTAGCAGCCAGTTCTTTGTCGTTGTCTGTCTCTAACGCTGACTGCGTATTTTTTCTTGTTCTTTTTGAGTCGCTTCTGCCTTGCGTGTGGCTTCTTCTGCTTCTTTTTCTTCTGCTCGTCTTCTAGCTTTTGTTTTGCAGCGGCCGCGTCTTCTCGCTCTTGTTTGTCCGTGATTGCTTTAGCAATGGCTTGCTCAGCATTGTAGTTGTCATATAGCTCGTCTACATGCGCATCTAAATCATGAGTATTAAAAGTGAAGTCTTCAAATGAGGTATCAGATTGCAGTAGAGTAGTAATATCTTTTAGTTCTTGGGTAATCGCTGCGCGTACTGGCTCAGGTGCACACGTCCAGCGTTGATAAAACTGATGGGAAAATGAGTAGCTTGACATGGTATCTTCCATAAATGTTCCAAAATTACCCCTTATCATACGCAAGTACGATAAGGGGCTGCAAGTGGACAAACGTAGCAAATCTGACACCAACGTTACAACGCACTCATTACCATGCGCTGCGCTGTAGATGGGTGGCTATTATTGATTGACAGGCCAGCGAGCAAATACCAATGAGCCATTGGTACCACCAAAGCCAAAGCTGTTGGATACTGCATACTGCAAGTTATCAACTTTGCGTGATTGATTAGCCACATAATCAAGGTTACAGTTGTCTTCGACATCGTCTAGATTAATCGTAGGCGGCACATGCTGATGCTGTAGCGCTAGTACTGTAAAGATAGCTTCAACTCCGCCAGCGGCACCAAGTAAGTGACCAGTCATCGATTTGGTCGAGCTAACTAAGATGCTGTCTTTTACAGGAGAGAACACAGTTTCGATAGCAATAGACTCAGCCACGTCACCAGCAGGGGTACTAGTACCATGAGCGTTGACATAGCCGACGCTTGATGACTCGATACCAGCATCGTTTAGTGCATTTTGCATCGCTCTTGCCGCACCGCTACCGTCTTCTGGTGGTGCAGTAATATGACTGGCGTCATCGCTCATACCGAAACCGACTAACTCTGCCAATATCGTTGCACCGCGCGCTTTGGCATGGGCAAGGCTTTCTAATACAACCACGCCAGCACCATCACCAAGGACAAATCCGTCACGACCTTTATCAAACGGACGTGAGGCTTTGGTTGGCTCATCGTTGCGCGTAGATAGTGCATGCATAGCACTAAAGCCAGCTATACCAAGTGGGCTAGAACCTTTTTCACTACCGCCGGCCAACATGACATCAGCATCACCATAAGCGATCAAACGAGCAGCAAGACCCATAGCATGAGTCGCCGTGGTACAAGCTGTTGAGGTCGCAAGGTTTGGGCCTTTCAACTTATGCTTAATTGCTACCAGTCCAGCGGCCATATTAACGATAGAGCCTGGAATAATGAAAGGTGAGACTTTGCCTGCGCCTTTTTCATGTAGGGTATCACGGCTGTTTTCAATTGTTTGAATACCGCCAATACCTGAACCTAAAATAATACCAAAGCGATCTTGATCAACGCCTTGCACAGGCGCATCAGCAGCACTGACTTCATCGATAAAACCAGCGTGCTTTAGGGCCATGGCAGAAGCGGCAACCCCATAATGCATGAACTCATCGTAGCGACGCGCATCTTTGGCATTCATATATTGCTTGGCATCAAAGTCTTTGATCACGCCTGCAATTTGCGCACGGTAGCCGGTGGCATCGAAATGCGTAATCGGTGAGATACCACTCTCGCCATTGAGCAATTTGGTCCATGAGCTATCGACGTCTAGACCGAGCGGCGTAATGGCGCCCATACCTGTGACTACCACACGTGTATCATCAGAACGCTCGTAGTGAGGTGGTTTTTGACGCGATTTATGTACAGGTGCTGCAGTCATATTATTTGTGTCATCAGTGGTGGCTTGGTCGATAGGTGAACTACTATTCTGGCTCATGCGATATATCCTATACTTACAGGTCCTAAGAGGATGGCGTTTCAAAAGTCA
The DNA here is from genome assembly GCF_048631835.1 of Psychrobacter sp. ER1. Classification (NCBI taxonomy): domain Bacteria; kingdom Pseudomonadati; phylum Pseudomonadota; class Gammaproteobacteria; order Moraxellales; family Moraxellaceae; genus Psychrobacter; species Psychrobacter sp. ER1. The sequence continues at coordinate 2,972,954 of NZ_CP184640.1, read as the reverse complement.
TTATAAAACACATAAGTGCACGTATGTAAACTAAAATTTAACTGGTCAGGCAAAACATACTTGACCCAATACCACGCCTTTATTTGCACCAGTTACCGCTGGTAAATTACCAGTTTCACCCATCAATGTTTGTCTGGCTAACCACGCAAAAGCAACGGCCTCTACCCATGTTGGCGCAAGCCCTAAATGTTCAGTAGTTTTTACTGTGCAATAGGGTAGATGTGCTTGCAGGCGTGTCATTAAATAGTCATTCAATGCCCCGCCACCACAAACATAAACTGAGCTGTTTTTTGAATGACTGACAAACATGTTGATTTGCGTACTGGCACTGATAGCCGTTAGTTCAGTTAAGGTTGCTTGCACATCGGCAGCTGAATAACTGATGTTAGCATTGGCTTGTTCAAAAGCCTGTAGCTCACCCTGCAACCAAGTTAAATTAAAGTCCTCACGACCTGTGCTTTTTGGATGAGATTGAGCAAAAAATGGGTGTGCCAAAAGTTGCTGTAATAATGGTTCAATGAGAGTTCCAGACTGTGCCCAAGCACCGCTCGCATCATAGCTATTATCAGTATGCAACGCTGTCCACGCATCCAATAACAAGTTGGCAGGTCCAGTATCGTAGCCAACAACTTGAATTTCTTCACTGGCTAGCAAGACGGTTATATTGGCAATACCGCCTAAGTTTAATAGCACACGTGTGCTATCGGGATTGGCGAATAATGCCTGATGAAACGCAGGTACTAAAGGCGCACCCTGACCACCAACTGCCATGTCACGACGACGGAAATCACTGACTACACTGATACCTGTGCGCTCAGCGATAATATTGGCATCGACCAGTTGCAAGCTAAAACCCATCTGCGGGCGATGACGTACGGTTTGTCCGTGACAGCCAATCGCTAGCACTGATTCAGCATCGATATTTACTTGCTGCAATAAAGTATTGACCACTTCGCTCGCGAACTCAGCATACGCGCGACTTGCCCAACCGAACCAATCCAATTCACTTTTTGGTTCATCGGCCTCTGGTAAAAGTTGATTTACACCATTCGGCTGACATAATGCCAGTAAAACTTCACGCAGACGGGGCGGAAAGTCTTGGCTATAGGTCGCAAGCAGTTGCATTGGCGGTTGAGTGTTGTCTTCGTTGCTCATCTCAGGATTAAACTGACAAAGAACCGCATCCATACCGTCCAAACTGGTGCCAGACATCATGCCGATATATAAGCCATCATCGAAGCTTTCAAACACGGTTTGCTCAAGGGCATCGGTCAGGGTGGCGTAGTTCGAATCATCAAAGGTCAAATCATCAATATCGTCTGAACTGTTATCCAAACCATTATTCATAAGTAAGTCTGTGAGGGCATTATGGTCAGTATCAGCAATCGATGCGGGGTTGGTCATGGCAATTTACCTTAAAAAACGCTAGTATATCCGTCAAATTCTAGCATTTTTTCCAACCTTTTGAGGTTCTAAACTTCCTAAGGTGTTGAGCCAGTAACCGTCATTCATAAAAATCCCAATTAAAGCGACATATAGAGAGCATCATGACCAATCAAACTTACACCCTAGAAGAACAACTGGCCCTTATTCAGCGCGGTACGCAAGAGATATTGTCTGAAGATGACTTAGTGGCTAAGCTAAAGCTCAATCGTCCACTACGTATCAAGGCTGGCTTTGATCCTACCGCCCCTGATCTGCATTTGGGTCATACAGTATTGATCAATAAGCTTAAGCATTTTCAAGATTTGGGTCATGAGATTTATTTTCTAATCGGCGATTATACTGCCAAGATTGGTGACCCTTCTGGCAAAAACAGCACGCGTCCACCGTTGACTGATGAGCAAATCAAAGCCAACGCCACGACTTATGCTGAGCAAGTATTTAAAATCTTGGACAAAGAAAAAACTCGCGTGGTCTTTAACTCTGAGTGGTTCAATGACATGAGCGCCGCTGACATGATTCAGCTTGCCAGTCAGCAAACCGTCTCGCGTATGCTAGAGCGTGATGACTTTTCAAAACGCTATGCATCACAAACGCCCATCTCTATCCATGAATTTCTTTATCCGTTAGTACAAGGCTACGATTCTATCGCCCTAAAAGCCGATGTTGAGCTTGGCGGTACCGATCAAACTTTTAACTTGCTAATGGGTCGCACGCTGCAAGGACGCTATGGCCAAGAACCACAAGTTTGTATCACTGTGCCAATCTTAGAAGGGTTGGATGGTGTCAATAAAATGTCCAAATCACTGGGCAACTATGTCGCGATCTACGACACACCAGGCACCATGTATCAAAAAATCCTGTCGATGCCGGACACACTGATCCATCGCTACTTTGAATTTTTAAGCTTTAAGCCAATGGAAGAAGTCGAAAGCTTGATGGCAGACATGGAAGGTGGCCGTAACCCACAAGAAATCAAACGTATCTTAGCCGAAGAGTTAATCGAGCGCTTCCATGATGCTGATGCCGCTGCTAATGCGCACAAATCTGCGGGTAACGTTTTAGCAGATGGCGAGCTACCAGTTGACTTGCCAGAAATCATGCTAGATCTAGAAGGGCAAGATGCGTTATTTATCACTCAGATCCTGAACCAAGCTAAGCTCGCTAAAAACAACTCGGCTGCCAAAGACATGGTAAAACGTGGCGCGGTCAAAGTAGATGGCGAAGTCGTTGATGGTGGCTTTAGTCTAACCTCAGGTCAGACGGTCGTGATTCAAGCAGGCAAAAAGCTTATGCAAAAGTGACGGTTGCTTAGATAATCTATAAAAATGATTAAGAGCGAGGTCGGCAGTAATTGTCGACCTTTTTTATGAAGCGATAATTAGCAGCCATTTTTTAATAGTAGGAGTTTGCTATGACTAAAACCATCACCCAAGGCATTTACCGCCACTATAAAGGCAGCTTGTATCAAGTATTGCATACCGCGCAGCACTCAGAAACCGAAGAATCGCTAGTGGTATATCGTTGTTTGTACGGTGAGTATGGCGTGTGGGTTCGTCCGCTTGCGATGTTCGCTGAAACAGTCATGGTCGATGGTAAAGAAATTCCGCGATTCGAATTGATTAAGGTATTAAATGATTAATACTTAGCCAATAATTTAGATTGAATAATGCACAAAAAAACGACCCGTTGAGGTCGTTTTTTTTGTGCATTATCGCAAACTCACAATTAAGCGTTCAGAAACTCTTTCAATACTTTATAAAAACTAACTGGTGCATCCATCGGTACAGCATGCCCTGATGTTGACAAAATAATACTGTGTGCATTGGGCAGCAGAGAAGTCAAACGCTGTTGCCATTCTGCATTATATAACTGCGAGCGCGCACCAATCAGCAAAGTAGTCGGAATATTGACCGTTGGTAACACATCGCGGTAATCGTAGGGCAGTGCAACATAAGCCGATAGACAACGCAGTTTGTGTTGCCAAGTCGCGTGTTCCATTAGTGAGATTTTGTGCGGTGCCCGATAACTGAGGGCTTTTATCAATAATTGCGAAGGTTTACTACTGACAGAGAGCAGAGAAAAAGAGCGTTCCATGTCTAATAAATTTACTTTCAATCGATAGGGCAGGTGACGGAAGTCAACCACTTGTTCGGCTTGTAAATAAGGAGCAGTGTCAGTAATCAACCGTGTAAATTGCGCAAACAATTCGGTTTGTCGTGTACCGAATACACCGCCACCTTGCCAGTCTGGCTGATTATGAATAATCGGTGCTTGGTCAATATTCAGATAGTGACTCACGCGCTGAGTACCAAAGCGCTGAAAATACGCCCACATGACTAATGCTCCCATCGATATCGCGGCAACAGGAAAAGCTTCAAAGCCAGTTTCTTTGCTCACGTATTCAAACACATCTTGGGTATCCTGTGCATATTGCTCAATAAAATCAAACGTTGGCAACGTTAGATTACTGGCCAAACCAAACCCTCTAAAATGCGGCAAGTAAAAGCAGTAGTGCTGAATGAGTGGTAAAATAAATGGTAGAAATTGCCTCGCATCCATACCAAAAGCATGCATTAATAGGACAGGTTTACCTTTGCCAATGACAGAGACGGGCAGCAGTGTTCCATCAGCTGTTTGAACAGTAATAGTCTTTAGCTGGTAGGGAGTAGGAAAGGGTATGAGGTCTTTTTCATAGAGTGATATCACTTTGATTTTTAGGCTGTCTCGGTCAATTTAGCTAAAAAAGTATGGCGGTAGAGTACACCGCTACAAAATAGTTATACAGCTAATAAAAGCCTGCTATATTAAAGCTGTCACCTGACCATAGCATAGAATTTGGCTGGCGGTAAAAGCAGTAGCGTTAACTGACAAGGATATAAGTACATGAGCAGATTAACATTGCCATTACTCGATAGTAGCCTATATCCACAAGTGTGGCAGCAGCAGACATTTACCAGTCCGCAAGCGCTTTTACTGTCGATGTTGTCTGCTACTTTGAGTAGGAATGTCACAATTGATGCCAGTGCTTTTACCAAGCAGTTATTGGCAGACGATGTTTATCAGGAATGGATTAATACTACGGTGTTCGGGCGTTATTTACATCGTAACTTCACCGCGTTTTATCAGCAGACAGAAGACAGTTTTAACACAGATATGCCTGCATTGTTCCGTCAAGAGTTGGTGCGCCATGCGCAGTATTTACCGCTCAGTCAGGTATTGTTTTTTGCAGGAGATATGCCCAAAAGTGTACGACAGACTAAAACGTTAACCACGACGGTGAATCCAGCGACTGCAATCATAAATGCTCAGAAAATGTCTCATAATCTAGCACAAAAGCTGTCCGTGAGTAATTCAAGGTTAATCATTAACCAGATAACCATCACTGGTAAGCAAGTATTAGGGTTTGCGATACGTCACAATAAACGTACTAGCGAGCGCTTGCGCAATGAAGTATTGATTATGGACTTTCAGGATTTGCGCTTGGTCAATGAGCAGACTGTCGAAGACATAAAAAAAGCAATATAGATGACTCTATATTGCTTCGATCTTATGAGATACGCTAACAGGTTCGGTGTTAATAAGTGATATATCGATAATCAACATCGACACTATAACTAGCCGAACAGTTAATATTAATCTTGCTTGGCAATCGTTAGCCCATTATACGTTTGCGCAACTGGCATTACTTCTAGGCGGTTGACGTTAATATGAGCAGGTGACTCAATCAACCATAATAAAATATCACCGATATCTTCACCTGTCATGGTTTTAAAGCCATCATACACCTTTGCCGCTTTGTCATCGTCACCGTGATAGCGCACATTTGAAAACTCAGTGCCAGCCACATTACCAGGTTCAAGATTAGTCACACGCACTTGGGTACCAATCAGATCCGCTCGCAAGTTTAAGCTGAACTGTTTTACAAACGCTTTAGTTGCGCCGTAAACATTACCACCGAAGTAAGGCCAGCTACCAGCAATCGAACCGACATTGATAATATAACCATTATCGCGAGCGACCATCGCTGGTAAGATCGCATGGGTCAACGCCATCAAGCCTTTAATATTGGTATCAGTCATACGCATCCAGTCATCAAGACTGGCTTTGTGAGCAGGCTCTGTACCCAGTGCCAATCCTGCATTATTGACCAAGACATCGATTTGTTTAAAATCATCAGGCAAGTCAGCAATGATTTTCGGGATAGAAGCTGTATCACTCACATCCATAACCACGGGTAAAAAAGTCTCACCTAAAGTTTCTGCCAAAGCATTCAGTTTATCAAGGCGTCTGGCACAACCAATCACGCGATGGCCGTTAGCAACCAAACGCTCTGCCAACGCTTTACCAAAACCCGCGCTTGCTCCTGTAATCAATACGTTCATGATCTGTCCTTATTATTGATGCTGTCTGCTGTTGCCATAATTTTAATGACGGCTTTATTTACCCTAATGCGACTTATCTATTAGATAACTGCTTACCAAAAATCTTATCACCAGCATCGCCTAGACCTGGGATGATGTAGCCGTGCTCATCCAAATGGCTGTCTAATGCAGCGGTATAGATAGTCACGTCAGGATGCGCTTCATTTACCAAACGTACGCCTTCAGGTGCAGCCACCAATACCAATGCTTTTATGTTAGTACAGCCATTTTTCTTTAGCATTTCAATAGTCGCAACCATTGAGCCGCCCGTGGCTAGCATTGGATCAATGATCAGCGCAGGACGTTTGTCCATGTGGCTAACAAATTTTTCAAAAAACGGTACCGGTTGCAACGTTTCTTCATCACGTTGTAGACCGACCACAGAAATCTTAGCAGTAGGGATCAAGTCGAGCACCCCATCAAGCATGCCGATACCTGCGCGTAAAATCGGTACGATCGTCGCCGTCTTACCGATGATTTGCTCACCAGTAATTTCGCCACACCAGCCTTCCATTGGAAAAGTTTCAATTTCAAAATCACGGCTCGCTTCATAAGCCATCAAGCGCGCAAGCTCTTTGGTCAATGTACGAAATTTATAAGTACTACAGTCTTTTTCGCGCATAAGGCTGAGTTTATGACGGACTAGTGGATGATCGATTACCGTAATTTTTAAATCGCTGTTTAAGTCACTCATAAGTACTCTCTTGGTTTCTTGTCTGATGCTTGCGCAGTTACTGCGGTTGCTATTAGTATAAAAGATACAAACACTTACCGCACTTTAACCATATCTTCAGCTTATAAATAGTAAAGTTAAATCCTTCACAATCAAGCTAATAAACTACTTTACAACAGTGCTGGTTTATCACAATGACAATATTTGCGTTCACAGCTGCCATCAAAGCCTAAGCAATTCAGACTAAGTAAAATGATATCGCGCTATCTTAAGTCAACTGATTGAACCGACTAATTTTGACTATATAACGTGACTATAAGTGAGGTAGTGTTTAGACTTGCTATGATACCAAAAAAACCGCTTTTCTGACGAAGAATATCATGACTATAAAAACACCAAGCACTCAAAAAACCACTGGTACTGAATCAAAATCACCTGATGACAAAACCACAGAGCTTGAAACCCATCCTTTTGAACCTGTCTTACCGCCCAATGCCACGGTCATGATGATGGGTACTTTTCCACCGACGGCTGATAAATGGGCGATGAGCTTTCATTATCCTAATTTTTATAATGATATGTGGCGAATATATGGTCGAGTGTTTTTTAACGATGCTGACTACTTTAGAATAGGCGATGAAAAACGCTTTGACCCTGAGCGCATTCGAGATTTTATGTTTGAACGTGGCATTGCGTCTTGTCCGACAGTAAAGCAGGCGATCCGTGAGACGGGTAATGCTTCGGATAAAAATCTAACGGTAGTCACACCTGTTGATTTAGAGGTTATCTTGCCACAAGTGCCGAAGGTAAAGTCATTGTTTACGACAGGAGGCAAGGCGACCGAAGTACTGCTTGGGTTATTAGACGAGCCAATTGCCAAATCAAAGCATCCAAAAACCAATCAAAGTATGGATTATCCTTATCAATGGCAGAGTACAGACGACCAGAAAGCTGATGTGAATAATCTAACCTTATACAGATTGCCGTCAACCTCACGTGCTTATCCACTATCGTTGGATAAGAAAGTCGCTGCGTATAAAGCGTTTTTTGAAAAAATGGGTAAGTTATAAAATGGAAATAGAGAAATGGTTGCACTAATCGAAGATAAAGTTCAAAGATAATAAAAGGTATTTATCTAGTAAGTCTAAACGTCTTTGATGTTATGAATTATAGTAAATAGCACATCTATAGTCAGTCTTTAAACCTATTGAAATTAATTAAACGATAACCCATTGAAAAAAATACAGATTTGTTTCTCTCTTAAAATAAGTTCAAAAACATTAATAAAACGGGTTGACACAAAAGATAAACCGTCTATAATACGCACCTCATCAAGACGAGCTGGAAGTAGCTAGTGTGTAGATTACACATTGATAACCCAGTTAACTTGTTGAAACAAATTAAAAAAAGAAGTTGACAGACTATTAAATCATGATATGATGGTCAGCTCGCTAAATAGGATAAACCACATTGGCTAACTTATTTAGTTTGAAATACTAGCACTGGACGACAGTGTTAGACATTATTTAAAAGCATAACTAAAGAACAACTTGTGTGGATTTTTGCTGATTCAGAATGCTAAAAAATAAAGTTGACTATCTTTTCTTTTCGGGAAGATTATTAACTATAAAAATTATCATTTAAGACAGCAGAAAAACTCAAAGTTAATTCATTACGAACATAATTTTTAGCGATTTTGCCAGATTAGATGAGCCAAGTTTAGAAGCTTCTTTAAAGAGCTTCATAGCAAGATTAAACTGAAGAGTTTGATCATGGCTCAGATTGAACGCTGGCGGCAGGCTTAACACATGCAAGTCGAGCGGAAACGATGGTAGCTTGCTACCAGGCGTCGAGCGGCGGACGGGTGAGTAATACTTAGGAATCTACCTAGTAGTGGGGGATAGCACGGGGAAACTCGTATTAATACCGCATACGACCTACGGGAGAAAGGGGGCAGTTTACTGCTCTCGCTATTAGATGAGCCTAAGTCGGATTAGCTAGATGGTGGGGTAAAGGCCTACCATGGCGACGATCTGTAGCTGGTCTGAGAGGATGATCAGCCACACCGGGACTGAGACACGGCCCGGACTCCTACGGGAGGCAGCAGTGGGGAATATTGGACAATGGGGGAAACCCTGATCCAGCCATGCCGCGTGTGTGAAGAAGGCCTTTTGGTTGTAAAGCACTTTAAGCAGTGAAGAAGACTCTTCGGTTAATACCCGGAGACGATGACATTAGCTGCAGAATAAGCACCGGCTAACTCTGTGCCAGCAGCCGCGGTAATACAGAGGGTGCAAGCGTTAATCGGAATTACTGGGCGTAAAGCGAGCGTAGGTGGCTTGATAAGTCAGATGTGAAATCCCCGGGCTTAACCTGGGAACTGCATCTGAAACTGTTAGGCTAGAGTAGGTGAGAGGGAAGTAGAATTTCAGGTGTAGCGGTGAAATGCGTAGAGATCTGAAGGAATACCGATGGCGAAGGCAGCTTCCTGGCATCATACTGACACTGAGGCTCGAAAGCGTGGGTAGCAAACAGGATTAGATACCCTGGTAGTCCACGCCGTAAACGATGTCTACTAGTCGTTGGGTCCCTTGAGGACTTAGTGACGCAGCTAACGCAATAAGTAGACCGCCTGGGGAGTACGGCCGCAAGGTTAAAACTCAAATGAATTGACGGGGGCCCGCACAAGCGGTGGAGCATGTGGTTTAATTCGATGCAACGCGAAGAACCTTACCTGGTCTTGACATATCTAGAATCCTGCAGAGATGCGGGAGTGCCTTCGGGAATTAGAATACAGGTGCTGCATGGCTGTCGTCAGCTCGTGTCGTGAGATGTTGGGTTAAGTCCCGCAACGAGCGCAACCCTTGTCCTTAGTTACCAGCGGGTTAAGCCGGGAACTCTAAGGATACTGCCAGTGACAAACTGGAGGAAGGCGGGGACGACGTCAAGTCATCATGGCCCTTACGACCAGGGCTACACACGTGCTACAATGGTAGGTACAGAGGGCAGCTACACAGCGATGTGATGCGAATCTCAAAAAGCCTATCGTAGTCCAGATTGGAGTCTGCAACTCGACTCCATGAAGTAGGAATCGCTAGTAATCGCGGATCAGAATGCCGCGGTGAATACGTTCCCGGGCCTTGTACACACCGCCCGTCACACCATGGGAGTTGATTGCACCAGAAGTGGATAGCTTAACCTTCGGGGAGGCGTTCACCACGGTGTGGTTGATGACTGGGGTGAAGTCGTAACAAGGTAGCCGTAGGGGAACCTGCGGCTGGATCACCTCCTTATAGACGCATTCGGTCAGCAAGAATTCACAACAAGTTGTTCTTTAGTTTAAGCTTACGTTTTTAACAAACGTATTAGGGTCTGTAGCTCAGCTGGTTAGAGCACCGTGTTGATAACGCGGGGGTCGGTGGTTCAAGTCCACCTAGACCCACCATTTTACAATGGGGCCATAGCTCAGTTGGTAGAGCGCCTGCCTTGCACGCAGGAGGTCAACGGTTCGACTCCGTTTGGCTCCACCACTACTAAGACGGTTAAGTAAGCTTTAGATGCTAATAAATAAATAGGTATTAAATAGAAACAAGTGATTTTAACTGATTACTTCTTTCTGTTTTATACAGAATCTGTGACTCGACGAGAGCATAGAGACTATTTAAAAACATAGATATGAGTCTGGGTTAGGAAGAGCGTGTTCACGCGCACTTCTTAACCTTAATAACTCACCTCTTAACGACATCAGTTGTTATCCCAGGGGTGAGTTATTAAAAAAGTAAAGAGAACTGAATCAAGCGTATAAACATAGGTGATATCGTTATCATAATTAGATTGTATGACACTTAGAAGTCGAAAGACTACTTGGGGTTGTATGGTCAAGTAATGAAGCGCACATGGTGGATGCCTTGGCAGTCAGAGGCGATGAAAGACGTGACAGCCTGCGATAAGCTTCGGGGAGGCGGCAATATCCTGTGATCCGGAGATTTCTGAATGGGGAAACCCACTTACCATAAGGTAGGTATCCTAATTTATTAGGAAGCGAACGAGGGGAAGTGAAACATCTCAGTACCCTTAGGAATAGACATCAATTGAGATTCCCCTAGTAGCGGCGAGCGAACGGGGAGAAGCCGATTAATTCTAATGTAGAAGAACAGCGTGGGAAAGCTGACCGTAGTAGGTGATAGTCCTGTATTCGAAACATTAGAGTTAACATATTAAGTAGAGCGGGGCACGAGAAATCCTGTTTGAAGATGGGGGACCATCCTCCAAGGCTAAATACTCCTGACTGACCGATAGTGAACCAGTACCGTGAGGGAAAGGCGAAAAGAACCCCTGTGAGGGGAGTGAAATAGAACCTGAAACCGTGTGCGTACAAGCAGTGGGAGCCCACTTGTTGGGTGACCGCGTACCTTTTGTATAATGGGTCAGCGACTTATATTCTGTAGCAAGGTTAACCGTTTAGGGGAGCCGTAGGGAAACCGAGTCTTAATAGGGCGTTTAGTTGCAGGGTATAGACCCGAAACCGAGTGATCTATCCATGAGCAGGTTGAAAGTGCCGTAACAGGCACCGGAGGACCGAACCCACTGTCGTTGAAAAGCCAGGGGATGACTTGTGGATAGGGGTGAAAGGCTAATCAAACTCGGTGATAGCTGGTTCTCCCCGAAAGCTATTTAGGTAGCGCCTCGGACGAACACCATTGGGGGTAGAGCACTGTTTCGGCTAGGGGTCATACCGACTTACCAAACCGATGCAAACTCCGAATACCGATGAGTGATATCCGGGAGACACACGGTGGGTGCTAACGTCCATCGTGGAGAGGGAAACAACCCAGACCGCCAGCTAAGGCCCCAAATTCCTAGTTAAGTGGGAAACGAGGTGGGAAGGCATAGACAGCTAGGAGGTTGGCTTAGAAGCAGCCATCCTTTAAAGAAAGCGTAATAGCTCACTAGTCGAGTCGGCCCGCGCGGAAGATGTAACGGGGCTCAAACTAGGAGCCGAAGCTGCGGATTTGAATTTGTTTTCAAGTGGTAGGGGAGCGTTGTGTAAGCCTGTGAAGGTGTGTTGTAAAGCATGCTGGAGGTATCACAAGAGCGAATGCTGACGTGAGTAACGATAATGCGAGTGAAAAGCTCGCACGCCGGAAGATCAAGGGTTCCAGTCCAACGTTAATCGGGGCTGGGTGAGTCGACCCCTAAGGCGAGGCCGAAAGGCGTAGTCGATGGGAAATCGGTTAATATTCCGATACTTGTTTATAATGCGATGGAGGGACGGAGAAGGTTATGTCAGCCTGGCGTTGGTTGTCCAGGTGAAAGGATGTAGGTTTATAGCTTAGGTAAATCCGGGCTATTCTATACCGAGATCTGATAGCAAGCTGTACTTGTACAGCGAAGTGGCAAATACCATGCTTCCAGGAAAAGCTTCTAAGCAATAGTTATAAACGAATCGTACCCTAAACCGACACAGGTGATCAGGTAGAGAATACCAAGGCGCTTGAGAGAACTCTGCTGAAGGAACTAGGCAAAATGGTACCGTAACTTCGGGAGAAGGTACGCTGTTGGTGGTGATAGGACTTGCTCCTTGAGCTGCTGGCAGTCGCAGATACCAGGCTGCTGCAACTGTTTATTAAAAACACAGCACTCTGCAAACACGAAAGTGGACGTATAGGGTGTGATGTCTGCCCGGTGCTGGAAGGTTAATTGATGGGGTTAGCGTAAGCGAAGCTCTTGATCGAAGCCCCAGTAAACGGCGGCCGTAACTATAACGGTCCTAAGGTAGCGAAATTCCTTGTCGGGTAAGTTCCGACCTGCACGAATGACATAATGATGGCAGCGCTGTCTCCAGCAGAGACTCAGTGAAATCGAAATCGCAGTGAAGATGCTGTGTACCCGCGGCTAGACGGAAAGACCCCGTGAACCTTTACTACAGCTTTACATTGAACTTTGACCTGACTTGTGCAGGATAGGTGGGAGGCTTTGAAGCCGAGACGCTAGTCTCGGTGGAGCCAATCTTGAAATACCACCCTGGTCATGTTGGGGTTCTAACTCAGGTATAACAATACCGAGGACAATGTATGGTGGGTAGTTTGACTGGGGCGGTCTCCTCCTAAAGAGTAACGGAGGAGTACGAAGGTGCGCTCAGACCGGTCGGAAATCGGTCGTAGAGTATAAAGGCAAAAGCGCGCTTAACTGCGAGACCCACAAGTCGAGCAGGTACGAAAGTAGGTCTTAGTGATCCGGTGGTTCTGTATGGAAGGGCCATCGCTCAACGGATAAAAGGTACTCTGGGGATAACAGGCTGATACCGCCCAAGAGTTCATATCGACGGCGGTGTTTGGCACCTCGATGTCGGCTCATCTCATCCTAGGGCTGAAGCAGGTCCTAAGGGTATGGCTGTTCGCCATTTAAAGAGGTACGCGAGCTGGGTTTAGAACGTCGTGAGACAGTTCGGTCCCTATCTACCGTGGGCGTTGGAAATTTGAGAGGATCTGCTCCTAGTACGAGAGGACCAGAGTGGACGAACCTCTGGTGTTCGGGTTGTCACGCCAGTGGCATTGCCCGGTAGCTACGTTCGGATGGGATAACCGCTGAAAGCATCTAAGCGGGAAGCCCACCTCAAGATTAGATTTCCCTAAAGAGCCGTTCAAGACTAGGACGTTGATAGGCAGGGTGTGGAAGCGCAGCGATGTGTGTAGCTAACCTGTACTAATTGCTCGTTTGGCTTGACCATACAACACCCAAGTGGTTTGTATGCAAGTCTAATTAATCTATCTTGTATAGCTCAGGCTATAGAATAAGAAAGAATATTTCGATATCACCTTTAACCTTGATTCAGTTAGGTTACAAGTTGATCGACAACAAGCTTAAACTTGAAGTCAACAATAACAACAACAGACTCATATCTAACCCCTTTGCTGACGACAATAGCGCGATGGCCCCACCTGATCCCTTCCCGAACTCAGAAGTGAAACATCGTAGCGCCAATGGTAGTGTGGTTCGCCCATGTGAGAGTAGGTCATCGTCAGCTCTCTATTCTGAAATATCCCCCGACATTAGCTTGTCGGGGGATTTTCTTTGTGCGTGGTTTGGTGACGGTGCTCGGTTTCAGGAGGTTTAGCACTAGATACTTCGGTCAAAACTCAAACCTTCCTACAAATCAGTTTGATGTGATACTATTTATTCACTTTTAGAATCTACTATTTGTCATTTATTTTGGAGCATATTATGGGCGTTTCACTCTACTATACTGCTGAACGTTCTACTCTCTTGACTCAACAGGAGCAAGAAAAGATCGCGTCAATAGTCGATGAATATAATGAAAACTTCAAGCATGCAGATGATGCAGAGACTTTCGATCTCTATGCATATGATGATAGTGAGTCTGAGGTCATATTAGCAGGAGCTACAAAGCTACCTGCTAATATGGATGTAGAAGATCTTATGTATACCCTAGAGCATTGGCTACAATGTTTGACTGAGATTCGCCTTGCGGTAACTGATGCAGAATGGCATGTGCATCTAGATGATAACGATGCTGTATGGATAGATGATAAATGGCAGATGGAAGAATAGCGCTTCATCACTATTATTATTTATATAACTGTCTAGAGCAGCTTATATAAATCTATATGATATTTACACAATAAAGCTCTCAACTGGATAACAGGCTGAGAGCTTTTTTATGAGGAATTATCTTAATCTGCTTACTTTTTACTATTATTTATGTAGACAATTAGAGTATTAAAAATATATCTATAATATGAATATATCCTCCATAGTCTGCTCAAAATGATTTGACTTCTATCATTATAGCTGCTAATTTTAAACTGTACTTTTATTACAGGTATGTAAAAAATATATCTAAACCTTGTAGCCAATTTAATCTAGGATGAATCAAATTGTCTGCTCGTAATACCTTACTCCTATTCTCATAATTATCAAAAGGAATTGATAATGAAGTTAGCTCCTCTTTTTTCAATTGGTGCTTTAGCCGCTATTAGTCTTCTTGGCTGTTCTAACCAATCTGCTGATACTACTGATGACTCATCAGCGACTTCTCAAGAAACTACCGTGCTACGGTTTTCGCATTTTTGGCCAGCAACCTCATCTATCAGTAAAGAAGTCTTTGAGCCTTGGGCAAAACAGATAGAAACAGATTCTGACGGCCGTCTAAAAGTTGAGCTGTATCCATCAGCAGGCCTTGCTAAAGCAGACGTTACTTATGAATCTGCTGCCAAAGGTACGATCGATATCGGTTCACAAGCGCATGGTTATACCAATGGTCGCTTTCCTTTGACTCAGATTACTGAACTTCCAGGTTTATCAAATTCAGCAACTCAAATGGGCTGTATGCTACAGACCTTATATGATGACGGTACTTTAGCAGGTGAATACGAAGACTCACATTTATTATTTATGTACGGGGCTGGACCTGGGGCGCTTCATACAACTGATAAGCTAATTCGAACACCTGAAGACATGAAAGGTATGCGTATTCGCCGTCCTTCAGCTGTTGCTGGTGATATCATCGAAAGTGCAGGTGCTTCACCAGTCGGTTTACCTGCAAACGATATGTATACCTCTCTACAGCGCGGTGTCGTTGATGGTTTAAGTTTCCCTTGGGAGGCGGTAACAGCATTCAAGATTGATGAGATTACCAAATATCATACCAACATTCCTTTCTATAGTTCAGCGCTTATGGTCACGATGAATAAGGACAAATATGACAACTTACCTGATGATCTAAAACAAGTTTTGGATAAAAACTCAGGGATGGCATTAGCTAATAAGGTCGGTGAAGTGTTTGATAAACATGACCAAATGGCAATTCAAGCTGCTAAAGATAAAGGTGATGAAATTATCGAAATTCCTGATCCATTAAATGATCCAGATTGGAAAGGGCCACTTGAAAGAGGAACACAAAAATATCTAAAGGATGTTAATGCTTTGGGTTTGGATGCTGATAGTGTCTATGAAAAAGCAAAAGCTGCCAGTGCTGCCTGTAAGGTTTAACCTATTGGAGGTGTCACATGGCATTTTTAGTCAAGCTCAGCGTCTTAATCTCTAGATTATGCCAGTTCATTGGTGGGATCAGTCTCATCATCATCGTACTAACCACCATGCTCGACGTCAGCGCGCGCTACATATTCAAACTCACCGGCGGTGAGTTTGGCTTTACCGTCAAAGGCAGTGTAGAGGTCGTCTCCTACTTCATGCTATTTGCATTACTCGCTGCCTTTGCTGCCTTCGTTGAACGCTCACAAATCATCGTCGACGTCTTCACCCAGAAAATGCCCCAATCTATCAAGGGCTACCTCATGGCTATCTTTATGCTGGGCTTCTTCGTCATCGGCATCGTCTTCTCATGGGGACTCTACGAGAGTGCCATTGACGCTATGGAGTTTGGGAAAGTTACCCAAGACTTAAGACTCTCTATGATGCCTATCTACCTGATCAGTGCCTTGTTAAGTGCTTTTCTAGCCATACGCTCACTGATCGAATCCATCAACATCTTTAAAACAGGCGAGTTCTTTGACGCCGAGGAGACAGGCGCATGAGTCCAGAAATTATTGGAGCTATCGGCTTAATCGTCATGATTCTGCTTGTTGTCCTGCGAGTTCCAGTGGCGCTTGCCATGTTAGGTGTGGGATTGGTTGGTTTTGGTGCGGTCACCGCGCCTAGTGGTGCTCTGCAAATGCTAAAAGACATCCCAGTCGATGTCTTAGCAAAGTATGATTTTAGTGCCATTCCTTTATTTATTCTGATGGGCGTGTTTGCGACTCACTCGGGTATGGCAGGTAAACTCTTTGAAGCCACCCGAACCATATTTGGCGGGGTAAGGGGCAGTCTTGGTATTGCAGGCATTGGTTCATCCGGTATCTTTGCCTCTATCTCAGGCTCGTCGCTTGCCACTGCCTCTACCATGACCAAAGTCGCGCTACCGCAAATGGAGAAGTACGGCTATCAACCAGGCTTTGCCTGCGGTATCTTAGCCGCTGGCGGTACGCTTGGTATTATGATTCCGCCCAGTATCGCTCTACTGGTCTATGCGATCTTAACCCAGCAGTCAGTAGGTGATATGTTCATCGCTGGTTTCTTACCGGGTATGCTTGGCATGGTGATGTACTCAATCACCGTCATGGTGATGGTACGCTGGAAACCGCATCTGGCAAAGCGCGGTGAGAAAACGTCTTGGAAAGCCAAACTACTGTCACTGACTGGTCTGATACCGTTTAGCTTCATCTTTATTGTGATTATTGCTGGTATCTTCTTTGGGTTATTCACCCCAACAGAAGGCGCCGCAGTAGGGGCCTTTGTCTCTTGGGCTTATGCCTTTGCTAAAGGCATGCGTCTAGATGGTCTCAAGCAGTCATTGATTGAGACGCTAGCGCTCTCTGCCGTGGTGTTCTTTATGCTACTGGGTGCAGAGGCATTGGGATACTTTATTTCAGTCTCACGCTTGTCTTATACGCTGGCGTCTTGGATTGGAGGCTTAGCGGTCAGTCCAATGATTGTGCTGATCTGTATTCTATTCATGTACTTCCTATTGGGACTGTTCATGGATGCCTTAGCGATGCTGGTAATCACGATACCTGTGGTATATCCAATCATTTTAGCGCTAGGGTTTGATCCTGTCTGGTTTGGCATTATTGCAGTATTGACGGTGGAGCTTGGTTTGATTACGCCGCCGATGGGGATGAATATCTTTGTGATTAAGGCGATGGCACCGCACATTAAGCTGAGCGATATGTTCCGCGGAGTGGCACCATTTATTGTCTCTGATGTGATTCGTTTGGTTATCTTGGTGATGTTCCCTGCCATCTCTCTTGTGCTGTTGGGGTAGGTTTAACCTAAACCTTCATGTGTAACGTTATTGTATGAAGCCATATTGCTAATACAGCAGTGTGGCTTTTTTATTGGCTGATTCTTTGACTAAGAGTTAAGAGAAGGACATCTTACAAACTTACAGTCTGTGACGCTGCATGATGATAACTTTTCTTAGTGTTATAAAGGCTTATGAATGTAGTAAACTGGTTTCCATTCATTTTCCTATATAACTTTATAAGTAGAGATAGTCATGGCTGTCGATTTTAGTAATACGCTTATCGTCGCAATTTCTGCGACGGCACTTTTTGATTTGACTGAGTCAGAAAACTATTTGCTAGAGCTGCTAGAGCAACGACCTGCAAGTGCTATAAAAGAGTTTAGGGAGTACATGACCGAACGTGAAAATGATCCTTTGAATATTGGTGCAGGTTATCCACTGATTAAAGCATTACTAAACCTAAATAAATATTCTGATAATAGCGATGGACGAGATTCAGACATTGAAACACCATTGGTCGAAGTCGTTATCGTCTCAAAAAGTAGTCCAGACACTGGTATTCAGGTGCTTAATGCAATTTTAGAACATGGTATTAATATCTCCCGTTCTGCTTTCGTTTCAGGTAGCCCTGTTGCGCCTTATATTAAAGACTTTAACGTTGATCTGTTTTTGACTACCAATCGCGACGATGCTCAACAAGTTGCGGATGCCAATATATGTGCCTGTGCCATACTAGATGCCACGCCTGTCAATACTTATGAGCTGGATACTGAGCAGCTGCGCATTGCCTTTGATGGTGACGCGGTACTTTTTGATGATTCAGGTGAACTGCTATATAAACAAAAAGGACTGCGAGCCTTTCATGACCGTGAAGTACAAATGCGTGATTTGCCGATTGAAAAAGGCCCTTATGCTGAATTGTTGATTAAATTGTCAAATCTGCAAGAGCGCCTGCCTGCTGGTTTAAAATACTCGCCAATAAAAATTGCGCTGGTGACGGCGCGTAATGCACCAGCTGACTTGCGTGCCATCAAGACGTTGCGAGAATGGGGCGTGAATGTTGATATGGCGTTTTTTTGGGAGGATTAGAGAAAACAGCGGTACTTAGAACATTTGCGCCGCATATCTTCTTTGATGATTCCATCAAGCATATCGACGCAGCACGTCGCTTTATTCCTACGGCCTTGGTTCCTTATCATTCGAAGTCATTATTACATGGTGACAACTATATCCCTACTGATGAGGACGCATCATTATTATCGTTCAAACCCGCTGTACACCCACTATTTGCTGTAAACCATTAAGTAGGTATAAAAAATCTAGGTAATAAGAATAGGATGGTATATGAATTGGCAGCAGTTGCTTAAGTTAATTGTCGTACGAATAAAGCAGGTCATTGGACTGTATGCTTTTGTGCTTATACCGATGTGGGGTATGTTTTTTCTAAATGAAGTGGCCTTATTTGGACTGTGGAACATCTTTGGTATCGTGCCGCGTGCTTTAGATGTAGGTAGTATGATAGGGGTATTTGCTTCGTGGACCATGCATGGCAATTTATCGCATTTGACTGGCAATACGGTGACGCTATTACAGATTTTGTTTTTATTTGGGCTGTTTGAGAAAAATGCTTATCGCACAGTGATTAAGCTAGTGGTTGCCTCAGGACTGGTTACTTGGGTTATCGGGTCGCCGTCTTCTATTCATATTGGCGCATCAGGGCTTTGTTTTGCAATGTTAGGTTATATGGTAGGCGGGGCGATATTTGCGCGACGCTGGGGTTATCTGATTGCTTGTATCGTCATGGGAACTGGTTATTGGCTGACCATTAAGCAAGGATTGATGCCGCAACAAGGTATCTCGTTTGCGGCGCATTTTGGTGGCTTGTGTGCGGGGCTATTGCTGGGAGCCAATTCAAAGCATACTTATTCAGCAGCTTCTCAACGCTATTAAAAGCAACTGGATATCAGCATTTAATGGACTAGCATCGTCGTACTAAGCGTTATAGGATCAGACGCTTTCATCAGTACAGATTTTGATAAATAAAGGTTCATCTGTAGTCAGCTCTCGCCACGCAGTGGATCTGTTTAACATGTTCATCGACCGTCAGCGTGCTACCTTTCTCTGGTATTACGTAGTCTGCACGCGCAGGAACACTGCAATCGATAACTTGTGGAACTTTCTCTACACTTCTTCGTCTTTCAAATAAATATAAATTGAATAAATATATATTTGGGTTGTCTACTTGCACACTAGCATTTCCAGTATCAGCAGCGATAAAACGTAATATTTGTGGTTTAGCATAAGACCATGGGCGGAACCATTCCTTGCTTTCTGCTGTTTTGACAACTTCTACGCCTTCTGGCAGATCTCGCACTTGTTGACCATACCAGCTGTATTCCTGGTTTATCTGGAATGCAAACATCCCAATAGCAGCAAATAAGGGAATCAGCCATTTAGGTGCACGTTTGCCTGCCAGTTTGCTGAGGTGAGTTATGATAAGTGCTAGTCCAGCCATACCAAATGCGGCAGCGATGGTAGCGATAAACTCAAAAAGCATAAAATATTCCTTAATGCGTTAGATGTGTCTAATTGAACCTCTTAGATAAAGTAAAAATCTAAAATTTAGTTATTATAGCTATAGGATAAAAAAATCACCCACAAGCAGCTACTGCCTGTGAGTGATATATAGTAACAGAAGATATATCCTCAGTTGTGAGCTTAGTGGTCGACCGCACCGCCAGCGCCACGTGGAGAACGTACGCTCTCAACCAGCTCTTGAATATGTGCTGGTGGTGGCGCAGTAGCATAAGATACAGCGAATGCTACGATGAAGTTAAGCAATGCACCAACTGCACCAAATGATAGTGGTGAGATACCAAATAACCAGTACTCTTCAGTATCAGGGAAGTTCGCTGTACCACTGATGAAGAACCAACCTTTGAACATAAAGATATAGACAAGAACGACTATTAAACCAGTCAACATACCTGCAATAGCGCCAAGATTGTTGATGCGTTTAGAGAAAATACCCATCATTAACACAGGGAACAATGAAGAGGCAGCAATACCGAAGGCCAGTGCTACGACCTGTGCGGCAAACCCTGGCGGATTCATACCTAAGTAAGTTGCTACTACAATCGCCACACCCATAGTGATACGAGCATATTTTAGCTCTTGTTTATCAGTGATATTTGGGTTTAAGTTACGTTTGATCAAGTCATGACTGATGGCTGATGAAATTGCGAGCAGTAGGCCTGCAGCGGTTGATAGTGCTGCTGCCAAACCACCTGCAGCAATCAGACCAATAACCCATGGTGGAAGCTGTGCAATTTCTGGATTCGCTAGAACTAAGATATCAGCGTTAACATCAAGCTCGTTACCTGCCCATCCAGCGTTAGCAAAACGACCATCAAGCTCTGCATCATGTGCAATACGAGCGGTTTCTACCGCTGCAGTTGCTGCAGCAACATCGCCACCGTCAGTTTGAGCAGTATTGAGGGCGATCTGAGCAGCACCTAACCCACTATCACTGTACAACTGAATACGACCATCATTGTTTAGATCGTTATACTTGATAAGACCTGTTTCTTCCCATGTCATCATCCAGTCTGGACGTTGATCATATTCTAGAGGCGCTTCTGCAACCCCTTGTGGGTAAACGGTGTCAATTAGGTTTAGACGAGCCATAGCACCTACTGCTGGAGCAGTAAAGTATAGTAGCGAGATAAATACCAGTGTCCAACCTGCTGTCCAACGTGCATCAGCCACTTTAGGTACAGTGAAAAAACGAATGATAACGTGTGGTAGACCTGCTGTACCGATCATTAGCGTCAAGGTAAATAGCACCATGTTTAGCTTGTTAGGAACATCAGCCGTATAAGAGGCAAATCCTAAGTCAGTCACAACTTGGTTAAGCTTAGTCAGAATAGGGACACCTGACTCGACATGGTTTGAAAACAAACCAAGGCCTGGAATCGGGTTACCGGTCAACTCAAGTGAAATAAAGACAGCAGGAATAGTATAGGCAATCATCAGAACCACATACTGTGCAACCTGCGTATAGGTAATCCCTTTCATACCACCAAGTACGGCATAGAAGAAGACAACAATAGCCGCAATGATAAGACCAGTACTACTCTCAACTTCTAAGAAGCGCGAGAATGCAACACCAGCACCGGTCATCTGACCGATAACGTAAGTGGTCGATGCGGTAATCAAACAGATCACAGCAATCATAGCAGCCGTTTTTGAGTAAAAACGATCGCCGATAAAATCAGGAACCGTGAACTTACCGAACTTACGTAAATAAGGCGCTAAAAGCATCGCTAGCAGAACGTAACCGCCAGTCCAACCCATCAAATAGGTAGAAGCGCCATAACCACTAGCAGCAATAAGACCTGCCATTGAGATAAATGACGCCGCACTCATCCAGTCAGCAGCTGTTGCCATACCGTTAACGACCGGATGGACACCACCACCAGCAACATAAAATTCACTGGTTGAACCAGCACGAGCCCAAATCGCGATACCGAAATAGAGAGCGAAGGATAGACCCA
Source organism: Psychrobacter sp. ER1 (assembly GCF_048631835.1). NCBI lineage: Bacteria > Pseudomonadati > Pseudomonadota > Gammaproteobacteria > Moraxellales > Moraxellaceae > Psychrobacter > Psychrobacter sp. ER1. Next base: position 2,951,033 of record NZ_CP184640.1, on the reverse strand, counting down.
CAAAAATAAGATTAATTACAAATTGACTCATGGGGCTATTCCTCGTCTACGCCATATTGTTTGTCTAACTTATTCATACGCCAAGCGTAAAAGAAAATTAGGATGATAAATATACCAATGGATCCTTGCTGAGCAAACCAAAAGCCCAGATCAGTACCACCGATTTTGATACCAGCTAACAATGGACGAAACAAGATACCAAAGCCATATGAGCATAGCGCCCAAACAACCAAGCTGCCGAGAATGAGACGAATATTGGCGCGCCAATATCCAGATGGATCGTTGTGGTTTTCCATAGGACAACTCCTTTTGTCTTACCTAAAAAATATCAACCATATAAAAAGAACTGCGATTATTTCTTACCACGAAAAGTATAAAAAATAGTCAGGTACTGCTTTATATAGTGAAAACGATGATGCGTGATAGTACGTTTAATGCTCGGTAATTCTCTACTTCAAATAAAAGTAGTTAACTATTTAAGCATCGTATTGACCTAAACCATCGAATGGCAAAAATAACGTTTCTTGAGGAAGACAGAAGGGTGGACTATCCAGTGTCTTTTTAACAATCTCGTCTTCCTGACAAGAGTTTTAATCTTTTTAACACGCTAACCTGTTGTGCTTCTTGTACTGATTAATAGCTTCGATAACCATAAAACAGTCTAAACGGATATAGAATTTATATTAGCACGGTTTAATAAAGATAATTGCAAACTACTACGCATAAATAATAAGTAAATTACTAAAAATTAGTTTGCTAAATATTTATTAAAGAACCTAACGTTACGGCAACCGAGTAATTTATACGATTAAATTATCACTTAATCTATTCTATATAAGATGAAACATAAGCATTATTTATTTTAAAAATAGTTATATGAAGTCGATAAGCAAACGTGATGGTCATATGTCGCTCAATATCTATATCATGCACGGGTCTTTTTGGTATCAGGTATTTTGTGCAGAGGCTTTTATAGTCCATGGCAATCAAAATATGATATCGATATGAAACTTAAGTAACGCGTATAAAGAATGAATAAGGAGCCCATATGAACGAAGGGATAGTAGGTTGGTTTAATAACATCGTAAATTATGGTGTCGGTATTATCTGGGGTAACAATGATTGGCTGATTGCTAGTAACCCTTGGTATGGATTACTGATGTTCTTACTAATTGGTGCAGGTCTCTACTTCACCATCGTGACACGTTTTATACAGTTTCGTCATTTTGGTCATATGTGGAAGTTGCTACGCGTGTCCAACCAAGGACGCAAAGATGGTGGTATTAGCTCATTTGAAGCATTGATGACGTCGCTGGCCGCGCGTGTTGGTACTGGTAACTTGGCAGGTGTGGCAATTGCCATCTATTTGGGTGGCCCAGGTGCTGTATTCTGGATGTGGATGACGGCACTGGTCGGTATGTCGACCAGCTTTATCGAGTCAACCTTAGCACAGGCGTACAAAGTACCGCACAACGATAATGTGTACCGCGGTGGCCCTGCTTATTACATCGAAAAGGTCTAGGCAAACGCTGGCTTGCCGTGTTTTTCTCATTATGTTTGTTAGTGGCCTTTGGCTTGGCGTTCAACGGCGTACAGTCAAACACCATCGCTCAAGCGACAAATGAAGCCTTTGGTGTGCCAACGTGGATGACAGGTTTGGTATTGGTAGTACTGGTAGCGCCAGTGGTATTTGGTGGTTTGCGCTCAGTAGCTCGTATTGCGGGTAAAATAGTACCAGTGATGGCCATCTTGTACATCTTGCTAGCGCTATTCATTATCGTGACTAATTTTAGTCAATTCCCAGCAGCGATCGCGTTGATTGTAAAATCAGCATTTGGCTTTGAGCAGGCAGCAGGCGGTGTCATCGGTTATGGTATTGCGCAGGCAATGATTAACGGTATCAAACGTGGCTTGTTTTCTAACGAAGCAGGTATGGGTTCAGCGCCGAATGCTGCAGCAACGGCAAAGAGTCATCCTGATCACCCAGCAGTGCAAGGTTTCATGCAAATGCTAGGCGTATTCATGGATACCCTTATCATTTGTACCGCGACGGCGTCGATTATTATCTTGTCTGGTGTGGTCGACCCTAATGTCGAGCAAGAAGGTATTCAGTTAACCCAGCTAGCCTTATCACAGTATGTGGGTGACCTAGGCGTGGTGTTCGTGGCGATTGCGATTTTCTTCTTCTCATTTACGTCTATCATTGCCAACTACAGCTACGGTGAGTCAAATCTTGAGTTTATCTCTGGTGCCAAAAATGCCAAAGTAATGATTATGGTTTTCCGCTTTCTGGTATTAGGTATGGTATTTGTCGGCTCTGTTGCTAGCCTACCTGCTATATGGAACTTCGCTGACTTGTCTATGGGTCTGATGGCTTTGGTCAACTTAGTGGCAATCTTGCTCTTGTCTCCTGTAGCGCTAAGAATACTACGTGACTATGAGCGTCAGGTAAAAGAGGGTAAAACAGGCGATCAGATTAAGTTTGATCCTGATAACTTTGTAAAACTCAGAGATGAAGCTAACCGTGATGCTTGGACAGATTAAGTAGCATTGATTGGTAAAAGTTGCTTGTTCTAAGCATTAAAAAACCGCCCGACTCTTATGAAGAGAAGGGCGGTTTTTATTGGAGCGCAGTTTTACTGTACCAGCTCAAACCAGAATTATCCTGATTTACATGTTTGGGTAGTTAGGACCACCGCCACCTTCTGGCGTTACCCAAGTGATGTTCTGTGAAGGGTCTTTGATATCACAGGTCTTACAATGCACACAGTTCTGCGCATTGATGACAAACTTAGCCCCTTCAGCGTCTTTAACCACTTCATACACACCCGCTGGGCAGTATAAACGTGCAGGCTCAGCATACAACGGTAAGTTGATTGAGATAGGTACCGTTGGATCAGTAAGTTTTAGATGCGTTGGCTGATCTTCTGCATGGTTAGTATTAGAGATAAATACTGACGACAATTTATCAAATACTAACTTACCATCAGGCTTAAGATAGGTTGGCTGATAAGCATGATTAGCACGCTCTAACTGATCGTAATCTGGGATATTGTCATGCAAAGTGAACGGCATTTTACCTTTTAACAAGTTGTGCTCGATAAAGGTGAAAGCGCCGCCCATGAACAGACCCATACGGTGAATCGCAGGTGAGAAGTTGCGCGACTCATAGTTATCTTGATACAACCATGACTCTTTGTACATTGTGCTATAAGCAACCACTTCATCATGCTGACGGTCAGCTTGCAACGCCTCAAAGATAGCTTCGGCTGCGAGCATGCCTGACTTCATCGAGGTATGCGTGCCTTTGATTTTTGCTGGGTTTAAGAAACCAGCATCATCACCTACCAACACGCCACCTGGGAAGGTGAACTTCGGTAGTGAGTTTAGACCACCTTTGGTCAACGCACGGGCGCCATAAGAAATACGCTTACCGCCTTCTAAAACATTTTTGATAACAGGATGTGTTTTTAAGCGCTGCATTTCATCAAATGGAGACATATAAGGGTTGTGGTAAGACAAATCAGCCACAAGACCAAAGCTTACTTGGTTGTTTTCATCAAAGTATAACCACCAGCCACCAGTAGAGCCAGTTTCAGTCAATGGCCAGCCAAGACCATGCATGACAACGCCTTGCTCATGCTTTTCAGGCTCAATTTCCCATAGCTCTTTTAGACCGATACCATAATGCTGAGGATCCGAATCTTTATCTAGATCAAAACGGCTGATTAAGCGTTTGCCTAAATGACCACGGCTACCTTCGGCAAAAATAGTGTATTTGGCAAGAAGCTCATAACCAGGCTCAAAGCTCGGCTTGGCTTCACCATTGGCGGCCACACCCATATCACCCGTTAACACACCTCTGACCGAACCGTCGTCGTTGTATAAGATGTCATCGGCAGGGAAGCCTGGGAACATCATGACTTCAAGCTCTTCTGCCTGTACTGCTAACCAACGAACGACATTACCTAGCGAGACAATATAGTTGCCATCGTTGTGCATCGGACCTGGAATCAAAGAGTCAGGCACTTTAGTTGAGCGTGTGGCAGAGTTCAAATAATAGAAACGATCTTCTGTCGCTGGCACGTTAAGCGGTGCGCCTTTTTCTTTCCAGTCAGGAATCAGCTCATTTAGAGCACGTGGCTCGATGACTGCACCAGACAACGTATGGGCACCAAACTCAGAGCCTTTTTCGACCACACAAACCATAAACTCATCATTACCAGCTTCAATAGCGAGCTGGCGCAAACGGATGGCAGCTGACAGACCTGCAGGTCCACCACCAACGATGATGACATCGAACTCCATTGATTCGCGTTCGACTTCAGGTTCCGCGGCAACTGGCGCTACGACTGGTTCTGCTTTATCTAGCGTTGCGGTCTCTGTCGCTACTGGTGCGTCAGCATTCACAGTATTACCATCGATAACTGGCGTTTGATTGTCTTGCTCTTGCATACCTACTCCTAAACTTTTAGTGGCTTATCTCAGGGCATCATTAGCTTAACAACTGAATAATAGACTTGCGGCGCTAACGTCACTCAGACATATGGCTGCCCGATAAAACTGTCTCTGCGGTATCAGTTAATGCGTCGGTGTCGTGAATAATTTATTCAAGGATATCAACACATAACGTAAATTATGCCATCAACATAATGACCGCTTGACCATCTCAATAAAAAATCGTTACTCATTATAAAAGAAAAGTCCTACAAACACGATACGCATTTATGAGTATAGGTGTTAAGGTTATATTGAATAAACGAGTGTGCTTGAACAATATGGTTTCATCATACCCGAAACAAAAATTTATAGTAATAATAGATAAGCCAAACTTTGAATACTAAATGAAGGGATTAATAATGAATAACGACAATAATAGTGTTGAAGGCAGTCATAAAAAATTAATAGAAGCCCCAACCAGTAAGCCTTCTAGCCTAGGCAGCTTAGATAATTTGGATGCACTAAGCCAGTATATTAAGTCTACGAAAGGCACTCGCGAAGGGCGTGCAATACCATCGCTTGAAAAATGGCATCCTAAAGATATTGCTGATATGGATTTGACTATCAAGGCAAACGGAGAGTGGTGGCATGAAGGCGGACAAATGACCCGTGAGTCACTGGTCAGCTTGTTTGCCACGATACTATGGAAAGAAGAAAATAATGGCATTACTGAGTACTTCCTCAAGACCCCTGTACAGAAAATCCGTATCCAAGTTGAAGATGCACCACTTCTGATCAATGATGTTGGTATTGTCCATGAAGATGATATGAGTTGGTTGGAGTTTACCACGACGACAGGAGATGTGGTTCGCTTAGACGATGCGCATCCGATCGTATTAAAGACGTATAATTCTAATAAGAGCGATTCTAACTACAGCGACTCTAACTACAGCGACTCTAACAACAGTGACTTTAGTGAAAGCGACTTTCATAACAGTGATACAGCGAATCAATTGAGTACCGCTGACGATGTTGCAGATTCTCAAGAATTAGCATCTACAGAACAAGTACGCCCATACATGATGGTCAGAAATGGATTGACTGCGCTTATCGGCCGCAATACTTTTTATCACCTGACTGAAATTGGAGCATTATCAGAAGACAATGGTAATACGATATTAACATTACAGAGTGGTGGCCAATCTTACTCATTATCGATGCCTACTGAGTAAGTATTATGTCTATCTATTAATTGCTGTATGCCGATGAGTGCTATAATTTTATAATGTCGCTTGATTATCTATTGGGTTGAAAAATTATTATTGTATAAAGGTAGTCGATAGACAGCCGACGTAGAGTAACGTCATACACGCAACATATATAGCGCATTTAAGCATTTAACTGAGTAATGAAATTGATGAATAATATGATAATGGCATTAGCATAAATATGGATATCAAAAACCAGACAGTCGGAAAGCTCAGACCGTGTGTCGATATATCTGTTGACCAGAGTCTCAAAGCTATTGATCTAGTAGATGTCAATAAACATGCTGGTAACACAGTTGTAAGCGATAAAAACCGTAGCGCGCCCATTGGGTTGTTTGACTCCGGCGTTGGCGGCTTGTCGATCTATTTGCATTTAGCCCAGCAACTACCTAATGAGAGCTATATATATTACGCTGATACCTTAAATGTTCCTTATGGCAATCGTGATAGTGAAGATATCGAAGCGCTGACTTTAAAAGCAGTGGAATGGTTATACCAACAGGGCTGCAAGCTCATTGTTATCGCGTGCAATAGCGCATCAGCTTATGCTTTGGACACAGCAAGAAAATGTTATCCGCAATTACCTATCGTGGGCTTGGTACCTGCTTTAAAGCCCGCCGTACTGGCAAGTAAAAGTGGACATGTGGCGGTATTGGCTACCAAAGCCACTTTAAATGGGTCATTACTCAATGATGTCATTGCCAGTTTTGCCAATCCTAATAGCACAGTGGTTACCAAGTATTTTGATCCACAACTGGTGCCTTGGGTAGAGGCTGGCATGCCAGTTGAAGATGAGACAGCTCAGCGTCTACGCCAACAGCTACGGGCATTTGCTAATGAAGGTATTGACCAGCTAGTGCTCGGCTGTACACATTATCCATTTTTTAAATCGTTTTTATTAGACGAAATTGCACAGCAGCAGTTATCGATACAGGTGGTTGACTCTGGGCAAGCAATCGCTGAGCGAGTTAGACAGCTATTGATTGCAAACAACTTATCTGCATCATTGATGAGTGAAAAACAAGAAAATCTGTCACAAAAAACCAGTAAGAAAAATACCATTACTAGACCGCCATTAACTTTTCATGCCACTAAATATAGTGATAGACTATGCGCTTTAGTTGAGCGCTTACTCGGTACAGAAATGGCATTGCAATACTACTCTCACTAGTTACTATCAAAGCTAGTGATATCAATACGCTGTATGCAACGCTGACTCAGTTAAAATAAATTGAGTGCATCTTTTCAAGCTAAGAGTATGCTAGGCTGAGCAAGACAAGATTTTTGTGTTCTATCTCACACCTTATCCTTTTTATGTCACGACCTACGCTTAGAGGTAATTGTGCCGAATCGTCGCTATCATATTCATATTATATGCGCTGACAATGACCAGTTGTTGGTTCTAGACAGCTTAGCGATATTTTTTCAGGCGCGCGCATTTCTGACCTATGATGTTTCTAGTAAATTATCTAAAGCCTCTTTTTATGGGCGTCAGTGTATTGACTCTTGTGATTACGCAGTCATGATCGTTGGCGACAGCTACGGAACTGTGCAAAAAAACGGTGTCAGCCAGATGCATTTGAGTTATCTAAATGCCAAAGCGAAGCTTAAGCCGCTAATTGTTCTGGTCAAAAACCACTCTCCAGACGCTGTTATCAGCCGACAACTTCAAGAGTTTATTAAGTTAGTCACCAAGCAAGACAACCAGCTATATTACTATGATACGGAAGAAGATATTGAGCCATTGCTAGTACAGGCTCATTATAATGCCGTCGCCAATAATAAAATGATAGGTGGCTGGGTCAGAGCGAATGACGAAGAGAATACGACTAGTAAAAAGGTCGTGTATGAGAAGCCAGTCGATGTATTACCTAGTACTACCGAGGTAGAGAACAACAGTCCTGATGACGAAGATTTTATATCGGATAAGGTTAGTGAGCCAATTGAGTTAACGGAGTTTTTTGAGATTCAATATAGTGCCCAAGCTTATGAGGGCGGCAATCTAACGGACGTGACCCGATCACTAACCCTCTCGTGGCACGAGATACTCATGACACTCATGAGAATACCGTCTACTTTTTCGAGCTATGGCTTGCAAAATGCCATTAATCGTTTGATTACCGCTAAAGCGGAAGTAGACATCAAAAAGAGATGCCAAACGTTCATGCTGTTTCACGCTGCCAAATCTCTCAAGCTGATATCAATAATTTGCAACGTAAGCTAGTCGGTGCAAACTGGATACAACTAATGACTTATGGCACGCGGGTATCACAAGAGCTATGGAAGCTTACCTTCTACGCAAAAAACCTACTGCAAAATCATACCTCAAATAGGAATAAACAAGACTAGTAATTATTCACTAGCGTACTCAATAATAGCCATCTAAAACGTTCACTTAGGCATCACGACTACGTTTTGTAATACAAAGCATACGTGCAATGCTTGTGAATCTTCCTCAGACCCGTAATAATAAAGTCAGTTAGTTAGCAGTATTAACAACGTTAACTATTTTAGAATGAGAACTATAATATTAATAATTAGGGAGAGCGTACGATGAGCAATGCTAAAAATGACGAACTAAAAAGAGAGATCGATGGTCTAGAAAAGTCTATGCATGATGCTGATCAGTTTCATACGTTAGAAGAGCAAGTAGCAGATATGAAACGTCGCGGTATAGATCCTAGCAAGGCCTACAAAGATTTAGACAGTAAAGCCGAAGATGAAGATTGGGGCGATGCGACTTGGAAAGAAAACGGTAAGTGGGAGCCAAAAACGGCTGCCGATTTAGACGACAAAGCTCGCGAAAATTGGAATGGTGACAATGGTCAGCCTAAGCCACCACCTATCGTCTAGATACGTATTTTGAGAAAATGAGATAAGTATCTATTGATACCTATCTATAAATAAAAAAGCCACGCTATCGTTAGCGTGGCTTTTTTGATGCATTTAAATAGCATCACTTATCTTACTACTATGAACCTTGGTCTATACGAACAAGCTTGATAGTGCCATCGGCGTCAGTAACGCGGCGATAACTTGTATTGCCAGAAGTTGAGGAGCTCACTGATGGCTGAGATGAATAGCTATTAGGAGCAGTCGTTTGCTGCTGAATTAATTGCCCCATGCGATCGGCGGGTGCAGGATTCAGGGGTTGGCTGTTTGCAGGCTGGCCGTATTGAGTTTGACTCGGTGCTGCATTACCAACGATGGCGCGATAGAACTTCTGGCCTGCGCGTCCGTCAGCTGGGAAAATGCCGCGACTAGTCTGATATTGCTGGATAGCGGTACGAGTATTGTCTCCGATGATGCCATCTACACCGCCAATGTCATAACCTGCGTTTAGCAACGCTTGTTGAATGTCTTTAGCCTGCTGGCGGCTGATACCAGGATCATCTGTCGGCCACGCAGTGATAAAGTCTGTTTTGCTGCTGTCTTCGCGAGTGATTAGATCTGATAAGTGTGCGATAGCCAATGCGTAGTTTTCTGAGGCGTTATAAGAGTAGAAAGTGTCGAAATTTTTACCCACCAAGAAAGCAGGGCCTTCCATCCCAGCGGGTAACAATAAGCCTGCACTACTTAAGTCATATGGTAACGGACTACCATTAGCCAACGTCAGACCTTGGTCGCGCCAGTGGCTTATCGATTTTTTATCCTTACGATTAGAAGCGGCCCAAAACCCATCAGGTAGTTTGACTTCATAGCCCCAAGGCTCACCAGTACGATAGCCGCGATTGTCCAAGAAGTTTGCGGTAGAAGCGAGTGCATCAGGTACGCTATTGACCAAATCACGACGTCCATCACCATCGAAATCTACTGCCAATTCTAAAAAGGTACTCGGCATAAATTGCGTCTGCCCAAAGGCACCTGCCCATGATCCTGTCATATCATTAGGTGCGATATCACCGTTTTGCACGATTTTTAGCGCATTGGCATACTCACCTTGGAAATAGCTTTGACGACGATCAAAACAAGACAACGTCGCTAAAGATTCAAACAATGGTTTTTTACCTAACGTCTGACCAAAGTTAGACTCTACGCCCCATACCCCAAGCACATGCTCCGCTTTTACCCCGTAACGCGATTCGATTTGACGTAGGGTATCGCGCCACTGACGCTTGGCACGGATACCATCTTCGACACGCTCTTTGTCTACTAGCGCTGAGAGATAATCCCAGACATCTTTTTGAAACTCTGGCTGATAGTTGAGCGACTGAATGACGCTAGGATCAGGCTGGCTTGGACGATAGTTATTAAAAGTATAGCCATCAACACCGCTAAACTTGCTAGAATTTTTTAGATTGTCCAAGCACTGCTGAAACTCGCTATTGGATAAATCAGGTGCTGGCGGCTGTGCGGCTTGAGCAGTGGTAGCAAGGCTGATGCCGACAGCAACACTAAGCAACGACAAAGTAGAAAAAGGAGTCAAACGCATGAAAATATCCTATAAACGTTAAGATAGTTATCGAAAGGCAAAAAATGATATTAACGTAGAGTAACCAATCTAAACAGTAAAGAAAAGCTGTCGAAGTACGAAGATTATAAATGGTTACGATAAATTGACGCTGCCGTGAGATTAGAAGAGGATTTCGTGGAGCTGAAAACGCAAAGCGTCAGACAGTATTTCAACTTGAGGACTATCCTTAGGAGATATAACCTGTTTATTCGGCTAGCGCACTATCTAGTTCTTCAATAAAGCTATGAATACGTGCCGCATTTTTACCTAGGTCACTTTTGCCAATTCGTGATTTACTGCGGATATCAACCAAGCGTTCGCTATCGTTGTCAGTCACACGAATGATCACATCGTCTTTGAAACCAAACCAAGCAGTCGTCTCTGTTGCTTCGATGATGCCTTTATCGGCATCAACATTTACTAGCTTCCACCCTAAATTCTCAACGGCTTGTTTAGATGCCTCAACCAGTTCAGGCTTTGATTGAGAGTAGGTCAATGTCCGTAGTTCAGGATAGGCCGTACGTTGTTGTTCAGCCGCTTCTGCACCTGCGTACTCTACGGGATTTGGCGCATCTGCACGTAGTGGAGCAATCGCAACAAACTCAGGCGGATTTACCAAACCGGTAGAAATATCGTGAATAGGTGGTACATTTTTGGCCGTATTCATCATGCCGAGCGGGACAGCGATTGCAGTAGCAGCAAGTACGGCTGAGGCTAGTGCGCTCCCAATACTGGCTGTATTGCGTTTAAATAATAGCTGAATAGCTAACAATACCAATGCTGCGATACCAGCAAATAACCCAAATTTAAACCCCGTAAATGCAGTGCCTAACTCTACAACGCCAAACTTATACAATGGGCCTGCTAGAGCAACCAGCAGAATAGCAGTTACACTCATTAGACCGACTATCATTTTCATTCATTTTCTCCGTTGCGATTTAGCAGCTTTTTAAAAGTTACATGAGTTTGGTTCATTTACTGCTCAATAGCCAAACCTGTTCTGTGACGGTGATATCAGGTGCAGAACCTATAGAAGAAGGCACGCTTGCTAGCTCATAGATTTGGTAGTGAGCGCTATAATACTGCTCTAGTTGGTCGGCATTAATAGAGAAAGGTGGTCCATTCTTTTTACGCTGATCGTAATTTAGCGTGAGTAAAAGCTGCGGTGTTATTTTATTGTTAGCACCATCAACTTTACTGGTATCGCTACTAAGTTTCCGCACTTCCTCACTATATCTCACACGCATATCGGCTGGCAGGGCGATTAATGCCGCTTTATCATATACTGCATTAATGGAACCAATATCTTTAGCGGTCAGTGCAAAGATATCAGCGACCCATAAAGTGATGGTTTGTTCCGATAATTGGCCCTGATAGTATTTAATCATTGGGTTGTCTGCCTGTTGATAGACAGCAGGTTCAATGTTTTGCTCAGCAAAAAATGCTTGTACGGCTGTTTCGACCAATTCAACGCCCACCACGTCATAGCCTTGCGTCGCTAGCCAAACCATATCGATAGATTTACCACAAAGCGGAACGAAAATTCGGCTACCCGCAGTTAAATTGAGGCGGTTAAAGTACTCAATCAATAATGGATTGACCATAGATTGATTGAATCCAATGCGACCTTCTTGCCAACGTTTTCGCCAAAATTCAGGGTTCATGCTGTGATCCTCTATCTGTAAGTTTTTATATATAGATTTAGCATTAGTAATATTGGTTGGTCATGTCAAAGGCATAAATAGTAAAAAGCCAAACACCTATAGTATAAGTGTTTGGCTGGTATCTAATATTGGGCTAAGAAATTTTTTGAATAAATAATGTCTTATTTAATTTAACGAACCCTCATTTAACTAACCATATATTTGCTAAATTCTTTACGCAGTTTGGCAAGCTTTGGCGGTATTGCAAAGTTGCAGTAAGCCTGTCCTGGGTTTCTGTTGAAGAAATCTTGATGTGAGTCTTCTGCCTGATAAAATTCAACAGCAGGATGTACTTCCGTCACCACATTGACACCCATATCGCGTAACTTATTGATGGTACGGTCAACGGTCGGTTTTTGACTGTCTTCAGTGTAAAAGACCACGCTGCGATACTGACTACCGACGTCATTTCCTTGACGATCCATCGTGGTGGGATCATGCGTGGCAAAGAAGACATCGAGTATTACCTCTAACGGGACGATAGAGTCATCAAATTCGACTTTGATGACTTCGACATGGCCAGTCGTACCACTACAGACAGCTTCATAATTGGCAGAGACAGCATCGCCGCCCATGTAGCCTGAGACGACAGATTGCACACCTTTTACCGATAAAAATACAGACTCGGTGCACCAGAAGCAGCCGCCACCTAATACGATCGTTTGCATAGTTTTTTCCTATTATTATAAATATGGGTTAAGCGCTATATTTGGTAGTGAAGTTCTCGTTTTTCAATGCTTCTTTCAAACGTCTCATTACCCTTGGCACTATTTATCCAGTTTCGTAGGTTATTCAGCTTAGCAGGCAAGCCAAAGGCGATAAGTAACAAACAGTAATGTTATAATGGGCTTTTGCTATCTGGCTTAGTTTTCAACTGACAATGACAAGCAAAACACCAAGTAATTTCTAATTTCAGTTCTATTCTAAAAAATGAGTCGTCCCATGAGCCAATCCCAGCCCGCTATCAAACATGACACCCTATTTGATAAACCGTTTACCACGCCACTGGACAAGGCCGCACGCTTTTCCTTTGATGAGCAAGTGGTGGCTTGCTTCCCTGATATGATTCGCCGCAGCGTACCCGGTTATGGACAGGTATTGGCGATGCTACCTATATTCGCCCGTCGTCATTGCAAGTATCGTCAGCAGAGCGATAGCGGTCAGCGTGTTAGTCGTGTTTATGACTTGGGCTGTTCATTGGGTGCCGCCAGTATGACGCTAGCGGGAGAGTTCGACCCACAAGACTTGCAGATTAAAGCAATTGATATCTCACCAGCGATGACGACAGAGGCGACCACGCTACTGAGTGAGAATTATCCTGAGCACGATATCGAAGTGATCACAGCAGATATTCGCGATATTGAGCTTGAGCCGTGCGACATGGTGATTTTGAACTTGACGCTACAGTTTTTGCCAGCTGCTGATAGGGTAGCAGTACTAGAGAAAATTTATGCGGCATTGAGCGAAGGCGGTATATTGGTACTGACTGAAAAAACCCATGCATTTGATGAGCAATATGATGCGTGGTTGGTGGAGCGTTATTATGACTTTAAACGTGCCAATGGCTACACCGAAATGGAAATCAGTGGCAAGCGTAATGCATTGGAAAATGTCCTAATTACTGACACATTAGATGAGCATCATGCACGGTTAGATCAGGTTGGTTTCGCGCGTCATCTGACGTGGTTTCAGTTTTTGAATTTTGTCTCTATTGTGGCGTTTAAATAGGATTTACTTTGGGAGCGAACAAGGTGTTCATATGATTCCGTCTATAGTTGAACAAAATATTCATCAAGTGTTAATAAAAAAATGAGCGTACAATCATTTGAGCAATGGTTATATGAAGATGATGTATTAGAGTCTAGCAACCCTGATTTGTATCTTGAACTGATTTCATTTAATTATAGTTCTGAAGATAATTTTTATTACCGTTTTTATGATAGTTTTGCGCAATACGTCCATTTTTATAAATTTGAAGCTGATCGCATAAAAGGGTACTTAAACTCAATTATTGATAGAGATGGAAATTGTAGTAATGCGATTTGGGTGATGTATGAGTTATATTGTAAGGGTTATGGTTTTCTCGGCAAGCTAGGAATTATATACGGGTTCTGCCTAGTAGACTACGAAACTTCGGAATCTAACCATAATATAGATACTATCTTAGATAAGTTGTATCCCGAGATTATTGATGATGCTAAAAATGTACGGAACTGGTTAGAAGAAGGCAAAGTTGTTTTCAAAAGTCAGGACAATGGTTATGGTGTTTTTGAATACGACGATCTTCGTAGTGAAACGGAAATTCTGCAAGGAAATGCGTAGTTCACGAATTTCAAAGAGTTTACATATTAAAACTTATCTTTCTTTATTTTAACCCTTTTAATTTTATTCATTTGAATATTAATCAATACGGTAACCTGCTTTTATGCTCAACGACACTATCATCAACGCAGAACGCGAATTATATTTAACCCTGCTAGAGCTGGCACAGCAGCAGCCGAGCGCTTATGAATGGCTCAAGCAATTACCAACATGGCTAGGTGACATAAAAGACAAAGCCAACTATGCGCACGCGCCTGCCTACCAAGCGTCAGTCGCTCGTTTGCCAAACTTAGCTGTCAATAACGTCGATCTAAACAGCGATACATTGACGATTGAGGCAGATCTAAATGAGTCTCAGCGCAAACAAACAACAGCACTATTGAAGCAGTTGATGCCGTGGCGTAAAGGCCCATTTCAGATTGGCGGTCAAATCGGCGATGATGAGTCAGGTATTAAGATTGATACCGAGTGGCATAGTGATTGGAAATGGCAGCGCGTTGCGCCGCATTTAAGTAGATTGGACGGTCGCCGCGTATTGGATGTGGGCGGTGGCTCTGGTTATCACGGCTGGCGCATGGCAGGGGCTGGCGCGGATACGGTTATTATTATTGATCCGTCATGCTTGTTTTATCATCAGTTTATGGCGATTCGTCACTTTGTTGGTGCCGCAGATGCTAGTGATACAGGTAGCTATCGGACGCATTATATTCCTGTACCGCTTGAAGCCTTACCTGAGCACAGTCAGCTGTTTGATACCGTATTTAGCATGGGCGTACTTTACCATCGTCAGTCACCGTTTGAGCATTTACAACAGCTTAAAGGACAGTTAGTCAAAGGTGGTGAGTTGGTACTTGAGACGTTGGTGATTGAAGGTGATGCCAATACTGTACTGGTGCCGCATGACCGCTACGCGCAGATGAATAACGTCTATTTCTTACCATCGGTGGCGGCACTAATTGGCTGGTTAGAGAAAGCAGGGTTCTCAGATGTGCGCTGCGTCGATGTGGCAGTCACCTCGACTGAGGAACAACGACAAACCGAGTGGATGACCTATCATTCGTTAGCAGATTTCTTAGATCCTAATGATTCTACTAAGACCGTCGAAGGATATCCTGCTCCCATGCGTGCGACTTTGATTGCCAAAAAGTAGCATTGATGGTGGTAGCTAACATAAGGAAAGCACTATGAAGACATTGAAGACTTTTATTGTAGCTACCATCAGCTTGCTATCGCTACCTGCTATGGCAGGTTATGGAACTGTATCCGAAGGCTGGGGCTTTGTACAAGACGACTGGCAAGTGGTTTGTGATAATACGCGGACTTGTCGAGCGGCTGGTTACGCTAGTGAAGCACTAATAGATGAGCCTGCCTCAATATTGCTCACAGCGTTGCCAAAAGTAGCTCTGCCAAAAGCGCAAATTCAGTTTATCTCAGAAGTGCCGCTAGATGATCTTAAGCCTGCTGAGCTTTGGCTGAACAACAAAAACTATGGTGTGCTGCAACCTAATAAAGAAGACAGTCTACTATATGACCTGTCAGCCAAGCAGACTCAAGCACTGCTTGATCATGCTCGTATAGCGACCAAGATAGAAATTAGAGCGGGCGACAACCACTGGCAGATCAGCGATAAAGGCATGTCAGCCGTATTGCTTAAACTAGACGATGTGCAAGGTCGGGTAGGGACGCCGATAGCATTGGTTAGTAAGAACCACCCAAATCGTCAACGTCCTAAAGCAGCCTTGCCAAAACCAATTATTCAAAAAGCATTTGCGTATTCAGCAAAAGACAACAAAACACTTGCTCCATCAAAGCTGGCGTATTTTCAGAAAAATATTGATAACTGGGTCGATATTAACGATGAGCAGCTTATAGGGTCCAAGGACGAGATGGGCGACTGTGAGCTGATTAACCCAAAAACTGAAACATATCAGCGAATGTCAGAGTATGGCTCTACGATGCTTGGTTGGGAATTTATACCAGTTGATGATAGCTATACGTTAGCCGCGCATACTTGCTGGCTAGGTGCTTACAATTCCAGTAACGGCTATTGGCTCATTGATAATGCAAAACCTAGCAAGCCTATGCTTATCACGACAGCAGGAAATGATTATTTTGATGGTGAGATTTCCGCTACTCACAAAGACCGAGGTATCGGTGACTGCTGGAATCGTACTACATGGACGTGGAATGGTGAAACGTTTGCTAAGAGCGAAGAGTCTAGTACGGGCATGTGCCGAGGTTTTGCTGGTGGAGCGTGGGACCTACCAACGTATGTGAGTCAGGTTATAAGAAATGATGCTAAGGCTCAATAGCTTCTTTTATTTAAAAGGTTTTGATCTAAGAAGCCTTGATTCAAAAATCCTTGTTTTAAATGACTGACACCTTATCAAGCGCAGCAGTCATAAGCCATATATTACATTTTTAGTTTTGCTACTCACATCTTAAGCGATATCAAAGAATAGTGATAAAAATGGCCAATTAGATTAACCATTTTTTGAACGCGACTTCCATGACTATCTTAAGAATAAAACCAACAGAACCTGCGCCTAGGGCTAAGAATATCCAAAAAGTACCAGCGCGCCCAGCTTCAGACGTTTTAGAGATATCCCACATAATAAAAAACAAGAAAGCGATGAATATCGGCAACAAGACGTACAGTCCCCAACTGGTGACAGTACTGGCGGCAATAGCAAACATGGCGTAATCCTATAATAGAGTAGTAACGCGTCTTCTATATTTTAGAAGAGCCGTACAAACCATTATTATAACGTGGAAGCAGTCAGGTATAAACGACTGCCCAGTATTGAGCAACAGTAACGCTACAATTCACGTTATGAGTTATTTATCAGTTTTGCATCATTGATATTAGTCAGCCCAAATCCTGATAACGGTAAGATTTTAGTGCTAATTTTGGCGCAAATGGTGCAATAAAGCGCAAAGATTGTTATATTTACAGGTTACTTATCTTTTTACATTATTCTATCCCTGCAATGTCGGTCGCTATTATAATAAGCAGTTATCGATTGCTCGCATTCGCACCGTTTTTGTTGTTTATTTAATTGAGTTCAAATTCCTATGTCACAAGCCCAAATTGATACGCTTGCATCCCTGTTTAACGATGCAATTCAAACCCTACAAGCAGATGGTATGCTACCAAGCGATTGGCAAAACAACAGTCAAATCACCCGTACAAAAGATTTAAGTCACGGTGATTTTGCCAGTAATATCGCACTAACGGCAGCGAAAGCAGCTAAAGCCAATCCGCGTCAACTTGCTGAAAAAATCGTCAGCGCATTGCCTGACAATCAAGATATTCGCCAAGTAGAAATCGCAGGACCAGGGTTTATCAACGTATTCTTAAACTCGGAAGCTAAATTTTCTGTATTGGACGATATTTTCACGTTGCAGGACCGCTTTGGCTTGAGTAATCAGTTTGACGATCAAAAAGTCCAGGTTGAATTCGTCTCTGCCAATCCAACGTCAAGTCTGCACGTTGGTCACGGTCGCGGTGCTGCATTTGGCATGAGCGTTGCTAACCTGCTAGAAGCTATCGGCTATGACGTCACGCGTGAATATTATGTAAATGATGCTGGTCGTCAAATGGACATCTTGGCCACCAGTACATATTTACGTTATCTACAGCTAAATGGTGAAGAGATAACTTTCCCAGTCAACGCCTATCAAGGTGATTATGTTAGTGATATCGCCCAGACGCTAAAAACACAGCATGGCGATAGCTACGTACATAGCTTTGCAGACGTTGCCAAAGATGTGCCAGAAGATGCTCAATTTGAGATTAATGCTGATGGCGAAAAAACCGTCATTTCAGGTGATAAAGAAGCGCATATTGATGGCTTGATTGCCAATAGTAAGTCTTTGCTAGGTGACAGCTATGCGTTATTTTTAAACGCGGCATTGAGCAGTATTTTGGCGGATATTAAAGACGACTTAAATGACTTTGGCGTGAGCTACGAGTGCTGGTTTAGCGAAAGATCTATCGATAGCGAGATTGAGCCTGTATTACAGATACTAGATGACAAAGGCTATCTATATGAGAAAGACGGCAACATCTGGTTTAAGTCGACTGATTTCGGCGATGAGAAAGACCGTGTGGTACGCCGTGCCAATGGTCAATCGACGTATTTTGCCTCTGACATCGCTTATCATAAAAACAAGTTTGATCGCGGCTTTGATAAAGTCATTAACGTTTGGGGCGCAGACCACCATGGTTATGTCCCACGCGTAAAAGCAGCGCTACTAGCTCTTGGTATCGATGCTGAACGTCTTGATGTGGTACTTGTACAGTTTGTGGCATTATGGCGCGGTTCTGAAAAGGTACAAATGTCTTCGCGTTCTGGTCAGTTTGTGACTTTGCGTGAGCTACGTGCAGAAGTCGGTAACGATGCTGCACGATTCTACTATGTCGCGCGTAAGCCTGAAGTGCATGTTGATTTTGATTTAGAACTTGCCAAATCACAAAGCAAAGACAATCAAGTGTATTATATCCAGTACGCTCATGCGCGCGTTTGCCGCGTGTTAGAAAAACTGGCAACCTACGATTTGGCAGTAGATGATGCTGTTGGTTTGGCACATCAAGATTTGCTAAGTGCACCAAACGAAGACGAGCTGATTAAACTGTTAGCAGGATATCCAGCGACGTTACTTCGCGCAGCGACTGGTTACGAGCCACATGTCTTGACCAACTACCTAAAAGAGCTGGCGGCATTGTTCCATGGTTGGTATGACACCAACCGTATCTTGCCTATGAGCCTGACGTCAGGTGAAACGCCAAGTCAAGATGAGCTAGACTTAATGCAAGCACGTTTGCGTCTGTCCAAAGCTGTTAGACAGGTACTGGCAAATGGCCTTGGTCTGCTAGGCTTGTCTGCACCGTCTAGTATGTAGTACTTTTCTAACATGTGACATGAGTATAGACAGCTGATAGCATTAATTCGATGATGATAGTTAAATCCAGTAGGGAGAACGAGATCCATGCTAGCCAAAAAACCTAAAGGCGCAACAGAAAAGCGTAAATCAAGTAGCGTATCAGGCTTATTGTGGATGTTTGTTGGGGCCGTATTGACCCTTATGATCGGGGTGTTTATCTACCTCTCACCACTATTCAATTTCAGCCCCGCTGATGGTAGTGCTGAGAACGATTCTGATCGCCAAGTACAGCCACGTGTGGATACTGATACCGATAATGGCGATTATGAGTTCTATGATATCTTGCCTAATCAAGAGATGGCAACTATCCCTGATGAAGATATCGCTGACATTGATAATGATCAAATAGGTGATATCGGTGCGTTTGAACCAGACGTCGTCGTGACTCAACCAGAGAGCGATGCAGGCAGTACAGAAAGTACGGGCAGCTTCGGTGGTTCGGAAAATGCGACTGTCGAGCCTGCTGGTAGTAATAATGCTGGGTCTAGCGAGGATATCGTTGTCGTTGAAGAAGATGCAACTTATGATGGTACGCCGCCTGCTACTAGCAACGCTACAACCCGCAATAACAGTGCAGCAGCAGGGACGGCGAGCATCCAAGCTGCCAAACCTGCGGCGACCTATATCTTGCAGATCAATAGCTTTAGTGATGCAGATGAAGCGGATCGTCGCCGTGCGCAAGTACTGATGGCAGGTGTCGATGCTCGCGTGGTCAAAAACACGACGGGCAATGGCTTGCCAATTTATCAAGTCATCTCGCGTCCTTTGAATAACCGTCAAGCAGTAACGACAGCACAGCAGCGCCTACAGAACAATGGTATAGATTCTATTATCGTTGAACAGCGTCGCTAGGTTGAGTCGTTTACAGTTATTGTATTTATTAAAAAAGCGTCGTAATGACGCTTTTTTTATCTCTTTATTTTATCAAAAGCTTTCTAGCTGTTTTATCCTATTAAACGTCCATTAAGAGTATGGTTATGACCGTATCTAACTCAGTAACACCGCAAGCAGGCATCATTAAAGCGTTCTTTCAAAAATACTTTATCGATGCTTTTACTGGTATGGCTTTAGGGCTATTTGTCACGTTGATCGCAGGTCTGATTATCTCGCAAATCGGTGGTTGGTTAGGTTTGCCGGCATTGGTCGCGGTCGGGAAGCTTGCCTCGATATTAATGGGTGCTGGTATCGGCGTAGGTATCGCTTATTATCTCAAAGCACCAACGTTAGTTATGCTTAGCTGTCTTGTGGCAGGTATGCTTGGTGCTCATTCCGAAGCACTAATGGCAGGCACGCTCTTTACGCCGCAAGTGGGTGGGCCTGCAACTTTTGTAGCACTACCGGGCAATCCAATCGGTGCTTATCTGACTTCTGTGTTTGCTTATCGCGCTGGCACTTGGATCGCGGGTAAGACTAAGCTAGATATTTTATTAGTGCCTTTGGTTGTATGCGGTATTGCTCTTCTAGTTTGCGCCTTGCTTAATCCGCCTATCGTAGCAGGGGTCGCTGCTATCGGTAAGGGTATTCAAGCCGCTACTGAATTACAGCCACTTCTAATGGGTATCATTATTGCCGTCGTAGTTGGTGTTTTATTGACATTGCCAACTTCAAGTGCGGCCATTTGTATTGCTATTGGACTCGGTGGTTTGGCTGGCGGGGCTGCAGTAGTTGGCTGTGCTGCGCACATGATTGGCTTTGCTGTCGCAAGTTTCAAAGACAATGGCGTTAGTGGCGTCATCTCTCAGGGCTTGGGTACCAGTATGCTGCAAATCCCTAATGTGCTCAAAAAGCCTATCGTTTTGCTACCTGCTGTCATTGCTAGCGCTATCGTTGGGCCTATCGCGACCGTTGGTTTTGGATTAGCTTGTACCGCGACAGGGGCGGGTATGGGTACTGCTGGTTTGGTCGGTGTGTTTGGGGTTATTGAGGCATCACAAGAAATCATGAGCACCGGTCAACTATGGACAGCGATTATTCTATTGATGTTTATATTACCTGCGGTGATTGCAGGGTTAGTGGCTTACATCATGCACCGTATGGGCTGGTTGGTCGCTGGTGATATGAAGCTGCCTTAATGCTTGGAGTATTGAACTGAAATATTATTAACAGTCTCAAAATTCAGTCTTATCCTCAATCAATAATGGCAACTCTCAAGAAGCCCAGCTACGACTATAGCTGGGCTTTTTATATATAAATCCATCAATTTCTTGTGATATAGGGAATGTTGATAACCTACTATTTAACGGTCTTTAGCTTCTTATGACGACGTGGTTTTAGTTTGCGGGACAGTTGATGAAAGTCGTTCAGCACTTGACTATAATGTGATGGAAATACACGTTGGATAGCATCGACTATCTTGGCATCGTTACCAATCAGGCAGCGCTGCTGGTTGGTCGCTGCTGCCTGTAGGATAATCCAAGCCGCTTCATTGGCATCAAATTTTAAGAATTTATTAAAACTTCTGATGGCTTTGGGCCCAGTACTCATGCCAATATCATGGATACTCTCATTACCGCGCGCGCTATTGGCGATATTGGTTTTGATCCCGCCCGGATGGATACAAGTCGCTGATACCCCGCAGTTCTGGATGTTTAGCTCTTGGCGTAAGCTCTCTGTGAAGCCGCGTACGGCAAATTTGCTAGAGTTGTAGGCCGACTGTGATGGCTGAGCGGTCAAACCAAACAGACTTGAGATATTAATAATATGTCCATGCTCGCCAAATTGGCTCTTTTTAACGCTGTTTTTGATTAACGGTAAAAACGCCTTAGTACCGTAAACCACGCCCCAAAAATTAATGTTCATTACCCATTCAAGCTCACTAATACTACTGCCTTCGACGGTAGAGTAGAGCGCAACACCTGCATTGTTAAAGATAAAATTTACTTTGCCATAATCGCTCATCACACTATCAGCCCATGCTTCCACGGCTTTATTGTCTGACACATCGAGTACCGTCATAGTGACGTTGACATCATAATTGGCAAGTAATTGTTTGGTCGCTGCTAGCTGTTCAGGATTGATGTCCGATAGTGCAACATGACAGCCCATTTTTGCTAAATGAATGGCTAGCTCACGGCCCATACCAGAGCCTGCGCCTGTGATAGCCGCGACATGGTTTCGGTAGTAGGATGCAACGTCCGAGTCATCCAATGAGGTACGGTTAGAAGAAAACGGTAGGTTTTGGCGTAATGAAGTCGCCATAGCGGTCACATGGTTGAGCATAATAAACAATCCTTTGTCTTGTTAATCATATGGGTTGTACAGGCTATATTTTGCGGTATATAGAAATAAAGTCTAAGGGTCAAAACAGTCTATCTACATTAGCATGGTTTGTGCTGATGCTTACTCGCGATTGATAAACGCTACTGTCATTTCAGAGTAGACGTAATGAATGTCGCTAATTTTCAGTAGACGAATTATCTAGTAGACAAGCTATCTAACAGACAAACTGGTTAAATAATAGACATAAAAAAAGCGCCTGAACTAATTTAGCCAGACGCTTTTTTAGTAGTCCGTTAATGATAACGGACTATTTAAATCAACTATAAATTAAGCAATTTTAGGTACTTTACCTTCATTGATAACGTCCGCATCAACCATTACGGTCTTGGCATTTTCCATAGAAGGCAATTCATACATAGTCTCAAGCAGGGCGTTTTCTACGATAGAACGTAGACCACGTGCACCTGTCTTGCGTTCCATTGCTTTTTGGCGATGGCATCTAGGGCTTCTTGAGTAAAGCTAATCTCAGCACCTTCCATATCGAACAAATACTTGTACTGTTTTACCAGTGCGTTCTTAGGTTCGGTCAGGATTTGTACCAAGGCTGCTTCATCTAGCTCTTGCAGTGCCGCAAGTACTGGCAGACGACCGATCAGCTCAGGAATCAGACCAAACTTAATCAAATCTTCTGGCTCGACTTCTTGTAGCAAGTCTGAGCTGCGACGGCTGTCGTCTTTTGAGCTGACATCAGCGTTAAAGCCGATACCACCTTTTTCAGTACGTTGCTGAATGACTTTATCAAGTCCAGCAAATGCACCACCAACGATGATTAGGATGTTGCTGGTATCCACTTGGATCAGCTCTTGCTGCGGATGCTTACGTCCACCGTGCGGCGGGATAGCAGCCACAGTACCTTCGATTAGCTTTAGCAACGCTTGCTGTACGCCTTCACCTGATACATCACGCGTGATAGATGGGTTATCACCTTTTTTACTGATTTTGTCGATTTCATCAATATAGATGATACCTTGCTCAGCTTTGGCCACATCATAGTCAGAAGCTTGGAGTAGCTTTTGTACGATGTTTTCAACGTCTTCACCAACATAACCAGCTTCGGTCAACGTTGTAGCATCAGCCATCGCAAAGGTACATCTAGCAAACGAGCCAAAGTTTGCGCAAGTAACGTCTTACCAGAACCAGTCGGACCGATTAGCAAGATATTACTTTTAGCTAATTCTACCATTGCATCGTCAGCGCCGATCTTGGCTTTTTTGCTGTCGTTGGCTAGCGTCTGGCTAACTTTTAGACGTTTGTAATGGTTATAGACGGCCACAGCCAATGCTTTTTGGCAGCGTCCTGACCGATGACATATTCATCAAGCTTGGCACGCAGCTCTTTTGGCGTTGGTAGTTTTTTATTGACCCAAGAAGTGTCTACTTCGCTATCATCATCACCGTGCTCTGCGCTGTCTGCGATTAAGTCAGTACATAGCTCGATACATTCATTGCAGATATTGGCATCGTCAGCAGCAATCAATTGCTGTACATCGCTTTTGGCTTTACCGCAAAACGAACACTGCGGGGTATTATCTTCTGCCATAAAAGGCGCTCCTAAAATTTAAAACTGGTTAGTTTATTTGTAGTATGTCGATTATCGTATCCATTCAATGTCATACCTTCCAATAGATCAGGTATGACATTGATAACGGTTTACTGTACGGCAAATAAACTATAAAAGGTCTTATGATTGCACTCTTAATTAAGAGGCATCACGTTAATGCTTAGATTACAAAGATTCAGGACGACGCTCTAATACTTCGTCAACCAAACCATACTCTTTGGCTTCTTGTGCATCTAACCAATAATCACGCTCAACGTCTTTTTCGATTTTCTCTACTGGCTGACCAGTGCGCTCAGCTAAGATACTATTTAAACGTGCACGAGTTTTAAGGATTTCACGAGCATTAATTTCGATATCTGTTGCTTGACCCTGCGCGCCGCCTGAAGGCTGGTGAATCATGACACGAGCATTAGCAAGTGAGTAGCGCTTGCCTTTTTGACCAGCGGCCAATAGGAATGAACCCATGCTGTAAGCACCGCCCATACAGATAGTAGATACTTCAGGTTTGATGAAGTTCATGGTATCAAAAATAGCCAAGCCAGCGCTTACTGAACCACCTGGTGAGTTGATATACAAATGGATATCTTTGTCAGGGTTTTCAGCTTCTAAGAATAGTAACTGGGCGACGATAAGGTTAGCCATGTTGTCTTCGACCTGACCGGTCAAAAAGATAACGCGCTCACGTAATAGGCGTGAAAAAATATCAAACGAGCGTTCACCGCGTGAGGACTGTTCAACCACCATAGGTACTAAAGCCGCTTGTGTGGTCTGTATTTCTTTGTGCGCACTCATCAGCATATCAAAATGCGGGTTGGCAGTGATGCGATCATAATCTGTCATAGAAAAGTCCTATCGATAAATGTATAAAATAAAAATGGATTGAATGATTTTATTGTCTAGTAGTTTTTGACTAATGGGTTGTTTATAAGGGGCTGCGCTCACTATTCAAGCCTATAAAACGGGTTTGTGCATAAAATAGCTGAAAAAGTGACTCTCCGATATTGCTAGGACTCATTGCTTATATTGAAACTTATAATAAAAATGCGTCTAGAAGTAGATAAATACTATCTTATCTATTATCAAGTCGTACAGATATTGATAGTACCTGTATCGATAGTATCTATATCGATACAAATAGCGTAAATCATGTCTGACCTGACTTTTTAACATAGAATACCTGATTAATAGCCCTATAATCCACCTATCTTACTGACTAAGCCTGCAAATAGTTATGCGTTTAGTATTTTTGCTTATCTAATGTCCTCAGAGGGTATTGCGCTAACAATAACGCTAAAAAATGCACTATTCTGGACAAAATGTACTGTTTTGGTGCAAATATCTGCTGATTATATAAATAGATAATGCTCAAAAAACGTTTAGAAAATAGTTGGGAATATAGTGTTATTTTTATCATTTAAGTTAAATAGAAAAAGCATAGACAAATCAAAGTTTTGAGCCGGTAAGGTTGTCTATTTGATTATCTGCTATCAAGAGTTGGCACAGTGCTTGTATCAATAAAAACATTGACGCTTTTATTTATAGTGGTGCGCTAGGCACGATAAATGGTGTAGGCTGTATTTCTTCGCTGTTATTCTGACATTACTGTAGTTAATGAACTGTAATTAACGATTGGCAATAGAGTTTTTAACGGATAGTAAATGAGAGTTGTCATATAAAATACTGAAACATATTTAATTGGTAAATGAGTATATAAAATGAGTTGGGCCTCTTCTTTAGCATTAAGCTTTGACACTGTTAGCAGTACAAGTACGGCCAAAGAGGGTACGGCTGATAACTCAAAAACGCGGCTTTATCATCGCAAGCACACGGGTGCCTTGATGGTGCAGCGTGCTCTGTATCCTGAGCCAAGCGTACAGCAGGGGATTTGTCACATACTGATGTTGTACCCGCCAGCAGGTATCGCAGGCGGCGATACACTGACCATAGACCTAAACTTAGATAATGGTAGCCACGCTGTTATCACCACACCAGGGGCAGGTAAATGGTACGGCAAGGACAGTGTCAGTCAAAAACATAAATCTTCGTTATGCAGCGACGTTACTCACCAAAGTATGGGTCAAGACGAGATAGCTGCCTATGCAAGCCAACACGTACAGGCCAAACTCGCAGCAGATACCCGTCTAGAATGGCTGCCGCAAGAGAGCATCATTTATAACGAAGCCAATATGCATGCAGTGAGCCGCTTCGATTTGACGGATTCTTCTAGTCTACTAACATGGGAGATTAGCGTATTTGGACGGCAAGCTTACGACGAGCAGTTTTTGCAAGGGCGTTATCATACTGGATTGAATATCTACCGAGATGGCAAGGTTATCGTTGCTGAGCGAGTGGCACAGGCAGCACAAAATCGCTGGTTTACCTCAAATTTAGGATTAGCAAACCAGCATATTTATGGCTCGTTTTGGGCAGTACCAAGCTTAAGCGATGTCCATGACAATCTTGCACTCTCCGCGTCACAGACTACGCAATCGACCGAAACTGCCCAAGCAACTATCAAGCAGTCATTAACCCGCTATCTAGACAATACTGTAGCAGCATTGCGACAAGTTATTGCTCGAGCACAACTGCCTGTCTACTGCACTCATAATTGCCAAGCGATTAATATCCGCTATATTGGCTCAGATGTACGTGGTTGTTTTGAAGCGTTTTATCAGCTGAGAGAGGTCTTACGCGAATATTGGTGGCAACTTGAGCCCTGTCGTCCACGTATTTGGGACACTTAATATGGCCACTTTAAATAATGACACTAAGATATATTGCGACTGTTTTTAATCGATATTTAATGCTGTGAAAATCTCTAATCTGCTATAAATATAATGATAAGTACAACAAGGAATTATCATGCACCTGACCCCAACAGAAAAAGATAAACTCATGCTATTTACCGCTGGTATGGTGGCTGAGCGTCGCAAAAATCGCGGTGTTAAGCTTAACTATCCCGAAGCCATCGCTTATATCAGTATGCTGCTGATGGAAGGGGCTAGAGATGGCAAAAGAGTTGCCGAATTAATGAGTGAGGGCGCCACTTATCTGTCGGCTGACGATGTCATGGAAGGTGTCGCAGAGATGGTAGATGAAGTGCAAATCGAGGCGACTTTTCCTGATGGCACCAAACTGGTCACGGTACATAATCCCATCGTGTAACGCTGTATACCATTGTTATAGCACTGAAATGCTCACTATAAAATAAGGCGGCTACCATGCAAGCAGGCGAATACCATATCCAAGATGGCGATATTATCTTAAACCAAGGTCGACAGGTGCAGACCATCAGTGTCAGCAATACTGGTGATAGACCTATCCAAATCGGCTCGCATTATCACTTTTATGAAGTCAATGATGCCTTGAGTTTTGAGAGAGAGCAGACTCGAGGTTTTCGTCTCAATATTATCTCTGGAACCGCTGTACGTTTTGAGCCTGGTCAATCGCGGGAAGTCGAATTGGTAGCATACGCTGGCAAGCAAGATGTATATGGTTTTGCTGGGCGCGTCATGGGCGCCGCTCATCCAGACGAAGCATCAGAGAGTGTTACTGATAAAAAGGCAACTGCTACTTCGCAGAAGCGAGTCAGTCGTCGTGTTTATGCTGAGCATTTTGGTCCGACAACAGGCGATAAAGTCCGCTTAGCCGATACCGAGCTTTGGCTACAGGTTGAAGCAGATTTAACCAGTCATAAAGATACAGCTGTTGATCAAGCAGATACGTCGCAAAGTGATGGAAGTAGCAGAGAATCTGTCGAAATCAAAGGTGAAGAAGTTAAATTTGGCGGTGGTAAAGTCATCCGTGATGGTATGGGACAAGGACAATTACTAGGCGCGGAAGTTGCCGATACGGTTATTACTAATGCATTGGTCGTTGACTATACAGGCATCTATAAAGCGGATATCGGTATCAAAAATGGCCGTATCAGTGCCATTGGCAAAGCGGGCAATCCTGATATCCAGCCTGCTATTGATATTCCTATTGGCGGTGCTACCGAAATCATCTCTGGCGAAGGCAAAATTCTCACAGCAGGTGGTGTCGACAGTCATATTCATTTTATCGCGCCCCAGCAGTGTGAGACGGCGCTTATGTCAGGGGTAACGACGATGCTAGGCGGCGGTACAGGGCCAGCTCAAGGTACGCTTGCCACCACCTGTACACCAGGGGCATATCATATTGCCTCGATGCTAAAGTCTACCGATAGTATCCCTATGAATATTGGACTACTGGGTAAAGGTAATGTGAGTGTACCAGAGCCCATTGCTGAACAAATCGAAGCAGGTGCCGTGGGGCTAAAGCTACATGAAGATTGGGGTACAACGCCGCAAGCCATCGATAACTGTTTGAGCGTCGCTGACGACTATGATGTGCAAGTGGCCATTCATACAGATACTTTAAATGAAAGTGGCTATCTTGAGAGCACACTTGCTGCTTTTAAAAACCGCTGTATTCATACCTTTCATACGGAAGGGGCAGGCGGTGGGCATGCGCCCGATATTCTAAAGGCTATTGGCGAGTCGCACGTTTTGCCTTCTTCAACCAACCCAACGCGCCCATACACCGTCAATACCATTGATGAGCATCTCGATATGCTGATGGTTTGTCATCACCTGAGCCCTGCTATCGCTGAAGATGTGGCCTTTGCTGAAAGCCGTATTCGTCAAGAAACCATCGCCGCAGAAGATATCTTGCATGATTTGGGCGCAATTTCTATGATGAGTAGTGACTCACAAGCGATGGGACGGGTGGGTGAAGTGGTCATTCGTACATGGCAAACAGCGCACAAAATGAAAGTTCAACGTGGTCATCTAGCACCAGATGCAACAGCAACGATTGAAGATGAGCAACAGTACATCACTTTGACAGACTATGACCAAAGCGCGGACAACGATAACTTCCGCATCAAACGCTATATCGCAAAATATACAATAAACCCTGCGATTACTCACGGTATCAGCGATATAGTCGGCTCAATCGAAGTAGGTAAATGGGCAGATATGGTGCTCTGGTCGCCCAAGTTTTTTGGGGTAAAGCCTGAATGCATTATAAAAGGCGGGCTCATTGCTGCAGTACCGATGGGTGATATCAATGCCTCTATTCCCACACCCCAGCCTGTACATTATCGTCCTATGTTTGCGACATATCCAAAATCGGTTGCCCAAACCAGCATTACTTTTATGTCGCAAGCGGCGATCGACAAACAAGTGGATAAGCAGCTTGGATTGACCAAAGTCATTCAGCCAGTACACGGCATCCGTAAAATTCGTAAAGGCGATATGCGCTTTAACAGCTACTGCCCAGATATGGACATCAATCCTGAGACCTATGAAGTACGCGCTGATGGTAAGACACTCACCTGTGAGCCAGCTGATGTACTACCAATGGCACAGCGTTACTTTTTATTTTAGAGCTTATGATGCACGTTTATAGGAGCTCTCTAATACAGTGAGCCATAAACCATGTATGCCAATGGTCAGTTGGTTTCTTGAATGAGATCGTATCTTTATTCCCAATACTTTTACCATCAATACTATTGACCAATAGTTTGAGCAACAACAGCCAGAGAAGAATAATGAAAATATTTAATACCCGTTTAAGTACGCTTAGCGATACCCAAAAAGCACAATTGGTAGAACAATATCAAGCCGATGATTACCTGCTATTGGATTTTGATACTCGTCAGCATTCCCGCTTTAGAGCGATTACTGTTTCAGGCGAGGCGGTTGGTGTTGACCTACCTCGTACAGGCGGATTAAAAGGTGATGATGTCCTTATCAATGAATCAGGGGAGTTGATGCAAGTCATCGCCAAGCCTCAAGCCGTGACTAAGGTGACTGCTGCAGATGATTTTCTACTAATGAAAGGGGCTTATCATTTGGGCAATCGTCATGTGCCATTGATGTTTGACCACAGTTTTGATCAGGGTGAGGCAGGCTATGCGCTGTACTTTGAAAACGATCATGTACTTGCACAAATGTTAGAAAATCTTGGTCTGCATATCGAGTCTACGTCAGTGCCATTTGAGCCTGAGACGGGCGCTTATCAAACGGGTCAAGGGCATTCGCATGGCCACTCTCACTCACATGCACATTCGCATAGTGACTCTCATAGTCATAAGGAAAGTCATAGCCATGATGAAAGCCACAGCCACAGCCACGGACATCAACATAGCCATAGTCATCATGATACGCCTGTAGGTCGTTCAAATGATGGTTAATACCAGTGCTCAACCTACTCAGTCTGCCCAGCTTGGACAGCTACTGATGCTGGCATCGAGTAATTTGCCGATTGGTAGCTATACCTATTCGCAAGGTGTGGAGTCAGCGATTGAGTCAGGGGTTGTCTCTGATGAAGCCAGTACGCTTACATTTATGCAGGACTATCTAGCACTTGCGGTGATTGGCTACGAGCTGCCTATATTAGGGCTAATAATGTGTGCGCTCAGCCAAAGTCATGAAGCACTAGCGGCAAATCTAGCACATGATTATCATGCTGGTCTCGAGAGTAAGGAGTTTGTACTGGAGTCGCAGCAGTTGGCACAAGCGATGGTGTCTTGGCTAAACGAAGTATTGAATCTTGGCATACCGGCCGAAATACCTGAAGATGGATTTTTGCCGCTATTTGCTCATGTTGCTCAGCATTGGCAACTGCCACTAGCGCAGTCGATGACTACTTATGGATTTGCGCAATTAGAGAATATGGTGCTCGCCGCTGTGAAGACAGTGCCGCTAGGACAAATGGCGGGTCAGCGTATTCTTTGGCAATTGCAAAGCGAATTGGGTGCTCAGGTCGATGCTCTAAGCGATGATGTACAACAGGCCTTTGATGCTCTAGTTATGTCGACAAATACTACCAATACTGTAGATAAAAGTGAAGAACCAGACTGTCAGCAGCTATGCCAAGACCTCTATGAATCGCTTAATATCTCGAATAATTTACCCAATTTGGCTATTCTCTCGAGTATGCATGAGGAGCAATACAGTCGGTTGTTCCGCTCATAACTGTACCTTTATTTCTATTTATACTTATTAATATACAAACTGTTTTAGGAAATTAATATGTCTCTAACTCCGCTTAAATCAAAAAATTCTCACGCTGCATCAGACGTACAAACTGATAGTGATAGCCAGAAACCGTCTTCTGCCTTATCGTGCTTACGCCTTGGTATTGGTGGGCCAGTTGGTAGTGGTAAGACTGCTTTGACATTAAGACTATGCCAAAACCTGCGTGATACGGTCAATATGGCAGTCGTGACCAATGACATCTATACCAAAGAAGATTCAGAATTTTTGACCCGCAATGATGCCATGCCCGCTGAGCGTATCCGCGGCGTAGAGACGGGCGGTTGTCCGCATACGGCTATCCGCGAAGATGCTTCTATTAATCTGACTGCGATTGCTGAGCTACAAGCGACTTTTGAAGGTTTGGAGTTGATTATCATTGAGTCAGGTGGCGACAATCTAGCCGCGACGTTTAGCCCAGAGCTGTCTGATTTGACCTTGTATGTCATTGATGTCTCTGCAGGCGATAAGATACCTCGTAAAGGTGGCCCTGGCATTACCAAGTCTGATTTGTTGATTATCAATAAGACTGACCTTGCACCAATGGTTGGTGCGTCGCTTGAAGTGATGGAACGCGATGCCAAAAAATGCGTGGCGACAAACCTTTTGTCTTTAGCAATATGAAAACAGGCGATGGGCTAAATGAGATTATCGCCTTTATTAAAGAACATGGCATGCTTGCCTAAAGAGCAGATGAGCTTTTACCATTAAAATATAAAGAATAAGGAAAAACAGCATGACACAGTGTACAAAAGGTCTTCACATCGAAAACTCTCGCTTTTCACAAGTGCTCTCAGCTCGTCATATCGTGTCTGGTTCGGCTGTGATGATGACATCACTAATGCTACCGTCATTGGCGCAGGCGCATTCAGGTCATATTCACTCGACTACCGCGCAAGCGCCATTGTTTTTGGGTACGTTGCAAGCAGGACTGATGCATCCAGTAACTGGCCTTGATCATTTGTTTTTAGCAGTCGGCATGGGCATGTTGTTTTATGGCCTGCAAAAGCAGCGCTTAGGCATGATGTCATTGACGGCAGGGTTGTCATTAGGCGCGATATTGGGCACGGCTGGCGTACTGATTGGCGGTATTGCATTTGTTGCATCATCTGGGCTAATTGAAGTGGCGATATCACTGTCGGTGGTCGTATTAGCGATGATTTTAATGAGTGGTAAAAGTAGACAAGAAGCATTCTCTGTGCAGACTCATACAGCACGCACGCCAAGTATTCAGCAGTTATCATTGTTTGGCTTTGGTGGTCTGGCGGTTTTTCATGGCATGGCACACGCGATGGAAGTACCAGCGAATGTCGGTGTAGGCGGTCAGCTAGGTTTTTATGCAGGGATGATGATCACGATGCTAGCGCTATATGCAGTTGGTACGCTGGTTAGTCAGCAGTTGCAGCAACGCTTTAGCGATAGCCTGTGGTTACAGCGCGGGCTAGTGCTACTAGGATTGAGCGCCGTATTTGCACCTGTTTTGGTATAAAGCGCGCTTTATAGTACAAGTACGATGTTTGCTGCTGAACTTACTTAGCTATCGAACGCCATAAAAATGCGCCCCGATCAAAAGGTCGGGGGCGCATTTTAGTTTTGATAACCGACTACAGCATATCTCAAAAGACAGCTTGTCGTATCAATTACATTGCTTGCTGCTGTTGTTGCTGAGCAGCTAGCAAGTCTTGGTAGCTAACTTCTTTGTCAGTTACTTTACCTTGTGCGATCAAGTAATCTACTACTTGGTCTTCTAGCACAACAGACTCAATGTTAGCGCGCTGCTGCTTGTCATTGGTGTAGTACTCGATAACTTCTGCTGGATCTTCGTAGTTTTCAGCGGCTTCTTTGATGAAGGTTTCTACACGCTCTTGATCTACTTCTAGGCCTTTGGTATCGATAACACGGGCAACGATGATGCCAAGACGGGCAGCACGTAGCGCTTGCTCTTCAAATAGCTCATTTGGCAGCATGTCTTTATCGAAACTATCAGCATTTGCGCCGAACTGCTGAGAAAAACGTTGCATCATCATGTTGCGTTGACGCTCGATTTCTTGCTCTAGCATCGCGTTTGGTACATCAAACTCGTTCTTTTCTAGCAATGCGTCAAAAGTCGCTTGCTTAACTTGGCTACGCGCAGCGTTTTTGATTTCGCGTTCCATGTTTTTGCGTACGTCTTCTTTCAACTTCTCAACGCCGCCTTCTTTTACGCCGAATAGCTCAAGGAACTCTTCGTTGATTTCAGGTAGCTTAGATTTTTCAACCAATTTTACGTTGATTTTGAACTGAGCTTCTTTACCAGCTAGGTTCTCAGCTTGGTAATCTTCTGGGAAAGTTACGTCGATAGTTTTTTCTTCGCCAGCTTTCATGCCTTTGATACCAGCTTCAAAACCTGGAATCATTTGGTTGCTACCGATAACTAGTTTAAAGTCTTCAGCAGAGCCGCCTTCGAATTTTTCGCCGTCGATAGAGCCTTCAAAGTCAAAAGTCACTTGGTTGTCTTTCGCAGCCATGCCCTTTTTCTCAACGAATTCTTGACGTTGCTTTTGTAGGTTTTCGATCATGGTGTCAACGTCTTCTTCACTCACTTGTGCAGTGTGACGCTCAACTTCGATCTCATCGATACCTTGTACGTCTACTTCTGGGAAGATTTCAACAGTGGCTTGATATACCAAGAAATCGTCTTCAAGTTTTACGTCGTCGATGTTAGGCATGCCAACAGCGCGGATGTCTTCAGATTTGATCGCTTCAAATACAGTATCACGGATGACATCGTTGATAACTTCTTGTTGAATGCCAGCACCGTACTGAGAGCGGATGTGTGACATAGGGACGTTACCTTTACGGAAACCGTCAATCTTGGCAGTTTTCGCAACTTGGCGAATACGGCCTTCAACTTTGTTTTGAATTTTTTCAACGGGTACTTTAACCGTTAGCTGGGTTTCTTTATTAGATAGCTTGTTGGTTGTGACTTGTAAATCTGTAGCCATGTTAATTACACCTTTAGGATTAAGTAGTACGTTTGATTAATGAAATAGTACTTAGGGTTAAATTGTAATAGACAGACCGCGCCTCAAATTACGGGCATGTACGACGGGCTGCCGTTGAAATAAATAGGGGATAGCGATAGCGCACAACGTCAAATTCAGTGCCAGTAGCAATCGCCACTGATACCAAAAGGTGAACCTGCTGAGGTTGTCCATGCTATCAAATATCGATAATAAACCGTTAATGCACCGCATAATAACGCTTTTTGGTGAATTATACAGCCAAATAGCGGATTTCAACAAAATTTTAAAAGTAGAACAGTATAATCTATCTGTTTATTAAAGTAAAAATTATCTCTTTGACAGCATGTTTCCTTATGTTGCTTGCTCTTATATGGCTTAATTTTATATAAAAATTTAGCCAGATTCGTATTCAATAAATCAGATAACGGACAAGAAACAGCGATAAGGTTGCAAGCGCGCTTACGGATAGTTATGGATAGTTATAAATAGAACAGCTATAAAATACTTATAAAGGTAGCTGTGCCAATAGCTGCTGGATTGCCTGACCACGATGACTGATACTGTTTTTATTAGCAGCGCTCAGACTCGCTGCACTGGCTTGCAAATCAGGTAACCAAAACAGTGGATCATAACCAAAGCCACCATCACCATGCGCTGTCTCTGAAATCTCGCCATGCCATAATCCTTGGGCGACAATCGGTAGCGGGTCATCGGCATGACGCACCATTGCCAGTACGCAAACGAACATACCTTTGATCGGAGTATCTGGCTTCGCTGCGCGGATAGGCTGCAAGTCAGCGATTAGCTTGGCGTTATTTTTACTATCGTTACCGTGCTCAACAGCGTAGCGAGCAGAGTAAATCCCCGGTGCATTACCTAGTGCAGGCACGCACAGTCCTGAATCATCCGCAATCGCAGGCAGTCCACTGATACGGCTCGCATGACGGGCTTTGATAATGGCGTTTTCCACAAAGCTTAGACCATCCTCGATGGCGTCTTCGATATCGAGCTGACCTTGCGGGACAATCGTCACGTCCAAGTTCGCTTCGGCAAATAGTCGTTTAAACTCAGCCAATTTGCCTTTATTGTTACTGGCCAGTACCCATTGGTTGCCAGATGTCGGATGGGTAGCAGTTAACGAGGTATCAGTGGTGCTCATAGAGTCAGTCCATTATATAAAGATGATGAAAAACTATCATTCGAGTGGGCTTTATTTATCTTCTGCAGTGCTAATCGATAAATTATTTGACGATTGAAGTAGTTATACTAATAATGATAACGCATGAGTTTGGAGTGCGTGCAATTCCTGCTTAATAAATAACCAATCGCTATACAGATTGTACGGGCTATAACATTTGGTAACTGATATTATTGGTTGCTATTGCTATAATAGGAGACAAGCTACAGTGAATTATATCTTATGGCTTGTGAATATTAAGTTAATAAAAGTCTATAAAGTCAGAGACTTGGCTTTTTGACGAAGAATAATAGCAATAAGTAACCGACAGGTTGATTTTGGATTCATAATGATACGTGATATTGTATTGAGCAGTACTGTGTATCAAGCGATAAAGTTCATTTCAAACAATAAACTCAGCCAATTTAGTCCGCTATTTTATAGTGTTTTTTGCGGTGTAAAAATAGCGTAAAATTCAGCTTCTATAAGCAAGTTTTTATAAACTAACGGCTAAACAGCAAGGATAAAATAATTATGTCAAACATTACTTTACCAGACCTACCATATGCAAAAGACGCACTAGAGCCACATATCAGTGCCGAAACGCTAGAGTATCATCATGACAAGCATCATGCTGCTTATGTAAACAAGCTAAAAGACATGTTGCCAGGTTCTGGTCTAGAAGATAAAACATTGCCAGAAATCATCGTAGCGACTGCTAAAGATGACAGCAAGCAAGGTATGTTCAACCAAGCAGCTCAAGTATGGAACCACACGTTCTACTGGAACTGCATGACGCCAACGAACGGCGGCGGCGAACCTACTGGCGATCTAAAAGCAAAAATCGAAGAAGATTTCGGTAGCTACGACAAGTTCCGCGAAGAGTTCAAAAACGCAGCATTGACTCAGTTTGGTTCAGGTTGGGCATGGCTAGTTGCTGATAAAGTCGGTGGCAAACTGTCAATCGCCAAAACTGCTAACGCTGACACCCCACTTGCACATGACCAAGTAGCGGTATTGACTTGTGATGTATGGGAACATGCGTACTATGTAGATTACCGTAACCGTCGTCCTGACTATGTTGATACGTTCCTAGACAAGCTAGTGAACTGGGACTACGCAAATGCAAAATATAAAGGTCAAGATGCTGGCGTTGAAGAGTAATCTTTAACGACTAAGTATTTGATTGAAAAAAGGACACCGCGAGGTGTCCTTTTTTATGTGCTAGCTTTCTATATAACTTTCTATTTCGATATCTGATCAAAACATATTTTTGATAGAGTAGTGCTATTAGGCGATACCGCCGTTTGCGCCGATATTTTGTCCAGTAACCCAAGCTGCTTCTTCACTGACCAAAAATGCCACCACACGAGCGATATCGACTGGCTCACCGATACGATTAAACGGTGACATGCTAGCAAGTCTCTCCACCGTGTCATCCGATTTACCTTGATGAAATAGCTCAGTGTCAGTAGGGCCGGGAGATACTGCATTGACCGTGATATTGCGTTCGCCAACTTCTTTGGCAAATATACGGGTTAGCTGATCGACCGCGCCTTTGGTCGCACAGTAAGTGCCGTAACTAGGTAGCAGCATACGAGTGGTCGTACTTGAGAGGTTTACGACACGACCACCGTCATTGAGTTTAGTCGCAGCTTCACGCAATGTATTGAACGTGCCTTTTACATTGATAGCAAATATACGGTCAAAGTCTTCATCAGTGGTCTCGGCAATGGGTTTATTAATCATTATACCTGCGCTATTAACCAGAATGTCTGGCTTACCAAACGCGCTGATAGTGGTATCAAACATTGCTTCGACTTGCTTGGTATTGCTAACATCGGCTTGCACAGCGATAGCTTCACCGCCTGCGGATTTAATCTGACTTACGATATCATTGGCTGCTGAGTCATCATTTGCATAATTAATGACGGTTTTAGCCCCTGATTCTGCAAGTGATAAGGCTATCTGTGCGCCGATACCTTTTGATGAACCGGTTACAATCGCGACTTTGTTTTTTAGTGTTGTCATCGATACTTTCTCCAATATTATGAGTGAATATCAGTACGCTTATATGGCGTTTTGACTGATGTCTCTTGATTAGTAGGAGATAAGTTACCAGTGTGTAAAACAAATAAGTAGAGCGATTCAGTATGCTTGTTTTTAGATAAATTTATCTATTGTGTCTATGCGGATGTAAAGTGCGTAAATAAGGATATTTGTTGAAAAGTAGTCTTTATTTGCTAAAGGTTTAGATGAAGGGGAAAGGTGTTATAAGGTAGTTTCTTAAGTCTGATAAAATGTCTACTTTTGCTTATTTCTGCGTTCAATAAGTACTTCATTTTGTAATGTAATTAGAGCTACTCATTAACTTTACATTATTATTTCTTTTCATTCTAAATATTACCGTTCATTCAATTTAAAGATTTATTATTAACAATATATTATACAAATCAAACACAATGCTGTAATATATTTTACATACATATGTCGAGTTCAGCTTTCTAAGCTGAAAGATAATTTAATATTCATTGGAGCAGCAAAGTGTCTTTAGTATATCTATCAAAAATAAGTGTTCTTACCGTTCTAGCAGTAGGCATTGTTGCATGCAGCAGCACTGGTAATGGTTCTTCAAATTTATCTACAAACGTAAATCCACCAATAGAACAGACTGAAGCTGAGAAGGCTGCTGCTGAAAAGGCTGCTGCTGAAAAGGCCGCTGCTGAAAAGGCTGCTGCTGAGAAGGCTGCTGCTGAGAAGGCTGCTGAGAAGGCCGCTGCTGAAAAGGCCGCTGCTGAGAAGGCTGCTGCTGAAAAGGCTGCTGCTGAAAAGGCCGCTGCTGAGAAGGCTGCTGCTGAAAAGGCTGCTGCTGAAAAGGCTGCTGCTGAGAAGGCTGCTGCTGAGAAGGCTGCTGCTGAGAAGGCTGCTGCTGAGAAGGCTGCTGCTGAGAAGGCTGCTGCTGAGAAGGCTGCTGCTGAAAAGGCCGCTGCTGAAAAGGCTGCTGCTGAAAAGGCTGCTGCTGAAAAGGCCGCGGCTGAAAAGGCTGAGAAAGAACGCCTACAAAAAATTGAAGCCAATCGTCTGGTCTTACTTGATAACGCTAAAAAAGCCGGCTTAAGTGACAAACAAGCAACTGCTTATGCCGAAGCCAACAAACAAGCTACTGATAAAGTGGCGCAAACTGCATTAGAAACTTTGGTTGCTGAAAAAGCTGCTGCCGATAAAGCTGCTGCTGATAAAGCCGCGGCTGAAAAGGCTGAGAAAGAACGCCTACAAAAATCGAAGCCAACCGTGTTGTCCTCCTACAACAAGCAAAAGAAGCAGGTTTAAGTGAGGAACAGGCAGTGGCATATGCTGAGGCGAACAAAGGTTCAAGTGCACAGAAAGCTCAAAGACAGTTAGCTGCTATCATTGCTGAAAATGAAAGAGTTGCCTTAGATGAAGCTCTTTCTCAAGCTAAGGGTGAGTATCATAATAGCTCTGCGTATCCTGTAGGTCAGATTTCCGCACGAACAACAGCTAGTAGTAGTGCAACAATTAATGGTAGAGGTCAATTCTACCAAGGCCATGCAGTAGTCTATAATCAGCCATACTCGGTTGTTTTAGGTAGTTATGGAAGCACAAAAGATAATAGTTATTATATTCCTAGATATAGTGAAGATTCTAATATTACCGTTAAAGGACTAAAAACAAAAGCTGATGCAATCCCTAGTTTAGGTACAGCAACGTATTCGGGTAAAGCTTTTAGTAGAGATGGTAATTTCCACCAAACATATAACACGCATAAAGAAGGTTTGTTATCTTATGATGTGAACTTTAAAGATAGAACTGGTACTGGTTCAATTACTGGCTTAGGTGATACCGTTGATTTACAACAAGGCACAATTTCAGGAACGGGAATCTCTGCAATAGCTCAACAAGGTTATAAAAACGGAAATTACTTGCTAGACTTCTATGGCAAAAAGGCTGAAGAAATCGCTGGTAAGGTTGTGTTCGATGGTAAAGATACCATTGGTTTTGGTGGTACTCGTGGAGAAATCTCTAAAAAATAGAAAGCTCATCCTTAAGTAACTATATAAATTAAACCGTTTGAAGTATTTATTCTATATTTCAAACGGTTTTTTCGTCATATTGGTAAAAGTTAATGAAAAAAAGCTCTATATAGCCTGCTGTATCGCATTATCTACCACAGCCATCGCTCAAGAAATACCACCATCCCAAACCGTGTTCTTTGAAAAAACACCACAAATACAACCAGAATTACTACTCAACCAGCCTAGTCTTAATACGCCAAGTGTTGCACCACTAGCAGAAGGTAGCAGTCTAGAAGAAAGCATCAGTTTCGCCATTGTCAGTAAAGACTGGCAAATGCTAGAAGAACTATTGGCTCAATATCGTACGACTGCGAATTTTGATCCAATTTTATATGATTATGGACTAGGAGCACTATATCGACATCAGGGTCGCCAAAAAGAAGCCATTGCGTTATATCAGCAACTATTAGAGCGTCAACCAGATCTATATTATCCAAGATTTGATTTGGCAATGATGTTATATGAAGATAAGCGTTATGCTGAAGCAAAGGTGCAATTAGAGACTACTGAACCCTATCTTGCACCAGCGCTACAAGCTCTGGTTAGTCAGATATTAAGCAGTATCAAAAAGTCTCAAGAGTGGCAGCCCACGCTAAACTTCAGTTATGAATCCACTGACAACGTCAATCAGGCGTCTGATTTGAAAGAATTAGTGATTGGTGAAGCCACATTTATTCGTAGTGATGACTCACTCCCGCAAGACGCACACGGCATACGTTATGAAATCGGTGCTACGCAAGAAAAAACCTTGAAGGTAATCATTATATTTATAAAAACGTAGACTTAGGCGGTGTAAGCTATTGGGATAATAGTGATTATAGTGAATTAACACTGCAAGCAAATTTGGGTTATCGTTATAAAGACATCAAGCAATCATGGGGTGTCATAACAATGGTTGAGCAAAACTTGCTAGGCGGAAGTCGTTATAATCAGAACTATGCGGCGACGTTAGAATACAACCGACAAGTATCAGATAAATGGCAAATTTCTGGTAGTGTTTCACATTTACAAAAACATTATGAAGATGATGACTTAGCCAATTACTACGATGGTCATGCCAACAGTACTGCGTGGATTTTACTTTACCAACCAAAACCTAGATGGCTAATTTATGTGGGTACAGACTTGATGCGCGATGACTTGAAGGATCAGGCTGAGTCGTCAGATCGTTACGGTATACGCGGCGGAATGGCATTCTCTGGGAATGAAATTAGTTTGAGAAGTAGTTTCCGTTACGCTCAGCGAGATTTTAAAGCAGATAATTTCTTCTATGGTGAAAAACGTAAAGATGATGAATACCAATTTAGTACAACCCTAGGACATAGAAAACTTAGTTGGAAAGGGTTCACACCAAAATTAAACTATGAGTACCAGAAAATTGATAGTAATTTATCACTTTATGAGCGTAGTAACAGCATAGCCTTTGTAAAAGTAGATAAAAGTTTTTGATTTTTTTATGCAACGTTAAACAAGAGCAGTAAATATTCACATTCTCTTTAGGTGTTTTCAGGCTCTATCAAGAATGTTACTCCTATATATTCACCGTACATTCACAAAACCTCAAACCCAAACTGACTCAACGCTTCTCGCAGCATCGCAATATTATAATAAGCATGTGCATTGACGGTATTTTGAAAGAAGATATAGAGCGTATCAAAGTGCTGACGCTGATTGGCAATCGCTTGTGCCCAGTCCAGCATCTCAGCTTCGCTATAGCGATAATCATGACGGTCTGCTGCGCTCATCGCATCCCACCAGTTTAGGTTATTACCGTGCATGCGCAGATAGCCAGTGCGTTCGGTAAATATCAATCGTGACGGCGGCAGTCCGCCAACCTTGGGATAATCGACGCTACACCAAATTAGTCCTTGCTGACGAAAGCTATCGACCACTTGCGGGGTATGCCAGCCGTTATGACGAAACTCGATAGCGAGCGGATAGTCTTTAAACCAGCTAACGAGGTTGGCCAAATAGAGGCGATGCTCACGAGTACGATCAAAGCCATGCGGGAACTGGAGTAATAATGGCGCTAAAGCATTTGCTTCGATAAGTGGGGATAAGGCGTTTAGAAATGCCTGTGCATGATCGCTTGTTCCTTTACGCGCATGAGTAAAGTCTTGATGCAGCTTAACGGCGAATTTCAACTCGCTGTCAGCCTGTACATAAGCTTTATCGACCATCCCAGCAAAGGCTTTTTGCCCGATGGGCGCATAAAAGGTGCTGTTGATTTCGACTGCACCATATTGCTTGGCGTACTCACGTAAGAAATCAGTTTTTTGGTGCCGGTGGAATACAGCGTACCGAGCAAATCGGTATCGCTATAGCCACCAGTGCCAAGATAAATGCGCGGGGTAGGGGAACTGTCCATGTTGACCACTCACTGCCGTTTTGGGTAATGAAATTTACTACGATATCTGCTTTCGGCTGCTATTTGACAAGCTACTTTTTACGCGACCAGAGCCATTCAATCAGTGCTAGTAGTGCATCATTGTCTGTGCCAATATTATCTTCATTGTCGCTAAGCTCACGACTATGTAGTTCATGAGAAATGGCTGCACGTCCGTCATTAAATAGCGATTGCGCATAACTGGTGGCATTATCGACACCCATCAGTTTTACGTAGGTAGATTTGTCTAGTTTTTCATCGCTACCTGCAGGCTTACCAAGTGTATCAGTCGTCATCGTGACGTCTAGCACATCGTCTTGGACTTGAAAGGCGAGACCGATATGTTGGGCGCACTCTTGTAGTGCCATGCGCTGCGGAGCCGTTGCACCAGCACAGACACCGCCCATGAGCATCGCTGCTTCAATCAACGCGCCTGTCTTATCACGGTGGATGGCTTCCAAATCATCCTGCGCGACACTGACACTGGCTTCGGCATTGAGGTCTAGCATTTGACCCGACACCATGCGTCTGGCGCGCGGAGCAAATATTGCCATGAGCTGACTGGCGATAGTTGCATCGAATGGCGTAAAAGTTGGCATCTCTGCAGTTAGTACTTCAAACGCTAGTGTCTGCAATACATCTCCTGCCAGCAGAGCCGTCGCTTCATCAAAAGCGATATGCGCAGTCGGCTGACCACGGCGAAGCTCATCATCGTCCATACACGGCAGGTCGTCATGTACCAGTGAGTAGGTATGTAGTAGCTCTACGGCCAATGCAGCACGGCGCGACATATCATAGTCTGAGTCGTTTTCTAGTAGCGCGTCCAGATCAGTATCGAGAGTGTCGATATCATCATTATGTTCATCTGTACGTTCATTATTACTGCTATTAATACTGGCAAAAGCGCTGGCAACCATCAGTGGGCGTACCAGTTTGCCTTGACCCGTCATCACATAGCGGCAAGCATCTACCAGCGGGCTAGGGAGCTTGGCATAAGCGAACATGACTTCAATATCTTGCGCCAATTGCTCGCGTACAGCCCCATGAAACTGCTCAGTGCTTTGAAAAGAGACAAAGTCAAAAGGTATAAAGCCAGTAGAGGTAGTGCTAGAAGTAAGGGAAACAGTCATAATCCAACCATTTATCAGGAATACAGTAAAACTTATTAGGGATAAGGTAAAAACGCTATTAGTGTAGCATGATAGGCCATATTGCCTATGTGACACACGGTATCAATTGATTGTTTTTTGCATTTTTCTACCAAAGTCTATTTAAAAACAGAGCAATCTTAGCTGCAATATAACGACAAGATTTCGTTACGGATGGATGATGTCACTCTCTTGTTGAATATGTTCTGATAAAAGAGCAAGCTAGGCTGGCACGTTAATTTTATTACCGTAGAAAAGTGGTACTGAATACTAACACTGAATAGCTAGCACTGACCAAGTAGCATTTATTAAGTAGCGCTAACGGACTGCCATTCCAAAGATGGCACGCAAGAAGTCAACAACACGAAATAAATCTAAATTAACAATTCAGTATACATTTATTCACTAAAACACTTTTAGCGTAAGGTAAATGCCTGCAAGTGATTTAAGAGTGACTTGCGAGTATGGTATTAGCTTGTGACAGTTAGGGGCATAATCCCCTACACTAATTGACGTGAAAATGGTCTGATGGTGACCCTACTGGGTTTTTTCTCAGGATGTTCAATCGTCGATACCGAGTGTTAGACCAAGTCTCAGTCAATATTTTGAACATCAGTACCTGCAACAGCAGTATATAAATGAAGCGTCATATGATGTCATGCAAGAGACGCAAAATGCGTGCATCATGATGAACGCTGGATAATAAAGACATCTTCACTTGTGAGCTGGTTATATGTTTGTCTTTATAACATGACAAGCGCACAGTGCTATTACCCATTTTACTAACAGTAACTGGCTATTTATTTTAATTCAAAACGTAGCTTTCGTTATATAGAAAGGAGTTTCAAATGGTATACCAAGGAAATCGCATCACGGTGACAATGCTAGAGGATGGCATCGCCAACATGCAGTACAACGCCGAAAATGAGAG
The DNA here is from genome assembly GCF_048631835.1 of Psychrobacter sp. ER1. NCBI lineage: Bacteria > Pseudomonadati > Pseudomonadota > Gammaproteobacteria > Moraxellales > Moraxellaceae > Psychrobacter > Psychrobacter sp. ER1. Next base: position 2,907,256 of record NZ_CP184640.1, on the reverse strand, counting down.
CGTGAACAAATTTGATGCCGAAACCAACAAACAGTTTGGTGAAGCAGTTAGTGCGTTAGAAAAAGCCGACAACGTAAAAGGTCTTATCGTTACTTCAGCCAAAGGCGTGTTTATCGCTGGTGCTGATATCACAGAATTCGTCGGTTCTTTCAAAAAATCAGAAAGCGAGATCAAAGATTGGGTCGTTCATGTCAATGACGCTTTCAATCGTTTTGAAGACCTACCATTCCCTAAAGTTGCGGCTATCAATGGCGCGGCGATGGGCGGCGGTTGTGAAATGACTTTGGTTTGTGAATACCGTGTCATGAGTGACAAAGCCATCATCGGTCTGCCAGAAACTCAGCTAGGTATCTTCCCAGGTTTTGGCGGTACAGTTCGTAGTACGCGTATTATCGGTATCGATAACGCACTTGAGCTGATCGCGACTGGTAGCCCAAAGAAAGCATTGGCAGCATTGAAGCTAGGCTTGGTTGACGCGACTGTACCTGCTGACGACTTACAAGATGCAGCAATTGATCTAGTCAAAAAATGTATCTCAGGTGAGCTTGATTGGAAAGCAAAACGTGAAGAAAAACTGGCTCCAGTTAAGCTAAACCAACTTGAGCAAGCAATGGCGTTTAACAGTGCTAAAGGTGCTATTTTCGCTAAAGCCAATCCTAAGCAGTATCCAGCACCAGCGCTAGCAATCGAAGCCATTGAAAAACACGTTAACCTACCACGTGACAAAGCGATCGAAGTAGAAGCGGCTGGTTTTGCAAAAGCGGCTAAAACCCCACAAGCAGAAAGCTTGGTTGGTTTGTTCTTAAACGATCAATTGGTTAAAAAGTTAGCGAAACAGCATAGCAAATTAGCACATGAAATCAATGAAGCCGCCGTACTAGGTGCTGGCATCATGGGTGGCGGTATCGCTTATCAGGCAGCCAGCAAAGGCTTGCCAATCATCATGAAAGATATCAAGTCTGAGCAATTAGACCTTGGTATGGGTGAAGCCAGCAAGCTACTTGGCAAAATGGTTGATCGCGGCAAGATGACCCCAGCAAAAATGGGTGAAACGTTAAGCCGTATCCGTCCTACTTTGAACTACGGTGATTTTGCTGAGACTGATATCGTTATCGAAGCTGTCGTAGAAAATCCAAACGTGAAGCGTGCGGTACTAAAAGAAGTAGAAGGCTTGGTTAAAGACGACTGTATCCTAGCGTCAAACACCTCGACTATCTCTATTACGTTCCTAGCAGAAGCGCTTGAGCGTCCAGAAAACTTCGTTGGTATGCATTTCTTCAACCCAGTACATCGTATGCCATTGGTAGAAGTTATCCGCGGTGAGAAATCATCTGAAGAAGCCATCGCGACTACCGTTGCACTTGCTTCTAAAATGGGTAAAGTGCCAGTAGTAGTTAACGACTGCCCAGGTTTCCTCGTAAACCGTGTATTGTTCCCATACTTTGGCGCGTTTGACTTGCTACTTAAGCAAGGTGCTGATTTTGCTCATGTCGATAAAGTTATGGAAAAATTCGGTTGGCCAATGGGCCCTGCATACCTAATCGACGTAGTCGGTCTAGATACAGGTGTACATGGCGCAGCAGTGATGGCTGATGGTTTCCCTGATCGTATGAAGCCTGATTATAAAGGTGCTATCCAGCATCTATATGACAATGAGCGTCTGGGTCAGAAAAACGGTATCGGTTTCTATAAGTACGAAATGGACAAGCGCGGCAAGCCAAAGAAAGTTGCTGATGAAGCCACTTACGAGTTGCTAAAAGCCACGACCGATAGCGAAAAGCAAACGTTTGACGATCAAGCAATCATTGATCGCACTATGATTGCCTTCTGTAACGAAACCGTTCGCTGCCTAGAAGACAACATCGTAAGCACCCCAAGCGAAGCCGACATGGCGATGATTATGGGCGTAGGTTTCCCTCCATTCCGTGGTGGCCCATGCCGTTATATCGACCAAATGGGTCTAGATAACTACTTGGCACTATGTGAAAAATACGCACATCTTGGCAAAGCTTATGAAGCGCCACAAAAGATTCGTGACATGGCAGCCGCAGGCGAGACTTTTACGCAACAGCGTAATAGTCAGTCATTACTAGGATGAAGTGCAGTACGTTTGCTATTTTGCATAAAAGCAATTGAGACATGAATCGTCTCCAATAGCGAACGTACGATTATAGTTGGTTCGGTTTAAGGCTAGTACGAGTAAATCAAGCGCAAATGTACCTATTGTACTTTGAGCGAGATTGACGAGGTAATAGGCGTAAATTGGGCTGACTACACTGACAATAAAAATTGAAAAGGAATATGGTATGACAACTTTAAGTCCAAAAGATGTGGTCATCGTAGATGGCGTACGCTCGGCAATGGGCAAAACCAAAAACGGTATGTTCCGTCATGTACGTGCTGATAGCATGTCAGCGGAACTAGTACGTGCGCTAGTAGAACGTAATGACTTTGATACCAATGATATCGAAGACATTATCTGGGGTTGTGTCAACCAGACGCTAGAGCAAGGCCTGAACATCGGTCGTAACATCGGTTTGCTAGCTGGTATCCCAAAGACTGCTGGTGGCCAAACGGTTAACCGTCTATGTGGTTCTTCTATGCAAGCGCTACATACTGCTGCTGCACAAATCATGACCAACCAAGGTGATGTATTCATCATCGGTGGTGTTGAGCATATGGGTCACGTAGGCATGATGCACGGTGTTGATTTAAACCCTGCTGCTTCTAAGCATTATGCAAAAGCGTCAAACATGATGGGCTTAACTGCTGAAATGCTAGGTCGTATGAACAATATCACGCGCGAAGAGCAAGACGCGTTTGGTCTTGAGTCACATCGCCGTGCATGGGCTGCAACCACTGAAGGTCGTTTTGACAATGAAATCATCGGTATCGAAGGTCATGATGCTGCTGGTCGTCTGCAACTATGTACGGTTGATGAAGTGATTCGTCCAGACGCAACGATGGAGCAAATGCAAAAGCTACGTCCAGCGTTTGATCCAAAAGGCGGTACAGTAACAGCGGCAACCTCATCTGCATTATCTGACGGTGCGTCAGCAATGCTAGTAATGAGCGCACAAAAAGCCAAAGATCTAGGTCTAAAGCCACGTGCCCGTATCCGTAGTATGGCTGTGGCTGGTTGTGATGCCGCTATCATGGGTTATGGTCCTGTACCTGCTACCCAAAAAGCATTGAAGCGTGCTGGCATGAGCATCGATGACATGCAAACCATCGAGCTAAACGAAGCGTTTGCTGCTCAAGGTCTATCAGTATTGAAAGGCCTGAACCTATCTGACAAGCAAGACATCGTTAACATCAACGGTGGTGCCATTGCTCTAGGTCATCCACTAGGATGTTCAGGTGCTCGTATCACAGTGACATTGCTAAACGCAATGGAGCAATCAGATACTGAAATCGGTCTAGCGACAATGTGTATTGGTCTTGGCCAAGGTATCGCTACTATTATTGAGCGTGTTTAATCTTATTTATATAAACAAGATTATTTGAACACTCAATAAGTAGCTACTCGCTAACGAAAAACCTCTAGTCATAACGGCTGGAGGTTTTTTATGAAGTAAAACTAATGTTTGGTAAGCTAATAAAACACGGAGTCGAAAGACACAGTATTATAGCGTTTAAAAAATATCTCCATTGACGCATTCATGAAACTATGACTAAATAAGAGAAAGATGAACCATGGCACTGTTTATGATAATTCTAAAATAGTTTTTAGTTGCAACTGTCAGCCGTACAAGGAGTGTACTATGTCTACTATGATTAATGATCGCACCTATCGAATCGCTCGTGAGAATACCCAAGCAATGATTGTCGATGTGCAAGAGCGCTTAACGCCGCATATCTATGATCACGAAAATATCGTCAAAAAACCGTTACCTTGATTAAAGGGCTGCAAGCGCTCAATATTCCAATCATGCTCAATGAACAATATAAAAAAGGATTGGGCGATACCTTGCCAGAGCTGCGCGACGTACTCGAAGGAGATAATGCCAAGAGCTTTGAAAAGGTCACCTTTAGTGCCTGCGATAATAATGATTCATGGCACCATTTAGCGCAGCAGAACCGTAGTACCGTGTTGCTTTTTGGTGCTGAAGCTCATGTCTGTATTATGCAGACAGCACTGGATTTATTGGATAATGGTATGCAGCCTGTCATTATTGGTGACGCGGTGGGTTCTCGTTTTCCTTATGATAAAAAGCAAGCAATTCGCCGTATTCGCCGTGCAGGTGGGGTGATTAGTACTGTCGAATCAATCTTATTTGAGCTGTGCCGTAGCAGCGAAGATCCTGCGTTTAAAACCATTATTAATTTGATCAAGTAGGTGGCTAATATCTAGGTGCTTAAAGGCTTGGATAAATGTCAATTTAACCATTTATCTTCTAATTTATAATAGATAGCGCTTGGTAAAATAAGCGCTATTTTTTTGGTAACGGTAATAGTCTTTTGACCATTGCTAGATATCAAACTAACTATAATACCTTGAGCAATGAAACTTAAAATTGCTAGAACTTATAAGCATTAAACCAATAACTAGAGAAAACCAGAGAAAAAATAATGTCGCAAGCCAGCTCTATATCACTCATTAATTCCGAATCTACTTCACATATCGATATTGATGATGTCACTCATTTCTTATTGGAGTTAGATGCGCTCAAACGCGTGAATCGCCGCAGCTATGTGACACAGACCACTCGCAAAGAAAACTCTGCCGAACATTCTTGGCATTTAGCGATGGCCTGTTGGTCGATTGCTGAATTATTTGCGCTAGACGTCAATCATGAAAAATTGCTGAAGATGGCACTGGTTCATGATTTGGGTGAGATTGATGCGGGCGATACTTTTTTATATGCCGATACGCGTACTGATGCACACGTCGAAGAGCGTGCAGGCATTGCCAGATTGCAACGTGAGCGAGGCAATGGCATTAGTGATTTAAGCGAGGTGTGGGAAGCGCAAGAAACAGGAAGTAGCAAAGAGAGTCAGTTACTCAGAGTGGTCGATCGCTTATTGCCATTTCTACTCAATCTAAATACTGATGGTAAAACGTGGATTGAGCTTGGCGTTACGCGATCGCAGGTGGCGGGTGCTCATACATTTATCAAAGACAGCTTTCCTCCTATCCATGATTGGCTCACACGTAATATTGCATACGCAACTCAGCAAGGGTGGCTGATTGATGCGTAAATCTGCATAAGTAACAGGCATAAAAAAGCCCAGTTAAGCATGATGATTCATGCTTAACTGGGCTGATATTTTCAGTACTCTTATACAGGTGTGCTATTGAGCGTTTGCCATTCCTAGCAATTGACCCATTTGCACGACGCTATTGGCTTGCATACTATCTAGCCAGTCAGCCTTCGCTGCTTTTGGTAATACTACGATAGCCGTTGAGCCTAGATAGAAGCGTCCAAGCTCTTCGCCTGCCGCAAACTGCATATCGTGTTCCGCTTCCTGTATATCATCCGTGCGGGTAATTTTGCCAGTGGCGACGGTTTCGATACCAGCGACGATCATAGCACCAACCATTACGACAGCTGCTTTGCCGTACTTGGTATCGAACATACAGACCAGACGCTCATTACGCGCAAACAAGTCCGGCACGTTAGCCGCCGTAGTATTGTTGACTGAAAACAGGGTGCCAGGCACATAGCGAGTCTTGGTCAATGTGCCAGTAAATGGCATATGCACACGGTGATAATTACTAGGCGCTAAGTAGATAGTCGCAAAACTGCCATCAGCGAAATAACTGCCATCTTCACTATCAGCAAGTAATTGGCCGACATCATAGTGACGACCTTTGGCTTGTAGTAGTTTATGGTCTTCGATTTGTCCTAGCTGAGAGATAATACCGTCCGCAGGGCTCACGATACCGTTTGCCGTGGCGTCGATAGTACGAGCGTCTTCTTTTAACTCGCGGGTAAAAAAGTCATTAAAACTTTCATAAGCGTTAAGGCTTTGGCGTTCGTACTCGTCTAAGCTGATATTATAAGCTTTGGCAAAGCTACGGATAAAGGTGCGTTTGACATAAGGATGACGACTGGCGGCCAAACGTCCAGCGACTTTACTGAGCTTTTGCTGCGGCACAAGCTGTTGTAAGGTGGTAAATACATTCATAATAAGGCTACCAAAATAAGGTGTAATGTAATAGGGGCGTGTTGGAAATTCGACCATGGCACTGACAGTGGCTAAAATTGCGCCATACTACGTTGTAAATCTAGATAAGGCATGAGCATTATCGTCGTTTTACGCCTTGTCTGGAACAGTTTTAGCGATCCGCAGTACCTATTTGTGAATATCAAACACGTCCTAATAATAGTTAAGTTAATGACGGTATTTTATCATGGACAGCATATTATTGTATGGCCATAATCTGTTAAGGAATTAGTAAATGAAAGCACTCATACAACGGGTGAAGCAGGCTAGTGTGGTCGTCGACCAGCAGTGTATCGGTGAAATTGAGCATGGGGTATTGGCATATATTGGCTTGGGGCATGAAGACGATTTTGCCGCTGCCCAGCGTATGATTGACAAAATACTGACCTATCGCATTTTTGAAAATGACGAAGATCCTGCCAAATTTGGTAAACTGGATAAAAACGTTCAGCAGGTCGGTGGTGGGCTATTATTAGTTTCACAATTCACCTTGATGGCAAAAACAGACAAAGGTCGCCGTCCAGACTTTGGTGGTGCGATGGCACCTGCTGCGGCACAAGCATTATTTGAAAAACTGGTCGACTATGCCAAAACTAAGCACCCGAACGTGGCAACTGGTCAGTTTGGTGCTGATATGCAAGTGTCGAGCGTCAATGATGGGCCGCTCAATTTTTTACTAGAAATCTGATTTTAGAGTGTCATCAAGCTGTCATAATTAATCCGTTTAATAGGTAGAGACTGGTGAGTATATATCGCCTTTTACATGCTAGATTTTGTCCGCTAACACCGAGAATGTCCTATGTATAATGAGCAAATTTTGATTGTTGAAGATGAACCTGCGATTCGTGAAATGGTTGTCATGACGCTAGAGATGGCTGGGTTTGATAGCTTGCAAGCGGCAGATGTGTCAGAGGCGCATCAGCAAGTGGTCGATCATAGACCGTCACTGATACTGTTAGATTGGATGTTGCCTGGTGACAAGAGCGGTGTGGATTTTTGTCGTATGCTCAAAAACGATGAGCTACTCTCTGAAATACCAGTCATTATGCTAACGGCAAAAAGTGAAGAAGACAGTAAGGTGCATGGTCTTGATGCAGGGGCAGATGACTACATGACCAAGCCTTTTTCGACTCGTGAACTGATTTCTAGAATCAAAGCCGTACTACGACGCAGTAGCGCGATGAGCAGTGATAAACCTATCGAAATTGGACAGTTAAGTCTAGATACTAAGAGTCAGCGCGTGACAGCTGCTGGTAAAATCGTTGATGTTGGGCCCACAGAGTATCGCCTATTGGCATTTTTTATGAGCCACCCTGAGCGCGCCTATACACGAACGCAGCTACTCGATCAGGTATGGGGCGGCAATGTATATATCGAAGACCGAACCATCGATGTGCATATCAAACGTCTACGTAAATTACTGCGACCTTATGACTGTGATACATTGATACAGACGGTACGTGGAACAGGCTACCGATTTTCTAGCCTGATTGAGCCAAGTTAATCTTGTACAAATAATGCCGCAGCAATATAAAGGCCGCGGATAGTGGTAAGGATAAGAAATGGACAAGATAGCGCCAGCACAAAGTGAGCAATCAGCTTTACTAGAGCAAATATCTACTCAAAACACAGCGGAGCAACTCAAAAAAATCGGCAGTGCACTACGAGCCTTGCGCGATGCAGTGATTTTGCTCAACAACAATGATGGCCTAGAGTGGTGGAATCAGGCGGCACAAGACTTATTGCTGCTACAGCCAGAGGATAAAGGTCAAAATATTTTTGACTTTATCACTGTACCTGAGTTCCGCCAGTATTATGAAGGTACAACGATACCTAACGATGGCGTACATATAGAATCATGGCGAGATCCTAGTCGCTACTTGAAGTGTGAACTGACGCCTTTCGGTGATGAAAAACTGCTGTTTGTATATGATGTGACCCGCCTGCGGCACTTAGAGCAAATGCGTCAGGATTTTGTAGCAAATGTCTCGCATGAGCTTAGGACACCATTAACAGTAATGATGGGCTATTTGGAAAACTTCTCCGATCAACCAGATATGCCGCCGCAATGGCGTCGCGGTTTTGAGCTGATGACCCAGCAAACTGCCCGTATGAACAGAATCGTGAACGACTTACTGCTACTGTCTAAGATTGAAATTGAAGAGTCACACGAGCTGCATTACATAGATATGACTAAGTTACTGACCAATATCTACGACGATGCACAGGCCTACAACCAAGCATATAAACATATCATTCATTTGCATATAGATACGTACGATGGGCTGTATGGGTCAGAGATGTACTTGAATAGTGCGCTATCCAATCTGGTAATCAATGCAATCAAATATACGCCGAAGGGTGGCAATATCACTATCAGCTGGACAAGGACGTCTGATGGCTGCCGTTTCGCGGTCGAAGATGATGGGATCGGTATTGCGTCAGAGCATATCGCCCGTTTGACAGAGCGTTTCTATCGTATCGACAAAGGTCGTAGCCGTGCAACAGGTGGTACAGGGTTGGGATTAGCGATTGTAAAACACGTATTGCACCAGCACGAAGCGCAGTTGCAAATCGATTCAGTAGAAGGGGAAGGGTCGACATTTAGTGTGGTATTCCCCTCAAACTACGTCAGATCCGTCACAGCCAATTAATATGATTTCTGGTCTGTATTAGCGTGCGTTTCTCGGCTTAAGTTTTTTAACTAATATCAGCTCAGTGCTATTTCAAATTAGGTTAACGACATACTTTTCTGTATCCGTTAATCCTTTTGCAAAAGCGGATAAGGGTTGACCGCACTGCCATTAATATAGATACCATAGTGTACATGTGTCGGTGTTCCTTTTGCATTACCGCTATCACCCACATAACCTATCACGTCGCCCTGATTGACCCAATCATTGGGAGAGATGTCAGCATAGTCTTCTAGATGAGCGTAGTAATGTCCTGCGCCACCAGGCCCTACCACCACAACCACGCGTCCACCCAATGTGTTCTCACCAACCTTGCTTACTACGCCTTGCGTGGTCGACTGTACGGAGTATTGCGCGGCGCAAAGATGTCGATGCCTTCGTGGGAGCGGCCTTGACTACGTGCTGCACCCCAAGTGTCTGTCAGGTTTCGTTCTGGTAGTGGACTGGGTAAGCTGTTTTCGGTCGGCAGTTCTTGTTGCAATAGACTCAGTTGCTGCCATTTGGCAACCACAAATGACTGCGTTTGTTGGCTAATACTAGGTAGTAGTTTATCGAAGACAAATAACAGTGCTAGCAATACAGTAGCCTTAATCAATAGGCTTATTAAACGACTGAAAAAAGAAGGTCTGGGAGGCTGGTTGTTTCCATCTGCTAGCATTGATGTCTCATATATATTTGATGTCATTTGAAAATTTATTATAAAAGCTTCGTCTGATAACGTATGTATCGCATTGTTATCTATCGTTTTTACCCCCATAGTTATTCTTATGGTTAAGGATATAGACAGCAAATACAGTTTTATCTACTTAACATTTCTGCTGAGCATAGACAGTTGCTACTGATGGTTAATACTTTATGAATGATGCTTTTAAGCCTACTGATATTTCTGCCACGCGCGAAACAGCGCTGGTTATCGATACCGAAACAGATCAGGGCAGTGACCCCAGACCTATCCAAGTTGCTACTATCAATGTAGCAACTGGTTTTGAGTGGATGAAATACTTTAACAGTGGTCGATCTATTTCACCCATTGTCATAAAAGTGCATGGTATTACCGATGATGATGTGGCTGGACTTGAGCGCTTTGAGTTGGAGCAGTTTGAATTACCAGAGTACTTGATTGGTCATAACGTACGTTTTGATTGGCGAGTGATTGGCAGTCCTTCTGCTAAGCTGATTTGTACGGTGAGACTTGCGCGGGCAGCCTTTCCAGAATGGCGTGCTTACGGTCAGTCTAAGTGTATCGAGCAGCTATTGGGCAAAGGTGAGGCGAGTGCAATGACGATTGCCGCTCATGATGCGCTTGGCGATGCTCGGATGTGTTATCTGCTGTATCAAGCATGCTGCGAGCGTCTAGAGATTGCGCCGACAGATTTTGCAGCGGCACATGCTATCTCTAATAAGGCGACTCCTGTGAGCAAAATGCCGTTTGGTAAGCATAAAGGCAAACCTATCAAAGACGTGCCCATCAGCTATGTTAAATGGATGATAGGCAATATTCATAATATGCAGCCGTCCCTGTATTCGGCACTGACTAAACGCTTAAAACTGGAAGAAGCCGAAAATGCAAAAAAGTAACCTGAATTATCGTGGGTCTACCATGTAGGGTGCAACATGCTGCTAAGCTTATGGTTGGTCGTGCAACCATGTCACTGCCATCTGCCATAGCTGCGGCGCTTTGATATTGGTCTTACTGCTAAAATAGCGCATATGACCGATATGATTTAGTCCAAAATCCTCAGGGTCCAAGAAACGCTTTTCGACAGGCATTTTTGTAAATACCCTTATCATATCGTCCATGTTTTCACTGTTGGCGATATCATCATCGCTAAAGCCAAGCCATAGTGCTGGCATGCTGAGCTCATCATAGAAATGCGTATGTATGCTTTTGCCAAATGCGGTTTTGATATAGCCCGCCCCATTGCACCATTCACGCCATTGACGAGCCACGCCGCGTGGCAGTGGCTCACCCATACCGATTTTATCTGACGGCGTATAGCCCAGTGTTAAATTAGTGAACGGAATAAATGCATCCATAAAACCCATGGCTTTGAGCTTATATGGCATGCCCATATTTTTGATACGCCCTGACGAGCAAGCGACATTGAACACTGAGCCAATCGCCTGATAATTGGGCATCAAGCCAATGAGCTGACCACCTGCGCTATGACCGATAAGATGATAAGTCGCATCAGGAAACTCATCTTGTAAGGCATCAAGTACAGCTGGCATGTCGTGGCGACCCCAACTGATTAAGGAAGCGCTACATTTTGCCAGTTCGGTCGATAGTGACTCACCGATTCCTTCATTATCAAAGGTCAGCACTCCAAAGCCGCTTTCTGCTAGGTAGGTCGCAAAATTATGATAAAAGTGACGCTTAATACCTGTGGCAGGTGCCATCATGACGGCTTTTTTGTTGCATCTTTAGGGCGATAGACCGTGGCTGCCAATGCTTGGTTGCGATCGGTCATGATGCTTAATGAGTAAGTATCAATATTGCTCGCGTCATTCGTATTGCTTTTACTAGTGAGATTGCTATTAACCACAGAGCTTGATAGCTCGGCAGTAGGAGAGGTGTTGTGATTATCCATGGGTATACCTTAGTATTTTTATTAGTAGATAATGAATATCGAACTATGATGAACAATAAATGCGCATCTTGAAAGTGTAGTCGTTGCGTAGTGATAAATCGTTGTGACTATGTGGTAGCATTGCTTATGTTAAGATAAATGCTGGCAAGACAGTTGCTCAAATATGACTTACAAGTTTTGTATAGCTTGGCTGAGTTTGTCTTATGAATCATGTGCATGACAATATAAATGATAGGTGTCGGTATGCAGCCTTCACTAATAACAAGCACTCAATAAAAACTGACAGGTAATTAAGGAAGCTATATGCAAATGAAAATCAACGATGATACTTATGACGTAATCACGAGTAAAGACATTACCAATATTGAAAAAGCAGTCGACAAGTCTGCTCTATCAATGCCGCTCGTGGCTGTGTACTGCGGTTCACGCTTGGGCAATGGTGACGTGTATGAACAGGCGGCGCGCGAGCTTGGTAGCGCATTAGCAAACAATGGCATGGGGCTAGTATATGGTGGTGCTAGTATCGGTCTGATGGGCGCAGTTGCGGATGAAGTAATTAATGGCGGCGCGCAAGCAGTGGGCGTGATTCCAACCTTTATGCTCAAGCACGAAATCGCTCATGAGCAGCTGACTCGCTTGCATTTGACTGACACTATGCACACGCGTAAGACCGTTATGGCCGAGTATGCCGATGCCTTTATCACGCTACCGGGCGGGTTAGGAACGTTAGAAGAAATTATGGAAATCGCTACGTGGCGTCAATTGTACCAGCACGAAAAACCAATGATTATTCTAAATATCAATGGTTTTTATGACCGTATGATTGAGCATTTGAAATATACCACTGAGCAAGGCTTTATGAAGCAGGAAGATTTAGACCGTCTAGTGGTGTGCAATACCATCAGCGAAGCGATCGATATGCTACAAACAGTAGTGACCATAGATGATTCTGTGGATACGGAGAAAATGGCTGGTAGTAATAGTTAAGCCGTATCGCTATTCATACACAGCAAATGCTTAAATATTAAAAGCTATTGCAAAAAGGAGCAGATAACCAAATCTCGGTTATCTGCTCCTTTATTATATGTATTAACAACCTATCAGCGAATCATGTCTATTAGGCATCAGCAGGCGTGAGATCGTCCAATGCTACTTCACGAATAATATGATTGACATGAGCCATAGCTATTGGGAATCCACGCTGTTCAGCGAGCTCACGTGCAACCTCATCGACAGCGAGACTATCGTTATGGACAAGGTACGACCACTCATGATCATAGCGACTACGATTCAGAGGTGTATCGTTCTCTATCAAGCCTAGATCTGTCAGCTCATTAACGATTTGATCAGCGGCAATCAAAGTCGAAGATGCTTTGACGTTTTCTGCACGGGCATAGCGTATATTAGAGTATAAACTCACATCAGCTACTCGCAGCGTATCATCTTGTCCAGGAATCTGCTGCCCACCGTATAGCGCGTTACCAACAGTACGTGCGCTGTTAAATGTCGGTACAAACTCCGCCACATACTCAATCGCTTGCTGACTACGTGCCTGTAGGGGCGCTTTATCCCAACCATCTTCAATATAGTGCACATATTGCTGTGGCAGTTTGGGCTGCGCACTGTCTTCACTTGATGCGACAAGACCATCATCAAACAAGGTAATGGCTTTACTCATACCGTGGATCTGAAAATATCCGCCAGGGTAGGGGGTAAGCTGCGCCATGCCTTCTGGCGTTCCTCGTTGACCATAAACGATAATCTCTGGTATCTGTCCACCAGCATCACCCCAATGGGTCACATAAGACGATTTGAACTCGACCATACGTGTGACTTCGACACCGACCATATCGTCAATAACACCTGTACGGAATCCGCAAGCATTGACTAGATAATCAACTTCGATAGACTCAGGCTGAGAGGCGTGCTCTTGACTATGGATTTGTTGATAGTCGATACGCCATTTGGTGACATGATGGTCAGCGTTGGTACAGTTCTCACAATCTACCGGCACGACTTTTTGCACAGCGGTTTCGGTAAATACATGCGCATTGTCGTACTCTTCAAGTGCAAGCTTGGCAGAAGCGGCTAAACGAAAAATGTTCCAACCGTATTCTTGAACAACAATTAACGGAAATTTAACCTTGTTCAAATCTAAATATCTAGCGACTGGAATCATCCATTCATCAACTGTACTTGGTACAGCGACTTGCTCACGTTCAGACAGCTCAATCAATTGCTCATGGCTATAAAGTTGATAGTAATCTTTAGGCTCACCCAATACTTTATTATTAACATCTTGCTCGATCAGTTCTTGATAAGCATCGGTCAAAATATCCAAACGCGGTAGTAAGTCTTCAGGCAGTCCTTCGTCACGTGTCGGTACGGCAAACACTGTAGGACGAACGTCAATAGTGTGCGGATACAAACGCAAAATATCGATACATTGCTTAAGCAGCGCTACGCAATCTTCGTCCGGTATTTCACGGTACAAGTTACCACCTGCATGCAAATGACACATAGGTGGTCCATCAATGAGAGATTTTTTCTTCTCGAATAAGTAGGTCTCTAATCCTAACGCAGCAAGTCGAATCGCAATCGTCGATCCCGCAGTACCGCCGCCCAAAATGCCAACACGCTTTTTAGGTTGAGTGTTTTGTGCCCCATAAGATAACACCCCAGAATGAGCGTCACGATTAAAGGATTGAGCGTATTTTTTATCAAAAGACTGAGTCATTGTCGTCGTTGTATCCTTAATAGCATCTGTATTAGGCCGTGCTCGGTATATGTATCAAATGTTCTATATTTCTTGATATGCGTGCGAAGGTAATTAAGTTCAACACACAAATCTGAACTTCAATAGTCATCTTTCCTATTGTTTAGCCATTCTTCATCTCTATAGGTTTATTTTACGAAGAACTACAGACAATATGATGGGAAATACGTAAGAAGATGCATGATTTTTGTCAACGAGTCGCTATATGTGTGAAGTTTTTCAGACAAACGAGCCTTTCTAAAAATAGAGTAAACGAGAGAAGTGGCAAACTTGTGGAATCGGAAATAAGCTCGTTTTATTGTTTTGTAAAATTCGACCACTTTTGTAAGTGTGTATATTGGTAGCCAAGATAACTTAAAATCGTATGTTGTATTCATTTTGCTTAGCAAGAAGTGTCGGTTCTGTTTTGAGAACTGTTCAAAATTCCAAATGTTAAAATTAACAAAAGGGACAGTCGATAAAGTAAACGACAACAAGCTCATCGCTATAAAAAATACGACTAAAATTACAAGGAAGTTATGATGAAAAATATGATGATGCTATCGGTACTAACAGGTGTATTGACACTAACTGGCTGTACTACCTTAAAAAACGTAGTCGGTAACGATATGTCAGGTACGCATGAAGTACAGGCAACGAGCAATAATACAGCACCAGTCACTAGCAAGAATGGGGTGCTGGTAGATGCTACAAATCATATGACGTTATATACGTTTGATAAAGACTCTATGAACTTGGCAGATTGCGGTGCAGCTTGCCAAGTTGTGTGGCCAATTTTCAAAGCGCCTAGCGATGCTAAAGCCTCAGGTCAGTTCGCTGCATTTAAGCGTGAAGATGGCAAATATCAGTGGGCAATGAACGGTAAGCCTTTATACTTCTATGCTAATGACACAAAAGTTGGTGACAAAGACGGTGATGATAAACTTGGCGTTTGGCACGTTATCCCAAGTAAATAGCAGGCGTTAGATATAAACTAACTCGGAAACGTTAAGACAAAAAAGCAGCCCATATCGTAGGGCTGCTTTTCTCGTTTTTGTCGAAAGCTATTAGAGAGCTATAAACTTACTGTTATTTCTTTTCTACTAGCTCACCGTCGATTTGGATAGGGACGTTGGTCGTAATACCGCTAGCATAAGCGGTCATACCATAAGCGGCACGATCGATCGTACCAGTAGCACGGAAACCAGCAACGGGCTCTTTAGTCAGTGGGCTGTTATCGATTTTATTTAATGTAACATCCAATGTCAGTGGCTTGGTCTGACCGAGTAAGGTAAAGTCACCGGTTACTTTAGCTTGCTGTGGGTTGATAAATTTAACTTGGGTCGATTTAAAAGTCATGGTTGGGTACTTTTCGACATTGAAAAATTCATCAGTTTTTAGATGTTTATCACGAGCATCCCAATTGGTATCGATGCTGTCGGTGGCTATAGTAAATTCCATGCTGGTTTGGTTTGGTGCTTTCATATCATAATTCACCACGCCCTCAACATCACTAAAATGACCCATTGTGGTTGAGAATCCCATATGGCTCACAGAAAATCCGACGCGAGTATGTGAATCATCTAACTCCCACTGAGTTGGTAGTGCCGCACTTGCCATAGTAGTGATAGCAAGTGCTGAGCTGATGAATAGCGCTTTAGCAGTGGTCTTCATTGTCATGTTTATCATTGAATAGTCCTTATTGAGTATTGGTTTTCCATGCTTGATTATAAATCTATGTTTGTCTATAAATAAGTAAAGCGATACTTCCTGTAAAACTGATCAATATCGCGTAGCTGTACCGTTTAATATACTAAATATAAATGATTCATACGCAGTATATTTGTTTAGGTTAACTACAGTAATTTATACCATAGATTAATTTTACTAACCAAATTATTGTACTGAATTACATCGCTTATCTCAATACCATTACTTTATCATTGACAACTTATCACATATCTCTATCACAACTGCTCCTTGCGTCTTACGTCAAAAACCGTTAAAATCGCGGTTTAATTTTCCCGCTGGGGAAAGGCTAAGCGAACAGAAGGGTGGTGTTGGGTGCTGGAATAAGCCAGTGACGCAGTTGCCATACTTGTAATGTCCTTAGTGCCTCAGTTACGTATGTCATTATTTGTTTGATACATCATCGATGGTGTTGTATTTAGACGTTGTACATACATCGGACCTAGAGAGTATATTATGCGTAAAGATATCCATCCTAATTACCAAGAAGTTTTGTTCCACGACACTAACGCTGACGTGTTCTTTTTGACTCGCTCAACTGCTAAGACTAAAGCGACTCGTGAATACGAAGGTAAAGAATACCCATACTACCCACTTGATATCTCAAGTGCGTCGCATCCATTCTATACTGGTGAGCAACGTAAAACTTCTACTGAAGGTCGTGTTGCAAGCTTCAACAAACGCTTTGGCGCATTTGGTGGCCGTAGCAAGAAAGCTGCAGACGCTGCTGAATAATTTGCACTTATGGTGTAAATATATTTCGTTAAGCAATAAAAAACCGCTGATTATTCAGCGGTTTTTTATTGTGTTTTATTTTTTATGATCTAAAAATAAAGCTAACAGGCTATTTAGCGCTCAAACTCAGTAGTAGATAAGTCCAATATCTGAATAGAATCTAGTAACTGAATAATGGTTTCTACGATTTGCTGTGCCCAATAGCCGTACATCAGACTGCTAGGATGAAATCCATCACTGGCAAACATCACATTGATATCGATAGCCGAGCCATTTGCATGCTCTTCTAACATCCGTGTAAAGTCGGTTGCCATATAGGTGACACCAGCATGAGCCGCACAAACCTGCTGTAATATCTCATCCAGTACCGACGCTTTTGCACCTACAAAGTTATTGAGCGGGGCAGGGATTGCAGGCATTTGCGCCATCGGCGGCAAACTTAAAAAACCAATTCTCGTACGCCAAATTTGCGCTGTGCAATATTGATAATGTCTTCAATTTGCTGTTGCCATTTATGCACAGAGACATTGGACGTCGTGTCATTGACCCCTACGCTCAGTAACATCACATCGATAGGCTGCTCAGGAGCAGGTAAGACATATAACCTGCGTAGAATATCAAAGCTGGTATGACCTGTTGTCGCTTGCAATGACCAATTGAGTCGAGCAAAGTTTGCTTGGATAGTTTCGTTTTGTTCCAGTATCGGGATAAGCTTACCGACCAACGCTTCTTGTTGCGTTTGGCTACCCACACCTGCTGCTGCCGAATCACCGACGACCATGAGGTTAAATGTCTTAGCGTCTCGCGTTGATACTTCATCATTCGCTTGAGGCAGCTCAATTACGCCGTGCCTTTCGCCATGTGGTTCAGGCAAGCGGACTGTATCACGCTTGATTTTGCGACCTTGATAGAGGTAGACAGGGGCAAGTAAGACGTCCTTTGCGACCGATGTCAGCTTAATAGTATCTACCATCCTGCACGTTCCCTAATAGTCGTGAGACTATCTTCAATTAACAATTGACCATCGACGTAGACATCACGTAATAGATTGTCAGTTGGGTCAATCATCTCATTTTCTTTTATGGTTGTTAGCTGGCCACTGTCGTCTTTTACCAGTGCCAATTGCCCTTTTTCGAGCGTTTTGAGCGGCTGGTGACGGGATCTTTATAAATATCCTTCCATGCACCATCGATACAGATAGCGCTAGATTTCATCGCCCAACTCATGGTGTCGCGGTTGACTTGCTGCAATAGACCACCGCCCATACCAAACGTCACGTTTTCTATGCTAAAGCCTGCTTTGATTACTACATCAATAATTTTGCTTAAGCTTTGCGAGCTGATGCCATCACCTTGGATGATGCGTACGTAGTCAGGTAGCACTTTATAGCCTTTACTGTTTACAGTCGTGCCGAACTTCACTGCCAAGCGCTCCAACGCTTCACGGACGACTTTGGCAGGTTCGCCGCTGTCTGGACGAATGACCAAGGTGCCGCCCATATTTTTGACTTCGTCTTTTAAGACGTCGCCCCAGATATTGTCGATGGCATTCCATAAATCATAACTATCTGAGACGACCGAAAAGGCTTTGTCTTTACCGCCAAACTGCTCAATCATATTGTGAAAAGCAGCAGTCTCGCCATCACGTCCCCAAGCTGTCATCGTACTGTGCTCGGCTGCTGGGATAGAGAATGCAGGCATATCGTCGCCCATTTGATACCAGCGACTGGCAGCAATAAGCGCCGTCATCGAGTCCGTACCAGCAAAGTTGACCAAATGCGCTAAGCTACCAAGTGCAACTGTTTCTTGGCTCGATGCACCGCGCGCGCCAAAGTCATGCAAGCGAAAAGGCAGGGACTCTGTATTGTCCGCTGATTTTTCTAATGCTTGACGGATAATGTCTTTGCAATAGTGAGAGACACTAGCGACCGTGGACGGATACCAAATCGCACGCAATAACGCTGTTTCGATATAGCTGGGTAGCCAGTAAAACTCAGGATCGGTATTGATCACTTGGCAGACTACATTGGACACTGGTACGATACTGCCTTCGGGCACGGCTTGGATACGCAATGGCAAATAGCCGTCGTGTTTTTCAATTAAATGTTCCCAACCAGCACGATTAAAGGTTAGGCCATGCGCTTGAATAACCTTTTCGGCTTCATCGATATCTTGATGAGTAATAGGAGTGCTTAAATATTCTTTGATAAAGGCTTGTAAACCAAAGAACACCACATCGTAGTCGCCCTTGCGCGCCTCAATGTAGCTTGACAGATATTCACTACCGCTTGGGTATTGCACCCAATGTGAAGTCTTATAGCTGTCGCTATTTAAGATTAAGTTGTTTAGATTGCTGGTATACATCACAGAACTCCTCTGCTTTGAAATGCCGCAGCTGCTTTACTGAAAGAGCAGTGGCGGCGGTTGATTGCCGTCTATCGGCATTGGTATCAAATTATTAATACGATATTTAGTGATAGCTGTTTTGATAATAATTTGCTCAAGTAGCTATTAGAAAAATTTACTAAAAAGACTACTAAGGAAAGCTAATAGAAAAAACGATTAGCAGCGAACTATAAGCCAACCATTTTAGTAATAATCGCGTAGTGATCTTCAAACATCATTTTTGCATCAAGCTCTGCCAAGGGTAGCCAAAATGCCTTGGTCGCATCATCGCCGCCTTTTACTTTTGGCAGACCTTTTGGATCGTTTTTGAGTTGAAAATAAAACGCTTGAGTAATGGTGCGACCACGCGCTGAGCGATATGGGTCGTCAAAGGTATGTTGGCTATGGCAGGAGCCGCGCAGTACTGGCTCAGGCACCTTGAGGCGAGTTTCTTCACGTAGCTCACGGATACAAGCATCAAACAGCGTCTCCTTTGGATTTAAAAATCCACCCGGCAGCGCCCAGAGTCCACGACCTGGCATACTGCGTCGCTCAACCAGTAGAATGTGCCCCGACTGTACGATCAATGCATCGGCTGTCATAAAGGTCGGCGGGTACGGTGCTGATTCCCACTGTCTTTTATATTTATCGATGAAGTCTGCTTCTTCATGCAGTTGATGATAATCGTCAGTTTGTTTGAATGCATCGAGGACGTTGCGCGTAGACTCAGGCGTACGCTCAGGTGTTGGCGTAGCACCCATCAGATAGCTGTCACGAATCGGCGTGGCTGATAAGTTATGATAATTGGGCACTGACACAGAGTCCCAGTTGGGGAACAGTGACAGATAGTACGATGAGCTGTCTTTTGAATGACCAATCAAACCAATATCCGTCTGCAAGTCGCCAGTGACAGATTTTACACCTGCCTGCACATACTGTAGCCAGCGGGTGTCATTGTAGAGTGCGTCATCTAAGCCAACACAGTGAATGCGTTCGGCTTCTTCTTCAGAGTAGGCACCTTTAATCATTGCGGCACGCTCAGCGACGCTAAATGGATTGCGTAAGCTACGTGGCAAGTTGGCTGAGCCAATGAGCATAATTACTTCATCTGAGCGTTTTAGTGCCTCATCGATGACGGCTTTGTGGCCAGCATGAAACGGCTGAAAGCGACCGATAAAGACCAGATAACGATAGTGTTTACTGCCTTTTGATCTAGGTTTTGCTTATCTGACTGTTGCTTTGATAATTCACTCATAGACGCCAACTTCCTACGACTTATTTTTATTGATTAAAAATTAATGACGCTAATACTGACACAGCCCATGACTTTCTGACAAGTATAAAGATGTTTAGGGGTGTGTCATTATCGAAATCATCCAAACGAAATCTCTACTTTAACTGGCATACTTCTCTATCCATGCCGTCACCGTTGGCCAAATCTCTGTGGCAGCATTGCGACTGATCATGATGCGACTGTGCGTATAGTCATCTAAATCGCCGTTACTGAGCGAGTACTCTCGAAAGATATTAGTTGAATTATCAAAGCTATCAAAAAACAAACGACAGCCGCGAGTAGGGGAGATGAAGGTATCGCCTTTTGCGCTAATAGAATAAACAGGAATGGTAATCTGAGCCATATGATGTCGATAGTCGATAAAGTTATCGCCAATATTCTTTTGCTGATTAATGCTTTCGTTCATTTCGTCTATATTCGTCCTGCCCTTATCAAAATGAGCCTTTTTTAAAAAGCTACTTTTAAAGTTTTTACGCAAATTCCAATCGTACCACTGGGTCATCGTATAGTAGCTTTCGTTAAAAGGGCCTACCTTGAACTGCTTAGCGGGTATGAAGCCGACCAATCGAGTAACTATCTTGGCTGTAAGGATTTTTGCGTGGCTGGTCGAGTCTTGCGCCGCCCCAAAAGCTTGGCAGGCAAACATACTGATGCTATTAACCTTATCGATATAGCTTGGGTTTTGAACGAGAAACATGGTCAAACCAACACCGCCACCACTATGAGTGACGCAATGTAGATTATCGAGTTTTAATTCTTCAAAGAAATAGCGAAAAGTCGCTTCATAGTCGTAAGTGGCGACGGTCTCAAAGTTGAATTTTTCTTTCGGTAGGGAGCTATTACCATGCCCGCGCCATTCCATGATGTAGCAATGATGACCAAGCCCTGCAAAATATTCAGCGATTTTGAGGCAAGTTTGCTTGTCAGAAAACGTACCATGCGTCAAAAATA
The DNA here is from genome assembly GCF_048631835.1 of Psychrobacter sp. ER1. Classification (NCBI taxonomy): domain Bacteria; kingdom Pseudomonadati; phylum Pseudomonadota; class Gammaproteobacteria; order Moraxellales; family Moraxellaceae; genus Psychrobacter; species Psychrobacter sp. ER1. The sequence goes on along the minus strand of NZ_CP184640.1, from coordinate 2,885,933 downwards.
TGTTTTGCAGTGTAATGTTAGGCAGGCTGTTTTCTGATGTATTGGCTATCGTATCTTCTTCTGAGTTATCAACTACTTTCCAAACGGCAATTTGCTCATCGTCCTTGGTATTTACTAGGTGCAACGTCCGTGTCATCATAAAATGATCCTATCCAAAAAATACGTAATTTTTATACAAATCGATATTTATACAAGCTGATATTTATACAAGGCGATTAAAAGCTACCTTGCACATAACGCTAATGAATAAAATAATTCAAATTATCAATACTACGTCAAAACCAGACGACTTGCTCGGACTAGATGTGAACGGTATGGCATATCGAAAATGCTGAGTGCGCTTGATAAATGGCACAGCTGTCTTTATATAGAGAATAACTTGGCAGCCTACACAATCATTCAGCGTGTTTATCTGTCATGGTTTACATATTGAGTTACTTTGCCACCTGTTAGCATCATTAAAAAAACCAATGACGACCATTTACAATAGCCGCGGTTCAATTCACAGTAGCGTGGTCGGAATTGATGTGTGATTCAGGTATAATGACTGCTATAGACGGGTTAAACTTTATACTCATGTCGACCAATGTCATACAATAATAAATACCAATCATTGCCAGTCTGCATGTCTTATATAAATCGTAAACATTTTAAAAATCCAAATTCACGACACAGTAGCCATAATAGATATAGCGTTTGTGTCATAACGCATAGGAAACATTATGAGTGAGCAAAACCAAGCTGATAACCAACTAGACCAAACTGCTGGCTATGAATCAGCCCTAGATACCGAGCAAGTCGAAGCGAAAAGTAACATCACTATCACTGAGTCAGCTCAAGGCTACTTGGCAGATTTGTTATCTAAGCAAGATACCGATGGTATCGGTGTGCGTATCTTCGTTGAGCATCCTGGTACGCCGCGTGCAGAGTGCTGCATGGCTTATAACCAGCCAGGTGAAGAAGATAGCGCTGACTTGCGTTTTACGTATGAAAACTTCTCTGCCTTTATTGAGGCGGCGTCAGTACCTTATCTAGAAGACGCGGTCATCGATTATAATAAAGACCGTTTTGGTGGTCAGCTGACTTTCCGCGCGCCAAACTCTAAAGTACCTAAAGTAGGCGCTGATGCCAGTGTCGAAGAGCGTATCAACTATGTATTGCAGTCAGAGATTAACCCTGGCTTCGGCAGCGCATGGCGGTGACGTACAGTTACTTGAGCTGATTGATGAAGAAGGCATTGGTTTAACCGCTGTATTGAAATTCGGCGGTGGTTGCCAAGGGTGTTCAGCGGTTGATATGACTTTACGCCAAGGCGTTGAAGTGCAGCTGAAACAGCAAATTCCAGAATTGACCCAAGTGGTTGACGAGACTGACCATACTCGTACAGAGAATGCTTACTACAAATAAAAATAAAAGTAGATAAAAGCCAAGTGGCTGCTATAAAGGTGGCCATATCTCTAGTATAGATATACCTATTTGGTTTGGTGCTTATGAATATTTGTCATGAAGAGATGAGTATTTTGCTATTCTTTTAATAAAAAAGCTGAGTTATGATGAACTCAGCTTTTTTTATTGCTATGATTTAGCAGACAGTTTTCTAAGGTGGTTTTCGAGCGATACGTCGTCAATAAATCATCTTTTATCAAAATAAAGGAATGTACTATGAGTGATGGATCAGCAGACCAGCAGACAGCCCAGCAACCAGAAACCCCTCAACGTCTTGAGACCTTAGCGATTCATGCCGGCTATAGTGTAGAGCCAACGACCAAAGCAGTCGCCGTGCCTATTTATCATACCAGTTCATATGCCTTTGATAATACTCAGCATGGTGCAGATCTGTTTGATTTAAAAGTCGCAGGCAACATCTATACTCGTATCATGAATCCGACCAACGCGGTGCTAGAAGAGCGTGTGGCTGCGTTAGAAGGCGGTATCGGTGCGCTTGCCGTAGCTTCTGGTATGGCTGCCATTACTTATGCGATTCAGACCATTTGCGAAGCAGGCGACAATATCGTCGCTGTATCAACGCTATATGGCGGTACTTATAATTTGTTTGCCCATGCATTGCCGCGTCAAGGTATCGAAGTGCGCTTCTTTGATCACAAAGACCCAGAAGCCATTCGTGACTTGATTGATGATAAAACTAAAATGGTTTTTGCCGAGAGTATCGGTAACCCGCTAGGTAATATCGTCGATATTCAAGCGCTCAGTGATGTCGCTCACGAATACGGTGTACCTGTCGTGATTGATAATACCGTGGCGACGCCTGCGATATGCCGTCCGTTTGAGTTCGGTGCAGATATCGTAGTTCACTCATTGACCAAATATATGAGCGGAACCGGTACTTCAATCGGTGGTGCAATTGTCGATAGTGGCAAGTTTGCTTGGGGTGATTATCCTGAGCGTTTCCCACTCTTGAATAAGCCAGATCATAGTTATCACGGTGTGAACTTCGTCAAAGACGTAGGCGCGCCAGCCTTTATTGCCCGTGCCCGCGTTGCGCCACTACGTAACACTGGCGCAGCACTTAGCCCGCTAAATGCATTTGGTATCTTGCAAGGTATGGAGACGCTAAGTCTGCGTATGGAGCGTCACGTGCAAAACGCACAAGCCGTTGCAGAATATCTGCGTGACCATAACAAAGTTGCGTGGGTGAAATACGCAGGTCTGTCTGACCATTCTGAGCACGAGCTTGCCAAAAAATACATGAAGGGCACGCCTTCTGCTATTTTGACCTTTGGGGTGAAAGGCGGTCTGGAAGCTGGGGCGCGCTTTATTGATGCGCTGCAACTGATTACTCGTCTGGTAAATATTGGTGATGCGAAGTCACTAGCATGCCATCCAGCGACGACCACGCATCGTCAGTTAAATGAGCAAGAGCTAGAAAATGCAGGCGTCAGTACGGACATGGTACGACTGTCGATTGGTATCGAACATATCGAAGACATCAAAGCCGATCTTGCCCAAGCATTAGCTTCTGCTTAATAACAAGCGCTTATTAAGTTGAGCAAACTGTTTGAACAAGTCTGAATGATATAAAAAAGCCCATATCGATTTGATATGGGCTTTTTGTTTTGCGTCCAACAGATGTGTTTAACAATTAAGAAGACAGTACACGCTGCGCGATATCTCGATAATCCTGCGAGGCAAGACGCGGTCCAAACTGCTGAATAACTTGTGCTGATATTTCGCTAGCAAGACGACCACATTCTGGCAGACTATACTGCTGCGATAGTGCATATAAGAAAGCACCAGCGTAGTTATCGCCTGCACCGTTGGTATCGATGACGTTGGCCACTGCTGGCGTTGCAACGTCATAGACTTCAACTTCTGCCTCGTCATTAGGCTGGTGGGCGATTACCGCACCATTGGCACCATCAGTGACGACGGCAATTTGGCAATATTCAAGCAGGGCACGCGCCGCTGCTTTGACTTGTTTTTTATCAGTGAATAGCTTGGCTTCTTCGCTATTACAGAATATCACTGCGACTTTGTTGCCGAGCATATTAAGCAAACCATCTTTGGCAAATTTTACTACCGCAGGGTCAGCAAAGCTCACTGCGATTTTTGCATTATGGATACCGGCTTGTTGACGTAATTGAGTCATCGCTGGTTGGATGCTCTCAGACATCGCCAGATAGCCTTCGATATATAGCCAATCTGCTTGCGTCAACGCGTCAAAATCAACATTGTCAGCGGCAATCTCACTTGAGGTGCCAAGATAGGTCTGCATGGTGCGTTCGCCATCTTCGGTGACGGCAACCACACATGAGCCGGTCACGCCGCCTGCATGGATAGATTTGTCTGAGGTCGCGACACCTGCTTCGTGCAAGTCTCTGAGGTAAAATGCCCCTTGATCATCATCACCAACGCGGCAAGCATAGAAAGGCTTACCGCCTAAGCTTGCAAAGGTAAACATGGTGTTTGCTGCTGATCCGCCGCCTGCTTGTTTTGATGGCTCAATCTCAGCCAGTTTAAAGTAAGCCAGTAGTTGCTGCTGCTCCTCAATACCAGCCAGAGTCATATTACCTTTGGTCAGCTCAGTCTCTTCTAGTGCCGCATCTGACAGCACATATTCGTGATCAACCAACGCATTGCCTATTGCCATTACATCGTACATTGATTATTTCTCCTCAATTTATTTATAAACAGTTGTCTTTCTTATTATTAAAAACTAGTCTGCTTGCAACTCTAGTAGACGGTGATAAAGCGCATTTTTTTCACACCAGTGATATCAGAGGCCAGTGCGGCCGCTTTCTTGACTGACAAATCCTCTAGCAAACGCTGTAGCAATTTATCATGCGTACTGATGTCGTCAGTATCTTTTGCCACACCGACGCCAGCGACGACCACGACTATCTCGCCGCGCTGCTGGTTATCATCTGCTTTAACAAACTCAACCAACTCCCCAAGGGTGCTCTTGTGTACCGTTTCAAAGGTTTTAGTTAATTCACGGCAAAAAGTCACTGCGCGGTCTGCACCAAATATCGTTGCCATGTCTTCTAGACTAGCTACGATACGATGCGGCGCTTCATAAAAGATTAAAGTTTCAGTACGTGCGATTAGATCGCTCAGCTGTTTTTGACGACCATGGGTTTTGGCGGGCAAAAACCCAATAAAACTAAATCGATCAGAAGGCAATCCTGCTACTGACAATGCACCAATTGCAGCAGAAGCCCCAACGATAGGTGATACGGTCACGCCAGCTTCATGCGCGGCTTGCACCAGTTGATAACCTGGATCGCTGACTAGAGGTGTACCTGCATCACTAATCAAGGCAACCGAATGACCTTGCTTAATCATTTCGATAATTTTGGGCGTTTGAATGGCGCTATTATGTTCGTGGTAGGCCCATAGCTTATTGTGACCTTTTTGCTTGGCGGTTGTGTCATCATTTTCGATACTACTTTTGACAGGACGAATCTCTGAGTCTTTTGTCTCGTCACCTTTGCTGCCTTTGGTATCGATGCCAAAATGCGACAGTAGTTTACCTGAGGTGCGGGTGTCTTCGCAGGCAATAATGGCAACCTGCTTTAAGACATCAATTGCATGCGTTGTCATGTCGGACATATTGCCAATCGGCGTGGCAACGATATAGAGACAAGCTGGCATCGCAGTAGGGGTAGACATGAAAACCTCGAGTCGTTAAAAAGACATTAAAAAATAATAGTGCGCTAGTATGTACAGTCGTTATCTATGGTTTTTCAGTCAAATAATGAGTGAAGAAATCGATAGATTGTGAGAGTAGAACGCGCAGAAGTGGCTAGTTTAGCATGTTGTGCTATGATAATTCTCAAATGTTAATCAGACCAATTCACCTTATGCCGAACCATAAGCCTTTAATCTTAACCTCACCAAAACAGCGCCAAGGTAGTCGGTTTGAGCAGCAGGCGTGTGAGTATTTACAAATGCAAGGGTTGAGGCTAGTCGTGCAAAATTGGCAAAAGCCAAAAGTAGGTGAGTTGGATCTGGTCATGATTGAGACAGGTTTAGCATGGTCAACACTAGTATTTATTGAAGTTCGCCAGCGCAAGTCCTCGAATTATGGCGATGCAGCACTCAGTGTGACAGCCAGCAAACAGCGCAAAGTTATTAAGACAGCGCAGTCCTTTTTGCAGCAGTATCCTGAGTATGCTCATTATGACTGCCGGTTTGATGTTATTGCTTACAATACGATGAGTAAGTTAAATTCAAGAAATGAGGAGTTAGACCATCAACCAGAATGGATTCAAAATGCTTTTATAGCCAGTGCATGGTAATAGAGTAAATAAGATAGATGCTGCCAAGTGAAGCATTTAACCACATCTGACAAGTAAGGTTCGTTACTAAAAAGCTAACCGCTGATGACCAAAATTAAGTAAAGTAGCGGTTATAGTCAACTTTTTATAAATCAGATACAGTATTAGCTTACAGCTAAGTTTAGCTCATCACTACTAGGCCGTGTTTTCTCCAAAATAAAAACACGGCCTAGATTAAGATTTGCTCAATTTATAAAATTGTCACAACCATGTTCTAAGAGGTAAATAATGACACGGATGCATTTGCGCACTGCTATTTTTGGTTCATCACGCCGTATTACGACTGGCATTATGATTGCTGCCTGTGTTGTCAGTACAGGTTGTGCCACCAATTATCTGACCAACAGTACAGAAGGGACTTATGGTGTACCAATGACTGAGCGCACGATTCCGCAGCGTCTGCTCGATCGTAGTATTGAACATACTGCCAAAATCAATGTGTACGGGCTAAAAGAAGACTTGCAGCAAACCAGTCGTATGGGTATCGATAGCTTCAATAGCGAAGTGCTGCTCACAGGTGAAATACCAACTGAAACGCTCAAAGCAGAAGTAGAAAAAGTCGTTAGCTCTATGCCAGATGTACGCCGTGTCTACAATGAGATGGAAGTGAGTGCATCAAAAGGGTATAGCTCAACGGTTCATGATGGTTATATCACTTCAAAGCTACTGGCGAAAATAGCCGCCAGCGATGGTGTGAGTGCGTCACAAATTAAAGCCGTTACCAATAATGGTGTGGTCTATATTATGGGTCGTATGACACCTACTCAGCAGAGTCACTTGATTGATATCGCCAATGGTACTGTTGGAGTCACTGAGTTGGTATTGCTGACAACTGTCGTTGACGATAGAGGTGTCAAAATAAATAATGATGACATCATGTATGAGAATAATTTGGCCAATCCTGCAGTAGCGCCAGCTGCCCAAGATACTACTATCAGCACGGCAACGCCTATTGTCATAACAGAAGAAGAGGCCAATACTACGCAGCCGTCATCAAGCCCTTATATTGACCTTTATCAGAATCAATAAAAAACCTTAGTTCGCCATGCAATAAAGGACGTTAATCACAATAAGCCTAAATAGTGATAACAGTAAAGGCACGAGAAATCCTCAGCCAGTGGTTACTATATCAATAGTAAAACGTAGCAGAGTCAGCGCATTAGCCAACGATACTAATATCAAACACCTCATTGGCTAGTGGATGAACCATTATCGCTGTTAGCCTGTTACTACTGATTGATAAATAAATGTAATAGGATACTGGTCATGAAGGATTCACAGGCAAATATACAACCAAATGAAGAAACAAGCGTCATTGGTAATGTAAGACTACATGACAAGCCTGCTCATAAGAAAACACGAACGTTGAGATTTGGTGGTGCGGCAATATTGGCATTGGGTAGTATCGCGCTAGCCACGCAAAACGCACAGGCATTATCGCCATTGGCTATCGTCAATGGGATTACTTCTAGTGGTGGCGTTGGGGTGAGTAAGGATATCTTATACGGTGATCAGCCTTCTCAAGACCTAGATATCTATTATCCAAAACCTTTAGCACAAGCAATGAAATCTCAGAGTGCTATTGATACTAGCTACCCTATGGTGGTATTTGTCCATGGTGGCTCATGGGAGAGTGGTAATAAAGAACAATATGCCTTTGTCGGTCAGAGCTTAGCCAAAGCAGGTTATGTCACTGCAGTGATTAATTACCGTAAAGCGCCTGAGCACGTCTATCCTGATTATGTCGAAGATGCGGCTCAAGCGATTGCTTGGAGTATTGAAAATGCGACCAGTCTCCATGCAGATCCGTCACGCCTAGCAGTGATGGGGCATTCTGCTGGCGCGTTTAATGCCGTTGCAGCCGTTGCCAACGAAGACTTTTTGGCGCCTTATGGTATTAAGCCAACAGATATTGCAGCCGTTATCGGAATTGCGGGTCCTTATAGCTATGATTTCCGCAAGTTCAGTAGTGCAACGGCGTTTGGCCCCAATGCCACACCTGATGAGGTGATGCCAGATCGCCAGATTAAAGGCGCGCAGCCACCGTATTTATTATTAACCGCAGAAAAAGACAAAATTGTACATGTGACTAATACAATCAAAATGACAGAAGCGTTTAAAAAAGCAGGCGTAACCGTTGAAACGGGCGAAATCGAAGGAGCCAGTCATGCAACCAGTATTGGCGCGATGGCACCGCCGCTACGCTGGGTCAATGATGTGCGTGCGCAAGTATTGACCTACTTAGATAAAACGCTCAAATAGCTTATCACTATGCATATCGACGACTTTTGACCGTTTAATTGATAGCACTGTCTTAATGCTTAAACACACTTGAGTAAGACAGTACTGTAAGATATGCAAACTCTTGTTATAATGTCATCACTTTAAATCTATACCCTATTCTAAACTTTAAGGCAGACCATTCTATGAGCATGAACGCTGACGATTTGATCGCATTTTTACAGACTCACTTCCCAGACGCTTTTATTCAAGCTGCCAACCAAGGTAATAAGTTTGACGTACGCGTGGTCGATGCCAGCTTTGAAGGCAAACGCGCGGTTCAGCGTCAGCAAGCAGTATATGCGTTAGTTAATGACAAGATTGCGAGTGGCGATATTCACGCACTCAATATCCAAGCGCTGACGCCTGTTGAGTGGGACGTTCAATCAAAAGGCTAATCAAATAGCTGTCTATATGACTAGATATTACTGAATCGGCCATATGCATGGTTGAGAGTTGTAGTTCTGGTTTTCATAATTTTCTATACTCATCGCTAGGTTGTCACCTTTATGGATCAATTTTTAATCACTGGTAGTAGTCGTATCGCAGGGGAAGTCACCATCTCAGGCGCCAAAAATGCCGCTTTGCCGTTACTCGCAGCTATGATATTGGCTGAGACTCCAACGACACTGCATAACGTGCCGTCACTACAAGACGTGCGAACGTTGATTGAATTGATCGGTGGCATGGGTATCAAAATCCAAAAGCAAGATGATACGGTCACTTGTGATACCAAGAGTATCGATAACTTTTACGCTCCGTATGATTTGGTAAAAACCATGCGCGCGTCAATCTTGGTACTAGGGCCGTTATTGGCACGTTTCGGCGAAGCCGAAGTCTCATTGCCGGGCGGTTGTGCGATTGGTTCACGTCCTGTTGATCAGCATCTAAAGGCTTTTGAAGCGATGGGTGCCGAAATCAGTGTAGAGAATGGCTATGTAAAAGCCCAAGCGCCAAAAGGTGGCAAGCTATTAGGCTGTAATTTCTCATTTGATATGATTACCGTTGGCGGTACTGAAAACGTCATCATGGCAGCAGCATTGGCTAAAGGCACAACCGTCTTAGGCAATTGTGCGTTAGAGCCAGAAGTGGTTGATTTGGCCAATATGTTGGTTGCAATGGGTGCCAAAATAAGCGGTATCGGTACATCAACGATGACCATAGAAGGGGTAGAGCGTCTACACGGCTGTGAATACTCAGTTGTCCCTGACCGTATCGAAACAGGCTCATACCTTGCTGGTGCCTTGATGACACGTGGCGATGTATTGACCAAAAAAACATCTGCTCTATTATTGACGCCAGTGCTAGAGAAGTTCGAAGACATGGGTGCAACTATCACGAGCGGTGATGACTGGATTCGCGCACAAATGAAAGGCCGTCCAAAGGCGGTTGATATTCGTACACAGCCACATCCTGGTTTTCCAACGGATATGCAAGCTCAGCTCATGGCGATTGCTTGCTTAGCTGACGGTACAAGTACTTTTATTGAAAATATTTTCGAAAACCGTTATATGCATGTACCAGAGCTCAATCGTTTAGGCGCGTCTATTCAGGTTGATGGTCACACTGCCGTAGTACGAGGTGTCGAAAACTTTACTGCAGCACCAGTCATGGCGACGGATTTACGTGCGTCTATGTCATTGGTAATGGCAGCGGCGACTGCTGAAGGCGAGAGCCTGATTGACCGTATTTACCACATTGACCGTGGTTATGAGCATGTTGAAGACAAGCTGCGTAGCTTAGGCGTGAACATCGAGCGTATTAATACCAACGCTTAATATTGATTGACTCAATATCGACTGTTACCCATATTACGTTATAAATTAAAAACTCCCCTTTAATAGGGGACTGCACATGGACACGATGTCATTATGACTGAGACAAGCAAATCTTTACCAGCCAGCGGTTTATTAAACGAAGTAAACGATGAGTTTTCAGGTCTAACCTTGGCTTTATCAAAAGGCCGCATTTTAGAAGAGACCATGCCACTGTTACGTGCAGCTGGCGTTGATCTTTTAGAAGATCCTGAAGCGTCACGTAAACTTATTTTTCCAACCTCAAATCCAAATGTACGTGTATTGATTTTGCGTGCCAGTGACGTGCCGACTTATGTCGAACATGGCGCTGCTGACTTTGGGGTGGCGGGTAAAGATGTGCTGCTTGAGCATGGTGCCAATCATGTTTATGAATTACTCGATTTGCAGATTGCTCAGTGCAAATTGATGACTGCGGGTGTGAAAGATGCACCGCTGCCAAATCGTCGCCTGCGTATCGCGACCAAATATGTCAATGTCGCTCGTGCTTATTTTGCAAGCCAAGGTCAACAGGTTGATGTCATCAAACTTTACGGTTCGATGGAGCTTGCGCCGTTGGTTGGCTTGGGAGATTTAATTGTCGATGTGGTCGACACAGGCAATACATTGCGTGCCAATGGACTTGAAGCCCGCGATCATATTTGTGATGTTTCCTCACGTCTGATTGTCAATCAAGTGAGTTATAAGCGCAAATTTTCATTACTAGAACCAATCTTAGATAGCTTTAAAAATAGTATCGCCAACGGCTAATTACCCAGTGCAAGTCATTGGTAATATAAAGCATGGTTATACAAATTTTTAAACCAGTTTAGCAGGCTATGAGTGACGTAGCGTGCTAAACTGGTTTTGTTGTCTTAGCTTGCGAAAATATAAAATCATCATAAAATGCAGACAAGAAGACATCGAATAAGTCGCAATATTTTTAACATGCAAATCTACCTTACTCAGTTCCAAACCGTTTATTTTTAGCACTACTTTACGCTCAGATATAGGATTAGGTCATGCGCCAGTTAAGTACCCAAAATGCCGATTTTGATAGTCAATTGACACAGTTGCTTGCCTTTGAAACAGTCAATGATGCTGAATTATTACATACCGTCGATGATATCATCGCCCAAGTACGTGCTGATGGTGATAGCGTCGTATTGGCATTGACTCAGCAGTTTGACCAACATCCAGCAACGTCGATGCAAGAGTTAGAGCTGTCTAAAGAAGCGCTTGCTGAAGCATTTGCCAATCTTGATGAAAAAGTAAAAACAGCGTTGACCACAGCCGCAACTCGGGTACAGACATTCCATGAGCGCCAAGTACAAGAAACATGGCAGTATGAGGATGAGCTAGGCAACCGACTGGGTCAAAAAGTCACACCACTTGATCGCGTTGGGATTTATGTACCGGGCGGTCTGGCCTCTTATCCCTCGTCAGTATTGATGAACGCCATTCCTGCTAAGGTAGCTGGCGTCACTGAAGTCATCATGGTCGTACCAGCGCCAAAAGGGGTGCTCAATCCTTTGGTATTGGCAGCAGCACATTTGGCCCAAGTCGATCGCGTCTTTACTATTGGTGGCGCTCAAGCAGTAGCAGCTTTAGCTTACGGCACTGAAACGATTCCAGCCGTGGACAAAATCACAGGACCAGGCAACAAATATGTCGCTGCAGCCAAACGCGCAGTATTTGGTCAAGTTGGTATCGATATGATTGCTGGACCTTCAGAAGTATTGGTATATGCAGAAGGCGAAGCACAAGATAGAGCGGACTGGCTAGCAATGGATCTATTGTCTCAAGCTGAGCATGACCGTATTGCACAAGCTATCTTTGTGACGACTAGCGAAGAGCAGCTCAACGAAGTCGCACTTGAGATAGAAAAAGCGCTAGCTGAGCTGCCAAAAGCAGATATCGCACGCGATTCGCTACAAAATCGTGGTGCACTTATATTAGTGAAAGATCGTAGCGAGGGTATGGCACTGATTAATCGTATTGCCCCTGAGCATTTGGAGTTATCCGTTGATAACCCTGATGCATTGTTAGATGATATTCGTCATGCGGGTGCTATCTTTATGGGTCGTCACACGCCTGAGGCGATTGGGGATTACTGTGCAGGACCGAACCATGTGCTACCAACATCCGGTACCGCGCGCTTTTCTTCACCGTTAGGTGTTTATGACTTTCAGAAGAAATCCTCAATTATTTATTGCAGTGAATCTGGCAGCAAGCCATTGGCTGAGACGGCAGATATTTTAGCGCAGCGTGAGGACCTAGAGGCCCATGCGCGCTCAGCCCGTTATCGTTATCAGTAAGATATTTTGAGCGTCTTCGTTTTTACTTTTGATAGATATTTTTAATAGTCTGTATGGCTAATTAGTAGGATAATTTATGAGTGAGTCAAAGATAGATACCAGACTTTGGTCATCTAAAGCACGCAACTTGTCACCTTATGTGCCGGGTGAGCAGCCACAGCACGACAATTTATGCAAACTGAACACCAATGAAAACCCGTTTCCGCCCTCACCAAAAGTAGGGGAGGCAATCGCTAAGATACTCACTCAGCAAGCGCAAGAGCTGCGTTTATATCCGGCACCTGAATCCAACGACCTACGTGCTGCACTGGCACAAGCATATGACCTTGATGTCAGCGAAGTGTTTGTTGGTAATGGCTCAGATGAAGTCTTGGCGCTTATATTTGCCAGTTTTTTCCTAAAAGAGCGTCCGCTTTTATCACCTGATATTGGCTACAGCTTTTATCCTGTCTATGCGCAGACTTTTGGTGTGCACCTCGTCAAAATCCCATTAGAAGACGATTTTAGTATCGATCCTGATGCTTATCGTCAGCCTTGTAGCGGTATCATCATTGCCAATCCGAATGCGCCAACAGGTTTGCTCTTATCACTTGCTGATATCCGTAAGCTAGCAAGCGAGCATTCTAATGCAGTCATTGTAATTGACGAGGCATATATTGATTTTGCTCAGATAGAATCAGGTAACCCAGAGGCTCAGGTTTCAGCGGTCAGCTTAATCAATGAGTGTGATAACGTTATCGTGACCCAAACCTTTTCAAAGTCACGCTCGCTTGCTGGATTGCGTGTTGGTATGGCCTTTGGTAATGCATCATTGATTGAAGCACTAACACGGATGAAAAATAGCTTTAACAGCTATCCATTGGATAAGTTGGCTCAAGCTGGGGCGACTGCGAGTGTATTAGACACTGAATACTTTGAGCAAACCCGTCAGCAAGTCATTGATTTACGTATGTCGCTAACAGCAGAGTTGACTACATTGGGCTATAAGGTCCTACCGTCACATGCCAACTTCGTATTCGCTCGTCCAAAAGATGGCAATGCAAGTGCTGTAGCGAGTGTGTTACGCGAGCAAGGCATTATCGTTCGCCACTTTGATAAGCCGCGTATTGCAGAGTACTTGCGTATTACTATCGGTACGGCAGAGCAGAATAACCGTTTGATTGATGCGCTAAAAGCCTTGCAAGTCGATGCTAGCGTTGCTGCTGAATAATATTAGATTGATAGCTTAATATAGGATATTGGTAGGTAAATCTCTTTACTCATCACGTAAAACACTATCGCTAAGTCTTAAAAAAGCCTGTTAACGTAACGTTGGCAGGCTTTTTTCGCTTTAAATTAATTAGAGCATTTTAATTTACTATCTTAGGTTTTTTGAGCCAGTACTGATAACAAGTTACCTACTTTATCTAAGCATTCTTGGTATTCAGCATCATAATCAGACGCGACCGTAATACCGCCACCTGCCCACAGGTTGATGTGCCTTTCTTCATCAAGGCTATTATCTGACGAAGCATTGGCTTGCAATGTACGAATGAGCACGTTCCATTGACCACTACCATCAAAATTCATATAACCCATAGTGCCACAATAGGCACCGCGTGGCGTAGATTCCAGTTCAGCGATGATTTCGACAGCGCGTTTTTTTGGTGTGCCAGTGATAGAGCCTGCAGGCAGACTACCAAACAATACAGCCAACGGATGCGTATCAGCTTTTAGCTCAGCGGTAATAGTACTCACCATGTGATGGACGTTACTAAAGCTCTCAATCGCAAATAACTGTGGTACTTTTACACTACCAATTTTGGCGTATTTACCCAAATCATTACGCAGTAAATCTACAATCATGACATTTTCGGCACGGTCTTTTTCGCTATTGACCAGTTGCTGCTTATAGCGCTCATCTTGCTCGTTAGTCGTACCTCGCGGCATGGTTCCCTTGATAGGCTTGGTGCGAATAGAGTGTTTGCCAGTGTCGTTTTCTCTAGTGAATGTAAAAAATAACTCAGGTGAGCAGCTTAACAATTCAAAATGATTGCTGTCTGCGTTAAAGCTGCTGCTTCTATTTAGGTAATCACCATCATTGCTATCAACGCTCACATATCCTGCAAAAGGTGCTTTTGTATTGCGATATAGCGCAGGCAAATAGTCAATAAGCGAAAAGACTGATTGAACATCGTTATTTTCACACGCTAGACTGCCAGACCATTTCTGTGTCAGGTTTATCTGATAGCAGTCGCCTTGCTGTAGATAGTCTTGTGTGCGATTAAATGCTTGTTGATAATCAAGCTTACTCCATCGCGGGCTTAAAACTAGGGGAGTGATGTTTGATGCATCTTTAAACTGTGGTTGATTGAGATAGTTATCAGACAGTTTTCGATCCAGTTCGTCTAGGTAAGAGGTAAGAGTATTTATAAGAATATCGTTTTTTTATGACCAATATTCTCAGAAGAGTCATCGTTAGTCAGATGAGTCTTTAACGCCCAACCTGTATCAGCATGTGCTGTAGGCGTTAGATAAATATCATAATGTCCCAACGAGGCACACGGCTGCATTGCCAATTCAATCCTATCGGCAGGGCTTAGTTCGAGAGCTGCAATATCATAACCAATAAAACCGATTAGCCCATGATGATAACTGGGTTTCGAGCTTTCTTCGCTATTGATATATGACGTGTCGTGATTGGCTTTTTGAGTATTGCTATAAGCGATTAGTTCCTCTTGCCATTCTAGATAGCTCATATAGGCTATCGTGCTAGCATAACTATTGTTATCGCTATTTACATCAGTATCGCGACGCACGCCAGTACTGCGACAACTCTTTATCACCTTATAAGTATTAGGTAAATTACTAGAAACTTGTTCATCATTGGGGTATACAGACCAGCTGACTTTTGGGATTAAGCCGATTACTGGTCGACCATCGTTATTAAGCCAAACAAGTTGCCAGTTTGCTTTAATATCTTGAGCGAGTAAATGACGCTGTAGCTCAGGCATCAGCTCTGCAGCAGACAAATCACCAAAACGCCAGCTAGGTTTGCTAGCTGGCGATGGCACAGAATCTGTCTGCTCAGTTGTATTGTGATTTGATACAAGCATGGGTTAAGCGTCAAACTTTTTGATAATTAGCGTAGCGTTGGTACCACCAAAGCCAAAGCTATTACTCATCAAGGTTTCAAGATTAGCTTCACGCATTTCGGTGACAATATCGAAACCTTCAGCAGCAGGGTCCAAGTTATCAACATTGATACTTGGAGCGATAAAGCCGTCCTGTAGCATCAGTAGACAATAAATCAGCTCTTGTGCACCAACAGCACCCAAGCTATGACCTGTCATTGATTTGGTTGAGCTGATAGCAGGTACTTTACTGATGTCATTATCAAATACTTTAGCAATCGCTTTAAGCTCAGTGATATCGCCTAACGGTGTACTAGTACCATGGCTGTTAATGTAATCGACACTTTCTAGACCCGCTTCGGCCAAGGCTTGTTGCATACAGCGAACTGCACCTTCACCGCTTGGCGCAACCATTTCTGCACCATCAGAGCTGGCACCATAGCCAACGATTTCAGCCAAAATATTAGCGCCGCGTGCTTGAGCATGCTCCAGACTCTCTACAACCACCATCGCGCCACCAGCAGCAATCACAAAACCGTCACGGTCTTTGTCATAGGCTCTTGAGGCAAGTTTTGGTGTGTCGTTATACTGAGTACTAACTGCGCCCATAGCATCAAACATACAAGACTGCGTCCAATGCTCAGCTTCACTACCACCAGCCAATATCACATCGGCTTTACCCAATTGGATAAGCTCAGCAGCATGACCGATACAGTGTGTCGAAGTCGCACAAGCAGAGGCGAGCGAGTAGGAGACGCCTTGGATTTTGAGGCCGGTTGCTAAAGCAGCTGATACTGAGCTGCCCATTGTCTTTGGTACTGCCATTGCGCCGACACCGCGTAGACCTTTTTCGCGCATAGCATCGATAGCATTGACGATATTTTCTGTTGATGCGCCGCCCGAACTTGCCACTACA
The DNA here is from genome assembly GCF_048631835.1 of Psychrobacter sp. ER1. Lineage (NCBI taxonomy): Bacteria > Pseudomonadati > Pseudomonadota > Gammaproteobacteria > Moraxellales > Moraxellaceae > Psychrobacter > Psychrobacter sp. ER1. Next base: position 2,869,715 of record NZ_CP184640.1, on the reverse strand, counting down.
CCCACTCGTGGGTTGTTATTGATAGTATCAAGTGACAGGCCAGAGTGCTCAATCGCATTTAGCGCACTAACATAAGCATAAAGACTGGCGTCACTAAAGAACCGTTTCAGCTTACGATCGATACCACTGGTATCCAGTTCTGATTGATTGATACTACCGCTCACGTGTGATTTAAACTCGTGCTCAGCATAAGAATCGTTAAATGTGATGCCAGACTGACCTTCTTTGAGGGCAGTGGTGACAGTATCTAAATCATGTCCAATACAAGAGACAATCCCTGCTCCAGTAATAACGACGCGGCGCATATGCTATTCCTTATAAGTAACGACTTGCTAGCAGTTGGTTGCAATAATCGTGGTAAATCTATATATGATGTTTAACTATGAGTTAATTCGAGCATTATAATGAAAAAATAGTCTATGTAGATAACGATAGCATGAATTTAGGTAACGAAATTCTGTTAACGGTCTATCAGAGGCAATATAAGTTCAGTGTACAATTATGCTCTCAGTTATGGCACATGATAACGTATCAAGCACTGGAAATCTTTGGACAAGTGTAAAATAACGACAAAATAACACTTATGACTGAGTTTTGAGTAAAGAGATGAGAAGTAAGACTAGCTACTGGCTATGCACGGAATTATACTTTAGATACAAAATTTGTGATTCTAATAACATTGTTCGCACTGACACCAGTTACGATAACTGGCTAAAATAATAGATTCATTATTATTAATAATAAATTACCGTATTAAAATACAATTATATTAAAAAACCAACTCATCATATTAAGGACATCACGATGGCAAAGCGTAGTACTCTTTCTAAAAGCATCAATACCATTGGCTCTTTCACTCGAAATAATTTAGAGCGCGTAGGGGCTATGATTGATAGCGTAAACGCCAAAACAGGCAAACCGCGTCAATACAAAGCCGTCGACCTAGGCGATGAAGACTACCAACAAGACTTGTTTCGTGAGCAAACGTTGAAGGCGACGCAGCAACTATTAGGACCACGCTTCGCTACTTATGGTAAATATGCCAAGAAAGTTGTGCCGAATAGTTTTTTCAATCAACAGTTGATGGCGCATTTGCCCAAGTGGCCAACCTCGCTGCGAACTGGAGTCAACTCGACTTACCTAATGAACATCGCTTTGCCAATATTGCTACCTTAGATGACGAAGAGCGTTATGCGCTAGCTACTGATATTGCTAACCAAAATCGCGCGCTTGCAATGATGGGTGGTTTGACGGGTTTGGTAGGTCTACCAGGTTTGCTCGCTGATACATTATGGCTATTACTGGTTTCATTACGTACGGTTTATCAGATTGCTACTGTATATAATAAGCCGCTGACAGGTAAGCAAGGCGTCAAGATGGCGTACGAACTACTATCAAACGCTGATTTGAGCAAGATGCAAGAAAAACAAGCGCTACTAGCTGGTCTAGGTATTGGTAAAGGTTTGCTCGATAATGCTCAGAGCAATGGACTGCATAGTGAACTTAAAAATCTCGGTCTGAAAAATAAAAATGTAAATTTCTATGCTGAGCAAATAGACAAAGTCGCCAGTCAAGTAGGTATTGATTTAGATCAGATTAATTTATCATGGGTTCGTCGTTTTATTCCTGTCACTGCAGTAGCGATCGGTATGCACTACAACAGCCAATTGATTGACGAAGTTATTGGCGTTGCTCAGGCGACCTTTGCACCAGAGGCAAAACTAGCCAATCGTGCCATTACCGATGACAGCAGCAGTGAGGCTAAAGTAGAAAAGACTAGTACTGATGAGGCGAAAAAAGACACAGAGCCCAAAGAAAAAGCAGTAACTCAGAAAAAGTTACTGATAAAGAAGAAGCTAGTAAAGAAGAAACTAGCAGTAAAAAAGACGCAGACAAGTAAACGTCTGATAAAAAAGCCAAGTAATAAACATATTATTTGCTAGTTGGGTTATATATTTATAAGTACGATGATATTTATCTTGGTTTGATTGAGCAACACGACTTGAAAATTAGGATAAATACCACCACTTAGTTACTATCAAGTACCATTTCAATGTTAAACATCTTTTCTTAATGATGCTTGAGCTCACTTTGTTTGCTTTATTTATTACGCTATTTTTCGGCGAAAAATCTATAAAGTGATACAATGAGAGGCTGAATGCATATCTATCAAATGTTGTAAAGCGAAACCATTCATAAGTGGTTGAAATAGCAGCAACAACTCTTTATAATACACTGTCCTAAAAATGGGTGCCCCGAAATCTGCAATTATTGTCAGATAGATGGTGCATTGGCCCATTTTTTTGTTTTATACCAAACGGGAGAAGGATGCCTTATGGCAACAACTAACCAATTGATTCGTAAAGGTCGCAAAACCATCAAGGAAAAGTCAAAAGTTCCTGCGTTGGAAGCGTGCCCACAGCGTCGCGGTGTATGTACTCGTGTATATACTACCACGCCAAAAAACCTAACTCTGCCATGCGTAAAGTATGTCGTGTACGTTTGACTTCAGGCTATGAAGTATCAAGCTACATCGGTGGCGAAGGTCATAACCTACAAGAGCACAGTGTTGTTCTAATCCGTGGTGGTCGTGTAAAAGATCTACCAGGTGTACGTTATCACACTGTTCGCGGTGCATTAGATTGCGCAGGCGTTAAAGACCGTAAGCAAGGTCGCTCTAAGTACGGTGCTAAGAAGCCTAAAGTTTAATAACTAAACGTTATTAGATAAGCTTTTTGCACTACCCAATAACTGTGCATGGGTTTGGTGTCAGTAGTAATATCACTTTTATATAAATATATATCTGTGATGTGCTCTTAAAACATACCACCATGCAGTAAGGCTAACTGATAACTCACTGCTATATCCTAATGATAAGTAGTCGATGTTGTGAATGTTAGACACTCCTGAAGATAAGGAAATTTATTATGCCAAGACGTCGCGTCGTTGCTGCCCGTGAGATCCTACCGGATCCTAAGTTTGGTAGCCAAACTGTTGCAAAATTCATCAACCATGTAATGAGTGATGGTAAAAAATCTACTGCTGAGCGTATCGTTTACGGTGCACTTGAGACAGTAAGTGAGAAGCGTAAAGTTGAAGATCCAGTATCTTTCTTCGAAGAAGTGCTAGAAAATGTACGCCCAATGGTAGAAGTAAAAGCTCGCCGCGTCGGTGGTGCAACCTATCAAGTACCAATGGAAGTACGCCCCTCCCGTCGTACTGCATTGGCTATGCGTTGGTTAGCTGAAGCTGCTGCTAAGCGTTCTGAAAAATCAATGGCTTTGCGTTTAGCTGGCGAATTGAATGATGCTGCTGATGGCAAAGGCGCTGCTATGAAAAAGCGTGACGAAGTTCACCGCATGGCAGATGCTAACAAAGCATTCTCTCATTACCGTTTCTAAGCTACTTTTTAATAGTAGCTTGAGATTAGAGGCTCATGCCATTTAATCTTACATTGCTGTTTATTCTATTGATTGCCGCCATCATTATTCGGTCATATATAAATGTTATTTATTGATGACTGAGGTGGCGGACATCTATCCAGATGTCTCTCTTAACAAATACAGTTTTTGCTGGAGAGCATCCCAAATTTGATGCCGCACTATTCTTAGTATTTGCTCTTTTTTGTCCGTATTAGGCTCAATAATCAGTAAGTAATATTACGAAGCTGAACGCTTTGTCATAGAGTATGAGGTAGAGACACAATACATTATTATATACACGACTTTTCCTAGGAAAACACTATGGCTCGTAAAACTCCCCTAAAACGCTATCGCAATATTGGTATCTCAGCGCACATCGATGCTGGTAAGACAACCACTACAGAGCGTGTTTTATTCTATACCGGTGTTAGCCACAAAATTGGCGAAGTACATGATGGCGCAGCCACTATGGACTGGATGGAGCAAGAACAAGAGCGTGGTATTACTATTACCTCAGCGGCAACAACTTGTTTTTGGTCAGGTATGGCTAAACAGTTTGACGAACACCGTATCAACATCATCGATACCCCAGGTCACGTTGACTTCACGATCGAAGTTGAACGTTCTATGCGTGTACTTGATGGCGCTTGCATGGTTTACTGTGCAGTAGGCGGCGTTCAGCCACAGTCTGAGACCGTATGGCGTCAGGCGAACAAATATAAAGTACCACGTCTTGCATTTGTAAACAAAATGGATCGTGTTGGTGCTGATTTCTATCGTGTTATCGAACAGATCAAAACTCGCTTAGGCGGTAACCCTGTACCATTGGTTATTCCAATCGGTAAAGAAGATGACTTCGAAGGCGTTGTTGATCTAGTGACCATGAAAGCTATCTATTGGGACGAAGCGTCTCAAGGTATGCAGTATGATGAGCGCGAAATCCCAACTGAACTACAAGAAAAAGCAGCAGAATACCGCGAGCATCTTGTAGAAAACGCTGCTGAAGCAAACGAAGAGTTGATGAACGAATACCTAGAAAACGGTGAATTGACTGTAGAACAAATTCACGGTGCTATTCGTCAGTTAACTATCGATAACGAAATCATCCCGCTTCTTTGTGGTACTGCCTTTAAGAACAAAGGTGTACAGAAGATGCTAGATGCCGTTATTCAGTATCTACCTGCACCAATCGACGTACCTGCTATTAAAGGTATTCTTGATGACAAAGACGAAAGCGAAGGCAGCCGTGAAGCATCAGATGAAGCACCTTTCTCAGCACTAGCGTTCAAAATCATGAATGACAAATTCGTTGGTAACTTAACCTTCGTACGTGTTTATTCTGGTGTAATGAAGCAGGGTAGCAGTGTTTATAACCCAGTTAAGATGAAGCGTGAGCGTGTTGGCCGTATCGTACAGATGATGGCAAACTCTCAAGAAGAGCTTGCAGAGATTCGTACTGGTGATATCGCAGCTCTAGTCGGCATGAAAGATGTGACTACTGGTGATACGCTATGTGATGAAGACAACGTGATCACTCTTGAGCGTATGGAATTCCCAGATCCAGTTATCTCTCTAGCGGTTGAACCAAAGACCAAAGCTGACCAAGAAAAAATGTCAATCGCTCTTGGCCGTTTGGCAAAAGAAGATCCATCGTTCCGTGTACACACTGACGAAGAATCTGGTCAGACGATCATCAGTGGTATGGGTGAGCTACATCTAGAGATTCTTGTTGACCGTATGAAGCGTGAATTCAACGTTGAAGCAAACATCGGCGCACCTCAGGTTGCTTATCGTGAGACGATTCGTAACACTGTTGAACAAGAAGGCAAATTCGTACGTCAAACAGGTGGTCGTGGTAAGTTTGGTCACGTTTGGTTACGTCTTGAGCCACTTGATCCAGCTGGCGACACTGAATATGAATTCGCTGAAGAAGTTGTTGGTGGTACTGTACCAAAAGAATTCCACGGTGCTGTTGATAAAGGTATCCAAGAGCGCATGAAAAACGGCGTACTTGCAGGCTACCCAGTAGTCGGCGTAAAAGCGACCTTGTATGATGGTTCTTATCATGACGTTGACTCTGATGAATTGTCATTTAAGATGGCTGGTTCTATGGCCTTCAGAAAAGGTTTCTTAGCAGCTGATCCAGCGCTACTTGAGCCAGTAATGAAAGTAGAGGTTGAAACACCTGAAGACTACATGGGCGATATCATGGGCGATCTTAACCGTCGTCGTGGTTTGGTACAGGGTATGGAAGATCTACCTGGCGGTACTAAACAGATTCGTGCTGAAGTACCATTAGCGGAAATGTTTGGTTATGCCACTCAAATGCGCTCTATGTCACAAGGCCGTGCAACTTACTCAATGGAATTCCAAAAGTACGCTGAAATTCCAAAATCAGTTGCTGCTGAAATCATCTCTAAGTTCAACTCTAAAGATGATGACGAGTAAATAAAGCTTACTGAAAGTGACAATATAGAGTACGTCTGTGTATTGTCACTAAAGAATACGCCAATAACTTGTTAAAAGACTTGTTATTGGCCGCGATTTTCTTATAATATCTGCACATTAGTATGTGCAACCTTTTAACAATTATCTTAATGTGGTCAAAATCGTCTTAATTATCATATTTATATGAGTTAAGTCTTGAACCCCAAAAAAGAGGAAATACCCATGGCAAAGGCCAAGTTTGAACGTAACAAGCCACACGTCAACGTCGGTACAATCGGACACGTTGACCATGGTAAAACAACCCTTACCGCTGCAATCGCAACCGTAGCTGCAATCACCTCTGGTGGCGAAGCCAAAGACTATGCGTCTATTGACTCAGCACCAGAAGAAAAAGCACGTGGTATCACCATCAACACCTCACACGTAGAATATGACACAGACAGCCGTCACTATGCTCACGTAGATTGCCCAGGTCACGCCGATTATGTTAAAAACATGATCACTGGTGCGGCCCAGATGGACGGCGCAATCCTAGTAGTATCTGCAACTGACGGCCCTATGCCACAGACTCGTGAGCACATCTTGCTTTCACGTCAGGTTGGCGTACCGTACATCATCGTATTCATGAACAAATGTGACATGGTAGATGACGAAGAATTGTTAGAGCTAGTAGAAATGGAAGTTCGTGAATTATTGAACGACTATGACTTCCCAGGCGATGACACGCCAATCGTTAAAGGTTCTGCTACTGAAGCCCTAAAAGGCTCACAAGAAAAATACGGCCAACCAGCTGTTGTAGAACTACTAAACGTACTAGACACCTACATCCCAGAGCCAGAGCGTGACATCGACAAAGCATTCCTAATGCCAATCGAAGACGTATTCTCAATCTCAGGTCGTGGTACCGTAGTAACAGGCCGTGTTGAATCTGGTATCGTTAAAGTTGGCGACGAGATCGAAATCGTTGGTATCCGTGACACTCAAAAAACCACATGTACTGGTGTAGAGATGTTCCGTAAACTGCTTGACGAAGGTCGTGCAGGCGAAAACTGTGGCGTACTACTACGTGGTACTAAGCGTGAAGACGTACAACGTGGCCAAGTACTAGCTAAGCCAGGTTCAATCACTCCTCACACCAAGTTTGACGCTGAAGTATATGTATTGTCAAAAGAAGAGGGTGGTCGTCACACACCATTCCTAAACGGCTATCGTCCACAGTTCTACTTCCGTACTACTGACGTAACTGGCGCAATCCAATTACAAGACGGTACTGAAATGGTAATGCCTGGTGATAACGTTGAGATGGGCGTAGAGCTTATCCACCCAATCGCTATGGACAAAGGTCTTCGCTTCGCTATTCGTGAAGGAGGCCGTACTGTAGGCGCTGGTGTTGTTGCTAACGTATTGAACTAAGACTTAAGTCTCAGTAATGAGCTTATGAATTAGTCATAAAAAAGGCCATCCTATCTAGGGTGGCCTTTTTTATTGGGATAGTGAAGCACGTTCAAAAATAGAATTAGACCTAGCGTGTATTAATGAATTGGCTATATGTGTGACAGATATAATTATTTGTTAGATAGCATATTGTAATCTACGGCATAGCTTGTTATATTATCGCTGCACTTAACGCTAGCAGTTATTTTAGATTGCGTCAGTGCAAAATCAGGTAAAATTAATAATTTTACCGTCAAGGGCTTGCATTCTATGCTAAATATTGTATAATGCTGTCCTTTACACCCATAGGCGATTGGCTCAATTGGTAGAGCATCGGTCTCCAAAACCGAGGGTTGTAGGTTCGAGTCCTACATCGCCTGCCATCTTCTTATCACATCTTTGTTGTACCCCACCATCTCCGAAGCGAGTTCTTTATGAGCAATGATCAAGATAACCTCGAGACTAAGTTATCTGATGCCAAGGCGGTTGCTGGTGGAATGCTGTCTAAAAATAAGCATGTTTCAGCTAGCGGTACTACTGCTGTTGAAGTGGCTAAGACTGGCTCAATAAAAGATTTGATTTTGTGGCTACTTGCCGCAGCTGTATTAATCGGTGCGACTCTAGTAAATCAATACTTACCAGGCTATTGGCAACCTGCCAACGATGTTTGGGTACGTATTGGTATTATTGTCGTACTTGTTGTATTTGCATTAGTCTGTTTGGCGCTAACGCATCAAGGCCGTGCTTTTAAAATATTGTTAAAAGACGCTGCCGTTGAGCTTCGCCGAGTGACATGGCCAGGTAAAGATGAAACCTTTCAATACACATGGCAAGTAATTGTCGTGATTGCGATTGCCGGTTTCTTTATTTGGTTATTGGATAACTTTTTTAATTGGTTCGTTGGTGTCTTTATCGGTTAATAGCACGTATTAGTGACTATTAGCGAGACATTTACTTTTAACGACTTATTTATAATGATCAGGAGCGTGATATGCGTTGGTATATTGTCCAAGCGTTTTCAGGATATGAAAAACAAGTACAACGTTCATTAACTGATCGTATTAACCGTAGTGACTTCGCTGAGTCATTCGGTGATGTATTGGTTCCTACTGAAGAAGTCGTCGAAATGAAAGACGGCAAAAAACGTAAGAGTGAGCGCAAGTTCTTTCCTGGATATGTATTGATCCAAATGGAGATGAACGATAATACTTGGCACATCGTAAAAGACTGTCCACGTATTATGGGCTTCATCGGTGGTACGCCTGAGATGCCTGCACCGATTACGCAAGTAGAAGCTGATCGCATTTTAAACCGTTTGAACCAGACTGAAACTGACCCACGTCCTAAGACTCTATTTGAGCCAGGCGAAGAGTTGTTGGTTATCGATGGTCCATTTACTGACTTTAAAGGGTTGGTAGAAAAAGTGGATTATGAGAAGTCTAAACTACATCTAACGGTAAACGTATTTAATCGACCTACGCAGGTTGAGCTTGAATTTAGTAAAGTTGAAAAACTAGACTAAATTAGCAAAAAATTCATCAACCGGGGAGCTGTTAGTCAATTAGGTATATACCACATTGATTTGGCGCTATCACCCATTTAGGAGAGTATCATGGCTAAGAAGATTGATGGTTACATCAAACTGCAAGTGCCTGCAGGCAAAGCAAATCCTTCACCACCTATTGGTCCAGCTTTGGGTCAAAAAGGCGTGAACATCATGGCGTTCTGTAAAGAATTTAACGCTGCGACCTCAGGCCAAGAGCCAGGTCTACCGATCCCAACTGAGATCACAGTATACAGCGACAAATCTTTTACCTTCATCATGAAGTCACCACCAGCTGCATACTTACTACGTAAGGCTGCTGGTATTGCTAAAGGTTCAGGTACACCTAACACTGCTAAAGTTGGTAAAGTTGACCGTGCACAACTAGAAGACATCGTTAAGACTAAGAATGCAGATTTAACTGCAGCTGATCTTGACGCTGCTGTCCGTACCATCGCTGGTACTGCACGTTCAATGGGTATTACCGTGGAGGGTGTATAATGTCTAAGCTAACCAAACGTCAAAAAGAAATTCAAAGCCGTATTGATAACGAAAAACAGTACACTATTGAAGAAGCGGTTCAAATCCTAAACGATTTGCCAGCGCTAAAATTCAAAGAGTCTATCGATATCGCAGTAAACTTGGGCGTTGACCCACGTAAATCTGATCAAGTAGTTCGTGGTGCAACCAACCTACCTGCGGGTACTGGTAAAACCAAACGCGTTGCTGTATTTGCTCAAGGCGCTGCTGCTGAAGCCGCTAAAGAAGCTGGTGCAGACATAGTTGGTTTTGAAGACCTAGCAGAGCAAATCAAAGCCGGTAACATGGACTTTGATGTTGTTATCGCAGCTCCAGATGCAATGCGTGTTGTTGGTCAGTTAGGTACTATCCTAGGCCCACGTGGTCTAATGCCTAACCCTAAAGTTGGTACGGTAACGCCAAACGTTGCTGAAGCTGTGACTAATGCGAAAGCTGGTCAGGCTCAGTACCGTGTTGATAAAGCTGGTATCATCCATGCAACTATCGGCCAAGTTGGTTTCACTGCTGATCAAATCGAGCAAAACGCGCAAGCGATTCTTTCTGATCTAAAGCGTGCTAAGCCTGCTACTTCTAAAGGTACTTTCATTAAGAAAATTACCTTGTCTAGCACGATGGGTCCAGGTCTAACGATCGACGCTGTTCCTTATCGTACTGCTAAATAATTAAAGTTTTTATCTTCAAATATTTTGAGTGATAAATACAAACAGTTTTTAAAGAATTAGGTCAGCGTAGTATTTGCTACGCTGTCTAAGACCGTAGGTAGAGAGTAGTTTAGAGTCATAGTTAGCGATCTTCGGATAGTTGTTTATGATGATAAGTCACTTTTGTTAATCGACGACAGATGAAAATCTTAGTTGTCCTACGCAGACGGTGGCCCACACAGTTTAAGACACGAGCGAATAGGGCGATAGGGTTATTTATAATCTTCAAACTATTACTCAACGTCATTCTGATAACGGTGCCGTAATCAGTCGTTACCAGTAGATACTTTTTTATTAATTGAGTCCACTGGTAATGTGTCGTATCAAGTCAGTCTTAGCTTACAGTTTGAGCGCATAAAAACCTTGTTTTTGGCACTTTTATTATAAGTCGATTGATAAGATTAAAGGAGTCAACTTATGGCATTAACGCTAGAACAAAAACAACAAGTTGTGGCTGAAGTGTCTGAAGTTGCTGCTAATGCTTACTCAGCAGTAGCTGCCGAATATCACGGTATTGGTGTTGCACAGCTTACTAAGCTGCGCGAACAAGCTCGTGATAAAGGTGTTGTTTTGAAAGTGGTAAAAAATACACTAGCAAAACGCGCTTTCGAAGGCACTAAGTTTGAGAGCATGTCAGACCGTATGACTGGTCCACTACTTTTGGCTTTCTCTATGGAAGACTTGGGATCTGCTGCTCGAGTCGTTTTCGACTTCAGCAAAGATAACAAAGCTTTAGAGACCAAATTAGTATCAGTCGGTGGTGAAGTTTATGGTCCAGAAGAGCTAGAGCGCGTATCGAAGCTACCAACTCGCGACGAAGCAATCTCTATCTTGATGGCTACTATGAATGCACCAGTGACCAAGCTTGTCCAGACTATGAACGCTGTTCCTGGCAAGTTCGTTCGCACTGTAGCGGCAATCAAAGACGCAAAAGAAGCTGCTTAATTGCTTGTTTTAACGTAACTTTAACATCGCTAATTTTGGTTGCATTTTATTGTCACATTAGGCAAGCAATCAAAGCGATATTAGAATCAATTAATTTTTATCAGATAACGGAGAGTTCTCATGGCACTATCTAAAGATGACGTGTTAAATGCAATCGCTGAAATGTCAGTAATGGATATCGTTGAGTTAATCAGCGACATGGAAGAAAAATTCGGCGTAACAGCTGCTGTTGCTGCTGCACCTGCTGCTGCTGGTCCTGCTGCTGCTGCTGCTGAAGAAAAAGACGAGTTTGACGTAGTTCTTGCCAGCTTTGGCGAGAAGAAAGTTGGCGTAATTAAAGCCGTACGTGAAGCTACTGGTCTTGGCCTAAAAGAAGCGAAAGATTTGGTTGAAAGCGCTCCAGCTCCAATCAAAGAAGGCGCATCTAAAGCTGAAGCTGAAGAGTTGAAAAAGAAACTTGAAGAAGCTGGTGCAACTGTTGAACTAAAATAAGTTTAACACTGTACGAAAAAAGCTGGTAATGCCTTGCATTGCCAGCTTTTTTTACTATAATTCGTAGCTTGACCTTTTGTGTCTGCCAACATACGTATGCAACATCACGGTGGATACCCATCAAAAGGACAGACGATATACATGCAAGCACACATGCCAGTTTTTGAAATCAGTTAATATGAGCTAAACGTCTGTAGATGTTTGGCATTTTTTTGTGTCTGCATGCTTTCCTATCAACACTATAGTTTATACTGATTCTAAAAGTTATAGTTACCCCGATTATTAATCCTGAAAAAAGCGGTATTCTTAAAAAGCTGTTGATCATAAGTTGCCTACTTGGTGTGGCGTGACTGTCGATATTCAGTCTCATAGACAGTTTGTATGTGTAGGGAACATAGTTCGGTAATAAGTAGTCTAGATGGCAAGTGGTATGGATGCAATCTTAGTAGACATTATTTCCCAGCAATGTATTTGTAAAGTAAGCCTGATAGGCAATGCGTTATAGATTATATAATATTGAATTTTTTGGTTGCAACAGTCATATAGACTGATTCACTTACCATGAATTTAGCAAGCAATGATGAGATTAAGTGAAGTGTGCTAGGTAAGCACTGAAGAGTAAAGTAGTAATTGACAGAAAAGACATGAACTGAACACGAAGACCCGTTTTATATTATCGTTTACGTCGCCACGTTTGCATCGTATTTATGCATACTGGCCACGCTTTTAATTTGTTTCCACGTTTACTGTAAGGACTCTCGATGGCATATTCTTATACTGAAAAAAGCGTATTCGCAAAAGTTTTGCTGAATTGCCCACTGTAATGGACATTCCCTATTTACTGTCTATTCAAGTAGATTCTTACGAGCAATTTTTGCAAGAGCACAAAAAGCCGAAAGCTCGTGAGAATACTGGTTTGCAAGCTGCGTATTCCTCTATTTTCCCAATTGAGAGTCACTCTGGTAACGCAGAGCTACAATTTGTTGAGTACTATTTAGGCACGCCTGAATTTGATGAGCGTGAGTGTATCTTACGTGGTTCAACGTTTGCGGCGCCAATGCGTGTCAAAATCCGTTTGATCATCAAAGACAAAGACAGCAAAGACAAAGATAGCAAAGCTGCTATCAAAGATATCCGTGAGCAAAGCGTTTACATGGGCGAGATGCCTTTGATGACGGCTAACGGTACTTTCATTATCAATGGTACTGAGCGTGTTATCGTATCTCAGCTACATCGTTCACCTGGTGTGTTCTTTGACCATGATAAAGGTAAGTCGCATTCAAGTGGTAAAGTGCTTTATAACGCACGTATCATCCCTTACCGTGGTTCATGGTTAGACTTTGAATTTGATGCAAAGGACTTAGTCTTTGCTCGTATTGACCGTCGCCGTAAGCTATTGGCTTCTATCATTCTACGCGCACTTGGTCTAACAACTTCTGAAATCTTAGATTTATTCTTTGATAAAGTCGCTGTTTATAAAGCTGAAGAGACGTTTGAAATTGATCTAGTTGCTGATCGTCTACGTGGCGAGATGGCTCAGTTCGATATCGTATCACCTGAAGGTGACGTTATTGTAGAGCAGGGCAAACGCATTAACGCCCGCCGTATCCGTCAGCTTGAAGAAGCAGGTATGACGAAAATTGCGGTACCTGATGAATATTTATATGAGCGTATCTTAGCAGAAGACATCGTCGTTAACGATGAAATCATCGCTAAAGCAAACACGCCAATCGATCACGAGTTATTGGTTAAATTGAACTCATTTGAAGCCAGTGGTGCCATCAAAGAGTTTAGCATCCTATTCACGAACGATATCGATCAGGGTAGCTATATTGCTGATACGCTACGTGCAGATAGCACGTCGAGCCGTGAAGAAGCATTGATCGAAATCTATAAAGTCATGCGTCCAGGTGAGCCACCAACGGTTGAGACTGCTGAGAAACTGTTTGAAAGCATGTTCTTCAACGCAGATCGTTATGACTTATCAAACGTTGGCCGTATGAAGTTCAACCGTCGTCTTGGTTTAGAATTTGATAATACTGATGATCCTGATATCCAGCGCGAACGCAGTGTATTGACCAATGATGATATCGTTAACGTTCTAAAAGAACTTATCGAGATTCGTAACGGTCGCGGCGATGTCGATGATATTGACCATCTTGGTAACCGTCGTATTCGTTCAGTGGGCGAAATGGCAGAAAACCAATTCCGTGTTGGTCTAGTACGTGTTGAGCGTGCTGTAAAAGAGCGTTTAAGCTCAGCAGAATCAGACAACCTGTCACCACAAGATTTGATTAACTCTAAGCCAGTAGCGGCTGCGGTTAAAGAATTCTTTGGTTCAAGCCAGTTGTCACAGTTTATGGATCAGAACAACCCGTTGTCTGAAGTTACCCATAAGCGCCGTGTATCAGCGTTAGGACCTGGTGGTCTAACTCGTGAACGTGCAGGCTTTGAAGTACGTGACGTACATGATACGCATTATGGCCGTGTATGTCCTATTGAGACTCCTGAAGGTCCAAACATTGGTCTGATCAACTCACTAGCGACATTTGCTAAAACCAACAGCTTTGGCTTCTTAGAAACGCCTTATCGCCGTGTGGTTGATGGTAAAGTGACTGACGTTATTGAGTATCTATCAGCAATCGAAGAAGTAGGTACTGTCATTGCACAGGCTGATTCTCCAATGACTGAAGATGGCGCGTTATCTGATGAGATGGTCAGTGTACGTAGCTATGGTGAATTTGTTCGTATGCCGCCAGAAAAAGTGACGCATATGGATGTATCACCAAGTCAGGTAGTATCGGTTGCAGCAGGTCTGATTCCGTTCCTAGAGCATGATGATGCTAACCGTGCCTTGATGGGCTCGAACATGCAGCGTCAGGCTGTTCCTACGCTACGTGCTGATAAGCCGTTAGTAGGTACTGGTATGGAGCGTCACGTTGCTCGTGACTCTGGTGTTTGTGTGATCGCTAAGCGTGGCGGTGTGATTGAAGATGTTGATGCATCACGTATCGTTGTTCGTGTAAACGAAGACGAGATGACTGCTGGTGAAGCGGGTATCGATATCTATAACTTGATCAAATACACGCGCTCTAACCAAAACACTTGTATCAACCAACGTATCATCGTTAACCAAGGTGACGAGATTGCTTTGGGTGATATCTTGGCTGATGGTCCTTCAACGGATCTTGGTGAGTTGGCATTGGGTCAGAATATTCGTATCGCATTTATGCCGTGGAACGGTTATAACTTCGAAGATTCAATCTTGCTATCTGAAAAAGTAGTTAAAGAAGATCGTTTCACTACTATTCATATTCAAGAATTAACTTGTGTGGCTCGTGATACCAAGCTAGGTACAGAAGAGATCACTGCTGATATTCCAAACGTTGGTGAAGCAGCATTATCAAGTCTTGATGAAGCAGGTATCGTCTATATCGGTGCTGAAGTTGACGCTGGCGATATCTTAGTTGGTAAAGTGACGCCAAAAGGTGAAACGCAACTAACGCCAGAAGAGAAACTACTACGGGCTATCTTTGGCGAAAAAGCGGCTGACGTGAAAGACACGTCACTACGCGTACCGACTTCAAGTAAAGGTACGGTTATTGATGTACAGGTCTTCACCCGTGATGGCGTTGAAAAAGACGCACGCGCAAGAGCGATTGAAAAATCGCAGCTTGATAGCTATCGCAAAGATTTGAAAGAAGAGCTACGTATCTTTGAAGAAGCAGCACGTGGCCGTATTGGTAATCTATTAGATGGCCAAAAAGTCAGCGGCGGTGCTGGTCTAAAAGCTGGTACGGTTATGGCATTGGCTGATATGAAAGATATGAGCCTTGAGACTTTGCTGGATATCCAACCAGTAGAAGAAGAAATCTCTGAGCGTCTAACGCAAATCGCTGATTATTTGGTTGATAAGCAGAAAGACATCGATGTGAAGTTTGCTGAGAAAAAACGCAAATTGACTGCTGGTGATGACTTGCAACATGGTGTACAAAAATCGTTAAAGTATATCTAGCGGTTAAGCGTCGTATTCAGCCTGGTGATAAGATGGCTGGTCGTCATGGTAACAAAGGTGTGGTATCGCGCATCATGCCAGTTGAAGACATGCCTTATGATGAAAATGGTAATACCGTTGACATCGTATTGAACCCACTTGGTGTACCATCTCGTATGAACATCGGTCAGGTTCTTAGAGACGCATTTGGGTATGGCAGCGAAAGGATTGGGCGAGAAGATTGACGGTATGCTCAAATCTCAAGCAGCAATCAAAGAGCTACGTGACTTCTTGGACAAAATCTATAACCAAGTAGGCGGTGAGCAAGTTGATCTTGATAGCTTAAGTGATGATGACATCATGGCGCTAGCAGACAATTTACGTGGCGGTGTACCGATGGGTACTGCTGTATTTGACGGTGCAAGAGAAAGCCAAGTTAAAGACTTGCTCGAACTTGCTGGTATGGATCGCGATGGTCAGCAGACGTTATATGATGGTCGTACAGGTCAGAAGTTTGACCGTAAAGTAACCGTTGGTTACATGTATATGCTCAAGCTTAACCATTTGGTTGATGACAAAATGCATGCGCGTTCAACGGGTTCTTACTCTCTAGTCACGCAGCAGCCACTCGGCGGTAAAGCTCAGTTTGGTGGTCAGCGCTTCGGTGAGATGGAAGTATGGGCACTAGAAGCATACGGCGCGACTTACACGTTGCAAGAAATGCTAACGGTGAAGTCGGATGACGTTGAAGGCCGTACTCGTATGTACAAAAACATCGTTGATGGTGAGCAGTATATGGATCCAGGCATGCCTGAGTCGTTTAACGTACTGACCAAAGAAATCAAATCACTGGGTATTAATATTGAGTTAAAACAAAGCAACTAGCCCGTTGTTTAACTTAGTTGTCCACTAAAGGCAGTCTGCTTTATTGCTGCTGCTTTTAGTGATTTGTCTCAACCCTATTCATTGCCTTCATTCATCTTATCTGCGTCAATGGTACGCTTTCAGATGATTATAAAGATAACGGAGAAGCAACTTGAAAGATTTACTCGATATCATGCAAAGCCCTACCGGCAACGGTAACCAAGAGTTTGATAGCATTCAAATTACTTTAGCGTCACCTGACGTCATCAAGTCATGGTCGCACGGCGAAGTAAAAAAGCCTGAAACCATCAACTATCGCACGTTCAAGCCTGAGCGTGATGGTCTTTTTGTGCCAAAATCTTTGGCCCAGTAAAAGACTTCGAATGTTTATGTGGTAAATATAAGCGCCGTAAGTTCCAAGGCGTTATCTGTGAAAAATGTGGTGTGGAAGTTACCACTGCTAAAGTTCGTCGTGATCGCATGGGTCATATCGACCTAGCCAGTCCAGTTGCGCATATTTGGTTCCTAAAATCATTACCAAGCCGTATCGGTCTATTGCTAGACATGACGCTACGTGATATCGAGCGCGTTCTATATTTCGAAAGCTACATCGTCACTGAGCCGGGTCTGACTTCTTTAGAGAAGTACCAATTGCTTGATGATGAAGATTATTACAAAGCGCTTGAAGAGTTCGGTGATGAATTCACAGCTAAAATGGGTGCTGAAGCCGTTCAAGACCTACTAAAAGACATCGATATCGATCTTGAAATTGATGAGCTACGTGAAGCGATTCCACAAACTGGTTCTGAGACTAAGCTTAAAAAGATGTCTAAGCGTCTCAAATTATTAGAAGCATTCCGTGATTCTAATAACAAGCCTGAGTGGATGGTAATGAACATCTTGCCAGTACTACCACCAGATTTGCGTCCTCTAGTACCGCTAGAAGGCGGCCGTTTTGCAACGTCAGATCTAAACGATCTATATCGCCGCGTGATCAACCGTAACAACCGTCTTAAGCGTCTGCTTGAGCTGAGCGCACCTGATATCATCGTACGTAACGAAAAGCGTATGTTGCAAGAGTCAGTAGATGCGTTGCTTGATAACGGTCGTCGCGGTCGTGCCATCACTGGTAGTAACAAGCGTCCATTAAAATCTTTGGCAGATATGATCAAAGGTAAGCAAGGTCGTTTCCGTCAGAACTTACTTGGTAAGCGTGTCGATTACTCTGGTCGTTCGGTTATCGTTGTAGGTCCAACACTACGTCTACATCAGTGTGGTCTACCTAAGAAAATGGCACTAGAACTATTCAAGCCATTTACTTATAACAAACTATTGTCTCATGGTTTAGCGACTACGATTAAAGCTGCCAAAAAGATGGTAGAGCGTGAAGAGCCACAAGTGTGGGATATGCTGGCCATGGTTATCCGTGAGCATCCAGTACTTCTTAACCGTGCGCCAACCCTTCATCGTTTGGGTCTACAGGCATTTGAGCCAGTATTGATCGAAGGTAAAGCAATCCAGTTGCATCCGCTTGTTTGTACTGCATTCAACGCCGATTTCGATGGTGACCAAATGGCCGTTCACGTGCCATTGACGCTAGAAGCGCAGCTTGAATCACGTGCCTTGATGATGTCTACCAACAACATTTTGTCACCTGCGAACGGTGATCCGATCATCGTACCATCTCAGGATGTTGTACTAGGTCTATATTACATCAGTCGCTCGTCGATCAATGCCAAAGGCGAGAGCATGATTTTTGCTACCGTTAATGAAGCATTGCGTGCAATTGGTTCAAACGACCTACATGTAAACGCTAAGATCAAAGTGCGTGTCACTGAGACGCAAATTGACGAAGATGGTAACGAGACTAAAGAAATCAGTATCAAAGATACGGTTGCTGGTCGTCTACTTATCTGGAATATCATGCCTAAAGGTATGACGTTTGATGAGTGTAACCAAGAGATGACGAAGAAAAACATCTCTCGTTTGATTAACTCTTGCTACCGTAAAGTTGGCGTCAAAGAAAGTGTTATGTTTGCTGACCAATTGATGTATCTTGGTTTTGCTCAAGCAACATTATCTGGCGTGTCTATCGGTATCGATGACATGGTCATTCCACCACTTAAGAAGCAAATCATCGAAGTGGCAGAAGGCGAAGTTCGCGAAATCGAAGATCAATTCGAGCAAGGCTTTGTAACTGCTGGTGAGCGCTATAACAAAGTAGTTGATATCTGGTCACGTACCAATGACAAAGTCGCTAAGGCGATGATGGACAACTTGGCAACAGATAAAGTTATCAACGCACAAGGTGAAGAAGACGAGCAGAAATCATTCAACTCAATCTTTATCATGTCAGATTCTGGTGCTCGTGGTAGTGCGGCACAGATTCGTCAGTTGGCTGGTATGCGTGGTTTGATGGCGAAACCAGATGGCTCAATCATTGAGACACCGATTAAAGCTAACTTCCGTGAAGGTTTGACGGTACTACAGTACTTCATCTCAACTCACGGTGCACGTAAAGGTCTAGCGGATACGGCACTGAAAACGGCTAACTCGGGTTACCTAACTCGTCGTCTAGTTGATGTGGCACAAGATTTGGTTATCACTAGCGATGATTGTGGTACTGAAGAAGGCCTACTCATGAAACCACATATCCAAGGTGGTGAAATCATTGAGAAGCTCGGTGAGCTAGTACTGGGTCGTGTGACTGCTCGTGACGTTACTTACAATGATGATGCTGATAAAGTATTGATTCCAGCTGGTACATTGATCGATGAGTACTGGGTTAACGTCCTTGATAACAACGCAATCGATGATATCTGGGTACGTTCAGTAATTACGTGTGATATCGAACATGGCGTATGTTCACAGTGTTATGGTCGTGACCTTGCACGTGGTCATAAAGTGAATATCGGCGAATCAGTCGGTGTTATGGCAGCTCAATCTATCGGTGAGCCGGGTACTCAGTTAACCATGCGTACGTTCCACGTGGGCGGGGCCGCGAGTTCAGCCTCTGTAGACAACAGCATCTCTGTACGTAATGCTGGTCAAGCGCACTTTGAAAATATGAAAACAGTACAGCATACCGATGGTCACTTAGTCATCGTATCGCGTTCAGCTGAAATCGCATTGACCGATGAGCTTGGCCGTGAGCGTGAGCGCTATAAAGTACCATATGGTTCAAGCGTACTTGTGAAAGACGAAGAGCAGGTTGAAGGCGGTCAAACTATCGCTAAATGGGATCCGCATACGCATCCAATCATCACAGAATTTGCTGGTACAGCACGCTTCAGTGACATCACTGATGGTATGACTGCAACAGTTAAGGTTGATGATGCGACTGGTATGAGCTCATT
Organism: Psychrobacter sp. ER1; assembly: GCF_048631835.1. Lineage (NCBI taxonomy): Bacteria > Pseudomonadati > Pseudomonadota > Gammaproteobacteria > Moraxellales > Moraxellaceae > Psychrobacter > Psychrobacter sp. ER1. The sequence continues at coordinate 2,849,976 of NZ_CP184640.1, read as the reverse complement.
TGAGATTTTAGCCACTCGTGACCGTTCAAGCTCAGCAAAAGACTTACGTCCTGCGATTATCTTGAACACTGACGAAGGCAAAGAAGTGGTTTACTTCTTACCAGCTGAAACTATCATCCGCGTGAGCGATGGTGAAAAAGTAGCAGCAGGTTCGATTCTGGGCCGTGTACCACAAGCGTCTTCTGGTACAAAAGATATTACCGGTGGTCTACCACGTGTTGCTGACTTGTTCGAAGCACGTCGTCCAAAAGATCACGCCATCATGGCAGAAATGACTGGTGTCGTTAGCTTTGGTAAAGAGACTAAAGGTAAGAACCGCTTCATTATTACTAATGAAGATGGTGAAGTACATGAAGAGTTAATCCCGAAATGGCGTCAAATCAACGTCTTTGAAAACGAGACGGTAGCACGTGGTGAAGTGATCGCTGATGGTCCACAGAACCCACATGATATCTTACGTTTGAAGGGTCAGACTGCACTTGCTGATTACATCGTCAACGAAGTACAGGACGTTTATCGCTTGCAGGGTGTAAAAATCAACGACAAGCACATCGAAGTTATCATTCGTCAGATGCTGCGTAAAGTTGAAATCACTGACGGCGGCGACTCAAGTCACTTCAAAGGTGATCAGGTAGAGTATGCAGATATCAAAGCATTGAATGCGAAGCTAGAAGCGGAAGATAAATTCCCAGTACAGTTTGAGCGTCAATTACTAGGTATCACCAAAGCAAGTCTAGCAACTGAAAGCTTTATCTCAGCGGCTTCTTTCCAGGAAACAACCCGTGTACTAACTGCGGCTGCTGTGACTGGTAAAGTGGATGAGTTACGTGGTCTGAAAGAAAACGTAGTTGTGGGTCGCTTGATTCCTGCAGGTACTGGTCTTGCTTATCATAAAGCACGCAAAGAAAAAGCAGATCAGAAGCTACAAGATAAAGATTTGAATGCAGCGTTTGATATGACTGCAAGCACTGATAGCAAAGACTTTGCAAGCTTTGACGAAGCATTTGCTCAAGAGTTAAATCAAGATAATTAATCGTATTAAGTATTTTGATTCATTCTTAATTTAATAAAAAAGCCAGCCTAAGTTGCTGGCTTTTTTGTGCGTATAAAAAACTAAGAAAGGCATGGTGCTATCATCTAAAAAAATAGTACACTGGAAATATGCTCTAATTCACTATTCATAAAAGGATAATTAGCAAATGGCAGGTAAAACTCGCGTCGCCAAATATCAAGCAGATCGAACCAATCAAAAGTTATATTTCTGTCGTTTATCTTGCCAATCTGCAGGAAGTACCAATGATAAGCAGTTATACCAAGCACACTGTGAGACTGCTATTTTTCACTTGCATGGTGCTTTATTGGCATTCATTCAGGAGCTCGGTCACTTCTATAGCCTAAATATGACGGCGCCAACTTTGCTCGATATTGAGCAAGCACTGAGCGAGCGAACCCAAGTATCTCCTGAGATTCAGCGTTTGCAGCAATTACAGCAGCAAGGTTTTATCGCCAATATAGAACGTGCTTATCAGCGCTGTCTTTATGCAGTACCACCAGATACTATCGTCGATGAAGCGCCAAGTAGCCAATCAGCGTCGCCAGACTTGATTGTCAATGTTGTCACTTTATCCAATCAATGGCTGCCTGATGAGACCACAATACGAGAATGGCGCAGTCAGCTTTTAGAGCTGATTGAACAACTGCGTGCAGGTATGGTTGAATTCTAATAGGAAGTAAACTAGCAAATTTATTCTTTGACCGCTATTTATTGAACCATTTGAAAGGATGATTAAGTAGGGTAGGCCATAGTCTACAGCGCATAAAAAGGCTTATTCAGTCATTGCTGAATAAGCCTTTTTCTTATTAACTAAAAATAGTCTTGTTTGTTACTCTGGCATCGGTGGCATACTTTCAACGGGTGTCACCGTTAATGGATTTTCCGGTACGCTGTCATCACTACGATTGCTACTTGGTTTCGTTGATGGTGGAGTGCTCGTCTCCTCAGTAGGCTCTGGAACCGAAGGCTTACGCTGCTGGGTTTGAGTCTTGACTGGTTTTGCTGATTTATTGGAGGCATCGTTAACTAGGATACCATCATCAGTCATCTCTATAATGTCTTGCTGTTGCTTTCTGGATTTTGAGCGATTATTGATAGATACCCATTGGCTTGGCGTGTCTTTCAGCTGAGCTTTCATAAAGTCCATCCAGACTGGCAGCGCTGCCACACCACCATATTCACGGCGGCCCATAGTAGATGGTTGATCGAATCCCATCCATACTACTGTCGCATTGGTAGGATGGAACCCTGCAAACCAGGCGTCTTTGGCCTGATTGGTGGTACCAGTTTTGCCACCGATATCATTGCGACCTAATGCCTTTGCTCTTACCGCTGTACCGCGTTGGACTACATCGCGTAGTATATCGGCCATCTCAAAAGCCACTCTAGGTTGCAGTATGCGCGGTGCTTGTTTGGCCCTTACATATTGTACGGCAGGCGCTTTTAGGCGGTCTGACTGTGGACCTGCGTTATATACCGTTAAATCAAGCTCTTTATCTGTTGTTTCGCTATCATCATTACCTTCTGATGATGTATTATCGGCAGTTATTTCATTACTGCTATCATCAAGCGCTTCAATTGACTTCTCATACTCTTCAACTAAGCTGCTATTAACCTTCTCAAGTTTTTCGTTAAAGCATAGTGCACACGCTTGACGTGGATTTGCCTGAAACAACAGCTCGTTTTTATAATTGTAAATTTGTTCAATAAAGTAAGGTTGGACACGATGACCACCATTCGCGAAGGTTGAGTAAGCCGTGGCCATTTGTAATGGTGTGGCTTGTCCTGCTCCGAGTGCTAATGACAAGGTTGTCGGTAGCTTTTCTTTATCAAGACCAAATTCATCTAATAGGTTGCGCGTACTTGAGATACCGATAGCTTGCAACAAGCGAATAGATACGAGGTTACGAGACAAATATAAACCACGACGTAAAGTGATATCACCTAAGAAACGTTCATCAGAGTTTTTGGGTTTCCAGTCACCTACTTGGATAGCTCGGTCAGACACGATGGTATCTGGGCGATAACCTTTTTCTAAAGCAGCGGTATAAACAAGCGGTTTAATGGTTGAGCCAGGTTGACGCCAGCCTTGTAGAGCGCGGTTGAACTTACTGTGGTTAAAATCAAAGCCACCGACCAATGCATTGACAGCACCAGTCTCTGGATTCAACGAGACCAAGCTACCTTGGATTTTAGGTATTTGACCTAGTTGCCAGTTGCCATTTGAAGTAGGTATCACACGAACGATATCGTTTTTCTTAACAACTTGACTGGCATTGCTAGGGTAATAACCAATACGGTCAGCAGAAATATATTTACGTGCCCATTTCATACCAGACCAATTAACGGTCACTTCTTCACCAGATTGTAGGACTGCGTCAAAACTACGAGAATTGACTTTAGTCACCTTGGCAGGAGACATATTGCTGTAACGTTGGAAGTTTTCGAGAGGCTCATCATTTGCTTCAGCCCCACGCCAACCATGGCGATGCTCATAGGCAATTAAGCCTGTTACTACTGCTGCTTCTGCATCTGTTTGCGCTTTACTATCTACTGTGAGACGTACGCGCCAGCCACCGTGCATGACTTGATCACCGTAACGTTCGACTAAAGAAGCTCGCGTCATTTCTGCCAAATAAGGCATATTTACATCGAGCTTTTCTTTGTATAGGTTGATACCTATAGGAGAGTTGACCGCTTCATCATACTGAGCTTTGGTAATATAGCCAAGCTCATGCATGCGTCCAACGATCCAGTTACGGCGAGTCAATGCGCGGCTAGGATTGGCTACAGGATTATATTTAGAAGGGGCTTTTGGTAGGCCGGCCAACATGGCCATTTCAGCAATAGTTAGATTGTCTAATGACTTACTATAGTATTTTTTGGCCGCAGCACGGATGCCGTAGGCGCCTTCGCCTAGATAGATTTTATTGACATATAACGTCAAGATGTCGTTTTTGCTCAGTTCGTCTTCGATCTTACGCGCCAAAAACAACTCTGTTAGTTTACGGTTTAAAGTACGTTCTGGACTTAAGAAATAGTTTTTAGCGACCTGCATTGTAATGGTAGAGCCACCGGTTTGACCATCGTCATCAGTGACTGCTTCGGTGACAGCGCGACCAAGACCTTTAATGCTAATTCCACTATGCTGAAAGAAAGAAGCATCTTCGGCCGCTAAAAAAGCATGAGTTAAATCTTCAGGAATCTCATCAAAACTAACTGGTAAAGATAAACGATTACCGTATTGGCCGATTAATTTATCATCACTACTATAAATCTGTAATGGCATTTCTAGTTTAGCTGTTTTAATTTCTTGCGTACTAGGTAGGGTCGGCGATAGATACATGGCCATCCCATAAAAACCAATAGGTACAGCAAGTGCTAGAACAACTGCCAATGCTAGGCAAGCGATAAAGAGTCCCACCAAAAAGCGAATGAGACGAGCGGTAGCATTTGTTTTGGCCATAATAAGACTTATTAGTTAGAATTTGTAGCAGACAATATTATTATACATTGAACAAAATAGGCAGGTCATAATAAATGTGTAAGTTGGCCTTAATATATTTTTAAATGCTTGAATCTATCAATTAAGTAAAGTATTGTATTGAATTATTACAAATAACTACCAGATTGTACACTTAATATAAGGTATAGAGCTAGTGAGGCTATTTACTTCCAAAAGTCGACATTTGATTGGCGTGGATATTTGTGCCACTTCAGTAAAGTTGGTTGACATACAGCGTCAGCAAGGCATGTTTCACCTAAAATCTTATGGTATTGAAAGACTACCGGAAGGTATCGTGGTTGATAAGATTCTAGTGGATACAGAAGCTGCCGGTAATATTATAACGAGCTTGGCAAGACGCTGCCAAGTCGCAGGTAGCAATGCTGCGACCGCTGTTTCTGGCTCTGCAGTGATTACTAAAATCATTGATATGGATATGACACTTAGCGATGTAGAGCGTGAGGCGCAAATACGTTTGGATGCTGACCAGTATGTGCCTTATCCATTAGAAGACGTCAATCTAGATTTTGAAGTATTAGGACCGTCTTTAGTTAGTGAAGATATGGTTCAGGTATTGCTTGCTGCTTCTCGCTCAGAGAACGTTGACCAGCGTGTCGATGCTTTAGCCTTTGGTGGACTACAAACGAAAGTCATGGATATCGAATCTCATGCAATCGAGCGTGCGTTTGGATTGATGGTAGATAGTCTACCAAATGTACCCGAACTAGTAGCATTGGTAGATATCGGCCATAATCAGACCACATTATATATTGCCAAGAATGGCGAGTTTATTTATAGTCGTGAGCAGTTATTTGGCGGTGCTCAGCTGACCGAGGCAATACAAAATCGCTATGGCCTATCAGCAGAAGAAGCGACACTAAGCAAACGCGAACGTACCTTACCTGATGATTACTATCCTGAAGTAATGACCCCTTTTATAGAAAATACCATTCAACAAATCACTCGCTCTTTACAGTTTTATTTCTCATCAAGTCAATATAGCAGTATCGATCATGTAGTGCTTGCAGGAGGCAGCAGTTCTATTGCAGGTCTCGCTGGTATGGCACAACAAAAGCTGGGTGTAACTGTCAGTGTTGCCAACCCTTTTACCAATATGACTATTGCACCAAATATCGATAATGAGCAACTGGCGGTTGATGCGCCAAGCTTAATGGCTGCATGCGGTCTTGCGTTAAGGAGCTTTGACTAATGGCTCGTATTAACCTTTTACCTTGGCGACAAGAAGAGCGTGAACGTCGTAACAAAGAGTTTATGACATTGATAGTGGCGGTGACATTACTGACACTATTAGCAGCTTTTGCTTCATGGAGTTATTTTAATAATGAACTTGATGAGCAGCTTGATGCCAACGCATTGATCGAACAAGAAAATACTCGCTTAGACACCGCATTGACCGAGATCGACAGTTTAGAGCAGCGCCGTGAAGACATTATTTCACGCATGCAAGTCATTCAAGACTTGCAGGGGCGACGTCCTGTGCCTGTACGTTTATGGGATGATTTGGCAAAAGCTATTCCACCAGCACTTTATCTAAATAACCTTAAACGTGAAGGCGATACGCTAACTTTGACAGGCTTAGCGGACAATCCAAATATTGTGTCCAGTCTGATTCGTAACCTTGATAACAGTAAATGGATGGGCAACTCAGCAGTAAGTAACATTCAACAGAATATTAGCGCTTATGAGGCTGCTCCAGCCCTCAATAATACGGTTAATACTGGTGAGCAGGCGCGCCCCGTTTATCCTGAAGACAGTTACGTACAGTTTGTAGTAACGACTAGAGTACAATCGGAAACTCCGACTGCTGCTGATACCGATACTGGTCTAGGAGGTGCGTTATGAAGCTTATCCGCAAAAAGAGCCTCTCTAAAACCAAAAATCTGCTTTAAAGCCAAAAAAGCAATTCGATTTAAATGAGTTTCGCCGTAGTTTTGAGTCGCTAGATTCAGAAAACTATGGCAGTTGGCCATTACCTGTAAAGGTGACAGTGATTGGTCTTATCATTACCTTCATCGCAGCGTTGTCATGGGCATTACCCATCAGCAGCAAAATTGACGAGATTAATGCGGCTGAAAGCCAGCAGCAGACCTTGCTCGATAGTTACCGCGAAAAAGAGTCGCGCGCTCGTCATTTGAAAGCGTATCAAGCGCAAGTTGTCCAAATGGAAACTGAGTTTAATACTTTGTTGGATCAGTTGCCAAAAGATACGCGTGTGTCAGAATTGGTAGAAGGCATAAACATGACAGGCGTTGGTAGCAATATCCGTTTTCAGGATATTTCAGTAGAGCCCGAAATTGAAAATGAATTCTTTATTGAACAGCCAATACGTATCGCAGCTTTGGGTGAATACCATCAGTTTGGTAGCTTTATCAGTGGTCTTGCTGCACTGCCTCGAATTATTACGATGCATGATTTTGAAGTCAGCAATCCGAAGCCTACGTTGGACGTTTTGCCAGAGCTTAACTTAGTATTGCAAACTAAGACTTATCGCTCTAAAGAAGCGGCTCCTGAAGGTGATGCCGCCGCCGCTACTGATACAAATGCAGGAGGCAACTAATGAGTATTCAAAGAATGCCCATGCTATTGGTCTTAAGTGTCGCTGTTTTATCTATGACTGGGTGTAGTGACCGTATAGGTATGGCAGAGCAGGCAATGACCGATATCCGTAATCAGCCTGCACAGCCTATTGAGCCGCCGCCTAAAGCCGAGCTGGTAGAGGATTTTGTATATAGCGCTAGCTCGCAGCGTAGTCCATTTTTACCACCGAGTTTAGTCAATGTACAAAGCCCGACCACTCCTATAGATGGTGTACGACCAGATATCAACAGAATCAAAGAACCGCTTGAGCAGTATGAATTGTCGCAATTGGTCTTCCGAGGTGTGGTGATTTCGCCCGAAGGTCAGCGATATGCATTGATACAACGTCCTGACGGTTCGGTTGCCAGTGTTAAAGTAGGCGATTATCTTGGATTGAATGACGGCCGTATTGTTGAAATCACGCCGACCCAGGTTAACTTGATTGAAATTGTGCCAGATAGCCGCGCAGGGTTTGTAGAAAAACCCCAGTCGCTGGTATCCCCTATAAGCTAAGTCGGCAGATTTTTTGAGGAATAAATAATGACAGTACGCAATAACAAGGTAATGATGATGAGCAACCGCATGTCTTCTGCTTTTGCCATTTCAGCACTGGCAGTCAGTATGGTGGCTGTGACTAATAGTACTCATGCTGCACAGCGCATCGACAATGTCTCTGTAGTACAGACCGCACCTGCAGTGACGCAAATGCGTTTGGGGTTTACAGGATTGCCAGTATTGCCTGCAGCCTATCAGCTTGATGATCCTAGTCGCTTAGTCCTAGATTTCGAACAAGTACAGAATGGGCTTGCTAGCCGCTTTAACGAATATAATATCGGTGCGATCAATGACGTTACGACGCTAAGCAGTGACAGTACCACGCGCCTCATCGTTGGTTTAAAAGAGTCAGGCAATTATACAACAGCGATTGAAGGCAATGATTTATTGCTAACCATCACTGACCCTAATCGTCCCGTCATTACCAGCGACCCGATTCAAGATGTGCTCAATAACAATAATAGTATGACAACGACTGCAGTCGTTACGCCTATTGTTGAGAGCTCTACTGTACCAGTGGTACCTGTACGTACCACGAGCAAGGTTGTCGTGAAGAACGAAGTACCAGCTGATACGATGGTGGTCAGAGTCAATCCGCTTTTGAACCCTCAATTGGCCGCTTCACAAGTAAGCAAGCAGTATAGTTATGATGGGCTAAGCGCAGTCAATTTTTCAGCAGGTAACGATGGTGGCGGTAACGTCAGTATGGTACTGGCTAACGAAGCCATTCCAGTAGATGTGCAGCGCCAAGGTAATAAACTTGTCGTACGTTTGACTGGTAGTACGGTTCCGAGAAACTTACTGCGCCGATTGAATATTAATAGTGGTCTTGTTGGTAGTATTGATACCAAAAACCAAGGACAGAATGGCGTCGTCACCATTAACATGAATGACGATTATGAGTATCAAGCCTACCAATCAGGTAACCAGTTAAATATTGGTATTAAAAAGCCTGAGCTGTTACGTGAGCCGACGCTGGAAGAAAGAGTCTATAGTGGCGAACCGCTATCTATGGAATTCCAAGATGTTGAGGTTCGTAGTGTCTTAGATATTTTGGCGCAGTTTACTGAGATGAATATCGTGGCAAGTGATTCCGTTGCTGGTAATATCACTTTGCGTTTGATTAATGTTCCTTGGGATCAAGCCCTCGATATTATTTTGAAAAGCAAAAACTTAGGCAAGCGTGAAAATGGTAATGTGATTTTGGTTGCGCCTTCTACTGAGCTGGCTGAGCAAGAAGCACGTGAACTAGAAGCGCAGCAAGCTGTTCAATCTTACGCACCTCTGCGTACTGAGTATATTCGTTTAAGCTATGCAAAAGCACAAGATGTCTTAACCCTTATTTCGCAAGGTAGCGGCGCGACTGGTAATAGTAGTGGCCTCGCAAATCGTGAGGATAATAATACGTTGTTATCCAATCGTGGGACGGTAACGGTTGATGAACGTACCAATACTTTGATTATCAAAGACGTTGCCGACAGTATCGAAAACATCCATAAATTAATCAGCAAAATTGATATTCCTGTTCGCCAAGTTATGATCGAAGCACGTATTGTTAGTGCAACTGATAGCTTCAGTAAAGAGATTGGTGTTCGTTGGGGTATCTTGTCAAATGGTGCAGCCAACAACCGCAGTTTATTGGTTGGCGGTAGCGATCAAACCTTATGGGATTTGAAAGATTTTGATGTAGAGACGACGACCGTAAATGGTCAGACCGTTTCTTATCCTTCTTATGACATTAGTCGTCCTGATAACTTAAACGTCGACTTAGGCGTTTCTAACCCAGCGGGTAGTATTGCCTTTGGTTTGCTCAGTATGTCTGACGTAATGCTCGATCTTGAGTTGTCAGCACTACAGGCGGACAACCGTGGTGAAGTTATTTCTACACCTAAGATTTTAACCGCAGACAAGCAAACTGCAAAAGTCTCTTCTGGTACTCAGATTCCGTATCAGGAAGCATCAGCCAGTGGTGCGACGACAACCAGCTTTAGAGAGGCAGCATTAAGTCTAGAAGCGACACCAAATATCACGCCTGATGGTAAAATTGGTTTGCAATTAGTCATTACCAACGGCACGCCAACTATCATCAATAATCAGGTTGCCATCTCTGAGGATTCCATATCAACCAATGTTATTATTGAAGATGGTCAGACAGTGGTATTAGGCGGCGTCTTCAAAAACCGTACCGGTAACGAAGTAACGAAGGTTCCTTTCTTAGGTGATTTGCCTTATATCGGTCGTGCTTTCCGTAAAGATGTACGAAGCAACAACAAAGAAGAGCTACTTATTTTCGTAACTCCAAAGCTTATTAATGATGGTACGAGTCGTCTGAACTAATCATAAATTGTTTAGCTAGTTACTAAAAAAAGTAAGCCATAGTGCTTGCTTTTTTATGCGCGAAATTAGTGGTTTTAGCGTTGTAATACCTATGTATGTACCGATGAATGATGCACTCTAAATTTTACTCACAATAATCACGGCTCATTACTAGCCAGAATAACAATGACGTTGTATCATACCTAATTTAGCTGAGTAAGTATTATGGGGCAGGAATTACCGTCGGTGTTTTTAGTGGGTCCGATGGGAGCAGGGAAGACGACAATCGGAAAACTGCTTGCCAAGCAGTTAGGTCGCACTTTTGTAGACAGCGATTGGTATATTGAATCGCAGACGGGTGCCGACATTGCTTGGATATTTGCTAAAGAAGGTGAAGCAGGTTTCCGTGAGCGTGAAACGCGTGCCATTGATGAATTGACCCAAAACTCTCAAACCGTATTGGCGACCGGTGGCGGTGCAGTCATGTGTGCTGAAAACCGAGAGTTCCTAAAACAGCGTGGCATCGTCGTTTATCTTAATGCACCGGTCGAGGTACAGCTAGCACGTACCTCTAAAGACAAGTCTCGACCATTATTGCAGCAGCCTAATCCTAGAAAAATACTGCAAGAGTTATACAGTGCTCGCGATCCACTCTATCGCCAAGTCGCCCATATTATTATGCCTACTGGTCACACGTACCCACGCCATATGGTCAATCAATTGATGCAGCAGTTAGAATCATTCGTCGATTGCACTACAGGCTCATCGGCGCACCAAGAAGACTAGTAATAGACTGGCAACTACGATATTGATATGCAGACTCAATTACTTTTACCTCATTAGAAATGCTTTAGGAGTATCACATGGTAATGCCGTTTCATGATGGCCTAATAGTTCAGACGCAAAGTCATGATTATCCTATTGTCATTACTGAACAATCTACGACTGAACATAGCAGTATGGCGAAGCAAATCACGCCTTATATCAGTGGCCGTCAGGTTTTGATTGTCACTAATGACACTGTGGCACCTTTATACTTAAAAGTATTAGAAGATGAGCTAGCAGAGCAGTTTGTGGTAAAGGTGTGCGTACTGCCAGATGGTGAACAATACAAAAATCAGGCAAGTATTGATCAGATTTATGATGCGCTAATGACAGAACACTTCAATCGTGATGTGACACTTGTCGCCCTTGGCGGCGGTGTAGTCGGAGATATGACTGGTTTTGCTGCTGCCAGCTTTATGCGTGGTGTCAATTTTATTCAAATTCCAACGACGCTATTGTCACAAGTGGATTCTAGTGTTGGTGGTAAAACAGGTATCAATCATCCGCAAGGTAAAAATATGATTGGTGCTTTTTGGCAGCCGCAAATGGTGCTTGCTGATATGAGTACGCTTAAGACACTGCCTGCGCGTGAGCTATCTGCTGGAGTAGCTGAGATTATTAAATATGCCCTTATCATGGATGAGGCCTTTTTAACGTGGCTTGAAGCAAACTTACCTGCAATGATGGCGCTTGACTTGGCAGTACTTGGTGAAGCTGTAAAGCGCTGCTGTCAGTACAAAGCCGATGTAGTGGCACAAGACGAAAGAGAGTCCGGTGTGCGCGCGCTATTGAACTTTGGTCATACTTTTGGTCATGTGATTGAAACACATGAAGGCTATGGCAATTGGTTACATGGCGAAGCAGTAGCGGCTGGCATGGTACAAGCAGCTGAGCTATCGCAAAAAATTGGCTGGTTAACTGATGATGAAGTTGTACGTATTAAGCGTGTTTTAGAATTGGCAAACTTACCTATTACGCCACCAGCTATCGATGTAGACACTGCTTTAGATTTAATGGGACACGATAAAAAGGTGAAACACGGACAAATCCGCCTAATTTTGTTAAAATCAATTGGCGATGCGGTAATGACTAATGAGTTTGACAGCCAGTTATTGCACGAAGTTTTGTCAAAACATAGCGCGTAACGTCTCAAGAATTATCGTTTATATATTTATACTAAAATCTCGTACTTATAGCCAACTGGTTAGCTGTACCTCTGTTTGAATAAGCATTTATATTATGCTGTAAAACATGTGTTTACCAAGGACCGCCTCATGGCAACATCAAAAACAAAAACGCGTACTGCTAGCCAATCATACAGTCGTCAAGCACTGATTTGGCTAATAGTGACCCTACTTTTAGGGGTGGTCACAGCGTTAGTATGGATGTTTAGTCAAACGCCAGCCATGGGTGCCAAAATTGAGAATGCACCAATATCAGCGCCAGAGATTTTGAATGAAGAGTTTGAGCAACCACTAAAAGTCGAATCGCTACATGAGTTAGATACGGATGTACAACCGATTAACTTTGATGCAACGATTCGAGATTTGCGCGATTATCCTGATGAGTTTAAAGACAAGCGTTATCTGCTAGCTAACAAAGGCAAATGGACTGTTCAAGTAATGAATGTCTCTGAAAATGATGTGATTGTTAGTTACTTAGAAGGCCGTCAAGATCGCGATAAATTTGCTTATTTCCGTTATCTTGATGATGAAAAACAAGTCCGTTATATGCTGACTTATGGGATTATGAGTAGCCCGCAAGAAGCAGTAGGAGCCGCAAAGCTAATAGACTTTAAGTTACCTACAAACGTACGTGTACTGCCAGAAGAGATTAATCGGTATGTCAGTATCATTGATAATTATGAGCGTCCTGATCCAGTAAAAGATCTAAGTACAAAACGTACACGTGCCGTCGATTTAAAACCTACCAAGCGTGAAGTGCCTGCTCGTTTGCAAGAAGAAGCTGATGATGCCGCTGCTCAAGCAGCCAGTGCTAACAGTAATGGAGGTAACCAAGAAAGCGCTAATAGTAGCACCACTCAAGAGAGTATTCGTCAGTCGGTAGATACTTCTGCTACGTTATCTGTTAGCGAAGAGCGTACAGCTGGTGGGGAGACGCAGACAATATCTGAAGCATCGCCAAAAGAAGAAAACAACACAAGTAAGCCTGCGCCAGAAAACAAAAAAGCCTGCGGCACCGGCGGAGAACTCTACTAGTAAGAAGCCACCAGTCGTGCCAACGCCTAAACCCCCTAGTAGCACAAACAATAATTCAAATGCTAATGGTAAAAGTGCTAACGCTAATCCTCCCAAGAGTAATAGCGATAGTATAAAAGCGCTAATAGAAGACAAGAGTAATTAGTTTTTGTCTGATTAATTAAACCCACTAGCTATTTGGTTAGTGGGTTTTTTAGCGTTATACGAAATCATTCCATCGTCATAATAAGCGGTAAGCTACTACTGATAAGTATTATCAAAGCCTTTTGCTAAATGTCATTTATATGGTTTACATTAAAATTTTAATAGTAGTTTTATTTGTCTCATAACCAATAGTAATAAGTCCTCTTACAATTTATGGCTGATGAATCGATAGAAAAGACTAGATTTTTCGACAATCATTAACTAATATAACTGTGGGCGACGTTCTGTATAGTTATCGTAAAAAATGTCTATTTAACAACTATTTAGTAGTTTTTTCGTGGTTTTTAGAGTTCTTTACTAAATATTATTGTCTCAAGTACGGTTACTTACTATCCATAATTAGGTTATCGTAAGTGACGCAACCTCTCTTATTGTCACTCTTTTTAGGGTAAACAAAGTGCTTGAATACAGAGCGTCAGATATTCAAGATAAACAAGTGCACCGTTATTAAGTCATTGTATGCTTAGCTCTAAATGCTAGACATGACAACATAACAAATGATGCTTAAATGAATGGCATTAGATATCACTGATTGAGTAACTGGCATTTAAGGGCGTAGATTCTCCCGTTGCCAAGGGCTGCTACTTACTGTCTTTTGATACACGGACCACATGTCAAGACATCAGCTAATGACCAGGAGGGTCAAGGGTTTTACTTTCTCTTAGAGTATGATGTCTATCGAGCATTGCACTATTTGCTAATTCGAACACACGAATATCCACTATCAGCCCGTTCTGCTTACGGGTACCAACTTATACTCCGCATTGGAAATGTAAGTTGCCCGTCTACTTAAAAGGACAAGCTATGTCAATGATTTCCTCACAAACACACCTGGCCACGCCAGATGATTTTTCTGATAATTGCGGTTTTGGCCTAATTGCCCATATTGAGGGTGAAGCGAGCCATGATTTGGTAAAAACTGCCATTCATAGTTTAAGTTGTATGACACATCGCGGCGGTGTTGCTGCTGACGGTAGAACTGGTGATGGTTGTGGCTTACTATTAGCGACGCCTACCGATTTCTTTAAACAGATTGCTGACGAGCAGCAATTTGCCATTAAGGACAACTTTGCTGTCGGTATGGTGTTCGTTAATTTAGATAGCGATAAAGCCAAGCATAGCCAACAAGTATTGAGCGATGAGATTACCGCCCAAGGATTAGAAGTGGCTGGCTGGCGCAATGTACCACTTGACTTGAGTATTGTTGGTGAAATTGGTCGTGAGACATTGCCAGACTTTAAGCAAGTGTTCGTTAATGCGCCAGATGACTTGGCAGCTGATGACTTCAACCGTAAGCTATTTGTTGCACGCAAAAAAGCAGAGCAGCGTTTGACGGATGATGATCTATTTTACGTTTGCTCATTGAGTTGTCAGACCATTATTTATAAAGGCTTGGTAATGCCTTCAGATTTGCCAGCGTTTTTCTTGGATTTGCAAGATGAGCGTTTGGCGTCACATATCGTAGTCTTCCATCAGCGTTTCTCAACCAATACCTTACCGCGCTGGCCACTGGCACAGCCATTCCGCTATCTTGCGCACAATGGTGAGCTAAATACCATTACAGGTAACCGCAACTGGTCTAAAGCCCGTACGCCAAAGCTAAAATCAGACAAGCTGCCTAACTTGAATGAGCTGACACCACTTGTAAATAGTACCGGCTCTGATTCATCAAGCTTAGATAACATGCTCGAAGTGCTTATGTCTGGTGGTATGAATCTGTTCCATGCGATGTCTATCTTGGTACCGCCAGCGTGGCAAAATGTTGATAGCATGGATATGGATCTGCGTGCATTTTATGAGTTTTACTCACAGCATATGGAAGCGTGGGACGGTCCAGCAGGTCTAGTCATTCAAGATGGACGCTATGCGGTCTGTATGCTCGATAGAAACGGTCTGCGCCCGTCACGTTGGGTAACCACCAAGAATGGCTATATCACTGTTGCATCAGAAGTTGGCGTTTGGGATTATGAGCCACAAGACGTACTGGCAAAAGGTCGCGTTGGACCTGGTCAAATGCTGGTCATTGATACGTTGACTGGTCAAATTCTAGATACGACAGCTATTGCAACTTTACTAAAAACGGCGCATCCATATCGCAAATGGTTGCGTGAAGAAGCAACGCGTGTTCGTGATGATGAACGTCTAGAAGAGACATTGGCAACGCAAGCGTGCCGCGGTGATAAGCTAAAAGCGCTACAAAAAATGTATCACATCACCAATGAAGAGCGCACAGAAATCATTCGCCCTAATGCTGAAAATGGTCAAGAACCAGTCGGCTCAATGGGTGACGATACGCCAATGGCTGTACTGTCGCAGCAAATTCGCCATGTCGGTGACTTCTTCCGTCAGCAGTTTGCACAGGTGACTAATCCGCCAATCGATCCATTACGTGAATCTATCGTGATGTCGTTGCAGACTTGTTTAGGCGCTGAGACTAACGTATTTGCGCCATCTGCGAGAGATGCGCATCGTATTATTTTGTCATCGCCAGTATTGTCAGCCAGCAAAATGCAGCAGCTTGAAACCTTGGATGATCCAGCGTTCAAGATGGCTCGTATTGATCTAAACTATGACCGTACTCTAGAGCTATCTGATGCTATCGTGGCTATTTGTGAGCAAGTGGCAGATAACATTCGCTCAGGTAATACGTTGATTGTCTTGTCTGATAAAGATATCGATGCAGACAAAGTACCCGCTAATGCCATTATGGTGACTGGTGCTGTGCATCATTATCTAATCGCGCAAGGTATCCGTACTGATGCTAATTTAATCATTGAGACAGGTCTTGCTCGTGACTCGCATCAAATAGCGGTATTGATTGGCTTTGGTGCAACTTGTGTATATCCATATCTGGCATATGATGTCATTGATGATTTGGTCGCGACTGGTGAGCTACTTGGCGACCCAATTCAAGCCCGTGTTAATTTCCGCAAAGGCTTAGATAAAGGTTTGCTAAAAATCTTATCAAAAATGGGTATCTCTACCATTGTGTCGTATCGCGGTGCGCAGCTGTTTGAAGCAGTTGGTCTGTCTGAAGAAGTCGTGAGCCTATGTTTTAAAGGTGTACAAAGCCGTATCAAAGGCGCTACCTTTGCAGATCTTGCCGCTGACCAAGCGCAACTGGCTGCCAACGCATTTAAGCGTCGTGCGCCACTAGATCAGGGCGGTTTGCTCAAATTTGTCTTCAATAAAGAGTACCATGCCTTTAACCCTGACGTGATCAACAGCCTGCATACGGCAGTACGTACGGGCGATTATGAGAATTATCAGAATTATGCCAATCTAGTCAATAGCCGCCCAGTGGCGACCTTACGTGACTTGTTGCAACTAAAGACTGACAACAGTATCGATGTCGATGATGTTGAAGATATCTCTGAGATTTTGACGCGTTTTGACTCAGCTGGCATGTCACTAGGTGCGCTGTCTCCTGAGGCGCATGAATCGATTGCAATGGCGATGAATACTATCGGTGGACGTTCAAACTCTGGTGAGGGCGGTGAAGATCCTGCGCGTTATGGCACATTGCGCAACTCAAAGATCAAGCAAGTGGCCTCTGGTCGTTTTGGGGTGACACCTGCATATCTGCGCTCAGCAGAAGTGATGCAGATTAAGGTCGCTCAAGGCGCAAAACCGGGCGAGGGTGGTCAGCTACCTGGTGGTAAAGTGAATGCGTTGATTGCGCGCTTGCGTTATTCGGTGCCAGGCGTGACCTTGATTTCACCGCCGCCGCATCATGATATTTACTCTATCGAAGATCTGGCGCAGCTGATTTTTGATTTGAAGCAAGTCAATCCAGATGCATTGGTATCCGTTAAATTGGTGTCGCGTCCGGGTGTTGGTACGATCGCGACAGGCGTTGCAAAAGCCTATGCCGATTTGATTACGATCTCAGGTTATGATGGTGGTACAGCAGCATCTCCGCTATCGTCTATCCATCATGCAGGCTCGCCATGGGAGCTAGGTTTGGCTGAGACTCACCAGTCTCTACGAGTGAATGGGTTACGTGATAAGGTACGTGTCCAGACTGACGGTGGTCTAAAAACAGGACTGGATGTAGTAAAAGCTGCTATCTTGGGTGCAGAGAGCTTTGGCTTTGGTACTACGCCGATGATTGCGGTTGGTTGTAAGTACCTTCGTATCTGTCATTTAAATAATTGTCCAACAGGGGTTGCTACCCAAAAAGCCAAGCTGCGTGATGAGCATTTCATTGGCGAAGCAGAAATGCTGATTAACTTCTTTAAGTTTGTCGCGACCGAAACACGTGAATGGTTGGCAGCGCTAGGTGTTCGTAGTATGGAAGAGCTGGTTGGTCGTACTGACTTGCTTGATATCTTAGAAGGTAATACGGATAAGCAGCGTCATCTTGATTTAACGCCATTGCTATTTAGTCACCCAGCCAGCGTAGGCAAAGCACAAACTTGTCAGGTTGAGCGTAATGAGCCGTTTGATAAAGGTTTGCTTGCTGAGCAGATGATTAGCGATATGCTTGTGAACATTTGCAAAGGGGCAGGCGGCGACTATAGCTATTTCGTTGGTAACTGTGACCGCTCTATCGGTGCTCGTATTTCTGGTGAGATTGCGCAAGTCTGGGGCAACCTTGGCATGAGCGATATGCCAATTAAGCTTCGTCTAACTGGTACCGCAGGACAAAGTTTGGGCGTGTGGAACGCTGGCGGTTTAAATATCGAGCTTGAAGGCGACGCCAATGACTATGTGGGTAAAGGTATGGCAGGCGGTGAGATCGTTATTTATCCGCCGAAAGACTCAAACTTTATAGCACAAGAAACGGCCATCATTGGTAATACCTGTCTCTATGGTGCAACTGGCGGTAAGCTATATGCTGCCGGTACAGCAGGTGAGCGTTTTGGCGTTCGTAACTCTGGTGCACATGCAGTCATCGAAGGCACAGGCGACCATTGCTGTGAATATATGACGGGCGGTATTGTCACGATTCTTGGCCGTACTGGACTCAACTTCGGTGCTGGTATGACGGGTGGTTTTGCGTATGTACTCGATATGGAAGGCGACTTCTTTGACCGTTGCAACCATGAGCTAATCGATCTAAACCGTATTTCGAGCGAGCAAACAGAAGAGCATCGCATTCATTTGCAACAAGTGATAGAAGCTCATGTAGATAAAACAGGCAGTGCATGGGGTCAGACAATTCTGAACGACTTTGAGCACTATGTTCGTAAGTTCTATTTGGTTAAGCCAAAAGCGGCGAACATTGCAAGCCTTCTTAAAACTACCATGGCCGACCCACAATAGCCGATACGTAACTGCCTATCGTATCAATGGAATGCATTGATGGATTGTATTGATGGATCGGCAGTCGCTTTAATCAGGTTAGCCAGCGTTCCGTTTTTAGAGACGTTTTAACTCACAGGTTTTCAGCAGGTACGTGACAGCAGTGATATATGTCTTAGATTTTAGACAAACCAAACATCGCTGACTGTCGCCACCCACTGCAAAAGAGCCTTATATACAAGAGATAGCACCATGGCAAAACGCTTAGAAAATAACTTCCAGTTTTTAGATGTACCAAGATTTGATCCAACCAAAAAGACATTGCAACGCGTTCAACAGAGTTTGTTGAAATTTATAAACCTTTCGAAAACGAAGCTGTTGCTCAGCAAGCGCATCGTTGTCTTGAGTGTGGTAACCCTTACTGCGAGTGGAAATGCCCAGTACACAACTATATCCCTAACTGGCTAAAACTGGCCACAGAAGGCCAGATATTTCAGGCAGCTGAATTGTGCCACCGTACCAATACCTTGCCTGAAGTGTGCGGACGAGTTTGCCCGCAAGATCGTCTGTGTGAAGGCGCTTGTACGTTAAATGATGGTTTTGGCGCAGTGACCATTGGTAATGTCGAAAAGTACATTAACGATACCGCGTTTGCACTTGGCTGGCGTCCAGATATGTCTGAAGTCGTTTGGACAGATAAAAAAGTCGCTATCATTGGCGCAGGGCCAGCAGGTCTGGGTTGCGCAGATATCTTGGTCAGAAATGGTGTAAAACCAGTGGTTTTTGATAAGCGTCCTGAGATTGGCGGCTTACTAACTTTTGGTATTCCTGAGTTCAAAATGGAAAAAGATGTCATGCGCAATCGCCGTGTGATCTTTGAAGACATGGGTATCGAATTCCGTTTAGAGACAGAGATTGGTACAGACGTCACCATTGATGAGCTATTGGCTGAGTATGACGCAGTGTTTATGGGTATGGGTACATACACCTATATGCGCGGCGGCTTCGCTGGTGAAGAGCTGACAGGCGTCTACGATGCACTAGATTACCTGATTGCCAACGTGAACCGTTGCAATGACTGGGAAAAAGACGCTGAAGAGTACATCGACTTTAAAGGTAAAAAGGTGGTTGTACTTGGTGGCGGCGATACAGCAATGGACTGTAACCGTACCAGTATCCGTCAAGGCGCCGAAAAAGTAGTTTGTGCTTATCGCCGTGACGAAGAAAACATGCCAGGTTCACGCCGTGAAGTGGTCAATGCTCGCGAGGAAGGCGTCGAGTTCTTATTTAATCGTCAGCCAACCGAAATCATCGGCTTAAATGGTAAAGTTAACGGCGTAAAAGTTGTTACTACTCAGTTAGGCGCACCAGACAACCGTGGTCGTCAACGCCCTGAGCCAATTCCTAATTCTGAAGAGATCATTCCATGTGATGCAGTCATCATGGCCTTTGGTTTTAGACCAAGTCCTGCTGATTGGTTTGAGTCTCAGCAAGTGGGGATGGACAGCTCTGGTCGCGTACTAGCAGCCGAAAAGCAAACCTTTAAATTCCAGACTCAAAATCCTAAAATCTTCGCTGGTGGCGATATGGTGCGTGGTTCTGACTTGGTTGTGACCGCGATTTGGGAAGGCCGCGAAGCTGCGGAAGGCATTTTAGACTACCTAGAAGTGTAATACGCTAGCGCAATAGACTATTACTCATTAATACTGACGCAGTTCTCAATGAATAGTTTGATAAGTCATTTGATAAATAATCTTCAATAGCGTAGATTTCAATATAGTGTGCTAGGATATTTTTATAATGCCTTTTACCTGTGAATAATAGGTAAAAGGCGTTATTTTTTGCCCGTCATTTTGCTGATAGAATATCCATTTATACTTACCCTTAGTTATTGATGTTTTTTAATAATACTTTATTAAAATGTCTCACTTAAATATTCCATCCAAAAAGAGTAGCCTTGCGTGAAATCCACCCTTTATCAGCGTATTACTGCTCCATTTGTCGAACCCTATGTTCGCTACCAACATGCAGATATTTTACATGCCATACGCCTAGGTACGGCTGTGATACTGGCTTTATTGGTAAATAAAATCACCAACCTTCCGCACGGTGAATGGACGACCATTACAGTATTTATTATTCTAGGGTTATTGCAATACCAAGGCGCTATTTATACTAAGGCAAAAGAGCGCGTGATTGGTACTTTGTTAGGTATTGGTACTGCGCTTGGGGTGTTATGGTTTAATCAGAACGCAGGCGCATGGCTATGGGTGGACTATGCGCTCATTGGTCTGCTCAGCGGCATCATTGGCTATTTAGCCGTCAGACAGCTTGGGTATACAGGGCTGCTAACGGGTATCACTATGTTGATGATTGTCTCTGATTTAGGCAATAGTAGCATTGGTCAAGATGGTATCTACCGTGCCTTAAATATCTTACTGGGGACAGGCGTTTCGGTAGCAGTGACGCTAATTTTGCCGCTCAAATCAACGTTGATGTGGCGGTTCTTATTGAGTAGTAACCTTGACGCTTGTAGTAGTCTCTATGCAGGCGTAGGTCATCATATTGACGCAACGGATGGAGTAGTGGACGACTCTGTTCAAAAGTTAAACCCAGTAACTTTTCCTGTTAAGGAAATACCCGTTGATAGAGCGTTGGTCACAGCGTTACAACAGATCAATAAACGTCTGCTGGCTGTGCGACCACATATCGCGGCGACAGCAAGTGAGTCAGGTATTGAAAAGGAAACGCTAGAGACGATTCAACGTACCCACCGTAATATCATTGGGACGATTGATTTACTGTTAAGTGCGGCACCGCGCTTGGCAAATATCGAAATTGATGAAGAAAACCATGTTTTATTGGTACATTATCAGCATGAGCTAACCCAAGCGATGCAGCATATGGCAGCGGTGTTACGTAGTCCAAGCGATGAAGTATTTCGACCCATTACTCGTATTGCTGTCTCGGAGTATCCAAGCGTACAGCACCTAGCATTTGAGTGGCAGGGCTATTTCTGGTTGACACAAACCTTGCAGACTCAGTTGCAGCAGCTGAGTGATTTACTACAAACATCGAAGCCGCATTGGTTTGCTGCATCCGGTCTGGGCTATCAACGCCGCGAGCAGCGCCGAATGAAAGAGCAGGGCGGCGAGACGGATTTACATTTATAGCGCAAAAAAACGCTGACCATTTAGGATCAGCGTTTTTATTTTTCAAAGACTACTTTATTCTAAAATGCTAAATTAAAACTATTAACGACCAGTCTTTAGCTTATCCCAGTACTGTTGATACACTTGCAACGCCTCATCGCCCACATCTTCTTGGAACTCAGCTTTTGCTAAGACTTCTTTAGAAGGATAAATCGTTGGATTGTTTTGGACGCTCTCATCCATCAGCTCACGCGCTGCTATGTTTGGTGATGCGTAGCCGATCTCTTCGCTGACGATTTTTGCATTTTCAGGACGCAATAAGTAATCAATAAATTTATGTGCTGCATCAACTTGCTTGGCATTTTTTGGAATGACAAAGTTGTCCATCCACAAGATAGCGCCTTCGGTTGGATACTTATAAACCAAGCTGGTCAGGCCTTCGTCATTGGCCATGACTGCTTCACCATTCCATGTCATACCAAGCGCAGTCTCACCTTCGATATATGGCATACGTGTCGCATCAGAGTTAAAAGTTTTGACGTTTGGCATCAACGTAGTGAGCTTATCGTAAGCGGCTTCGATTTCGTCAGGATTGCTACTGTTACCTGAGTAGCCAAGAGTCAGCAGTGCCATACCAAAGACTTCACGCACGTCATTAGTCAGCATCACCTGACCCTTATACTTAGGATCCCATAGGTCATTCCAGCTATTGACAGTTTTCGGATCGACACTGTCACCGTTAATGGCGAGACCGGTGCTGCCCCACATATAAGGGATAGAGTATTTGTTATCAGGATCGACTTTGGTATTAGTGAATGAGGTATCAAGGTTTTTGAAATTGCTCAGTTTTGATTTATCTAGCTCTTGTAGTAGTCCTTCTTTCGCCATCTTTTCGACATAATAAGTCGATGGAATGGCTAAGTCATACTGGCTCGAATCATCCAATAGTTTGAGCTTGGCATACATGGCTTCGTTAGAGTCAAATGTGGTGTAATTAACTGAGATGCCAGTCTCTTCTTCAAAGCCATCTAAAATCTCTTGCGGCATATATTCCGACCAGTTGTAAAGGTTCAGCGTCTCATTGCTCGCCGCAGCACTGCCATCCGCTGCATTGTCAGAGTTGCTACAACTGGCAAGCACCAAGCCGACAGCTGCTGCTAATAATGCTTTTGGCACTATACGACCGACACTAGCCGAGGTGTGAGTAGTGGGATGGGACGATGATAAATGGGTCAAAATATTTCTCCTAAATAAAAATAATGCAAATCAGAAAAATTCAATAAAAAAGCCAAAAAGATAAAAGCCTAATAAGGCCAATAAAACTATTATGGTCATTAATTTGTACAATTTAAAGGGTTGTTATTAAGGTAATACTTAATAATACTAATAAAAATAGCCAGTTGGGCTAATGAGATGGGTAGTAAACTAACTTAGTGACAGCTAATTCTGAGTAGAATTGCTAGCGAGCTGCTAACGTCGAATCGAAAAAGATAGTATATAACCATGCTATGCTTGGCGCAGGCCGAAGTATGACGAACATCATTTAAGCAGATATCAACCTTTGGCTCTAAGACACCAACCATACCATAATAATAAGGGATACAGCACAATGACCGAAAGTACCTCAACTCAAAATGCCTTGAATAAAAGCCACTCAGTTATACCGGCATTGCTTACGGATAAAGTTGCCATAGTCACTGGTGCCAGTCGTGGGCTTGGTGCACAGATTGCACAGCAAATGGCAGCAGCAGGCGCTATCGTTTGCGTCAACTACCTCAATAGTAAAGAGGCTGCTGAGGCAGTAGTGGCTGATATCATCGCGACAGGTGGCCAAGCATTTGCTTATCAGGCGGATGTGACCGATCTTGAGCAAGTACAAGCCATGGCAGCTGAAGTCATCACTCGTCATGGTCGTATCGATATATTGGTCAATAATGCCTTGCCAAGTTATCAGTTCAATCCAAGCGCTGCGTACACTAGTATTGAAACAGTAAGGTGGTCGCACTTTTCGCAACAAATGGACGGTATCGTCAAGGGCGCAGTCAATACAGTGCAAGCAGTGTTGCCGCAAATGAAAGCGCAGCAAGTAGGTAAAATTATTAACATCTCAACCAATCTTGTCTACAACCCAGTGGTTACCTATTATGATTACACCACGGCTAAATCAGCATTGATTGGACTGACCCGCAACCTAGCGAGCGAGCTTGGACAGTATGGTATTCGGGTTAATTTGCTAGCAGGTGGCTTATTAAAAACCACCGACGCAAGCAGCTTAACCACTGAAGAGGTATTTGACTATATCGCGACTACGACGCCGCTGCGCCAAGCGAATTCGGTAGCTGACTTTGCCAATTCAGTATTGCTCATGGCATCTGATTTGAGCATGGCTATTACTGGACAATCTATCGCTGTCGATGGTGGCTTAACCATGCCTTAATTGAGGCCTTAACTGACGCCTTAACGCTATATTAAATTTGTAGAAGAAAAAATGATCGTCAATGTGATGGAATCATCACCGCTACACTGGCTATCGTTGCATTTATGACGCTACTCAATTCTGGCTCACCGACATCTATGATGTATTGGCCTGTTGAGACTTATATAGGTCTGACCTTTACGATTGGCTGGTTGAGTGGTGTACCCAGCTGGTTAGCTTACGTGCTAGCGGCAGTAGTGCTTATTCTTATCGTTGTAGGGTCTTATAAAATTGGTAGCTGGGTTTATGGGTTAGTAGCAGGTAAGTCTTAAGTGCCAAAATGCTAGTGTATATTCCTCAGAATTTTATAGTCGATTACGTTGTTCTAATGCTTCTTTGATTTTTATATGCTATTCATTAGCGATAGGTTAGAGGTATCTCGATCTATCGTTTTTTTTATTCTTGCTGATCCATTTTTAGATGCTTATAGTTTATATGTTGTACATAGATACAAACTTTTTGTTTGGTGATACAGAAATATTTGTTTCTATTTCCCAACTATGTTTCAATCTCATTCTTTTATCAATTTCTTATATACCTTAAGTACATCCACTGTGCTTAAGTTTTGATTGGAGTAATGGGCTATGCAAGGAAGTAATTCGCCAAATGGCAGTCCGCCACACGATAACTTTGATGCAGCAGAAAAAAACTCTCGCATGCAGCGATTTTTGAAAGGGGTAGAATGGCTAGGTAATCTATTACCACACCCTGTGATTTTATTCGTATGGATGTCAGTATTTTTGCTAGTACTGTCGTCCGTATTGTCTTACTTTGGTGTATCGGTAATTGATCCGCGGCCAGAAGGTGCTAAAGGGCGTAGCGTCGATGGTATGATCGAAGTTGTCAACTTGTTAAATGGTGAAGGTTTAGCACGTATTGTTGAGAACTTAGTGAGCAATTTTACAGGCTTTGTACCACTCGGAACGGTGCTAGTCGCTCTGCTCGGTGTCGGCATCGCTGAGCGTTCTGGCATGATATCCGCTGCACTACGCGGACTGGTATTAAATGCACCAAAAAAATGGTGACCTTTACCATTGTGTTCGCAGGTATTATGTCGAATACAGCCGCTGAGCTTGGCTACGTAGTGTTGATACCGCTTGCAGCAGTCATCTTTCACTCACTTGGTAGACACCCTTTAGCTGGTATTGCAGCAGCATTTGCTGGTGTGTCTGGTGGGTACAGTGCCAACTTATTACTCGGCACGGTTGATCCTCTATTATCAGGGATTACCCAAGAAGCGGCACGTATCATCGATCCAGCTTATACCGTTGGAGCAGAAGCGAACTGGTATTTTATGGTGGTCAGCACTTTTTGATTAGTGGTTTGGGTTATTTTGTGACCGAAAAAATCGTTGAGCCAAGTTTGGGTAAGTATAACCCGACTGATGCTGATGATCCTTCGGTGCTAGATACCAAAGCTGAGCACGTGTCTGCGATTGAGAAAAAGGCCTTATCTGGGCAGGTATTAGCATGTTGATATTTTGCTTATTACTTGCTTGGACGGTAGTGCCAGCAGACGGTATCTTACGTAATACTGAGACAGGCCTAATATCAGGCTCGCCATTTTTGAAAGGGATTGTCGTCTTTATCTTTGTTTTCTTTGCCATACCAGGTTACATCTACGGCAAAATTACTGGTAGCATGAAAAACAATCAAGATATCGTTGATGCGATGAGTCATGCGATGAGTTCGCTCAGTATTTATATCGTCTTGGTGTTCTTTGCCGCACAGTTCACTGCATTCTTTAACTGGTCAAACCTTGGCTCTGTGATGGCTGTATCTGGTGCGACTTTCCTAAATGATATCGGTTTGACTGGACCATTCTTGTTAGTGGGTTTTATCTTGATATGTGCGGTAGTCAACTTGATGCTAGGTTCGGCGTCTGCGCAGTGGGCAGTGACAGCACCGATATTTGTACCGATGCTTATGCTGACGGGTTATGCACCGGAGATGATACAGGCAGCGTATCGTATTGGTGATTCGACCACCAATATTATTACGCCCATGATGAGCTATTTTGGCTTAATTATGGCGGTTGCGATTCGCTATAAGAAAAATACGGGTGTCGGTACACTGATGGCAATGATGTTGCCTTATTCTATTGCATTCCTAGTTGGTTGGATTATTCTATTCTGCATTTGGGTGTTTGTACTTGGTTTGCCAGTTGGTCCAGGTTCAGAGACGTTTTACCCAGCACAATAAGTAGATAGTTATAGCAAATATACTGACAATAAAAAGTCCTTACTAGTGACCTAGTAAGGGCTTTTCCAATAAACATTAATGGCTTTATGTGCCTGAACAGTCTTACGACTTCATTGCTAACTGATTAAGCACGGTTTGAATACCATACTCTTCAATCGTCCCAGTGACAAAGTCAGCGCGTTCTATTAAAGCTGGCTGCGCATCTCCCATGGCCACAGCAAATCCAACCAAGTCGAACATTTCTAAGTCATTCATACCATCACCAAATGCCATACACTCGCTTGCATCTACCGCATAGTACTCGCATACATCTTTGATGCCGCGAGCTTTTGATGCCTCTGCTGGCAATATATCGGCACCAATCTGATGCCAATGTACCAGCTTTAAATCATACTGGGCAAAGTCGATGTCTTGCATCTTTTCTTGCTGATTATTAAAAAATACCGAGCACTGATAGACGGTATTTGTTTTGTAGTACTCAGGATCAAGGATCGAATTGGGCGTGACCGCATTGAACTCGCGTAAACGTTCATTTTCACCTGACCAAGCGATATGAGTAGCAGAGTCAAACTTATGAATCAAATCACTCTGCTGGCATAGGCGCACGATTTTATCTGTCTGTTCAGCCGTTAATGGGTAGTGGCTGATTCGGCCGCTTTTATCAAAACTATACTGTCCATTCATACAAATAATAGCGTCCAATATATCTGCGTCAAGCAACGTTAGAATGTCTTCAGGCAATATGGCTTTAGAACGACCAGTCGAAATCACTAGTTTAATATCGGTATCTGCAAGCTGCTCAAGCGTCGCTTTATTGTGTTCAGCGATGATGCCGTTACGGCTCAAGGTATCATCGATGTCAAAAAGATGATTTTTGGGGTCGAAATCTTAGTAGTCATACTTTCTTTGGCAATCTTATCTTCGATAAACATGATGATCCTATTATTTTTAGTCGTGTAGATACAATGATTCAGATACTACTACAACATACCCAATCAGATAAATACCTATCGAGTAACCTATGATGCTACAAGTATGCTTATTGAGACAGTATTTGCATGTAGCCTGTAGAACAGCTCATTGCTTGTCCAGAGTATTAACAAAAATGCTAAACGATATGATTAACTTAACCGTGTTTATTTATTATAAAGTTATATTCAATTATCAAAAACAATCTACCAAATAAGATGGACTCTCGTTATTAATGCATCAGCTACCTAAAGGAATAAGTATGAAATTCTTTACCTTAAAATCGGTTACAGTTTTGGCAACAGTGGCTTTATCTGCTAATGCTTTTGCAATGGATGTTAAATTTAATGATGCTGCTTGGGATGGCAAAAAGTACCTGAAGGTCAGCAATGTCTAAATTATAATGGCAAAAGTCCAGCCACGCCTAGCATGACTGTTTCAAACATTCCTACAGACGCGGAAAGCTTGGTATTCGTCTACAACGATGTAAGCAACAAACGTATGCAGCATGGTGGACATGGTATCGTGGAATTTGCACTACCAGAGGGTGCTACGAGCGCAGAAGTGCCACGAGTATTTGGTCATACTTACGAAGTACCAGTCGGTATTGAGATGGTCGCAGAATACCGTAACCGTAAAGGTGAGGCGGGCGGTGCATATAAGCCGCCTTGCTCTGGCGGCAAAAACCATCTGTATACGGTAGATGTACAAGCATGGCAAGGCGACTCGGTACTTGCTGAAACAACAGTTGAGATGGGACGGTATTAATACGTTAGCTATTCAATTAATATGCAACAATTGGTATGCAACAGAGCCGTCTATACAAAACTGTTTATACATGCCGTAGACGGCTTTTTATTGAGGGTAGGTTGTGTTTTACATACCTATAAATGGGTTAGATCAACAGACATTACAGACCCTGATAAATGCTTGTAGAGTTTAGTCTATAAGTAAACATGACTTAGTCTTATAAGGGCGTTGAGGCAGGGCTATAGGAGAATATAGATTAGGCTTGTTAACTATTGGAATAATGCCAAGATACTGAACGTGACAATTTTGTAGTATAATTTTACTACTACGGATATCGGTATGCTATATCATTGAAACTTCTATGTTATAAATCTAAAAAAATCATAACAAATGGTAAAAAACGTTATTAATTATACTTTATCTTAAAGTATACCTTGATTTGAATGAATTATTTTATAAATAAGGTTTCTTATGAACATAACGACCATTCAATCTTCAGAAGATAGAAAAAGGCATGGCGAACATATTCTTATCCACATGACATATATCGCCAAAAATGTCGATCTAGATTCTGGGATTGAGCTGACTCGCGCACTTGAGTACTGGCGCAGATATTTTGAAGAGAACGATATCGTTTCAGCTTTAGTCATTAGTGAAGGTTATTTCGTTCAAAGTTTTCAAGGGACAAGGCCTGCTATCAATACTGCCTTGGAAAAAATACTTGACGAGCATTCAACTATTGTCCCCAATATTGTGAATATAGAGGAAATAGAATCGCGCCGATGGAATGGGTTTTTAGTTAAACATCTAACCTCAAGCGTTGAAGATGAAGAGCATGCTCTAAAGAACTTCTCAGCAGGCTCCGACTACAATCCTTATCTAATGAAAAGCTCTCAGATTGAAAGCTTCTTGAAGGCGGTTTTTGAAAATGCTGAATCTAATTAATTTTAAATGAGTGGCATTTAGTTTTTAAGCATTTACCTCTTAGAATAGGTAATAGCCACTTGTCCTATCTAGAATAGAAAAGCCGTCCATACGTTTGTATAGGCGGCTTTTTGTTGAAAGCAAGTTAGCAGTATCGGTACAGGATGTTTTCTTAGCAGTTGGACAGAATATTGGCGGATGTTCATAAGTGACTATTCATACCTGACTCTTGCATTATTTAACTACTAAAAACGCCTTGGTGATATCTGTTTTTGTTATGTTATTTTAAGCTATGGATGATAAGAAGCTGGTCAATTCCCAAGAGTTTTATTGATTATACTTTATGATAAAGTGTATATTAATTTATATACCTATAGTTAAGTCTTTATAAAATCGATACAGCCCATATCATGAAACAGTTTAGGTAGATTATTCTCCATCCATCCTTGGCGTAGAAACTTAGCCTGTGCCCATTTTTTCTCGATAGGGTTTAGATCAGGGCTGTACGGCGGCAGCCATAAAATACGATGACCATGTCTATTAAGTAGCTTTTGAATACGCTTACTCTTATGAAATCGAGCATTATCCATGACAATCACGCATTTAGTTTTAAGACTTGGGATTAGCGTGTATTTGCACCAGTGGTAGAATATGCTGCTGTTAATATTGTGTTCAAAGTAATCAAGCGCAAATAGCATTTTTTCATAGAGAGCTCCGATGACATTAGTACGTCTCGAAGCTTGCCAGTTGTAGCTATCGATACAGGGTTTACCAATCGGTGCATAGCCATGAGAACGAATGGTTTCAGCCTCAAAGCCGCTTTCATCCATATAGACAATGGGATAGCCTTGCTGCGT
The DNA here is from genome assembly GCF_048631835.1 of Psychrobacter sp. ER1. Taxonomy (NCBI): domain Bacteria; kingdom Pseudomonadati; phylum Pseudomonadota; class Gammaproteobacteria; order Moraxellales; family Moraxellaceae; genus Psychrobacter; species Psychrobacter sp. ER1. The sequence goes on along the minus strand of NZ_CP184640.1, from coordinate 2,820,124 downwards.
AAAGCGATCAAGCCTACTCTGGAATATCGCTCTTTTTATCGGACACGCTTTTGGATGTTCCAAGGTCTTTTTTTGACTGATACCAAGACGCTTTAAAGCATTAAAGATGCCCGTTTTACTACAGTTCAAGCGACGAGCTCTTTCATAGTTATAATCATCTGGGTATCTTTTTACGTCTTCAATCAATGCGTCATCAGGTATTTTAGTCGGTGCTTTATTTCTGGTTGTTTTAGGCGCTAATTTCTTCTGCCAGCTGTGAATGGTGCTGGTGCTAAGTCCATAAAATAGCGCAGCTTCTCGTATGGTCATACCATCAGTGATGCTAGAAAGTACCTGTTTGCGATAGTCTATTGAATAAGTCATCGTTTATTTCATTAAATGCAATTGTTAATAGGGTTGTATCGGTTTTATTTGGATTAGACTATATTGTATAAATGGATTTTCTTATGCAAATAACGACAAGTCAAACGTCAGAAAATAGGAAAAGACATGGCGAGCATCTGCTGATTAGCCTAACGTATATCGGTAAAAACATCGAAATGAAAACAGGTATAGAGTTGACTCGTGCTCTTGAGCAGTGGCGAAGATACTTTGAGGAAAGTGGGTTAGTTGCAGTGCTTGTGATCAATGACGGTTATTTTGTTCAAAACATTCAAGGCTCAAGACCGGCGGTCAACGCTGCTCTAGCGAAGATAATTGATGAGCATTTCAAGGTTGTTCCTAATGTTGTCAAGGTGGAAGAGATAGAAGCGCTTCGATGGGATGGGTTCGTAACCAAGCATCTGACGGAAAGTGCCGAAGATGAAGAATATGCCTTAAAAAGTTTCTCAGCAGGTTTTGACTTCAATCCTTATCTAATGAAAAGCTCTCAGATTGAAAGCTTTCTGAAAGCGGTTTTTGAAAATGTTGAATCTAATTAATTTTTAATGAGTAGCATTTCTATACCATAAGAGTCATCTATTTTAATTGGCGTAAAAAAGCCGTCTATAAAGTATCTTTTGATTTAGATAATTTTTTATAAATAAGGTTTCTTATGCATATCACTACCAACCAACCTTTAGAAGATAGAAAAAGACATGGTGAGCATATTACTCTAAGCCTAACGTATATTGGCAGAAATAGTGACAGTAATAATGGAATAGGGTTGGCTCGTCTGCTTGAGCAATGGCGAAGGAATAATGAAAAAAGTGGTGTAACCTCAGCGCTTGTCGTGAATGACAATTACTTTATTCAAAATATTGAAGGTCCAAGACCTCTTATCAATGAAATACTAGTAAAATTGATCAGTGAGTACTCTTACCTAGTACCCCACCTCAGTGAAATTGAGGAAATAGAAGAACGTAGGTGGGATGGGTTTTTAATAAAATATTTAACATCAAGTGCAGAAGACGAAGCATATACCCTAAAAAGTTTCTCAGCAGGTGCTGACTTTAATCCGTATCTAATGAAAAGCACTCAGATTACAAGCTTCCTGAGAACGATCTTTAAGGATACCGAATTCAATAAAGCTTAAATAAATTCTATATTTTGATTAACGTAAAAAAGCCGCCTATACATTGTGTATAGGCGGCTTTTTAAGCTGTTTAATTTTATTAGCTAGATTTTGAACTAGGGTTTCCAAAATTTAACTAGTCAAACTACCCAATCTCAACACTCGTCACATTCTGAAAGCCTCTTGGCAACTGCCCACCACGATTACCGCGAACACCCGTATAGTTAGCCAAATCATTTGGCTTGAGTGTCACATGGCGTTTGCCAGCAGTAATGACAAGGCTGTCTTGCTGACTAAGTGGTGTGATAGCAAGTACCTCTTCGCCATCTTTCAGTTTAATAAGTTTGTTCCCTTTACCGCGAGCTTGTTCAGGCAAATCATCAAGAGCAAATATCAGTAGATATCCTGCATTGGTCGCAACGGCAACATGATCAGGTGTCACACGCACATTGCTATTTTCACCTTCTGTATTAGCAGCCGTCTCTACTGGTACGTCGATACGTGCAACAGGGAGCAAGCGACTATCAGTTGCTAGGTTAATGACGTTTTTACCAGCTTTTTGATTGCTATCGAGGTTGCCAATGGTATTGATAAAACCATAACCCGCTGAACTAGCAAGAATAATACGTTGATCGTTATCACCCGTTAGTAGCTGCTCAAAGCTGGCACCTGCTGGTGGCTTTAATACACTGGTCAATGGATCGCCTTGACCACGCGCAGACGCTAAATTATGCGCATCGATACTGTAACTGCGTCCAGTGCTGTCGAGTACGTAAATCCTTTCGTTTGATTTGCCGCGCACGTGCGCTTGATAGCTGTCACCTGAGCGGTAACTCATGCCAGCAGCATCGACATCATGACCTTTGGCTGCGCGAATCCAACCTGCTTTTGATAAGATAGCAGTGACCGGCTCACTCGGTACGAGGTCTGACTCTTTCAGTGCTTGCGCTTCTTCACGTTCTGCCAATGGTGATACACGCTCATTGCCATGTTCTTTCATATCGGCAGTAAGCTCGTCAATCATCAGGTTGGTTAGACTGTCTGGATTGTCTAAGTACTCTTGAATAATAGCGCGCTCAGCAGCGAGTTCATCTTGCTCACGGCGCAGCTCAATCTCTTCTAATTTTGCCAACTGACGCAGACGAATATCCAAGATAGCATTGGCTTGAATGTCAGTCAGGTCATAATCCTGCATCAAGGTCGCTTTTGGATCATCTTCTTCACGAATGATGCGAATCACTTCATCAATATTCAGATAAGCAATCAGTAAACCTGCCAAGATATGCAAGCGTTTATCGATTTTATCGAGGCGATATTGCAAGCGTCGCGTGACCACCGAGCGGCGACAGATTAACCATTCTTCCAAGACTTCCTTTAGGTTTTTCACCTGAGGCTTACCATTTAAGCCAATCATATTCATATTGACGCGGTAATTGCTTTCTAGGTCAGTACTGGCAAACAGGTGACTCATGACACGATCGACATCGACTCGCGTTGAGCGCAGCTCAAGGACGATACGGCAGGCATTTTCGTGATCTGATTCATCATGAATATCCGTCACCCAAGGCAGCTTCTTATCTGTCATAAGCTTAGCAATTTGCTCTTGGATTTTGTTGCCTGACACTTGGTAAGGCAGCGCATCGATAATGACGAGATTTTTTTCTTTAGGGTCAACATGAAAGGTCGCGCGCATCTTATAACTGCCGCGTCCAGTCTCGTACATCGCTTGCAAATCTTTCTTGCTAGTGATGATTTCCGCTGGTGTCGGTAGGTCAGGTGCGGGTATCGATTGGGTAAGCTGCTTAACCGATAGCTCTGGGTTTTTAAGCAATCGAATAGCCGCGCGTACCACTTCATTAAGGTTATGTGGCGGAATATCAGTTGCCATACCAACAGCAATACCTGTCGTACCGTTTAATAAAATATTAGGTAAGCGGGCAGGTAAGGTCGTTGGTTCTTGCATCGTACCATCGAAGTTATCTTGCCAGTCGACTGTACCTTGACCCAATTCTGCCAGCAACGTATTGGCATAAGCTGACATTTTGGCTTCGGTATAACGCATCGCGGCGAAGGATTTTGGATCATCTGGGCTACCCCAGTTACCTTGACCAGTGATGAGTGGATAGCGATAGCTGAACGGCTGTGCCATCAGTACCATGGCTTCATAACAAGCGCTGTCACCATGCGGATGGTATTTACCCAATACGTCACCGACCGTACGTGCAGACTTTTTCGCCTTAGCAGAGGACTTTAGCCCAAGCTCGCTCATGGCATAGACGATGCGACGCTGGACAGGTTTTAGACCATCAGCGATATTTGGCAACGCCCGATCCATGATGACGTACATGGCATAGTTTAGATAGGCCTGTTCAGTGAACTCTGCGACTGAACGAGTATCCATTGGCTCATTGGGAATAATTGGGGCGATCGTATGATCAATAACATCAGACATAAAATAGGATTCACTTATCAGTTTTAATAGGTATAGATAATTGGTTCAAGCATACAAATAGGATAGTGCTATCGTAAAGGATATTGCACCAATTAAAAAGACGTATGTCAGAATATACGACATCTCGTGACGTGCTTAAAACAAGCGCTTATAAAGGTCTTTTATAGTGTGGTGATTCATAGCTTTTATAGATTAAGTTAAGTATAGTAAATCTAATATTTATTTTTTATATAGTTAATAGATGTCTTAAGATTGAATCCTTTTTATTTAGGATATTTTATCTATCATTAGTCTAAAGAAAGTAGGTACAGAATAGTTTTAGTGCAAAATTAATAACTGCAAGTATGGCAGCTAATAGACTAAACAAGGCGGCTGCTTTACCTATTTAAATAGCGTTAACCATATATTGACACGGACAAGTCGCTACTGAACTATTTTACAATAAGGAATTTCTGTTATGTCATTTGACCCTTTATCTAATATTTCCGCCTCTACCATACTAAAAAACGAAAGTAAGCACCTAGGGAAAAACGCTACTAGAAATGTACTATTGATTACTGCTGTAGCCAGTCTAGGATTGACAGCCTGTAGCCCTTCACAAATGAGCAAAACGCTACCAGCCGAGACAAGCAGCACAGTCAATCAAGATGCAGCAGTGGTGTCAGAGTCTATCATGGCGTCACCCAGTGTTAAGCCATCCGTCATCAGCCAACAGATGATGATACGTTCTGCGGCGCAGACAGGTATCGTACGCCCATTACCGAACATCATAGTCACGCCAGAGGCAAAAGACAACTATCAAAAAAACGCCGCCAATCCTGTACATCGAACTACGGATATGGCGGTATCCACCCTGTCTATCGATACCGATACGGGCAGCTACGCCAATGTGCGCCGCTATTTAAACGAGGGTCAACTACCACCTGTTGATGCCGTACGGGTAGAGGAATTGATTAATTATTTCAACTATCAATTTGATGATGGCAAACGCTTAGGTAGCGCCCCGTTTATTGTGTCAACTGAAGTAGTAGACTCACCTTGGGATAGAGCAGATCAGGATAATAAAATCGTCAAAGTTGGTATCAAGGCCGTTGATAGTAGCTGGTCGCAAAAAACGGATAAGCAGTCTATGCCTCCTGCCAACCTTGTGTTTTTAGTAGATGTGTCAGGCTCTATGTCGTCGCGCGATAAACTGCCATTGGCACAGTCATCGCTTAAACTGTTGACAGAGCAGATGCGTGCCCAAGACAGCATCAGTATTGTGACCTATTCAGGTAGTACTAGTGTGGCGTTGCCTGCGATTAATGGTGACCAAAAAGCAAAAATATTGGCTGCGATCGAGGGGTTAAATGCCTCAGGCTCAACCAATGGGGAAGACGCTCTGAAATTGGCCTACAGACAAGCTGAGCAAGGACTAAAAAAGAACGGTATCAATCGAATAATGATGTTAACGGATGGCGATTTTAATGTCGGTATTAGTGATGTCGATGAGATGCTGGATTTGGTCAAAGCCAATCGCGATCGCGGTATCTCTTTATCTACCGTTGGCTTCGGTCGTGGTAATCTGAATGATCACATGATGGAACAGATGGCGGACAACGGCAATGGTAATTACAGCTATATTGACAGTCTAACTGAAGCGAAAAAGTCTTTGGCGATGAATTAGCCGCGACATTCAACACCGTTGCCAAGGATGTAAAAGTCCAAGTTGAATTTAATCCTGATGTGGTGAGTGAGTGGCGCTTAATTGGTTATGAAAATCGCGTACTGGCTGAAGAAGACTTCAATAATGACAAAGTTGATGCAGGTGAGCTTGGGGCAGGTAAGGCGGTTATCGCTTTGTTTGAGGTAACTCCAAAAGGACAAAAAGGGTTATATAGCGATCGCCGTTATGCTGCTAGCAATGCCAGTATTAGTTCGAATAATAAACAGAACTCTAATGAGCTTGGCTATCTAAAAATTCGTTATAAAGCACCGACAGGTGGTAGCTCCAAACTCGTTAGCCAACCGATTAATAAAGCCAGCCACGCTTTAAATAAAGCCAGTATCGATACTCAGTTTGCGATGGCAGTAGCAGGGTTCGGTCAACGCTTGACTCAAAGCGATTATATTAATGATTGGCAGTACAGTGATAGCACTAAGCTTGCCAAAAGTAGTATCGCAGATAGACCAAGTAGCGATACTGATGGTACTCGTCGCAACTTTGTGACGTTAACTGAGCTGGCGAGTGCGCTAAAAAATAGCCGATAGTGAACAGATATCGTGTCGGGATGGTCATTAGGGAGCAGAATTGAAGGGTCATATTTTCTAATAGATTGACTGATATTTTTATTCTAAAGTATTGATATTTATAGGGATATTGAGCGTCAAGCCTATTTGAGAACTGGTGTAGCAATCTTTTGTATTGAGTACTATGTATAAAGTGTGTATGTTAATGAACAAAGGGCTATTTACCGCTATATTGTTCGCTCAGCACTATACAAATATATCGCAGCCTTGCTTTTTATCATAACGATAGGCAAGACTCTGACGTTTTGTATATTTATCACACTGTGATTGGCGTGGGTTGACGGTAATGTATTATTACTAGGAGAGAAAAGATTATGGAAAATCAAGGAAACTTAACCCGTCGTGACGATAAAGTTTGGCTAAAAACGTATGAAGAACTTGGTCTGGAGTATGACATTGAGTTGCCAGCCGACAATACGTCACTTATCGATATTTTCGAAAAAGCTTCGCTGAAAATGCTGATAAAACTGCCTATATCTGCATGGGTTCATCGTTAAGCTTCCAAGAAGTAGATTTATACAGCCGTCAAATGGCCGCTTATCTACAGTCATTAGGATTGGTCAAAGGCGATAAAGTTGCGGTCATGATGCCCAACATTTTGCAGTTACCAATCTCTGTCATCGCTGTACTGCGTGCAGGCTTTACCTTAGTCAACGTCAACCCTCTGTACACTACCAGAGAGCTCGAGCATCAATTGACTGATTCAGAAGCCAAAGTGCTGATCATGGTCGAAAACTTTGCTAAAACCTATCAAGACATCGGTCGCAATGTGGTCGATAAAGTCGTGATTACGGGTATGGGCGATTTGATGGGTACGCTCAAAGGCTTTATGGTCAATACGGTCGTCCGCCATGTCAAAAAAATGGTGCCAGACTATAGTATTTCTAATAGCGTTAGTTTCAAAAGTGCATTAAAGCAAGTCACGGCTAGCAAATATAAGCGCCCAACCAATATCACGCTTGATGATATCGCTGTCCTACAGTATACCGGTGGTACGACAGGTGTGGCAAAAGGTGCGATGCTAACGCACAAAAACTTGGTGGCAAACTTAATTCAGTCTAATACCTTTTTGGGCACCGCTTTTGATGATTTAGATCAAAGAGGTGAGCAACCTGTGATTATGACGGCATTGCCGATGTATCATATTTTCTCATTTACCGTATGTGGCATGTTCGGTCTGTATCGCGGTTGTGTGGTGCTATTAGTACCAAACCCACGTGATCTTGATAGCTTGTTAAAAGCATATAAAGCCAATCCACCAGCGTTCTTCCCAGCGGTCAACACGTTGTTTAACGCACTTGCCAATAACGAAGAATTTATCGCGATGGATCATAGCAAGCTGCGTCAGTCGATGGGTGGTGGCATGGCGGTACTGAGCCCAACAGCCGAAAAATGGCGCCAAGTGACAGGTAATATTATTATTCAAGGTTATGGCTTGTCTGAAACATCACCAGTCGCGACCGCTAACCCTAGCAACAGCAAGACATTCACTGGCACTATTGGTGTCCCTATGCCAGCAACCGATGTGGCGATCTTAGATGATGCAGGTAATGAAGTAGCACTTGGTGAGCGCGGCGAGATTAGTGTTCGTGGTCCACAGGTCATGAAAGGTTACTGGAACCGTGAAGATGCTACTGCCGAAGTCATGACAGCAGATGGATTCTTCCGTACTGGTGATATCGGTATTATGGCTGACAACGGATATGTGACCATCGTTGACCGCAAAAAAGACATGATTTTGGTGTCTGGTTTTAACGTTTATCCGAATGAAGTCGAAGAAGTCATGGCTGGACATCCTAAGATTTTAGAATGTGGTGTCATCGGTATCGAAGATGAGAAGAGCGGTGAGATTCCTAAGATCTATGTTGTCCGTAACGATCCAAGTCTGACCACCGAAGAAGTTCTTGAGTACGGTAAAGAGAACCTAACAGGTTATAAGCGTCCTCGTCGTGTTGAGTTTATTGATGAGCTACCAAAATCGAACGTTGGTAAGATTTTGCGTAAAGATCTACGCGTACTTGAAGAAAAAAATCACGGTTAATTTGCTGATACACGCACCTAGATAGTCGTTTGATAGATGTGTGTATTAACCAAAGACACTTGCGAAAGTGATGCACGATTAGATACTGTCGTAATTAAAGTAGTAACCAAAAATGATAAGGCTGCAACCATGCTGTCTTATCATTTTTTTGTCTTTATCGCTTTTGACATTTGCGGATGACAGCTACTATTAATAGAGAATATCTATTAAAACTGCTATAGTGCCCATCGACGTATTTTTGTTTTTATCCAAAAAATCGTACTGGTTTTGCTTAAGACAACTAGTGAAATCATGGTAGTAAATATCGTTTTCGACTTGGTCGTGCTGAGTGGTAGTATTATTTATCATAGACCCAGTAACACACTTTAATTTGCAAAGCTTATGAATGATAAACCCGATCATACTTATCTATTTCTTATTCATAAGCTTCTGCTGTCAGCAATAATCATAAAAAATGGTGTTTCCATTAGCATATTCAATGTTTTTAACAGTAACATTTAGGGAAAATTATGACGGATAATATTAATAAAGAAACGACAGATAATAGCGCTGCAACTGACGATAAAGCCAATACTACTAACGACGTTTATCAAAGCAATGCGTTTCCTACTATGCCGACCATCGACAGTGATAGTCCGTGGCTGAGCGCTTATGAGCGCTATAGCATCGATGCTACTATCGAGATGCCAGAAGACAATACCTCTCTACTTGATGTGTTCGAGCGTAATTTTAGCCGTTATGGTCAAAAACCTGCCTATATCTGCATGGGCTCATCGATTACTTTTAAGCAATTAGATCTATATAGCCGACAGATTGCTAGCTATTTGCAGTCAATAGGACTGGTCGCAGGCGATAAAGTTGGGGTAATGATGCCCAACGTCTTGCAGTATCCAGTGGTCGCTTTGGGTATCATTCGTGCAGGGATGGTGTTGGTCAATGTAAACCCTCTATACACCAGCCGTGAGCTATCACATCAGTTGCATGACAGTGGTGCTAAAGCACTATTTATTGTTGAAAACTTTGCCAAGACGTATCAAGATGCCGAAGACAAAGGTCAGGTAGAGCATGTAGTCGTGTGTACCATTGGCGATATGCTAGGTACGATTAAAGGAGCTGTGGTTAACCTTGTGGCTCGTCATGTCAAAAAGATGATTCCTGCTTATAGCATACCGAATAGCGTGAGTTTCAAGCATGCTCTGAATGCTGAATCAGCCAGTAAGTACCAACGCCCTGAGTTAAACTTGAGTGATGTGGCCTTGCTGCAATATACTGGTGGTACGACGGGAGTAGCGAAAGGGGCAATGCTGTCTCACGGTAATCTAGTCGCCAACATGTTACAGGTCAGTGCGCTGATGAACAGTGCATTTGATGATGATATAGATGGTAGAGACGTGATTTTGACCGCACTGCCGCTATATCATGTATTCTCATTTATGGTCTGCGGCATGTGTAGTATGTATCAAGGCTATGCCTCGCTACTCATTCCGAATCCGCGCGATCTTGATGGTCTTATCAAAGAGATGGCCAAGTATAAGCCAGCGTTTATTCCTGCTGTAAATACCTTGTTTAATGGCTTAGTACACAAAGATAACTTTGCTGATTTAGACTTTTCTAATCTAAAAGCGTCTATCGGCGGTGGTATGTCAGTATTGCCTAGCGTAGCGAAAGAGTGGCATAAAATCACTGGTCTGCCTATCGTTGAAGGTTATGGCTTGTCTGAGACTTCACCCGTGGTGGCTTTCAATCCGATGACTATTGCGGAATTTACCGGAAAAATCGGTATTCCTGCGCCTAGTACCGATATCGTACTCATTGATGATGACGAAAATATAGTAGCCATGGGCGATCGTGGTGAAATCTGCGTAAAAGGTCCACAGGTCATGATTGGTTACCAGAATCGTCCGAAAGAAACTGCTGAATCCTTTACGGCTAGTGGTTACTTAAAAACTGGCGATATCGGCATTATGGATGAAAAAGGCTTTATCAAAATTGTCGATCGCAAAAAGATATGATTTTGGTGTCTGGTTTTAACGTCTATCCAAACGAAATCGAAGAGGCGATGAGTGAGCATCCAGCAGTCGTAGAGTGCGGTGCTATTGGTGTTCCAAACGATGATCGCGGCGAAGAGCCAAAGCTGTTTGTGGTCAAAAAAGGCAACGTGACTGAAAAAGAGCTACTAGAATATGGCAAAAAACAACTGACTGGCTATAAGCGCCCACGTCATATACAGTTCGTTGACGAATTACCAAAGTCGAACGTTGGCAAAATCCTACGTAAGGAATTGCGTAAGATGGAAGGGTTAGAATAGTTTATATCTGACATTCTGATGATAACGGTGGCGTAATGGCAGGAGCGAATCTTGCTATTGCGCCGTTGTCACGTTAGGATATCTTAAGATTTTAGTCGACTACATACCTATCAATGTGTTTACTAACGACTGATAGGTATTTTTATGACACTGCTTTTATAACATTGTACTAGGAATTTTTATGCGTATTGACAATCGTGAGCTTGACCAACTTCGCTCGATCAGCTTTGAGCGCCATTATACGAAGCATGCTGAAGGGTCAGTACTGGTAAGTTTTGGCGATACCAAAGTACTATGTACTGCCAGTGTAGAGTCTGGTGTGCCGCGCTGGCTCAAAGGTAAAGGCAAGGTTGGATCACAGCTGAGTATGGTATGTTGCCACGTGCGACCAACACGCGCAATCAGCGTGAAGCGGCTCGCGGTAAGCAGTCAGGTCGTACGCAAGAGATTCAGCGTTTGATTGGTCGTAGCTTGCGTGCCATGATTGATCTGAGTAAGCTTGGTGAAAACACCATCTATCTAGATTGCGATGTGCTGCAAGCGGATGGTGGTACTCGTACGGCTAGTATCACTGGTGCTGCAATTGCGCTTATCGATGCGCTAGAGAGTATCCAAAAGGCCAAGAAACTCAAAGCAGATCCGCTAATCGGACTGGTTGCTGCGGTTTCTGTTGGTATGAAAGATGGCGAAGCGTATCTTGATCTGAACTACGAAGAAGACTCTAGCTGCGATACCGACTTGAACGTCGTGATGACCCAAAAGGCGAGTACATTGAGCTACAAGGTACTGCTGAAGAAAAGCCGTTCACTCGTGCTCAAGCAGATGCTATGCTGTCATTAGCTGAAAAAGGCATCGCTGAATTGATTAAAATGCAACAGACAGCGCTTGGTTGGTAGACTAGCGTTTAGATTCAACATACTGTCTTTGTTTTTGGTGTCAATAACTGCCTGTTAGCTGCTAATAGGCAGTTTTTTAATAGAAAATATTCGTACATTACGTAATAGGTAACAACACATGCTCAAGCTGACAGATGATGGCGCCAAAATCACCTTACAAGGGCAATCGAATGCTGCTGATAATGGCATGTTTTGGTTTGGTTCTGCATTATTGGTAGGGGCTGTCGCAGTCGCTATGGCGATGAGCTTGTTACCTGAGCGTTTAGCTATCGGTGCACTTGCACTGCTTATCATTGGTAGCTTTATTTTTAATAAAAAGCGCCAACAGCTTAAAAAGGCTATGAGCGGTATGATTAGTAGCGGTACATTGTGGGTAAGGGCTGGCGAGTTGGTCCATGACAATCTAGGTAAGCGTGAGCATATTCATTTAACGGATGGCGATAAGATAACGTTGATTGGCGAGCAATTACAGATTGTCGATAGTAGTGACGTCCGCAAATATTATATTACTGGTTTTGAGAGTGCTCAAGAAGCAAAAGCTGCGAAAGCTATCTTAGAAGGGCAAGCGCTAACGAAACGTCATGTAAATATCAAAATGAAGAGTAATTAGTATCTTTTCTCAATTTTATACTTTATGAAAGCATAGCTATTATCTTTGTGCTATCCAAACTTCTAATTCGAATATCGTTTTAAATTTCACTTAGCGCATCTCCCCAATATTGTCATTCATCAGTATACTTATACCGTCTATCACCTATCGCAGGCGAATAGTGCTTGCAGATTTGTGCGCAAATGGTTTATAAGTAGGATTATAAAGTTCATTCTTACTATTATCGACACTGTCATTGAGATCTGATTGACAAGGAGTTAGTCATGCTGCGTTTGTCTATACCGTCAGTCGCCGCGTCAAGCGGTTTATTACTATTTACCTGCGGCATGGTAGGGCAAGCCCATGCAGATAGTATGAGTATGCTTATCGCCCAAAAATCTATTCAACCAACGATGAATACGTCCTATCGTTATCCTGAGGTACAGCGTTCAGCACCTACAGTCTTACCAACGTTTTTGTCAGGCAACTATGACAATGTCGATAGCGAGTATCTACCGCTATTGAGCAATGCTGAGAAGCAAAGTAGTATGGCAGCACGTGAGGTGGTCAGTACCGCACGCAAAATGGCACTTAACGAGCGCACGATTATTCAGGGTGGCTGCTGGGACTATTTAAATGCTGTATTCAATCGGGCAGGGGTATCGCGTAATACCATACACAAAGGCACTTATGCGCAAGGGCCCTATGCTAGTAGCAGCGAGATTGAAGCAGGTGACTGGCTCTATTATATCAATCATGGCTACAATGGCGTCGAGCATAGTGGACTGTTCGTCGGTTGGGTTGATGAGCGTGCCGAAGCAGGCATTGATACTGAGCTATGCTGGCGAAAATCGCCGTGAACCAGCTCGTTACCGCGTGTACGATTTAAGCAATGTTTATCAAATTATGCGCCCTAGTGTTTAGTGTTTAGTTTTTGATATTTCCAGTTTGACACCATGTTCTATAAGTGAATAAAAAAGCGTCCGCAACTCATTGAAGTTACGGACGCTTTTATTTTGCATGTCTAATTGGTTTTCTTATGCTAAAACGGTTTTACCACGACTAGAATGACGATAATCACTAAGGCGAAGACAGGCACTTCGTTAAACCAGCGCCAGAATTTATGCGTTTTATAATGTGGATTATCAATTAGCTTTTTACGATAAAAGCCGCAAGCACCATGATAGCCTGACAGTAGCACTACTAATAGCAATTTAACATGTAGCCAGCCTTGGGTTTTATAGACATCCCATCCCAGCCCTAACATCCATAGACCAAAGATCCATGTCGCTATCATCGATGGGGTCATGATACCGCGATATAGCTTGCGCTCCATAATGGCAAAGCGCTCATGGCTGATGCTATCGTCACTCATCGCATGATAGACAAACAGGCGCGGCAAATAGAATATCGCCGCAAACCAGCAGACCATCGAGATAATGTGTGCCGCTTTAATCCAGTTAAAATAATCTGCCATCATAGTTTCTCTTGCTTAGCTTGTATTTTTTAGCGTGGGCTTAATCTGCCAACACAACTTGTGTTTGATGACCATTCATCGCATCTATCACAGGCAGTACTTTAGGTGCTCTTGGTGCGGCAAACTGTTTGGTTAGGCCAAGCTCACGCATGAGTCTGTCGTCGCCTGATTGGCTTGCGTTACCAGTGGTAAGAAGCTTGTCACCATAAAAGAATGAGTTAGCACCTGCCATAAAGGCTAATGCTTGCTCAGAATCAGATAGACTTTCGCGACCAGCAGATAAGCGCACGTAGCTAGTCGGGCAGCAAATACGGGCGACCGCAATAGTACGAATCCATTCAAGTACAGACAGCTGACCTTCGGCCAATACTTTGTCACCAATCGGTGTACCTGCAATAGGCACCAGTAAGTTGACTGGAATTGATTCAGGCGCTTTTGGCATTTTTAGCAGCTCAAGTACCCAATCGATGCGGTCATCACGGCTTTCGCCCATACCAACGATATTACCACTACAGACATTAATGCCAGAGTTACGCACGTTTTCTATCGTATCTAAACGCTCATCATAGCTACGCGTGCTAACGACTTGCTCATAGTAACTGCGCGAAGTATCTAGGTTATGGTTGTAATAATCCAGCCCTGCATTGGCCAACTGTGTTGCTTGATTGGTATCGAGCATACCCAGTGTCATACAAGTCTCAAGTCCCAATGCTTTGACTTCTTTGATCAGCTCAACCACATAAGGCATGTCTTTAGCACTTGGATGTTTCCACGCGGCACCCATGCAGAAGCGCGATGAGCCACTGTTTTTGGCACGTTTGGCCGCTGCGATGACTTTGTCAACTTCTATACGCTTTTCTGCTTGTAGTTTGGTGGTGTCGCGATGATGGCCTGACTGTGAGCAGTAGCCGCAATCTTCAGGGCAGTTGCCCGTTTTGATAGAGAGTAGCGTGCTGATCTGTACTTCATTAGCAGTAAAATGCTTTCTATGGATGGTTTGTGCTTGTAACAGCAAGTCCATTAGAGGTAAATTAAACAGTTGCGCGATTTCTTCACGGCTATACGTCGTAGCTACTTTACTATCAGTTTGAGTCGCGTCTGTGGCTAGATTGGCCAAAAAATCACTATTGGTCGCATCTGGCTGAGTGGCTAGATCAGTTGGCTGGGTGGCGTCAGGTTCGGAGATGCTAAGCAATCCTGCCATAAGGTAAGTCCTTTTATAAGAATGAGAGGGTATTAAATAAAACCAATGTTTTTATCTATTGTCATTTATAAGGTAACAAAAAAGGTTGCCGTATAGTATACCGCAACCTTTTTAGAAAATCAGAACACTGCTAGACAGTATGTATAATTGTCACAGTAGCGCACATAAATAGTAACTATACGTTTGGCTATTTAGTTCTATATCATCCATTCTACCAATGACTACCGCTCAGTGCACCATTCTTTTTATTTACCAAGTTTGTGCTTGGCGATACCAACCCAATGCTCAGCAAATTTCTGGGCTTTATAAGCGTAAGGTTTGGCTTTTTGAATATATGGTTTGCACTCTTCTGGGATAGCTGGGACGATATGCTTAGCAAGTTTGTTGAACCACATCATTAGGCTATAGTCGCCTTCGATGCTCAAGTTACCTTCTTGTACAGCAGTCATAAAGGCAGGCAAGCTACCTTTGGTTAGCAATCTAACACCAGTCATAGAATCTTTAAAAGTGATGGTCAAATCGGCTTCTTTTGCATGACCACTTTGTTGACTAAACTGTCCATTGTCAAAGCTAAAAGTGCGGGCGATATCAGACTCAGTACTAGCAAACTCAATCGTAACTTGGCGATCAGCGAATAACGCTTTGACATCTTCGTTATTGCTATCAGCTAACATAGACAAACGATAGCCAACAACAGCCAATAAAGCATCTAATGGATCAGGTTTGATATCTAATACAGGAACAGTAAACATAGCAGAACTCCTAAAGAAATGAGGCATAAAAATAAAGCGTACTTTATACCAGTTTTTATGACAAATATATAACTGGATTATAAACTATCATAAGGTGTCAACTCTTTAGGAGTTAAGTAGAGAGCGTTAAGTATCTTGTAACATTCGATGTCACTGACGTAAGTAAGGTATTGATATAGACAAGTAGAGGTATAAATAGGACGGTTTTAACGGAAACGTGGCTGATAGTTATCATCATAGACGGGAGTGTGTTCGATATAGCGTGCGGCTTCTAGCTCACGTTGCTGGCTAACTGACTGACTTACGTCATCATAGCGTAATGCCCGATACAGTACCCAAGCTGCCAACGGTAACCAACTGATGCCCATAGCGATGATATAGCGATGCCATGACGATAGCTCCATAAACATAGGGCGACCTGCTAATATATTTTGAATCAACTCAACGGTGAACCAGTAAGCCATACCGCCAAACAGATATAGCAGTAGCCAACGATATGACGAAAAGGCGAGCACCCCTACTAAACTGGCTAGCAGTCCATAACCAAGCCATGCCGCGCCGCTCCATGCCTCTACACCGATAAAAGAAAATATAGTCATTAACATCATTCATCTCGCTATTCATAAGGTGAATTCCAATGAGACTATTATGAGAGGTTATTGAGTAAAGCTGAAGAGGGTACAGGCGACTTTGCGACAACCGTTGACGTTTGGTTTTTAGCTTGTTTTGCGATATTTGATTGCTAGATTTTAGGCTAAGCGCCGTGAGGAATGGCGCTTATTTTGAGGAATACGGAAATGGTTTTTCTAGTCTAGGACGACGTTTATTAGCTAGCAAACCAGGCCAAACTAGAAAGCAGGATTGACATTTTGCTAAATACTTAGCCTCGATTGGTACGATTACCCCACCACGATAATAACGAAACTAGAATAGCACCGAGTAGCATAAGTCCTATTGTCGTTGACCACTGTGCGCCAGTAGGATATTGCCATGGCATGACATTATGGACGGCTTCAGTATTTAACGAGCCTAGCGCATCTACTTTCCATGGCCATACTTTTATTAGAGAGCCTGCGATAAAGCCTGTCAGCAATGCCAAAGTAGCTTGGTAATAATGCGAGAGTAGCCATTTAAGTGCGCGCGTGAATAGCAGTAGCCCAGTTGCCATGCCCGCAATGACTGTGAAAATGGCACTCAGATTCATCGTGTCGACTGCTTCTAATACCGCATCGTAAGCGCCTAGCAATAGTAAAATAAAAGACCCTGATATCCCTGGTAGGATCATGGCACAAATAGCAATTGCCCCTGCAAAAAATAGATACGGTAAGCTAGGCGTGGTCGTGAGTAACGGCATACTACTGATAACTACGGCGGCAATAAGCCCAGTCGCGAACAGTGCGACACGCCCTATATTCCAGCGTTTAATTTCACTGAGTAAGATAAATACCGTTGCAACGACCAGTCCAAAAAGAATGACCAAATAAGCAATGGTTGATTGTCCAATAAATGCTTAATGATACCGGCCAACGTTGCAAAGCTAGTGGCAATGCCTAGTAGCAAACACAATAGAAATGTCGCGTCTACTTGTCGCCAAATCGCCGCGAATCCTTTGATGCCACCTTCCTGACGAAATATCGTCCAAAGATTGGGGCCGATACTGCCAAGTGCGTTAATCAAGCGCTCGTAAATCCCTGCAATCAGCGCAATGGTGCCGCCAGAGACACCAGGTACGATATCAGCTGCTCCCATGGCCATACCTCTGACATAGATACCTACCAGCTGCTTAGGGCTATCGGTACGTAAAGGTACCGTATCTTGCTCTAGTGGCGTTGACGGCTGAGTTGGCCGTGGAGATTGTGGTGCCGTCATGGGTATTCCTTTATCATTTAAAAATAAGTGTTATCTGAAAGTAAGCATTAGATAAAAACAGGCGTTAGCTAAACATCAGTATGAATAGAATATTGTATGAATTATCATCACGTACTAAGGCATGTCTTCAATTCATTTGATAGTCGTTTAACTGGACTAAAATGGCTAAATCTTGTCAGACATCGTCAAATAGCTAGTTGATATACCGATACTATCTACGCTACTTTTCTTGTTTAAACCACGCCTTAAAGCATAAAAGCCAGATTAATGACAAAACATTAACCTAGCTTATTGAATGGCATAAAGCGTTCTGCAATTACTCAGTAGGCGCTAGTGCTGGATAGCCAAGAGCGTACAGAGTACCTTCAAGTCCTGTCACGTTGATAGCGGCATCAGCACGTGCTTGAACGATTGGTTTGGCATGATAGGCCACACCCAGATCGGCCAGCGCCATCATCGGTAAGTCATTAGCACCGTCACCGATACAGACCACTTGTGACATCTCAATGCCTAAGCGCTCAGCAGTATGCTCAACGATAGCGGCTTTTTGGCACCATTGACAATAGGCCACTGTACATGACCAGTGACTTCACCTTCCTCGATATCTAGAGCGTTGGCATGTACTTCATCGATACCCAGCTGCTCAGCGATATAACGGGCAAAATAAGTAAAGCCGCCTGATACTAGCACCGTATGATAACCCAATGCTTTTAGCGCACTGATCGTCGTGCGTGCACCAGTCGATAATGTTAGACGACTACAGATATCATCCAGCACATCAGTAGAAGTGCCCTTTAGCAAAGCCACACGCTGAGCAAATGATTCATCAAAATCAATTTCACCGCGCATTGCTGCTTCAGTGATGGCTTCGACTTCTTCACCAATCCCAGCCGTTTTTGCTAGCTCTACGATGACTTCTTGCTCGATCAAGGTTGAATCCATATCGAAGCAGGCAAGTTTGTGCGTCCGTAGCATATGACCGACAGACAAGATATGACAGTCTACGACGTTTATGTTGCCTGTGCTATCTGCACTGCGTGTATTGTTATATTCTTCAGTTAGGTCACGACGCAGGCGAGCGGTCAGCTGATCATCAATAATGTGAGCGGCTGCGGTTTTTTTGCCAGGGTGCATTAGTGTGTCAGTGACTGGTACCAGCAGATAACGGTAGACCTGAGTATGGGTAAAGGGTAGGCGCTGTGCGTCTGCTGCTGTAGGCTCTGTATCAGACACCGTGATATTGACGAAGCTAGCGTCAGTATCTTCGGCAACGGTCACTAGATGCCAGCTTGGCTGCTCATCGACCCACGACTGAACGTACTGATGAATATCCAATGCAGATACCTGAGTCGGTAGTACTACGATGAGCGCAAAAACAGGTAGCGACTGTAGCGCATCAAAGTCTTGCAAATTGGTATCTTCGGGTAATAATGCCGCAATAGAATCAACGGCTTGTTGCCATGCTTTGCTGTCTTTTGGTAACGAATAAGATGTATTTTTTGGCATGGCTCAATTGTCCCTTGTATGCTCATATAAGATTAGGAATAATAACAGTTTTACTGGGCAGCGCCTATAGATGACGCGCAAAGTAACAATGATGCTAAAAAACAGATTTCATGGCGTAAGAAGCCATAGAAAATGCAATAAAGTTATTATGATAAATTTATAAAGCGCTCACGCTATAAGGCTTATTATGGTGATATAGTAGATGAGATAAGCTGGCTTGTTTACCGACGGTGCTTTCTTATTAACGATGCCTTCGCAAAAGATTGTAAGGCAAAAGATAGCGAAGCTAGCAACAATATTGATAGTGTTGATAGTCATTAATAAGCAGTACTGCTTTATAACTATGTGCGCATCACAGTTGGCGCACATCACAATTGTTTAAAAATTAGCCAAAAAATGAGCAATAGACTCGTTTTTTAATTTCTTTTCTCCAAAAAAGTTTAACATATCATGACGTATTTAGCGCCGCGGCAAGGGTTGTTTGCCATTATTCTTCTGGTTAGTTTTTGTTTGCAGACGCTGTTATTGGTCATCAGTACCGACCAGCAGCTGAGCAAAAGTCGTGCGTTAAAAGGCGAGCAGATGGTCGCCCAGCTGATTGATGAAGCAAGGTTGTCTTTAGAAAATAAAGACCGTGTGAGTTTAAGCGTTATTGCCAATCGCTATACCAGCGAGCAAGACGTCACACGGATACTGATTAAAGACAACAACGATGATATTTTGGTGCCAGTAGGCAATGCGCCGATGCAGCAAGGTGACACCATTCGTCAAATCGCCACCAATGGCGATGCAGTCATCGGTAGCGTTGCATTGACCCTAAAGGACGTCAGCAAAGGCGAGATCATCGCCATGCAATGGCCGTTCGTCATCGGCACCATGCTGCTACATTTACTGCTTTGGTTGATTTACGGTTACCTCGCTCGTCCGACCAAAGAGCAAATCAATGCATTGAGTCGAGATATCCAAGAGCTGTATCGCGACCAATATAGACCAGTCGATCAACGCGGCTACGACCGTGAACTTGAGCGCCAGTCAACGGGTCAATCAGCTTCTCACATGTCAGATGGTCAAGTAGCGACGGATAATACGGCTAATGTCACAGATGACGAAGTGACTAATGCACGCAAATTTAATGTGCATAATGAAGTGAACGAGTATCTTAGAACCCAGCAAAACCAAGAGGCAGGTAGCGATACTGACAATCTAATGAGTGCGGGTGAAGGTAGCGAAAGTGAAATAGTAGATACAGACGGTGTTGCTCCTCAAGCTACTAGCCATACGTCTAAGCTATCTGCCACACGGTCTGTTGATAGCGTCAAAGTTCAAATCGTATTCCATGATGAGTTCAATATGCTTGAACGCCTTGCACCTGCGCAGCGTCTTCCATATCTAGCACTCTGTACCCAGCTACTCAATCAAGCCGTGACTGAGTTGCTAAGACAGCCATTGCTACTGGGCGTGAGTGCGATGAATGAAGCGCACTTTGAAGACAATGGTGCAAGTGTGGTACTAAAGGCTGATAATAGCCATGCGAAAGTGGCACTCGCAGGCGTGATGCTTGCCAAGCTATATTTAATGCTTAACAAAATTATCCATGATAAGCATATTGAGCTGTCACGTTTTGCTTTGCCAGCGAAAGCGGGCGTGAGTGATGATGCGCAGTCAGAGCCAATGACTCACTTGCTCCAGAGTATCGGCAAAAAGAGCAGCTATTGATACTATTGCCAAATGCCGGTCTCAAGCAAATCAGCAATCATGTACAAGTACATAACATCATGCGTCCAACCACTGTCTATGAGCGCGAGTGTGCGATATTTGATGGGGCTAATGACTCATTGATTCAGCGTTTGGCTGATGTGCGCAATGCAGTTCTAATGATTGAAGATGAGGGTGAGCTAGACATTTAATGCCGACTGTATTTGGTCATTTATATTACAATTGTCTGTTATATAGCCTACTAGACTATCTTAATCGTAGAGATGAAATGTACCATATTGCGAAAAAGGATTGACAACATTCAATAGAGACTTTATAAGGCATATATATATTGATGTATTCTTAATACCCTTGCCTAAAAATGATAGGAGTTTGTCATGAGTGACGCTGATATTGACGACGATTTTGATGATGATTTTGTCGACGATGATGATGCAAAGATGGTTGAAGAAGCTGAGACGAGCGTACGCACACGTTTAAGTAGTCTTGAAAAACGTCGGCTAATCGATAATTTGCTAGAAGAAAAGCGTTTGGCTAAAGAGTTAAAAGACGATCTAGACGACATAGACAACTTCGATGAAGACGGCGATGATTGGGATGATGACGATTTTTAATTTGTCAGCATCAGTCGTTTCAGTGGACTAAAGTGCTTTAGTGGCTACTTTGACAGCAGTGGCTATTTTAATGACTAAAATTATTTAGCCAGTCGAATTGGTTGCCTGCTATTTGTTACTTTTCTAATTTTCTAGGGTTGCTCGCAACCAGTTCATCTCGATAATACCTACCTGATAGAGGTTGCTTGAGTTTGATTAACTAAGCAGCCTTTAGTCTTAAAATAAGTACTCGTCCTCTTTTATTTAACCGATCGCCCACTGCGATTGATGACATCTATCTGCTAAGGAAAACCAAATTATGAGTAACCAACTAAGTTTTGATGAATTACTAGACTATTTGGACAATCAAGAAAGCCAGTTCGTGCTAGATAGTGTCGCAGCGCATGGTTTTTTGACAGCGACGGTCATCGGTCGTCCATTGCCTAACTGGATGGATGCCCTGTTCGAAGGTCACGTAAGTGAGATTCCAGAAAACGTTATCGATGGCATCAAACGCTGGCGCGATTCGATCATGGCTGAGTTAAAAAACGAGACGCCTATTGAATTACCATTTGGTGAAGATGCTGGTAACGAAGAAGTGGCGGTTGATTTCTCTGACGAGTCAGACATCGTTGCTTGGTCAATCGGTTTCGTCGATGCCATGTATGGTGATGAAGCAAGCGACTGGTTTGAAGATCAAGAAACGGCAGAAGACGTCGCGGTATTGACCTTGCCTATGATCGTACTAAGCGGTATCGATGATGAAGATCCAGAGCTGTCTGAGATGCGTAAAGACGAAGACAAAATGGTACAGATGGCCAATAGTATCGAAGGTAATTTGACTGAATTGTTTTTGTTGTTTCATACCAACGATTAATAATATTAAGAAACAGCGCTGCTAGCAGTGCTGTTTTTGTCTTGTCTATGCTGTATCGCAGCGTCTTGATTTACTATACGTTTTATAAGTCACCGATAAGGTCATCCTATGACTGTGCAACTCTCTAACCTTGAACACTTACCTAACTATCAAATTACCGAGCGCCTAGACGTGGTGTACGGTAGTACCGTGCGTTCAAAGCACGTTGGTAAAGACTTGTTTGCTGGGTTAAAAAACATCGTTGGCGGCGAACTGACGGCTTATACCGAGCTATTAGAAGAGTCACGCCAAGAGGCAATCGATCGCATGATTGTCAAAGCAGAGGCGTTAGGTGCTGATGCGGTGGTCGGTCTGCGTTTTTCGACTTCTAGTATCGCCCAAGGTGCCTCAGAGCTATTTGTTTATGGTACGGCGGTCAAGGTCGCGCCGATATCACAGCAACAATATCAAAACCCACCAAGCGATGGTTACAACCATTCTAATCAAAATGTGAGTACTCAGACCCAAGTCGCACCCGATGATTTACCGCGCTTCAATCCTTTTGGTTGATCCTAAAATACTAAAAACTACCATACTAAATCCTATAATGCTAAAAGCACCGATGCTTTTTATGATGAGAAACGTGCTATGAATGATTCACTCACGCAAATGCTCATCAACTATGGGCCGTTTGTCTTCTTATTCGCGGCTGGCTGGTTCTTCGGCTCGCGCCATGAGCGTCAGCATTTGGCACAGCTAACAGTAGCAGAGCAAGCATTAGGCGATATCACTGTCTCAAGCGAACGCTTATACCGTCCCAAGTTAGCAGCCGGTAGTGAAGGGGAGCTTGTGCTTGGTAGTGTCGTCATCGCTCAAGATTATTTCAAAATGATTATCGCTCGCGTATTAAGTGTCTTCGGCAAAAACTTAACCACTTATGAGACTTTGCTAGATCGTGCGCGCCGCGAAGCCATCGTTCGTATGCGGACTGAGGCAAAAGCCAAAGGCTACACGCATATCTACGGGTTACGTCTTGAGGTAACCAATGTCAACCAATTAGGCAGTATGGTCGAAGCCATTGCCTACGGTACGGCAGTGATTAGTATTGACCATATTAAACCCACATCTGCTGTAAATCATAAAACCTCCGCTTAAATCATTTCTACTTTTTTATCAAGTGCAAAAACCTATAATTGACTGACGAGTAGTCAGAAAAATCAAAACCATACACTTTTACAACGATATACTGAATTTTGCCGTTCCGTTATTATTTCGGTTCGTAGTAACCAGTTTTATCAAAAATTGTCGGTTTAAAAAACACGACTGTATGAAAAAGTGTCATATAAAGAGCTGACAACGTCGGTGGCTTTTACCCAAGATATCAGCAGGATTGGCTGATTGAGCATGACGAGGTTGTCATAAACCTGCCCGTGTAAGGGCTCTATCTACAAGGATGTAGTTATGGAAGGTGTTGAGTTAGTCACGTTTATAAATGCAAAAGTCATTCCCATTAGTATCTTTTTGATTATGATGGGAATGGGATTGTCCTTAGTTACCAATGATTTTAAGAGAGTCGTCAAATACCCTAAAGCAGTCGCCATAGGCTTGACCAATCAGCTAATATTTTTACCGCTCGTAGGTTTTGCTTTGGCAACCACCATGTCTCTCGAGCCAGAGTATGCCGTTGGGGTTATGTTGCTAGTACTGTGTCCTGGTGGCACGACATCGAATCTATTTACCTATTTAGCCAAAGGTGACGTCGCACTTTCGGTCACCATGACCGCTATTGCCAGTGTCATTACCGTATTTACCATTCCTATTGTCCTCAGTTTTTCGCTCGTATACTTCATGGGTGCTGGTAGTGAGTTTCAGTTGCCAGTAGTCAAGACCATGATCAGCCTAATCGCTCTGACTATCTTACCCGTCAGTATTGGTATGTTGATCAAACGCTATGCGCCTAATGCGGCAGATAAGGGACAGGTAATGGTGTCTCGTTTTGGCGTGATATTCTTGAGCTTCTTGGTACTTTTCTTAAGTTATGTGCAACGAGACATTATCGTTGAAGCGTTAATCGCTACTGGCCCTGTGGCATTGATATTGAACGTATCGACGATGGCGCTTGGTTATTACACCAGTAAATGGTTCGGTCTAAATCCTGCACAAAGACGCTCGATTACTATGGAAGTCGGCCTACAAAACAGTACGCTTTCAATGTTTATGGCACTGACGCTATTGGCTAACTATAAGATGTCGATGACGCCAGCCATTTATACGCTAATCATGTTCTTGACCGCTGGTATCATGGTCAGAGTATTTACTGCCCAGCACAATAAAGCCAAAAGAACCGAGATAGAAAACAGCGTATTGGCAGCACGTAGAATGTAAGAGGTTTAAGATAACCGTAGTAACGCATTGTTGCGCAGTTGAGACAGTACTTGGCAAAAACCAACAGTGTATGATGCGATAAAAAAGCCCATAATCCGCTTTTTATAATGAAGCTGGTTATGGGCTTTTGTGTTTAGTGTTAGTTCTAACTCAAACCAGTTTAGCTCAAACCAATTTAGCTCAAGTCTAGAATCTTCGTCTGTCCATTTTCGCTCTTGCTTCGGCAGCTTGCTCTTTGACTTTTTCAATTTCAAATAAGAACGTACGGTTTTTGAGTACCGCGACAAACACCACACCGCCTACCGTATTACCCACCAATACCACGACTAAAAACACCAAATAACGCCAAAGACTGACGGTATTGCCATACAGTAAGGCAGAAAACACCTCAATATTACCCACGATACTATGATGCAAGCCTAAAAACCCAATACTACCAGTGATGAGCGTCACCAGTACGATACGGCTAAGCGTATCCCGTGCAGAGGTCACCAGCCATGCGGCCACGCCCATCATCCAACCTGCCAGTACCGCGCTACCAAAGATAACCCACCACTCAAAACCTAAGATATGCTCGGCATAGACATCGATGGCATGGTCTGTAAACAAGTGCATATGTAGCCCCAGACCAATCATTAACGCTGCAAAGATACAACCGCCAACGATATTACCAGCGATGACAATGCCCCATAGCCGCAGCAGTTTGTGCAGCGGCTCAATTTTATTTAAGACAGGCAAGCTCAAGAGGGAAGTCTGCTCTGTAAATAATAACGATTGACCAATCACCACGATAATAAAGCCGATCGGATACAGCAGTGACGACAGCACCATCGCATAGCGACTTGGTATCACGTCATTGAATAGAGCAAACGCTGATAAAATCATAAAAAAGCTTATGCCAATCTCTAACCCAGCCGTAAAGGCACTGGTAAATAGCGAGCCAAGTGAACGCTCAAAGGTTTCTTTTGCATGGATAACTTGCTCGACTAAGATGCTGGCGTAGCTTTTTGCTTGGCTTAGATTGTCATCACTGGCAACCTTTTTAATGGTTTCTTTGTCTTCGTCGCTGATTTCTTCTGGCAAGTCGTCATTTTCTAAGTCTTCAGTGGCTTTGATAGGTTTGTCTGCGTCGTTGTCTGTAGTTTCATCTACGTCACTATCTGTAGTGTCGTCTACGTCCTTATTTACCTCATCGTCTTTGGAGGGGCTGCTGCTTTTTCTAGCGTATCGTCACCTTCAGGCACAGGAGTAGTGGTACTCGCATTTGTACGCTCATCGTTTGGTCGATTAGCCTGAGAATCATGGTCATGCTCGGTATCTTGGGACACGGTTAGCTCGCTGGTTATAGGCTAATGATTTTGCTGCATAAGTAATCTCTATTATATTTCCCATTCTTCGGATTGCTGTTGTTAATTGATTAACAATTTAGGTAATAAATCGCCTTCAGGCTTTATAAATTGTCTTACCATCTAACAAAATCTGCCTATCTGCGTTAAAATCACACTATCAACTATTTTTCCTGTTTTTATAGCGTTGTGCGCTATCTCATTTTGACCACATTCATTATCAACAATAAGATAACCCTATTATGAGCAATCCTAATACCGATACCAGCATTGATAGCAATGCGAAAACCAATCTGACCCAGTCGATCCAAGCGGCGCTAAGCCAATTAGAGAGTGCCTATAATCCTGCGGAAGTTGAAGCAGGCATGTATCAAGGCTGGGAAGAAAGCGGTTATTTTCAGCCGACTTTTGATAAAGACGAGTCGTTTTCTATTGCGCTGCCACCGCCAAACGTCACGGGCTCGCTACACATGGGTCATGGTTTTAACAACGCTATTATGGATGCGCTCACCCGTTATCACCGCATGGATGGCGACAATACGCTGTGGCAGCCAGGTACGGATCATGCGGGTATCGCCACCCAGATGGTCGTTGAGCGTCGATTAGAAGCGCAAGGTATCAAGCGCCGTGATATGACACGTGCAGATTTCATCGATAAAGTATGGGAATGGAAAGAAGAGTCAGGCGGCAATATCACTAGCCAAATTCGCCGTTTGGGCAGCTCGGTTGACTGGTCGCGTGAGCGCTTTACCATGGATGATGGTCTGTCCAATGCGGTAAAGAAGTGTTCGTACGCCTGTTTGACGATGGACTTATCTATCGTGGTAAGCGTTTGGTCAACTGGGATCCTAAGTTCCAAACTGCGCTGTCTGATTTAGAAGTAGAAAACCATGATGAAAAAGGTAGCTTGTGGCATTTCCGCTATCATTTCACGGATGCAGAGCTAACCACTCAAGATGGTAAAAACTATCTCGTCGTCGCAACCACGCGTCCTGAGACATTGCTTGGTGATACTGCTGTCGCCGTCAATCCTAGCGATGAGCGTTATGCACACTTAGTCGGCAAAACCATTACTTTACCAATTACTGGTCGTGTCGTGCCTATCGTCGCTGATGACTATGTCGAAAAAGACTTCGGTACAGGTTGTGTCAAAATTACTCCAGCGCACGATTTCAACGATTATGAATTGGGTCGTCGCCATAGCTTGCCATTGATCAATATCCTTGATGAGCGCGCTAATATCTTGCCAGCGATGGAAGTTTATCCTGACTTGCAAACACGTGAGCCAGAGTTAGAGACTACGCCTAGTGAGTACGCAGGACTTGAGCGTTTTGCTGCGCGTAAGTTCCTTGTTGAGCAAGCAGGCGAGCAGGGCTGGCTAGAAGATATCGAGGACTACGCACTAAAAGCCCCGCGCGCTGAGCGTGGCGGTACGATCGTTGAGCCATGGTTGACCGATCAGTGGTATGTCGCAGTTAAAGAGCTTGCCAAGCCTGCGATTGACGCAGTAGAAGACGGCAGCATTGAGTTCGTCCCTGCGCAGTACAAAAACATGTATATGGCATGGATGACCGATCTGCAAGACTGGTGTATCAGTCGTCAGCTGTGGTGGGGTCATCGTATCCCTGCATGGTATGACGATGCGACAGGTGAAATCTATGTCGCCCGCGATGAAGCGGAAGTACGCACTAAATATAACCTAAGCGACGATGTCAAACTGCGCCAAGACGACGATGTACTCGATACGTGGTTCAGCTCGGGTCTATGGACGTTCAGTACGCTTGACTGGGCAGACGTCAACGCCGATCCACGCGTGATGGACACCTTTCACCCAACCAGCGTGCTGGTGACAGGTTTTGATATTATCTTCTTTTGGGTGGCCCGCATGATCATGATGACCATGCACTTCGTGAAAAACGAAGACGGCACGCCGCAAGTACCGTTTAAGACCGTCTATGTGCATGGTCTGGTACGTGATGGCAATGGTCAAAAAATGTCAAAATCAAAAGGTAACGTCTTAGATCCGATCGATCTCATCGACGGTATTGAGCTAGAAGCGTTGGTAGAGAAACGCACCAGCAACATGATGAACCCAAAAGACGCGGCCAAGATTGAGAAGCAAACGCGCAAAGAATTCCCAGAAGGCATCCCAGCTTATGGTACCGATGCACTGCGCTTTACCTTTACCTCATTAGCCAGTACGGGTCGCGATATCAACTTTGATCTCAAGCGTGTCGAGGGCTATCGTAACTTCTGTAATAAAATCTGGAACGCCAGCCGTTTTGTCCTCATGAACTGTGTCGATGGTGACAGCAATGCCAAGCCTATCGACCAAACGGCGAACCCTGACGTATGGGAATTACCAGAAAAATGGATCATGAGTCGTCTGAATTCTAGTATCAAAGACATTCATCAGCATTTCGCCCAGTATCGTCTCGATATGGTCAGCCAAGATATCTATGAATTTATCTGGAACGAGTACTGTGATTGGTACGTGGAGCTTGCCAAAGCCAGCCTAAATGATGACTCGGTGACGGATACGCGCAAAGCGCAAATCCGCTATGTGCTGCTGCACGTGCTCGAGACAGCGCTACGCTTCACGCACCCAATCATGCCGTATCTGACTGAGCAAATCTGGCAGACCATCGCGCCGCTACTGGGTCGTAAAAACACCGACAGCATCGTGGTCGCTAACTATCCACAGACCGATGCCAGCCAAATTAGCGAGCAGACCGAAGCCGATATGGCGTGGCTACAAGAGCTAATCGCCAGCGTCCGTAACATCCGTGGTGAGATGAAACTGGGTAATGCGGTACGTCTGCCAGTGCTACTACAAAATGTCTCTGTCGATGAAGAAGCGCGTCTATCTCGTATCAAAAACCAGTTCAAAGCGCTTGCCAAAGTTGAGAGCTTAGAGATTGTCAAAGAAGGCGACGATGTGCCACTGTCATCATCAAGTATGGTCGGTCAGCTACGGGTACTCGTACCGATGAAAGGTCTAATAGATCCAACGGCTGAGCTGGCACGTTTAGGTAAGTCATATGATAAGTTGAAAGGCCAAGCAGAAGGTATCGCCCGTAAGCTCGGTAATGAAGGCTTTGTCAGTAAAGCCCCTGCGGAAGTAGTCGATGCTGAGAAGGCGAAACTGGCTGAGCTAGAAGGGCAGTTGACGGCGATGACAGCGCAGATGGAGCAGTTAAAAGCGTTGTAAATAAAGCGTAAATATCTATAGTAATAAAAAACGCTGTCATAATTGTGATGGCGTTTTTTATTGTCTACTGGTTAGTCTCTAACCAACTATTAATTCTGATAAGTACTAAATATTTGTATGCTATTATCTTAAATAGCGTTGATTCTACTAAATCAACAGCCTGTTTTAATTGAACAAAAAGTGCTAAGTTACTCAAAAATTAAAGGAACAATAATTCATGCAATTACATGCATATACTAGAACTATATCGGATCTATTTTCAGTGAAAAAGAAATATATTGTTCCAAGATTTCAAAGACCTTATTCTTGGAAAAGAACCGAGGTAAGAGAGCTATGGGAAGACATAGTTAGTAATATTAGTTGTTCTGAGTCAGAATTTTCTCATTCTGAATATTTCATTGGAACAATAGTTCTTGTAGGAGATGATAAGAAATCGAGCCTATTGATAGTTGACGGACAGCAACGGCTCACAACTCTTACAATTTTACTATCAGCCATTTGCAGAAGTTTTATTAAGATTGATGAAAGAAAAAAAGCTGAGGCAATATATAATACATATATGGTTGGATCAGATGATGAAGGAGAGACTTACTTTAAACTAGAAAATGAAAATCCAAAACCTTTTTTCAAAATGAAATTCAACACATTGAAGAAATGAATAATAGTTCAGCAGAAACAGATGAGGAAAAGAACTTACAAGAAAATTTTTCTGAATTTATGAATCTTTTAAGTAATGATAAGTTAAAAGAAGTTTTTCAATTAGATGTAATGAATAAGGAAATGTACTCTAAGGCATTATCTGCAGTTAGAGAGGAGGTTCTAAATTATTTGAAGGTCATTTATATTACAGTGCAAGAGGAAGAAGAGGCTTACACTATTTTTGAGACTTTAAATGCTAGAGGTATGGACTTAAGTTCTGTAGACTTAATTAAAAATACGTTGTTTAAAAATCTTAAAACAGTCCACCCTGATGATGATGCAAGGACGAAGTGGAATAAAATAGTTAAAGAAATGAATGATAGAGCTTCATCTAGTACAGGAAACCTTGAGAGTTATGTGAGACATTGGTGGATTTCTAGATATTCTAATGCTAGTAAAGACTCTTTGTATAAAAATTTCAAAAGGGAACTGAGTGTTCAAACTTTTGATGCAAAGAGTTTTTTACTTGATTTATATGAGGACTGTAAAGTATATAAAATTATATCTTATCCTCATAAAGAGGACTTTCCCCAACAAGAGGATTTGGATATATATAATGCACTGATTGCTCTTAATATATTCAAAGTAAGTCAGCACAAACCATTATTATTATCTCTATTTCACTTGAAACAAAAGAAACTGGTAAAACATAAGGATTTCGTCAATACTCTAAGAGTGATAGAAGACTTTCATTTTGTCTTCAATGCTGTTTGCTCCCAACGAGCTTCAGGATTAGATCAGATATACTCTAAAACTGCGAGAGATTTATTCAGGTCAGAATCTAAAACAAACTCTAAGAAAATTTTAAATGAACTACAGCAACAACTTAGAGATAAGCTACCAGACAAAAGTACTTTCATTAGTAACTTTAGCGATCTTTCATTTCTATCAAAAAAGGAAGGTGATAAAAAGTTAATTCAGTATATTTTTATGAGAATTGAATGTACGCGATATGAGTATAGGGAGTTTGCTCCTGAAAAATTTACCTTAGAACATATAGAGCCTCAAAAATCTAAATTAATAGCGAAAGATATAGTAGGGAAAATTGGGAATTTGTTACCATTAGGGAATGCTTTAAATCAAGAAGCAGGTGATTTACCTGTACCTGATAAGATAGTTATTTATGAAAAATCTAATTTTGCTTTAACTCAGAATTTCGCTAATGAGTTTGATTATTCATGGAATAAAAATAAAATTGTTGAACGTTCTGTTTCATTAGCAGATTATTATTATAATGAAGTATTATTTTCAAAAGTTATAGAGTAAAAAATAGAATTCACTTTCAATGTCTAGGATTGATTTTTAACTTATTCGCATTAAAAAACCGCTCCAGCTCATGCTTTAGCGGTTTTTAATATCAGCAATTAGTCTATTATTTCTAAAGGAATAATAATTTAACGTAAGGAACACCATGAACCATCTCACCGTCGGACAACGCTTACCTTTAAGCAACCTTGCTATTGATGATACCGTACCAATCACGCTCAAGTTCACCCGCCAAAGCCCAATAGAGATGGACATCAGCTGCTTTGCCTTAGACGCAGCGGGCAAACTGATCAATGATGATTACATGGTGTTTTATAATCAGCCAACCTCACCGTGCGGGCAAATCAAGCTCACCCATTACGAGTCGCAGCCAACGGCGAATAAGGGCATCCAAGCCGAGTTTGAAGTTCATTTATCCAAACTGGCTACTAATATAGACAGCTTGTTTTTGTGTTATCAGCCGACACGCCGCTGAATCAAATTCAATCGCTTGAGATTGGCATTTGGCAGCAATCACAAAAGGCGCAGGCAGAATATCAAGCAGCAGACTTTGCCCAGCAGCAAGCCAGTATGCTGATGCAGCTGTATCGTAAGAGTGGCGTGTGGCGAGTATCTAACGTCGCGCAAGGCTTTAATGGTGGACTGGCCGCCATCGTGCAGCATTTCGGTGGTGACGTAGAAGAGAGTAGCCCACAAGTACTCGAGCCGACCGTAGCGCCAGTTCAAACAAAACCATCGCTAGAAAAAGTCATGCTAGACAAAGCGCCCAAGTTGGTTAATCTGGCCAAAAAAGCCACCATATCGCTTGAGAAACGCCAGTTGCAGCAATTAACCGCAAAGGTAGCGTTGGTGTTAGATGCCTCAGGATCAATGAACAGACAGTACAAAAAGGCCGCGTGCAAGAGGTGGTCAACCGCTTATTGCCATTGGCAGTGAGCTTCGATGACGACCAAGCGCTAGACTGCTGGGCGTTTGCCCGAGATCCGCAGTATTTAGGCGAGATTGGGCTGAGCAACTATGACGGTTTTATTGACAGCGCTCATGGCGGCTGGCGCAAATGGGCACTTGGTCCACGCGTTAATAACGAAGCAGAGGTCATGAAAGCCGTGACGGAGTTTTATCAAAAGGACGGCTTGGATGTGCCTATCTATGTGCTATTTATCAGTGATGGCGGGGTGAATGACAATCGCGGCATCACTAGAGTCATGACGGATGCGGCAAAATTACCGATATTTTGGCAGTTTGTGGGCTTGGGTGGTCGTGGTTATGGCATCCTAAAAAAGCTAGACGACATGACAGGACGCGTGATTGATAATTGCGACTTTTTTGAACTCGATGACTTGGATGATATCAGCGAAGAAGCTTTGTACGAAAACATGCTAGAAGAGTTCCCAAGTTGGCTCAAAGAAGCCAAGCAGCTTGGTATCGTGCAGTAGTAATCTTGTTATTCTACTATCAATACATAAAAAACCGCCATAGTGTTTGCTGTGGCGGTTTTCTACTATTCAAAATATCTTAACTTCTAAAATCTCTATAGCGTCCACAGCGATTGATACTGCTCATCAGTTAACGTCACGATATCGATCTCGGCTAGCATCTCACGCAGTTCTTGCCATTTATTTGCATTAGGTGTGATTGGTGTGATCAATCTGCCCAACGTATTATCAATAATCGCATCCATTAGTGTATCTGCTTCGGTTTTACTATAGTCATAATACATACGGTGAGCAGTCTCTGGCTCGTTTTTGCACAGTTCTGTCATCTGGTTAGTTACTTGAATAAAGGTATCTATCGCATCTTTTTCGCGCTATAGATCTCATCCGTCGTGAGAATTTCTAACGCCGAAAAGTTAGGGTAAGGTGACAGATGCTGATCGATAAACGTAAAGTCTAACCCTTCATGAGTCGCCTCAACACCTTCAAAATTATAAAAGCACAGCCATGCACCATCTAGTCTTGGGTCTTCTTGCAAGTTTTTTATATGATAAAAGTCTTTTTGTACAAAGGTCACATTATCACGGCTGATACTAAAGCCATTTTTCTTTGCATAGCGCGTTAATATCTCAAAGCCAATACGATTGGTTTTTTCTTCAGCGGCAGGGGTGCAAATGCAGATAGGCTGATTGTTTTTGAGCTTATCCATACTAGCGCGCTGCATTAATATGCCGCCATCGGTCTCAAAAAGCAGCCCAGCGCCCGCAAGTTAGGCGCGTAATGCTCAAATAGATGGATAGGCTCATTGACATGCAAATCGATGCTCTGGTTCTGTAGTTCGGCAAAGCCATCATAGTGATCATCTGGCTCGATAATAGTGATATCAAGCCCTGCTTGCTCATATGCGCCCGTGGTCACACCAGCGATAAAGGGCAGATGATCAGGGTTTAAAAACCATTCGAGGGTCAGAGTAAGTTTGGTGGTCGGCTGCATGGTTGTTCCCTTTTAAGTATAGAAAACAATCAGACTGATACGATTAAGTAAAACAAGAAAGGCCAAATAAGAAAAGTGAAGTCTCGATGCTAACTGTCAGATGCTCGGTATTTGATATGGTCAACACTATCAGTACGTCATCTATAGACTGCTCTTATTTATAGACCTCTGAGGGCGTGTCACGCTTGTTTCCTACGTCAGTGCTAACTGCTTCAGGTTCACGGGTGTGTCTCAGCGATGATGTGGGCTGTGTCTACAGCGTTAAATCAAAGCACCCCGACAAGATTGATTGTTATTGCATTATTTTTGATCAGTACTGCTAATGAATCCGTACTGCGAATGGCTATTATCGATAGTTACTGCATCATCATAGA
The DNA here is from genome assembly GCF_048631835.1 of Psychrobacter sp. ER1. NCBI lineage: Bacteria > Pseudomonadati > Pseudomonadota > Gammaproteobacteria > Moraxellales > Moraxellaceae > Psychrobacter > Psychrobacter sp. ER1. The sequence continues at coordinate 2,786,377 of NZ_CP184640.1, read as the reverse complement.
CGACTTACAAGATGGGATGCAAGCGTATCGGGAATGACGATGGCAAGTAATGACTGATGTTCGTTAACCGCTCTTTATGATAGCTGTTGTTTACCACAGCTACTGATAGTTATTTTTAGCGACGTGTTAATAGAAGAGTGCAGCATTTATTATTGGTACTTACCCAATTACTAACCAAACATACCTATCAATAGCAAAAACCTTATATAAATAGTCTTGTGCGCAGACGGGCGATATTGCATGATTAGCCTTCTATGCCGCTGCTTATATAATAGGCGCTACTCTAAACAATCGACACTTGGCATAACTGACAACTTACACGACCGACAACTTATATGACCGACAATAAAAAGCGTTCTATTACCGACCTAAGACTGATCAATCCAACAGCCCAATGCTGCGTTGGACCTTTGTGACGCTTGGTTGGTTGTTTTTTATCTTAGGGATTATCGGTATATTGCTGCCAGTGATGCCCACAGCGCCTTTTATCTTGCTAGCAGCAGGTTGCTGGGCACGCAGTTCTCGACGCTTTCATTTTTGGCTGATTAATCATAAATACTTTGGTAAATTCGTCCGTGATTGGGAAGAGAATCATGCCGTTCCGCTTTATGCCAAGTGTTTAGCGACGGTTATGATGGCAGCATCGACAATTATGTTATTTTATCGTTTGCCTGCTGATATGATGTGGATGGCATGGGCGGTAGCCACTGTCTGTAGTGGGGTAGCGATATATTTGTTCCGTTTACCAAATGCCTAAATCCGTTGCAATTTGCGCCAAAATCGGTCAATAAACGGCTCTGGTTACACGAAATATGAGATAAGACTTGCGATACTGGGATGTACCCCTTATAATACGCCCAAGCTTAAGAGCAGTTCTGCACCAAATCATTACCTCGTAGTATTAGTTATAATCCTTCGTTTTAATATTTATCGTTCAGTAGCTATTTGCAAGCGTTACCGGTCACTAGACCATTAATAAATTTAAAAGTAGGATTATACTATGTCAGACGTTCAAAAAGGTACAGTTAAGTGGTTCAACGAAGCTAAAGGCTTTGGTTTTATCGCTCCAGAAACTGGCGCAGACGTTTTTGCTCATTACAGCGAAATCACTGGTTCAGGTTTCAAAACTTTGGCTGAAGGCCAAGAAGTTGAGTTCACTGTAACTCAAGGCCAAAAAGGCCCACAAGCACATAACATCGTTGCTATCTAATTTGTCTTTATAGACAGATAGATGAATAGATGTAGAAAAGCGAACCTTCGGGTTCGTTTTTTTCGTCTGTGATTTGGTATTTAGAGATTTAGTGTTCAAAGCATTAGTACTTAAAAGATTGGTATTTAAGAGGTTGATATTTAAGGTACTGGTATTAAAGCTAGTACTAGTCCAAGATTAAAAGTTTTAGCCAGTTATATTAGACCGAATAACAGATACAAAAGGGCCTCTGACTATAAATAGTTGGAAGCCTTTTATATTATGCAGTGAAGTAAGAAGCTAAAACTCAAAATTCGGATTACTACATAAAGCTAATGCCGATATTAATTAGACCACCGCCCAGTATTAACCAACCAAACATAATAGCACCTAAGATAAGCGGTCTAACGCCAGCTTGTTTGATCGCACTTAGATGCGTGGTCAAACCTAATGCAAACATAGCCATCGTAAGTAATACATCATCTAGCATCACCATACTGCGTACGATACTCTCAGACATCGGCACCCATGTATGTATCAACACAATGCCAATAAAAATAAACGCAAACCATGGCACTTTAACTTGTTTAACACGAGTCATAAATGATGCTGTCTCGTTTTTATTATCTTCTTCTACAGCTGCGCTATCTACGGTACGATCTTTGGTTAGCGCAAACGATAACACAAGCAGGAAAGGTGCAAGCATCATAACGCGTATCATCTTGGTCACGACCGCAGTATCGCCAATCTCAGTATTGATTGCATTACCTGCGACTACGACTTGCGCCACTTCATGAACGGTTGAGCCAGTGTACATGCCGTACTGCTGGGCGCTGAGCCAAGGCTGTAACCAACCAAGATGATATAAAAAAGGATAAAGTAGCATTGCGATAGTGCCAAAAACCACCACAGTTGCAACGGCGATAGTGACTTTATGAGCTTGCGCGTTGACGACTGGCTCTGCAGCAATGACAGCAGCAGCACCGCAAATACTTGCCCCTGAGCCAATCAAGATCACCGTTTCTTTATCGACTTTTAACCATCTAGTACCTAACCAATAGGTCAGCATAAAGGTCGATGTTAGTACCAGTGCGTCAGTCATAATCGCTGGCATACCGACGCTCGCAACTTGTGTTATGGTCAGCTTAAACCCATAAAACATAATCGCAAGTCGCAATATCTGACCCTTGGCAAAGCAAACGCCGCCGTTTAAACGTTCAGCGAATTTAGGATAGACGGTATTGCCCAAGATCATGCCTAGCAAAATCGCTAACGTTAAAGAGGATAGTCCAACGATACGTCCGTTTGACCAGATATCCAAACTACTATCCAACCATAAGCAAAATAAACTACCAATCAGAACGACTACCAATCCCGCTAAGTGACGGTGATTAGGGGTATAGTTATGAACGGAGTTGCTGACTGATTGGACGAGTGTGTACATGACGCGGCATCCTATCACTGATATTAAGATAAGCATAAGCTTATGAATAGACAGTATATGCCTGCTGCATTTATAATAAAAACAGATTAATAAGATATAAACTATCGATTTTTTAGGTTAAAATTTATAATAGAAGTCGATATACCGCGCATGAGCAGCAAAAAGACAAACATCACGAATAAAACAGCGCAAAAACTGACATAAGGTATTATCGATATCATGAAAAAATCTGTGCAGACAGTGCCAAAGATTACACTTAAGCAGCTTGCTGTTTTTGTCAGTATTTATCAGACAGGTAGCACCAGTCGCGCCAGTGAGGAGCTGCATTTATCACAGTCAGCGGTCAGTAGCGCGCTGACTGAGCTTGAATCTAGACTACAGATGCCGCTATTTGAGCGCGTCGGTCGCAGGCTTAATCAACACCCCAATGCCCATCCGATTTATATACAAGCACAGGCTATCTTGGGTCAGTCGCTCACGCTTGAGCATTATCATCAGTATCAAGCAGGGCAGATTCATATCGGTGCTAGTACCACTATTGGTAATTACGTGCTGCCATCTTTGCTTGGCAAGCTATATGAGGCGCTGCCCGATGCCAATGTCGATATGTATATTGCCAATACGCAAGAGGTAGTGAGCGAAGTTGAGCAACTCAATATCGATATCGCGCTGGTAGAAGGAATGCCGCGTCCGGTAGATATGAAAGCCATTGAGCAGCGTGAATGGCGTACCGATACGCTAGTGATATTTGCCAAGCGCGATAGCAAGTGGCTAAAGGGTATAGCTACCTATAGCGAAGATAAGGACTGCTATCAGCTAAGTATCAATCAGCTAGCGCAGTTGCCGTTACTGGTGCGCGAGGCAGGGTCAGGCACACGGCAGATTATCGATGAGCAATTGCTTAAGTATCTACCTAATGCAGAAGTGGTGAAGGCGATACATCAATCCGAGGCCATCAAGCACATGGTGAGTGCAGATATTGGTCTTGGTTGTCTATCGCAGCATGTGATTGAGACGGAACTCTCGACAGGGACGTTGGTACAAGTGAACGTGGCGGGAATTGATTTATCAAGGACATGGTGGCTAGTCTGGCATAAAGCCCGTCACCAGAGCCCCATTTGGCAAACCTTTATAGATATTATTCAACAGGGTTAAGCAATGAGTTTGGATTAACCTAAAACCTATTAACCATAAAAAAGCGCAGCGTTAAAAGTTACGCTGCGCTTTTTTTGAGATATGCTTTAGATAATATAAGACAATCAAAGCATATTGTTATGCTGAAACAGGCTTGTCCAGTCTCACTACAAAGCTATCGCAAGGTACATTGGGCAAGATATTATCCGCAGTTGCACCACTGATCCATGCAGCTATACCCGTACGCTTATGACGACCGATGACCAATAAATCGACATCGTGTTTATGGCAGTAGCTAACGATACCTTCACTGCTAGAGATGGCAGTCGTGACTTCTGACGTTGCTGCATTTAGCTGATTGCGTTCAAGGAATTGCGCCAGCTTTGCACGTGCTTCTTGGCAGCGTTCATCATCAATCTCATCGTATAGGCTAGAGGCAGGCACCAGCTCATAGCCGAAGCCAACCATGGTGTCTTTGACAATATGTAAAACAGATAGCTTAGAGCCTGGACGGTTTTCGACGATGCGCTTGGCCTTTTGGGCGACTATATCTGCATCAGAGAGTAAGTCGGTGACCAGTAAAATATGTTCGTAACTCATAGCGTCTTCCTCATGTCAGATAGTATTTACTATAGCACTACTCTAGGGCGCTGTTAAGTAAAGCTTGTCGTCTTTAGCAGCAGATTGGAGCAATGCCAATTATTCCAAGACAGGCTGATCAAGCTTCACCACTAAGCTGTCGCAAGGGACATTTGGCAAGATACTATCGGCAGTGGCTCCAACCAACCAAGCAGCGATACCATGGCGCTCATGACGTCCAATGATAAGTAAGTCGACGTCTTTTTCACGGCAGTAATTAATAATACCTTTGCTATTAGAGATGGCAGCAGTGACCTCAGAGTTGATCGCTTCTAGCTCGTTACGTGCCAAAAATTGTGCCAGCTTAGCCCGTGCTTCTTGCCACTTTTCACTATCGACATCACCCGAGAGGCTAGAGGCAGGCACGAGCTCATAACCAAAGCGCACCATGTCATCCTTGACTATATGCAAGACAGACAGTCTGGCTTCAAGAGAGCCTGCGAGAATACGTTTGGCTTTTAGCGCCACTTTGTCCGCATCAGACAGCAAGTCAGTGACCAGTAAAACGTGTTGGTAGCTCATAAAGTACTCCACTCCTGTTAATAGTTAACTTTATAGTAGCAGCGCAGGCTGTCTTTGTTAAGTGATAAATCCATAATAAAATTGTGGATATTGATGAATTTGTAACTATAAGGGATTAATAGTTAAAGTTGATAGCCGCGTAGATTATGTGGTGGATTATTGCATGGCTGTTGCCTTGACTTATCCATGTCGCAGCCCCACTAATAGCGCTAAGCCAACTCTTTTTTAGCCAATTTATTACTCTATTTTCCCTGACAGTCAGGGCACTATACGCATAATAAGCGATAAGGATAACTATGACGGACACGCCATTTACTGCTGATTTAACCTTGCATCCAGCATTTGAGCTGATTGAGCATCGCCATATTGAGGCGCTATCGATGGATGTGCTGATCAGTCAGCATGTAAAAACAGGAGCGATGCATTATCATCTGGCACACCCAAGTGATGAAAATGCGTTTTTGGTCGGTTTTCGCACCCAGCCAATGGATTCAAAAGGCGAGGCGCATGTCTTAGAGCACGTGGCTTTATGTGGTTCGAATAAGTTCCCAGTACGTGATCCGTTCTTTTCGATGATTAAACGCTCATTAAACACGTTTATGAATGCGATGACCGCCGCTGATTGGACGGCCTATCCGTATGCGACACAGAACAAAAATGACTATTTTAATTTGCTTGCTGTCTATCTGGATGCGTCGTTTTTCCCAAATATCCATCCGCTCGATTTTGCCCAAGAAGGCATTCGCGTAGAGCTTGATGAAAATGATAAGCCGCAGTTTAAAGGTATCGTTTTTAATGAAATGAAAGGTGCGATGAGTGGCGAGATTGATCAGCTATATCATACGGTTGCTCATCATCTATTCCCAACGACGACCTATCATTATAATTCAGGCGGCGATCCTGCTGATATCCCTGACTTGACACACACTGAGCTGACAGAGTTTCACCAGAGCCATTATCATCCGTCAAACAGTGTCATTATGAGCTTCGGTAATATCCCTGTTGCTGAGACGCAAGCGAAAATACACGAAGATGCTTTGATTCAATTTGAAGCAGGCAAAAAGCATGTATCGCGTCCAGAACAGCGTTTGTCTGCGCCAATCAGCGCGGTTGATACTTATACTGCTGACGAAGCCGGCCCAGATCAGACGCATCACGTGGTTGCTTGGTTACTACCATCGATTACCGATCCTAAGCAGCGTTTGGCATTGCGTCTATTAGAGGGCGTGCTGATTGAGCATGCAGGTTCGCCATTGCGTGCCTATCTTGACAGTCATCCGCTGGGTAAAGCGCCAAGTCCGCTATTGGGACTCGATGACAGTCATTATGAGATGGTCTTTTATACGGGACTGCGCGGTTCTAACCCTGAACATGCCGAAGCAGTAGAGCAGGGCATCATTGACTTGCTGACCGAAGTGGCCAATTCACCAGTTGATGATGAGACAATCGAAACCATTCTGCATCAGATTGAGATTGATCAGCGTCACATTGGCGGCGATAGCATTCCTTATGGTCTAAACCTTATGCTAGAGGGCTTTAGTACCGCTATTCATGATGGCAATCCTATCGATGTTTGGGAAGTAGACGAGCACCTACAGTGGCTACGCGAGCAAGTCGTCGATCCACAGTGGCTACCGAACTTGATTAAAACGCATTTATTGGATAATCAGCATCGCGTACGCGTAACGATGACCCCTGATAGCGAAAAAACAGCCCGTTTGGCAGCAGCTGAGCAGACTCGTTTGGATACTATCGCGATGGATTTGACTGCTGATGACAAAGCTATTTTAAAGCAACAAGCCTTAGATTTGGCTGCACGTCAAGCTGCGCCAGATGATTTAAGCTTATTACCAAAAGTGGGTCTAGAAGACGTACCAACAGATATCAGCTTTAAAGAAGGCACCCAAAAGCAGGTGCGTTTGAGCGGGCAAGACAGCACGCTATTTGAGTATGAAGCTGGCACTAATGGCATTTATTACTATCAAGTGATTGTCCCACTCACTGAAGCAATTGGTAATGCGAGCGCAGATGCGCTACCAGTTAATGATGTGATTAATCATCCATTGTTGCCTATTTATTTAAGTCTATTATCTGAGCTAGGTACTGACTCACTTAGCGCTCATGAGATGCAAGCCAAGCAGGCCGCGCATTCTTCTGGTGTGACCGCACGTATCAGCCAACGTACCAACGTCGATGATAGCCAAGCGATTAGCAGCTACTTTGTCGTGGCAACGCGTGCGCTAAATCGCAAGCCTGAAGCAATTGATTTGCTCAAAGAAGTCATGGAGCACAGTATCTTCTCTGAGCATGACCGTATCAAAGAAATTTTGCAGCAGCGTCAAGCGGGTTGGCAGTCAAACCTAGCGGGCTCAGGGCATTCTTATGCGATGCAAACGGCTAGTCGTGGCATGAGTCGCCAAGCGCAGTTGGAATATGTGCGCAGCGGCCTACCAGCATTGAACGCACTTAAAGACTTCTTAGCATATGCTAGTACAGATGATGCTCAGTGGGATCAACTGGCTACGAGCTTGATGGACTTACATCAACGTCTGATCAGTTTGCCTAAGCATGCCGTTATTATCTGTGAAGCAGAGCAAACCGAACGCTTGAGTAGCTTAATCGTCGATAGCTGGAAAGATAGCCAAGCGACGACCGCTTCTAATGATTTAACGAACGCAGTAGCAAATATTCCAAGTGAGTTTGCAAACCTGCAATTAGATACTGCGTTAAATGGTGCGACTGATACAGTCAAAGCATTAGAAAACGGGGTAGCGCTTGATGTTGCAGATTTAGCATGGCTAGTACCAACCAACGTCTATCATAACGCCAGTGCGTATACCGTACCTGCTGCTGACCATCCTGATACCGCTGCACTCATGGTATTAGCGCCTTACTTACGTAATGGCTATTTGCACAGTGCTATTCGTGAGCGCGGCGGTGCCTATGGCGGCGGCGCAGGTTACGATGCCAACGCTTGTGCCTTTAAGTTCTTTAGCTATCGTGATCCACAGTGCGCTGAAACCTTTGCTCACTTTGATGCCAGTATCGATTGGCTATTAAACGAGCCACAGACTGATGAGCAATTGGAAGAAGCTATCTTAGGTATTATTTCAGGTATGGATAAGCCGGGCTCTCCTGCAGGCGAAGCAATCAAAGCCTGCTTTGCAAATCTACATCATCGCGGTGTCGACTGGCAGCGTAAAATGCGTGCGTCGATATTAGCCGTCACGGTTACTGATTTGCAGCGCGTTGCCAAGCAATATCTACAAGGTCAAAAGCATGTACGTGCAGTGCTAGCGCCTTATGACAAAGAAGAGGCAGTAAAAGGTCTAGGCTTTGAGGTTTGTAGAATTAAGAGCTAAGACTATTAGGTTTGTTTTTGATTAAAAGTTAAGCACAAAAAAGCCAAGCATCATGCTTGGCTTTTTGCAGTTAGGTAATTGACTAATATCGTTTGATACTCAAATCTTTGCCAATTTTATCCTGATGAATCGGAAATTCTGTCAACTCGTTATACTGCTTACGATCAGCAAAGTAGCTTTTTAAAGTACGGCGAATGGCTTCAAACGCCAGTGTATCCCATGGGATATCTTCTTCGCTAAACAGTGCACAGTCGAGACTTTCTGAGCCAATACCATACGCGCCATCTTTTAGATCGGCTAGATAGATAGAGTAGATCTGCCCAATATCTGGTAAGTCATAAACGCAGTATAGATGCGGATTCAGTACGATGGCATCAGCTTCTTCGTAGCTCTCGCGTGCTGCGCCTTCAGCCATGGTTTCGCCGTTTTCCATAAAACCTGCAGGTATCGTCCATAGCCCATATTGTGGCTCAATGGCACGGCGGCAGAGTAGTACTCTATTTTCATGTACCACCAGCGAGCCACAGATAACTTTTGGGTTTTCGTAGTGGATATAGTGGCAATTGGGGCATACCAAACGCGGCATATTGTCCGTAGGTGGGATTTTTCGTTCTGCTTCATGACCGCATTGGAGGCAATAGCGCATATCAACTACCTTGTTATAAAAGTTATTGTGTATGATGTTTTTTATAGGTTATAAGACCTACATTCTGAAGTGCTGCTGTCATCGTTTCGAGATAAGTTAGACATAAGGACGGTGAGACAAGTACCACAAGCAGTAAACTGAGTGAACCTGACGATAAACCTAACTTAAACGTACCTGACTTATATAAGATCGACTATATAAGATATTATTCTAAAGAGCAGCTATCGTCTTAAGATAGCACATATTATCGACGGACAGAATCACGATAACAGTAACGCATCATTTCACAGATAGGCTGACTATTATTAGTTAATAGGGCCGTTATTGAGCATTGATAAGCAATGAATCAGTCACATAAATAGCATGCAGCCACTATTATATTGCGCTAGTCTAGTGAGTGTTCAGTAATTATTGATATCAAAGCCGCTGACAAGTCGCGTGGCCGAGAACAATAAATAGATTGTTGGTTTTATTTACTAGTCGCGATTTTAATAATAGAAAATAAGAAAGATGCTGGTGATACCGCTTAATAACGATAAAAATATAGGGCAATTATAATGTTATTCCCACCGGAGGCTGTAAGCTTCGATAACCTGTCAGTTGCTGTACCTACTTTTATTCGTCATCCGACGCTTCGTCAATTAGCTGAACGAGTACAGCACGAGACATTGAACGCGCTGACGAGTCCAGCGATGTACGAGAGTGGCAACACCTCACAAAGTACGCGTATTTTGGACAGCTTATATCAGACACCGATTGCCGATGCATCAATACTGGTCGCTATTACTCATGAGCGCAGACCTAAACTATTATTAACACGCCGCGCCGCCCACATGAACAGTCATGCGGGTGAAGTGTCTTGTGTGGGTGGTAAACATGATCGAGGCGATGGCAATAATGTCGTTACCGCATTGCGTGAAGCCTGCGAAGAAACAGCACTACCACCCAATAAAGTCCAGTTGCTTGGTCAGCTACCGATCCAAACTTCAAAAAGTGGTATGAGCGTACGCCCAATCGTGGCACTCATCGCTCCTGGCTTGGTACTCGTACCTGAAGCGGGAGAAATATCACGTATCTTTTGGGCAGACTTAGAGTCGTTAGTCACTCAGCCAACGGTAGAGTATGAAATTGAGTATAAGATGCAAGAACAAATGGCTACCATACTGACGCCGAGCTGGCAGGTCGATGGTGAGACGGTTTGGGGACTAACAGGACGGGTAATTGCTAACCTATTAGAAACAGGGTTTGATCGACAGCTCGAATGGTATTACCGCGTAGAAAACAAACGCTGATAAATGTCATCTACTTATAATATAGTCGATGCAATTTAAAAGTAGTACAAGGCAACCGAGTGTAGATGTAACTGTGATACTTCAAGCGAGGTTAACGCAGTAATGCTTTTATAGTGGAATGAATATGGTCATCTACTTATAATAGTCATCGTTCTTTTTAGCCACCAGTTCATATTGTCTTGGCGCTTGGCACGGAATGCTTCTAACTTATGAGCAACGGATGCATTATGCTGCCGTGCAGTATCGAGCGCAAAAAGAATCGGTACTGAAGACAACACACCAAAGCGTATCTTTGACTTTGGTAAGTCCAGACCATCGCCTATATCATCACCAACCAAAGTGCGAGTGACACTCGCATTAACCATTTCGACAAAACGTCCACGGCGATTGTCTTCACCCATGAGCTGACGCGGCAGATCATGCAATGCTTTTGCCAATGGCTGACCCATCTTAAAGTCTAGCTGCTGTATCGATAGATAGGTATAGAGCCATTCCCAACACGCGGCCTCATCTTTTGGCAGACGATCTAGATCAACCCCATCCAATAACTGGCAAGATTCCATAGATGCAGGATACCTTCAGCTTCTTCTGTACTAATACGTGCGCCTAGCAATCTTAGACCGCGCATAATCAGTAACGAGAACTGCAAATGGGTGGCAATCATATCGGTTTGATTGATAGGGATGCCCCAATAGTCAGTATTCCAACTACCGTCAGGGTTATGATGTTGCTCGGCGTTTGGTATCAGGCCTGTAGCAGCATTGCCTTTACCTTTGAGTAAGTTTTGCCGTACCAAGGTATGTATCTGACGTACTTGGACCGATTGTCGCCAGCCTTCAGAGCCAATAGCCAATACTTGCTCGATAGGTTTATTTTGATTAACTGCACTCATATTAGACGAGGGATGTTCAGACACAGCCAAGATATAGGCATAAGTACGCATCAGTCGCGGTAGCGCATCATGCATCAGTGCGCCCGTCTGAATGAGCGGTAGCGAGAGGGCAGGAATGCTATAGCCAGCCATTAGAGCAACATTACGCAGTAGCCAAATGAGCATCAATGGATAGCGCCGATAGGCAACCGCACCTATCTGAGCAAGCTTTGGGTCGAACCAATCAGGATGGCTGCTAAATTGCTCAGTGAGCGCTTTAAATGATGAATTGGTTGCAAGGTCCTTGTTTACAAGGCCATTGTTCGCAGGATTATGATTTGAATTATCGCCAAGAATAGTATGCTGTAAAGGCTTCGCAAATTTTATGCTTTGAGCGGCTAGCGCGTCTGCAATCGGATCGCCAATATCATAACCTGCCACTATCTCATTTAGCAGAGCAGGTGAGATCGTAAAGTCTTTTGGTAATAGATAACGCTTAATGCGTTTTAAAACCTGCAAATCACTATGGTCATCGATAGCAGTGGTACGTCCATGACGCTGATAAGCGTTCGATGATTGAGCATTCGATGACTGAAAGTCAGGTTTGTCAGTTGGAGTACTTGCCGTATTGATGATTTTCTTATCCATAGTTATCAAGTACCATTTTCAGAGTTAGGGCGTGCCTTAGAACGTAAAACTTGCATTGAGATAGCTTCGTATTACAGTCATTCGTAAAAATTACTGGACTGGTTCAATGAATCCAATTGCTGCTGTGTTGTTCGGATACGGCGTTTGGTATCACGAATTTCATCAGATAGAGATAGTAGCCGTGCACGGGCTTCTTTTTCATTAGCAAAATCTAGCATGTCACCATTTTCTAGCTTATCGAATTCTGATTGGTAAGTATCTAAGAGGCGATTGTCTTTGTCTAATTGACTGTCTAAGGCGTAATGATCTAGACCTTTTGATTGGCCGTTTGCAATGTATTAGCCATAGCAATTGGACAAACATTGTTCAACTGACGACCACGTCTACCAATGTTATAGGCATTATTGATGGTGCAGTACTGTTGCAGACCAAGTTTACGACCGCGTTCCCATGCCTGATAGTCAGGCGCGACGCTAGCTTTGGCACAGGCTTTTGTATGAGATGCTAAGCGGTCGGAATGGTAACCTGCCACGCCATCGTTATAGCCGATAGCTTGCCAGTCACCGATGAGACATTCTTGCTTAGAGAGTGTTGCACAGCCTGCTAGCAGATAAATACTACCGAACACAGATAATCCTAATGCCAGTTGACGTACAACGCGGTGTATAGGTCGGTACATGGTTAGCTCCGATAGCTTTGATAACTATGATAACGATAATAACTATGAACACAAATAAATGATATTAGCAATTAATCACGTTATGTAGTCTTGTCATCGATTGCTAGGTCACTTGTAGATATCTCGATAACGCATATATAAATAAAATAGAGCAGCTTATAAGTGGCATCAACATTAAGCAGTACCATTATAAGCTACTCTACGTTTCATTAATGTGGGCGAGTCAAGTCGACCGATGTACCACTAGCATTGTCTTTCAAGCTCATTTTCAACATGATGTAACCAGCAATACCAGAGACGATTGAACCCATAATAATACCTAAGCGCTCATCAAACATAGTGGTGTCGCCAGCGAACGCTAAGCCACCAATGAATAAACTCATGGTAAAACCAACACCGCACAATAGAGCTGCACCGTAGATTTGCTTATAGTCCATACCTTTTGGCATGGTTGAAATACCAAGTTTGAAGATTAACCAGCACATGAACATGACGCCTAACTGCTTACCAATAAACAAACCAGCGGCAATACCTAGCGGCACTGAGTGGAATAACTCAGCAAAACCTGCGCCTTCGAGCGAGATACCCGAGTTGGCAAAAGCAAAGATTGGTAAAATACCAAAGGCGACGGTATTGTGCAGATCATGCTCTAGCTCTTCAAGCGGAGAGTGCTCAGGATCAGTGCGGTCGAACATCGGGATAAACAGTGCTAATACCACACCTGCTAATGTTGCATGGATACCAGACTTGAGTACGGCAATCCACATGATCAGACCAATGAGTAGATAGGGCGTGATGTTGGTAACGTTACGGCGATTAAGAACATATAAGAACGGCAAACATAGACCAGCTACTGCTAATGACTCTAACGATAATTCACTGGTATAAAACAAAGCGATAATCAGAATCGCACCAATGTCATCAAAGATAGCAATAGAGACCAAAAATACCTTTAAAGAGTTAGGTACACGGTTACCTAAAAGGCTCAAAATACCGAGTGCAAAGGCAATATCTGTAGCCGCAGGAATGGCCCAACCTTTCCAGAACTCAGGCTCATTGTAGTTAAAGAGCAGATAGACAATCGCCGGCATAATCATACCGCCGAGTGCGGCCCCTGCTGGCAATATTATCTGCTTGACGTTGGACAGCTCACCAATGAGTACTTCACGCTTCAGCTCTAATCCAACCAAGAAAAAGAAAACCGCCATCAGACCATCGTTGATCCAGTGATGAGCGTCTTTGGCAATCGCAAACTCACCAATCTGAATGGCGACTGGTGCATGAATAAAACCTTCATACCAAACATTAAGAGGGGAGTTGGCAATGATCATTGCAGCAATGGCAGCCAATGCTAAGACGATACCGCCTGCTGCCTCAAATTCAAAAAATGCCTTAATCCTTCGTATTGCCATATCATCCTCATTCGCTAAATACAATTTACTAAATAACCTCAAATATCCATCAATGTCTGAGCTACCTATAATTTTGAGGTAGCAAATAGACAGAAACAGTTTCTCATACTCTTATCAAGATAGACAACAAAATACGTTGAGCCAGTGCCAACGGTCTACTTTTTTATATTTACAATAGCAATATTATAAAGAGGATTTGACGAGCACAATAGTTGTAAGTCGTTACATCTTTTAATAAGTCGCTATTTTGCTGAGCATATTTAGAACGTTATTAGACAAATTTAGCAGACTTTGTTACGTTTTTGGCTTTTTTATGGTTTTATCTTTATAATGAGCAGCGCTGTGCGACGTGTCATTATTTCTTTTGCTAGCACTGGTAAGCTGTCAGCTTATCGATAATGATATTTTAGCCTTATCTCATAACTCCTTTTTCTCTTCTTATCATATTTTGCAGGTCAGTGTCATGGACTTAACTTTCTCGTTAGAGATTATTTTAATGCTTACTGCGGTGGCCGCATTGGCAGGATTTATTGATGCTATCGCTGGCGGCGGCGGGTTGTTGACTATCCCCGCTATGCTACTGGCCAATATCCCGCCAGTATTGACGCTCGGTACCAATAAACTGCAAGCGGCATCAGGCGCACTAGCGGCGTCTATTACTATGATTAGAAAAGGAGTCGTCAAACCGCAACGAATCAAAGTAGCTATCATTGCCGCTTTTATTGGTTCCGTTATCGGTACCATCGCTGTACAGATGTCGCCACCTGACTTGCTTGAAAAGGTGATTCCGTTTTTAATCGCGGCTATCGGTATCTATACATTATTTGCCCCTAGATTAGGTGAAGTAGAGGCTGCACCGCGTATCTCAGAGAGTAAGTGGCAAAAAGTCGTGGCACCGTTGATTGGTTTTTATGATGGTTATATTGGTCCAGGTACTGGTATGTTTTTTGCGCTTGGCAATGTGGCATTACGTGGTCGTCAAATTATCGAAGCAACAGGTGCGGCAAAAGTATTGAACTTATCGACCAATATTGGCTCGCTAATTTTCTTTATTTTGGGTGGTAACGTACTGTGGAAAGTGGGGCTAGCGATGATGGTTGGACAAACCATCGGTGCCTATTTTGGCTCACATATGGTGGTTAAAGGCGGTAGCAAATTGATTCGTCCAGTGATTGTACTGGTCTGTCTGGCAATGTTGACCAAGTACGTGTTTGGCTAATTAGTTGTTGATAGAACCGTATCAACCATTATTATTTACTGATTATTGATCATAAAAAACCTCAGCCAATTTGACTGAAGTTTTTTATTTTATGCACTTCTATCTAGCAAGCGTGGGTTAGCGGCGACGATCGACATCATCGTATTCACTACCCATGATGCCATCACTAAAGACTTCAGAGAACTCACGCTCATTGTCTTCATCGATATGACCATCAAATACATCTTTTGCACCAGCGTTAGGATCGTTGTAAATAGCCAGATCCATTTTGCCTTCTGATTTTGCCACGATAGTAGTAACAGCAGCATCACCACCGACGTTTACAGCAGTACGTAACATATCAAGGATACGATCCACACCCAAGATTAGACCGATACCTTCGATTGGTAGACCTACTTGAGCAAATACCATAGACAGCATGATTAGACCAACACCAGGTACACCAGCCGTACCAACAGATGCTAGTACTGACATCAAGATCACGGTTAAGTATTCGGTCACGCCCAAATCAATGCCGTAAATGTTGGCAATAAATATGGTCGCAGTACCCTGCATGATAGCTGTACCATCCATATTGATAGTAGCACCAAAAGGAACAGTGAACGATGCAACTGAGTTGTTTACACCCATACGCTTGGTAACCGTACGCAAGGTAATAGGAATCGTCGCGTTCGAGCTTGAGGTACTAAAAGCAAAGATCTGTACTTCACGCATTTTTGCCAAGAACGTCTTGATAGACAGGCCTGAAGAGACCTTAAGTACAATCATCATGGTGACAAAGAAGTGGAAGGCCAATGAACCGACCAATACCGCGACATAGCCAAGTAGTGACCAAATCAAGTCTAAACCTAGCTCTGCCATTGCTTTGGTCAATAGCGCAAATACACCATATGGTGCAAGGTTCATGATGATCGTGACCATCTTTAAGATGACTTCGTTGATCAGCTCTAGGCTCTGCACTAAGCCTTTGGCAGGTTTACCTACCATCAAGATACTGACACCAATCAAAATAGCAAAGAAGATGATCGATAACATATCGCCATTTGCCATCGCGCTGATGGGGTTCGATGGGATAATGTTAGAGAACACATCAAGTAGAGGCGGCGCTGACGCAGCTTCAAACTCGGCTTCCGTTCCGATATTCATGCCTTTACCGATACCGAATAACGAGCCAAGACCAATCGCAGTCGCAATAGCGAGTGCAGTGGTTATCATATAAATAATGAACGTTTTGGTACCAATACGTCCAAGTAGGCGAATATCACCAATACCGCATACACCGCAAATCAGTGAGATAAGCACCAAAGGTACGACCAACATTTTTAGCGAGTTGACAAATAGTTTACCAACAATGGCAAGGAAGCCATTGGTAATATAAGTATTAACAAAGCCACCTTCGCCGTTCAATCCTGAGTAGTTTAGAAATAGGCCCAGTCCAATACCGAGCACCATGGCAACAATGATCTTGCCCGTCAGTCCCAAATTCTTCCACATAATTCATATCCTTTGTGTGCATAACAGCTTTATAGTAAGTGTTCATTAGCCAACATGATTGTACTTATCAGCCTTACTACAAAGCTTGTTATGACTATTAAGTTCCCGTGATTGTCGCTCGATGTCACATTTTCGTGGACAATATAAAAGAATAGCTAAGGGCACTGCAAGATTTTTTCTGATTTTATTCTAAATGTACATTCCTCGTTACAACTATGTGCCCATAATATAGTCAATATTTATTCTAAACGGTTTGTTTCCCATATGAAACAAAATATTCATGAAAGAGTTTTTAGGGTAAGCGAATATGTCAAACTATTGATATCAAACCGTTGATTTCAAGTTATCGAAATGCGAAGAAAAGAATAAGACTCATATGATTAATTAAGCTCAGAATTTCCAATAGACCAAAAAAGCCAGACTATCGTTTATAGATAGTCTGGCTAATAAGAAGTGAAAGTTTTATTATAAAATCTAATAATACTGAGTTTCTAATAGCAATATTAAAAACAGAATAGACCATTAAACCTTATAGTTTTCTTCGCGTGACAAAGGAGATTGGCGCTCTAAAGGTTTGATATCATTATCACTTACTTCATTGTTGATCTCGTCAGGTGGTGCAATATGACGATTATGATTATTGCCCATACGCTCGTTAAGATATGATTCAGCATCACGATGTCGATGATCGAGTGCCTCTATCTCAGGCTTTGACTCTTCAAAATCTGTCTGCGAATTTACTTCTTTGACAGTATCTTGCTCACTGACCAACTCTACATCGCCATCACTTTCATAACCATGATTAGGATTGGCATCGCCAGTATGATTGTCTGTGTTTGCAGGACTGTCTAGATCGTTAATAGTTAGTTCGTTAGTGGCTAGCTCATCAACGGCAGATGCATCGGTATCCACAGCGATACCATTTTTACTCTGCGCTTGTCTTTTTAGCTGTGCGTAATCAGTCAGTTGGTGAACCGCATTTTCGAGGGCATGAGGATTGTCACGTTCTAGCGCTTCCGATAGATGCTCGTCAAACGTATCGGTCAATAATGAATCAAAACGCATGGCGTTATATTGAATCAGAACTTCTGCTTCTTCTTCGGTAATGCCGCCATTTTGACTGGCGTGTACCACATGGTCTTCAAAGGTTAGACCTTCAAAGCTGTCTTGATGCTCTGCCTTTTTGAACTTCTGCCACAATGGTTCGATTTCGACCAACGTCTGATAAGCATGTTCCATACGACCAGTCACATCGTCTGCATCTGTATTGTAATAAACCATGGTTTTCAGATAATCGCGGAACGGGTTGGCTGCAAAATCATCCATGAAAGTATCACCCAATTGACGTTTCAGCTCATCGCTTGCTGGGGTAAAGATACGTCCACTTGGGAAGGTCACAAAGCTGACCACATTGGCTGCCATACGATTCGGGAAGTTGGCAAAGAATGACACAAAGGCTTCTTGAATCGTATACAAGCTGTTTTGTAGCGCAACTTCAGCATGTAAGCGCTCAGACTCTGATTTGCTACCATGTTCATAAAATTGCAAAATAGCAGTCGCAATAAATAGATGACTATGAATATCTGCTAAACGACCAGAGAGCATCTCTTTACGTTTTAAATCCCCTGCTAGTAGTCCTAATGCCATATCAGCAGTCAAGGCAAAGCTCGCACTTAAACGGTTGATATGTTTGTAGTAGGGACGGGTAAAAGCATCTGCGAAACTCGGGGCCTTATCGCTACCACCGATGTAACCTGCGACAAAAGCTTTTGCACCACGGTTAAACGTGTAGCCCAAATGCTTAAAGAAAAGGGTATCAAACTTTTCAGTGGCAGCAGCTTTGTCTTCACTTTGTAATAACTGAAGCTCGTCGAATAAATAAGGATGGCAACGCATCGCACCTTGACCAAAGATCATGAGCGAGCGGGTCAAAATGTTGGCGCCTTCAACAGTGATAGATACAGGAATCGCTTGATAAGGTGTCGCCAAAAAGTTGCGCGGACCCATCTGTACAGCACGACCACCGACCACATCCATACCGTCGTTGACGACGCTACGCATGGTTTCAGTCGCATAGTATTTAGCCATGGCAGTCATGACTGAGGGCGTGCCACCTTGGTTTAATCCACAAGTGACTAAGTGACGGAATGCTTCTAACATATAAGTGTTACTCGCCATACGGCTAGTAGCGTCCTGTACACCTTCAAATTTACCTACCGATATCTTGAACTGTTCGCGAACTTTTGCGAACGCACCGACAGATAGATAGGTCATTTCACTGGCTGATGTCGACAGAGCGGGCAGAGAGATAC
Source organism: Psychrobacter sp. ER1 (assembly GCF_048631835.1). Taxonomy (NCBI): domain Bacteria; kingdom Pseudomonadati; phylum Pseudomonadota; class Gammaproteobacteria; order Moraxellales; family Moraxellaceae; genus Psychrobacter; species Psychrobacter sp. ER1. The sequence continues at coordinate 2,767,514 of NZ_CP184640.1, read as the reverse complement.
CTCGACCAACGCCCAAGCATTCCATCAGCATACGCCAGCCGCGACCAGCGTTCTCAACACCGCCGATGATGTAATCTAATGGGATAAAGACATCTTTACCATCGACCGTACCATTCATAAATGGGGAGCCGATTGGATTATGACGTGGTCCTGTTACCACACCTTCGTGATTAGCTGGAACGAGGGCACAAGTGATACCGTAATCGGTTTTTTCAAGATTGCCAAGCAGACCTTCAGGATCGTACATTTTGAATGCTAGACCAACCACAGTAGCGACAGGTGCTAGGGTAATCCAGCGCTTAGAGAAGTTCATGCGTAAGCCAAGCACTTGCTCGCCTTCGTGCATACCGTAACAGACTACACCTGTATCAGGAATCGCACCTGCATCAGAGCCTGCTTCGGGCCCAGTTAAACCAAAGCAAGGCACTTCATCACCTTTTGCAAGACCTGGTAACCAGCGCTGCTTTTGCTCGTCTGTACCATAATGCATCAATAGCTCACCAGGGCCGAGCGAATTGGGAACCATACAGGTCACAGCGGCAGTCGGCGAGCGCGAAGCGATTTTGCTCATCACACGACTTTGCGCATAAGAGCTAAATTCTAAGCCGCCAAATTCTTTTGGAATGATTAAACCTAAGAAACCATTACTTTTTATAAATTGCCATGCCTCAGGTGATAAATCTTTATCTTTATGCTGGATTTGCCATTCATCAAGCATGACACATAAAGTTTCTACTTCATTATCGATGAAACTTTGCTCTTCTTCTGAGAGCTGCGGATAAGGATAATTGGCAAAGGTATCCCAGTTCGGCACACCCATAAACAGCTCTTTTTCCCACCAACTAGTACCCGCATCAAGCGCTTCACGCTCCGTATCACTCATACTCGGCATCGCACCACCTAGCGCCTTATATACAGGCTTAGTGATTAACGATTGGCGAAGCGGTGCAACGAGTAAGACCAAGCACAGTAGTGCCATTGGTATACCCAAAATGAGCGACCATGGGCTGATAATTGCAGTGACGATAACCGTAATCAGGGCGATGATGCTACCGGTGACCCGTGATAAGGACAACAAAAAGATGGCCAAGACCACGGCTAACTGAATGATGACTGCCAAAATAAACAAGCCAATTGCCATGACTATCTCCTTTGAAACGCTGAATAAGAAATGCGAAAAGTACGTAAGTGAATAAGCTAACTATAATTATTTTTTGTCTTGCCACTTACTATCTTATAAATATGTCGAATGATTTATTAATCTTTAGATGCTCGGTTCTAAGTCTCTTAAGTACTAGTATTAACGGTCTAGTAAGTAATTGACAAATAAATGACAATAATGGCTACTAATATGAAACAGTTGTCGATAACTATCAAGAGCCAAAATGCTACGCTCTGTCGATGATATGTATCAAACATAATTGTTTGCAGGCTAGTTATAGGACTAGTTGAAACACGTAGCTAACTATTATCGAAAACTAGCCAAAGGGCTAACTAAAAGGGGCAAGGCAGCTCTCGGCATAAGACAAAGTGTCGTTACGTCCGACGATAATGTGATCGACAAGCGAGATATCTAATAGGTCACAGGCTTTTTTAGCTCATAAGTCAGTAAGTTATCTGCCGTTGATGGGTTGGCATCGGTATGAGGATGATTGTGGGCGATAATAAGTTGGCTAGCAGCATGGCTTAGTGCATGTCGCAGTACGTGCTTGATACAGACCGAGCATGATGAGATACCACCAGTAAATAATATCTCGAAATTTAAAAGGTTCAACGCATTGTCTAGACAGAGTACCGCAAATACTTCACGGTGCTCGCCGCGCAACTGTGTGCTGATATAGTCTTTGACCGCTTGTGAGCGTCCTAGTGCTTGCCCGGTTTTGAGTTGGCTGTCCAGATAGCGCGTACCCATCTCAAGTGAGGCTAATATTTGGGCGTACTTTGCAGGGCCAATACCATGGCAGGCAAGAACCGTCTGTTGAGGGGCGGCTAATAGCTCGGCTAAGCTACCAAACTGATCAATCAAATGCCGCGCTAATTCAATCGCTGATTGAGACTGAGTACCCGTACGCAAAAATATGGCCAGTATCTCGGCGTCAGACAAATGAGCTGCACCAAATTTTAAAAGTTTCTCGCGTGGCCTGTCATCCTCATGCCAGTCTTTGATCGCCATTGTCACTCCTTGAAAATGGGTGGATACTCGTTATCTGAGATAGATACGGAAAATCTTACCCAATTTATCTCATAATTGTTACTATAAGCGCAATTTTATCTTTTCACTTTTTTGTTGATGCCACGCTTATGTCCAATATTGTGCTTGCTATTACTGGCGGTATCGCCGCTTATAAATCTGCTATATTTGCCCGCTTGTTAGTCAAGGCAGGCTTTGATGTGCGCGTTATCATGACGACAGGCGCACAAGCATTTATCACACCGCTGACGCTACAAGCGTTGACTGGTAACGAGGTGCATGTATCATTGCTCGATGAGCAAGCCGAGGCAGGCATGGGACATATTGAGCTGGCCAAGTGGGCCGACTTAATCGTGATTGCACCTGCTTCAGCCAATACGCTTGCGCGTCTGGCCATGGGGATGGCTGATGATCTATTGACCACAGTGTGTCTTGCTACTACTGCACCTGTCATTATTGCGCCTGCCATGAATCAGCAGATGTGGGCGCATCCAGCCGTCAATCTAAACGTGCAAACATTGCGCGATATGAATTATCAGATTATCCAACCAGCTAGCGGTGAGCAAGCGTGCGGTGATGTCGGAGCAGGGCGATTGCCTGAGCCTGAGCAGTTATTGGATGAAGTGTTACTGTTCATAGCGATGAATACAACGCCGCAATTACTGGCAGGCAAAAGAGTGGTCATTACCGCGGGTCCAACCGTAGAAGCGATCGACCCTGTGCGTTATTTGTCTAATCACTCTTCAGGAAAAATGGGCTTTGCATTGGCCCGTGCCTGTGTGGCTGCTGGCGCAGACGTTGTCTTAATCGCTGGTGGTAAAGTGGCATTGCCCACACCGCTTAATGTCACACGAATCGATGTGCTGTCTGCCGAAGATATGCTAATAGCCGCACAGCAATGTGTGGAAGGTACGCATAGCGAGCTTCAATTTGTCCTTGAAGATGAGCATGACCATTCTCATGAGCACCCACATGAACATGAGCACTCTCATAACCATTCCCACGTACACCATCATGGCGACTGTGGTTGCGGTGATGATGTAAGCGACCATAACCATAACGACAATCATGACTCGCTACAGTCTTATGATGACAATCAATTTGTGAAAGCAGATATCTTTATCGCGACTGCAGCAGTGGCAGATTATCGTACGGCAGAAGCTGCACCGCAAAAAATCAAAAAGACACAAGATGCCATGACGCTCAGTTTGGTTAAAAACCCTGATATTCTAGCGACGATTTCTCTTGCGCATCCAGAGCTATTTGTCGTCGGTTTTGCAGCAGAGACGCAAGATGTCGAGCGTTATGCCCGTGGTAAGTTGGTCGCAAAAGATTTGGATATGATTGCCTGTAATGATGTCTCACGTGCAGATATCGGTTTTGCTAGTGATGACAATGCGATGCAGGTGTTTTTCTCTGAGCGCTATGAGCGTGACGCGGTAACACTTGAGAAGACCAGTAAAGATAAAATTGCTGAGCAACTGGCTAGCATTATTGGTCAAGCAATCGGTCAACGTAAAGATAGTTAGAGCTACAGGCGCTAAATCTGATAGCTAGCATGTAGATAGTGTGTAGATACAGACGCTGAGCCTAAAATGGTGTGACCGATATGATGAATATAGCTGGTAACGATAGCACTCAAATGCTAGTGCTGACGGTCATTTTTGCGCTTGCCTCACTGCTGCATGGTATTAGCGGACTTGGCGCAACGCTAGTGACGACCACTGCGCTTGCTAGTATGTACCCATTGCAACACGCCATTGTGTTAGTGATTTTTCCCTCGCTAGTCGTTAATGTGATGACCTGGCTAGTAGGCGGTGAACGCACCATTTGGCAAAACTTTATCTACTACGGCAGACGCTATTGGTTGCTTGCGCTTACTAGCTTACTAGGTAGCATTTTAGGTGCTAAACTCTTGCTATGGGTCGATAGCGCTTATATTCTCTTATTGTTGGCCGCGGTCATTGCCTTCTACGTTGTGAGTAGCTTACTCGGCAAACAAATCCGTCTACCAAACACCAAGCCTATGTTGATTGCCGTTGGTTTTGGTGCAGGCGTCATCGGCGGCTCGACCAATGCAATGTCGACCATACTGATGATGTATTTATTGTCTGCCAGTGACGATAAAAACACCATCGCCAAAGTCGGTAACATGTGCTATTTCTTAGGAAAGATTGCCCAAATTATCGTGTTGCGTGAGCCTATCATGGCACTGAGCAGTGGTGAATGGCAGCTGATTACTTTTTTGAGTGTGCTGTCTATAGTCACACTGCTAGTTGGAATCCGTTTGCGTCGCTATTTGCCGCAAGCGCGTTTTCGTCAGCTTATTTTATTAATCTTAATCGTGCTTGGAATACGTGTCGGTTGGCAAGGTATTACCGCTTTGTTATAGCTAAAGATATAAGCCTTTTCAGCGATATCTTATTAGACCAATTCTTCAAAAAATATCTGCTGTGCCAAACGAAAGGTATTACAATGCGCTTCGACCACGTCTTCGATATCTTCTGAGTAGCCGCCACCCATCACGATAGCGATATTGGCGGTTTTTGCTTGCTGCAGAACGTATTCATCACGCGCCTTACATCCTGCTTGTGTCAAACCAAGTTTGCCGAGCTTATCGGTAGCGAGCACGTCGACTGCAGACTGATAAAAAATCATATCTGGCGCAACCTCAGCGATTAAGCGTGGCAGCGTATCTTCTAATATCTGTAAATACTCAGCATCGCCAGTATCATTGTCTAGCTCAATATCTAAGTCTGATACTTGCTTACGAAACGGGTAGTTCTTTGCACCATGCATGCTAAAGACAAAAACGCGTGGCTCATCTGCCATAATACTGGCGTTGCCATTGCCTTGATGAACGTCCAAATCGATCACTAAAATCTTCTTTGCCTGTCCACGATTTAGCAATAAGTTGCTAGCGATACAAACATCATTAAATACGCAAAAGCCTTCTCCATGACCAGCAAAGGAGTGATGGGTGCCGCCTGCGACGTTCATGGCCACGCCATATTGCTGAGCATATAGCGCGCACTCATACGTTGCATGGGCAATATAACGACCGCGCTCCACCAACTGCGGCGTCATCTCAAATCCGATCGCACGAGCAGCCTTGCGCGGCAGTGTTTGGGTTTTAAGCTGATACCAGTACTCTGCGGTATGGGTGGTCAAAATCTCATCTTCGCTTAAGCGAGCAGGAGCAAAGAAGTTATCTTGGCTGATAGTGCCTTCTGCCAGTAGACGCTCAGGAATCATAATGTACTTTTGCATGGGGAAGCGGTGCTTTTCTGGCACGGAATATCGAAAGACGTCAGAGTAGGCAATTTTTAGCATAAGAATTCTAGCTTAATATTGATGGTTTTTTGGATAGAAAAATAAAGGGATAAGTATCAGCTATCGTCGACTATAACTTGACTGAAAAACCAGTTTATCGAATGAACTGAGCTGTTGAACAAACTGAGTTATCGAACGGATTGAACTATTGAACAAACTGAGTTGGTAAAAAGAACGTGCGCGCGTTTGACTGTTGACGTAGCTCGACAAGTAGCGTTTGCATGTCTTCAGCAGGGTCTTGATTATTAACCAAGTTGCCAAAAAGCTCGTTGGCGACCGTGGTCATCGCAACCACGCTTTGTAATAAATGCTCAATGATCTCATTATCTAGACCAACTGCTTCGACATCGATAGCATTTTTGTAGCGTATCTCACCATCGTTAACATCCATCTCTAGATTACCGACTAGCATGTCATAGTTGATTTGGGTGATGAGTAGCATCGCGGCACTTTGATAACTTTCTGGTATCAAAAATGGCAGGATGCCGTAAATAGCTAATAGTTTGTTTTTTCTTGCACCCGAAACAGATAGCCACAGTTTATTTGCTTATGACGCATTCTCAAGGATAAATGATGCGATTTTTGGCTGTCGTTGGTTTTGGGTCGATAATGCGTGTAGTGCCACTGTTTGTCATTGAAGTATTGCTTTAAGCAGTCGACGATAGGCGTGTCACTCTGGTTTTGAGGTTCTGCATTTGTGCTATCGGTTTCTAAATTATCGGTTTTGAGTTGAGATGTATTTGCTTGTACTTGTACTTGTGCTTGAGCTTGAGCGTTATCCTGTTTGCTGCCCTGATTCGCCTCTAACTCATGAGAGATATCAGCTGATATATTTTTGTATTATTAACCTCGCTGTCAGCAAGTGATGCAGGCCCTTGCTCGCTTGCAGCATCGATGACTGACTGCGGTGCGGAAGCAGTCAATAACCGTTTGATTTTTTGCCACAAGCTGAGTTTATTGCGTTGACTCATAATAATATGCTGACAAGTAAGGGTTGTAAATTAATTGTGAGTGAATACCAAACCTTCTTTGATAGCAGGCTGTGCATAAAACGCTGCTAGCATTTCACGAATGTGAGCCGTTAACCAAGGCGTCTCAAGAGCATCGTACACGATAGGCAGTAGTGTAGTGCTACATTGCTTCATGGCCGCTTCATCAATGTGCAAACTCGCCGCAATGGTCGCCATCGTGTCAGACTGATGATTGGCATACCAAGTGTCGATGCTTGCCGAGACTAAACTGTGTAGATACGGTGACAGTCGCAGGCGATTATAGCTCTGTTGGATACTGGCTTCGATATGGTCAATGCTACTGTTACTAGGCTCATCGCTTAAATAGGTTTGCAGCTCACTAATCGGTTGGTCTTTGATGCGATCCCAGCCCATAACCATCAGACGCGCCACTTCTTCGTTTGACAAGTGTTCCTGCGCATTGGCCTCGGCTTTGCGCGTCAAATCTTTGATATTGCGATGCAAGTAGGTTTGTAGTTTTTCATCGAGGTTTCTGTTGGTCGCCTTTTCAAAAGAGCTGCGCCCAAGCTTCATCAATTTACCAACGCCACCTGCTTTATCGAGCGTGCTTTCCATAAAGTCATTGATAGCGTGATAGAGTGTTTGGGTCAATAAATCTGCAAAGGTTTCGTTACCGACCAGCGTATGAATCAATATATTGCGCTGCTGCTCGTGGCTACCGATATAGTTGGCCAGCGTTTCGACTTGGGCATCATCGACCAACTCAGACAAAGGCACATTATCATTAACTGGGTGATAAATAATAGTGTGCAAAATATCACGGATGTCGGTACGCATCACCTCAGTCATCGGCTGATTTAACAGCCAGTCTTTCATCAGCTGTTGTAAATGGTCACAAGTAATATATTTGCTTAAAGGCTGCGCACCAAACCATTGCCAAGCTTCCATCGCTAGTGGCTCAGCTTGATTGTGCAACCACTGCTGCATAAAGTTGACTTGAGCATCAATCAAGCTATCTACTGTCAAACAGCTGGCTGATAGCTCTTTTGACAAGTTAGTGTCTGCGTTATCAGTCTCTGCAGCAGTATTAGGTTTTTGGCTATCTTGTGAAGTCGGCATAGGTTTTGAAGTCATATTTTAAAGTCGTATTTTTTGAGGTCGTACTTTTTGAAGTCAGAGTAATCGACAATTTGTTATACTGTGTGTTTGTAGCGAGCATAGGGTATTATGCCACGAACATTGCCTGTGTTTGTGATGAATATTGATTGCTGCTTGATAAATAACCAGAGGTTTTGATGACGGTTTTGGATACGCCTTTACTTGCACTTGATGAGCTGACGGTTCAGCGCGGTGAGATACCGCTGTGCGAAGGAGTTGCGTTGCAGCTATCTACGGGTAGTATTTGCCATCTAATCGGGGCAAATGGGACGGGAAAGACTACGTTACTCATGCAATTGGCTGGATTGTTACCTGTTTTGTCAGGTAGAGTTATTTATCAAGGACAATCGTGCCTGCCTATCCAGCCCTTATATGTCTCACACCAGTTGGGCATCCATCCGAATCTGACAGTAGCACAAAACCTAACGTTTCTACTGAACTTATATGGTATTACTCCAAGCGCTGCTGATATTGATAATGCGCTCACATGGGTTGGGCTACAAGGGTTTGAAACGATCAGCTCAAGTCATCTGTCCGCTGGGCAAACGCGGCGCATCACGCTGGCACGATTGTACTTGTTAACTCCTGACGTGACACCGCTCTGGTTACTTGATGAGCCTTTCACTGCGCTAGATGTCGATATGGTGGCACGTATGGAAGCGCGGTTATGCGAATTTGCACAGGCTGGCGGGTCGATACTAATGACCAGTCATCAGGCAGTCGGTGTCGCCAATCAAGTGCTCGATTTGTCAAATCACATGGTATAAGTTTGATTGATATCAGTACCATCAGTATATGTGCAAGGACAAATAATGACAGACAGTCCAATACAAGTAGGATCAGTAGCAGCCATGAATAAAAGTACAAATGCTATTGTCGTAGCACCTCGCAGTATTGGGTTTATGCAGCTGTGGCGACGCGAATGGCAAGTCAAGCAGCAAGGAGCGGTACAATGGTTGTATCCATTGGTATTATTCTTAGTGATTATTACTTTGTTTCCGTTGGCAGTTGGTAGTGAGCCTGCGCTATTGCAGCGTCTAGGCGTATCAGCAGTGTGGATTGCTGCATTGCTGTCACTGGTAATGGGCGTTGATGGATTATTTAAGCCTGCGCTTGATAATGGTACGCTTGCGCAATTGGTCGTCGCCAAAGCGTCACTACCGCTATGGGTGCTGATTAGACTGGTCATCCATTGGATTTTTAGCAGTGGTATTGTGGCAGCGCTTAGCTTGCTTGCCGTTCCGTTGTTTCAGCTCAGTTGGTTTGAAGCGTGGATATTGATGGCTTCTATCGTGACAGGTAGTCCAATGCTCCTAATGCTATCCGCGATTGCCAGTAGCTTGACGCTATCGTTAAAGAATGGGGCAGTATTAGTGCCTTTGATTGCTTTACCGATGCAGTTGCCAGTCTTGATTTTTGCTACAGGTGCGGTTGATTTATTTGCTTCTGGGCTGAACGGTTTGCCAATCTTGGCTTTATTGCTGGCAGGAAGTATTGTTTCTGTACTAGTTATGCCTTGGGTGATTGCTACAACTTTAAAAATGTCATGGCTCAATTAAACGATTTGCTTGTTGCAATCCTAAAGTCCAATTGTCGAAATTTGGTCATCTAAACTCAGTTATCTAAACCTAGCCATCTAAATCCAGTCATCGAAATTTAGTTATCTGCACCACATGTATTAACATCGTGGTGAAAACTGGCAATTTTGCTATAATAGTCAATTGAATACGTAAACAGCTCTTTGTAGATTCTATCCAGTGTTTAACGCCAGCAGGTGAGTTGATAGTGGTACTTTTATAGACCGCATCATTTATCGCCAGTAAGCTGTGTAATAGGTTTCTTCCCATGCCCAACCTGAATAACGTCTCATCCCCTAGCTTGTGGCAGCGCATTTGGCAGGGTTTCTTGACCACTGTGGGTACCAAGCAGTTTTTTCGTATCTTTAGCCCTTGGGTCAAGTGGTTAGCGATATTAGCCAGTCTCTGTTTGCTCATTGGTAGCATATGGGGCCTTGCTTTTGCGCCGCCTGATTATCTTCAGGGCAATAGCTATCGCATTATCTTTATCCATGTGCCAGCGGCCAGTCTTGCCATTTCTATCTATTTTTCCCTTGCAGTTCTGGGAGTGATTTATTTGGTATGGAAGATTAAGACAGCCAGTTTGGTCGCGCAGGCACTTGCCCCGATGGGGTTTTTGCTGTGTGTCATCAGTCTGCTTACAGGCTCTATCTGGGCAAAGCCAACATGGGGTACTTACTGGGTATGGGACGCACGCCTTACGTCAATGCTGATATTAGCGTTTCTATACGCGGGCGTGATGGCACTGTTTGCCGCTTTTGAGCATACGGCCAATCGCGGTAAAGCGGCTGCTATTTTATCTATCGTGGGCGCAGTGAATCTGCCTATTATTAAGTATTCAGTAGAGTGGTGGAATACTTTGCATCAAGGCGCGACTTTTAGCTTGACCGCCGCACCGAAGATGTCGGCAGATATGTGGATGCCCTTATTACTGATGATTATCGGCAGCTATTTACTGGTTGCAACATTAGCGATTTATCGTACCAACACGCTGATTCTATACCGTGATCAAGGGAAAGCGTGGGTTAAAGAATACATTCGTGGTCAACACAAATAACGGCTAGGAACATACTATGCAGCCTTACTTTTATAGCGTATCTGAGTTTTTCGCCATGGGTAAGCATGGGGTTTTTGTGTGGTCGTGCTGGGCGATAACGATCGGCGTGATGTTGGCCTTTATTATCTATAGCCGCAGACAGCGACAGTCACTTATCAAACAGCTGACCATCCAGCAAGCGCGACAAGCACAACGGACGACCAAAACCTCAACGCCTGTAACCAAACAAGCTGAATAAAAATCATCTTAATATCATGGTTTTAGCGTAAGAAACCGTATCCTTACACTGACAAAAATATGACCTTATAGGCAGTGATGAGGCTTATTGATTTGTCTGAAAAATGCTACCATATAGCAATTAGAAGAGTACGATTAGAAAGACATTTTCAAAACGTTTTTCTAATGGTAGTTTCTTCAAAATTTTCTGTTTTGTAGATTGATAATGGTTTATAAAACAGTGACTCATTAATGGGGTAGTGGTATGAATGCAGTTCGTCGGAAAAAACTGACGTGGGTTATGTTTACGCTGGCAGGTGCGGCAGTAGCAGTTATGTTGGTTATCTATGCCATCGGGCAGCAAACTGACTACTACTTTGATGCAACCGCTATTGCCCAAGGCGAAGCGCCTCAAGACAAACGTATTCGTGCTGGTGGTATGGTGGTTGCCGGTAGTGTGCAGCGTGCAGCAGACAATCCATTAAATGTTGAGTTTGCGATTACTGATTTCCAATCAACCGTGCCAGTGACTTACCAAGGTATTCTGCCAGATTTATTTGCTGAAAATTCAGGCGTCGTAGCCACGGGTAAAATGCAGGGCGATACTTTCGTCGCTGGGGAAGTATTGGCTAAGCATGACGAAAACTATATGCCACCAGAAGTTGCTAAATCTATGAAAGAAAACAATCGTAGCGGAGCGATACCTTCTTCTGAACAGTATAATCCTGCTGAAAAAATTCATGAGACCGAAACGCTACAACAGTAATGATTTTGAGCTTTCATACCATATAAAAAAGCCACCGATAATCGGTGGCTTTTTATTGCGCTTTGTTTAGCTAATCAATTAATCCTACTTATTAACCCTGTTAGTCATCCCATACTGGGCTATAGTCAGGGTGCTCGATCTTACGACCGTCAGAGCTGGCTAGGTTACCGATTTTTTCTAACTCATCTGCACTTAACTCAACTTTGATGGCATCTAGATTGCCTTGCAAGTGATCAGGATTAGACGTTTTTGGAATAGCCACACGATGCTTGTCTGACAAGATCCAAGCTAGTGAGATTTGTGCTGGTGTTACGTTGTGCTTATCTGCAATCTCTTTAATTACTTCGTTATCAAATACATCACCACGCGCTAATGGCGAGTAGGCTTCTAGTAGAATATGATGATTATTCAAGAAGGTCTGCAATGTGTTTTGTTTAATGAACGGATGAAACTCTACTTGGTTCACGACGATAGGCACATCAGCATATTTCTTGGCTTCAATGATATTAGCAATATTGAAGTTTGAAACACCAATATAACGCGTTAGACCTTGCTTTTGGAGTTCACACAGCGCAGGAATGGTCTCAGATAACGGCACGCGGTCATCAGGCCAGTGCAACAGCAACAGATCGACATAATCTGTACCCAAATCTTCCAAAGAACGCTTGGCTGCTGCGACCAGTTTTTCCGGTTCAAACTTCATATCATCTGGAAAAATCTTGGTAGTCAAAAAGAACTTATCACGAGCCACGCCTGATTGTCTAATGCCTTCGCCAACTTCTTTTTCGTTACCATAAGCTTGAGCGGTATCGATATGCTCATAACCCATTTCTAATGCTTTTTTGACCACATCTACGCAATCTTGGCCAGTTGACTGCCAAGTACCTAGCCCTAGGATAGGGATATTTGCTTGTCCAGCGGTACGAATATTATAGTTTTTAGCGCTCATATTATTATCCTTGTTATATGTATCTTATAATTTTCATTCGTTTTAAATGTCATCAATAGTATGGTTTAAAGAGTAAATTACTATTAAGCATGTCCACTATAAGAAAAACCAAAGACAAGTGGAAGAGTGAGTGACGGTTTCCTACAAAGGGCAAACAGGCTGTAACGTGATTTTTAATAGTTATTTGATAGTCATTTAATGCACAGTTAGTCTTTTGATAACGGTACTGGAAGATAGTACTCCCAAAATCAAAAATAAAAAAACGCCCATCACTCTAAGTTATGGGCGTTTCTATTAATCATAACACCTAAAAAACTAGGTACTTTGATTTAAAGTCTTATTGAGCAGCAGCTTCTGTAGTTTCTGGAGCGTCAGCGCTTTCAGTTTTAGCAGCAGTGTCCGTATGTGCGCTATGATCAGTACCCCAGATTTTTGGGTACTTGTAGCCAGGGAACGTTTCATGAGCATACTTTTTGAAAGCTTCTGAGTTATAAGCGTTGGTCACATCTTCAACCCATTTCTTACCAGTATCAGCAGTTTTGATTGCTGACCAGTTTACATAAGCAAAGCTTGGCTCTTGGAACAATGCTTCGGTCAATTTGATACCAGAGTCAGTAGCATAGTTACCGTTGATAACCGCGAAGTCAACTTCATCACGCGCGCGTGGTAATTGAGCAGCTTCTAGTTCAACGATTTCGATATCGTATTTGCTGTTATCAGCGATATCTGCTTTTGACGCTGTCAATGGGTCGATGTTGTCTTTCAATTTGATCCAGCCAAGATCGTTCATCATAACCAAAGCACGTGCAAAGTTACTAGGATCGTTTGGTGCAGAGACACTCATGCCTTTGAATGCAGCGTCAAGACTGGTCTTTTTACCTGAGTAAATGCCAAGCGGAGCCGTTGGTACTTGGAATGCTTCTACTAGATCAAGATTGTTTTCTTTTTTGAAATTATCAAGATAAGGCTTGTGCTGGAAGATGTTGATATCCAAATCGCCTTCAGCCAATGCAAGGTTAGGACGGACATAGTCAGTAAAAGCAATCAACTCAACTTCATAACCTTGAGCTTCAAGCGTGCTCTTTACTTGGTTACGAACCATATCAGCAAAATCGCCTTCAGTCGTACCGATAACGATTTTGGTATGATCAGGATCGATATCGCTAGCGGCAGTTTCTGCAGTGGCACCTTCGGTTACTGGCTCTTTAGTCGCTTCTGGCGCTGATGAATTGCTGCAACCAACTAAGACTAGACCTGATACACCAACAGCGGCAAATGCGGTAGCTAACTGACGGCTGATATCTGTTAATTTCATAATATGTCCTTAATAATGAATGGGGTTGAGTAAAACGTTTATCGTCTGAACATTAAAAAAGCAACATTATAAATAGTAATGCTGCTTTTGTTGTAAGAGCTGAGATCAGGGTTGAGTGTTGCCAAAAATAAACCTAGTCGCTCGTAATGTCAAGTATTCTCTAAAGCGGTTTAACGTTTGTCTAAACGATTGGCGAGCCAGTTACCAGAGGCTTGAATCGATACGACCATGATGGATAATACAATCACGATAAAAATCATTACCTCGGTTTGATAGCGATAATAGCCATAACGAATGGCCAAATCACCCAAACCGCCACCACCGATCATACCAGCCGCCGCTGAATAAGAGAGCAAGCTGATACAAAGAATAGTGACTGACAATACTAAACCTGAGCGAGCTTCATTAAGTAGTACTTTAATAATGGTAAAAGGCCTGGCACCCATCGATTCAGTGGCTTCGATAATACCGCGCGGCACTTCACGTAGATTTTGCTCAACCAAACGCGCAAAATAAAACGAACCAGCGATAGCAAGTACTAGTGATGCAGCAATTGGTCCGATACCCGTACCAACGATGGCCTTAGTAAACGGACTCATTGCAATCATCAAAATCACGAAAGGGAAAGCACGCATAAAGTTGGTAATACCGCCAAGCACACCGTACAACGTCTTGTTTTGCAAAAACTGTCGATCACTAGACAAAAACAAGAATACGCCAAACAGTCCACCGATGACGATTGCGACTGTGGTTGAAATACCGAGCATCACAAACGTATCAATAAACGCGCTCACGATCTCTTTGCGTAACACAAGTAGCTTGTCTATAGAGGCGGATAATTCAGTACCAGTTAACATATCTATTTCTCCTGCCTCATTAGTCCTCGACGACTAGGCCTTTGCCAATCGGGGTGGTTGCTTGAATCAGACCGTCTCGCACATCCGCAACTTCTAATAGTTGTCCTTGATGCAATAACGCTGCGCGATCACAAAGTCTACGAATAACACTCATCTCATGAGTCACAATGACGATAGTCACGCCAAGTTGCTCATTGATATCGCGCAGACAAGTCAGCAAACTACGGGTCGTTGCAGGGTCAAGCGCACTGGTTGGCTCATCGGCCAACAATACTTTTGGACTAGGGGCAATCGCGCGGGCAATACCCACACGCTGTTTTTGTCCACCTGACAACTGCGCAGGATAGTGACCAGCACGATCGGTCAAATCAACAATCGCAAGACAATCCATAACGCGCTTATGAATGTCGCGACTTGGATAACCAGAGATTTTTAAGTTAAATGCCACGTTGTCAAAAACCGTTTGATTAGACATCAGATTAAACTGCTGAAAAATCATACCGATATTATGACGAGCAATGCGTAGTTCACTGGCAGACAGCGTGGTTAGGTCAGTACCATCTATCACGACTTGACCCGAATCTGGACGTTCAAGCATATTGATTAGGCGCAATAAGGTAGATTTACCTGCCCCTGAATAACCCATTAGACCAAAGATTTCGCCTTGTTTGATAGTCAGAGATGTCGGCTCAACAGCGGTAAACCAATGTGGTTTGCCGTCTTTGTCTTTGATTGATCGGTCGCTTAAAAAACTTTTGGTCACATCGTTTAAGACAATCATGTCATTCATGGAGGGCTCAAAATTTAATAAATTTTTTAATGGTTAAAAACGCGTCATCAGGCCTCTTTCAATATGTAAGAAGCTTGTCAAAACGACAACAGTCAATAACCGTATAATAAGGGGCGGTAATATAGCATATTATCAGGCACTTTGGATATGAACATACGTGTCCGGCTTATGATTAATAGCTATTAAGAATAAGCAGTTAAAATGGCAAGTGTGAAGGTGACAGCGTGATAGCTATCTATATAACGATGGGGATTGATTACTCGTGATAGTTGTAATGAGGGTCATGATGAATGGGGATAGTCACCAAAAATCTAGTATGACCATTTAGGGTATCTGTAATAATGCGCCCTTGATGAGCGGTAACGATTTGTGAGACTAACGATAACCCTAATCCAGAGCCTTTATTTTTTGCTGTAAACGTACAAATGGGCTAAAGACTTCTTCTCGCTTGCCTTCAGGGATACCAGTGCCTTCGTCGATTACAGCCAGCACGGCATATTTCGGCAGTGGACGTTCGGGTTCAGTTTTGGCTTTCTTCATATGCTTAGCAAATAAGCCTTCTTTACGCACGACTGCACCTGAGCTCTCATTGTTTGAGCTATTAGATTTGGCGTCATCTTTCGTATTATTTGAGCCGTTGTTTTTAGTAGCAGTATCAGTAATAGATCTATCTGATTTTTGAGCACTATTATTGACAAGAGTGCCAGTATTCTCGCTTTCTACATTGCTTATAGAGTTTGTTGATGCTACTTCAGTCGCGTTAGCATTGTTGGCATTATCGGCGTCGTTAGTAAGGTCAGGAGAGTCTGGAACAGCCTTCCAAATAACTTTCTTAATTCTGTCAGTTAACTCACTGGTAAAGCTGTAATAGTCAGCAAGTAGTGATGATTCGCCAGTAGAGGGTTGGGGTTTGCTAGCATTGTCTATTAAGCTGTCATCTGAAAGGCCGTTATCAAGGCTGGCATCATCATTGCTCTCGTTATTTTCATTGTGAGCAGCTATGTCTTCACCGTTTTTATAGATAGTCGGCGTTGGTAGATCTGCTATTGAGTCAGTCGTGTCTGATTTATTTTTATCAACCGAACTAGTAGCTTCGTGTTTAGCGGTTTGGTGTTCAATTACCTTGGCATCAGCGTTTTCTTCATAGTCATCAAAGTCTAAACTGTTGTAATCGACAAAGCTGCTGCATAGCACTGTTTGTAATAGATAGTCAGGCACAGTTCCGGCTTCTTCTATGCTCTGAACACCATATAACAATACCGTAACAGGTGGCTTGCCATGTAGCATAGCGTTGGTAAGTAAGTTACGAATTAAGTGAGTCAACATTGATGATTGACCATCTATCACGATGTGCTCGCCAATCAGCGTGGCTTCAGGATAGTGCTGACGTTCTTGATTTACCAAATCGTATAAATCTAAGTTTTCAACTTGTTGTAAGGCATGTCCCGCATCCAGACGGCTAACCAGTAATATGCTTTCTACTAAGTCATTAAGACCTGATAAGTCTCTATTGATCGCTTGTGCTCGTTTATCGAACTTTGCTTTGGTATCAATTGGCAGCGCACCAGCCAACATATCCATCATTTCAATCTGTAGACGGATACGCGTAATAGGTGTGCGTAGCTCATGAGAAGCATGTGCCAGTAGCAAGTTATTGGCATCAATTAAGTGTTCAATTTTTTGTGCTGCTTGGTTGAATCCACGTGCTAATGCAGCGATTTCATCATTACCACGTGCATTTACCCGCACCGTAAAATCACCATCACCCAATTGAGTCATTTGCTGGCTTAACTGGTCAATACGCCATGTCATCGTCCGGGCAATCAACCATAGTACACCTGCCATAATAAGCAAGAGTAGTAACGTACCAGTGAACAAGTTCAAGGCTGCAGAAAGGACAGGTTTTTAGGCGTTAGACGTGATTCGTATAATAAGGTATAACCCGTACTGCTATACACTTGGGCTTGCTTGGTAGGTGACGTGTCTGCAAGTGATGGAAAAACGCGCGAGAACAAAGAAGGAGTAGGGGAAGCTCTAGGGGTAGGTCACTGTTGTCAGTTTGCATGAGCAGCCGACCTTCGCTGTCATACAATCCCATTTTCGCTTGCAGTGACTCATCAAAAATATCGAAGCTTTTCTTAACGACAGCCAGCATAAAACGTGATTGCAAACGATTGTCTTTACTGATAGAGATATTTAATTCGTGCAAGAATGGATCGATTTGACCCAAAATCTGTGTGGCTAATATCTCTGAGCGAATACCAGCGTCTTTATCATGAACAAGTTGGGTCAACAGCACCATTGCTACAGCAAATAACGTAAGTGCCAGCATAACGCTGGCAAATAGTTTGGCAAATACGGAACGAAAACCCAATTGCTGCATTAAACGATCTCTATTATTAAACGCTTGTACCGACTCATGGTATAGAGTTTACACCATGAGTCAGCTAATTAGGCATCCTTTGTGATTACACCTGATCAGTAGCAAATTGATAGCCGACGCCGCGTACGGTAATAATACGTTTTGGCTGACGTGGATTGTCTTCGATCAAAGCACGTAGACGCGAAATATGTACATCAATTGCACGGTCAATATTGTCTGAGCTGTCATCATTTGGCATCGCTTGCCAGAGTTGCTCACGATTCAACACCTTGCCAGAATGAGTGGCAAAGTAGTGTAACAACTGAAACTGATGCGTGGTTAGACGTACTGGTTGGTCATCGATAGTGACTTCATGACTATCAGGGAACACGCTTAAACGACCAAAGGTTAAGCTGTCTGATTGGCTATCGGCTTGATTTGGTTGCTCATGACGACGAATAACCGCACGAATACGAGCTAAAAGCTCACGTGGCTCAAAGGGCTTGGCGATATAATCGTCAGCACCCATCTCTAGCCCTAATACGCGATCGGTTGTGTCGCCTTTTGCGGTCAGCATAATAATAGGTACTTTATTGGTCATATTGTTCTTGTTGCCACGAATCTTTTGACATACTTGCATACCGTCCATATCAGGTAGCATAAGATCCAATACAACCAAGTCAATATCGCGCTCTTTGGTGTCTAATAAGTCGAGACCTTCTTGGCCAAGACCAGCATGATGCACATCATAATAGTTCATGGTCAAATAATCGCTGATCAGCTCAGCCAAATCTGGATCGTCTTCAATCAATAAAATCTGCTTACTCATGGAGTGTCCTCTAATTGTTATTGTGATTTATAAAAATATAACGTTTTCGGTAATGATGAGCTGTTGGAAATAATAAACAGTTAAACTATTAAGCCTCTACGTTTTCAAATATACAGAATAGCGCATAATTAAATATGAGACGTATTTTAATACTCGGATAATGCTATATATAATAGGGGCATATTGCCTAATTATGCTGTTACAAAACAAGAGAAGCTTTGTTAATGTTTCTACCAAATGTAACTGTCAGCATAAGCTATTATGACACAACGACTTTTTTACCTTTAGAATCAATAGGTAAGTCAGCCAAACAAATCAAGCTATCATTGCTCACACCTGCTATCAAATACTGCTGCGTAGTAGGATCATATTCAACTACCTCAATAGGTTGGCGTGTTAAACGCTGATCTTGTCCGATTATCCAAACATTTGCAGTCAATGGTTGTAGCGGCATATAAGGAGGAGTTTGCAACTCTGTCAGGTCGACATCGTGTAGCGCGTGCTTAGGTACGATAGTGCCGACATCTATTTGACCATAATTGACGCGCCCTGTGACTTTCATATTTGGTAATAACTTATCGCGACTTACCTCGTTGTCGATGACATTAACATAGACCAAAAGCTTTTTGGGCTGACTGGTCGATACCAGTTTACTGACCTGTCCCGTAAACTTGTCTGAGATACCTTCGGCGGTAAAATTGACTGTTTGGCCAACGGAAAGCTGTGGTTTGGCTTGTATAGGCAGGGTAGCCGTAAAGTGCAGTTTGGTCTCGTCACTGATCTGTAGTAGAGACGCGCGCGCCGCTAGCTGTTGTCCTGCATCAGCAGATAAGTTTTCTACCCGACCCGAAAAGCTGGCATGAATGGTAATCGAATTATACTGCGCATCTTGTTTAGCCGTATTAATGTCTGCATTTTGATTAGTGATGTTGCTATCAGTATCTATCGCAGAATTTGCTTCTAACGTTTTATCACTGTCAGTTTTTCTTACAACAGCGATATCTGCGTCTGGCGCAGCTTGTGCGGAGTTAGCATCAGAGTTTTGCGTATCTTCTTGATTGTTTTGATTAGTACCCCTAATTCTGAATTACCTTGTTCAGGCTTTTTCAAATCTTCAGCTTTGCTAGCCGTGCCCGTACGTCTAAAGACAAGCAATGGCGTGCCTTTTTCTACCCATTGACCTTCACTAACCAGTGTCTTTTCTATACGAATCGGATGTACCGCAACAAATGTAGTCTGCTTGATAGGTTCGATATTACCTTGTAATCCGAGACTCGGCTGATACCTTGAAGGTTTGATACTCAAGATATGTTCTGGCGTCATTGTGACATTATCACTTGTGATGATAAGAGGCGTGTCTGCGGTCTCTGCTTCAGTGTCAGTAACAGTCGATTCATTTACAGGTGACGGCTGACAAGCAGCGATAAATAGCACGCTGAATAAATAGAGGATTTTTCTTAGACGTCTAGAAGCTGTCATAGCAGTCACCATTGTAATCGTCATATTATTATATAGTGAATTGTAACGCGGTGGAACGACTGTAAGATATTTACTAAACTTAAGAAAGTTGATAACTCAGTATTAAGAAGAGTTGAAATTATACCTTTAATAAATAAGAACAGTTATTTATGATACCAACGAGTTCGAACATAATTTTACTAATTACTGGAAAAGCAATAATAACTGTGCTAAAACAAACACTATAAAATGCATTGATACATTTTTATTACAAATGAAAATTATCCAGTAATATCATTGCCAGTTATATACAATACAAAAATATAATAACGCTACCTTCAATTCAAATTTCAATCTATTTATATGTTAGAAAATGGATTTATAGTTAATTGAAATCGTTGTTATATTTGACTTTTCTATTAGATATTCGCGGGGTAAGTTATCTTATTCAAAGCACTCAAATAACGCTAGATTTTGTAAGATTAATAATAATAAAGTGCGTATAGTACGCTATATTGATACCGCGATTAGTCAGTAGGCATCAATTGTAGAAGATTCGCTGTTATCACAAATTTCAACGCAGACAATGCAAATATAGGTACTTATATCGATCTGACAATAGATGATATAAAAGTTTAAAATAGCCAAGCAAATTTTGTATTGTTAGATAGCGTTACGAACAAATAGTCGTTTACAGGACAATGAGAATGGAAAATAATTTTGAAGGTTTAAAAGTAATGGTAATTGATGATTCAAAAACCATTCGCCGTACTGCAGAAACTTTATTACAAAAAGCGGGCTGTGAAGTAGTGACCGCTATCGATGGTTTTGATGCGTTAGCAAAGATTGTAGATAACAATCCAGATATTATTTTTGTCGACATTATGATGCCACGTCTAGATGGATATCAGACTTGTGCGCTGATAAAAAATAACCCTGATTATGCCAATAAACCGGTAATCATGTTGTCATCTAAAGATGGTCTATTTGATAAGGCACGTGGTCGTATTGTGGGTTCTGATGAGTATCTGACTAAGCCATTTAGTAAAGATGAGCTTTTTGATGCCATTAATCAGTACCGTTAATCGAATAAATATAGACTTACAGGGAGTGATTGATATTATCGCTCCAGATTATTCAATACTGAATAATTATGATTAAAGAATGGCTACCAGTCGATTTATAAGTGCTATTTTTAATCATTTTATCTGAACCATATATCAATATATCTTCACAGATATTTTAGAACTTAAAGGAACCTCCTATGACTACCGTTTTAGTCATTGACGACTCGCCATCAGAAATGGCGAAATTTCGCGATATGCTTGCCAAAAACAACTTTCAAGTGTTGGAAGCGACTAATGGTGAGCAGGGTTGCCAGATGGCAGCTGAACATTTGCCAGATGTGATTTTGATGGATGTGGTCATGCCAGAAATGAATGGTTTTCAGGCCACGCGCAAGATTACCCGCGGTAAAACCACTGCTCATATCCCTGTTATTATGATTAGTACCAAAAACCAAGAAACAGATAGAGTTTGGGGCAAGCGTCAAGGCGCCAAAGAATATATGAACAAACCAGTTGATGAAAGTGGATTGGTCAATATGATTCGCAAAGTGATGGAGTAATTTGTGGCTTCTAGAGGATTTATTGAGCTTCTGCGTTTAGCAGATTTGGCACGCGCGCGCAAAAGCGGTCGCCGCGGTGGCCAAGAGTTTGATTGGCAAGGTGTGGTATTTGAAATTGGTGGGCAGCGCTTAGTTGCCCCTATGGGTCAGGTATCAGAGGTATTATCTATGCCAGAATATACTAGCCTACCTCTAGTAAAGCCATGGATGCTAGGTATTGCCAACATTCGTGGGCGACTCTTACCTTTGACGGATCTGTCGCATTTTTTGCAAGTACCTAGTCGCTTGACACAAATGAGCCAACGAAAAGTTATCGTCATTGATTATGACAATAACTTTTCAGGACTGCTGGTTGATCAAGTACTTGGTATCGAACAGTTCACACAAGAACAGTATCGTCCAGAAGCCATAGATCCAGAGTCGCCATTTGCGCCTTATAACCATGGCAAGTTTTTCAAAAACGACCAAGACTGGTATGTATTTATGCCAAGTTTGCTCGCACAGGATCCTCAGTATTCAGATGCTGCGATATAGCTATTAACTATAAAATACCTGTCTGTTAAGTAACGACAGAGAAATAGCGACTGACATAATAGGGTTCGATGTCAGCATTTATACAGGCTTTGCTAATCATTGTTTAGATAACAATACGATTGTCAAAGTCAGCCACAATTAGACTTTGATGACTGTTTGAAAGGAAGACGCAAGATGAGTGATGTGATAAAAAAACCTGTAGCTGGTATGGCTAAAACATCAGCAGATGGCAAAGACGCTGATAGTACTTGGAAGCTATTGTTAGGATTTTTGTTCTATTAAGTTTGGCTTGTCTGATTTGGCTAGTTAACTCGCTATCATCGGTAAGTCAGTATTTCGATAGTTTCAATCAATCCGTTATCTTGCCAGCGGCTGTATTTGCAATCGGCGCATTAGGGATTGTGTTTGCTTTGTACCAGCTACTGAAACACCGTGGTGGATCAGAGCGATCACTTATTGAGAAAGAAACCTTGCGTCGTCGCCAAGAAGCAGAAGCTGAGTCTGAGCGAGCGCGTCAAATCCAAGAAGAAAACGAACGTAACCAGATCGCTATTTTACGTCTACTTGATGAATTGGGTGATTTGGCAGAGGGTGATTTGACCGTTAATGCGACTGTATCAGAAGACTTTACAGGGGCGATTGCCGATTCAGTCAACTTTGCAATTGACCAATTACGACAGTTGGTACTTGTTATTAACAGCACTGCTGACCGAGTCTCACAGTCTTCGGATCAAACGCAGATGAATGCTGTTGAACTGGCCGAAGCTTCTGAACACCAAGCACAAGAAATTGCTGGAGTATCAGCCGCTATTAATGAGATGACTGTCTCAATTGATCAGGTTTCAAACAACGCTGCAGAATCTGCAACGGTTGCCCAGCGTTCAGTTGCTATCTCTCACAATGGAGCAGAAGTTGTACAACGCTCTATTGAGGGTATGAACGTTATTCGTGATCAGATTCAAGAAACGTCAAAACGTATTAAGCGTCTTGGTGAGTCTTCGCAAGAGATTGGTGATATCGTTGGACTAATTAACGATATTGCTGACCAGACTAACGTTTTGGCATTGAACGCCGCTATTCAGGCATCGATGGCAGGGGAAGCGGGCCGAGGCTTCGCGGTTGTTGCTGATGAGGTACAGCGTCTGGCTGAGCGTTCAGCTAATGCTACTAAGCAGATTGAAACATTGGTAAAAACCATTCAGGCCGATACCAACGAAGCGGTTATGTCAATGGAATCGACAACTTCTGAAGTTGTACGCGGCGCACGCTTAGCGAAAGATGCGGGTGAAGCACTAGAAGAAGTACAGAGCGTTTCTAACACCTTGGCTGACTTGATTCAAAACATCTCAAATGCTGCATTACAACAGGCTGAGTCTGCTGGTCATATTTCTCACACCATGAACATCATTCAAGATATTACCTCACAAACTTCTTCTGGAACGATGGCAACAGCTCGTTCTATTGGTGAAGCTAAGTGAAATGGCAGCAGCACTACAGGAATCGGTAACAGGCTTCAAAGTATCGAACGACGACGAGCTAGTAGATTATGAAGTGTTGGATACGGAAGGCGCATTGAAAGAAAGCGTTTAGTGATTAGGTATTCTTTTAGAGCAAGATCGATAGCATTTGGTTTTTCTGCATATTGGACAAGGTTACTGCTGTAAGAGTGATAGAAAGAAGCCGTAATCATAGTAGATGATTTGTCTAGGATAGATGGTGTTAATAAGCTAAATCATCTGCTTAATACAGTTGAGCTGACATTGGGTAACACTTTGATGAAAGTCGACAGTTTGGATGTGCAACGATGGCAGAAGTACATAGAGCAAGAGACTGGGTTTGTGCTGCCAGACATACAGCTACAGTGGCTGGCTAATGCAATTGACTGTACGGCGATGTCGAATGGATTGAGCGTTCAACAATTATGGTATCAATTATCGAAAAGTGATGAGTTGCGTCAGCAGTTGCTAGATAAAGTACTCATTCATGAGAGTCGCTTCTTTCGACATAGACCCTCTATCGACTTTGTTACAGAGTATGCATTGCAGCATCATAAAGCGGACAACATTGATAGTTTGTTTCGTATTTGGAGTGTTGGCTGTGCAAGCGGACAAGAAGCTTGGTCATTGGCCATGAGCTTAGCCGCACAGCGATGTCAAGACTATGCAGTATTAGGGACGGATATCAGCGAAGAGGCTATTAAAAGCGCACGACTGGGGCAGTATGATAACAGGCAGCAATCTTTAATCCCGCAATCGTGTCAGCCGTTTGTTCAGCCGCTGCCATCTAAGAGTACATTAAATAGATCGAAGCCTAGCACATCAGAAGCGGCTAATAGTATGCAGGAGAATTGGCAGGTAGCACCTGTATTGCAGCCACATGTCAGTTTTTCTGTACACAATGTTATTGAACAAAAACCACCCACTACGCATCTTCAGAATGTGATTATTTGCCAAAACATGCTGCTATATTTTCGTAAATTTGATCAGCGTGATATTTTGACACGGTTATCAGAGCAGTGCGCGTTAGAGGGATATATTATATTGGCTCCAGGTGAGGCGTTGTTCTGGCGTCCTTCAAATATGCGCCGCATTGCGCACCCACAGGTTAATGTGTGGCAAAAAATTAGTGCCTAAATTAGTGCATAGACGAGTTAGGATAAACCTATGAAAAACCAGCCCAATGACATCGTGATATTTCAGTGGTTACTACCATTATTCAATCAGCAGTTAACACAGATATCTGACGGTTGGCAATTAGGTGAATCTAGCATCGACCATGAGCAACTGACATCAAGTTATCATCAGGTTAGTGGTGCGCTCATCATGCTCAAACTTCCTTTACTAGCAAATGTTGCTAGCAAGTTGAGTCAACTCGCAGGATTACAAAGTTGTGATGACTTTTCTATCAAAGAGCGCCGTATAGGTCAGTTCTCTCATCGATTATTACAACGAGAGATCAATCAGTATGCGCGTACAGGAATCTATCATATAGGCCTAATAAGTAGGGCGGTTGATGAGCTGACCCAAGCCTTGTCTCAACGAGATATAGAAACTGATATTCTTGTAAACATTAGTGATATTCAGCATGAATACACGAATGATCATGCGAATAACGAAAATATTATCAATAGTATTGAAGTGGCCGTACCAACAGAACAAGCTACTGCTAGCTTGACAAGTGAACAGTGTCAGCAGTTGCTACTCGTATGGCGTCAACAAGTACAGGCATTACTAATCACTAATACAAATCAGTCGTCAGCACTCAGTACCTTAGAAAAAGCTAGCCAGTATCTCAGGCAGACAACACAAGATAGTGGTTTACAAAGACTATGGTGTTTGACTGAGTTATTGCTCAGTGATCTGGCCCAAAACGAGACGCCACTTCCGGAGCGTTATGCACCATTATTAGGTCAGCTTGATCAAGTTATAGAATCTTGTGCTCAGTCAAATGAAGTACCTTCAACTATAGTTGTAAGATTGACCACGGCAATCTATGTCGAATTGAGTTATCTAGCGCACAATAGCAAACGTACTCAGTCTATTTTGGATAAAGTATCTCAAAGTACTACGACAGCGTCTCGTTTTTTACCGCAATTATTGACTCAGCTTGATGCGCTTATCTTCAAGTTAGATGAGCCAGATAGCTTGGTAGCTCCTTTGCAATATATCAGAGAGCAGCTCAAAAACCGAGGCTGGACTTACTATGTGTCTCAGGTGGAATCAATCCTTGCAGATTTAAAACAGTCTCTCGTATCAGAAACAAGTTTTGCGCAAGAGCAATGGCAAATTGAACGCAAGCTGCAAGAGTTATATAACGCTATTTATAGTACTGAGCAAACCATTTCTCTTAAGATTGGTGATGCGACCTCTTTCGCTACTGTGTCTGAAGTGATAAATAGTAACGAGACAGAATTAACAAGTAAACATGAACCCATTACTACCGATGATGGCCTACGTGAGCTTCGAATTGCAGTAGAAGAGATAAAGCAAAATTTTAACAATTATATACAGCATCAAGATATTGGGTTATTACCAGCGTCCACTGAGTTTACCAGTATTGGTCAAGCTTTTGATGATATGGAATTACCAGAAATTCGTCATACTATAGATGATATCGGTAGTCTATTTACACAGTTAACTACTCGTAATATTACTACCCCGAGCTGGAGTTTGGTGCAGGCGTTGGCTGAGAGCTTAACGTCTATTGAGCTATTACTTGATTATCTTGCGCAGCAGGTTTTCGACCAGCAGTTGCTCACTTTAGCAAATACACATACGGCCAGAGCAACACAGCTTCTTGATACTGATATCGTATCACCAGCAACGCTTAACAAGACTATACTCACTCAAGAGTCAGCTGCGACGAATGTTGTACGTTACGATGATAGTGGTGAGATCAAACCTTTTATTAATGTAGACGATGCAAATGTAGTTGAAGAAGACAGTGTGAGTCTGTCCAACAGTACTGAAAGTGATGCGCTAAAGCAGGCTCGTGAACACGTAAAGCCTGATAACTTTGAAACAGGTGAAGATGTCCACGATATCTTTATTGAAGAAGTGACCGAAATCATCACTGATCTTGAAGATTTCCTTCCTATCTGGGCGCAAGACTCACAAGACCTAACACCGTTGACTGAAGTGCGTAGAGGTTTTCACACTCTGAAAGGCTCAGGTCGTATGGTTGGTGCCTTTAGTATCAGTGAGATAGCATGGTCAATCGAAAACCTAATGAATCGTTTGTTAGATAAAACATTGCCAGTAACAGATGATGTTGTAAATCTAGTGGTTGATACCACAAAAATCTACCAGCATTGGTAGCAGATTTTTCAGCGCAGCGACCACCAAGTTTTGATCCTGCGATTGCTATCTTACAAAGTAGCAATCTTATGAGCCAGCAGCCGGTCAACACTGGACTGACGCTAACTGAACTTGCTCCTAAAGAGGTTATGTCAGATGATGCAGAATTAGAAAAATCGCTACTAGAAATTGATGATGTTGATAACGACTCTAATAACGATAGTACCGAATTGGTTACTGACTCGAATAACAAAGAAGTGAATACCAACGAATATCTATCTACATTGGATATTCCAGAGAGCCTTGCACCTTTTATTAGAGAGACTAATCAACTACCAGCTGATGCCGACGATGCAGATCCTGATATCAAAGAGATATTCATAGAAGAGGCCAATGAAGTATTGGCAGAAATTGTGCCGTTGTATGAAAGCTGGCAGGAAAATTCGACCGATCTAGAGGGATTAAAAGATATTCGTCGTGGTTTCCATACCTTGAAAGGTTCGGGCCGCATGGTAGGCGCTAACTATACAGCGGAACTGGCATGGTCTATAGAAAACATGCTCAACCGTGTTTTAGATAATAGTGTCGCTATCTCAGTTGATATGCGTCAGTTGATTACAGATGTACTGGCAGCTTATCCTGATATGCTTGTAGCGTTTGAACAGGGTACTCAAGACTATCCAGCTGTTGTTCCAGTGTGGATTGCGTGTGCTGATGCGTACAGCAAACAGCAGGGTAATGAATTTAGCTACTCTGCTTTGTTTGCACAGTCAATAGATAGTTCTATAGATAAGATTGAAGAAACAACGCCATGGTTTGATACGAATGAGACTGACAATGCTTATGATGACAACAGTAATGAAGCTATAGACTCTACCTTACAGACCTTTCATTCGGTCAATGAAAAAATGGCAGAGGCAGCGGTTGTCCTTACCCCTCAAACTGAAGAAGAAAAAGCATTTTGTAAGATCTTTATTGATGAAGCAGAAGAACTGCTTGATTGTATCGAGCAGTTTGTCAAAGACAATAGAGAACAGCATCATATAGAAATCACAGATGAAATCGTACGCGCATTTCATACTTTGCGCGGCGCTTCTGGTTCTAGTGCTTTGGCCGCTATCAGCGAAGTCAGTGCGACTATCGAACATAGCTTGGAGTCACTACAACAACAAGATATAGGCATGAATGCTCAGCACTTAGCAGCATTAGCCCAGTCAGCCACATTAATAGAGGGTTATCTAAACAACTATAAGCAAAATGTAGAGCAGCATGATGCATCAACAGAGGACGATGGTTCGCAGAGTCAGCATGATATAGCGTCATTGCAAGCTATGCTTGGTGAGCAATACGTGGCTAATGACACTACTGTCATGACCAATAAGAAACTGACGATAGAAGAGTTATTAGACAGTAATATTGATACGTTGCTCGATGCTGAGTGGGAACTAGATGATGCGTTGAATCATACTGAAATAGAGCATATTCAAAGTTATATAGAGCAGCAAATCTCTCAAATAGCCTCTCTCATGGAAAAGGCGCAAGCATTTCCAAAATTTGTCACGATTTTAGATGAGCTGGGTAATGCGTATCGTTATTTGAGTAATCATATCGATAAAGCTCAAAATCAAGACATTCAAGCGATATTGCATGCAGGTCATGCTCAGCTGATTGGCTTGTTCGATGCCTTAGCTGGAAGTACCTCCTTAAAAATAGATAAACAAGTCATTGATGATCTACAGAGTATTTATCAAGAAAGGGATGAGAACGAGGACGTTGGCTTCACCGTTAGGGTTGTTCCAGCAACTGAGCTACAGTTTGAGACTATTGATACTGATATCGAGCTGTTAGAAATATTTTTAGAAGAAGCACAAGAGCTTGATACTGCACTAGATGAAAGCTTCAATAAGTGGCGTGCCGATATCACCAATATCAATGCGCTAAAGGTTCTACAGCGTCATTTGCACACGATTAAAGGCGGTGCACGGATGGCCGGTATCCGTAGTATTGGTGATTTAACCCACGAAGCAGAAAGCGTCTATGAGTCGTTTGTAGAGAACCGAAGAGCGCCAACCGCGCAGTGGCTTGAAATCATGCAAATGGTGCAAGACACGATTTCACTACAAGTGATGCATATTGTGAGTCATAAGAAATCTTTCTTTACTCCAGATCTGATTGAACAGTTGCATCAGCTTGAAAAAGCAAAAACGTTACCAGAGGTAGTCGATCTAGTCATACCAGTACCAAAAATCACTTTGAACCTACAGAGCGTAGCATTGCTGCCAATGTTGTTGATAGTGATAATGAGGCATTGAGTACCCTAAGTCTGGATAGCATGATTAAGCAATCATGGGCCAATGGATTGCCTGATCCTGATATATTAGCGGTATTTTTAGAAGAAGCAGAAGAGCTTACCAATCGTAATAAGTATCTGCACTTGTTCTTAAAAGATACGAGTAATACCACAGCGTTGCAAGCGCTCCAACGTGACTTGCATACCATAAAGGGTGGCGCACGAATGGTCACTGCCTCTGGTATTGCTGACTTGGCTCACGAGATGGAGTCGGTTTATACAGACTTTGTCAGTAATCGACGTCCAGCCACCAAAAAAGTATTAGAGTTGCTGGTTGCAAGTCATGACTGGCTAGCTGATGCAGTATTTATTCTTCAACAACATGTTAATCCACCGACGCCTACGCTATTAATTGAAGCGTTGGAGCAATTTGGTAGAAACCCTGATAGCCTAAAAACGATACCTAAAGAGTCTCTACAAGCCCAGCGTGAAGCAATCTTGATTGCCAAAGAAAACCAAGATTCACAGTATCTTGCAAAAGATATCAGTGAAATGCCGTCTATGCTTAGAGATACTCACGAGGAAGATCAGAGCGCTAGTAGCAATGAGATGATTCGTATCTCGGGTGGTTTGATTGAGCACATGATTAATCTATCTGGTGAGTCAGCGATTAACCGTGCTCGTATCGATATGGGTATCAGTAGTCTAACAAACAGTATTGAAGAGATGGGTACGACAGTACAACGTTTGGCAGATCAGCTACGTCGTATGGAGATCGAGCTAGAAGCACAGATTCTATCTCAAATAGATGAGGAACTCATCGATAATGAAGACTTTGACCCTCTAGAGATGGATCAATACTCATCTTTGAATCAGCTATCTAAATCTTTAACAGAGTCAGCCTCGGATTTGGTTGATATTAACCATACATTATTAGAAAAAACCCGTGATAGTGAAAGCCTACTGCTACAGTTGTCTCGTACCCAGACTGAACTGCAAGATGGTTTGATGAATTCACGTATGGTGCCATTTACGCGCTTGACACCACGTCTTGAACGTATCGTACGTCAAACAGCTAACGAGCTTAATAAGTCTGTTGAACTGTCCATCATTAATGCTGATGACGAGATGGATAGAACCATCCTAGAGCGCATTACTTCACCGCTTGAGCATATGTTACGTAATGCTGTCGACCATGGTATTGAAACCACATCGACCCGTCTAAAGTCAGGCAAAGAGCGTAGCGGCCGTATTACCCTTGAAGTGCATCGTGAAGGTAGTGAGATCGTCATCCAATTAACAGATGATGGGCGAGGCATTGATGTTGAAGCAGTACGTAGTAAAGCCATCTCTCAGGGTCTAATTGATGCAGACGATAATAGTCTGTCAGACCTTGATATTATGCAATACATCTTCAACGCTGGATTGAGTACTAGTCAGCAAGTGACTCAGATCTCTGGACGCGGCGTTGGTATGGATGTTGTTATTAGTGAGGTTCGCCAACTAGGTGGCTCAGTATCCGTCGTTTCAGAGTTGGGTAAAGGCTCTAGTTTCACAATGCGTCTACCATTGACGGTAGCCGTGTCTGACGCATTGGTTGTTCGTGCTGCAGATCGCTACTATGCGATTCCATTGGTACAGATTGAGCGCGTGGTTCGAGTGAATCCAGAGAAGCTCTATGACTACTATCAATCAAATGATGCCACATTGAATTTTGAAGACACTGAGTATCGAGTACGCTACCTAAATGAGATTTTATCAGGCAATAAGTTAAATGAGTTGGTGGTAAATACCAATACCAGCTTACCACTTATCATTATTAAAAACCGTACCGGACAGAATATTGCTTTGCAAGTGGATCAGATTGCAGGTTCGCGCATAGAAGTTGTTGTCAAACCTTTAGGCCAGCAATTATCAAATATTCCAGGAGTTTCAGCTGCTACTATCATGGGTGATGGCTCGGTCATGCTCATCTTAGATCTGATTGCTCTTATGCGTAATGCGCAACTGGCCAAGAATATTACGAAAGCTGCTGATGCTCAAAGAGGACGTATAGAGTCTAAATCTACCATTCTAGTCGTCGATGATTCAGTGACAGTGCGTAAAGTAACCTCACGTTTCTTAGAGCGCCAAGGGTTCAATGTGGCAGTCGCTAAAGATGGTATTGACGCAATTAAAATATTGCAAGATATGACACCAGACATGATATTGCTTGATATCGAAATGCCTCGTATGGACGGCTTCGAGGTCGCCACTCAAGTCAGACATAATAATCGTCTAAAGCAAATTCCGATTATTATGATAACGTCACGTACTGGCGAAAAGCATCGTGAGCGTGCCTTAGAGATTGGTGTAAATGACTATATGGGTAAACCATTCCAAGAAAAAGAGCTGCTTGATAAAATGCAAAAATTACTAGGTGAAGGGGTCAGCCTGACTAATGAAGGATAATGCACGTGTTTTAGCGCTGCGAAAAAAAATAGAAACGACATTAAAGTGATGGTGGTGGCAGAAGACCATCGCCAGCGCATGGCTTTTTCAGATACGGTACGTGGTTTCGGCTTTATGCTAGCCGGCTGTGTGTCACGAGCACAGTGGCATGAAACAGGTGAGCTTTCTAACTCAGCTATCGATATTTGGCTGATAGACAGTGATTATGATGACAGTGTGGCAATAGCGACGGTGGCATCTAAACCAGCAGCAGTACTGGTTGGCTTCAGTCAAGCACCGTATCTAAACGAATCCCAAGAATATGCAAAGTGGCAACGTAAGTTAAAGCGTAAATTTGCCCAACTGCTTGACTTGCCAACACTGATAGATGCTCCAGCTTACAAGAGTGCTGATACTGACTGGCATTATGTCGTATTTTTGGGTGCTTCTATGGGTGGCCCTAGTGCGGTTAAAGAATTCTTAGATAATGTGCCAGCCACACTACCAATTTGTATTTTATTGGCACATCATTTCAATCAATCTATGATTGGTACGTTGCCTCGCATCCTTAATCGTCATAATGACTGGCGCTGTAAGATTATCGCTTCTTCACAGCGGCTACGTGCAGGAGAGTGTCTGATAGTGCCTATTGATAAGCAGGTTGTCTGTGATTCAACGGGTCGCGTGATACTATTGGATCAAGATTGGCATGGTGAATATAAGCCTGCAATCGGGCAGCTGCTCAAAAATACCAGCGATGTCTATGGTAGCGAGCTTATTAATATTATATTTTCAGGTATGGGTAATGATGGCTCTCAGTATCTAGATTTAATCCAAGACAATAACAGTCAATTATGGGCACAAGATCCGAGCTTGAGTGCATGTCCAAGTCAACCTCAGGCTATCATTGACTCAGGGTATTGCAACTTTATTGGCAGCCCTACCGATTTAGCAAAAAAACTAACCGATTACATTGGTGAAAGGGCAGCTAGCCATTCACATTAACTTATTGCGAGTGACGTATGACACAAATTTTAAAACATTCGTTTGAGGCTGTGAGTCTGTTGACTACCAACAACGGTATGCTTGACGTCACTATTGTTCCAGCAGCTAACCAGCCGGACTGGATCATTCCAAGCAGCCTAATTTTGAGTGTGGATGAGTCTCAGCAGCAGGTTTCTAGATACGACTGGCAACAGCAAGATTTGGCTGTATTTCATTTGCTACTGCAAGATCAAATCCCAGACAAAATGGTTGTTTTGGAAGGTAATACGACTGATCACCGTTTTGCCTTACAGACGGCAGGTGATTTGCGTCAGCTGCAAGCACGAATTTCTGAAGTGAAAGATGTAGAGACACCGGAACAGTTTAGTACTACCAATGGCAAAGATAGGGAAGAGTATTTTGATAAAAATGACGTCTCATCCTACCTATATCAAACAGTGATGATTGATGACGAGCTATACTTAGTGCCAGATTTGGATAAAATTGCCTATCACCTGATTGATTCGGATAGCTAGATTCTTATCGCTATTTAAGGTATTCTCCGTTCTATAAATAGTAAGCCAGTAATGTTAATGACTTCATCTGTTGAAGAGCATTAGCTGGCTTATAAAACTGATTAGAGATAATTCCTGATAAAGGTAGTAGAGTCACTCATGAATAATGCCAACTCGAATGTATCAAAGTGGTCGGTTAGTAGCCGTATTTTTCATTGGATTAGTGCAGCCTTACTGTTAGCCACATGGATAATGATACTGCTATATGAGAATTTAGATAGCAATATGTTTATTGGATACCATAAAGCGTTCGGCGTGAGCTTATTATTCTGGATGATTGCTCGAGTCATCAACCGCGTTTTTACTAAGGCGCCACCACCGTTAGCTATGCCAAAATGGCAAATGCTCGTATCTCAGCTGTCACATTTTGCTCTCTATGCCATACTGATTGCTATGCCAATGGTTGGCTTATTGATGGCAGTATATGGCGGTCGACCAGTCGATATTTTTGGTATTTTTCAGATACCTGTATTCGTGACCCCAGATAGAAGTTTGGCTCGTTTTTACAATAACTTGCATACTGAGATTATCTGGCCAATGATTATTGGTTTTACGGTCTTGCATATAGCCGCCGCGCTATACCATCAGTTTGTCAAAAAAGACAATCTCATTGCCCGTATGAAATAATCTATAATCGATAAACATCAAAAAGCCCCAAGTATCAAACTTGGGGCTTTTTTTATTCATTGTAGAAATACGTACTGTTAGAATGCTATTTCTTATGCTCAGGTAAATTGATATTCATCTCTAACACATCTAAGCTGTCTTCAGAACGATGGTTAATATTGACATCATCAATCTGCACACCGTTAACGTATTTGTTCACAACTTCTAAGATTTCACGTTTCATTTTTTCGATGCGATCAACCGTTAAGCGATTGTTCAATCTGTTTTCGCTAGCAACGATAACTTTTAAACGCTCAGTTGCTAAATTTGCGCTACCTGCGTTACTGTTGTCGTCAGTACCAAATAGGCTACTCCAAAATCCTTTTTCTTAGTCATCATTATCCCCCAAACCAGCGCTGTAATAGACTCTTTTTCTTCACGTCAATATGACGTAATGGACGCTCTTCACCCAAGAAACGGGCGACAATGTCTTCATAACATTGACCAGCCACAGAGTCGGTATAATGGATAACTGGTTCGCCATGGTTGGACGCTTCAAGCACTGAATGGCTCTCAGGAACAACCCCAAGTAATGGAACTTTTAGGATATCATTTGAGATAGTATCAATATCCATCATCTCATTGGCAGCCGCACGTTCAGGATTATAACGAGTGATAATCAAATGCTCGCGAACAGTCCCTTGGTTCTCTTCTACTTTTTCGTCTGACTTTGTAGAATACCGATGATTCTATCTGAGTCACGCACTGAAGAGATTTCAGGGTTGGTGACAATAATAGCTTCATCCGCATGATACATCGCTAGCTGTGCACCGCGCTCAATACCAGCAGGCGAGTCACAAATAATATAGTCAAACTGTTTAGAGAGCTCAGCCATTACCTCTGATACCCCTTCGTCGGTCAATGCGTCTTTATCACGCGTCTGACTGGCTGGCAGGATATATAGGTTTTCAAGCTGTTTGTCTTTGACAAGTGCTTGCGACAAGCGCGCGTTTCCAGTGATGACATCTATGAAGTCATAAACAATTCTGTTTTCGCAACCCATGATTAAGTCTAAATTACGTAGACCTACATCAAAGTCGATAACAACCGTTTTATAGCCACGTAACGCCAAACCAGCGGCAAAAGAAGCACTTGTCGTGGTTTTACCCACACCGCCTTTACCTGAAGTGATTACAACTATCTTCGCCACAATGGCACACTCCTATGAATCAATGGGATATCTTTTATATAAATAGCAAAATTACATGTTATTCACCTAACATATATACACTATCTTCGAAGCTAGCCTAGCATAAATAAACAAAAATTTATAGCAGCTCGATACTAAAGCAGAAAAACAACCTATGTATCGCTCAATTAGCCTCTCTGCGTGGTATTGGTAGGGTCATAGTCATGCTCTTTGGCTTGTCGAATAGAGCAGCTTAACTACCTTAGTTTTCTATAAAGTCACTTCACCGTGTATTATTTTTAATAGCGTCTTAAGCTTCATCCATCACGGTAAATACTAAGCCTTCGCCTTCTACAAATTTTACTTGCACGGACTTGTCGATGACATGCTCAGGTAAGTTGTCTCGTAAGCAGTAAGTTCCTGCTACTGATACCAGTGAAGGATTAAAGACTTGGCAGAATATACGGGCATCTTTGTCCCCTGTTGCGCCTGCCACCAGACGCCCTTGTGCACGGCCATATACATGCAAGCTATTGTCAGTAATCGCTTCAGCGCCGCTATTGATACTACTGGTCAAAATCAAGTCGCCACCAACGTGATTGAGGCTTTGTCCTGAACGCAGCATTTGATCATAGATTAAGCTGGTAATATGCTGAGTACTTACCAACGTCTCGGTGGGCATATTAGATAGTGTGGTTTCAGTGGCAGGTTCGCTCGTGGTAGAAGCATTATCGACGCTATTAGCATTAACTGCTTCGGCGTTATCATTTCCTGGTGATGGCTGGGTAGGGATAGGGGCTTTTTACTTGGTAATATACGCTCAATACGCTTACCATCTGCTGGAAATATCGCTAAGCGCTGCTCACGTGCTTGCGCATCAAGCATACCTGTCACCACGCCAATAGGCTGCAATCCCCATGCCCATAACAGCTCTACTAGTGCTGATAAATCCTGCTCAACGTCACTATCAATAAGGATAGGGATATTGCTCGATTTATTGCTGAGCGTTTCAGTTAGCTGAGCTTCTATAGCTGCTAGATCGCTTGTACTAAACTGTACGCGTGAAAACGTCAGCATCTTGCCATAGAAAGCTAGCGCTGGTGCAGTCTGGTTATCGTTAGCTGAAACTGTCATATACAAACCCTTAAAAATAATTCTGTCACGGTATTATGTCTCTTATTATGTCTCTTATTACGTCATGCTATTAGATAGCTAAACTATAGATTTAGCATATCTTGGTGCTTCCATTGCTGCACTTTTACTTGCGCTTCAAACGCAGTCAAACTGTCATCAATGATACTAGAAATTAAGGTATCTAGCGCTGTATTATTGGTATCTATTTGCGCAATACCGCTAGCAATTTCCATCATTAATATATCCAAGCGCTTAGGGTCTAAAAGTCGCTTGTTTAATGCATTGACGACGTTCTCACCGATATTGTGCCCGACGTGATGTAGCTGTGATTCAATCAGGCTGCCCGCGATAGGTATCATGCGTAGATAGCGGCGCAATTCGGGTGTGTTGGCCAATCCTTCTTCAATAGCATTGCCCATCTCGCTCGCCAATATACTGCCGCCACCTGATAAGGCAGTCAGTTCCTGCAGCTTTGGTGCAAGCTCTGTACGCAGTACGGACAATACGGCCGCTTCAATTTTATTTCGATTTTTTGCAATCGTCGACTCAATGAATGATTTATGCGTGTCTGAACTGGTTAGCTCTTGTCGAAAGTTTTGTATCGCTGTCAAAATAACGCGATCTGAGAGCTCTTCTAACAGTAGGTCAATGTAGAATTTGATTCGATTGATCCACGTCTGGGGCAGTACTTGATAGCCAAGCTGATATAGACGTCGTCCAATAACCACCGCTCGCAGCAGTCGCAAAGCACGTAGCTGCGGAAAACAGCCTAATACTTCGTACCAATGAACGAATGGGAAAAAGAACCAGCGATAATAGACTTTTTGTTTGATGGCAATCGCCCAACGCAATAGCAACTCAACGACCAAAAAATAGTAAAAAATCCTCCAGCAGTGCGTAGAGGATCATGTAGAGTGCTCTGATACCAATTGAGCGCTTCACTAATGGTTAGCCATTCTGCAGCATTACTACTAAAATTACTCATCAAAATAGCGTCGATACTGATCAATAGCAGATCAATACTGATCGCAATAATCATAACGATATCGTAAGTGAGCTTAAAGCGACTCGGCTTTGGATGGTTCGGTTTTGGCGGCTCATCACTTATTGGATAAGGAGGCTGACTCAAAACAGATTCGGTAGCTAGCGGCGAGCTAGTAGTAGAGGTGGGCACAGTCATACCTTATAAGTAATAAATGGCACAAAGAATGGGTCAGAAATCGATATTTACTACCATTTACTATCAAAGTAGACATCGAAAATCTATGCGTTCATGATTAGTCACATTATCAATGAATAAGGTTAAAAAACAACCCATCTATGATTAAAATTTACTTATGATGCATGGCTGTTTTAACAGTAAACATCATAAGTAAGATATGACTATGGTGACACCTGTACCCGTAACTTTGTTCCTCAATAACTTTTTATCTCGTACTCGATACTTATTACATCAACGTTTGTTACATCGATATTTACTACTTAGTACGCTTGTATCGACTGTGCTTGGTATTTTATAAGGTTTGACGGACAACCATTTAATATGGCTGCTCATGATTGTTAGGCATCTTGCGCTTTAGGATTGGTTTCAAAATCTGCCAACATAGTGCTAATGCGTTCATCTTTTTGACGCCACACCTGTTCAACCCAGTCGAACATTTGAGCTTTTGTATCCTCGTCATTTTCGTAGCCACCTTGCTTGATACTTTCGAACAACGCATCTGGTATGTCGATGTAGCGCAAGTCAACGCCCAAACGTTTGATATTACCTTTCCAAAGATCCCCATAGCTTGGCACACCATCAGGGTATACGATTGTCATGTCTAGTATGCCATCGATATCTTCACCTAGTGCGCTAATAGCCAATGACAATCCGCCTGCACGAGGTTTCAATAAGTGCTTATAAGGCGATTTTTGCTGAGCTTGTTTGGCTTTGGTGAAACGAGTACCTTCCAAATAATTTAATAAGGTAAACGGTTTGTCTTTTAGTAGGGCGCAGGCACGTTTGGCTTCTTCGATGTCCTTGCCTTTTAACGCAGGATTTTTGGCGATGGCTTCTTTTGAGTGTCGGCGCATCATTGGAAAGTCTAAAAAGTAAAAAGCTTGACCAACGATAGGAATGTAAATCAGCTCAAACTTGGTAAAAAATCGCGTAAGTGGCAAACGTTTTTCGCCAATATACTGCACGATGCTAGTATCGACCCATGATTGGTGGTTGCTCACTAGCAGGTATTTACCATTGGTATGGATATCGTCCGGTAGGTTGATACGCCAATCTTTGCGAGGCAACATGTTATCGATCAAGGCACTGTTGCTACTGATCCAGTGAGTAGCAATTTTTATGACGGCTTTGTCTGCAATAGAGGCGCCAGTAATGACTTTACCGACGCCCATTAGCCATAAAGGAATACTACCACCGAAGCTATTGGCGGCGATGACACCAGTAGCTGTTGCAAGCGACACAGCTTTGCCCAGTTTAGGCGAACGTTTATGCATTTTTCGAATGGTAGATGTCAATCGCATGCTCAATCCTTTTCAGTCTATCTGATTAATAATAAGCAGTATGTCGCTGAATCTGTCCTAGTCAAGTCAGGAATATCATGAACGTAAAGCTTTAAATCATGACTATTTAAAGCGGACAAATTCATCGATATAATTTTAGCAGAAACATGTTGTAGTGTACGGTTGTAAACGTGACTAGTGGTAGCAAGGCGCGAAAATTTGACCTATAAAATCATTGAAATATAACCTGCACTTCTCATACATAGGTATGACAAAATATTACACAGAGATAGGTTGTAGTTGCCATAATAATGGGGAATGTAGATAAGTACTTAAAAAGATTAACGGACAATCTTTATAAAAAGCACGATTTTTTAAACTTAAGAGGAAATATTATGCGTAATACTTTAATGATTGCAGCAGTAGCATCAGGTCTAGCACTTAGCGGTTGTACAACAGATCCAAACACTGGACAACAGCGTCTAAACAAAGCTGCTCTAGGTGGTCTAGTTGGTGCAGCAGGTGGTGCAACTATTTCAAAAGCAACAGGCGGCGACAAAACTGGTCGTGATGCAGCTATCGGCGCAGCACTAGGTGCAGGCGTTGGTTACTACATGGAACGTCAAGCTCGTCAGCTTGAGCAGCAAATGGCTGGCACAGGCGTAACTGTTGAGCAGAACCCAACCACTGGTAACATTGATTTGGTTATGCCAGGTAGCATCACGTTCTCATTTGATGATGCAACCCTTAGCTCATCATTCAAGCCAACGCTTGATAAGCTTGCTTCAACGATGAACCAGTACAACCAAAACACAATTACTATCGCTGGTCACACTGATAGCAAAGGTTCTGCATCTTATAACATGGGTCTGTCACGTGATCGTGCTTACTCAGTTGCTAACTACTTAACAGCTCGCGGTGTTGCTTCAAACCGTGTAAACGTTGTTGCTTACGGCGAGTCACGTCCAATCGCAGACAACAACACTGAATATGGTCGTGGTCAAAACCGCCGTGTTGAGCTAACAGTTAACGCACCACAGAGCGTAAACTAATCAATAGTTATCTATAGCTATTAAGTATGTGCTAGATATTTGAGCACATATATTTTAAAAAGAGCCAGCAATCTGCTGGCTCTTTTTTGTGTTTTCAGTTTGAATAAAACAGTGATGATTAATAGATATAGTTAATATTAAATTAAATATTGATAATGATTATCAATAACACTATAATTTGTCAGTGTTTGCTATCAATGCAATATTAAACGTCTTATCGTGCGCACTGAGAATCAATGTGCATGGCTAAGATAGCCTGCTGTAACATGGCTTGATTATCAAAATAATTGAGGCTACTTAACCAAAACGAATTTTTTGCTATATTTCTTGAGGATATGTATGACGATTACCACAGTAACGAGCCGTAAGCTTTTACCAACTACTTTAGCTGTTGCACTTGCAGGATTGTTAATGGTGTCGGGCTGTACAAAGCAAGCCGATGAAGACACCAATGCTGCGACAGAAACGCAAACAGAAGTAGCAAACACAGAGACAGCGGATAATTCAGAGATGACTGCTGCCGAAAAAGCACATATTGATAGATTGATTATCAGTTATGCAAATATGGCACACGCCGCTTATAAAGATTCGCTGGACACGGCCAAAGCGCTACAAACTGCGGTAGAGACTTACGTGGCCACTCCAACACAAGAAAACCTTGATGCTGCAAAAGCTGCCTATAAAGCAGCACGCCAACCATATTCACAAACTGAGATTTTCCGTTTCGATGAAGGCTTTGTGACTGCCAATGATAAACGTGCTATCAACAGCATCGATAGCTGGGAAGGGCAGATCAATGCTTGGCCACTTGATGAAGCGCTGATTGATTATGTTGGTGACGACTATGAAGGCGAATATAACAGCCAAGAGAACATCATCAATAGCGACAGCATTACTGTCGGTAGTATCAAGCAAGATACCAGTACAATCACACCTGAGCTACTCGCAGAAATGAATGAAATCGGTGGTAGTGAAGCCAACGTAACGACTGGCTATCATGCGATTGAGTTTATGCTGTGGGGTCAAGACAACAACGGTGTGAAAGAAGGTGCAGGTAATCGCCCAGTCACTGACTATGCGACTGAAGCCGGACAGTGTACTAGTGGTGAGACCGTCAATGAAGATGCCAGTATCTGTGAGCGCCGCGGGGAATTCTTAACCGCTGCAACTCAACTATTGGTCGATGATTTGACCGCGATGGAAGCCCAGTGGCAGCCTGATACTGAGAATACCTTACGTAGTGATTTGATAGCGCGCAAATATGACAATGGTCTGCGCCAAATTATGTATCAAATGGGCAGCTTAGCATTAGGTGAGCTTGCTTCTGAGCGTATGCAGGTCGCTTTTGTTACGGGTTCTACCGAAGATGAGCACGAATGCTTTAGTGATTTGACTCATTTAAGCTATGCCAATAATGCGCGCGGTATCCAAAACGTCTTTAATGGTAGCTATACAACAGTCGCTGGCAAGACAGTGGGCGGCTACGGTATCAAAGACTATCTAACGGATAACGGCCACACAGAAGCTGCTGATAAATTGGCTGCTGAGTTCAACAAAGTAGAAGGCGCGTTTAACGTTATCGTTGAAAAAGGCGAAAAAGACGGCATCAAGATTGACCAGATGATTGCAACTGTCGGTCAAGCCAGCCAAGAAGGTGTCTCTGCTGAAGAACAAAACGTTCGCCGTGGATGGGTTGAAGCGGGTATCACTAGCTTACAAGAGCTGACGGCCAGTATCGAAAACGCTGCAAAAGCAGTTGGTATCGATAATCTAGACGCAGATGCAGGGTCACAGTTTTAAGAAAAATTTAAGCTAGCGGCCCTTATTTAAAATCTTTTCATTGGCTTTGCGACGTTTTATTAGTCGTTATAGGTCAGTAACCGCTGTTTATTGGATACTTAGATTAGATATAATACGTGCGTTGTCAGCCACCGTTGGCAACGCATTTTTACGAGCATTAAATGAGCCAATTGGCCGGTGTACCACCTCATTATATGTCGATAAGCAATGATTGTGACGACATATAATGAGATGGTATGACAAAATTTTAATGGTTCTACTCTAGCGCTAAGGCAATTAATTTCTATGAACGCCAACTATGTTAACCCCTCTGATTCTCCTCTTGCTACTCAAATCCTACGACATATACCCTCTAAGCTTGCGCTAATTATCGCGAGTGCAATGGCCATCAGTGCATGTCAACCATCTGATAGCGTTTCTGACGACAATTCTGACCATGTTTCTGATAACACTTTAGATCAGGCCTCAAGTAATGAAAGCAGCACTGAAAACAGCCAATTGCTATCGTCTGAAAACGCCAAAAATATAGAAACACTGGCAGGCGTGCCGATGCAGCAACTGGTGAGCTTTGACCCTCAAGAGATTAAGCAAGGCGGCGACTCTGGTATTAGCATTAGCAGTGCTGAGAGCTACTCAAAGCCCTCATCGAACCTAGCAGCTTCTCGAAAAGGATCGTTCTTTATTGGTAACGCGTTTTTCAAGCAGCCATGGGTCGTCGCTCCTGCTAGTACTGATAGTCGTGATGGACTGGGTGCATTATTCAATGTGGCCGCTTGCCAGTCCTGTCATGTCAAAGATGGGCGAGGTCATGCGCCGATGACTGCCGATGACGATGCTGATAGTTTATTGATTCGTTTGTCTATGCCAGCGACGACTGATGAGCAGCGCCAGCAGCTACAGGATTCGCTAATTGAAAAGGTAGCTCATCCTATGTATGGTGGCCAGCTACAAGATCGCGGTATTCAGGGCGTACCTGCTGAAGCAAGAATCGCAGTGCAGTGGACAGACAAACCAGTTACCTTTGCTGACGGGTATGTCGAGACACTACGTGCGCCAACGTTTAATTTGACCAAACCTGGTTACGGTGCTTTTGACGATGACATGATGGTATCGCCGCGTGTTGCGCTACCAATGATTGGGCTTGGGCTACTAGAGCAAATACCTGACGATGACATTAAAAAACAAGCCAGCGACAGTAGCAATGGTGATATCAGTGGTAAATTTAACTGGGTCATGGATCCGCAAACGGGCAAGCGGGCGCTTGGACGATTTGGGTGGAAAGCTGGTCAAACCAAACTGATTACTCAAAACCAAAGTGCCTTTAACGAAGACATGGGTCTGACGTCCAACATCCGTCCTAACGAGTCATGTATGCCAACGCAGACCGCTTGCCTAAATGCAGCGACAGGTGCTGATGAACAGGGCAATGGTAAATCACCTGTGGAAGTAAATGATGAGGTCGCGAAATTTGTAGAGTTTTATACTCGAAATCTAGCAGTGCCGCATCGCCGTAATGCGGATGATAAGCTCGTACTGGCTGGCAAAAAGCGTTTTTATGACATGGGTTGTCAAAGCTGTCATACGCCAAGATATCAGTTGCCAAAAACCGACGATGATCATCTTGAGCAGCATGGACAAGTGATTTATCCTTACACAGATTTGCTATTGCACGATATGGGCGATGATCTCGCTGATCGTACGATTGCTGGCAAACTACCACCAAAAGATGCCCAAGTTGAGTTTTTAGCCAACTCTTATGAATGGCGTACGCCAGCACTTTGGGGCGTGGGGCTTGCGCAGACAGTTGATCCTCAAGCGACGTTTTTGCATGATGGCCGTGCCCGTACGTTGATGGAAGCTGTTTTATGGCATGGCGGAGAAGCCGAAAAGCAAAAGCAACAAGTATTGAAGTTGGACAAACAAGGTCGCGCAGAGCTTAATGCGTTCCTAAAGTCGCTGTAATAAAGTCGCTATTATAAAATCAGTATAAAAACGCTATAAATTACTACCTATAACATTACCGAGAAACCTATGAAAATAAACCACGCTTTGGCAATGGCGCTATCTGCATTGAGTGCTGGACTGCTGATCAGTTGTGTCAAACCTGCCGATGACAACAAAGCTGCAGATGTAGACAGCCAAAAAGTTGTGCAAGACAGTGCAGCTACTGACAGCTCAGTAGAAAACAGCAAAGAAAGTACTGAGCAAATCGTTGCAGTAGATATCAGCCCTGAGACTGCAAAAACGTATTTGACGCATGTGGCAGACGATATCGTGATTCCTGCGTATGCTGATGCAGCTAAGCAAAGCGATCTGTTGAACGAATTGGCGCAGAAACATTGTACCCAAGCGCCAGTAAGTGGCGATGAGCTACAAGCATTACGTGCGCAGTGGCTAGTATTGGCACAAGCGTGGTCAAGTGCTGAGATGGTCAACTTTGGTCCTGCGACTGCTAGCATGAGCAATCTATATATAAACTACTATCCTGACGAGCGCGGACTCGTACACAGTGGCGTGGCTGATTTGATTGCTGCCAATCCAAAACTAACGCCAGAGCAGCTTGCTGGCGAGAGCGCTATCGTACAAGGCGTGCCAGGGTTAGAAGAAGCTTTGTTTGCCAATGACAGTTTAGACGCTGGTCAGTGTGCTTATGTGATTAGCGCTAGTAGTGCGTTGAGCACGCGTCTAAAAGACATCGAGAAAAACTGGCAGCAAAACGCGACTGATTTATTGGCGATAGACAAAGCAGCAGAAAGCGATAGAGGCTTAAATCAGTGGATTAACTCTCTACTATCATTGATTGAGACCATGAAGTCTAATGCCATTGATCAGCCACTAGGTCTGACAGGTAAAGCAAAAGGTCATCTGCCTGCTGCTAGTGCTGGTCAGAGCCGCGCTATTATCAATGCTAAGTTAGATATTATCAATAAAGCCATGACTGACCCAGTACTGACGGCTATTCTTGGCAGCAATGATGAAAACAAAGTTTCGGATAATTTATCGACTGCATTGGCTGATACAACCGCATTATTAGCACAAATGCCAGAAGATTTATCAGAGGCTAATAAGGATGATCAACAAGCGTTATACGATCATCTGACTGATGTCACTCGTCTGATTAAGCGCCAGTTAATCCCAGCACTTGG
This sequence comes from Psychrobacter sp. ER1, assembly GCF_048631835.1. NCBI lineage: Bacteria > Pseudomonadati > Pseudomonadota > Gammaproteobacteria > Moraxellales > Moraxellaceae > Psychrobacter > Psychrobacter sp. ER1. The sequence goes on along the minus strand of NZ_CP184640.1, from coordinate 2,723,020 downwards.
TATCCGTGTGGGGTTTAATAGCACTGATGGCGATTAGACAATGTCTACTATCGAAGCGGGTACAGCAGTGTCAGCAGTCCAGACTCATGACCAGATGAACAGGTCTAATCGGTCTGGGAGAACTTCGTCAGCTCATGAGCTTTTGACGACTTCAGTGCTGACAGCAGTTAGTACGGCAGCATTAGTTGGTATTCACCATCGTTATCGTAAGCAGCAGCATCCAGATGCCAGTCTACAAGATTATGTAGATGGTATTCGTACGCAGTTGCAGGTATTACGAGCTGGTCCTGATTCAACGCCGAAGCTTTTGCGCTTACGTTATGCTTGTGAGCAAGCAGCGGCAACCTGGAAGCAGGCTTATCATGCTGTAGGTGATGGTAAAAGTAACACGCCTGACTTTGCTGTCATGCATACGACAACGATGCTGGCACGACCAGTCAGCTGGGTCAGTGGCGTCGCCTCCATGCCAAAAGATCAGACCTCATCAAGCCAAAATGAGCATGACTTTGGCGTGGTAGGTATTGATGCCGACAGACAAATCGTTTGGCAAACGACTATGCCTGAGCGTGTCCACGACATCGTTGTTCAGCCTCTGCCTGTCAATATATCTCAAGCTCAGCATAGCCATGTGGATCAAAAACGTGATGTCGTCGTCATGGGTCGTCGTCCAAGCGAAAGATTTTGGGTGCTTAATACGTCAAATGGGCAAGTACAGCATGCGATTATAGCTGATATAAACCGTCACTTTTATGGTCATGCTTGCTATAGCTTAGATGGCAGCTTGCTCTATGTAACCGAGAATGACACGGTGAGTCTGGCAGGTAAAATTGGTATCTATGATGCCCATGATGCTTATCAAAAAGTAGCAGAGTTTGATTCATATGGTATCGGGCCGCATGAGCTGATTATGCATCCTGATAGCGAAACGCTCGTCATTGCAAACGGTGGTATCAAAACCGAGCAGGCCTCACGCGAAGAGCTAAATCTAGATACCATGCGACCCTCACTGGTTTATCTGAATCGTCACGATGGCACACTGCTTGAGCAAGTGACTCCAGAGCATAATCAGATGAGTGTGCGCCACTTAGCCATGCACGATGACGGCACAGTGATGATCGGTATTCAGTTCCAAGGTGAAAAACATATCAATGTACCGTTAGTGCTGACTCATAAACGTGGTGACGGCAGCTTTACTCCATTGACTATGCCAAACAATCAATGGCAACGTTTTCACCAATATATCGCTAGCGTGGCGGTGGATAGTGAGCGTAACTTACTGTGTGTGACCACGCCGATTGGTGGCTGTGCGGCGATTTATGATTTACATACCCGAGAGCTGATTGATGATGTAAGTCTGCCAGATTGTGCAGGGGCTTCAGTGTTAGCTAACTCTAGTGTTTCAATGAGTAAAATTGATAAATATGCCGAGCCGACAGGATTTATTGTCAGTGATGGTCAAGGTCAGTTAACAGCGTTAAGGGTAAATGCTTTGCCTGAAGTAAAGTTGGACGTAAACGACATCGAATCTCATGAGCGGATTATCAAAGACAGTCAACTGCATATGATGTCGTTTGACAACCATTTGCAAGCACTGTGACCCATGATGTTCAACAAGAACGGCAGATGAACAGGTATGGCGCTTAATAATGACTATCACTAGAACAGTAGTAATAGTCAGCCAAGGAGATAGAGCATTAGCTTAGACACCAATTTAGATATGGTCAGACAGCGGCTTGCACGAGTAGGCATTGAGCTACATATCAGTCAAAAGCGTGTTAAAAATATCAATTTTCGCTTAAAGCCTCATACATTGATGGTCTCTGCACCGATGCATGTCAGCGCATCACAAATGTTGCATGCTGTGGCTAAACGGGTGCCATGGGCTATAGAAAATCACCCACAGGTATTAGAACAATATAGACGTAGACAGAGCACGTCGTCTGACCCTTCAGCTGCGAATAACTCAGTTTCATTATGGGGTACAGAGCAATCATTTACGCTAAGCCCCGATCAAAAAATCACCTATTATCGGCAACAACTCTCCGAAGTCGCACCTGCACTATTTGAAAAGTGGCAACCAATCGTTGGCGCTTATGCCAATGAGATACGATTGAAAAAAATGCACACACGTTGGGGCAGCTGCAACACGCGTGCAAAGCGAATTTGGTTATCAGTCTATCTTCCTGCCTATCCTATCGAGTGCACTGAGTACGTAATCATTCATGAGCTGTGCCACTTGCATCATGCCAATCATAGCCGTGCGTTTTGGCAAACGGTTGCGACAGCGATGCCAGATTATCAGCAATGGCATAACATCTTAGCAGGCAAGACAGGACAGCTAGATTAAACGTATCACCTAACTATCTAACCATCTAAATAACCCTAGCAACCATCTCGATATCATCTATGTAACTTTCATTATGCTGAGCAACAAGTCCTATTTTTATTATCATTTTTAAAATAAGCACACACCTGGATAAGCCTGATATGATAAGAAATAACGGTACAAATCGTGTCGTTTAATTAACAAGTTTATATACAGGGATGTCATATGGAAAACGTCAACCAAGCGGAGTTTTGGCAGCAGCGTTATGAGAAGAACAGCATCGGTTGGGATATGGGGCAGGTATCACCACCGCTCAAAGCTTATATCGACCAGTTACCTAAGAGCGCAAAAGATCAGGCGATACTAGTGCCAGGTGCAGGTAACGCCTATGAAGTGGGCTACTTATATGAGCAAGGTTTTACCAATATCACGCTGGTTGACTTTGCCCCTGCACCGATTGAGACGTTTGCAGAGCGCTATCCTACTTTCCCTTCTGAGCATCTGATCTGTGCGGATTTTTTTAGCTTGTCAGCTGAGCAGTATCAATTCGATTGGATACTTGAGCAGACGTTTTTTTGTGCGATTAATCCGTCGCGACGTGATGAATACGTGCAGCAGATGGCAAAGCTGTTGAAGCCACAAGGTAAGCTAATTGGGTTGTTATTCGACATGGATTTTGGACGGGAGGAGCCACCATTTGGCGGCAGCAAGGAAGAGTACCAGCAGCGTTTTCAAAGTCATTTTGATATCGATATTATGGAGCCTAGCTATAATTCACATCCAGCGCGGCAGGGTAGTGAGCTATTTATAAAGCTGCGAGCAAAGTAAGCTCGCGCTTGATATTAGCTCGAGCTTGCGTTTCTAACTGCTCATAGTAATGGTCAGTCAGATAGAGTTTGGGATGTGCTAGTAATCCTTGTAACACTGCAGTGCGCCCATCACAGTAATCGTCAGCGGCGACATGCTTATATTCTTGACGTATCGCCTTTGCATACTGCTTGTAGGTAGGCCAAGGCGCACCCAAAATACTTAAATCCATATCTAACAGATATGCCGCATCGTTATATTTGTCACTGTCTATTAACGTATCTAGCTGATGATTAGTCGTCATCATAATGAGAGCGTGAATCTGTTGGCATTGCTCTGTGCTTAGATAAGGGCTCAAGGCAGCTGTTGCAAATTTTGCACTTTTTAGCTCGTTGTCGGAGCGTGTTGGGTCATATATCACATCATGATAGTATAGTGCCAATGCAATGATATGCTGCTCAGACAGATGGTGCTTAATACTTTCAAACTGTACCAATAACTGCTCAATATGATCGAGCGTATGATAAGCACGTTGTGATTCGCCATAACGCGTCACGATATTTTGCCAAAGTCTATCTATTTGCTTTGGCGAAATATCGCTAGTCATAGTTGATAAATGTTGTGCAAAGCACTTGCCAAGCTCATCATGCTTATTTGAGACAGTTTTCATATGTCATTTTTCACTATGACCGTGGTAAAGATGATTTGATTATTCTTTGTTAGCTACCGCATCTTTAAATGCTTTATTAAACACCTCACCAAGCAAACTAACATCATCGACACGCGCATAGTTCAGACGGGTGACAAAGGCAATATGGCGATGCGGCCCGTCTTCAGCCAATGGTATGGCGACGGCATTTTGATTCTGCAGGTGCAGCTGATCGAGCGCCATTTCAGGAACTAGCGTTGTGCCCATATTGGCAAGTGCCATTTGAATCAAGGTATTTAAACTGGCATCTGAGAAGCTTGACTTCATTTGTGCGCGGTCGAAATGACAGACAGACAGCGTCTGGTCAGTTAGGCAGTGCCCTTCACCAAGTAACATCAGGTTGGCAGTCGCCAGTTCATCAGCATTGATGGTATCAAGCTTGGCATGTATGTCGTCTTTTGGGAACACGGCAAAGAAGTCTTCACTCCAAAACTCAAAACTGTGTAGCCCATCTACCGCATAAGGTAGCGCAATAATAGCGGTGTCGATATGACCGTAGCGTACCTGTTCAAGCAAACGCTCTGTCTGTTGTTCGACGATGGTCATACGGAACTCTGGATATTGTGCACGCAGCGCAGGCAGTACTTTTGGCAGCAAATAAGGCGCAATCGTCGGAATGATACCGACAGTCATGGGATAGGCAAGCGGCGTCTGATGGCTATGAGCACGCGTGGTCAAATCGCTGACCTCAGAAAACACTCGCTGCGCCCGTGTGAGGATGTCTTGACCGATAGGGGTAATCAATACCTGTTTATTGTTGCGCTCAAAAATCTGAGTATCTAGCTGTTTTTCTAATTCTGCGATACCCAAACTTAGTGCAGATTGCGAGATATTGCAATCTTCAGCCGCACGTTTAAAATGACGATGTTTGGCGACGGCTAGGGCAAACTCAAGTTGTCGTAAAGTAATCATAAAACCTCTCTGTTAGTGGGTTTTTAATGCAATTTATTATGTTTGGTCAACCTTTATAAGGTAGCAAATTACCAATTAACCACCACTGATAAAATGTAGAGATAATAGTTTAACAAGTTTAATAAAACAAAACATCACATTAAAAACTTTTAACTGGATTAACCGTAGAATTCGCGTATAGTTTGTCAGGTAGCCCAGAGAGCTAGAGGGCTAATTGAAAAAACCATATAAATAATTTCCAATTTACTTAACTATAGAGGAGCCAACCATGGCGTCTATCATCAATCAAGAAATCCCAGAATTTTCAGCAGATGCATACGTAAACGGTGAGTTCAAAACCATCACTTCAGAAGACGTAAAAGGCAACTGGGCGATTTTCCTATTTTACCCAGCTGATTTCACGTTCGTTTGCCCAACTGAGCTAGAAGACATGGCCGCTCATTATGACGAGCTAAAAGGTCTTGGTGTTGAAGTATACTCAGTATCTACTGACACGCATTTCACGCACAAAGCATGGCATGATTCTTCAGAAGCTATCGGTAAAGTACAATACCCAATGATCGGCGATCCTACTGGTAAAATCACTCGTGGCTTCAACGTTATGATTGAAGAAGCAGGTTTGGCTGAGCGCGGTACATTCTTAGTAGATCCTGATGGCTTGATCCAAGTCGCTGAAATCCATGCTGGCGGTATCGGCCGTAGCGCGAAAGATATGCTACGTAAAGTGAAAGCAGCACAGTATGTTCGCGAAAACGATGGCGAAGTTTGCCCAGCAGCATGGGAACAAGGCGGCGACACATTGAAGCCAAGTCTTGACCTAGTTGGTAAAATCTAAGTAGACATTTCATACTTAGATAAAAGTAGTGCTGTATCTTAAACATCTAATTTAAGTCAGTGCTACAAATAAAGACCCCATTAACATAAGTTGATGGGGTCTTTTTACGTCTTAAGCATAGATATTGTTAGTATTATTTTTCAGCATATCTCTAAGTATAGACGCAATATTAAGCGCGAGACTGTGCTTTATTTTTATCAATGGTTTTATAAATCTCGTCTTTAAGCTGTAGCTTTCGTCGTTTCATCTGTTCGATTTCTTCGTCGCGACTGGCATGCTTGACCACATCGTTTTCAAGCTTATTGATTTGCCTATCTAGAGTTGTATGCTCGTCAAAGATACTCGCAAAATGCGTGTCCTTTTGCTTGAGCTCATCGATAATATCACTGTGATCTTGCCATGTGTCTGTCATTGTCATGTTGTCATCCTTGTTATTTAGTGCAAGCTTAGAATAAGCGTAAGCACGTTATGGTTAAGACGCTTATGATGGTGAGATTTTTTTGGAAGGGGTGGAAGTTTAATGGTAATAAAGATAGCTACTTCACGATATTGATAATGCATATTGCTATCAATACCATTCGATTGTAGCGAAAAAATAGACCATGTACCATCACTATCATTTGCTTATGTATTTATATTTAATTATTTAAGTTAATAAATGATTGGTTTTATAAAACATAAAGTTTGAGTTTCTCAGCTTGCCGAAACTCGCTAAACGCTTGATAATAGACACATCAAAGGGCAAGAGCCCACTACATATAACCTTTTATACAAAGTTATTAACACCAACTATTTCATATTTAAACGCGTAGCATGACAGCTGCCGTTACATATTCAGCCATAATGAGGAACAAACATGATAGATCAGAATTTATTAGATGCCGTTAAGAGCTATAGCGAAAATATGACACGCCCAATTACCTTTGTATTAGGTAATGGTACGCATGCAAAACGTGCAGAATTGGTAGATTTTTTGACCAAGATTGCTGGAACAACAGACAAAATCAACTTCGATGCAGAAGCAACTGACGATAGTTTGCCTAGTGCGATTAGTTTCAAAGTAGTCAGTCACATTGATGGCGCATCAAATGACACTGGTATCGTATTCAGCGGTATCCCAGGTGGTCATGAGTTTACGTCATTGATTTTGGCGATTCTGCAAGCGGGTGGTCATACGCTAAAGTTGGATGAAGGTATCCAAAAGCTAGTTAAGCGCTTTAATAAGCCGCTACAGTTCCAGACCTACGTGTCATTGTCATGCCATAGCTGCCCAGAAGTCGTTCAGGCATTGAATCAGTTTGCGCTATTAAACGATGGAATTAGCAATGAGATGATCGACGGGGCATTGTTCCAAGAACAAGTAGAAGCGAACAAAATCCAAGGCGTACCAGCTGTATTTTTGAATGGTAAACCATTTGCTAACGGCTTAATCGACACTGCTAAATTGATCGGAAAATTGCAAGAGCAGTTCCCTGACTTATTGTCAGAAGTAGAAGACGATGCTGAGCAATTAGAGCAGCAAGACGTCACTATCATCGGTGCTGGCCCTGCAGGGGTGGCAGCTGCGATTTACACCGCGCGTAAAGGCCTAAAAGTAACTATGGTTGCTGACCGTATCGGTGGACAGGTAAAAGATACGCAAGACATCGAAAACTTGATTTCAGTACCGCTAACCAATGGTACAGATTTATCGACCAACTTTGTCAAGCACTTGGCCGAATACAACATCACATTAAAAGAGCATGTGAGCGTTAAAGAAATCGACGAGACTGAAGAAGAGAACTACAGTATTCACCTAAACACTGGTGAGACTTTTAATACTCGTAGTATTATCTTAGCGACAGGTGCTCAGTGGAGAAAGCTTGGTGTACCAGGTGAAGAAGAAAACATTGGTAAAGGTGTGGCTTTCTGTGCGCATTGCGACGGCCCATTCTTCAAGGGTAAAGATATCTCAGTGATCGGCGGTGGTAACTCAGGTGTTGAAGCAGCACTAGATTTGGCAGGTATCGTTAATCACGTTACTGTACTCGAGTTCGCTGATGAATTAAAAGCTGACCAAGTACTGATCAACAAAGCTAAAGAGAAAGCTAACATCGAGTTCATTACCGGTGCAGAGACGCAAGAGATCAAAGCGACTGATGGCAAAGTATCATCTATCGTCTACCAAGATCGCAGCACAGGTGAGACTCATGAGCGTGATTTATCAGGGGTGTTTGTACAGATTGGTTTAGTACCAAACACTGGGTTCATCAAAGGCTTCGTTGATCTAAACCGCTTTGGTGAGATCGAAATCGATGAGCGCTGCCGTACAGATCGTAAAGGTATCTTTGCTTGTGGTGACGTAACCACCGTACCATTTAAGCAAATTAACATTGCGATGGGTGAAGGTAGTAAAGCGGCATTGTCAGCGTTTGAATACTTGGTCATGCAGTAAGCTGTTCGGTTTAGTTTCAGTATAAAAAGCCACCTCGGTTGAGGTGGTTTTTTGTGCTATCGCATAAATACGTCTATATAAAAAATCCTGATATTTAGAAAATGGACTCTTAAGTAAACAAATAACGCGATTTCACTCAGAAAATATCAGTATTTACGTTACAAATTCGACATTTGCATTACAAACTCGTGTTGTTGATGCAATAATGTATGCAATAAAACCTATCATAGCGTCATGAACTATAAGGAAAGTAGGCATGGAATACATTGAAGCTTTTTTGCCCTAGTCGGGGATCTAACGTGGGGCTGGGCGCTCGTGCCTATGCTAATTATTTTTGGTTTATTATTTACCATCGTAGGTAGGTTCGCTCAGTTTAAATATTTTAAACGTATGTTCCGTGTGTTCAAAACGGATGAAGTAGGAGACGACGGAATTTCTGCTCGTCAGGCGTTGCTCGTTTCTATCGGTGGACGTGTGGGCGGCGGTAACATTGCTGGTGTTGCTGTTGCCATCTCTTTAGGAGGACCGGGAGCGGTATTCTGGATGTGGGTTGTGGCCTTAATTGGCATGATGACCAGTATTGTCGAGTGTAGCTTAGCGCAGCTTTATAAGCGTAGAGACACTGATGGTAACTTTCGCGGTGGCCCTGCGACCTATATTTTACATGGGTTAGGTAAAGACTATCGCTGGCTTGCCGTCATTTATGCTATTGCTTTACTACTGTCTTTCTCTATTGGGTTTATCGCGTTCCAAGGCAACACGGTAGCAGGATCAGCGCTTGAAAGCTTTGGGATTGACCGCTGGATAACGGGTGTAGTACTGGTAATTGCAGGTGGATTTATTGTCTTTGGCGGTATTCAGCGCATTGCTAAAGTAGCCGACGTTGTCATTCCGGTTATGGCATTAATCTATATCAGTATGGCACTTATTATTATTGCGTTTAACTTTACAGAATTGCCTGCACTGATGGTAATGATTGTTAAAAATGCTTTTGGCATTGAATCTGTCGTGGGCGGTGGTATTGGTGTGGCGATTGAGCAAGGCATGAAGCGTGGTTTATTCTCTAATGAAGCAGGTTTGGGTTCTGCGCCTAATATTGCCGCCACCGCTTACGCCACTCATCCTGTTAGTCAAGGTATCTCGCAGTCACTGTCTGTGTTTATTGATACGATAATCGTATGTAGTGCCACCGCATTTATGATTTTACTGAGCGGCGTGTATCAACCAGGTGCTGAAGTCGATGGTATTGTACTGGCACAGCAGGCGCTAACGACCCAGCTTGGGGATTGGGCGCAGTATATTCTCACCATATCGATATTGTTATTTGCCCTAAGCTCTATCATGTATAACTATTATATGGGTGAAAATGCCATTAATTTCTTGATCAAAAGAATATCAAAATGGCGACTCTGATTTTGCGAATTGTTGTGATTGCGGTATTATTCTTGGGCGCAGTGGCTCCTGCAGCAACCGCAGTGTTCTTCTTTGCTGATCCGTTGATGGGCGATGCTAGCGCTAGCAAACTTATTGGCCTTGATAATGTTGTTTCCGCGAGCTAAGCGTCTACTTGACGACTTTGCAAGTCAGTTAAAATCAGGGGTTAAAGAGCCGCTATTTGATGCGCAAGAGTATGAAAAGTTGGATCTCGATTTGAGCGCATGGGGTAAAAAAGCAGTGAAAGAAGCGTTAGACCAAAAACAGTAGTACCTGTAGGCTTTATTTCTCATGAAAGAAAAAACCACTTTAACTGAGTTGAAGTGGTTTTTTTATGCAAGATATTATTTATGCCTAAAATGAATGGTTATTCGCCAATACGCCAACGACAGACAGTATTTCTCCTGCTTCATCTTCTTCAATAATACGAGTCTCTGTCAGTGCTGATTGTTGCCACGCTTGTATGTGCGGATGATTTAGCATGGTTTGGCAATACTGCTTGGTAAATGGCTGCAAAGTAATATTAGATGCATCAGCATAAGTCTGTAATCGCAGCACCACTGGAGCAAAAAACACATCAGCTGCTGTGAAATCTCCGAATAAGAAACTGTCTGCTGAGCGATCTTTTAAACAATCGGCAAAAATGTCTTCGATACGAGCGATATCTGCTAAGCAAGCACTACTTGGTTGTATCTTAGCCGTTGCTCGTATATTCATCGGCATCTCGTTACGAATGCCTGTCAATCCCGAATGCATCTCAGCCACGATGCTTTGGCAATAGGCGCTATTTATCCTACTTTGATTATTATTCCGTTTTTCAGCGTTAGATTTATCATTGCCTGTCCAAATATCAATATCCGTAAAGTACTCATTAACATGAATAGCAATAGCTAAGGTGTCCCAAACGGTTACTTTATTATCTTTTTCACCATAGACTAAAATAGGTACTTTACCTGTTGGCGAATGCGCTTCGAGCGTTGGACGTGCTGATGGATGAAACAACTCAACAAGCTGATCATCAAAATCAACATTGAATGCTTTAAGCAATAGCCATGCTCGTAGCGACCAAGACGAGTAGTTTTTATTACCAATAATTAATAGCGGTTTTAGCATCATAGAGTCCTATTAAGCGATAACAGTAGCATTTTATTATGTACTCAATATTGAGTATTGCCCAGTCTATAAACCGAGCCATATTTCTATTATGTAAATCATATTTCGAAAAAAACGCCCATCTAATATTTAGACGGGCACTTATTTAGAAGGACGCTTTTTATTTCTTACATTCGCTATCATCAATTCTTGTTTTTAATTAGGAAAATAACAGGCAGCGCAACGAAATACATCAGCACACCGTACAAAGCAGCAGGCAGCGCGATGACGGGTAGTGTGCTCACGCCCATGATGATAGGGGCTAAGGTGATAGCCGTCGTACTATTTTGAATACTGGTTTCTATCGAGATGGTTTTGGTATCAAACCAGCTAAGCTTTAGGACTTTAGAAATTAAGATGCTAATAGCAAATAAAATAGCAATGATAAAGACCAGCTCTAAACCAATTTGAGTGAACTGTGTTTGTAGTAGTTGCCAGTTAGAGGCAATAGCAGCGAAGACAATTAGTACAAAAATACGCTGGCCAAGCCGTTTAGAAGGCTGCTACGACGTACCATAAAGTCCGTAAATTTGTGGCGAGCAAGCATACCAAGAGATACGGGCAATGTGGTCAATAAGAACATGACTAGGCCAATCTTTATCGCGCTAATAGAGTTTGCCTGATCTTTCATAAAATGATCAAAAGCCAATGTAATTAAAATGGGCAATGTAATCACCGACAATATGCTGACCACACCGGTCAACGCGATAGAGAGCGCGACATTTCCTTTGGCATAGTAGGTTAGCATGTTGCTAGTGACGCCACCGGGACAAAAACTAATCAGCATAATCCCAAAAGCAATCGCTGGTGGCGGAGCCGTCACTAACACGACTGCTAGCGCAACCAACGGTACCAACACAACTTGATTGATTAAGCCAACAAAGAACGCTTTCGGATATTTGGCAATGACCTTAAAATCACTCAGTTTTAGCCCTGCTCCTAGAGTGAACATAATGTAGGCAAGGGCTAGTGGCAGTAATGCTAGCGCGGTATTATTCATCAAACATTCCTTGTAAAACTAAAATGCCATATCAAGATGGCTTTTTGAAAGTAAATAGCAGCGGGGCAACTTTGTCACCATACAGCTGCTCACATTCCATGTGTTTAGGTATTTAATCGTCTAGCTATTTAGGTGTCTTAACCACTAAGCTAGCTCATGCCTATCAAATGATAATAGCGGTATTACGCTCGTATAGTAACCCACTTGTCGTGACTATTGAGGTTGGTCGAGGTTGTTGGAAGCTATCGGGAAATGATTAGGCAGTAACTAGGCAGTGATTGGGCTGTTTGTGGCTAATAAAACTTTGAGAATAATGACAAGCGCAGTAAAAAGCCCACAAGATTCTGTGGGCTAAATACGCTAACTTTCTAGTCTATTTATGCTGCACTAGTCGTCTAACAAATCCATTTGCTTAGCTGCTTCATAGATACCGTTTGAGCGGTTACCTGTGCGGCAAAAAATCAGCATTGGCTGCTCAGCTTGATTAAAGAAATCTGCAAACGTTTCAACGTGAGTTTGATTTAGCTCATTACCTGCAAAAGAAATCTCTTTATAAGCAAGACCAGCTTCTTTGGCGGCTGCTTCGATTTCGGCACTGGTTGGCTGATTTGGCTCTTCACCATCAGGACGGTTGTTAATAATGGTTTTGAAACCATTTTCGGCAATCATAGGCACTTGGTCAGGCGTGATTTGTCCGGTAAAGCTAACTTCATGGCTCATAAGAGCTCCTTTTTTATTGGTGTTGTTGGGTTTATAAAACGTGTTAGTTCGAGCGACGGTTATCGTTATAACAGACCTTGCATCAATGCACTTTGGTACAGTAGCTTGGCGCGTGCCCCAGTGCCACAAAACATTAATATAGGCTTGGGCATTGAGTGATAGAAATCGGCAAACTGCTCGACCGTCAGCATACTTAGACGCTCATCATCAAACGGCAGATGCTGATACGCTAGGTTCGCCTGTTCCGTAGCAGTCGCCAAATCGCAGCTATTAGGCTGTGTTTCAATCTCAGCATCTGGTCGAATATTAAGCACTGAGCGATAACCAAGCTCAGCAATCTTAACGCATTGGCTTGGGTATATTTGCTTATAAATCGTTAAATCATCGGTCATAAAATAGGTTCAGTTATATTTGTTAAAGTATATTTATTATTGAGGGTTAGGCTAAGAATATCAAAGGACTATAAATCAGCAATTTTTTAGACCGATTTCTAGGTTAATTGACTCCCTATTTAGTGCGTCTAGCATAACACAGGCGCTATCATAGCGATATTGTGTTGTAGGCGACAATAGTAATTGAGGTTGAGTGAAATTAATGTCGCAGCGATTTTGTTATGAGCAAACTATAAATTATTTTAACGCATCGACAGCATCTAAGGTACTCAGATAGACTTGCCCTGATAGCTCGCTAATCAATGGGGTGTGACCGATGATGTCCATCACAGGACCTTTGATAAAGCTAAAGTGTAAGCGCTTGTTCTGTAATGCCAATTCGTGGTTTAGGGTGCAAAGCATTTCTTGAGCGGTCAGATCTATATGGTTGACGGCCGCCATAATCAATATGATTTCATTGGCATCTGGATATTGCTGCATGGCATTGAGGATGCGTCGATGTACAGATTCACTATTACCAAAGAACAAACTCTCATCGATACGCAACATCAATAAGTTGTCAAAAGTTACGACGTCATGGCGATTGATATTACGAAAATGTCCTGTACCGCCCAATTGCCCAACGACAGCCACATGTGGCTTACTCGACTGCCAGATGAGACTGGCGAATGACACCATTAAACCAATGACCAGTCCCGTGTTTAGCCCAAATATAAGCACACCGACGAACGCTGCCAAAAAGCTAGCACCATCTAAGCGATCGCGCTGCCATGCAGATTTCAACGTCGCAATATCTATCAAGCCAATGATGGAGGCCATGATTGTTGCGCCCAGTAGTGCATAGGGCAGTGGGGCAAGTGCATTGCTAAAGGCTATAAGCGCGGCAATCATCACCAGTACGGTGACGAGACTGGCAAGTGGTGTCTTAGCACCTGAATCGGCATTGATAGCCGTACGCGAAAAACCACCAGCAACCGCAAAACTTTGGAACAGTCCACCAGACAGATTGGCCAGTCCAAGTCCAGTCAGCTCACGATTGGCATCAAAGCTCTCACCACGCAAGCGGGCATAGGTACTGGCAACTGAACTACTTGACACAAATACGATCAGTGCCATCAGTCCTGCGGTTGGCAATAGCTTCAGCGCCTCTTGTAGGTCTGAGATATGCGGTAACGTAAAGCTCGGTAGCCCTTGTGGAATACGACCGATGGTCGCCACACCATGTGTGCTCCAATGCAGTGCCATACTGAGTACGATAGCGATGCCAAGTAAAATAAGCGGGAATAAGCGCTCTGCCCATTTGGCATATGACGATGATAGCCACGTCTGCCATATCCACTCACTTGCATAGCGATTGGCAACCAATAGCGCAAATGCGGTCACACCAATAGCTAAGGTCAATGGATGCAGCTGGCTGGCATAGCGTTGCATAGTAGTCAAATACCCAATCAAACTATTGCCAGTGACCGGAATGTCGGTCAGATATTTGAGCTGACTGACAAATATAAGGACTGCTGCACCGCTTACAAACCCTGCGGACACACCGCGACTGATAAACTGCATGATCCAGCCAAGTTTTAATCTGCCTGCTATCCACAGCAGTGCACCTACCATCAGTGCCAATAGGCTAGCCATCAGTGCATACTGTTCAGTCCCTTGCTCAGCATATGGCAGTAGACCACTGGCTGTCATAATGGCGGTAATGGCAACAGGTCCTACAGCTTGCACGTTGCTAGAGCCGAGCCACGCATAAACGAGGACAGGTACGATCGCTGCATATAGACCATAGACAGGCGGCAGTCCTGCTAACACGGCGTAACCTAAGCTCTGCGGTATGACCAACACGCCCACCACTATGCCTGCGACGAGATCAGTCGGCAACGCTGAGAGCTGGTATTGACGCAGCCAAGCTGGAATCAGACGAGCGACGATAGAGGACATATCAATCACCACAGTAGATAGTACAAATAATTAGGCGAGGGCGGCGTTATTCTGCTTTGGCACAAAAACGTTGATACAGCAGATCGAGTACAGCTAGCGCATCTTCGCTTGCGATACTATAGTAAATTTGCTTACCTTCGCGGCGTGTGGCGACCAGCTCGTCTTTACGCAATATACCCAGTTGCTGCGATAAGCTCGGCTGTCCAACTCCAACCAAATCCTCAAGCTCACCGACGCAATATTCACCTTGGGTCAATTGACAAAGAAGAAGTAGGCGATCAGGGTGCGATAGCGACTTTAATAGTTGGCTGGCTTGTAGCGATGCTTGCTGCATTTGCTTGGCAAGATCGGCAGGTACTAAATCTGCAGTATCAGATGACCCATCGTCAGTAGTACTGCGAGTAGGTGTACCTTCGGCTGAAATAGAAGTAGTCAGAACAAATTCCTTACATTAGATGGTAACAAATGCCATGATGTTTTGAACAATATATAGTTGATTATCAATGATATCACGCCACATAGCAAGTTATCATTAATTACATTATATAAATTGATAAATTGTATGGTGGTTGTTATATTGGTGGCATCAGATAAGTCGTAGGAACGCATTATATACGACTGAATATCATACTTAAGGGTTAATTGAACATAAAAATCCCTATGACCAAAATATGTATAAATAACTTATGTATAAATAATCAAAGAGGCCGCCATGCAAGTTCATTCTTTTTTAGATAGCGATACAGAAACCTATACCCACGTACTTGCTGATACTGAGCAAAAATTATGCGCCGTTGTCGATCCTGTATTGAACTTCGATGCTAAGTCAGGCAGAACCAATACCAGTAGTGTCGATGAAGTGATTGAGTTTGTACGTAAGCAGGATTGGGCACTCAAGTACATTATCGAGACCCATGCGCATGCAGATCATTTATCAGCGGCCATCCATGTAAAAGAAAGCCTTGGCGGACAGTTAGTCATTGGTCAGCATATCACCGAAGTACAAAAAATCTTTAAGCAAATTTTTAACTTTGACACCAGTTTCCGCACTGATGCCAGCCAGTTTGATATTTTGACAGACGAAGGCGAGACCTTAGAGCTTGGCAATATTACTATCACTGCGATGTATGTACCCGGTCACACACGTGCCGATATGGCTTATCTAGCCGCTGATGATGAGAAAACAGTGGTATTCGTTGGGGATACGTTGTTCGCGCCTGATGTCGGTACAGCACGCTGTGATTTCCCGGGTGGTGATGCCAAAACACTCTATCAGTCTATTCAGAAGCTACTAGCACTTCCTGAAGATACGGTCATGTATCTGTGTCATGATTATCCAAGCAAAGGTCGTCAGCACTGCCCAACGACAACAGTAGCCGCGCAAAAACTAGAGAATATCCATGTTAAAGACAGTATAAACGAAGCAGAGTTTGTACAAATGCGTGAGCGCCGTGATGCGACTCTAGATATGCCTCGCCTCATAATTCCCGCTGTACAAATCAATATCGATGCAGGACATTTCCCCGAGCCAGAAGACAATGGTACACGCTATCTAAAAGTTCCGATCAATGTCCTCGGTGGATAAGTTAAACAGTTTAATAAATGGGTGGTGTGTCAGAAAGTATGCTGAGGAGATAAAAGGAGGGTGACAGCCAAAGCAAGATGATATATTTAAGGTTATGAAGACACAAATAGATATCAGCTGCCCCGACTGTCACAGTCCCAGTTTAAAGAAAAATGGCATAAAAAGCTATGGTAAGCAAAACTACCAGTGTAAGGACTGCAAACGTCAATTCATTGGTGATCATGCTTTAACCTACCAAGGTTGTCACTCCCAAATAGAAGATAAGATACGGCTAATGACGGTTCATGGTTGCGGTGTTAGAGACATAGCGGTTATGGCCTCAGTCAGTATTGGAAAAATGCTTAGTACCATAGGCTCATCTGTTTATAAGATCGCGCCTAAGAAGCGCTACTATGAACGCTTAGAGGTTGATGAATTCTGGACTTACGTGTATCGCAAAAAGCGTAAAGTTTGGCTTATTTATGCTTATGACCGTGCTACCAATGAGATTGTTGCTTATGTTTGGGGCAGACGTGACTTAAAAACGGCTAAGAAGTTAAGAGCGCGTCTTAAGCAGCTTACAGTCAGCTATGAATCGATTAGCATGGATAACTGGGACAGTTTTATAACCGCCTTTAAACTTGATCACAAACGAGTTGGCAAATCTCATACGGTAGGCATTGAAGGTAATAACTGCCGTCTTAGACACCGATTGCGTCGGGCGGTTAGAAAAACCTGTTGTTTCTCTAAGAAGCTTGATAATCACTTTAAGGTTTTTGATTTGGTGTTCTTTTATGTCAATTATGGCTACGTCTAATGCCAGCATACTTTTTAGAACACCACCAAATTAAAATCATTACCCGATGCAGCTCTACGTAAGTATCGTATGATTGATATCTATAAGAATGCTAACCTGTAGACTGTCCATTTTTAAATGCTATGTATGACCAACTGCAAGCGCTAAGTGCGGCAATAACTGGAGAGAGCAATGAACCCTTACGAGCGCTATGTGTTGCCAAAGATGATAGATATTGCCTGTAGTACGGGTAATGTGATGAAAGCGCGTTCTAAAATTGTTCCGCAAGCGCTCGGTAAGGTGTTGGAGATTGGCATTGGCAGCGGTCTGAATTTACAGTTTTATGATGCTAATAAAGTCTCTTCTATTATCGGTGTGGATCCAGCAGCTCAGATGCAGTCACTTGCCCGTGAGCGTGCAGCTGACATTGGCATTCCGGTTGAAGTGATAGCCGTCGATGTACAAGGTATTCATGCTGATACAGATCAATTTGATACGATTGTAATGACTTTTACCTTGTGCAGTATTGATGACCCAGTAGTGGCGCTTCGAGAAATGGCGCGCGTGCTAAAACCTAGCGGTCGCTTACTATTTTGTGAGCATGGACTGGCACCAGACTCTTCTGTTGAACGCTGGCAGCATCGATTGACACCTTTTTGGAAACCTATAGCAGGTGGGTGTCATTTAAATCGCGATATTCCGGCGCTTATTAGAGAAGGTGGGTTTGCTATTGATGAGTTGAGCGAAGCGTATTTGCCAGGTCCACGGCCGATGAGCTATGTGTATAGCGGTGTGGCACAGCAACTGGCATAAAGGATAAGCCCAATTAACTATGCTAAAATTATTTATGTAATCAATCAACGTAAATAGCTTTTATATAAAAGAGTTCATGAATAGTATTTGAAATAACAAAATAATTAGAATAGGAATTAAATAATGAGTGAGCAAAGTTTTCATCTAGTATGCCCACATTGCCAAGCAACCAACCGTGTACCTGCTGCACGACTAAGCGCTGCGCCAAAATGCGGTAAATGTGGTCAGCCATTATTGACTGCCAGTCCGCATGAGCTAAATGCGCAAACAGCCAATAATGTCATCCAAAAGAACGATGTGCTGACTATCGTGGATTTTTGGGCGAGCTGGTGTCAGCCTTGCATCATGATGGCGCCAGAGTTCAAGAGCGCGGCTAGCCAATTGCCACAGGTGGTCTTTGCCAAGGTACAAACGGATAAATACGAGCAGGCAGCCGCGCCTTACAATATTCGCAGCTTGCCAACGATGGTTGCTTTTAGAAATGGTCAGGAAGTCGCTCGACAATCAGGCGCGCTACCAAGTCATCAAATCATCCAATGGGTGCAAAGCTTACAGTCGTAGTATTAGTCAGGCTAGATTACTTTTTCTCCAAGCTATCTATCTAAAAGCTCATGTTTTCTTATAAAAAACCGTAGCAGTAAAAAAGCCAATACGCGATCTGCATATTGGCTTTTTTGCTATTTCATGTACTACTTTATGGTGTCATGTACTATTTTACGGTGTCATACACTATCTTAGTCGTTCAGATAGCCTTGCATTTTCTTAAGCTTATTCACCATAAATTTTAATGCCATTGGCAAAACTGCAACGCTGAATGCGGGCAGATTGGACAATTGCATCACGCTCACCGTAGAGACGCGATAATTTTGCATCACGTGCTTTGGTATTGTTGCTCTTGCCTAGACCAAAGCTGATATTCGGCGAGATACCCCAGCGTCCTGCAGAGACACCAACACCGACGCCTGATGCCGATAGGGTAGACTGCTCATTGCGTGCCGCTTCGACATAGCGGTTGACACGAGTATACTCTTGGCCAAGTGCTTGGCAATTATAATTCTGATAAGTACTTGGCGGTACATATTGCGGGGTGATGTTACCAGTAGAG
The DNA here is from genome assembly GCF_048631835.1 of Psychrobacter sp. ER1. Lineage (NCBI taxonomy): Bacteria > Pseudomonadati > Pseudomonadota > Gammaproteobacteria > Moraxellales > Moraxellaceae > Psychrobacter > Psychrobacter sp. ER1. The sequence goes on along the minus strand of NZ_CP184640.1, from coordinate 2,704,080 downwards.
GCACAGCCTGAGAGCGCAAAAATGCCAGCTAGTAGTGTCGCTGTCGTAAACGTTTTCATAATGGCTCCAGTGGCTAAGTGATTGTATTTATATCTATTTAAGATAGCAAAAATAGCGTGATTAAGATATTGAAAATCCATCGATGATGAAAAATTTTCGTATCATGTCATCAACATAACGATAGCTTTCTAAAACGGTTATTTGTTAAAACAAAAAATCGCCTATTAAAATAAGTTTGCTGGCTTGGCAAAGGCAAGTATGACGATCCCGATATAAGCAACGGCAGCGATAAGGATACCTGTTTTTCTTTGCACAGGTGTCGCATCAACCTTAAACGCTTTGATACTTGAGCTAATAGCCGCGATCAGTAAGATGATTTTGGCAAACACCCACTGTACAGGAGCGTTGGCACCCATCAATTGCATTAGCATCATCGCACCTGACAAGATAAGCAGGGCATAGATAATATGCGTGGCTATTTTGACTGCTCGTGGTGCGTGTCTATCTGCGCTGAGTACTAAGTAGCTTTGATATAAAAATAGCGCAACAGTCAGCGCTGCCATCAGCATATGTAGATGTTTCATTGAATATTGCTCCCTCTAAAACTGCAGTATATAGGCTAATTTAGAATAGTTAGTTGCGATTCAAACATAATCGTCTATTTGTTTTGACCAGCACATAATGGACTCGCAGGGCTTTGACCTTGCCATTCTGTCGGAGTATAGGCATGGATAGCGAGAGCATGTACTTGGCCGCCTTGTGAAGTAAGCAAAGGCGTGACTAAGCCATATATCAGCTGATGACGCCCGACCAGTCTTTTGCCGTCAAATTCATCGCTAACGATAGTGAGTTTAAAGTGGCTTTCTTTACCTTCAAAGTAACCGGCATGCGACATCGACTCATTGATCAGTTCGATATGCTGCGGTTCTAGCGCTTGTAATTCAGTATGAAGTGCGTCGGCCGTAGGTGTGGTACTCATAACAATCCTTCAATGTATTTTGTGCAATTTGATTGGGCAATCTGCAAATAATATTTATCGGCATTATAACAGACACGATAAGCGGGATAGCGTGCGATTGCCAAATCGAACAATTGCAAACCCTGCCCATTACAATGCTTATCAACTACAATGCTTGCCAATTATAAAGCCTGTAATGTCTGGCTATAACTAAAAAAGCAAAGCACAACACTGTGGCTGTACTTTGCTTCTATGATATCTAAATGCGCACTGCTAAAGCGTAGGAGTAGCTAATTATCTACTTATTAGCGGCGCGACTGTTGATATAGAGGCGTAACTTTTGGCATCAATGACTGTAACTCTGCGATACGGCTGCTGCTCGTTGGGTGAGTGCTGAGGAATTGTGGTGGCTCACCTTGGCTTGCTTTTTGCATTTTTTGCCAAAGCGTAACAGCCGCCTGAGGGTTATAACCTGCACGTGCCATCAGCTCAAGACCGATCTGATCAGCTTCACTTTCTTGAGTGCGGCTGTGGGGTAGGCTCAAGCCTAAATTACCCGCAGTACCAGCTAACTCAGCCTGTCCTTGTGATAAGCCAAATATACTAGCAGCCAGACCAATACCAGTTTGGGTTGCATACTCGCGTGACAGACGCTCACGTGAATGCTCACGCAATGCATGAGAGATTTCATGACCCATAATGGCAGCAATCTCATCATCAGTAAGGTTCAGACGATCGATGATGCCTGAATAAAACATAATCTTACCACCCGGCACCACAAATGCATTTAAATCGTTAGACTTGATGGTGTGTACTTCCCATTGCCATTTGGCTGCATCTGCGCGGTAGACACCAACTTGACCAACTAGACGGTTGGCAATATTTTTTAAGCGGTTTAGCTGAGCAGTATTGGTATCTAGCACACCTTTTGATTTTGCGTCTTGTATTGTTTTGGCATAGCTTTGAGCAGATAGTGCCAATACTTGCTCACTAGACACTAATAGCAACTGCTGACGATCAACACCAACTGCGCCAGAATTGGTAGTGCTGGTACAACCAGTTAAAGTCAGTGCTGACAATGAAGCGGCCATCACTGTCGTGGTTAATAATTTCTTCATAAAACATCCTCTCTATAAGATGGAAAAACATACAGTCAAACAAGTTAAAAAATAGTGCAGCAGATATTAGAACCGTGTTTATTGATCTTTTAGTAGTGCTCATTCATCGGCTTAAACAGTAAAAGTTTACCTTAACTGCCATTGGACATAAGTATAATAATGTTAACCACCTAAAACCAAGATAGGAAAAGTAACAATAAAGCGTATGATTGTAAGTGCGATATCTTTTTATTAGAGTGCAAATAGTGAGTTTTTATTTTATCGATTGTCTTATTACCACTATAAAGCCAAGAGAAATGAATCCCAGACTTAAAGTCCTATAATTAATGTGAAATATTTTTCATTTAGCTAAAATTAATTCCTGTTTTTAAATCAATTGCTTATGTTGATTTATCCGATAAAAAGGGCATTTAGCTAAAAATATTAGAAATAAATTCTAAAAAAGGTGTTGACACCCACAGAATATTTGCTAAAATAGCCAGCCTATCGAGACGGAGTAGTTGTTAACAACGCTACGGATTGATACTAAGCGGGAATAGCTCAGTGGTAGAGCATAACCTTGCCAAGGTTGGGGTCGAGAGTTCGAATCTCTTTTCCCGCTCCAAATATGGCTTGAAAAAGCGCAAAAGGCCTCACTTCACAGTGAGGCTTTTTTTATGTGTAAAATCTGTCCTAAGTCAGCTAATAGCGAAAACATAGAAATCAAAAACTAAAGCTAACTATCAGCAAGACAGAGATTATCAATATTGAAGAATAGATGCGCACACCAGAATACCTGAACGAATTAAACTTCTCGGCAACATAAGGGCATCCAATGCCACCAAAACCCCTCACATTAATCAGTGCCAAGCTCGCCTTTATTATATCCGCCATCGTCATCGGTATCATGGGCATCACCATGATTGGCTTTGGCTGGGTGCCGCACCTGTCTCTTATCTTAGCCATCTGTGTGTTACTGGCTATTGGTATGTATAAGGGACTCAGCTTTGATGACATGCAAGCGCAAATGGCCTCAGGTGTCATGCGTGGTATTGGTGCCATCTATTTGTTCTTCTTTATTGGACTGATGGTGGCGGCTCTGATGATGTCAGGAGCAATACCTACACTGATGTATGTAGGCTTTCAGCTTATCTCACCTGAGTACTATTATATCTCTGCCTTTATCTTGACCTCTATTATCGGTATTGCATTGGGTAGTAGTTTGACGACTGCAGCTACCTTGGGCGTAGCCTTTATTGGTATGAGTAATGCCTTTGATGCCAATGTGGCGATAGCAGCAGGGGCAGTAGTATCAGGCGCGTTCTTCGGCGATAAGATGTCACCCTTGTCTGATACGTGTACGATTGCATCCTCTGTCGTTGGTATTGATCTGTTTGAGCATATTCGCAATATGATGTATACAACCGTACCTGCGTGGATACTGACAGTGATCTTGTTTTGGATGTTCTCAGGACAGACGACTAGTGCTGATTTGAGTCAAGTAATCATATTGCAAGGACAACTGATAGACAGTGGTCTAGTACATGGGTATTCGGTATTACCCTTTGTGGTATTAGTCGGATTGGCACTGTTTCGGGTTAATGCGATTTATACGATTATCTGTACGATTGCCGCGGCATTGATCATTACTTATGTACACAGTTCACCAAGTTTTGGTCAATTGGGTGGTTATCTGTTTGCAGGCTATGCCCCTGCTGAGTCATTAGAGTTGGGTGAGGTAGGTGGTATGCTGTCACGCGGCGGTGTACAGAGTATGTTCTTTACTCAGGCAATTGTGATACTGGCATTAAGCTTAGGTGGTCTATTAACGGCACTGGGGATTCTGCCAGCACTGTTATCTGGTATTAAGGATACATTGACGACATCAGGCCGAGCGATATTCGCTGCAGCGATGTCGGCACTAAGCATTAACGTGCTAATCGGTGAGCAGTATTTGAGTATTCTACTGTCGGGTACGGCATTTCGTTCAACGTTTGAGCGCTTACACTTACATCCTAAGAATTTATCTCGGACGATTGAGGATGCGGGAACGGTGATTAATCCATTAGTGCCTTGGAGTGTGTGCGGGGTGTTTATCAGTCAGGCGCTAGGGGTGCCGGTATTAGACTACTTGCCTTATGCGTTCTTCTGTTATTTGTCACTGCTGCTGACGCTGCTATTCGGGTTTACGGGGCTGACGATTAGTAGAGTGAAAGAGGGGAAGGTGACTCAAAACCAGTAACAATTGATATCGTTAGGGATAATAAGAGTGTTGATTAATACTGATCCCAGTACGGATTGTCACCGAATTGCTCGGCAATAAAATCAATCAAGTAACGACAGCGCTGCGACAAAAAACGATTCTTTGGATAGACAGCATAAGCGGTTAGGGTTGGCAGTTGATAGTGTTGGAAGACAGGTATAAGCTCGCCCAGCGCCAGTTGTTTATAAGCAATAAAAGTCGGCACAAAGGTAATGCCATGTCCTTTGACTGCCAAATCTACTAAGAACTCACCATTGGTGGCTTTGATTTTGGCATCTATCGTACGATGATGACTTCTGCCTTCAGTATCCACCAAGTTTATACTATTGGTTTGACCGAGACTGTATTGCAACAGAGCATGGTTGTCTAAATCGTCTAGCGTCTCAGGCATGCCCATTCTTGCCAAATAATCAGGACTGGCGCAAATCACACAACGAATCAATGCCAACTTTTTTGCTTGATAGCTAGAATCTTGTAGCTCCCCGATTCGAATAGCCAACTCATAGCCTTCTTCAATCAAATCAATACGTCGGTCAGAAAAATCCAGATCGAATCTCAGATTGGGATGTTTATTGGCGTATTTATCAATCACATCGTTTAGATGCATGAGTCCAAAGGACAACGGCGCTGTCATTTTTAGCGTACCTTCAATACGCATAGGAGCGTCAGTAGCATGCTCATTGACAGCGTCAACCGCACGCAAGATATTATTCACTTGCTGATAATATTGCTCACCAGCTTGCGTCAATTTAGATTGGCGGGTAGTACGGCTAATTAATTGACTGCCTAAACGCTCTTCCAATTCTTTAAGTCGGCGACTGACGGCTGATTTTGCAATATTTAACTGCTCAGCAGCCTTGGTAATACTACCTGCCTCAACAATGCGTACAAACATCGCCATGTCTTCTAATTGACCCATTATCGATGCCTCATGATTGTTCTTACACCAAGAACTTATATTTGTGATTATTGCTGTTTATCCCATGCTAGTCAACGCCTATAATCGCGCTATTCTCTACTTAGAGACATGATTAAACACACTTTTGGAGTATCATTATGGACAAGTTACAGCAATTGGGCGCACCGCTCGGTCGTCTATTATTATCAATAATTTTCATCTTTGCAGGCATTGGTAAAATCACAGATTATGCGACTACTCAAGGCTATATGGAGTCAGTAGGTGTGCCTGGTATGTTACTACCATTGGTAATCGCGTTTGAGGTACTAGGTGGTATCGCTATCTTGCTAGGTTATAAAGCTCGCCCAATCGCTTTTTTGTTTGCCGGGTTTAGCATCGTGTCAGCTATTCTTTTTCATCAGTTCTGGACTGATGAATCACAGATGATCTCATTTATGAAAAATATTTCAATCGCAGGTGGGTTTTTGATGATTTTTGCTCATGGTGCGGGTGCTTACTCAATAGACAATAAGCGATAAACAATCAGTAGCTGATCTACTTCTTATACGCTTACGAAGAACAGTCATAAAGGGGTAGTTTCAAATAAAGAGCGTCATGAACATTTTCACAGAACATTTCAACAGCAGACAGTTATTATATAAGCATAACTTAAAGTAATCTATATAAAGTTATCTGTGCTAATATATGTAAAAAATCTATATTACGTTAAAACCGCTCTGATTGTTCTATAAAAAAGAATAGTTAATTGCATTTAGTGTTGTTTATCTATGTAGAATTAATAATTATAATAAGCCCATTGTTTAAATAGATTAATCGATAATAAGTATATAGAGGATTAATCTGTTGATAGCTAAGGACGAATTATGAAAACAATCTATCATGCAGCAGCCTCACGTGGCGATGCCAATCATGGCTGGCTTAAAAGCAGACATACCTTTAGCTTTGCCAATTATCATAATCCTGAGCGTATGGGATTTGGTGCCTTACGCGTTATTAATGATGATTTTGTCATTGGCGGTCAGGGGTTTGGCAATCACTCGCACCGTAACATGGAAATTATCAGTATTCCTCTATCCGGCAAGCTCGCTCATGGCGATAGTATCGGTAACGAGGGCGTCATAGAGACTGGTGAAATTCAAGTGATGTCAGCGGGTACAGGCATTACGCATAGTGAAATGAACGGTGACGATGCAGAGGCTGTGAGGTTTTTGCAAATTTGGGTGATACCAAACAAAATGGATGTCGCACCGCGTTATCAGCAGGTGTATATGGGCGATATCATGCGTCCTAACGAATTTAGCCAAGTGTTATCACCTAATGCCGATGATGCAGGGGTTTGGATTCATCAAGATGCCTGGTTTAGCATGGGTGGTTTTGACGAAGGTGTATCGCAAACTTACCAGTTAAATAACCCTAACAACGGTGTCTACGTATTTGTCATCAGCGGTAAAGTCGTGATAAATGGTAATACTTTGGTTAGTAGAGATGGTTTGGGTATTTGGGATACTGCGAGCTTTGATATAAACGTAAAAGAAACCGCAAAAGTATTGGTGATGGAAGTGCCGCTATTTATGTAGTCAAGAGCAAAGCACTTCATCAATTAGAATGTTCATACCAACAATCACTCATATTAAAAATTATTTTCATTAACAATTATTTTACTAACAACATGGAGAAACACTATGTCAGATTTAACAACACTACAGCAGCTAGCAGAGAAACGTCGTTCTATCTATGCGCTAAGCAACCAGCTACCAGTAGCTAACGACGAAATCGTGAAAATAGTTGAGCATGCTATTTTGCACACGCCATCGTCGTTTAACTCGCAATCAACGCGTATCGTTGTATTGTTCGGCGATGATCATCGTAAATTGTGGGACATGACCGAAGATACATTACGCGAAATCGTTGGTGACGAAGAGAAGTTCAAATCGACCAAAGAGCGTGTCAATGGTTTCCGTAACGGTGCTGGTACTGTATTGTTTTTTGAAGATCAAGCAGTCGTCAGAGGTATGCAAGAAGCAGCGCCACTATATGCTGATAACTTCCCAATCTGGGCAAGTCAAACCAGCGCCATGCATCAGTATGTTATCTGGACGGCACTAGCCAGTATCGATGTTGGCGCAAACTTACAGCACTACAACCCAGTAATCGATCAAAAAGTAGCTAGCGCTTGGGATATCGATAAAGACTGGACACTAAATGCACAATTGGTATTTGGAACGATTGAGCAGCCAGCGGGTGAAAAAGCATTCAAGCCAGTCGAAGAGCGTATGAAAGTGTTTGGTGCGTAAGATAGGGTAGTCTATTCCATATAGCCCTAAAATTTTAATAGCCCCAAAAGCTTACGTAAAACAAAAAGCGCCACTCAGTAATCTCTGGGTGGCGTATTTTTATTGATGATATTCTTTTGTTGAGGGTGAGAATTGTAGAGGTTGTTGAGTAGCCTAAAGCTAAGCTACGTTCTTACAGAGATTACGCAGAGATTGACGACTATTTGCGTTGCATCAAACTATTAGCCACCCATGCTGGACCGATTAATAAAAACTGTAAATCCTTAAAGAAAGAAGGTTTTTTGCCTTCGATTTTATGACCAATGAACTGGCCAATCCACGCAACGATAAATACCGCTGCCCATGCCTTAAAGCCCCATGGCATCGCTGCTATCACTGACAGACAGATAAGAATAAACATCCCCATCGCTAAAAACAGTGGCGTAGATAAACGCATATAAAACAGTAATACTAATGCGCTAAGCACCAAGGTAAACCACACAGATAATGACATGCCCATACCTAACAGGCTGACAAAGATAGTTGGCACACATAGCCAATGGATTTTTTATTGACCAAGTTTTGGTGACTGATAGAGTACTCACTAAGCCATTGCTCTAGCGTACGTTTAGACATTTTTGGTTGACGAGACATACTAACCTCCCTGTTAGTAAATAAGATAAGTAACTGATACTAGCTAATGGACTCGCTACTAAGCTAAATGCGAAGATGATTGTTAATATCAGTTGTAGCACTAATTGTGCCTGTCTACCATATTATCTGATAGACCGCACAGTCAATTTCACTCGTACTATTGATGCTATATCAGCAAGATTTTATTCAAACTCCCAAGGGTTCTTTTCTACAAGAAACACATTATCCTTGCTCGCTGCGATGCCATTCATAAAGGCCGATAAAGGCGTTTACTTGATACACCATAGTTTGAATAGCAAAGATATAGTTGCCAGACATCAGATTCACAATGAGCCAGACAAAGTTGACGATAATCCACAACCACCAGTTAAACGAATAACGCAGAATCATCGCTGCCTGAGCGGTAATAGAAAGCACAAAGGCAATCACATTAATCCAAAAGAAAGAGATAAATCCCAAAAACAGACTACTATCATCTTCTACGACCGCATAGCCGTAGCTCGCTAATAAATCATTTATCGTAGGAAAAAGGGCAAGGCCAATGACGATAAATGCAGCGGTGATTAACCAAACAGCTTTACTCGCTGACTTGGGTATCATGTCGCCATCAGGGTCGGTGTGCTTTGACCAATAAAAATACCGTAAACATGGGTAAAAAAGTTAAATAGTGGAGCAAGCATTAAGCCTACTGCGCCAGACGTTGCCTGCACGATGACTTCGCCAGCCGTTGCCCCCATACCAAAGCCATTGCCCATGACGTTTTTGCGGAATGATAACGAGACCACGCAAACCAAACCAATGAACGAGACCGCTAAATAAAACCAGTCAAGCGTGGTATGGTCTGTCGTAAGCCAAAAACCTGCGGATAAGGCAATGACACCGCAAATAAACCAAATAATAATCCATTGCATCGCCCATTTTCCGGTGATGTTGTCCAATAGCTGAATACGCATCGCTTTTCCCCTAAAGTAAATACTGATGTCAATATAGTGCTAACTACCATGTGCTAGTTAGATAACATATGCTAATTGAATAAATTATTATAAATATGCTCAGTACAGTTTATGATTTATTGCCATAGATATATTGATCAATCAATAACAATGCTTGCTGATAGCGAGCATCATAGTCAGGCTGATCAATCATATGCGGTGTAATATCGTGACGCGCAAAAATATCTATCAAGCGCTGCTCAAAGCGTCCACGCGCTTCAGGCGTACCCAAAGATCGCATACCATCATCAACCCATGGCGTATTGTTATCTAACATAATGGTGTGGTCTAAACGAAACTCATCAATACAAGCAGCCACAAAGGGATGCGTGCGACCCTCATACTCTTCACAAAATGCTTGTGTAGTGACAAAGTCAGTATCAACGATGGTGATAGGGGCAGTCGCACGGGCTTTGGCTTCTCGGATTGCCTCAGCATGATCAAGACAAATAGGGCCATAATCACTGTACTGTAATCCAACCTCGCTACCGCCCAAATCCGTACCGACATACAGACGACCCATCTCTAAGGCAAAGCTGGCACCATAATAATTGGCCAGCTTATGTACCAGCGTTGTCTTGCCTGAGCTTTCACCGCCGACGATAGCGACAGTCTTGGTATAGTCGACGCGCGCTTGCGGATGAAGTGCTGACCAATGGGCGACTGGATCACGCGCAATCGCATAAGAGTCAAATTCCGGCTGTAGCGGCGTAGTAACGACTGGCAAAAGCAGCTGCTCTTGTATGTCATTGCGAGTGAGTGGATGGTTTTCCGCCATAAACAATACAGTCTCTGTTGATAGTGATAAGGCATCCATCAAACGTTGTAATTTGGCATTACTAGCAGCGACATCGATACTGACATCGTCACTGGCACTATACAGGTGTTCGTGCAGCGGTAACTCGATCTCATGAGTAGTATGAATATGGATAAATGGCAAGTCGGCACAGGCCATCTGTAGCCAACGCGCTTTGTCTTGTAAGGTGATGGTGAAATCAGGATGCGGCGATGGATGTGCCATAATAACGATATGTAAGGTTTTGGCTTGTCCTGCTGCATCCAATATACTACGCATCTGCCCTAAATGCAGCGGCTCGAAATGTCCAATCATCAATCCAGTGTCGTACATAATTATCCTTATTATTTTTTTATTTTAATCTCAGTGTCCCATGTCTATTCCAAAAATACGTTTAATGCGGTCTAAGTTAGATAGTCCAAACTAGACATCTATCAAGATCCAAATCAGAAATCTATTAAGACCCGTAACACTAACCACGTTTTATATTTCTAATATTCTTCGTAAAGGTATTTTTATCTAATAGTTAGGCAGCCTCCTAGCTTTCATAATAGAGTATTTGAAAACCCAAGTTGCTTATCAGCATGGTATAAAGGTTTTGGATGATTTGCAGGTGGGTTATTGTAAAAATAAGGTATATCGCACGTACACGGAATCGCAGGTTTTTTAATTGAGGGTTCTTTTAATCGAGTAAACTTGGTCAGTTAAAAGATTATTCAGACTATCAAGGATTTGACTCGATTTTAGCGTTATAAAGCGAGCTTATCCCTTTGATTAAATTCAAAATAACAAGATATATGAAGCCAGATTGCAAGGTTATAGCAACAAAAGCGGTTTTGAAACATTTTGAAATAACTATTTAAAATCAGGGGCTTGCATGGTGTTATGACAGGTTAGGGTAAGCTTGAGTAGCATAAACTCACAAAGTACTGCTATACCTTCAACAGATAAATCCTGAATTATTGATATACTGATTCGTAAGTTAGCAAAGCAAGATAATGTTTTGGCTAAATATGTGAGACAATCAGAAAAATAGAATAAAAAAATAAACAAGAATAGAAAATAGAGAGGTATTTGATTTGGCTAAGTTAGCAAAATTACATCGCTCACCAAACAATCGCATGATAGCAGGTGTGATGGGTGGCATTGCAGAATATGCTGGTTGGTCGCCAACATGGGTGAGAGTATTATTTGTAATCATCTCATCATTAAGTGCAGCAGTACCAGGCATTTTGATTTATATCATCCTATGGATAATTATGCCAAAGGCCAATAGTCAGTCTTATCAATAATAGGAGTCTGATGGTTACTTTTAAAACTAGGTTTTTTAAACCAGTTAAAGAATTAAGTTAGACGTAGTTGTTAAAAACAGTAGACCTCCAAAAATAAAAAGCCTGATCAATCAGGATGCCCAAGATACAATTTTCCTTCCTGCCCGAATGCTAGCGCATTTGGGTATTTTTTTATTCATTATATTAGTGCGAATTCTATGATGATTTGCCTGCAAATACGCTATACAACCGAGGTTTTATGCTCACTATGCAAATTTAGTTGATGTAAATATGGATAAAATAGTCAATTTTTAGTAAGGTGAGCAGGCAGATAGAGTCGTTGCCGAATAGGTCGCGCGAGCGCTATCAGAGATTTATTTAATAATACTCATTTCACAGTGGCTTTACTATGAAAACCGAAACTATGACATCCCAAGCGATAACCCCGATGACCCAAGATAAAGACTCTCAACCGATGACTTTTCAAGATTTAATCTTAACTTTGCAAAATTATTGGGCCGATAAAGGCTGCGTTGTATTGCAGCCCTACGACATGGAAGTCGGTGCAGGTACTTTTCATACCGCGACGTTTTTGCGCTCATTAGGTCCTGAGCGCTGGAATGCAGCGTATGTACAGCCATCACGTCGTCCTACTGACGGGCGCTATGGTGACAATCCAAACCGCTTGCAGCATTATTATCAGTTCCAGGTTGTATTAAAACCAAATCCACCGAACATCCAAGAGCTGTATTTGGACTCACTACGAGCCATTGGTATTGATCCATTGGTGCATGATGTGCGTTTTGTAGAAGACAACTGGGAATCGCCAACACTTGGTGCGTGGGGACTTGGTTGGGAGATTTGGCTAAACGGTATGGAAGTCACGCAGTTCACCTACTTCCAGCAAGTCGGCGGTATCGAGTGCTTCCCAGTCACTGGCGAAATCACTTACGGGCTTGAGCGTTTGGCCATGTATGTACAAGGCGTTGATAGCGTTTATGATTTGGTCTGGGCAGACGGTGAGTTTGGCCGTGTCACGTATGGCGATGTTTTTCATCAAAACGAAGTCGAGCAGTCTACCTACAACTTTGAGCACGCTGATGTGCCGATGATGGGCGAGATGTTTGACTTTTATGAGCAACAAGCCGACAAATTGGTCGATGCAGGATTGCCGTTACCAGCTTATGAGATGGTATTAAAAGCATCTCATGCCTTTAACTTGCTTGATGCACGTGGCGCTATTTCAGTGACTGAGCGTCAGCGTTTTATCCTACGTGTGCGTACGCTTGCTCGTAAAGTTGCCTTTGGTTATGTCGAAGCTCGTGCCAAGTTAGGCTTCCCATTGGCTGATGAAGAACATCGCCAAGCCGCACTTGATAAGTATTTACCAAAAGAAGACGTGGCAGCAGACACCTTAGCAGCAGATGGCGTAGCAAAAGAAAATACTGACACTAACCAATCTACTAACGATAAATAGGAGCATCCCATGAGTACTATTCTATTTGAACTGGGGTGTGAAGAGCTACCTCCAAAAAGCCTAAAACCATTACGTGATGCACTACAAGCCAGTGTCACTGAGCAATTGACGGCAGCAGACATTACTTTTGATAGCATCAAAGCCTTTGCTGCTCCGCGCCGTTTGGCAATTCAGATTCAAGGTATTAGCGATAAGCAGCCTGATCGTACAGAACAAAAACGTGGCCCTGCGATTAAAGCGGCGTTCGATGCAGAGGGTAACCCAACACGTGCGGCCATGGGTTTTGCCAAAGGCTTAGGTATTGAAGCTAGCGAGCTTACGACGATTAATACCGATAAAGGTGACTATGTCGGTTTTGAGCAGACTATCCGTGGTCAAGCGACCACTGAGTTACTGCCTGCTATTTTTCAGACCGCGCTAGATAATTTGCCTATTGCTAAGCGTATGCGCTCAGGTGCTAGCCGTAACGAGTTTGTGCGTCCAGTACAGTGGGCAGTATTAATGCAGGATGGTACTGTCATCGATGCCACTATCCAAGGTCATCAGACTGGTACGCAAACGCGTGGTCATCGCTTCCACAGCCCTGACTACCACAATATTGCTCATGCCAATGATTACGAGCAACTGCTAGATGGTCTAAAAGTAGTGGCAGATTTTGATAAGCGTCAAATGCTGATCAAAAACCAAGTCAAAGCATTGGCAGATGAAGTCAATTCTGATGCCATCGTACCGCAAGATTTGTTGGATGAAGTCACCGCATTGGTCGATTTTCCAATTGCGCTACGAGCAAGCTTTGAAGCACGCTTTTTACAAGTACCGCAAGAAGCGCTTATCTCGACCATGCAAGCGGATCAAAAGTATTTCTGCTTAACTGATAAAACTGGCAAATTGCAGCCGTATTTCATTTTTATTACCAATATTGAATCAAAAGATCCTAACCAGATTATCGAAGGTAATGAAAAAGTCGTGCGTCCACGTTTGGCTGATGCAGAGTTTTTCTTTTTACAAGATCAAAAGCAGCCGTTGTTTGCGCTCACAGAAAGCCTGAAAAATCGCGTGTTCCAAGACAAACTGGGTACGATTTGGGAGAAGTCTGAGCGTATTGCCAAGCTGGCAGCGTTCATTGCCACGTTGATGCAGCAGCAAGGCCACGATATCAATGTTGATGAAACCGTACGTGCGGGCATTTTATCTAAAGCAGATTTAGCCAGCTCGCTTGTCGGCGAATACCCTGAATTACAAGGTATCGCAGGTACGTATTATGCGCGTCTAAATGATGAGCCTGAAGCGGTTGCTGCCAGTTTAGAAGAGCAGTATCTGCCGAAATTCAGTGGCGATGTGCTACCACAAACACCAATTGGTATTTGCTTAGCATTGGCTGATCGTTTGGATACATTGGTTGGGATTTTTGCGATTGATCAAGCACCGACGGGTTCAAAGGATCCGTTTAGCTTACGTCGTTCTGCTATTGGTATCTTGCGTATTTTGATCGAAAAGCAGCTGCCGATTAATCTGGTAGCGCTCGTTGAGCAAGCGGTTAAAGGCTATAGCGATGCTGAAAGTAGTAAGATTGCCAAAATGGGTGATACTTTTACCCAAGTCATGGCCTTCCTAAACTCGCGCTATCGTGCGATGTATACAGAGCAGGGCGTTAGCGTCGATACGATTCAAGCAGTACAAGCGATTAACCCGCATATGCCGCTTGATTTTGATCAGCGTATCCGTGCAGTGCAAGCATTTAGCGAGCTGTCACAGGCGTCGATGTTGGCTGACTCAAACAAACGTGTTGCTAATATATTGGCCAAGTCAGAAGTGAGCGTTGCTGATACAGTCGATGAAACTCTACTGTCTGAACCAGCTGAGCAAAATTTATATGCAAATGTGAAGCAAGCACAGACAGTGGTACAACCATTGCTGGAGCAAGCGGACTATACGCAAGTATTGCAAACGCTGGCTAGCTTAGATGAGCCGCTGACACAGTTCTTTGATCAAGTAATGGTCAACAGTGAAGATGCTGCGCTTAAAAACAATCGCTTGGCATTGCTAAAGCAGGTTCGTGCCTTGTTCTTGACGGTAGCTGATATCAGCGAGCTACAGCTGTAACTCTGCTAAAAGCTGATGGTTACTTTAACTGGATAGTTACTTTAACCTGATTGTTGTTTTAAATTGACTATTACTTCTGATAAAAAACCTGGCTTATCATGGCCAGGTTTTTTGTTATGCAGTTGACTGATTTGTTGGTAGGTTTATCTAGTGGATACAACCAGTCAGTTAGCGCAATCAGCAATTAAACGGTAAAGGCATTGTATTATCGCTATTATTGACGGTAAAATTTATGTTATCAAAACGTATTAAATAATCTTATTTAGTAGATTTCGTTATTTCTCGCGTTTACCCATAATCGAAGGAGCACTGCCGTGTTTGCTGTTATTATCGTCATCCTTATTATTTGGGCTTCAATGTGGGCTTTTTATAAGTTTATGTACCCGCGCGCACCTAAGAGTATGATGCCAAAAGAAGGAGATGTGACCACTCCGCGTCAGTGCAATTTCTGTGGCAACAGCTTGGCTGAATATCGCGGCGTACTCGAAACCAAACCAAGTACAGCTACCGATGGCAATGTTGAAGCGAACCAAGAGTTATTCTTTTGCAATTATGAGCATCAAGCAGACTTTCATGCAGGCAAGACCTACACGCCTTATGCATAAATAGATAAATGATTGACCAAAAAAAGCGCCTAACTTTGTTAGCTAGGCGCTTATATGTTTAATACAGTACGATGCATCTACAGAATAGAATGAGCATCTTTCATGATTTTATTCAGCAATGCCTCAGACTGTTTGTCTTTCTGCAAACGATCTTCGTCACTTCTTTGATTGGCATGAATTTTTTCATATAGGTTCAAGCAGCACAGTACCAGTATGCTTTCTTGGCTGAGACTAGGCGCATCTCTTTTTAAATCGAGCGCATAGTTGTTGATATACGAAACCGCTGACAGTAGCTCTTCTTGCTCATGTACTGGACAAAAGATTGGATAAGTAACCCCAGCAATCGCGATATCAACTTTTTTGATTTGTGGTTCTGGCGCTTTAGGTGTTTTGGTATTAGATTGTGCCATGGCGCTTGATATATTTGATGCTGCTGGTGTCGTTTTTTGCGCTGGTACTGTCGCACTTGTTACTGGCGCCCTTGGCGCTTGAGTATTTTTTGGTTGTTTTTCTATCGGTTTGCTTTGGTCATCGGTCATGATAAATCCTACAATGTCTGGTCAGTGAAATGAGTGATATCAGATTTTACAAATAGCATTTGGCAGTTGAATAAACAGTACGTCTTTGCTATCTGCTACAAGAAAACGTTAGCCTTCTGCTTGATCGATACGGGTTAGGCGCTGTAATACGACTTGCGTACGCTCGGCTGCCAATTGGTTCTTCTTTTGCAGCTCACTGTTTTGTTGTTTGATATCGCTATACTGCTGCTTTAGCTCATTATTGTGTTGTTGCAGCTCGCTGTTTTGTTGTTGTAGTTGGCTGATCTGTTTTTGCAGTTTGTCTTGTTCTTCACCGATCATATGGTGCGCTTCTGCAAGGCTCTGATAGCGCTTGTCGAGATCGTTCAGTTGTTTTTTGGCACCGTCACGTTCGTTATGACTGTTATCTAATTTGGTTTTTAGGGCGGCAAATTCTTTTGAATCAGTAACAGGGTGTTGTTTTAAGCTGCTAAGTTCAGCACTGACAAGCTGATACTGTTTTTTGATGTCGAGTACCATTTTTTCTAATATTCTAAGTTGATCATACATAGTCAGTTTTTATCCTTAACAAGTAAGCGTGAATGAATTTTGTTCGCTGTATTTAATAATGCCATAGGTGACCGCATAATATCTATATCAACAAAGTAATTACAAGCATCAGGCTTTGTCTTTTCACTTTTATTTATCGATGACTTGTCCATGACATCTTATCGCGACTATTTTTATTTTATGAGCAGTAATCAATTACTAGGACATCTATTATGAATGATAATATCTCTGGCTGGAATACTTGGCTAACCGCGTTTGATGATTGGACTGACGTGTCTATCAGCGAAGTGCATGGCATGATGACAGGGCTTATGACGGCTTGTAATGCACCTGACGAAGCAACTTGGGCTAAGGTGTTTGAGGAGCTCAGCTTTGCCCCGCTACCAGAGCCTGCATTGACCTTGCTGACAGAAGAAGCGGAAGACATCGTGTTTCAGCTAAAAGACAAAGATGATGCCTACGCGTATATGCCGCTCATTCCAGATGATGAACATGATTTATACGAGCGCGTGATGGCGTTGAAACAGTGGGCAAACGGTTTTATGACCGGTTTTGGTATTACTGATTGTGGTTTGACCAGTGAAGAAAACGAGATGCTATCTGATTTGGCTAAGATTGGCGCAATTCGTCTCGAAGATGATGAAGATTTTGAAGGTGGCGAAGAGTCTTATCTTTATATCTATGAATTTGCTCGTATGGTACCAGTAAGCTTTGCCACGCGTAAGCGTAAGGCTGTCAAAGATATCGCGCTCATCGCGGGTTTGTCTATCGATGCCAAAACAACCAAAGAGCTACAGGCAGAAGGCAAGCTACCAAAACCAATGCCGCCAGTGGTTGATGTGATGAATCAGAATAATCCATCATAAGACAAATCTGATACCTCATAGTTTTTAAGAAATGGCTTTTAAGAAATGGCTCTTAAAAATCATAATAGGGATATTTTATGATCCAAGATACTAATGACAATGCTAGCAATGACCAACAGTTGAACCCTGCTACGCACCCGAGTAATAGCCTTGATTGGCTGACACGGCTTATTGCCTTTGATACGGTCAGTCGCCACTCTAATTTGGCTTTGATTAATGATGTAAAGTCTTATTGTGAGCAGTTGGGTTTGACGGTAGATTTGACCTTTAATGAAGCTAAGACCAAAGCCAATTTGTTTGTGACTGTACCAGCTGGTGAAAACGCTGATATTATCAATAACGGTCTGGTCTTATCAGGTCATACCGACGTTGTACCAGTTGATGGACAAGCGTGGTCTTCAGAGCCGTTTACCGCGACGATACATGGTGATAAGCTATATGGTCGCGGTGCGTGTGATATGAAGGGCTTTATCGCTTGCGCGCTCACGGTATTGCCACAAGCCGTGCAGTTATCGAACAGCGGTCAGCTACGTCGTCCGTTGCATCTGGCCTTGTCGTTCGATGAAGAGGTTGGCTGCTTGGGTGCGCCATTGATTTTGGCAGACCTAAAAGCACGCGGTATCACGCCTGATTATTGTATCGTAGGTGAGCCGACCAATATGGCTATGGTGGTTGCACACAAAGGCATCGCGGTTTATCGTTGCCGTGTACATGGCAAGTCGGCGCATTCTTCATTGATTGCACAAGGTGTCAATGCGATTAGCTACGCTAGCAGATTGGTTGGCTATGTAGATACGCTTGCTGAAGAGCTGAGCGCTCGTGATGACACTTTAGAAGACGGGGATGCATCATTTACAGTGCCTTATTCGACATTGTCAGTAGGTACCATACATGGTGGCACAGCGACCAATATCGTACCCAACCTATGCGAGTTTACTTTTGACTATCGTAACTTACCGCACATGACTCAAGACGATATACTAGCGCCTATTCAGGTAAAAATCGCTGAGCTAAACGCGCAAATGCAAGCGCGCGCGCCAGAGACTGGTATTGAGCTGATGCAAGAAGAAAGCGTCCCCGCCATGACTGATAATGATAGTGCTGAGTTGCAATCATTAATCGCTGCGCTGACAGGGGATGATGAGCGTCATAAAGTGGCTTATGCGACTGAAGGTGGTCAGTTTACCAATGCAGGCATCCCAACGATTATTTGTGGCCCTGGTAGTATTGAACAGGCACACAAAGCGGATGAGTATGTGGAGCTTAGCGAAATTGAACGCTGCGATGCGTTTTTAAAGAAGTTATTAGATAGCTGTACGACTCAGCCGTCCATGTAATCGTAATTATTCAGAAGAAGGCATGTCGTTTCTTTAATGATTTCTGCGAGAATTTTTGATATATAGGTATAAATGACACCGTCTTAATGGCGGTGTTTATTTTTTAGTCGCGTATTTAAGTCGTATAGCCTTTCGTATTAGAACCATTTACACATGACAAAGTAGGGGTGGGTTGATGTCTTGGCATCTGTTTGCAGTGTTTTTCGCAAGTACGTTTTTTATCTCAGCGACCCCTGGTCCTAATATGCTGCTGGCATTTCAGTACGGCATGAACTATGGCGTCAAACGAACCTTATGGACGCTAGCAGGTCTGAGCCTTGGCTTGTTTGTATTACTGCTATCGACACTGCTTGGCTTGGACGTAATCAGTCGCCAGTCACCGTGGCTACTGACGATTATCAAAGCAGTTGGCGCGGCGTATCTAATCTATCTAGGTATCAGCTCATGGCGCGATGCTGGCGACGGTAGCTTGATGAGCGATGCCAAAGAGTTAAGTGCCGAGGTAGCAGCAGACTATGCTGCCACTGACGGCGTACCCAGTACACCACAGCCGCGTTCGCTTTCTAGTGCTGCTACTAAAATTGCACCGAGCAATACAACCTTGTTTCGTACTGGTGTTTGGGTATCATTATCTAATCCGAAAGCTATTTTGTTCTTCGCGGCCTTTTTCCCTAAATTTATCAATTTCAGTGCGCCACTATGGCCGCAATATGTCCTATTGACCATCGGCTTGTTTTTGAGCGAAACGATTTGGCAAATCGTATATACGCTAGGTGGCAAAAAGCTAGCAAGTTGGCTCGATGTTGGTAATCGCTTAGCTTGGCTCAATCGTGGATGTGGGGTAATATTTATAATCATTGCTGCTGCTTTATTGACTGAAGTGATAAATAGTTTTATAGCTTAAAAACTACCGATAATATTTTAAATTAAAGTGATTAATTAAACATACGTTTATTAAATTATTTTATATATAAGCCAAATTAATTATTGACTTTAATTTTTAAATCGTTATTATTGGCTCATTGATTTATATCGTTTATCTTTCGTAAGCGATAAATCGTTTCAATTAATCTGCTATTGTCGCCCTGACATTAGCCACAACCTATGGAGGAATCATCGTGTCCTATATAACTACCAAGACGTTTTTAGAGATTAAATGTGTAAACCACATGACAGCAATGACACCTTCGAAAAGGTTTGGCTAAATTTTTATATAAGCTATTGAGTGATATCCCATCTATCTATATTAACGAATAGCCTTCTGTATCTACTTGCGCTATCTCTTTTCTAGGTCTATTGTGCCAAATTTGCTTTGCGATTGTGCTAAGCTATATTGCACCTGCTGTTATCTGTTTACCTAACATTTTTCTTTACCGTTACTGCCAATGAATCGTTTCAGGCTATGATTTAGCTAAAGCTTTTCTATGCGTATAATATTTACGCTGTGGCCGACGGTTTTGATCTATATTATATTTCTTTAAAATGTCCATAATAAATCAGCCATAAATTTTTATTGATTTTTAATTAATAAAAATACGGTTTTTTATTGCCTATTATTTCTTAGCTAATAGTTTTTTTATTATTGAACGTTACGTTTAATCGAGAAATATAAGTAATGTCTAAAAAATTTAATAGGTAAATATAAAAATTATTTGTATGGCTTTAAAAATAAAAAAAGTGGAAGAAATAAATAATGAGCATTCAATTAGTATTAAATAAAAATAGTAAACATGGCGTACCTGTCAAGATTTACACCTCTGATATCGAGCAAGGCGCGATGCAGCAATTACGTAACTTGGCTCAGCTAGAGTTTGTACACTCGCATATTGCGGTCATGCCTGATGTGCATGTTGGCAAAGGTGCAACCGTTGGTAGTGTGATTCCGACCAAGTCTGCCATTATTCCTGCGGCGGTCGGTGTGGATATCGGCTGCGGTATGAACGCGGTACGCTTGTCACTTACGGCAAGCGATTTGCCCGATAGTTTAAAATCACTACGTTTGGTGGTCGAGCAGCAAGTACCTGTCGGCTTTAACATGCATAAGCAAATCCAAGCGAAGAACTCCACACTTGATCCATTAGGCAAACGCCTAAAGCCAATTACCGATAAGCATCCGGGCTTGCTCAAAATGCTTAAAGGTTTTGAGCGTACTTGGGCGAAGCAGTTAGGAACACTCGGCGGTGGCAATCATTTCATTGAGCTGTGCTTGGATGAGAACAATGATGTCTGGATCATGCTGCATTCTGGCAGTCGCGGCATCGGTAATTGTATCGGTCAGTACTTTATTAACCTTGCCAAAAAGAACGTCAATCGCGCTTCGGTCATGTACCAGATCAAGATTTGTCTTACTTTGCCGAAGGGTCTGATAGTTTTGCTGATTATGTCGAAGCAGTAGGCTGGGCGCAGGACTACGCGTTAGAGAACCGCCGCGAGATGATGCGTTTGGTGATTAAGTCCTTGCAGTCGCCACAAGCGGGATTACCACGATTTCAGCTGACCAAAGAAGCCATCAATTGTCATCATAATTATGTCAATGAAGAGGTGCATTTCGGTGAGCAAGTCTATGTGACGCGTAAAGGTGCGATCAGTGCCTATGCTGGTGAGCTTGGGATTATCCCAGGATCTATGGGCGCAAAGTCCTTTATCGTACGTGGTCTGGGCGAAGCTGAATCGTTTTGCTCGTGTTCGCATGGGGCAGGACGACAGATGAGCCGTGGTAAAGCCATGCGAGCATTTACCATCGACGAGCTAAAAGCGCAGACGGATGGCGTCGAGTGTCGCAAAGACAAAGGTGTCATAGATGAAATACCCGGAGCGTATAAAGACATCGATGAAGTGATGGCCAATCAAACGGATTTGGTTGAGGTGGTGCATACGCTTAAGCAGGTCATGTGTATTAAAGGCTAATGAGTAAAACCATAGGGAGTCACGACGGTGTCAATCGAGCT
This sequence comes from Psychrobacter sp. ER1, assembly GCF_048631835.1. Classification (NCBI taxonomy): domain Bacteria; kingdom Pseudomonadati; phylum Pseudomonadota; class Gammaproteobacteria; order Moraxellales; family Moraxellaceae; genus Psychrobacter; species Psychrobacter sp. ER1. The sequence continues at coordinate 2,682,433 of NZ_CP184640.1, read as the reverse complement.
AAATGTACGAAGTGTACTATTTGCGCTCGATTTCCTAGTCGTGATCCCACTATGCTGTCACTCGAACATATAAAACAGATTTAGAGTTGTTAAAAATATAGGTAACAATATGAGCTTAAAACAAACCTTAAAAAAGGCCAAACAGATTGAACGACAGTTAGAGCAGCAAGCTGAGACAGGTGTGCAACACTCGCTAGGCACAGTCAAGCCGCGCAACTACTTGGCACTGGATCCACTATTAAGAAAAGGTGGTATTCACGAAAAAGAAGACATTGATATCGTCCGCAAAAAACGTCGTCGTGAGACTAAGCAACAATTGCGACGGACAGATTGGTTATCAGAATAATGATGGCTAATATTCACGCACAAAAAAGCCGTTCGCTATTATAGTAAACGGCTTTTTTATTCTTACTTAAACTTATAACTTAACTACTGTTACCTTAACTACTATGCTAATACTTCGATTAGCTCACCTTTCACCATGTGCGGACTGACGAAATCAGTAATACGTACGCTCACAAGTTTACCTAATAGCTCATCCATTTTCTCAACATCATGAGGGAACATGACGGTACGAGTGTTATCTGCCGTACCGATTAAGCAGTCAGGATGACGGTTGGCAACTTGTTCAACCAAGACGCGAGTCGTGGTACCGACCATTTCATGCGTTTTGGCAAGTGTTGAGTCAATGATGACTTTCTGAAATTCAGCTAAGCGAGCCTTCTTAGTAGTGAAGCTCACATCATCTGGCAACTCAGCGGCTGGCGTGCCTGGACGCTTAGAATAGATAAAGCTATAAGAGTGATCGAAGTTCAACTCTTTCGCCAAGTTCAAGGTATCTTGGAAGTCTTGATCTGTCTCACCAGGGAAGCCAATGATAAAGTCGCTCGACAAGTGAATATCTGGACGAATGGTCTTTAGCTTATTAATCTGATTAATATAAACGTCAATCGTATGGTTGCGCTTCATCGCTGCCAAAATAGCGTTTGAGCCACTTTGAACCGGTAGATGTAAGTGCGATACTAGCTCTGGCAATTGTGCATATGCGTCAATGATGTCATCAGTGAACTCTAGCGGATGGCTGGTCGTATAGCGAATACGCTCGACACCATCGACATGCGAGACATAGTGCAATAGCTCAGCGAAACGGCAAATACTGCCATCGTCTTTTTCGCCGCGATAGCCATTGACGTTTTGACCCAATAGGTTGATTTCACGGATACCTTGAGCGGCAAGGCTGTCAATCTCAGCCAATACGTCATCAAGTGGACGCGATAATTCTTCACCACGCGTATAAGGAACAACGCAAAATGAGCAATACTTTGAGCAACCTTCCATAATAGAGACAAAGGCTTTGTAGCCTTCTACTCTTGGCTCTGGCAAAAAGTCAAATTTTTCGATGCTAGGGAACGACACATCAATCGTACCGATACGATTCTTAGGCGCGATTTCACGCTGTTCGTTTGATTGATCGTACAGCTCTGGCAGGCGATGCAAGGTTTGCGGGCCAAATACCATGTCAACATAAGGCGCGCGTTTTTGAATGTTATCGCCTTCTTGGGAGGCCACACAGCCACCGACGCCAATGACGAGGTCAGGACGTTTTTCCTTTAGTTTGCGCCAGCGACCCAATTCTGAAAAGACTTTTTCTTGCGCTTTTTCGCGGATAGAGCAGGTGTTCATCAGTAGTACGTCAGCCTCATCGATATCATGAGTCACTTCCATACCGTGTGAATCGCCGAGCACGTCTAGCATTTTGCCAGAGTCATAGACATTCATCTGACAACCTTGGGTCGTGACAAAGACCTTTTTGTCGCTGCTTTTTCGACGGGCGCTTGGGCTGAACTTGCTTCTTTGAGTGCAGTGACAGCACGTGCGGTGACAGTCGTCTCAGCAACAGCATCGTCATCGATGCGGGGATTGAATACAGTAACACTCATAAGGATAAGTCCATGATTGACCAAAAATATAGCGGAGTAGCCGATTAACAGGTGGCGTATTTTATCACAACCCTGTGCCAATGTGAAAAATTAGCACAGGCGATGAGGTATCAATATGATAAATAATTCATAGCAGTATCAATTATTTACTGTCGTTCATATTACTATTCATAAAAATTGCGGCTCGTTATCACTTCTATGTTACACCGTGCTGTCCTATTTATTAACAAAAGGTAAAGGAGATAGTTGAAAGCACAATGAGTATAGTATGATGATTGCTATACCCTTGGCGGTACTTAGCGAACCGTTATTCATATATTTGTAGAGATATCATAAAGAGAGTCAGTATGACAAAGTTGCGTGTTGCGCATAGCATCAAGGATGAAGAATCAATCAGTCAAAAGCGCGCGTCGAAGCGGATCGCAGCCAGTACGTTACGGATGAGTGCGTTTAGCGTGGCAACAGCGGTAAGTGCACTTGGTATGTCACAGGTCGCTTGTGCCGAATTGACGTGGGGCGATGAGGAAAGCTACCAACAAGAGAGCAACTATCAACAAGATTATCAGCAAGACAATAGTATCGACTCATTTATGGCAGCCGCTATCGCCGCAGATCGCGGTGATGTGAGTGCGCTCTATAACTATGAGCAAGTCATGAGTGGCGGCTTGTTTGCGATGTATCCAACTTATTGGCGTATGAATCTAGATCTCAATTCACAGAGTTCAGCGGCGGTCTCGCAGTTTGTGCGTCAGTATCCAGATACGGTCATGGCCGAGAAGCTGGTGGCTGACTTTGCGGAGACCAAAGCGGGGTCGAATGACTACGCCTCTGTCAGACAAGTGGCGAATCTCATCACCAATGCAGATGCCAGTGAGCGCTGTGCTATCGCCCTTGGGTTCAATAATGGCGGTGATACCATGCGTGCCATGGCTGCCAAATCTGATGTTTGGCTAACCACCAAAAAGCAGCCCGCCTTGTGTGACCAGCTAGCGATGGAGATGAACAACAACGCGCTGATTAGTAATCAAGATCGTGCGGCTCGTCTCAAGCGTATGCTACGTAAAGGCAAGACAGGCGATATTATGGCATTGTCCTCACGCCTTGGTACGCCAATTGCTTATTCGGCGCTGAGTGAAATTCAGCTAAACCCATCTTCTTTCTTTAGCCGTTTTAGTCGTGAGCCTGCAAGCCAAACCAATCAATACCTATATATGTACGCAATCGGCCGTATGGCTGATAAGTCTTATCGTGAGGCAGCGTTACAGTTAGATTTTGATATCAAACAAGACAATCAGCGCGCGGTCAGATTGTTGAATGATGAAACACGACGCTATGCTTATCGTACGCTTGGCGTGCAGCGTATGAATCATAACACTGACGATGGCTTTAACGCTGAAGCAGTGGATTGGTTCCGCAACAGTTTGGACAATGACTTTAATTTTGAAGAAGCTGAAGATTACGCTATGGCAGCGATTCGCTTCGGTCGTTGGGATGATGTGGTAGAAGCCATCTCAAAAATGGACGGCGAAACGCAAAAGAAGCCCAGTGGCAGTATTGGCTAGCTCGTGCGTATGAGCAGTCAAGCGATAGTAGCAAGCGTAATACGTCCAAAAAAATGTATCAAAACTTATCAAAGAGTAATGACTACTATGGCCTAATGGCAAAAGACAAAATAGGGCAGCGTTTTGATGCTAGCAGTCTAGGCGGTAGTAATTTGCCTAATGTCAGTACTGCTGACCGCGCACGCGTCATGCAAGATGCTAACTTTGCTCGTGCGTTTGCATTGTACAACTCTGAGGCTAGTCGTGCTTATGCCAACCGCGAGTGGAACTGGGCAGTGAAGCAAGCTCGTGATAATCGTGATGACAATTTAATTATTGCCGCTGCTCGTCAAGCCTATGATATGGGCTGGCTCGATCGAGCGATTTATGCAGTTGATAATACTGATAGAGTGGATAGCTTAGCACTTTCGCATCCGATGCCGCATCAAAGCGCAGTCGTACGTTATAGTGAGTCAGCAGGTATTGATCCAGCATGGGCGTACGGTATTATGCGTCAAGAAAGCCGTTTCGTATCTTCTGCGCGCTCAAACGTAGGCGCGAGCGGACTGATGCAAGTTATGCCTGATACCGCAAAATATATCGCTCGTAACCTAGGCGAGACGTATAGTGCGAGCCGTGCCAATAGCGGTGACACCAATATTCGCTATGGTACATGGTACATGGGTGATATCTTGGGCAAGCTTAATTATCAGCCAGTATTAGCAACCGCAGGCTATAATGCTGGACCTAACAATGCCAAACGCTGGCAGCCAGTTTATGGCTCACTTGCCGCAGATCAATATGTAGAGTCTATTGCATTTCCTGAGACACGTAACTATGTCAAACACGTAATGGAAAACGCCACTATCTACAGCAGTCTGTTGGGTCGTGGTCAGCCGATTACTCAGCGTATGGGTACGGTGCCAGCTGGCTTTTAATCACTGAACTTGCATTTGATAAACCACTAATGATTTATTGTTAGTGGTTTATTTTTATCTACTGATTTGCTTTGTCAATTGATCAACTCTGATTTGCTCAAGCAGCACTCATCTAGCGAAAATAAATTTCATATTTTTTATCCTTCAGTACTTTATAAACATTTATCGAGATTCCTGACGATGTCGTCAACGTTTACGTTTTTGCTATAGATTAAAAAAAACGTTTTGTTACCATTGCCTTAATGGGAAACCTTATTTTTCAGTCTTGTTCTTAGGTCAATGCGTGTTTTATGTATCGCGTCTAATGATTTAAGTTATAGCCTATGTCTTATCATTGCTAACTAACTGCCTTCAGTCCTATGATCAAAAAATATTTTAGTCTGTCTACGTCGCCAAAAACCAAATATTCGTTATCTAATCGGATATGCTTTTTATCGAAGGCAAATACAAAGACAGATACAAACCTGAGCAATAAGGCTGCTAATTCTATGGTGCAATTACGTGCAGGTTTGGCTAGTAGACATTGTGTAGACAGTATCAAAGCGACGATGAGCTTTGGCGCTTTACTGCTTATACAAGGCGTTGTATTGCTGCCAGCACAGGCGGCTAGCACGGTCAAGACGGGTCAGCGCGTATTGATGATTGAGATGACCCCAGCATTATGTAATATGCAGCCAACGCGGGCACGTATGCGCCAGTGTTTAGAAGGGTATTCGTTAACCGTATCTGGTTTAGACATGGGATATGGTGAGCGCTGCGGTCGTGGTAGTGAGCCACGTCTTACCCCGCTACAACTAAAAGTCGTTAACCGAATCATGCCTGACACAACGGTACGTAGCCAAACGTGGCAACGTTATGGAGCTTGTAGTCCGCTTAGCGCTAGCAGTTACTTCCGCCAGATTACCAATTATGCAGGTGGATTAAAATTACCGAATGAGCTAAATACGGGTAATAGTTATACCGTTTCCAAATCACGATTTATCAGTCAAATGACCCGCCTTAATAGTGGTATGTCTTCCAATAGTGTAGATCTTATCTGTCAAGAAGGCAGCCGTCGCCAATCGATACTTACTGATATACATGTGTGCTATGAAGGTAGTGACTTTGGTACTTGTCATGATGTTGTAGACAGCTGTGGCAGTAAATTTATCATTTCAGGTGGACGATAGTCTTTACTTAGTTACCTGCTTAAACTTCCTTTTCGATACCGTTTTTCATTTCACTTAATCGAATTTGATGGTGCACATTGCCTATTTTGACCATTATATCTACGTATAACACAGTGAAAATGTGCTTTAATTACCATGTGCTAAAACCCTCTAGCGCTTTATCTATAAGCGCTTAGCCTCTGTAGAACTCCTCTCGTATAAAATGTAACAATATAATCCCTGACGGGTCTATGACTGTATCTAGACGGTCACTGCGATGAAGTGCTACACTAGCTCTCGGTTTATACATGCTGCTATGCGGCAAACAAGTCGATATCTAAAATGATAATCGTTCATTAGAATTATCTAATAATTAATTAGGGAGTATTCAATGTCAATGAAACAGCCTTTACGTGTTGCCGTCACTGGTGCCGCTGGTAATATCAGCTACGCGATGCTATTTCGTATTGCATCTGGCGAGATGCTAGGTAAAGATCAGCCAGTTATTTTGCAATTACTTGAAATTACGCCAGCTCTTGACGCCCTAAAGGGTGTGGTCATGGAACTAGAAGACTGTGCATTCCCATTGTTGGCTGGTATCGTCCAAACTGACGATGCTAATGTCGCATTCAAAGATATCGATTATGCTTTACTGGTTGGTGCACGTCCTCGTGGCCCAGGTATGGAGCGTAAAGATTTGCTAGAAGCCAACGCTGCGATTTTCTCAGCACAAGGTAAAGCATTGAACGAAGTCGCTAGCCGTGATGTAAAAGTATTGGTAGTCGGTAACCCTGCCAACACCAACGCACTTATCGCTCAGCGCAATGCGCCAGATCTTGATCCACGCAACTTCACTGCAATGACTCGTCTAGACCACAACCGTGCTATGGCGCAGTTAGCTGGTAAGACTGAAAGCACTGTAAATGACGTGAAAAAAATGATCATCTGGGGCAACCATTCGTCAACGCAGTATCCAGATCTAACTGCTTGTACGGTAAACGGCAAGCCTGCTCTAGATTTAGTTGATCGCGAATGGTACGAAGCAACTTATATCCCAGAAGTACAACAGCGTGGTGCTGCGATTATTAAAGCTCGCGGTGCATCATCTGCCGCTTCTGCTGCCAACGCTGCTATCGCACATATGCGTACGTGGGCACTAGGTACTGATGAGAATGATTGGGTATCTATGGGCGTTTACTCAAACGGCGAATACGGTATTGCTGAAGGTTTGATCTACTCATTCCCATGCACATGCACTAACGGCGACTGGTCTATCGTAGACGGCGTTGATGTATCATCAGATTTCTCGAAAGAGAAAATGGCTGCCACTGAGCAAGAGCTTAGTGAAGAGCGTGATGCAGTAGCACATTTACTACCGTAAATCTAAGCTGCTATACGATAAGCTATGATTTAAGTAGTAGAGATAAGTAGTACAAGAAAGCCCTCTGAAATATGAGGGCTTTTTCGTGTCTATGAGAAATAGGCAGATGAGATCAACTTAATTCATATTTTAAACTGATAAGAGCGATTTACCGTTAATACAATTGATAACGTTAGATAAACGTTGATTAACAGCTATTAAAATAAAGCTTGCTACAATGAATATGTCAATTTGAATAATAAGCACATTAAACAATAAGTACGACTATATTCGTACCATTTAAGGAGAAAAATTATGTTGGGTGAACCAGAATACAGTATGAATGAGTTGTTTGCTCAGTTAGGCCTCGACAGCTCTGATGAGGCAATTGATAATTTTATCGCAGCAAACCAACTAGCTAGCGAAGAAAAACTGACAGAGGCTAGCATTTGGACGGATAATCAGCGTATGTTCTTGCAAGAAGAATGGCAAAAAGATGCCGCATGGGTAGAAACTATCGATGAGCTAAATGTCCGTTTGCATCCTAATGCATAGATATTTATAGACATAAAAAACCCCGCGATAGTCTTAATATCGCGGGGTTTTTTATGTCTGGAATAACACTAAAAATCAAATTTGCTTTTCGCGCCACTCAAGTAGATCTGCAACGTCTTGATGAATACCCGCTTTTAATGCTTCTATTCCATCATAGCGACGCTCACCGTGCAAAAAGTGTAGGAAACGTACGTGTAAATTCAGTCCGTACAAATCAGCTTGCAACTGCGGAAAGTGGACTTCTAGTCGCCAGTCATCACCTTTATCAACAGAAGGTCTTTTGCCAATATTAGCCGTGCCAAACAAACTATGCGGACGCAATCCGGCAACACCTGTATGACCATCGGAGGCAAGCGTAGTCAAGCCATTAGCGATCACATTACCATTATCATCTAAGCTCACCACGTCAACTGCAAAAATACCATGCAGGGCAGGCTTTATACGCTGTAAATCGATATTTGCGGTAGGGAAGTCTATCGTACGACCTATCTGGTCGCCGCGCACAACCCTTCCTGTGATTGCATAGTCACGACCAAGCAACCTGTTGGCCGCCTGAAGTTCACCTGCTAATAGTAAGTCACGAACCCGAGTAGAGCTAATACGGGCAGCGTCGTTATCGATAGTATCAATACTGTCGCTATCAGTATTACTATCAGTGACCGTATGCAGGTTGGTCACATCCAAACCGTAACCACGCAAAAACTGACTGTCACCAGTACGATCATGGCCGAAGCGGAAGTCGTCACCCAGCACCAATGCTTTGACGTTCAAACGCTTGGCTAATATATCGGCAAACGCTTGTGCTGATAGCGAGCGAAATTCTGTATCAAAACCTGCTACGATCAATGTTTCAACACCATACTCTGCTAGCAGTGCTTGCTTCTCTGCCAGATTCGTCAAACGTGCAGGTGCTTTAGCAGGTGCAAAAAACTCGCGTGGCTGCGGCTCAAAAATCATGACCGCCGCACCCAAATTTTGGGTATGTGCAATTTCACTAACTTGGGCTAGCATGGCTTGGTGACCAAGGTGCACACCGTCGAAATTGCCGATAGTGAGCACGCAAGATGCCAACTCTACTGGGACAGTGTCCGTAGATGAAGAATGTGGCGACGAAATCAGTTGCTCAAGAAAATAGGTTTTCATAAGTTTTCAGCTATGATGAGACCAAATAAAAAACGAAAAAACACATCTATGCTTAAAATTGATGTGTCTAAAGCCAGCCATTATAAAGTAAAATAGCCACACTAACATCCTATAGTCTACCTGTAATGCAAGTATGGCAGGTAGGGTGGCTATTCTTTATTGCCAATGATGCTAATACCAATCCTAACAACAATCTCGACAACGATGGAGATCTTATGTCTGCTGCTGCCTTGAATACCATACCAACCGAACTATCGACATATCAGCTTACCGATCAGTTCGTTGTGCAGCGTGCAAATAAAGAAGATTTAGCAGAAGTCTTAGCCATTTATAATCAAAGCATACCGGGCAAACAAGCAACAGCCAATCTTGCATTGGTTACGCTAGAGGAGCGTGCTACTTGGTTTGAGGAACATTTGGATAGCACAACCAGACCGATATATGTGGTTAAAGCACTATCATCAAATAATATAGATCAAAAAAAGCACCGATAGTCGCATGGGGCAGCTTTAGTGATTTGTACGCACGTACGGCCTATCACATCAGTACCGAGATTAGCATCTATCTAAATCAAGATTATCAGGGCAAAGGGTTGGGCAGTGTGCTGACCCGTTGGATGTTGACGCAAGCACCAAGCCTAGGTATTCGAAATATCATTGCCCTTGTCTTTGCTCATAACCATCCAAGCTTAGGATTATTTCGTAAGCTTGGCTTTGAGCAATGGGGTTATATGCCCGAAGTTTGCGATATGGAAGGGTTTATCGCTGATGTTGTGATGCTTGGTAAAGCAGTGACATCAGACGATATCTCAGATAAAGCGTCTGAAACAATTTAACTTAAAACGCTCTAACCTAAAATCTTCCATTGACCTTCTATCTTCTGTAGCTGGTAGGTCAGTGGTGCAGGTTCGCTCTGTCCTTTTAGCATCAGCTCGCCAGTGATGGTGGCACGAGTTTTATCATCGTTGTATTTGGTATCAGTAATCGTAACGCCATCCACCGTTTGCTGAAATGCAGACTGAGTATTGGCAAGCTCTTCTTCGAAGTTTGCCATATCAACTTGGTAATATGACGCCGCATCCTTCACATCACCGTAATATAAGCTGTTTAGGGCTTGCTTGATAGTATCCTCTGGCGTACCGGCTTGAGTTGGATTAGTTACTAGGCTTTTCTGTTCGGCCGCATCAGCAACTGGATTAATATTGTCACTATCAATCGATGTCTTATCTTCAGTGCCATCTGTAATTTCGCCTGTTTCGCTAGCACTTTCAGCAATCTCTGCTTGGTCAGTCATATCATTGTCTAATGTGACGTCTTCTGAGGTATCAACAGTCGCTGCCACATCTTCATTATCAGTAGCATTTTCAGCCGACTCATTATTGCTACAGCCGCTAATAAGGAGTCCAGTGCTTAGTACACCAGTTGCTAGCAAAATTGGTAAGCGCTGGAAGATTGGCTGTTTCGTTGTCATATCAAACCTCAAATGTCATGTATTCATTAGTGATCTATTATGACAATTATCAGCAGCGCGCATTGTCATTTCTCATGACAGGCTTGTTTTGGTTTCGTAAGCCTGCCATAAGTTTGCTTATACTTTGTCCTAACCGTGCTTTAGCTGACGCGGACGGAACCCTGTCGCTAGCAATACCACACCGTAAACCAGCGCTCCGACAGCACACATAATAATCAGCGCGACGATACGCTGCCACTGAGCCTGATCGGTAGGAAAGTAAGGTAGCATAAAATAAAGCACGCCAATCATAGAGCCAGTCGAGATAGCAAACTGCGTAAATAACTTTTTCCAATGCGGACCGAAACGGAAAATATCACGCTTGTGTAAGAAGTAATATAGTAAGCCTGCGTTTACAAAAGCAGCGCCAGTCGTAGCCAATGCTAGACCACCATGTAACGGTATCTCTAAGAAATAAAATATCCCGATAAAAATGACACTAAAGATCATATTGGCGATGACAGAGATGATGCCTATTTTGACAGGGGTTCTGGTGTCTTGACGCGCAAAGAATGCAGGAGCAAAGATTTTAATAAGCATAAATCCTAAGATACCACCTGCCATACTACGTAGAGCCAGTGAGCTCATTTGGGCATCACGTAAGGTAAACTCACCACGTAAAAACAGCGCTTGCATCAATACATCTGCGAGTACAAATAGGGCGGCTGAGGCAGGCACACCGACCAAGATGATAAGACGTGCTGCCCAGTCGATGGTCTTTTTAAAACTGACATCGTCTTTTTGAGCTTCGCTTTTTGACAGACTTGGTAATATGACGGTACCGATCGCCACACCAATCAGACCCAACGGCAGCTCGCTCATACGTTCAGCTGCATAGAGCCAAGAGACGGAACCGCCAATCATTAATGAGGCAAAGATGGTATTTAATAGTAAATTAATCTGAGTAACAGAAACACCAAAGATAGCAGGTAACATCAACTTTAAAATTCGACGAACGCCTTCGTGCTGGAAATCAATCTTTGGTGCGACAAGCAGTTTTTGTTGCCAGAGCTGCGGCAGTTGAATCAAAAACTGTAGCAAACCTGCGATAGCAACGGCATAGCCAAGGGCCATGATGGGTGTATCAAACATCGGTGCAAAAATCAGTGCGCCACCAATCATACATAGGTTCAATAACACGGGCGCAAAAGCGGGCGCGGCGAAACGACCGTAGCTTTGTAGAATACCACTCGCAAAAGCTGTCATAGAGATGAATAGCAAATACGGAAAGGTAAGACGTAGCAACTCAGCGGTAATGGCAAATTTGTTGGGTTGATCGGCAAATCCGGGGGCAAACAACGTCACCACCCAAGGAGCGATTAAGATGACCACCACTGTCAGCATTGATAACACTAGCAACAATGCGCCCGAGGTTCGACTGACCAAAATCTGCACTTGTTGCAAGCTGTACTTTTCTTTGTATTCGGACAGTACTGGCACGAAAGCTTGGCTAAACGCACCTTCTGCAAACAGTCGTCGTAAGAAGTTTGGGATTTTGAAGGCGACCAAAAAGGCATCCATCAAACCACCTGCACCAAAAACCCCTAGCAATACAACATCACGTACCAAACCTAAAATACGCGATAACATGGTCATACTACTGACCACCATGGTTGAACGAAATAACCGACTTTTTGCCATGAGAACCTATCTTGCTAAGTTGTATATTGAGTTATGTGCTGATGTGATATGGATGAAAAACTGACGAATTATATCACTTTCACCATTGAGATAAATGGATTGAGTGTGGAAATCATTTATGCGACGGTACATCGTTTTTCGTTGCATCAGCCACTAACTGGCGCAACCTTGCCCATTCAAAATACTCACCAGGGTCAGTCTTACGCCCAGGCGCGATATCGCTATGGCCCGTCAAGTGGCGACGTGTTTTGGGATAGGCCTTATAGATGGCGGCAATTACCTTGGCTAGCTGCTCATATTGAGCAGAGGTAAAGGACACAAAATCCGACCCTTCAAGCTCGATGCCAATGCTATAATCATTACATTCAGGTCGACCCAAATAGCTAGACCGCCCAGCATGCCATGCCCGTTCGTTGAAATTGACAAACTGAGTGATAGCGCCATCACGTTCTATAAACAAGTGCGCTGATACTTCTGCGCCTTTAATTGTTTGAAAGTAAGGATGAGCATCCCAGTCCAATTGATTAGTAAATAATGCTTTTACGTAATGCGTACCATTAGTGTCGCAGGCACCAAATTCATTCGGTGGTAGGCTGATATTGTGTACGACGATGGCGTCAATACTTAAACCTTTTGGCCTTACATTGTAATTGGGTGAGGCCAGCCAAGTGGCTGCCGATAGTAGACCATCTTTGATAGTCATTGACGACGTAGATGATGAGTTTGGCAATGATGCAGGCATAATGCTCTCTTTTTATACTAGTATTGATAATGGTGTGATAAACAATCTATCTAAATAGTTAAATGATAGTGGGCGATGTGTTTGATTTTTTGACCCAGAAACTTTAATAACGCTGATAGCGTATGAATAATAACGTGCGAGATTTTACCTCATGTCTATAAAACTGACGTCCATACCTATCGATTGTACGCTAATGACCCTTGGCCTGCGAGCACGTCTACCACTGGCTGTAGCAGGGTTATTACTCTCGGCTCAAACACAGGCCTTTCTACCAACGCCGCTCTCTGTCCTTGAATCAGATGCATTGTCACCTGACGTATCTAGCACCGCACCTACTAGCATAGCACCTAATTATTCTAATTCAGATGCATTATCTGAGTTGAAGAATATTAATAGTGCTGAACCTAATATTAAAAATAGTACTTTATCTGAATCAAGCTTAGAGACAGAGCAGCTACTATCGACATGGCGTCAACAAGTAAAAGCAGACAAGTTGGCACAGCATACAACATGGCGACGCTTGTTGTATTTTTACGATGATAAAAACAGTGTATTGGGTAAAAAGAAAACCGAGAGTTTGGTTAATGATCCGAGCTTTTTTTAAGTAAAAATGGTCAACGAGATTCAGGTGCAGAATTGGATGCGATGCTTGTGGCACTTGCACAAGAGTTGGTGTCATCATCAGCAACTGATAACGACCAAGCAAAAACTGATACCAATAATAATTCTGTCTTATGTCATTTTCCAGCACGAGTGGCATGGTTAGCAGGGGTGCTAGCGATCGATGCTGCAAGTCTATCTGCTGACTGTCCAGAATTGGATGAATGGATGTCGACATTGGCGCCTGAGCAGCTATCTATTATGTTTGCGCAGGAGTACTTGGACAATCCGCTCTCTGCGTTTGCTCATACGCTGTTACGCATTGACTCAAAAGCGAGCATCGCTGATCCAAATCAAATCGATAAGGCTTATGCGCTGAATTATACGGTAGACGGTGATCCAAACGATAGTTTCCCAGTCTATGCTACCAAGTCAATGATTGGTAGCTACAATAGCGCTATCGAAATTGACCTTTATCCAGAGATGCTAGCGAAATACCTGCAAGATGATGAACGTGATACGTGGACATATCAGTTGAGTCTGACGCCAGCGGAAGTTCAGCAGATTATGCGCCACGTTTGGGAAACCAAAGCATTGAAAATGCCGTATTATTTCACCACGGACAATTGTGCTTCTGAGATTCTGCGTCTTATTGATGTGGTCCGCCCGCAGCAAAACTTACTGAGCCAATTGTCTTATGCAGTCGTGCCTTCTGATGTGATTCAACTATTAAATGATGAGCTGTTGCTGGCAAGTTCCATTTATACGCCTGCTGATAATACCTTACGTCAAAATCAGCTCAATGAGAAAAAACAACAGCGCGCGCAGTTGGGCTATCATAATAGCGCCAAACAAACCGTGAATGAGATCAAGTCTGCGCAGCTCAACCCTGTATCGAGCATGTCAGCTGATGGGCAAACACTGCTCAAGCGTCAAATCGACGTATCGGATAATAATCCGATAGACAGGCATCCGCTACAGTTGGGTACGATAGGTATAGGGCAGCGTGGCGATGATGACTATATGGATATTGGGTTTCGAGCGGGGTTTCATGATACGCTTGACCACGCCTCAGGGTATCCACAGTTTTTTAACTTAGAAGGGCTGGCTGCGACATTACGACTGTATGACACAGATGATAATAAGCCCAATCAGCCAGATAGTGTGGTTTTGCAAAATGTCACTTTGATTCGTGGCCGTTCTTTTAACCCTGTCAATGCAGCCAAAAAGGCAATACTTGGGGCGCTAGTATCGAGGCGACGCGAGTAAACGATGGATCGCAAGAGGCAGGTACGGATCATTTGGTCGGTAGCGTAGGTTACGAGAAAGGCTGGTCATGGGCATTTGGTACACCAGCCGCAGGTACTGGTGAGATGCCGCCGCAACTGTGCTATACCTTTTTGGCAGGTACAGGACAAGTAGGACGCGGTATCAATAAAGGCTTTCGTCTAGGCGCAGGTATCAATGCGGGCTGCCGTTATCAGATTAACAATCAGTTACGCGCACAAGCTGAATTGCAATTGCCATATTGGTATCATGGCAGCAGCGATGAATCCAACGTCCGTGGCCATTATTGGCAACCAATCTCAAGCTTAGGGCTGCAATACGATATTGATAAAAAACAAGCATTACGTATCAATGCAAATTACGAATGGCAAGAACGTATCGATGCCAACGATGATATACAGCTATCGTACAGACGGTATTTTTAGTCACTGATTTAGACATTAATTTAGACATTAATTTAGACATTAATTTAGACATTAATTTAAACAAGATGGCTTCTAAGTGCTGTAATGGTTGTATCAAGGAAGTTGTATAAAGGAAAACATGCTTTATGAGTACGCAAAATTTACTAATTATTGGTCAAGGTGATATCGGCCTGCCAGTGACCAATAAACTTGCCCAAGATGGCTATTGTGTGACTGGGCTGGCTCGTAGTGAGCGCCGCCATTATGATTTGGTAGATAGTGCAGATTTTTTGCAGGCTGATGCGTTGACTTTGACTGCTGAGCAGCTACAAGTGTTTACTCATATTGCGATTATCGTCACTCCTGATGAGTATTCGACCAGCGGTTATCACAACAGTTATCTAGCGATTAGTCAGCATTTAGCAACGCTTGCTCCACAGCTCACTAAAATTGAACGTGTGGTATTCATTTCTTCTACTGGTGTCTATGGTCAGGATAATGGCGAATGGATTGATGAGCATACTGCACCTGTCACGCCAGCGCGCGCTGCGTCAAAGGTCATATTGCAAGCAGAACAAGCGCTGCAACAGGGTTTTGGTGATAAAGCAGTGGTCATCCGTCCTAGTGGTATCTATGGGCGCGAGCGCTTAATGCGACTACGCAAGGCTCGTGAGCCAAATAAAGATCCAGTGCCAGCTGAGCATTGGAGCAACCGCATCATGGATCGCGACTTGGTCAATATCATCGCCAAAGTGTTGACGATAGAAACACCAAAACCTGTCTATCTAGCGACGGACTATAGACCTGTTACTACGTTTGAACTAGGTGTTTGGCTTAGTGAGCAGGTTGGCGAGACACCTCCTACTATTGATAATACAAAAACCTCAGTGACAGGAAAACGCTTGCACAGCAACATTCCGTTAGCTTGGCTTGATTATGCTGATTGGCAGACAGGCTACCGAGATATTTTGAATTATCAAGAGTAAGCCTTTAGAGCTGAGCCCTAAAGAGTAAAATAGCACTTGGTATAATCGTTCTTATTTGTTTCAGACTTTACAGTCTATGGAGATTTCATGTCCCAGCCTTCTACTTCTGATGACCGTTTGTCTCATGCTAATCTGGCAACAGAAGGCGGGCAGCTGGCAGAAGGTCACGTCCGAAAAAGGCTGAGCAATCGTCTATATTAGCTGATTCACAGCAACCTGCGATCGTACATCCTAACTTTGATCCCAAACAATCTCCTCTTGATCCTGCCAGACCATTAAGTGATATACCTGAGCCTGCTCGTCGCCTAAATGGTCAACTGCGCAGGCTTTATGGTAACTCTACGCGGTTCTATCAGCCCAATGCAGACAGCTTATCGAAGTGGTCGCTGATTGCTTCAGAAGCACTGGCTGAGCATTTATCATTGCTGAATGCGGCCCAGCTTATCGAATTGCCGGATAGCTTTTATCAGAATCATAGTGAGCAGCCACTAATATCGACATTATCGGATATGACGTTGTTAGATATGTCAGATATTCAACAGGCGATTCGCGCTTATCCAAAACTGAACCGTTACGGGTTTTTGCCTATTGATAGCGCTACAGGAGTTGAGTCAAACAACGATTCAGATGATGACTCAAATAATTACAGAAAGGCTGAGAAGCTTGTATTATCTATGCGCGCATTGACCAAACGTTATAATCCGGATGAGCTACTAAACAGTCTGTATGCCGACGATTGGCAAGTGATACTACAACCGCAGCAGTTTGAAACAGGCCAGGGCAGTTTGGCCACGGATATCATGGCATGTAGCGTGGCTGTCCATGCGCTAAAGCAGTGTAGTACCCGTAAGAGTATCAATCATAGTTATAGCGCCGCAGAAATTTGTCAGTATGTGCGTAGCTATTTGCTGAGTCAAATCGTTTGTGAGCCATCGCAGCGCCACGCATATCGTCAGATTCGACTATTTGCTGGTCATATTATTGTTGCCGCTTATCATTTGGGCTGGGAGATACAAGTCCGAGCAGATGGACAAAGCTATTTTAATATCTCGTCGCGTAGTGGTTTGCTGACTCGCTATGCCAATATGCAGGATTATGCGATCAATGGTTGGTCAAGCTGATCAATAATGCGTACAATAATGCAAATTTTTTGCCCCCTCTTTTTGCTGATAGGAATGTCATAATGTCTCATGTAACACGCCCTCAAGACCCTACATTTTCATCTCATCAATTTATTCAACTGGCTCTAGACAACCAAGTGCTTAAATTCGGTGAGTTTGTCCTAAAGTCTGGTCGTATCAGTCCGTACTTTTTTAATGCAGGTTTGCTTGCGACTGGTGAGATGTTGTCGTTACTAGCACGTGGTTATGCAGATGCCTTAGCTGAACAAATGAATACAGCAAATAATAGCGCTGATGCGCAAGAGCTGGTCATCTTTGGTGCGGCTTACAAAGGCATTCCTTTTGTCGCAGCGACGGCGCAAGCGTTATGGCTACATCATGGTATTAACGCCAAGTGGGGCTATAACCGTAAAGAAGCAAAAACTCACGGCGAAGGCGGCAATTTGGTCGGTGCTGACGTAAGTGGCAAGGCCGTTTGGGTGCTCGACGATGTCATCACAGCGGGTACAGCCATGCGCGAAGTGGTCGAGATTTTAGAGCAAGCAGGCGCAAGCGTTGCTGGTATTCTCGTCGCACTTGATCGTAAAGAAAAGGTCAAGCAGAGCACTCTGCTATTCAAGAGCTTGCCGCGACACTAGAAGTGCCCGTACGTGCATTGGTCGATATCGATGATTTGATCAGTTATTTAGCCGATGACAATGGTGCACAAAACGGCCAGCATAAAGACGCGACCCAGTTAGCCAAAATGCAACACTATCGTGAGCAGTACGGCGTATAGTTGGGCACTGATGTTGTTTAATAAGTTTATTTCATATTAATAATATAACGTAAGTGAGTCTTATCATGAGCCAACAAAAACAAGAAAAATCGCTAAAAATACTCGTTATTATGGATCCTATCGAGCGAGTCAATTATAAAAAGACACCAGTCTCGCTATGATGTGGGCCGCTCAAGACCGTGGCCATCAGCTCGGTTATTGTCAGATTCATGACCTGTGGTTGGACCGTGGTCAGTTGATGGTTGATACGCAGCCGCTTACAGTAAAGCGTGATCCTGCAGATTTCTATACATTGGGTGATAAAAGCACAGGGCCAGTCGGCGACTATGACGTGATTTTGATGCGCAAAGATCCACCGTTTGATATGCGCTTTATTTATGCCACTTATATGCTTGACCATGCCAAAGCAGCAGGCGTGCTCGTGGTCAATGATCCACAAGCGATTCGCGACTGCAATGAGAAGTTGTTTGCGACGTGGTTTAGCGATTATATGAGCCCAACGATTGTGACCAGCAAACAAGCACACATTCGTAAGTTTATCGCTGAACAGCAGGACGTCATCGTCAAGCCACTAGATGGTATGGGCGGCACTGGTATCTTTCGCTTAACCGCTGATAGCCCAAACATCGGAGTGACGTTAGAGATACTGACTGAGCTTGAAACTTTGCCTATCATGGCGCAGCGTTATTTGCCAGAGATTAAAGAAGGCGATAAGCGCGTATTAATCGTCGATGGAGTCGTGGTAGATTATAGTTTGGCCCGTATTCCAACCAAAGGCGAGACCCGTGGTAACCTAGCAGCTGGTGGTAGCGGTGTTGCCATGCCATTGACTGATATCGAACGCCAGGTAGCAGAAGTTGTGGCGCCAATTGTCAAAGAAAAAGGCCTAATGTTCGTTGGTCTAGATTTGATCGGTGGGCGTATCACTGAGATTAACGTTACTAGCCCAACATGCGTACGTGAGATTGATGACCAATGCGGTACAGATATCGCAACCGACTTTATCATGGCGATTGAGAATAAATTTACTGCGTAGCTTTCGCTATGTTCAGGAAAGTTTTGAGTTAAGGAGTATTTTGACTACGTAAAACCCGTATTTTGAGGTATTGTTAGTCATTAATTTTCCTTACCGTTTATTAGCATTACACGACGCCAAGCTATGACCGCTCATAGCTTGGATTTTTGTTATTTTTGCTGCATAAAGTACTGTATATAAGACAATGATTTCCTCTATACTATGCGGGCTTTGGCTAGGTCATTATTTTTCATAATTGTTACCGCCGCAGTGAGATAAACCCTTCATATAAATAAAGTAAAGATAGGCAGGCGTTCATGAAAACACCGCATATATTGATGATGGCAGCTGGTACGGGCGGGCATGTTTTTCCAGCGCTTGCAGTGAGCGACGAGTTGACCCAGCGCGGTGCGGTGATTCATTGGTTAGGAACGCCAAACGGTATGGAAAACGGTTTGGTTGAGCCAACAGGTTATCCTTTTCATGCTATTAATATGCAAGGACTTCGTGGCAAAGGCGTTGGTCGATTATTGAAGCTACCAATGACTCTGCTATCAGCGACGATGGCAGCAGTAAAAGTGATTCGTAGTAATCAGATTGACGTGGTCGTTGGGTTCGGTGGTTATGTCACTGCACCTGGCGGTATCGCTGCGCGTATGACTAATACGCCTTTGATTATCCATGAGCAAAATGCCATCGCTGGCATGAGCAACCGCTACTTATCTAAGCTGTCGACTAAGACATTACAAGCGTTCGAGAATACCTTTGCTAATAGTCAGCAAGATGCCAAGCTTGAGACAGTGGGCAATCCTGTGCGTAACGCCATTACTGGTGTTGCAGAGCCAACGGTACGCTACGACGTAAATGACAGTTCACTGCTTAAACTGTTGGTAGTCGGCGGTTCACTTGGCGCTCAGGTATTAAATGATACAGTACCAAAAGCGTTAGCATTACTAGATCAGCCATTTGAAGTCCTACACCAGTGTGGACGCAACAATGAAGCAGCCACGCAAGCGGCTTATAGCGAGCAAAATCTAAACAACCATCAGTTTACTGTACAGCCTTTTATTGATGATATGGCTGCAGCTTATAACTGGGCAGACATCATCGTTTGCCGAGCAGGTGCATTGACCGTGACGGAAATTCAAAACGTCGGCATCGCCGCTATTTTTGTACCGCTACCGCATGCAGTGGATGACCATCAGACGGCCAATGCGCGCACGTTGACCTCACATGATGCTGCAATTCTACTGCCACAGTCAGAGCTAACTGCCAAAAGTCTCAGTGACGAGCTTGGCGTACTCAATCGAGAGAAGTGCTTAGCGATGGCAAAAAAGGCCACGCATTGGCCAACCGTAGTGCGAGTAAGCAAGTTGCTGATATCATTTGGCAAGCGCTATAGTCTGTCATCTATACCCTCATTTGAATTTACTAAGTTTTATTGACCTTTAATAAAGAGAGATCCTTATGCCTACCTCTGCGAAAGCTCTACCTAAGCGTTTGATTGAAATACCAGAAATGCGCCGCATTCAGCATTTGCATTTCATCGGTATTGGTGGCTCAGGCATGTGCGGTATCGCTGAGGTGATGAACAATCAAGGCTATCAGGTCAGTGGTTCTGACATCGCAGAAAGCTTGGTGACTAAGCGTCTACAGCAGGTTGGTATTGAGATATCGATTGGCCATGACTCTAAAAACATTGCCAATGCCGATGTTATCGTTGTTTCATCAGCGATTGATCGTAGCAATCCTGAAGTAAAAGCAGCGCTTGAAGCTCGTCTGCCGGTAGTACGCCGCGCCGATATGCTTGGTGAGCTAATGCGCTATCGTCATGGCATCGCAGTTGCTGGCGCCCACGGTAAAACGACGACGACGAGTTTGCTCACCACGATGATGGCAGAAGGACAGCTAGATCCTACTTATGTCATCGGCGGTAAGTTAAATGCGTCAGGCAAAAATGCGGCATTGGGTAGCAGCCGTTTCTTGGTAGCAGAGGCTGATGAGTCTGATGCATCGTTCTTGTCATTGCATCCGATGGCCGCGATTGTGACCAACATCGACCAAGACCATATGGAAACCTACGAAAACAGCTTTGATAAATTAAAAGCCGCCTATATCCAGTTTCTACAAAACATGCCATTTTACGGTTTGGCAGTGGTCTGCGGTGACGACCCTGAGCTGTATGCAATGATCGATGATATCGGTCGTCCGGTATTGACCTTTGGTCTTGAGCCGTTCAATGATGTACAGGCTGTAGACTTGGTAACGGAAGGAACTAAAACTCACTTTACCGTATTGCGCCGTGACCGTGAGCCATTACGCCTGACGTTGAACATTCCTGGTACACATAACGTTTATAACGCGCTTGCTGCCATCACGATGGCGACTGACGAAGGCGTTGATGATGCAGCGATTGAGCGTGCCCTACAGAAATTTGAAGGCGTGGGCCGTCGTTTTGAGCAGCATGCCTCTGTCGATATCGATGATGGTAATGTCTTATTGATTGATGACTATGGTCATCATCCAAAAGAAGTCGATGCGACCATTAAAGCCGCACGCCAAAGCTTCCCTGATCGTCGTTTAGTGATGCTATTTCAGCCACATCGTTATAGCCGTACCCGTGATTGCTACGATGATTTTGTAGAAGTGCTATCAAGTGTTGATGAGCTATTATTATTAGATGTTTATTCAGCAGGTGAGAATCCGATTACGGGCGCTGATACCAAGTCACTAGCGCGTAGTATCCGTTTGCGCGGTGAAGTTGAACCGACTATTATTGATAAAGACAATCTAGCCCCTGTTATGCAGCGTTTATTAAAAGCCAACGACATGCTGATTACCCAAGGCGCTGGTAATGTCGGGCAGATTGCTATCGATTTGGCTGCCAATAACCTTTATATTAAGTAAGCTAAAATTTAGGGACGATCCTCATGACAACTGATAATAAAGACAATAATAGCACTCAAAATGCAGCTATCAATGATACATCTGTAGACACGACGACTCATGCAAAAGATGCCAGTCAATTTGGCAAAGTGGCTGTTATTTATGGTGGCAGTAGCAATGAGCGTAGCGTGTCTTTGGACAGTGGTGCGGCAGTATTGCAAGCGCTTCAAAACCAAGGCGTTGATGCCACTCACTTTGATCCAAAGCACCAAGACATCACTGAGCTACGCAAATATGACCGCGTGTTTAATGTGTTGCATGGTCGTGGCGGCGAAGATGGCTTGTTGCAAGGCGTATTACAGTGGTTTGATATACCGCAAACTGGTTCAGGGATTCTAGCGTCTGCACTAGGCATGGACAAAGTACGTACCAAGCAACTGTGGCAAGGTTGCGGCCTTTCAACTGCACCATTTTCATTATTGACGGCTGATACTGACTGGCAGCAAGTGGTTAACATGCTAGGTTTGCCACTTATCATTAAACCAGTTCATGAAGGTTCAAGTATTGGCATGACCAAGGTCAACCACCTTGACGAACTGCCTGCCGCTTATGCAACTGCAGTGGAATGTGGTGATGCGGTGATGGCTGAGCGTTGGATTACAGGTCGCGAATTTACGATTGTGATTATCGATGATGAAGCCTATCCAGTTATTCGCCTTGAGCCTGCTGACATTACTAACTTCTATGATTTTGAAGCTAAATATAATCGTAATGATACCAGTTATTACATCCCCTGTGGATTGAGCGCTGCTGACGAAAAGCACTTGCAAGATTTAAGCCTTGCAGCATTTCGTGCAGTAGATGCAAAAGGCTGGGGACGTATTGATGCCATGCAAGATGAAGCAGGCAATTTCTGGTTGCTTGAAATCAATACCGTACCAGGTATGACCAGTCACAGTTTGGTGCCGATGGCGGCCAAAGCTCGGGGACTAGATTTTGATGCACTATGCTGGCATATTTTGGCGCAAACGCTATAACTGTCAAATCAACTAAATTAAGCAGATAGTGACGACTCTTTGTGTCACTAGAGCTGCTATACCACAGCTTCATGTAAACTTGTGTAAATTCGCTGCTGCTAGTTGGTGTTTGGCTATTGTTTAACCATAAAATACGTTAATATTGTAAGAATAGGTCTATTTCAGTAATATTTATGTTGTTTTGTGAATACAACTGATAACTTATTCATAATTTAAGAAAAATGTTACGTTTAAATCAACGTAATCACTGTATATAAGCTATATTTTTAATAAAATTTGATAACATATCGACTTAATAAGCTTCTGCCAAAAATACGCAGATTTATATCAATAAATAGCATGATCAGTTTTATGCAAATATAGGGACAAAGGTCGTTATGGCTCAAACTGTCAACGAGGTAACTGACTTGATGAGTGATAAAGCCGGTCGCCCAAAATCTAAGATCCAAATACCGGCAACGGTAAAGTATCTATTTATGGTACTGGTCTTAGGTTTGCTAGTGCTAATATTAATGATGGGCGGCAAAGCGTTACGTGATGCGCCGCCCGCAAATATTTATGTCAGTAATCAAGGTTTGTCTGCTGCTCAATATCGCTCATTACAAGATGTGATGGAACAACAGCAAGTAAGTAGCTTCTTTACTTCTGATTTGCAAGCATTGCGCGACATCACGATGGGCTTAGCTTGGGTAGACCAAGTGAGTATCTCTCGTGATTGGCAACGTGGCATCGTCGTCAACGCATTACCCAAGCAAGCAGTTGCTAATTTTGGTACAGAACGTTTGGTCGATGCAAAAGGTGCTGTGTTTGTTCCTGCTGATAGTAGAGATTTAACACAAGAGCGTTTTGCGACCCTACAAGGCGAGATGTCTCAAGCGCCAGTTATTATGCAACAGATGCAGCAGGTCAATGATTGGTATGCACCGCTTGGTATGCAGGTCGAAGATATCATTCTGTCACCGAGAATGACTTGGCTAATCCGCTTTGACAATGGGCTACGTGTGATTGTAGACAATGAAAATACGGCGCAAAAACTACTGAATTTAAGCCAACTGCTTGGCAATCAGTTAAGTACGCGTCGAGATGAAATGCAGTCTGTAGATTTACGATACAAAAATGGCTTTACCATTGCTTGGAACGTGACACAGAGTGCTGAAGCAGAATAGCCTAAGTAAGTACTACATCTATGCATAACCGATGTGAGCTAATAGGGCTTATTTAGTTTGAAGAAAATATATACAACATCATAGCGTATTAGTAACGCTTTTTTAATGATTTAATAGAAGAGCATCACTTGATCTTCTATTTAGCGATAATTTGTCTGGTACCATGAAAAATAATGAAAATCTGGTTGTTGTCCATCTAAGTGCCACGGCAGTATATGTCGTCATAGGCAATGTTGTCTCTGCAAAAGACATTCGTATTTTGGGTGTAGGACAAGTTAAAAACAGCGATTTTTATCAAGGTCAAATAAAGCACCGTGAACGTCTGCAAGGTGCTATTAAGCAAGCCATTCAAGAAGCAGAAGACACCGCTAATTGTCGTGTGCATAGTGTCTGGTTAACGCTTGCGACACCCGAGCTATCTAGCAAAAACAGTGCTGGAGAGGTCAAAGTAGAAGATGAAGTTGTACGTGCCCAAGATATGGTACAAGCATTGGCTAATGCAAAGTCGCGTGATTTATCATCTGACTATTATTTGATGCATTGCTGTCAGCAAGGTATCTATGTCGATGAGCAAGACTTTATGGTGGATGATGTCATCGAGATGATGGCACACAATATCACCGTGATGTACCACATGATGATGATGCCTGTTGCCAGCCGTCAGAATATCCAAAAGCTATTGCAAAGTTGTGACGTCGGCATTGATCATATTGTTTTCGATGCAGTGACCAGCGCTGAGTATAGTTTGATGACTGAGGAACGTCAGCAAGGCGTTTGCTTAGTAGATATTGGTGCTAGTACGACCAGCATTTGTGTGTATAAAGAGAATAAGTTGATTTTTACACATTGTATAGCAACAGGCAGTCATGAAGTGACAATGGATATTTCAGCTGATTTTGGTATTTCCATGATTGAAGCTGAAAAGCTGAAGAAGTCTCATGGTACAGCTGATGTCAATAGTGTCGATCCAAGCGCCTTCTTTTTGTTCAAGCCTCAAGGATCGGGCGACGAAATAAATATTGGTATCTATAACCTAGCACGCATCATTGAAGCTCGTTACGTTCAGATATTTACTGAAGTAGCGCGTCAACTACACGAAGCAGGTTTGATAGGCTATATCGATAAAGGGATTGTGTTGACTGGCGGCGGTAGTACGATTAAAGGTATGATACCCTTTGCCAAAAAGCTACTAAAAATGCCTGTCGTACTGACCAATACTCATCCTGCTATCAGTGCTTATAATCATTTTGATAATGATGAGTCGTTTAAGCTATTAAATAGTCAAGTGAATGACCGTGTTTATCAGACGGCTTTTGGCACATTGTTATATAGTCAGAGCGAGCAATTCCGCCGTAGCGAAAAAGTGAACCTGAAGCGATTCAAAACAATCGAGTATCAGGCGTATTTCGGAGTGCGGGTCAACGGTTTGCAAATGTTTTAAAGAAAATACTATAGATTCGTTTAACCTCATATCTAGAGCATCCATACATTATGGAATGTCTCTAAGTTAGTTAAGCAAGAAAATAAAGTAATATTGCGAATAAATTCGTTTTAAAAATAAAGTATTAAGTAATAATGACATATTATTGTCTATACTGATCGATTTTAGCCATACCCTGTTTTATTTAAATACATTTATATATAGTATGTCAATAGCGCGCCACATGAGTGCGTTACTATGTATCGACTTACACGCTATCTGCAACTGGAGAATCTTTTTTATGTCAAAATACACCATGCCAGATGATAATCAGCTTCAAAACAATGGCCAAGCAAGCTTCACTGTATTCGGTGTTGGTGGTGGCGGCGGTAATGCAGTTGAACATATGGTACAGCAAGGCATCAGAGGTGTAACGTTCGTTTGTGCCAATACAGATAAACAAGCGCTAGATCGTCTTACTGCACCGCACAAACTGCAATTAGGTGCAAAAACGAACCGTGGTCTAGGGGCAGGCGCAAATCCAGAAGTGGGTCGTGAAGCAGCAGAGAGCGAAGAAGAAGCGATTCGCGCATTGCTTGAGCACTCGGATATGGTATTTATCACTGCTGGTATGGGTGGCGGTACTGGTACAGGCGCAGCGCCAGTTGTTGCTCGTATTGCTAAAGAAATGGAAGTGCTGACCGTTGCGGTTGTGACCACGCCATTCAAATTCGAAGGTGGTAAGCGTATCAAAGCTGCTAAAGCAGGTATTGAGCAGCTGACTAACTTTGTCGACTCAATTATCACGATTCCAAATGATAAATTAATGAGTGTATACGGCAACATTTCTATGCAAGATGCTTTCAAAAAAGCGGATGATGTATTGCTGCATGCTGTTCAAGGTATTGCAGAAACCATCGCTAGCGAAGGTATGATCAATATTGACTTTAACGATATCCGTACGGCGATGACTGCGAAAGGTCATGCGATGATGGGTATTGGCCGTGCCAGCGGTGACGATCGTGCGCGCCAAGCGACTGAAAAAGCCATCAGATCACCACTACTTGATGATTTGCGTTTAGAAAATGCAAAAGGCCTACTCGTTAACGTTATTTCTTCAGAGTCATTGTCACTAGATGAAATGAGTAAAATCAGTGCAATAGTCGAAGAAATTACTGATATTGATGACGCTCACATTTTCTACGGTTCTGTAATTGATGAAAAAATGGGTGACGACTTACATGTAACCGTCATCGCAACTGGCTTAACGTTAGATGAAAATGCAGGCCAAGAGCCAGAAGTAGTCGAGCAGCCAGTACCTTCTGTTAATAGCACGCAACCTGTCGATCCTAACGTGCATACCAGCGCTTTAAATAGTCAGAAGCAGTCACAAGCTCAGCAGTATCAAGATAGCGTTGCACGTCCTAGCGCAAGTGTACCTCAAGAGCAGCCTAAGACTAAAACAAACAGTATCCAAGACTATTTAAAGCGCCAACAGAATAAATAGTACTTCTAATTTACTGTAAGTAAGAAAAAGCCAGCGTTTTAATGCTGGCTTTTTTGTGTTTAAACAAAGGTGAACCGTTTTCTATAAGAAAAATTATGACAGTTTTCTATGTAATCTATATGTATATGGCTGTCGAAACTTATATGAGTCTCGTTGTTTTATAGCATTAGATAGGCCATATAAAGTAAAAATCAGTGATAGAAAGTTGACGATAAGTGTTATCAATCAAGGAGATAAGAAAATTAGCGCTTTTTATATATAGCGAATAAGGGGTCGGTAATGGTACACTATGTCAATTGTAACAAAATATGTGAGAAGACAACCATGAACCAAAGAACCATAAAAACAGCAATAGCCGTTACGGGTACTGGTCTACATAGTGGTCAGCCTGTTGACTTAGAGTTTCATCCACAGCCTATTGACACTGGTATTGTTTTCGAGCGCTCTGATATAGAAGGTAGTCAACCAATTCCAGCGAGTGCGTTTTTAGTACAAGACACGATGATGTCATCGAATTTAGTGTTTGGTGGTACGCGCGTGGGCACCGTTGAGCATCTGCTTAGTGCCATCGCTGGTCTAGGCGTGGATAACCTATTGATTCGTGTCTCTGCTTCAGAGATACCAATCATGGATGGTAGTGCTGCGCCTTTTGTTGCGCTCTTACTTGATGCAGGATTTTGTGAGCAAGAAGCGGCCAAGAAATTTATTAAAATTATACGTCCAGTACGAGTGAAGCTAGAAGATAAATGGGCAGAGCTACGTCCTTATGAAGGGTACGAATTAAATTTCGAAATTGATTTTGATCATCCTGCGTTTGATAAGAACTTTCAGCATGCACAGTTGCAGTTCTCTACACAGAACTTCATCGAACAATTAAGCACTGCGCGTACTTTTGGATTTTTACGTGATATAGAGGCGCTACGTCAAAACAACCTAGCATTAGGTGGTAGTATGGAAAATGCCATCGTTATCGATGATGCCAACATACTCAATGCCGAAGGCCTACGTTTTAACGATGAGTTTGTCCGTCATAAAATTTTAGATGCTTTGGGAGATTTGCATCTGATTGGCTACCCAATTTTAGGTCGTTTTAACGCCTATAAGTCTGGTCATGCTCTAAATAATTTATTGGTACGTGAAATACTGTCTGATGAAGATAACTTTGAAATTGTAACTTTTGATGACAATGTAACCTGTCCTATCGAGTATTTACCACTCAACGATTTGGTTATTGAAGGATAAATACAGGAATATACAGGAAGTATCGAAACATTTACGCAATATTACATAGACGGCTCATAATTACATTTATATAATATTCTATATTTTGAATATATTGTCTATATGAATATATGAATTTTCCGTTAAGGCATATAATACAAAAGATGTAGATGATTTTTAAGTCCTTCATCGGTTATATCCATAATCTGGATGTAACCGATGAAGGATTTTTTTGTCCAATGCATTACAAAAATCCATCTTTATCAATGCCATCATCTGCTCTTATTTACATAACTTTACATTTAACGGTCGGTATTTTTAATGATTAATCAAACGCAAAAGGGCTTTTTTGAGATTCTCATCAGTGGTGACATGCTCTGCGGCCTGTGATATAGTCCGTTTTGTGTTCTGGCTAAGCGCCTGATTTTCATTGGCTTTACGAGAATTTGGCAAGTGCAGTGATGATGTCAATGATTGTTTAGATGAATAATTATCGGCAGAGCTTTTAGCCACAACGACGCGAATTTGCTTGAGTTGTTTAAATGTAATTGACTGCTCTGTTAGTATTTGCAAATACGAGCTATGTAAATAGCGAATATGATTTGCTGCTGTCATTGAGCTAACACTTAATATCAACTGCTCAGGTGTTAAGCCTACAACCCAACAGGTGTTGAGTATTTCTTCAGGTAGACAGTCTACCAATAGCTCTTTTATCTCGTTGGTTGCTTCTATATATAGTCGCATGTTGTTAGCAAGGGTTTGAGGTAGCGCGCTACCGGCAAATGCTTGATGATCTATAAGCTGGGCAAGCCGATTAGGTTGTTTCTTTGACATCGTAAGTACTCATCTAATAGGTGACAAACTCGATACTCATAACAGACATGCTAAAAGCAGTATATAGCAGATGGATTATAAGATAGTTGACTAGGTGGGAGGTACTACTGGCACTAGTCACTATTTGAAAAGAATGAACCGTTGTAATAGGGATTTTATCACGTCTATTTGATGATTATATCCTCTAAATTAATTGATGCTTCGTTATGGATGACGAGCAGACTTGTATTAACAATAGGTAGTAAATTTATGAAACAAGCTTTATTAATTTTGTCAGTATTGGGAATGGGTATCGCACAGGCGAGTGGTGCTGCCGAAACAACCTTTCAACCAAATAATACCTTGAGTCATACCATCACAAATATTTCTACTTCTGCGAACTATGGTTCTAGTCGCAACATCTACAGCACTAACAGTGGTGCTCATGTATATAGCAACGATGAGATCAGTCAAGCAATTGACAATCTAAGCGCTCATGCTAAGCAAAAAGAATATCAGCTCGCTTCACTTACTAGCCGCTTATCATACGAGCAGCGTCAGCGGCAAGCAAGTCGTATCCCTGATAGTAATTCTGCACCTGCTATTGCTGCAGCACGCGCATCACGAGTGGCTTTGTCTAGAAGCTCTGGTTATTGTGCCCGTTATGTACGAAAAGCACTACAGTCAGCAGGTTACGAATTTACGCCTAACCCTTCAGCCTATCAGTACGCCTCTCGTGGCACGCTAGCCCAAGCCGGCTTTACCAAGATCAGTAACGACATGGCACCACAAGTTGGTGATGTCGTTGTCTATAACCGCACGTCAAGCCGTCCACATGGCCATATCCAGATTTTTGATGGCAATGACTGGGTATCTGATTTCCGTCAAAACAGCATTAGCCCTTATAGCGGTACATACAGCTATACGACATGGCGTGATTCGCAGTATGTTGATGATGCATCAGATCGTGGTATCTACCTTGCGATGGCTGACAAATAAACATCGGTTAAATGAAGTAAGCATCAGTTAAATAGAACTAAGGTTTTCTCCAAACTCAGTAATGCTCTTTACGACATTACTGGGTTTTTTTGTGCTTTGAATAATTATATCTAAGAATCGCTGTATTTAAATGAGTTCAGCTCATATAAACAAATCAAAGCTCAAATTTTGGCCAATAGTCGCGATTGTGAAAATCAGGCGGGAAGGCATGGCCCGAGGCAAAGTATAAGTCAGTTTTGCCAAACCATAAGATGACACAAGGATGTATTTGCTCGATCCTCATGTTTGCAATAGCGTATTGTTGATTCGGTAGCTGCGTTATAGGTAGGCTAAAGCTGCGCTCATAATGAGCAGGTGTCTGCACTGCCGTTAAAGTGCTAGATAGTAGGCTTGCTACTGTTAAGGATGTCAAATCCTTATGGTTATTCCAACCAATAGATACGCGCGTGGTTCCATCGGTCTCGTACAACGGTGCAGGCGGTAGTACCGCAGGGTTACGATAGCTCACAAATTGATAAAGTGCGTAACGACCATCAGGGTTAGCATTAATCTCTATATAAGCGGTTGCTTGCTGAAATGGTATCTTGTGAGGTTCTGTCTGGTCAGATGCTACGACATCTTCACTATTAACCTTACTACCATCAATCTCACTGCCAGCAATAAAACATTCAAGGCAGGTTTCTTCCCATAGGTAGTTAGTGAAACTTACTTGGGTTTTTTGCCATGTTGGCCAATTGAGTTGGTTTGCTAAAGTTTGGCTAGGCAGAGTCACTTGATAGGTTAGCACCAGTTGCAAAGCTGGTTGCTGGATGATCTCTGCACTTACTTCGATAGAGATATTCTCAAGCGCTTCTATAGATACACCTAATTCCTGAGCGTCTTTCGCTATCGTCTCGGTGGCTAGACGGAGGTTAAAAGCTTGTTTCATTATGGGTACATCTCGACGGTAATAATAAAGAGGTAAAAGTAAGAATAGAAGTTGTACTGATTAAGGGCTCTAATACTATATGGTAAGTATAACCGAGACTATCGGAAAACATAAAAGCCGCGAGCAAGAAGCGTCGCGGCCTTTGTATTTCATTATCGTTTGGCTATGATATAAGTGAACATAAAAGCCAGTCACTTAATGCCAGTCTATCATGACATATTACTGTGCGTGACGTGCTAGGTTAGACAGTTTTGGGTTGGCATTTGGGTTTTTACGTAGTAATAATGCCATACGACCAATAGAGTGAACCAAAGACGCATTAGCCGCTTTAGCAAGTTCAGCGCCAACGATGTCACGCTCTTCTTTCGTGCCAGCAGGCAATTTCACTTTGATAAGCTCATGATCTGTTAGCGCGCGATCAATCTCTTCAGTGATGGTTGGAGTAATACCCTTGTTGCCGATCATAACGATAGGCTTTAGCTCGTGACCGATGCCTTTTAGACGTTTGATGGTAGCGTTATCGAGTTGCATAGAATTCCTAGGTGTTGGTAAAAATAAAAATGGTACTGTCAAAAACAGTTATTGATCATTATAGATAATCTGTGACCATCTTGCATGAGATCAGCAGGATTTTGCACGATTTTACGTGACGAAAATGTTAAACTGAATGTTTGGTACATTATAAACGCTACTGCCTTATAAAACAGTTATTTAACCAATAGAATTTGGTCAGTTTGCAACTAACCATGAATAAAAAATCTGATTAACATCGTATTTAGAATAATCCGCAACGGATTAATATCAGTTTGTAAGTGATAGAGCAATTAAAGCAGCTAGATTTAGCAAAGCAATAGGAGCAGGTATTTTGGCCACGCGTATCGAAAACAAAAAACTATCAAAGAGCAGCAGTGCTTGGATGAAAGAGCATATTGACGATCATTATGTGCAAAAAGCTCAAAAAGATGGCTACCGTGCCCGTGCCGCTTATAAATTATTAGAGATTAATGAAAAAACCAACCTAATCAAAAAAGGCATGACGGTCGTGGACTTGGGCAGTGCGCCTGGTAGCTGGTCACAAGTCGCTGGTCGATTGGTAGGTGACGATGGTATCTTGATTGCCTCTGATATTTTGGCCATGGATACCTTGCCTGATGTGACCTTTATTCAGGGCGATTTTCGTGAAGCTGAAGTGTTTGATGCCATTATGGCAGAAGTGGGTGATAGACAAGTCGACGTGGTATTGTCTGACATGGCACCCAATACTGCGGGAAATAGCGCTATCGATCAGCCACGTATGATGTACTTATGTGAGCTAGCAGTAGACTTCGCGCTCGCAACCTTACCAGAAGGTGGCGCACTTATTATGAAAGTGTTTCAAGGTGAGGGTACACAAGAATTACGCAAGCAGATGCAGCAGGATTTTAGTAAGATTCGTAGTATAAAGCCAGGTGCGTCACGACCACGCTCAAAAGAGATGTTTTGGATAGCGATTAAATAGTTTTAACATCAATAGGTTGCTGCTCTTGTAAGCGTGAGGGTAAACCACCATAAAGTGTTATTATCGCGATATAAAAGCTGCGTCAATTGTTAAATGAATAATCGTGAAACCTGCTTGAATTATGCGGGTTAGCACCACATATCATGGTATATTACCTTTGTTTTTAGCATACGTTTTAGGCAAAGTCGTCTGATAATAAGCGTTTTACAAGCTCAGTGATCGTATATCTATGTTTATCTCATAATGATTATTTATAAAAACAATTTTTAGGCTACCTATAAATCATATAAGTTTAATTTAGCAGTTTTTTATTATCAGGATATTCGTTAAAAATGAGCAATACGTTTATAGACGTCACGTGTTTAATAAACACACCAATAAGTAAGGGATGGGAATAACTAGTGAGCGACATGGTAAAAAATACCTTATTGTGGCTGGTGGTAATCGGCGTTTTGGTGCTGGTGTTTAGCGGCTTTGATCAATCCTCTGAGCCGGATAACCTTAACTACTCTGAGTTTGTGACCGCAGTGTCAGAGAACCAAGTAGCCAGTGTCGAGATCGACGGCGAACAGATCACCGGCGAAAAGAAAAATGGCTCATCTTTTGAGACCATTAGACCAGCTGTGTCAGATGACCAGCTCATGCCAATGCTACGTGAGAACCAAGTCGAAGTTCAAGGAACTGCACCGAAGCGCCAAAGCGTATTAATGCAATTACTGATAGCCAGCTTCCCAATTCTATTGATTATTGGTCTGTTCTTATTCTTTATGCGTAACATGCAGGGCGGCGCTGGCGGTAAAGGCGGCGGCCCAATGAGCTTTGGTAAATCGAAAGCAAAAATGCTAACTGAAGATCAAATCAACGTTAACTTCGAAGATGTGGCTGGTTGTGAAGAAGCCAAAGAAGAAGTCGTTGAAGTGGTTGAGTTCTTACGTGATCCAGACAAATTTACCAAACTGGGTGCAACGATTCCTCGTGGTATCTTGATGGTAGGTCCTCCAGGTACGGGTAAAACCTTGCTAGCGAGAGCTATTGCTGGTGAAGCTAAAGTGCCGTTCTTCTCAATTTCAGGTTCTGATTTTGTTGAGATGTTTGTCGGTGTTGGTGCATCACGTGTCCGTGATATGTTCGAACAAGCAAAGAAAAGTGCGCCTTGTATCATCTTTATTGATGAGATTGATGCAGTTGGTCGTCATCGTGGTTCCGGTATGGGCGGCGGTAACGATGAACGCGAGCAGACATTGAACCAATTATTGGTTGAGATGGATGGTTTTGAAGGTAATGAAGGCGTTATCGTCATTGCCGCAACCAACCGTGCTGACGTGCTTGATAAAGCATTATTGCGTCCAGGTCGTTTTGACCGTCAGGTACAAGTAGGCTTGCCGGATATCAAAGGCCGTGAACAAATCCTAAAAGTTCATTTGAAGAAACTGCCGAATACAATCAGTGTAGATGCCAGTTCTCTTGCTCGTGGTACGCCTGGATTTAGTGGTGCACAGCTTGCTAACCTTGTAAACGAAGCTGCATTGTTCGCCGCGCGTCGTAACAAGACTAGCGTCGATATGAATGACTTTGAAGATGCGAAGGATAAGCTATATATGGGTCCTGAACGCAAATCCATGGTCATCCGCGAAGAAGAACGCCGTGCCACTGCTTATCACGAAGCGGGTCATGCGTTAGTAGCTGAGCTATTGCCAGGTACAGATCCTGTGCATAAAGTCACTATTATGCCGCGTGGCTTTGCACTTGGTGTCACTTGGCAGTTGCCTGAGCATGATCAAACCAGTATGTATAAGTCGAAAATGCTGAGCGACATTGCTATTTTGTTTGGTGGTCGTATCGCTGAAGAAGTGTTTATTAATCAGATGTCGACGGGCGCTTCGAACGACTTTGAACGTGCTACCAAAATGGCACGTGCAATGGTCACGAAGTACGGTATGTCTGATGCACTCGGTATCATGGTGTACGAAGATGACGACAACTCGCAAGGATATTTCGGTGGTGGTGGTCGTACTATCTCTGAAGCTACTCAGCAGAAGGTCGATGAAGAAGTGCGTCGTATGCTAGAAGAGCAGTATGATATTGCTCGTGAATTGATTGAAGCCAACCAAGACAAAATGCATGCGATGGTTGATGCGCTTATGAACTGGGAAACCATTGATCGTGACCAACTGCAAGATATTCTAGCAGGTGAAGAGCCACGTCCACCTAGAGTTTACCAGCATAACGAAGTAAACTTATCAAAAAATGACGTTAAAACAACTGGTGCTACACCGCCACCATTACCAGCGATGTAAGTGCTAGCATATTCATGTTTTATAAAAAGCCCTTTATGATAGAGGGCTTTTTATTGTCATCATTTTATGAAGGATTTAGAACCCCATAAGATTTACTGGTATCATAAGCATAGATAACAATAAATAGGGCGTGTTGAACATTCACAAATAGGCACTGCTAATCGCTAAAACTGTTTCAGACAAGGGATAAAGCGACGGTAATGCTCCAGCCTTAACTAGGTTTGCAACGTATTGCTTGTATGGATCTGGGGGAAGTTTTAGGCTCAGCTCTAATATTAACAGAAGAAGACAGGACTCTTTTTTGCCATTTCATTGTTAAAAATACACGCTTAGAATGACTAAACTTACTATTTTTAATGTCGAACTGTCTAAAAAATAATCTTTGTCAGTGCCATGGTCGAATGTTCAACACGCCCTAAAACTGCATTATAAATTTTACTTGCGATGGATTATTCATGTCATTATTCCAACCTTTACCTAACTACCAAGTATCTAGCCGTGATAAAACTTTAGATTTGTCGCAGCCACATGTCATGGGCATCTTAAACGTAACGCCAGATTCATTTTCAGACGGTGGGCAGTTTAACGCAGTAGATAAAGCCGTCGCTCATTATCAGCAGATGATAAATGAAGGCGCTACTATTATCGATATCGGTGGTGAGTCTACTCGTCCAAATGCGCAAACTGTGGCGACTGATGATGAGATACAACGAGTTGTACCAGTGGTCCGAGCCATTCGTCAGCACTGTGGTGATGCCATTTGGTTATCGATTGATACTAGCAGTCCTGAAGTCATGCAGGCAGCATTTAATGAAGGTGCTGACATTTGGAACGATGTACGAGCACTGAAACGTACTGGTGCGGCAGAGCTGGCGGCTAAACTTGATATACCAGTCATGCTAATGCATATGCGCGGTGAGCCAACGACAATGAATAATCTGGCACAGTATGACAATGTGATCGATGAAGTGCGTACAGAGCTGCTCGACCGTATTAACGAAGTAGTGAGCATCGGCGTCAAACGAAGCAATATCATTATCGACCCAGGTTTTGGTTTTGCCAAAAACTATGAACATCATTGCGCGCTATTAAGTCAGCTGAGTAGCTTGCAGACATTAGGACTACCAATGATGTTTGGTATTTCTCGCAAGCGTTTCTTGGCAGAAGTATTGACCAAAAGTGGGGTGCAATCCGTAAGTATGACGCAAGCGGTAGAACGTGATTCGGCAGGAACCGCAGCTGGTCTCTTTGCCTTACAGCAAGGAGCAAGTATCATTCGTACGCATAATGTGGCGATGATGCAGCAAGCAGTGGCCTTATGGAGTCAACTGTCAGCATATCGTTGTTAATGTCACTTTATATATGCATAGTGAGATTTTAAGACTATAAATATTCTATACGCTATGCTTAGCGTCTATTTTTAAACTATCTAAACCAATAAAACTATCTCAGTTAATAAGAGTAAAACTATGACAAGTACAACTCAGCCAGAACCAACCAATGAACAGCGCCGCATCATTTATCAAGCTCGCCGCGGATTAAAAGAATTGGATTTTTATATTGATCCTTACGTCAAAGAGCTATATCTGACAGCAGATGCTACTGAGCAAGCAACATTTGCAGAAATGCTGACTCATGAAGACCCAGACTTGCTTGATTACTTTACCAATCAAAATCGTCCAGAAGAGGACGATATCTGGGCGTTGGTCAATAAGATTAAAACATGGCGCCATACCAAAGACTTGGTTTAGCTCTTAAGGAATGGATCGGCACAATATCTAACGTTTCCCATGGTACGCTTATATGACGCTAGTAACCTCGCTACGTATTGATACAGCTATCAAGCCTGCCAGTTATTTACGCGCGCTGCTATATGTAGGCTTGACTGGCGTTATGATGATATTGGCATGGTTTGCATCTTTGGCTTTGTGGCAGTATCTACTGATCTTAATAGTCTCGGTAGCGGTCGCAAGTTATCTTATTATATCGAGACCAATCCTATTACATATTAGTCAGCCATTGCTCAGTCAGCGTGTCGATAAAGAATGGCAATTACTGATACGAACGGGCCGCGGCGATGAATTATGGCAAGCAGAGTTAGTTGATATAAATTGCTACCAGTGGGCGATGAGTGTCGAATTCAATATCGTTGAGCCTTATCAAAGATCGTTTTCGACTACTATATTCCGCGATCAAGTAAATCACGAGCAATGGCGACAGTTAAGTATTTTAGCGAATACTAGTAAGAGTAATGCTAGATAACTGGTTATCTACTGG
Organism: Psychrobacter sp. ER1; assembly: GCF_048631835.1. Lineage (NCBI taxonomy): Bacteria > Pseudomonadati > Pseudomonadota > Gammaproteobacteria > Moraxellales > Moraxellaceae > Psychrobacter > Psychrobacter sp. ER1. Next base: position 2,645,676 of record NZ_CP184640.1, on the reverse strand, counting down.
TCTTAGACTTCTCATTTTACGATGAAAAGTCCCTACACGTCATAACAAAATAGCTATCTCAAAGGACAAAGAGGTTTGTTATATTAAAATCTGTTATATTAAAAATAGAAAATAAAACTCGTAAGTCTGCTGTCCTGTTAGTAAAGAATATGTAGGCAGATATGAGGTTTCACAATTTTTAGCAGTATTTTTGTAGTAAACAATAGGATAAAAAGAGGAATAGATAATGAGCTTATTAGGGAATTTAGTGAGCCAAGTGGCACGTAGTGCAATGAATCCAGACGATGCTCAGCGTAATCCAGTTAACCAACGTACTGAAGCACGGCAGACGGGCGGACTAGGTGATATTTTAGGTAGTGTGCTGGGCGGTGGCAGTCAGGCAGGTGGTTATAGCCCTCAACAAAATAGCCGTCAAGCAGATAATGGTTTTGGCTTAGATGACATCATTGGTGGTCTCACGGGCGGTAGTCAGCGCGGCGGTATGAGTTCAGGTGCTGGCGGACTAGGTGATATTTTAGGTAGTGTATTAGGTGGTCAGCGTACTAATAGTGGGTTTGGTGGTAAAGGTATGCTCGTTGCTGCATTGATGCCTATGGTACTTAGCTGGATCAAACGTAACGGTGGTTTGAGTGGGGCGTTGTCAAAAATTACTGGTATGGGCTATGAAGGTCAAGCAAGCTCTTGGATGAGTAATAACGAAGCAAACGATAATTTAGATCCAAACGAAATTAACCGTTTGTTTGATGAAAACGAAATTCAGCAAGTAGCCGCTCATACTGGTGCTAATGAAACTGAGGTAAGACAGGGACTCGCTGAGCTGTTGCCTGAAGTAATGAATCAGCTAACGCCTAATGGCAATCTGGATAATGAGTCTGAGGCCAATGAAGAGATAGATCAAATCATTAGCCAGCTATCTAGTCGTCTTGGTAATTTTAAGTAGTTTGGCAGCTTAGAATTCGAAAATTTCTAATGGAATACTTGAAAGTCGTGTAGATTAAAATAATTAATAGTATTGATTAAAGGGCACGTTGTATAACGTGCTCTTTTTTATGTCTATTACAACAATATAACTGTCGATAAATACCGTTTGGCAGGGACAGTGATAGCGATAGTAAGGCCTTAAAATCGCTCGTCTAGCGTCTCTGTTGTATGGTTAAGTGCGGCAAAGCATATATCGGTATTAAACCCTCTATATTGTAAAAATCGTAGCTGCTTGGCTTTTTCCTTTTGCTCAACTGGTATCTCATTACCGTATTTTTTGGTACGTGCTATCACCGCCAGTTTTAGCCAATCTACACCATCGACTAGGTTGTCTGCATCATCATCTACAAACTCACTAAATTCATCAGACTCAGTATTTGCCATATCGATTAGCTCATCGATGTTACCTGGCATAGCAATCTTCTTGCGATAGAATTCTTGTTTGATCCGACCACGTCCGCGGCCTTTGCGAATGTTCTCACGTATCAACATTAGGGTAGTGCGATAATCACTTTGATAACCTTTTTCTTCAAACTCATCAAGTAGTGCGTCAATTTTTTCTGGGTCTTGTTCTTTGTCGATCAGCTTTTGCTTTAGCTCAGCCTTACCGTATTCGCGGCGTGATAAATAATAAAATGCGAGCCAACGTAATCGACTTTCTGCTTTAATCGCATCGATCTCTGCTTGTTTTTGTTCAGGGGTTCGTAAGTAAGCTTTGAGCGCGGCTGGTATGTTATCGTTTTGGCTGTCTGCTTCACTACCATTGATAGCAAAAAGCTCAGCTTCATGTTCTGAGTTTTTGGATAGTGGCTCAGTGCTATCACTAGTACCAGTGGTCAAACCATCACTAATTTCGTCATTATGAATGTCGAGTTTGACTTCTGCCAGCATCTCTTTGATGGTTTGCGCTTCAGGTGGTTGATATATAGGGGTATCACTAGGCTCAGCGGTAAAATTAGCCGCTGGGTGAAAACGCTTTTTACGTTTTTAGATTTAGAGTTCTTTTTTGACTTAGGAGAGGAGTCTTCAAAGAACGCTGTATCAATAGTAGCGTCATTCGTGACTGAATCATCTTTACTTGAACGAATAGCCCGTTTACTAGGTTTCTCTCGTTTTTTAGGCTCTTTCGTATGAGAGTTTTTGGACAGTTTTTTTGATTTTCTATCAACAGAACTAGCTGAGTCGGGTGCCGACTCAGCTAGAATTTCAGCTAAGGTTTTAATTTTCATAATAAATCATAGTAACTGACAACGGTTAATCGCTAAACCGTTATTGTACAGGTTCAGAAGCCTGTTCTGCATCTTCAGTTTCGTCGGCTTTGCTATTTTTCTTTGTACCAAGCTTTTCGTCACGAATCTTGTCTTCGATTTCTTGAGCAATGGCAGGGTTCTCTTTTAAGAAAAGCACAGAGTTGGCTTTACCTTGACCGATTTTTTCGTCGCCATAGCTGTACCAAGATCCTGCTTTGCCAACAGCTCCAATCTCTACGCCTAAGTCGATAACTTCGGCTAAGTGATTCGTACCTTCACCGTAAGTAATTTCGAACTCAGCTTGGCGGAAAGGTGGTGCCATTTTGTTTTTGATAACTTTGACACGGGTCTGGTTACCGATGATTTCATCACCGTTTTTGACCGCACCAATGCGACGAATATCCATACGTACAGAGGCGTAGAATTTCAGCGCGTTACCACCAGTTGTGGTCTCAGGGCTACCGAACATAACACCAATTTTCATACGAATCTGGTTGATAAACACCACCATACAGTTAGAGCGTTTGGCGTTACCAGTGATTTTACGTAGGGCTTGGCTCATCAGGCGCGCTTGCAGACCCATGTGTGAGTCACCCATTTCACCTTCAATTTCTGCACGTGGCGTCAAGGCGGCTACTGAATCAATTACAATCATGTCGATCGCGCCTGAGCGTACCAACATATCGGTGATTTCAAGTGCTTGCTCGCCATTGTCAGGCTGCGAGAGCAATAAGTCATCAGTATTTACCCCAAGCTTGCGTGCATAAACAGGGTCAAGCGCATGCTCAGCATCGATAAAGGCACAGGTACCGCCTTGCTTTTGACATTCTGCAATAGCTTGCAGGGTCATGGTGGTTTTACCTGAGCTTTCTGGGCCGTAAATTTCAACGATACGGCCTTTTGGTAGACCGCCAATGCCAAGCGCAATGTCTAATCCTAGAGAGCCTGTAGAGACCACGTCGACATCCATAATGGCCGAGTCATCGCCTAGATGCATGATGGTGTTTTTACCAAATTGCTTTTCGATTTGACCTAATGCCGCTTTGAGGGCTTTGGCTTTATTGTCGTCCATATTGGATTCCTTGTTTTCGGTAGTTAAGTTGATGCTATAAATAAAATATTGGTACGGTTAAAACCTTTGGCAAACGCATACTGACTGTTATGAAGTCGGCAATTATTGTCTGGCTGTTTTATCAAAAAATAGGTTGTCACGTGACTGGTATAGGTAGTAGTATCGAATGTATCGTTCTACTATACAGTAAAATTAAATAGCGAGAGAAGTAAAAATAAGTCCGTAATACACTGTCGTTATCGTTGTTTTTAAGTCAGACTTGGCGTGCTAATTACTCGACTCAACTTCTTAACGCTGTTGATTTGATAAGGTAATTATAACAAAAGCAAAGCACTATAATGAGCGTTGAGGGATGCTAGACGACACTATCTGTCGTATGGTATGACGCTGAAAATCTATAGAAATGATGCGATAGGTCGCTGTTGTTTTGAACCTGATAATGACTATGCTTGTCAATAGATTTAGGAGTTGTCCACAACAAATAAAAGGCTTATTTTCGCTAATTGTGAAACATTATGAATAATTAAATTATTTTAGAAATTATTTAAAATAATTTTTTATGTGTGTGAATTTAATATAAGTATTTGATTTTAAATGATTTATAAATTGTACAAAAAATGAACGATTTTACCTTATCCTTTAAGTTGCTTAGCTATAAAGTTGTCAAGTAGTGACTTATGCACAGGGTTATCCACAGCTTATGGGGAGAACTCTGTAAAGCCTTATAATACATAAGTTTACGTAGATTATTAGTGCTAGGAACGGATTCTATATTTTTTTCTAATCACTTTAGAGAAGCAGTTTTGTCTACAAACAACGCTATGAGCGCTATGTTTCACAAATTATAAATTTATCTTTTTTATGCATAATCATACTATAGGCATTAAAAGTCAGGAGTATGACTCAAGATATATACCTAAGATGTCAACAGACATAGTTATGCATAGGATGTCTAGTATTTTTAGAGATATTTTCTATAGCCTATAGAAGGCCACAAAAAAGCGGCTACATCAGATAGCCGCTTTGTCAAAACACTTAAAAGTAGAGCTGTATTAATCAGTCTTTGATATAGATCAAATCCCACACGCCATGCCCACGGTCGAGGCCACGACGCTCAAACTTAGTCATTGGACGAAAGTCAGGACGCTCAGTGAAATTACCTGTACCTGCTTTGTTAGTCAATCCAGCGAAACCATCCAATACTTCAACCATCCAAAATGCATAATGCTCCCAGTCAGTTGCTGTATGGAACCAGCCGCCTTGTTTTAAGCTGCGCGTGACGATGGTCATACGTTCAGGACTGACAAAACGACGCTTATAGTGACGCTTCTTTTGCCATGGGTCAGGGAAGTATAGCTGAATACGGTCGATATGGTTTTCTGGTAATTGCTTGAGCAATTGAATGGCATCACCGTTGATGATTTTTACGTTGCTCAAATTTTGGGTGCCAGCCATATAAGCACATTTACCAATACCAGGCTCATGCACTTCTACACCGACAAAGTTACGAGTAGGGTCAGCGGCCGCCATTTCAATAAATGAATCACCCAAGCCAAAACCAATCTCTACCGTAAGCGGCGCATCTGGACCGTTAGGGCTATCAGCAAATAACGTACGTAAGTTGTCAATACCGGTAAGATCGCCATCACCAAAACTGTTATTGACCAAATACTCAGAAAACTCTGGAGCAGTTAGTGCAAGCTCAGCGTTTTTGTTCATGTGCGTACGGCGCTTCATAAACGTATTGACGATGCGGATATGATTGTCAGAGGTCGGCTCTATCTCTTGGCTAGTGCTGTTATCGATATCGATAGGCTCACTTGTGCTATTAAGGGTTTGCTCATCAGTAGTATCGGTACTATTGACGTTGTCATTGATATCAGAATGTTGACTCATAGGATTCGTAAGGCTTAATTAGGTGGGTGATGTTTGCTTATTATAAGTTAAATCCATACAACTGTGAACGGACAATCCTATTTTCGCGTATTTGCTGGTCAGTGCTGTGGTTTCTCTATGTTACACACGGGTTTTGGCGTTATCATATAATGGTATCTTTCAAGTGCTTTTCCTAAGAGTCAGCAAGTAGAGCGTGTTGCCATGTTATTTATCGAGACAGATTCACCGCCACCATTTTATCAAGAAGCGCTAACACCTGCTAAACGTAAGCAGTTAGACAAGTGGTTCATCGGTAATCGTAGCCAGCGTTATTATCTCAAACGCTTTGAGCAGTTTGATCAGCAAGGTTATCTGTCGCCAAAATGGCATTGGGCTGCATTTTTTATCACTTTTCCTTGGTTGCTATATCGCAAGCGCTATATGGATGCGATTGTCTATAGTGTCGCAGGGTGGTCTTTTATCCAGCTTAATGTGGCACTGGTGCTAGTCGCCTTTGAGTTTGTAGCGATGTCCTATGTACCAGATGTTTATCAGATGGCAACACGTATCGGTATTGCTGCCGTTATTTGGTTGTTTTGGTCGTTCATGGTGGCACGCTGGACGGATGCGTATTACTACCGTATGGCAAGGCGTGAGATCGCTGATGCGATAAATGATCATCCGCGAGATGAGGCAGCACAGAAGGCACATTTGCAAAGAGAAGGCGGCGTTAGCTTGTTCGGACTGGCATTAGGATTTGGTTTTTTGCGTTTTCGCTATTGGTGATTAAGGTGCAGTTTTTACCGATTATTGCCAAGCCAAAAGCAAACGAAGTGTTGTTTGATGCTTATGATATTGCAAAGAATGCCCAAAATCGAGTGGCGTTGATTTATCAGCAGACAGGGCAGTGCCCAGTAAGTTTGCCTCTGAGTACCGAGCAGCAGCAGATACGCATGCATGTCGATACTCAAGCTGCTGGCGTAACAGAAACCGACTGTGCGGTAGTAGCAACGATTCAGAACGTGACGTTTCCGATACGCTATTTAAACGAGCAGACGTTGGTCTTTTATCATATACCAGACAGTGATAATTGGGATTGCACCAGCTCACTGAATAAAAACAAGCTCCTAAAAACTGCATAGCTGATTAGGGGCTGTGCTTTACGAGTGTTTATAGATGTTGCTAGTACTGAGAGCTAATGCTTAGAGTCCGTTGCAGTATCATCCTTTTCCTCAACTGGTGTTGCTTGGCTCTTTAACGCCTCATAAAAATCGGTCAAATCCATTTTACGTGCTTTACCAATATCTTCATCAAACAAGCTTTCGAGCTCAGCCATTGCTGATTGCGCGGACTCAATCATGCTGGCTTCATCATCGTAGATAGCTTGTTGACGTTCGATCAAGTCATCATCATAATCACGGAATGTTTTTACTGTTTCTCGTGCTTTTTCTGGAGAAATACCTAACAGCTGTAGTGATTCGCGTGACATGTCCAAAGATGACAAATAAGTCTCACGCCAGATGTGTCGCACACCAACCTCACGTAAACGATAATAGTGCTGACGATCGCGCGCTCTTGCCAATACAATCAGTTCAGGATAATTTTTGCGTAAATACTGGGCGGTGGTGATAGAACGCTCTAAGTCATCGATAGCCAGAATAAACACCCGCGCTTTTTGAATACCTGCCGCTCGTAGAATTTCAGGGTTCTTTGGGTCGCCATAATAGACTTGGTTACCGAATTTTCTTACGAAATCTACTCGGTTTGCAGAGCGTTCGATAGCGGTAAATTCGATATTATGCATGCGCAGTACACGGCCAATAATCTGTCCGACGCGGCCAAAGCCTGCAATAATGACCTGATGCTCATGATCGGGAATGGTATCGTATTCGCGACTCGGTTTACTCTTGGCAAATAACGGCTCACCCACTTTTTCTAATAACAAGAATGCCAGAGGTGTTAGCGCCATCGAGATGGTAACCACAAGATTGAGAGTATTAGCAAGCTCGGGGCGCAAGACGTTTTGAGCAGTGGCAACACTGAATAGGACGAAGGCAAACTCACCACCTTGGGCTAAGGTCACGCCTAATCTAATACTGGTCGGCCAGCGATTGCCCGATACTTTGGCAATACCTGCAATCACTGCAAACTTGATGAACATCAATGCGAGTGCGCAGCCAATAATGAAGATGGGTTCTGCCAAAATAAGTTTGACGTCGGTAAGCATACCGACTGACATAAAGAACAGACCTAATAGCAACCCTTTAAAAGGTTCGATACTAGCCTCTAGTTCATGACGATACTCAGAATCAGCGAGCAATACACCTGTTAAAAATGCACCCAACGCCATTGATAGACCAATTTGGCCCATCAAGATAGATACGCCCATCACGATAAATAGCGCGACCGCTGTTAGTAGTTCTGACGCACCACTGGAAGCCACAAATTTGAAGAAGGGTCGAACCACGTAACGGCTGGCAAAAATCAGACCGGCAAAGACAGCAAATACTTTACCAAAATAAATCAAATCGTAGCTTTGTTCACGCACCCCTGATAAAAAGGGAATGATTGCTAATAATGGAATGACCGCAATATCTTGGAATAGTAAGATAGTGAAGGCTTCTCGACCATGGGTGCTTGAAAGCTGCTGCTTTTCAGTCAGTATCTGTAGTACAAACGCGGTAGAAGATAGGGCTAAACCAAAACCAACGATAAAGGCGGTATCTAGTTGTAAGGAGAAAAACTGGTGTAATAACCACATCAGTAGCGTACCAGTCAAACCGACCTGCAAACCACCCAACACAAATATAGAGCGGCGTAATGCCCAGAGACGCGAAGGCTGGAGTTCAAGCCCGATAATAAACAGCAGCATGACCACACCAAACTCTGAAAAGTGCAATAGACTTTCAGCGTCGCCTGCCACATCCAAGCCACTTGGACCCAATATTAGTCCAGTGATGAGATAGCCTAAAACCGTTGCAATGCCGAAGCGTTTACCAAGAGGGACAAAGAGCAATGCTGCTCCCAAAAAGATAGTGGCTTGCAACATGAGATTTGGTGAGCCGGCGGCGGCAGCAAACATCTGGGCTCCTTAAAAATTTGAATAAAATATACGATATAAAATCAACGTGACTAAAATCAGTATGGCTAAAACGATATCGCGCTAGTATCTATTATTTTTTGCGATAAATTTTCCACACACCATTGTCTGCAAGCGGATTATTATAAGCATCGTTGCGGCGTTTACGCGGTGTCTGGCGACTATCTACAATCTTAAAGTCAGGCAGGGCATGTACAATAAGACCCGTACGATAAAAGCGTACTCGCTCAGGCTCTAGCATTTCGCCCTTATTATCGCGACAAAAAACATAGGCACGCAGATCGATAAATTCACGATGCGCTACCAGTCGCGCTTCCTCGTCGTTATCTAGCACCGCTGTCATGCGCTCAATTTCATCATCCGTATATTGACCACATTTATCAGTCAGGGCGCCTACTGATCCAAAGCTTTTAGATTCTTTGGCGCGTGTCTTAGTTAAATGTAGACGCTGAACATGATAGATGAATTGTGGTATCTCAAGGCTGGCAGGAAGTGGCAAGTAATCAGGTGGCATATTGGCCGCTGGATAAAAATCCTTTGCACGCTCAAGCAGATTTTGCCAACGTTGCTGATAGGTTTGGACTTCGGCTAAGTTGCCTTCATAAATAGGCATGTCACGGATTTGTCGCAAAATATCAGGTGGAAACTGTTCATTACGAAAGTTTGCAATGTCTTCTTGCAGCGTTGATAACAAAACTTTGGCGTGTTTTTTGCCATCTTTTGATGCAGGATCATCGATATAGTCTGGGGCGACAAAGGGTGCTGAGCGTCTAGACATAGTGTTGTATCATCAATAGATAGAGTGAAAATACCAAAAAGTATGATTATAAAAATTAACTGGGGTGCTAAACAAAACTTTATAATAGTTATTATAACCACATAAGCCGATTTGAACTTAAGTTTTTTGAATGGAATAAAGCAAAAGTTTGTCGCAAATCACGACTGTCTTAATGTGATCTAGATTCTAGTTCTAATTCTACGTAACTTTTAGTATGAACCAGTATCAGATGCCTATACTTGTATTTTCTAGGTCGTGTTTCAAGTTATTGACTTCTTTATTCAATCACTTAGCTGAAAATGTATCGTTAATGGTTATGACCAATATGACTATTACCATCAGGTAGCTGTCCCGAAATATCACAGACCAATGCATCGCTATGTGCGATATTCTGCGGGTGAGACGAGCTTTCGACCTGAATAGTAGCATGGTGAATACCAAGCTCTAGCAGTCTTTGTTCGAGACTGGCAATTAGAATATTTGATTCATGGATACTCATTTCACCATCTACTACTACATGACAGGAGAGTGCATTGAGACCGCTAGTAATACTCCAAACATGTAGATCATGTACTTTTTGTACTTGAGAGTCTTCGAGTAATTTTTGCTCTACATCGACTAGCGATATATTGGCAGGCGTTCCTTCCATCAATATATGCACAGAATCACGTACAACGCGGTAGCCACTTATTAAAATAAGTACGGCAACGATTACTGATGCCACTGCATCTGCCCATACCCAACCAAAACCCATCATAAGTAGTGCAGCGATAATCGCAGCTACTGACCCTAATAAATCGCTCAATACATGTAAATAAGCGCTTTGCATATTGAGGTTAACGGGTTCTGCATTATTAGGTTTCTGCTCTGTGATTTGGGCATCATCCGTACCATGACTATGATTATGACCATGTGACTCGCCACTTTGACTACCTCGGTGCATTAGCCAAGCGACCAGAATATTGATTAACATACCGATAGTCGCTACGATAAGCATGCCTTGGGTCGCAATCTCTGGCGGTGAGTTAAAGCGTTTAATTGCTTCATAAAAAATCATCAAAGCAATTATGACAAGGGTAGCACCATTTACCGTAGCGACTAATATCTCGAAACGCTTGTAGCCGAAAGTTTTCTGATGGGTAGCCGCTTTTTCGCCGATTTTAAATGCGACCAAAGTGGCGCCAAGCGCTATCGCATCGCTTAACATATGCCCTGCATCGGACAGCAAGGCCAAACTACCGGTAAGCCAGCCACCAATGGCTTCGATAAACATATAACCGGTAATGATAATAAAGCTGAACAGCAACGTACGCTGATAGCCCTTGGTATCTCGTGCTGTAGTTGTCTGCTCTAGATGCTCATCATGATCGTGATGGCCTTGGTTTTCTTGAGTGTAGTTATTTTCTTCATCTTCGCGAACGTACTTAGGCACATCCGTATTATTATGCTGTTGGCTATGATTGTGCTCGTCAGAGTTTGGATTATTTGGATTCATAATAATACTCAAATTCGCTGATAATTGCGTTCGATAGATGGTGCTTACTGATAAGTGATGCTTGCTATGGGTAGAGTAGGCATAGAGCCTTGATCGCATATCATTTGATAGTTATAAATTTAACATAGCCAAGCATGAGAAGCTGTAACGACGAAGTAAACATGATGAGGAGATGAGTAGAAAGATATGCACCCATTTGTTGAGAGCTGCGTGAGAACTACCAACCGACAGGATCAATGTCCAAAGTAAGCTTAAGGTATTTAGCGCTTGGTAGGGCAAGCACTGGTTGCCACCACTGTCCCAACACATGGTGCAATTGACGACGATCTTTAGCCAGTAGCAAAAGCTGTGCATGGTAGCGGCTGTTCTTTTTACTCATGGGCGCATCAATAGGACCGAGAACAGCGAGGTTATGAGCATTCGGCAAATGCGCAATAGCATCCTTGAGCGCTTGAGTGGTAGCTGCCAATGTTTTGCCTTCACAGCGTATCAATGCAGCATGTCGATGAGGAGGTAAGCCCATCATTTGACGCTCTTGCAGTAGCTCGCGTGCAAATGACAAGTAGCCGTCTTTGACCAATTTTAATAGTAACTCGTTATCAGGTTGCAACGTTTGAATCAATACGCGGCCAGCTTTGTCACCTCGACCAGCACGGCCAGCCACCTGAATCATGAGCTGCGCGGTATGCTCTGGTGAGCGAAAGTCTGCTGATAGAAATCCGCGATCGGCATTGGGTAAGCAAACCAGCGTGACATTGGGGAAGTGATGCCCTTTGGCAACCATCTGTGTGCCGACCAATATGGCAGGGTTGCCTTTATTGATTTGCTCATAAATATTTTCCCAGCTGTCTTTGCGTCTTGTGGTATCACGGTCTATCTGAATAATCGGATAGAGCTCTTTGCTAGTTTGAGGGTTAGCAAAGATTGCGTGTAGATTTTCGCTAAGCCTTGTCGTTCCCATACCTTTGGCATCCAGGTTTTGACTGCCACAATCAGGGCATACGGTAGGGATATAGGCTTGCCAATCGCAATGATGGCATTTCAAATAAGAGTTGTTTGAATAACTGTTTCGCTGAGCTTGGCTATTATAGTGAACGGTCAGGTGCGCGTCACAGCGCGGACAATCTGCTTGCCAGCCACAAGCCTCGCACAATAGAACAGGCGCATAGCCACGACGATTCAAAAATATTAACACCTGATCACCAGCTTCTAGCGTTTGCCGTATCGCTCCGATCATGGCATCCGTCAGCCCTGTATCATAGCGTGCACCGTCATCTTGTGCCTGTTGATGGGTGCTTTGCAAGCGAGCATCGATCAGTTGCATGGTTGCAGGCTTGGCATTGCCCGGACGAGTAAGCAGTTGGTATTCTGATAGCTTGCTATCATCGACCAGTTTTAAATGCTCAAGAGAAGGTGTGGCAGTACCAAGTATCACTGGGATTTTGTATTGCAAACCTCGATAGAGAGCGACATCAGCGGCATGATAACGTAATGTGTCTTGCTGCTTGTACGAACCATCATGCGCCTCATCAACGACAATCAGGCCTAAGTCTGCGAAAGGATATAGCACAGCCGAACGTGTACCGATCACGATTTGTGCATGACCCGTACGGCAGTCTTGCCAACCTTGTAAGCGATGAGTGTTAGTCATGCCAGAATGTAATAGCACAATATGGGCTGCGAACCGACTGGCAAATCTTGCCCGCGTTTGCGGTGTGAGACCAATCTCTGGTACTAAAATAAGAACCTGTTTACCAGCTTCTAGTACAGCTTGCATCGCTTGCAGATAGACTTCGGTTTTACCACTACCAGTAATACCATTGAGCAGAAAACCAGTATAAGTATCTGATTCATGGGCAGCAATAATAGCGTCGACAGCAAGTTTCTGCTCATCATTGAGATCAAGTGGCATTTTTGCCAGTTTGACTGGAGCAGGTGCTTGTTTTGGCTGAATATAGCGTTCGACTAACCCTTTATCTTCTAGCGTCTTTAAAAAGGCTCGTTGCATTCCTTCTAATAGCAATACATCTTCACTTGCGCCGTGCTGACCATGTAGCTTTAGCATGTCGAACTGCTGCTTTTGTTTCTTGGCATTGGCTCGAAAATCATCATCAGTAATATGAGGTAAAATACGCCAATGGGTAATCAGCAAGTCTAATGGTTTGCCTTGACGGACAAGACTTGGCAGGATAACTGCTAACACGTCGCCAAGTGGATAGTGGTAATAGCGTGCCAACCAGTAGGCAAGCTTGAGCATGTCCGAGTCCAAAATAGGCTCAGCATCTAGACATTTATTAATAGGTTTGATCTTGTTAGCAGGTACGCTGCTATCGTCTTGTGAAATATGAGCAATCACAATACCAATCAGAGTCTGACGACCGAATGAAACCTCAACACGGCTGCCAATTTGCGGTATCGCACTGTCTGGCAAAGCAAGCATATCAGCTGGTAGGCTATAGTCAAACACCCGATAAAGGGGAACGGGTAGAGCAACTTGTACCAACATAAACGGCTTCGCAGTCTTATTAGGTGAATATGAGATCAGAATAATAGAACGGAGACCAATAAGCTTAGCATGATGCTAAGCTTATGGTGATATGACTTATAGGCTGTTGTTAAAATTAGCACCTAATATTAAGCATTAAATATCATCTTATTCGATATAAAGAATAGACTCAATTTCTACCACACCACCTTTAGGTAGAGCAGCTACTTGAACGGCAGCGCGGGCAGGGTACGGCTCGCTTAGATTGGCGACAAACACTTCGTTCAAGACAGCAAAATCACTCAAGTCAGTCAAAGATACATTGAATTTGACCACGTCATTTAGACTGCCACCAGCTGCTTCACAGATAGCTTTGATGTTTTCAAATACTTGCTCAGCCTGTGCTTTAAAACCTTCTCTTAGCTCCATCGTGTCAGGATCAAAACCAAGCTGACCTGAGATATAGACAGTATTGCCGACTTTTACAGCTTGTGAATAAGTGCCGACTGCTGCAGGTGCTTTATCAGTTTGGATGGTTTGACGAGTCATGGGGTATCCCTTTTATATTTTATGTGAGTGATTCATTGCTACTAGAATAGCAGTTCTATTTTAGCTATTTGCATCACAATTATAGCAGTGATGCAAATCAGCAAATGCGCTTATTATAATTGATATAACCGTATAATGTTAGGGAAACCTAGCAGCGAGCGTAGTTCACGGATACCCTGTGCTAAATGGTTGCGACTACGTACCACGATATGAATGATGGTATCAGTATTGCGAACATCAACGGTTTCAACCCCCATATTGAGCTGGCGTAAGTGATAAATAACTTCACTAATTTGCTCGTCACTAAGCGCAATAGAAAGCTTTAAGTAAGCAGGAAAACGAATCTTGCCGCTATTTTTTAGATCGTGCTCACCGATGTCGCCTTGTTTGACAGCATTGTCATTGCGCCAACGTAACTGGATCACCTGATAAGGATTGTCCTTACGGATATCATCCAGTGAAAAACATTTATGACGATGAACGACCAAACCATGACGTGATAAATGGCCTACGATAGGGTCGCCATATATTGGATGACAGCAATTAGCAAAATCAAGCTCGACACCAGCAGCATTTGCAATCAGCTGTTGCGGTTGAGTCATATCATCGCTATGTACTTTCGCCTGTAGATCGCTCAGCTCATCGCTAAATAAACGTGTCACGACTAGCTGAGGAAGTAGCGTACCTGAGCTTATTTGTTCAAATAGCGCATCTTTTTCTGTCAGACCGCGCCATTCGGTCAGGTCTTTCCAGTCAGCATCTGTCAAATCATCAAAACTTTTCTGATGCGTTCTGAGCGCACGATCTAATGCTTGCCTGCCATGGTGTTGTTTGTCAGCGATAGACAGATCTTTGAACCAACGTAAAATTTCTTCACGGGCTTTGTTGGTTACTACAAACCCTAACCACTCCGCTTTTGGTTCTGAGTGACTGTTCACTTCTATCTCAACGGATTGTCCGTTTTTACTACGGTGCCAAGTTTTGCAGCTTTACCATCGATATTTGCACCAACGGCAACGTTACCAATCATAGGCCCGACCGCGTAGGCGAAGTCTAGAGCCGTTGCCCCTTGCGGAAGCTCGTAAGCACGCCCTTGAGGACTGTAGCAAATGATCTTACTAGAATGCAGGTAATCCATCAGCTCATTGATAGTAGAGACTGCTGCTGAGAAATCAGGACTGTTTTCATTCAGATTGTCTTCATCGACCAAATCTTTCATGTTGCGCAATGACGCTTGGATAACCGACTGACTCACATCAGATGCGTGCTCTGCACCAATGACACCAAGTCTTGCAGCGCTTTGCATTTGCTTGGTTAATATAGTGACTTTTACCACATCATTGTCACGCTCATAGATGAGGGTGAGGGACTGGTTACCACCTGGCAGCGGCCGACGAATATTATCCGCAATATGGGTATCATCAATCTGATATTTTTTGATCAAATAATAGGCCAGCTTATCGCATGCTTCGATATTGTCGAGGACGATCTCAAATGCATAGTGACGCAGTAGCGCATTAATCTCACCGCGATTGCGGAAAAACTGACGATATATGACCACGCGATTGTCTAACACTTTGACCAGACCATTGAGATCCAAGTTATTTAGCACGATACTCAAATAACGATGAATGGACTCTCTTTGAAAGTTACGTCCAAGCCCATGCTGTAGCAGTTTATCAGACAGCTTGTTGTACATATCAGAGTCTAAATTGCGATAACACAATACTTCGATATAGTCAGCAATATCATTCAGACCCATTAATCGGGCAAATGGCACATAAAAATCCAAGGTTTCTTGAGCTGTGGTGCGTTGCTTCTCAGGACGTACCGCGTCTAGCGTAGACATATTATGTAGACGGTCAGCAAGCTTGATAATGAGTACACGCGGATCAGCGAGAGTGGCGGTTAAAATTTTATGAAAGGTGGCCGCTTTATTCTGCTGCTTGTTATGTGAAGAGGACTTTAGCTTGGTCACACCATCGACCAATCTTGATACAGTTTCACCATAACGCTGCTTGATTTGCTCATCACTAACTTCGGTGTCTTCGACCGTATCATGCAGGATTGCTGCAATGATGGTATCTCGATCTAAGCGAAAGCCCGCTAGTATCTCAGCAACAGCGATTGGATGCGTGATATAAGGTTCCCCTGATTTGCGCTTGTCTTTAATGTGCGCAATATCTCCGAACTCACAAGCATCAACAATATCACGGCGCTCAGCAGCAGTGAGATAACCTACCGAACGTAGTAAATTATATTGAGCATCATCGACGAGGTGATGACTGAGTTTGGGTAGGGTTTGACTCATAAAATGATGATCCTATTTTCCATGACCTACTTGTTGGGCCACTTACCGAAGCAAATGGAGGCTAAATAATGACCTACCATACAAAACTTAAGGATGAGTACGCCATTCTCTAATTAATCGCAAATCGCTTTCAATGTCAACTGATAAGCGTGTGGGCGATGAAAAAATTTCACTAAGTGGTCTATTTTGGGGATAAATGGTGACCAAAATAGCCAATACATTATTATCACAACCAAAAAACCACAGCCTATGCTGTGGTCTCTATAGTTGATCAAGATATGTATTTATTTTATAAAAACACGATTGGCTTTATAAAATACATCTTATCAAAACAGCTGATTAGAAGCTGTGGTCGCCTGACAATGCTAAATCTAATGAGCTAGTAGCAAAATTATGCTCTGGCTGATTTAGAATGTCGCGTGTGATTTTGCCAGCGGCAATTTCACGTAGTGCCAATACTGTAGGCTTGTCGTTATCAACGTCAACCAACGGCTCGGCAATACCTTTGGCCAATTGACGGGCGCGTTTGCTTGCGACCAAAATTAGCTCAAAGCGATTATCAACATTATCCAAACAATCTTCAATCGTCACTCGTGCCATAAATAGCTACCTCGGTTGTTTTTATTAGTAACGGACCTTGCCCGCCACTCAATAAAAATAATATCAAAAATATAAAGGGGGATAGCTAAATATTATAGCATTTTTTGCCAAGTCGCGTAGTTGCTTTTTATATCTACTTACGAGATTAGCTGCTTGTGCGTAGTTTACTCTTCTACCTGAGTGTTTAGCAAGTTGCTAATCGTACGATGATAGCGTTGCTGCTGACGACCAAGTGTCTGCCTGTCGGCCACGATAATGGCTTTTAGCTCAGCTAAGGCTACGTCAAAATTATCATTGATCACTACATAGTCAGCATTCACATATTGTGCCATTTCGGTGACCGCGCCAGCTAGACGGCGCTTTATAACTTCTACAGAATCTTGCGCGCGGGTTGAGAGACGTTGACGTAATGTCGCAATGCTGGGTGGTAGAATAAAAATCATAATGGCATCGGGAAAGATATTTCTGATTTGCGTCGCGCCTTGCCAGTCAATCTCCAGAATCACGTCGATACCCGCCGCTAGCTGAGTACGTACACTTTCCTCTGACGTGCCGTAATAGTTACCAAATACTTCAGCATGCTCTAGAAATAGACCCGCATTGATACCATTGGTAAAACTATCGGTATCTGTGAAATGATAGTGCTGACCATCAATCTCGCCTGGGCGCGGGGTGCGAGTCGTATGTGAGATACTGACCGTTAAGTCGTTGGTCGTAGCAAGTAATTGCTTAACCAGTGAGGTCTTGCCCGTACCTGAGGCGGCAGTAACAATAAATAATGAACCTGTCATACAATTTATCCTAATGGAATATGTGCTAGTAAAATGCGTCTTAGTAAAAGACTAAAAGACGATTCAGTCAGTGGTAGAGACTGGAAAAAGAAAAAACGCCATCATGTATGGCGATAGAAATCATCATAGTTGCGTCATTATAAACTGCTTTTATATGAGATAAAGTGGGTTTTGCAATATGTAGCTAGCATGTTGATATTTGCACCTGACATATTGCAATGAGTGCGCTGCTATTTTTGAGGGCAATAAAATCAAATTATGCTAAAGTAGAGCATTGATTTCGCCCTAACTTTTGAATAAAAACATTCAAAAATACGTTTTAACTATAAATTATCCAATGATAGGCCTTTTTATGCAAATTTATCTTGCCAATCCCCGTGGATTTTGTGCTGGTGTGGACCGTGCAATTGCGATTGTTAATGAAGCATTGACACGTTTTGAGCCGCCCATTTATGTCCGTCATGAAGTTGTGCATAATAAGTTTGTGGTATCAGACTTGGCCAATCGTGGTGCGGTGTTCGTTGAAGAGCTTCACGAAGTGCCAGATGGATCTGTTGTTATCTTCTCTGCTCACGGCGTGTCTAAAGCAGTTGAAGATGAGGCTGGTCGCCGTGATATTACTGTGTTTGATGCAACATGCCCGTTAGTGACTAAAGTACACATCGAAGTGGCGAAGTTCGCGCAAGATGGCATGGATGCAGTATTGATAGGACATGCAGGACACCCAGAAGTCGAAGGCACGATGGGACGCTTTAATCGTCGCCATGGTGGACAAATTCATCTGGTCGAAGATGAGAGTGATGTGGCCGCGTTGACCGTACAAGATGCCGAACGCTTGGCATTTGTGACTCAGACAACCTTGTCGATGGATGATACTGCGCGCGTCATCGATGCGCTGCGTGAAAAATTTCCTAGTATCCAAGGTCCCCGCAAAGACGACATTTGCTATGCTACTCAAAACCGCCAAGATGCGGTCAAAGATTTGGCCAGTCGCTGTGAAGTGGTTTTGGTAGTCGGTTCACCAAACTCATCAAACTCCAATCGCTTGCGTGAGCTGGCTGAGCGTATGAATTGCCGAGCGTACCTAATCGATAATGCCAGTGAGATGGACAAGCGTTGGTTAGATGGTGTGCAGAGTATAGGCGTGACCGCTGGTGCATCCGCGCCCGAAGTATTAATCCAAGAAGTATTGCAACAGTTGCAGGACTGGGGTGGTGATCTGCCTAGTGAGCTATCTGGTATTGAAGAAAATGTGACGTTTAGTCTGCCAAAAGCGTTGCGGATTCCTGTCACTCAGGTTGGTAAGTAATTAGTGTTTGTATTTATATTTGTATGAACCATCATTGATATGGATAAGGTCACATGAAAGAACCAAAAGCCAGATTTGTATTGGCAGAGGCCACGCTCGCTGAAGTCAACAAGCAACTAAAGCTCAATATGCTAGTGATGGCAGCAGTAGTTTTTGTATTGTTTATGAATATCATGAAGTTTATGGCAGAAAAAGCTTTTTCTACGCGATGCTCGCAGTAGTCATGGTCTGTTTATTATTTTTCATACAAAAGGCTCGCCGTATTCTCACGCTAAGAAAACAAGAGCTTATTCATTAATAGAAAGTACAAGCCTAAATAAAAAATACAGATAAAAGTACAAAATATAGGATAGCTATGACTGCTTATTACAAATTTATCAAACGAGAATTACAAGAAGACGGTGTCAGTGTGGCGCATTATCAGCCAACCAAGCATGCTCAAGGTGCTTGGAATGAGCATGAGCAGCACATGGCACCAGCAACAGGCCTACTGACAGCTGAGATCAACAGCTTTGCGCCACAACCCAATACTCGTATTGCACGTGTGAGCCTCGATATCTTGGGGCTAATACCGCTTGACGATTTTACTATCACTACTCGCTGTATCCGACCTGGCAGGACTATTGAGCTGGTCGAAGCGGTCATGAGTAGCCGCGGCCGCGATGCTATCATTGCAAGAGCGTGGCGACTAATTACTCAAGATACCAGCGAGATTGCCGGACTTGAAGATCAACTAGCAGAATACAAACCTGAAGAACTACCAGTTTGGGAAGGTATGAAAGGCTGGCCGGGCGGCTTTATTGAGAGCGTACGTCTAGTAGCAACAGAAGACCGTCGTGCTGGTCGCGGTATGGTATGGATTACCAATGATCTCGACATGGTAGAAGGCGAGCCGACTGATGACTTGGTGCATCTGTTAGGTATGGTCGATACTGCCAATGGTGTTGTACCAAGATTGGGTCTTGGTTTGTCTCAGTTAGAGTGGATGTTTCCCAATACTGATTTGCAAATCCATATGCATCGCTCGCCAAAAGGTCGCTGGCTCGGTATCGAGGCTGTACAACAATATGGCGATGATGGTATCGGATTGACCAGTGCGGTATTGCACGATGTATACGGCCCTTTTGGTCGTAGTGAGCAAATCCTTACTATTCGTCCGATGCCACGCTAAAAGGCTAAGAGTCAGCCAGCTTATAGTTTTGTAAAATAAAATAATACGTTGTAATCAATTAATTATACAAATAATAGAGAAATGGTTTTAATAGTAGCTAACAAGATAATATTACTAACAAGCCGATTTTAATCGACATAGAGGTTACTATGAAAGCCCATACTCAATTTTCAAAAAAGCTGACGACTCTCTGGGATATATTGATAGAAGCATATTCAGAATAGTTGCTGTTGTTTGCGCTTTAATTGCTATATAAGAAAATAACTGAGCAATTAAATGACGAAGCAAGTAAAAACCAAGCAAACAAATGACTGATACCAGAACACCGCCTTGGTAAACAAGCGCGGTGTTTTTTATTGAATAGGGCTTTTGAGCTTGAATTTTTCTCAATGCCCCTATTAGTATAGACAGTTTAACGGTATTGCATGCGGCAAGTTCTCTAACATTATGAGAACGGCTTTAGTGAGTATATCGTTATCTGATAATAGGTCTTTCATAGAATTTAAAGGAGTTTTTATGAGTGAAGCAACTCAAGCTGAAGGTCTGAATCCAGAATTAAAAAACATACGTTTGAAGCGGAAGTGGCGCAGTTACTGCATTTGGTAACGCATTCACTATATTCTAACGCTGATATTTTTGTCCGCGAATTGGTATCTAATGCGTCGGATGCTTGTGATAAGTTGCGCTTTGAAGGCACAAATGATGATAGCCTTTATGAAGATGATGGCGAATTAAAAATCCGCATCGCTGTTGACGAAGCCGCCAAAACCATTACCTTTACCGACAATGGTATTGGTATGAACGAAGCCGATGCAATTGAAAACTTAGGTACGATTGCTAAATCAGGCACCAAGGCGTTTTTAGACAAATTGTCTGAATCACAGAAACAAGACGGTCAATTGATTGGTCAGTTCGGTGTTGGTTTTTACTCAGGTTTTATCGTGGCTGATACCATCAGTGTCGAATCACGCAAAGCGGATGAGCCTGCGGATAAAGGCGTGCGCTGGGTATCAGATGGTACTGGCAGCTTTACTGTTGAGCCTATTACCAAAGACACGCGCGGTACGGCGATTACTTTGCACTTAAAAGAAGAATATAGCGAGGGTGAAGATAGCTACTTGGACCGCAGTAAAATCAAGCGCTTGGTCAATAAATACTCTGACCATATCAGCTTGCCGATTCAGATGCGTAAAGAGATCTGGCAAGAAGACGTAAAAGAAGACGAGAATGACGACACGCCTACTGGTGGCCAGATGGTACTCACTGATGACTGGGAAACAATCAATAAAGCCAGTGCACTATGGACTCGCTCTAGCTCTGAAATTGAAGATGATGAGTATGTCGATTTTTATAAGAATATTTCTTATGACATGGATGCGCCGCTTACTTGGACGCATAACCGTGTAGAGGGTCGCGTACAGTATACGCAGCTACTATATATCCCTAAAAAAGCGCCAGTTGATCTATACACTCGTGAGCAGCAGCATGGTCTAAAGCTTTATGTGAAGCGCGTCTTTATCATGGACGAAGCTGAACAATTGCTACCGATGTATTTGCGTTTTGTGAAAGGGGTCATCGATTCAGCCGACTTGCCATTGAACGTGAGCCGTGAGCTACTACAAGAGTCACGTGATGTAAAATCTATTCGTGATGGTAACGCTCGCCGTATCTTAACCTTGCTCGCAAGTCTTGCTAATAGCGAAGACAGTGACAAGCAAGAAAAATTTGCACAGTTCTATGCAGAGTTCGGTGATGTCATCAAAGAAGGTTTAGGCGAAGACGTAGGCAATCAAGAACGTATTGCTAAGCTATTGCGTTATGCAACTAGCACCCAAGACGGTTTGGTAACAAGCTTTGAAGACTATAAAGGCCGTATGAAAGATGGCCAAAAAGCCATCTACTACCTCACAGCTGATAACCTAGCCGCTGCGAAAAACAGCCCGCAACTTGAATTATTCAAGAAAAAAGGCATCGAGGTTATCTTGATGACTAGCCGTGTTGATGAATGGGCAATGAACTTCTTGACCTCATTCGATGAGACACCGCTGCAAAACATCGCCAAAGGCGCAGTAGATTTAGGCGACTTGCAAGATGAAGCAGAAAAAGCGGAAGCGGAGAAAGCCCAAGAAACGCTAAAGCCTGTTGTTGATAAATTAAAGGCTGCATTGGGCGAGCGTGCTAAAGACGTCAAAGTGTCTACTCGTTTAGTCGATAGTCCAGCTTGCTTGGTTGTAGGTGAAGGTGAGTTATCGCCACAAATGATTCAGATGCTACAGCAAATGGGTCAGGACGTACCAGCAAGTAAGCCAACGCTAGAAGTAAACCCTGACCATCCACTCATCAAAAAGCTTGAAAGCAGTGAGCAGTTTGATGATCTGGCGCAAGTCATTTTTGATCAAGCATTATTGGCAGATGGCGGTCAGCTAGATGATCCAGCCGCTTATCTAAAACGCGTCAATGAGCTATTGATGAGATAATGTTTAGTAATTAGTAAAAAAAGGAGGCTTTATATAAGAGGCCTCCTTTTTATTTGAATTTTTAGCCAAATCTGAGTGAATTTTACAAATCAGCCTTATCCTCTTAACCGACAATCCGTTACAATCGCGATAGATTAGCGAGCTAAAATATTAGGCAATGCTAGTCATCTTCTATAATCACTCCATCGTGAATTCAATATAAATCGATGTCTGCATGCTGTACAAAAAATCGTCAACTGATTGCACCGCGCGGCTGTTACATTAAGATAATTATCATTGAGTCATTTTATTTTTCTCGACTGGCTAGAGGTCTAAGTCTTTGTCACTTACGTCGTTAAAAACCGTCTCGCTTCAGCGTTTTTCGCTCAATTTCGCTGCTAATATTATTGCAACCTTGTGGATGCTGGTGGGCTCAACACGGGCTTTTTCTTGGGTTAAACCTACTTTTGTACAGTTTGCCGTATTTGCACTATTGGCACTTGGTAGTAATGTTTTATTTTCATGGTTAGCTGCTGAAAGTGGCAGTATATTTAATGAGCAAGGATTGGTCAGTTATTTGATCTGGCCGATGATTATTTTGCTTGGTGGTATTATTTTGGCTCGGCGAGCGAGTAATCAAGCATTGGTATTTGTACCAGTAGTACTATGGTTGGTTGCTGATACATTGTCAGCCCTATTGCAGAGCTTGGTGCAGTTTTTTGGTAGCTATGGTTGGTTGCCAAATTGGAGTTATTCGTTCTTACCAGTACTGTTTTTAGTATTGTTCTTATGGCAGACGCTAGCGTTACTTTGGATATTTTCCCGTCGTCTGCGTATACCATGGTGGGAGCGAATCATTGTATTGGTCGGCGCGGTTGCGTTGCTGACTATCTGGCAGCGTAATGTTGCTGATCAGCCGATCTTTAAGCAAATACCTGTAGAGCCTGTATTAGAAGAGGCGGCACTGTATCAGCAGCCACGCCTATTACAGCAAGCATTGGATAGTATAGACCCAAGTATCGATGGCAAAACCGACTGGTACTTTATGGGAGTTGCAGGATTCTCTGATCAAAACGTTTTTCGTTCCGAGATTAATAAAGTGCGCGAGCTGTTTGATGTACGTTTTGGTACCAGCGGGCATTCACTATCGCTGATTAATAATACTTATAGTTGGCTAGATGAACCAATCGCTACTAAGACTAGCATTTTGCGCGGTCTAAAGAAAATCGGTCAGCAGATGAACGCTGATGAAGATGTGTTGTTCCTGACGTTGTCTTCACATGGTAACCAAGATATCGTTCAGTTGGCAAATCCGCCGCTTGCGATGGATAATTTAGATGCTACATGGTTGCGTGACGCGCTAGACGCATCGGGTATTCGCTGGCGTGTGATCGTGGTGTCTGCCTGCTACTCAGGTTCGTTTATTGACGAATTGGCATCGCCAACCACGGTAGTGATTACTGCATCAGCCGCTGACAAAGCATCATTTGGCTGCACGAATACAGCTGAGATGACGTATTTTGGTCAAGCGTTTTTTGCTGAAAGCCTACGAGGGAATACCAGTTTTGAGTCGGCTTTTAAGGATGCCAGTATACGGGTCAATGAGCGTGAGAGCGCAATGGGCTTTGAGCCATCAGAGCCGCAAATGGTGATTGGTAGCTTAATGGAGACGGCATTACCTGCGTTTGAGCAAGTATTGTTTGATAAGGCGCGCCCATCCGTTGCTAGTATTACAAATAATGCTACCTCTACAACAGTTAATATTTTAACTGACAGCACTACTAATCTGTCGGTAGACGAAGTAGAGATAGCTGCTGAATAGCTAAATAAATATAAAGTATGATTTGGCATTTAATAAATGCCAATATCAGATTTACTATTAGATGATGAGTATTTATTAAACATTGTCATTGGTTCTATTTTGAATAAAAGGATATCACTCATGCAAAATTCCTATAGTCATAGTTTATCTACCAATAAACAGCTTACCCAAAAAAGCGTGAATCGCTGTTTTAATGGTGAGCAGCATTATTATAGTCACGAGTCGACATCTACCAAAACCTCTATGACGTTTAGTATTTATCTACCTGATGAAGCCTTGGCTGGACGACGTTGTCCTGCGATATTGTACCTATCAGGTTTGACATGTAATGCCGATAATGTCACCCATAAGGCGCATTTTCAGCAAAAATGTAGCGAGCTTGGTATGATATTTATCGCACCTGATACTTCGCCCAGAAGTAGTGAAGACAGCGATGTACCAAACGACGATCGCTATTTTGTCGGTCAAGGTGCAAGCTATTATGTTGACGCGACCCAAGCGCCTTGGTCAGACAATTTTAATATGCAAAGCTATATTGTCGATGAGTTATATGACTTACTACGTTCAGAGTTTCCCATTCACAGCATCGGTGTCACAGGACACTCAATGGGTGGTCATGGCGCATTATTGCTAGGGTTTAAGTTCCCAAGTAAGTTTGTCAGCGTATCGGCTTTATCGCCAGTATGCGCAGCCAGTGAGTCTGCATGGGGGCAAGCTGCTTACACAGAGTACTTCGGTGATGATAAATCTCTATGGGCACAAGCCGATGCCTCACAAATGATTGAAAAGGTCGGTCAGCAGTATTCGAGCATTTTAGTCGACCAAGGCGCGGCTGATAATTTCTTAGCAGAAGGTCAGCTACAGACTTCTAAACTACAAGATGCTTGTGCAAAAGCCGAACAGCCCTTAACATTACGTTATCAAGCGGGGCATGACCACAGCTATTATTTTATCCAAACGGTGATTAATGATCATATCGAACATCATTGGCATATGGCTCAAATGAGCTAAGATGTCTTTTAGACGACCGTGATACATTTTTCGCTATTCCATTCATGCTCAGAAGGTGATTTTTATGGCAAGTTATCAAGATTTGACAGCTTCTAATTCAAAGAATAAGTCAGCAGATACGAGCTCTACAAAAGCGACTATGCAAGCTGATATGGATGCTGCTCTACAAAAGAAACAACGTAACATTGATTATAGTGACGAAGTGTCTCAAGTTAAGTCAGACGAGCTGATTGCAAAAACCGTCAACGACGCTGGCGACATAGTACTTGATGATGTGCAAATATCTCGCGTGATAGAGATGGCATGGGAAGATAGAACGCCCTTCGGTGCTATAGAGCATAGCTATGGTCTTGATGAGACTGGGGTTATCAAACTCATGCGCCAAGAGCTAAAGCCGTCATCTTTTCGCTTATGGCGTCAGAGAGTGAGCAATCGTGCTACCAAGCATGAGGCAAAGCGCTCTTTCGAAGTTGGCCGCGCTTATTGCAAAACTCAATATAAGCAGCGCTAAACCATTAAGTATTTAACATCAGTACATAAAGGGCTTGCAATATATGTTAGCCAATTAGGATTTTCTTTTAATTTATCAATATTTTATATAAACATGAATTAGGTAGCTCAATTATGAACAGTCCTGCTAAACCTTATCTTATTGCACCGTCGATACTCTCAGCTGATTTCGCGCGGTTGGGCGAAGAAGTGGAGAAGGTACTAGAGTCGGGTGCCGATGTGATTCATTTTGATGTAATGGACAATCATTACGTACCCAATTTGACGTTTGGTAGCATGATTTGTAAGGCGTTGCGTGACTATGGTGTTGAAGCGCCAATTGATGTGCATCTGATGGTTTCACCTGTCGATAGTATGATTGAGCAGTTTTTGGAAGCGGGTGCTAGTATCATTACCTTCCATCCAGAAGCCAGCGCTCATATCGATCGCTCACTTCAACTGATCAAAGATGGCGGTGCAGAGTGTGGCTTGGTATTGAATCCAGCGACACCATTACATTATCTTGATTATGTCATGGATAAAGTAGATCAGATTTTATTAATGAGTGTGAACCCAGGCTATGGTGGACAGTCGTTTATCGATAGTACTTTAGATAAAGTTCGTCAGGTACGTCAGCGTATTATTACTAGTGGTCGAGATATTCGATTGGAAGTTGATGGCGGTATCAAAGCCAGTAATATACGTGCGATTGCTGAAGCGGGCGCTGATATGTTCGTTGCGGGTTCTGCAATATTCAATCAAGAAGATTATAAAGCGGCTATTGATGAGATGCGCGCAGAGTTGTTGTTAGCCAACAATAGCTAGCGAGTATTGTATGGCTAATAAACGCTATTAGCCATACAATAATAATATTAAGATGTGCTGTATAACTTATGACTATATAGTTAAGCCGATATAAAAGAGCTACAGCGTTAACCTCGCTTGAAGTATCGTATATATATCTGCACTCAGTTGCCTTGTATCTCTTTTAAATTGAATCAACTCTATATAATGGTCAGTCACGTAAAGGTGAAATATGGACACAAACAATTCTAGCAGTTCAAAAGAACCTTCTGTGCAAGCAAGTTCTCATGAGACGTTGAGTCAGCAGGCTAAGCAATCATTTGAAAGTGAAACACCGCAGCGCAGCTTGGTGCCTAGAGGTATTACCGTTGGCTTAGCGATGTTTGCACTTGTACTTAGTTTGGCAGGTTATGGCTTTCGCCTGATGGTAGGTGATGACGTTGAAACCGTACTGCGTCATGCTGCGGTCATTGTACCTGCATTTATGCTAGGCATTCCGCTGTTTTTTTGGGTAGGCTCTCGCATACTTAATAAAGTTAAAGGCCTGCATATCGAGAGTTGGAATGCGATTAGTTTGGGCTATTTGACTTCTTGTATATCGATGCTATGGCTGATGGGTACTTACAGTTAAATTGTTTCACTGTAAATATAAGGCTTTTCTGCGCCTATATCGTTTATTCGCGTCTATATAATATCGTAATATTTTATATTTTTAACCATTAAGCCATGTTCTACAAGCATGACTGGAATTTTATATGAGAATCGTACCAGCCAGTATTGCTAAAATTATCTATCCTAAAGACTTACCAAATGGCTTATTTACCAGCTTAATTATCGCTTGTTTGTTAATGGGGTTGGCGTCACTACGTCACGGAACCGACTTACAAGGTTGGCTAAATGTCATTGAAAACTGGCTGCTTATGCTGCTGATATTGCCCACTGCGACGGCCACCGTTGCACTGCCATTTAAGTATCGTGATCCTAGCCTTGAGCTAAAGCTAGTTTATTACCTTGGAATGTTTGTGGCCTTCTTATTTACATTAGGAAAGTTACGTTATTGGCACTAATGTATACTCATTGCAAAGCATTCAAGTTTGCTTTTATAGCGAAGACTTATGTGACAGCCCTTGAATTCCAGTGTTAAAGCGTCCATTGTATGAGTAAGACAGATTTACCCGCATTACTGTAAGACGATAGATTTGCCAAATGAGTTTATTTTTAAGAAATGACTGCTTTGCAATGACCAATTTCTCTACCAGTACTAAACGGGATAATAAGGAACACATTAATGCCATACGATATCGATAATGATATAGAAGTAGATAACGAGAGTAGCGATCAGTTTGCAGGATTTGCCAAAGAAACCACGTTAGAGTTGGTGGAAGCAGATGATGGTAGGTTGTTATTGCGTGATGCTGAACAAGACGAAGCGCCGCTGATGACTATCGATTTCTCTGATAAGCTTAAAGAGCTACTTGGTAGCGATACTCAAGCCATTGGTCAACACATGATTCATGCTGCGATTCAAGTCATTATGCAAAAGCAAATGAGTAAGTGGCATGCGCATGTGTATGATAAAGAACCAACACATTACAGCTAATCTTTGGTTGTTTTTGAGCACTAGTTAAAGTAAATACTGGTCAAGGCGAATGACTGAAGATATAGCTTAGTAATATAAACTACAGCCATAAAAAAAGGGTTTATCAATTGATAAACCCTTTTTTTGTTCAAATAACTTCTTTATAGAAAGTATTTATAATAATGCCTTCTACAAATGATGGCAGTTATTTGATTTTAGCTTCTTTAAAGATCACGTGCTGGCGTACTTTTGGATCAAACTTTTTGATTTCCATTTTGCCAGGCATAGTGCGCTTGTTTTTAGTAGTGGTGTAGTAATACCCAGTACCAGCTGTTGATACTAATTTAATTTTATCTCTCATGATAGCTTTCCTGTAAATGAGGGGTCTTCAAACGATAGGTACGTGTCTCAAAGAGTGAGTTGCCACAATTAATGTAGCAAAACAGCAGCCTAAATGATGAGAGTCATCACCCAGCCGCTATTTTTAACTTAAACTTTTTGACCTTGTGCGCGTAGATCCGCTAACACTTTATCGATACCAAGTTTGTCAATGATGCGCATACCTTTGGTAGACACACGTAGACGTACAAAGCGGTTTTCAGACTCTACCCAAAAACGATGGTTGTGAAGGTTTGGTAGAAAGCGACGACGGGTTTTGTTGTTTGCATGCGAAACATTATTACCCACCATAGGGCGCTTTCCAGTCACTTGGCAAACTCGAGACATGGCGAACTCCTAATCTATGAGGTATGAGTTTTTCTCATACCAGTCTGGGCAAGTTGCACGTTTTTGCGGCATGGACACAGCAAGCGGCAGCTTTGCACCAAACAAAACTATATGAAGGTTGAGCTGGTTTTGCTGCTATCTAAAGGCAAATAACAGGCTGACCAATTCAGAAAATTTTAAAGCCGACATTTATACCATAAAACAGATGAATACTCAAATATTTTTACAATAACTGTCGAATTAAAGGAGGGCTATTATACCCTGAAATGAGCGCTCTATGTTGTTGATTGTTTAATAGTAAAGATTAATTTTTAGTTGTAAGTTATAACAAAAGTCAGTAAAGTTGCTGTTATATATTTAATACAATCTGTTAATACACCAGTATTACTGTAAATCTATGTATCATTACCAATCTCTTCTGATTCTGGGTAATGATTTTTTGCTTATTTGCTCAGATAAATTACTGCTCATGCGGAGTCAAAACATGTCATACAGCTCTCTACCCCTTACTTCTAAGTTGTTTCAGCTCACTTCTTTGACTTGCGCATTAGCATTAGCAGGTTGTGGTGGAGGCGGTGATGGTGACACCGTAGACTCTGTTGCACCAGCACCTGATTTGGGTGTTACGCAGCCTGGAACGGATGGTAGTGGCAGTGACGGCGGTGAACAAGTACCAGATGTTGAGGCTGATTTTTTCTTACAGAAACTCAGTACATCACCTACTATCATCGAGTTATCTGATGAGCAAGCGACTTTTACAGTCACTGTAAAAGCAGCTGAAGTAAGCTCTGGCGGTGCAATGGTTGGCAAAGCAGTTACGTTAAAGGTAGTGGGTTCTGAAACTAATGGTGTCACTATCGAAGGTCAGAGTACTCAAACGACCAATGATGATGGTAATGCAACCTATACTTTGAAGCTCAATCCGCAAGCTGTTGTTGATAAAGATGCATTGATAGCAGCAGGCTTTACTTTAATAGCGACTGCCAATAAAGCAGATGGTACAGCTGTTGCGCCTCAAGAGCTAAAAGTTTCGGTGAGCAAAAAAGGTAGTGGAGATGGCACTCAAGTTGTTGAAAGTAAACTGAGCGTTACTCAAAGTCTTGATACGAGCTCTGTCTCCAATGATAAACTTAACCCTTATGGCGATACGGCAGTTATAAGTGTACAGCTGAAAAATGAAAAAGGTGCACTGGTTCCTGATGTCGAGGTCGGTCTTGGTCTGGATCAGACAGACGGTGTCTCTGTCGACGCCGCTAGTCAAACAACTGATTCGAAAGGCATCGCTACTTTTAATCTCAAGATCGATAGTAACTTGTCTGAAGCGACACGTAATAAACTGCTACAAGGTATCGTTTATGCTATCAATATCAAAGAAAGCAGTGGAGCTACTAAGCTTGTATCTGGCAAGCTAGCTGTTGCATTACCTGTTCAAGACTACGATTTAAAAGTTTCAGGAAACTCAACAAAGCTTAGTGCTTATGGGGATACACAGCAGCTGACTATCACTGCTTCGCCTAAAAATACGAATGTGTCTACCCAGATTGCTGGTGCAAAGGCAACAATCAAGCTAAATAATGCCTCTAAAGGAGTTAGCCTAGCGAGTGAACAGTTGACATTAGATGCTAATGGTCAAGCGACTGTAGCATTAACTATATCGCCAACATTGAGCGCCACTGAACGTCAAGAGCTTGCAGAAAAAGGTATTAGCTACACTATTTTACTCACAGAACCAAACCGTTCGACGTCAACAGCGAGTCCTTCTAGCGTAGTCATTGTTCCAACTGCGGAATACAAAATAAACTTTAATGCAAGTAATAAGAAGGAGCTATCAAGCTCAGGTGGCAGTGCAGTCATTAGTTTCCGCGTCAATGATAGCCGCGGTGGTGTAGTGGAAGGGCAAAAAGTAATAGCAAGTTTACCAGCAAGTCTGGCTGCTGCAGGTCTACTAACTTTGGAAAATAACTCAGAACAAACCACTAATGCTAAAGGTGAAGTTAGCTATACAGTACGAGTGCCTAATAACTTGACTGTGTCACAAAAAGCACAGATCGAAAAGGCAGGTAGTTTTGTATTGTCTGCAAATATAACAGAAGCGTCTGGAGTGCCAAGCACTACCAGTAGTGAAAGTATTCGTATCGGCTCCGACATCGGACAAAGCGATATTACATTAACTGCGCAAAGTGTACCTGCAGTCGCGAGTGTCTTAGATGAAGAGTTCAAATTACAAATCTTAGGGAAGCGTAAAGATGGTAGCGCTGCAGTCGGTCGTACAGTTAAGCTTGTCATTAATGAAGGATTTGCTACAGGTATTACTATTCAAGGTAACGAACAAACCACAAACAGCAGTGGTGTGGCAGAGTTTACAGTTCGTATCAGTCAAAACCTAACACAAGCACAGCGTGATCAGCTAATAAAAGCAGGTATTGCCTACACGGCAGTACTGACTGATGAAGATGGTACTCAATCCAGAATTATTCAGACAGTAAAAGTTGAGCAGCCAGCAACGAGTATACAGTTTGCTTCCATCACAACTCCAGAAGTTAGCGAATTGGGCGGTAGCGGCAACATCGGTGTAAAATTAACCACTAAAGCGAGTAGTGCTCAGCCAGTCAGAGATAAAGCGGTTACTATCCAGCTAGGTGCAAAAGCACTAGAGTACGGTGTCACAGCTACTCAAACTACAGCGACTACAGATTTTAATGGTGAGGCGATTTTTGCTATTAATGTACCTCAAGGTTTGACAGCTGTACAGCGAGCGGATTTAAAGAACACTGGTATCAACTATCAGCTAACTTATGCTGAAAACAATGTTTCTTATAAGTCAGAAATACAGAAAGTAAAAATCACTACGCCTAGCGTTAGTTTAAGTATCTTGAATGCCATTAATAATATTGATAATCAAGCAGGATATATCTTAAATAATGTAGGTAGTACTGCTACTATCCAAGCACAGTTAAATAATCAGTCATCTGGTGAGCAAGTTACTAATCAAACAGTGAAACTTGTATTTAATAACCCTGAACTAGCAAGCTTGTTAATAGTAAATGGTCAGCTTGGCTCATCAAATATTACTGCTAGTACAGATGCTAATGGTTTGGTTAGCTTTAACGTTGTAGTTCCAAACAACTTAAGTGATGAGCAAAAAGAAGCGCTCAGCAAACAAGTATTGACAGCGACTCTGACAGAAACATTAACTAGCAAACAACAGCAAGTCAAAATTAAAGTCCAATCGATGACATCGACCATTTCTCTAATTACTAATTCAGTAAATGCCTTAAATTTGAATGGCGGCGAAACACAGGTTGAGATAACAGCAAGAGACAGTAAAGGTAATATCGTTGCTGGACAAAAAGTATTCCTTGCACTGCCAGCCTCTATTGCAAGTCAAGGAGTTACCTTAGTATCAGGTGGTAATCAAACTACTGATGATTCAGGCAAAGCGGTGTTTACTTTGGCAGTACCGAACAGCTTAACTGATGTTCAAAAGGCCGCGTTAGGTACAAGCTTTATTGTGGCATTATCAGCAGCTGATAGTAGCGGAAATATTGTGACGCAGACGAGTACTGTCCGTACTACTGTGCCAACTGGTACGACTGAAAGTCTTACTATTGGTGCAAATAAAGTCGTCAATACCAAAGGTGATACCTTCAAAGTATTTGTTCGTTTAGAAAATACAGACAGTGCTATTGCCAATCGTCAAGTTACTTTAAACGTTGATGACCCTATAAAAACGGGTGTCAGTATCTCGAACGGTACTGCTACTACTAACAGTGATGGCGTAGCTACCTTTAACTTAACTCTTGAAGATGGTGCTAACGTTAACCAAGCAACGTTAGAAGCTGGTATTCGATTAACAGCGACCACAACAACTGCCGAAAACACTTCATTGGTACAAAACTATATCGTTGCAGTAGATACCGCTACGATCGATAGCTATCAGCTAATAGCGTCTTCTGATAAGTCTACTTTGAATACTGGTGGCGATCAGACTAGTGCGACCTTCCGAGTGACAGATAGTAATGGTGGTGTTTTATCAGGAGTGCCAGTACAGCTGAGTATTGAAAACTTAGAAGCAAGTGGTGCAGCCTTGACCACGCCAAGCATGGTAACAACTGACGCTAGTGGTCAGATAGATGTTGGTATTATCCTAGCTGCCAATTCTACAAATGCACGCCTCAATCATAGTGTTGTAATCAATGCCAAAATCGTCACGCCACAATATGACGTAGATGGTAATGTCAGTATGCAAGTGCGCGAAGAGAAGGCTTTGAGCTTATCAGCAATTGGTACAGCAATGACCCTTACGGCTACAGAGACTAACTTGAAGGACAATGCTTCAACAGTCATTAGTGCTACTTTAGTAGACGGGTCAGGACGTTCTATTGCCAATGCTGGTATCGAACTAATAAACGAGAATGGTGATGTTATTACTAGCGCCCCTACGACAACTGATGCAGATGGTAACGCTAGCTTTACTCTTAGTGAAAGCGCACTGTCATTTGACGATAACGGTAACTTACGTATATATGCCCGTGCCTTTGGAGAAAATAGAGTAAATACTCAACGTAGTTTAAACAGTCTAGATCTTATCAAAGTTTCTCAAGCAGGTATAAGCTTTATTGATATTGAAGATGTCTATGATGTAAATGAGCAGCAAACTATCAATGTCCAAATTCGTGCTGATAGTCCAGAATTAGCACAAAGTCTGATTGGTGAAACTATTGAAGTGCAAACGACTATTGGGAAGTTTAATAATGGCAGTGGCAACAATAGTGTCATCTTCACAAGAAAAATCAGAGCTACTGATATAGCTGCAAATGGCTATATAATTACAGTCCCTGTGAAACTAACGTCTGAGTTAGCAGGTACAGCAGTACTCAAAGCTAAGGTACTTGGTATATTTGCTACAGGTACTACGGGTAGTCTTAAATATCAGACAACAGTTGATACTCGATTTAGGGCAACTACACCCGCAAAAATCATCTTTCAAGCTGTAAGATCTGTCATTACTCCAGGTAGTAGTACTGAAGTCATTGCAACGGTAAAAGACATAAATGATATACCAGTCGAAGGTCAAACTGTAGTATTTAGCCGTACGTCAGACTCTTCAGCAGGTCGCTTATCGGCTGCTACAGCAATAACTGATAGTAAAGGTCAAGCACGCGTTGTATACCAAGCTAATGCAAGTTCTCCTATCGGCGGTGTCGTTATCAATGCCAGCCTACTAGATGCTACTTTTAACGTACCGGATGAAACTAAGACTATCACCGTTTCACAAGATGCGGTGTACACAACACTAGCCTTTAGCAACGTCGTATCTTCCGATACTATTTATTATACAAAACGCGTATCAATATCTGTAGTCGACGGCTCAGGACGTGCGGTTCCTAACAAGGAAGTGTCTATTCAGTCTTATGCTACAGAATATGCTCAAGGTAGATATTGCTTACTTGATAGTACAGTCACTTATCAAAAAGCGGACGAAATAGAGCGCAATGAGCAAGGTGATATTATTGGCACAACAACACCAGAGCCACTTACAAAGTCTGAAAAAGTTGCTGTATCAATACCACAGGAATTTGGATTCTTACCTACTGAAGATTCAAATTACAATTTTACTTTAGACAGTGATCCCATCTTGGATGAGGATAGAAATAATAATGGAATTCTGGAAGCTATTAAT
Source organism: Psychrobacter sp. ER1 (assembly GCF_048631835.1). NCBI lineage: Bacteria > Pseudomonadati > Pseudomonadota > Gammaproteobacteria > Moraxellales > Moraxellaceae > Psychrobacter > Psychrobacter sp. ER1. The sequence continues at coordinate 2,611,339 of NZ_CP184640.1, read as the reverse complement.
CCAGTAGCTATTATCGGCGGCACAGTGTCAGATGACGGTTATACCTTTATTACTAATGCAGAAGGACGGGCAGACTTTGAGATTCGCTATCCTCTACGCTATTCCAACTGGGTAAAAGTTCGTTTTGATGCCTCTACTTCCTTAAACGGAAGCGAAAGCACTCAAAGTGTTAATTATAGACTACCGTCGTTAGACAGCGATTTGAACATCAGTGGCAACAGCTTAATAACACCTTGGATAGATAATGCTAGCCCGTTTGGTACAGGTGGAGCTACTTGTGTAGATAATATGAGTATTATGATTAATGATCAAAAAAATACTACTAAAGTAACTCTATCTCCTTATATAACTGGTCAAACACCTTATGCAGTTTCGATTAATGGAGTGTCAAGCAATACGACAAATACAGACTTTAATAGCTATATTGTAGATTTCAATCAAGCATTTTCTATGGGGTCTACAGTCACTGTTGTTCGCAATGGATTTGATTTCTCCAGAGCCATCAAGGTCGAATAGAAGATCATTATTTTAATTTTAGACTTTTAAACCCCCAACCCTACGTTGGGGGTTTTTAGTTTGTCCTTTCAAAAAACTGAATCACCTTAAATAACTAAAGACAACCAACTCGCTCAGCAAAGTATTGCAAAAAGATTAAAATAACCGGTTTACTATGCTGTCAGCAATTTTTCAGCGATAAGTCATCATTTTTTATATTGGGCGAATTATGTCAGACAACACTAAAACGGTTTCATTATCGACCATAGCTTCTCAGAGCAAACAGACACCTAGCGCTATTGATACAGCCACTCTGCTCATCAAATGCAAAGATCAGGCAGGTATCGTACAGGCAGTCTCTGAATTTATTCATCGTTATGGCGCTAATATCATTACGCTTGATCAGTATTCAACGGCGCATGAAGGTGGGCAATATTTTATGCGTTTAGAGTTTGCCTTGGCAGGATTAAGCGATATTATTGAAAATTTTGAAGCCAGCTTTGCGCATACGGTTGCTAAGCGCCACGACATGGATTGGCGTCTACATAATAATGCAACGAAGACCAAAGTCGGTATTTTGGTATCAAAGTTTGATCATGCGTTGTTAGATCTATTATGGCGACATCAGCGTGGATTGCTCGATTGCGAGATTACTTGCGTGGTCAGCAACCATCCTGATTTAAAGCAAGCAGTACAAAACTTTGGCATTACTTTTCATCATGTGCCAGTGACCAAAGACAATAAGGCAGAGGCAGAAGAGCAAATCCATAAGTTGATGGCAGGTAACGACTTACTAGTATTGGCACGCTATATGCAGATATTGTCATCAGATTTTGTCAAGCGTTGGCCGATGCAGATTATTAATATCCATCATTCATTCTTACCTGCGTTTGTGGGCGCAGATCCTTATCGTCAAGCTTATGATAAAGGCGTTAAGCTTATCGGCGCAACTGCGCACTATGTCACAGCTGAGCTTGATCAAGGGCCTATCATTGAGCAAGACGTACATCGTGTGACGCATCGCCAAGGGGTGACAGAGTTGCGTGCTATCGGCCGTGATATCGAACGCAACGTATTAGCACGTGCTGTAAACTGGCATGTGCAAAACCGTGTGATTGTGGCGGGTAATAAGACAGTGGTATTTAACTAAGAAAAATGAGTGGTGAGTCGGCTAAAAATATAAAAAAGGCGGTCAGTAACTAGGGCGTGTCCTCAATTCATCTTGCAATGAATGATAGTGCACGCTAGGTAAAGCATTGACTTAAAATTACGCGCTAACTTCTCATAGTGAGTGGCGATACTACGAAAGTGTTTAAGCCTTGCAAACATATTTTCAACAAGATGACGCAGCTTGTACAAATAGCTATCAAACTCTGGATTAGGCTGTTTGGCATTCTTCCTTTTAGGAACGACAGGTATCATATTATGGCTGCGAGCTTTGTCTCTGATACACTCTGAGTCATAGCCTTTATCAGCGATAAAGTAATCTGCCTGTCCAATCATCTCAATCAATTCACCTGCAATTTGACTGTCGTGGACGTCACCCCCAGTGATTTTAAAATGGAGCGGATATCCATCGGCATCACAGGATAGGTGTATCTTTGTAGTTGCTCCGCCACGGCTTTGTCCAATTGCTCGCTCTTCACCACGCCGAGCTCCACTTGCATGCTGATGACAGCGAACATAGCTTCCGTCTGTGAATACCCATTCCGTATCAACTTCTTTTCGTAAGCCAAAAAAATCCGCCCATAAGCCAGTTTTCGACCAGCGGTTGAAACGACTATAGGCTGTTTTCCACGAACATAATTCTTCAGGTATGTCACGCCAAGGCGCCCCTGTGCGTAGTTTCCACAGTATGGCTTCCATGATCTCTCGGCTGTTTTGAGTTTGATAGCAGCCGTACTTTATCATCGTCGATTGCAATTGATCCCAAAGCGTATCTGTTAATGCTTTTCTTGCCATAACTTGTATTTCTCGCATCGACTCAATAGATGCGGTATTGTAACTATTATTTAGGGCTTATCCAATTGAAGACACGCCCTAGTGTTGCTGACCGCCTTTTTCTGAACATATATTTTATAGGAGCATTTCTAAGACGAACTTGCTACCAACAAAGCCAATAGCCAATAGGATAAAGGCATAAATAGTGATGTTGGCTGCACGTTTACCTCGCCAGCCTGCACGCCAATTACCGAATAGTAGTACACCAAATAATAACCACGACAGTAGACTAAAAACAGTCTTATGCACAATATGTTGCGCCATCAGGTCTTGCACATAGATAAGTCCAATCCCCAGTGCGATACTGAGCAATACAAAGCCTACCAAGAGCATATCGAATAATAAACTCTCCATACTTTGCAAGGAGGGTAGCTTATTGACCCAAAAGCGGTGAATGGTATGATGCTTGAGCTCACGTATTTGTAGCCGTAGAAATAGCGCTTGTACCGCAGCCATCAACAGCACACAATAGGCGGCCAATGATAATATGATATGAATTTCAAGTCCGATACTGACGTCAGTGAGTGGTTGATAAGGGGCGCGGCCGATATAACCGACAGTCATACCTATTAGCGCAGTGGGTGCAGCCAAAATACCAAGGCTAAGAATAGGGCGGTATAAACAAAACAACAGATAAAAGAATAAGAAAAATAAACTGGTCAGACTGATGATATTGAATAAGTTGAAATTTAAACCATACAGCGTCACAACGTATGGATATAGCAGTGCCGCATGTGCCGCCATGCCGACCAGCAATAAGCCTAAACTGAGGCTTTTGTGGATAGGTTTGTCCTGAACCAGCGCCCAACCAATATGGATGCTGACTAAGATATAAGCCATGCTAGCAAGTAAGAATGCAAAGTGCACAGATAAAAAGCCTCATCTTATACTGAGCATAAACTGCCGCTCAATGTGTCGCTAAAGTGGTATTATCAGAATGATTAGAATAATCGTCCAATTTATCATAAAATGGGTGCCAATTGAGCACCATCTTGCTTATAACTTATAAATGATCGGCAGTACTGCATAGCGCAAAACATAAAATATGTCATCTGTAAAAAGTTAACTACAATTATAAGCGCTGTGTCCTTTGCGAAACGACTATAAGTTTTGAGCCATGTTAATGCTATAGTATTGATAATATAATTCTTTTATCATGTCTCTTGTCATGCAATATCCTAATATCTTATAGCGTATCCTAATATTATTTATGAACCATTTTAATGGTTTGATTTAGAGTTATTTTAATTGCGTATTATTTAATTGAAAACCATTTTAATTGAGAGTTATTTATGTTTGATACCTTAACAGAACGCTTATCGTCGAGCCTACGTAACATCGTCGGTACTGGGCAGTTGACCGAAGACAATATCAAAGATACGCTGCGTGAAGTGCGTATGGCGTTGTTAGAAGCTGATGTGGCGTTGCCTGTCACTCGTGATTTTGTAAAACGCGTCAAAGAACAAGCGCTTGGTGCTGAGGTGCTAAAAGAGTTAGCGCCAGGTCAAGCCTTTGTCAAAATCGTACACGACGAGCTGACCGAAATGATGGGCAGTGCCAATCAGCAGTTAGAGATGACAGGTAAGCCGCCCGTTGTCTATTTGCTAGCAGGTCTGCAAGGTGCGGGTAAAACGACTACAGCTGGTAAGTTGGCAAAATATTTACAAGAGCGCCAAAAGAAAAAAGTGATGCTAGTTTCTGCCGACGTTTATCGTCCAGCGGCCATCAAACAGCTTGAGCAAGTAGCCGGTCAGGTGAATGCTAAGTTTGTGAACTCAAGCACAGATGAGAATCCAATTGATATCGCAAAGCGTGCGATTGAAGAAGCCAAAATCCAATATCAAGATATTCTGATCATTGATACCGCTGGTCGTCTACATATCGACGATACCATGATGGATGAGATTAAGGCGCTAACTGCTGCGGTTAACCCATCTGAGACGCTATTTGTCGTCGATGCAATGACGGGTCAAGATGCCGCCAATACCGCAAAAGCCTTTAATGATGCATTGCCATTGACGGGTGTTATCTTAACCAAGACTGACGGTGATGCTCGCGGCGGTGCGGCGCTTTCTGTACGCGCTATCACTGGCAAGCCAATTAAGTTCTTGGGTCGCGGTGAAAAACTAGACGAGCTAGAGCTGTTCCACCCTGAGCGTATCGCACAGCGTATCCTTGGTATGGGTGACGTACTGAGTCTGGTCGAAGAAGTTGAGCAAAAGATTGACCGTGATAAAGCCGAAAAAATGGCGAAAAAGATGCAAAAGGGCGGTGACTTCGACCTTGAGGATCTATTGACTCAGTTCCAGCAGATGAAGAGTATGGGCGGCATGGCAGGCTTCTTAGATAAGATGCCAGGTATGGGCGGCTCAGACATGCAAAAAGCCGTCGAAGACGCCAAACCAGAAGAAAAAGTACGTGAAATGGAAGCATTGATCAATTCAATGACGCCGTTTGAGCGTAAAAACCCTGACAAGATTAATCCAAGTCGTAAGCGCCGTATCGCTGCAGGTTCAGGCCGTGAGATTCAAGATGTTAACCGTCTGCTCAAGCAACACAAGCAGATGGCAAAAATGATGAAAATGATCTCAAAGCCTGAAGGCATCAGTAAAATGATGAAATCTATGCAAGGGCTCATGGGCGGCGGTAGTGCTGGCGGTGGCGGCGGTCCATTGTTTGGCGGCGGTCAGCAAGGTGGTACTAAAGACGTGAATCCAGAACAAATGGCCAAGCAAATGGGACTGGATCCAAATAATATGCCAAGCACCGAAGAGATGCAAAAGCAGATGCAAGAAATGCAAAACCAAGCACCAAAGAAGTTCAAAACCCGCTTTTAAATAACAATTAGTTATTTTTAAGAAGTTTGATCAAAGCCCCAAAGCCAATGAAGCTTTGGGGCTTTTTATCGTTATCAGTTGTAGATAAACACTGATGGATAAAGTGTGAAAAATATAGAAATTAATAAAATTCGTGTACCCTAAATGCTATGATAGGCGCTGCTTCATTCTGTCAGTATTATTACAGGACATGAATGATAGATCATTATTAAAAATTATTAAAATCTGACAAATCAATTTAGAACACCAAAAGTAAAAGCCGAGGTTGTGATGTTTTTAGCAATGGATACCGTGTTCGACCAGTGTTCGATCGCGATTTTAGATTCGAGCGGACAGGTATTGTCGAGCCATACCGAAACAGAGAAGCGTCAGCAGACTCAGCAGATTTTACCAATGATTGATGCTGCATTGTCTGAGGCGCAGTTACATCTTGCTGATATACAGGCTTTAATATTCAATCGCGGGCCGGGTGCGTTTAGTGGTATTCGCATCAATACCGCAGTGGTACAGGCTCTGTCTGTCGCGCATGACTTGCCTTGTGTTGGCGTCTCAAGCCTGCAAGCAATCGCACAATGCGCGTATCAGAAGTATGGGCTGACACATCTATACAGCGCCCTTGATGCTCGTATGCAGCAAGTCTACTTTGGGCAGTATGAGTTGGTAACTGACGACCAGTTTGGTCATAACATTATGCAGCCAGTCTTGGCTAATGATAGCGATAGCACTGAGCAGCTATTAGATTATGATAGCCAAACAGAGCTCAACCTGCCTATCGCGGGTAATGGCGCGCCGTTATTGACACGACATGATCAGCAAGACTACCATGAAGATGTTTGGCCAGATGCTGTTGTTATTGGGCAGCTTGGTATTGCTCAGTTTGCAAACGATGGTGGTACGGAAGCGTCACAGGCATTACCAAAATATCTACGTAATCAAGCTTGGAAAACACTTAAAGAGCAAGGTAAAGCATAGCTTTATAAATATGCTTTTTGCAGCGTCAATTGATAGCAGCCAGCTTTTTAGTGTTTAGCAAGCGCATACCCATATAAAATCAACGTTAATATAGGACAGCCAATCGGTCTGTTTTTAGGCCAGTTTTTTTAGGCCAGTCTATTTCTAGGAAAGTCACTGTGGATATAGTTTTATTCGTTCAAGCTGTCATCATGGGTATCGTTGAAGGTATCACTGAGTTTTTACCCATTTCTAGTACGGGATATTTGATCTTATCAGCAGATGTGATGGGTTTCTGGACTAAAGAAAAAGTTGATTTATTTGTCGTAGTGGTACAGCTTGGCGCTATTTTGGCAGTGATTTATGACTATTGGGGTAGATTGTGGCAAGCGTTGATGGGTTTGCTGACTGGCAAAGCAGAAGGCATGACCAATCCTAGACAGCTGGGACTGAGTCTGATTGTCTCTACTATCCCTGTGATGATTGTTGGTTTTACCTTTGCCGATGAAATCAAAGCTTATCTGTTTAATCCTATTGTCGTTGCCATTATGCTCATCATCGGCGGTCTACTGATATTTTACGTGGAAAAGCGTCCTAAAACGGTCATTGCAGAAGAGGCAGAAGATGTCAGCATAAAAACTGCGTTGATGATTGGTTTGTTCCAATGTTTAGCTCTTATACCAGGGACGTCACGCTCAGGTGCCACTATTATTGGTGCGTTGTGGTTAGGTGTTTCACGTAAGGCTTCTGCTGAGTTTTCTTTCTTTTTGGGTATTCCTGTCATTGTAGGCGCGGCACTGTTGGACTTACTCAAGCATGGTGACGTACTGACGAGCAGTGAAGACTGGCTGGTGCTAGGTATCGGAACCATCGTGTCATTTGTAGTAGCGCTACTTTGTATTCGCTTACTTGTGGCATGGGTAAGTCGCCGTGACTTTACTATTTTTGCTTGGTTGCGCATCATCACGGGTGTTATCGTGTTGGTCGCCGCTTGGGGCTTTGGTTATCAAATGGCTGGCTAGATTTGCGTTATGATTTAACACGCCAGTAATTCATAGTGAAAATAAGCAGCAAATAGGATGATGGTTATGACCGATGTGCCCCAAACGTATGATGAGACAGGTGCTGTTGTACATTGTCAGTTATTCTACGTCGATAACAGCCAGCAAGCACAGGTTGAGCGTTTACAGGCATTGATAGCTGAGCATACATTACCAATTCTCTTAGATGTAGAGGTCGCTACAGAGAAATTAACTCAAAATCGACGTCAGCAATTGAGCCAAGCATCTACTCAGCCTATTCTATTATTAGATGATAAAGACAAGCTATCATGGCTAAGTGATGGGCTCAGTGTGGCACCTGAGTGGGACAAGTTGCAGCGCCGTGTAGTGAGTGCTGGTCGTAAGTCTGAGCTGCTATTACAAGCAGCCAAAATCACATCAGATAGTCACCTTATTGATGCAACCGCTGGCTTTGGACATGATAGTTTAATATTGGCCAGTACTGGTGCCCAAGTCACTATGCTTGAGCAGCAGCCGTTGATGGCATTGCTGTTACTTGCAGAGCAGCAGCGTATGAGTGCGCTACCCAATTGGCAAAAGCTCATGAGCCGTCTACAGATTATTAACACTGATGCGCTCAGTTATTTTGAGAATCTAGAAGCAAGCACCGTAATAGATAACGCTACCACAATTGATGTCATCTATCTGGATCCAATGTTTCCAGAAGATAGCTATCAAGATAGCAGAACAGGCAAAGGGGCAAAAGTCGGTAAGCATATGCAAGCACTGCATCAATTGGCTCGTCCACCAACATTAGATGAAGAGCAACAACTGCTAAGTAGGGCGCAGGCCGTTGTCAAACAAAATACGCAAGGCCAAGGTCGCGTAGTCGTAAAGCGTCCACAGTTTGCACCGCTGCTTGCTGATGAGCCTGCTAGTGAAAGCTGGCACAATGAAGCCGTACGCTTTGATGGGTATTTTGTCTGACAGCTGCTGTTTGCGATAATGAATGTACGAGTATAAATGTACGCAATTAATCAGCTTATGTGTTCAAAATTAATGGATTTAGGAGCAAGGAATGTCAGCGTTAATCATTTGGGTTATGGGTGCAATTCTATTGTTGATTAATATCATGCTGCGTACTCGCATTCTTCGGCTTGAGGCACGGTTAAAAGAACTGAGCAATCCACAAGAGCAATTAGCATTTTTACGTCAGCAAGCTAAACAGAAAGACAAAGTCCCAGCACTAAAAGCTTTGCGCAAGCAATATCCTGAGCTATCACTGATCGAAGCGAATAAATTATGGCAACAAATTCAATAACCAGCTCATTAAACTTAGTAATTAGTCTATTAAAACTCAGTAACCAGCCCCTTCAAAAGTTGATTTAGTTGTTCTGAACGAAATATATAAGCGCACATAAAAATTATTCAAACAATGATAATAAAAAGCCATGACATTTAAAGACAAGCTACAAGCCTACATCCAGCTAACCCGTTTTGATAAGCCAGTCGGCATTGAGCTGCTCTTATGGCCAACATTATGGGGCGTACTACTCGCTGCAATGGGTCAAGCGCAGCAGCAAGGAATGACGGCAGCGTTGCCAAGTATCAAAGTATTTGCGATATTTGCCCTTGGTGCAATATTTATGCGAGCGGCTGGTTGTGCGATCAATGACTTTGCGGATCGCAAAGTAGATGGTCATGTGACTCGTACTAAAGGCCGCCCGTTAGCAGATGGACGCTTATCTGGCAAAGAAGCCGTCGCTGCATTCTTAGTACTGGTGCTGTTAAGTGCCAGTCTGCTATTTTTCCTGCCTATAGCTGTATTTTACTGGTCGCTTGGTGCCGTTGTATTGGCGTTTGTTTATCCATTTATGAAACGCTATACCCATCTGCCGCAAGTATTTTTAGCAGCTGCTTTTGGATGGGCGATACCGATGTCTTATGTGGCGGTGCAGGGCGCTCCCGATATTTGGTGCTGGCTGCTATTCTTTGCTTATATGTGTTGGACAGTGGCCTATGATACCCAGTACGCCATGGCTGACCGTGAGGATGACTTAAAGATTGGCGTGAAATCAACAGCGATACTATTCGGTCGTTATGATGTGATTATCATCTCAATATTACAGATGCTATTTTTGCTAATGATGGGCGTGGTTATGTGGCATTATTTTGCTCCGACCACATTAGGCGTAACCCCAGTATTTGGATTGGCGCTTGTTGCGATGATGTTTGCCAAACAAAACAGTGCTTGTGCCAGCCGCAATCCTTTAGCTTGCTTTCAGGCATTCTTGGCCAATATCTGGGTAGGACGCTATGTCTTTGCGCTCATCGCAGTTACTTGCATATGGACGACGCTAAATGGATAAGTTCGATCAATTGTCGAGATTCAAATCAAAGAAATCGTCTGATACAAATGGCTCAGGCGTAGACTATCAAGCTAAACTTGCCAAACATGGTCTGACTCGTGAGCAAGTTATCGCAACTGAGCGTAAACTGGCAAAATTTGCCAATACCATGGATTCGCTAGTACGAGTGCCTTTTACCAACCAAGGAATGGGTGCGGATGCGGCGCTTTCGACCATTCCACTAGCAGGAGATTTGGCAGGATTGGCATTGACCAGTTATGCATTTATATTAGGGCGTCAGTTAGGTGTGCCCGCTCATAAAATGACGCCAGCGGTTAGATTGGCAGTTATTGATATGGTCGTTGGTATCGTACCTGGCATTGGTACGCTATTAGATATTTTCATTCGCCCTAGCCGTAAGACCCTGGGTATCGTGCACGAGCATCTACATCATGAGTATGGTATTACCGAAACCATGCATATGGATCGACCGTTTTTACACCAGTCACTAGAAGACAAGCAGCAGCAAAGCCGCTTTGGGTTTTTTGGCGCAATCCAATCGTTGCTTGGCTGTATTTGCATATCCCTGATTTTCTTGGACTGCTAGTCATTGTGTTTGTCGGTTGGGGGCTGTGGACAGTGATAAGTTGGTTGGTTGGGATGTTTGGGCAATCGACTGGGTTTGGTTAAATACAATCACTCATAACTCATTAGACAGCTCAGTAGAGACAAGTCAGCGGAGAGTAATACATAGAAACGAAAAAAGCGGCAACGATAATAACGTTTGCCGCCTTTTTTATGGTTTTAAATAGAGTGTTGAGACAGAAAGCGAATTAGGTTTTATTCAGTGATGACTTCTGCTTCAGCACTGACGGCATCAAAGCTAGTCACTTTATTGTTTCGGATAAGGTCGATAGTACCGCCACCAGCATGACTGACGAGTTGGATACTGCCGTCAGCTGATTGATAGGTAGGATTATTGCCTTGGCCTTCGGGTGCGCTCAATGTCATTTTTGGCTGGTTGGGACGAGTAATGATAGCGTTAAGCATACCAGCTGCCGACGTCTCAAAGACTACGGACAAACTCTCACCTGCTTCACTTTTATAACGGACATCAGTGATTTGTGCGCCTTTAATAGCTTGCTCTGGGTTAGGTTTTTCAGCGCTATCATTTGCCGTAGACGTAGTATCAGTAAGATCTTTATTTAACTCTGTTAAGCTCATATCACGTTCTGAATCAGTCTGCGCTACATTTTGAGCATCATCAACGTTGCTGTCTTTAGCTTCATCAACGTTGATATTGGTCGTTACGGGCTTGGTTTGCGTTGAGGTTTCAGCTGTAGTTGTATCAGTTGCTTCAGGTTCTGGATCTTTTTGACAAGCAGTCAGTAGCAATAGACTGAAGAAAATAGCAGGAGCCGTACGATAAAGCAGTTTAGATTTTCGTAAGTTTAGTGCTTTTGAGAAAGAAGTATTCATAATCAGCTTTATCCGTTAATGGCGCTCTACGTAACTGTGGTAATTGGCAAGGGTCAACCTGCTATTTATTGACAGTATATTATTACGTATTTACCGTAATCACCAGCTTACGCTGTCCACCATATACTTGCAGGTTTCTATGCTCACATAAATAAATACCTTGCCACGTACCCAGTCCTAACTCACCATCGACAAGCGGTATAGTCAAGCTTACTCCAAGCATCATGCTTTTGAGATGCGCTGGCAAGTCGTCTGAGCCTTCTAAGGTATGGCGATACTCTGGCTGATCTTCTGGTACGATTTTATTAAGCCATTCCTCTGTATCTAATCTGACATCTGGATCAGCATTTTCATTGATTGCAAGACTGGCTGACGTATGCAGCAAAAACAGATGAACCAACCCTACCTTGGCAGAGTGAGGTAGCAGCTGAGAAATCGCTTCTTCAACCTTCGGAGTGATGATATGAATGCCGCGCGCATAGGCGGGTAGAGTAAGGGTGGTTTGGTAATAGCTCATGGGGTATATCTCATTATTAGGATCGACATCAAATTAAGATATCATAAGACAGTATGAACTATGGAAATCGTTGCTGTTATTTACACAAGAGCCATTTATTCTTAAACAAGCGGCGTCTGTAGACGTGTACGATTGGGTGATAGGCGTGCGAGCATCGTCTCTGACAGTGGTGCGAATGACCCTAGCATCATATCTGCTAATGCTTCAGCACAAATAGGTGCCAATGCATAACCTTTTGCGCCCATTGCACTCATTGTCCATATCCTCCGCTGACTATTTGCCAATTGTCCAACGATAGGGTGGTAATCAGGCGTTTGGGTGCGAATGCCAGATCGTCCCTGCCATAGACTCGTATCTGCCGGAATGACAGATGCCATTTCAGGTATAGCAGTGATGAGCTTGTCTCGGCTAATATGATGTTCCTCGTCACGTATGTCAGTACTTGTGTCATTGCGGATAAAACTCGCACCAAGCAATAAATAGGGCTCGTCAGCGACCACAGTATTTAACTCGTCATCTCCACTCTGTGCTTTGAACCGCGCACAGTAACCACTATATTTAAGCGGTATTTTAGGTAGCTTTGTTAGTTGCTCCGTCGAGGGGTAAACCAAGACAGCTGCCCACGAATTTTACGGCAATCAAAAATACGCTGATCCAATTGATGACTTTCAAAAGCCGCACAAATGACAACATTATCAGCAGTCATAGTGACAGTGTTACGGTTTCCATCAATACCTTCGATACGAACCTGCTGCTCAGTCTCGTTGATTTCATTCACTTCTAACTGCTGAAAGTGAATGAGCGGATGAGTCAGTATGGTGTTTTTTAATGCTTGTGGATTGACCAGACCAGACTGCGGTAAGTACAAGTTCTCTGATAAGTCCTGCTCTTTTAGGCTACTAGTAACCTGTGCTTGCTCATGCGATAGGGTGGTCGCCATCTCGTCAGGATAGTCGGCAATTTGTTCTGTACCGATATTGGCTTTTATAAGCAAATCAAGGGCGCCAGTCAGTTCAAGTACCGGTGCTGTATTAAGCTGTACGGCTGTTTGATTAAGGTCTCGATATAGCCTGCTGCTATGGAGATAACCTATGGTATGCAGATGCTCGTCAACATGGTGAAGTGGCGTCATTTTGGGCGCAAGTAACGCTCTAGGATTGCCTGATGCGCCTGCTAAGGGCGCTGATTTATCTAATAAAGTAACGGTAATATCGCGATTGGCAAGCGACCAAGCTGTGAGCAACCCTGAGACACCTGCACCAATGACGACAGTGTAATCAAATGTGCTATAAGTCGTTTCTTGCTTTGCATCGTGGCTTTTATTATCACAACTTTTATTATCACAACTTTTATTATCGCTAGTAAGGTCACTACTTTCTGCATTAGTCATGATGGCCGTTAGCATTTCTCGCTTTCGACCAAAACCTCTGACTTTTTTAATTTGAAAGCCATGCTCTCTTAGTCCGCGCTTGACGATACCTGCACAGCTATAAGTAGCGGCAGTCGTATGAGGGCGTGATAGACGCTGCATTTGTCCAAAGATACTGTCAGCCCACAACGTACTGTTGCAAGAAGGCGCAAAACCATCTAAAAACCAAGCATCAATACAAGGCGTATGCTGGTTAGAATGGTCTAATGCCAGTTTGCTTAGACTTTCTGCTGCATCACCAAGCCACATATCGACGGTTAAGTTATCATAAGAAAAACTTAAACGATGACAGCCTGCAACCAGGGGCGGATATGCAGCCAAAAGTGGCTCAATAAATGCCATTAGCTCCGGTGCGCGCTCACCCCATAAAGCAAGTATCTGCGTCAAATCCGCTAGCGGTATAGGGAACTTTTCAGTAGTAATAAAGTGCAGGCGAGCCGTTGCTAATTGCGGATTGGTTTCACGTAATTGTCGCCACAATTGCCACGTCGCTAGTAGATTAAGCCCAGTTCCGAAGCCTAGCTCAGCAATCGTAAAGCATTGCTTTGGTGCAAGGTGTGCTAAACGCTCTGGTAACTGATTGTGCTCTAGAAACACGTGACGGGTCTCTGCCAAACCATCCGCATGAGAAAAATACACATCCCCAAACTCACCTGATACTGGCACCATATTGCCAGTATCATCCGTTTGCCAGTCAATCTTGGCAGGTGTGATAACGTTTAAGTGTTCAGGGTTTTGATGATTAGCGGTAGACATGAGACACTTCTTAGGAATATCAGTAACGGTAGCTCAACGGTCAATTGTGACGGATCAATGATATCGACATTTGGTCAGACGCAGCGAAGTAGAGTAATGCAAGTCAGTGCGAGTACAGCATATGCTACCAGCGCTCACGACGGACAAATACTAACCACGAGACAAAAATGCCGACTAATAGACTGATCAAAACGGTAAACGCACCGTATAGAAATAACTGTCCTTTACTTTCGTAAACCAAGACATTTACTTGGGTCTGCAAGTCGTTCACTTGGCGCTGCAGTTGTGCATTACGGCTGAGCAGTTCTTGATTGGCAGCTGACAATGCTTTAGTAGATGGTTGCAACTGTGCCGCCAAGGTATCATTGATATCTAGTGCTGAGTTTTTCGTTGGTAAAGCGCGCGCCGCTACTGGCCCAGTCAACGGCAGCACTGCTGTCGGATCGGTTGCATCGACAGCAGGTGTTATGGGCGCAGTGGGTGCAGCTTGCGCCGAAACAGCTGTCACTAACATAAGACCAATCAGGGCACTTTTGTAGAAACGGGTAGGTGAAAAAGAGACTCTCTGAATCACGATGCAGCTACTTGATTTTTGCTATCAGTTGGTGCTGGCAATGCTTGAACAAATGGTTTGATATCGACATGACTATACACGCCATCACGTAAGTAAGGCTCATCGTTTGCCCATGCTTGAGCCGCTTCGATAGAGTCAAAGTCTGCAATGATTAAGCTGCCTGACATATCACTTTTGCCATGCTCGATAGGCGTTGGACCTGCGATAACGAGACGACCCTCTTGGTGCAATGCTTTTAGGCGTTCAATGTGTTCAGTACGAGTAATCAGACGTTGTGCACTGCTATTAGCCACGTCATGACCAATGATTGCAAATAAAGACATGAGACTTCCTTAGTGAATAATAAAAAAGTAGTAATGAGCTTATATGGGCTTAGTATAAACGTCATAGCGACAAAGTGACTGCTGCTATGACAAGGCAACAGAAACTATTTAGTGGCTTTGTCCGTCAGTGCAGGGTTGAGATGCTTTTTCAACACGGCAAATTGAGCTACGACAAACACCAGCATAATTGGAATCCAGCCATAGGTCTTAAAGTTGATCCATGCTTCATCTGACATTGTGAACGCTGTGATATAATGTAGTACAGCCATTAGGGCAAAAAACAATGCCCAAGCAACGGTCAGCTTTTTCCAGCCGCTAACCGTCAAGGTAAATACCTCTTTCATAGCAAGCTGCATCAATGGCTTATTAATAGCGGCACTGACGAATAGCGTCAACGCAAAAATACCATTGATAATAGGCGACTTCCAGCGCAAATAAATATCATCACGCAATAGTAATGTGCCGCCGCAGAATAAAATCGTTAATAATAAGACAACCCATTGCTGCTTATCAAACTTACCTTTTTGACGAATAAAATGAATGGCGTAAACGATAATAGTGGCGACGAGCAAAGCCCCTGCCGCTGCTAAAATACCGTTATAACGCGCCGCGATAAAAAAGGCAATTAAGGGAATAAAGTCTAATAATGCTTTCATAGCAAAGGGTATATCCAACAAAAACGTATGGGGTAGTTTACACGTCTACCGCACCAAAAAAAGCAATCAACACGATAATCATGCGATATACGCAACCTACAGAGTAATACTTTCTTATTGCGCCTGATGACCATGTCACTGGCCAAATATAAACACAAATACAGCACCAATAACTGCTAAATCTACAGAATCAGTAAGACAAATCACAATACTCATAATCGTAGCAATGACTGTCTGTTAACTAGTTTTTATTCTACTCTTATTTTATCTAATACTTTAAGGCTTACCTTATGAAAATTGACTTACATTGCCATAGTACTTGTTCAGATGGTACCTATGCACCGACCGAGGTCATACAACGTGCTCATTCAGCGGGCATCAACGTATTGGCATTGACTGACCATGACACGCTGGCAGGGATTGATGAGGCAAGAGACGCTGCCGAGTGCCTGCGATATGCAGATTATTAATGGCGTTGAAATCAGTTGTGAACATACATTAAGCGGTGGTTACGGAAAGAATAAGTCTACCAATAAAATTATTCACGTACTTGGACTGGACTTTACTGATCGCGAAAAAATGCACGCAACGCTGCAGCAACTGCAAGACAGTCGAGCCACTCGTGGTCAGCGTATCGCCGAAAAATTGAGTGAGCTATTAGATATTAGTTATGATGAGCTATGGCAAGCAGTGCTCGATAAAGCAGGCGGTAATCCTCAAGCAGTCGGGCGCGCCCATATTGGACAGGTATTGTTTGAGCGCGGTGAAGTCAAAACCGTTCAAAAAGCCTTTGATAAGTACCTAGCAGATAATAAACCTGCTTATGTAGCGATCGAGGCGTTGACGATGCAGCATGGTATCGAGCTGATTCATGCTTGCGGCGGCAAAGCGGTGCTCGCACATCCTACGCGATATCAACTATCAGCGACACGCGTGCGTAAACTAATCGAAGAGTTTGCGCAGCTTGGCGGAGATGCTTGTGAACTACCAGCCACTAGTGAGCCGATTAGTACACGCAGAATGGTCGACCGTAGCATTGCTGAGCATGATCTTGCGGCATCTATTGGTAGTGACTTTCATGGTAGTAACATGCCTTGGCGACGTTTGGGCGATGTTCCTACTTTAAATGATGATCAGCAAGGGGTTTGGGAATCTTTTGCAACGCTTGCTTAGTGAATAGGATTTACCTTTTTACAGTTACTTCTAATAAGGTTATTTCCAATAGCGATAGGGCCTTATTTATCATGATGAATAAGGCCAAGAATGGGTAAGTAAACAAAATTATATTCATAGAGAAATTATTGGGAAATAAATGCGTAAAATAGATTGATAATAGGACCAGAACTTGTAACACTTGATGTGGGAATTTCAGAGCGAACAATATGCTTTGGCTTTGATTTTAGCACTTATCTATTCAACGCATTTATACCTTTTAATGTATTTATACTCTCTGCGGTAACCCTTCTATGGCTGTATCGATATCCCATCTAGGTTACAACAAAATCTCTCAAATGATTTTTGAGTGGCAAGCAGCTGACCGAACATCGCTGATGGCCTTATTTATCGTGTTAGAGGTATCATTGCATTGGTTCTGGTGCTTGTATGTCTGGTGGCAACAAGATGCGTTAAACACCTATGTGAACATACATTATCTATATCCATTATGGCTTGGGATTAGCTTTGTTGGACTGTTCTTTTTGTGCATGGTCAAAGGCTTATTTCATTCAAGCAATGACAACGACATTGTCTTAAGCAGATGGCAGATAGCTTTGGTTTTGGTTTACACTGCTTACATTTCTACTGTTATTGTAATGATAGGGTATAGCAGTTTGTTTGCAGGCGTGTCGCTCGTCGGCGGTGCTATGCTTGGCATGATGCTGATTAAGCGCCGCTATGCTTGGCGCATGTTTTGGCTGCATATTATCTTGATGCTATTAGCGATCATGTCGCCTTACTTTGGTATCAGTCTGCCTAATTTACGCCAATTGACTGTCATTCATCCCATGCTTGAAAGTCATAACTATCTAACTTACAACGAGATCATGGCTGCTGAAAATGCGGTTGCTGCGTTGGCTTTTGAGAACAACGTCTTAAATTGGGATAGTATCAACGAGCTACAGCGTTCATCCGCATTTTTTGGCGGTCGACGCATTTATATTTAGCGCTGCCAAAAGCGATTTTTATCGTTTATATGTTCCGTGCTTTGCTATTGGTATTAGATGATAGTCGGTTTGAGACCTTACGACATGCCAATCAGGACGAGCTTACCCAGCTTAAAAATCGTCGCTACGGTCTGAAAAAGATGAAGTATGCCTTGGCTACTGTGCGAGAATATCAAGACTTAAGCGTCATGCTGTTAGATTTGGACTGGTTCAAACAGATTAACGATAATTATGGACACGATGTAGGTGATCAGGTTCTAATTGAAATATCGCAGACGCTATCGCAGTCGTTAACAGATGAGTCAATTGTCAGTCGCTACGGCGGCGAAGAATTTTTGGTTGTAATGCCAGACACGAAGCATGATAGCGCTATGATGATTGCCGAGCAATTACGGCTAAATATTGCTGAACATGTCATGAAGATTGAAGGTCTGGCTGATTTTAATGTGACAGCAAGTTTTGGATTGTATACCTTAACTCACGAAGAGCGAGATTGTATTGCGCAAGGCTACAAAACGATCACACAGCAAAAGACCGTCGCTCGAACGTCACCTCTTATCAAGCCAATTGCTACTCAGCGTGCGGAAAGCAAAATAGCCTCAATGCAAAAGCTGCCTAGTGATATCTGCCAACGTTTAATTAGCACAGCAGATAAAGCCCTGTATGAAGCCAAGCACCGTGGTCGCAATCAAGTTGTCAGTGCAAATGAGATGTGGGCTGAAAAAGAAGGCGGTAAGCAATTGCTTTACAAAAGTCGTTAGCCATTAATTATTAGCGATCAGCCATGCCGCTAAGATTGTGTAAGTATTATCGGTATGGCTGATATTCTATTGATTAGTCCAATTTAGATGCCAGTTTCATTAATCCCTCCAATCAAGAAGCTAATTGCTGTACCAAGCTTGCGAGCACACTTGTGGCAAAGCTACCCGTCGTCAAAGTAAAGTTTAATACCAGCGTCTGATCGTCCGACCATTCCCAGCTTAACGCCTCAATCGGTAGACGTAGCGCTCGTCTTTGCGCCTTAATATCGCGCTGCTCTAATCCAGTTGCCAGTTGCATGAGTAGGGGCTGTGTTGTACTACCTCGGTCTCTAAATCTGCAGCGCTACCGGTGATTTTATCGTTACCCGTGCCCCATAGCACGGCAGTTGGATGAATATCGCCACTGTCAAGACGAGCATGCAACGTATCATCTAGTGTCTCACTAGTGAATATTGATCCTGAACCATCCAAATTAAACACTTCACCTGCTAGGCCAGTGTTCCAGCTACCATCACGTACCCGTGCTGCCAATATCTCATTAAATATCAAGCTACGTGCAGCAGACAATTCCATCGTATTTTGCTCGCGCGGGGCACGCTTACGTTTGCTCTTTTTTGGCTGCGGGCGAGGCTCTCGCGGCGGACGAGCAAACAGTGATAAAGCCTCTCTGACGTTATTACCCTGACGACCAAAACGCTGTGGACCAAAATAATTGGGTACGCCGTTTCTACCAATGCGCGTTAGGTGCTGCTCGACGGCCTCTTTTGCAGATAGTAGTTGCTCGGGTGATGCGTTACTTCCGTCATCAACATTTTCGTCACTAGCGCTCGCAAACTGGATATCACGTAAAGTAATAACAAACTGATTGGCACGGTGCGTACCGCGATTGAGTTTCTTATTGTGCCAGTGCTGCGCAAGGATAGTGACAGTCTCATTTTCGCCAATGTCCACTGGTGCAAACTCAGTAGGTGGCAATTGCTTCTTTGGTATGCGCAAACTAAACCACTGAGTCGTCAACGCGTGACGGTCTTTCAACCCTGAGTAGCCAACATCACGTAATGGAATGTCTGCCCACTCTGACAGTAGTTTCGCCAGATAAGTAGTATTCATGCCTGATTTTTCGATATGTAGCCATAAATGCTCACCTTCACCAGTGAAGTCTAATGGCAATAGCTCATTAACGATAAAATCAGTCGTATTGGCTTTATAAGTCGCTTGCTGTATTGGCTGCAAACTTGGCTGAGGCAAATTTTCAGTATCTGTAATAGTGGCAATATCCATATGAGCTAGGTCAATTTGCTCACTGGCTGTTTTCTCACTAGCTGTTCGTTCATTAGCGTTTTGAGCAACAGCTGTTGAATCAAGAGTAGCAGCTTGGCTATCTAAACTATCTTGAGAAGTAGTTATTTCGTTTTGGTTGTCTTGAGAAGTCATAAGGTCGTCTTTTATTTTGTTTATTAATAATGATTAGAAGTAAAAAGAGTGCGGAAAATAAAGTCGCATAATTACGTTTTGCAACGCAGCAAACATACAAAAAAACATCGTGTGCGCGGCGCTCTTGCTACTATCAATGCATAGCATATTAAAAATAATAGGATAAGTTGAATTTGTCTGGTTGGTTACGGTCATTTTCAACCTGCTGTCATTAGAAATCATTATAACTGTTAAGGAAGCATTATGACCGACGCAACGATCAACATAGCCACCATCAGTAAAGCGGATATCCCAAGCGGTGGTATGAAGTCGTATAAGCAAGAAGACGATAGTATCATTTTAATCACTCGTGATGATGATGAGTTCCGTGCATTCGATGGTAAGTGCCCACATGCGGGCGCAGATTTGGGTAACGGATTACGTTGTGGCAATCGGGTAGTTTGTCCTTGGCATCATGCGACTTTTGATAGTCGCGATGGCACCCTATTAGAGCCGATAGCGACAAAAAGTTTGACCCAGTATGAGCTGACTCATGATGGTGATAATCTGACAGTCGATACCTCAGCTCAGGTAACGGGGCAAGTCAAAAATGATAAATTAACTGACACCCATACTATTATCGTTGGTGGTGGCGGTGCAGGATTTATGACGGCCGACCAGTTGCGTCAGGGTGGCTATGGCGGCAAGATTACATTGATTAGTAAAGAGGATAAGGCACCTTACAATCGTCCTTTATTATCCAAAGCGTTTTTGGCAGGCAAGATGGACGAGGAGAAGCTGCTATTGGGCGGTGCTGATTGGGCGGATAACAATAATATTGAGTTACGCCTCAACCAAACGGTTAGCGAAGTGCTACCCAATGAAGCAACCATCGTTATAGAAGATAATGATGGCAACAGCGAGCGACAAACTGCAGACTTCTTGGTCGTCGCCACTGGCGCTAGACCAAACTTGCCACCTATCAAAGGTGCTGACATAGATGGAGTATATACGCTACGCAGCATGAATGATGCCAAATTAATTAAAGCGGCCAGTCATGATCAGCGTGTGGTGATCATTGGTACAGGTTTTATCGGTATGGAGACCGCTTCGGCATTAGCGCAAGCAGGCACGACAGCTTCTATCACAGTGATTGGGCAAGGTAGCCGTGTGATGGGCAATATTATCTCTGAAACGGTGAGTAACGCCTTAATTAAGTTACATGAAGAGAAGGGCATCAATTTTGTGTTTGACGCAACCGTCAATGAAATTACTAAGGTTGACCGTCAAGTAGATAAGGATGGAGATAACAATAACCAAGCTTTTTCAAATGTAGGCGGTGTCACGCTGGCGAATGGTGAGCATATTGATGCTGATATCGTGATATTGGGTACTGGCGTGTCTCCACGTACAGAGATATTGAGCGCAGTTAACGAACCAGATGGTGTACAAGTCGACGCTCATCTACAGCTGCGCGATGGCGTCTATGCGCTAGGTGATATTGCAAAAGCCACCAATCAAATGGGTCGCATGCGTATCGAGCATTGGCGCGTGGCATTGCAGCATGGCATGGTCACAGCAGCTGCGATATTAAATGACGACAGTGTTGACTCATTAGAGGCGCGTATTCCTTTCTTTTGGACCATGCAATATGGCAAGAGCCTACGCTATAGCGGTCATGCCGCGACACCAGATCACAATATCCTATTTGGTACGCCAGATACGCATGATTATATCGAATACTACTTCGATGGTAAAGGCGAGGATACACGGGCTAGTGCAGCAAGTACGCTTGGACGTGACAAAGAGCTGGTAGCCTTCTCTGAGCTATTACGCCGTGGTCATGCGCCGACACGTGCGCAGCTTAATGCAGGGCTCGATATTATTGAGCAAGCGCATGCATTATCGCGCTAGTACTATAGACTAATAAGTATTAGTATCTGGGGCATGTCATCAATTAGCACATGAATACATTTAGTGGTCTTAAAATGGCTAAATTTTGCTAAACATTGTCAGAAATCTTGCAAATATGTTCATATTAACGGCAATTTTTTCCTCGTTTATCTACAACTTTTCTCATTTTAAGCCTCACAATCTAATTAATGACATACCCTAGACTGGCTTAGTGATCTAAGCCAGTTTTTTATAGTCAAATCCATATAAATCCGCTACATCGTCATCCTTGTTAAGTATACTAATCTATAACTTACACTCGGTTTTGTTGTATCGAAATTATTTGAATGCAACTATACATAGACGGAAAAGGAAAAATTATAATATGAGCGAAAACAATATAAATAACAGCAATATGAAAACAGACCATTTTGATAAAGAGTCGGTATTTTTGCGTGAAGCGACATTAGAGGATATTGGCGCACTTGAGCAGTTATTGAACTGCTGCTATCGCGAGACAGCGGGCTGGACCAATGAGGCCGACTTAATCGGCGGTATCAGGACCACATCAGCGGAGCTCGCTGCTGTTATCAATGACCCTAATCACTATTATTTTGTTTATCCGAAAACCACAACAGGCGACCGTGATGGAGATGAGACGGGTGAGATACTTGGCTGTATCGCTGTCGATATTAAAACCGATGCTGACTCAAATAAAAAAGCCTATATCGGCATGTTTGCGGTACATCCTGTGCTACAAGGGAAGGGTGTTGGGAACGTGATTTTACAAGCGGCTGAGACCTTTGCAGATCGCCATTTACAGTCACTTAATCAGCCTAGCCGTCTGACTATGTCTATACTAAGTCATCGTCCTGAGCTTTTGGCTTATTATCAGCGCCGCGGTTATCAGCTAAATGGTAATAGTATGCCGTTTCCTGTCGATGGCAATAATGGCGAGCCTAAGCGCGATGACTTAGTGCTATTGGAGCTTGAGAAAATCGTTAACGCATAACAGCGGACTTTGCTTTATGCGCCCCAAAAGTGACCAAAAGTCATAAATAGCCCAATGCTGAGCAAGATAAATGCCACAATAATTAAGCGCTTGAACCAGTTAAAAGCAGGCAAGCGGGTCGCAGGGTCATCAGACATCAAAAATGCAAACAAGAACAATAAACTTGCTGCTAAAGTCATAATGCCTAAGCCAACAGGTAAAATATAAAGGTAGACGGCTACCATCTTGCAACTCTCTTATCGTTTATTAGAATACTGGCATAATAACAGCAAGGATATTGAACTGTCTGCAAGTCACTTGAGGCTAAGGCATAAAAAGAGCAAGATACTAGCAAAGATAAAAGGCTATAAAAAGCAGTGCTATTGACAAAGAAATTATGTTGGGTTTTATAGGGTGTTTAGGTATACTTTGAGCACTACCTAATCGAAACGAGAATACGATGAGAAGTATAAAAAAATTAGCAATTATCGCTGTATTGACACCGCTCTTTGCCGCTTGCTCGAGCGGCCCCTCTGATAGTGATGTAGAAGAGCTGATTCAGGCGCAGTATGACAAGGCCAATAGCATCATGGACGATGCAATGGTGCAAGCGGGTGATGATGAAATGGCAAAAGCTGTGAGCGGCATGATGGCAGGTATGATGCCAACGCTTGAGAGCGTAGACAATGTCAGCTGTGATACGACTGAGGGTGACAACACTTATCTGTGTACCGCTGATGTCACGCAAACCATCGGCGGCAATAGTCGTACTGATAGCGGCGCTTTTAAGGTCAGTGATGTCAATGGCGAATGGGTATTGACGCCATAGTGGTTTATAAAACTGCTTAAATTAATGATATAAACAGGGCGCTTAAGTAGCGCCTTTTTTGCTTAACAAGAGCTAATCAGTGGTCTATATTGTTCTAGAAGGCCTATGATAATAAAAAATAAGCGAATAAGGAGTACGCAATGTCTAGCAATATTCTATCTAAGGTCTTGTTTAAAAGAGCATTCAGAGCAACGACAATAGCAAGTGGCTTCCTCGTGTTTACGTCAACATTGTCAGCTACGGCTCAAGCTTCAAATCAGCACTATCAAATTGAAGAGTTTTCTGACGATTACTCTGCCATCATTATCCCAGCAGAGGATGAAGATGGCGAGTCAAATAGTATTATTAAGGTTATCAATGCAAAAACTGGGCAAACCATGATTAGTCAGCCTGCTAGTCTCGATATTGAATATGAGTTGGACAACAGTAAAGAGCGTCAACTAAGCGACAAAATTAGCGCTAATATTGCCAATAGGTATTATGGCGAGCATAGCGTACTGATATACGATGACTTTAATTTTGATAATCAAAAGGACTTAGCACTAAGAGATGGACGCAATGGCTGTTATGGTGGACCTTCTTACCAAGTCTATCTAAAAAAGGATAATACTTTCATTCATAGTGATGGATTTACGGATCTGGCACAGGGATACTGTGGTTTTTTTGGCATCGATAAAGACAGTGAAACCTTGAACACTATGACCAAAAGCGGTGCTGCGTGGCATCAGTTTTCAGAGTATAAGGTGATCAACGATGAACCAGTCGTTGTCCGTATCATTGAGGAGGAGTGGAATAACAGAAGCCTGCTATCTATTACTGAAAGCAAAAAGATCAAGGGCAAAATGAAGGTCGAGAACTATGAAATGCTACCACCTTATGTCGAACAAGCAGAAAACCCATTTCCCTATATCTATATGCTGACAGTAGATAATGATAAAAAATGGTGCTCGATAGTCAGTATAAAGATGGCAGCGAGCAATTATATTATGCTTTTGCAGATGAGGAGGGCCGAATTGAGCTGCTTTATGAAGGACAGTTTGACTATGATAAAACAAAGAAAACACTGAGCTTCACCAACAGACCTGTACTTTATAAAATTAATAATCAAGGCATCACGGTAAAACTACCTAATAATACGGTTCAGTTAAAACCGCAACCTAAAAGCGTGCTTGGCAGTTTAGATAATGTCGTTCAGTTTAAGAATGTCAGAGTAAAATAAAGAATATTGAAGTAATTCGTTAAAGCGAGATATAGTCCTCAAACCTAGCAAAAAAGGCGACTCCTTCAAGAGTAGCCTTTATAATAAATTGCTTAGTACGACTATCAAATTATCAAATCAACGCACATATTAACGCATCGTCACAAACTCTTCTGCACCGGTTGGATGAATAGCAACGGTATTATCAAAGTCTGCTTTAGTCGCGCCCATTTTAATCGCAACGGCAAAGCCTTGAATCATCT
The DNA here is from genome assembly GCF_048631835.1 of Psychrobacter sp. ER1. NCBI lineage: Bacteria > Pseudomonadati > Pseudomonadota > Gammaproteobacteria > Moraxellales > Moraxellaceae > Psychrobacter > Psychrobacter sp. ER1. The sequence goes on along the minus strand of NZ_CP184640.1, from coordinate 2,586,462 downwards.
CATCGACGCCAAAACCAATACCATGCAGGCCAATGACTTTTTCGTCATTGCCCAAGCATACTAGTTTCATGGTGCATTTTTGACGATGTTGAGTGACCGCGCTATACATATCGGTAAACGTTGAGGTATAACACTTGATATTTTCTTTGCCATAGCGTTCCACCGCGTCGATTTCAGACAGGCCAATCGTACCGATAGCAGGGTGAGTAAAGATTACGGTCGGTATCAACGAGTAGTCCAAATGCTCATTGGGTTTATTATTAAACAGACGCTCAGATAAGCGGCGACCAGCGGCAATCGCTACGGGCGTTAGATCTACGCTGTTCTCGATAATATCGCCAACCGCATAAATACCATCGACGTTGGTGTTTTGGAATTTATCGACTTTAATTTTACCCGTCTCGGTTGTCTCGACCCCTGTCACTTGCAGGTTGATACCATCAGTCGATGGCGCACGACCAATCGCCCAGATCAAGCAGTCAACAGTGTCGATACAGTCTTCACCGCCATCGTTGGTGGTCAAATCAAGGCTGTCATCGTCATTTTTATTGACTTCATTGATCACCGTGTTGGTGTGTAATTTGATGCCAGCTTGTTCCATTTCTATCAGCAAAGTCTCTACGATAGTATGGTCAAACGTACGTAGTGGCGAGTGTTTGCGCACATACAAATGCACCTCGGCACCCAGACTGTTTAACACGCCTGCGATCTCGACAGCGATATAGCCTGCGCCCACAATCGCCACGCGTTTTGGTAAATGATTCAACGCAAAAATCCATCAGAATCGATGCCGTATTCTGCACCTTTAATATCTGGCTGAATAGGATAACCGCCCGTAGCAATCAAAATATGGTCAGCGGTAATCAGCTCGCCATTTACTTCTACGGTATTGGTATCGACAAACTTAGCAAAGCCTTTGATCACTTCGACGCCGTTTTTAGCCAAGTTATTATCATAAGCGCGGTGAATGTTTTCGATGTATTGTTGGCGGCTCTGTACCAGCTTTTGGAAATCAAAACCTTTAACATCGACATCAAAACCATAATCTGGCGCATATTTATGGATGGCTTCAGCCACTTGCGCGCCATACCACATGACCTTTTAGGCACACAACCCAAATTCACACAAGTGCCGCCCAATTGGTTGGCTTCGATAATGGCGCATTTTTTGCCATAGTTTGCTGCACGGTTGAGTGAGGCAATGCCGCCGCTACCGCCACCAATGGCGATATAATCATAATGTTTGGTCATAATTAGGTCTCTTTATTGAATTGTTATGGGTGCTATTTCCGACTCTACTGTAATGGGTCTTATCATTCATCTTACAAGTTTTTTATGGTTAAGATGTGTTGAATCGCTTGAGTATAAATGGTGTTTGATTAAGAAAAGCTTAGCATTTAGATATTTAAATCTACTCAAACCCATCTATACAATAGGGCGACGTCTATAAAATAACAGCCCAGGGATAGACAAGCCAAGCACCAATCCTGAGGTCACAAACAGCGCTTCAAATAAGTACACCATCATTTGGCTAAATAACTCGTCTGAAAAGCCGAAATAACCAATCTGTACCATGCTGACCATCGCTTTATAGGCGGCGATACCAGGCATCATACAGATGACACTGGGCGAGATGAGCGCTTTGGGCGGTAGGGTATATTTCTTAGAAAAGTACACACCCAAAAAGCTGGCAAGCATCGCCCCAAAAAAGCTAGCAACCACGATATGAATGTGCTGATAAACGAGAGCTGTCTTTAACCCAAAGCCAAACGCTGTCATCAGTAAACAAGGCAAGATATAGCGTTTGGGTACGCTAAACATCAGCGTCCAACCAAGGGTAATGATGCAAGACAGTATGACGGTCTCAATAAACCACATCTTAAAACCCCCAGTGCTGTATGCGAAGTAAAACCAGCGCTATCACGATACCAACGCACGCGGATAAGGTGAGCATATAGGTAAAGACCGCACGCCCAACGCCAATATTGACATAGCCTTTGAGTATGTCTGAGAACGAGTTAATCAACGGAAAGCTGGGCACCAGTAGCAACACGCTAGAGGCAACAGCGATATCGGCATTATTACCAATATCAAAATAATAGGTCGTCGCCCCAATAAGAGAAGCAATAAAAGCCGTCACAATGACAGTGATAAAGGGATTGAAATGATGCTTGGATAGATAAATACGAGTGAGCATCGCAACCATGCCAGCGATAAATGTCACCGCCGTAATCGACCAACTACCACCATTTAGATAAGCAAACGCCGCACAAGATGCGCCAACAAATATACTTACGAGCCACGTTGGATATACGGTCTTATCCAACTCATCAAAGGCAAGGGTCGTGCGGTCAATCAAATCGGTACTGTCGACAGTAGCTTCAGTTTTATTGATTATTTGCTGGATCTGCACCAATAAGTTGACATTGATGCTCTGATTAATCGTGTCTCTGGTGGTGGTAATACAGCGCTCGTCACAGATAGTCGTTAGGGTAATAGCATTAAAGTTCAGCGAACATTCGACGCTGTTCATCCCCAAGGCAAGCCCCAAGCGTTTGGATAAGTCCACCACTACGGCAGACTCAGCGCCATACTGCATAAGGAGTAATCCGCAGCGCACGCATAGTCGAGTAATGCGCTGCTGCTTTACGTAGCTGATAGAGGTCATGGGTGAGATACGCAGGTTGGTATTGATACACTATTATAAAGGGTATAGGTGCTGACGCGCAGACAATATCAGTCATTATCGAATATTATGTTGGCTGCTATTATAAAAATTTTTGGCAAGGAGTATAAAATGCACATCGCTATTTTGACATTGACGTTTGCATTGCCCGGTTGTGGCTCGCTAAAGAAAAACGCCACCGTATGGGCGGCTTGCACGCGCGCTTTGGCAATACGCCAAGTGTCGCGGTATGCGAAAGCGGCGGCCGCGCGCGCCATGATGCTAGTGAGTGGACGTTTGTGATCGTTGGACTGTCAAAACGTGAGGTCGAGTCGCAATGTAGTCAAATTGAGGAAAAGCTAGAGCGTACGGTGGATGCAAGGGTGATGAATATTGAAAGAGAGTTTGTTTAGGTTAATTGGTTTTATATCTTAATTCTGAAAAATGTTTAACTTGTAGGTTGGGTGGAGCTTGCGACACCCAGAAAATAATACTAATTTTCAAGGATTCCTACATAAAATTTTAACGAATCTTACTCAATATAATGTTCATTATATCTTGCTTAGTCTGTGGATCTATATGACTAGTATTACTTAGTTTGTCACATAAAGAAGTTAAGGTTATTTTCTCATATGCTTTAGCCCTGTCCTCGACTTCACTTAATCTAAATAAATTACAAAAAGTAATTGTTTCCGAGCCTTTACTGGTTTTGGAAAAGAAGACACAATTGTTAATTATATCTATATGTTCTGAGTAATTATCGTAGTGTGCATGAATTATCTTTATATGATTACTACTGCGTGGATACCTTACTAATGGTTTTTTCAAAACTTCTTTAGTGCTTTTTATCGTATTGCAAGCGGGACAACTCAAAGCTAAATTTTTACCATTGAAAGTGAATTTTTCATACTTACTTTTAGGTAGTATATGTTCAATATCAACTTGTTTAATATCATGGCCTAGTTGGTTTTTACAATAGCAGCAAGTATTTGCTTGTTGTGGTCTCAGATGATCAACAATATTTTTTTGATGCCATCAAATATTACTTTTTCCCAATCAGTATGAGAAGTAAAGTTGTCTTTAATACATTGTAGTTCTTCTATAGAAAAAATATATGGGATATGGATCCTATCAGTCATAAGAAATCGCTTTAAATATTGCTTCAATAACAGGTTTTATAGGATCGTTATCAAGAAGAGAAGGATAGAAAGATTTTAAATTATTCTGAATAAACTTCAATTCTTCATTAGATCTTTTGTTGTCACTCAACAATAAAAGAGCTTTAGAAACGCTCTGATATAAATCAAAATTTCTAGTTGTTTCCATTTCAAAAACATTTAATAAAATATCTTCAGCTGACCATCCGTAAGTTGATTTTTCAAGTCCATTTGCACATATAACACCTTTTTTGTTTTTTAAAGATATTACAGAGGAGTTGCTTGGTTTTAGGTCAGAAGCTAAGAAAGGTGAATGAGAAGCAATAATTATATGGCATCCAGAAACATTTTCTAGAATCTTATTTAATAAGTCAATATATTTTGATTGCCACAAAGGATGAAGACTTATTTCAGGTTCATCGATTAGTACTAAGCTATTATCTTTGAGTAATGGTACAAGTGATATTAACGTTGATAAAATATTTGCTTCTCCAGAGCTGGCTTCTCTGAAGTTGAATGAACTTCCACCTTTTTTATACACTTGGACTCTAAACGTACTAATAATTCCTACTTTTCTCAAAATGTTAATTAAATCATACTCATAGGTTTTTTCACTATATAAAGAGTTATCCTGGCTAATTCTATTAATATTTTTTTCTGAAAAATTAACAATTATTTCATTTATACGATTTTTAGATAGAATGCTGTCATTAATAAGATTACATAAGTCATAAGCTCTTTCTTTTACTATATTTATAGTACTTTCACTTCTATCAAAAAACTTTTTTCGTAATAATTCTCAGCATAAGCTACTAAGATTTCTGGATTAATACTATTGTGGTAATCTTCAAAAGATGAGGTGTTTAATTTATATTCTAATCTCAGTACAGGTTCGTAATCCAAATAATCAAATATGTGTCTATAGTTTCTTGAGATATCAAACTGTGAATAGCTTTCAAAAATTATCTCTAAAGCTCGATTCATTAAAGCTGTACTTGAGAAGCTATTTATCCTATTCCTCATTCCTAAATAGTTATAGTCAAAATCTCTATGGTATAACTCAAGGGTTGAGTTTTTAATATTTCTAAAACTCTGATCCATGGGGAATTTATCTGAAATACTATTCGTAATAGCTATTATTTTTGAAGGTGGAAAATTGTAGTCAAATTCTGAATAATTAAATGAGTGATTCTCTCTATCTTTTCTGCTTATATCTTTGAAAAAATTTGCTATTCTACTTAGTATTCTGCTTTTTCCAGTTCCATTATTGCCAACAATTAGAGTGAAGTAGTTATCGTATTTAGAGTCTGAGTCATCAACTAAATTAATTTCATTAGTATTAATCGATTTAGTATCTAGTGCAAGACTATATAGTCTGAATCCACTCATGATTTTAACTCTATTATTTTAGATGTCATTTGGCTAAAAAATTTTTAGTCCGCTATTGTGCTTAGCTTCAAATTGTATACAGTTCTCAGGGAGAAAGCTATAGCATGCTAGCTGAAGGTGAAATGAGCAAGTGGCAATGATAACGCCCAAAAAAGGCCACTCCCTAAAGAGTGGCCTTTTATCATTAATCATCTAAAAAATGCTAATTATTGCGGACGGCCTTGACCATGTCCTTCAGGTTTTTATACCCTTTTACAGTCATACAGGCTTCTAGTTTTTTCATATCACTTTGGCTTGGACGATTCTCTTTAGACATTTTTACGCCAGCTCGTTGAGCACAGTCATCCATGGCTTGCTTCATATCCGCTGACATCGCAGGTCTTTGATGGTTGCGATCGCTTGTGCCATTTGATGTGCCGCCTGACGCACAGGCGCTAACGCCAACAGTAGATGCCAAGATAATAAATAGTAATTTTTTCATAAGAAGTCCTTAAGAGTTTCAGAGGTCATGCAGGAGTGAGTAATGTCAATTTGTGTTGGCTATATCGTTATTAACCAGTTGTTTCTATATCGTATGCGTTTACGCGTCATATCTAACCATTTAAATATTAATGCATTTAACTTTTAAGTATCTTTAATAAATATTAAGAAAGGTAACGTAGTGAAGTAACTTAAGTCTTAGTTTATATATCAATTTTCATTCATAGCTTATAGTTTGCGCTTTGCCTTATACCAACCAATAAAAAGGCCACCCTATAAAGAGTGACCTTTTATCAATCATGACTAACGGTATTAGCTGACTTCTTTCATACCTTGCTCAAGCATCGGCTTTAAGAATATACCCGTGTAGGATTCTTTGACTTCAGCCACTTCCTCAGGCGTACCCTCAGCGATAATCATACCACCACCTTTACCGCCTTCAGGGCCAAGATCAATCACCCAATCCGCCGTCTTGATAACATCCAAATTGTGCTCGATGACCACGATGGTATTACCTTTATCGCGTAGGGCATGCAGGATATTGAGCAGCTTATCGATATCATGGAAATGCAAACCAGTGGTTGGTTCATCCAAGATATACAGCGTCTGTCCCGTATCGCGTTTGGCAAGCTCACGCGCCAGTTTGACACGTTGCGCTTCACCACCCGAGAGTGTTGGCGCAGACTGACCCAAGCGAATGTAACTCAGACCGACATCCATCAATGCTTGCAGACGACGATAGATCGCTGGTATCGCTGAGAAGAACTCAACGGCATCTTCAACCGTCATATCGAGCACATCAGCAATCGTTTTGCCTTTATAGTGAATCTCTAGTGTCTCGCGGTTGTAGCGTTTGCCTTCACAGGTATCACAAGGCACATACATATCTGGTAAGAAATGCATCTCAACCTTAATGAGACCATCACCTTGGCACATCTCACAGCGTCCGCCTTTTACGTTGAAACTAAAGCGACCAGGCTTATAACCGCGGGCACGCGCTTCTTGCGTCTGGGCAAACATCTCACGCACAGGGGTAAACACGCCTGTATAAGTCGCTGGGTTTGAGCGCGGCGTACGGCCGATTGGACTTTGATCGATATCGACCATTTTGTCCAAATGCTCAAGACCGCTAATGCTTTCAAACTTATCGGCAATCAGCGTTGAGGCATTGTTTAACTGAGTCGCTGCCAATGGCATAAGCGTACGGTTAATCAACGTTGATTTACCCGAACCTGAGACACCAGTCACACAAGTCATGATACCAACAGGAATGGTCAAATCCACATCATGTAGGTTGTTACCTGACGCGCCTTTTAGCTCGATGGTCATTGGGACTTTTTTGGCTTTGGCCTTACCTTTGACTTCTACATCGATGGTTTTAGCTTTATGACGCACAGTTGGAATCTCGATTTTTTCTTACCAGACATATATTGTCCAGTCAGCGATTCTTTGTTTGCCATGATGTCATCGACCGTACCTTGAGCGATGACATGACCGCCGTGCACACCGGCACCGATACCGATATCGATGACGTGATCTGCTTGGCGAATGGCGTCTTCGTCATGTTCAACGACCAGTACGGTATTGCCCAAATCACGCAGGCGCGTTAGGGTTTTTAGCAGGCGATCGTTGTCACGTTGATGCAGACCGATTGATGGCTCATCAAGTACATACATGACGCCCATCAGACCAGCACCTATTTGGCTAGCCAGACGAATACGCTGTGCTTCACCGCCCGATAGTGTTTCGGCAGAGCGAGCAAGGGTCAAATAATCAAGCCCAACGCTCACAAGGAAGTTTAGACGCTCATTAATCTCTTTAAAGATTTTTTCGGCAACTTCGCCTTTGTGACCGCCAATCTTCAGCGTTTTATAATAGTCAGCCGCATCACCGATAGATAGCTTAACGATTTCTGCAATGGTCTGATCATCAACACGGACATTGCGTGAGATTTCATTCAGACGTGCACCATCACAAACGTTACAAGTGGTATCAGCCAGATATTTAGCCAACTCATCACGGACAAGGTTACTTTGTGTCTTAGCATAACGACGCTCTAGGTAAGGAAGCACACCTTCAAACGGTACGGTTTTATTGGTCTTACGACCGCGCTCATCGGTAAAGTTAAAGGTCAGCTTTTCTTTACCAGAGCCGTGCATGATAAGGTCTTGCTGCTCTTTTGACAGATCTTGCCATGGCGCATCCATATCGATTTTAAAATGCTTACAGACGGTACTAAGTAAACCAAAATAGTACGCATGACGCTTATCCCAACCATTGATAGCGCCTTGGTTAAGTGACTTCTCATGATGAGTAATCAGTTTTTCAGCGGCGAAATATTGACGTTTACCGAGACCATCACAGCTTGGGCACGCGCCATATGGATTGTTAAAACTGAACATGCGTGGCTCAAGCTCAGACACCGCGCGATCACAGACAGGGCAAGAGTGCTTGGCTGACATCACTTGGTTTTCGTCACCGCCTTCTTTTTGGATTACCATCCATAAAGTGTAGCGTGACCAGCCCTTGGCCTAGACGTAACGCCGTCTCTAAGCTCTCAGCAACACGGTTGCCCAAGTCATCACGGACTTTAAAGCGATCGACCACCACTTCGATGGTATGTTTTTCTTTTTATCCAGGGTCGGTAGCTCGTCAGTGTCATAGACATCACCATCGACGCGTACACGGACAAAGCCTTGCCCAATCAGCTGCTCAAGCAAGACGGTATGTTCACCTTTACGCTCGCGAATCACCGGTGCCAAAATCATAATCTTGGTGTCATCTGGCAAGGCCATGACCTGATCGACCATCTCAGTGACCGACTGCGCGACCATTGGCTCACCGTGCTCAGGGCAATATGGCGTACCAATGCGTGCATATAACAGGCGCAGATAATCATAAATCTCGGTAATCGTACCGACGGTCGAGCGTGGGTTATGGTTGGTTGATTTTTGCTCGATAGCAATCGCAGGGGATAGACCCTCGATACTATCGACATCAGGTTTCTCCATTTGCGAGAGGAACTGACGAGCGTATGCGGATAAACTCTCGACATAACGACGTTGCCCTTCGGCATACAGAGTGTCAAATGCCAATGAAGATTTACCAGAGCCAGATAGGCCAGTGATTACCACGAATTTATCTCGTGGAATGTCTAAATCGATGTTTTTAAATTATGAGTACGTGCGCCGCGTATTGCGATATGGTCATGTGCCATCGGTTACAGGTTTCCTATTTGCTAAAAGGGGATTGGGAAATATCTCAAGTCAAAAAGTAAATACAGATCAGTAAAATGGTTGGTTAAAACGTGAATAATTCTAAATTTATGATGTTGTTATAAGTAGTGTTGTTATAAGTAGCGTTGTTATAAAGGGTAACGTTATAAATAATGTCGTTATGAACAGTGTCGTTATAAAAGGTACATACATTGATAAGGTAAAAGTTAAGCCAGCCTAGTTGTTCATTTGCTATTGTTATTTGGCTTTATGTTGCTTGTCGTTCTTATGATGATTTTTATAGGACTAAGCAAATCTAAATCAAATCAGTGTTAAGTAACAGGCATCGTTTGTTATGGTTTTGACCAAAAATGTCATTTTATAGAAGCGTTCGTCGTTACGTAGATATGGTGAGTGAGCCATTAATTGTGCTGACAACGTTTTACTTTATTGTCATGGTGACAGCATTATTCAAGGTGTCACTGTGCATCTGATGCACTTGGTAACAAAATAATCTCGTAATATGAATGGCTTGGGTTAAGGGCGCATACGTTACTGCACCAGTAAGACAAAAGTCTCGGCAACCAAACGGCGAATGTCTTATACTAGGGGGCTTGATTTATAGGCCAATGCCTTGATAAACCAGTAGTGATAAATCATGGTATGGCACAGTGTTAGTCGTGAAAGATAGCAATGAGCAACCAGCAATGATCAACCAGTGAGGCAAGTATGAATAGCGTAGAGAAACGGGCAATCCTCGGAGTCGGTGGCATCTTTGCCTTACGTATGATTGGCTTGTTTATGATTGTGCCGGTATTTTCTGTTTATGGTGACAATTATGCACACGCGACGCCGTTTTTAATTGGTTTGGCCGTTGGTATTTATGGCTTAGGGCAGGCCATCTTTCAGATACCGATGAGTTTGGCTGCTGATAAATTCCCGCGTAAGCCTATTATCTTTTGGGATTGATACTGTTCGCTGTCGGCGGCATGATTGCAGCAAATGCGACTGATATTTACGAAGTGATTATTGGTCGGGCGCTGGCAGGTAGTGGCGCGGTCTCTGCTGTGCTTATGGCACTATTGGCAGATGTGACTCGTGAGGAAATGCGTACCAAAGCGATGGCCACGATGGGTCTGACGATTGCGACCTCTATTATGCTCGCCTTTGCTTTTGGTCCATTATTAGTCGGCTCGCTCGGTATCTCTGGGCTGTTTTGGCTAACATCAGGGTTTGCTATTTTGGCGATGCTGCTATTGGTGGTAGTACCGACGCCTATGCGCGTGCTCAAGCACAATCTAGATAACAAAACCATCGGTCAACAGTTGGCCACTGTCCTTAAGATTGGCGATCTTAACCGTTTACATATTGGTATCTTTGCGCTACATCTGACGATGACGGCGATATTTGTGATATTGCCGCACCAGCTCAGTGACGTACTTGGCTTGTCAGTACGTCAGCAAGGCATGGTGTATTTGCCACTATTGTTTATTGGCTTCGCCATCGCGATACCGTTTATCATAATCGCTGAAAAGAAACGCAAAATGCGTCAGGTTTTTTTGGGTGCGATTGCATTAATGACCGCCGCTTTAGCAATACTCGCGCTTGGTAGTCAGGTCGGTGTTGGTATTATATTTGGTTTGCTGCTGTACTTTATGGGCTTTAATCTACTTGAGGCAACGATTCCTTCGTGGATATCTAAGCGTGCACCAGTCGCCAATAAAGCGACCGCGATGGGTCTTAACTCCTCTAGTCAATTCTTTGGTGCATTTGTAGGCGGGGCAATGGGTGGTCTGTTATTAAGTCAGCCTAATTTGTTGGCGTGGGGCATGCTGGCTATTATTATGGGTGCCGCACTACTTATCATTATTCCCATTTCTCAGCCTCCTTATCTATCGAGCACGACAGTTACTATTCCTAAAGACATCAATATTCAAGATTGGTCACGGCAGATGTTGGCAGTAGATGGTGTTGATGAGCTGGTCGTAATGGCAAAAGAGCAAGTCGCCTATTTAAAATTAGATAAGACACAGTTGACGGATGATTCACGTCAGCAGCTATCGAGTTTGGCGCAGAGTCCGCTAGATATATAACAACTTTAGGCTTATGTTTTTATATAGAAATAAAGACAAATAGCACAAATTGTACAGACAGCAATCTTATAAACCACCAATATCAATCAATAGAAACTAACTATTTATCTCTATTTAAAAGGAATTAATATGAGTAAATTTATGTTGTCTGGTAATGTCATTGAGGGTAAAAGAAGGCGCATCGCTCAATATCCAAGCTAACAATAGGTATTGGTCTATCAGCCATGCTGCTGACCTCTGGTTGCGCTACACAAAATATTCAGGCCTATCAGAACACCACACCAACGCTCGACATGCATGAGTTTTTTCGGGGCAAATCGATGGTTGGGGTATGTTCCAAGGTCGAAATGGCGAAGTAAAAAAGCGCTTTTATGTTGATATTGATGCAACCCATGAGGGAGATGATGTCATTGTCCTAAACGAGAAGTTCTCGTGGGCAGATGGCACGAAATCGCAGCGTATATGGCGTCTGACTGAGCAGACAGATGGCAGCTGGAAAGGTGTGGCAGGTGATGTTATTGGCGAGGCAACAGGGCAAGTGGTTGGCAACACGTTGCACTGGAATTACTTATTAGAGTTACCTGTCGAGGACAAAACCTATAAAGTAACGTTCGATGATTGGATGTATCTTATCAATAAGGATGTCATGCTCAATCGCTCAGTGATGAAAAAATTTGGCGTAGAGCTGGGTAGCGTAGACGTTAAGTATGCATCGTAAGCCTTCCGATGCTAACTAGAAATCTCTAAATCATTTGATAATAAGTTAGGTGCTATGCAATATCGATAAAGGTAGACGGTGTTCTTCAGCGTCTTAAAATGGCAAAATAGCAGCATATTTATCTATCACCTGTTATTTATTGGACTCTACAATATCGACTAGCATACCTAGATAGAGTATCTAAGCGACATAGACTGACGTGCACCATAGGTAGCCTATAGATATTTCGATAAAAATTGGTTAAAGTAAAATTATACAATTGATAGTATCAAATGATGCTATCAAATAACGATTAAAACAGTTTATTAAATTATTCATAAGTAAAAGGACGGTATCATGCGCGGAGTCAATAAAGTTATCATCATCGGTAACCTCGGAGCAGATCCTGAGGCACGCCAATTTAGCAATGGCGGTAGCGTGACCAATATCTCGGTTGCGACATCAGAGCAGTGGACAGACAAACAAAGCGGCGAAAAAAGAGAAGCGACAGAGTGGCATCGTATCGCACTTTTTAACCGTCTAGGTGAAATCGCAGCGCAATACCTGCGTAAAGGCAGCAAGGTTTATATCGAAGGTAGTTTGCGTACACGTAAATACCAAGACCAAAGTGGTCAAGACCGTTATATTACTGAGATTCGTGCTGAACAAATGCAGATGCTCGATGGTCAAACTGGCGGTGGTCAAGGTGGAGATAGCTTTGGTGGTCAAAACCAAGGTCAAAGTGGCGGCTATAATAATCAAGGTGGTCAAAACAACCAGAATAACTTTGGTCAGCAAGCAAATAATCAGATGGCACATCAAGGCGGCTACAATCAACCAGCGGCTCAAGGTGGGCAGAATAGCTTTAACAATCAGGCGCCTGCTCAGCAAAATCAATTCAATCAGCCAGCACAGAAACCTGCACAATCTAAGCCTACAGCAATGCCAGACGGCCCTGTAGATGATGATATTCCGTTCTAACTTATACAATAAATAAATGTTCAAAAAGCCCTGCAACTGTAGGGCTTTTTTAATGCTTGCTATAGTTGATTCAATTTAAAAGAGATACAAGGCAACTGAGTGCAGATGTAACTGTGATAGTTCAAACGAGGTTAACACTGTGGCTCTTTTATAGAGGGTTAACTATATCCAAAATATAATTCAGTTAATACTTTTTAACGTAGCTAAACTAATTTTTTATTAAAGAATTTTTAATTTATTTAATATGCTCTTAATACCTAAATCATTAAACTTAAGTTTATTTGGTATTGGTTTAATACTATTGGTTTTCACATTAGCTAGTATGCCTACTACCTTCTATACTCTATATTGACCGTTTATACCAAAAAATAATTATGATTAGTGACGTTTGGTTTTAAAAATTGCTATACTAACTTTATATGGCATATAGTTAATATATTGATCGTCTCTAAATAAAATAAATTTCGATGATAATAGTCAAAGTTTTACTTGTTTCTTATTAATAAATCGAAAGCTATTTAGATAATAGATTTTTATATTAAATGTTAACTTCTTCAGAAAGCAGCATAGCAACGACATAGTAAGTTACAGAGCTGATGCAGAACTATAGTCAATCCAAAATAAAAGAAGTACAACCCATATTATGAAATAGTTTAGGTAGATTATTCTCCATCCAACCTTGTCGTAGAAACTTAGCTTGTGCCCATTTCTTTTCAATAGGATTTAAGTCAGGACTATAGGATGGTAGAAATAAAAGCCTGTGACCATGCCTATTCAGAAGACTTTTCACTCGTTTATGAAAGCTGGCATTATCCATGACGATTACGCATTTAGTTTTAAGGCTTGGAATGAGCGTATATTTGCACCAGTCATAGAATATATCGCCATTGATGTTTTTCTCAAAGTAATCAAGCGCAAAAGCATCTTTTCATACAGAGCACCGATGACATTGGTACGTTTTTTAGCTTGCCAATTATAGCTATCAATACAAGGTTTACCTATCGGTGCGTAGCCATAAGGACGAATAGTTTCAGCCTCAAAGCCACTCTCATCCATATAGACAACGGGATAGCCTTGCTGCTTAAAATGATCAAGCTTATTCTTATATACCGCTCTTTTTATTGAACACGCTTTTGGATGTGCTAAGGTCTTTTTTTGGCTGATATTTAATCTTTTTAAGGCATAGCCAATACCTGATTTACTACAGTTTAAACGACGAGCTCGCTCATATAGATAGTCATCTGGGTATTGATTAACGTCTTGTAGAAGAGCTTCATTGGGTATACTGCTTGGCGTTTTGACTCTGGTCGTTTGGATGCTTGGGTCTATAAGCCAGCGCTGTAGTGTACTCTTGCTGATATTATAAAAAATACAGGCCTGACGGATGCTCATGTCTTTTTGCTCAATGTTTTTGATAACTTGTGCTCGAAAATCTGCTGAGTAGGTCATCTTTTATATTTCTCTTTGCTTGGTTTAAAAGCATTGTACCTTTTCTATTTTGGACTGACTATATCTCTAAAATTAGCAGTATTTGAGAGTATAGTGCATTGACTTACTACTCTATTATTTTAACAATAGATTTTTGTCGAAATATTATTGTGAGATTCTAGCAGTAGTCAAAGTACTAGAATTTTGTTTTATTATTAGAAAATATTTTCAAAGCTATAATAGCAATATATAAAGAATGATGACTTGTGTGTTTAGATTTATCCAAAACTAATTTTATTTAAAATGGATACAATGAGCATCTATCGCTATATATTTTCTATTTATAATGGATTGTTTGGGCTGTTATTAGAAATTAAATACTCTTTAGAGTTAATTATATTTTATAAATAGAATTAATGGCCAATGAACGATTTGTTCACTGCATTATTTCACGAAAAACAATACCTCAATAGAGGCCACACTCTTATTTTATAGTTGGATTTATTATGAGCAAAAATAACGCAATTGATTTAGAAAATTTGAACGTAGATGAGTTACGTGCTATAACTGAAAACGCTCAACAACTTATCGCCAAAAAACAACATCAACGTTTGTATGATGCCTATATGCAGTTCGAGCAAATTGCTGAAGATAGCAATGCAACGATCGAAGAGATACTGAAAGCTGGTGAAAAGTTAGAGAAAAAACGCAGTATTAAATATCGCAATACCGATGATCATAGTGAAACTTGGACTGGCCGTGGCCGTAAGCCAACATGGTTGGTTGAAGCGCTAGCAGCAGGTCGTGATATCGAAGATTTTGCTATTTAATTAGCTGTTTTCTTATAAAGTTACTTTCTTTGAACCAGTTTGAAGTTACTATTTATAATGGTGTAATTACAACTATTTAGCGATAGATATAGCTGTTTTTCAGAAAATAAAAGCCAGTATCTTTACTGCCAGTATTTTGGCAAAAAGATACTGGCTTTTTTCTGTCATCTATATGCCATTGTTTGTTATGATAATGACGTTTTTGTCTTATATAAGAGTTGTACGACTGTGGCCCAAGTATCTGAGTTTTCTCATAAACGTCCCCGTAAGCTCTGGTGGCTAGTGGGGTTTGTGTTGTTTGCGCTATTTTCTGTTTTGCAAATGCCAGCAGCATGGTTACTTGAGAAATACGCGCCAGATACGCCTTATGTCCAGCATGTATCTGGCAACGTATGGCAAGGTGCTGCCATTTGGCAATTGCCTATGTCATCGACGTCGCTTACAGGTATGGCAGAATGGTCATGGCAGCCTTGGCAGCTACTCATAGGTAAGCTAGGTGCGGATGTTAATATCCACTCAGCACAGACACGTCTGAATGGGCAAGTTAAACTTGGGTTAAACTCATGGCAAGTTGATGACATGAGTGGAAAAATTGCACCTGAGACGCTAGCGAGTGTGGTCAACTGGCAGCTGCCAAATACCCCTATTCAAGTAAACAATGTATCGCTAACGCGTCAGTCTGATAAAAGTGACACATCTAGTAGTGATCCTGCTAAAGACGCGGGCGGATTTAGTGCAGCGGATGGCCAATTGACTTGGGTTGGTGGTGAAGTAGGCTATCCTAGTGGTGGCAAAGTTTTTATATTACGATGCCTGCTCTAAGAGCCGAGCTTAGTACAGAGCAAAAAACAATAGAGATTTGTTGCATATCAATTTATTGAACAATCAAGATAAGCGTTTGGGTGATCTGTATCTCGACAGCGATAATATGCTCGATGTCAGTTTGACGCAGCGCTTGCTAGAGAACATGCCTGAGTATAAAGGACAAGCCGCTCAAGATACGCCAGTTGTCAGTGTGCGCCAGCCATTGTTAGCTGGTTTGGGGGCGAACTAAATGTTTAATATCGCCGCAAGCCTAAAACCTGTTATCAATACCCTCAATCGCTTTTCAGGTTGGCTATTGTTGTTAGCCATTGCTTGGCTATGCTGGACAGCCGCCCGTCTTTTATGGTTATTATTAGCAGCGCCTTTAGCACCTGCATTACCTTTAGCACCTCTACAGAATAGTGCCAAATCCACCAACGATTATAGTGGCTTATTTGCAATATTTGCTGATCCCGATCCTATTACCGCAGCCGTGCAACCACCTCCCAACATTGAGCTAAAAGGCGTACTACTAGCCATACCTGAGAGCATGTCTTCCGCCTTATTAAATGTCAATGGCGAAGTCAAAAATTACCGCATCGGTGATGGGCTAAAAGACAGCGATTATACGCTCGTGGCTGTTGATTGGAATTCAGTCATTATCGCTGATGCTAACGATAAAGAAACCGTTATCAAAATGCCAGAGGCGATGCCATTAGACCAAAGTGATATGCTAGCAAGCGGAATAAGTAATCAGCGTTTGCCAAATAATAGCATGTTGCCTACAGCGCCCCAGCCAGTACAAAACGCTGTTCCTGAGGCAGAAGGGACAACTGGCGCAGACACTTCAAAAAGTCCACAGTCGGCTATCGAAGAAGCGGTTACGGCCTTGCAAGAAAACCCTGCCAGTTATCTAAGTAGGATGGGGGTGATGGCATCAGGTGAAAGTTACCAAGTCACAGCGGCGATGCCTGCTGGCCTACGTAATCGTTTAGGGCTTGAGCCAGGCGATAAGGTACTGACCGTCAACGGACAGAGCGTGGGTAATAACCCAGCGCAAGATGCTGGTGTACTTCAGCAAGTACAGCAAGCAGGTGAAGCGCAGATAGAGGTTCAACGTGGTGAGCAAGTTATTACGATTCGCCAGCAGTTCTAGCAAGGTAGGTTTTTAGCAAAATTGCTCCTTAAAAAATCAGCACATAGTAAGCAATATCACTGTAGGTAATCATCAATATGGTAAGTTTTCAGAATTTTTCAGCCACGCTTTTGTACTGTAGCCTGCAGCGTTTGATGCGCCTGTGTCGTCCACTTTGTCTAGCAGTGCCATTATGGGCTGCTGGTATTGGTCTTGCCAATGCTGAGAGCTGGAAAGTCAATTTGCAAGACGCTGATATCAAAGCTTTTATCAATGAGGTCGCGACCATCACAGATCAAAACTTTGTACTTGATCCACGTATCAATGGTAATGTCACGGTCATCTCCAATAAAGCCTTGTCCCGTGATGAGATTTATCAGTTATTTCTAAGCGTGATGCAAGTGAATGGTATCGCCGCGATTGAGTCAGGAACGACGACAAAACTGGTGCCAGATAATATTGCTAAGCAATCTGGCGTGGCGGTTGATTTACGCGGTGATAGTGTGGGCGAGTCGCTCGCTACTCGAGTTATTTATTTGACCAACACCCAAGCTGCAGAAGTATTAGGTGTTATTCGCCCATTGATGCCGCAGTCGGCTCACGCGGCCGCTGTACCTGGTGTCAATGCGCTAGTATTGTCCGATCGAGCAGACAGCCTTAACCAACTGACAGCCCTTATCCGTGATTTAGACAGTAATGTAAATGACAGTTTGCAAGTGATACCACTACGCCATGTCGATGCCGAACGTATGATGGAGTTGATTAGCGCCTTAGTCTCAAGTGCGGGTAGTGGACAAGCACAAGGTGGCAACAATCAGCTAAAGGTGATTGCTGATACGTCAAGCGATAGACTGCTGGTCAAAGGCAGTCCTGAAATGATTGCTAAAGTCCAAGAAATGGTCAATCAATTGGATACTACGCCGACCAGACGTTTAAGTGGTTTACGTGTCTTTCGTTTAAAGTATGCTAGTGCTGGTCATATCGCCGATATGTTACGCGGTTTACTTGCTAATCAATCTATCAACAGTGCTGGCGCGACCTCGACATTAGAATCAGCTTCGCTAAATGATGCAAGTAGTACAGGCGCCGTAATTAATAATGCAGCCAGCGATAACCTTGGTAGTAGCAGTGCGGCCGCTGTGCCGACTAGCAGCACAAGTGGAACAAGCACAGGAGTGGGCGGTCGTCCGTTTAGTATTATCGCTGATGAGACTCAAAATGCCGTTATCGTCAACGCCGCACCTGAGCTAATGTTTGAGATTGAAGATGCGGTCAACCAATTAGACAGTCGCCGCGCACAAGTATTAATTCAAGCGGCTATCGTTGAAGTGTCAGGCGATGATGCTACCCAGCTAGGTGTTCAGTGGGCGCTAGGTAACGCTAATAGTGGGTATGGAGTGGTCAACTTTAACAATGTGGGAGCCAGCGCAACGACGCTTGCGGCTGCCGCTTTAGCAGGGACAAGTACGGCAGGTATTAGCGCTGCTGCCAGCTCTATCGCAGGTGCATTGATAGGCATTGGAGACAGTCGCAAAGACAGTCAGGGCAATACAGAGTTTTATGGCGCTATTTTACAGGCGCTTGACTCATCTACCAGTGCCAACTTGCTATCCATGCCATCGATTTTGACGCTGGATAATGAAAAAGCCAGTATCTTAGTTGGTCAAAACATACCTTTTGTCACGGGTTCTTTTACCACTAGTGGCAATAATTCAAACAACCCATTTCAGACAATTGATCGTCAAGACATTGGTATTAATCTGAATGTCATTCCCCACATTGGTGACAACGGCACAGTACGATTAGAGGTGTCGCAAGAAGTCTCGTCAGTGGTACCAGGTAGTACGGGTAATGCCAGTGGGCTAATTACCAATAAAAGCCTTATTAATACGACCATTCTAGCGGATGATCAGCAGACGATTGCCTTGGGCGGCCTGATGCGTGACAACACCACCACACGTCAACAGAAAGTTCCTGGTTTGGGCAATGTTCCTGTTATCGGTAGACTCTTTCGTTCTGACAATGACAGCACCCAAAAGAGCAATTTGATCATCTTTTTACAGCCGACTATTTTACGTGATGGCGGCGCGGTAGCGAAGTGTGACTGAACGCAAATTTAATCAAATGCGAGTGTTGCAGCTGGTCATTGATAAAAACGGTACGATTAAGCAATTACCATTGAGCGGCACTGAAGGTTGGAATGGTAATGTCAGTGCAGATTACGAGCTTATGCCGCTTAATCCTCTTATCCCTAAACGTGATCAAGCGCCAAAATCTACTTCGCAAGGTTTTACGAGAGTAGATAGTCCTAATAGCGGTATCACGACCTATCCTCTCAATCGTTAAAATAATAGCCTTATATATAACGGTTAATATGATTCAACTGACATAAATTAATGTACGATGTGATAGATACTAGTTACATCGTACATTAGCTTGCGTATTCATAACACAGATAAACATAGCCGCTTTTATATTTGAGTATATTAGTTACTAATAAAATAATGAGTTACGTATTATGTTTTCCACCATAGTAAAACAGAAGCTAAGATGACAAATTATAAGAATACAAAAAAGTGGTTTTTACTGAGTGTGGCTGCAACTGCGCTATTGCTCATCCCTAGACGCAGTAGTCGAAAGGACAATACGAAGACAGTAAACAACCATGAGACCGTATCTAAAGGTAATGATATCAATGATGCTCGTGAGAATGCAGCTAAAAAATAGAAGTTAGTAATTAGAAAATAAAAGCTCAGTAATGCGTCTATAGCAATATTCTTATATAAAAATACTAATATAGAAAAAATTGTTCAGTGTTTATTACTCAATTCTATGTTCTGAAAAGTCAGTTTTGGAGTTTATTAATGTGTGGCAACAAATCAGCGACTATGGCTGAGAGAATATACGCTAGAGAAGCTTTAAAAATATCTATCCTCTTATAGATACGCATACACATTTTGACGCTCCTGTATTCGATACTGACCGAAGGCAGCAGGTAGAGCAGGCTTATAGTCAAGGTGTCTGTCACTTAGTGCTAGTAGGTTATTTATACCAGTATTTTGATCGAATGTACGATACTCAAGACTCCATCAATGAACTGTCGCAATCGTCTGTGACAGAGGTGAATAGTAAAAATAAGTGCGATGTTGCAGCCCATATCGCGCTAGGTTTACATCCTTTTTATATTAAGCAGCATACCGACGACCATTTAACACAACTTGAGCAAATGGTGATAGAGCGTCGTCCATTAGCTATTGGTGAGATTGGATTAGACACCTTTACCGATGCAATGAAGCAGCCTGATGTATTTGCTAAACAAAAAGGTTCTTTGCGGCGCAGTTGGATATAGCAGTGGCCCATCGACTGCCAGTGATGCTGCATATTCGTAAGGCGCATGCCGAAGCACTTGCAATATTAAAAGCGCATAAATACGATGCGCATAAATTAGGCGGTATTGCCCACAGTTTTAGCGGTGGTGAACAAGAGGCAAAGGCTTTTGTAAAATTGGGGTTTAAGCTTGGTGTTACGGGTCAAATTACCAATCCGAATGCCAAAAAACTGCGCCGTGCTATTCAAGTAGCAGTTGAAAGTCATGGCATCGAATGCTTGGTTGTTGAAACGGATTGTCCAGATATTACACCTATTATGTGTCAGACAACGGATGATATTGATTCACATAATAGGAATGTACCAGCCAATCTGCCATGGGTATTAACAGGCTTGAGTGAGCTATTAGAGATACCACATGATAAACTTGCTAAGCAATTGTGGCAAAATAGCTGTGATGCTCTGAAAGTAGACTGGGCTTATTCAGTGTAATTGTGCTACTTATAAGAAAAGCATCGTTGTAATTAGAAGCTAAAAAGTACTAGCCAAATAAATGACAACCAAAATATTTGAAAAGAGAATTTGATCTGTTATGAGTGACACGCGACAATTTGAACAACCAGAATCCGTCGAAGACAGTCTTGCACAAGACGAATCGCGCCAACAAGATGAGCAGTACGATCGTCGTTTTCAAGGTACACGGACACTCTATGGTACCTCAGCGGTTGATACTTTTTCGGCAGCTCATGTCTACATTATTGGTGTAGGAGGAGTGGGCTCTTGGGCAGCAGAGGCGCTGGCTCGGACAGCAGTGGGAACGATTACGCTGATTGATTTGGATGTATTAGTTGCGTCTAATGTCAACCGCCAACTGCCTGCATTGGACAGCACATTTGGTCAAAGTAAAATTGAAGCAATGGCAACTCGTATTAGAGAAATTAATCCCACAGTAACGTTAAATTTAGTCGATGACTTTTTGACAGTAGATAATGTCGCCACACTCTTACCAAGTCGTGAAGCAGTCAAATTTGCCAATGCTCAGGGTAAACCGATTGTTATTTTAGACTGTGTAGACGATATGAATGCTAAATTAGCAATCGCTTTACACTGTCGTTTTAATAAACTAAAGTTGGTCTGTGCGGGCGGTGCAGGTGGTAAGATAGATCCAAGTCAGATTAGAGTAAGTGATTTGCGTGACTGTTATCAAGACCCACTACTTGCAAAGTTACGCAACAAGTTACGCCACGAAAAAGGCATTAATAGTGCTTTAAAAGAAAAATTTGGTATCAAATGTGTCTATTCGACAGAGCCACCGATTGTAGATAAAAGCTGTCAAACAGGCGGTTTACAGTGCGGTGGTTATGGCTCAGCAGTGGTCGTTACGTCAGTGGTGGCGATGATTATGGTGAGTGAAGCATTACAATTATTAATAAGACAGACGAGTCGTAACTAATGTGTCTGATATTATTTAATGGAGTTTACCTTGTCTATATCTAACTCGTCCAAGCAGAGCTACCCTGTCGCGGTAGATGAATTAGAACGTGTCAACAAGCTAAAGAAGTACCAGGTACTCAACGAAGATGATGAGCCTGCGTTCGATCGACTAGTTGCACTTGCAAAACTGTTCTTTGATGTGCCTGTAGTCACCATTACTTTCATGGACGAGGAAACACAGTATTTAAAACCAGCTTGTAAATTTGATAGTGAACCTGAAAGTGTATGCACGACATCACGTGACATTGCTTTTTGTAACTATACGATATTGTCCGATGACGTTTTTATAGTGCCAGATACTTGGAACGACGATCGCTTTAGCCAGAATCCCATGGTCTCAGGTTCTCCATATTTACGATTTTATGTTGGTGCTCCTATTATCTTATATGAAGACAATAAAAGGTATCGTCTAGGTACTTTATGCCTTATGGATACAAAGCCTAATCATAGTTTTAATGAACAACAGTCAGAGATCTTGGCAGAGTTTGCCAAAATGGCAGCTGATGCTTTGCAATTACAGGATAAGCAGCGTGATGCTAAGCGTGCTAATGAAATGAAATCGAGCTTTTTGGCTAATATGAGTCATGAAATTCGCACACCGATGAACGGTATTATCGGTATGGTAGAGATGTTAGGCGATACCCAGCTCAGTAATGAACAGCGAGAATACGTTGATAATATAAAAGTTTCTAACGAGCATTTGATGGTCATCATTAATGGTATTTTGGACTTATCAAAAGTTGAGTCTGGAAAAATGACGATTGATTCTATTCCATTGAATTTATCTAGCTTATGTAATGAGGTCGTCAGTTTATTTGCAATAAAGGCACGTCAAAGAGGCCTGACCTTAGATTATAATTATACTGAAACGCTATCACCTTATGTAAACGGCGATCCTGTACGTCTAAAGCAGATTATCGCAAACTTGGTCAATAACGCGATTAAATTCACGCGTGAAGGTGGTCAAGTAAGTATCGATGTTAAACATATGGACAATTGCTACTGTCCAAATAACATTAACGAAAAATTCGTGAGTACGAGTCAAGAAAAAGAAGCAAGCAAAATAGAATGCGATGAAACTGGTCAGAATATAACTTTGTGTATAGAAGTGAAAGATACGGGTGTTGGTATCAAAGAAGAGTCGTTAGAGGCGATATTTGACGCTTATGACCAAGCGAATAAATTTACTCATCGTATTTATGGTGGTACTGGACTTGGACTGTCTGTTTGTAAGTCTCTAGTCGATTTGATGGGTGGTTACATTCATGTAAATAGTGAAGTAGGAGTCGGTACGACATTTAGTGTTTTATTACCGTTAACTACTATTGATGAAGACAAGTATGAGACATGGCAAGACTCTAACGATACGACCATAATTGAACCTACGCATGAGCGGTCTGGGCATATCTTGTTGGTTGAAGATGATACTGTCAATGCGATTATTGCCAAAAAGCACTAACCAACAGTGGTCATACCGTCACTCATGTTACTGATGGTCAGCAAGCAATTGAGGCTTTTGCTTTATTCCCTGAGCGTTATGATGTGATATTAATGGATCATCACATGCCGATTTTGGATGGGGTACAGGCTACTATTAAGCTGCATGAATTATATGATTCTCAAGTATTGCCGCCCATTATTGCCTTGACTGCCAATGCAATGGACGGCGAGCGTGAGAAATATCTGAAAGTTGGTATGCAGGATTATTGCACCAAACCTTTTAAGCAAGAGCAGTTGAATGCCTTAGTACAGTATTGGCTGATACAAAAGCAATCATTGGAAGAAGAGTAACTTACTAAATATTAGTATTGGCGCCATTGATTAGCATTTTAATGTAACTATGATCGGTAAATATAAAAAAGCTTAACCGCCTATATGGTGGTTAAGCTTTTTTATTGATGATAAAGATATCAGTAAATATCAACTACCAGTCATGTTTAGAGCGATATTAGTTCACGCGAGTTTGGTAGTCGCCAGTACGCGTATCAACACGTACCACTTCACCTTGTTGCACGAATAATGGTACACGTACAACAGCACCTGTCTCTAATTTAGCAGGTTTGCCACCACCGCCTGAAGTATCGCCGCGTACGCCAGGATCTGTTTCTGTGATTTCTAACTCAACGAAGTTAGGCGGAGTGACTGACAGAGGAGCACCGTTAAATAACGTAATGGTACATAGAGCATTGCTGTTTTCTTTCAACCACTTGATTGAGTCACTCATTGCGTTTTTGTCCGCTTGAATCTGCTCAAAGCTCTCAGGATGCATAAAATGCCAAAACTCGCCATCGTTGTATAGATAGTTCATTTCAGTATCCATCACATCAGCAGCTTCTAAGCTGTCACCTGATTTGAAAGTTTGTTCCAGTACTTTGCCACTACGAAGATTGCGCAACTTAACACGGTTAAAGGCTTGACCTTTACCAGGCTTAACAAACTCGTTTTCAAGAATGGCACAAGGGTTGCCATCAAGCATCACTTTTAGACCAGCTTTAAATTCATTAGTAGAAAAACTTGCCACAAGAAACTCCTAGGGGTTGTAAATATAATAGTAAGACATAGGGCTGACTGTACCAAAATTTTCTGTTATGCCAAGTATTTACGGATTAACGAGGATACTTTGATAGGCTAGACACTAAGGGCGTATAATATCGGATTTTGGGCACAGGTAATAGGCTGTCATGATAAACCATTTAATCACACAAAAAAACTGGCAAACGCAATTATCGGAAGCTATTACATCTGTTGATGAGCTATTGAGTATCCTACAGCTTGAATCAATGCGTGCAGAAGTTTACGTACCTAAGCATTTTGAACTGCGTGTGCCGCGTGGCTTTGTGGCAAAAATGGCTATTGGCGACCGTAATGATCCCTTGCTTAAACAAGTGTTGCCAGACCAGCAAGAGCAAATCAACGTCACAGGCTACGTAGCAGATCCGCTAAGCGAAAACACTCAAAATCCTGTAAAAGGCTTGCTTCATAAATATCAGTCAAGAGTATTGTTAACGATTACAGGCGCGTGCGCTATTCACTGCCGTTACTGCTTTCGCCAGCATTTTGACTATAGTGCCAATATGCCGACTGCTGATGCAAAAGAAAATATCATCAACTATATTAATGCAAATCCTGAGGTCAATGAGGTAATTTTGAGTGGTGGTGATCCACTAAATGTGACTAATAGACGATTGTTTTCATGGTTAGATACTTTGGAGTCTCTTCCGCAGGTTACTACCATTCGGCTGCATACGCGTTTGCCATTGGTGATACCCGCACGCTTGGACGCTGCATTGTTAGAGAGGTTATCTCAAAGCCGCTGCCATATTGTCATGGTGATTCATTGTAATCATGCTAATGAAATAGATGCACCAACCGCTGAATATTTGCAACGTGCCAGAGCATCTGGGATTACGCTATTAAACCAAGCTGTGTTGTTAAAAGGTGTCAACGATACTCTTGACGGGCAAGTGCAGCTTAGTCAGCGTTTGTTTGCTTGTGGCGTGCTACCATATTACTTGCATGTGTTGGACAAGGTGGCTGGTGCAGCGCATTTTGATAGTAGTGAGCAAGCAGCGATTGAGCTTTATTGGTCATTGTTAGCATCATTGCCAGGTTATCTTGTTCCTAAGTTGGTCAGAGAGTTACCGAATAGACCTTTTAAAGTGCCGATTGATATTTACAGCAATAGCTAATATAGGGCACTATAACAATTTAGGAGAATTAGTAAACAAAGAGAGGCTCTTAAAAAAGATACGGATAATATCTTTCAAAACTAAAAACTAAAAACTAAAAACTAAAAACTAAAAACTAAAAACTAAAAACTAAAATCTAGGATTTATGCTTTTGTATAAGTATATATAGATATATGATTGGAGCAGAATATAGACTGTCAGTATGTAAGCTAACTTAAAAATATACAATTTTAGATGTAAGATTTTGACAGTATGTAGGTATTGTCAGAGCGTACTGCTAGATTTAGGCTTACAATAAATAGATATCATCACTTTTCTATAGTCTAGCTTAACAAACATTTTTTATGCCATACATGTATTTGTACTGCTGCATATTACTGATTGCTTCGGAGTGACTAATAGAGAGTAAAGATACTGATGATAACGTTATCAATGTTTCGAGAGCATTTAGATTCTACAGAGCCACTACCTCCGCTATCTAATCGCTCAGTAAATGGTCAAGAGCGTTACTTGTTAAAGATGTTAGCAACGCTACCTACGCTTACCCAAGAGCAGAAAACAGAGCATTTAGAGAGTCTACTGACAGTATTACGTGAATCCAATATGGATGAACAACAGCGTCTCAAATTAATGGCAACAGTCATTGATGCCTCAGACCGACTGATTGCAGCTTTTAGACAGCACTATATCTATGAGACAGGCGCGCTTAGTCAGGATCAGATGTCTTATATCGCTCAAATGCAATCGCTACATTATTTAATTATTATGGTTTACGACAAAGTCGTACGTCGTGAGACGCAGTTGTCAGAAGCCTCCTTAAACCAATCTTCTGATAAAGGTTGGCAGCGTTTTTTTGGCGCTGAGACTAAACCTGATAGCACGCTTGCTATTGCGATTTATCAATCACTATTAAGATACCAAAAACTATTAGCAGAAGAAGCACTGTGCTATCGAAAGCCATCAGACTACCTGTGGTCTAAAGTCAATCGGTTATATTATTTGGCTCATCAGAAAAAAGTAGCTGATATTGATTTAAGTCTACATACTGTCACGAACCAAACAAACAGTATCCATCAGCTATATTGCCAAATTTGTTTGCATCACTTGTTAAATTTGCGTGCTATGAGGCGCCCGAATATCTTACTAGTACAGCGTCTATTGCCTGAATTGGCTAAGCACATGGTTGCGACAATGGAGCCCGCCACCGAGACAAAAGTTTTCGTTGATCTTCATAGTAGTAATCCGCCAAGCTATCTGACCGTCAACTCTCATATCAACCCATATGAAGATCGTCATGACTGTCTATTTATAGAACTGACACCGATAGTTGAATATTTTGAGTCACGTAAAGAAGCCTTTATCGAAGAAGGTGGCACAGCAGAATATAGTCTGCTTAATGCTATTTCGATGACCATTAGCTATCGCTATTTGCAGCCGCCACCTACCTTACCAACCAAATATACTAGCAAGCAGCAGGCAAAGTTAATCACCAATTTTAATGATATACACTACCAAGTAGGTCATTCAAAAATTTTTGCCAATTTGATCGCTATCAAAAATTTACGAGAAGAGGACAGGCCTTTATACGATACATTTGACAGCGAGCGTAGTCGCAGTAGCGTTATAAATATTGAGATATTTGACGACTATGAAAGTTCTTCAGCATATCGCAAACTGCATTTGTTGCCAAAAAATGGTAAGCCTAATGAGAAGGTTGCAGACAAAAATATTTTCAATAAAGAGAGGCTTATTGTAGAAAAACATGACTCTGACCTTTCTCTAACGGCACCGCAGCCCTTACACATAATGAGTTTAATTTTGGTCTATGGCTCTGAAAATACAGAACAACCTGATTGGTCAATAGGGGTGGTACGCTGGTTCAATGTAGATACTAAAAATCCAGAAGTGGAATGGCAAATACTCGGGCATAAAATTGTGGCATGTGGATTACGTTTGGAAGGCAGTAAAACGCGAAGTCATCATTTTGTACCGGTATTTATTCTCGGTAAAGATGAACAGCTACAGACGACTGGCACGCTAATCGTACCGCCTTTTTACTTTCAAGCTGATGATAGAGTCGTCATGCGTATTGGTAATAAACAAACCACTCTACGATTAGGACGCAGGCTAATGATGACTGATAAGTTTAGTCAATATGAGGTGGCGCAGTTATAGCGCTTAGAGGTACTTAGATGCGACAAGTATTTCACGCCATAACGGAGAGTTTATACAGATTTTCGTCAGTAATATAGTAGGCGACAAAGGGCATAAGTTAATCTGCAGTTGGTCTAATTATTGTCTATAATGATAAATATTGTTACTCTGACTTTTATGATATCTCTAACAATAAAGTAATTATCATGGTGAAAGCTCAGTCTATACTGATAGGATTCATAGAATATTAACGCTAGCGTGTTTTATGTGCTAGGTTAGTTTTAGACAAAGATGTAAAGTAACAAAATAATAGATAACAATACGTACGACTAAAAGGCTCCTTATGCGCTCTCAATCTCTTTTAAATTTATTGGTAATCAATGATGATCAGCTCTACGCTGAACGTCTTGTGCAGTTATTGAGTCCTTATTACGATAATGTAAATTTAGGGTTTTTGGACGATAAAGAAGAGCTATTGAAACTCTTACGCCAACCGTGGGATATCTTGGTATTTGGTAAGGCTTATGATATGAGCTTTACGGATGTAGTGAGCCTAGTACAAGAGCAAAGTATTGATCTGCCGATGATTTGTCTAGTGAACGAAGAGATAGCGACGACAGCTTGTAATGAGGAAGGACTACCTACTGTTATTAGTGGCACAATGGTCAAAGCGCTCACCATCGATCAAGAAATGCCTGTCGTCATGGCTATTTGTCTACAGCATAGTAGTTTGCGCAGTCGTCGTGAGCTAAAAACTTTACGTCAAGTACTGTCTGAAGCAGAACAACGTGCTAATGTGCTGATTAAGAACTCCAAGAGCGCGGTTGCTTATATTGATGAAGGGATTCATATCTTTGCTAATGATCCCTATCTCCAATTATTCGGTTTCAAATCAATGAATGAAGCGGTAGGCGTGCCTATTATTGATCTGATTTCGGGTGGTGATAGTGTCAAAGGATTTAAACAGTTTTTACGTCAGTTTGATAAAGGTAGTCGCCAAGACGTTGAGTTTAATTTTGAAAGTGTACGGACAGATGGCAGCACTTTTGAAGCAAAGTTACAATTAGCATCAGCCACGTTAGAGGGCGAGCCAGTCATTCAGATTATTATTCAGCAGAATAGTAACAATAGTGCAGAGGTTGCCAAGCGTTTAGCCGAAGCTGAACGTAAAGATAATTTAACTGGCTTAGATAATCGTCGCGGTTTTGAAGATCAGATGATAGCAATACATCAGCAGGCGTCCCAAGGACTAATGATCGCAGCCCTGTTATATGTGCAGGTTGATAATGTAGGAAAAATAAGAAGTAGTTTGGGTCTGCAAGGAATAGATGCAACGGTCAAACAAGTTGCCCACACGTTGACTGAGCTAGTACCTGATGGGCATGTAAGCCGTTTCAGCGATACTGCATTCACGATATTAGTAAAAAACAAGACGACGAATGATCTTGAAGAACTTGCTAAAAATATCGGATCCTCTATCAAGGATATGTTTATTGAAGTTGATAAACGTACAACGAATACAACAGTTAGCATTGCTATTGTCAAAATTGAAAAAAATACGGTAGAGCCTGTTATCATATTAGAACGCGCCATGGACGCTATCAGCCAAATCATGGTAGAGACTTCTAATAGTGGTGGATCTTATCGTATATATGACCCAAGCGAACATGCCAATAGCGATGATCATGCACTTGCTGAGTCATTAGTGGATGCCATTACTAATAACCGTTTTGATCTATCATTTCAGCCAATATACGACATCAACAACGATCGTAGCGACTTCTTTGAAGTGTATCTACGGTTACCGCTGTCAGATGCTGACAATACGGTATTAACCCCTGATCAATTTATGGCGGTGGCTAAAAAACATCAACTGTTAGAAAAGATTGATCGATGGGTGCTTATCAATGCCTGTAAGAAAATCAATGACGTCCGTAAAGTTCATCCTGAAGCCAAACTGTTAGTACAATTAACCAATGCTTCACTGGTTGATAAAAAACTGCCGATTGTCGCCAGCCAATTGATAAAAGCGGTAGGCGGCGTAGCCGGTGTATTAACACTACAGTTCAATGAAATAGATATCTCTGAACATTTAACCGTCGCCAAATCCCAATTTTCCGCGCTCAACGATGTCAATTGTCAAATCGGTGTTAATAACTTTGGCTCGTCTGCCAAATCTATCGAAATTGCCAGTTTTGTCCAGCCTGATATGGTACGCTTGGCACGCAGTTATATTCAAGACATTGGTTCAGTAGAAAATTTAGAAACGGTCAAGTCTATCATCATGCGCACTAATGATATCAAAGTTGATGTGCTCATGCCTTATATCGAAGATGCAGCAACGATGTCAGTCGCTTGGAGTGTGGGGGCGCGCTATTTGCAAGGGTATTATTTAGAAGAGCCTAGTAGCACGATAAAGGTAGCGAGTTAAAAGGCCAATACATCATATCGTTTATGTCATGGCGATGATATTCCTCAACCAAAGATTGCTAAAAATGTCCCTTATTAGTAGATATCAAATGAGCAGCCTTTTGGCTGCTGTTCTGTTGCTCACAGCTTGTGAGAAAACACCACCTGACCACCGCGCTCCTGTGATTCTGCCCTTATATACCGACGGGGATGCGGACAACGGCTCAATAATTTATAAAGATGCTTGCGGTCAATGCCATCAACGTAATGCAGGTCTGAATAAAAAAGGCCCACAATTAATGAATATATATGGTGCGCCGGCTGCCGAGTTAAAAGACTATACCTACAGCAAAGGGTTAGAAGATTCAGGTTGGGTATGGGATGCAGAGACACTCGATCCATACATTGCAGATGCACAAAAAGCCATGCCAGACTCCAAAATGCTGTCTGACCCGATGCCAGATGCGAAAGAGCGTGCCGATATCATTGCTTATTTATCTACGCTCCGTGCCGCTGCACCAACCGTTACAGATGATGTAAACTGACTTATCATCGTTATGACCTAAAAAATGAGCCAATAACCTACTATGACCCATGCAGCTAACGATAGATCATTATCTACCTCTCATATAACAGCGAACCCGCTCAGCCAGTCCATCCCTAGTACGGCTGATTTTCAACGCAATCAGCAGCAAATTGCACAGCTGTTAGCGCAATTAAATCAGATTGTATTGGACAAGCCGCAAGCAGTCAGGCTAGCACTCAGTTGTATATTAGCAGGCGGTCATTTGTTGTTACAGGACTTGCCTGGTATGGGTAAGACGACTTTGGCACAGGGCTTGGCGCAGTTGTTAGGTTTGAGCTTTAGCCGAGTGCAATTTACCAATGATATGTTGCCTGCTGATATTTTAGGTATGAGCATCTACGACCAAAGTAAACAACAATTTGAGTTTCGTCCGGGCGCTATCTTTACACAGTTATTACTTGCTGATGAAATCAACCGTTCCAGTCCTAAAACACAGAGTGCGCTACTTGAAGCGATGGAGGAGCGACAAGTCACGCAAGATGGCCAGACTTATCCTTTGCCGCAGCCGTTCTTTGTGATTGCCACCCAAAATCCATTGCAACAAGCAGGTGTCTATCCGCTTCCAGAGTCGCAGTTAGACAGATTTTTATTATGTTTGTCATTGGGTTATCCATCGCCTGCCGCAGAGCGTGAGCTGCTAAAGGTAAAGACCGTCGCGAGCTACTCAAGGATTTGGATACGGTACTTGATACTGAAGCTGTACTACTGGCTCAGCACGCTGTCAGGCAAGTTTATGTGGCAGATACAGTACTGGATTATTTGCAAAGACTGGTTGCAAAAACTCGTGCAAGCCAAGAGTATCATGGCTTATCGCCTCGCGGCGTGTTGTCGCTACAACGTGCTGCCCAAGCGCATGCCTATGTATCGGGATATATGGAAGTGACCCCTGAAGATATCCAAGCGGTGTTTGCTGCGGTTACTGATCATCGCCTCGGTCAGCGTTTCGTACCCGCGCATGTGACTGGTGGGCAGGCAACAAAAACCATCGCCCAACGTATCCTAGCAGAAGTGTCAGTCGTCGCTTAGCAGCTGGCAGACTGTTTGACCGTATTGATTAACTGCATCGGTGAAACGTAGTTCTACACATAGTCAAAGCTATATAACTTAGAAAAAATATCAAAGTCACTCAGTTTACTATTTACGGTATTTTCACCCGCTTTTCTTGTATTCAAATTGTCCTGAATCAACTGTATCGTTCTATTCGTGAGTTTGTTTGTCAGTCAGATACAAATACTGACAGCATTGTTATTTAGATGGTAATAATAGGGTAGTCATGAGCTTGTTACCAAAGACCTTAACCGCACCAATAAAATCAGCTCTGAGCCGCTGGTTTGCCGCGCGCGCGCCTAAGAGTGACAGTGCTACGCTTAATTTGCGTAATGTTTATATTTTCTTTAGTCGTGAAGGAATGCTATTCGCCGTATTGTTAGTAATTACCTTTATCGCGGGTATCAACTATGGCAACAACTTAGTGCTTGGTTTGTGCTTTTATCTGGTCAGTGTTTGGCTAATTAGCTTTCATGTTACTTTTGCTCATATATCTGGTCTGCAAGTGCGTTTACTGGAAGTCACTATGCCAGAGGCAGGTGCGTCTGTTTGGGTTACACTACAGTTGAATAGTGATAGTCGCCAACCACGGCGTCAGTTGCTATTTGAATTTGAGCAAATAACCAATAAAAAAACCAAAAACGGCACAAACACGCAAAGTTCAGTGCTTATCACACGGCTACAAGGCGAGCAAGTCATTCGACTGCCTGTCCAGACCTACAACCGTGGCCAACTTGAACTACCACGGTTAAAAATAAAAACAGTTTATCCATTAGGTATCATGTGTGCATGGTCTTATGTCTACTTTGCGCGTACAGCGTGGGTATATCCAGAGCCTGAAGTCTTTGATTGGCAAGAAAAATATGCAATCGTAAGCTTAGAGGATTTACCAACAGGTGGGCAGTATAGACAGGGTCAGGACGACTTTGAGCGACTAGACAACTATGTCGAGGGTGAGTCATTGGCTCGAGTCTCTTGGGGGCATGTAGCGCGGGGACAAGGTATGCTAACCAAGCACTTCGCTGATCCAGTCGGTCATGAGCAAACGCTTGATTATGCAGATATGCCAGCTGCACATCACGAGCAAAAACTTGCACAATTGGCTTATGGGGCATTGACGCTGGGTCAGCTAGGCGTGCCGTTTCAAATGCGTTTACCTAGTGATACTCCTGCTACTGCGGAGATGGGTAACGGAGAATCCTTTGCGCAAGCATGCTTGCTAAGGCTTGCGAAAGCACCATGACCAATTCTAAACGCTTATCTTCTGCTGATGTTGATACACTGTCCACAGATTATTCTGCGGTCGATGTTACAAAAACAGCCAGCTTTGAGCAGTTGGCTTTAGGTCAAAAAGTCTCAATTCGACCTGAGCGAAATGACGCTAAATGGTATCGTAAGTTATTTGCACTGCCATCTTATTATTGGGTATTAATTACTCAAGTCGTCGTTGTGTTACCGCATGCCGCACATTTACCATTATGGCTGATAGGATTTGCCGCCGTCAGTATCGCCGCTCAATTGCCTTATATCAAAGCTAAATTCAAAAAACTATCGCACCTAAAGCGTATTTATCAAAGTGTACAAATGCTAGGCTTTCTGCTGGGGCTATTAGGTCTGTGGCTAACCTACAATACAGCATTTGGATTGGATATGGGTGTGGCATTTCTAGTGCTATGCCTAATTAGCAAACTGTGGGAGCTATATAAGCGCCGCGATGCCTATGTGGTGTTGAATTTATCATTGTTCGTGCTTGCGGCATTATTTTTGATGGACCAAGGTTTACTGACTACTTTAGAAGTGATCGTTGGCGCAGTCATTGTATTGCTAGCATTTATTGCGCTTAATGATGATAGCAATGCTAGCGGTGATGGACGCTTGCGTACATTGGGCGTGTTAGGGGTTGGTGCATTGCCATTATTGGTGGTGCTATTTTTGTTTTTTCCGAGACTGCCACCGCTGTGGTCCGTACAGCTCTCCGGTCAGCAAGCAACCACAGGTGTCTCTGATAGCATGTCCCCTGGTGATTTTGCCAATTTAGGGCAGTCAACTGAGCTGGCCTTTCGCGTAGAGTTTGCTGATGAGCGCCCGCCACAGCAGCAGCTGTATTGGCGCGGTTTGGTATTTAGTGATTTTGATGGTGTCACATGGCGCCCAGCCCCTCAAAAGGATCAATGGTCGTCGAGATTGCAAGCACCTGCATGGATTCAGAACGCCTTTGCTACTGTACCTGAGGAAGAAAGGGCGGCACCTGTCAATTACAAGGTTATCTTAGAACCCACTCAGCAAAACTGGCTATTCGGTCTTGATTATCCGTTCTCTGAGCAGCCAGATATCAATACTACCTCTGAATTTACCTTGTCAAAGGACCAACCTGTTACGCAGCAGCTTCGCTATGATGTGTTGCAGTTTGCACAGATGCGTATTGATCCGGTTCTAACAGAGGCATCAAGACGTGAGAACCTTGCCTTGCCTAATGAAGGTAATCCACAAGCACGCGCGCTTGCTAAGCAATTATTTAAGCAGTCAGGTTCAGACCCTGTGCGCTACATAGCGGCTATCGAGCAATGGATCAATCGAACAGAGTTTCGCTATACGTTGTCGCCACCACGGCTCAATACCAATCGTATTGACGAGTTTTTATTTGAAACCAAAGCAGGGTTCTGTGAGCACTACTCTTCAAGCTTTACCTTTATGCTCCGCGCCGCTGGCATTCCTGCACGAGTAGTAGCCGGCTATCAAGGCGGTGAGCCGAGTCGCAATGGTAACGTATGGGAAGTGCGGCAAATGGATGCGCACGCATGGACTGAGGTTTGGCTTGAGGGCCAAGGCTGGGTACGTGTGGATCCGACAGCCTTTGTGGCACCTGAGCGAGTAGAGCGAGGCATGAATACGATGACCGAGCAGCAAGGGGCAGCCATGTTTGGCAATGGTGCCAGTGCACAAATCAGCTATCAGCAGTATCAGATGCTACAAACGCTACGCCGCCTATCAGACCAAGCGAGCTACTACTGGCAAAAAGACGTAGTCGGCTATGACCAAGACAAACAGGCAGACTCATTACTCAAATGGTTCAATATTAGCTCAATCATGCAGCAAGTCGTTTGGTTAGCCACCAGTGCGGTTTCCGTTATGGCTATCTTAGTATTTGTCATTTGGTATCGCCGCCGCAAACGTTGGCATCCAGCAGACTTACCTCTTGCTCAGCTCTCAAAACGTGTTGCCAAACATGATAAATTATTAGCTCGCAATGATAACGAAGGGCAGCTAGCTTGGCTGGAACGTTTGGCATCGGCTACTGATAGCCGTCAGGGTGACAATGCTCATTCTGCTACGAGTCAGCTAACAGATAGTAGTGACCCAATCGTTATTCAGACAAAGCTTATTGAAATTAGACAAAACTACCGTCAGTTACGCTACGGACGACTGAGTACATTTGATAGCAGTCATAGCGAGTATCAAGAACGACTCAAACAACTTAAAAAAGATGTGCGCGCATTGTTATAAAGGTTTTTGGTGATAGTGCTATTAAGTTGCTTTGATGATAGTGCTGTTGAGGTATTTTGAACTGACGATAAGTTAGATAAGCGAATTAGTGAATAAGTAGAGAGGCGGTTATATGGCGATATATGTAGATTTTGTGCAGATAAAATTCAAAGGCCATAAGTGGTGTCATATGCTGGCGGATAGCTTGCAAGAGCTGCATGATTTTGCGGCATTTATTGATGTGGATGCGCGTCTATTTCATCGTAACGCCAGCTATCCTCATTATGATATCACGGTTCAAATGCGTGAAATCGCTATTGCACAAGGCGCTATTCCTGCAGATAGAAAAAAGATTATCGAGTGCGCAAAGAAATTAAAAGTAGAGTTAAATGACCAGATAGAACAATCTAGTCATTCTTAATATGAGGGGTTTTCAAGTAAATAAGTCATGTTTCAATTGCCTGTTCACTTATCTACTCGAATGTATATTTATTCAACTATACTGAACGCATTATTTTTCTGTGGCTGCAGTACCGATCGCGTTGAGTGCTTTTGAGATATTAGCAATCTCAGTATCGCAACCTTTGATATTGTGGCGTGTCTTGAGGTAGTCAGGGTTGTTGTATGACAGCCATACTTTTTTATCAGCATCTTCGCTAATTAAGATTTTTTGCGGCAAATCAATGGCAACAGTTTGCTCACAGTTCATTAATGGCGTACCTGCTTTAGGGTTGCCAAACATAACGACTTGAGTTGGTCTCAATGATAAGTCGGCACTCTGTGCATTTTTCTGATGATCGACTCGTGCAAATACTTTCATACCCTTACTTTCGATCACTGAGACCAGTTTGTCTGCGGTATCTTGGACGGAGTGATTGCTCTGTAAAGTTACTAAGCCTTTTTCGGCATTGATAGAGGTTGTGGTGTCTGTCATAGTACCGGTGCTATTGGTTTTATCCAGCAGCGTATCGATACTGGCACAAGAGGAAACGGCCACTGCTAGGGCAGCGATGGAGACGATTTTAATCATAATTACACCTTTAAGTTATCTGTAGTATGGTCAGTCCTAACTATAATGAGCAACACCGAATATTCATTGTGCGTAATCAGGTTTGTGATTGCAATGCGTCTTAACAGAACGTTAAACCAAATGTTCTGCTAGATAATCTACGAGCAGCCTAATCTTTGGTGATAAATGACGGTTATGTGGATAAATGGCCCAAATGCTTTCTTCGGGCTCTCTATAGTCATCAAGTAAACTGACCAACTCGCCAGACGCTAAATACTTTTGTACATAATAATCAGGAAGCTGTACGATACCCAGACCTTTTAGCGCAGCATTGACCAGACTATAGCCGCTGTTATATTGCACCGTACCAGAGACACGCAGGTTCCTTTCTACGCTCGTTTGTTGGTTGTTCGTCTTACCATGAGCATCGCTATTCTCTTGTACTTTAGTGGTATCTATAAAGTGCCAATAGTCACGAGTACCCAATAGGCAATTATGTTGACTTAAATCACTCAGTTGGTGTGGTATACCGTGTTTTTTAGATAAGAGGGCGCAGCGCAGACAAAGTTAGTACGCAGGCTAAGTCTCTTTGCCATCATCGTCGAGTCATGCAATTTGCCAATACGAATCGCCAAATCATAACCCCCTTCAATCAAGTCAATTTTCTGATTACTCAAAAAGGCAGTCACTTCGATATTGTGATACTGCATCATAAAATTATTGATCAGTGGTAATAACTGCTGCTCACCATAAGTAACGGGCGCTGTTAGTTTTATCCTGCCTTGAGGCTTTGATTGTAAGTTGCTTACGGCTTGCTCAGCGGCATCCAAGCCATCGAGCACACTGCGGCAGTGCTGATAGAATACACGTCCTTCTTCGGTTAGTGAAACCTTGCGTGTGGTTCGATATAGCAGCTTTATACTTAAGCGTTTCTCTAACGCGCTGATCTGGCGGCTGACTTGTGCAATCGAGATACCAAGCTCTTTCGCACCACGTGTGAAGCTCTCATATTCTGCGACATAGACAAACTCACTAATCCCTTCCCAGCGCATGATTATTACCAATGTGTAAAAGATATTTGCAAATATAGCATATTGTTATCCGCTCAGAAATAAATATAATGGTTAGTATCAATGTAAACAGATGGTGTTTTACTGTCATAGATGCTTGCCTATGTAGGGCAGGCAAGATAAGCTCAGTCTATCTTTATTTGTTTTAACTATAGATATAGTAAACGCCAAAATCCATAAGATGCGCTAGCAAACTTTCAAAACTGCTTGTACTTATAGCAAAACTGTTATGTCGTCACCCATAAATAACAATCAATTAAAAAGAGAGATTCTTATGTCTGATAAATTTATTAAATCAAAAGCCGCCATTGCGTGGGGTCCAAAGCAGCCACTATCTATCGAAGAAGTGGACGTCATGCTACCGCGTAAAGGTGAAGTATTGGTGAAAATCGTCGCCAGTGGTGTTTGTCACACAGATGCTTTTACCTTATCTGGTGAAGACCCAGAAGGCGTATTCCCTGCGATTTTGGGTCATGAAGGTGGCGGTATCGTTGAGCAAGTTGGTGAAGGCGTAACCAGCGTTCAGGTCGGTGATCATGTCATTCCGTTATACACGGCAGAATGCGGCGTCTGTAAAATGTGCCGCTCAGGCAAAACCAATCTTTGCTCGGCAGTACGCGAGACTCAAGGCAAAGGCTTGATGCCAGATGGCACGACGCGTTTTTACAAAGATGGCGAACCTATCTACCATTATATGGGTTGCTCAACTTTCTCTGAGTACACGGTTTTACCAGAGATTTCTTTGGCTAAAGTCAATAAAGAAGCGCCATTAGAAGAAGTCTGCTTGCTTGGTTGCGGTGTAACTACTGGCATGGGCGCGGTCATGAATACTGCAAAAGTTGAAGAGGGCGCTACCGTTGCTATCTTTGGACTGGGCGGTATTGGACTATCCGCAGTCATCGGTGCGGCGATGGCAAAAGCCAGCCGTATCATTGTGATTGATATTAACGAGAGCAAGTTTGAGTTAGCTAAAAAGCTAGGGGCAACTGACTGTATTAACCCGAAAGATTACGACAAGCCGATTCAAGAAGTAATCGTTGAATTGACCGATGGCGGTGTTGATTATTCGTTTGAATGTATCGGTAATGTCGATGTTATGCGTTCAGCGCTAGAGTGCTGCCATAAAGGTTGGGGCGAGTCGGTCATCATCGGTGTCGCTGGTGCTGGACAAGAAATCTCAACCCGTCCATTCCAGTTAGTGACTGGTCGAGTCTGGAAGGGCTCAGCATTTGGCGGTGTAAAAGGTCGCACAGAACTACCAGGTTATGTCGAGCGCTATCTAGCGGGTGAGATTCCATTACAAGACTTCATCACTCATACGATGCCAATAGAAGACGTCAACGAAGCGTTTGAGTTGATGCACAAAGGCGAAAGTATCCGTACGGTTGTACATTTCTCAGAGTAATCAACAAAGACCGCAACGACGTTATTGTCTTAGAAATGCTTTATTAAAAATAAAAAGGCTGCTTCGATATTGAGGCAGCCTTTTTTAATATTATTTTCACGCATAGCTTAAAGTTTAAATGTATCAAGCACCTTTTTTGCTAATGATTAGATCCGCTAATGTCGATAAATCTGATGCGGTCAAATCAGGAACTGGTACATTAGGCGCGTTCAGCATTGCATTATAAGGACGGGTCAAAAATGCACCGCGACAACCTGCCGCTTGTGCACCTATAGTATCCCAGAGGTGACAGGCAACAAGACATAAGTCTGACGTATCAACGGCTAGCGTATCAGCCACCAATTGATAAGTATCAGGTGCTGGCTTGAACTTGCCAACAGTCTCAATACTAAAGTGCTGCTCAAAGAATTGACTGAGTCCTGCTTTTTCTAATGGCGTTGGAGACGCACTGCTTGCTGAATTAGTCAGCGTGACCAGTCGAAACCCTGCATCACGCAAACGAGTCAGTGCTGGCGCTGCATCAGGATGAGCCGGCAACGAGCTCATTCTTTCTTTGAACTCATTGATATCAGCATCTGTCAAAGTCACTTGTCTGATATCAGCAACCATTTGCAGAGCACCAACGCCAAGTTCACCAAAAGGCGTATAGAGACCGGACAACGTCATAGTTTGCGAGTACAGTACTAGCTGAGCGAACCATTCTCTTAGCACTCTTTGCTTGCCAAAGACGCGTATGAATAAAGGCGTTAGCGTATCGATATCGAGCAGTGTTTCGTTGACGTCGAATACAATAATCGAGGGAAAGCGTTCAGAAGACATAAAGTATCCTTTTATAGAATGACATTTTTATAACGTCAGGTGGTTTACTCAGTCATGTTCATGTTGGCCAATTGCTCTAAGATACTGACATAGTTCTCGACCCCTTGAGCGCCGCTGACCAGATGACGCTCATTAAAGATAATCGCTGGTACACTTTGGATGCCTTGCTGTTGCCAATGCTGCTCTTCTGCTCGTACTTCTTTCGCAAAGAATTGACCTTCTAACACTGCCAATGATTCACTACGATCAAGCCCAGTCTCTGCTGCAATATCGGCAAGCACGTTGATATCGGAGATATCTCTGTTATTGGTGAAATGCGCGGCAAACAAGGCTTGCTTTAATTCATGCATGCGGCCTTGTTGATCAGCGAAATGTATCAGCTGATGCAAGTTAAAGGTGTTGTGCATGCGTGTATCATCATTGAAATTAAATTCAAAGCCAACTTCTTGTCCAGCTTCAGTCATTCTGACTCGGCTAGCATCTGATTCTTGTTTAGTAGAGCCGTACTTCTCAATGATGTGTTCACGTAGGTTTTGACCTTCACTTGGCATATTTGGGTTTAACTCAAACGGATGCCAGTGGATAGTGTGAGCGGTATTGGTTTGCTCAAGTGCTGCTGCCAATTGACGATAGCCGATAACGCACCAAGGGCAGACGACGTCTGAGACGATATCTATTCGGAGTGGTTTTTCTGATGTGCTCATATTTCCTCACGGGTATTATTATGTATGTTTTGTTTGGGATATATAGATAGTGGCATATCAGTTGGAATCAAGCAGATATACCTAGTTATCAGACAACTATAACTAGTTACCATGTATCAAGTCAGTTCATACTAAGAGAATGACTAAGTGATTACAATGTAGTCTGCGCAGTCGGCGTCGCCAATTCGGTAGCGTAATTGTAACCATTACTAATAAGAAAGTAGGCGTTTTTGCAATACGCTGACTCAGTCATAACAAAACCTACGAATACTTAACCAAGCAAGCATAGTTATAAAATAGCTTTTTATTTAAAGTGACTTCGTTAAATAGCAATCGAAGAAGAAAAATTCTAAGAAGAACAAATATCAATAACGGAGTCATAGATGAAAAACATCACTGAAGCAATGAACTGGCGCTACAGCACAAAAGAATTTGATACCGATAAGAAAATCTCAGCAGAAGATTTCCAAAGTCTAAAGGATATTTTGCGCCTTAGTCCTTCGAGTACCAACATTCAGCCGTGGCATTTTGTCATTGCTGATGATGAAGCAGGTAAAGCCCGAATCGCAAAAGGCACTGAGGGCATGTATGAGTTCAACGATGCCAAAGTAAAAGGTGCCTCGCACGTCATTGTATTCTGTAGCCGTGTCTATGCTGATGATGAGTTTTTGGATGACATCTTAGAAAAAGAAGATGCAGATGGTCGTTTTGCAGAGCCAAAATTTAAAGAGCAAATGCATGAGACGCGTAAAATGTTTTTGGACATTCGTCGTTATGAGCAAAAGGACGAACCACATTGGTTGATAGAGCAATTGTATCTTAATATGGGCGCTTTGCTACTAGGGGCGGCAGCTTTGGGTATTGATGCGGTTCCGATGGAAGGGGCGGATTTGAAAGCACTTGATAAAGAGTTTGATTTACGTAGTAAAGGCTACACCGCTGTGGCAGTCGTATCACTTGGTTATCGTAGTAAAGATGACTTTAACGCTGAATTACCAAAATCACGTTTTGATGAAGAAACGATTATCACGAAGGCATAGCCAGTTATTATCTAAGCAAAGAACATTTTTGATAGACAGATCTACTAAATACTATACGTAAAAATTCTATTTAAGAGCCTCGTAAACTGACTGTTTATGGGGCTTTTTTTAGGGACTTCCTTTGAAATAACGTTAAAAACTGATGATAAAAAATATACTACCTATTAGCAGCGCTAACATTTCGATACTCTCGCAGATTAGAAACTACACTGGAATCCCTACAAAGTAAAAACAAAACAACTGTTTTCATACGTCATAATAAATTTATTGACATTGTCATTTTGAAGCGTATTTCACCACTCTATTATATTCACCTGCCAGCGAGAAGCCAGCATGTCTACTTTGACCTTAACAATCAATAAGCAAGATTATCAGCTCGAAAATCTTGACGCTCGTACGACACTGCTCGACGTCTGTCGTCAGCACCTACAAATTACTGGACCCAAAAAGGCTGCGACCATGGTCAATGCGGGGCTTGTACCATGCTCATCAATGGAC
Organism: Psychrobacter sp. ER1; assembly: GCF_048631835.1. Classification (NCBI taxonomy): domain Bacteria; kingdom Pseudomonadati; phylum Pseudomonadota; class Gammaproteobacteria; order Moraxellales; family Moraxellaceae; genus Psychrobacter; species Psychrobacter sp. ER1. The sequence continues at coordinate 2,544,855 of NZ_CP184640.1, read as the reverse complement.
GACGGGTCAATTCCTGTCTGACACTCGCCGTTATGCATGATGGTGATGACATCACAACGATCGAAGGCATCGGGATGCCAGAGTCATTATCGGCATTGCAGCAAGCGTTTAAAGACAATGACGCTTTTCAGTGTGGGTACTGTACGCCAGGTCAGATTTGTTCAGCGACCGCATTGATAGAAGAAGTGAAACAAAACTGGCCAAGCCATGTGAGCACAGATCTGCAAAACCCTGATGGTCGCCTTGTACAAGAAATTGCTGAGCGCATGAGCGGTAACATCTGCCGCTGCTCAGCTTATCCAAATATTATCAAAGCCATTTCACAAGTGCTTGAAAGCCAGGTATCAGATACTCAAACACAAGAGCCTAGTACTCAAAAAGCAGACAACACAGTGCAAAACTCAAGCGTGACAGGTATCTGGTCACCGCCACCGAGCGAGGCGCAACTTGGTAGGACCTCAGCGAATAACAAGACAGCAACTGCTACAACAGGAGGCCGCTCATGAAACGCTTTGAATATAGTCGTGCTGATGCACCAGAGCAAGCGGCAATATCTGCTAATACCAAAGATGCGTCTTTTATCGCAGGTGGTACCAACTTATTAGACTTAATGAAGCTAGAGATTGAGACGCCAATTAAATTGGTCGATATTACCCGTTTAGAGTTAGAAAAGGTCGAAACCACTACCGATGGTGGTTTGCGTATCGGTACGCTTGTGACCAATAGCGATTTGGCGGCGCATCCTGAAGTTATTGCAAATTATCCAGTATTGTCCCGAGCGATTTTGGCAGGGGCGACTGGTCAGCTGCGCAATAAAGCAACGACTGGCGGCAATTTCTTACAACGTACCCGTTGCTATTATTTTTACCAGACAGACAGCGCTTGTAATAAGCGTGAACCGGGCACAGGTTGTCCTGCTATTAACGGCGAGAACCGTACGCTGGCTATTTTAGGCACGAGCGATGCCTGTATCGCTCAGCATCCATCTGACATGGCAGTGGCCATGCGCTTGCTGGATGCCACTATCGAAACAGTTAAGGCGGACGGTTCGACTCGCGCTATCAATGTAAAAGACTTTTTATTGCTTACCAAGAGATACGCCGCATATCGAAAACGTATTAGAGGCAGGCGAGTTAATTACTCATGTTGTCTTACCTGCGCCTATTAAAGGTATGCACACCTATGACAAAGTGCGCGATCGTGCTTCTTATGCCTTTGCGCTTGTATCCTGTGCTGCAGTGATAGACGCTGATGATAGCGGCAATCTAAAGACGGTACGTTTAGCATTTGGTGGTATCGGTACGGAGCCATGGCGTAATGAAGCGATTGAGGCACTGTTGACGGATACCGATGGCAATAATGACGTTATCGCGCAAGCCGCTGATCTGTTATTGAATGATGCCAAAGGTAATGGTCAAAACGACTTTAAGATACCGTTGACGCGTCGCCTACTAAAACAAGTCATTCAGCGCGCACTAGCGGGCGAGGGAGCATAATCATGTCATTACTTGAATCAATCACTCAGTCAGAACCGACCAAAAAAATGACCATGGATGAGCCTGTTGAGTCTTTGTTTAGCACAACAGCGAGCAAACTGGTTGGTAAGCCAATTAACCGTGTTGACGGCTCGCTAAAGGTTAGTGGTCAAGCGCCTTACAGTGCTGAAATCCATTTAGACAATAAAGCGTACGGTGTCTTGGTCGGTGCGACCATTGCCAAAGGACAAGTCGAAAATATTGATAGCAGTTCTTTAGACGGCATCCCTAATATTATCAAGGTTGTGACAGACCCTAAGCACTTCTTGCGTAATTCGCAGCAAGGCGGATTGAAAAAAGCGCCGAAGCAGGGAGCAACTGAGATTTTTATCATGGTCAGCCTATTGCGGTGGTCATCGCTGAAACTTTTGAAGCAGCAACAGAAGGGGCAAATGCGCTTAAAGTCACTTATAAAGATGAAACTGACCAAGCAGCATTAAATTTTACTAAAGAGTTGTCTAACGCCCATGAAGTTGATGAGCAAAAAGGTTCGGATAAGAACTACGTTCAAGGAGATCCAGAGCAAGGTCTATCCGATGCTGAGGTGACACTAGATCGTTTTTATCATACGCCAAGTCAAAACAGTGCGGCGATGGAACCACATGCGACGTTGGCGCATTGGGAAGGCGATAAGCTCGTTCTGTATACTTCCAATCAGATGATCGCTTCTTGCAAACAGCAAGTCATGGATGCTCTGGACCTAAATAAAGATCAAGTACAACTGATCGCACACTATGTGGGTGGTGGGTTCGGTAGTAAGCTCGGTATTGCTCCTGAATCTATTGCAGCGGCGATTGCTGCGAAAGATCTGGGTCGTCCTGTGCTAATCACTATGACGCGTTCACAAGTGATGGAAGCAACGGTCAGACGCTCAAACACGCGTCAGCGTATCGCTATTGGTTGTAATAAAGAAGGTATTATCAACACATTTATTCATGATACTACGACCAGTAATTTGCCAGGAGAAGCTTTTTTGAGCCAACTGCCTTGTCTACGCACTATCTATACAGTGGTAAAAACCGCCGTGTAAATTATGAAATGGTCGATATGAACCAAGTGTTATCAGGCTCGATGCGTGCACCTGGCGAAGCGGTGGGTTTGATCGCGGTTGAATGTGCCATGGACGAGCTAGCCTCACAGCTAGACATTGATCCAATCGAGCTGCGCCGCCGTAATGAGCCTGAAGAGGACCCTACCGAAGAGATTCCTTTCTCCACCCGTCAGCTAGTCGCTTGTATGGAGAAGGGCGCTGAACAGTTTGGTTGGGATAAGCATAATCCCAAGCCTGCCAGTCAATTAGAAGGCGACTGGTGGATAGGTACAGGCATGGCGGCGGCTGCCCGTGGTAACCAATTACAGCCATCTGAAGCACGCGCAACGCTGCAAATCGATAAGTCAAAAGCACTTGGTGTCAAAGCGGTTATCGAGACAGACATGACAGACATCGGTACAGGGTCTTATACGGTGTTTTCTCAGGTAGCGGCAGACCTGTTAGGACTGCCTATCGACCATGTTGAGATGAAACTAGGTGACAGTGCATTGCCACCAGCATCAGGCTCAGGTGGCAGTTGGGGTGCTGCGAGTGCGGGTAGTGGTGTCTATCTTGCTTGTGAGCAGCTGCGTGAAATGCTAGCAGAAAAAGTTGGTCTGTATCCTGACAACATTCAGTTAGACAATGGTCAAATCAAGAAAACAGGCGAGCATGCTTTAACGGCAATGGAAGCTGCCAAAAAGAGCGGCCAATCATTTGCTGACAGCACTATTGATAAGCTATCGCAAACCACAGGGCTTTCGCTATCAGGACAGTCAGCATCACAAGAGTATGATTTTGATAATACAGAGTCTTATGCGCTTGCGGATGTGGTCGCTGACTATGATGAGCAAAAAATCACTGCCAAAGGCCAGATAAAACCGGGTAAGAACGGTAAGAGCCATCGCCAAGCCTCTTTTGGTGCGAACTTCGCTGAAGTGGCGGTTCATAAAGTCACTGGTGAGATTCGGGTGAAACGTATGACAGGTGCATTTGCCGCTGGTCGTATTCTTAACCACAAGACAGCGACTTCGCAATGCTATGGCGGCATGGTATTCGGTATTGGCTCAGCGTTGATGGAAGAGGTCATCCACGATAAACGTGACGGTCGCCTATGTAACCATGACCTCGCTGAGTATCATGTGCCAGTTAATGCCGATGTACCGCAGTTAGATGTGATATTGGTCGAAGAGGATGATCCTTATACCAACCCGATGCATATTAAAGGTATTGGTGAGACGGCGATTGCCGGTGCTGCTGCTGCGATTGCTAACGCTGTATACAATGCCGTCGGCGTACGTGTTTATGATTTTCCGATCACGCTTGATAAATTGCTTTACGAGATGCCAGAGTAATTTTTTGAGCCATATGTACGACAGGAACCCGCTTAATGAGCGGGTTTTTATAACTCAATCAGAAGTATATTTCGTCATTATCAAGAAAATAACTACCAAATAAGAGGCGTTATGAATCAGGTCGCTGACATTCTTAAGCTGGCAATCAAAGCTAAGCAACAGGGTATTGATGCTGTATTGGCAACGGTCGTACGTACTGAAGGCTCAGCGTATCGCCGTGCTGGCGCGATGATGCTTATCTGTGAGGATGGTCGTTCAGTTGGGATGATTAGTGGCGGTTGCTTGGAGCCGCACATCATCAAACGTGGCTTTTGGCTTACTCGTAACGGTGCCAATGTGCAAGTGTATCAGACGGGTGATGACATTCAATATGCTGACGATGGCCAAGCGCAAGCAGGCGTGAAGCAAACTGAGTCTGATATATATGATGAGCCAGATAGCGGCTTAGATGATGCGGACTTTGATGAGCTAAATTTTGGATTGGGCTGTAATGGGCGAGTGCATGTATTATTTGAGCGGTTAACGACAGCAACGCCATTGTTAGAGACAATCCGTAATGTTCGACGTACTCAGCAGCCGATTACTGTAGCGACTTTAATTCGTGCTAACGACTATCAGCATCAAGATTCTATATCGCAAAACAGTGATAATCTGCGAACTGGGATGAGGATTAATTTAGATGAGTACCGCAGTTTGGGAAGTGTTTCTGCACTAGGGAAAACAGCGTTTTCAAGCATACTTGCCAATACTATAGAAGAATTAGCAGAATATAAGCTGTCTGATAAAAATGCCGAATATGTGACGGTGGAAAACGGCAAGGTAACAACAGAGTGGCTTGTGCAGCGCCTGCAACCACAAGTGCGTCTATTGGTTTGCGGGGCAGGTAACGATGTGATGCCACTGGTGACCATGGCCAAGCTACAAGATTGGCATGTGACGGTCGTAGACAGTCGCGCGCAATATGCGACGCGTATGCGGTTTCCTCAAGCGGATGTTGTGATGTCGCTATCTTTAAATGACAGTGAGACTTTGCTTAAGCTCAGTAATAACGCAGCCGTCGCCCTGATGTCACACAGCTTGAGTCAAGATCGCGCGCGCCTAGCTGTACTGCTCGAGCATTCAAACAATTATAAATACTTAGGACAGTTAGGGCCGCGCTATCGAACCGAACGTTTAATTAATGAGATTAGCATAAACCTTAGCAATCCTACTATGTTAGAAGCGGGCATTCACAAATTGCATTATCCGATTGGTTATAAGCTGGGTGGAGATGGCCCTGAGGCACTCGCGCTTGGCATCATGGCAGAGATTAATGCGATCATGCATGATCAAACCGCTTCAGTAAATGGTTCACATAGTAATCTCCCAAATATCACAGCGGTGAGTAGTGATACGGATGCCAATACTGTCCAGAGTGGCGTATGAGTAAGCGTGCATTTACAGAAGGTGCTGAACATACAGAAAGTAATCAACAGCATAGTCAAAATCATGCGGTCATTATCTTAGCAAGTGGCCTCAGTCAGCGTCTCGGTCAACCAAAACAGCTACTCGTTAAGAATGGCGAGCCATTAGTTACTTATATGACTCAACTGGCAATAATGACCAATCCGCAAGTTATTGTCATTGTCATTCCTGATAACCATCGTTTGATTGCTAGTGCGATTACAGCGTTGGCCAATCAATATCCAACGGTTCAGATAGTGGTGAACTCACAAGCTGATACTGGTATGGCGCATAGTTTGAGTTTGGGTATTGAGACAATTGCTGCTTTTGAATCAACTTCAATCGATCGAGTGCTCATCATGGGAGTCGATCAAGTATTATTAGATGAACCACATTTAACCGCTTTGCTAGCGGGCAAACAGACGGTAGTGGCCAGTCGCTATCACAGTTGGCAACGTTTAGAAAAACATCAATATCTGGATGAAACGGTAACTGATATCATAGGTCTACCTTTAACAATTAACTATAAATTGCTTAGACAGGGGCAGCCAGAGTTGATAGGAGATAAAGGGCTTCGTCACCTCATTAGAGGATTGCCCGCTGATCAAATAGGTGAGGTCGATAATGACCAACTTAGCTACGATATTGATACAGCGGAGCAGCTAGCTTATGCAAAACAACAAGGCTGGCTTGATAGCTAGCCTGATTAACCTGATTTATTTTGAACAGTATTCATTTTGAACAACGAAATGCGAGAGAATAAAATTATAAATACGATAGAAACCGAACGACTGTACCTTAGACAATGGCAAGCGAGCGATTTTGCGCCATTCGCTGAGATGAACGCTAACCCTGAAGTAATGGAATACTTTCCTAAGTTATTAACTACTTCGATGAGTAATGCTATCGCCAAAAAATGCCAGTCGCTGATTGATGATAATGGGTGGGGTTTTTGGGCGGTTAGTCTAAAAGAGACAGATACTTTTATCGGTATGGTTGGGTTAAATCATGCGTATGCCGATATGCCGTTTTCTCCTGCTGTTGAGATTGCTTGGCGCCTGCATAATGATTATTGGGGATTAGGGTATGCGACAGAGGCGGCAAGGGCTTCATTGAATTTTGCATTCGATACATTAGGACTAGATGAAGTCGTTGCCTTTACTGCCGTTATCAATAAGCGCTCACAATTGGTTATGGAGCGCCTTGGTATGACCAATACACAGGAGGATTTTTTCACCCTATGCTTGAGTCTAATCATCGACTTGCTGAGCATGTGCTGTACAAAATCACTCGGCAGCAATGGCAGGATACTGTGCTCACTTAATTGCATTGACGGCTGGCTTTTACTCTGTTTGGCTACTATTATCTCGCGAAAACGTCAAAATATGCCCTTTAAATGGCAAGTCTAGATAAGTCGTATTTTCAGGTTTTACATGCTTACTACTAAAGCCAAACTCAGTCATCTTGTTGGTTAGCTTGTTTTTGCGACCGCGACCAGGATCAACCACGATGACTTCGCAAGTCGGCATAGCGTGACGGTCAATGAACTCGGCTAATATATCAATGTGTTGGTCTTCATAGAGCAAGTCACTGCCGATAATCATATCAAACTTGCCAAGATGGCTATTGTCCTCTGCCCAGTCTAAACGCTCAAAATTAATCTCTTTATTATTATTCAGCGTGGTATTCCTATCAAGGAAATACTCAACCGTTGGATGATAGTCAGTCGCTGTAATGTCCGCATGTCTATGATTCAGTAGCAGACTAGAGAGCGCCATACCGCAGCCAACTTCCAAAATACGTTTGCCTGCAATATCGTAATCGAGCATATGATTGGCTAGCACCAAGCTTGACGGCCATATCACCCCAAACATCGGCCAAGAAGCGGAGCAAATGCCCAGATTTAACGCTTCGTCATCAGGGTCGCTAAATTGTTGATTGTCACGTAGTGTGCAAATATGAATGTCGGTATTGCCAATCTCAATCGTTTGATAACGCACGCGCACAGTGGTCAGCGAAGTCATAAACTGTCCTAAAAAATAAGCAAGAATGCAAGGTTTGGCAGGGGTTGCCGATTTCGGTAGGGTACAACGTTGAAAAAGATAATTAAAATGTTGGAAGCTGTATAGATGTTTGAATGATTAGAGATTTGTGGCAACTTAAGTTGTGGCAAGAAAATACCTAAGTGTATGAGAAGAGTATGACCTAAATTCTGACAAGTTATTGTTAATTCTGAGAGTATTGTTATTGCTGCGTAGAGTTGGTTGATATCAAAGAGTGATATAGATAAGAATGGTACGAAAAGATTTGCATGAGCATAAGCAGTGCGCTTGATTTTAGCTAATCGCACTGCTTATGCTCGCGTAAAAGATTGAGATTAGGCATCAAATCAGTCGATACAGCGGAATCAACTAAGTGAGTTAAATCAGTTAAGAAATCTCCTTAGTTAAGAAATCTCAATCCAGAGGTTTTGAGTGCCCATACCAGCTCTACAAAAGCGCGACTGTTGGTCAGAGGTTCGCCATCGATGATGAGAACGTAGCCTGCATTATCTATCCATAAAAACACAAAGCTGGTCTCAGGAATGAGTAGGTCGACCTGTTGAAAAAACGAGATTGCCTGACTCTCTACTGCCCACCCACGTTGCTTTTGGCGGAGCATAAAGCCTGAAAAATCAGCGGCGGCGACACTGAGCATGTCCGCTTCTTCTTGACTATAGCCAACTCGTGCCAAACAAAACCCTTCATCAGAGCCGATCGCGGCTCGGCGTTTACCAGATAAGCTCGCTACGACATAAGGCAAAAACTGGTCCAATGGCAAGTTAGGCGCTGGTAAAAATAGTGACAGTTTTTCAATCCAGCCTTGTTCTATAAAACTCTGTAGCCAGTCATCAGAATAACGCTGAAGCCAGTCAGCAGCGAGCAGTGTCTGATCATAAGACAGTAAATTCTGTAATGCTAGCTGCTCATCAGTCGGTTCGTTCTGTGAAAACGCCTCAAAAATACCAGCTGGCGTCAGGGTAAGATAGGTTTTATCAGCATTTAAGTAAGAGGACATAGTAACTACCATTATGATAAAAGTGATTAATAGGTGACAAATTAGGCTTTCATATCGTTGAGTTCAAATAATTTCGATACAAGGAAACCGAGCGTAAGTTATACATTAATATGCTTAGCGAGGATGACGATGTAGCGGATTTATATGGATTTGACTATAGTTTGATCGAGATGTTGTTGGCAGTTGTCCCAACGTGCATCGAACTGCCAATCACTTCTACCCAAGCGAAACCATACCAGCGAAAATGCGAGACGATCATTGCGCGCAGTACAATGGGCAAAAAACTCATTTTCGATTTGCTCAATCGTACCCCAGTCTTCGTCCTCACGCGCTTGCATCAGCTCAGTGGTGATATCTTTAGCGATTTCTCGGGCATCGTCGCTGCTGATACGCAGCCGTTGCTTTTGCTCATTGAGAGAAGGGGATATCAGCACACTCCAACGAGTGGCCAACATACTATTGCGCTGGATGTATCTTTTCTTATCAATGCAATCGCGAAAGCCTTGCTGGACATGAGGATACAAACGATCTTTGATACGAGTAAATAGGTTGTTTACATCATATGGGATATCAAACCAGCACCCATAAAAAAGTCCGCTACAGCGCCTTGTAACGGCTCTTTCTCCGTCAACAGTAACGCTGCATTGATACGCTGCTCATGAAAGTGACGGTTGTTAGGAGCTAAAAATACTTTACGAGAGTAAAACCGAAATACTCGATGCGCGACTCTTTCATTTTCTTTGATAAGGTCTGAATCAGACATAATAATACCCTCCTGTCATCGCTATTATTACGACGGTGCTTGTTTCAATGATAATGATGTTGTAAAACAAACGATGACTTCATCTCGCAAAATAGCGCTTGATATCAATATAATGATTGAGCGACTAATCCAATAATGTCTGCATCAAATCAATCATAAATTCGGCATCTTCTTCGCTCATTGGCTCAAACCCTTGAGGCATGCCAAGCTCAGCCAAGGCCTCTTTACCATCTGCATCGTTGTGCAAATTCAGGATGGCTTCTAGGAAGATTTGTGCATCGGGAAAGTCTTCTTTGACTAGTAACACATGACTGATATCAGCCAAGTCACTTTCGATAAGTACTGACAGCTGAGTCTTGGTCAAGCGTGAAAAGCTATGAAATATCTCTGCCAAAAAAATGCGACTTGGGCCTCACCTTTGATGACTTTGCGGGCAGCCGCTTGATAGGTCTCGGTCACATCCCAGTTGAGATCAGATTCTTCGATATCAACGGCTTCTAGCAATCGCAAACCAATCAGTTTGACATCTCGGTTGTCAGCCATCGCGACAGTAGCCCCTGCTTGAATGTCTTCCAAACGGCTGATAGTGCTATTGGCAGCGGCTGCAATGATCATCTCGTCAGACTTGCCGATAGGTCGGGCAATGGCTCGATAGCCTTGCTCTCGAATGAGAGTGGCTGCATCAAAAGGGTTGGCATAAATGATTTGAATGTCACCAGCATCAATGACCTGCTCTTGCTCAGCGTGAGAGGCAGGAATATTGAGATGCATGTTTAAGTTGGCACGTTTTTGAATCAAGGTGTTGAACATGTGCCAGCCAGCAAAGCGATCAGGCGAAAAATCAGGGGCGATTAACATATTGTGTGTCGTCATGAGTTAGCCTTCCTCATCTTGTTTCATTTGGGCATATTGAATCAACGCCGCTTCAATTTTGCTGCGTGATGGTTTGCGTCGTACCGAGGTGTAGCCGACGGTTTCGCCGCGACGCACGTTAGGCACCACAGTGGCATAGACCCAATAATGACTGCCGTCTTTGCATAAGTTTTTGACATAGCCATGCCATTTTTGTCCAGACTCAGCAGTATTCCATAAGTCTTTATAGGCAGCTTTTGGCATATCAGGATGACGCAAAATATAGTGCTGTTGGCCAATCAATTCATCTACATGATAGCCACTGATTTCGACAAAGGCGTCGTTGACGTGAGTGATGATACCGTCGAGATTGGTACGCGAGACAATCAGCTTACCGTCTGGGTAGGGGCGCTCTATACCAGTATCATAGACAGTCCGTGAGGTGCCATCATGATAAGTCATTGTGATTTGCTCAGCAGGCATATCGGGTTTGTGTGCATCGGGGATTGGAGAACCCATGGTCATCTCCTTCGTTGATCGTTATATCGTCAATCCTCTATAAGTTAGATACGGTGTCAGCCTTGCTTAGCCTACTACTTGTAGTACTTTCACTCGGCTTCCTTGTATCCAAATTATATTGAATCAACTATGTTTATAGTAATTAAAAGCTAATAAATTCGATAAGCAGTCGCCAATCAAATGAGCTTTGCCAACGCTTCTGAAGCGCGCTTAATATCTAGGAATATCAAGCCAAGCTTGGCATTGGGCTTTGCCATGATGGTGAGTACGGCTTCATCGCCTGATGAAGTCATGATGACGTAGCCTTTCTCGCCTTGAATCATAATACGATCGATACTACCGCGTGCCAGCTCGCGGCCTGCACGGTCACCTAATGATAATAATGCTGCTGACATAGCACCCACACGATCTTCATCCACGCCGGTTGGTAGAGCTGAAGCAATCATAAGACCATCGTTAGAGATTAGCGCAGATGCTTCAACATCTGCTGATGAACTGTTTAAGTCTTCCAATATCTGCTGAAATGAATCTGTACGCATATCGCTTTCTCTGTACTGGTGATTGGTTTTTTATTTATGAACTAATGAAGTTAGTCAAAAATATCCTTGTTTAAAGAAAGGTATTATAATTCCTTCCTAATAATATTGATATACACTTGCCCAATTAAAAGTAAATTTTTTGGACTTTTATGCCTTTTGTCATCAAATCATTACCCTTTATCTTTATTTTTTCGAGGAAAATGGTGGTTTTTTATTATATCTAATCGATGAGCGGTTGAAGACCTAGCAAGATCCTTGGTATTTTTTGAATAGAGGTATTCTTTGTAACTATAGATTAATGTCCACCATTGCTATCAAACGGAGCCGCTGGAATTTAGTTAATAAAAATCACTTATAGATTCTTATGATGAAGATATTTACTAGACTTATAAGTCTCAAAAATGATATACAGTCATGAGGGGATAAATATTGACACTTCTAAATGCGTTATAAAGATACAAATTGAGTCAGCTTTTTTGATCCTATCAGTCTCTATACATAATCTTGTATAGGGGCGATTTCAGTTTTACATCAACGTTTATAGCCCTTTCGTTCACTCAATATGTTGTAGCGTCGATGTAAATAATTACTATCACCAGTTTTATCCTAAGGAAGAAATACATGAGCATCAGTGAAGCCATCCAAAAAGTCGAAGCACGTTATGCCCATCAGCCAGAGTTTATTCAAGCAGTAAAAGAGGTGGCAATTACGATTCAACCTTTATACGATGCGCATCCTGAATACAGTACGTTAAAGGTATTCGAGCGTTTGGTAGAGCCTGATCGGGTATTTGGCTTTCGTATCAATTGGGAAGATGATCAAGGCGTGGTACAAGTCAATCGTGGTTGGCGTGTGCAGTTTTGCAATGCTCTAGGCCCTTACAAAGGCGGTCTTAGATTCCATCCTACCGTCAATCAATCCGTATTGAAGTTCTTAGGCTTTGAGCAAATCTTTAAAAATGCCTTAACTGGCTTGCCTATTGGTGGCGGTAAAGGTGGGTCAGATTTTGATCCTAAAGGTAAAACAGACAGCGAGATACGTCGTTTTTGCTATGCCTTTATGCGTGAGCTACATCATTACGTGAGCAAAGACATGGATGTGCCTGCTGGTGACATCGGCGTCGGTGGTCGAGAAGTTAGCTATATGTTTGCGATGTATAAGAATTTAACGCGTGAATCAACAGGGGTTATCACTGGCAAAGGCGTGGGCTTTGGTGGCAGCTTGATGCGTACAGAGGCGACTGGCTACGGTGCAGTCTACTTCTTAGAAAATATGCTCATCGCTCAGAACGATAAGCTTCAAGGCAAAAAGGTGCTGATATCAGGAGCAGGTAATGTCTCATTGCACGCTGCCGAAAAAGTGAATGCGCTAGGTGGTATGGCAATAACTGTCTCTGATTCACAAGGGATGTTGCATGATGAAAAGGGTCTTAATCAAGAAAAAATTGATTGGCTCAAAAAACAAAAGCAGCAAAACAAGCCTTTAGCAGAGTATGTTGATGTTTATGGTGGCGAGTGGCTTGCTAAACAGAAACCGTGGCAGTTTGAAGCTGATATTGCGATTCCATGCGCTACTCAAAATGAAGTCAATGAAGCTGATGCCAAATTATTGGTCGAAAATGGCGTGAAGTATGTGGTGGAAGGCGCTAATATGCCGCTCACTGCGGAAGCAATTGATTATATCCGTTTGCACCGTGTTCATTATGCACCTGGTAAAGCTGCTAATGCGGGCGGGGTAGCAGTATCTGCGCTTGAAATGTCGCAAAACTCTGTCCGTCAATATCAAACCTTTGAGCAAGTCGATGAGCGTCTAAAAGGTATTATGAAAGATATCCACGACAGTGCTGCGAATGCTTCAGAACAATATGGTCAAACTGACAATGGGTATATCGATTATATGGCTGGTGCCAATATGGTTGGCTTCAAACGTGTGGCTGATGCGTTGGTCGCTTTTGGTATTTTGAACTAGTCTTACTTATAAGTGGTAAACAAGCCTTAGTGGTTGGTTAATATGGACAAATAGCAAAGCCCCAATCATTGAATGGTTGGGGCTTTTTAATTGAGATAAACAAAGGTAGATTGATTATATTGTGTCGCGCCATTGTCCTTGAACCATGATGCCTTGGATGGGATTGAGCCCCATCTGATAGGCCAAGTCAGCAGGACGAGCGATATTCCATAGCGCTAAATCGGCATCACAGCCGACTTCTATTTTTCCTTTATTAGGTAGACCCAATGCTTGTGCTGCGTGAACAGTAACTCCTGCCAAAACCTCTTCAGTGGTTAAGTAAAATAGCGTACAGCCCATATTCATCGTCAATAACAGCGACGTCAACGGTGAGGTGCCGGGGTTACAATCAGTTGAAATTGCCATAGGGACGTGATGCTTGCGCAAAGCTTCAGTCGGTGGCAACTTAGTGTCACGTAACGTATAAAACGCCCCTGGTAATATCACGGCAACGGTATTGCTAGCCGCCATTTTTTTGATGTCTTTTTCTGATAAGTGCTCTAGATGGTCGCTTGATAGTCCTTTATATTCAGCAACTAAGGCACTTCCGCCGATATCAGACAGTTGCTCAGAGTGCAGTTTGACTGGTAGATCTAAAGAGCGAGCTACCTCAAACACTTGTCTGATTTGTTCTGTACTAAAGGCGATATTTTCACAGAAACCATCGACCGCATCGACTAAGCCTTCTGCATGCAGAATTAGCAGCCACTCGCAGACTTGCTCAATATAGTCATCTGCACGATTTTTATACTCAGGTGGCAAGGCATGAGCCGCCAAATACGTGGTACTTACATGAATGTCGTATTTTTCTCCCAGTTGACGAGCGACCGTAAGCATTTTACGTTCAGTGTCCAAGTCCAAGCCATAGCCAGACTTGATTTCGATACTGGTGACACCTTCTTTCATAAGTGCGATTAAGCGTTTTTCACTTTGGGCAAATAGCGATTCAATACTGGAAGCGCGGGTAGCACTGACCGTCGCGACAATACCGCCGCCTTGTTCAGCAATATCTTGATAACTAACGCCCTGCAAACGGGCTTCAAATTCATTGCTACGATTGCCACCATAGACGATATGCGTATGGCAATCGATGAGTCCAGGCGTTATCCATTTACCATTTACATCCGTGATTTGGCTAGCTTGATATTTAGACAAATGAGCAGTGATTTGATGCTGTGTGCCAACCCAAGCGATTTTGCTATTTTTAATACCGATGGCTGCATTGTGTAGCTGACCATATGGGATGCTATCAGCGTTCTTATTTGCATCTACACCTGTATCAATGCCAAAACCATGCTGCGCTGAAAAGGTCGCAATATTGGCATTAATAATAATATGATCAAATGATGTCATAATAGACTCGTCTAGCATCTGTTCTGTAGGATTTTTCAATACGGAGTTCTTTGATTTATTCATAATATGCTCCTAATTATTGTGGAGTCAGAGACCTTTATTTGAAGGCCTAAGCGCTAAGTAAGTGCTGCTCTACAATAGTCGCTAGCAGTCGAGCAGCGACTTTGCAGCTACGACTATCCACATCAAAGGTCGGGTTGATCTCAGCAATATCTGCCATTTTTACTTTGCCTGATGACACAATCAGCTTGACCATACGCTCAACAAAACCAAGCTCAATACCAAAAGCAGCAGGCGCACTGACACCCGGGACGAGACTAGAGGGGAGGCAGTCCATATCAATGGTGAGATACACGATATCGACCTGATCTATGAAGCTTTTGACCTGCTCGGCAATGGTGTCCCAAGGCTGATAATGACAGTCTTCATCACTAATAATCTGTACACCCAGTTGCTCAGCGCGATCAAAGAGCGCGGCGGTATTAGAAAAGCGACTGACGCCAATACAGCAATAATGAAAGGGCTGATCGTGTGCGTCAAGATGCTCGGCAATCTGGCGAAACGGTGTACCAGAGGTTGCTACATCAGACTGACGAATATCAAGATGGGCATCGAAATTAATAATCCCGATAGTAGGCGCTGTGTTTGTGCTGATAGTTGTATCGTTTGCCTTTTCTAAGGCCTGCCATAATCCCAAAAAGCTACCATAAGCAATGGCATGACCACCGCCAAGCCCGATGGGTAATCCACCTTGCTTGACGATAGTGCTCACTGCATCGGCATATTTGATCTGAGCTTGCTCAAGAATATTGTCGGCAAAGCCATCATTATCATCACAATGAATGTCGCCAGCATCACCTAATAAGGTTGATAATTGACTATCAAAGCGTTGTTGCAAATCAGCGATGACTGGCAGCGTAGCAAAAGCTCGACGAATCAATGACGGTGCAGCTCTAGCACCCACGCGGCCTTGATTGCGTCTGACGCCTTGATCACAGGCAAAGCCAATTAGCCCAATATGTTGAGCCTCATAAGGCTGAGCAAGCTGATACCAATAACGGGCGCGTGCAGTCTCAAACGGCTCTGCGCGTCCTGTCCACTGAGTCATATCAGCGGGTGTATGGCTAATGGGTGTGGTCATGTTTGTGACTGCCATCATGGCTCTCCTTTTACCAGCCAATGCTTATTTAGACTCGTACCAGTTGTGACGTAGTTCTTGCCAGTGCTGAGCAAGTGTGCCGTCTAGTACTAACTGCTTGGCCGCTTCGATATCAGGGGCGAGGTAGCGATCTTTATCATAGAACGTCACTTTCTCACGTAGTTTTTGATGTGCCACAGTTAACGGCTCTGATGTCTCGAGTCCTCGATGAAAATCAATACCTTGACCAGCAGCCAGTAGCTCAATACCTATGATAGTCGCAGTGTTTTGCGCCATCTCATATAGGCGGCGTGCGCAATAGGTAGCCATTGAGACGTGATCTTCTTGGTTGGCAGAAGTCGGGATGCTATCGACGCTACCAGGATGGGCGATAGATTTGTTTTCTGAAGCCAGTGCTGCTGCGGTTACATGAGCAATCATAAAGCCTGAGTTTACCCCAGCGTTATCGACTAGGAATGGTGGCAGACCACCTGACAAAGTTGCATCGATCAGCAAAGCGACACGGCGCTCAGACATCGAGCCAATCTCAGCGATAGCCAATGCTAAAATATCCGCGGCAAAAGCGACTGGCTCAGCATGGAAGTTACCACATGATATGGCGACCGGACCATCTTCATTATTAAAGATAAGCGGATTGTCTGTTACCGCATTAGATTCGATGAGCAGCGTTTTCCCTGCTTGGTTGATGATATCAAGACAAGCACCCATGACCTGTGGCTGGCAACGTAAGCAATATGGGTCTTGAACGCGATCATCTTGTTCGCCATCGTGCGAAGCACGGATAGCACTGCCTTTGATCAGTTGACGGTGTGCTTTGGCGATCTCTATCTGACCATGATGACCGCGTACTTCGTGAATACGCGCATCAAATGGTGAATCTGAGCCTTTGGCGGCATCAATTGACAGTGAGCCGACGATAGTAGCTGTCTCAAGTAAATCACGCGCTAAGAAATAACCACGTAATGCTAGCGCAGTTGAGACTTGCGTACCGTTGATCAGCGCAAGGCCTTCTTTGGCTGCAAGAGTAATAGGCTCAAGTCCATGCTGGGCTAGAGCGTCAGCGGCAGGCATTTTTTTACCGTCAACAAACACATCACCTTCGCCCATCATTGCAAGTGTCATATGTGATAATGGCGCTAAGTCACCAGAGGCACCAACTGAACCTTTGGCTGGGATATTGGGTGTGATTTGATTGTTGATTAAGGCAAGTAAACTATCAACCACTTCGCGGCGTACACCAGAGACACCTTGCGCCAGACTGGCGACTTTCATGACCATAATTAATCGAACTACACCGTCTGGCAACGCTTCACCAGTACCCACTGAGTGAGAAACGATCAGGTTACGCTGAAGTAGCTCAAGCTGATCATCACTGATACGTGTCTTAGCAAGTAGGCCAAAACCGGTATTGATACCATAAGCGCTTTTGTCTCGTGCAATGATGGTACGTACATCTTCGTGCGAGGCATCTATCGCTTCATAAGCACTCTCAGGCAGTGTCAATATGACAGGTTGCTCGTAGATATCACGTAGCATCTCAAAGCTAAGCTGGCGAGGATGTAGGGTTAGTTGTTTGATATTGTTCATAGGGGTAATCCTAGTTGCATAGTCATATGGGTTATATGATTTTTGATTCGTATCTTTATTAAAATGAAGTTGTTAAAAGGATTTTAATCAACGAAATATCTATTATTGAGTTTGAATTTTTTAGCCAATCCAATTGAGGTAGATAGCCAGATGTCCGAAAGCCGCAGCCAATAAAATACTAAGTACCACGCGCTCGAACCAAATGATGACCATTTTGCCAACAGAGACTGGAATCTCGGTTGCAAGCACACACGGAATCATGGCTGAGAAGAACAGCACGCTACTGATGGAGATGACCCCTGCGACATAGCGCGTCAGTATATCTGCGTCACTTAGCAATAGTGCTGGCAAGAACATTTCAGCCAATCCTGCTGACATTCCTTTGGCAGCGACGAGAGGCTCTGGTAGGCCGCCAAGCCATGTAAATGGATAAAGAAGTAAGCCTAGGGCATCGAACACCGGCGTATATTTTGCTAATAGTAATCCTGTTAAACCGACTGCAATGATGGACGGCACAATGGCGGCTGCCATCGTTAGACCGTCGCGGAAGTTAGACCATAATATTTGTTTGAGGTCAGTTGCACGGCGTGAAGTGGACAAGCCTAAGTCAAACGCAGCTGCTAACCGTGTACCACCTTTATGGTCTAAAGCGGGACGTTCGACATGATCATCAAAGAGACTGATAGGTGGAATACGAGCGGTAATCGCAGTGACAATAAAGGTAATTACTAGCGTAGACCAAAAGAACATATTCCAAAAATCCATCAGACCAAGCGTTTTGGCAACAATGACCATAAATGCCGCTGACACGGTTGAAAACCCAGTCGCAATGATAATGGCTTCACGCGCTGAATATTGCTTTTGCAAGTACACACGATTGGTGATGAGTAAGCCAATGGAGTAGCTGCCGACAAAGGAAGCAACAGCATCAATCGCTGATGAACCTGGGGTTTTCCAAATAGGTTTCATAATTGGCTGCATGAGCACACCAACCATTTCTAGTAAGCCAAAACCAACCAAGAATGCTAATATCAACGCCCCAAGCGGTACAATCATACCGACTGGTAAGGCCAGTTTTTCAAACAGAAAAGGCAGCATGTCCTTTTCCATCATAAAGGCAGGCGCTATGTCAGCCACATACATCACTGCCAACATCAGACCGATGATCTTGAAAGTCGTCATAATCATGTGAGTGATATTTTTACGCCATGAGCCATCGATAAATGGCTTACTCACGCCATAGAGCATGAGTAAAAATAATAGCGTCACGGACAAGGTATGCTGCTGATTGACTAGATAGGTTGCGCCATGATCGAACAAAATCGTGCTTTTTCACCAATGGTAAACGGCACAAAAAACATCACCAAACCGATCGCACTGAATACGATCAGCTGTATTAATGCAATAGGGGTTGATAGTAGTTTTTTCGATGATGTCGTTGTACTTTCATCGTTCAGACTAGATATCGTATTTTGCTCAATCATATTATCCTCCTTGATAAATAGGCGATTATGTCCTTATGCCTAGCTACAAGCTCATAAGGACAGAGGGCAAATTATTTGAGCATTGGCAGGTTTAAACCATAATCTTTCGCTGTCTTAATCGCCAACTCATAACCAGCATCGGCATGACGCATGACGCCTGAGCCGCAGTCATTGACCAGTACTCTTGACAAGCGTTTGGCTGCGGCATCTGTACCGTCCGCCACGATGACCATGCCTGAATGCTGCGAGTAGCCCATACCGACACCGCCACCATGATGCAGTGATACCCAAGTGGCACCGCCTGCTACGTTCAGCATGCCGTTTAATAGTGCCCAATCAGATACCGCATCTGAGCCATCTTTCATACTTTCTGTTTCGCGGTTTGGACTGGCGACAGAACCTGTGTCTAGGTGATCACGACCAATTACAATTGGGCCTTTTAGCTCACCGTTTTTGACCATCTCATTAAATGCCAAACCTGCTTTGTCACGCTCACCAAGACCTAGCCAACAGATACGAGCAGGCAAGCCTTGGAATTGAATACGCTCTTTTGCCATATCTAACCAGCGATGGATATGTTTATTTTCAGGGAATAGCTCTTTGATTTTTTGATCAGTCTTATAGATATCTTCTGGATCACCTGATAACGCTACCCAGCGGAACGGGCCTTTACCTTGGCAAAATAGCGGACGAATATAAGCAGGGACAAAGCCTGGGAAATTAAAGGCATCTTTGACCCCTTCATCAAAAGCGACCTGACGGATATTATTACCGTAATCAGTCGCTGGAATGTCCATCGCTTGCAAGTCTAAAATCGCTTGGACGTGTACGGCACAAGACTGAGCAGCGGCTTTGGTCAGTGCTGCATGTTGCTCTGGATCTTCTTGAGCAGCTTTCCATTCCTCTACTGTCCAACCGCTTGGTAGATAGCCATTAATCAAGTCATGCGCTGAGGTTTGATCAGTAACCAAGTCAGGTTTTATCTCGCCTGCATTGGCGCGCTTGACCATCTCAGGCAAGATATCTGCTGCATTACCAAGTAGGGCAATAGAGACGGCTTCACCTGCGGCAGTATGCTGCTTAATCAGCTCATAAGCATGGTCAAGGTTGTCAGCTTGCTTATCGACATAGCCTGTACGCAAGCGAAAATCAATACTAGACTGCTGGCACTCGATGTTTAGAGAAGTCGCACCAGCAAAGGTCGCGGCTAATGGCTGTGCCCCGCCCATACCGCCTAGACCAGCGGTCAAAATCCAACGACCCGCCCAGCTACCGTCATAATGCTGACGACCCGCTTCCACAAAAGTCTCATACGTACCTTGGACGATGCCTTGCGTGCCGATATAAATCCAGCTACCAGCAGTCATTTGACCGTACATAAACAGGTCTTTGCGATCGAGCTCGTTGAAGTGCTCCCACGTTGCCCAACGCGGTACAAGGTTGGAGTTGGCAATCAATACGCGTGGTGCGTTTTCATGTGTTTGAAACACGCCGACTGGTTTACCAGACTGTACTAGCAACGTCTCATCATCTTCTAATTCTTTTAGTGATTCTAAGATTTGATCATAGCTTTCCCAGTTACGGGCTGCGCGTCCGATACCACCGTAGACGACCAGGCTTTTTGGGTTTTCTGCCACATCAGGATGCAGGTTGTTTTGCAGCATACGATAAGGTGCTTCGGTCAGCCAGCTTTTGCAATGTAGCGTGCTACCAGTAGGCGCAGCAATATTACGGCTCTCATCACGGCGAGTCAGCTTAGTCTCTTTGTTGGTTCCATTGTCAGTAGTCATGATCATATCCTTGTGATAGCGAATAGGGCGATAAAGTCATCAGAGTAAGTGTCTTACAGTCAGCCTAGATATTCATTTACTAAGTATTTATCTACTACTAAGTATTCATCTAAATTCATAAAAATATCGAATCGATAAAGCAAATTTTCTAGCACTGCTGTATATTTGTATATACAAATTATCAAAGATACTTTTTTCATGCAAGGTTTTTTTCATGAGCTGATTATTTTTGTTATTTACTCAGTCGATTTAGATAACACCGAGTGAGTTGAAAAACGCCCTAGTCAACACTGAACGCTCAGACATTTTGACTAAGGCTTGCACGGTGGTCTCGTGATATTATGTGGTCATTCCTATTAGCAAAACTGACGGTCAAAGGCGGATATGACAAAGACGATTCCGGCGTATCAACGCATAAAAAACGCCATACTAGACAACATCCATTCTGGTAAGTGGCAAGCGGGCAACGCAATTTCGACAGAAATGGCACTGGCTGAAGAGTTTGGCGTGTCAAGAATGACGGTCAACCGTGCGCTAAAAGAGCTGAGCGAGGAGCGGGTGTTAGAGCGTCGGCAAGGGTCGGGCACGTTTGTCGCGCAGCAGCAGTTCAATCATACGTTTGTTGAGGTACGCAACATCGCTGAGGATTTAAAGTCTGCCAATCGTGATTATGAGGCACAGGTCGTCAGCAAGCGCGCCGTTACTGCTGCTATGCTCGATAATGAGTTGCGTCGTAAGTTTGGTATTGATGAAAAGTCTGTACCTGCTAATACAAGCGCTCAGACAGATGCTAGTGATGAAGCTGTCCTGTATGAAGTAAAAATCATTCACTTTGCTGATGGTCAGCCCATACAGTTTGAGGAACGTTGGGTCGATGCCAAAAAAGTGCCGAAGTTTATTGATCAGGATTTTAGTGTGGTCAATACCAGTGATTACTTGATTGCCAAAAGCCCTCTAGAGAGTGGCAGTTATACCATCCGAGCATTGGCAGCTCCTGATGAAATTGCTGAGTTTTTGCAAATTGCGCCGCAGTCACCAACGCTTGTGTTGCGTCGGCAGACCTATTCGGCCGGCCAAGTCGTTACCTTTGTAAGAATGTGGCATGCGGGTGATCGCTATCAGTTTTCTGGCGAGTTATAGTAGATATAGTCAAGCCTATATCAATCCGCTACATCCTCATCCTCGCTAAGCATACTAATGTATAACTTGCACTCGGTTTCCTTGTATCGAAATTATATTGAACTGACTATAGCTTACGTATGCTCACTGATTGTGTACGTTTTTCTGTCTAAAGTGAGATACTATATCCATAAGCTGCTATTTAATAAGATAGCAATTGGCGTTAATTAAAGTCATCAGAATATTTGAACAATCGTTAAAAATTAAAATATAATATAGAAACAGTATTGAAAAATAGCCCGAATAGCCTCAAATCGGGCAACCAAAGCCGAAAATCATAGAAGAGCTTATATTGTTCTTCTGTGTCGGCTTGTCCTATTTATTAGCACCGTATATTTTATTAGCATTATGCGTTTTTACTTTATTTATTCACTCTTATAAGGACGTCTTATGAAACGTCGTACTCTCTTAGCCCTTGCTGCCAGTACTATGTTCCTTGCCGCTTGTGGTCAATCTACTACCAACGAAGCCGATACCAGTGCAACTGATAGCGCTGCAACAGGCGGTTCTGATTTGCTACAACGTATCAACAACGGCGGCACCATCAACGTCGGTACAGAGGGTACTTATCCTCCGTTCACGTACCATGATGAGAGCGGCAAACTAACGGGTTATGATGTTGAAGTAACGCGTGCAGTCGCAGATAAACTAGGCGTAGACGTTGAGTTTAAAGAAACCCAATGGGATGCAATGTTGGCTGGTTTGGATTCAAAACGTTTTGATATGGTGGCTAACCAAGTTAGTTTGACCACGCCTGAGCGTAAAGCAAAGTATGACAAAGCAATGGCTTATAGCTGGTCAGGTGCGGTCGTATTGGCACCTACTGATGACAACCGTTATAGCTCGTGGGAAGGTCTAAAAGGCCTACGTACGGCGCAATCACTTAGCAGTAACTATGGTGAGCTTGCAGAGCGTTATGGCGCAGAGATCGTTCCTGTCGATGGTATGGCGCAAGCAATTCAATTAGTGAAGCAGGACCGTGCTGACTTTACGATGAATGACAATCTAGCGGTATTGGATTATCTCAAAAAGTTCCCAGATTCTGATCTTGAGATTAAACTGACTGCACCTGCTAGTGAGTTACGTGGTTCAGGCCTAGTGCTTATCAAAGGTGATGATGAAGTTGTAGCGAAACTGGATGAAGCAATGGCTGAATTGGCGGCTGAAGGCACGCTAACTAAGCTTAGCGAACAGTTCTTTGGTGCTGATATAAGTCAACAAAAATAATGTCAGTTTCTATCATGTCAGCTTCTGTAATGTCTACATCATGGTTCGCAGACTTATTGGCAGTATTGCCATTTATGAGTCCTGATCGAGCGCAGATTGTTATTTCGTCGTTTTGGCCAATGCTCAAAGGCGGTATCTATTACTCGATACCGCTGGCGTTGATCTCATTTGCGATTGGTATGGCCATTGCACTGACAGTGGCATTGATTCGTATCATTCCGCGTGCTACTTGGTTCCATGAAATCATCTATCGGCTCGCTCGTGTCTATGTGTCCGCCATTCGCGGTACACCGATGCTGGTTCAGCTGTTTATTATTTTTTATGGTCTGCCAAGTGTTGGGGTGAAGCTCGATCCCTTTCCCTCAGCGATTATTGCGTTCTCACTGAACATCGGTGCTTATGCATCGGAGACAGTGCGTGCTTCGATTTTGTCGATACCAAAAGGGCAGTGGGAAGCAGGCTCGACGGTTGGCTTGACGTATCTACAGACGTTTCGTCATGTGATTTTACCGCAGGCGCTTCGAGTGTCGGTGCCGCCGTTGTCTAATACCTTTATCAGTTTGGTAAAAGACACCTCGCTTGCCTCATTGGTACTGGTCACTGAACTATTTAAACAAGCGCAGATTATCACAGCTCGTAACTATGAGTTTATGTTGGTCTATACCGAAGCGGCGATTATCTACTGGGGTATTTGTCTGTTCTTGACCTTTATCCAAGGCAAGCTTGAAACTCGGCTAGACCGTTATGTGGCAAAATAAGCTACGTAGTAAAATAAATTATGGCTCAATAGACACGCCCTAGCACAACAGGAATTTTTATGATCAAAGTCACTAATATTCATAAAGCCTTTGGTGGCAATCAGGTGCTAAAAGGCATCGACTTGACCATTAACAAAGGCAAAGTGGTCGTAATATTAGGACCTTCAGGATCGGGTAAAACCACTTTTTGCGTTGCTTAAATGCGCTAGAGATTCCTGATCAAGGTGTGATTGCTTTTGATGACGATAGCTTGAGCGTCGACTTTGCGACTAAGCCAAGCAAAAAAACGCTACTAGCTTTACAGCGTAAGTCAGGTATGGTGTTTCAGTCTTATAACTTGTTTCCACATAAGACAGCCATTGAAAACTTGATGCTTGGGCCTACAGTGGTACAAGGACAGAGCAAAGCGCAAGCCCGTGAGCAGGCACTGGTACTACTTGAGAAAGTTGGACTGTCGGACAAAGCGGATCTCTATCCTTTCCAGCTATCTGGTGGTCAGCAGCAGCGTATTGGTATTGCCCGTGCGCTTGCTATTGAGCCGTCATTGTTACTATTCGATGAGCCAACGTCGGCGCTGGATCCAGAGTTGGTACAGGATGTGCTTGAGACGATGAAGCAGCTCGCCTCTGAAGGTTGGACGATGGTCGTAGTGACTCACGAAATCAACTTTGCCCGCGACGTTGCCGATCATGTTGTACTGATTGAAGATGGTTATGTGGTCGAAGAAGGCAGTGCCAAGCAGCTGTTTGAAGACTCAAAGCATCCTCGTACGCAGGCATTTTTGCAACGTATTGAGCAGTAAAAACGCTTGTTTTTAAGTAAACGAAGAAACAAAAAATCCCCAATCATGACGTCATGGTTGGGGATTTTTTTATCGAAATAAATGGGACGTATCTCAAATGAGCAGATAGTAACACTATGCCTTTGTTCGTTGTTTTAACCAGCGAGGTACGCGAGTGGCGGTACCATTTAACACAGCATTTAATAAAGCCGCCAGCAAAATAAGCGCCACGCCCAAATACTGAATCCAAGACAAAGATTGATGCAGTAACAGCATTGCAAGTGCAATCGCAGTCAATGGCTCGAAAATCGTAAATACCGATGCACGAGTGGCAGGCAGCTTTTCCAATGCCTTCATATATAGCCCAAATGGCACGACGGTTCCCAATAATGACAATCCCAAAACATAGCCCCAAGTCATTAAGGGCAGATCTAATAGCTGCTCATAAGTGTTATAGGTCTCAGGCAAGAGCAGTAGTACGCCAGCACTAATGATAATGGAAGTGAAAAATACCAGAGGGGCAGGGTGAGCGTAATGCATCGCGCGCTTGCCCAGTACACCATATAACGAATAGCACATCCCTGCTGATAGACCGAGTAAAATCCCCCAGTTAACTTTTGCTTGCTCACCTAGCATCGTTAAGCCTACGCCAAACACCGCCATCAATGCTAGTAAAACTGATTTCCGAGTAATAGACTCACTCAGTAAGAACTTCGAAAATAATAAACTAAATACAGGCGCGGTATAGAGTAAGGCAACGGCAGGGCCAGCACCGACATAACTGACCGCAAAAAAATAGCAGACCGACATGCCAAGGACACCTATCAACGACTGCATCGCCAGTCCAAGCCACTGTTTTGGCTGTAATTTGATAAGGTGTGGCCATAGTGTTGGTAGCATGGCTAAAATGATAAAGGCCGCCGTGACGATACGTAATATCGTTACCTGCCAGCCACTAAATCCAATTTGGTTTAGGTAAGTCGAGAATATACCCAACGTACCCCAGCAGATAGCAGCCGTGATGATTTGAATGGTGCCTAGCCATGATTGGTGCGAATGGTTCGTCATTCCGTTGTCGATGTTTGCCATACTGTTTTCTTCTTACGATCTAAGTGACACAAGATGTTGTAAGATTGCTATTGATACAATCTCTCCAAGCAATACTAAAATAAGAAAAGACAACCTGATTAAAGGCTGTCTTTTGTTTGTTCTTTTGAGTCTATCACTAAAAGATAATAAGTGGCTACTAGGTCGTGTGCTAAATTCAATTAATAGTTATTCCAATGGCTCAAAAATGGCTAGCGTTTGCTAAATAACCTAAGTGATATCGAATTATTAACTCATATCATATTCGTGTTCGCGTCATTTTTTCTTTCTACAGTCTCTGTTAATCAATCCATAAAAAGAATGTTTGCTCTCGGAGAGCATTTCGCTGAATAAAGCACACTTTTTCCAATTGGGTTCTTGGTAAATGATCCGTATCAGCCCCGCAGTTTTTTGAGCGCTGTTTTATCCACTGAGTCTGCTCTTTTTTAAGATTAGCCGCCATATCCTCACCGTACAGGCGTCTGACTTCATTTCGCGTTACTCTGTAGCTTTCATTCAATGCTTTATCAGACGTGTTATATATCTGATCAACCAAATCAGCTTGTGAGGCTAATGGCAGATAAGTCTCGTTTTCTTTGTAGGTGGCACTATAGGTATCGACTGTCCATTTACTTCTTATAGATATCTCATGGTTCGAGGTATCTATAAACCCATCAAAATCTTCGCCCTCAAAGGTATAACCCTGAAATCGACACGGGGTCACGCCATCTTTACATAAGCTATGCTTGGTTTCCGCAGAGTAGTATTTGACAGCGTAGGGCGACTTACTAGATTCTGGTGTTGTCTGCAATAGTCGTCCTAAATCGGGAGCGACCAGTAGCATATTGTTGCAAGTAACGCTTCCTTCTGCACATCTCTCATAAAGGTTAAGACGTTGACCTTGGATGTCCATGCCCATGGTAAAGTTTGCCTGTACAGGTGCTACAGCCGAACTGACAGAGGTCATTAGCATTAAGCTTGAGAGCAATGTAGTACGTCTGAGTAAGCTGGATGTATTTAGGCTTGAGCTAGACATGGAGACGGCCATATAGGTTTATACCTGTAGCAAAAAGTTACCTAGCAATCGCTTAGCGCCTTCAGTGGCAAACGACTCAGGATGAAACTGTACGCCTTGGATTGGGTACTCTTTGTGCGCCAGTCCCATAATCTCATCACCAGTCAATGCTGACTCAGCAAAGCTCAATTCAGCACAGCTATCATTGGCGACTACTGAGGTAATCGTCAGACAGCTTGGGATGGTGTCAGCTTTTACCACCAGTGAGTGATAGCGCATGATCTCAAGCTCTTGTGGTAAGCCTTGATAGATACCTGAATTATCATGGCGAATCGATGAGACTTTGCCATGCATCGGCACACTAGCGCGTACCACATCACCGCCAAATACATGAGCAATGCCTTGCATACCCAAGCAAACGCCTAGTAGCGGCACAGTTTTGCCTAGTGTTTCAATCACCTCGCTACAGATACCAAAGTACGCGGGATCGTCAGGGGAGCCAGGGCCAGGTGAAATGATAATTCTATCAAGATTCATCGCTTGCACATCTGCTAGGGTGATTTCGTTATTGCGTTTAACGATGACGCTGGCCTCTTTATCACTGTCTAAGGTTTGCAAAATCTCACCCACATATTGGTAGAGATTGAAGGTAAACGAGTCGTAGTTATCGATAATTAAAACATTCATGGGTCATAAACTCTTTTGTAAAAATAGTGCTAGGTAAAATATGGTCAATTTATGCAGTACTTCTGGTAGCAATTATGATTGCATAAAGCTGTCCAACACGACTTTCATCGCCGACAGTTTACGCTGAATCTCTAAGTACTCATCGGCTGGGTTTGAGTCGTAAACGTTACCGCCGCAAGTTTGGGCGTAGGCAGACTCGCCATTGATAAACAGACTGCGAATAGGAATGGCAAAGATACAATCACCATTAAAATTGAACGAGCCTAATGCACCGCCATAAGCACCGCGACCATCTGGCTCTAGCTCATTAATCACCTTAATGGCTTCTACCTTGGGTGCGCCTGATAGTGTCCCAGCAGGGAAGTTACTGGCAAGGGCACTAAACATGTCTTCGTTAGGATGCAGGATACCAACGATTTCAGAAGAGATATGCTGCACGTGAGAGAAGCGTTTGATATCCATCAAGCTACGTACTTTTACCGTACCAAATCGCGCCACTCGGCCAATATCATTACGATGTAGGTCGACTAGCATATTGTGCTCGGCAATTTCTTTGTCATCGTTGAGTAAGGCGCGGGCAAGCTTACGGTCTTCGATCACATCTGCACCGCGCTTGGCAGTCCCTGCTAGCGGATAGGTTTCCATTTCACCCTGACGCAAGCGGAATAGTAGCTCAGGAGAAGCGCCAATGATGCACTGCTGAGCAAATTTCATAAAATACATATGCGGTGATGGATTGACGGCACGTAGCTTTTCATAAATCGGCATTTTGTCACCGGCAATACGATATTTAGATTTAAAGCCTACCTCGCACTGAAAAATACGCCCAGCGATGATGTCTTCTTTGACTTGCATGACGACATTGGCATGCTCTTCTTGGCTCATACCATCACTTAAAAATTCAACTTTAGGCGCTTCATAGCTGGGCGTTGGCTCATCAAGTAGGGCTTTGATTTGCTCGATGCGATTATTCTGCTGAGCGGTTGGGTAATAAAAGTAGAAGATTTCTCCAGTCATCTTATCTAAGGTCAATCCATCTAAATACACGCCAAACTTAAATGGTTCAAAGTCTTCGCTGGCTTTTGCATTGAGGCTAGGCTCAAAGAAGTTCACGCAGTCATAACCCAAATACCCGACCAGACCACCGCTTTGATCGCGAGCGATGACATGCTGCGGCGTTATGTCACGCAGTAGCTGATAAGGGTTGTCAGTTTGATAATGGCTTGTCTCAGCGGTTTTATTATCGGTAATCGCAAGCGTGTTGCGGTCTAATGCGGCGATAGTCGTCACAGGGTCAAAGCCGATCGCATGATGGCGCGAGATATGGCTGTCTTCACCTAATGATTCGAGCAAATAGCAGGTATCAAACGCGCTTTCGATACGTTTGAATAATGCAAAAAAATCGATATCTTGCGTCAGTTTGATACGTTGTGGTTTGCTCGGGATATCGATAGGAGCAGGCTTGGTCTGTATGCGAGTGCTAGAGGTCATAACAAAGTCCGAAATGGTTCAAATAGGTGTTGATTAATAAGTGTCGACTAATAAGTGTTGATTAATAAGTATAAGTTTCGTCAGTAAAAAGCTAGATAGTATCGTCGTCAGAGGCTAAAAGTGATCTCTATGAGTGGCCAATAACGCGCTGACATCATGGCTTTGCTTGGCCTTGGCACCGCGAGAGACAGTGGCGATACCAACACCTAGCTGCTCAGAGATATCACGCTGGGTGATGCCACGATCTAGCAAGTCAAAAATCCGAATACGATTGGCAATGTCATGCTGTTCTTTATCGGTCAGCAGTGCACTGAGCAGCTTTTCGATATCTGCGCTATCAGTACAGTTGGTCAAATGTTTCACTAAGCTCTGATAAGGATCGATAGTCATAATAGGTAATCTTAGCCAAAGAAAATAGATAAGTCGCTCATCGAGCGATTTTTCGCTGAGAACTATCTTGTTTCAGTATTCTAGTACAGTAGTACAAAAAAAACAAGGGATGAGCTAAGTTAATAGCAGCCTGCTATAGACGTGATGAGTTTGTATGCCTGTCTACATATAGCTTTAATACATAGCCAGAATTATATTGAATGCTATATCTACTGCTAGTGCAGAAGCATTTTTGTGCTCTCTCAGCATATTCAGAGCTAAAACTGAGAATTTATTATATTAATTATTGCCAAAGTGTTAATACTTCGTTATTATGCCTCTCATTATTTAAACGCAAATTATTATCATTAACATTAGTCATGTTATTCGTATGATGAGTCAAGTTTTTCAAGGTATTTAATCTTCTGGTAAGCACTATTTTAAAGATTGTTTGACGACAACTTTTAAAAATAATTCTAAACATTCTAATTTCTGACAGTAAACAAAGTGAGTAAATGTGTTATGCGCGAAGTAAAGTTATCTAGTCAATTGACAGTATTGTCTATCGGTGTCGCCGCTGTATTGTGGACGCAAGCTGCCAGCGCTGCAACGGCAGCAGATATGCCAAACACGACATTGCAGACTATCACTGTAACAGCGAATAGCTCAGTGCATGACGCTGTACAAGAAGACTCTGTCTATATAGATGACTACACCCCAGCTGCACAAGCCAGCCACTTGAATGATTTTCTGGACGTTGTACCAGGGGTAAGCGTGGGCGGTACCTCATCAGTCAACCAACGTATTCGTGTACGTGGTCTTGATGATACCAATCTAAAAGTAACGATTGATGGCGCACGTCAAGAAGGCGCGTTGTTCTACCATATGGGTGACGTCACTATTGATCCAGATCTGCTAAAACAAGCAGAAGTCGCTGTTGGTAATAACTCGGTGACGCTAGGTAATGATGCTCTTGGCGGTGCGGTTGCTTTTGAGACAGTCGACGCGGCAGATTTGCTTAAACCTAACCAAAAAATCGGTGCTAAAGTTAATGTGGGTTATGGTAGTAATAATGACGAACTATTGACTTCAGCTACAGTATTCGCTGCCCCAACTGATAATATTGATCTACTTGCTTACTATGGTAAGCGTGATACTAGTTCGGGTGAAGATGGTAAAGGTCGTGAGCTTTTCGAAGATAGCGAAAGCGAAAATATTCTATTGAAAGCAGGTGCTAATATTGCTGATGCTCATCGCATTGGCGCAAGCTTTAGTCGTACTGAAAAAGATGGTATTTTTCCATTCCGCCCAGACTTTCCTAGCCTGTCCGATGAGCGAATACCGCAAAACATAAGCAGAGATACTTATACACTCGATCATACTTATAATCCTGTAAATCAGCTGATAGATGTTGATACCACCATCTATCAAACAGAGACACAAATATTACGTGATTCTGACAATGTGGGTAATTTTGACTTTGATGCTCAAGTAAAGACTACAGGCGGTAAAGTACAAAACACTAGTATCATCGATAGCAGTATCATCAATGGTGTACCAGGGGTTCATAAGTTAATCGCTGGGGTTGAGCATTACAAGAAAGAATCAGAAATGATTCGTGACGGCGCTGCGGCAGGCAGTGATGAGGCAACCAATACTTCTGTATATTTAGAAGACCAATGGCAAATGGGTAAACTGTCCTTAACGCCAGGTGTGCGCTATGATCGCTACGAATCTCCAGAGTTTGTCTCTGGTGGCAAAACGTATGACAACGTCGTCGGTGCACTGGCTGCCAGTTATGAGATTGCCCCGCGTACCCAAATATTCGCGAGCTATACTCAGTTATTTAACGGTCCAGACTTAAGCCAAACTGTTTTTAATGATGACGGAGCAGAGACTTATGCCAATAAAAATCTAAAAGCGGAAGAAGGTTCTAACGCTGAGGTTGGTATTGCGACGACATTGCGCGGTTTAACGATCGCTAATGATGCTCTGCAATTGAGTGGTAAGTACTTCGTCACTGACATTGAAAACTACCAGCAATTCATCAGAACAGGTGATCGCGCGGGTCGATATGGTCTCAACTGCGACACTGGTGCACGCGGTTCATCGGGCAACTTACAAGATTGCCAAGGTACAATAAACAGCGACGAAGACTACGAAATCAAAGGGGTCGAACTAGCAGCCAATTATACGACTCGTGACTTTGGTATGGGGCTAAGTTATTCGCGTGCTCGTAGCGAAGGTGATAAGACAGGCGATAGTATTCCATCAGTCAGCGGCGGTAGTGCGGACTCGGGTGATCGTTACATGGTAAACTTAAATTATGCACCAACTGATATCGTTGATCTAGGTTGGCGCAGTACTTATGTGTCATCAATTACAGATAATAATCAAGATACTAAGCCAAGCTACGATGTTCACGATATTTTTATGACTTATACGCCAACTCAGATCGAAGGTATTAAAGCGACTTTAGGTGTATACAATATCTTTGATGAAACTTATGCTAACCACTCATCTCGATTAAGCTCAACCAGTGATGCTGCTACTGATTTCGACATGGGACGTAATATCAAAACGTCTTTAACTTATCAGTTCTAATCTAGCTTATCAAATTTAAGTCTAATCGTACTTATAAAGTCAGCTGTCTTATACGGGAGCTGGCTTTTTTACGAGATTTTTGAGAGTGCGATTTATCTAAGAGTAGATGTTAAGTTGCTCGTTTGGTAGAAGGTGAGGCTACCGTATAAATAGCATATGAGTTAAATCGTATGCGAGCACTACGCCAATACTCTAAACAACAGCGAGCTATCATCGAAGCTCATTTATATATCTCAAATTATCAGGAAATGATTGTGAATGAATACGGGCATAGAGTAATCAAACGTCGAAATTCTGAAGCTGACGCATAATGTTTCTAACTGGCCGAACTATCATATTGGAAATATCGACAAGGTTTGACAGGGTAGTGCTTATACAAATGAAACTAGCAGGCCTTTCTATAAAGATATTAAGCATCAATTAAACCGTTAACTAAACCACATATAAGAATGCAAACATTAATGATAATTATTATCATTAATGTTTGCATTCTTATATGTATCTTGCTAAAGTGTGTTTCGTTCATTACAGAACAGTTAATGACCCTTTGCTCTATTCTATTTATAGAGACTTTTTTACGCTAAATATTTAATTCGTTGGCTAATGACAGTTATAGCGTCATCAAACTTTTAACCCTACTTAGTACATACCCTTATTCGTTTACTCTCAATAGCTAAGCCGCTTGGCGATATTTTAGTCATGTTTTTATAACACATATATTTACGGACACGTCTATCCGACAATCGTATGTCAATTTTAGACGTTTATTTATGTGTACTTGCACCGAGAATGCATCCGAAGCATTGCATAAAAAGTGGCTGAAACCATTCACTGACGATGAGATAAACAGGTATTAATGAAATTGTGCGCTTCAAGGAATATTACTTATGTCAAACCAATCAGGTTGCTCTGATTTCTCAGTCATCACTTCTCCAAAAAAACTTCAACGCGTCGTGACTGGTAAGCTTTTACTAAGTATCGCTGTGACTTCTATTCTTAGTAGTACCGCTTTTGCTGCCGAGGGTGATGAGGTAGCTGTGCAAGGGGCGACCGACCAAGAAGCTGTGCCTACAGCTACATTGGATACAATTGTGGTGCGGGCAGCAAGGGACGAGCTAGAACAAGCGGCTGGGCTGTCTATTATTAGTGAAGAAGCCATCGAAAAAGCATCAGTTTCTAATGATATTTCAGAGATTGTACGTAAGATGCCAGGTGTGAATTTGTCGGGTTCTTCAACGTCAGGTCAGCGTGGTAACCAGCGTCAAATTGATTTGCGCGGTATGGGGCCAAACAATACACTTATCTTAATCGACGGTCGTCCTGTCACTTCTCGTAATTCCTCACGACCTAGTCGTGGCAGTGAGCAAGACACGCGTGGTGACTCGCAGTGGGTACCACCAGGCGCTATCGAAAGCATCGAAGTATTGCGCGGTCCTGCAGCAGCTCGTTATGGCTCTGGTAGTATGGGCGGCGTGGTAAATATCATTACTAAGAGCCCGACTGAGCCAGAGTTTTCTATCAGTGGTCACTATGAGGCACCAGAGAGCGATCTAGAAGGCAGTAGCTGGCGTACCAATATCAATATGGCAGGTGCATTGACGGATAAACTGTCCTCGCGTACCACTCTTGGTTATCACGATAGTGAAGGCGATGATCCTTATATCAATGCCAAAGATGCACAGATTGTTGACGGGCGCAGTGGTCCGGCTGCCTCGGTAGCGGCAGGTACTGAAGGTGTCGAAAATATCGATGTGCGCCAATTGTTTGAATACGCGATGGATGCGATGAATACGGTCGGTTTTGAAGTGAATTATAGCCGTCAAGAAAACCGCTGGGCGGGTGATTCATTGTTCCAAACCGTGAACCAAAATTTGTTAGATGAGTTAGAAGGTGAAACAACGAGCAAAATGCAACGCTATGGCGCGGCGATCACACATCGCGGTGAGTATGATGACGCTAGTAGTAACAGTTTCATTGAGTATACTCGGACAGTTAATGAGCGTTTGGGTGAAGGTAGTGCGGGTGGTGGCGAAGGACAGATTGTCATACCTGACGATGGCGAAGATTTTGAGTGGACAGAGGCGACTTACGATACGCTAAATGCCAAATCAGAATGGGATATTTACTTTGATCGTCATACCTTGACTGCTGGTGCAGAGTTTCGCGGCGAAAAGCTAGATAACCCCGTGGTATCTGATTTGGCATTTGCAGATGGTTTTGATTTTGGTGATGTAGAGACCGATCCTGAACAGCGTGATCCAACTTCAGATGCTTATCTTATTGGTGTATATCTAGAAGATAACTACGAGATCACACCTGACTGGTATGTGACTCCAGGTCTACGCTTCGACTATCATAGCGAGGCTGGTAGTAATTGGTCGCCTAGTATCAATACTACTTGGCACTTTAGTCCTGATTGGTCAGTGAAGGCGGGTGTCAGTCGTGCATTTAAAGCGCCATCGCTATACCAGCTTGACCCAAATTATATTTATTACACCAGAGGTAATGGCTGTCCACAATACGTGAAAGATGAAAAAAGAGGTGGAGGGTGTCATGTTTTGGGTAATTCTGATCTAGAAAATGAAACTTCTTGGAACAAAGAGTTGACCTTTACTTATGATGATGGTACTGGATTGAATGCTGGCTTGACTTATTACCACAATGCCTATGATAACCGCATTGGCGCTGGTACGGATCGTGTGGCGGTAGATACGGCGACAGATCGTTCTATCTTTCAATGGGACAATCAAGGTGAAGCAATTGTTGAAGGTTTAGAAGGCTTTGTACAAGTACCAGTCACTGACAATGTAAGATGGTCTTCTAATATCACTGGTAACATCCGCTCTGAGCGTAAAGACAATGGCGAGCCATTATCGCTCATTCCTAAGTTTACTGTAAACACGGGTGTCGATTGGGATATCACGCCTCAGTGGAATGCTGGTTTTGATGTGAGCTACTATGGCACGATTGAAGCCCCAACGATTTCAGCGACGACGGGAGATGATAGTGATGACCCGTTGCTTGATCGCGAGCCGTATGCCATTGCTAACGTGAGCACTCGCTATGATTTGACAAACGCGATTACGGTTGGTGCTGGTGTCAAAAACTTATTTGATACGGGTGTTTATCGTGAGGGTACCGCTACGAATGCTGGTGCACGTACTTTTAATGAGCCTGGCCGTACTTATGTGTTCGACGTTAGCGTTGATTTTTAGGAGGTAGACGCAGAGTTTGTTAAGGTAGAAAAAGGTCTGAGCTATTTGCTTAGACCTTTTGTGTTGTTAGGGCAGGTTTTCATTTTCAAAATAAGCCCATGTCCCCGTAAATATTTTTAATAATTCAATAACTTACTATCACAATATAACAGCAGATTTATTTATGTCATTTAATTTTCGCTATAGCTGTCTTTGGATTCACCGTTATACGGGGCTCGCCATGGCAGTTTTTTTAATTATCACTGGTATTACTGGTACATTATTGGCATTTCATGACGAGCTAGATGATATCTTCAACCATAAACTGGCTCAGGTTGAGAAGCAGAACGCATCACATCTGCCTATTGCTGAGCTTCATGATAAGGTCATCAGTGCGTACCCTCAATATAACTTTTCTAGCATGCCAACTTCGATAGCAGCAGAGAGATCAGCCGTATTTTCGGTAGATAGAGCACGAGGAAAAGCCGCCCAAAACCAACCAAAAGCACCGTTTCAACAAGTTTATGTCCATCCTTATACTGGCGATATCATTGGTACTCGTGATAGAGATGAGTGGGCATGGCACAACACCATGTGGAAAGTGTTTTGGTTACATCGCGATTTATTACTGGGTGACATTGGAAAATTGCTACTAGGGATTGTCGCGCTCGTGTGGACGATTAATTGCTTTATTGGCTTTTACTTAACGTTTCCTAGAGCGATCAAGAAAAAGCACAGAATAAAACCTCGCCTAAAAAACGTGCCTCCTTTTTTAAACGTTGGTTACCAGCGTGGAAAATCCGTACTAAAAGTAATATGTTCAAATTGAATTATGATCTACACCATGCTTTTGGATTATGGCTTTGGGGGATCTTATTTGTCATCGCGTGGTCTAGTGTTGGTTTTAACCTAAGAGAGGTCTATCAACCTGTGATGCACGCTGTCGTAGGGCTTGAAGGAAGGGGTGAGAGACAGGAGAACTCAAGAAAACCATCAGAAAAAGCAGAGCAGGCGTCTGGTGCAGAAACAGCGACTAGGGTTAAGGTTGTAAACAATGAGGTTGTCGATGTCGAGTCTGTTGATGTGGTCAATAAAGCCAATAGCATTGCTTATTTAAGTGAGCAGGCAAACACTGCTGCCCAAAGCAAGGGTATGCTAGTACGAGAGTTTTTAGGCATACGTTGGATTGAGGACGAGGGTCAATGGCAGCTGCGTTTTAAAACAGATAGAGATATCGGTAAAAAGGCGGCGCTTCGTCTATTACCGTCAATGCAAGGACTGGTAGCATCGAGCGTGTAAATTTTGGCTATCAAAGTTCATCATTTGGCAGCAAAGCCGATCAATGGCTATCGACCTTACATATGGGGCATATCAGTCAAGGTATTGGCCATTTGCTGTATCAAATATTTTTAGCATTGATAGGTTTGGCTGTGACAGTGTTGTCTATTACTGGTGTTTATCTATGGTGGAAAGGGCGTCAAAGTCGATTGAAGGCGTTGCAAAAGGGTAGGTAATATTGCCAGATTTCTAAGGTAGGCTTTTAATTCGGTAAATAGCTATGTACTGCATTAAAGGCATGCCCTAGTTATCACTTGAATTGCAAAAATATTGTGTATGCTATCAAGACAGTAAAAATAAAGGAAGAAAATCTCTCACCTAGCATCACCCATTTATGCCATGTATTATTTTCATCGTAGTTCTTTATGTAGTCTACTGAAGAGATGTTTTGAGTAAAATCCATAGGAATAACCACCAATCTTAAAGCATATAAAGTGATTCCTAACCAAAAAAGGTATTTGATATCTCTTTATTTAAAGCATTAAAAATGAATAAGCAAAAGCTAATTACTAAAATTAATATAGATAGATTTTTATAGTTTATCCATCGATGGCTCAATAGGATCTTATGCATCAAAAATTCCTTTTTTCGTCTGCAAAATGCTGTACTTAAACTGCATCAACAATCACTGGACGACCCTGATGATTTAGGACAGTGACATCGACGTTGTATAAATCTTTCATCGTCTCTTTAGTAATAACATCAGCAGGGCGACCAACAGCCGTCACTTCTCCTGCTTTCATCGTAACTACTGTATCTGCAAACTGTGCCGCTTGGTTGATATCATGCAGGACGATTACCACGGTTTTTTGCTGATTGTGGCTAAGCTGACGCAGCTCACGCATCAGCCGACCAGCATGATACATATCTAGGTTGTTCAGTGGCTCATCGAGCAATAGATAGGGTGTATCTTGGCAGACAATCATAGCGATCAGCACGCGTTGCCGTTGCCCACCAGACAATGTTGACAAGAAGCGCTCGGCTAATGGCTCAAGCTCAAAGCGTTCAAGGATTTCCTGTACTTTTTGCTGATCGTCAGCAGTTGGTTGTCCTTGATGATAGGGATAACGACCAAACATCAGTAGCTCATGTACGCGCAGGCGTCCTTGTACATGATTGTCTTGCCCAAGCATCGCGACAGTCTTTGCCAGTGTCCGTGCCTGACAGCTGACAATATCACGCTCTTCATTATCTACAGCGAAGCTCACCTGCCCAGATTGTAGCGGCTGCAAACGGGCCATGACAGAAAACAACGTAGACTTTCCAGCACCGTTAGGCCCAATCAAAGCAATTACCTGCGCCGTTGGTAGGGACAACGTAATGTCATGCAAGATTTGTTGTTTGCCAATATGGTGAGAGATATTATTTAGTTTAATCATAGTCAGTCTTATTTAAAAAAGTCTTAGGGTTTTCTCTATCAACAGCATCAGCTAAATAAACAATGTCGGCTAAGTAGTTATAACGAACGACGTTGAGACATAAATATCAATGCTAAGAACATCAATCCGCCTGCTAGCTCTATCACCACTGACAATACGCCTGCCATATCTAACACTTGCTCAAAGATAGTCTGACCCAGCACTAAGCAAATCATAGCAACCAAGCTGACCAATATCAGCCGCTCAGTGTGATACATATGTCGCGCGATACGATTGGTCAATGCGCAAACCAATAAACCAAAGAAAGTCACTGGACCGACCAGTGCAGTGGCCGTGGCAACCAATACAGCGATGACAGTTAATAGACCAAATGCCAGACGTTGATAGTTGATACCAAGGTTGACGGCCTGTGCTTGTCCGAGCATCAATACATCGCACTGATAACGCCAGCGCCACACAAATATCGCAGTGATGGCACAGATAAATAAGCTGATACCTAGTAGCTGAGGGTTGACCGTATTGAACTGCGCGTAGCTGGCAGACTGTACGACCACAAAATCATCAGGGTTTATCAGTCGTGCAATGAGTGCTGATAAGCTGCGAAACAACACGCCAAAGATAACGCCCACCAATATTAGCCGTGTCAGATCCTGACTGCTTTTAGAAAATAATAACTTAAACAATAATAAAGATGCCCCAAACATCAGGACAATCTCTAACGTGAACTTGGCAATAGGATCGAGACTGGTAAAGCTAATCGCACCTAAAAAGAAAACCAGTAAGCTCTGCAACAGAACATAGAGTGAGTCAAACCCAAGTAGGGAGGGCGTTAGAATTGGATTGTGAGTCAACGTCTGAAACAGTAGCGTCGACACGCCAATCGCATAGCCAACCACCATTAGTGCCAACAGTTTTTTGCCGCGTAATGGTAGTGCAAAGTCCCAATAGCCATTGACATTGAGTGTCATAAACAAGGTCATCGAGATAAGTAGAATAATAGCTGCTATGGATTTTGGATGGGCAGCTATCCATGCCCAAAGCTTTGCCAAATGACCTTGTGCAGCGGCTGAATACTGACCATCTGCTGAAGATGAATTATTTACCGCTGTGCTGGTTCTGGTAGCATCAGTCTTGGTGGAAGTAAGCTTAGTTGATGAGAACATACAAAAATCCTATGGTGCCAAGCTTATCTAATAAGGCAAAAAATGAACGACGGTAAGCGAGTGTTGAAAATTAATACATAGTTAGTGAACATGGTGCTACTGCTCAGCTGGCGCACGTAATAACAGCCATAAAAACAGCACCGTACCAACCACACCAAAAATAGTGGCGACCGGTACTTCAAATGGATAGCGAATAGAGCGCCCGATAATATCGCATAGCAGTACGGCTGAAGCACCAAGTAGGGCCACTGCTGGCAAGCTGCGACGCAACTTATCTCCCATTAGACGGCTCACAATGTTTGGTACGACCAGCCCAATAAAAGGAATCATGCCCACAGTCACGACCACGACAGCGCTCATCATGGCTACCATACCCACGCCAATCCAAGTGACTTGACGCTTACTAATACCCAAGTTTAAGGCGATATTGTCACCCAAACCAACGATGGTCAGCTTGTCAGCAATAATATAAGCCAGCACACACAGTCCACCCGTGAGCCACAACAGCTCATAGCGCCCTGCCAATACGCCCGAAAAATCCCCAAACTGCCAAACACTCAGCATCTGTAGTGATTCGGTTTGATAGGCGATAAAGGTAGTGACGGCTTCAATAATGCCGCCAAAGACAATGCCAATCAGTGGAATCATCAAAAAATCAGTGGGCGGAATGCGGTGAATGAGCAGCATAAATAGCATCATGCCAAAAACGGCAGCGATGGTTGCCACGCCCATTTTTACAATGAGCGCACTGGCAGGGAACAGCAGACTGACCACTAGCAAACCAAGTGCAGCACTCTGAGTTGCACCAACCATAGATGGCTCTACAAAGCGGTTTTTTAGTACTACTTGGATAATCATCCCAGCCACTGCCATAGCAATACCAGTCAAGATAATGGCGATGGTACGCGGTATACGGCTAACCAATAACAATGAGCTATCGGAGTTGGCACTCTGAGTCAGCAGGCTCTGCAAGATACCTGACCACGAAAAGTCAGCCACACCAATAGATAAGCTCAATAACACCAAAAGCCCCATAAGAATGAGGCTTGCTGTATTGATGAACCACGGTGGTATGACAGTACGTCGATGTAACGCATTGCCAGTACCGCTTTGCCAGCTTGACGCTGATGGAGCAGTACTGGATTTGAGCCTAGCATGAGTACGGTGTGAAAATAACGACATAATCTCTACTGGCTTAAAAATGAGCAGGGTTAACGGTAATAATTACCTACTTGAGCAATAATATTTTTTATAAGCAACGACGTTATTTAGCGTTAGTAAAAGCATCTTTGATCGTCGTTAGAT
This sequence comes from Psychrobacter sp. ER1, assembly GCF_048631835.1. Classification (NCBI taxonomy): domain Bacteria; kingdom Pseudomonadati; phylum Pseudomonadota; class Gammaproteobacteria; order Moraxellales; family Moraxellaceae; genus Psychrobacter; species Psychrobacter sp. ER1. The sequence goes on along the minus strand of NZ_CP184640.1, from coordinate 2,504,806 downwards.
CCTGCATCCACTGGTAGTAACCGCCAAATGCTAAGTAAGAGTCTGGGCTCAAATAAACCACTTGCTGCTTACTCCATGCATTGCTCTGGGCAACCAGTGGATTGTCTAATACGGCCTTGGCACCAATACCGTCTTCACCAATTGCAGCACTACGGTCGATGACAAATAACCAATCAGGATTGGCTTTTTGGATGTATTCAAACGATATCGGCTGACCATGAGGCGCATCGGCAATTTTGTCATCTGCCATTGGTACACCTAACACAGTATGGATAAAACCATAGCGAGACTTGTCACCATAGGCTGACATTTTGTTGCCATTGACCATGACGACTAGGCCAGTGCCTTTATTTTCTTTTGTTAGATTCTTGGTCTCAGTGATGAGTCCATCGATGTTCTGTTGTAGCTTAGCGGCTTGATCGCTTTTACCGAACAGTGCACCTAGATCATGCAGGCGCTGCTTGCTTGATTCGTAAATGTTAGCTGTATCAATACTCATGTCCAATGTCGGCGCGATACTTGATAGCTCGTCGTATTTTTCTGCCATGCGTGAACCGACCAAAATAGCTTGCGGTTGCATTGCATTCAACGCTTCAAGATCCGGCTCAAACACAGTACCTACCGATTTTGGATCAGGCTGTGTTTCTGAATGTAGATTCTTTAGTAATAGGCCACCAGGCATACCATCGACCGCCACATCTAGCGCGGCCAAGTCTTGCATCAATGTCATGTCATAGACGACAAGTGGCGATGGGTTCATAGCCAGCTCAACATCACCTTTTACAGTATTGACCATGATTTTCTCAGCAGATACAGCGTCGTTATTAGCAACGTTCTGTGATTCATCAGCCGTTGGGTTTTCAGTTTTGGCGTCTGCTGGCTCAGAGTCATTAGATTCAGGCGAGCTACATCCTGCCACTACCGTAGCTAATAACGCTGTCATGGCAGCAGTCAATAATGGACGTTTGAAAAAAGAGGCGGTAGGTCTGCTAGATAATAAAGGTGTCGGCATAATGAACTCGGTCTATCAAAAAATGTTTAAGCAATTGTCTAAAATAATTGCAGATGAATGATGCTAAAAATATTAAGTCTGAAAGATGCTTGAGATAAAAAGCATAAAATAAATAGTCTACTTAGTACCAATTACTAACTTTTTATACGAATAGTTTTTATAAAAATAGTATGAGTAGACAGCACAGCCGTTATAATAAAGTAGTTGAGACTCATTATCAATATAAATGATAATGGTTTTTATTAACAGTACTTGTTATATTAAACGCAACGTATCATTTGATGAAAAATAAGGTTCATAGTAGTGAGGCATGAAAGTAGGCAACGTTCATGAAAATGAGCGTTGTGATATGTAAAACCAATAAGCAATGTCAAGTATCAGAGATGTATTAAATAGCGAAAATATTGTAAATTATTATTGATAATAATTATCGTTTGCATTATTATCTACGCCATTCTACTCTGAGTAATAAACATTAGGCTGTTATGAGTTCAACGGATTTAGACGCGCCACCACTTAAGTCGTTATTGCTAGCTATTGTTGCAGTCTTAGGACTCCATGTGCTTGCCGCAATTGCACTAGTGGCAATAAAAACGCCTGAACTTAAACCTGAGCCAAAAAAGAGATGTCACCACTTGAGATAAAGTTTGTGTCATTACCGGCAAAAACGGTCTCAACTGAAGTAGAAAAACAAACAGTCACGGCCAAAAAAGAAGTACCGCCTGAGGTGCAAGTTCAGCCAGCGCCGCAACCTGAACCAAAGCCTAAAGAGCCGGTTAAACAACCAACAGAGACCCCAGTAAAACCAAAAGAGCCTGTTGTAAAAAATATAGAGCCGAAAGTGACGCCTGTGATAGCGTCAGAAAAGCCTCGTCCTGATACCAGTCAAAAAGTAGCCCCAAAAGAGCCGCTACCGAAACCAAAGGTTGATAACTCAGCAGCCGAAGCACAACGTCAAGCAGCTGCCCAAGCTGAATCAGAGCGACAAGCTAGAAAAGCTGAGCAAGAAGCACAAGCTAGGGCAGAGCAAGAAGCCAAAAGAGTCGCTGATGCCAAAGCTGCCGCTCAAGCGAAGGCTGCCGCAGAGGCCGCCGCTGCACAAGCAAGAGCTGAGGCAGAAGCAGCAGCTGCTTTAGCACAGAGTAATGAGCCTGTGAGCTTTACTGCCAGCTCAGCCAACTGGGCATCTGCGCCAAACTTTAGTTTCCCTGAGCGCGCCGCACGTAGAGCCCGTTCTGGTGATACGCTCAACGTTGTCTTGGTATTGCGAGTCAACAAACAAGGCGGCATCGATAACGTGCGAGTGGCTCAATCATCAGGTAATCCGCTAGTAGACAAAGAAGCCCGACGTCAAGTGCGATCTGGCAAGTTCAAACCCTTTACTAAGAATGGCGTACCCGTGGTAGGTGATGTAACTCTACCGATCAGTTACGCGGTTCCTTGATAGTTCATACTTTATAACAACGTATTTATTAATCATTTTTCATTATAAAACTAAACATGATATTTACCTCAGTATCATGTAATGGCATTACACATTAAGGAGTCTGACATGGACTTTATGCAATACTGGCAGATCAGCGACATGGTGACAAAAACGTTGTTCTTTTTGTTGCTTGCGTTATCTATTCTCTCTTGGGTGACAGGTATCGTCCGCGTATTGCAAAGCCGTAAGCTGGCGACCAATGTAGCAGATGATTTGAGTCAGCAATTACAAGCCAAACAGTCTGACTTGGCTGGTACTGATGCTGCCACTCGCCGCTTGGTGACTGAGCAGACTTTGCTCAAGCATATCGGTCGCTATCGCTTTGCTAGTGAGCGCGGTCTGCCGATTCTTGGTACGACGGCAGCGATTGCACCGTTCATCGGCTTGTTTGGTACGGTATGGGGTATTTTCCATGCCTTGCACAATATCGGTATGAGTGGTCAGGCAGGATTGGGGCAGGTTGCAGGGCCAGTCGGTGAAGCTCTAATTATGACAGGTCTTGGTATTGCAGTAGCGATTCCAGCTGTGGTGTTTTATAACCTTGCAGTACGTATCAATCGCCGCATAATGTATCAAGCCAACGATAGAGCGCATGATTTATTGGCGCAATCAACGGGTCTTGTGGATACTACCAAGGTAACCGCGAGCCATGCTGCTAGCGCCTCACAAGTGCACGCTGCACCAAGCAGTCGTTCAACGACGAGCGAGACTCAGCATACCAATAACTACAGTAATTCTGTGCCAAAGCAGCTATAGATAGTGTTGATCTTGCAAGCATTAAATCTGCCAGCGCTAGGTCTGTAAAGGCTCAAACGACAGGTCAAAAAACGGCTTGGCTGTGTGAAAATAACCAAAAGCATTGAGAGTAACTATGGCATTTCAATTGGGTGATGATGACGTACGAAGCATGGATGAGATGAACCTCATTCCGCTGATCGATATCATGCTGGTATTGATGATTATATTTTTATTGACAGCGACCGTGCTGAATCCGACGGTGCCTTTAGATTTGCCAGAGACTAGTGCCGCGCTCAATGAAACGCCGCCAGAAGCGATCCAAGTCAGCATTGATAAGGACGCGGGAATATTCTGGGATAGCGACCCAATCAGCATGGAAGAGTTAGAGACACGCTTGCAGCAACAAGGCGCGACTGGTAAGAATCCAGCAGTACAGTTACGTGCAGATAAAGAAGGCAAGTACGATACGGTTGCTCAAGTTTTGGCAGCGGCAAGTAACGCTGGACTGACCAAAATCGCATTTGTGAATGAGTAGCTTAGTCGCTAAATACTGAATAACTTAAGCATTGAATAGTTTAAGCACTGTGAGTTAGTACTAGTAGCTTTAACTTTATATGAGAAAACTGGCTAGATAAATCAATAGCCCAACCAGCAAGACAACCAACACCGCTATAATAAAAACAATTAAAATAATAAAATTTTCTCCAACCTCATTAACTACTTAAACCTCAAATTAAGTCGTTAGTGAGGTTTTCTTTTTTACCAGCCGTAGCCAAATGGACGATAGCCGTAACCAAAACCTGCATGTCTGTAGCCAAATGGGTAAGGTGAGCGTAAGTAGTCGAGATCGCGTTGACGGATATAGTAGTAGCGCCCTTGAGAGTAAGCTTCTTCTAACTTCTCAATACCTTCTAACGGACAGACAGGTTGCCAGTCATAGCCTTCGCGACCGAGCTTATAAGCGTTCAGCTCGGTACAGTAGTTTTTGAGGCCTTGTTGACGGCCTTGCTCCCATTGGATACGGTTAGGGCTAGCACCGCCTATACTGGCGCAGCTATTGGTATAGTGACCAAAGTAGGCACCTGAACGCCCTTGCGAACCATCAGCGTAGCCAACTTCTTGCCAGTTACTGCTTTGACACTGCTGCGGGGTTAGGCTCTGAGTCGTGGCACAGCCTGATAATGTCAGTACGACCGCGCCAAGTAGCGATAGGCTCATGCCTGCTTTGCTCATGACTTTACTTGTCAGCTTGCGAGCGTGATAAGCGCCCGATGAGTTTGACTCAATAAGATAATTCATAATAAACCTGCGCGCGTTTAAAATTATGGTTTATCATAGCACTTTTTTGAACTGACCACTTTTCGTATCTGGTTTTTATAGCGTACTGTGATCAGTAAGTTTGTATACGCTAAATAGCTGATTTAATAGCGTAACTTGCTAAATTGTCATATGCTTTAAAAGCACTCGTTGCACCGCGATTGGACGACAACGCTTGATTTTTAACGGTTCGTGCTCATTATAAGCCCTTATATATAGTTGTTTATTATCGTGCTAACCGCAAGTCTGTACGTACTACTTTATAAGCATCGGTTCACTAGCGATATTTACCTCTATATCTCTTAGTATTTTTTCATTTAGTCAAAAGGCCAGACCATCATGGGAACATTGATTGGCGTTATCATTGTACTATTCGTATTAGGGAGTATGATGGCGCTCAAACCGAACGGTATCGATCAGCGTTTGGATAAGCTACGTATGACCGCGCGTCGTTTACAGCTCAATCCAAAACTCGTTTCGTGCCCTGATTGGATCAAAGGCCGTGACAATGAGTATGGCCGCGGTATGCTTGGACAGTACTGCCTGATATTTGAAGACACTAAACTGCCGCATACCCGTTATCAAGTGATTGATGGACAGTGGCGACCAGACAGCAGTTTTGTCGATACCAGTACAGACGATAAGACGCTTACTATTCCCAGTGCGATTCGTTCTAGTCAAATCAGCAATAATCCGACGGTCAAAAAGACTGATTTTAGCTTGGATCAAGTGCCGTTAGAGCTGCCAGTAAGTATCGAGCCGTTTGTTAAAGGTCTATTGACCAAGGCCAACAGCATTATTATTTATTGGGAAGATATTGCTTATGTACGTCCAGCATCTAACCCAACGTACCATCAAAAACGGATCGAAGCGGACTTATTAGTGCTCAAAGAAAACCTTGAGAAATGGGCGCTACAGATGCAAAAACAAGCATAAACCTAGTAAAGCGTTTTTTCGTCTCCATTAAAGGGCAATATGCAAGCGGTTTGTCATATTCAAATTATTTAAAGTTGACAGTTTAACGCTTAGCAGTGTAACGTCTTTATAACTATATCTTTATTTTATGGTTATTATTTGTTTTATAACCTTTTTTATCAGCAGCGATTATTACTATAAATAGCTAAACCATGGTCAAACCATGAGTATCTGCTTCCATAAATTGCTGTGCTGCTGAATTTAAACTTACTTTTAATTTACTTATATTATGGTGTCGTCAAACATGGCAAAAACCACAACCAAAAAAGTCCAGTACCAGCTGCTGACAGCCCAAAGGGTAAGTCTTTGGTGATCGTAGAATCACCAGCCAAGGCAAAAACGATTAATAAATACCTTGGTGATGACTTTATTGTACGCTCAAGTATCGGTCACGTCCGTGATTTGCCGGTCAGTGCGAGCAAAAGCGCAAAGAAAGCAACGACCGCTAAAAAAGATGACAGTCTGACCAAAGAAGAAAAAGCGCAACAAGCACTGGTACGCCGCATGGGTGTAGATCCAGAGCATGACTGGGCGGCAGTTTATGAAGTACTGCCAAACAAAACCAAAGTCATCAAAGAGCTCAAAGCACTAGCCAAAGACGCTGACAAAATCTATCTAGCAACGGATATGGATAGAGAAGGGGAAGCGATCGCTTGGCATTTAAAAGAAGTCATCGGTGGCCCTGATAGCAAGTATCAACGTGTGGTCTTTAACGAGATTACCAAGTCAGCTATTCAAAGTGCATTTAAGCAGCCTTCGAAATTAGACATTGACCGCGTGAACGCGCAGCAAGCGCGTCGGTTCTTGGACCGTGTTGTTGGCTTTATGGTATCGCCATTATTATGGCAAAAGATTGCTCGCGGACTGTCGGCAGGTCGTGTACAGTCAGTTGCCATGCGCTTGGTCGTCGAGCGTGAGCATGAGATTCGCGCGTTCATTCCAGAAGAGTACTGGCAGATTCATGCTGATACGCACATTGCTAATGGAAAAAAGACGCTGAGCAAATCGGTATACGCTTAGAGGCGACCAAACAAGGCGGCAAAACCCTAAAGCTTGGTAATAAAGAGCAGACCGATAAAGTGTTAGAGGTGCTCAAGGCAAGCGACTTTATTGTTAAAGAGCGTGAAGAAAAACCAACGCAATCACGTCCAAGCGCGCCATTTATTACTTCGACCTTGCAGCAGGCTGCTAGCACGCGCTTAGGATTCTCTGTTAAAAAACCATGATTTTAGCGCAGCGTCTATACGAAGCCGGTCATATTACTTATATGCGTACCGATTCGACATTCTTATCAGGCGATGCACTTGCAGCTGTCCGTGGTCATATCGAAGACAGTTATGGCGCAAAATACGTACCAGAAAAACCAAACTTCTATGGCAATAAACAAGGCGCACAAGAGGCGCATGAAGCGATTCGTCCTTCTAATGTCAATATGAAGTCAACGCAGCTCAAAGGTGTTGAGCGTGATGCAATACGTCTATACGAGCTAATCTGGCGTCAATTTGTGGCGTGTCAGATGTTACCTGCCAAATACCTGTCAGTGAACCTGTTTGTAGGCGCAGACGATATCGAGCTAAAAGCCCGTGGTCGTACCATGGTATTTGATGGCTACACAAGAGTCATGCCACCAGCCAAGACTGACGACACCTTACTGCCTGATGTCAAAAAAGGCGATAAGTTAAATCTAGATAAGCTAGATCCGAGTCAACACTTTACTAAGCCTGCGCCTCGCTATACAGAAGCTAGCCTAGTAAAAGAGCTTGAGAAAAAAGGCATCGGTCGTCCATCGACGTATGCCTCAATTATCTCAACCATTCAAGATCGCGGCTATGTAAAGCTTGAGAATAAGCGTCTGTTTGCTGAAAAAATGGGTGATATCGTTACTGATAGATTGACGGCTAGCTTCCCAGACTTAATGGATTATACCTTTACTGCTGCGCTTGAAGATAAGCTCGATCATGTGGCAGAAGGTAATCAAGATTGGAAAGATGTGCTTGATAATTTCTATGGTGAGTTTAAAACCACTCTAGAGCGTGCCAAAGAAAAAGACGGCATGCGTCCAAACGATCCGACTGACGTGCCAGATGTCCATTGTGATATCTGTGATCGTCCGATGCAGTTGCGCACAGGGTCAACAGGCGTATTCTTAGGCTGTACTGGCTACAATCTACCGCCAAAAGAGCGCTGTAAAGGCACCAAAAATCTAATGCCAGTCGAAGCATTCGCCAATCTAGATGATGCGGAAGGTGATGACGAAGCGGCAGAAGTTAAAGATTTGATGGAGAAAAACGCTGTCCGAAATGTGGCACGGCGATGAATGGTTACATCGTAGATGGTGGTCTCAAACTACACATTTGCGGTAACAACCCTGATTGCGATGGTTATATACTAGAAGAAGGCAAGTTTGAAGTTCCTGGCTCAGATGCACCAACTATTGACTGTAACAAGTGCGATGGGCAGATGGAGCTTAAAACAGGACGCTTTGGTCCGTATTTTGCTTGTCAAAACTGTGATAATACGCGTAAAGTACTAAAAACAGGCGAAGCAGCGCCGCCACGTATGGATCCAATCCATCTGCCAGAGCTAAAGTCGACCAAGCACGATGATTATTTCATTTTGCGTGAAGGGGCGGCTGGGATGTTCTTAGCAGCGTCTAAGTTTCCAAAAGTGCGCGAGACACGTCCGCCAAAGCTGGCTGAACTACGAGAAATCAAAGACAAGATGGAAGACAAGTTCCAGTATCTGTTTGCAGGGCCAGATGAAGATCCTGAAGGTAACCCAACCATCTTGCGCTGGTCACGTAAGAAAAAGAGCAGTATATCGGCTCTGAGAAAAACGGCAAGGCCACACGTTGGGGTGTTTACTGGCGGAAAGGTGAATGGATAGAGGAATAACTATTGTGAAGTCCAATATAGTGCTTTTATAGAGACAGACTCACTTAATGTACTACAGGTACGATTTGCATCCGTCTTTCTTATATTGGCTTAAACAAACCCAAAAGTTACTTTCAATAAAAAACCCTCTTATAATTTAAGAGGGTTTTTTTGTGCTTATAATATTTCTTTTAAGCTATTTCTATATTTATAGAATTAACCTAAATTAATAGGTTTGGACAGCATTAGTTTTTTACGATGATACCGCAACCAATACGATCGCCTGCATTACCTGAAGGCTGACTGGTATAGTCGTCAACGCCAGCGTGTACGATAAAAGCCAAACGATTTACGCTATATTTACCTGCTTCAGTCGCTGCAATTTTCTTGTTCACATAGTTAATAGTAGCAACACCATCTTCATTAGCAGTTAAGTTTGGCAAGTCACCAGCATGACCATTCATGTCATCTGGATTAGAATGTGGCTTGTTATCTGGGTTGAAGTGACCGCCTGCTGCTTTACCCATGACGTCACAGCTACCTGTTTCGTGGATATGTAATGAGACAGTTCTGCCTGGCTGTAGGTTAGTGAGTTTACCGTAAACTTGGACGCCACCATCAACTGGACGTAAGAAAACTTGACCAACTTCTTTCTTCTTGCCATCTACTGTTTGTATGGTTGACTTTAGCGTTGGCTGTGCTAAAGGATTGCCTGTCTGCATTTGACTTTCTACGGTTTGGCAACCAGTCATTGCTAACGCTGAACCGCATAATAGGGTACTTGCAAGTAATGTCTTATTCATTATTATCTCCAATTGTTTGAGTTGTTATTTTTAATCTTTATTAAAGCTGCGAATATCTATCGTTATTGTTCTATAAAAATCGGCGTCAATATTCGTTAACATCGGAGCCAGTATAGCCAAGCTAACCCTATAGTTATTCATCAAATGCGCAACAATCAGTTAATAAATGTAAGTAACGTATGGGTTTGAAAAACGAACTAAGATAAATGATTTTCAAAATTAAATGGCTTTAAATGCGTGAGAAACCTACTAAGAAGGCTATGAACTGCAAGCAAATGAATAACAAACAGGTATAAAAAAGCCGCTCACCATAGTGATGAGCGGCTTCCTAATCTATAGAACTGGCTTAATAAAGGTTCAATTAATTGTGCAGTGCTTTACCAGAGGTTTTATCAACAGTCACTTTGGCAGGCTTAATTGGTGTTGGCATACTGACCAAAGCAACCTTTAAGATTTCTTCAATCGTCGCGACTGGCTGAATGGTTAAGCCTTCTTTCACGTTATCAGGAATATCAGCCAAATCTCGCTCATTAGTCGCTGGGATCAAGACATGCTTGATACCACCGCGATGTGCCGCAAGCAACTTCTCTTTGAGACCGCCGATACGTAGGATTTTACCGCGTAAGGTAATCTCACCTGTCATCGCAATATCTGGACGAATAGCAATACCTGTCAACGCAGAGACTAGCGCTGTCGTCAGTGCACCACCAGCAGATGGGCCGTCTTTTGGCGTGGCGCCTTCTGGCATATGCACATGGACGTCTGTTGTTTTAAACGTTTCGTAGTCGATACCTAAGCTATCACCGCGAGCACGAACCACACTCATGGCCGCGCGAATCGACTCTTTCATTACATCGCCTAGTGAACCGGTAAAGCTAAGCTCGCCTTTACCTTTCATACCGACCGCTTCGATGGTCAATAGCTCACCGCCGACCTGAGTCCATGCAAGACCAGTAATACGACCAATTTCAGGCTCTTCTTCAGCCAGACCGTAGTCATACTGATGTACACCTAGATAGTCATCGATATTTTTGTCATCGACGGTCACTAGCTGACGTTCTGCTTTTTCGGAGCACGTGCGCCATGAGTTTCAACCGAACCGCGAACCACTTTACGGCAGATCTTGTTCACTTCACGCTCAAGGTTACGTACACCTGCTTCACGCGTATAGCTACGCACGATGCTATGCAATGCCGCTTCAACAATCTCAATCTCACCTTCTTTGAGACCATTTTGCTTAATCGCTTTTGGCACTAGGTATTTCTGTGCGATATTAACTTTTTCTTCTTCGGTATAACCCGGCAGGCGAATGACTTCCATACGGTCAAGCAGCGCAGGCGGAATATCCATGCTGTTGGCAGTACAGATGAACATCACTTGCGACAAGTCTAAGTCCATGTCTAAATAATGGTCGTTAAACGTGTCATTCTGTGATGGATCCAATACTTCAAGCAACGCTGATGCTGGATCACCGCGGAAGTCTTGCGCCATCTTATCGATTTCATCCAATAGGAACAGCGGGTTTTTGACTTCTACTTTTGCAAGTGATTGAACGATTTTACCCGGCATCGCACCGATATAGGTACGGCGATGACCACGAATCTCGGCTTCATCACGTACGCCGCCAAGGGCCATACGCACAAACTTACGACCAGTGGCACGGGCAATTGATTCACCCAATGAGGTTTTACCAACACCTGGAGGACCGACGAGACATAGAATCGGGCCACGAAGTTTCTTCACGCGTGATTGCACGGCGAGATATTCTAAGATGCGGTCTTTCACATCTTGCAAGCCATAATGATCTTCGTCTAATACCGTCTTAGCTTTGTCTAGATTGATAGATACTTTGGTCGTCGCATTCCACGGCGTATCCAAAATCCATTCAATATAGTTGCGTACGACTGACGATTCACTTGATGCAGGTGGCATCATTTTGAGCTTTTTGAATTCTTGCTCCGCTTTTTTGCGCACATCTTCTGGCAGGTCAGCATCTTCTAAACGCTGCTCTAGCTCAGCCACATCATCTTCACCATCGAACGCGCCGTCATTCATATCTGACAGCTCATTTTTGATGGCTTTCATCTTTTCATTCAAGAAGTATTCGCGCTGATTGTCTTCCATTTGCTGACGGACAGCATCTTGGATATCTTGTTCGATATTTTGCTCAGCACTTTGCTTGACTAGATATTCAGTCAAAGTATTGATATGCGTTTTGATATCGTCTTCTTCTAGGAAAGACTGCTTGATATCAAGATCCATCGACACACGAGTTGAGATGAAATAAACCAACTCAAGCAAGTCGTCAATACGTTTGGCCACACGAGTCAGCTCACGTGCATTGCGAAGTCGCGCATCTGCATAGCTTTCGAATAATGTAGTTAATGCTTGAATGGTATTTTTCTGTTGACTCTCATCCATGCTGACATCAAGGTCGGCACGTTCAAATCTCGCCATCAATAAATCATCATGGCCTTCTATGTTATCGACACGAGCGCGGTATTGACCTTCGATCAATACTTTAATGCAGTTCTCATCGCTATCGTGTGGCATAGTACTGACGATGCGGCACACCGTACCGTACTGATACAAGTTGTCTTGATCAATATCTTCGGTCAGTGAGTCTTTTTGCGCGACTACCAATACTTTATTGCCATACTCAGCCTGTGCCAGCTCAACCGCTTTCACCGATGGCGCACGTCCCACAAACAATGCAATTTGCATGTGTGGATAGACGACGACGTCGCGTAATGCCAGCAGTGGCAGATAGCTTTCATCTTCATCGTCTTTGACAGCGTTGGATGAGGCATTTAACGCATCCGTAGATGAGCTTTCTGTCTCATTATTCGCGTCAGCACTGATGTTAGCGTCAGTGTCAGTATTTGCGTCAGACGTCGTGTCAGTGTTCAGGGCAGATGATACATCGATGTCGATGTTGTCTTTATCAATATTATGTTCACTCATATGTTTTTCCTCGTTCCCCAGACTTGTAAAGTCAAGTTCGTGGTTCATGTTTAGATAAATGGTGCTCACGAAAAAAATTGCAAGGCTGAATGGTGAAGTCGTTTGCTTATCTTTGTTAAATAGTTGTCTGAGTGCCCAGTTATTAATGCAATCAATGTTACCAATGACATGTCGTCAACGGTATAACTGGTCTATGAAGGATAAAGACAGTCAGAAATTATAGAAGAGGGTTTAGATGTATAGGTGATATTTGGCTACCTATGATGATGTCTAATCGGTTCTATGCGTAGGCTTTATACCCAAAATAAGGTAAACTGGCGCGCGTCTAAAACAGGCTCTCATATTAAGACGTTTTAGACAACAGGGCGATATTCATTAGTTTCAATATTCATAGGTCTCAATAAGACCAAAGTATAAAGAACAAGGGGCAACACATGGCCATCAATGCAGTATTGCTAGCAGTTATTATTATGCTAGGACTGTCACTTTCGCGAGTGCACGTGGTGCTCAGTTTATTAATCGGGGCGCTGGTAGGTGGACTGCTAGCAGGGCTTGGTATTACTGATACGCTCAATGCTTTTCAGGAAGGCATCCGTAATGGCGCAGAGATTGCGCTGTCGTATGCACTGCTTGGGGCGTTTGCGGTAGCGATTGCTCATTCGGGCTTGCCGCAGTCGTTGGCAGGCGCGGTTATCAAGCGTATTGATGCTGCGGGCACGAGTGGCATGATTAAGTACATGCTGTTTGCAGGCCTCATTACCATGAGCTGCTTCAGCCAAAACTTAATCCCTATTCATATTGCCTTTATTCCGCTACTGGTACCGCCACTATTGTTAGCATTCAATCGCATGCAGATTGATAGACGCCTGATTGCTTGTCTGATTACGTTTGGACTGGTCACCACCTATATGTTTATTCCTTATGGTTTTGGTGATATTTATCTGAATCAGATTATGCTAAAAAACGTGGGTGAAGCGGGTATTGATGTTGCCAATATTTCTGTGGTGCAAGCCATGGCGATTCCTGCATTGGGTATGCTAATTGGTTTGCTAGTTGCTGTATTTATCAGCTACCGTAAGCCACGCGCATATCAGCAGATTGCGATAGATCAGCAAGCGCATGATGCTGTAGTAGAAGGTGATGCATTAAGCAAAACGGCTGCTGGCGCACAGTCGCAAAGCAAGCTAAAGACGCTGGTTGCACTGGCTGCTATCGTGACTGCTTTCGTTGTGCAGTTATATACTGACTCGCTACTTCTCGGCTCGATGTTTGGCTTCGGTGTATTTATGGCGACTGGCGTAGTGAAGTGGCGTGATGCTGATGGCGTCTTTAATGACGGTATCAAGCTGATGGCGATGATTGGTTTTATTATGATTACCGCGCAAGGTTTTGCTGAAGTAATGAAAGCCACTGAGCAGATTCAGCCATTGGTCGATGGAGCAGCATCACTGTTCGCTGGTAATAAAGCGATGGCGGCATTTATTATGCTATTGATTGGTTTGATTGTGACCATGGGCATTGGTTCTTCATTTTCGACCATTCCTATTTTGGCCGCGATTTATGTGCCGCTATGTATCTCTTTAGGGTTCTCGCCGTTGGCTACTGTGGCGATTATCGGTACGGCTGGCGCGCTTGGGGATGCGGGTTCGCCTGCGTCAGACTCGACATTGGGACCAACGTCTGGTCTAAATATCGATGGTCAACATGACCATATTAAAGACAGTGTGATACCGACATTCTTGCATTACAACATTCCGCTACTAGCATTTGGTTGGATTGCAGCGATGGTGTTATAAGTGATTTGGTCAGCCCTTTAACTCAATCCAAGTATCTAACAAAAAAGACGCTTATCGGTAAGCGTCTTTTTTTGCATTAGTTATAGGATTGTTAGAATAATTAAATTAGACGGTTATCTTAAGTACCGATATCTTGCTTTATACTTTCTATATTTTTGCGCAACAGGTATACGAAAAACAGTGTAATGAATGGGTCATAAACACGATCTAGCCTCAAATCACCGTTGATGTATTCAATAGTGGCCAACGCAAACAAAGATAGTAGAATCAAAGAAAAGCATTGAGATATAGGGATCAAAAAATGTAGAAAAGATGTGCTGCTAGAGGACTTTATATGACGCATTTCAATGTGAGTGCTAAGCGCGAAGGTATAAAATGCTGCAAGCGCTAGCAAAAAGGTTCTTAGTTCAGCAAAATCAAAGCCGTCGTAATCATAAATATAAGCCGCAGGCGTGGCCAGTAGTAATAGCACGAACAAATAAAAACAAACTTGTAGCGAAGCGGGCGACATAAATTCTTTTTTACTTTGTCCACGATCAACGACCTATACTGTAATGATAATTATTTGCGATAAGTATAGTTTATAGGTTATATAGAAACAATAGTTTGGCAATAAAAAGAAAACGTCGATCAAATCAAACTAACATATAACCGCGGTTATTCAAATTGTGCTCTATCATTTATAGATGTTATTCATCAAAATCCCCAATCTCACTATTCAAACTACTCAAAAACGCATCGCTTTGCGCTAGCAATTCATTTAAGCGTTCTTCATTGACGAGCCGTGTCATTTCATCAGCGCTAAAGAGTTGCTCTTGACTGTAGTAGCGTTGCTCCCTAGCGTCCTCATTGCCTAACGTTTGTAAATACTCATCCACACTGTCTGCACTGGAATCAGCAGCGCTAGAGTCTTTTTCAAATTGTTCATCATCTTTCATCAAAACCACCTTATGCCGCTTGGCGTAATTAAGCCATCTAGTGGCACATCCCACGGTTGACGTGCTAATTGTTCAACCACTTGAAAATCATAGCACCAGCCTATCTTTAACGGCCTTGAAGCCCCTGAGCGATAACTTTTCCCAAGGGTCGTATCATAGAACCCGCCACCCATGCCCATACGATTACCATTTAGATCAACCGCCACCAGTGGGCAGATAATGACATCCAATTCGCACGCCCAAAGTAGACGGCGATGATGGTTTTGCTTCATACCTAACCGATGGATACGCGTCGGTATGTTGATCAATTTTGAATGATAAACAGGCACAAAGCGCAATCGTTTATCATCATTGCCATTGCTAGTACGACCAAGTGAACCGACAACAGGTAAATAAGGTAAATAGCCTAAGCGTTGACACCAATCCAATAGTGACTGAGTAGGTAGCTCACCAAAGCCATCATAGTACAGTCCAACACGCGCATGTGTAGGCAGTCGCTGCTGTAGTTTGGTCAAATGTAAGCTTGCAGACTGAGCAAGTTGTCTACGTTCTCCATCGCTCAACTGACGGCGTTGGCGAGTAAAGTGTCGTCTAGGCGGATTGCTGATGACAGATTCAGATGTTTCAGCGTTTTTTAAGTCCGAATTATTTGAATCAAGGTTATTTGGTTCAGGGCGTATTGGTTTAGGGTGCATGGTTTCAGAGTGCATAATTTTAGAGTGCATAGGTATCTTATCCAATGAAGTATCAGATTGGTGATGACAGGCGTTTTTAGACATTCGTTTTTAGGCATCGCTCAAGGCGATTTGTGAATATTCAACACGTCCTAGTCATGCTATCATAACGCCACTTTATATCGTATTTCCGTTTATGTGCAGCAGCTGTTGCACTTTTTATCGTTCAGTTATTTAACAACAAACCAGTAAAGAGGGTAGTTATGTCGACACAGAATCAGGCAACTCGTACCGAAAAAGACACCATGGGCAATGTAGAAGTCCCAGCTGATGCTTATTGGGGTGCGCAAACTCAGCGTAGCCGCGAAAACTTTAAAATCGGTGGTGAGACATTGCCGCGTCCAATGATTGAAGCGATGGCACTGGTCAAAAAAGCCGCTGCGATTACCAATGCAAGCCTAGAGCGTATCGAAGGCGACAAGCGTGACCTTATCGTACAAGCCGCTGACGAAATCATCAATGGTGGTCTGGTCGATCAGTTCCCATTGGTCGTATGGCAGACAGGTTCTGGCACTCAGTCAAATATGAACATGAACGAAGTATTGGCCAACCGTGCCAACGAAATCGCTGGTTCTGAGCGTGGCAGCTACACGCCAATTCACCCAAATGACCATGTGAACCATGCACAGTCTACCAACGACAGCTTCCCAACAGCGATTCGTGTGGCTGCTGCTCGTCAGATCAACAGCTTACTGATTCCAGCGGTAAAAGCACTACGCGATACGTTAGCGGCAAAAGCCAAAGAATTCGATAGCATCGTAAAAATCGGTCGTACGCATTTACAAGACGCGACGCCTTTGACTTTAGGCCAAGAGTTCAGCGGCTATGTGAGCCAACTTGACCATTCATTGACTCGTATCGACAACGCGCTACAAGGTCTATATGAATTGCCACTAGGCGGTACTGCAGTTGGTACTGGTCTAAACGCCCATCCTGACTATGCAGTAAAATCAGCTGAGCAACTAGCGACTTTGACTGGCTTGCCATTCGTTACGTCACCAAACAAATTCGAAGCATTAGCGGCTCGTGATGCAGAAGTATTTGCGTCAGGCGCACTAAAAACACTAGCGGGCAGCTTGAATAAAATCGCTAACGACGTACGTTGGTTGGCATCTGGTCCTCGTTGTGGTCTGGGCGAGTTGACGATTCCTGAAAATGAGCCAGGCTCTTCTATCATGCCAGGCAAAGTGAACCCAACTCAGTCAGAAGCAATGACCATGGTTGTCGCTCAGGTTATGGGTAACGACACCACTATCAGTATGGCTGGCGCATCAGGTAACTTTGAGCTAAACGTGTATAAGCCAGTTATCGCGTTTAACTTGTTGCAATCTATCAAGCTGCTTGGCGATGCTTGCAACAGCTTTAACGAAAACTGTGCCGTTGGTATCGAGCCAGTAAAAGACAAAATCGATGACTTCTTGCATAACTCATTGATGCTAGTAACGTCATTGAACCGTCATGTCGGTTATGAAAATGCTGCAAAAATCGCTAAAACTGCTTATAAAGAGAATAAGACTTTGAAGCAAGTGGCGGTTGAGCTAGAGCTACTAACTGAAGCGCAGTTTGATGAGTGGGTCATTCCTGCTGATATGGTACATCCTAAGTAAGCAGTAGACCAAATAGTGACCTGCTACGGTGTCAGACTTGCTTAATGTACGACAAGTACAATTTGTATTGCTAGTAGCATCATCATATTTGTTCCACTGAGAATTTATAAATAAAAAAAACAATAACCTAACTCGGAGTAAACAATGATTACCCATGTACCTGATATGACTTTTAAAACTCGTGTTCGTGATGACTCTATTGGAGGAGACAACCCGTTCACATGGTATGATCTAACCACAGATGAGTTATTTGCTAATAAAAAGGTGGTTGTGTTTTCTCTACCAGGTGCCTTTACGCCAACTTGTTCGACCAGCCATCTCCTCGTTATGAAGCGCTTTATAATGAGTTTAAAGCATTAGGCATAGATGAAATAGTTTGCATTTCTGTCAATGATGCGTTCGTCATGTACCAATGGGGTCTAAAGCAAAACCGTGAAAACGTTTTCTTACTTCCTGATGGTAATGGTGAATTCACTCGTAAAATGGGCATGCTTGTTGATAAGAGTAATGTTGGCTTTGGTATGCGCTCATGGCGTTATTCGATGGTTGTCGACAATAAAGAAGTTAAAAAAGTCTTTAAAGAAGCTGATTTTGGCGACAACTGTCCAATAGACCCATTTGAAGTATCAGATGCAGACACTATGTTAGAGTATTTAAAAAGTAATGCTTAGGTTCTATTAAGAAGTTAGAAATAAAAAAGACCTTACCATGTTAATTGGCAAGGTCTTTTTTTATTTACGACTATAGAGCAGATTCTGTTTTTAGCTTGAATACACTAATCTCTGTGACTCATTTAAACTAACAGGATTACATTTTAAAATTGTTTAGATTATACTTTGTATTTATTAAAAGTTTGATTGGTTTTGCTAAGCCATTAAATCAACTGTAGGGTAGGATATTAGCTAATTATGGCATTATAGATAATAAAGGGAAGCACTATGGATGAATTTATTGATGCATATTCTGATGATCAAATTTATTTAGAAATGATAGAAAATTTAGTGAACCAACACCCTTTAGAAGGTAATGTACCAGATAGTATTAAATACTCGTCATTCTGTCGCCTTTGGATCGTCATGATGGTTGGTAGTATTGAAATGATGATAACAAAATGGTCTATGCCCAATCAAGCTGGAATGTTAGATATAGCTAGCTATTTTGACAAAGGATCTAATGAAGCTCGCTTGCAACGAATTTTTGAAGCTTTTAGAATCAGAGGTCTTAAGCCTAATAGGCTTATGTTTGATGACTATTTAGCATGCAAATATATTCGTAATGCATATGTCCATGGGCAATGGAATGAATCAAAGAGAAAATATGTCGATTCAAGAGGGCTACCATCTACGTTAATGGGCTTTGACCCCGATCATTATAAACGTGTCAAAGATAGCTATTATCACATACTAAATTTGTTAGGTATGTCTAATGCTATCAACACTATGATCAAAAGGTTATAGTTAATTGAGCTTGAATATTTAGATCATACGCACCTACTGTAAGACCTATATATTTTATCAGTGTATTGGCTGTACCATATATCGGAATTCATGAAAAAAGACCTTACCACATTACGTGATAAAGTCTTTTTTTCATGAAAAGCCAAGCTTAACTAGAACTTATAAAGCAAACCAAGCGTTGTCGCTGCTTCAGTACGTGAGTCAACCATTGGGCTATCGTATTGCTCATTCGGTACATAGCTCACGCTTTGATTGGCAAATCCTGCCCAGCGCTCATTAAAGTCATAGTTGGCACTGATATTGATATACGGATTCAGGCTTGAGTTAGATTTATAAGCGTCAACGCCCGTTTTAGCGGCTTCTTTTTCACTGACGCCATAGTAGTATTCATTGTAGTCAGCATCATGATATTCAAAGCCAATGCTTGGATAGACCGTTAGCTTGCCTTTAGTAATTCTAGAAAGGTAGGTTAAGCGAGCCGTGTTACCGCCACTACGATCTAATACATCAGCACCTATCTGTGCGCGGATGCCACCAATAGCCGTACGACGCTGATAGCTTAGACCTGCTTCTGCTGATGATTTACGCTCATCCAAACCTTGTAGTGCGCCATTGGCATCATCAGGATCAAACTCAGAACCCGCAAGCTTGGCATAAGCAGACAGCTGATTGACACCATCATTGATCAGATACGCACCAGCTTGCGCACCGCGTACATAGACTTTGTTGTTGTCATAAAATGCACCTGGTAGCACGCGCACTTCAGTGCTGTCTTCGAGATCATAGGCCGATTTGACTGCCATGACATTGACCCCAACGCTGAGCTCAGCATCTTTGTCAGTCGGCAAGTTGTCATTAAAAAGTGCGGCGTTAGACATGCTAGCCACACTAAGTAGTGCAGTAGCTGTGAACGCGCTAAACATAGTACGTGTAGAGATATTAGGTAGCGCTGCAAGTTTTAACATAATTGGATCTCGTAAGTGAGTATAAATAACTGAGTGGTGCGAGTAAGCAAAACGTGTTCAAAAGAGTAAGCAATAAAACGAATCAGTAATGTTGGTCAGTATGCTGTTTTTGGAGTACATATAGCAATGATAGATAAGTATGAGCATTTACTCAATGGCTTTTAGTACTTGTAGTAATTGCTGATGAATATCTTGCCACCACCAGACAAAACCAATGCTTATAAGTAACATCGCAAGCCATGGTAATAGTTGCCAGATAATGGAAGGTTTTTTAAGTGCTTCGGGTTCAATACTATTATGAACAGTGCCATTGTTTAACGGTGAGTTGTTAGCAGTAATGCTATCGGCATATATATCTGCTGTATTCGTTTCATTGTTGGCAAACGCAGCATCTTGCTCGGTTGAATTGGCATCAATATGAGGCGATTGGTCGATAGAAGTGGCATCATACGAGCTTTGATTATCGTATTGTGCACGATATTGGCCACTATACTGACTGTTATATGATGAGTTGTCTTGAGTACTGTATGAGTAGTTGGTTTGATAAGGGTTAAACGTGCGCTGCTGCTGAATCGCTGCATTCTGTATAGCAACGGCTAGACGCTGACGGTAGCCAATCGCAAAAGCCAATGCAATCACTAGTCCTGTGATTGCGCCACCGATATGACCAGCATTATCAATACCCGGTACAGCAAACCCATAGACGAGGTTGATGCCCATAATAAATATCAGGCTTTTTAGATTGAGCACCATGCCATTGACCGATATTTTAAACAGTGCAGCGATTAATAATGCCGCGCCAATGCCCATGATACCGCCTGACGCGCCAGCTGATAGTCCGGGCTGTCCCGTGCCATCCAAAATACTTTGCCACGTCACATAGCTGTTGAGTAGGTTACCACCGATTGCCGCTAGTAAAAATAACGCCAAAAACTTGGCTGAGCCAAACATCGGCTCGGCAATCTGCCCAAAGAAATACATGGCAAAGCCATTAAATAGTAGATGCATGAGACCAATGTGCAAAAACGCACTACTGGCCAAGCGCCATGGGTCATCCATCATCGTTAAGGGTAAGGCGTTGGCACCCCATTTAACTAACGCTTCAGTTGACGGGTTATTGGCATCGACGCCCGTGACTAGCTGCATGACAAATAGCCCGATAAAGCTGGCTAATAGCAGGGTAGTGACGGGCGCTGTTTTTAATAATTGTTGAATGGTCATAAAGGCTAACTGTCATCAAAAAGTTATAGAGACAGTATAAAGGGTATGAGCAAATTATGTTATGTGTAGCCGGTTTTAAACGTTGATTGTTCTACAATCAGCCGCTCTAAAAACGACCCACTTTGAGGTTTTCATACGTGCCTTTTACCAAGATATTATCCGTGACAGTATTGATATCGGTATGACCACAGAATGCCATAGATATATCACACTCTTTATAGATAATCTCAAGCGCGCGGCGCACCCCGTCTTCACCATACGCTCCCAATCCGTAGAGAAAAGCGCGACCAATCATTGTGCCCTTTGCACCCAATGAGATGGCTTTTAGCACATCTTGACCAGAGCGAATGCCACTGTCTAACCACACTTCAATGTCGCTATTCTCAGCATGGACAGCTTGTACGATGTCAGACAGCGCAGAAATAGAAGACAGTGCGCCATCTAACTGACGGCCACCATGGTTTGAGACGACCAGTGCATCCGCGCCACTGCGAGCTGCCATAATAGCATCTTCAGGCTCCATGATACCTTTGATGATAAGTTTACCGCCCCACATGTCTTTGATACGCGCCACATCGTCCCAGCTCAGACGCGGATCGAATTGCTCTGCCGTCCAAGCAGAGAGTGATGACAGATCCTCAACATTTTGTGCATGACCGACGATATTACCAAACGTGCGACGTTTGGTGCCCAGCATATTAAGACACCATTCTGGCTTGGTCATTAAATTTAAAATATTAGCCAATGTGGGTTTTGGCGGTGCGGATAGACCGTTTTTGATGTCTTTATGACGTTGTCCCAGCACCTGTAAGTCCGCAGTCAAAATCAACGCAGAACAGTTTGCTGCTTTGGCACGGCGAATCAAATTGGCCATAAAGTCCTGATCACGCATGACATAAAGCTGAAACCAAAACGGCGCACTGGTATTTTCAGCGACGTCTTCGATAGAGCAGATACTCATGGTCGATAGTGAAAAGGGCACGCCGAATTTTTCAGCGGCGCGTGCGGCATGTATCTCACCATCTGCCCACATCATGCCGGTAAAACCCGTTGGGGCGATGGCTACAGGCATCTTGACTGGCTCACCGATCATACTCGTTGCCAGACTGCGGTTATCCATATCGACCAATACGCGCTGGCGCAGCTTGATACGGTCAAAGTCAGTCTCGTTATTACGATAGGTGGTCTCAGTCCACGAGCCTGAATCGACATAGTCATAGAACATACGCGGCACTTTACGCTCAGCAACGCGGCGCAGATCTTCGATTTCGGTGATTTTAGTTAAGTCTTTCATAGGTTTATCTCTTATTGCTGTTATGTTTTAACTAGAAGGCAACCTTAACCTAACGCTACTAGATCTAGTTTAATAGCGTCAGCTTGCCTGATTATCGTCCATTCAGTTTTCTACGGGAAAATTTGCCACAAAAAGACATCAGTCCAAAGAATGTTATGGGCCAGAGAACGGCTAAAGCCCACCACCATATTTGACCGAAGATGATAGCCATACCGATCAAACCTGCTTGCACGACATAATAAATCATCGCTAGCAGTGTTTTGCGAATCACATAGCCTTCTTTATCCACCAAGCCGACTACTGCGCAAGCAGCTACCACATTATGCACCGAAATCATGTTACCAGCCGCACCACCCACAGCTTGCAAGGCTATTACTTGTGCTGCAAGGTCGCTATTGAGTCCGATCTGATTGGCTGTTGACCATTGAAAATATGAAAACATCATATTGCTAATAGTATTTGAACCGGCGATGAAAGCACCCATTGCCCCAATCCATGGAGACACTAGCGGCCACGCATTTTGAAAAGCATCGGCAGCACTTTCAGCCAGTAATATTGGCATAGCCGGTAGCGCAGTAGCGACTTCAGCGGCTGAGCCTGAATTAATGAATACTTGTACCATAGGCACCGAGAATAGCAAAGCTGGTGCGGCAGCAACCATGGTCTTTGCCGAGTTACTCCAACTGCGCTTTACCGCTTGGCTATTCATTTTGAACAGTAAAATACATAATAAAGAAGTAATAATTAGAATGCTACCAGGAGAATAGGCGAGCTGTATCTTACTAGAGATTGTTGTACCAAAAAGATTAGTAAGGCTAATGGTTGTTAAATCCCCTACCAGAAAAGCTTTGAGTGGTGCAATCACTCGAGTTATGACCAATAAGGCAATCACAATGAAATAGGGCGAAAATGCACGAATTAAAGAGAACTTTGGGGTTTCTGAATCATCATATTTTACCTCGTCTAAAGTACCCAGCCAGTCTTTGTCCCATTTTGCGCGAGGGGCAAAATCAAAAGTATCTTTAGGCATCAAAAAACCACGCTTAGCAGCGGGAAGTACAATTAACAACCCAATGAAACCGCCAATGAGTGAAGGGAACTCAGGCCCTAGAAATTTAGCAACCAAAAAATAAGGAATAGTAAAGCAAAGACCTGCAAAAATGGCAAATGGCCATACTTTAAGCCCTTCTATGAAGGAGCGTTTTTCACCAAAGAACCTTGTCAAAAAAGCACTTAAAATTAAAGGTATCAAAAACCCAATAAGCGCATGTACAAGGCCTACGTTAGCTGTAATCTGTAATAAATAATTTTCGGCAGTAGTAGGGGCAATGGACTGTGCTAAATCTTGTTTATCAGTAATACCAGACCAAACGCCAAGTAGTAGAGGCGTACCAACTGCACCGAATGATACGGGTGTAGATTGAATGATAAGAATAACCATGACCGATGCCATCGCTGGAAAGCCTAAAGCCAACAACAGCGGAGCACCCACTGCAGATGGTGTTCCGAATCCTGATGAACCTTCTACTAAAGAGCAGAACAACCATGCCACAATGATCGCTTGGACGCGCCTATCAGGTGAAATATCCATAAAGCCCTTACGTATGGCGACAAGAGCGCCGCTTTCTTTCAGCGTATTCAGCAGTAAAATAGCTGCGAATACAATGAATAAAATAGTAAGTGCCACAATAATCCCATTAACAGTAGCAGCCGCTACCTGAGGCACCACTAGCGTGCCAAATGAAAAAGGCTAGCAGAGCTGTCACCAAATAGGCAATACTCATAGATATCTTAGCTGGCAGGCGCATAACTATGAGTAGTATGAATACAACGAGAATTGGCGCTAAGGCTAAGAAAGTGTACATAATTAACAGTCCTTATTGTTATTAACAGTCCTTATTGTTGTGTATACCAGCTTATTTTTTACTGGTTTTAAAGTCATACTAAGTTATTACT
This sequence comes from Psychrobacter sp. ER1, assembly GCF_048631835.1. Classification (NCBI taxonomy): domain Bacteria; kingdom Pseudomonadati; phylum Pseudomonadota; class Gammaproteobacteria; order Moraxellales; family Moraxellaceae; genus Psychrobacter; species Psychrobacter sp. ER1. The sequence goes on along the minus strand of NZ_CP184640.1, from coordinate 2,480,670 downwards.
ATAGTCGATACACTCTAAAAATGTCATAGCGCTACTGGGATGAATTTTGCGCAGCCTCTGGGAACGCAGCACGCAAGTAAAATTTATACCAGTAGCGCGTTTAAATCCATAACAGTTTTACATTCAGCTAACTATATTTATTAAGGCGTGTTAAACACGCCCTAATAGTTGCTCTTAGGTGCTTTCGCTGAGAATTGTATGTATATGATTTAACAGAGTGCAAGGTTAGAGAGTTGAGATTATTGATCAGTAAATCATTAGCATTAGTATAATCAATTTACCAAACAGAATATAAAAGTAGTCTAGCAAATATTGAAATACCATACTAGCTAAAATTAGCGGTAGATATTCTAATATAAGAAATTTAAAAGCTCTATAACATCAAAACAAAGTGCCGTTAGTTGTGAGCTAACAGTTGCTGTAAATCCATGACTGAAAATGGATAGTCTAATCGTTTTGATGGAGTCAAAATCACAGGGATAGACGTGGCAAAATCCATCATAAGCGCCTCATCAAATTCTGCAATATCGACATTTTGGTAAGTGATTGGCTGTACCGACTGAAACTGTGCAAGTATTTGCTCAGCGATATCACACAAATGACAGCCCGAGGTGCCCAGTAGCCACCATTGATTGTTATTTTCAGCAGTGTTGAGGCTTGGATTTGCTGCAATAACACGCGCTCGTAATACTTCTATATTATCATCGTGCATGGGTAATCTCTTATCTTCATACTGATTGCAAAGCGCTGATGCTCAGTACGCGCTTATTTAAAACATAAAATACTTTAACGGCCATTACATCATAAAGAAGTGGGGTAAATAATGACAGCGATTGTGAGATTAGGTAAGATGACCTGCTATTGATCGTTATTAATGACTAATGCTCAACAGTTAATGATTGGCTATAAATAGCCCGTTTACAATCATTGATTCTTGGTTATGTCTCATAGTCATTGATAGAGTATCTATCTTATCTTATTACTTTTTTAACCACTCGGATACCGCGCATGGCAAGTTTTGGCACATTTATCAAACGTCTGTTATTGGCAATTATGCTATTGGTTGTCGCATTCCATATATTGGTTGTTGGGCTACTATTAATTTGGAAAACACAGCCAATTAACAACAGTATGTTTATGTTGACGCATCGCCTAACGGGCGGCACAGTCACTCAGACATGGGCTGAATATGATGCGATTGCCAAATCTGCCAAGCAAGCGGCAATTGTGAGTGAAGACTCGACGTTTAGTCAGCACAGTGGTTTTGACTTTAAAGGTATCAAAGCGGCGCAAAAGAAAAATGAAGAGACAGGCAAAATGTCTGCTGGTGGCTCAACGATTACTCAGCAATTGGCAAAGAACTTGTTCCTAACCTCGCATCGCTCTTATGTGCGTAAAGCGGAAGAGGCTGTCATCACTGTGATGATTGAGACCTTGTGGGACAAGCAGCGCATTATGACTGCTTACCTAAATGTGGCGGAGTTTGGCAATGGTATCTATGGTATCGACGCGGCAGCGCATCATTATTTCGATAAGTCTGCGGCCAATCTAAACCGAGATGAGTCAGCACTTCTGATTGCGATGCTTACCAATCCAAAGTACTACGAAGACAATCAAGGCGATAAGCGTTTGCGTAATAAGCAACGTATTATCAAAAAACGCATGAAAAATGCTGTATTACCGCAAGCAGCTTCGTAAATATAAATCATTAGGGCTAGGTTAGATTATAGGATCGGATGTTGTAGGCTAGGATATTTCGAATAAAACTAGGATATGCCCTAGAAAAGACAGAACGATAAAAGATGATGGCGTATCGATAACGCAAAAGGAGTAGTGACGTGGTAGAGATGACTAGTAATCAGGGCAGTAGTGATGTTAACGATATGATTGACGTTAATAATGTTGAAGATGGCGCTAATGACAATATTAATAAAGACGTTAGTGTAGATAATAGCCAAAATAACTTGGCAGAAATTGAATGGCAACGCTCAGAAGATGGCAGCTATTCACCGAGCAGTTATATCAATCGTGATTTGTCTTTACTACAGTTTCATCTGCGGGTATTAGCGCAGGCATCTAGTTCGCGTCACCCATTGCTTGAACGCTTATTTTTCTTGATTATTTTTTCATCCAATCTCGATGAATTTTTGAGATTCGTGTCGCTGGCATCATGCAAAAGCTTAACATCGGTGATGTATCGACCAGTGCTCATGGCATGCGTCCTAGCGAAGTGCTAAACGAGATATCTATTATCACTCATGCTGCAATCAGTGAGCAGTATCGTATCCTCAATGAGGACATCTTGCCAGCGCTCGCGCTCGAAGATATTCGCTATCTCAAACGTGATGAGCTAAACGCTGAACAGTCTGCATGGATGAAGCGCTATTTTACGGAGCAAGTCGTACCCGTATTGACGCCGATTAGTATTGATCCGGCACATCCATTTCCGCGTCTTGTAAATAAAAGCTTAAACTTTATTGCTACATTGGAAGGTAAAGATGCCTTTGGACGCGATATCAACTTAGCGATTGTACCTGCGCCGCGCAGTCTGCCGCGTGTGATACGCCTGCCAGATGAGCTGACTGGTGGTAAAGAGCATCATGTGATGCTATCCGCTATCATTCATGAGCATATCGGTGAGCTATTCCCTGGAATGAGTGTGAGTGGCTGTCATCAATTTAGGCTGACACGTAATGCCGATTTAGATTTGGCCGATGATGTCGAAGATATTGCCAAAGCATTAGAAGGCGAGCTTGAAAACCGCCGCTTCGGTGACAAAGTACGTCTTGAGGTCACAACTGATTGCCCAACGCATATCAGTGAGTATCTGCTTAATGAGTTTGAGCTGCATGACAATCAGCTATACCGTGTCAATGGTCCTGTCAATCTAACGCGTTTGCTGTTTGACTTTAATATTCCTGCGCTACGCTACCAGCCATTTACTCATGTCGTGCCAAAGGCATTTCGCCGAGAAATGGATAAGTCAGATAAATCGACCAGTATGTTTGCTGCCATGCGTAAAAGCGATGTGTTAGTTCATCATCCTTTTCATGCCTTTTCTCCGATTATTAATTTACTTTGGCAAGCAGCAAGCGATCCTAAAGTATTGGCGATTAAACAAACGCTATATCGCTCAGGTACCAATTCAGAAATTGTCAAAGCACTTGCAGCCGCTGCTCGTAATGGCAAAGAAGTCACGGCTGTTATCGAGCTGCGTGCGCGTTTTGATGAAGCATCTAATATCGCAGTTGCCAACTATCTACAAGAAGCAGGCGCGGTCGTGGTCTACGGTATCGTCGGTTACAAGACCCATGCCAAGCTTATGTTAATCGTACGCCGCGAGGACGATCGAATCCGTCGTTATGTTCATTTAGGCACTGGTAACTATCACGCGGCCAATGCCAAAGTCTATACGGACTATGGTCTGTTTAGCGCCGATCCTGATATCTCAGAGGACGTTCATAAAATATTCCAAGAGTTAACCGGCATGGGTAAGCCTGCCAACCTCAAAAAACTATTACATGCACCGTTTACTTTGCATGAGAAATTGATGAGCTTTATCGATGATGAAATCGCTCATGCCAAAGCGGGTAAACGTTCTCATATCATTATAAAAGCCAATGCGCTCACTGAGCGCCGCCTCATTGATAAATTATATGATGCCTCGCAGGCAGGCGTTAAGATTGAGCTGATTTTACGGTCTATGTGTTGTTTACGTCCGCAAGTAAAAGGACTCTCTGAAAATATTACAGTACGTTCTGTTATCGGTCGGTTTTGGAGCATACGCGCGTTTATTATTTCTATAATAATGGCGATGAGCGTCTATACTGCGGTAGTGCAGACTGGATGGATCGTAACCTATTCCATCGCGTAGAAGTGGCGTTCCCGATTGAGAACAAGAAACTGTTTAAGCAGATTTATCAAGATGGCTTAATTAACTACTTACAGGATAATACGCAAGCGTGGACACTTGATGGCACTGGCGTTTGGCAGCAGTCACAGCCAGCAGCAGGTGAGGAGCCACATGTCGCACAAGAGCATTTATTAAAAACGATCAATCGTGTCGAAGAGTCTAGCTAATTTGCAAAGATACCTTTAGGCGATAATCAGCTATTCGATTGTCTATCTAACCAAGCACTGGTAAATACTGGTGCTTGGTTTTTTTGCTCACCAATTGCAAAAGTTACAAACTGACTTGCAACCTCACAATTATTCACATATTGATACGGCAGTACACTGGTGCATTACCCAAGGTCATACCTATAATTAATATCAATTCCGACGCTACTTGAGAAGTATTGGTTGCTCATTTAAGCGTTGGTATAATCTCGAAACATATATCTATTGGACTGTCTAAAGCCGTCTAATCAAATCATAATAATAGGAAATAAACCATGAGTACTACTAACGATGACAATTCAGATATCAAGCAAGCTGCAGAACGGGTAAATGGTCAGGAAGTTGAGAAGAACTTAGCAGAGAATAAAAAAGTCGACGCTCCTGAATCATTAAGTGAAGAAGAGAAAACACCTTTTATTGATGATGATCTACGTACTGATAAGTAATCTACGACATCAAACATCGATCTAATAATTAATAATAAAGCGAGGGACGCGCCATGACTATGCAAGAACCAGAAGCAACAGACACAGAAGAAAAAGTAATCGTGGATGACCCTGCTGCTAGTGAACTAGAAAACCCTAAAGATAGTTATGCAGGGCGCAAGCACAAGCCTGAAATCGATGGCCCTGAGCAAGACTCACAAGAGACCGACGAAGTTTATGCTGATCCACGTAAAGAAGAGAATCTTCCAGCTGGTGGCAAGAATGCAGCAGAACTAAGTGCCTACGACTTGAGCCAAAAAGGTAATGAGTAAAGGAGTATAGCTAACAGCGGGCTAACCAAATCGACAAAATTATAAATATAAAAAGAGGATATGATAATGCAAGCTAAAGACTCAGCAATAGACAAGACAAAGGTACTAGGATCTGATGATCATAGTGCAATTGAAAGAAATACTACCGAGAACAAAGGAACTGATACTTTTGATGAGTCTGTTGTCGACTCAGAACACGTAAATGATAATGACAATCCAGCGCGCCAACCAGATCGTCGTGATCAAGAAGGTAGTACCGCATTTGATGACAATATCAATGAAGATACTGTCGGTAGTGCAGCACCAAAGAGTGAGGGTATTAATGATTTAAATCGTTATGCCAATATTGATAATGCACAAACCCGTATTTTAAATCCTGATGAAAAAGATTAGATAGGTTTAAATCTCGAAAGATATATAGCGTTTCTTGGATTACACGAGTAATTATTATAGTAGGGAGTACCAATGAATAACTCAAATAATGAAAGCGTCAATAGTGATCATAACTTAAAAGATGCAGATGACAATAATGGTATTGTCCCTGATGATGCATTACAAAAAGCAAATCCAGCCGCAGCAGAAAAGGCTACGGAAAATCATGATCCGCATAATGTCGCTAAAAGTAATAAACAGTATGACAGTCCATTGATGGAAGATAAAAAGTAAAAACTCACTACATCAATAGCTATTAGTATTTGTACATAAATACGCATTTGTACATAAACAGAAAGGCACTGTGTTTGGTAAGAGTATATAACTCGTATCAAACACAGTGCCTTTTTTGCTTACTATATTTTTACTTTCGACATTATATAGGTAGACATATTTAGGTAAGGCGTGGGTTTTAAGCAGGTGTACCACTATGAAAACGTAGCTCAGCATCTGGGCTACTTATTAATTCAGCCTCTACTTCCTTAAAGAAAGCAACTCGCTCATCGATATTCTCATCTGATAATGATTGAGCGAGTGCAAGATAATCTTCGAAATGACGGCTCTCTGACTTGAGTAGATAACGATAATACTTCGCTAAACGCTCATCGTCGATGACTTCGGCCAGCGCGGCAAAACGCTCACAAGAGCGTGCCTCAATAAATGCCCCAATTATCAATACATCAACCATCGCTGCTGGCTCGTAAGTGCGTTTATGCTTCAACATACCTTTGGCGTAGCGTCCAGCACTTAGATATTTCCATTCCTGACCGCGCTCATTCATGATACCCAGTACTTGCTCGTAGTGCAGCATCTCTTCACGTATCAGCTGTGCAAGTTTACGCTGCAAGTCATACGAGAACTCATAACGAAATATCAAATTCATCGCAGTACCAGCTGCCTTTTTTCGCAGTTAGCATGGTCTTGAATGATCATAGGTAGGTTTTCAATCGCAGCATTTACCCAAGATTGCGTGGTTCGAGCACCTAAGAAATTATAAACAGGAGATAAGTCTACCTTTATAGGAGTGCGCAGATGCGTAATATCGATGCTATCTTCTTCAGGCAGCTCTTTTTCGATTAGATCTGCTTCAGCACTATTATTTACAGTTTGAGAGATGTTTTCTTCGACAGATTTTTCTCGATACTATCGTTATTTATAGTATTTGCTGTTGATTGTAATGTCGTGAGGTCTTGTTGATTGATAGTCATAGTCTAAGAAAGCTTTATTTATGAATGGTGATACCAGTAATTATATCGTTAGTCTGACCTAGATACGATGATAAATATCTGACAGTCATCAATAGGTGTTTATTAATAGATAACGGTTAAGCATAATTAAAGGTATCAATGATTACTTACTGTTTATATTAATTTTTCTGCATCTAATTCCTAGATGATGATTATAGCTCCTAGAGTAGGCCACTTATACATTATCATTATTAAACAGCCTAAGTATTTACTTAGTGAATGGTGTTTCCTTGTTAATTTTATTATTTGATAGTAGGATGAGATTTTGCTGTTTAAGCATTTCGTCTTACTTTTATGATTCGCTCTTAGTAAAGAATAAACCTGATATCAATAGATTGCTTTTCATTAGAACATAAAAATTGTAGATATATCTTCGTAGAAAAATTAGAGAATTAAAGATTCCACAACGAATGAAATATGAACGTTTAAACCTCACAAGATTAAAAACTCTTAAACAGTTACTGTCACAACTCAGTATTAGTACCCCTCACGAACAGATAAGGATAACAATATGAGCCAGTCTTCTAACACCAATCGTATTCAAAAAGGCAGTCTTGCCATCGATCAGCAGTTATATGACTTTGTTGAAAACGAAGTATTACCGAAAGTCGGTGTGGATTCAGACGATTATTGGTCAGGTTTCGAAAAGGTTATTAAAGAGTTTACCCCGCGCAATAAAGCGTTGCTTGCGACTCGTGACAAGATTCAAGCACAGATTGACCAATGGCACTTAGATAATCCTGCAAAAGATGGCGAAATAGACTATCCAGCTTACAAGACATTCCTGCAAGAGATTGGTTATTTGCTACCTGAAGGCGAAGCGTTTACGGTTGATACCAAAAACGTCGATGACGAAATCGCGCACATCGCAGGGCCGCAGCTAGTCGTACCAGTTCGTAACGCTCGTTATGCGCTTAATGCGACCAACGCACGTTGGGGTAGCTTATACGATGCTTTGTATGGCACCGATGTTATCAGTAGTGAAAATGGTCAAGAAGCGGGTGGTAGCTATAATCCTATTCGCGGTGCTGCTGTTGTCGCTTACGCTAAAGCGTTCTTAGATGAGCACTTTACATTAGCATCAGGTTCTTACAATGATGTGACTGGTTTTAAAGTAGTCGATGGCAAGCTCGAGGTCGTACAAGGTGATAGCAGTACTGAGCTAAAAGATACGGCTAAGTTTGTCGGTTTTGTCGGTGACGCTGAAGCTCCTACAGGTGTACTGTTAAAGAACAACGGCTTGCATGCTGAGATTCAAATCGATAGCGACCATCCAGTGGGTAAAGACGATCCAGCAAACATCAAGGACGTACTCCTTGAGTCAGCCATGACAGCCATTCAGGATTGTGAAGATTCAGTCGCTGCGGTAGATGCAGCAGAGAAGGTCGAAGTCTATCGTAATTGGCTTGGCTTGATGAATAGCGACCTACAAGAAACCTTTGAAAAAGGTGGTAAAACCCGTACACGTAAGCAAAACCCAGATCGTGAATATAACACACCAGACGGTGGCAAGCTGATCTTGCCGGGTCGTTCACTATTATTAATCCATAACGTCGGTCACTTAATGCAGAACCCTGCCATCTTAGTCGATCTAGGTGATGGTCAAGAGCAAATATTTGAAGGCTTAATGGATGGCCTAATCACGCCCCTATTATCACTTAATGATATTAAAGGCAAAAACGAGCTATCAAACTCGCGTCAAGGCTCAATGTATATCGTGAAGCCAAAAATGCATGGCCCTGAAGAAGTTAAAATGGCCAATGACTTATTTAATGCATCAGAGGATCTGTTAGGTCTAGAACGCAATACGCTTAAAATCGGCATCATGGACGAAGAGCGCCGTATGACGGTCAACTTAAAAGAAGCAATCCGCCAAGCCAAAGAACGGGTTATCTTTATTAACACAGGTTTCTTAGACCGTACTGGTGACGAGATGCATACCAGCATGAATGCAGGTCCATTTGTACCAAAAGGCGAGATGAAGTCGCAAGCATGGCAGCCTGCTTACGAGCAGTGGAACGTCGATATCGGTCTAGAGACAGGCCTACAAGGTCGTGCGCAAATTGGTAAAGGTATGTGGGCTAAGCCTGATGAAATGAAAGAGATGATGGATACTAAAGCCGCTCATCCTAAGTCTGGTGCCAGCACTGCGTGGGTACCATCACCAACGGGCGCTACCTTGCATAGCATACACTATCATCAAGTGAGCGTGGCTGATGTACAGGACACGCTAAAATCACGCGAGCGTGCTAGCTTGGATGACATCTTGACCATTCCATTAGCGAAAAATACCGACTGGACTGATGAAGAGAAGCAGCAAGAGCTTGAAAACAATGCTCAAGGTATCTTGGGTTATGTCGTACGCTGGGTAAATCAAGGCGTTGGTTGCTCCAAGGTACCTGATATCAACGATGTCGGTCTCATGGAAGATCGTGCTACTTTGCGTATCTCAAGCCAACATATTGCTAACTGGTTGCATCATGGCGTGGTTAGTGAGCAGCAAGTGATGGATACGATGAAACGCATGGCCAAGGTCGTCGATGAGCAAAATGCAGGCGATGATGACTATCAATCAATGGCAGATAACTTCGATAGCTCTTATGCATTCAAAGCCGCCTGTGATTTAGTATTCAAAGGCCGCGCACAGCCTAGTGGTTATACTGAGCCATTGTTGCATCAAGCACGTTTGGATCTTAAAGCAAACGCTTAGAACAATAGACTAAATATGACAGGTATTTGAGCATACTTGATGAGCAAGTATGCCAGTCAGTCTTGCTCGTTTGTAACTGATAAATTTGCTCAAATAGATTATTAACTTCTTAATTAGCGCTATTTATTTTTAGTAAATAGCGCTTTATTTTGGACTATTATTCGATGTTTATTATAAAAATTTAAGAATATTAGTAATCATATTAACCAATATTATCCGTATCTAATTGAGTAAGCGGAAGTTTTTTAACAATCGTTCAAATAAAATGAAGGGTCTGTTATTTGATAATAGTTGTATCGAAAAGGCAAAAAAATATGTTGCAAATTATGTCAAAGTTGTTATGCTTGTATTCGAAGTATGAGTTTGGTAACGGATGTTACGCAATGGAAGGATAAAAACTAAAGATTACATGGCAGTTACTTTTTTAATCCCAGTTATGTAAATCATGGTTTTTTTCATCTTACTGTAATAGAACTTCGCCACACTTGTTTCTGACTAATCTCGGTAGCCAGTTACACATTATATCTTTGAGGATTTGTGACGATACCATTATGGGCGCCAGCTAATAACAGCTTGCTCATTACTACAATTGTAAAGTGGAGATACCCCATGAAAAAACTACTTTTAGCTACAGCAATCGCAGCCCTATCTGTATCAGCAGCCAATGCAGCACCAACCGTTTATGGTAAAGCATTTGTCGGTATGGACTACGTTAATTTAGATGATGAGTCTCGTACTGATGACGATATGGACGCCGTCCAAGTCAACTCATATTCTTCACGTCTTGGTTTCAAGGGTTCTGAAGCAATTACTGCTAATACTGATGTAATCTATCAGTACGAAGTGGGTATCAATATTGATGGTAATGATGGTGATGATAACAATATTGCATTCAAAAGCCGTGATACTTTCTTAGGCTTGAATAATGATAACTATGGTGAACTCCGCGTTGGTCGTAATACATCAGTTGTTGATTACGTAAATAACGTTGTGACTGCTGGTAGTGGTTTTTGGGATAACCTAGGCTCAAATCAGCTTGAAGAAAACGAAAACGGCTATAACATGGTTGATAGCGGTCGCCGTAATAATTCAGTTATCTGGAAAGCGCCTAAATATAACAACCTACCGTTAGATGTTGCACTTATGTATAAAGCTGATGAGTCTTTTGTCTCTGATAGCGGTGATCGTGACAATGGCTTTGCTGCTGCAGCAATGTATGATGCTGGTACTGGTGTTACATTTGGTGTTGCTTATGATAAAGATGTTAACCTTTCTGGTGACTTAATCCGTGGTACGGCTACTGTTGATCTAGGCAAGTACATGGCAGCTCCTGTAGTACTTGGCGCTCTATATCAAGTAGCTGATTTTGATAGTGATGCAGCTAACAGAGGCGATGATAAAGAAAAAGGTCTAGTTGTTAGTGCTAAGATGGGCCTAAATAACTTCGCTAAGCCAGCTGCTGTTTATATTCAATACAATAACACTGACAACTTGCTTGGCTATGATGACGCTGATTCTGATCAAATCGTAGTTGGTGGTGAATATGCTTATAAGCCTAATATGATTGCTCATGCTTATGTTGGTCAAAACTCAGCTGACCTTCGTGGTGATGACTACGATCTACTCGCTATCGGCGGTGGTCTAGAATATAAATTCTAATCTTACTCTTTATTAAGTTTAAATTAAAAAAACTCATCCTTCGGGGTGAGTTTTTTGTTGCGTAGCGTTTTAATAATAGAAAAATGTTTGCTACCAGCACGAAACTATAAGAGTTTCAGACAGTTTGCATTTTTGCCCTATATTTTATGGCGTATTTTTAGTAAAATCCTTCTTTACCAATTACCGACAGAGTACTATGACCAAGTTTATATTCGTGACCGGTGGGGTAGTGTCCTCACTAGGAAAAGGTATCACCGCAGCTTCTCTTGCAGCGGTCTTAGAAGCACGTGGCGTGACTGTCACGATGACCAAAATGGATCCGTATATTAACGTTGATCCAGGTACAATGAGCCCGTTTCAGCATGGTGAAGTATTCGTCACTGAAGATGGCGCAGAGACCGATTTAGATTTGGGTTATTATGAGCGCTTCTTGCGTCACTCAAAAATGAGTAAAAGTAATAACTTCACCAGTGGCCGTATTTATCAAAATGTTTTAAATAAAGAACGCCGTGGTGAATATCTAGGCGGTACTGTACAGGTTATTCCACATATTACTGATGAAATCAAAAACAAAATCCTTGCCAGTGGCGAAGGGTATGATATCGCTATTATCGAAATTGGCGGTACGGTTGGTGATATCGAATCACTTCCGTTTATGGAAGCCGTACGTCAGATGCAAGTAGAGCTTGGCCGTAATAGAGCCATGCTAATGCATCTTACTTTAGTACCGTATATTGCTAGTGCGGGTGAGACCAAAACTAAGCCAACGCAGCATTCCGTAAAAGAGCTGCGCTCTATTGGTCTACAGCCTGATATCTTAATCTGCCGCTCTGACCATCATATCTCACAAGACAACCGTCGCAAAATTGCGCTATTTACCAACGTTGAAGAGCGTGCGGTCATCATGTGTGAAGATGCACAAAGTATCTATCAGATACCGCGCACATTACACGAGCAAGATCTTGATGATCTAATTTGTGAGCGTTTCGGTCTTGATGTGCCTGAAGCTGATTTGAGCGATTGGGACAAAGTGGTTGAAGCTCAGTTGAATCCAGAAGGAATAGTGACTGTTGCGATGGTTGGCAAATATGTCGAGCTTCCAGATGCTTATAAGTCAATCAATGAAGCATTACTACATGCTGGTATCACTCACAAGGTAGACGTCAAGATTGATTATATCGATGCGGAGCGTCTAGAGAGTGATGATAGCTTATTGGCACAGTTAAACAATGCCAATGCGGTATTAGTGCCAGGTGGTTTCGGTGAGCGCGGTACGATGGGTAAGATAAAAGCCATCACTTATGCTCGTGAAAACAACGTTCCATATTTAGGCATTTGCCTTGGTATGCAGTTGGCTGTGATTGAGTATGCACGTAACGTACTTAATATTAACGCCAACTCTTCTGAGTTTGATCGTAAGACAGCTGAGCCTATCATTGGTCTGATCACTGAGTGGTTAGATGAGCGCGGCGAGCTACAGATTCGTAGTGATGATTCAGACCTTGGTGGCACGATGCGTCTAGGCGCACAGCAAGCAGAGCTGGTTTCTGGCAGTAAGCTAAGCCAAATTTACGGTGCGAGCAATATCACTGAGCGTCATCGCCATCGCTATGAGATGAATAATCGTTATATCGAGCCGTTAGAGCAAGCAGGTATGACCATCTCTGGTTATTCTGCCAAGCAACATTTGGTAGAGTCGGTTGAGATTTCTGAGCACCCATGGTTTGTTGCTGTACAGTTCCATCCAGAGTTCACTAGCTCACCACGTGGTGGTCATCCACTATTTAATAGCTTTGTAAAAGCCGCTAAGAACCACAGCGAAGCAAAATAGCTCTCAAAATGTAATGCAAAGTGCAAGCGTTTATTATAAAAAGACTGATCTTCGGATTGGTCTTTTTTTGCTTAACTCAGGCCGTTTGTTGTTATTAACAAGTCAATATCCTCATTAATAATCTCTAATTACGCTTGCATACTTTTTTAATCAGCCTATCGGTTACAATATGGGACAGACATATTAATAACAAAATAAGAGGTAATGGCTTCATGGAAAATTTATTGACTGCACAATCACATATCACGCTCAACACTCCTAACAATGATACGATTAACATTGGTAACGACCAGCCTTTTGTATTGTTTGGTGGTATGAATGTTTTAGAGTCCAAAGAATTGGCATTTGAGATTGCTGAGCAGTATGTTGATATTTGCCAGCGCTTGGGTATCGGCTATGTTTTTAAAGCGAGCTTTGATAAAGCCAATCGCTCAAGTTTGCATTCGTATCGTGGGCCCGGTTTAGAGCAGGGTATCGATTGGCTAGGTCAGATCAAAGAAAAGTTCCAAGTACCGATTATCACTGATGTGCATGAACCACATCAAGCAGCACCAGTCGCTGAAGTGGCTGATATTATTCAGCTACCTGCATTTTTGTCGCGTCAGACGGATCTAGTGCATGCGATGGCAAAAACAGATGCCATTATTAATGTTAAAAAGGCGCAGTTTTTGGCCCCTCACGAGATGCGTCATATCGTCAATAAGTGCTTAGAGGGCGGTAATGATAAATTGATACTTTGTGAGCGTGGCAGTGCCTTTGGTTATAATAATCTGGTCGTCGATATGCTTGGTTTTGATACCATGAAGCAGATGGATATACCGGTATTCTTTGATGTGACGCACAGCTTACAGCAGCCAGGCGCGCGTAGTGACAGTGCTGGTGGACGTCGTGAGCAGATTACAACCCTTGCACGCGCTGGTATGGCAACAGGCTTAGCAGGGCTGTTTTTAGAGGCGCACCCTAGCCCAGAAACCGCAAAATGTGATGGTCCGTGTGCGCTGCGTATGAGTCAATTAGAGCCATTCTTGCGTCAGCTCAAGCAGATTGATGATTTGGTCAAAGGTTTTGAAGTATTGGATACTCATTAATACAGTACGTGATAAGAGGGCTATACAATGGCAATTCAGATGGCGCAAGTAAGCATCGAAAATATCGATGATGCAGAGGGCTTAGATAGTGTAATGACTGTGCTTAAGAATATCTCAGGCGTGACGGCTATTAATTTGGATCCTAAGCATAATGTCGCAACGGTAAGCTATGATGATACGGATACTAGTATCCATGCTTTAACGGCGGCGATTAGTATGGTGGATTATGTGACTCAGCCATTTCCGATTGATTCACCGCAGAACCCGCATCATGACGACTAGACGCTACAAATAGCTATTGCTATCAATTTGTCGACGCGCTCTTTTACGTTTTTATTAATAAGTTGCTGCCTCGTTAATAGCATCTCGTTAATAAAGCAACAACTAAACGGTCTTGTTGTCGAGGATAATAGGGCTTATGCTTATTTAACGTAGCTTTGATAGTTGCTCTTACTTTGATAACTTAAAAATATCAAAGTAAGCATTAACAGAATTACTATTAGAGCTGCCTGTTACTAATAAAAATAAGGAGCCCAATATGGCAGATCAAACACGTATTATTAAAATTGACGGTATGACTTGTGGCGGATGCGTAGCAAGCGTACATACAGCAACAGCCGATATTGATGGATTAGAGACTATTACCGTTGACCTCGCTGACAACTTAGCGACGGTAACCTTTGATGATAGCAAAACCAGTGCAGAGGCTATTGCTTCAGTTATTGACGATGCGGGATTTGAGGCGACAGTTGCTAACTCATAAATCTCATCTTCTATGTAAAAAACCAGCTAACATGTTATTACAAGCATGATAGCTGGTTTTTTAATGATTAACGATTACGAGTATTTAGCATTGATACATTGATACTTTGTCTAAAATACTCATACTGAATACAATATAACCTAATTGCTTTATTTGAATTTTTTGCCCACCCACTGATATTTTATCGTGGTTCCTACAAATTTATAGGCACCATGACGAGTTTTATTTATGAACGATACCAGCCGTACTACCAAAGATGAGTCTTATGATGTCGAAACTGATGTTGAGTCCAACACGCCACTGACACCGCAACGTGCGCATCTGCAATTAGCGATTGATGGCATGACTTGTCAGGCCTGCGCCTCAAGAATCGAGAAGGTGCTTAACAAAAAGCCTTCGGTGTACGAGGTAAGTGTGAGTTTTGCTGGCGAGACCGCCAATGTTGATTATGATCCAACCCAGACGACACCCGAACAGGTGACAGAGTGGGTGAATAAAACAGGCTTTGTGGCTAATGTGCAGGCAGCCGATAGCTTATTTGCTCAGACTGACGAAGATACTGCCACTCAATACCCATGGCGTTTAATCGGATTATGGATTTGTTTGGTGCCATTTTTGGTGGGTATGGCAGGTATGTTGGCGGGTTTTGGTATGGCGTGGATGCCACCGGTCTGGGTTCAATTTATTTTAGCGACCATAGTACAGTTTGGCTTGGCGCTACCGTTTTATAAGAGCGCATGGGCATCTATAAAGGGCGGCCTTGCCAATATGGATGTGTTGGTAGTCATTGGTACAGTGACGATATGGGCGTATTCGACTTATCTTTGGCTCACGCATGGCGATGGTACTTTAAACAGTCTATTGCAAAGTGGGCATTTGGGCGAACACGGTGCGAGTAATAGCCCAGCCGTATATTTTGAAGCAGGGGTGATGGTCATTGCCTTTGTACGTACAGGTAAATATCTTGAGGAACGTACCAAGAAGCACAGCCTAAACAGTATTGATTTACTATTGTCATTGACACCTGATGAAGTAGAGCAGCAGCAGCCAAATGGTGAATTTCATAATATTGCGTTATCTGATGTACAAGTAGGTGACGTCCTACGTGCGAAGCAAGGCAGCCGCGTCGCTACAGATGGTACCGTCATAGAAGGCAGCGGTTGGTGCGTGGAGAGTCATTTAACTGGTGAGTCGGTAGCCCTCAAAAAGAGCAAGGCGATGGGTTGCTGGCAGGCGCTTTGGTAGAGAATGGCAGTCTACTATACCGTGTCAGTGCGAAAGGCAGCGACACGAAACTCGGCGATATGGTACAAGCGTTAAGTGACGCACAAGGATCAAAAGCCAATCTAGCGCGTCTCGCTGATCGAGTAACGGCTATTTTTGTCCCTGTGGTAGTTACGATTGCATTGGTTACTTTTGGAGTCACATGGTGGCTAACAGGTATGGTTGATACTGCTTTAATGCACGCAGTATCGGTATTGGTTATTGCTTGTCCTTGTGCGCTTGGTTTGGCCACGCCAGCGGCGATCATGGCTGGTATGGGTGTTGCCGCGCGTCATGGTGTTTGGTTCAAGGATGCACAAAGTCTTGAGGCAGCAGGCAATATCGATACGGTAGTGCTCGATAAAACGGGCACATTGACTATTGGTAAACCTACTATCGTCGATCATGTCATGGTGGATAAGTCGCTTGCTGTGGATGATGTATTGCAGATTGCCGCCAGTGTCGAAGCGCATGCCAGTCATCCATTAGCAACGGCTCTCGTCAATACGGCTAAAGACCGCCAACTACCTCCATTTAATGTGACTAACATCAGTGTGATAAAAGGCGCTGGTATACAAGCAAATATCGAAGGGCTTGGATTAATAAAAGTGGGTACGGCAGAGTTTGCGAACTTGACGTTGCCAAGATTCATGCCAAAAGTATGGCAAATTGCCAGTACTGTTGCGATTAGTATTAATGATGAGCCATTAGGCGCGTTTGCCTTAGCTGATGATTTAAAGGTAGATACGCCGCAAGCAATCGCTGCACTACAAGATGCGGGTATCAATGTCATTTTGATGAGTGGTGATAAGCAGTCCGTCGTCGATCATGTAGCAGGGCAGTTGGGTATTGATAAGGCTTATGGCAAGATGAGCCCGCGTGACAAGGCCAGTCAAATTGCACTATTGCAAACTGCTGGTCATAAGGTAGCGATGGCAGGAGACGGTGTCAATGATGCGCCAGCGATGGCTACTGCTGATGCTAGCTTTGCGATGTTTGAGGGGACTGATGTTGCTCAGCATAGTGCTTCTGCACGTCTAATGGGTGAGTCGCTCATGCATATCGATGCGGCACAAAAAATCGCTCAAGCGACGCTACGCAATATTAAACAAAATCTATTTTTTGCCTTTATTTATAACTGTCTTGGTATTCCGCTTGCCGCATTTGGGTTTTTGAATCCGATGATTGCCGCCGCTGCTATGGCGCTTAGCTCCATCTCAGTACTCATGAATGCACTACGATTGACACGGTTTAAGACAGAGGTTGAGCTAGATAATACGGTATCAACCTCTCATACGGATAAAGAACGCATAGCGAAATAGTAGCTATCATATTTGCTTAGGTATTTTATAAATATAAAACAGATAGCCATCGCATATCTGTATATCTAGAATTGTTTTTATGACGGCAAGTCGGTGTAAGATAAGGGAAGTTTGGTAAAATATATGCTATGATGCCAAGCACTATAGCCGACTATTAATCTGCTCCATACACCTCTAATCGTTAGGCAACGATAGCCACAAGATAGAAAGGTATGAAGGGTTTTTAGGACTATGCGCTATATGATATTTTGCTTTATCTTTTTTGTATGCTAGCTGCCGTTATTTATCTCACAAACTTGGCATGACCAAAGGAATTAACAGACATTATGTACGCTGAAGAAACCAACAACGTCACCGCAATTAAAGACATTCGCGCTCGTGAAATTTTAGACTCGCGCGGCAACCCAACTATCGAAGCTGATGTTATCTTAGCTGACGGTACTGTCGGCCGTGCTGCTGCTCCAAGTGGCGCATCAACAGGCTCACGTGAAGCGCTTGAGCTACGTGATGGCGACAAGACCCGCTTTATGGGTAAAGGCGTCAAAAAGCCGTTTCTAATGTCAACAGTCAAATCCGCAGTGCCTTGATTGACAAAGATGTGACTGAGCAACAGGCCATTGATGATGCCATGATTGCGCTAGATGGTACAGAAAACAAAGAAAGCTTGGGCGCCAATGCCATGCTAGCTGTGTCACTTGCTACGGCCAAAGCGGCAGCCAAATCACAGAATCTGCCATTACATCAATACATCGCCAATCTACGTAATCAAACGTCGTTGACCATGCCTGTACCGATGATGAACATCTTGAACGGTGGCGAGCACGCGGATAACACGGTTGATATCCAAGAGTTTATGATTGAGCCTGTAGGCTTCACAAGCTTCTCAGAAGCGCTACGTGCTGGTACAGAAATTTTCCATAGCTTAAAGTCAGTATTAAAATCACAAGGCTTAAATACTGCCGTTGGTGATGAAGGTGGTTTTGCACCTAACCTACGTAGCAACGAAGAAGCTATCACGGTTATCATGCAGGCGATTGAGCAAGTTGGCTACAAAGCTGGTGAAGATATCCATCTTGCGCTAGATTGTGCGGCTAGTGAGTTTTACAAAAACGGTCAATACGTTTTGGCAGGCGAAGGTAATAAAGCCTTTGATAGCCAAGGGTTCTCAGACTACCTAGTTGGGCTGGCACGTCAGTATCCTATTATCTCTATCGAAGATGGTCTTGATGAGTCGGATTGGGATGGCTGGAAATATCTGACCGAGCAGATTGGCGATAAAGTCCAATTGGTTGGTGATGATTTATTTGTAACCAATCCTGCGATCTTGCAAGAAGGTATTGATAAGCATATTGCCAATGCAATCTTGATTAAATTTAACCAAATTGGCACCTTGTCAGAAACGCTAGATGCGATTTATATGGCTAAGAAAAATGGCTATGCAACCATCATTTCACATCGTTCAGGCGAAACGGAAGACAGCACCATTGCAGACTTGGCAGTTGGTACAGCGGCTGGTCAGATCAAAACTGGCTCGCTATGCCGTTCAGACCGCGTAGCGAAGTACAACCAATTGCTACGTATCGAGCAACAAGTACGCGCAAGCTATCGTGGCCGTGAAGAGTTTATCGGTCTACGTGGCTAGGAGTCTGACTGGCTTTTAGCGTAATATACGTTAAAAAGCCTAGACTCATTAGCCGAAGTCAATATTTGGGCGATATATAATCATTTGTATATCGCCTAATCAGCTTAAATTTTACTATCTTCTTTTATACCGTTTGGCGTTATCACCTTATGAAATATTTTAGCCAATTTATACTACTTGCTTTAGCCGTTGCAGTGCTTTTAGGATTGCAATATCAGTATTGGTTGGGTGAAAATGGCCGTTTTGAACACAATAAGTTGACAGCTCAAATCGAAGAGCAACAACGTTTGAATGACAATCAAGTTGCAGCAAACAACTTACTACGCACCGATGTTCAAGATTTAAAAACGGGACTTGAGGCCGTAGAAGAGCATGCTCGCTTAGATTTAGGTTTAATCAAACCCAATGAGACTTTTGTCCAAGTATCTACCGCACCAACCACGCACAGCAACTATTAGCTTTATAAATACACTGGCTCTCACAAATAGACTATTTTTCACGGCATGACTTAACTTTCATGACGTAGCATTATAATGTTGTTATCTGACACCATTCATCACACTTAACACCTGCTTTATTCCTCTCTACATATACTGTCATGGGCTCAAACCATGAGTACACTACTATGAATACAACCCCTAATATACATGCCATGATCGTCGCAGCTGGTCGCGGTAGCCGTTTTGGTGCGTCTATTGCCAAGCAATATACAATGCTAGAAGGTCAGACGCTATTGCAGCATAGCGTGGCACGACTTGCTTGTAGTGATCATATCGATAAGTGTCTATTGGTCATATCAGCCGATGACAGCACGGCTCAACAACTAAAGTTTGCACTTCCTGTACGCTATGCAGTCGGCGGAGCAGAGCGTTGGCAGTCAGTACAGTCGGGCGTTGAAGCAATTAGTCAGACAGGTGCTAATGATTCAGATTTGGTGCTTATTCACGATGCAGCACGTCCCGCTGTACCGAATGTAGATATCGATCAAGTGATTGAAGCAGCGATGCTGGAGCCTTACGGCGCTATTCTAGCGACACCAGTGGCCGATACGTTAAAAGCTTCCTATCAGCTAGCTACCTCCGCAGAAGAGAGTCGTCCACATTCTTATACCAAATCTACTATTGATCGTAGCAACATGTGGCAAGCACAAACCCCGCAAGTATTCCGCTTAGGTCAATTAAGAAAAGTCCTAAATCATGTGTTTGAACATCAGCTAAGCATCACAGATGAAGCCAGTGCTTTTGAACAACTAGATTTACCAATACGCTTAGTCTCTGGTAGTCGCCAGAATATAAAACTGACCTATCCTGATGATGCGCTGCTGTTAACAGCGATTATGGCACTTCAGTCTTAGCCTCAATCCTACTTCTGCTAACGAGCATCAGTTTTACTCCTTTTATGCTTAATAATAGCCATGATAAGTATTATGGCTTCAGTAGCCACTATATCCTCGTTAGACTTTTCTGTACTATTCTAAAAAATTAACTATTACTAAAGCCTATACCAAGAATATATATAATCTACTTTGGAATATAATATGGTTATTACATATGTTTTTTGTGTCTGAGCGGGCCTATGTCCAGTAATAGGTTGCTTTAATGACCAAACTAACCTATGATGTAACTAACTTAATACAATTAATATAAAAACTTATAAAATTAATAATATATCAGACCGATTCATTACGCTTAGTTATGTTGTCTCTATATTTTTTCTGAAGTTAGTATGATTGTTTTAGCGACATTTACCTGATAATAGGGAGAAGCTGATTGTCAACAATCAACGATTCAACAAATCCAGTAACGCCAGATCTCTGCCAGCTTGTATATATAAGCCGGATTACCTCTACTGGTCTTTCAAGTCCTAGCACGCTTAATGATATCTCAGAGACCGCGGTTGAACGCAATCAAATAGATAATATCACAGGTATTCTTTGCTATGGCAATGGCTACTTTTACAGTGTGTCGAAGGCTCAGAGCAGGCACTAACCAATCTAAAAAATCGTTTGTTGGTAGATGATCGACATAAAGAATTAAAGATTTTAGACTTTTCTGAAATTACCAAACGTCGTTTTGCCGGTTGGTCGTTACGTTCAATTACCCTTGAGCGTTGGATGACTAAAGAGCCTGAGCTTAAAAAATTAATGCCATTTAAGCCGTATGAGTGGGATTCTAAGGAGTGGCAGAAGTTCTTAGATGTGTTGCAAGGCTACTATGAAGAGCAAACGAGAACAGGTAACGTTGATACGCCTCCTGTCAAATATAGTACGCTAGGGGTCACTTTAAGTAAGGTTGTAGGGCAGCATCAGGCGTTCTTTTTAATCCAGACGATATTGGGATTGATGATAGTGGCTACGTTGCTATGGTTACTGCTGTAATCGATAGATATGAATAAAGTACCTATTGATCCAAGCTATATTTATAATTAATAAGATAGTCAAGTAAAAAAGCCAGCATCTATTGAATGCTGGCTTTTTCATTTAAAAGAATAAATTAGCTCTTAATGAGAGACATAAAAAACCCAGTTCATAATAAATTATGAACTGGGTTTTTGGTGGTACGCTTGTTAGTCTAACCTAATGCTAAGCAATAGTGCTAACAAGTGACGCCAAATAGTGGCGTCCCCAGGGGATTCGAACCCCCGTTACCGCCGTGAAAGGGCGGTGTCCTAGGCCTCTAGACGATGGGGACTAGTAACAACACTTCAACTGCTTTCACCATTTATGCTGAAGTGGTGCGTATTTTAATAGCGTCGGCGCTTCCTGTCAAGCCTTTTTCTACGTCTTTTTAAAATTAAATATCTTTTTTAATTGCGCGACGAGGATGTAGGTCATTTCGCTTTAAATGATAGCGAATCCATAAAGAAGTACAGGCACTAATCGTCAGTGCGAGCAGCATATAACCAAGAATGGTGCCCCATAACTTGAGCTGTGGATCCATAATAAAGTCCCTCCTATTAATCTTAATAGTGCTTGCTATCAAGACAGTGTGAGCAACTTAAACCATCTATAGGATATAACTACATCGTTTAAGAGTAATATTTTATCATCAGACCGTTATTCATATCGAATAGAACAACTACGTCTGTCATCACTAAAATAGTTCCGTCTATTTATTATGATATCAATCATATCCCTATTGATTGCCAAATCAAGATGTCAAAGTCATCAAGTATTACAAATAGCACTATTATGTATGATTGGCAATATAAGATATGTGACTTATCGACTGTCGCTATCAGTTGATTCTTCTTTCGCGTCTTCATTATGCAGCGCATTGGCCAACATAGGATAGTTATTCAGTATATGACAGAATAGCTCAGCAGTCTTTTGAGTGTCATACAGAGCTGAGTGAGCATTCTTACCATCAAACTCTAACCCTGCTGCTTTACAAGCGCGTGCTAGGACGGTCTGACCAAAGGCTAATGCTGATAAGGTGACGGTATCAAATACTGAAAAGTTATGAAATGGATTGTGGTTTTTGCTATTGGTTCGTAGCACGGCTGCATTTAAAAAAGCCAAGTCAAAATGGGCATTGTGTCCAATTAAGACACATTGACGGCATTCTTCGTCACGGCGTACGTCTTTTAACCCTTTAAAGATGCGGCGCAATGCTGTCTTTTCATCTTCTGCAATGGCTTTGCGCATTGGATTTTTAGGGTCAATGCCGGTAAAGGCAAGCGCACTTGGCTCTAAGTTTGCGCCTTCAAAAGGCTCGATATGAGCGTTGAAAGCTTCACCTGGATAAAATACACCTTGCTCATTCAGTAAGACAGGAATACAGGCAATTTCTAATAGGGCATCGGTCTGGGCATTGAAGCCTGCTGTTTCCACGTCGACGACGACAGGCAAGAACTTACGAAAGCGGTCTTTTAAGGCCATAGTCGCTTGCTCATCATCTGTCGCTAAAGCTGCATCTTCAGCGGAAGTGCTTAGAGTCGCATCGAGACTAGCAGATTTAGGGTTTGATAAGTCTTCGTCAGGCAAGGTCGCTATGTTTTGATTGGTCATATAAAGTTAAATCACTTTTATCAGTCGTACTAATATATTGAATAAGAAATAAGCATCCTACGATACTAACTGCACCTTTAGTACAAAGAAATCTACTACAAAGGCGTCATTAATATCATAGGATAAAATAATAGGTCATTTATTGAATGCTAAGCTTTGCGGGCGTTAAGCCTTAATCGACCAAGGTAGCGTCTCACCTGCCATTAGGGGCGTCAATGATGCGCCATCAAAATAAGGATAGTCAGTCGGTACTTGCATAGGCGTGTTAACAAGCGTGATAGTACTTTCATTTAGAGGTAAGCCGTAGAACTGAGCGCCAAAACGACTGGCAAAACCTTCAAGCTTGTCTATTTTTCCAACACTATCAAAGGCGGTCGCATACAAAGGCAGCGCCGTGGCTGCACTATAGCAACCTGCACAGCCACAAGCGGCTTCTTTTTGTCTGTCGCATGTGGCGCAGAGTCAGTACCTAAGAAGAACTTTGGATTACCACTAGTGGCTACATCTAATAGCACTTTTTGATGGCTTTCACGCTTTAAGATAGGCAGGCAATAAAAGTGCGGTTTGATACCACCAACCAATAGATGATTGCGGTTAAACATCAAATGCTGCGGCGTAATAGTGGCAGCAACATGGTTGCCTTGTGACAATACAAAATCTGCCGCATCGCTGGTAGTGATGTGCTCTACTACTATTTTCAACATAGGGAATTTCACGATAATTTGTGCTAATACTTCGTCTAAGAAACGCTTTTCACGATCAAATATATCTATATGGTCTTGGGTCACTTCACCATGAATTAGCAATGGCAAATTGTACTTCTCTAATGCTTCAAAGACATCGACGCAGGCATTGATGTTGGTGACGCCGTCTGCGGAGTTGGTAGTCGCTCCAGCAGGGTAGAGTTTGACAGCTTGTACGATACCTGACTGCGCTGCCAACTCGATATCTTGGGCAGTGGTATTATCCGTTAAATATAGAGTCATACGCGGATCGAAAGCTGACTTGCGCTCAAGACTTAAGTTACTTGCTGCTAATTGCTCCATGATACGTGCGCGGTAGGCAATAGCCTCTTGTGCATTTTTGACTGGAGGCACCAGGTTAGGCATACAGATGACACGGTTAAAACTGCTTGCTGCATGAGGTACGGTCGTGCTCAAAGCGAGATCGTCACGCAAATGAATGTGCCAGTCATCTGGCTGAAGGATGGTCAATTCTCTAATCGAATCAGTCATAGTGTCAAAGCGCTCTATATCGTCAAATAAAGGAAACAAAAGGGAGTGATACTGTGGGTCTATCATAACAGATTTGCCCACTTGACTAAATATAAGGCTAGATATCTGTACATAATTCATCGAGCTAAGATTAATATCTTATCTTTAAACGATGTTTAAATCCTAGTGGCAAAAATGAGGTTGACTAGAATTTAAGTCAAAAGCGCACGCCTTATGGCAGTTAGACTTTTGCCTATAGTAAATATGATGTACACTGAGCAGGTAATTATCGTTCGACTTGCTTTTGATTTGATCGTCGCCTTTTCTAAAACTATATTTCATAATGGGAGTTATTCATGGCTCAACTTGATCCAAAAATATCAATAAAATCGTCTTGGCTTATTCAGGTGGTCTTGATACCTCAATCATCGCTAAATGGCTACAAGAAACTTATGATGCGGAAGTAATCACCTTTACCGCTGATATCGGTCAAGGCGAAGAAGTTGAGCCAGCACGAGCCAAAGCTCAAGCAATGGGTATCAAGCATATCCATATCGAAGATTTGCGCGAAGAGTTCGCTCGTGATTATGTATTCCCTATGTTCCGTGCTAACGCCATTTACGAAGGTGAGTACTTGCTAGGTACGTCTATTGCTCGTCCATTGATTGCCAAGCGCTTGGTTGAGATTGCTAAAGAGCATAACGCCGATGCTATCAGTCATGGTGCGACTGGTAAAGGCAATGACCAAGTTCGTTTTGAGCTAGGTGCTGTCGCTTTGTCACCAGACGTAGTAACTATTGCTCCTTGGCGCGAGTGGGATCTATCAAGCCGTGAAAGCTTGATGAAATATGCTGAAGAGCATGACATCGCCATTGATTATGCGGGCAATAAGAAAAAGTCTCCTTACTCAATGGATGCAAATTTACTGCATATCTCTTATGAAGGCGGTGTTCTAGAAGAACCGTATACTGAAGCAGAAGATGACATGTGGCGCTGGTCTGTCAGCCCAGAAGAAGCACCTGATGAAGCGCAATATCTAGAACTAGAATACGAAAAAGGCGACATCGTTGCTATCGATGGCGAAGCGCTGAAGCCTTATGAAGTCATGATTAAGCTGAACGAAATCGGTGGCAAACATGGTATCGGCCGTTTAGATATCGTTGAAAACCGTTACGTCGGTATGAAATCACGTGGTTGCTACGAGACGCCAGCGGGTACTATTATGTTAAAAGCGCATCGCGGTATTGAGTCGTTGACACTTGATCGTGAAGCTGCACATTTAAAAGATGAGCTAATGCCACGCTACGCAAAAATCATCTACAATGGCTATTGGTTCAGCCCTGAGCGTATGATGCTACAAGCATTGATTGACAAATCACAAGAATACGTCAACGGTACTGTACGTGTAAAACTGTATAAAGGTAGCGTGAGCGTTGTTGGTCGTAAATCTGACGATTCATTATTTGATGAAAAAATCGCCACTTTCGAAGATGATGCGGGCGCTTATGACCAAAAAGACGCAGAAGGCTTTATCCGTCTAAATGGCTTACGTCTAGCTATCGAAGCTAGCCGTGGTCGTGATTTATCTAAGTAAGTTTTTGAGCTACTTATAGCCAATTAAGAATTTAGATCGCACAACAAAAAAGAGGCTCTATATTAATAGGGCCTCTTTTTTTATGGCTAATAAATGATTGCTAAAACCATCACTTTTAGAATAGCTGTCTTAATAGTAAAGCTTTTTATTCAGCTTTTTCTGTTTCTACAACGTCAGATTCATCTTCATCTACCATTACGATGGCCACATCTTGCTGTTGCCGCTCATCAATAGCATCTTGTTCTAATACTTCTTCAGTTGCCAGGATCGCACCGTCAGATTTTTGCGATTGGTATTTTAAGGTAGCGAGCGCACCAAGGACACCAACGACAAGTATGATGATAAGAATGACAGGATTCTTCCATAGTGGTGTAGAAGCTTCATACTCGATGGGCTTTTCACTAGTGGTGGTCGGTGTATTGTCATTATTGCCGCCGATTAATCCCAAACTGACTAAAGGCGGTTTGGGCGGATTGGCTGGTTCAGAGTTAACGCGCAGTCGATTTCGACTGAGATAGATATCTGAGATTTTGGCTAATTGAAGCAGCCAACGCTGGTGCGGTAAGGCAACGGCATGCATCTCCATAAATACTAGCATATCGTTGTGACGACCCTGCTGTAGATTGTCAGGTGAACGCCCAATGGCTTTTAGATAATTGCCTGTTGCCATTTGCATATCTTGCACAGGTTCATAGTTTTCAGGTTTGAATCCAGTCAGCTCATACCAGTAAGGATCAAAAGGAGGTGGAGTGCTTGATAACTGCTCAGTATTTAGTAACGTACGTTCCGCATTATTCTCTGAGTTGTTCTCTATCGCTTCAGCAGCTTCAGTAGTTGATGTAAGCAGGTCACTATTGCTTTCTATCTCAGCAGCTAAGGTATGCGTATGCTCTGGGCTAAATCGTGCTACTGATAAAAACTGTGGTTGTAGCGCAAACCATTTATTGATCTCATCATTGTCTAGCTGACTATATTCTGTCAGGATAGCCAATTCACGCAGCACAATCACGCATAAAGAGGTGAGTAGAGTTTGAGCCTGCTGCATCGTTGCGTCAATCTTCTCAGCGATATGTTCGCTTGCCTTTATGACACGGGCGTTATCACTAAATACAGCATCTGCTGCATCATGACGATGGTAGAGTGTGGCGCTAATGGTTGCAAAGTTCATTGAGTTATACTGTCGTAACTCTTTGACAGCACTACGACCAAACAGCTTTTTGCTTACTGCTTGTCCCTGATGACGCTGCTGATAGGCGAGAAGCGCACTTACGATGGCTTGTAGACTGGCATCCATCCCTAAGCGAGCTTGCGGTAGAGAAAGCTGTGCTGCATCGGCCAAAAGTGACAGCATAGGCTGGGTATCATGATATAAAAAATCATACATCGACACACGTGTCGGTGAAATAGTCGTCATAATCTGCTAGCATCAAAAAGTGTGCCCCTATATTACGGTGCCAAATGTCTTGATACAATCCCTTGATAATAGAAATTTTCAATCATTTTACTAATAACCTTGATAGTAATCTGATGAATGACTGATAGTCGGAAGCATTTATGACCAATAATAAGACGCTTGATAAACAACTCGTGATTAATATCGCTGAGCAAACATTAACGATGTACCAGCAGCAGACTGAGGTTAGATACGTAGTCTCCACTGCAAAGAATGGTATTGGTAGTCAGCAGGATAGTGGTTGCACGCCGCTCGGTAGGCATGTCATTGAACAAAAAATAGGTGGTAGCGAGCCTATGAATGCGGTATTTGTCGGGCGTGTGCCGACAGGTGAGATATATGATACCAATCTTGGTGAGCTACATCCCAAGCGTGACTGGATACTGAGCCGTATTCTTTGGTTAAGCGGTCTTGAAGAAGGGTTAAACAAAGGTAGCAATAGCCAAGGTGGTTGCGATACTTATGAGCGCTATATCTATATTCACGGCACACCAGATACTGAACCAATGAGTATTCCGCTATCACATGGCTGTATCCGTATGCGTAATGAAGATATCGTAGAATTATTTGAGCAAGTAGAAGAGGGTATGCCCGTTACGATCGTTGCTAACTAGGTCGTTTTGCACATTTAGCCATGACGCTAACAGGAGCTATTTAAACACAATAAAAAAGACAGTCTGTTATATAACAAACTGTCTTTTTTATGGAGTGGTTTTACTTTATGAAAGCAGTATTTGTCATAAAAACAATATTCCTACTTCTACCAAAACGTTGAGCTATCCGCAAATTTTGCTAAACATGCATCAATGTGACTCTGGTCATCAGTCAGTATGGCCGTAAACCAACCCGCACCATATAAAGCATTAGCATCTGTTGTTGATTTCAATTCATAAAACTGCTGATATTGATTATCATCGTTCAGTTGTTCTAACGCTTTTTGCGCTTTTATTAGCAGTTTTAGCCAACGTTTGGTTTTTTCTTACTTAGTAAAGATGCGGAAAATTCACTGATGTAACGCAAATCTTTTAATTGACTAAGCAGGTCGCTTTCAGGTTGGTCATTATCAGCAACATCTGTGCTTACATTTGTGTCATCGCTCACAAGCTCAGCAACACTTACTTCGTCAGCTTTTTTATTGGTCTTAAGAAATTTTTTATATTGTTTAGAAAGGACTTTCGTTAGCTTATCGCGGGCAAGCTGATCAGTCTGAGGTTCAATGCTGGGGTCGCTCATAGTAAAGGCAATCAGCTCTAGCAAGGTTATCTGAAAGTCATTGGCTTGCAGCGTATTGATGGGCGTGATTTTGATATTTTCGATATC
This sequence comes from Psychrobacter sp. ER1, assembly GCF_048631835.1. Classification (NCBI taxonomy): domain Bacteria; kingdom Pseudomonadati; phylum Pseudomonadota; class Gammaproteobacteria; order Moraxellales; family Moraxellaceae; genus Psychrobacter; species Psychrobacter sp. ER1. The sequence goes on along the minus strand of NZ_CP184640.1, from coordinate 2,452,247 downwards.
TGTTGTCCAGTCGACGGCAGGCGCGCCACATGCTTGTAGCTCAGGTTCGATCTGTGCGTTGATACAAGCAAGTTTATAGTAGCCGCTAAGCAAGGTTACAGTTTGCTTTAGTATCGGCAGCCATTCAGGGTTAATTTCATCAGAGAAGTCAGCAAATGCTTTCAACGCAGTACGCAAGCGATCAATACCAATCCGCAACTGTAGAATATGATCGTCATCTATACTGCCAGCGACGATAGCACTGCTGTTTGGTAATATCTGTAATAAGCAATTATGTACGACCGCACGTATAAAGGCAGGTGCACTACTGTCTTTGTCTATTTGCAATTGACTTAGATTTGCGTTGACCGCTGGACTGTGATTTTGTCCGTTAATAAGTAAGCTACCGTTTTCAGCTTTGGTAACGGTAGATAGACACAGCTTATAGCGCTTGCACCATGTTTTGGCAGTCGTAAATAGAAAATCTAAATCTCCTGACACCAATTCAAATTCTATCTCTTGAATAGCTTTGCGTAGCGAGTCATCAGTACCATGAATAATCTCTCCCTGATCATAAGCCATTTCGATACAATTATCGGTTTCATCCTCATTACTTTCTGTTAGCAACCGCGTAGTGCGCTTGACGTCAGTCACATAAAGTCGTGTTAGCGTCTTTGCTAGCTTTTTGAGTTTAAAGTCAGCCAATGCTGCAGCGATTGGAGTGTCTTGATATATCGTTAAATCAGGCATCAGCTCATTATTATTAAGCATCGCTTGTACTTGCTCATTATCGAGTACGGCATTGTGCTCCAAGCGTGCCGCGATACCATCACCACCAGCTTTAATGGTTTGTACCCATGTATCGCCTTCTTTGCGAATACGCAGACCGATACCTGCCTGTGCAAGCTGTTGGTCAGGCGTATCGTAATAGTGTGCAGCCAGTTGTGTCACTTGTGAGGATTTAACGTGCGTTTGACGCATTAATCCCTTTAGTCGTGACTCTGGTACCAAAAACTTCAGCTCTATCTCTTGCATATTAGCTCCTAATAATTCTGACTAATGGCTCTGATCGATGGTTGTGATAAACAATTATTAGTCTACCATTCTCTGATTATTTAAACCGCAATAAAAAACCGCCCTACATGATGTAGGGCGGTTTTTTGATAAATACTGCTAGTCTGTCAGTTATTAGAACTGGTTCATCGTGTTCTTGCCGCCGCCAGCTTTCAGAGCGTTATCGCCTGAGAAGATTTCTTTGTGGTCATCGCCAAGGTCTGAACCAGCCATTGCTTGGTGCTTAACACAAGAGATACCTTCGCGGATTTCTTTACGCTGTACGCCAGCTGCATAAGCAAGCATGCCTTCTTCACCGAAGTAGCCTTTAGCAAGTTCATGAACGCTAAGAGCAGTCGTGTGGTAAGTCGGTAGCGTGATTAAGTGATGGAATACACCAGCTTCACGTGACGCATCACGTTGGAAGTTTTTAGCGGCTACGTCAGCTGCTGCATCAAGCTCAGTACCGTCATAATCAGCACTCATTAAGTCATCTTTATTGTATGCAGAGATGTCTTTGCCTTCTTCTTCCCACTGAGCGATAACTTGCTTACGGAAGTTGAGTGTCCAGTTGAATGATGGGCTGTTGTTGTATACAAGCTTGGCTTTAGGCTGTTGCTCTTTAATACGGTCAACCATCATTTTGATGTGCTCTACGTCTGGAGTCGGTGTTTCGATCCATAGTAGGTCAGCGCCGTTTTCTAGAGCCGTTACACAGTCAAGTACAACACGGTCAATGTTAGTCTCTTCACGGAACTGATATAGACCGTTAGGTAGACGAACTGGGCGTACTAGCTTGCCGTTGTGCTTAAGTAGGCTGTCATTTTCTTGAGCATTCTCTAGCGTTACTTCTTCCATTTCGATGAAATCGATATATTTAGAAGCAAGGTCGCCTGGCTCATTTGATACTGGGATTTTTTGCGTTAGTGATGCGCCTTCAGAATCAGTACGAGCAACGATAACGCCGTCTTCAACACCAAGCTCTAGGAATGCATAACGAATAGCGTTTAGCTTAGAGATGAAGTCTTCATGCGGTACCGTTACTTTACCAGCCTGGTGACCACATTGCTTAGCGTCAGATACTTGGTTTTCAACCTGAATGGCACAAGCACCAGCTTCGATCATTTGCTTAGTCAATAGGTAAGTAGCTTCTTCGTTACCGAAACCTGCATCGATATCAGCGATGATTGGCACAACATGTGAATCAAAGTTTTCGATTTTTTCTAGGATAGCTGAAGTGTCTTGGCCAGCTTCTTCAGCAGCGTTTAGCTCACGGAAGTAGTCGTTCAACACTTTAGCATCTGCTTGACGCAAGAAGGTGTAGATTTCTTCGATTAGCTTAGGTACTGATGTCTTTTCGTGCATAGATTGGTCAGGTAGTGGACCAAACTCAGAGCGTAGGGCAGCTACCATCCAACCTGAAAGGTAGATGTAAGTTTTAGAAGTCGTACCGAAATATTTTTTCTTAGCGTACATAGTTTGCTGTGCAACAAAACCATGCCATGCACCTAAAGACTGCGTGTACTGAGACGTATCATTGTCATAATCTTCCATGTCTTGACGCATGATTTTTGCAGTATATTTTGCGATATCCAAACCCGTTTTGAAACGGTTTTGTGACATCATACGTGCAGCATCAACTTCGCTAATGTTCTGCCAGTTGCCGTGCTTTTGCTTTAATTCACGTACTAAGTCGATCGCTGATTTATATGCAGTTGACATCTATAGTCTCCTTGGTGGGGTGTAAAAACAAATAAGTTAATTGTTGAAATAATGGGTCTGTCGCTTTACTAAAATCTTTGTACTAAAAAGTAATATTCAAAATTTGGTCTATCTTTTATCTATCGAAGCTCTATTTACCCTAAACAAACCGCTAAGCTATTACAAGAAATTTGCTGAACTCAACAGTTGAAAATAATTGCTGTTTTATAAATATTTATCGATTCTCACTATATATCTAAAAGGTATCTGAATACTTAATAGGCAGTGATGTCATAATTGGTAGCAAGAGATGTTACAATAATGAGGTCAATTAACCGTATTTAATGACTGATAAAAACCATTAATATATTACTTAGCGACAATATTTAATTGGATAAAAACAGCTTATGAACCTAAGGTTCGTCCTCTATGCTGCAAATCCTTTATAGAACTCACTATAACCACCTTACCAAGATTTATCTAATTTATGATAGTTATCTTTGGTATTTCTGTATGATATAATGTTTATATAACAGGGTCTTACGATAGGTTTAATGAGTTATAATGCAGCTCTATCAGAAAAAAATAGAACCAAATTAGTAAAAAATAATGAAATTATGCTGTTATAGCGCACAAATCATCGTAGCAGCACTACAAATGCCAGCCTTAATATGGCGTTTATTCAAAAGCCAAGAGAACCAAATATGAATTTGCAGCGGGTTGATTTAAATTTATTAGTCCATCTAGATGTGTTGCTACGAGAAAAAAACGTCACTCGCGCAGCCGAGCAGCTTGGGATTACTCAGCCTGCTATGAGTAATATCTTGCGCCGTTTGCGTAAGCTGTTTAATGATCCATTATTGGTACGCTCATCTGAGGGTATGACGCCGACTGAACGCGCCCTTGAATTACAGCCGCGTATCCGCGAGATACTTGCTGACTTGACTCAAGTGTTGGAGCCGCGTACTGAATTCCGCCCTTATAGTACCTCTCGTGTGTTCCGTATCATGACATCGGATTATGCCGAAGCGACCCTAGTACCTAAGCTAGTAAAAGCACTACGTTCTGAAGCGCCTAATGTGATTTTGGACTTTTTGACTCCATCAGACGTCTCTTATCGAGATATGGAGCAGGGACGAGTTGATTTAGCGATTAACCGTTTTAACGAGATACCTCAAAGCTTTCATCAGGTTCTAGTATGGCGTGATACTTTTAGTTGCCTATTATCTTCTGACAGTCCTTATGCCAATCGTTTTAATCTGAAAAACTACCTTAAAGCACAGCACGTTTGGGTATCTAAAACCGGTATGGGTGTGGGTTTTGGGGTTAATCCAGAGAAATCTGGTGGACTAGGGTCTATCGATCAGGCCCTGCAGCGTCTTGGGCAAAAACGCCAAATCAGTGTCTTTACTCGTCATTATCAAATGCCTGCTATGCTTGCAGCAAATAAAGATTTGATAGCGACCTTGCCAACACGTGTGGCAAGAATGCAGGCAAATAATGACAGTATTATGATGGAAGATCCGCCGTTTTTTATTCCTGAGTTTGAGCTTACGATGGCATGGTCTCCTTTGTTGCAGCATCACCCAGCCCATCGCTGGTTACGTCAGCTAATTATGCATGTGGCACGACAAGTCGTTGCTGAAGAAGAAAATCCACCACAAGAGATACCGGTTATTAATCATTTGTTTTGATTGGTTTGTGTGAGTTGAATCTATCTTTTATCAGAGCGGAATATTCCTAATTATCTGAATTTTTAATAAACATATTTTCCTATATCTCCCACTCTATATAGTTATTAGACCAGCCGTTAGGCTGGTTTTTTTATGTTCTAGGGATTAATAATTGATATTTTACATTTAGATAGACTTAATAAGTCAGTCACACTATTAACATCTTCAACACACTTCACAATATATTGTAAAACTCTTAATCAAATAGCTTGTTAAGATAACGGCAGATAGAAAACGAGCTACCAATAGACTGTGCTATCGACGTAAATTTAATAATTAAAACTGTCACAGCAAAATAACTACAAGTGGCAATAAACCCGATTATAAATCCCAAATATAAATTCGAATAATAAGGACAGTAACTATGTCAAATATTACTACTATTAACCCAACCACGGGCGAAGAAATTAGTAACTACAATTATATGAGCAATGACGAAGTCAACAAAATTGTCGATGCTTCACATAATGCATTTTTAGAATGGCGTACAGAGAGCCACGAAGAACGCGGTCGTGTCATCAAGTCTATCGGTGATAAGCTGATGGAGTACAAAGAAGAGCTGGCTAAGCTGATGACTGAAGAGCGCGGTAAGTTATATAGCCAAAGCATGCAAGAGATTGATCTCTGTAAAGCTATCTGTGATTACACTGCTGAAAATGGCGTCGCTTCTTTAGCTGATGATGTACGCGATATCGAAAGCATGAAGAAAGGGCTAGTGACATACCAACCTATCGGTATCATCTACGGTATGCAGCCTTGGAACTTCCCAGCGTATCAGGTATTCCGTTACACCATCGCAAATCTAATGGCGGGTAATAGCGTCCTGCTAAAACACGCATCTAACGTCACAGGTTCTGGTCTACTAATTGAAAAAATTCTTCACGAGTCTGAACTGCCAAGTGATTTGTTCCGTACGATTATCATTGATCATGACCAGTCAGAAGCATTGATTGGCAATGATAAAGTACGCGGCGTGACACTAACAGGTAGTGACAAAGCAGGTGTAATCGTTGGACAACAAGCAGCTAAGGCGATTAAGAAAGCGGTATTAGAGCTAGGTTCAAATGATGCATTCATCGTATTAGAAGATGCTGATATCGAAACTGCTGTAGAAACTTGTACTCAAGCACGTTTAATTAATAACGGTGAAACTTGTGTAGCCGCCAAACGCTTTATCGTAGTCGATAGCGTATATGACGAATTCCGTAAGCGTATCGTTGAGAAATTTGAAGGCACCAAAGCGGGTGACCCCATGGATGACAGCTCAGATATCGGTCCATTAGCACGTGCAGATCTACGTGAGCAGCTACATGACCAAGTAGAGCAAAGTGTGGCTAAAGGTGCAACGATCGCTGTTGGCGGTAAAGTACCTGAAGGTAAAGGTAGCTTCTATCCAGCAACTATCCTAGAGAACGTTGAAAAAGGTCAGCCTGCATACGATGACGAACTATTTGGTCCTGTCGCTTCACTAATTCGTGCAAAAGATGAAGACGATGCAATGCGCATCGCTAATGACAGTCGTTATGGTTTAGGTGGCGCGATTTTCTCAAAAGACGAAGAGAAAGCTGTTCGTCTAGCACGTGAGCAATTCGATACAGGTATGGTCTATATTAATGGTTATGGTCTTGCCAATCCTGCACTGCCATTTGGTGGCGTGAAAAACTCAGGCTATGGCCGTGAGCATGGCGGTTTTGGTATCAAAGAGTTTGTCAACATTAAAGCGGTTCACGTATTCTAAGAATGAACTGATTAGACAAATTAGCTAAATAGATAACTATTTACGATTTTAAGTAATAGTAAATAATAAATGGTTATCAAATAAAAAAGCCCAGTTGCTCGTAATGAGTAGCTGGGCTTTTTATTGAGCTATATAAAGCATTATTAAAAGCAGTTTAATAAGCTGAGATTTTTATCCGTCTATAAGCAATTGCAAAGGCAACTTAGGTAAATAAGTCTCCGTTTGCGATGGTGTATTATTTGCTTCAAGTGATAATACATTTTTTGCTAGTAGTAAAATCGTCCAAGGTAGTAGCTGATGCTCAAGCTTCTGCACCCGTGACTGTAAACTCTCTGCGGTGTCGTTGATATCGACATCTAATACAGCTTGAGTCAACACCTGACCCGCATCAAGCTCCGCTGTGACTTTATGAATACTACAACCGTGACAACGTTCACCCGCTTGTATGACTCGTTTGTGAGTATCTAAACCCTTATAAACCGGAAGTAGAGAAGGGTGAAGATTAATCATGGGCGCTGGTACATTATCGATAAATGAGCCACTTAGTACACGCATAAACCCAGCCAAGACGATTAAGTCAGGTTGCCATGCTATTAGCTGTTCGTTGGCGTGGGTTTCAAACGTCTTGATGCCCATACGTTTACCACTAGCAACGTGTGACAATATCGCAACTGGAATATTGGCATCTTTAGCACGAGTCAATGCATAAGCATCTTCACGGTTACTAATAACACCAACGATTTCAATCGGTAGCGCACCTGCTTGCATGGCATTGATTAACACTTGCAGGTTGCTACCACTTCCTGAGACTAGAACAGCAATACGCAATGGTTTGATAGGCTGGCTTGCGTTATCAGTTGACATTAACGGTACACCACTGCATCCGCCTGGCCATCAGTGCTGCGTTTGATCATTTCACCTATTTGCCAAGCTGTCTCGCCTGCATCAGTCAAGGTTTGGATAGCAGCTTCTGCTTTGTCTTTTGGCATAACGATGACAAAACCAACGCCGCAGTTAAAGGTACGGTACATCTCGCTCTGCGCGATATTACCTTGGGTCTGTAGCCAAGTGAATAGTTCTGAGAACTGCCAGCTATTGGTATCGATGCTCGCTGCTAGGTTATCAGGTAGTACACGTGGCAGGTTGTCCGTTAGACCACCACCTGTGATGTGTGACATCGCATGTAAAGCTGAGCTACCAAGCGTATCTTGTAATGCCTTGATTGCTTTTACATAGATACGGGTAGGAGCCATTAGAGCGTCTTGAATAGGCTGACCGTCTAGTTGCTCGTCACTACTCGTAACATCCACACCGCTAACTTCGATGACTTTACGAACCAATGAGTAGCCGTTTGAGTGCGCGCCACTTGAGGCAAGGGCAATCAGTACATCGCCCTCTGCAACATTTTCACCAGTAACGACTTCTGCTTCTTCAACCACGCCTACGCAAAATCCAGCTAGATCGTAATCGTCATCTTGATACATGCCTGGCATTTCAGCAGTTTCACCACCGATAAGCGCACAGTTAGCTAGTTTACAACCATCACCAATACCAGTCACGACAGTCGCCGCTACATCAACATCCAGCTTACCAGTTGCATAGTAGTCTAAGAAGAATAGTGGCTCTGCGCCGCAAACCAGTAGATCATTGACGCACATCGCGACCAAATCAATACCAATCGTGTCATGACGGTTCAGCTGTAGCGCCAGTTTTAGTTTGGTGCCGACGCCATCAGTGCCAGAAACCAATAATGGTGAGGTATAACCTGTTGGTATGCGGCACAACGCACCAAAACCGCCAAGTCCACCCACGACTTCAGGACGAGTAGTGGCTTTTGCAACGGACTTGATTCGCTGAACCAAAGCATCGCCTGCATCGATATCAACACCGGCATCTTTGTAGCTTAAAGAAGGCTTGTCACTCATAGTCATCTCACAGTTGGGGATAGATAATTGGGATTAGAAGGTAAAGTAATTGAGCACGCAAAAATTAGCGTTATAAAGTTCAAAAGTAAAGTTTAAAGACAGTGCGCGCATTATACCCAAAAACAGACCGTACTCGCAAAGCAACTTGCCAATATTTGACTAAGATTTGCATTAAGTGGCAAATAAGCCGTTAAGAAACAAAAAATGACTGATTTTTTGTTGTACTCTGCGATAATAGAACGCTAAATTTATTGTCAATAATGGCCTTAATACAAGTTCAAATGTGATTGATAGAATAAAAATTACTAAACATAAATTTATTAAGAATCAGGCTTTTTAGGGACTTTGATATGTCTCAGTTTAGCTAGCTAAAACTAATGAGAAAAAGCAATTCGCCTAGTGACACATCGTGATAGCTATAGTTATATCATTTAGAAATCGCTATCACTGACTGACTCACTGTCACTTTTTCAAACCTGTCACTTTTTCAAACCTGTCCAACTATAGGATTACTTGCCATGATGAATCAACCAATAGATCCTTTTTTCGGCGTTTATTTATTGTCGTGGCGTTAGTGGTGGCTGTGTTTCTCTTGTATTTAATGATGCCCGTCATCGTGCCTTTCGTTTTTGCTTTTATGTTGGCTTATTTGTTTAATCCTCTAGTCAAGCGCCTATCAAAATACATCAAGCGCTGGGTCGCGATTATTATTGTCTACTCGACAATTACTTTGGGGATGGCGTTATTATTATGGTGGTTGGTACCGACACTATGGCATCAGCTGCAAGCGGCGTGGGATTATTTGCCAAAGATATTTAATTGGTATAACCAAGTCGTACGAGAGTGGTTCAACAGTAATACTCGTATCAAATTGCCCCAATTAGAGTCTAAAGAGTTTTCCGATACACTTGTCGATTATATGCAAACGAATTACAAGTTCGCTGATGCTAGCACCATGATGAGCCAAATACTGACCTCAAGTATGAACTTCATCAATAATGCAGGTCTGATTGTATTGGTGCCTATTTTGACCTTTTACTTCCTATTTAATTGGGATCAGCGTTTGCATAACTGGAAGATGGCGATACCAGGGGCTTACTGTCAAAAAGTGACTGAAATAGCTAAAGAATGTGATCTGGCATTGATGGCATTTATCAAAGGTCAATTGCTGGTGATGGTGTTGCTAGGCGCTATTTATGCTGTACAGTTACAGCTCATTGGGCTAGAGCTTGGGCTTATCATTGGTATGGTAGCAGGCATTGCTAGTTTTGTGCCGTATTTAGGATTTGGTATTGGTTTTATCGCGGCTATTATCGCCTGTCTATTTCAGTTCGGATTGGACTGGACGTATTTGTCATTGGTCGTAGGTGCGTTCTTGATTGGACAAGCTGCAGAAGGTTATATCCTACAACCATTGCTGTTAGGTGATAAGATTGGTCTATCGCCATTGTGGGTCATATTTGCCGTATTGGCAGGTGCCAGTCTACTAGGTTTTGTTGGTATGCTAATCGCCTTGCCAGTATCCGCTGTCTTAAACGTCCTGTTCCGCCATTTATACAACTACTATCGAACCACTGACTTTTATAAAGGCCGTAAACAACTGGCACTGTTTGAAAAAAGATAATTATCTTATTATTGAATACACTAGATAAAGATTGATATCTAATATCAAGATAGGAACGCAATGATTGATAAGGCTTAATGGGTAAAAGACTTGTCAGTCATTTTGTAAATATGTTATATATAGGCACAGTGTTGATAGTATCAACCGTTTTGGTACCAGCTTTCCTAAATTTGTTTTCGATAAAGCGACTAACCAATTTTTGCAAAGGCTATAGGGCCATCACTTACAGTTATATCGGCTAGTATTGACAGTAATGAATACAGCTCAAAGTAACCTTTCTTTTTCTATTATATTTTTCCATTGCACTACGCAACACGAGTTGATGATTCATGGCAGAAGCACAGCTAAGTCTCAATCTGGACATTAAGCATGATGCAAGTCTCAGCGACTTTGCCGGTCCCGGTTGGATGTCAATTATCGATGCAGTACGGCAGTTACATGTCGGCCTGATCGGTCAACTATATCTGTTTGGTAGCCCTGCTACAGGTAAGTCCCATTTGCTGTCTGCTATTTGCGAGTCATTTATCGAGATGGACAAATCGGCTATCTGTTTGTCCCTTAATGAGTTGATTCATACAGATGTCCACGTACTATCATCGTTAGAAAACTTTGATCTGATTGCTATCGATGATTTGGAAGTGCTTGAGCAAAGCAGTCAGTGGCAAGAAGCTTTATTTCATCTGATTAATCGTAGTCGAGAAGGGCAACGCCAGTTATTGTTTGCCGCTAATAAACCAGCCGACGACTTACCATTTCAGTTAAGAGATTTAATGACGCGTTTGGCACAAGCACCGACCTTTAAAGTGCCTACTGGTCATGATTTTGCAGATAGACAAGCATTATTACAGTCTATTTTGCGTCGGCGTGGATGGCAGTTTGACGATCGAATTATTGATCACTTACTGACCGATGGACCGCATCGTATCGGTGCGATGATGGAAGTACTTAATTATATTCAACCAATGTTTTCTAACCTTGGTCGCAGTAATATCTCAAAAGCAGTCATAAGTGATGCTCTGCGTACTATTGATGAGCAGACGCTTGCCGCGGAGCTGGCGGATATCGCTCAAGAGACGCAAGTGGATAACGACACGCCTGATCAAGATCAACATACGATGCCACTTGATTTTTAGCAGCAAGACTCTTAGCAGCAAAAAATGAATAACCGTAAGAATACGAATCTTTTGTCCAACTCGCTTTTACTATTAATGGAATAACTTATGAAATCGAATACTTTTTTGCTAAAGAAATTAACGATAGGCACGTTGTTGGTGGGGGCTGCCTCGGTTTCTACGTTGTCACAGGCAGCGGTTACTCTACAGGTTGATGACCATATCAAAGTAACTGCTATTAATGGGCAGGAAATTCAGCAGAGCGCTTTTCAGCCGCTGCAGAAAACATTTACGTTACAGCCTGGACAACATGCTATTACTGCTAAGTATGACCGTTTATATAACTTGCGTCGTGATGAGCATGATTATTTGCGTTCAGGTAATGTCAGTGTGACGGCACAATTGGCCGACAATCAAACATATCGTTTGACTATGCCTAATCAACCAGAAGATTATGAAGCTGCTAGAGAATATGCCAAGCAGCCTACGCTCGCTGTGCAACAAAACAATACTGTCATTGCTAGCCAGCAAAGTATGGCCGGTAACCAAGGTGGTCTATTTTCAGGCCTTGGTAAAGCGCTGGGCGGCGTGTTCGGCGGTGCAGGTGATGCAGAGTTACAGAACCAACGTGCTATCGCCTCTTTAGATCAACCCGTAGTAAATTCTACTAGTAACGTCAACACTGGCACGACCACTGTTAAGCAAGCATCTAGCGTAAATACTTCTACCAGTACGTTAGATACGTTTATGCAAGTATGGCTACAAGCCACGCCTGCTGAACGTGAAAAAATGCGTCAATGGATCGAAAAATAAAACAGTCTTTTCTAAAAGATAGACAATAAAAAAGCACCTAATTAGGTGCTTTTTTATTATTTAGTATTTGATGATCATTAGGCTTATTAAAATTTAGCCTAGTAAAATCTAACGATTCTTAACCCAAAAACGCGTTATACATCCATACCAGTTTTTCTTGCTCTTGTACGTAAGCATCGATTAGGTCAGCTGAACCTTGGTCTTCGCTCTCTTCTGCTAGGGCTGATACTTGGCGTTGCTCTGCAATTAACGCTTGTAAGCCAGTGACTACGCCTTTGACACAGCTTGTGCCATCTTTGACGTTTTTGTCTTCACTAATACTAGTATGCTGCGTAAAATCGCTATAAGCGTGAAGTGGTGTACCACCCAAAGTCAAGATACGCTCAGCGATTTCATCAATTTGTAATTGTAGTGACGTATATAGCTCTTCAAATTGTGGATGCAAAGTAAAGAAATGCTCACCTTTTACATTCCAGTGATAGCCACGTACGTTTAGATAAAACACGTGATACGTCGATAGTAGGTTGTTTAACTTGGCGATGACTTCGCTCATGTCTGCTTTTTCTAGACCGATCTGGTTAGTAGCATTGTTAGAATTGCTCATAGTATTGTCCTTATAGTGTTAGTGTAGTTATATGATAATAAATAAAGAAGAATAAAGACTCTAATCAATTGAAATACAGCGAAAATACTTTAGTTTTTATCTGTACCTATCAATATAAACTCTATCTCTTCCTTTGATGCTTATAATAATAGCAAACTATTATTAATAAGTTAAATTTAATAAATACAATTTTACGATTGGTTTTATAAAACTAAAACCAAGTCTCTTTACTGTTTTTCTAAACGATAGAGAGACCTCATTACATTTACGCTGGTGGCTGCAAGTTTTCAGGATTTAAGCCTTTAACGGGAACCACTTCTTGTAAATGTTGACGTATCGTATCGATAGGAAACTTCTGTGCTTGCAAGCGTTTCGGTACGATTTGGCTACCTTGCTGACCTTTTAGCTCAAACATCATAAAGATATAGTCATCAGTCTCATCCCAGCTCTTAATAGAGGTCCAAGGAATAACTGCTTGCTGAGTCGCACCTGCACGCATTTGCATACCGCGCATTTGCGAGTTTTTCATCATATCAGGCTGGTTGCTTGGCATCGCCATGACTAGACCATGCTTTTGCACACCTAACTTCATCTGGCGCATTTCATCTGGCATCTCTTGGTCGGCCACTTGTTTGTCAAACTCTCTTTTTACGTACCATTTAAAACCTAAAGTACGTGCCAATAGATAAATCACCACACCAACCAGCATTAACCAAAATATGATGGTTGAATAGCCTGTCACAAAGATAAGTCCTGCAATAGCAAGTACCACAACCACCGCCATGATGATCCACTCTTTGGTCTTAAAGCTTGATAAACCAAAGAGGGGCTGGCACTGGCAAACAGTTCATACTGTGCTTGGTGAAATTCAGCCTCAGTTAGGTTTAAGGCGACAGGTTGGAGCGTGTAGGGGTACAGGGCCATAAAGGTTTCTCAAATACTTATATTAAAAGCGTTGGATTAAAACTGCCAAAGCGAAGCAGCAATGCTGTACTTGGCTAGAAGTGAATAAAGGTATGCGCTTATCTTACCGAAAAGTACTCCTAAATGAAACATATAAGCAAGACTGTTCACGGATAGATGTCATATTAATGACGTAGTTCAAGCTCTATACTCAGTTTATTCAGACTAGACGAAAGCAAAAGTGAGAAATTAGAAATAGAATAACTTATGATAAGCGATTAGCATAATGAACGAAAGCTAGTGAAAGTCAGCCAGAAACAGGGAAAAGTAGCCAAAGATATCCAAAACATGGTCAAATCTGCCGTGTCTTGGTATTATAGCGTCTACAAGATATGTTGATATAAAACATAACGTCATAGCCAGTTATCACAAAGACTGTGATAGCGATGTGCTAGGCAATTACTCTATTAATAATACTTTTAAACCTTTTACTCACCTTTAGTGTTACAGGCAACTATTATGATTGATCCGAAACTCTTACGCGGCGATTTAAGCGACCTACAACAGCAGCTAGCCACCCGTGGTTATGAGCTTGATATGGAGTTCTGGCAGACGATTGAAAACGAGCGCAAGTCTCTACAAGTCAAAACCGAAGAGTTGCAATCGCGCCGTAATGCTGGTGCAAAGCAAGTAGGTGCCCTAAAAAATCAGGCGAAGACGCCAGTGAGCTATTGGCTGAGATGCAAAGCGTTAGTGGTGAGATTAAAGCTGCGGAAGACGAGCTACGTACTCTGCAGGAGCGTATTACTCAAGCGGCTTTGCAAATTCCGAATATTCCGGCGGCAGATGTGCCAGTCGGTACGTCAGAAGAGGATAACGTAGAAGTGCGTAAGTGGGGCACGCCGCGTACGTTTGATTTTGAGATTCAAGATCATACTCATATCGGTGAGACGCTTGGTATGCTGGACTTTGAAGCAGCGACTAAGTTGACTGGTAGCCGTTTTAACGTGCTAAAAGGACAATTGGCGCAATTGCATCGTGCACTAATTCAATTTATGTTGAACACGCACACGATGAAGTACGGCTATCTTGAGACTTATGTGCCTTATATCGTTAATAGCGATAGTCTAAAGGGTACGGGTCAGTTGCCTAAGTTTGAAGATGATTTATTTAAATTGAGCAATCACACGAATAACGATGAAATGGATTTTTACCTTATTCCAACGGCTGAAGTACCAATGACCAATTTGGTACGTGGTGAGCGTTTGGATATCAAAGAACTACCGCTAAAATTCACGGCGCATACGCCATGTTTCCGCAGTGAAGCTGGCTCGCACGGGCGTGATACTCGCGGCTTGATTCGTCAGCATCAGTTTGAGAAAGTAGAAATGGTCAATGTCGGTACCGCTGAGCAATCTGATGAGTTGCTTGAGGCAATGACAGGACAGGCTGAATATATCTTGCAGCAGTTGAACTTGCCATACCGCACGGTACAGCTATGTACTGGCGATATGGGTTTTGCTGCACAAAAGACTTATGACATCGAAGTATGGTTACCAAGCCAAGATACTTATCGTGAAATCTCTAGCTGCTCTAACTGTGGTGACTTCCAAGCGCGCCGTATGGGTACTCGTGTCAAAGATGGCAAGCAAACCAGCTTAGCTCATACTTTGAACGGTTCAGGTTTGGCGGTTGGTCGTACGCTACTAGCAGTGATGGAAAATCATCAAAACGCTGATGGCAGCATTACGATTCCAGAAGTATTACGTCCGTTTATGGGCGGTGCTGAGACTATTTCAGTTTAATAAATTGACTATAAGTAATGAGCTGCTTGTCACTTAGGTCACTCGCAGCTTATTATTTATAACTTAAATCAAAGTCCGTCATTGCTTATCGTTTAACAAAACTGATGTGAGTCATTGCTAAATATAAACGGTCTTGTCACCGCATTTTTGGCTAGGCTCATAGCAAATATGTTAATATTGCATTTTTATTTTATAGCCTATCCATTGAGGACGCCTGTCGCGTTTTTGATGGATTATCCTCTGAGTAAACTCTCCTCTTATCTTCATACTACTCATTCGAATATTAGGACACTCTATGCCAGCTCCAATTAGCGAACGTAAACTAGCCAATGCCATCCGTGTACTGTCGTTTGACGCGGTTCAAAAAGCCAACTCTGGACATCCGGGTGCGCCAATGGGTATGGCTGATATTGCCGAAGTTTTGTGGCGCAAATTTTTGAAGCACAATCCAGCTGATCCTAATTGGCACAACCGTGATCGCTTTGTACTGTCAAACGGTCATGGCTCGATGCTTATTTATTCATTGCTACATTTATCAGGTTATGATGTGAGCGTCGATGACCTTAAAGGTTTCCGTCAGCTGCATTCAAAAACCCCAGGCCATCCTGAACTTGGTTACACGCCTGGTGTAGAAACGACGACTGGTCCACTAGGACAAGGCATTGCTAATGCCGTTGGTTTTGCAATCGCAGAAAAAACTTTAGCCGCACAGTTCAACCGCGACGGTCATAACGTCGTCGACCATCATACTTATGCGTTCTTGGGCGATGGCTGCTTGATGGAAGGTATCAGTCATGAAGTTTGCTCATTAGCTGGCACGTTGGCGCTTGGTAAGTTGGTATTCTTCTACGATGATAATGGTATCTCAATCGACGGTAATGTCGAAGGCTGGTTCACTGATGATACGCAAGCGCGCTTTGAGTCGTACGGCTGGCAAGTTATCAAAGTTGACGGTCATGATACTGATGCAATCACGCAAGCGACTGAGCAAGCCATTGCAGAGACTGCTAAGCCAAGTCTAATTATTTGTAAAACCACGATCGGTGCTGGTAGCCCGAACAAACAAGGTCTAGCCGCCAGTCATGGTGCACCACTTGGTGATGATGAAATCGTCTTGACTCGTGATGCGCTGTCTTGGAAACATGCCCCATTTGAATTAGATGACGAAATCTATGAAGCGTGGGATGCTAAAGCCAAAGGTGATGTCCAGCAAAAGAACTGGGATGCAGACTTTGAAGCGTATAAAAAGCCTATCCAGAGCTTGCAGCAGAATTGTCACGCCGTCTCAATGGCGAGTTGCCTGCTGACTTTGCTAGCCAAGCACAAGCCTATATTCAGCAAACGCAAGAAGCAGGCGGTGATGTTGCTAGTCGTAAAGCCAGCCAAAACGCGATCAACAGCTTGCAGCCATTATTGCCAGAGCTATTGGGTGGTTCAGCCGACCTAGCTGGCTCGAACCTGACGCTATTCAAAGGTGCTAAAGGCATCGAAAAAGATGCTGACGGCAACTATATCTATTACGGTGTACGCGAGTTTGGTATGACTGCGATTGCCAATGGTATCGCATTGCATGGCGGCTTTATCCCTTACGTAGCGACGTTCCTCATGTTTATGGAATACGCACGTAACGCAGTACGTATGGGCGCACTCATGAAGCAGCGCGTCATCCACGTCTATACCCATGACTCTATCGGTCTGGGTGAAGATGGCCCAACGCATCAGCCAGTTGAGCAATTAACTAGCCTACGTACCACGCCAAACCTACGTACATGGCGTCCGTGTGATGCGACTGAATCTGCGAGTGCTTGGGTAGAAGCAATCAAATCAGAAAACAACCCATCAGCATTGATCTTTAGCCGTCAGAGCTTGCCACATCAAGCACGTGATAGCGAGCAAGTCGCTAACATCACCAAAGGTGGCTATGTACTGGCAAAAGAGCAAGGCGAGCTACAAGCAATCATCATCGCCACTGGTTCAGAAGTTGGCTTAGCGATGGAAGCGTATGAAAAACTAAGCGCAAATGGTGTTGGCGTACGTGTAGTGTCTATGCCATGTGCTGAGATTTTTGTCGAGCAAGATGCTAGCTATCGCGAAGCGGTATTGCCTGCCAATATTCGTGCTCGCGTCGCAGTAGAAGCCGCGCATGTAGATTACTGGTATAAGTTCGTTGGTCTAGATGGCAAAGTCATCGGTATGACGACTTATGGCGAATCTGCTCCTGCTAGCGACTTGTATAAAGAGTTTGGTATCACGACGGATGCTGTGATTGAAGCGGTAAATAGTTTGGTGTGATAGACCTAACTTAGTTAGTGTTTAAAAAAGAGCCATCAGAGAAATCTGGTGGCTTTTTTTATGGCTTAATCTTTGATTTTTCTTTTGGTCTGCTTTCATCAATATGGCTATCGGTAAAATAACTGCTGCAATCAGTACTAAATTCTGTGCCTCAACATGATGATTTAGTGGTAAATTAGAATAGACTGATTGCTCACGAAGCTAAGTTTCACGGCTTGTGCAGCTCTCATATAAAAATAAATTATATGACTACAGAACTGGAAAAATTAGATGGATAGTATCGAACTGGCAAATGCTATTACATGGCTAAAACAGATTGAACTAAGTGAAGGCTTGATAGCAGCCTGCATAATCGGAATATTTGGACTGTGCGGTATTCTCATTACTCAGAGAGCTGAACGCAAGAAGGAGTATGAAGCCTTTTTGAGAATAAAGTTTGAGGAAGTGGTTTTTAGACTGGTTGATTTTGCAGCCATTATTCAGGAAGTTCAATCCAAAAGTTTTTCAAGCAATTGCGATGAAGCTTTAGACGTTGATGAATTTTATAGAGAAGGTGGCAAGATAGAAATATTAATAGCTTTATATTTTCCAGAGCTTGAGAAAAAATATGAGTTGTTTTTAAATGCAGGGGAAACCTGATAAATGCACAGCATGAACATGAAGTTAATCCTAGCGATAGTACTTTAGATGTACTTAAACAGCTTGATGAAGAATATGATCGGGTTTATAAGAGTTTTTATAAACATATCAAATCATGTTCTTCTGCTTATGCCAAGCCTTTAAAGCATCGTAAGAGAGTGCTGATTAATTAAATTTAAAGAGTTTTGGTATTACGCTTAGCACATTCTATAACCATTCTAAAGATCGCTACCATGTCCCTAAAATCCACCTTTAAAGGTTTCCTAGGCGAGACCGTCATCAACGTCGCCATGTGGCTAAAGCTTGAAAAAGACGTCTACCACCGTTTAAACGGTATTACCTTACCAAGGGCCAATGGTGGTAGTACACAAATCGATCATATCATCGTCTCTGTGTACGGCATTTTTGTGATTGAGACGAAAAACTATAAAGGCTGGATATATGGTAGCGAGAACCAAAGACAGTGGACGCAAGCCTTCCCAAATGGAAGTAAATTCAAATTCCAAAACCCATTGCGTCAAAACTACTTGCACATTAAGACGCTCGCAGATTTATTAGGCTTGGAGTTGAGCTACTTTCATTCGATGATTGCTTTTATCGGTGAGTGCGAATTAAAAACCCGCGATGAGTTGCCCGAGTATGTATTGACGAGTGGTATGGTGTCTTATGTGAAGGAAAAGCAAAATAAGCTACTCACTGAAGATGAGGTTGCATCTATCGTTGCGCAGATTAATAGCAATAGATTTAGTAAGTCTTGGCGCACCAATCGAGAGCATAAAGCCTATCTAAAAGACAAGCATAGCAATTCAAGCAAAAATACAAATAAGCAGCCTAGCGATAATACTAATGATAAACCAGTTGCTAAAGTGGCTCATGAGTCTATACCAGAGCCGATAGTAAAAGAGACCGCTAAACGAGCTATTCTAAAAAGTAGGGAAGTGCATCGATGGTCGGGTCAGACTGACATTGAATCTAGCGATTTACCAATTGATAGTATGGACACTCAGCAGGCAGATATTCAGCATACAATTACATCGCACGGTATTGCTGATAAGGTTTTTCTTACGCCGTTTGAGATCGTAGAATCTGAGCCAAAAGTTAATGAACCTGCGACAATTGAGGTGATAGACCATACAGCTGATTTAATTCAAACGCCAACCTGCCCGAGATGTAACGGTGAGATGATCAAGCGCGTGGCAAAAAAGGCCTGAATCAAGGTCAGACCTTTTTTGGTTGTAGCAAATTTCCTAAGTGCCGCGGTGTGGTTAATATTGATTAATCGTTAGTTACCTTAATCTTATTCACCTTAACCATATATCTCTTCTAAACGTAAACAAGCAACCAATCGACCGTCCCATTCGCGCAGTTGTGGCTCTACCTCGCTGCATTGCTGCTTGGCATAGGGGCAGCGTTTATGTAGCGCACAGCCACTTGGTGGATTAAGCGGACTTGGTAGCTCACCTTGTAGGGTCAAATCATTTTTATGGCCGTTTACCGTTGGTGCCGCAGCCAATAGTGCGATGGTGTAAGGGTGTTTTGGCGCATTATAAATCGCTTCTTTGGGGCCGTGCTCAACAGCTTGACCCAAATACATCACCATTACATCATCAGCCACATGGCGTACGACCGACAAATTGTGCGAGATAAAGACGTAAGCGGTGCGATACTCATCCTGCAAATCCATAAATAGATTTAGGACTTGGGCTTGGATTGATACATCGAGCGCGGAAGTCGGTTCATCAGCGACGACGATTTTAGGGTTGAGCATCATCGCGCGGGCGAGGGCAATACGTTGGCGCTGACCACCCGAAAACATATGTGGATAGCGGCCTGCATGTTCGGGACGTAGACCGACATGTCTCATCATCTCGTTGATTTTGTCACGCTTTTCTTCTTTAGACAGTTTGGTATGGATATCTAATGGTTCTGTCAATTGATAGCCAATGGTATGACGCGGATTTAAGCTACCATAAGGATTTTGAAAGACCATTTGAATTTCAGTACGCAGCTCTTTTAGTGCCTTTCTGCTATAGCCAGTGGTGCCTTCATCGTTGATAAATAGCTCACCATGTGTAGGTGCTTCGATCAGTGTCAACTGGCGGGCAAGGGTGGATTTGCCGCAGCCTGACTCACCAACGACGGCCAATGTCTTGCCAGCTTCAAGCTCGAAAGAGACACCATTGAGCGCTTTTACGTAGGCCTTTGCTTTGCCCAGACCTTGTGATACTGGGTAGTGCTTGTGTAGATTGTCTGCTTTTAGGACCACTTTATTACTCATACTTGGGACTCCAAAGTAGCAGCGTGAGAGGGGCGAGAGGTAATATCAGAATCAATACAGCGCACCTTGCCATTGGGCGTATCTAAAATAGGTGGCGGTACTTCACAAGCAGGTTCTTTATACGGGCAACGAGGAGACAGTAAGCAACCAGCTGGTCGATCGTATTGACTGGGTACGACACCGGGCAAGCTGTTTAGACGGTCTTGACCGATAGCCAGTTCAGGGATGGCTTGTAGCAATGCCTCGGTATAAGGATGTGCAGGATTTTGAAAAATCTCTGGCACGGTACTGGTTTCCACCACTTGTCCCGCATACATGACCGCGACATCACGCGAGTTTTGCGCGACAAGGCCCAAATCGTGGGTAATTAATACCATGGCCATTTGTTTTTCGCGTTGCAAACGGCTCAGCAAATCCATGATTTGTGCTTGTACAGTGACATCCAGAGCCGTGGTTGGCTCATCTGCGATCAGTAGTTTTGGCTCGCAAGCAATCGCCATCGCAATCATAACTCGTTGACTCATACCACCTGATAGTTGATGTGGATAGACCTTGAGACGATTCTTTGCATCGGGCATCTCGACCAACTCTAACAGCTCTAAGATACGTGTTTGTACTGCTGCGCCTCGTAAACCAAGATGCTTGCGTAGCACTTCACCTAACTGCATCTCAACAGTAAAGCTTGGATTTAGGCAAGACATCGCATTCTGAAAAATCATAGAGATGTCTTTGCCAATGATGCCGCGTCTCTCTTTGGCAGGCATACTGAGCATATCTTTATTATCAAACACCACTCGTTGTGCGCGAACTGTTGCAGAAGGTGGCAATAGACCCATCAGCGCCATCATGGTGACTGATTTACCTGAGCCAGATTCACCCACGACAGCGATGACCTCCCCTTGTGCGACTTTCAGTGATACATCATCTACTGCGCGAAAGGCACGCACCCCTTGTCCAAAAGTAACCGACAGGTTTTCAATATCTAACAACAATGGTGCGTCTTTTGTTGATGCACCATTCATAGACGTATGAGTGATAGGCGTATTAATTAATGGTTCAGTCATCTTAGGTCACCTGCTTTAATTTAGGATCTAGCGCATCGCGTAAGCCATCACCAGTCAGGTTAATCGATAGTGCAGCTAAGAAGATAGCGACACCCGGCCAGATGGCTAGCCAAACATTACTTTGAATATATTGACGCGCCGTACCTAGCATCGCGCCCCATTCGGCATCAGGTGGCTGTACGCCAAAACCTAGGAAACCAATCGCACCTGCTTCTAAAATAGCAGATGAGAAAATCATCGTTGCCTGTACGATAAGCGGTGCCATACAGTTGGGCAAAATGGTGATAAACAACAAACGCAGCACGCCAGCGCCCATCACTTGTGAGGCAATAAAATATTCACGTTGCAGCTCCACCATCGCTGTGGCACGAGTCAGCCGAATAAAAGGCGGCGTACAGACCAGTGCGATCGTAATAATCGTATTGGTCATAGATGGCCCTAAGATAGCGGCAATGATAATGGCCAATAGCAAGCTCGGATATGACATCAGGATATCATTGACCAACATGACCGCTTTGCCCCAGACCTTTGGCCAAAACGCTGCACTTAGACCTAAAGAAATACCAACCAACATCGCCAGAGTTGTCGCGCTTAGACCGATAAATAATGAATAACGCGCGCCATACATCACTCGAGACAATGTATCTCGGCCTGCATCATCAGTGCCTAGCCAAAACATCGCATTGCCGCCATCTAAAAAGGCAGGTGGCAATTGCTCTTGACCGGTGAACAGCTCGTAAGGATCGTGAGGGGCAATAGCAGGCGCAAGTATGGCAACTAGAACCATCAATGCCAGTACGATAAAACCAATCACGGCGCCTTTGTTTCGGCAGAACGTCGATAAAAATAGCTGCCAAGATGACGGCGGTGTGGCTGCCATCAGATTGACATCAGAGGGGAGAACAGAAGGCTTCATGAGCATTTCCTATAGTGGCTAGCGCAGTGACATTTTTTAGAATCTTATTCATAAAAAGTACTAAGCATTGCTAAAACTTCACTTGAGCGCTAATCATCACTATTTATAATGTGAGTATTTATTAATGTTAAATTAAGAAGTATGGCGAATACGTGGATTGATCAGACCATACAAAATATCAATAAATAAACTAACCAAAATCAGAGCGGTGGCGACCAATAAAATACCATTTTGTACAATAGGGTAGTCACGAGTGAAAAACCCATCGAGTAGCCAATTACCAACGCCTGGCCAACTAAAGATAGTCTCGGTAATAATGGCACCTGCAAGCAATGTCGCCATCTGTAGGCCGACGACGGTAACCACAGTAATCAAGGCGTTACGCATGACATGAACCAGTATTACTCGGCGTGGAGATAAGCCTTTGGCTCGTGCTGTACGCACATAGTCTTCATCTAATACCTCTAGCATTGCAGAGCGTGTCATCCGCGCAATCATCGCTAACGGAATGGTCGATAAGGCTATAGAGGGCAATATAAAGTGTTTGACCACGTTCCAAAACGCGCCAGGCTCTCCTGAGCTTAGTGAGCCGAGTAACCATGACCCATACAGTGGTTGCACATCTAAAAACTGTGCGACAGATATCACCCCAGCGACGGGCAGTAGACCTAAATAATGAGCGAAGATACCAGTCAGGATGGGACCTAATAAATAGATAGGCATAGAGTAGCCTGCCAACGCGCCTGACATGAGGGTGTAATCAATCCATGTACCACGGCGCAAGGCAGCAAAGATGCCTAAGCTAACACCAATGACACTAGCGATAACAATAGCGCATAACGCCAACTCTAAAGTAGGAACAAAGTGGGCAAAAAGTCTTGTAATACGGGCGTACGAGTACGAAAGGACTGACCAAAATCACCTGTTAGGATGCCAGTCAAATAATCCCAATACTGGGCAACGAGTGGTTTGTCTAATCCTAGCCTTTCTAAGGCACGAGCATGTAGCTCTGGATCGACCATACGCTCGCCCATCATAATCTCTACCGCATCTCCAGGTACGAGACGAATCAGAGTAAAAGTGGATAGCGTTAGGCCAAGATAGACGGGTATTAAAATGGCAATACGACGCAGAATATAAAGTAGCATGGGCTGCTCAATAGTTGTGGTTCAATGATTAGAGTATTAGCGATGATGAAGAGATCCGTGACAAAGTGCTTAATTCATATTGTTCATATCATTCATATAAGTGCGGCTGGAGCAGAGTATCTGACCCAGCCGCACTTATATGAATGAATAAAATGAATAAATTGCTTATGTTGTAACGGAATTAATCAGTCAAGGTTATTCAACTTTTACACCATCGAAGCGTATTGAGCCAAGTGGGCTGATTTTATAATCGACCACATTTGGTGCGGTGAATACCGTCACTACCGAATGCGCCATTGTCGTCCAAGGAAGCTGCTCTTTGAATATTTGCTGCGCTTGTACGTATTCATTCACACGCTCATCTTGATTATTAATCTGACGGGCATTGGTGACTAAATTGTCAAAGTCTTTGTTACACCAGCGAGAATAGTTATTTCCGCCGACAGCGTCGCAAGATAACAATGAGCCAA
Source organism: Psychrobacter sp. ER1 (assembly GCF_048631835.1). Classification (NCBI taxonomy): domain Bacteria; kingdom Pseudomonadati; phylum Pseudomonadota; class Gammaproteobacteria; order Moraxellales; family Moraxellaceae; genus Psychrobacter; species Psychrobacter sp. ER1. The sequence goes on along the minus strand of NZ_CP184640.1, from coordinate 2,428,450 downwards.
GCCAGTTGTCTGGATCACCATTATCGCCAGTCCAGCCGGCTAGAATGACATCAGGCTCGCCTTTAGCAGCGCGTTTTAGGTACTCGCCCCACTCATAAGTCACAAGCTTGGTATCGACGCCAATCTTCGCCCAATCTGCTTGCAGCATCTCAGCCATTAGCTTGGCATTTGGGTTGTATGGACGCTGAACTGGCATATACCATAGATTGATAGAAAGATTATCCGCGCCAGCTTCTTTGATTAGCGCTTTTGCTTTTTCGACGTCGTAAGGCGCGTCTTTAAGTGACTCATCATAGCCCCACTGCGTTGGCGGCATTGGGTTGGTTGCTTTGAGGCCTTCGCTCTGATAAACCGCATTGATAATAGCGTCTTTGTTGATCGCCATATCTAATGCTTGACGCACTTTAAGATCGCTTAATTGAGGTTTTTCTACGTTATAACCGACATAGCCGACGTTGAAGCCAGGCTGATCGAGAACAGTGGCTTTACCTGATTTTTTGACAGATTCTATTTCGGCAGGTTTTGGATAAGCGGACACATGACATTCGCCAGCTTGCACTTTCTGTGCACGAACTGCCGAGTCTTTAGTGATGACAAACACGAGGTTGTCGATATAGATGTCGTCTTTATTCCAATAGTCTGGGTTTTTGGTATAACGAATTTGCGCGTCTTTTTGGTACGAGGTAAAGACGAAAGGTCCAGTACCGACGGGCTTAGTATTGATATCAGCAGCATTGCCAGAGGCTAGCAATTGATCTGCGTACTCAGCAGAACCAATATAAGCAAAAGGCATCGCTAGGTTCTGTAGGAACGGCGCATTGGTTTCGCTAAGAGTGATTTTTACCGTATAGTCGTCAACCTTTTCGATATTAGAGATAATATCGGGTAGTCCCATACCGACCGAATATGGGAATTCAGCAGGATAAGCTTTATTAAATTCAAAGTCTGGGTCAGTGATACGTTCTAGCGTAAACACAATGTCATCCGCGTTGAAATCGCGAGTCGGAGTAAAGTAATCAGTTGTACCGAATTTAACTCCTTTGCGTAGATTAAAGGTATAAGTCTTGCCGTCTTCGCTAATATCCCAGCTTTCAGCAAGTCCTGGCTGAATTTCAGTTTCCGCTCTTTTGAATTCTACCAAGCCATTATAAATAGGGAAGGCACTCGCATCAAAATCCGTACCTGAAGTATATTGCGCTGGATCGAATCCGGCAGGGCTACCTTCTGAGCAATAGAGTAATGTTTTGGCGGCTTTGGCATCTGAGCTAGCAGCAGAATCGTCGGTGGTTTTGTTGTCACCACTACAGGCGCTGATACCTAAGAGAAACGTCGCCAACATCGTAAGTTTGAAGAGTGATTTTTGCATTATTACATCCTATGTAATGGTAGGTAGGTACTCATGTATCCATATGTTCGTACTCGAGCATGAATACGATGAGAAAGCGTTTAGTAACCTCTAAAGTATCTATCTATGCAGTATTTTATATATACAAAATAAAACATATTAAGGGTTGTTATAACTTTAAATTATATAGATTGAAACTAAAAATATAAATAAGTCGTTCGAATATACTCTCTTAATCTGTGATAATGCAAGCAATAAATCGACTAATTTTGATAAAAAATGCACGTTTTTGCCGTATTTAGTATCAATAAGATATTAAATACTAGATTCTATGGCTTTATGTTTATTTATTCTAAGTAGCAAAGAGACACGCTTTTAAATTGCTAATGAGTTACAATGTTACTAAGTATAAACAATTAGAAATAATAAAGTTATGTCTCTTTGACGTGCCCAAATATAAGCTGTTTACCTAATGGAGTATTAAACAGGGCTATAATTCGCTTTAATCAGATCGGCTATTTTTTCGGCAATCATGATAGTTGGCGCATTGGTATTGGCGCTAATAAGCGTTGGCATCACTGAAGCATCGATGACTCGCAATCCACTCACACCTCGTACCTTCAATTCCAAATCAACCACAGAGCTGTCATCTGAGCCCATGCGGCAAGTGCCTACTGGGTGATAGATGGTATCTGACTTATTACGGATATAGCCGAGCATGCCGTCTTTTTCGAGGTAAGGGGCAGGGTAGTCTTCAGTGATGTACTTAGCGAGTGCGGACTCTTGCATGATGGCTCGAGTACGTTCGGCACCAGCTACCATGTACTCTACGTCTTTTGGATGCGACAGATAGTTTGGATCGATCAAGACAGCATCGGAGGGGTCGGCTGAGTCTAATCTGACAGTACCTCGACTTTCAGGTCGTAAGTAGCAACTGTGACAAGAGACAGCGAAACCGCGTCTGAGATCGCGACCGTGCTCGATCACGCGTGAGATGACAAAGTGCAGCTGTGTGTTTGGCCACTCTTTTGGGTCATCACCGACGCTAAAGAACGCACCCGCCTCTGCATAGTTGGTAGACAGTAACCCTGTACCGTCTTTTCTCCACTGCCGAATGCTTTTGGTCAATGTCGAAATCGATGCCATGCCAATACCGATGACGTCAGTAGTATTGACCTCGTAATCAAAGACGACGTCTAAGTGATCCTGCAAATTGCCACCGACTTCAGGTGCATTTACCACCACATCGATACCATGAGACTGCAAATGATCTGCAGGGCCGATACCTGAGAGCATCAGAACTTTAGGTGAACCAAATGCGCCACCTGATAGTAGGACTTCATGACGCGCCGTGACAGTATGTTCGACACCGTCTTTTTCGTAGACGACGCCTGTCGCTTGATTGTCTTCAATAATGACGCGGTTAGCCTGTGCATGAGTGATAACCGTCAGGTTGGCACGGTTTTGTACAGGATGTAGATAGGCGGCCGCGGCAGAACAGCGTTGGCCTTGTTTTTCACCATGGAAATGAGTGACTTGATACAACCCTGTACCGTCTTGCTTTTCGCTATTAAAGTCAGGGTTGTGATCTGAGGCCATTGGCAATCGCAGCTTCTACAAATGCTTTGGAGATGTCTCGTGGACTGAGTAGGTCGCTAACATGCAGCGGCCCGCTATCACCATGTAGGTCATCGCTACCACGAACGTTGTTTTCAGCTTTGATAAAGTAGGGCAGTACATCGTCAAATCCCCAGCCAGTACAGCCTTGCTCCACCCAGCGCTCATAATCTAGCTTACTACCACGTGTATAGATCATGGCATTGATAGCTGATGATCCGCCCAAACATTGTCCACGTGGCTGAAAACCTTTACGGTTATTAAGGTGCTCTTGCGGAGTAGTGTGAAAGCACCAGTTGTTTAGTTTGAGCGGTTTGCCAGGAACCATCAGAATCAGTCCAGCAGGCACACGTACTGCTAGATCTTTGCCATCACCGCCGTACTCTAATAAACAGACACTGATATCTGGGTTTTCAGTGAGACGGCTGGCGAGCACGCAACCCGCCGAACCTCCGCCGACGATGACATAGTCAAATGTTGTGTCAAATTCCATTTTATATTCCTTATAGCATCCATGCTAATTAAAATAGTTTACGCTTTACAGTAACTATTATTTTGCTAAAATAATAAAATAAAAGTGACTCTGCGGTATCTGTTTTCCCCAATATCATAGGACAAGCGAAGACTGTTATATTCGGTACATTAGGTAAGATTAATGCTACCTAGCTTTGCGTCAAACGTGCTTATATCGCACAGAGTTCTGAGCGTACGATAAAGCGTTTGCCTTCAGGGATTTCTAACGAAAAACTCGCACCGCGACCATTGACGACATCAATGGTCAAATCGGTATGCTGCCATAGATTGTATTGTGCGCGTCCCATATAAAATGGACAGTCAACAAGCTCACCAACCAACACATCCTGACCACCCACTTTGAACTCTCCTAATGGATAGCACATGGGCGAGCTACCGTCACAGCAGCCACCTGATTGATGAAACATCAGCTCACCGTGCTTAGATTTCAATAGCTCAATTAACGCTTTACAAGATTCTGTTGCTGCCAGTTTCATATCGTACTCCTTCTTATGGCCCATCCATGGTTTATATAATTGCTCTCTAGTATCAGTATGCCAAAGTCAAATCAAAAGGTCGCATCATCTTCAGACACATCACAACTGGCATATGACTAAAAGATACGACCTTCGGCTGATAATTGACAGTTGGAATAACTATGTAATAAGCTTATAACACTGTCATTTTACTATCCGTTATTGATTATAGTCGATGACGATACGACCTTCGATTTTGCCATTACGCATCCGCTCAAAAATATCATTGATGTTCTCTAACGGCTCAGCTTTGACGGTCGCTTTGACTTTGCCAGCCGCTGCCATATCTAGCGACTCTTGTAAGTCAAGACGTGTGCCAACGATAGAGCCACGTATGGTGATACCATTGAGTACAGTATCAAAGATTGACACCGGGAAGTCGCCAGTGGGGAGCCCGTTACATACTAAAGTACCACCGCGACGTAACATGCTTAAGGCTTGATCAAAAGCTTTTGATGATACTGCAGTGACTAACACGCCATGAGCGCCACCGATTTTTTCTTGTAGCAACTCGCCTGGGTCTGTATTTTTGGCATTTACCGTCACTGTTGCCCCCAGCTTTTTGGCGAATTCAAGTTTTTCGTCATCAATATCAACAGCAGCAACATTGAGCCCCATGGCAATGGCATATTGTACAGCCATGTGACCAAGGCCGCCGATACCTGAAATAACAACCCAGTCGCCTGGCTTGGTGTCGGTCATTTTAAGACCTTTATATACCGTGACGCCCGCACATAAAACAGGGGCAATCTCAATGGAGTCGACACTCTCAGGAATAATGCCAACATAGTTGGCATCTGCAGGACGTATTCTGCAAAGCTACCGTTCACTGAGTAACCAGAGTTTTCTTGCTTTTTACATAAGGTTTCCCAGCCACCCAAGCAATGCGTACAGTGACCACAAGCAGAGTATAGCCATGGCACACCAACGCGATCACCTGCTTTGACATGAGTTACGCCGTCACCGACCGCCGTGATCACGCCAACACCTTCATGACCTGGGATAAATGGCGGGCTTGGCTTAACAGGCCAGTCCCCCTCAACCGCATGCAAATCAGTATGACAGACGCCTGAGGCGTGCATTTTGACAACTATTTGCCCAGCACCTGCGGTTGGAATGTCGACTTCTTCGATTTTTAAGTCTTGACCGAACTCATGTAATACAGCGGCTTTCATTTTGTTAGTCATAATAAGCTCTCTTTTATGGGTGATTGATAAATGTTGATATAAAAAGTTGTTGCGATATTGCATTCAAAATATGCAAACACCTTATTTTGAACGCAAGACTGCTACAAATTTTTCCTGCTGTGCGCCTAAGCGCATTAGAGGATATAAAAATTCGTCTCAGTTTTTTATTTAGATCGTTGTAGCGAGCGGGCTATGTAACACTTGTGATAACCCGCTCCATGATTAGAAATGATGGTTTAGAAGAAGCCCATTTTTTTAGGGCTGTACGATACCAGCATGTTTTTGGTTTGCTGATAGTGGTCGAGCATCATTAAATGGTTTTCACGTCCGATACCAGATTGTTTGTAACCACCGAACGCCGAATGTGATGGATAAATATGATAGCAGTTGGTCCATACGCGGCCTGCTTGGATACCACGTCCGAAGCGATATGCCTTGTGTACACTACGGGTCCATACACCAGCGCCTAAACCATACAAGGTGTCATTGGCAATCTGCATGGCTTCGTCATCGTCTTTAAAAGTAGTCACGGCAAGGACGGGTCCAAAGATCTCTTCTTGGAACACGCGCATGTCATTAGTGCCCTCAAAGATAGTTGGCTTAACATAATAGCCGTCTGCTAGGTCGCCATCGTGTTTGGCTTGATCGCCACCGACTAGGACTTTTGCGCCTTCTTTTTTACCGATATCAAGATAAGATAAAATCTTCTCCAACTGATCTGAGCTGGCTTGCGCACCAATCATAGTCTCAGTATCGAGTGGGTTGCCCATTTTGATGGCCTCGACACGGGCGATACAGCGTTTGATAAACTCATCATAGATGCTCTCATGAACGAGTGCCCGCGATGGACAGGTGCAGATTTCACCTTGGTTCAGTGCAAACATCACTAGACCTTCGACCGCTTTGTCCAAGAAGTCATCGTCCTCATCCATAACATCGGCAAAGAAGATGTTAGGGCTTTTGCCACCAAGCTCTAACGTCACTGGAATGATGTTTTCGCTCGCGTACTGCATAATGAGGCGGCCAGTGGTAGTCTCACCTGTAAAGGCAACTTTATTGATGCGCGGATTTGACGCAAGTGGCTTACCCGCTTCGACCCCAAAGCCATTGACGACGTTCAGTACACCCTTTGGTAAAATATCAGCGATGCCGATGGTCTCTAACATGAACAGAATAGAAACTGGCGTTTGTTCGGCTGGCTTTAGAACGACACAGTTACCAGCAGCAAGGGCAGGTGCTAGCTTCCATACGGCCATTAGGATAGGAAAGTTCCAAGGAATGATTTGACCGACGACACCAAGTGGCTCATGAAAATGATAAGCCACAGTGTCTTCGTCAATCTGACTGATACCGCCTTCTTGTGCGCGAATGGCGCTGGCAAAATAACGGAAGTGATCAATGGCTAGAGGGATGTCGGCTGCGAGTGTCTCACGAACAGGTTTGCCGTTTTCGTAACATTCGGCAATCGCAATCGCTTCTAGGTTGGCTTCCATGCTGTCAGCAATTTTGAGTAACAAGTTGGCACGTTCAGTAACACTGGTCTTGCCCCATGCGTCTTTGGCAGCATGCGCCGCGTCTAGGGCTTTTTCGATATCGGCTTCTTTTGAGCGGGCTACTTGGCAAATAGTTTTACCATCGATGGGGCTTGTGTTATCAAAATACTCTCCATCGATAGGAGCGGTCCACTCACCATTAATAAAGTTATCGTATTTTTCGCGGAACTGAACAGGGCTACCTTCCGTATTGGGATTTGCATACAGCATGAAACACTCCTTGTTGTGTTGTTTGTTTTATCGGATAATACAAGCGCAATTTTATCTATCCTAATATCTGTTATCGCAAAACAATATCAGTTGATGTTGTGATTGATTAACATCAATTGCTCTCTGTACACGTTCCATACTACTGGGCTTCTGCTGATAATCATACTAAAATTTTATAATGACTGATGAGTTAACACATAACAGGAAGTTTGCTTTAATGGCCATGATTTTATTGCTGTAAAGCCTAGAATGCATAGGCTTGGTATTTATGATCAAAGCAGATACTTTACGGACAAAATTAAAAGATAAGCTATTGATTTTTTGCATTTATAAAAAATAAAGCATTTTTTATCTATATTCTATTGACAATTGTTTATTTTATTGTCGATACCTCAAGGTTGCACAGCCCGCAAATTTTAGGTGATTTTAGGCAAATGTTGCGTTTTTTTCCATTATGATGATGGTTTTATTATTCTCTTTTTTCACATTACTGGCTGGTTTGAATCTATGCGTCAATCTTCTGCTCTCGATATCTTAAAAACAGGTCAAAATGTCTTTTAACGGGCTCAGCAGGCTCAGGTAAGACCTATACGCTCAATCAATATATTGATTATCTACGAGCTCGCCGTGTGCCTGTTGCGGTGACTGCCAGTACCGGTATTGCTGCCACACACATGAACGGCACAACGATTCATAGTTGGTCGGGTATTGGTATCAAGGATGAGCTGTCTGATCGAGATTTGACAAATTTATCACGCAAGCAGTTCTTAGCAGACAGACTAAAAGACACGGCTGTGTTGGTTATCGATGAGATATCAATGCTACATGCCAAGCAGCTTAACTTAGTCAGCCAAGTGCTCAAGCATATTCGCAAAAATGACAAAGCGTTCGGTGGTATTCAGGTGGTAGTCGCAGGAGACTTTTTTCAGCTGCCACCGATTGGCAGTAAAGGTGAGACGAATCGTGAAAAGTTTGCCTTTATGTCCGAAGCGTGGCTCGATGCCAAGTTCCATATTTGCTACTTGTCTGAGCAGCATCGTCAAGTCAGCGATGCAGCCAATGGCGGTCTGGATTTGGATGACATCCTTAACCAAATCCGCCGTCAGGAAGTAACCTTTGAGGCGATTGCTGCTTTAGAAGCGACGTATGACCAAAGTGTCGATATCAAGCGTACTCGGCTGTATACCCATAACCTCAACGTCAATAAAATCAATGACAAAGAACTGGCGTCTCTAGATGGCGAGATGATGCGTTTTGAGGCGACTGCAACGGGCGATAGCAAGCTGGTTGAGACGCTAAAAAGACCGTGCGTACCCAAGACGAGCTGATTCTCAAAGTCGGCGCCAAGGTCATGTTTATCAAAAACAATGCTGAGCTTGGTGTCTCTAACGGAACGATGGGCGAGTTGATTGGTTTTGCTGCTGTCAAAATAGATGATAAAGACAGTAGTGACGCGTTAATCGAAGACGATAGCAGCGATGACGTTGATGAGGATGCTGCTAGCGAAAAAACGACAAAAGGTAAGAAGTCTGCTGCTAAAAAAGATAAAGAAAAACCAAAGTCGAAGAAACCAACGACCCAAAAAATGCCTGTCGTGCGGCTTAATTCAGGACGAGAAGTCATCGCTGAGCCTGAAGAATGGATTATCGAAGATGAAACGGGTGACGTGCTGGCAAGTTACTTACAAGTGCCGCTCTGTCTGGCATGGGCGATTACCATTCATAAGTCACAAGGCATGACCCTCGATGCGGCTGAAATCGATTTGTCGCGTACTTTTGAGTTGGGACAAGGCTATGTAGCATTATCACGCCTCAAATCGCTATCAGGTCTACAGCTGCTGGGTATGAACGACATGAGCTTGCAACTTGATCCATTGGCTCGCGGCGCAGATAAGCGGTTTTTGGTACTGTCTGAAGAAGCGGATGCCAACTATGCGATGCTAGATGAAGAAAGCATGCAGCAGGCACATGAAAAATTCGTGCTGAAGTCAGGTGGGACATTGAGCAAGTCGGTAATCGATGCTTACGCCACCCTACAAAAGAAGCGACGCGAACAACAGCAAGCGAAAATCGATAAAAAACAGAAGTTAGGCAATCAGGTCTCTGACAAATCAGACAGTACCCTACTTGCGACCAGAGTGTTGTTAGAAGAGAGTTTGACCATTGCGGAGATATCACAAGCGCGTCAGTTGTCACAGTCGACCATCATGCGTCATATTGCTGACCTAAAATCACAAGACCCAAGTCTTGCCTGCGATCATCTGCGTCCAGATGATGAGGTAATGACAGCCGTTGGCAATGCCTATGTCGCTATTAAAGTTGCTAATAATCCAAATGACTTCAATGATGACGGTAGCATCAAATTGCGTCCGATATATGATCATCTTAAGCAGAGCATTGACTACAACACCATTCGCCTCGCATTGATTTTTATCACCCCATAGTTTTGCTGCTTATAATTTTATTGCCTATAACTTTTACCATTAGTTTTATAGGCTTTATTTTTGCTATTTCTTAATATTCAGCAATCATTAGCGCACTCAACGTGATAACGCTCAGTTTTTACCCTCATTTATAGCGATACCCTTTATGTCCAATGTTATGCCTGATTTTTCGAGCGCTACTTATCAATTGACGTCTGACCCAATAGCGGCGACGTTCCGTACCACTGGTGAGCACACACAGCCACTGAGAGTCGCTATCAATGGCTTTGGTCGGATAGGGCGCAATGTACTTCGCGCTTTGTTAGAGCGCTTTGAAGTGTTGGGTCGTGCGATTCATGTAGTGGCAATTAATGACTTAGCGCCAGCGGATATCTTGCTGCATTTATTGAAGTTTGACAGCACACATGGCCGCCTCAGTCGATTAGGGGTCAATGCTGAGATTGTAGAGAGTGAGTCAGTTGATACGAGCAAGACTGAGCTCTGTCTGACCAAAAACAATCTGACTTACTGCATCAATATGCTCTCAGAGCCCAATCCACAAAACCTACCTTGGCAGTCGCTAGGGGTCGATGTGGTTTTAGAGTGTACTGGGCATTTTCGCTCGTATGAGCAAGCGACGCTACACATCCATGCAGGCGCACAGCAAGTAATCATCGGTGCCGCGCCATTTGATGATGTGGATGCCTGTATCGTCATGGGCGTGAATACCGATGCGCTCACGCTTGAGCTACCGATTATCTCTAGTGTTTCTTGTACCACGCAGGCATTGGTGCCGTTGATTGATACGCTAGATAAGGCGTTCGGTGTGCAGTCCGCCATGATGACAGAGATTCATGCAGTCACTGCCGATCAGACAGTGCTGGATCAAGCACATCGAGATCCAAGACGGGCACGCGCTTCTGGCTATAATATTATCCCAACGACATCCAGTAGTATCGCTGCGACAGAGCGGGTGCTACCAGCCATGGTCGGCAAGATAAATGGGCATTCGATACGGGTGCCCACTATCGACGTGGCTGCGATTGATGTCACCTTTGTGTTTGATACGCCAGATGTCGATGTCGAGACAGTGCGAGAAGTACTTAAATCTGCCAGTCAGGCGCATTTGCATGACATTATGGCTTATACCGATGAGCCATTGGTATCTAGTGATTTTATCCATCAGACTGAGTCGCTTATCATTGATGGTCAGCAGCTTATGCAAGTGGGTGGTCAATATAAGGTTTTTGCATGGTATGATAATGAATGGGGTTATGCCAATAGGTTGCTCGATATGTGCTTACATCTGGCCTCAAGCAAGCGATAATGCACCAATTTACAAGTATTCGAAAATTAATTGAATTTTTTAGTTTAGGGGCTTGCATTATAAAATGATATCTATATAATGATGCACCAATGGAGACGTGGCAGAGCGGTTGAATGCACCGGTCTTGAAAACCGACAAGGGTTAATAGCCCTTCGAGAGTTCGAATCTCTCCGTCTCCGCCAAATTCGAAAAAGCCCCAATCAGCAATGATTGGGGCTTTTTTTATGGTATTGATAAAAATGTTAATTAGTACCTTCTATAAAATCCTCAATAGTAGGTTGTACTGCTACTTCACCAGTGAGTTTTCAAATTCGATTGTCTGATCATCTACTAAGGTAAGCGTGCCTTTGTTAATCTCGATAGTGATGCCACTAGCATTTTTGATAGCGCGCATGACATTGATATCCTCAATACTGCTTTCAATAATGATTTTGCCGGACTGTTCTGGGGCGATAGGTGGATCAAACGTTGTCAAAGGCACATTAAAGTTTTTGCCCTTTGTCAGGTTGGCATCCTTCATGGTCAGCGTCCCTTTAAAGCTTTTTATCGCGCCTTTGCCATGATTGGATAGCATAAACTGCATTTTGACTTGATTTAAGCTATCGCTATCACTGGTTTTCACTGGGAGCAGGGCGACAGGATACATCTGTGCAGTAGCGTTCGCCGCCTGACCTTTGACGATTGGGCTTTTCTTGCCTGTTGGGTTGTTTGGATGCAGACGTTCATATTCACGCTGTTGTATTAGCGCTTGCTTGATAGTGGTACGCGGCATGGCTCCTGATTCATAAGCGTCGCTCAATTTCATACGCAGCATATATCGGCTGAGTACTTGTTGATCGGCCTCAGACAACTGCTCAAAAGTTTGTCCTAGCTTTTTTGCCATTGGTCTGAATCTGTCGGTATGGTTGTTTTACTTGGATCAGTCTGCGGCGATGAGCAGCCAGTCGCAATCACTAGTATTGCTACCGTCATGGTTGAAAACAAAGTTTTGTTGAAACGCTGATGTAAGCCCGTCATCGTACCCCTCCTTGCAGATCTTTATTATGTTGAAACCTTATGAATAGTCGCGACTATATCCTTAATATACCTTGTTTAAACATCTGTTGTGTTTAGTTATGGCTAACTACAGTCGCAAATATCGCAGAGTACTTAAAAACATACTTACTGTAGATTAAATGTAAGAAGGGCGTAACAAGAGGAGAGTTAGAGAAAGATCAGTAATGCTTTAACTTTTATAACAGCCACAAAAAAGACCAAGCTCGCGTTAGCAAACTCGGTCTTTTTTATTTTAAGACTATCTAGCAGCGATACTATTCATTAGTAACGACACTATTAATTGTTTAATCGTTGTCTTGTAATTCAGATAGCGGATGAGTGATGTTGTTATTATGCGTTACTACAATCGCTTCATCAATAATATGTTGGCTAACGCCGCGCTTACGTAGTGTTTCGATGAATACTTCATCATGGGCAAGCGTATAATCCTGATGGTCACGATCTAAGCCCTGACGAATATAAAGACGAATAAGCCCTTGAATGCGCTTAAAGCCCAAGTCTGATGACGTCGTTTCTAATAGACCAATCATTTCTTCAGACAAACGAATACTAATCGGGCGCATGATCTTTTGCGGATGATCAGAAAACTTATTTTTATACGTACAGGTATCATAATAAACCATTACTTTTAGTGAGTAAGAGCGAAGCACTCAAACAAAAACGAACCCAATCAAAACTAATCTTACCATACAACAAAAATGTCTAAAAGAACACCACAGCCGTGCTAATATTATTAGAAGTAAATATAAAAGACACAGCAATAAAAAAACCTCCATCAAATTATGATGAAGGTTTTTAGTATATGGCTCTCCAACCTGGGCTCGAACCAGGGACACACGGATTAACAGTCCGTTGCTCTACCAACTGAGCTATTGGAGAATAGCTGGTCATAACAGCAAGTCATTGATGCTTTATATTAAAGCAGTTAATTAGCTTGTTTGCGTTATGTGGGGCACATTTTAGCCAAGTCACTACAGGCTGTCAACCTTATTATGCGTTTAATTATAAATATTATCGCAATTATTGAAAATTAACGCCAATCCCTTATCAGATAGGCTATTTCAAGACAGAACTCAATAGAAAATGACGATAAATGTGTTTTAAAAATAAAATGTGCTTTAGAAATACAAGTTATTTTCAGAAAATTTTTTATGGCGCATGGACAAACGATAAGAATATGGAACTAGACGTCAATTCGGCAAAGTAAAACTGGATTTAAGGCTTTGTGTTTTTGAATACAAGGGTGGTGCGATACCGTTTGACACAATAAAGTTGCAAGACAGCCCTTCACATTGGCAGTAGATTTCTATAAAATACCGACCATGTGGTTTCTTTGCTATGTTTTTTCATAGCATGCGTTGAACGAAAGCGGGTGTTCTAAAGATGAGTCCTACTACTATTGCTTATGGTTACTTAGCCATTGCCATCATTTGTGAAGTGATCGGCACTACTTTTTGATGAAGTCAGAGCAGTTCACCCGTTTGGTGCCAACTTTGATGATGGGCGCGCTCTATGCGGTTTCATTTTATCTAATGGCTCAGACGCTTAAGACCATACCGCTAGGTATTGCGTACGCGCTGTGGGGCGGACTCGGAATCGTACTGACATCACTTGCTGGTGTGGTGCTATTCAAGCAAAATCTTGATACAGCAGCAGTGGTCGGTATCGCGATGATCGTCGGCGGTGTTGTTGTGATGAACTTATTGTCTAATTCTGTGGTGCATTGATATGGAAAATGCTTATAAGCGTAAAAAACAGCCAGAAGTCATTCGTCGTGCGTTGTTAGATCAAGCAGCACGTATCACATTGGAGCAGGGCTTATCTAAAGTGACTTTTCAGGCGGTCGCTGATGCGGTTGGGGTGACAAAGGGTGGTGTGATGCATCATTTTTCTACCAAAAACGCACTCGTGCTAGAAGTCTTCAATGATGCAATGGCTAAGTTTGAGGCAGAAGTAAACGCAGCAATGGCTGACGATCCTGTTAAGTACGGTTCATTTACCCGCGCTTACATAGACGCCACCATCAGTCTCGGCGAGCAAGGGCAGGAAGAGTACGATAACCAAGCGACCTTATATGTGCTGATGCTAGGTGATAGTGAGCTGCGTGAGTTGTGGGCTAAGTGGGCGAACGAGCAACTCAAAAAACATGCAGCAACGGATAATACCGAGACATTATGTATGGTTCGCCTTGTCGCTGACGGTATTTGGCTCTCAGACTTTTCAGGTATCGATATCGCAGACAAACAGTCATTACGTGATCGCCTGATAAAAATGACGCAACAAGACTTTGATTCATAAAATGACGCTGTTTTATAAAATAATTTTTATTTCACTATTTAAAGACTAAATTTCTTAAAGACTAAATTTCGAAACTTAACTAACGACGACACTATTCGGCCTGAGTACCTTTATATAGCTACTTTTGCCAATCGTCCTAAGGAGAATTTATGACTGATATTAATAATTTGACAGATATTATCGATTTAGACCAAGTACAAACAGCCTATATCAACGGTCGCTATCTAGCGGTAGATGAATCGCTGACGACTTTTGAAGATATCAATCCAGCCACTGGTGAAGTATTGGCAACGATTCAGCAAACCAGCAAAGAGCAGATTGATGAAGCCGTAAAAGCCGCACATAAAAGTCAAAAAGTTTGGGCGGCGATGACAGCGGTCGAGCGTGGCCGCATTTTATCAAAGGCTGTTGAAATATTGCGTGCGCGCAATGATGTGCTCGCCCTACTTGAGACCAAAGACACGGGTAAAGCCTACTCTGAGACAAAGTATGTCGATATCGTGACTGGTGCTGATGTCATCGAGTACTATGCAGGGCTTGCGCCAATGATTGAAGGACGTCAGATTCCATTGCGTGATACTAGCTTTGTCTATACTCGCCGCGAGCCTCTTGGCGTGGTCGCAGGTATTGGCGCGTGGAACTATCCTATTCAAATCGCGATGTGGAAAGCGGCACCTGCACTGGCTGCTGGTAATGCGATGATTTTTAAACCATCAGAAGTGACGCCATTGACGGCACTAAAACTGGCAGAAATATTGACCGAAGCTGGATTGCCAGATGGTGTGTTTAACGTCGTACAAGGTAACTATGAAGTGGGTCAAGCGCTAACCGATCACCCAGATATCGCAAAAGTATCGTTCACGGGTGGCGTACCGACTGGTAAAAAAGTCATGTCGAGTGCAGCAAGCTCATCTCTAAAAGACGTAACTTTAGAGCTTGGTGGTAAATCACCTTTAATCATATTTGATGACGCAGATATCGATACCGCTGCTGACATCGCTATGATGGCCAACTTCTACAGTACGGGTCAGGTATGTACCAATGGCACACGCGTATTCATCCCTAAAGCGTTACAAGCTAAGTTTGAGCAAGCGATCTTAACTTGTGTTGAGCGTATTAAGCTAGGCGACCCTATGGATGAGAACATCAATATGGGTCCACTGGTTAGCTTCCCGCACATGGAGCGTGTGCTTGGCTATATCGAGCAAGGTAAAAAAGGCGGCGCGCGTTTGCTAACAGGTGGCGAGCGCGTTACAACGAACGAGCTTGCAAAAGGCGCATTTGTCGCACCGACAGTATTTACTGATTGCACGGACGATATGACTATCGTACGCGAAGAAATCTTTGGCCCAGTGATGTCGATATTGACGTACGAGACCGAAGAAGAGGTCATTCGCCGTGCCAATGATACTGATTATGGCTTGGCCGCTGGGGTTGTGACTGCAGATCTAAAACGCGCACATCGAGTCATCGCTCAGATCGAAGCTGGCATCTGCTGGTTGAATACGTGGGGCGAGTCGGCAGCACAAATGCCAGTAGGCGGGTACAAGCATTCTGGCATCGGCCGCGAAAAACGGTATCGAAGCGCTCGAACACTATACTCAGACCAAATCTATCCAAGTAGAGTTGGGTGCGTTTGAATCTGTCTTTTAATCAATCTTATTGAGAAAAACGAAGCCAGTAAGGTTGCTTATCAGCTTTTATTTAGCCTTTTAGTAGACCTTACTGACCCTAAACGATTTATGTTTTTTCAATATTATGGAGTATGTTATGACATCAACCACACCTGAGTATGACTATATTATCGTCGGAGCAGGCTCAGCAGGAAATGTGCTGGCCACACGTCTGACCGAAGATGCCAGTGTTAAAGTACTGCTGTTAGAAGCAGGTCGTCCAGACTATCGTTTTGACTTCCGTACCCAAATGCCAGCTGCGCTTGCCATGCCGCTACAAGGCACGACTTATAACTGGGGTTATAAGACAGATCCTGAGCCATATATGAATAATCGTGTCATGGATTGTGGCCGCGGTAAAGGGTTAGGTGGCTCATCATTGATTAACGGTATGTGCTATATCCGTGGTAATGCGTTAGATTTTGATGATTGGTCTAAAATAAAAGGACTGTCAGACTGGACGTATTCTGATTGTTTGCCGTACTTCAAAAAGCTAGAAAACTGTGACGCTGGCGAGAACGACTATCATGGGGTGGGCGGTCCTGTTGAAATGACTACCTCAAAGCCAGGAGTTAATCCACTGTTCCAAGCTATGATTGAAGCGGGCGTACAAGCTGGCTATCCACGTACCGAAGATCTAAACGGCTATCAGCAAGAAGGTTTTGGTCCGATGGATCGATTCGTGACGCCTAACGGTCGCCGTGCATCGACGGCTCGCGGCTATCTTGACCGTGCCAAACCACGTAGCAATATTACGATTTTGACAGGTGCATTGACTGACGTGATTTTATTTGACGGCAAGCGCGCTGTCGGTGTCAAAGTCGAGCACGAAGGCCAGTCCAAAAATTTCCATGCCGCTCGCGAAGTGATTATCTCATCTGGTGCGATTGCCTCACCGCAACTACTGCAACGTTCAGGTATCGGTCCTGGTCAATGGCTAAAAGATGCTGGCGTGACTGAAATATTGGATCTGCCAGGTGTCGGTAATAATTTACAAGACCATCTAGAGCTATATATGCAGTATGAATGCAAACTGCCAGTGTCAATCGCGCCTGCCAATAAATGGTGGAATAAGCCTGCGATTGGTGCAGAATGGTTATTCAATGGCACAGGTCTTGGTGCGTCTAACCAATTTGAAGGTGGCGGCTTCATCCGTACGGATGAGAAGTTTACCCATCCAAATATTCAGTACCATTTCTTGCCACTAGCTGTACGCTATGATGGCCGCAGTGCTGTTAAATCGCATAGCTTCCAAGCACACGTCGGCTCATTACGCTCACCAAGCCGTGGCCGCGTTAAGCTAAAATCACGTGATCCGAAAGCACATCCAAGTATCTTGTTTAACTATATGTCGCATGATCAAGACTGGCAAGAGTTCCGTGCTGCGATGCGTATCACGCGTGAGATCATGCATCAGCCAGCGCTTGATCCTTATCGTGGTCGCGCAATTGCACCGACCGATGATCTGGTCACCGACGCCCAGTTAGATGAATACGTACGCAATCATAGTGAGACGGCTTATCATCCATCTTGTACCTGTGCGATGGGTGAAGATAACGATTCGGTAGTAAACGGCGAAGGTCTGGTACATGGTATTGATGGCTTGCGAGTCGTCGATGCGTCTATCATGCCAAACATTATTAGTGGTAATCTCAATGCTACAACTATTATGCTCGCCGAAAAAATTGTCGATAAGATGAGAGGCGTACAGCTGCCACGTTCAACGGCAGATTATTACGTGGCCAATGGTGCAGCGCTGCGCTCAGAGCCAATGCGCGATTATCTCTCGACGGTGTAGGCTGTGATATAAGCCTGCATACAGGTTACTGAATAAATAATGATATGAGAAAATTTTAACCAAAAGGCCTTTCCAAGTAGAGGCCTTTTCTATCAGCGCTAACATATTAGAATAATGAATACCGTTCAGGTTGAATTTGTTTATAATTTTATTAGCTTTTTATTTATTGGTACTGCTTTGTCCGTCATGCGGTTGGTTCCACGTTATACGGTTATAGATCATCAGTCTACTATTAGACGATGCCGGACAAAGCAATATCGGACCCTGTTTAATTTATCTATTGAGGTCTTTTATGTACAGTTCGCCATCACAAGATGTGACGAAACCTCTGACCCTAAACAAAACCGTGTTTATGGGCTCAGCTATTATTTCTATTTTATTGATAATCTGGACCATCGCTTTTCCAGATTATAGTGAGGCCTTGTTGAGCGCGAGCATGACTTGGGTATCAGACAAGTTTGGCTGGTATTATATGTTGGTGGTTGCCGCTTATAGTATCTTCGCGTTGTTTGTTGGTTTTTCTAAGTACGGTGATATAAAGCTTGGTCAAGACCACGAAAAAGCGCAATTTCCATTTTTAGCGTGGGCGGCCATGCTGTTCTCAGCGGGTATTGGTATTGACCTGTTGTTCTTTGGTGCCTCTGAGCCTTTGATGCATTATTTGACCCCTCATACAGGCCTAGAGCCTGCTAGTGCTGAGGCCATGCGTGAAGCGCTTGCTCAGACCTTCTTGCACTGGGGTCTACATGGTTGGGGTATTTATGCACTAATCGGTATGGCGCTGGCTTACTTTGCTTATCGCAAAAACATGCCACTCGCGCTACGCTCGCCGCTAACACCGATATTCGGTGAACGCTTAATCAAAGGTTGGTTAGGCGATGGTATTGATACCTTCGGCGTCGTCTGTACGTTGATGGGTATTGCGACCAGTTTGGGTATTGGGGTATTGCAGGCCAATGCTGGCTTGACCCATGTGTTCGGTATCGAATCTAGCAAAACGGTTCAGGCGCTCATCATTGTAGGTGTTGTCGCTGCCGCAGCTATTTCTGCGATGACAGGTGTCGAAAAAGGCGTTCGTCGTCTATCTGAATTCAACATGCTGTCGTCAATACTGTTGTTGCTTGCCATATTGGTTATGGGCAATACGGTGTATCTATTAAATACCTTTACTCAAAATATCGGTCAATATTTCCAAACCATCATTTATAAAACCTTTGACGTTTATGCTTATGACGGTGCTGCTGGTGCCGAGTGGAAATCTTGGTGGACGATATTTTTCTGGGCATGGTGGGTTGCTTGGGCACCATTTGTAGGTCTATTTATTGCACGTATTAGCCGTGGCCGTACATTGCGCGAGTTTGTATTTGGCGTGATGTTTATTCCGCTTGGGTTTATTTTTGCATGGTTCTCTATCTTTGGTAATTCAGCGATAGACTTGGTTGCCAATGGCGCAACAGAGCTGGGTGAAATTGCGGTCAATGATGCGGCAATGGGCATGTTTGCGCTGTTTGAATACTTCCCTTACAGTGAAGTATTGTCATTTGCTGGTGTGGTTATTGGTCTTATTTTCTTTGTGACTTCTGCTGACTCAGGCGCGTTAGTACTAGCGAACTTGAGCTCAAGAGGTATGACCAATGATACCGATGCTCCTGTTTGGTTACGTCTGTTTTGGGCAGCAGCCACTGGTCTTATTACGTTAGGACTGCTATTTGCAGGTGGTTTTGCCTCATTGCAATCTGTTTCTGTCATTGCAGGTTTACCATTCTCTATTATTCTTGTGCTCTACATGATGTCTATGTGGAAGTCGCTAAAAGAAGAAGGCAATAAGCGTAAAGCAAGTACAATCGGCACGGCAAATGTGTTGGACAGTGGGAAGAGCTGGAAAGCGCGCTTGCAACGTATTGTGAGTTTCCCAGGACATGCACAGGTCGAAAAATTCTTGCATACGGTCGTCATGCCAGCAATGTCTGAGGTCGAAAAAGAGTTTAAAGCAGGTGGTCTCAAAACCTCGTTAGATACCAAAAACCTTGCTAGTATCGGTGAAGGTATCGATGCAGGCATGGACCAAGACAGTGGTCAGGTAGATGGTCTAAAACTGCGTGTCGGTCATGGCGATGAAGATGACTTTATTTATGAAGTCAATCTAATTAAAGCTCATCGTCCTAACTTTACATTGAGTACATCTACTAAGCACGCAGAGTACTACTACCGTGCGGAAGTGTTCTTAAGCGAAGGCTCGCAAGAGTATGACTTGGTTGGCTACTCAAAAGAGCAGGTATTGGTTGATATCTTAAATCAGTACGAGCGTCATTTGCAGTATCTGCATTTAGAGCGTTAATCAGACACACTTTTTAAGTAAAACTATTAGTAAAAATGTCCCCATAAGTTGAACGCAGCTTATGGGGTTTTTTTATGAATAACTATTTATAAATAACTGTCGTTTAAGTTGAAGATGTATCCCAAATAAGTGGCAAACAAGCACCGAAAATATAAGGTAAAATTCATTAAGATTAAATTGATCGACTAATATGCTGCAACGTATTAGCAAAGGATACACTTGTGACCAAATTAAAGTACATAGCACATTACTCAGAGCAGATTCAGACTCAAGCTACTCAGCTTGTAACTGATGGTAAATTAGGCGATTATCTGGAAAAAAAGTACCCGAATCAGCATCAAATCCAAAGCGACAAAGCGCTCTATCAGTATATAAATGAGATAAAAACCCAATACATGCGTAAGATTGGTCAGCTATCAAATGTCAGCTATAGCAGTAAGCTCAAGGTTTTAAAACATGCCCTAGGTATCCATACGACGCAATCGCGCGTACAAGGCAGTAAGCTCAAATCGCACAATAGCATCACGGTAGCCAGCCTATTTAAAGACGCGCCGCCAGAGTTTTTGCGCATGATAGTGGTGCACGAGCTTGCCCATTTCAAAGAGCATGAGCATAACAAAGCGTTTTATCAATTATGCTGCCATATGGAGCCTGAGTATCATCAGTTTGAGTTGGATACTCGACTGTGGTTACACTGGCGAGAGTTGTAGCCCTAATATAGTCAAGTCTATATACATCCGCTACATCGTCATCCTCGCTAAGCATACTAATGTATAACTTGCACTCGGTTGCCTTGTACTACTTTTAAATTGAATCGACTATAGTATGAATAACAACCTTAACAACCTTAACAACCTTAACAAGGTTCATAGTGATGTTAACAACAGCCACATAAATATCGTGTTCTTCTCTGTAGCAATCATCTGAGCCGCTAGGGCGTGTCCTCAATTCAATTGATCATATCTAAACGGGCTAAAAATGGCTAAATTTTGCCAAACATCGTTAAATAGCTGGTTAATATCCCGATATTATCTGCGCTATTTTCCTTGTTTGACTGCAATTTATCTCATTTTTATCACCATTTTTAAAATGAGGACACGCCCTAGAATTACGTTATAATCCTAACCACACACGATATAGTCTATGAAAGGTTGTAAACAATGATTAATACCAAAATATATAAAGCCATTTACACCTTAGCTGAAGAGTTATTAGAAGCAGATCGCAGAGGCAATCAAGAAAAATTTGATTCGCTGTATGCTGAACTAAACGCCATTTGTACCGATAATGAAGGCACTGACAAAGACCACCCAGAACAATGGGAAACGCTCGCTGACTTCACAGAAGATTTGGACGCAGCACTGGTGATTTATGACAAAGCACTGGCCAAGGCTACTGCCATTAACTCAAAAGACCATATGTCATCGATTGCTTTTTCTATGGCGGTGCTACAGCTTGAGACAGGCGAAAAAGAAGCCGCTATCCAAAGTCTACAAAATGCTAAAGTCACAGCCAATAAGATCGAAGACAAAGAGTTCAAGGTTGAGATCGATGAGATGCTTACTAAGCTATTGGCAGAGTAGTTTGGTTTATAGTCAATCCTCTATAAATTGGGGACGGTGTCAGTCTGGCTCAGCCTGCTATTTGTAGTACTTTCGCTCGGCCTCCTTGTATCCAAGTTATATTGAACCGACTATAAATAGGGTAATCCGATATGCAAGACATACCTGTGGTAATCGTTGGTGGTGGGTTGAGCGGATTATATGCCGCCTTCTTATTAGAGCAAAAGGGCATAGCGTATATACTGTTAGAGGCGCGTGATACCTTGGGTGGTCGCATTGCAGTTGCTAAATATTCAGATGCGCCTGCTACTAATAACAGTACTGATATCGATCAAGCAGAATCAAGCGCGGCGTTTGATTTAGGACCGTCATGGTTTTGGCCGGATTATCAAACGCAGTTAAGTAGTCTGATTGAATCGTTAAATTTATTACGTTTTGCGCAGTTCGAAGAAGGCGATATGATGGTTGAGCGCGCTGCCAATCAGCCACCCGTGCGTATGCAAGGTTATAAAAGTGCACCACCTTCTGTGCGTCTAGTCGGTGGTATGGCCGCGTTGACTGATGCGCTATATGCTCGCTTAGATGCTAGTTGCATTATGACTAGTCAAACCGTACAGCAATTAAACAGGACGCCTCAACATATCGAAGTACAGAGTGAAGATACTTCTGGACATGTGACCACGTTCCGTGCGCAGCATGTGCTACTTGCGTTACCGCCTCGATTGGTAGAAGGTCGGATAGCATTTCAGCCAGCGCTACCGCAAGAATTAAGTGAACAGTGGCGCGAGACAGCCACTTGGATGGCGCCTCATGCCAAATACGTCGCTATTTATGAATCACCATTTTGGCGAGATGCTGGTTTCTCGGGTGCCGCGCGCAGTGCAATAGGGCCACTTACTGAGATACATGATGCCTCGACATTAGAGAACGATGGGGCATTGTTTGGCTTCTTTGGTGTTCCTGCTCAAGTACGTCAAAGCGTTTCTGATACGGTACTAAAAGAACATTGCCGTGCGCAGTTAGTGCGACTATTTGGTGATCAGGCAAGTACTCCAAAAGCTGAATATCTCAAAGACTGGGCACAGGATCCATTAACAGCGATGCCCGCTGATGCTAGCGGTAACGGTCAGCATGCAGTAGCACCGCCGTCCAAGCCAAAAACAGGCGTGTGGCAAGACTGTCTAATAGGTTGTGGTAGTGAGTGGTCAGCACAGTTCCCAGGCTATGTCGCTGGGGCAATTGATGCAGCAACCGTCGCTGTACAAAGCTTACCTGCTACCATTTTGCGCCAGTAGCTATTAGGGTGCTGTTATAAGTTATTTTAAAGGCCATCCAACATGACTAAGAAAATTCATCATCCAATAGGATAGTCGATGAATGATTCGCTCAAACAAAAAACTTCTCACAAAACCACTTGGCTGGTGCCTTTCGCTTGTCTACTGGCAGGTGGGGCACTCACTGGTATCTCAACCAATGTGGCAAAGTACGCTATCGATGTCGGTCTGACCCCATTAGGGTTTTTGTTCTAGTCGATTACTGGTGCTGCTGTTATTTTATTTATGATAGCGCTCATCAGAAAAGAACTCCCTCCTCTTAATGCGCGCAGCTTAGAGTATTACTTTGTCGCAGCGCTTGTCAGTGTCGCCGCCGCCAACTTATTATTATTCTCTGCCATTCCTCATGTGGGCGCAGGTTTTGTTGCCTTAATCCTCTCATTGCCGCCACTGCTAACGTATCTTGGCGCGCTGATACTACGTATAGAGCAATTTTATATTGTCCGTGCGCTTGGGGTCATCGCAGCACTCATTGGAGCAGGGGCATTAGCCGTGCATAAATTCTCTGCGCCAGATTCTAGTGTGTTTTGGATTTTAAT
Organism: Psychrobacter sp. ER1; assembly: GCF_048631835.1. Taxonomy (NCBI): domain Bacteria; kingdom Pseudomonadati; phylum Pseudomonadota; class Gammaproteobacteria; order Moraxellales; family Moraxellaceae; genus Psychrobacter; species Psychrobacter sp. ER1. Next base: position 2,405,142 of record NZ_CP184640.1, on the reverse strand, counting down.
CGCACTTTGTGGTCCAGTGCTACTCGCTATTGGTAATATATATCGGACGTTACGCTGGCCCGATAATGCGTCTTCTGGTGCACTCGCTCCAGGTATGTTGATTGCGGCAGCGCTGCTGCTAGGTTTATTTAGTGCGATGTCAGACTTCTCTATCGCTGTATCTTTAGAGAACTGGTTGCCGCTAAGCATGATAGCTATACAAGCAGGCGTATTTGCTGGACAGTTTTTACTATTATTTCTATTGCAAAAGACAGGTGGGCCTGTGTTGCTGAGTTTGTTAGGTGCGGTAGGAGCCATTGTCGGCGTACCCGTCGCTATTTTTTTGCAAAGGGAAAGTCCACCAGAAGGTTTATTTTTAGGCGCCACCTTAATTGCGATTGGCGTGGCATCGGTGACATGGGGCGGCGTAAAAATAGCAAGAGTAAAAGAAGAGGTTTAATAAGTGTGTATAGGCGATAGCATTAAACTATAGAGTTATTAAAACCGTTACTTCCTAATGAGCACTTCTTATCTCGCTCGGATTATCAGTCTGGTTATCAGCATCTAGCTTATCAATAGCTGCTATGACTCAATAATTGGTTACGATTAACTTAAATCACTTTTTGTGGATACGACAAAAAAGGAGTATAAGTATCGTGGTTATTGTTGTCATGGACTCAGGCTATGAATGCAGCCACACGTTATCAATTATTAAATAATTTTACGATTCTTATTAGTGTTATCGGAGTAGTTATTGCCTTGTTAGATAGTGGTTTTACGCTACCGACGTGGCTCCAGCAAGTATTCCACATCTTCTATTTGGTCATTATCTTGCTGAGCTTTATGGTGACCGCTGGTCGTTACATCTATACCAAAAAGCCATTAACCTTTAATAAAGTCGCTGTCTTTGACGCACTGACTAGCATTGCCATTATCATTTTATTGACCGCGCATTTTACGGACTTAGTACGTTCGGGCCTAGCTGCTGCCGTTGATGGCTTTGTCGCGATAAAGATAGCGGTGTTTGTCACCTTCGTCCGCGAACTCTCCGATCATAATTTCAATCTCAATCGTACCTTTCTACACCCTGAGCAGTTTTTTATTCTAAGCTTTTTAGTCGTGGTGCTGGTTGGTGCCTTGCTATTGATGATGCCCAATGCGACGACGCAGCCACTGTCTTTTGTTGATGCGCTTTTACTGCGACTAGCGCGGTCTGCGTAACAGGGCTTATCGTCGTGGATACTGCCACCTATTTTACGACTTTTGGCCAAGTCATTATTATGGGGCTGATACAAATTGGCGGTTTGGGTATTTTGACCTTTGTGACCTATTTTAGTTATTTTTTTAAGGGTGGTGTCAGCTATGAGACACAAGCCAGCATCAGCGAGATGTCTTACATGCGTGGTATGGGTGATGTAGTGTCGACACTCAAGTCTATCTTATACGTCACATTTGCTGTCGAGGCGGTAGCGGCTGCGCTGATTTATGTCAGTATTTATGATATACCCAATATGGATTGGTCTGAGCAGTTATTTTTTTCAGTCTTTCATGCGATTTCTGCTTTTTGTAATGCTGGGTTCTCTACCTTTAGTGCTGGCTTATACGATGATTCGCTACGTTTTAATTATTCGCTACAGCTGATTCTGGCGATGACATTTATTTTTGGTGGTATGGGTTTTACTATTGTGGTCAATGTGCTTAGGTATTTACGTTATCGTGCTCAGCGGCTGATAAATCGTCATGACCAACGCTATATTTATCAGCCTTGGTTACTTAATATTAATAGCCGTATTACTTTGATTACCACAGGCGCACTATTGCTAGTCGGTCTGATTGGGGTGATGATCTTTGAATACAATAATGTGCTCGCTGACCATACCAGTTTTCTTGGGAAGCTGGTAACAGGGTTTTTTACGGCGGCTACCCCGCGTACGGCAGGATTTAATGTCATTGATATGGGTGAGCTGACGTTTCCAACGGTGATGCTGACGATATTTTTGATGTGGATTGGTGCTTCGCCAAACTCTACAGGTGGGGGTATCAAGACCAGTACCTTTGCGATTGCGTTATTGAATACATTGAGCCTAGCTCGTGGTCAGACCAAGATAGAGGTGTTTAAACGGGAGATTGCGGAGGTTTCAGTTCGCCGCGCATTTTCTATTATGTGGCTGTCGCTACTGGTCATCGGTACGGGCGTGACACTCATCAGTTATGATCAGCCAGAGCTTGATTTGATTAAAGTGGTATTTGAGTGCTTCTCAGCTTATAGCACGGTGGGCCTAAGTTTAAACCTGACAGCAGACTTATCAGATTTTAGTAAAATAGTGGTTTCGGTCATTATGTTCGTTGGCCGCGTCAGTATGCTGACGATATTTATTGCACTGCTAAAAAATATGCGTCAACGTAATTATCGCTATCCTACTGAAGAGATTACGATTAACTAATCCGTCGTAAACAGACTGAGTCGTTCTTAATAAATAGCAAAAAAATACTAAAAAAGGTTGTTTAAGTTATGAAATACATCATCGTAGGGCTAGGAAATTTCGGTGCATCGTTAGGATCGGCATTGACCAGTCAAGGGCATGAAGTGATTGCTATTGATAGTAGTATGCAACGGGTTGAAGCGTATAAAGAAGTGATTTCTCATACGTTGTGTATGGATGCCACGGACGAGTATACGGTTAGCGGATTACCAATCGTTGATACTGATATTGTCATCGTGGCAATTGGCGAAGATCAAGGCGCTAATGTCATGGCAACGGCGCTGTTTAAGACGTTAAAAGCAAAACGTTTGATCAGCCGTAGTATCAATCCGCTACATGAAAAAGTCCTACAAGCCATCGGTGTGGATGATTTGATTCACCCTGAAAAAGAAGCGGCCAATCGCTGGGCCAAGCGTCTGTCACTACGTTATTTTGTCGATTCGTTCGAATTGAGCGATAACTTCAGCATGGTAGAGATTAAGATTCCAAATGTGCTGATTGGTAAGACCGTTGACGACTTACAGTTAGAGCAAAAGTTTAATATCCGATTGCTTAGTACGTTGCGCTATGAGTATTATGAAGACAGTTTTGGTCGTACGCAGAGCAAGCCTAGTATTCAAGGTTTGGCGACGCCTGAGCAAGTATTGCAAGAGCGCGATGTACTGGTGATCTATGGTGCCAACAAACACATCAATCAGTTCTTACGTAGTGTGGGTGTGAAAATCAAATAGCAGCTTGTCATCGCAGTGATACCAGAAGGTATAGGGAAATGATTATGAATAAGCGAAGTATATCTGTCCTACTGATCGCTATAATGGCACTACTGTCAGGTTGTGATCAGTCCGCACAAGACCCGAACGTTCTTCTGTCCGAACATCAAAAAGACCCGATTAAAGAGTTGGCGATTACCTCAGACGTGGATCACAGTCAGTTTGGTTACAAGCAAACCTTTTATGTGCCGATTTATTCTGATATCTATACCGATAGAGACGCTCGCAAGGTGCTGCTATCGGCGACGCTGAGTGTACGTAACACCACGCTAAAAAAGTCACTGTATATCAATAAAATTGATTATTATGATACAGATGGGGCATTGGTCAAGTCATATCTAGATAAGCCTATCGAGCTACCAGCGATGGCCACGCTGAACTATATCGTCGAAAAAGAAGAGGACAAAGGTGGTTCTGGTGCCAACTTTATCATCGAAGTTGAAGGTGTAGATGAGACAGTCAGACCAGTGATAGAAGCGGTCATGATTGGCAACTTTAGCAATAAAGGATTTGCCTTTAGTACAGAAGGCACGCCCGTGATACATTGATATATGTATAGTCGGTGCGTAGTTTATAGTATTAAAAGAGCACTGTAGTATAGGCGAAAATAGTTTCGATTTTGCTATCTAGCGATGATCGTATACATGTATTAAACGAATCAACATGGACAGTTCAATTCAAGGAAGCGTTATGTCTGCAACCAAAGAAGAAATCAGCGCCTTTATGGCATTGGAGTTTCCCAAACCAAATGCGTCGTCGAGGCGGTCAACGAAAATGGCGCGACCTTATCGCATGAGATTGGCATAAACGAGCTGCGTCCCGGTGGCACAGTCTCGGGACCGGTCATGATGGCCGTTGCTGATGTCGCTATCTACGTCGCTATCCTCGGAAGAATCGGTATTGTCCCGTTAACGGTGACGACGAGTTTGACCATCAACTTTTTGCGTAAGCCATCAGCAAGTGCTCGTATTATCGCCGAATGTACCTTGATGAAAGTGGGACGCACGTTGATAGTGGGCGAAGTCTCTCTTTATTCAGAAGGCTCTGATGACATCGTGGCTCATGTGGTTGGCACGTATTCGGTGCCGCCTAAGCGTATTGAAGGTTAGCTAATTTGTCGTGTATTTTACTCACTCACTAGGGTCTGATCCTGGTGGAAACTCATGGCGTAGCTGCGCGACATTAGCAGTAGTCACTGTATCTGTGAAATTATTTAGATCGCTATGCACGTATTGTGTGACAGCTGCTATTTGCTCATCGCTCATCATGCGGTGGAATGATGGCATGCCGCGTAGACCATTGATTAATACACTAATAATATAGTACTTCGATTGCATCTTGCTATTATTGGCTAGCGGTGGATAGTAGCCTGCGCCTTGCGCGCCTTCACCTTTTTGCATGTGACAACCAGCACAAGAGTCATCGTAGAGCTTTTTGCCATTAGTGGCAAAGAACCCCGTTTTACCTTGTGTGCTGCCTTCAAATTTAGTGAGCCATCTCTGCATGCTGGCATCATCGTTCATTTTTAGTATTGAGCCTACATCGACAATATTGCTGGTGGGTTCAGTGAACTCGTTTTTGGACATATATACGCCGCCCCATGCACCCTGATTGCGACTGGCTTGATTGTCAAAATTGTTGTCAAATACCATGGGTGCGGTCTGCGGGTTGGCGATAGTGGCTGCGTTTTTTGCCTTATACTGACTACAGCCTGACAACGTTGTTAACACTATCGATCCGCCGACCATGAGCATCATTATTGCCTTGCTCGAGCTGAGTGGGCTAAATGGTTTGATTAAGTTTGATGTCACCATGTTCATGATTGTTCCTAATGTGCTTAGTCTCATTGTTATCATCCTTGCTTGAACGGCAGCCTGGTTATTCAAAGCTCATTACTCAAAAGCTGGCTATCCAAGTTTCTTGGCCTTTTGATGTAAGCGTTTGGCAGCATCCATACCGGATAATATCGCGCCTTCTTGCCATGCAGGAATATGTGAGCAATGCTCTCCTGCTAACACAATACGATGATCTATCTCGCATAATGTGTGATAGTACTGCTCACGACTTGACTCGCTCCAGATACCGTAGCAGCCAAGCGACCAAGGGATACGATGCCATGCGACGGATGTGCCTGAGCGGAACTCTTTGGTATATTGCGGATGAATCTGTTTGCCATAGGCGAGCGCCGCGTTGATACGTTCTTTGGGTGTCAATGAGTTAAATTTGTACGAAGTCTCGCCAAATCCATAAGCACCAAGTAGCACACCTGAGCCTGAGCTAAACATATCCTGTGACGGATAGGAGATTTGGGTGATCGGCAGATCAGTATAGGTGATGCCGCCATAGATCCATTCATCCTCTTCCCAAAACCGCCGTTTAAACTCCAAGCCCACTTTGTAAGAGCTGTCATAAGGAACGGCTGCCATCGCTTGCTTCATTGGCGCGGAGACATTGATATCAATCTGCGTCAGTATGGATAAAGGAATGGTGCAAATGCACCAATCTGCGCGCACTGTTTTGGCTTCACTGTCAGGGCTATTGCTATCGACATAGTCAATGGTAACCCCAGTTTCGTCTTGATTGATTTTGGTGACTTTGGCATTGAATGTGATCATTTCGCGACACTCACGTGTGAACGCATCACCGATTTTTCCCATGCCGCCGACGGGCTGAAACATCGCTGGTTGGTGGACATGGACGGTATAGTTGCTATAAATATCCGACCACATGCCTGAGTCTAATAGTTTATCCATTGGTATGGGGGTTGATGGCTTGGCATCTGGCATAAGACCACCACCGGGATATACACTATAGCCGCGATGCTTACCAGTCTCATGGCTTTTGACATAACGATAGTTGGTATCTAACACGCCCCAGCCCTTGAGACCTTCGAGTAGTTTTTCTTTGTCTTCTTTATTGACCGTACTATCTAGACTGCCCTTATTGACGGCTTTGGACAATAACTCTGACACGTAACCGCGGATATCGTTTTGCACCTCACCCAAACGCTGCGGCGCACCATTGAAGTGATTGGTACGGTGTAGATAAGCGCGATCATTGTTTTGGATAAAGGGCTGCAATGCCACGCCAAACTTTTTGCAGTAATGAAAGACCGCGTAGTGATGAATGGGCAGTCGCCATGGCCCGCCATTAAAATAATTGCCTTTTTCAAAGTCGCACGTGACCTCAGCACCGCCCAGCTCTGTATATTTGTCACCGCTGTTGAGTGTCCAGCTACGTCCGCCGCCACGATTTTGGTACTCAAGCACGGTCACTTTGTAGCCTGCTTTGCGCAGCTCATAGGCGGCAGTTAGACCACCCAATCCTGCACCCAATATCACGATACTAGCGCCAGCCGGTGCGCCTTTGAGGTTCATTTCTTCTTTAAAGCTTGACTCGGATGCAAACCCCAACGTGGTCATCGCTTGATACATCGCGGTCGCGCCTGCCGTCTTGCCTATCATTGAGAGCAGTTGTCGCCTCGTAGGAGATTGGAGCAGGTCATTCATAGGACTATCCTTATCGTGCTGAGTCTTTACATTATTATAAAAAGCGAAGATTAGAGCGTATTTTTTATAGTTAGTTTTATGGCTAGCTTTTTTCCTTTATCACACGCGTGACATCCGCTGCGCTGACATCGCTGTTTGGTAAACCACCAAAGGTGACGCGTACATAGTTAGTAATACTAGCGATTTGTGCAGGGCTTACATCTTTTGAGAAGCCGGGCATTTTTGGTGCTGTGTTAAAGGCACCTTTTGCCCCAAAGGCAATCACGCCAACGAGCGCATCAGTTTTTACGCGGCGAATACTACTGAGGCCAACGATGGATGCATAGCGTGCATCGGGCTGGGCGTAACCGTCGACGCCATGACAGCTAGCGCAATGTGTCAGATATAAGTCTTTTGGCGTGTTGCTGTTCAGACCGCTATTGTTGGCACTGCTAACCGTCTCGGCTTTTGCCTGCGCCAGATAGTCTTTTGCTCCAGTAAGTCATAAGTAATAGAATCGCTGACTGGTTGCGGTAGGCGAGATACATTGACAGGTATCAAATAGTCATCGGTCTTAATGGCTGGGACGACTTTTAGATAAGACGCCATCGCGATCAGGTCTTCGTCAGTGAGATAGCGTATACTATGCGCCACGGCTTCTGCCATTGGCCCGCCCGCATAAGCGCGCTTATCAAGAGTGCCTGTACGCAGGTAAGTTACGATATCCATTTCGCTCCAAAGGCCGATACCCGTATCGTTGTCAGGCGTAATATTTGGTGCAAACCATTTACCAAGTGGTGCTCCGGATAAATAGCGGTCTTTATCAAGACCTTGTGTTAAGTTGCGCGGTGTATGACAAGTGCCGCAGTGCTCTAAGTTATTGACCAAATATTCACCGCGCTGCTGAGTGTTCGTCAGCCCTGAGCGGTTTTCAGTAGAAGGCACATTGAACCGCCCCGACTATATCGGAGAGTGTTTTACTTGAGTCAGGCAGCAATGCCTGACAGGGTTAAATTGTCATAATACCGCTTTTCAAACTCAAAAGGCGACACATAACCAATCGTGCTATGCAGTCGTGTTTTATTGAACCAGTCCACCCATTCAAGCGTTGCCAGTTCAACATCATTTACACCGTTCCAGCTCTGCTTTAAATAATGAATCACCTCAGACTTGTAAAGGCCATTGACTGTCTCGGCCAAGGCATTGTCATAAGAATCCCCTGTTGTGCCAACAGAGGCAATAACACCAGAGTCCGTCATCTTATCTGTATAGCGAATGGATAAATACTGAACCCCGCGATCACTATGATGAATCACATCTTTAGGATTATTCCTGTATGCAATGGCCTGATTGAGCGCTGCCATCACCATATCGGTGTTCATGCGATTAGACACCTTCCAGCCGACAATAGCGCGAGCAAACACATCAATAATAAAAGCCGTGTATACCCAGCCGCTAGTTGTCTTGATATAAGTGAAGTCCGCAACCCATAGCTGGTTAGGGCGGTGGGCGCTAAAGTTACGATTGACTAAATCATTCGCCCGCAGCTGATCATCACGACTATTGGTAGTAATCTTACTCTTACCGCGCCAAACCCCTTGCATACCGTGCTGCTTCATTAGTCGCTCAATAGTACAACGAGCGACATGAATGCCGTCTGCTTTCATCTGCTGCCAGACTTTACGAGCGCCATAGCGGCACTTGCTATCCTGCCAGATGCGCCTGATCTCGCTGATGTAGAAGTCATCATGGTGGCAACGCAATGAGCGCTTGTGTGGGTTGTTGCTTAAGTCTTTAGCGCGATAATACGTTGATTGGGCAATCGGTAATACTCGACAAATTGGCTCGACCCCATAGAGGTGTTTGTAATCATCAATAAACTGAGTCATTATTTCGGTGGGCGGCCGAGCTCCGCCTGGGCGAAAAAGCAGCAGCCTTACGTATAATCTCATTGGCTTGCTTAAGCTCGCGACATTCGCGTTCAAGCTCTTTGATGCGCTCTTTGTCACTTTGAGCTTGCACTGAGGCAGGAATGGTTTGATCAATGTGCTTTTTATGCCACGATCGTAGGGTTTCAGGCGTACAGCCAATCTTAGGGGCGATGGCTTGAATAGCTGACCACATAGAGGGATAGTCACCTGCCACTTCAATCAGCATCCGAACGGCGCGTTCTTTGATCTCAGGAGTATAAGTTTGTCTTTTCATTGTCGTATTCTCTCAGAATGTTGAGTCTCCGACAATATCGGGGCGGTTCACATTGATGACATTCCATGCTAGCATCAAGCTACGGATATTTAACGGGAAAGGCAAATGAGTGGTTTTTTCAGGTGGTTTATCTACGATAGGAACGGTCTGAAAGTACGCGAACAAGGCGCTGATATCTGCATCTGTCATGCCATGATAAGATGGGTAAGGCATGGCAGGATAAAGCTGATGATTGGGTGCACGACCTTTTTGCAAAGCCTTTTTGAAGTCAGATTCAGTATAGTTGCCGATGCCATAGCGCGTTGACGGTGTAATATTGGTCGAATAGATATTGCCAATCGGTGTCTCAATTGGTACGCCGCCACTATAGTCTTCACGGTGGCAAGCCATACAGTCAGCAGTACGCGTCACGTAAGCGCCGCGATTGGCAAGCGCACTATTAGCAGGGCTAACATTTGGTAGGGTTATTGGACTGGGCAAAGTGTCCATTGGCAGACTGACAGTATCTGCCATCACGACGGTAGACACTAAGCTGAGTACTAGTGTCAGTGTTATTACTGAAGAAAACGACAATGATGGCATGATCGCAAAAAGTGGTTTTGCAATGCTTTTATAATACTGATGAAACATGTCTAATTCCTTTTTAAGCTTTCTGCAAATCACTACCAGAGTCTATTGAAAATCAGTGGCTAAACATTAAAAATACTATAGTCTGGCGGCTTCGACCTTGATACTTAAGTCAAGATTTTTGGTCAGTCCGAACCAAGCGAATTTATTGATATTCCATTTTGTACGATTAATCGTAGCAGTGAACTCGCCACCGCAAACATCTTTTCTGATGCTTGTGTTTAGATAACAATCGAACTTAGTCGCGGTTAGGCTAATTGGGTGGGTCTCGCCATGCAGTGTCAATTGTCCATCTACCCGAGTGACCTGCGGGCTTTTTTATCTTGATTGAAATGCCATTTTGTCGATTCAAAATGTGCTGAAGGAAATCTCTGCATATCAAAAAATTCAGGCCCCGTTAGACTATTATTGAAAGAAGGATTGCCTGTATTTAAGGAGTTTATCGGTATGATTAATGAGATATCACCTGATCTTAAGTTTGGATCGTATTGCAATTGACCTTTGATATTGTAAAAGCCACCAGTCGTGGCCGAGCTTTTAAAGTGTTCGATGGCAAATCGGATGTGAGTGCTGGCAGGATTAATAGTGTAGTTGGCCGCTTGACTGCTATTTGTAGCGCCTACAAGCAGCCATGGAATGGTCAAAAAAGAATAGATATGCGAAGGTTTTGGCCTAATAGACAACAAGCGCATAGCTACATTCCTGTGCAGGCTATTGATATAGAAGAGCTTATTCACAAGCGCTATCCGTGCGTTTGCTTAACAATAAGCCAGTGATTGTTAATTATTTATACAGGGTTTTTCAAATACTTAGTAGTGCTATTTTCGTAAAGAGATAACGAACGGCTCTGTTATATTCGAACGTCAATTCCAACTATTAATGCATAAGTATTGATACCTAATTATTGAAGCTAAGTACTGATGCATAAGTACTGAACCTAAGTGCTGAATTTAAATGTTAGAGTGCTCAATGCTAGACAAGTTAATACCAGTGTGTCTTTTATCGTCGTTGGTGCTGTGTGTTTTATTCTTAATCGATTGTTTAAAAAACAGGGCTGCGAGCGCACAGGCTATGGTTAATGACAGCAGCATTGAGACTAATGTATGGCTAAAGAAATGATCGCCAAACAGCATTTTATACAGTCCCATTGTCCAACCCAAAATGGTTACTGATATGCCTATCTGATAGCGGTATTTTCTTAGTGTCGGTAAAAAAGCCAGTCCATATAAAGAAAACCCTGCGCTGGCGTGAGCCGCTGGGAAGCATCTGGCAGGCGTTGCTGCTACGATGTTTTGCCAAAGGTTGAGGTAGGGCAAATCCCCATTAAAAATAACCAAGTCATTTGGGCAACTAACATGGGTGACGCCTTTGAGCGTGGCAATAGTAGCAGGTACAATCGCCAATATAATCAGTAGGTAGCCAATCTCGCGTATAGGTAAAGGAAGCAGAAATTTATCAAGTTTATTATGACTGGGCTTACTGAGATTTAGCTTATTGCGGTTTAAGGCAATAGCATTAAGCCTTGACTGTCTATACTTGATGATTAAAATCGCTATGAGGTAGACAGCCAATATAATCAATAATGCTTTGGGCAAATCATAAAAGATAAATGCATAAGGCTGCGCGCCTTTTTCAAGTAGCCAGTGACCATTATTATAAAAAAGCTCACTGATGCGTACATCTAATTGGCTATGCTCAAAAACTAAGGTGGCCATGATGGTCACGCACAGTAGTTTTAGCCAGTCCCAAGTCATTGCATTGTTTTCTGAAGTCATGACTACACCTGATAACGTATATGCGATGTTGATAGATCCTAATACGACCTTCGTTTTATTATTTTTCTAAAATAACGCTAGCAGCGTGTTGCGCTGTTAGGCGAGTGCTCGTCGTGTTTTAATAAAATAGAACAGACTCTAATAAAATAGAGCAGATAATGCCATTACCCATAAAACCATTAACAAACTTAACACTAAGAACTGAGCCGCAGAGCCGACATCTTTTGCGATTTTTGCGAGTGGGTGCTTGGCGGTCGAAGTATGGTCAACGCAGGCTTCGATACCTGTGTTGATTAGCTCAACAATCAAAGATAAAAAAGAAGCGACGACTAGCATCATTTTTATACCAAGCGCAAAAGGCATAACGATGACAGCAGCTAGCAGTACAAGATTGAGCCACACAACTTGTCTAAAAGCCGCTTCAAATTTATATGCGGCTTTAAAGCCATCTATAGAGTAACCAGTGGCTTTTATAATGCGGTAAATTCCTGTTTTGCCTTTGGCATGACTTGCGAAGCTGTCAGCTGCAAGTGCATTATCATGCGTCGTCTGATTGATAGAACTATGCTCGGCTGACGGCTCTATAAGGTTGGTATGAGTAATTTGCTTCATAGGGCATTCTTAACGGTCTATTAAAATTAAGATAGCCTGAGTATAAGACGGGAGAGGTTAAGAAAACGTTAAGAGGATATAGAGGGATGAGAATAAAGCATAATGGGTGTTTAAATTTGTCGTTTCCCAATCAGCAATTATTATTAGGAAATGAATATGTCTTTGAGCTATCACGAGGTTATTTATAATAAATACTAAAGGTGCTACCACCTGAGCGATTGGCTTGGTGAGTGAGCTGCCAGCCCATATGCGACATGATACGCTGGACGATACTGAGTCCTAGACCTGAGCCTTCAACCTTATGTTTTGTCTCATGCTCTGACGACAGGATTGTTTGCTCGTCTTTATACTGAGACTCTAGTCGCTCAAACCGTTCATAGAGTAAAGGCATCATCGCTTCAGGAATACCTAAGCCAGTATCAGTTACCGTGATTTTTTCGTCATCGATAGTAATGGTTACTTCGCCATCATCGGTATATTGAAACGCATTTTTTATGAGGTTGCCTAGTGCCATTTTTAGTAGTTCGGGCCGTACGTAAGCAATATATTCCTGCTCAGCAATGATCTGACAAGTGACAGACTTATACCGCAGCAAGTATTTCAGGCGCTGCATTTCCGCTAAGGCGATACTGTTAATAGAGGTTTGCGGTGCGTCTAACTTTTCAGGCGCGCGCGATAGTAGGAGCAGAGCGGTGATAATCTCGGAAGTTTCTTTTGCCGTGGTACTGATACGATTGGTAAACTCATTTAAGTGGCTGTCAGGGTCTAGTTGCGAGGCCAAGACCTCGGAAGCCCCCATGATAATAGTCAACGGCGTACGCAGCTCATGGCTGACATCACCAGTAAACAGTTGCTCGCGCTTGAGGTACTGTTCTAACTTGTGGTTTTTCTCATCGATGGCCCGTGCCAAGACACCAACCTCAGATGGCAAGTGTGTCAAATCGCTTAAGTTGTGATGGTCAGTCTCGACAGCTCGTTTCAAATCTAATAAAGGCTTGATGATCTGTTTGGAAGACAATTGAGAGAAGATAGCGGCGATAAGTAAGCTTAAAATCACGGCTACCTTTAACGTATCTGCAAATATGTCTTCTAGGTGCTCAAATATCGCCAAGACTGGATAATTTTCCATTACCATTTCTGTGTTTTCTAGGTAAGTCAAAATATAAGTTTGACCGTCTTGGGCGTAGGCAAAAAGATGCAGGTTGGCATGACCTGCTCCAGAGGCTTTATTAACAGTGACAGAAGTCTCTTGCACCGTGTCATTGGCTATCGCTTGCAAACTGGCAGGTGCTTTGTCATAGCGATAAATCTTGATACCTGGTTCAGCGACATAGATAGGCTGGTCACCATACTTTTCTTGACTAAGCTCTAGCTGCTGCAATAGGCGAGCCTTGACCAAATCTTGCTCTATTCGGCTCTCCGCGTACAAGAAAATACTGACAAAAGCTGCGCACAGTAATAATGCGAATATGAAGTAAGACAGTCTGAACTTATTGGCTATGGAGTCTATATTGAGCATGGCATGGGACAACCTAATAGAAAAGGGCTATATATAATAGAGCAATAAATACGATACGGTCAGTCAGTTAGTAAATTGGATAAGGTTTATTCAATCCATACTGCAATGATGACTACGCGCTTGCTGATTTATTAGGGTCAACAACTTGGTAACCTACGCCAGGTACTGTGACTATCATAGGTGTGTCAAATGGCTTATCGACCTGTGCACGTACGCTATGCATATGGGTGCGCAGTGCATCACTACTGGGTATGTCTAGCCCCCATACTTTTTCTTCAATCTCAGTTTTACTGACGACTCTAGGCGCTGCACTCATTAGGATATGCAATATTTTAAAGCCAGTTGGGGTAAGCTTCAGTGATTGTCCGTCGCGCATAATGGTATGCTCACTATTGTTTAAGGACAGCGCTCCGACCGCAATACTGTGGGCAAAATGATCGTCCTCGGTGCGACGTATGAGCGCTTTGATACGGCATTCCAGCTCAACCAGCGAAAACGGCTTGACCAAATAATCATCAGCGCCGCTATCAAAACCAGCGACTTTATCCAAGATTGTATCGCGAGCCGTGAGCATTAGCACAGGCGTTTTGTCATGCAGCTCTTCTCTGAGTTTTTGCACAGCTGCGTGCCATCCATACCTGGCAGCATCACATCTAGCAATATCACATCATAACGATTGTTTGAGGCGAGTGTTAGCCCGCTATAGCCGTTGTGCGCGTTGTCCAACTCAAACCCTTTTGGCTCAAAAAAGCATAAATATTGGCCACGATATCGGGGTTGTCTTCAATAACGAGTATCTTGTACATGATGCTGACCTAAAAAATAGTGGTTACCTAAAAGAACTGAACGATATAAAACGAATGTAGTGAGCTACTTTTAACAAATTATTTGAAGTAAATTATTTTTAGCCACTCAACTAGAATGACCCAATTTAAAAAAGTTGCTGCACCTTTGACTTCATCGGTCGTAATACCAAAAAAGCTAAGCAATGTCGGGGTAATAAAATCGTGCGACACGGGCTGATTGACCATACTAGAAAGACTTTCAGTATCGATACTATTACTATTGGGCGACCAAATTATCGTAGGCACGTGTTTTTGGGTATCGGGTGCGAACTTATAGGGCAAGCCGTGCAAGTAGATATTATTTTCACCCAAACTCTCCCCATGATCACTAATATATACCATTACCACATCATAATCTTGCTCATAAGGTTTTAACGTATCAATCACATTATTCAAAAAGTAATCGGTATAACGAATCGCATTATCGTAGCCATTTATCACAGACTGAGCATCACATTTAGACAGCTCATTGGTCATGCAGACAGGGTTATATTTTTCAAATTCTTTGGGATAGCGCTGGTAATAAGCGGGGCCATGATTGCCCATTTGATGCAGCAAAATAAGCGTGTCTTTTGGCATCTCTTTCTGTGAGCTGCCTGACTTTACAAGTTCATCAAACCCATCAAGCATACCGATATCTCGGCATTCGACATCACAGTTCGGATTGGTATCAGCCGTTTTGTAGTCCTCAAAAGTAACACGATCAGCCACGCCTTTAGAGCTAGAGTTGTTGTCTCGCCAAATGACATTGATCCCTTGCTTGCTTAGCGTATCGAGTACGTTCTCATTATACTTGGCTGTATCGATATCGTAGTCTGCTCGATTTGCATAGCTAAACATGCAAGGTACGGAGTAGGCTGTAGAGGTTCCGCAGGAGACGGCATCTTTAAAGCTATAAAGGTCTGACTGCTTTGAGAGCAGTGGTGTGGTATTACGTGTATAGCCGTTCAAGCCGAAGTGATCTGCGCGAGCCGTTTCCCCAACCACAAACACCATCAATTTAGGTTTGCCGCCGCCAGTAACACTATTAGCAGGTGACACACGCTTTGCATCTGTCGCATGTAGCGTGAAAGTATCAGGACGGCGTAGCTCATCGACATAGTTTTCGCCAAGTTTGATCGTAGAGTAAATAGGCGTGATCGGATTGGCATAAGAGCGAACTTGTTTATGTTGACGAAAGAAGCTGGCGTACTGGTCACCAAATGGTAAAAGACACGTTGCGATTAGCGCGATAGACAATATCAACGTGGCTGTCTTTTGTAGAATACTGCGTTGCCAAGTAAAGCGTTTCAACCGTATCTTGCTAATAATAAATGCCGGCAACACGCCCAGTAGCAGCACCCGAATGACCATGCTAGGGGCAAACAAGCCCATCGCCTCTGCTTGATCGGTCTCCAGACTGTTGATCAGCATGTTGGTGTCAAATATCGTCCCATAAGCATCGGTAAAATAACCGCATATAGCGGCAGCAATCAGTAGCGCAATCAATACTGGTTTGGCAATGGGACGATAGCAAAGCAGCTGTAATACCAGCCACATTAGTCCGAATAACATGCCTGTAATAGAGAGTATAAAGCCGACGTTTTTGTTAAATGGATAGACAGTCAGCACCTGCTCAAAGAACCCAATATTTGCAGTCGCTACCAAATATAAAGCCACGATGAGAATAAGATAACTGAGATTTATCTCGCGATCATAGGGCTTACTAAGGTAGCTGGTCTTTGCATTGGCCTTGGGTACTTTAACTTTGAGCACATTGGTCTTGATGGCTTGAGGTATGGACATACAGATACTTCTCAACAGATGGTAGGAAACGTCATTCCTTACCATAGCAAGTGGTCTGTTAAGAAGATGTTAAGGCGATTGATGCTACTTATAATAAGTTAGATGCTGAGGTGTTTTCTGAGATGATTTTATACATTCAAGTCAGGCAGGATTCATCATTTCCATTAACTGAGGTTTGTCCTTTATAGTGATGAAACCATAGTGCATATCGATAAGGTTCTGCTTTTGCCACGATTGGATGATTTTATTGATGGTTTGTCTGGTAGTGCCAAGCATAAAGCCAAGCTCTTCTTGCGATAAGCGCAGATCTATTTTGATATTACCATTCACTTGCTTACCATAAGTGTCAATCAGCCCAATCAGCATATTAGCCAATCGCGCTGAGGTATTGAGTGAGGTAGCATCGTCAATCCAATCAAATGCTCGTCGGATTCGCTCGCAGGTTATAAGCGCGAGGTGCTTGTATAAAATCGGATGCAACTGCGCTGTCTGAATGACTAGATTTCTTGGGATTGAGATTAGCGTCACTTTATTAATCGTCCACGCATCATGGGTGCGAGGATTGTCATCTATGATAGATATCTCACCAAACCACTCACCACTAGATAGATGCGCCAACGTCATGGCATGGCCACTAGCGCTCACGTTACAGACTCTAATCGTACCCGACACGACAAAGTGTAGCGCCGCATCATCGTTGTCACCGATGGCATGAATCATTTGGCCTTTTTGGTATACCTTTAGCACCGCATCGCCTGCCAATAGCGGCTGCACAATGGCTGGTAATTTACTAAACCATGGGTCGTTATTCAAATAATGATTGATATTCATAAGTGTAATGTTTTTGACAGATTTGGTTTTATAAAATGGTGTAAAGTAATCATTCAGGATATCTAACACAGTAAAGGAATACACCATGCAAACAACTATGCAAACCGCGACATCAACGGATTCAACCTCGAGTGTACACCATAATATGAGCGAACAAGAGTGGCAGATGCGCGTAAATCTTGCTGCCTGTTATCGAATGATTGCCTTTTATGGTTGGGATGATTTGGTATTCACTCATATCTCTGCGCGCGTACCAGGCACTGAGGATGAGTTTTTAATCAATCCGTACGGGATGTTATTTGAAGAGATTACCGCTTCTAGTCTAGTCAAGGTTAACAAAGCAGGCGAAAAAGTAGCACCATCAGAGTTTGACGTAAATCCAGCTGGATTTATCATTCATAGTGCTGTACACGAAGCTCGCGACGATGCGCATTGCGTTATCCATCTGCACACAAATGATGGCGTGGCCGTCTCAGCGCAAGAAAAAGGCCTGCTACCTATCTCGCAACAATCATTATTTCCACTATCTAACTTGGCATACCACGACTACGAAGGTGTCGCATTAAACCCTGAAGAAAAGGTTCGTTTGGTTGAGGATCTAGGTGATGCTCACTTTATGATTTTGCGTAACCATGGTCTGCTCACTTGTGCCGATACGGTCGCCAATGCGTTCTTGTACATGTATATCATGCAAAGAGCGTGTGAGATTCAGATCAAAGCGCAGAGTGGGGGCGGTGCATTGACGCCGATACCAGCACAAATATTGGCCGGTATCCAAGCTGCATCAGAGCAAGTCACCCGTGGCGCGAATGGCGATATCGCATGGCCTGCGTTACTAAGAAAATTGCGCCGCACTGATCCATCGTTTGAGGAGTAAGTCTCTAATGATAACTCTTGATGAGTGGCAACAGCAGGGGCAGTATGAATCCATTCATGGGCATCAAATCTTTACTCGGTATGCAGGGGATAAAAGTGCACCTGTATTGCTATTGATTCATGGTTATCCTAGTGCCAGTTGGGACTGGGAAGGCATGTGGGACGCGCTAACCGAGCACTATTATGTCATCACCCTCGATATGCTAGGGTTTGGGTTGTCAGATAAACCAAAAAACGCGCGCTATCTAATCAGTGAACAGGCTGATATTTATCAAGTTGTTTTGCAAAAACTGGGCGTTAATGATTATCATATATTAGCGCATGACTATGGTGATACGGTAGCTCAGGAGTTGCTAGCCAGACAAGTTGAGGATAGTGCTGAGCGACACATTGCCAGCGTATGCTTCTTAAACGGTGGTCTGTTTCCAGAGACGCACAAACCTATCTTGGTGCAGAAACTACTGCTCTCGCCATTAGGTCCTCTGGTATCAAAGCTGATTAATAAGCAGAAATTTGCGGGCAGTCTACAGCGGATATTTGGCCCAAACACGCCGCCTACGTCAGAGGTGATAGACACGCTATGGCAGCTGTTAAATCACAATGATGGGTTGGGTGTGATGCATAAGCTGATTAACTATATGCCACAGCGTCAGCAATACCGCGAACGATGGGTAGGCGCGATTATCAACAGTACTGTACCGGTGAAATTAATCGCAGGTGCCAAAGATCCTATCTCAGGTCAGCATATGATTGATCGTTATCGCCAGCTGATACCCAACGCTGATATAACCAATATGCCTAGGCTAGGTCATTATCCGCAGGTAGAAGATGCAGCGGCAATCACAGCGGCCTATCTGCAATTTAGACGCAGTATTCTGTAAATACAGTTCAATCTAACAAACGCAGGGCATCACATGGTGCTCTGCGTTTGTTATTCTCTTATCATCTTCTAATTCTTAAAAAATGCATAAGTCTAAATGAGACTAATATCCGTGAGCGTAGTCACAAAGCTGTGCAAAAGGTTTTTGATAAAATGATCACTAACAAATGGCTAATTATCATTAAATGGCCTATATGCGTGGTGCCACAAGATATTGATAGTCCGATAAGAAAAGCATACTGAAAAATTTGAGATTTTGGAGCGCAGTATAAGAGATTGTCTTTTCAAGTCTCCACTAGGGTCTTAAACCTCAACACTATCTGTCCAAGAGAACTCTTCTAAGATACGCATCCACTGATCGTCTAATCCTGCTGTTAGTACTAGTGGCTCACCAGTGACGGGGTGGCTGAGCGCCAAAGTCTGTGCATGCAGCAACATACGCGTGCAATCATAGTGAGTACGAAAAATCGTGTGTGACGTATATCGCCGTGACTGGTATCACCTACGATGTGATGGAATACATGTCTCATATGCCGACGCAGCTGATGTTTGCGTCCAGTTTCAGGCGTTAAGCGCACCAGACTATAGCGGCTAGTGGCATGCTTTTTTGATACTGCAAATGGCAGCTCAATTTGTGCCAAGCTCTGCCAGTGAGTGACCGCTTCTTGAGCAGGTTTATCTAAGTTCGCAAATTTATCGGCAATGGCATCAGGTTTAAAGCTAAGCGCATAATCAACAGTACCTTGTTCAGACATAAAGCCACGCACCACGGCCAAATATTGCTTGGTCACTTTGCGTTCAGTAAACGCTTCGGTAAGGCTGCGTGCCACGGCTGAGCTCTTGGCAAACAACAACACACCTGATGTAGGTTTGTCTAACCGATGTACTGGAAACACATGACAGCCTACCGCATCACGGGTGAGCTGCATGGCAAAGCGTGTCTCACCTTTGTCCAGCCAACTGCGATGCACCAACAGACCAGCTTCTTTATTAATCGCTACTATATACTCATCTTCATAGATAATTTCTATTTGATCAGCAGTATTGCCTTCGATATCCATGTTTTTATTGCTCATATTTTAGATGCGTCAATTATATATCCTTTTTATTGTACCTGTAGTGGCATAATAAATTTAGAGTCAGACTTTGAGTACGGTATTTTGGTTTCAGAAGGGGAGGTAGAGTCCGAAGGCAAGGTTTGTCGACAAGATCAGTTATTCCGTTTTCATGATAGCGATGTCGCCAATAATAAAAGTATTAAGTTGGCTGCTAAAAGGGCACACGTATTATGTTTATCGGCGGCGAACCGCTTAGTAATCAAGTGCTAATGTGGTGGAACTTCGTTACTGATAACAAAGCTGAGATTGAACAATCTATTGTTGATTGGAATAATGGCCATGAGCGTTTCGGTAATGTTGACTCTGATATGAAGCGCTTGCCTGCACCTGAATTACCTAGGGGTTTTAAAGGCTGATTACAACTTATCTCACCCCTCACTATTTGACCTTAACTCGTAGAAAGCTGCTTAAGTAAAATACTGCTTAAATAAAATAAGGGTAGTTTGACGTAAGGATTAGAAAGGGTAGGTCGACCAAACATCAAGTCCTGATTCACACATAATTATCACGATGTTCAAGCATATGCGAATCAGGACAATATTTGAAATATAGCTCAGTTGGCTTACAATCAGAGCACCAACGCTTAAGTTCTATAAAGGACTTTTACGACATGCCAGCCAAATTTGGTCTTTACTAAATGCGGGGTAAATAGTTCGCCAGTAAAGCAAACCTTATCGAATGGCCCTACCATATCACCTTTGCCAAACTCACCTAAGCTGCCACCTTTTTGCCTGATGGGCAAGTTGAGTATCGTTTGGCCAGTACATCAAACTTAGCGCCTTTTTTAAGCTTGGCAATAATGTCCTCAGCTTGTTCTTTATGTTTTACTAAAATGTGCAATGCGCTAGCGGTACGAGCCATAATGTAACCCTTCTATAAAATATTAATTATCAGGACATTATATCACTACTTACTTTAGTTGCTAACATCACTTGCAGGTGCTGATTTCTCCCAAGTCACTATCTATACAGACACGACTATTTGGGTTTCGGTACATAGCTGTACCTTCATAATGTCAAATCACGGAATCAAACTATCTACCAAAAGCTGAGTACTAGTGTTTAATGCCTCATTAGCGAACTTTTTATTTCTCAAGCTATGACTGCACACCGCTTCAGTTTGAATAGAAAAATCAGAATAGTGCTGAGTGACCGCCCAAATATGAAAAATTAAATGGATGGCAGACACGGACTTAATCTTGTTATCTGCAATCCAGCCATCAATCACTGCCACCTTTTCACGAACCAAAGACCTTAAAGGGCCTTTTAATACGGCCATCAAATGAGGTGCCCCTTGTATAATCTCTAACGCATACAGTCTCGATGCTGCAGGCGATTTTTTTGAGATTTTATATTTTTCTTCAATGTAGGTCTTAAGGGCAACCCTTGGATCTTGGTTGGCGTTAATCTCACTCAAAGGCGATAGCCACTTACTCAGCACCTTTTCTAAAACAGCAGCATACAGAACTTCTTTACTTTGGAACAACCTCTACTATTTTAAAGTAGGTCAACTGAATGTTATGGAGTGACAATATCTTATATGTACTGATTCTATCGAATTATAGGTATTATATGGTTGAACAATAACATTGTAAGTTGTAATGCAATTAATAAAAATACTGTACGCAGATTTTTAATCGGCAAATATATATGAAGTTAAAAAATGATGCTTATTTATAAGAATAGACTATGAGTGGTCATGACATAGAGTGGAAGAGTCTCTAGAACAGCACATCAATATTTCTTATTATCATTATTAGGCCACTGATGACCATTAGTATTAGCAGCATAATTCTAAACTGGCTAATACTAATGCCTGCTAAAAAGCGTTTGCCAATGATATTGCCAATCACGGCGCCCAGTCCTAATACAAGACCATACGCCCATATCTTGACGGTGAGTATCCCAAAAAAGGTGTAGCTGACGATTTGTACAATACCTACAAAGAAAGAATTAGCTGTTTTGGTCGCAATAAGACCTTCTTTTTCCAGTCCAGCATTCATATAAAAAGGGTTAAGAATAGGGCCGAGGCCACCTACCAAGGTGCTCATAAAAGCAATGGCAAAGCCCACAGGTACAAAACCTACTTTTGGCATATCAAATGTCTTGCTTACCTTACCAAACTTGTATTGGAAAATAGTCGAGACTAAAAATGTGCCAACCAATAACTGAATCCAGCCTGCGTCCAAACGACTAAACACCAATGCGGCTAGCCATGCACCTACGATAGCGCTTGGGACATAATATTTGGTCAATGACCAATCAATATCATGCCAGAATAGATAAAGTCGTGAGGCATTACTCAGAAAGGTAGCCACGTTGATCACAGGTGGTGCAATCGCTGTCCCTACCATCGAAGAGGTAACTGGTATCAGCAACATAGCGCCGCCACCGCCGGATATAGTGGAGATAATAAAAGCAACCATGCCAGCGACAAACAAACCTACTAAGTGCCAAGTTGGAATGGTTTGCAATAACTCTAAGACAAAGAGCACTATAAAATCCTATTTCATAAGTGACATCAAGTAGTGATGTTTTGCTAATTTTGGACAGCTGACAAAAAGAGCTAGGAGTATTAAACAACTATTGCAAGTAGGGTGAAATTATCTCTAAAAAAACGGTGGCCATACATAGAGTATAACCACCGCCGGAGAGAGATTTAGAGACGAACTAGCAAGAACTTATGCAGCAGTCTTTTTAAAGCGCTTACGATACATTTTACGAATGATTGGCATGAATATCATGACAACTACCAGACCCCATAGTGATACGGTGATTGGGCTACTCCATAGAATAGACATCTCACCTTGAGAAATAGACAAGGCACGTCTGAGGTTAGACTCCATTAGCTCTCCCAGTACATAACCTAGAATAAGAGCTGATAGAGGGAAATGTAGCTTGCGTAAGAAGTAACCAAATATCCCAAGTCCTACCATGAATACCATATCAAAGGTCGTGCTGTTGATAGAGTAAACACCAACGAAACTAATAGCAGCAATGGATGGTATCAAGATATAGTTTGGTACATTAAGTAGCTTAGAAAATACACCAACCAAAGGAATATTCATTACTAACAAGATGACGTTACAGATGAATAATGAAGCGATAAGACCCCAAACGATGTCTGGCTGTTCGGTAAATAGCTGTGGACCTGGAGTGATGTTATACAAAGTCAACGCACCCATCATGACCGCTGTTGTACCAGAACCAGGAACACCCAAGGTCAACATCGGTACAAATGAACCACATGCTGATGCATTGTTAGCCGCCTCTGGAGATGCTAAACCACGAAGATCGCCTTCACCAAATTTGCCACTGTCGCCAGCAATTTTGCGTTCACTAGCATAGGTCATCGCACTCGCGATAGTCGCACCTGCGCCAGGCAAAATACCAACGAAAAAGCCCATTATGCCACTACGCACCATGGCGCCAATGGTGAAGAGAAATTCTTTTAGGTTGAATAAGCTACGCTTACCTTGCGCGATAATTTTCCCACCAGTACTGGTTCTTTCGAGCAAAATCAAGATTTCACTGACACTGAAAAAGCCAATAACAATCGTTGTGAACTGAATACCATCAGATAAGTTGACTGAATCAAAGGTATAGCGATAGATACCTGTGACCGCATCGACACCAACAGTAGCCAGACCCAAGCCGATTAACGCTGACACTGCTGTTTTGATAGGCTGATCACCAACCAAACCACTCAAACAGCAAATCGCGAATACCATTAATACGAAGTATTCAGCAGGTCCAAAAGACACAGCCCATTTAGCCAATAGAGGGGCAAACAACACCACACCAATGGTCGCGATCGTAGAACCAATAAACGAGGCAACCGCAGAGATGGACAAGGCGATGCCGGCTTTGCCCTGAACCGCTAGCGGGTTGCCATCTAATGAGGTCATAACCGCTGCCGCAGACCCCGGCACATTAAGTAAAATGGCAGAAATACGACCGCCATATTCGCAACCAAGATAAACAGCCGCCAGTAAGATAAGTGCACTCTCGGGTGGTAGACCAAGGGCAAAGGCAAAAGGCAATAGAATTGCCACACCATTAATAGGGCCAAGGCCAGGCAACATGCCTACAACTGTACCAATAAAAGCGCCAATGAGTGCAATCAGTAAGTTTTTGGGCAACATCGCTACGCCAAAACCTTGCATTAAAAAGTCAAAAGTTTCCATAATAGCTATCCCATTATTCCTGATAATATTCCAAGCGGCAGAATCACATCCAAAGCCATGTCAAATAAGACATACAGGGCGATACTGATCACAACTGAAAAGATAAGGCTTTTAATAGGATTTCCGGCAAATAATAAACCAACCGCAAAACACATCAGTGTGGTAGCAACCACAAAACCTAAAGGCTCAAAAATTAAGCTATAAATTAATAATGCGCTGACACACAGCACAAGATTTCTAAGCACGACGTTGTTATAGCCTAAATCGATGACTTTCGTAAATCGTGCTGGACGAAAGGCAATAACCAAGGTCAAAAGCGCCGTAAGTGAGAAAATCAAAATAGGATAGGGTCTAGGGCCGATAGGATCATAGGCAATAGGAGCAACGTAACCAATAGCTAAGTAGACTAAAAATAAGCTAAACAGCCCCATTAATCCAGAAAATGCACGTTCCATTGTCATAGAAGTATTCCTTAAATTCCAAAATAAGAAGGTTGATAGATATCTCATCTGTCAACCTTCGATAAATACTATAAGAATCAGTATTCAATCATTAAGGGGATATGATCTGAGTAATGCTACTTAGCTGCAGCATCAACAAGACCGTACTCAGCAGACAATTCACGTAGCTCATCTGTACGTTTATAAACGTATGCTTCTAGCTCATCACCAGTCATAGAGAATGGTAGTAGCTCTTGCTGCTCGCGTAATTCAGCGAATTTTGGATCCGCAAGCATGTTATCAAAGCTTGCTTTCCACCAGTCATAAGCGGCAGGACTGACATCTGGACCCATGTAATAACCACGCATGACAGGCCAAGTAACGTCATAGCCTTGCTCTACAGCAGTAGGAATATCGGCCATAGTGCCGCCCAGTCTTTCATCTGCGAATACAGCCAATACACGCAATTTGCCAGCAGTAGCTTGTGGCATGATCTCAGCGATACCAGCACTTACGACAGTCACATGGTTACCCATTACAGCTGTAATAGCCTCGCCGCCACCTTCCATCGCAACATAAGTCATATCGCTAGGGTTGACACCAACCGCTTTGGCTAAAATAGCTGTCTGCATCCAGTCCTGACCGCCAACACTACCACCAGCGGCGAAACTGATTGCTTTTGGATTTGACTTAAGCTCAGCGACCAATCCTGCTAGATCTTTGATAGGTGAGTCTGCATTGACAGCGATAGCACCATAATCAGTACCAACGGCTGCTAGCCATTTCACGTCTTTTTCGGTGAATTTACCAAATTTACCTTGCGACAGATTTAGGATAGAACCAGTAGAGAAAGCAATGATTGCATCGTTATTAGCACGATCATTGGCAACGATTTTGTTATAAGCAACAGCACCTACGCCGCCTGGCATATAAGTGACTCGCATTGGATCTTCTAATAGGCCAGTATCTCTTAAGCCAGCTTGAGCAAGTTTACAAGTCAAGTCAAAGCCACCGCCTGGTTTTGCTGGGGCGATACATTCTGGACGTGAAGGGGCGTCATAACTGGCATCAGATGCTGCCGTATCAGATTTATTACATGCGGTAAGGGTAAGTGCAGAAAGGCCAAGAGCCAAATAGGATAGTTTGTTCACACGACACTCCTTGTGTATATTTTTAATGAATAGCTCAATAGAATTCTGAGCAAAATAATAAAGTGATTACAGCTGAAGTTCAGATCATCCTGACAATAACTACTAAACTTCATAAAAGTAGAGTTTTTAGCGTTTTGCAAAAGTAACAGAATATTATAAAAATAACAAGAAACATATGTATGTATACATGAATTTTATTTTAAGGTACTATCACAATGACTGATACAAAATTACTTATTGTCTTAACATCAAGGGAAAGAAAAGACAGAAAAACCTTCCGAATACAAGATGATAATGTCAATAAAAAATAATGAATACAATGATTTACAGGTATTGATAACTATGAGAGCGATGTTAAAAATGTGCTAGGGTATGTTTTTTGGATAAGGAAAAGAGCTAACTTGGTAGATGAATTCAGTGAGATGAGACTAAGCGCCAGAACGGGCAATGTATTAGGTATTTAAGAAATTTGGTCGTATATGTTAGTCAAAAGACAGCTGTTTCAAAACTGTCTTTTGGAATGGATTTGTTTAAGGGCAGGGCTTGTTCTCATTCTCAACATAAGAACACATGTTAGTTAAAACAGCAGCTGGATAATGAAAATTGCTAATATGCCAATACCAATATCTAAGGGTACCGCTTTGAATAATAGTGCATTGAATAGCTTGTTTTTTTCTATAACTACTTGAGAAGCGCCCAACATTAGACTACCTCCTGATGAGAAAGGAGAAAGGGATGAGCTTTGTGCTCCCACCACAATACAGGTAAATAACAATAGAGGGTTAAGTCCAGAGGCGACGGCTAAAGGCAGCACCATAGGAAATAGAGTAGGAGCGACTACGCCAAGTGTACTAGCAAAGATTGACATGATTGCGCTAATAACGAAGACCAAAATTGGTATCATCCAGATAGGGACGTTGGTACTTAGCCATTCTGTTAGTTCGTAAATAACACCGATCTCAACGCCAAGGCCGATTAGCATGCCGACCCCACAAATCATAATAAGTGTATTCCAAGGAATTAAAGCAATTACTGTTTTTTCGTCCCCTAATTTTAATAATAAACTGATTAAGGCGAAAATAATGGCGATAAAACCAATGTCAATCCGAGCGTTCAAAAACTGAATCGCTTCTATGTTAGGCATTAGTAGATTTAAGATGGGTACAATAAGCACGATAGCCATCATGATAAAAATCAGC
Organism: Psychrobacter sp. ER1; assembly: GCF_048631835.1. Taxonomy (NCBI): domain Bacteria; kingdom Pseudomonadati; phylum Pseudomonadota; class Gammaproteobacteria; order Moraxellales; family Moraxellaceae; genus Psychrobacter; species Psychrobacter sp. ER1. Next base: position 2,378,373 of record NZ_CP184640.1, on the reverse strand, counting down.
ATAATAGATTGTTTTTGCTTATTATCGAAAGGCTCTGGTACTATCGTTTGAATCGCAATTTTGCTATTTTTGGCATTAAAAAAGCAATAGATACCTAAAACGATCACTGGCATGAGAAAGGTAACTGCGAAGACACCTAAAGCATAAGTAAAGGTATTATCATTTGCAACGCCGGCCCCGCGCATCAGCTCTCGAAAGATAACCCCGCTTTGTGAGGTGATAAAGTTAGCACCAGCCAATGCACCATAGTTAACAGATAAAGTAGCAATGACAAGATTCAAGTTAGTACGTTTAGACAATAACAGAATCATAGGTGCCATCGTGGCTAAGACGGTGTAATAACCAGCCCCTAAGCCAGCAACGACCGTAGCGGCAAAGAAAATAACCAACGGTAAAAACTCGGGAAAATGACGACATCTATAGATCAAATGATTCGAAAGTTTTTCTAAAGCGCCATTCGCTAAAGGAAAATTATAGAAGAGAGTAACGGCAAAAATAACAAAGAAAATTTTGAGAGGCCATAGCTCAACAATTTCATAAGCACTCATTCCCATACCGAAACAGCCGATGAGGTATGAAAATGCAATAGCAAATAGACCAATATTGATCTTGGTGGTATAGCCCAAAATAATACATATTACTATTGCGGCTAGAATATAAAGAGTCATTACTGTCCCTTGATCTTAACTACATGAATTCTATAGAGAATTGTATTGACTTCTATAGGTAAAGAACATTACGAGAATATTGACAAACAACTTTCTAGATTACAGAATCGTATAAGCCTGAAATGCACGTATAAATAAGTGGAATAATAGCAAAAAAGTAATATGAATTAGATAAGATTGCCCACAAAGTGCTAGACAGTCGTTAGTATTGCAATGATATATAAGGTTTTCTTAGCGCTTAAGATAGAGTACTCCGTTGTATCCCAATCTCTAGAATGATAACAATGCTTAAAAACAGTAAAACAATTCATAAACCCCTTAAATTGTGGTGGAATAATGCTAAAAAACTTAGAAAAATTTAAAATACCACGGTATGAGCAAGTGCGATGGCACATTTTGACTTTATTGACAGAAAGTAAATGGGATGAAAACACACCTTTACCGACTGAGCAGGAGTTTGCAGACAAGTATCAAGTATCAGTCGGAACCGTTCGAAAAGCGGTTGAAAAGCTGGTCGACGATGGCGTGTTAACCAAGTATCAAGGCAGAGGTACCTTTCTAAAGCGTCCAGATTTTGAAAGCTCATTATTACGGTTTTTCAAATTTCGTGATAAAGATGCTTGCTATGCGACACCGACAGGCGTGGTCAAAAAGGTCATGGTAATAGAGGGTATTGAAGAGATTAACGAAAAGCTAGATATTGGTAAGAATAAAGCGCTTATTTATATAGAACGTGTGCGCATTATTGAAGGCAAAGTTTCGCTCAGTGAAAAAATCTGGCTACCTAAGAGTCGTTATCAAGCCTTTGTAAATCTAGAGCCTGAAGATTTTGAGAATTTGCTATATCCATTTTATTACACAAAGTGTGGCCAGTTTGTTTCATCTGCCGTAGAGACACTATTTTTTGTAGCCAATCACGTAGACCCTTATTTAGATAATAATGAGCAAGAAAACCTAGTGAAGGTATGCCGTATTGCTAAGAGTCTAGAAGGTGATCCTATCGAATATAGAGAGTCATATGGAATGGCAGAGAAGTTCAGCTATGAAGTTAATATTATTTAATAAATAGTAAGTCGTTAGTGAATTTCTTGTCTCAAGCTCAGATAAGCTATCGTCTGAGTTAAAGGTATCATCGTGTTTTCATACTAAAGAACGTAGTAAAAGATAGGTTCTTTAGTTTTATTGTACCAGTAAAATAAAAATTAAAAAATCTAGGTTATAAAACGCCAATATATTATTTTTACGCTTACCTTCAGGCGGCCTAGTCACAACATCCTAAGTTAATATCTATCAGATAAACAGCATCGCTTATGCGATTGTGAGTTTAATGACATTACAAACTCGAAAGCAGAACACTTGTTTCACTATTCAAAATACCATCAATTTCTCTGACTTGACGCAGCACTTCATCAAATTCTCTCAAGCTCGTCGTGTGTATTTCTCCTACTAAGTCCCATGCCCCGTTGGTCGTATGCAGCTTAATCAATTGCGGGATACCCCGCAGTTTCCTGATCACTTGTGAAGTAGATTTTCCTGTTACTTCAATCATCATCATCGCTTTGACCGTTTCTTTATCTAATGCTTCATGCACTCGAATCGTAAACCCTAAAATAGCACCGTTGTGAATCAATCTATCCAATCTATTCTGGACAGTGGCACGAGAGACTTTAAGTTTTTTAGCCAGGTTTGAGATGGTTGCTCGACCATCTTGTCGAAGTTCAGATATCAGTTCGCTATCTAAAGAGTCATAAGTGTAATACGCCATAAAAATGCTTCCTTCATTAGATTTTGACATTATGCTAAGTGGTACCTAACAATGTGTCAAAAAAATGTCCATATTTGGTAAATTATTGACATTTTAACTGACAATTATAATTGGTAGCATATTAATTGTCGGTTAAATAAATAATATTCATGGAATGGAGCAAAATTAATGTCTAAATTTATCGTATCACAGAAGCAGGGTGTGCCATTTGTTAGCGTACAGGCGATGGCTGAAATCATTAGTAATTATGGTATAGAACAGACCATAAAAGAATTGGTAGATGCTTTAGAACAAGATTTTTCTCGTTGGGATAGTTTTGAAAAATCCAGTCGTTTTGCTTCACATTCCAAAGACGGCGTCATAGAGTTGATGCCTGTCAGCGATGGTGAAATGTTTGCCTGTAAATATGTCAATGGCCATCCGATCAACACCAAGCGCGATTTGCAGACGGTCGCCGCTTTTGGCTTATTGTCTGATGTCGATACAGGCTATCCCATTCTGCTGACAGAAATGTGTATTTTAACCGCCTTACGTACTGCGGCGACTTCTGCATTGGTTGCCAAACATTGTGCGCCTAAAAACGCCCAGACTTTAGCGCTTATCGGTAATGGTGCTCAGGGTGAGTTCCAAGCAATGGGTATGAAGGCAGTCGTGGGTATCTCAAAAGTGCGTTTGTATGATGTCGACCCAGCCGCATCTGAAAAAGTAGCGCATAACCTTGCCGATTCAGGTCTAGAGATTACTATTTGCAAAACGGTAGAAGAAGCAGTTGAAGGCGCAGATATCATCACTACCTGTACTGCAGATAAGAAAAACGCCACCATTCTTCGTGATGATATGGTCAAAAAAGGCGTCTATATTAACGCCATCGGTGGTGACTGTCCTGGCAAAACAGAGCTAGATGCCAATATCTTGTTAAGAGCCGATCATGTGATTGTAGAGTTTGAACCACAAACTCGTATTGAAGGCGACATTCAACAGCTCTCTCAAGATTTCCCTGTGACAGAGTTTCACCGCATCGTAAACGGTGAAAAAGAAGTACGCACCAACGAAAATAACTTGGTTGTATTTGATGGTGTTGGTTTTGCCTCAGAAGACTTTACGGCTTTGGTATTTTTGCGTGATTTGATCAAAAAGCAGGATGCATATGAGCTGCTCGACTTGATTCCTCAGCAACAAGACCCTAAAAACCTCTATTCGGTAGTCAAAGCTCATAGCAAAGATCGTAGCCCAGAGACGGATGAAGCGATGGCCGCATCATAAGTAGTTTGAATATAGAAAAATAGGAGTTCAATGCCAGATGTGGACTCAAATGATGAAAAAATTGTTTTATTTAATAGAGACAAAATAATGAATGATTTAATGAAAAACGTGCGAATAGTAGAAGTTTATTCAGACGTCGCAGGGCATAAAAAAGGCGCGTCACTAGGAATCGATGCATTGCGCGCGTCATCAAAAGAGATGAATGCAGACTACTATGAAAAATTGCAACTTGATAGTATAAAAAATGAATATATACATGCAGAAGAGTCGTCATTTAAGCATGCAAAATACGCCGATGTAATTGAGCCTGTTATTTCTAAATTGGCGCATAAAATCAAAGATATAAGAAATGAGAATCAATTTCCGATTGTTATTGCAGGCGATCATTCTAGCTGTGCAGGTACGATGCATGGTCTAAAAATGGCGCATCCTGATGCTGAAATCGGTGTGGTTTATATAGACGCACACGCTGATTTCCATTCACCATATACCAGCGGATCAGGAAATATGCATGGCATGCCTTTGGCAATGGCTTGTGCCATTGATAATTTGGAATGTCAGCGTAACGAGCTTTCTGAAAAAGAAAAAGAGTATTGGGAAAAATTGAAGTTTATGGCATCAAGCGAGCCATCAATTAAGCCAGAAAATGTGGTGTTTTGTGCGGTTAGAGATTATCAAGAAGAAGAGATGGATCTAATTAGAAGGCACAAAATCCCTTTATATAGCGTGGCTGAGATAACCCAAAAAGGCATCAGTTCTACTGTAGAGGAAATCTTCAAAAAACTAGAATATTGCGATCATATCTACGTGTCATTTGATGTTGATAGTGTCGATCCTTTATATGTGCCAGGCACCGGTACGCCTGCAATGAATGGCCTGTCATACGAGCAAGCGATGCAACTTAACATAGAGTTAATTAAGAACAAGAAAGTATGCTGCTGGGAAATGGCAGAGATAAATCCTTTGTATAACAACTCAAAAGATGACTCGACCAGAATATTTAAAATTTTAGAGAAAGTGACCCACACACTTTTGAGCAATTACTAGTACTGAATATTCAAAATGAGTAACAGAATCTAATCTAAAGGGGTTTGTTAAAACCTTCTTTAGGTTGGTTAAAAAGGGACTGCGAGTAAAAATAATATGGACATTATTAAAGCCAGCGCTGCAAGTCGAGATGTTAGCGGTATCAATATCAGACAATTTTTGAAGTTCTTTATCCCATCTATTATAGGTTTGATGCTTTTTGTATTTCCAATCCCATATGTTGACGGTAAGTTTGTCACCTATGCAGAAGGATTTACCATTCCTATATCTGTATTAAAGGATTATATACAGGGTTATATCGGTGACCTTTTGCCGTTATTGGTTGTCACCTCAATCATGATTACCTTGTGTTGTACTTTATATACTAAAATCATGAAACCTGCATTTATTTTGAAGAATGCGTTTCTAAATAATTTATTAAACGTTACAACGCCTTGGCTTATCATTAGGATGCTTGGTGCGTTCTTTGTTGTCGTGACCTATTTTAAATTTGGGTTTGAGTCAATATATTCAGACAATATTGGCGGCTTAATATTATATGAGTTAATGCCAATACTTTTTATCGTCTTTTTCTTGGCTGGATTGCTGCTACCATTATTGCTTGATTTTGGCTTATTAGAATTTTTTGGGGTTCTACTAAGCAAAGTGATGAGACCTTTGTTTGGCTTGCCAGGTAGGTCATCTGTAGATTGTTTAACGTCATGGTTGGGCGATGGCACTATCGGTGTGTTATTAACCGATAAACAATTGGAAGGTGGGTTCTATACCAAAAAGAAGCGGCAATTATCGCTACAAGCTTTTCAGCAGTGTCGATTACATTCTGTTTGGTTGTCATCTCTCAGGTTAAGCTCGAGAGCTACTTTATCAATATGATTGGCGTCGTTGCTTTATGCGGCATTGTTTGTGCGCTAATAGTACCAAGGTTATTGCCTTTATCTAGAATTGAAGATACTTATACTATCGAAAACAGTGATAGAGATCATGAAACCATTCCCGAAGGAAAAACATTATTCACCCACAGTTTGCATAAAGCCGTCCAAAAAGCAGATAAAAGCCCAAGCTTTCTTACTTTCTTAAGAGATGGTCTAAAAAATATTTTGGATATGTGGATTGGGATATTGCCTGTCGTTATGGCCATCGGCACGATGGGTTTAATCGTTGCAGAAGAAACCCCTGTATTTGATTATTTAGGTATGCCTTTTATTCCATTCTTAGAATTATTGAATATACCGTTTGCCGCAGAAATGTCAAAAACGATCATGGTAGGTTTTGCCGATATGTTCTTGCCGGCTATTATCGGTTCTTCGATAGAGTCTGAGTTAACTCGATTTGTTATCGCTTGCTTGTCAGTGTCTCAATTGATCTATATGTCAGAAGTAGGGGGATTGATTTTAGGGACAAAAATTCCAGTGAGCTTTTTTCAGTTATTAGTCATTTTTCTATTGAGAACAATCATCTCATTACCGATTATTGCCTTGTGTGCTCATATGATTTTCTAAATAGAACTTTCTAAAATTTGGAGATACCACGTCTGAACAAAAAATTAGCAGTAAAAAACCACCTTGATAGGTGGTTTTTTGCTATCAGTAACAAGCTATAGTTGAATTCACATAATTTCAATATAAGGAAACTGAGTTCAAGCGATATATTATGCCTTGCAACCATACAAAAATAGATATACGATTCATATACGTTTCGTATATTAAGGTGTTTTTATGGGTATTGTTAAAATTGATGATGAACTGCATGAAGATATTCGTAAAGCAAGTGCCGTCATGGTGCGCTCCATCAACGCTCAAGCTGAATATTGGATGAAGATAGGCATGCTTGCTGAAGCCAACCCCAATATGTCTTACAATCAAATTATCAATGAGCAAATGAGACAAGCTGATGTCAATGTGAGGAACCTTATAGATGGATAAGGTCATACTTAAAAGCGCAGCGGAATTGGAAATCATGCGCGAGTCTGGACGACTTCTAGCTTCTGTCTTTGATTATCTCGATGAGAAAATTACAGTTGGTACTTCTACGATGGACATCAATAACCTTGCTGAGCACTATATTGTTGATCAGTTAGGTGCACGTCCAGCCAGTAAGGGTCAGTATGGTTATCAGTATGCATTGAATACCTCGGTGAATAACGTGGTATGTCATGGCATTCCTTCAGATCATCAAATACTCAAATCAGGTGATATTGTGAATGTGGATATTACCCTAGAACAAGGGGGTTTTATCGCTGATTCTAGCAAAATGTATTTGATAGGTGAGGTGGCACCACTTGCAAAACGCTTGGTTGATCAGACCTATGAAGCGATGTGGGAAGGAATACGAGTGGTGAAACCTGGAGCAACGCTAGGTGATGTTGGTCATGCCATCCAAAGTTACGCTGAGCAGCAGGGCTATTCAGTAGTGCGAGAGTATTGCGGCCACGGTATTGGACGCGAAATGCATGAGGGACCGCAAGTGCTACATTATGGACATCAAGGAAAAGGTCTAGTTCTACAAGAAGGTATGACATTTACCATTGAACCAATGGTCAATCAAGGTAAAGCCAAAGTTAAAGTCAAAAAAGATGGCTGGACCGTAATCACCAATGATAAAAAGCTATCTGCCCAGTGGGAGCATACCATTGCGGTTACTTCTGACGGCTATGAAGTTCTCACTTTGCGAAATGATGAAATGCTTTAAGCGATTTAATATTCGAACGATGATTCGGTAAGGCGTTTCTATAATTCAGAAGCGCCTTTTCTTAGGATGTCATGTGACTGTTATTTAAGCCAGTTAGGGAGGAGAATAAAGTGGCTGACCTCAAGGGCAAAAGCCTCTGCTATGATAACAATCAATAGCAGGCGACTATTTAACACATATAAAGATACTTATAGAACTGCTTTGGTGGCGCCAGCCGCCCGTTCGATTAATAAATCCACGGGAGCATCAGGACTTAATGTACCAAAGGCCAGTCCATGCTCATTCCCAATCCTAGAACGACAGAATGCTTGAGCGATCTCCGTATGATCAGTCTGTAGTAGTATCGAAGCCTGTAGCATCAATGCTAGGCGCTCAATCACGTAGCGACTACGGAACTCTAAGGTTTGAATGTCTTCAAATCGCTCTATCAGCAGGTGTAATTCTGCATCATAATCAGCATTTTTTCCTGCTGCTTGCTGCAATTCCTTAAATAAAGCTCGCTGAGTTTCTGGTTCCTTTTTTAAGGCACGCAGCACATCTAGACACTGCACATTGCCACTGCCTTCCCAGATTGAGTTTAGCGGTGCTTGTCTGTACAGACGCGGCATAACAGTCTCTTCGACATAGCCATTACCGCCCAAACACTCTTGTGCCTCATTGATAAGAACGGGAGCGCGTTTGCATATCCAGTATTTTCCAATTGCTGTCGCGATACGAGCGAGCGCGGCTTCATGAGGGTCTGTTTTTATCTTATCAACTGCGCGTGCAATTCGTATTGTTAGGGCTAGAGCTGCTTCTGACTCTAAGGCTAAATCTGCCAGCACATTACGCATAATGGGTTGGTTGACTAATAATTTACCAAAGGCTTCGCGCTGACTGGTGTGATGAATCGCTTGAACGATCGCTTGGCGCATTTGAGCTGAGGAGCCAATCATACAGTCAAGTCGGGTTAGCGCGACCATCTCGATAATGGTAGGGATACCGCGACCTTCAGTGCCTACTATCTCACCGAATGCGCCTTGAAACTCCACCTCTGAGGAAGCGTTTGCCCAATCTCCTAATTTATCTTTTAAGCGTTGCACTTGCACTGCATTGCGTGTCCCATCAGGCCGAAAGCGTGGTACTAAAAAGCAACTAGGACCACTGTCAGATTGAGCCAAGACGAGATGAGCATCGCACATTGGCGCTGAGAAAAACCATTTATGCCCGATGATTTCATAAGAGCCATCTTCTTGTCTTGTAGCTCGAGTCGTATTGCGACGTAAATCTGATCCACCTTGTTTTTCTGTCATGCCCATGCCCATCGTACAGCCTAACTTTTCTTCCATGGGCAAGCTGCGCGGATCATAGTGTTCAGATAATAGCTTGGGCAGCCATTTTTCGGCCAGTGCTGGCGAATGACGTAGGGCAGGAATAGCGGCATAACTCATAGACATGGGACAACCAAACCCAGCCTCAGGCTGTGAGCCGAGATACATGACTGCCGCTCGAGCCACGTGAGCACTATCACGCTCTTCATTGCGCCAAGCAAAGTTGCTCATGCCGTACTTCATTCCTGCATGCATTAGATCATGGTAAGCCGGATGAAACTCTACTTCATCTACGCGCCGACCATAGCTATCAAAGCTGCGTAGTTTAGGCTTGTTTTCATTAGCTAAGAATCCGCTAGTGATTAAATCTCCACCAGTCAGTGCCCCAAACTCTTTCAAGTGACTTTCTGCCCAAGCAGCACCTTCTCTTGCGACAGCTTCTTTGAGCGCTGTATCTGTTTCCCATGCATTATAATTGGCTAAGGCAAAAGGTTGATTCTGCACCTCATGGGTCTTAAATTGATTTACAATTGACATGATGATTATCTTCCTTGATTTTAAATGTCATTTACTAAGTTTCAGTAGTTCAGTAGTTCAGTAGTTCAGTAGTTCCTACGATCAGTATTACATATAAAAAATAATTCCGTCAATAGGTGTAATATGAACAAACCAACGCCTCGTTTATTGCTTTTACGCTTACTTATGGTGGCAGAGGCAAACACACTTAGCGCTTCCGAAGCGGTGCTGGCAGGCTCTATCTTTGGTATAACAGAAAATAGTATACGTGTGACGTTGGCTCGTTTGATCCAAGCGGATCTTGCTGAGTCGATTGGTCCTGCCACCTACAAACTCGGACCGAAAGCTCAAAAATTGGGCGCCGATGTGGCCTTATGGCAGACAGCGGATAAAAGAACGATAAAATCCGATGGTTCATGGATAGCGGTAGCTACCGGTGGGTTACCTCGCAGTGATCGTAAAGCGCTGCGTGCCCGTGCTCGTGCTTTGTCATTATTGGGGTTTCGTGAACTCGATAAGGGGCTTTATTTGCGCCCCAATAATTTATTAGGCGGTATTGATGTCGTCCGTCAGCGTCTATTGGACTTGGGATTAGAAGAGGAAGCCGCGGTTTTTAAGGCCAATGATTTCGATGAGGTTAGGCAAAAAAAGCACGAGCACTCTGGTCAGACATGCATCTTGAAAAGCATTATAAAGAGAAGTCGCAGCAGCTCACTGACTGGTTAAGTGGTTTGGCTGACCTGCCGTCCCACGTGGCGCTTCGAAAAATATTCATGCTTGGAGATGCAGGTATTCGTAGTGTTGTTTTTGACCCTCTGCTTCCTGCTCCCTTAGTAGATGAGGAAGCACGGCAAAAGTATTTTGAGACGGTGCGACGTATTAATGAGGAGGGTAGGCGTTTATGGTTTGCATTTTTTGAAGAGGCCAAGTTATCAGAGTCTAGTTAATCAAGTCATTAGAATCAGTTCAAATAGAATAAAGTGAAATTGCGGTACAGTAATTATTAGACAGCAGAGGTGCTATCTATAGCGATGAATAAGTATTAATTATTTGCATCTATTCGGATAGTATTTAATGTGAGCCATATGGCGAATTTTCATGACAAGAATGATCAGCAAGCGCATTTAATATGCCACATGACTTCGCTGGTGCGCTACCAACGCATTTCTGCCGCAAAACACTTAAGTGTTTTTTAACTGCTTTAGCTCTTCTATACGTGTTTCTACAGCGCAGATATGTTCATCCAACAAGGTATCGACATCAGCGCAATCTCTGCTAGGCTCTTCCCAGTACTTAAGTAAAGTCCGTACTTCATCCAACGTCATATCTAGTGTACGACAGTGCAGGATAAACTGTAGACGCTCGATATGACTTTCGCGATATAAGCGATAATTCCCCTCACTACGGGAAGGTTCTGGTAATAGCTTTTCTTTTTCATAATAGCGAATGGTTTCTACTGTAGCACCTGTGCGCTTAGCAAGCTCTCCAATTTTTATTAGCATGGTTATCTCACAGTTCTCTCAAAGTTAAATCAAAGCCATTTCAAAACTGAAAACATTAAAGTAACTATAAGGTTTAGCTCTACGGAAATCAAGTTTATACCATTGCATATAAACGGCCTTGACCCTGAAGCCACTAGAGGGCTCACAATAGCGTTATTAAATGAATTCTTATAATGAGGCAATTTATTATGCAATATCGTATTGAAGGTATGGACTGTGCCAGTTGCGTCAGAAAGATTGAAACTGCATTAGCACGTATGCCCGGTGTTTCTGACATACAGCTTAATTTTGCGACTGAAAAGTTAGAGCTATCGCTTGCCCCTGATTCAGATACTCAGTGCAACGATATTGAAAAGACCATCAAGCGTCTGGGTTTTGGCATATCTGCCACTACTGATCAAGCAAACGCAGCAGACAGCATTAGTGATAATCTATTAGATACGCAGCAACAGCGTTGGTGGCAAACCAGAAAAGGTAAGCAAGTGGTTGGTCTCGGCGTCTTGATGAGCGTCGCCTACGCGTTGGCATTACTTTTTCCTGATTATGGCATGTGGGCATTTGCTATTGCCGTCGTTGTGGGTGTTTTCCCTTTTGCCCGAAAGTCTATAACCTTGGCAATGACAGGCACCCCGTTTTCTATTGAAATGCTGATGTCTATCGCGGCAATTGGTGCACTTATCATTGGTGAAGCTGAAGAAGCGGCGGCGGTTGTCTTTTTGTTCTCAGTCGGTGAATTGTTAGAAGGTGTGGCAGCAGATCGTGCCCGTGCTGGTATCAGGGCATTGGCATCATTGGTGCCAAAAACTGCGATTTTACTTGATGCACAAGGCAGACAGCGTGACGTTCCTGCAGCTTCGTTGCAGATCGATGATCTGGTATTGGTACGTCCTGGCGATAAAGTATCCGCTGATGGTGTCATTGTTCAAGGTAGCTCTAGTCTTGATGACTCACCTGTTACTGGCGAATCAATTCCCGTTGCTAAAGCCATGGGCGATGCAGTATTTGCAGGTTCCATCAACATGGAAGGAGCGCTGCAAGTCTGCGTAGAAAAGACCGCGGCCGACAACACCATTGCACGCATTATCAATCTGGTAGAGCAGGCGCAAGCCTCTAAAGCCCCTACGGCTCGTTTCATTGAAAAATTCAGTCGTTACTACACCCCAGCGGTGATGGCGATTGCCGCACTGGTTATTATCGTGCCGCCGCTAGCGATGGGAGGAGAATGGGCGACTTGGTTATATCGGGGTTTTGCACTGTTGCTAATCGCCTGTCCTTGCGCGCTTGTACTATCTACTCCAGCTGCCATTGCATCAGGATTGGCTGTCGGTACACGCCACGGCTTACTTATCAAAGGGGCAGCGCTTTAGAAACCATTGGTCGCGTGAATATTGTCGCTTTTGATAAGACGGGTACGTTGACTGAAGGTAAACCACTGGTGACCGACGTGATTGCCTTTGCACAGAAGCAATCAGTACAAGAGCATATAGGGCCTGAAGGTCAGGATGAGATACTAGCGCTGTTTGCCAGTGTTGAGTCCGCCTCTAGTCATCCACTGGCAAAAGCGATCATTGATCATGCCAAAGCCGCTAATATCTCTATACCAATGGCTTCCAAAGCTTATGCTACTGCGGGAAAAGCGGTACATGCGACGGTAGTTGATAGGACTCTAGCCATCGGATCACCTATCTACGCTGCCAATGAAACATCAATATCACTAGAACAAAATGCACAAATTGAAGCACTACAAAACGAGGGTAAGACGGTTTCCGTTCTGTTCGATGAGCAAAGCTGTGAAGGGCTTGGGTTGGTCGCGCTACGAGACGAGTTACGAGATGATGCTCAGGCAGGAGTGGCTCAGCTCAAAGCGATGGGTGTGCGTTCGGTGATGCTTACAGGTGACAACCGTCTGACCGCTCAGGCGCTTGCTAGTCACTTAAATATAGAATGGCAAGCTGAGCTATTGCCCGAAGATAAGCTACGTTTGCTCAATGAGATGAAGGATAATAGCAAGATAGCGATGATTGGTGATGGTATTAACGATGCGCCAGCACTAGCAACCGCAGATGTGGGCATTGCCATGGGTGGCGGCACGGATGTCGCTATCGAAACAGCTGATATAGCATTATTAAAAAGTCGCGTCACGGACGTTGCTCATCTCATTGCCTTATCTCGCGCAACCATGTCCAATATTCATCAAAATGTAATTTTTGCTCTAGGACTAAAGGCCGTGTTTCTAATCACTACTTTACTAGGTATTACCGGACTATGGATTGCTGTGATAGCGGACACTGGTGCAACGGTACTAGTGACTCTCAATGCTTTACGCTTGCTAAGGTTCAAAGGTGACCTATGCTGTCAAATCCGTAGACCTAAACTTGGGAGATTTTAATCAAGCGGCCTGACGATAATGATCAAACCACACCTGTCTTGGCGACTTCATGCCTAAACTCTTTTGAATCCTAGTCTGGTTATACTCAAGCTCAATATATTTAACAATATCGCTAATGGCTTCCATCCTTGTTTGATACTCTTGGTGATACACTAGCTCATTCTTTAACACGCCCCAGAAGCTCTCTATAGGGGCATTATCGTAACAATTGCCCTTACGGCTCATTGAACCTTTAAACTTATGATGTTCGATCAAATTGCGATAGTCATGACTGCAATACTGACTGCCTCTATCTGAATGCACGATTAAGCCTTTATTGGGCTTCTTATTCCTAATCGCCATATTTAGCGCGTTACAGACTAAATCTGCTGTCATTCGCTTATTAATGGCATAGCCGACCAGCTCTTTGGTATAAATATCTTTTACCCCTGCTAAGTACAGCCAACCCTCAGAGGTCCAGATATAAGTGATATCACTGACCCAAGCTTGGTTGGGCTGTTTGGCTTCAAAGCTTTGCTCTAATAGGTTTGGATAAATTGGTTTATTGTGATCTGAGTTAGTGGTCACTTTAAACTTCTTATGACGCTTGCATTTGATAGCATACTCTTCTTTAATACTTCTGATCATGTACTTGCTAATCTTATGCCCTTGAGCCGTTATATGGGCTTGTAGACGCTCATAACCATAGCGCTCTTTTGTCTCAGTATGAGCGGCTTTAACCAGCAATAGGCAGTGGTTACGATGTATTTGCTGATCACTGATACCACGAATTATCCAGTCATAGTAGCTGGATGGTTGAACTGACCTATGCTGTCAAATCTGTAGACATTGACTTGGGAGATTTTAGTTACGCAGCTTGACGATAAAAATCAAACCACACCTGTCTTGGCGTTTTATAGCCCAAACCCTTTTGGATTCTAGTCCCACTGCGAGCATAGCTCTTGCCTTGCGTCGCTGCAAAGCAGTGCTTTGCTAATAGCTCCTCATTATACTCAAGCTCAATATATTTAATGATGTCATTGATAGCTTCGAATCTCATTTTATAATCCTGATGATACACTAACTCATTTTTCAATATGCCCCAGAAACTCTCTATCGGAGCATTATCAAAGCAATTACCACGTCTGGACATTGAACCCTTAAATTTATACTTCTTAATGATCTTATGATAGTCATAACTACAGTACTGACTGCCTCTATCAGAATGCACAATCAGCTGTTGGTTGGGTCGTTTGTTCTTGATGGCCATATTGAGTGCACGGCAAACTAAATCTGCTGTCATACGCTTGTGGATAGCATAGCCGACCAGCTCTTTAGTGTAGAGGTCTTTAACACCTGCTAAGTATAGCCAACCCTCATCTGTCCATATGTAAGTGATGTCACTAACCCAAGCTTCGTTAGGACGACTGGTATCAAATTTTTGATCGAGCAGGTTTGGATAAATAAACTTGTTATGGTTTGAGTTGGTGGTAACTTTAAAACGCTTGTGACGACGGCAAACAATGCCGTATTCTTCTTTAATGCGTCTTACCATGTATTGACTGATATGATGGCCTTGCTCTGCAAGATGAGCATGCAATCGCTCACAGCCATAGCGCTGCTTAGTTTCATCATGAGCCACGCGAACCAGCAGCTCACACTGGTTGCGGTGGATCTGCTGATTACTAACACCACGATTTATCCAGTTATAATAGCTTGATGGCTTGACATCTAATACGTGACACATACAAGTGATGCTAAATATTTTCTGGTTATCCTTGATAAAGACGTACCTCATCAACTGTCACTGCGGGCATAGCCCTTCGTCTTGCGTCACTAAAACAGTCTCCCAGACTGTTTCTTAACGTTCCTCATTGGCGAAGTACGCCGTGGCCTTTTTAGAATATCTCGCTCTTCTTGAGCAACTTTGAGATCACGTTTAAGACGTTTATTCTCTTCTAGTATAGTCATAAGCTCAGGATCATATTCTTTAGTACCAATAAGCTGGCCTTTATTAGCTTTGTTTTGCCAGTTAGATAAGGTCTGCATAGCGATGCCAAGCTGCTTTGCCGTTACTGAAACATTGCCATCATTATCTGCTATCTTTTTAACGGCTTCAGCTTTGAATGCTGCACTATAGGTTCTGATTTTCTTAGTCATGATAAACTCCTCATTGAGTCGTTAGTTTACCAAGTTTGGTTCTACAGTTTTTTCAGCATAGCTCAACAAGCTCCTGCTTGGTGGATGGGTGTGCCATGGACTGTTAAAAAATATATCGATGAGATTTTCACCATTGGTCATGGCAGTCTCTATCAAAGTGATGGACGTTCTCGTCAAAACTCAGAAGATAAATATGGTTCTGGTGGTCTACTGCAAGGTAAACAGTATATGCTTTCAGTAACTTGGAATGCACCTACAGAAGCATTCACTGATCCCGAGCAGTTTTTTGAAGGTGTTGGCGTTGATGGCGTATATATCGCTACTCATAAGGCATATCAGTTTCTAGGAATGGAGCCAATGCCAACATTCATGGTGAATGATGCCATTAAGAATCCGACCATTGATAACGATATTGTGCAGTATCAGGAACACCTGAGTGCCTTGTTTGCAGCGTAAATAGGGCAAGCTTTATTGCTTATGAATAATGAGTTGATCGCCTATCTGAAAATGCTGTGGTATAGCCAGTATGCCCTTATGAAGTCCAAAAATAGTAGCGATACTTTTTTACCTACAGCCTTATTGTTAAGTAGCTGTTTATTCCAGAACACTAATGCTCCTATTATGCCAATTAAAGCTGGATAAGCAATTAACAGTCAGACTAAGAATTCTGAATGTACGTCAGCGTATGGTGATCCTGATGGTGTCGAATTAGTGAAGGAGAGCCGAAACTCTGAAGATATTTCAGAGACAATATAAGTGGGTTTTGATCTAAGCTTAGTAGCTGTCCAATTTAATTGCCCTTCGTAAAGTATGATAGCTTGCGAAGGGCAGTTAAAATGATGTGTTTATTTTCTGAAATAATGCGCTATGTATAAGTTAAACTTAGCTGAGCGAAACTCAAAAGGTAAAAAAACTAAGGAGCAGGCTGAATGTCTATTTTAAATTCCCATGAGGTCGCAGTCGTGGCTGAGCTATCAGGATAGTTGATTTTATCCAAACGCACGCGTGCATAGCTATTGCCTTCAGCAGATCTAATGAGCGCGCCTTGTGCGCTGTCAACTGGTTTGGCATTTAGTTGATGCGTCATGCCATTGTAGGTATACCAGCCAAAGTCTAAGTTCGGGAAACTGCCGGTATAAGCAGGATTGAGATCTGAGCCTTTACTGTCAATAACCCAGCTTCTAGCACTCAGCGGTTTATCATATACAGCGGTGTTGGTAAGGTCGGCTAAAGTAGCCACGCTACCATCGCTGGTAAATTGACTGGTAATCGGTTTACCTTGCGCATCATAATATCCGGCTGGTGTGGCGGCAAGATAACCGCCAGTTTTACCACTGCCCGAATCCCCACCATTTAAAATCACATCATTACGCTTAAAGCCAATCTGCCAACTGCTGTTTTTATCGCTGCTACTTTTTCCTGTAGCTAAATCAAAATAGACCCAATTATCATTGTTTGAGGCATCGATGGTTTTCGTCTGTACCTTATTCGGTAGCGCAGTATCAATCCAGCGCAGAGTAGGGTAGCCGGAGGTTCCAGTATCATTATAATAATTGGTAATCTGCATGGCATAAATAGGCTGCTGGACGCTGCTGTCTGTCATGGCGCTGCTATTATCTGTGGTGACAAGGTAGACACGATTGTTCGGGTAGAGCTGATGGTTGTCTTTTAAATTGTATTCAAACCAAGGCTGCGCATCAAAAATACCGCCACTATGGTCTTCATTGTAGTGCATGGTAATATCACGACTGGTATCAGGATCTTGAGTTGCATTGCTATAACGGCTCAAATCTGACCAATCGATTAAACCAAAAACGCCGCCTTTGCCAGTGCCAGAATCACCGCTATTTGACCAAAGCTTGACCGAACGCGCTTGGTTATCAAACTTGATATCCCATTTATCTTCGTCACACGAGCTTTCAGCTTTGGCATCAAAGTCATAACAGGTCGCGGTATTAGGTGCTAGATTGGTGACTTGCCAAGTTGCCGTTTCGCTAAAGCTGGCTGTGCTAGTAGGCGGTGTACTATCACTATTTTCGCTGCCATTACTATTCGAGTCATCACTGCCGCCCCCGCAACCAGTCATGCTGAGTGCTAAAATACTGCCACTAAACAGTAATGCCAATTTGGTCGGCTTGGTGTGAATTGCTGGGGAAATGGGGGTCATATCAGCTTCCTTGAAGGTTGTGGTTTCAGATAGAGGGTACAAAATAAGGGTAAAAATAGCGGTACAAATACACTTGCTTTAGAATGATTGTGAATCAAAGGCTTACCAATGGTAGCTGGCGCCAAGTAACCACTCGCGATTATCAATGGGACGGTAGTCACTGGTATCGGTGACATCACGCTGCACATCAAAGATATTATTAATCGCTGCATACAAGCTCAAGTTTGCAGTGGCGTCATAATTGAGCTTGCTATCGAGTGTCCACCAAGAGGGTGAATACGCTTGCTCGCTGGTACTAATCAGCTGTTTGGATTCATAATTGAGGCGCGGGATCAGCTGTAATTTGTCATTGATTTGATAATCTAGTGCCAGCATCGCTTTGTGATTGGGCTTATAGGTCAGCTCGGTATCGGTGACATTGTTATGCGTCTTGAGGTAAGCGTAGCTGGCTTGTAGTTTGGCGCGCTCGTCCACTTGCCAGTCAAGGCCAATATCGCCGCCATAGGTTTTGGCACTATCGACGTTCATATATTTATAAATGGCGATATTGCCTTCAAAGCTCGCATTGTCTTCATCGGTCTGAATCAGATCATCTATCTCGTTATAAAAACCATTGACCGTCAAATTCATGGTGTCGCTCAGTTGACCTTGATAGCCGATCTGGTAACTGGTTGAGGTTTCAGGCTGCAAGTCGGGGTTGCCCATGACTTTATAACCCAAATTGCTATGGTCAAAGACGTAGTAGCGTTCTTTCAGGTTGGGCACGCGATAGCCACCGCCAATACTGCTACGAAAGACATGATCACGACCGCTGGCATCCAAATGGTTGTATTTGAGTGATACTTTTGGCGCTGTATGACCACCAAAGTCTTCATCGTTTTGATAGCGAATACCACTCAACACTTCCCAGTTATCGCCAATCAGCCAATCATCTTGTAGATACAGCTCACCGACATCACGGCTGACGTCATCGCTGATAAGCTCGCTGACTTGGTTTTTCGTTTGGCTCAACTTGTCTTGCTGAACCTGACCGCCGACTTGGATAAGATGAAGGTGCTTATCGGATAGCAATAGCTCAGGTAAGTCGAGCTGGGCTTGCGCCAACGTCGTACTAATCTCTGTATCACGGGCACTAGTGATGGCTTGCTGTGTTTTAGTATTGGATTCGCTTTGATATTCCTCATGCAGCGCTTGAGCGGACAATCGATAAGTCTTGCTGCGATCATCGACATGCGGCGCGATATCAGCGCGCGCCCCGATACTAAAGCGCTGCTTGCTGATGTGCTCATCTCTTTGCTGTGCCAAATAGCGCGGCGCGACATAATAGTTAAAGCGACTAATATCGTCTTCTTTATAGTGGCTGGCTTCTAGCCAATATTGAGAATTTTTGACCAGTCGGCTATCGTTGCGGTCATTGTTATTACCTGATGTGTCGTTACCGTCAGGGCGGTAGCTGAGGCGGGCACTGACTTGTGATTGCTCGCTGGCATCTTTTAATCTGGGCCATGCTTCATGGTCTAAGCTTAAGCCATCATTGTCCAGATACGAGCCTGATAGACGCGCGTGAAAGCGCTGGTTTTTATCTAACGCCCCTTCCACGCTGGCTTCTACATAGCGCTTATTGGCATCTAGCTTTTTACCAGATGGATTTTGCTGCCCATTGCTGGCAATCTCGGTGGTGATATGTCCTGTTGCCGCGCCAATGGGTTTGGTGATGATATTAATGACGCCGCCCATCGCCGCGCTACCAAACTGCGCTGACGCCGCTCCTTGCACCACTTCTATTTGCTCAATATCCATATTCATATATTGATTCAAATTTACTGTCGAGCCAGTGCTGGCGGTGATGGGTAAGCCATCAATCAACACCAATACTTGATCACCGGTAAAGCCTTGCATGCTGACCTCGTAACCTGTTTTACCATGGACTTCGCGTAAGTACACATTGGGCAACAAGGCTAGCGCTTCTTTTAAAGTATGAGCATGGTTGTCATCTAGCTGCTGGCGGCTGAGTACTTGCAGGGCAACTGGCGCATCGCTTAATGCACGCTCAGAGCGTGTGGCCGTTACCACGATAGGATCTAAACGTGTGCTCGGCATGGCTGCATCGTCGGTCATATCAACATTAGTCTCTGCGAGAATCGGCGCTGCTTGGACTGAAACTGACGTGAATGCAAACAATGCTAATGCCACACTGATGGCTAATGGGCTATGACGCAGTGGTGAGGGATGGGTGTTTAGTCCCGTATGAGTCAACGATAAATTAAACGCTAAAATTGACATAAATAAAACAGCCATCGTAAAAGAGAGAGTAAGAAAGTCGTGTTACTTAAAGACCTTTTGCTACAAAAAGAGTGATCTAAAGCGACCGTTTCATAGTATTAATTATTAAAGGTTTGGTTACTTGATTCACTAGATTAAGCAACAAAGCCCAGACATAGTATTTCAAAAGATAATAATTATCAAGATGTAAATGATAATTATTATTATTTACAAAGTGAAAAAATGTTGCCATAATGATCTCGCCCGAAGCCTAGAGACAAAATTATAAATGATGAATTGGAAGCGATAATTGCTAAAGGTTTGCTTGATAAATACACCCTTGCTGCATCATTGCAAGAACTGTAGTACAGCAGGCATTGGTCTTATCAAACATCAAACATCAATCATCATCGTCGCTGCTATTTTCTAAAGATATTCATATCTCAATACTACATAGCCAAGATCATTGGCTTTTTTACTGCTATTTATTTTATGGAGACCATCATGAGTCAACCGTTATCGTTAACCAAAAAAATACTGAGCTGTGGCAACAGTACCAAGCATTAAAAGCAAAAACACCGATGTTATTTCCCACAGAAGGAGCGGCTGCGCTAGGCATCAGCGAGTTTGAACTGATGTTAGCTTCGCCTTATAGCCAGTATATGGGTGATCAGTGCAAAACTGTATTAAAGCAATTTGAAAACTTTGGTGACATGGAAAGCATTGTCAGAAACGAGTTGGCAGTGCATGAAAAAACCGCGCCATATCACAATCTTAAGCTTGGCGAAAAGATGGGATTGGCACTCAATGTGGGTGGGCTGGATTTGCGATTCTTTATGTGGCAATGGCAGCATATGCTGGCGGTAACGGATACCAGCCGTGCCGATAAGCCATCTTATAGTATTCAGTTTTATAACGCTCAGGGCGCGGCGATTGACAAAGTCTATCTGCGAGAGTTAAGCGCTGAGACTATTGCGCGCTGGCAAGCAATGATTCAGGAGCAGCAGCAAACGGTGAATAATGAGACACTGACGTTAGAGGTACAAGAGCCGCTAAATGACTGGCGTTACAAGGCATTAAGTGAAGATGCGCGCGCGCAGTTACAGCAAGGCTGGCAAGCGATGACAGACGTGCATCAATTCCACTCATTATTAAAAAATCTCGATATCGATCGTGCTAGCAGTTACCGTCAAGCACCAGAACAGATGACGCAGCAGCTTGAGATTAGCGCTGTCGAAGCGGTATTTGAGCAAGCGCGCGATGCCAAATGTCCAATGATGATATTTGTCGGTAATAGCGGACTCGTACAGATTCAGACAGGAACGGTACAGACACTCAAGCGTATGGGTGATTGGTTTAATATTTTAGACAAAGACCATAATGACTTTACGCTGCATTTAAAAGACAAAGCATTGGCGCAAGTATGGAGCGTTAAGCGCCCAACCAAAGACGGTATCGTGACTTGCATTGAAGGGTTTGATCGTCACGGCGTTAGTATCTTTAGCGTGTTTGGGCAACGTATTGAAGGTACGCCTGAGCTTGAAGAATGGCAGCAGATCGTTGCTAATACGGTACAAGAGCATTCATATACAGAAGCCCTAGCGTCAGCGGTAATGGCTGAAGCCGAGAATACGTAAGACCGTCATAAAAACATCAGAAAATTTTTAGGATACTGACATTTACATAACAGCTAAGCCACAGCTGTTATGTGAGCTATTTTGAGTCCTTAATGAACGTTAGTGCTCCTTTCAATAGTGTCATCTTTTAGGTTAGCAAATTAGGAATAATTATGTCTTCTGTATTATCAAAAATAATATTAACGAACAACTTGGTTATAAATACAAAATTTGCCACTCGTACGATCAGCAGTGCTGTCATCATTGGGTCATTGGCAGTGCCATCGCTTTCTGCTCAAGCTTATGAGCGTATCGTCGCTATGAGTCCCGATGTCGCCGATGTGGTTGTGGCGCTAGGAGCGACCAATAAGCTGGTGGGCAAAGATGCGACCAATAACAATCCAGCGTTAAAGAATGTACCAACCGTGGGTCTGCATCGTAATATCACCGCCGAGTCAGTGTTAGCCGTTAAGCCAGATCTGGTACTCGGCAGTTATATGGTACAGCCGGCAAGTATTTATCAGCGGCTAAACGGCTTAAAGGTTAAAGCTGTCAATGTCGCGCCCAAAGAAGAAATCAGCACCTTTGCAAGCAGTATTAAATCTATCGGCAGTTACGTTGATAAAAAATCTGCCGGGTCGCAGCTTGCAAATCGTTGGCAGGCAGAGATGAGCCCTATGGCAAAAACTGGTAAGCGCTATCTGCTAAGTTACGATGGTCGTATCGTTGCAGGTAAGGGCACGGTAGGCGATGAGTTGATTCGGCGTGCTGGTGGAATCAATGCGGCAAACGTATCGGGGTTAAAACCTATGTCACGCGAAGGCTGGCTGGCTGCTAAGCCCGATGTCATTATCATTGCTGATCATAATCAGGCAGTGGTTGGCGGTGTCAGTCAATTTAGTAAACGTCCTGAGGTTGCGGCAAGTGCGGCTGGTAAAAATGCTGGCGTCCACTTTTGGCCAGCAGATGACTTTTTACGTTATGGTCTGAATTCACCGCAAGTCTTAAAAAAGCTGAACGCTGTAGCAAAATAGCTTAAGCAATATATAGCATAATCTCTTTTATATTCAATAAAACGATATCTCACATGGCAAATACGATTTCCGCTTCTATCCCTATACAAACTGGAAAATACAGACATAGCATCTATTATGTTGCCGCTACTGTCGCATCTGTGCTGCTAATTTGGTTGGCGCTTGGTATTGGCTTTGGCGAATGGTCAAGCCCTAGCCATCTTGACGATACTATCTGGCAGCTACGCTATCCGCGCGTAGTGACGGCATTGTTGGTTGGCATGGCGTTGTCAGTTAGTGGTGCAGCATTACAGGCTTTATTTGAAAATCCTTTAGCGGATCCAAGTTTAATCGGTACATCAGGTGGCGCAGCGCTTGGTGTTGTTTTGGTTCTGGCATTGGGATTTGGTGGCATTGGGATACCGCTTGCAGCGTTTACTGGAAGCGTATTGGTGTGCTTGTTTATTCTCGCTTGTCATCGGTTTTTGGGTGGTGGGCAGATGGGCTTGCTGATATTGGGATTTGTCATCAGCGCTTTTTGTGCGGCGGTGGTCAGCCTGATTTTATTTATGTCTGATGACATGGTGCTGCGCTCGGCGACCATTTGGCTGTCAGGTAGTATGGCGGAAGCGGGCTTTGTGCCGCTGCGTTATTCGATTGTCTCTATGTTATTGGGGTTAGCAATTTTATTACCATTAGGTCGCCAGTTGGATGGGCTGATGCTTGGTGAAGCCGCTGCTAAATCCTTGGGTATCAAAGTGGGTGTGGTTCGTTGTTTGGTCGTGATTGCCTCGGCATTATTAACAGGGGCAGCGGTGTCTTTAGCAGGCGTCATTGGTTTTATTGGCATGATGGTGCCCAACCTATTGGCTATTCTGTTTGGCGGCGGGCGGATGCGTCTCATGATTTGGTCTGGCTGGCTTGGGGCGATATTATTACTGATCATTGATGGCGCGGCGCGGCATGTTGCTTATCCAGTGGATGTGCCCGTTGGCATCGTTTTAGCGTTGCTTGGCGGCCCCTTCTTTATTTGGCTGTTTGTGCGTAGTAGCCGCCGTTAATTGGAGAGAGTGTTTATGTTTCATTCATTTTTTACGGCTATATCAAAGACATCACCAGCGAGTCGAGACAGTCTTATAGATAGTAGTGATATCAAGAGTAGTGATGAAGGCGGGCTGTTGTCGATGCAAGATATTCATATCTCGCATGGTCATAAAACATTGTTAAGAATAGACAAGCTAACCGTGCCAAGCCAAAAGCTGGTCGCCTTTATCGGACCAAATGGCGCGGGTAAAAGTACGTTGCTGCATACGGTTTTAGGTCAACACACAGGAACCGCGCTTAAAACGGATGGTCACATTACGATTTACGGTCAGCCGATCAACGAGGTCATGAATGATGGTCATATCGCTTGGGTTGGACAACATGAGCGTTTTGAGCTGCCGTTAACGGTATTGGATTATGCGCTGTTAGGAGTCTCGCCAAATCTTGCATGGTATCAGCGCCCAAATAGCCATCATGTTGAGCGCGCGCAACGTTTACTACAGGATTTTGAGTTATCAAGTTTGGTCAGTGCCCGCGTGCAAACCTTATCAGGCGGTGAAAAACAGCGCTTGGCTATCGTGCGTGCGCTAATGCAAGACACTAAAATCATGATGTTTGATGAACCGACCAATCACCTCGATATTCGCCATCAGCGTTTTTTACTTCATTATTTGCATAATTTGGTGCGACAGCAACGCAAAAGTATCTTGGTTGTGTTGCATGATTTGACCCATGCGCATCGCTATACTGATGAAGTGGTGCTATTAAGCGGTGGACAAGTTGTTGCACAAGGAACGCCTAATGAGGTGATGACACGTCCACAATTAAGCGATGTTTATGATGTCGATATTAAGATGCATCAGACTGAAGATGGCTTGGTGTTTGTGTAAACTCTCCAGTAAAACTATTCTTTTATTTTTTATGAGAGTTCAAGAGACTGTTTTAACCTAAGAAGAGGAAGGTTTAAAACTCAAGTATTTATACTATACGATTAATCACGTGTAGGACTTTTTCTATTAAAATGAAAGCAGTTTTGACCCCTACCGCTAATCTCGTAGAAATTAACTTGGGATATTTTAATCAGACAACTTAATTGAGATATACGTCTGATATTCGTATCAGTCGAAAAGACTAATGTCTTTACCTATCTAGAATTATTTAGCAAAACGCAGGATGGTGCTTTATTATTTTTAACGATTCTACACTCTAACTAAATCAATACCTTATCATTTTTCTAAGATTATTCCTCGCTCACAGTAGCTCACGCTGATTGCGGCAGGTTTGTTGATGACTGATATTACGTTTCGTCTAGTTGTATTAGCTAGAGGATGCAATATTTAGTTGTTCAAAAACTGTTGATTGGCTTCAATATAGGCTCACTTCACAAGCTGTGTTTAGTAAAGTATGCGGTGGACTTTTTTAGCATATCTCTTTCCTCTTCAGCTATTTTAAGTTGTCGCTTGAGCTGCCTCATTTACTGAAGCGCCGCCATAAGCTCAGAATCATATTGTTCTGTTCCCTCAAGTTTGCCTTGGTTGGTTTTCTTGTGCCAGTTAGATAAGGTCTGCATGGCGATACAAAGCTGCTTTGCGGTAGCTGAGATATTGCCATTCGTTATCGTACCCTACCTTATGAAAGGCTTTAGCTTTGAAGGTTGCCCTGTCAGTTCTGATTTTTTTAGTCATGGCAAGCAAGCTCCTCATCGAGTCATTAGTTTACCAAGTTTATCTCTACGGTTTCTTCAGCATAGCTCACTTGGGTAGTTAGGTAGGTATGTGACATAATATGTTCCTTATATAAAGTTTAACTATAATGGTACTTTTAGATACCATGGTTGTAATTTACCATAAATTTATAACTATGAAAGTACTTTTTATAATTATAATTGGAGTTTATAGCATGATAGTTAACCATCTCCCAACTTTGTTAGCTGAAAGAAGGCTTAAAGTAGCGGATGCCGTACGAGCAACAGGGGTAAGCAAAACGACGTTGCATAAGATATACAACGATCAATCATCTAGAATTGATTTCGATACTATAGATAAGCTTTGTGAGTATTTAGAAGTAGAGGTAGGAGATATTTTTGAATATGTAAAATTTGAATGTGTAAAAGAGGATAAAGAGAAAAACACTAAAAAATAGGTTCTAGCTCAGAATTTGAAGTAGAGGTCAAAAAGAGGGTTTTAATCTTAATGGTTTTTAAGGGTCGGTCACGTTTTGGTCACCGTCGCGTTTTTGAATCATTTAAAGCTGATTAAATAATAGTGATTTTAACTGGATACAAATATAGATTTTCCGTTATAGCCCATATTTTACGGACGAAAAAAAGCCCCAGTCGTTAAACTGGGGCTTTCTAAATTTGGTAGGCATAAGCAGACTCGAACTGCTGACCTCTACCATGTCAAGGTAGGTCAACGAACGTGTAAAAAATGATATTATTTTACATACACCGATATTCATAGCCTGTATATATTATACGATTTAATAATCACAATGTAAATTGTAATAGAATAAAATTTAACTCGTAATTGGGCACTGTATTTTTATAGTATTTTTACCTCTACTCAAGCCCTTACCAGAATAAAAGAATATGTGTGTTTGTTGAGAATCTACTCTTATTGCATCTACTATTGTCATTTTTGAGTTTTTGCGTATTGCCTCTACTACTTATTCTCTGCATAATATAAGGAGATTACTGTCCTAATCTCTGCATATTTCTGAGGAACATATGAAGCATGTTACTTATATTCATGAACATCCAAACTGGACTGAATGGCAATGGTCGGACAAAAAGCTATTGCCACTCGTCAGTCGTGTGCGGATATTACAAGGCCATTTACTAGGAAAGCTGCTAACACTAGGTTTCGATCTGAATGTTGAGGCACAATTAGATGCGGTGACCTTAGAGATTATCAAAACTTCTGAGATAGAAGGTGAGACACTAAATGATGAGCAAGTTCGTTCTTCAGTTGCGCGGCATTTAGGGCTGGATAATGCCAGTATGCCAACCACTACTCGTGAGATCGATGCCGTGGTAGAGATGATGCTAAGTGCCACCTATCGTTATCAACAGCCACTATTGTTAGATGATTTACTTGGATGGCATCGAGCATTATTTCCAGATGGATATAGTGGGCTTTATCGTATTCAAGCAGGCAGTATTCGTGATGATAGTAAAGGGCCAATGCAAGTAGTGTCTGGTGGGTATGGTCGCGAGCGGGTTCATTTTGTTGCCCCGAGTGCCGATAGGTTGCCAGATGAGTTAAGCAAATTTTTATTGTGGTTTAACACTTCGTCAAATAAGCAAGACGATATAGATTTGGTCATAAAAGCAGGTGTTTCTCATTTATGGTTTGTGACTTTGCATCCATTCGATGATGGAAATGGACGACTAACACGAGCACTCACAGAACGTATGCTGGCAAAAAGCGATAACAGTGCCCAACGCTTTTATAGTATGTCAGCGCAAATTCTTAAACAGCGTAATGACTATTACAAAATACTAGAACGTACGCAAAAAGGTGATAAAGATATCACGGATTGGTTGGTGTGGTTTTTGCAAACGCTAGAGCAATCCCTCATTGTAGCTCAAGAAACCACGGATAAAATTATCAGTAAGGCGGGCTTTTGGCAGACGCATCGACAGTACGCTTTAAATGATAGGCAAGTAAAAATGCTAAATATTTTGCTGACTGATTTTTATGGCAAACTTACCACTAAGAAATGGGCGACTATGACCAAGTGTTCTATAGATACGGCACTACGAGATATTAATGATTTAATAGAGAAGGACATGATGCAAAAATCTATAGCATCAGGACGTAGTACGAGTTATGAGTTGGTTTTATGATAAAAATAGTATTTTTTAATTCCGCTATGACAGCAAGAAAGTATTCGAACAAACTGCAAGAGAGACAACCCATTCAGTGACATAATATGAGTGGTTCCATTATGAAGGTCTAAAATATTCGATACGATAAGGAAGTCTTAACTTTATAAGAGGGTTACATTTAGAAGGTCTTCTTTGTATGTACAAGGGATCAACATAGAGTCCAAGCTGATTGTTCAAGAGGATAGAAGCGCTTAGACTTTGCTATACATCTACTATGCAGTTATTGATTGTAGAAAATAAAGCAAGATGCCTTATTCCTGTGTGATAAATGTGCATTGTCATTTTAGTGTTGATTTATAAATAATCACAAATAGCTTTTCTAATCTTATTTAATATCGATAACTTACTAGCAGACATCAATCTCATTAATTTATTAGGGGATGACAAAAGGTTTGATGAAGAATAAAACGGCCTTCGACTCTTAAAGTCAAAGGCTGCTTCAATAGTCTAGAAGGTAGTATGTACTAGACACACAAGTACCTAGTTATATTTTACGATGACATCGCTACCCTCAAGCTCTACTTTATACGTGTCGAGTATAATGCTTTTGTCATCTAAACATTGACCTGTGACAAGATTAAAGCGTTGCTTATAAATAGGTGAGGCGACATATAGTACATTTTCATCAGAGCCATCCTCGTTAGTAATAGTGGTGCCGCCAATCAGACCTCTAGACAAGACGTTGGCTTGACTGAACGGGTCATAATTATCAAGCGCAAATAACTGTGTTTGCTTGGTGCAAAAAATAGCCACTTGTTTGCCGTTTACGAGCGCACAGACACCTGTCTCGGGAATAATATCATTGATTTTGCACACAGTAAGCTGAGTCATCAGAAGATCCTTAATAGTAAAATATAAATGAGACCAACAACAAAAAATGCTTTTTAGCGTCTAATATTAATAGACGCTGACACGTTAAGATTACGCCAATTCGGTTACTTTTATTTGCGTCTTTTCGATGTCGGTTGCAGGGCGAATCTGCTCTCGCTCAGTGACGAATACCACATTGTCATCGCCTTGCTCACTATTAACAAAGTGACGGAAACGTTTGAGTTTTTCGCTATCAGTAATGGTGGCTTTCCATTCACAAACATAGTTGTCGATGAGTAATTGCATCTGTGACTCTAGTTCCTCAGCGATACCTAAACTGTCCTCAATAATGACTGCCTGTAGATACTCAAGTCCACCTTCAAGGCTCTCGCGCCATTTGGATGTACGCTGAAGCTTATCTGCGGTCTTGATATAAAACATGATAATACGGTCGATATATTTGACAACTGTATCCGTATCAAGATCCGTTGCGAATAGCTCGCCATGACGTGGGGTCATGCCACCATTACCGCAGACAAAGAGATTCCAGCCGTTTTCAGTGGCAATAATCCCAAAATCTTTGCTTTGCGCTTCAGCGCACTCACGGGTACATCCAGATACGCCCATTTTTATTTTGTGTGGTGAGCGTACTCCTTTGTAGCGGTCTTCTAGTCTAAGTGCTAAACCCACACTGTCATCGACACCGTAGCGACACCAGTTGTTGCCCACACAAGATTTCACTGTACGCAGAGATTTACCATAAGCATGGCCCGTCTCAAATCCAGCATCGACCAGTTGGGTCCAGATATCGGGCAGTTGGTCTAAACGTGCGCCAAATAAGTCGACGCGCTGACCGCCAGTGATTTTGGTATACAGATTGAACTCTTTGGCGACTTGTCCGAGGATGATGAGTTTATCTGCAGTGATTTCACCGCCAGGCACGCGTGGCACGACCGAATAAGTGCCATCTTTTTGAATATTGCCTAGATAGTAATCGTTGCTGTCTTGCAGTGGCGTGAGTTCGGGCTTGAGTACATAATCATTCCAGCAAGACGCCAAAATAGAGGCGACAGTTGGTTTGCAAATTTCGCAGCCATGACCACTACCGTGCTCATCTAATAGTGCATCAAATGTCTTAATGCCTTGTACTCGAATCAAGCTATACAACTCCTGACGTGAGTAAGCAAAATGCTCACACAGATCATTATTGACTTCAAAACCAAGCGCGGTTAGCTGATAGCCTAATGTGTCTTTTACCATAGGTGCGCAGCCGCCACAGCCGGTACCAGCACTGGTACATGATTTCACCTCTGCCATGGTATAAGCACCGTCTTCAACGGCGGCACAAATAGCACCTTTGGTGACGTTGTAACAAGAGCAAATCGTGGCGCTATCGGGCAGGTTCTCGATACCCATGGTGGGCTTTTCTACGTTGGGTAGGATCAGGCTTTCAGGATGGGCAGGCAGGTCAATATCGTTTAGAAATAGCTGCAAGAGATTATTGTAGTCCTCAGTGTCGCCTACCAATACAGCGCCCAGTAGCCGTTTATTGTCTGCTGTGGTTACCAGTTTTTTGTAGATACCCTCAGCAGGGTTTTGGTATAAGTAGCTCAAACTGTTTTCTGTTGCGCCGTGCGCATCGCCGATACTGCCCACATCGACGCCCATCAATTTGAGCTTGGTGCTCATATCAGCGCCTGTAAAGGTCTGAGCGTGATCGCCTGCGATTTGAGCGGCGCAAATACTGGCCATGCTATAACCTGGTGCGACCAAGCCAAAAACGGTGTTGTCCCATACGGCGCATTCTCCAATGGCATAGACATTCGGAGCATTGGTACGGCAGGCTTCATCAATCAGAATACCGCCACGGGTGCCGATTTCAATACCGCATTCAGGGTTGCTTTTGATAATGCCATCTTGCGGACGAATACCCGCACTAAAGACGATCATGTCGGTATCCAACGACGTATCATCAGCGAACTGCATGGTTAGATGACACGATGCTTCATCCGATAGGGTATTGTCGATAATGGCCTTAGTATTTTTACCTGTTAGTACTTTGACGCCAAGGGCTTCAATTTTACGTTTTAAAATATCACCGCCAGCAGCATCGAGCTGTACGCCCATCAGCTGAGGCGCAAACTCTACCACGTAAGTCTCTAGCCCTAGTGTGACTAGGGCCTTAGCTGCCTCAAGACCCAGCAGACCACCACCGACCACGACGCCTCTTTTGACTTTTGGCTGCTCAGCAGTACTGAGAATATCATCCAAATCTTTAATCGTACGATAGACATGACAGTGCGGATGCTCGCGCCCTGGAATCGGCGGCACAAACGGATAGGAGCCTGTTGCTAGTACCAATTCAGCATAGTCTATCTGGGTACCGTCTTCCGTGCTGATACATTGATTGGCGGCATCAATGTTTGTGATTCGCTGATTAAGATGCAACTGAATCTGAGCATCCTCATACCTGCTCAAGTCCACTAAGTTTAGTTTACTCACATCTTTATGTTCAAAATAGCTCGATAGATACACCCGGTCATAAGCTGGGCGATCCTCTTCAGCAAATACGTGAATCTCAAACTGATCGTGTAAGCCTTTCTCTATGGCTCGCTCGATAAAGTGATGTCCCACCATACCGTTACCAATCACCACTAATTTAGCTTTATTCATCGTACTCACTATAGTGCTACTCATATGCCTATCCTCAGTAATGGGTTTGCTTAAATACTTTCATCTAATGTCCCATCCAAAAGTCGCAAGTTAATTTTTAAATGGTTCAATGATAGATAGTCGTTAATACTTAGATGCCTATAACTATTAAGCCCTCAATAATCGTGCCAAACACAATTAATGACATTCAATTATCGAACCCTTATATAGCTAAAAAGTATGTAGCCTTACCAGTTTATAAGGTCATACCAGTACTTTTGGTGATGCTATTTTCTGTTGTAAGTAGTTGCTTAATATGATCTTTTTAACAATTATCATTTATATCCTATGCACCAAAATAGTTACAAAAATGCACCAAATTGGTTTTGATTGTTACTTTAAAGGTGCATCGCTTACTTTACTTAACCGAGGGTAACTTGGTTTTATCTAAGCAATATTATTTAATTGGAATGCCTTTAGAGCCATTTGGTACAAAGCGTAGCCCTATTAAAAAAGATGACGTTTCATATCTATATCAATTTTATATTTGTAGCTGGCACATCCATTGCACTCTCTTAATGGTCGCAACTGATAAGTTTTTGACTCATAACGCGTTTTTATAACTTTAATGTTAGCCATTTGAGGAAATCGTCTATGCCTTCATCGAAACCTGATGTGCCAAATAAAAACAAGCTGAATATCTTTTCTTTTAGCGGTAAAAACAAAATTCTCCATCTTGGGTGGATGGCGTTTTTTTCACCTTTTTGTATGGTTTAACCATGCACCATTCTTATCTGCGATAGGGGAGAGCTTGAACCTCACCAAAGACCAGGTAAAAACCTTATTGATATTAAATGTTGCCTTGACTATTCCAGCCCGAGTCATCATCGGTATGTTGACCGATCGCTTTGGTCCGCGGCTTGTTTACACTGCAATTTTAGCCATTGGCGCTATTCCTTGTTTCACCTTCGCTTTTGCGCAAGATTACAACACGTTAGCGCTATCACGCTTTTTATTAGGTTTCGTTGGTGCAGGGTTTGTGGTCGGTATTCGTCTCATGAGTGACTGGTTCCCTGCTAATGAGCTGGGTACAGCTGAAGGTATCTATGGGGGCTGGGGAAATTTTGGCTCTGCCGCCGCGGCACTGCTACTACCGACAGTCGCTATTGCGGCCGCTGCCATCTTTGGCGGTGAGGAAGGTTGGCGTTATGCAACGGCTACCTCAGGGGTGGTTATGATGCTCTATAGTGTGATTTTTTATAAGATGGTACGTGATACCCCTAAGGGTGCTACGTATTTCAAACCTAAAAAATCGGGTGCCATGATGGTGACTTCATCAGGTGACTTCTGGCTCATGATGGTATTTAAACTGCCAATGTATTTGGCATTGGCCTTATTGGCGTGGAAATTATCACCAGCTGGCGTGAGTTTGCTGAGTCAGGCAAGTGTCAACATCGTCTATATTGCGTTGGTGGTGTTATACGTTTATGAATTTATCAGCAGTTATCGCTTTAATAAGGAAGTATTTACCACGCCTGTGCCAAAAGCTCACCGATATGACTTTAAGCAAGTCGGTATTTTGAATATTTTATACTTTGCGACTTTTGGCTCAGAGTTGGCTGTGGTCTCTATGCTGCCACTCTTCTATCAAGAAACCTTTAACTTATCGATCGTCATGGCAGGTGTCTTGGCATCAAGCTACGCCTTTATGAATCTGATGTCACGTCCAGGCGGCGGCTGGTTGAGTGATAAATTCGGCCGCAAAATCACGCTGTTGATTCTTACCGCAGGTTTGGCTGTTGGTTATCTGTTGATGGGTGTCGTTGACTCTTCATGGCCGATCGCACTTGCGCTGTTGATTACCATGTTCTGCTCTTTCTTTGTACAGGCGGGTGAGGGAGCAGTATTTGCTGTGATTCCTTTGATTAAACGTAGTATGACAGGTCAGTTTGCAGGAATGACGGGTGCTTACGGTAACGTCGGGTCAGTGGTCTATCTAACTGTACTGAGTCTGGTATCGTATCAGGCGTTCTTCTTTGTGATTGCCGCAACAGCAGTGATTGGCTTCTTGGCGCTGTTTTTATTAAAAGAGCCTGAAGGCGTTATTATTGAAGAGATGCCAGATGGCAGCTTTGCTCAAATACAAGTGAGCTAAATTATGTATGAGAGCGTCAAACAAGCTCATAAAGAGACAAGTCAAGTAAGCAGTCATGATGCGGACGTTGCATTGTGGCTGCCTGATTTTTATACGATGGCAGGGCGCAAAGCTGAGAACCAAGATAGCCTACTCATAACGACCTGCTTGCCTTATGGGTTCCCATCGTTATCATCCTTTTCATCATCGTCAGCGCATAGTGGCGATCATCCCTCTTTACAGCGCCTTTATTGGTGCTAATGGCTGATGGGGTCAGTGCTTGCCAGTTTCCCAAACAAGCCAGTCAGTCAGTGATAAACACAGTGACACACTATATCACCTCAAAACTTGCAGAGATGGTACAGACAGATAGGGTGCAAGCAAATGAGGCATCAAGCGAATCGCAAAGAAACTCTGCAAGCAAAGCGCAAGAGCAATCGCCAAATTCACTCTATAGCTTTGATGACAATCAAGTTGCCATCGTGATTAAGGAGGCGGTGCACCAAGCCAATGATGCGCTTTATTTCCCGCAGGCGTATGAGCGCCTGCCAGCTTTATTATCCACCTTATCAGGACTGCTATGCATAGGCGACCGTATTCATCTGTTTCATACAGGCGACTCTCGTATCTATCGTATCGGTATCGACAGTATGGTGCTATTGACCAAAGACCATCACATTCACCACGGACGAGACAAAGGGGCGTTGTCTGCTGCTATCGGTGCTGATACCCGAGTTGAGCTGCAACAGTCGGTGTTTACCTTGCATCAAAACGAGTGTCTGGCGCTCATGACTGATGGGGTTTATGAGTCTATCGCGCCCGCAGAGTTACAGTTTGAGTTGTGTGCTGCTGTACAGATTATGCACCAATCAGTGGGATGTCCCAATCAAATCATCGACCATCTTCAGATGAGCCAGCGCTTATGTGAACATGCCTTTAGCGAGGGCAGTTACGATAACCTCAGTGTGATCATGCTGGGTATGAACGATGCAATCACAAAGAGCAAAACGCACAGAGAAACCGACAACGGCATTGCTCTTGATCAAAGTGTGGATAGCGACAGTAGTCACGCTCAGGATATCAATCACTATCGCTTACCAACGGGCTTGGCAGTAGGGGCACAGATTGATAATTTTGTGGTCAAAAATCATCGCGCGCACGGCTCGCAGTGAGGTGTATTTAGTAGAGGATGATGACCAGCATGCATTTGTTTTGAAGTCACCAAGTCTCAACGTCATTGCTGATGGGCATTATCTACGTGAGTTTTTAAAGGAACGCAAAATCGGTTTGAGCCTGTCCAAGCACAAACGCATTGGTGAGCCCGCTTACAATCAAGTGGACCCCAATAGCGTATCCTCCCATGATCCACTTTTAACCAGTGATGTCTCTAAAAACTGAGTGCTACTTTCAATGCGTCTAATGCGTCGGGGCTTTTGCGCTACTACCCAGTGCCTGCCAGTAGCACTTATTTATATCATTTAACGGAATATATCGAAGGGGAGAGCCTACGAGTGTTTATGGATCGTCAAGCCCCTTGTGATATTTGGCAAACTTACGATTTACTTACTAAGATCGGCATGGCGGTCCGTGTGATGCATCGGAACTATCTACTGCATCAAGATATCAAGCCTGAAAATATATTATTAACTCAATCAGGTGCGGTCAAGTTAATCGACTTTGGCTCTGCTAGCTCCTCCATACTAAAAGACAGTACGCGTCCTCCTAATGGCGATTTGCACTACGCTGCACCAGAATATTACACCGATGCCCCAAAAGGCGTGCATTCTGATTTGTTTTCTATCGCCGTGATTGGTTATGAGTTACTCACAGGTGAGCTGCCATTTAGCTCGCAAGATTTGATGAACCCATCTGCCTCACTGATCGTACCTGCAGAACGCCTGCGTCAAAACCGAGTGCCAGCTGCTAGCCAACAAGCGTTGATGCGTGCGCTACATGCTAGTACGCAGGCAAGATATCAAGCGATTGGTGAGTTCTTACAAGACTTCAGCCCTGATAACAGTAACGATATCAGAGATCCTGAACCGCTGATTGTACGACGTCCCTTATTGGTTTGGCACAGCATTTGCTTTATTCAATTTGTCATTATTATATCGTTGCTGATTTATTTTTCATAAAACCTTGTTAAACGTAAATAGTACGACAAGCCATTTTATTCAACGCTGCGTGTTGCGGCTAAGGAATGATTTTCCTATGTCACTTGATTCACCAGAACCAACCCATACTTCTTTTTCTAAACGTCGGACTACTGCGGGCATCGTTATTATAGGTGCTGGGATGGCAGGCAGTCGTTTTGCCATTGAGCTGGCACGTGCCCAGCAGCAAAGTAGCCAAGGAAAAGGCGTAGCTCATTTACCCATCACACTGATTAGCAAAGAACCGCAAGTTGGCTATAACCGTATCATGCTGTCACCAGTACTTTCGGGAGAGTCGGTTTTTGAAGAGACATATTTATACGAGCTAGCAGAATATGAGCAATTGGGTATCACGGTATTGGCTGGCACGTCGGTAGATGCCATCGATACCAAGCAACAGTGTATTGAATTGAGTGATGGACAAGCCCTAGATTATACTGAGCTGGTGCTGGCTACTGGCTCACAAGCTCGCGTCATCCCTTTTGCCAATCATGATGCTAAGGGTGTTCATGTATTTCGAGATATTGCTGATGTGCAGGTATTGACGGAGTACGCGCGCCAAGCAAAAAAGGGTCTCGTTATTGGTGGCGGGGTGCTGGGTCTGGAAGCCGCTTGCGCTTTGGCGTCTCAAGGGGCAGATATGACAGTGGTTCATGTCGATAGTCATGTTCTCAACCGACAGCTTGATATGCCCGCCGCTCATCTGCTACAAGCAGAACTCTTCAGTCGAAGTGTCAAGCTGGAGGTATTAGCCAACACAGAGTGTATTACGGTCAATGATCAACACGAGGTTAATGGTCTGTTGTTAAAGGATGGCCGCACACTGCCAGCAGACTTTATTGTCATGGCAGTTGGCGTCATCCCCAATATGACACTAGCACAGCAAAGTGGTCTTGAGGTTAACCGAGGTATCCTTGTAGATAACTTTATGCATACAAGCTGTCCTCATGTCTATGCGATCGGTGAGTGTGTCGAGCTGGACGGGGAGCTATTCGGGATGGTGGCTCCTGTCAATCAACAGGTCGATACTTTGGTGTCTGTCTTAAAAATGCCACGCATCTCAAGTCGCAAGACAGCCAATAGTGACTCACAACTAAATAAATCTAAAAACCACTGGCGTCCCTTTATAAGTAAACCTTTATCTTTAAAATTAAAAGTATCTGGCATCGCCGCTTTTTCAGCAGGTCAGATTGCTTTTGATGATAGTGAAATGATGCGGATAGAGCGCGTGGTCTATCAGCAAACGAGCCTCAATCATTATCTTTGTCTCTATATTAAAGCAAGCAAACTTATTGGCACGGTACTGTACGGTGATGTGAGCGAAAGCGGGTTTTATAGTCAACTGATCACTGATGGCAGTGACATATCCTCGATAAAAGAAGACCTTATCTTTGGCGAAGCTTATTGCGATGTAGAGAAAATAGAAGCAGCTGAGCCCGAATCTGCCGTGCCAAGTGATGCACACCTAATAGGAGAGGCCTCATGAGCAGCACCATCTTAAATGACGATCAAGCCCTCAGTGTCGTACCGTCCTCTCGTATTACGATTTACACTGAGGATTTGGTCAGTCCTATTCGTACCACTTGTCCTTACTGCGGCGTAGGCTGCGGCGTACTAGCAAACATCGATGAGGCAGGTGTAGTCAGCGTGACAGGCGATCCTGATCATCCAGCAAACTTCGGTAAACTCTGCTCAAAAGGCAGTGCATTGGCACAAACATTGGGCACTGAGCGCAGGTTGACTCAGCCTTATTATCAAGACAAACAGCGATCAATTGCAAAAGGACAACCGACAGATAAGCAGCCTGTCGAGTGGGAGGCAGTATTGGATGATATTGCCAGTCGTTTGAATAACACTATCGCGACACACGGGCGTGACAGCGTAATGTTTTATGTGTCAGGGCAGCTGCTTACAGAGGATTACTACGTTGCCAATAAGTTTATTAAAGGCTTCATTGGTAATAATAATATCGATTCCAATTCGCGTCTTTGTATGTCCTCAGCGGTTGCAGGGCATAAGCGTGCTTTTGGTGCAGACTTAGTGCCTAGTAATTATGAAGATTTAGAGTCTTGTGATTTATTGGTATTGGTGGGCTCCAATATGGCGTGGTGTCATCCTATCTTATTCGGACGGTTTTTAGCCGCCAAAAAGCGTGATCCTAATAAAAAACTAATCGTGATTGATCCGCGTCGTACTGATTCTTGTGAATTTGCCGATTTACATGTGCCCATCACTGTCGGCACGGATACCCACTTATATAACGGACTGCTGCATTATCTTGAGCAAGAAGGCTGTGGTGATAAGGACTATCTTAAGCAGTGTCAGGATGTCACGCCCGCCTTAGAGGCCGCAAAAACATGGACGATTGATAAAGTGGCGACGGCATGCGGTATCAGTGAGGAACTGGTACGGGAGTTTTATGAGCTGGTCGCTGCAAACGATAAAACAATCACAGCATTTAGTATGGGAGTCAACCAGTCTGCGAGTGGTACCGACAAGGTCAATGCCATCATCAATACTCACTTGTATACTGGGCGAGTGGGCCGAGTAGGTGCAAGTCCATTTTCACTCACCGGTCAGCCGAATGCGATGGGAGGGCGTGAAGTGGGCGCGTTATCGAACCTACTTGCCGCGCATCTAGACCTAGATAACGAGCAGCATCGTCACTTGGTGGCTGATTTTTGGCAAGCGCCGCAACCGCTTGCCGCAGAGGTTGGGGTAAAAGCTTGCGATGCTGCTGATGCCATACTAGATGGCCGTATCAAAGCCATCTGGATTATGGCGACCAACCCTGTCGTCAGCTTGCCCGAGGCTGATAAGTTTCGCCGCGCACTGGCTACCTGTGATTTGGTGATAGTATCTGACTGCTCCGTCGACAGCGACACGGTTAAGTGTGCAGATATTGTTTTGCCCGCACAGGGTTGGGGGGAGAAATCAGGCACAGTGACCAACTCGGAGCGCCGCATCTCGCGCCAGCGGGCTTTGATGCCTGCACTCGGACAAGCAAAGCCTGACTGGTGGATACTGTCGCAAGTCGCTAAACGCATGGGTTTGGCAGGGTTTGATTATCAGCATCCTAGGGATATATTTAATGAGCATATCGCCCTAACTGCTTATAGAAATGATGCCAGCCAAGATATATCAGCGAGCAATCAACCGCGCTATCTTAATTTAGCAAAAGATCTTTCTCCAATGGTAGTCGGTTCGATAGCATTGATAGAGGAAAGCCCAAACCATCTTGAGCAGCAAAATAAAGACGTCGTTTCTTTCAGTCGTGACGCATATGATGCCATGACACCGTTTCAGTGGGGCGACGCACGTATCGCACCAATCAAAACACGTTTCATTGCCATTACGCCGCCCAGTCACGCGAGTATACCCAACAGGCATCCGCGACGATTAAGATCAAAAAGCACTGATAGTAAAAAAATAACGGCAGTCGTATGTTTTATCAGGATGACTCAGGGGCAGTAGACTTACGGCTGATTACAGGTAGGCTTCGCGATCAGTGGCATACGATGACGCGCACAGGACTTGCACCGCAGCTCAACCAACACGAATCTGTACCAACGCTCACCGTGCATCCAAATGATGCCAAGCAGCTCGGTGTTGACCAAGGCGATTATGTACAGCTAAGTCCCTGCTATGAGAAAAACTTATCAATACAGAGCCAGCCGCCGCGTACGGTCGCGAGCACCACTACAGACAGTCAGGTGCTCGCCCAAGTTGCCATCAGCGACAGTATGAGTGCAGGCGATGCCTTTATGCCGATGCATTGGAGCAACGCCTTTGCTCGTTTTGCTCGCGTAGGCACGCTGATTCCAACGGTCGTTGATCCGCATTCAGGACAGCCTGAATTAAAAAATTCTGCAATCAGCGTGATGCCTGTGCCAATGAAAACTTATGGCAAGATTTTGGTGCATCCTGATCTACAAGACACCATGATAGTGCATCTGCGTGAGACTTTATTGGATTTTGAGAAAGAGTCTGAGGATCAAGGAGTGCTGATATCTTCTTCTGATACAAATAAAACTTCTGAAAAATCAAACTCATTACCCGCATTGACATGGAGCTTAAGTCGTCAAACCAATAGCGTCTTGATTACTTTAGCCAGTCCTATAGACAAAGTCGTCAGTAAACTGCTTGACCCTGAGTACTGGCAAAATTTTATCAATGCCTATCAAGCATCTCTCACCGATAAACCGATCAATAGTGCCTTTACTTGCAGCAAGCAAGCAAAGCAGCTTCGCTTCGTCTCGACGCAGGTAGAAGCAAGTAATAAAGCGATAGATCGGGCATCGATTAGTGCGTCAAAGTCTGACATACCAAGCGATCAGCTACTACTAAGCGTTTGTTTTGCACCGCAGGTGGCGCAGCTGCCCCATATTCATTGGCTTAACAACTGCTTTGCCAGTACTGATGCGATACCAGAGAATCAACGCTATAAGTGGTTGCTAGCAGGTCGTCCAGCGACAGGGTATGTTGATCCAGGTGCATTAGTATGTTCATGTATGGCAGTTGGAGAGAATATTATTATCGAGACGATTACCAAGCAGCAGTGTATGAGTGCCCATGCGGTTGGAAAGGCATGCCGAGCAGGGACTAACTGCGGTTCATGTGTGAGTCAAATTAATGCCTTGATCGATAGGTATGCGTCTTAAGTAGTGTTTGTTGCAAAGTTTGATCGTTAATATGGCATAGGGCTTGCACCGTATTTTATATGCTCTTCTTTTCTTAGGTATGCCATTGTTAGGTGCAGAGTTGCGCGTTATTAACAGTGTTATTAGGAGTTATTACCATGACTGATTCATCTACCTTCATTGCCGCATTAACTTCACAGAATTTACCCAATATAAATTGTCATATTAGAGTGAGCGATGAGCCATTAGGTATAGAAAAAAGTGTGAAAACGGGCACGGTACATTTGGTTGGTGCAGGTTCTGGCGATCCTGAGCTACTCACGTTAAAAGCATTACGAGTAATGCAAAAAGCAGATGTCGTGCTCTATGATAGTTTGGTTTCAGAGGATATTTTAGATATGTGTGCGCTGACGGCAGAGAAGATATTCGTCGGTAAGCGCCGTGCCAATCACGCGCTACCACAAGAAGGTATTAATGAGCTACTGGTCAAACATGCGCTAGCAGGTAAAACGGTCGTTAGGCTCAAAGGGGCGACCCCTTTATTTTTGGACGAGGTGGTGAAGAACTGCAAGAAGTGGTGCGTCATGGTATTCATTTTGAATCTATTCCTGGTATCACTGCTGCTAGTGCGGCCGCAAGTAGAGCAGGTATTCCCTTGACACACCGTGATCATGCGCAAGCCGTAAAATTTGTGACCGCCTGCAAAAAGTCAGGCGCACCTAACAATGACTACGATGAACTCTTAGACAGTACGCAGACCGTTGTCTTTTATATGGGGTTGAATAGACTAAATGAGATGACCCAAGGGCTAATTGCCGCAGGACGCGACAGTAATACACCTTTTGCTGTAATTAGTCATGCCAGTTTACCAACTCAGCAGCTGCTCATCGGTACGCTTGGTAATATCGCCGAGCAGCAAGCTGAGGCAAAACTACCAACACCTGCACTATTAATTATGGGTGATGTGGTTAATTTATATCATGAGTTTGCAAGCTACAACCTTGGTGCGTTAGGCAAAAGTACCTTTATTGACGTTCAAAACGTTGTTAGCAGTCATGATTTAGTCAGTAATTTGGAGGTTGTCACGTAGGATAGAAGCATACTAGTGCCAAGCGATAATAGTGCTTAGCACTTTTATAGTATGTCAGCGCAAATTATTAGACAGGGTAATGACTACTACAAAATACTAAAACGTATGTAAAAAGTAGACGATGTAATAAAAAGAGTATGGTGCAAAGTTTTATTGTTTTGAGTGCAACACGAGCTAATTAGGCAGTTTGTTTTAAGCGGTTCCATTATACCAGTCTGTTTTAAGTGGTCTGTTAATAGGTTCAAAGGGATAAATAGCTGGTTCCCTTGGGGTATAGCTTTTGAAACCATTTTTCTTTATATTGTCACTTAGACAGGCTGGGCATTTGATGTATAGTGTCATTTGCATTTCACTATTTATCAATTTCTCAGCCTGTTTTTTTCAGCCTACTTTTTGAACCACCACCCGGATATAAATGTAGCTATGAATAAAACAACTTTTAAAATATCGAAGATGGACTGCCCTTCGGAGGAAAACCTAATCCGAATGAAATTAGAGGGCCACTCGAATATTGAACATCTTGAGTTCGACATTCCTAACCGTCAATTAACTGTGTTTCATCATGACAATATAGAAGGGATAGAGACTGCTATTCATGACCTAAAATTAGGAGACACCCTACTCTCGACCGAAACCATTGACCCCTCTGATCCCAACAATAATTTTAAAATTGATGCTGACTCTAGTCACAAAAAGATGCTGAGCAAAGAAAGCTACTATGGATAGTGCTGGTCATTAACTTTGCTTTCTTTATTATTGAAATGAGCACGGGACTGATTTCTCGTTCGATGGGGTTGGTCGCCGACAGCTTAGATATGTTAGCAGATAGCTTCGTGTACGGAATTAGCTTATTTGCGGTCGGTGGAACGGTCATTAAGAAAAAACGGATTGCTAGAATTGCCGGATATTTTCAAATTACGCTAGCGATTCTTGGTTTTTTAGAAGTACTAAGACGTTTCTTTGGCAATGAGCAGTTACCTGACTTTTCTACCATGATAGTCATATCGATTCTTGCGCTAATTGCAAACTCGATTTGCCTCTATTTACTACAAAAATCGAAAAGCAAAGAAGAAGAAGCCCATATGCAAGCCAGTATGATTTTCACTTCAAACGATGTGATTATCAATTTAGGGGTAATTGTTGCAGGGGTTTTGGTTAATTGGTTACACTCTAGTACGCCTGATTTGATTATTGGTAGCATCGTATTTGC
Source organism: Psychrobacter sp. ER1 (assembly GCF_048631835.1). Taxonomy (NCBI): domain Bacteria; kingdom Pseudomonadati; phylum Pseudomonadota; class Gammaproteobacteria; order Moraxellales; family Moraxellaceae; genus Psychrobacter; species Psychrobacter sp. ER1. Next base: position 2,336,403 of record NZ_CP184640.1, on the reverse strand, counting down.
TTTAGTTATTCAGGGCGCCTTTAGAATATTGAAGTTGAGTAAGTAGCCAAGCCTAATAACTGAAGCAAATAGCTCAAGTAAGTAGCTTAATTAAACCGCTAAGTGTAAAGTAACTGGGTTTGAAGCAAATAAACATCATAAGGATATGAGACCTCAAGCAATGATTGAACAAACTTTAAATCTAGTCACCACCAAAGACCATCAGCAAGTTGCCGTTTGGCGAATAATAGATGATGAAGTCTTTGATAAGAATCTGGGAGACCTTCCTAAATTTTGTGTAAGTATTTAATCTAAACGTCAGTTACACAGAATCTGGGATGGTCTCTTCAAGTCCTCACTAGCGCACCGATCATAGATAGAATATCTATGGTAAGTACATCATGAAGTACACTGTGGCTATCTCAGCAAGTTGAAACCTTAATACCATTAGCTCACAGCCAAAGATTCAAGTCCTCACTAGGGTGCCGTCATTATTATCTTAATATCTTATTAACTCATCGATTTTTATAGTTCATAAAATCCAAGCATCGTAGTATGAAGATAGTTAATATTTGGCCATCAATAACTCTACAGTAACCTCAAAATAATACTCATCTTTGATCGCAATATTTACTTTGCCTTTATGGGCATTGGCGATAGCCCGAACGATAGACAATCCTAGTCCTGTCCCTGAATGTTGATTGCTTGTCTTATCATGACGATAGAATCGCTCAAATAATTTATCGGCCGCGCTTTGATTTAGCGGTTTGTCTAAGCGGTTAGTCAAGGCGATTCTTAATAATGATTGTTTTGAGGATAGAGGATATTCTTTTGAGTTCTCAAGAGTGATATCTGAGGTAATGATGGTAGCTGATATTGTGATAGTACTGGCACTAGCGGCGTAATAGATGGCATTTGACAGCAGATTAGCAAATAACCATTGCAATAAACCTTCATCACCTAATACTGTCGCAAATTCACCCGATTTTGCAAAAGTTATCTCACGATCCTCGGCAAGCATTTCATAGTAGTCGATCAGCTTTGTGATTAGACTCTCGGTATCTACGTTACTAACTTGCGTGTCGCTTAAACCTTTTTGAGTTTTTGCCAGTAGCAACATATTATTAATCATAGCCGATAGCTGCTCTAACGTGTCATGTTGATGATGTAGCTGCTCAATGTATTCATTGCCATCTCTTGGCTTATTCAACATGACTTGCGTTTGCGTACTCAGCGTCGCAATTGGGGTACGGAGCTCATGGGCAATATTATCTGAAAACCGAGACAAGGATTCAAAATTACTCTCAAGTTTGACCATCATTGAATTATAAGATTTTGCTAGTGGTCGTAGCTCTAAAGGCATATCACTGACGGTTATTCTTTCATCCAATCTTTCAGGGTTAATCCTTTTCATTTTTTGTACGATAGTGGCTAAAGGTGCAAAACCCCAATACACACTTAATGCAGCTACTGACACCAACAGTAATGTAATAGCGAATAAAATCATACTGAGTTGACGATTGAAATGCATGAGATAGTGGTGATGAACATCGATGGGCAATGCAATAAGTGCCAAAACCTCTTGGTTTTCGATGATGATTGCTCGGTAATTCCTACCCTTTATCTCAATCGTGAATTGCTGATCACGATAGACTTGCCACAATTGTGGCAGGCTAAAATCTGAAGGTAGGTCGTTGATGAAGCTGGTTGGATCGCTAGATAATAGTGCACCGCTCTTATTTGCAATGACAGTTTTTAAGTCATAGTCAAGCCGAGAAGGATGTAGATGGTTGGCGCTAGTTAATGACTGAGATTTTGAAGCTGCTGATGACTTTGTCTGAGCATCAACATCATTGATACTTTTGCGCAGGTTAAAAGCTGCATGCGTGATAATCTCAGAGTCCATTTGTTCAAAATGTCCACTGACAGAACGCTGCACCCACGCGTAAATAATCACTTGAGAGATAATTACGAATACAGTTAGCAGAAAAACGGTGCGCCACAGTAATGGCAGGCGTCGACTATCTAACCGATATTTCATATTAGATATCGTCAGCTTCATAAGATGGCTGGCTATCAGCGATTGTATTGACAGCATCTAATCGGTAGCCCATACCACGCACAGTATGAATCAGCTTTGCCTCATGTTCATCGTCTATTTTTATGCGAAGACGCCTGATTGCCACATCAATCACGTTCGTATCATTTTCAAAATTCATATCCCATACTTGAGAGGCGATGACTGAGCGTGGTAGAACTTCACCTCGGCGCTCTAATAAAAACTGTAATAACGAGAACTCTTTTGCGGTCAATTTAATAGGTTGGTCTCTTCTATGTACGGTACGCTTTGCAATATCCATTTTGAGATCTGCTATTTGCATGATCGTACTTTGATAATCGACTTGATTAGCACGTCGCAATAGACTTTTCATCCTGACTACCAATTCTGCAAACGCAAACGGCTTGGTTAAATAATCATCGCCACCAATCTCAATCCCTTTTATCTTGTCACTTAAGTCATCTTTTGCTGTTAAAAATAGCACGGGAGTATGTTTACCTGCAGCTCGGTAGTTACGCACCAGCTCAAAGCCACTAATATCCGGTAGCATGACATCCATCAGTATCACGCTAAATTCTTCAGTCATCAATGCGTGATAGCCATCTAGGCCTGTTAGATAATGATCCACAATAAACCCAGCTTCGGTTAAGCCCTTTTTATATATTCGCCAAGTTTCAACTCATCTTCTACCAGCAGTACTTTCATAATAGCTTCCCATATACATTTCACGCCTACCTAGCATAGTAAAGCATAACCCCGCTTTGAACATCAAAAATTCTCAAGATGACAATATTGTAATCTTGCGGTCATGTCTCTGTCAGAATCAATAAAGTATGCTTTAGAGTAACTTAATACTTTGAAGTCTTGTCGATTTCATACCAATCAAATAAGGATCTATCATGTCACTATTTAAATCAATCGTAGCAACCGCTATCGCCTTAGTTGTTTCAACGTCTGCTATGGCACATGACCCTAAGATGCATGCTGAAAAGGATCAGATGAACTGTGAAAAATGGAAAAGCATATGCAGATGATGCAAAAGATGGATCACAGCAAGATGGACATGAATGATCCTGCCATGAAAGCCATGATGGCTAATATGGGTAAAATGAAACAGATGTACCAAAAACACTGTGTGAGCAGTGATAGCGACTCTTAACGATTCCTTTTATACGCTCATGATTATTGCTAGATGATTTTCATCAAAGGTTAATCGGATATTAATAAAAATGGATTTTTAGGATGAGCCTATGAAGTTTTTACTAGGAATACTCTTTGCTGTCTTTGTCGCTATTGTAGGCGTTTTTGCGGTAGTGACTAGTGGTGTGATAAATATTGGCGCTGATCAAGCCCATAGCCCACTGGTTTATAAATTTTTAGAGACTGCCCGCACGCGCTCAATAGCAAATGCTAGCAAGGGCATCATCGTTCCAAACCTAGCAAAAGTAGATATGATCAGTACAGGCGGTGCGGATTATAAAGATATGTGTGCAGGCTGTCACTTATCACCTGGGGTGGAAAGCACCGATTTTAGTGAAAGTCTATACCCTAAACCGCCCAACTTTACCAACGCTGATGTGGTGAAGCGCTATCAAACGAAAGCTGGCGCACAGCAAGGATTTTGGGCGATTAAGCACGGAATCATGGCGTCTGGAATGCCAGCATGGGGTGCCTCTCACGACGATGACAGAATGTGGGCAATGATGGCTTTCATTAGATCGTTACCTGAATTAAATGAAGCTCAGTACACGATGCTGACCACGAGGATAGATACTGACATTATGGACATGAGCTTTGATGGAGATATGGATATGTCGGATGATAGCTTTGAAATGCAGCACTAATTATTTAATAAAAAGCGTAGCACTAAAATAGTGCTACCTTTTGCAATTTAAGTTTGGCCTGTTTTACTTTATTTAGTGATAGGTTGTAGAAATTTTAAAATGTCCAATAGACAAATACATGCTTAGGAGTGTTTTATGAGACGCTATACCAATATGTTTTCTAGTAAGCACAACCAGTTATCTGGTCGTACGCTTTTAGTGATGATGACATCTTCACTGTTACTAGCGGCTTGTAGCCAATCAAATACGGGCACTTCTGATTCAAAACCCGTACAACCTGAGCCAACTGTTGCCACATCAACCAATCAGGTGACAGAAACACAAGCTGAATCTACAGCGGTTACGACGCCTGTAGTCAACCAATCAGACCTACTTAAGAATGTTTCAGCGACGGTTTATAAAGATGCCAACTGTGGGTGTTGCAAAGAATGGGTAAGCTATGCAGAAGATAATGGATTAAGCGCAACCGCACAGGATGTTGAAGATTTGTCTTTATTCAAAGAACGCTATAGCGTACCGCAGCAGATGCGTTCTTGTCATACCACCGTTACCACCGATGGCTTTGTTTTTGAAGGACATGTTCCTGCAAAATACATGGCACAGTTCTTAGCAAATACTCCTGCACAAGCCATTGGACTTGCTGTACCAAGTATGCCTGTTGGTAGCCCCGGTATGGAGTATGAAGGTAAGTTTATGCCTTACAAGGTAATGCAACTTAATAAAGATGGCACCACAGAAGTTTATGCGGATATTGAGTCTCCTCAGCAGCAACTGTGATTAAATTATTCGTTAAATATAAAAAATATAACAGCCAAAAGCTTAACCACCATCTCGCAAATTAAATTAGGTCATCATTATGAATAAACAGAACATATTGAACCGCCGACGTTTTTTGACTGGATCTTCTGCTGTCCTTGGTGCTTCCTTGATACCGACCATTGCCAGTAGCGCATTGGGACATTCGAATCGCTCGAGCAGTCAGGCGGCCACCATTAATAGTGATCAAAACACTCATAAAGTACCTGTATTGACAGGCAAAGAGTTTGATTTATACGTCAGTAAACAGTCTGCTATTGTGAACGGTAAAAGAGCATGGCAACGCTCATCAATGATTCACTGCCAGCACCAACGCTAAAGATGCGTGAAGGTGATACGGTGGTGATACGTGTTCATAATCAGATGGATGAATCAACATCTATTCATTGGCATGGGTTGCTGGTGCCGTTTGAAATGGATGGTGTACCTGGAATTAGCTTTGAGGGCATTCCTGCGCATAGCACCTTTACTTATAAATTCAAATTAAAACAATCAGGCACTTATTGGTATCACTCACACAGTGGGTTCCAAGAACAAACCGGTATGCTGGGTGCCATTGTGATTGAACCTAAAGGGCGTGAGCGTCATCCTATCGACGAAGACCATGTGATCGTGCTTAGTGATTGGACCAGCCGCAACCCGCATAATCTCTTGAAGCTGCTCAAACAGCGCGCCGACTTTGACAACTACCATCTACCAGACTTCAAAAAACTGCTTGCTGATATTGCCGAAACGGATATGAAAACCGCGTTTGATAAGCGCAAAATGTGGAATCAGATGCGCATGATGCCCACTGATTTTACGGACTTGTCGGGTGAAAACACATTTACCTACCTTATCAATGGCAAAACGACCGCAGCTAATTGGGCGCAAATCGTCAAAGCAGGACAGCGCGTTAAATTACGCTTCATCAATGCCTCAGCGCAAACTATCTTTGATGTACGCATACCCGGTCTCAAAATGACTGTGGTGGCAACCGATGGTATCGATGTCGCACCAGTTGCGATTGATGATTTTCGTATTGGTGTGGCTGAGACTTATGATGTCATCGTTACCCCGACCAAAGATGCCCATACCATATTTGCCCAAAACATAGACCGTTCAGGCTATGTTGCAGCAACACTTGCAACTAAAGAAGGCGCTCGTGCTGCGATACCTGCTATGGACAAAGTTGAATGGCTCACAATGGCAGATATGATGGGCGCTATGGGTGCTGATGGTTATAAAGCCCGTCATGCCAAAACAGAATACGATTTTAAGAGTGATATGCGTGTGGACAGTCCACGTATGAACCTTGATGATCCCGGTATCAACCTGCGCAATATTAATAGAGAGGTATTGAATTATAGTCAGCTGCGCTCTGTCGATGAGGCAATATTTGCGGAGCAGCGCAAACCTACCCGAGAGATAGAACTACATTTAACCGGTAACATGGAGCGCTATATTTGGGCGTTCGATGGGGTCAAATTTAGTGACGCGACACCAGTGAATATTAAGCCGGGTGAGCGCGTACGTATTACCTTGGTTAATGACACGATGATGAATCATCCGATGCATCTACATGGGATGTGGAGTGATTTACGTATGCCTAACGGCGAGTTTCAGGTGCGCAAGCATACTATTATGGTACAGCCAGCGCAAAGATTAGCTTCGATGTGACAGGAGAAGCTGGACGATGGGCATGGCATTGTCATCTGCTGTATCACATGGAAGCCGGTATGTTCAGAGAAGTGGCCGTCGTTTAATAAACCTTCGAATATGAGCCTTATTATGAAAATTTATAAAGTAAGTCTACCGTTTATTGGCATGTCATCTTTGATGTTATTAACGTTACCTTTAGCAAATGCTGCTGAGATGCCCATCATGGATCACAGCGGTATGGACATGTCTGATATGGATCACAGCAGTATGGATATGTCTGATATGGATCACAGTAGTATGGATATGTCTGATATGGATCACAGCGGTATGGACATGTCTGGTATGGATCACAGCAGTATGGACATGTCTGGTATGCAAGGCGGTGAACCACCGGCTGATGCTCGTAGTCCAGACTATTCAAATGGGGTTCCCTACGGGCAGTATGGTAAGCCAATGATGATGGGCAGCATGCTATTATGGGGAGTGTCAGTAGACGACTTGGGCTATCAGTTTGAGGAAGATCAAATCAACTTCGAAGCAACGGGCTGGTACGGTACGGATAGTAATCGTGTAAGGCTACGCACTGAAGGTAGTGCTCAGACTAAAGATGATAAAGAAATCGATAGTTTGAGCTCGCTCGCTTATTGGAAACCACTGAGTATTTTTTGGAACGGTGAGGCCGGTGTCGCTTACGATACTGAAAACGACAAATCTGCAGTGATTGCAGGTATTGTCGGTACCGCGCCGTATTTCATCGAAACGGACGCTAGGGCGTACTTATATACCGATGGTCAACTTCGTCTTGATTTAGGTGCAGAATACGAGTGGCGTTTGGATCAGCATTGGGTAGTTATACCGGAGGTGGGGTTGACTGCCTTTAGTAAAGATGACCATGATAATGACATTACCAAGGGCTTTAATGAGATGGAAACGGAAGTTAGGCTTACTTATGAGACATTCAGTCGCCAACTCGCGCCTTACATCGGTGTGAGTTATGAGACAGCGCTTGGCAAGGCTCGTGGTCAACGACGTCAACATAATGAATCGGTTGATAGCAGTAGTTTAACTGCGGGGGTTAAGTTCTGGTTTTAATATTATTAAAATAATAGGAGATATACTATGAATGCTTCAGATCAAAACAACATGAATCATCAACAGGGCATGAACCCTTATGTAAAGTTCACTCTGATGATTCTAACGTCTACGATTGTGATGTACATCATGATGTATTTCAACACTTATGAATGGGGTCATATTTATTTTAGTGAAACCCGAGCTTATATGGCGCTCTACATGGGTGCTGGTATGGCAGTGGTCATGTTGGCATTTATGACTAATATGTATAAGAAGACCAAGGTCAATTTGATGATCTATGGTCTGAGCGTGTTGATGTTTGCTGTTGGTATTTGGGGCGTTAGATCTCAAGCAACTGTCGATCAAGTCGATTGGATGCAGGCCATGATACCGCATCACTCGATTGCTATTCTCACTAGTAGTCGTGCTGATATTGAAGATCCGCGTGTGCAGCAGCTTGCCGACGACATTATAAAAGCACAAAAGCGCGAAATTGATGAAATGCAGCAGTTGATTGAAGAGCTTGAATGAAGCGTAAAAGGTTTAAAAGATAGGATCTATATGTTAGATAGGAGTGTGTATTATGAAAACAGCCGTGGTTTATCGCATGGTCAAACCTGATCATGTTTGTCCATTTGGTTTAAAAGCACTCGATCTTTTAGAGCGTAATGGTTATCAGGTCGAGGACAAGCATTTGACGAATGATGCTGAAACTCAAGCACTTAAAGACAAGCTCAATGTTAAAACTACGCCGCAAATTTTTATCGATGGTGAGCGCATAGGCGGGTATGATGATCTGCAAGCCTTTTTTGGCAAAGAGGTTTCTGAAAGTACTGAGATGAGCTACACGCCAGTGATCGCGATATTCGCAACCACAGCACTCGCTAGTATTTCACTCACTTGGGGTTTTAGCAGCACATTGTTTTCGGTACAAACTATCATCTGGTTTGTTGCCTTATCCATGATCGTGCTTGCTATTCAAAAGTTGCAAGACTTGGAGAGCTTTACCAATCAATTTTTGGGATATGATTTGTTAGCACGTAAGGTGGTCCGTTACGCCTACGTTTATCCTTTCGCCGAGGCGTTTGTAGGTATTGCCATGTTAGCAGATGTCGCATGGCTAAGTGTAGTAGCGTCTGTGGTTGCTATATTTATAGGCGGTATCAATTGCCTCTCAGTATTTAAGGCCGTCTACATAGACAAGCGTGAGTTAAAATGTGCCTGCGTTGGTGGTAACTCAAATGTACCGCTTGGTTTTGTGTCTTTGACTGAAAACATCATGATGGTTGGTATGGGGATATATATGTTGATTAGATTTTCAAGCATATTATAGTTCTTATAATGACTTACATCGGGCTTGCATCTAAAAAAATCTGTGAATAATTTAGAAAAATCAACTCACAATAGATAGTTTCTCATCTGTGATTAGCATCATATGCACAAAAACCGTAGTAGCGGTGAGTATTGCCACCTATTCGTTTGATCTCTAGGATCTCGGCTAGCAATACCGATATGGAGAGCATTTTTCGAATCATTAGATTGCTGCTTAATATCTTGATAGTCAGTAGATGACATAGTTTTCATCAATAAATCTTCGTTGCTACTCACCAGCCAACGTTTCAAAGGCAGCAGTTTCTCAGCAATACCAATGAACCGCTGCAACTCCTTCTCATCTTCTTTTCTAAATGGTAGGTATGCTCGGCTATTAGACAGTTTTTCACGACATATCTCAATAAACCAAGTCCAGTCAGTCCCTGACTTTTCTCGTAGACGGTAAGCATTACTTAACAAAAGCGACAGCAATCTTAAGTCACTTTGGTATTGAATGTTCAGTGGACTCAGTACAGGGGTATTTGAATCTGATAGCTTAACAAAGCGAGGTTTGCCGCGTTTGGTAGTGATGTCGATAATCTCGCTGGCACGTTCTATTAGAACCTTTGCATCGTGAATAGAAATATTTGCTAACTGGGCTGCCTTACTTAATGGCATCTCTTTATCATAGGTCTGTAGTAGCAGTTGAACTCGGTTTAGACCATAACGACCAAACAATTCATCAGCGGCTAGCGTATTGGTACTCAAGAGAAATTGCTTATCACAGTTCTCTATCGTAAATTTCGGTGACTTGCGTTTGCCTTCTATAATATTTTTAAATAAAAGTGTACGGATACTAGGTATGCTGACGCTACTATTACGAACAGTCGCATTATTTTCCTTAAGCTTTTTGTTCGTAAAACCTGTTACGTTATACAGCGTCCGCTCTGGCAATGTTATATCTGCTTTACTAAGCGCATAGGTCGCCATCAGTGTGGCAAAGTGGTTGTAATACTCAAAGCTCCGCTCAGGCGATAAGTGTCCCATAATACCTGAGAGAGCATACCAGCGATCTTGTGCATTAATATGCTCTCCGAGTATGCCTTGTTTAATGCGAAGTACATCGCTTTCGTCATAATCGGTAAGGGCTTCTACGAGATCTGAATGGCCTACTAGCACCAGAGATAGGTTACTCACTGCCGTATGCCTAAACCCATGAAAAGTATGGTCTGTAACATTATCATCTACCGATATGTCTTTTAAGATTCGTTTGAGTAATTTTAACGGAACATGGTCATCAATAGGGCGCTGATCCGATGATAAGGTAAAGATAAATTTGTTTGAATTGCCGCCGATATTACTTTGCACAAAGTTAATAAAAAAACTCAGTTCATTAGGCTTTAGGAGGGCAAATAAGGGAACGCGGCGAATACTACTTTGAGTCTTAGTTGGACGATAGCTATTGGGCCTGATCACCACTGAGGGTGTGGCTGCCTTTAGACCTTCGATGTCATTATACTTAAGTCCTAACAGCTCTTTTTGCGCATCCCAGTACGATAGACTAAGATAAATAAAAGCGCGAACATCTCCCGCTCCAATATATCTACAGAACCCAGTATCTGCGTAATAATGGCTTGGTACGCTTGCGGTGATATCAGCTCCGCACGTACACGCCGACCATTTTTGGCGTGTTGAAAGTTCACGGAGGGAAGGTTGTATTTGCTCTTAGCAAAATTGTGCATACTCTTTAATAAATTGGCAGAATATCCAATGTCAGTATTGTTTCGTACGACAGCTTTGTATTCTAAGATGTCTTCATAGAGCTCTTCAAACTCTTCCTCTGACCAAATATCAAGCGGCTGCGCTGTTGTGAAATACAACCACTCATAGCCTATGGTTTTAATATATTTCAAAATAGTTACGTTGTTCGGTGGTGCTTCTCGGCTTAGCAAACTGAGTACCCAATCTAATAAAATCTTTTCACTTAAATCATCGTATTGCTTATAACGTTTTTGTACTCTTTCGATAAGGGTAGGCGGCTTTTTACTGGTTTTTTGTTTTTTCTGTTTTTCATCCATTTTGAAGTCTTTAGTGAGACTTACAATCAAATCAGATTTTCTAACCTCTATCTTTTTGGTGGAAATGTTAGTTTTTTCTTTTTGATTAGTAGAGTTTTTGCTGATAGACAGCGTTAAAATATGTTCTAGATCATAAGGTTCATTTGTATACTGATATTTCTGATTCAAAAACCGATAAAAGTCCTGCGTACTCAGTCCTGCAGTGTTATGCATACCTCGCAGTACCCCAACTGAGGCATGATCAATATCAGCGTCATCGAGACCCTCCCAGTAATAACTGGCGTAACGTAAAAACCTTAGAAAGGGAGGCAAGTCAATATTTAAAGGCTTGATCAAATCAGACAAAACCATGGTCAAGTATTGTTTGATCTTATCTTCTGACAGCTTGGCAATGATATGTGTGGTCTCTGCTGGACTGCTGCTTTTATGGTAATTCATCAACCAACACTGACTGACCATATCTACAACGATTTGCTTGGTGTTATAAAGCTTGTCACTACCTTCTTCGCGCTCGTTACCAAAGCGCTTTTGTACAAAGCGCGGCGAGACCATTATCCTTTCTTTGATAAATGGCTGATACTCTTTGGCGAGCAATGAGGTAAGCCACCCTTGTAGCATTTGCACCTCATTGATACCGCCATATACAATTCCTGAGAATATCAGCCAGCCAATAATCTGATCTTGGCTATAATCGGCTGTTTGCTCCCAATTATGCTCTACTGCGCGAACAATTTTGACTAGTACCTTACCGTTTTTAACCCAGCTTTTATCAGTAATTAATGGGTTAAACTTTATAGGCTGTGGCGTGATTATCTTAGGATAGTGATGCTCAGCAAGCATATAGTGCTTATTTTGATAATCGATAAACTGACTAACGGTTTGCCATGCTTGTTTTAGTGTTTTGGTAGTTTTATAAGCTTGAGAAATTTTACTCTGAACAATCTCTTGAAACTTATCGAACCCTTCGCCCGATAAAGGCTTTAGCTTATTAGTAAAATCACGCTGAAACTGACCTAGCATCTGGCTTTCTGGTAACCATAACTCATCAGCAAAACTTACAGGGTTCGGTATAGCTAAAAAGGTGCGACTATCTGGCCAAAGTACTTGTTCGTAGTGCCCGTAATATTTATTAAAAGATTGGACGAACCTAATGTTGCCAGGATGTATTTCAAGTAAGAGTTCCCACTGGGTCTGTAGATCTACTAATAGCTGTAATTCACGTTTTCTTGCAGGGTTACTATCGTTAAGTAGCGAAGGATATGGTACATAGCGCTTTTTTCTACCATCAAATTTTGCTAAACCATCAATAATTTTTGGCAGATGGATATTATCTATTAGCATGATCTACCCCTATATGTCTTCTCTGTATACGACTGAGTTTAGAATAGCTTTTAATTTCTATAATATTTAACCCTAAATACTCAGCCATCTGCTCAAATATAGGTGCAACACGCCTGATATCTGCTTTACTGCACGATGAGAAACGTCCCAATACTTCTTGTCGAGATTTTTCATGACCAATAATAGTGTTAATGAGTGGAGGCTGAACGCCACGTTTCTCAAGCTGCGTACGTACGAAGTGCCTTGTCCAATAAGGATTGGCATCAATAATATCTTTAGTCATATGATAGGCATCACCGCGCTTAATATCTTTTAAGTGATTTATACTTGCAGATAAGAGCTTTAATAGTGCTTCATCGTTACCTAAGCCAATATTCTTAATAGTTTCGCTGATTTTCTGGTTTGATGGATGTCTAGTTTCATAGTCACTCAAATAGTCTCTATATTCTATTAGAAGGCGTACAATAGTAGGGCATAATGGAATTAGCCGATCAGTTTGCACTTTTTTAACGGGTTTATCATTGATAACAAGCCAGCCCATATCGAGATCGATATCACACATTTTTCCAAGACCATTATTTGGTCGCACGCCAGTTAAAAGGCAAAAGACAAACCATACAAAGAGACTGGTTCTATTAAAGTGCTCCTCATCGTTTGAACTTTGATCGGTCAAGTACTTCATCTCATTTAAGATGTCGCAAACTGTTCCAATCTTCAGCGCAAATGCTGAGCCCACCGTATATTTATGCCAAGGGGTGATATAAGTTAAGTCAAAGTCACTATGACTATTAAATACGCTCAATGCTGATTTATAGTGTGCAAGGAGTTCCTCACTGGTATGGCTGCTGTAGTACATTGCTGGAGCATGAGGCGCGGCCGTGCGGCAAATAATATCGGCGATATGTGCATGGCAATTTGGCGTATAGCGAGAGAGTACGACGTGTAAAGCCGTTTCTATTCGATTGACTGAAAGGTAAGATAGACCAAGGCTACCACGTAAGTCAGCGAGATAAGCTATAAAGTCCGCTTTCACAGGCAATTTGCAAGCAATCAGGTTATCAATTAGCCATAAGGGTAGTGGGATTTTGATGTCATCAGAGTGGTTTTCGTAATCTTGCTTTGTCAATGTCTGACTAATAGGGCGTTTAGTAATACCAAGGCTATGTTTGATGTAAGCTCTTTTATCGTATATACCAAAAATACTAGGATGACCGATATAACCTGATATGAGTAACGATTTAATTGGGAGACCAGTGAGCATTGAGAGCAATAGAATACCAGCGCAGACTTTATTCGTTTCTGCTTCTGGTAAAGATTTGGCATCTTGGTGTAGAGCGGCAAACAGTGATTGGTAACCAACAAGAGGGAGCAGTCGTGTATTAGAATTGAGCGCAAGATTGCGCTGGGACATATAGTTTTGCTGCAGTGACAAATCAATAGTTTGTAGTGGTATAGACTGTTGTATGAGAGGGTCAGGATAGTTGTCGTAGCTAATATATGGTGCTTCATTGTGATCGACATACTCTTCGAAACTCGTCGTCAACCCTTCGTGAGTTTCGGTATGGGCGTCCAAAAATTCCAGATCTATAGCAGTAGTATTATGCTCGATATCATCCGGTGTACTGCTCCAGTTATTATCGCTATGTGCACTACCCCAGTTATGAGTCAATGTATTGGGACCAGCCAAATATATCGGAGTATCATCGGATAATTTTATAGGCTTGATACTGTTGTTTTTTGGTGGTTTTTTACGCTTAGGTTTTGCTGCCTGTAAATTATATGCGTGCTGGTAGGCAATTGTTATCTTATCTATTTGGCCAATCTTAGCCTTTGCTATAGATTCTTCGTTTTTTGCTTTGACTGAGTCACTAATAGGGTTGTTAGTTAATGCTTCAAGCTCACTTTTTTCTGCTCTAATAGATTATTGAGAAGGGTAGATATGTACTCCACACTTATGGTCATCTGAGACAAGTCGGGTAGTTCACGCCAAATCCACGTTCGTCTTATAGAGCTTGAAAACTGAGCTTGTTTAAACTGCATTAATATATTATCAGTGTGCTTTTTTATACCATTTGGCATCAGCAGTACGCTTGTGTGCATTGCTATAGCTAGCCAAATCAGATTTCTTCTTAGAAAATCATGGGGGACTCTATTTATAGGGTTCTGCATGAGAATGAGTAGCTGCATCATCAGCGGCTTTTGTGCCAGTGCTGATTTGCTAGTCTCCATATAGCGGCGAGCCACTGGTTCCTTCTGTAATATCTGTACGATACGCTCGAACAAATTTTGAACAGAGTCATCCGGATATACATAGCTATCATTTACGGCAATAACAATGGCAGATATGGCAGCTAAAGCTTCTTCTGGATATGTAAATGTCTCATCATCGTTAAGTGTATTAACAATATCTGTCATTGCTTGAGTGCTAAGACACTCTAGCTGTTTATCAATACTTTCAGTATTTTCCATCATAAAGCACTCTCAGGACGTCTATGATAGGTTTGCTCATTGATGTTTATGAGTTGACAAAATGTAGTGATGGGAAAGGTATTCTTGTTGAATAATTCTTGATTGATACTCGTAGTTAAAATCTCATTTAAGCAACTATAGATAAGTTTTATATCTAAGCTCTTTTTATACCGTGCGATGATGTCAATTAATTCATAAAAAGGTATGCCAAACACCAACTGATCTTCACTTATGCTACCTATACTCACATCTTTTCTGGCTGTCTTCTGATCTATTTTAAATGATTTTAAGAAGTAGTAGAGTTCGAAATTATTGACCATCGACCATACTGTCTTTTCTTTAATAAATAATGTAGGTCTGAAGAAGACTCGGTTTTGCTCCATTTCTATATTATGACTACCCATTGAAGGTCGAATATGATTAACGTAAATATCGAACAAACTAATGATATCTGGATGTATCGTCACTGTGTTTTTCTGAAGCTTAGCTATTGATATCCTATCCATATCTTCCTCAATTATTCAGTATCTTGTAGATAACTTGTGCTTTATATATACCCATGTGCTGACCTCCACTAATACTTTACGAGGACCAAATAATAATTGAAAGCCAATTTGTGAGGTTTTAGGGCAAAGACTTAAATTAAGCGACAGCGAATGACGTCTTGCGATACTTTTAAGCTTTTATACGTAATCTACGATGGTTCTACTTGAAGTGTTTTAAAGTCTGGCTTGCAAGGGCAGGTGAGATAGCTAGAAAAATAGTTTGAGAATGACAAGTAAATAATGTACTTATTGAGGAGTAGATTCGCAGAGATAAATGGGGAATACAGGTTAGTACACAATTAAAGTTAATATAGTCAATCCTCTATAAAAGAGTTACAGCGTTAATCTCGTTTGAAATATCACATATACATCTACACTCGGTTGCCTTGTATCACTTTTAAACTAAATCAACTATAGAATCGAATTTTTCAGCAATGACATCTGCCAATCTTCTTATACCCTGCTATCATTACCTCACCATAACAACCAGAAATTTTCCAGTGCGTTAAGGAATAACCAATGCCTGCCAGTACCACTAATAATATTAGCAAAATCAATCAAGACGATATCAATAAAGCCGTATGGAATGCCTGCGATACTTTTCGCGGAGTCATCAGTGCCGATACCTATAAAGACTTTATCTTAACTATGCTATTCCTAAAGTACCTGTCTGATGTATATCGCGATGAGTACAACAAGTTGGTCGAGCAATTTGGCGACAACCCCGAGCTGATCCACGCCATGATGTCCAAGCAGCGTTTTGTCTTGCCTGAAGGCGCAAGCTTTTGGGACTTGTATGAGCAGCGTCATCAGCCGGGTAATGGTCAACGTATTGATGAGGCGCTACATGCGATTGAAGAAGCCAACGGCACTAAGCTCAAAAACGTCTTCCAAGATATTAGCTTTAACACCGATAAACTCGGTCAAGAAAAGCAAAAGAATGAGCTACTACGCCACTTGTTAGAAGATTTTGGCAAAGATATCCTTAATCTAAGTGCTGAGCGTGTCGGTAGCCTCGATGTGATTGGTAATGCGTACGAGTATTTAATCAAGCACTTCGCTGCGAGTAGTGGGGCGACAGCAGGTGAGTTCTATACACCGCCTGAGGTATCAAGCTTACTAGCGACTATCCTTGAGCCAAGTGAGGGCGATGAAATCTGTGATCCAGCCTGTGGTTCGGGGTCGCTACTCATCAAGTGCGGGGCGATGGTACGCAAAAACTCAAACTCCAAGAAGTATGCGCTATACGGTCAAGAAGCCATTGGCTCGACATGGGCACTGGCTAAGATGAATATGTTTTTGCATGGTGAGGACAACCACCGTATCGAGTGGGGCGATACCATCCGTAATCCGCTGCTACTCGATAAAGACGGCAAGCACTTATTACAGTTCGATGTGGTGACTGCCAATCCGCCGTTTTCACTGGATAAATGGGGTCATGGAGATGCCAGTAGCGATCCTTATGGACGCTTCCATCGCGGTGTACCGCCCAAGACTAAGGGCGACTATGCGTTTATCAGTCATATGATCGAAACGCTTAAACCTGCGACTGGTCGCATGGCTGTGGTCGTACCGCATGGCGTGCTGTTCCGTGCATCCAGTGAAGGCAAAATCCGTCAGCAACTGATCGAAGAAAACCTGCTCGATACGGTGATTGGTTTACCCGAAAAGCTGTTCTTTGGGACGGGTATTCCAGCGGCTATTTTGCTGTTTAAGAAGAACAAAAATGATGACACGGTATTGTTTATCGATGCCAGTAATGAGTTCAAATCAGGTAAGAACCAAAACCAGCTGACTGAAGACAATATTGCTAAAGTCATTGAGACCTATAAAGCGCGAGAAAGTGTCGATAAATACGCGTATCTAGCCAGCTTTGATGAGATAGCAGAAAACGACTTTAATCTAAACATTCCGCGCTATGTCGATACCTTTGAGGAAGAGGCGGAGATTGATTTAGATGCGGTGCGTGCTGAGCGTCTTGAGTTAAAGGCTGAACTGGAGAGTCTAGAGACTGAAATGGCAGGGTTTTTAAAGGAGTTGGGTTATGGTGCCTAAGGGATGGGAGCGTAAGACTCTTGATGAGATTTCGGATGTCATTGACTGTAAACATAGGACTCCGAAGTACGTTAAAAATGGCATTCCGCTAGTTTCTCCTGGTACTATCAAATGGGGAGCAATCGACCTTGAAAGCCCTACAAAAAGGGTGACAGCTGAAGAATATGAATCATTGATGGATCATTGCACAGTTGAATACGGCGACCTAGTTCTTAGTCGTAACCAATCTGTTGGTATAGCATCTTTTGTCGATTCAGATAAACCATTTGTTCTAGGACAAGATACAGTTCTAGTTAAGCCTAAAGGTAGTGATCCAAGGTTTCTATTTTATAACCTTCAATCAACCGATACTCAAAAGACAATATTTAAGCTTGCAGGTGGTTCTACTTTTTCACGAATAAATTTAGGGGATATACGTAAGCTAAAAACTATATATCCTCCTTTAGCTGAGCAACAAAAATCGCCAAAATCCTATCCACTTGGGATAAAGCGATTAGCACGACTGAGCGTTTGATTGATAATAGCACCCAGCAGAAAAAGCGTTGATGCAGCAGTTACTCACGGGTAAAAAGCGGTTGCTTGATGAGTTGGGTAAACCGTTTGAGGATGAGTGGAATTGGGTAAATCTAGAAGATATTTGTGATGTCAAAGGTGGAAAGCGTTTACCTAAAGGCAGTGCACTTTCTGAAGTCAAAACTTTTAATCCATATATTAGAGTTGCAGATATGTACATGGGAGGAGTTGATCTTTCAAATATTAAATATGTACCTGAATCGGTTGCACCTCTAATCAAAAACTATACGATTAGCAAAGATGATTTGTTTATCACTGTTGCTGGTACATTAGGGATTGTTGGTAGTATTCCTGACGAGCTTGATGGAGCTAACCTAACTGAAAATGCTGATAAATTAACAAATATCAAATGTGATAAGACGTTTCTTCTGTATGTAATGACATCTAGCATTATTCAACGCTACATAGATGCAGAATCAACACAAAATGCTCAACCTAAATTAGCATTAGTAAGGATTAGAGGTTTCAAAGTTCCATTACCTAAGCCAGAAGAACAACAAAAAATCGCTACCGTGTTAACCAATGCCGATAAAGAGATTGAGTTGCTTGAACAGCAGTTGGCTGATTTGCAGCAAGAGAAAAAGGCGCTGATGCAGGTTTTGTTGCCGGGTAAGAAAAGGGTGGTGGTTGATGGGGAATAATTCTGAATCGTCTTAAAGTTCGCCTCGTACACTAATTAAAATTATATTAGTAAAGTTATGATACAGATATTCGGTCGCTTAATAATTGACTTGTATGATACGCTCGTAAGCTAAGGCTTATATTTTTATGAGTTATAGCAGTATAAGTTTTCTCTAAAAAATAACTAAATAACAGGGATTTAAGACTATGAGTTTAAATAAAGGCACAAGCTTAGGCTTAAAACAAGAGAAGCAATTACGTTCGATTGATGATAAATATGGAGAGGAAGTAACAGGCAACTTCCTTCAGGAAGGTTTAGAGAATCAAGGAGCTATTTTTTCGAAGCAATCTTGTGATGACTATATTCCCATAACAAAATTTTTACAAAATCATGATATGCAGTTTGATAAGGCTCTTCAAGAAAGAGAAAATGATACATTTAAACTTGTTTCAAAGACAATGAAAGAGACTGAAATTCATACTCGGCAAGTTAGTCACAAAGGTGAAGATTTCACACTTGAGTTAGCAATTTCGAGCCCAACCTCAGTTTATGAAACAACCTGCAACGGAGAAAAATTTACAACAACAGTCACTAGAAAAACGGGATTTTCTTGGGACGGTTAAGCACGTAGGGTAGATTAATAACCCAGCATATAAGAGTATCTACCAGTCAGTATAACCGCCACGCTTAGTGCCCTTGGGGCAACGCGCAACCTTGGCGGTTTTTTCTTTGCCTTTTTTATGACATTATCAGTTACAATCGATAAAACCAAACAAACGCTATGTCTAAAGTAGGCAGATATGATTATCCTTAGCTTCAACTTCCAAGAAGAGTTTAGTGCAAAACATTTAGCTTTAACCTTACTTACCGTGGTAGGTTGTAAGTTTATGTCGCAGCAATTGACGGTAAAGATTCGAGCTTTAGTTAATGGGGAGGTATGTAGTGGAAATTAACATTCAGCATGTTGAAAAAGCATATTTATATTTAAAAGGTTTGGCTTATCACGAAAATCTGAACCTATTTTTAAAGCAGCAAATTGCTGAATTTGAAATGAAACATATTGATGTGAGTCACTCGTCAGAAGATGAAGAAAATGATAACGGACTAGACGACGTCTTTGTAAATATAGTATCAACTATCAATAGTAACGAAGCCTGCGCTAGTAAACAGTTCAAAAGATGGTTGAAAGATATAAGCTATCGTCTACTACCAAAAGTTGTAGAACGAGAAGAGGACTTTAAACAAAGAAAACACAATGAAGATAAAGGCTTATTCATCAGTAATGTTAGAGAGTCGGATGAATACTCGGTTTCTAAAATAAACTACTTTATTACTGCTCCTGTAGAAATTCATATAATTGAAACTCTATGGTGTCTTTTTGTTGGTTCGGTTTTAGAAACAAAAATGAGCAAAGATAGCTACGGAAACCGTATGCATCCTACGGCATTGAAGAATGCTATAAGTGAAGACGGTCCAACTGGAACTGGGCTTTTTAAACGTTACATTTATCAATACAACAAATGGCGCGACCAAGCAGTTGAAGTTGCAACTAATATTTCTAAAGACAATGACGATGTAGCTCTATTATCCCTCGATATAAAATCATTCTACTACAACGTGGATTTAGACTTTAAAGAAATAACGAAAATTGTCGAAGAGTATTATGATGAAGATACTGATAAATGTAGATTAGCTATTCAACTAAATATTTTGCTTGAACAAATTTATGTTAGCTATCAACGTACTATAAAAGATAGTTTTGATCAAACTCATACTGAGTACAAAGATAATCTCATTCTACCGATTGGTTTATCTTCATCTTCTATTATTGCAAATTGGTATTTATCCGAATTTGATGACTTGGTAGAGAGCAACGTCAGACCAGATTACTATGGTAGGTATGTAGACGATATCATCATGGTCTTTAAACGACCAAGAAACTCTAATTTTAGAAGTGATGATTCACCTATTGAATCATTCATGGAACATTATCTTGGTGATACATTGGCAGATAACAAAAATAATAATTCAAATTACATGATCAAAGTACATAAACAGTTATTACAAATTCAAAGAGATAAGCTTATATTGCATTTTCTTGATAAGAATCATAGTCGAGCAAGTCTTGAAGTTTTCAAACAAAAACTAGATGAACAAAGTAGTGCTTTTAAGTTTTTACCAAATGACCATATAAATAAAGAGTTAGATGGGTTTGCGTATGACATTATCTATAACGGCTCAGCCAATAAACTACGTAATATTGTAGGACTTGTAGAAAACGAAACAGAATTAGCAAAGTATCTATCAAGTCACATAATTGCTCATAGACTTTGTAAAATAAATAAAAACGATACTGTTTTATCACAAGTTAAACACTTTTTTAAGGGTCAAAACGCTCTTCAGTATTTTCGCCTATGGGAAAAAATATATCAATATGCAGTGGTAACTAGAAATTATAAATTCGTGATATTTTTCTATAACTACATCGATAATGAAATCGACAAGATCAACTATATAAAACCTAAAAGAAAATATAAGTTAAAAGGTGTTACTGATGAGTTGCACGAAGATTTAAGATTATTTAATACACTTTCTTTGACAATGACTATGGGACTGCCAGATATATCTACTGTTGAAACAGTATTTAGAAATTTAAGCTCGTTAAATACATCTAAAGAAGAATTATATAATTATTCTATAAATTTTAGAAAATCAAATTTAATAAGGCATAATTTAGTCGCTTGGCCTCTAGCAAATTTTTCAAACAGTGATAGTGATCTAACAGTAGAAACCTATTTTATGAATAATAGGAATATTGAACTTGATAATAATAAGATTAAATATTCCCTAGGTTCATTCATTTTGATGAATGGCAGTTGTTTCATCTAGGAAAGCATCTTAGCCCTGATAAAAATTTAAATCAATTGTTAGAAAATGTATTGAATGAATACAGAGCTAAGTTTAAACAGAATAATAGTTTTATTAATTTTACTAATAATTGCAATGAAGAATCGAAAATCGTTAAGTCGCATTTAGAGGTTAAAGGAAATCAACCTAAAGATAAATTAACTTTGGCTATAGCAAATATCAAACTGGACAATTCTAATATTGAAGACGCAGTCCGTAAAGACCATGAACCTAATCTCAGCTTTGAAAGACAGGAGAAACTATATAGCATATTAAATTCTGCGATATATGAAAAAGCTGATTTGGTTGTAATTCCAGAGGTAGCTATTCCTGTCAGCTGGCTTCCTTTTATGATTACTTTTTCCAGAAGACACCAAATTGGACTAGTTTTTGGTTTAGAGCATTGGGTGGTAGATGATATAGCTTACAATCTTATCATTGAGGCACTACCGTTTAGAACTTCAGATAAATACAAATCATGTGTAATGACAGCACGAATTAAAAATCATTATGCACCTGCTGAACTAGAAATGCTTGAATCCCTTCGACTCCAGCCTGCAAATTCGTATTTCGAACCAAAAGCTTATTATCATAGAGTGTCTTGGCGAGGTACATCCTTTACTACTTATAATTGTTATGAACTTTCTGATATAACACATCGTTCCTTATTTAAATCAGAAATTGATTTATTAATAGCCTGTGTATGGAACAGAGATACTAACTATTATGAGCATATTCTAGAATCAGTAGTCAGAGATATTCACTGCTACACTGTTCAGGTTAATACTTCACAGTACGGTGGGTCTTGCGTATTACAACCAACTAAAACATTTAATTCAAATATTATCTATATTAAGGGTGGAGATAATACGTGTATATTGACGACAACATTGAATATAAAAAAATCAGAGATTTTCAATACAAGTCGAGACCAAATAAAAATGACTATTTCAAGCACTTACCTCCTGGCTATGACCATGAGTCAGTTCGAAATCGCTAAAGGATATTCTTTATTAACGCGCTTTAGGAATGATAAATGTTATTAAATAATATCAACCTCCAAGAAGATTTTAGCTCAAAGACTTCTGCTTTAAGCTTGTTGACTCATGCTGGGCTATCAGTTCATCTTGTAGAAGCTATTAGTAGTTAAATAGCAATTAGTAGTTAAATAGCAATATAAACATAGAATATTACTATTTTTTGTATCTCACCTAAAAGGAAGTTGGTAAATGGCTCAAGTTAATTTTGTGATGGTCAGAAGTCCTAAGCTTATTAAAAATAATCAGATTGGCTATGGTTGGGCGAGTGTTAATTTTTCTCAATTTGAGACTGTAAAAGATTTAATTGACCAAGGATTCAAAGGTATCGGTAGAGGGCGACAAACTAACCAAATAAAACGCTATTTTAATCTTAAGCAAGGTGACTATGTGATTGTTCCTTTTTCTGGAGCAGTTGCTGTTGCGGAAATAATTGGTGAGAAAAGTTATCAACCTATTACCGAAGGCATTCAGTATGGGGAGAATAGAATATCTGTCAGATATCTAAAGCACAAGGATGGTTACTTTATCCCTAGAGGTAACTTATCAACTGCCCTGCAAAACAGACTTAAGATACGCATGACTGTTTGTGATTTGAATGAATTTTCGGACGAGTTATACAAGCATATAGAATCGATTAAGAACGACAAGCTATATACATGGAACAACGAACAAGAATTTAAAATACAGCAAAATACTGAGAAGTTTAAAGTTGATCTACTATCTAGATTGCGCAGTAATAAAGATATAAACCTTCAGTCTGGGGGCATTGGTCTTGAACACCTTATTAAAGAAATTTTAGAAGCTAAAAACTACACTGCACGTATACCTGCGAAAAATGAGAAATCGGGCATACAAGATGTCGATGTCATTGCGACACGTTTTTCAGAGTTCTCAGAAAAGAAGGAAGGCATTTTTATTCAAGTTAAGCACCATGAAGGTACAACAGGCAATCGAGGTATCAGACAAGTGGCAGAGTACGAGATTAATGAAGATGATTACACGCACATTGATAGAGTGCTCATCACAACAGCGGAATTTAAAAATACCGATTTTGCAGAGCAGCATGATGTGACAGTGCTGGCAGGTGCAGATTTCGTAAACTGGATATACGATAATCTTAATCTGTTATCAGATGACAGTCTCTCATCACTCGGGATATCGAGCTTGCCTACGTTGCTATAACAAAGATGAAAGGTATGTGCGACATGGGTTGTATAAACCGTCATAAGTATCCATAGATATCGAGTGATCGTACAGATGTCAGTCGCTAATGTTAACTTCTAATAATAATTTATTAAGTTCAATCAAAGGAACAGTGAAATGGATATGGACATTACGGCAAAAACATTCGGTGGGCAAGGTGGGCGTGATGAGTTTCAGCGTAAAAGCATTGCTGAGAAAGCTATCAAGCTTTTAAAGTCTGATATAGATATTTCACCAATGGTTATCGATGGTAGTTGGGGAACAGGAAAAACTGAGTTTTGCCATAAACTGATCAATCTGATGAAAGAAGGCAGTACGCACAATATAATTTATATCGATGCTTTTAAAGCTGATCACGTTGATGAGCCTTTAATGACCGTACTAGCAGAAATTATTAAAATATTACCTGAAGGTCCACGCAGAAAAGCTTTTATAAATAGAGTATTGCCAGCTGTACGCTATACCATTAAAACAGTCGCTAAAGCTGGTGTTTCTCATATTCTGAGACAAGACTTTGCTGATCTTGCAAATGATTTTGATGAAGTAATTCAAAAAGCAGCTGATGACTCAATAGATAAAACGGCAGAGCTCATACTAAAAGACCATGTGGAGGCAGAAAAGAGTTTACAGACGTTACAAACTGCTCTAACTGCTATCGCATCCCAAGATCCTATTATTATATTTATCGACGAACTTGATCGATGTAGACCAAATTTTGCAGTCGACATGCTCGAGATAATCAAACATACCTTTGATGTTGAAGGTGTTAGCTTCGTACTTGTTACTAATACTCAGCAGTTGAGAGCTTCTATAAACCACTGCTATGGTCAGGCGGTTGATGCACAACGTTACTTAGATAAATTTATAAAGTTTAGGTTTGAATTGTCTGCACATTCTATTAGGGATTTGAACTATCCTGTGTTAGCAGCTACTGATCACTTTTTTAAACTAGCAAGAGATAAAGAGTGCTTACCTAATGAGCTTTTAGGAAAAGAACATTTTAGAAAAGCGATCGAACATCTGGTTAAACATCAAAATCTCTCTCTTAGAGAAATAGAAACACTAATTTTGCATATACAAATTGTACAGAATCTTTCTAATTCAGAGACATTTTCTGAAAGGATGTACTTTGGTTACGTCTTGCTACGACTGATTGCTGTGATGTTAGTTTGCTTTCGACCTTCAATCTTAAGCAGAATTAAATACGAACACATTGATGCTAGTTTATTAGGTGATTTTCTAGGAGTAAAAGAGATTCCAGTCATTAATGATGGAAGTCTCAGTCATCAATATATCGTTAGGCCCGAAGCTTTTGAAGTGATGATGGTGGTTCTTGCAAGAGATTGCACCCAGAATACAGAAAATTATACACCAAGTGACGACAAGCTAGAAGAATGGGCTTTATATATGGATAGGTTTATGGATGGCACGCCATATAAAGGTAGAGCGATAAAACTAATATTAGAAACAGCAAATATAATGGCTTTTGGCTAATAGGAGTACATGATGACATCAGCCATAAACTTCGCTGAAGAATTTAGCTCAAAGCTTCCAGCCTTAACCTTGCTCACCACGCTGGGCTACGAGTTCATTCCGCCAAATCAATGTAACGCCATGCGCTCAAAGGTTGTTTCAAATAAGGCTACTGACCAAGTCGTATTACTGCCGATCATGCGTGCATTTTTAGCTGAGCAAATTTTTACGTTTGAAGGTAAGGCGCATCATCTATCAGACAGCGCCATTGATAAGATCATGCATGAACTAAATCCGGTGATGAACTTAGGGTTGCAGGCAGCAAACGAGGCGCTTTATAACGCTATGCTGTATGGCGTGACCGTGACTGAGTTCATCGATGGTAAGAAAACTTCGCAGACCATCGCTCTGATAGATTGGAATAACATCGATAATAATAGCTTTCACGTTACCGAAGAACTGGTGGTACTCAATAGCGAGGGTACGAACAGTCGTAGACCTGATATTGTTTGCTTTATAAATGGTCTACCGCTGGCAGTGATAGAAGCCAAACGCCCTGATTCGAGTAGAGAGTGGCAATCGACTAATGCCCAAGCAGTATCCCAGCATATTCGCAATCAAAAGCCAAAAGAAATACCTCATCTATTTGCCTATAGCCAGTTATTGCTAGCGGTCAATGGTAATGACGGTCTGTATGCCACTTGCAGTACGCCTGAGAAGTTTTGGACAAAATGGGTCGAAGAAGAAATCTCTGAGCCTGAGTTCCATCGTTTAAAGAACCAAGCGCTCAGTGATGAGCAGGTTGATAACTTGTTTGGTGATCGTCCTGCCTCTATCAAAGAGGAATATAAGTCTTTGATTGCTGGTGGTGATCTAGCCGTCACCGACCAAGACCGCTTAATCATCAGCCTTTTGCAGCCTGAGCGTTTGCTTGAGATGACACGCATGTTTACCTTGTTTGACAAAAAGGTGGGCAAAATTGTTGCTCGTTATCAGCAAGTCTTTGGTATTAAAGCATTGATTGAGCGTATCAGCACCTTTGACGGCTCTGATGGTAAGTCGGGTAGTCGGCAAGGTGGTGTCATTTGGCATACCACAGGCAGTGGTAAATCATTCACGATGGTGTTCTTCTCCAAAGCACTTATTTGGTTAGAGGAGCTTGCGAAGTGCCGCGTTATTGTTGTCACCGACCGTGTCGATCTTGAAACTCAGCTTAGTCAAACTTTTGCTTCTGGTGGTGTGCTCAGTGATCGCGATAAATCCGATGCCATGGCAACCTCTGGTCGCCGTCTAGCGCAGCAAATCGGTCACGGTAACGAGCGCGTTATCTTCTCTATTATTAATAAGTTTGGTTCAGCCGTTAAATATGATGAATGCTATAACGACAGCCCAAACATCATCGTCATGGTCGATGAAGGTCACCGTAGCCAAAATGGTGAGAACAATATCCGTATGGCGCAAGCCTTGCCAAACGCTGCTTTTATTGCCTTTACAGGTACACCGTTGCTAAAGGATGATAAGACCGAAAACAAATTCGGTAGCATTATTCACTCTTATACCATGCAGCAAGCGGTCAAAGACAAAACGGTCACGCCACTCTTATACGAAGAGCGTATCCCTGAATTGAATACCAATGATCAAGCCATTGATGCATGGTTTGACCGTATCACCCAAAAGCTCACCGATGATCAAAAAACGGATCTCAAACGTAAGTTCTCGCAAAAAGGTCAAATCTATCAGGTTGAAGGTCGTATTGAGTTGATCGCTCATGACATCTCTGATCACTTCCAAAACTTTAAACAGCAGCACCTTAAAGGTCAACTGGCCTGTGACTCTAAAGCCTCTGCTATCCGCTATAAGATGGCATTAGATAAGATTGGCAAAGTGACCTCAGTGGTTGCCATGTCGCCACCTGATACCCGTGAAGGGCATGATACTGTCGATGGCGAGTCAAAAGACATTGTCCAGAACTGGTGGCAAGCCAATGTCGCCAATCAGTATGGCGGTGATGAAAAAGCCTATACCAAAGCCATCATAGAAGCTTTTAGTCAGGATGATGGTCCTGACATTATGATCGTTGTCGATAAGCTACTAACGGGCTTTGATGAGCCAAAAAACACCGTACTGTATATCGATAAGCCCTTAAAGCAGCACAACCTGATTCAGGCAATTGCACGGGTAAACCGCTTGCATGAGAAGAAACGCTTTGGTTATCTGATTGACTATCGCGGCATCTTAAAAGAGCTGGATGTCACCATTGAGAAATACCAAGACTTAGCCGAGCGTACGCAAGGCGGCTTTGATATCGAAGACCTCAAAGGTCTATATAACGCGATGGATACTGAGTATAAGCAGCTACCCAGACTGCATAACGAGCTGTGGGCAATATTCTCATCAGTGAAAAATAAACAAGATGGGCAAGCGTTAAGACAGGTGCTTGCACCAAAGATGCAGGAAATAGAGGGCAGAGTAGTCGATACCAAGCTTAAAGAACGTGACGACTTTTATGCAGCTTTAACCACATTTTCTAACGCTATGAAAATTGCGCTGCAATCGGCGTCTTTCTTTGAAGATAAGTCATTCGATAGTAAGCGTGATCGCTACAAAGCCGATCTAAAAGCCTTTATCAATCTACGTAAGCAAGTGCGCGAGGATGCTGATGAAACCATTGATTACGATGAGTATGAAGCGGACATTCGCAGCTTACTTGATAAGCACATTGCAGGGCTTGAAGTTCGTGAGGCAAAAGGTGCTTATTTGGTTGGCAACCTAGGTAAGGATGTTAAGCCTGAAGAATTAAGCGATGATGAAGCCCGCAACCAAACGGATAAAATCACTGGTCGGGTGACCAAGATGATTGAACAAGATTTGGCTGATGACCCTTATGCCCAAGAGTATTTTTCTAAATTGCTCAAGCAAGCTATTGCGGATGCCAAGGCAATGTTCGATGCACCCGTGAAGCAGTACATGATGTTTGCTGATTTTGAGCAAGCTGTCAAAGACCGCGATGTCGCTGATGTACCGAATGCGTTTATCGATGATAGTGGTAAATTGAACAAACATGCTCAGGCGTACTTTGGTTTGTTTAAACACTTATTTGATATTGATTTCTTAGCGGATAAAGAGCTAGATAATGACAAGCTGGTCGCTTACGCCTTTGAGATTGATAGTATCGTTAAGACAGCAGTTGCTGAGTATTCTATTAACCCAGCAGAGATCGAAAATGCTATTAGTGTCAAATTGCTACCGATGTTATTTATGGATTTGGGTATCGACAAAGCGCAACAGCTCATCGAGGAAGTGCTAAAGATTACCCGTCTTGGACTTTCAAGAGACAAGTAGCCTAAGAGCAGCAAGAGGGTAGTAGGTAATGACTGAGAATGGCGTATTTTATTATGGTCAATATAAGATTGACTATGAAGTCGTGCGTAAAGAAGTAACTTATAAAGAGAAGATAAAGAAACCTGAAAGCGACAAGCTGATTGCTAAAAAGACCAAGCCTCGAAAAGTGGTTATCAAAGTACACCCTGATCAGCGTGTGGTTGCCACCGCACCTGTCGATGCTACCGATGAGTTGATTTATGATGCACTCATGAAACGTGCTCGCTGGATATGGC
The DNA here is from genome assembly GCF_048631835.1 of Psychrobacter sp. ER1. Lineage (NCBI taxonomy): Bacteria > Pseudomonadati > Pseudomonadota > Gammaproteobacteria > Moraxellales > Moraxellaceae > Psychrobacter > Psychrobacter sp. ER1. Next base: position 2,307,756 of record NZ_CP184640.1, on the reverse strand, counting down.
AAAGCCTACAAGACTTTGCCAAGCAACAAGATCATGTATTACCCAAGCGCTATGTCAGCGGCGAAACCCAGTTTTATTTGGGTCGTCGTTATGTGTTAAAAGTGATAACTAGTACAGAAACTGCTGATGGGATAAACAGCACGGTGAAGCTCAGTCGCGGTAAGTTAAATGTAGAATTGTCTGAAAGCGATTCTACAATAGACCTCGAAGCACGAACTGCTATCGTCAAAAGCCTAATTGACGAGTGGTATAAAACTAAAGCAAAGCTTATCTTTATAGAACGCCTGGAGGTGGTATTACCTAAAGCAGCGTGGGTAACTGATACGCCAGCTTTCAGACTGTTAGTTATGAAGAAGCAGTGGGGTAGCTGCTCTACTAAAGGCAATCTAATACTTAATCCGCACTTAGTAAAAGCACCAAAGGAATGCATCGATTACGTGATACTCCATGAGCTGTGTCATATCGCTGAGCATAATCATAGCGAGCATTTTTGGCGGTTATTAACGCAGGTAATGCCGAACTGGAAAGAGGTAAAAGCGAGGCTTGATGAGATGGCTGAGCTTTATTTGAATGAGTAAATCATAATACCTTTATCGCAATTAACATAAAAACCACCTTCAAAAAGTAGCTATCAACTAAAATAACCCGCGTCAGGCGGGTTATTTTGAGTTCAGTTCTAAAACGCTTTTTAACTATGGCGTACCTGCATGCCCCACTTTCACTTGCACAGCTAACATACGTCCTTTGGTTTCTGCCTTGCGAGAGTCTTCATCCCAGTCTGGCGCCGCGCACATAAATAATGTCTTACCATCATGTCCACCAAGAGTAACCGCAAAGATACCATCAGGTGCAGTATCGATAGTTTCTAAAATTTCACCACCCTCTGCTATGCGTACCGCTCGCTGGTTTATGGTATCTGCGATCCACACAGCACCCTCGGTATCCAAGGCCAAACCATCAGGTAATATGCTGGCATTTTCTATACGTAGACCCAGATTTGGCTCATCACCTAATTCTCCAAAATTAGCAAAGTTACGTTTTTCTCCGAGGCTACCATCTTCTTTGATATCAAATTGCGTAACTTTATTGCCAAATAGCTCGTTAACGATCAATGTTTTTTGATCTGCAGAGATAACCATCCCATTTGGAAATGCCAATCCTTCAGCGACAACCTTTGAGCTTCCATCAGGCTTAACCAACACAAGCCCTGTGTTTTCATGGTCAGCGCCACCCATCAAATCAAAACCAAAGTTGCCGACATAAGCATTACCATTAGCTGAAACAACCATATCATTGGCATGACCACCGCAATGCTCCCAGATATCGGCGTGAACGACCAAGTTACCATCATTTTCTAGTCGTAAGACTTTGCGGTCTTTCATCGATACAACCAGCAAACGCCCATCAGGCAACCATCCTAAACCGGAAGGCTGTTGTTCAACATGAATGATTTTCTCTGCTACTCCTTCATCATTAACTCGATAAACGCCTTGAGTATAGAAATCGACAAACCATAGCGCATTTTGATACCAGCGAGGTCCTTCTAAATAGTGAAAGCCATCAACAGCAACTTCTATTTCATATTTCGACATAATCATCTTCCTTGATTGATAGACAAAATTATTTAAACAATATTTCTTATCAGGCTATTTCTTCATATATAGCAGTGACTTCTTCTAAAGTCATATCTTTAGGATTGGTTGCGATTAGTCGTGCATAGGTATTGATAACTATGTCGGCTAGGGCAGGAATATCGTTCTTTGTAATATCCAATTCACTCAAACGGTATTTAAGACCACTGTTTTCCAAAAACATTTTTAGTTGACTAATAAATGAATTCGCTGCGTCTAAATCTGTCATTCCAGCTGTTTGAGTAGGCATGACAGCACGAGCAAGCTCTGCGTATAGAGGAGCAGCTTCTGATAAGTTAAATGTAAAAACACCGCACATGACGAGTGCATTAGCATGTCCATGTGGAATGTGGAAGTTAATACTAAGGGGATAGGAGAGTCCATGAACGGCGGCTACAGAGGCATTGACGAAGGCTATGCCTGCCAGTGTGGAACCTAACAGCATATCGGCACGAGCATCAATATTGTCACCTTGGTTTAATACTTTTCCAAAATTACTCCAAAGCATCTGTAAGCCTTTTAGTGCTAGCGCATCTGAAATAGGATTCTTTTTAGTGCGACTCGTGTAGGCTTCAATACAATGCACCATGGCATCAAGCGCGGTTGCTGCAGTGATATGACGAGGTAGTTTTAGTGTTAATGTTGCATCTAAAATGGCGACGTCAGGTAGGATTTTAGGAGTATAAATAGCCTTTTTACTGCCATCCTTTGCGGTAATCACGGAGACAAAAGTAGACTCTGCGCCCGTACCAGCAGTGGTCGGTATCGCAAACAGTGGTAGTTTTTTGAAACCGCTAATATCTTTATCCAAAATATCGTTAACGGACTGAAAGTCGTTTGGATATAAGGCGACAATCTTTGCTGTATCAATAGAGCTTCCACCACCTAAGCCAATGATCAAGTCACATTGATTGTCTCTTGCACGCTCAATAGCGCTTTCAACAATTTCAATGGGCGGGTCTGCAACGACACTATCGAACACAACGACATTAACACCGGCTTCCTGTAAGGATTGCTGGGCGATATCGACATAGCCTAGTTCGGAGATACCAGCATCTGTAATAATGATGGCTGATGTTGCAGAATATTGTTTTGCTAAGACCCCTAGCTTTTGGCGCATGCTGTCAGCTTCGCTGACAATATGACCATTAGTATAAAATTCAATCCCTGTCATTCTGTTCTTCCTTGTATATATACTCACTTGTTGAGAACAAACGATGCAAAAGTAAGAGTGCTCTTATATCGATTAGACTCTTATAAGGCGTCAATGCTTTTCAAGCATATTAGGTAACTACTTACCTTATTAACATGTTTACTTTCAATACATTTTTTACAAGAGCAGTGTGCAGTGAGCTGCAAAAAAACGTATTAAAAGATTCTAGGTACCAGAAAAGTAAGCAATATCTGAATTTACTAGCATGCTTAACTAGCCGATGTTTGTAAGGTATTACATTATCATAAACATTAGAGAATAGTCATTAAATGATTTGACAGCTATCACTTTAGTTGATAATTTCAGATGAGTGTTCAGTTGTACGTTAAGTATATATTGACCTAATTATTTATAACCACTAATAATGGTGTATTTAACTTACCTGTCAAATACTATAAAAACATAAGTTAAATTAATGAACTTATGACTACTATCAAAAGGAATTGATAATGAAATTAGCACCCATTTTTCCGATAAGTGTGCTAGCCGCGATGAGCCTTTTAGGTTGTTCAAACCAATCTAGTAATGGTGCGACTTCTTCAGAAGAGACCACTGTTTTACGTTTCTCACATTTCTATCCTGCAACATCTGATATTAATAAAGAGATTTTTGAACCTTGGGCAAAAAAATCGAAGCTGATTCGGGCGGGCGTCTTAAAGTTGAGGTATATCCTTCGGCCACTATTAGTAAAGCGGATACAGCTTATGAGTCTGCTGTAAAAGGAACCATTGATATTGGCTCACAAGTACAAGGTTATACAAGTGGTCGATTCCCATTATCTCAGATTGCAGAGCTTCCAGGATTATCTAACTCATCAACACAAACAGGCTGTATGCTGCAAACCTTGTATGACAATGGTACGATTGCTGACGAGTATAAAGATTCACACTTGCTCTTTATGTTTGCCACAGGACCTGGAACCTTGCACAGTACTAATAAATTGATCAGAACTCCTGAGGATATGAGAGGTATGCGTATTCGTAGGCCCTCAGCAGTTGCAGGTGATATCATCGAAAGTATGGGAGCTTCTCCTGTGGGGCTACCTGCCAATGATATATATACTTCTTTACAGCGTGGTGTCGTTGATGGATTAAGCTTTCCGTGGGAAGCTATGGAGACTTTCAAACTAAATGAGTTGACGAAGTATCATACTAATATGCCATTTTATAGTTCTGCTTTAATGGTAACTATGAATAAAGCTAAGTATGAAGGTCTGCCAGAGGACTTGAAACAAGTTATTGATGACAATTCAGGTATGGCGCTTAGCAAGAAAGTAGGGGCCATGTGGGATAAGACTTATTCAACGCAGCTACAAGCAGCTATCGATCAAGGAGACGAAGTTGTCGATATCCTAGACCCACTCAATGACCCATATTGGAAAGGCCCACTTGAAAAAGGTACAAAGAAATATCTTGATGATGTGGAGTCTTTAGGACTAGATGCTTACGGGGTCTATGATAAGGCTAAAGAAGCTAGTGTAGTCTGTAAAGTGTAATCTGATAAAAATTTTAGCTAAAATATAGCTGAACTGACTAAATTGAAAAAGCCCCAACTTTGAGCTGAGGCTTTTTTGTTTTTTTTGATTCTAACTATTTCAAGATTTACCTACCTAGGACAAACTGTCCACCAGAAAAGCTAATACACCCCTCACAAAACCAAGAGTTCAATCTCCTTGCATGAGGAATATCTGCTGGGACATCTAATGGATAGGGACGACCACAGTACTCACAGTGTACGTCATCTAAATAAACCTGACATTTTGCAAGTGTAGCAAATAAAACATCAGTCTCCGTGTTGTGTTCATAACAAAGCAGTTCTAAATGCGCTATATAATCACTGGGCGACACATAGGACCAATACTCATGACACAAACGCTTCGCTGTATCATCAAAAGCTGAATCAAAGACGAAGTTCATGCTCATAACATTCTCCTTAGTATCCATAGCCAGTTTGAGGTAGTAGCTCGTAAAGCTCACTCTGTAGCTGACTACACATATCATCAACGACATAGTCAGGATTGGCCTCTAAGCGCATTTGAACCCATATGCGCAGCGCCGTATGATTATCAAAGCAACTATCAATACTTAGGAACCTAGCCAAATCAGTACCTGACTGAATACAGAGCTCACAAATGAGGTAGTTAGCAATATTATCTGCGCCATTACTGACATAGCCACTAGGTTTAAACGTCGCATGCAATTTATCGTAATCAATCATTTTCATTGTGAGGCCCCTTATCGGTAGATACCTGAGCAATCTGACTGCGATTGACCAATGCTTCAAATGCACTACCATCCTGCCGAGTCATATTCGGTACGTAACGGCTATATGTGTTGAATAGCATCTTAGTTGTAGAGTGTCCCATTTGACTGGCAATCCACTCAGGACTTTCGCCAGCAGCCAACCATAGCGTTGCTGCGGTATGACGAGTCTGATAAGCATTACGCTTTTTGAGACCCAAAATCTTAAGAGTAGGGTGCCAAACACGTTTATTTACGTTGTTATAATCAAGTGGTTCACCTGTATGCGCGCAAAATACATAGTCAGATCGCTTATAAGTGATGGTCTGCTGTTCCTTCAGAGCATCGTAGACCCAAGGTGACATTTGAATCGCACGGTAAGACTCCTGAGTCTTAGGAGGAACAATTTTGCCCTTAACATAAGCTTGTTTGATCACAATCTCACGTCGATTAAAATCAATGTTCTCCCACGTTAACCCATCGATCTCACTCGTACGCATACCTGTAAAAAAACGTACCAGATAATAATTGCGATAGTCTGCTCTTACGCCGTTGATAAACGTCCAAACCTCACTTAGTGTGAATGGTTGAATATCTGTTTTGGGCTGTTTGAGCGCATTGATATCGTAATAAGGATTATCAAATTTATAGCGTTTCGCTGCTTCTTTTAGTATCATACCTAAAGGTACCATGATCGAATTGATGCGTGCCGCTGACAGATGTTTGTTAGCTTTTCCGTACGTTACTTTGGCGAGCGATGAACGGAAGGCTAATACATCTGTCTTTTTTATGAGATGAATGGGTTTAGTCCCAAACTTAGCAATCAAGTACATATCAATAATCTCCTTTATTTTGCGCTTATAGGTATCGCGCCATTCAATTTCTTTTTCAGAGAACCATAATTCTGCAAACTGTTCAAAAGAGGGCGTATCGGTATTAATACATTCCTTGCGATCGTTTAACGCTACCATCTGTGCTGCTTTGTCACTTTTTGGAAAGTACTTAGCGTAATTAAACAGACCTAGGGTGATTTCTGCTTCCATTTTCTCAGCCACCTTCTCAAGCTTCTTGCAATTCGCTGGCGTGTCTGTAAGGTTTGTCGTCTCCCGACAGCGTATACCCATATAATAAAAATCGACAAATAGCATATTGCTTCCTTTGCGCCTTCTGATACTAGCCATCCTATTTCTCCTTATTGTAGTGCCATGGCGTTGATGCTACCGGCAATGCCAGTGCGCATATCTTTTTCAATCTCTTCCCAAATGTACAAAATCTTACGACCACCGAACGGGCGTATATAATGAATACCCTCGATAAGCACGCTATCTTTGAGCTCATTACGGATAGTACGAGGGTTATATTTGATGAGCTCAGAAAGCTCTTGGGTAGTTAGGTAGGTATGTGACATAATAAATTCCTTGTAAGCCAATTAAATAACTAGGTTGTTTTATCGAGACAATAAATACTTCTATGGAATTAATTTGTTGTTCGATAGAAGTACTTTACTAGCTATCGTTAGTCGATGCAAGTACTTTTTTAGTCCATTAAGGAATTATTAATGATTTTATGTAATTTACCAGTGCTACTAGCTGAACGACGTATGAAGGTGGCAGATATAATAAGAATGACAGGAATTAGTAAGTCGACAATGCACAAGATCTATAACGAACAGACTTCAAGAATAGATTTTGACACTATGGATAAAATTTGTGAGGCACTAGATATTGAAGTAGGTGATTTATTTACTTATGTACCTAACGAGTCGCTAGATAAAGAGAAGTAAATAAATCTTGAGAGTGTTTTAGATAATTTGGGGTAGAGGTCAAAAGTGCTACTCTGGAAGGAATGCTAAATAGAGAGCAGGCACAACTTAGGCACAATTTGGGCACACACATTTTTTGATGACGTTTGCGGAAAGTGAGAAAAGAGGAAGTTTGCATCGACGTATAGTTTCCTTTTTCTCTGCAGCCCATATTTCACGGACAAAAAAAAGCCCCAATCTTAAGATTGGGGCTTTTCGAATCTGGTAGGCGTAATCGGATTCGAACCAACGACCTCTACCATGTCAAGGTAGCGCTCTAACCAACTGAGCTATACGCCTATTTAGGTTGAGCATTTTAGCAAGTTTTTCAGACTTTGCAAGCCTTTTTTATAATTATCTTATTTTATTATCATAATATTTGACGTCACGCGTTATTATCAAATACTACAGTATGTTTTTTATGTATATTTTCTAAATATTTATTTTAACCAGTTTAGTTTTTATTGTTAATAATAGAGTGTAACCTAATGGATCAGCGCCTATAACTGGTATTATATCTCTCTAACAAATGCGATGGTCATAATACGATGACGTAAAGTCATTCGTATTAAACAAGCATTTAATGAAAATTAGAATTAGAATTAGTCGGAGAATGACATGGGCTTATTGGTCGATGGTAAGTGGCAAGATAAATGGTACGACACGGAAGAAAATGGTGGTCGATTTGAGCGTGAAGATGCCGGGTTTAGGAACTGGGTAACGGTAGATGGCAGTGCAGGTCCTACGGGCGTAGGCGGGTTTAAGGCTGAGCCTGATCGCTATCATCTATATGTCTCACTGGCGTGTCCTTGGGCACACCGTACTTTGGTTTATCGTAAGCTCAAAGGTTTGGAGCAGATCATTCCGATCTCTGTGGTCAACCCTTACATGGGAGAGAATGGTTGGACGTTTGCAGAGGGCGAGGGCGTAATCCCTGATCCGCTGATCAATGCAGATTATGCTTATGAGCTTTATATTAAAGCAAAACCCAACTATACGGGACGGGTTACTGTTCCGATTTTATGGGACAAAAAGACCAATACGATTGTGAGTAATGAATCATCAGAGATCATTCGTATGTTTAATTCAGCTTTTGATGAGGTTGGCGCACTAGCAGGGGATTTTTCGCCAGCATCTTTATTGCCAGAAATCGATGATATTAATGCGTTTGTCTATACGACGATTAATAATGGTGTGTACAAGGCTGGATTTTCGACCACACAAGAGGCTTATGAAGAGGCGGTGATTGAGCTGTTTGCTGCATTAGATACACTGGAAGCGCGCCTAGCAGATAAGCGTTACCTCACAGGGAGCACTATCACCGAAGCGGATTGGCGACTATTTACCACCTTAGTTCGTTTTGATGCGGTCTATGTTGGGCATTTTAAATGCAACCTACGCCGCATTATCGACTATCCAAACCTGTGGGGATATCTGCGTGATCTATACCAAGTTCCAGGTATCGCTGAGACAGTAAATATGGAGCACATCAAGCAGCACTATTACACCAGCCACGCCAATATCAACCCCACTCGTATCATCCCTATTGGCCCTGCTATTGATTTTACGACAGCACATCATCGTGACCAGCTATAGACATGTTTGCTTTATACATGTGAACAAAAACGGCTTAGTATAAATAGAATTTCAATAAAAAACACCCCAGCGACTATGAAGCAGCTGGGGTGTTTTACAATGTAAAAGGCATTTTAATTGATATTAACCATTGTTTAGCTGACGGGCTGCCTCTAACGCAAAGTAAGTCAAAATACCATCGGCACCAGCACGGCGGAAACCAATCAGAGATTCTAAAATCACAGCATCACTGAGCCAACCGTTCTGGATAGCTGCCATATGCATGGCATATTCACCAGAGACTTGATAGGCAAAGGTCGGTATACCAAAGGTATCTTTGACTTCACGGATAAGGTCTAAGTATGGCTGGCCTGGTTTGATCATGACCATGTCAGCGCCTTCATTGATGTCCATAGCGACTTCATGCAAGGCTTCTGCACGATTGCCAAAGTCCATTTGATACTGTTTTTTGTGCCCGCATTTTAAGTTACCAGCGCTACCAACAGCATCACGGAACGGACCATAGTAAGCAGAGGCATATTTGGCGGAGTAGGCCATGATAGCCGTATTAACAAAGCCTTCTGCCTCAAAGGCATCACGCATGGCTTTGATACGCCCATCCATCATATCACTCGGAGAGATGATATCGGCACCAGCACGGGCATGCACAAGGGCTTGCTTAACCAATACCTCGATGGTTGCATCATTGATGACGTAGCCGCTGTCATCGAGCAGACCGTCTTGACCGTGCGATGTATAAGGGTCTAGTGCGACATCAGTCATGACGACCATCTCTGGTACGGCGTCTTTGACCGCTTTGACTGCGCGTGCGGTAAGACCATCTTCGTCGTAAGCGGCTTTGCCATCAGGGGTTTTCAATGCGTTGTCAATGACAGGGAATATGTCGATAGTCGTCACACCCTCTGCCAAGAGCTCTTTGGCATAATTAATAAGCAAATCGATTGATAAACGCTCAACACCCGGCATGCTAGAGATCGTCTCGCGCTGATTGTCGCCTTCTAATACAAAGACAGGCGCGATAAAGTGCTTGGGATGTAGTTCGACTTCACGAATCATTGCTCGTACATTGTCGTTATAGCGTAGACGACGCAAGCGAGTGGCAGGGTATTGGCGGTTAAACGTATAGCTCATAATAATTCCTTACTATCATTTTAGTAGTTATGGTGTTGCTCGAGTGAAAATTATTTTATAAGTCATTTTTTATGGCGTCATGCTTTATGGCACTGGCTTCTCAAAAAAGCGACTTATAAAACGATTTTACTATAACTAACAGGCTCAAAATAAAGCAAAAAGCCCTACCAAGTTAAGTCGGTAGGGCTGATGATACTTATCGACTATCAACGTAAAGATACGATTACGTCACGAGATTATGAGCCCATCATTTAATTTAAGGCTCGACAATCTGTGTCACAGGCACGTGTTCAACGCTCGCATCATTGAAGCGAGTCTCTTCAGTGACCACGCCGACAGCGGCATCTTTCTTACCATCGTCATTCACATCGACGATAGCAGTCGGTTCAAAAGTAGTCGTTTCTACCGTTTGCGACTGCTTAATGGCGACAGCTTCTTGCGGGGTAGTCACACGCGCTGAACCAGCTGCTTTAATGGCATTTGTCGCTTTGGTTTTTGCACTAGTAGCAGTTCCAGTGACAATCTGCGCCAAGTTGGTGTGCTGCGGTACAGGGATGACGGTCGGTACATCAAGGTTCGCACCGCCACCAAGCGCTTGGTACAGCTCAATCTGGCTAACGATTTTCTGTAGCTCTAAATCTAGGATACCTTGCTGAGTAGAGAACAGTGAACGCTGCGCATCAAGTACGTCTAAGTAATTGTCCAGACCTGCTTTAAAGCGCGCATCTGCTATCTGATAGGTCTGCTCAAAATTATCTTGCAGACGATACTGCGCCTCTAACTGCTCACCAAGAGTTGCACGAGTAGCAAGTACATCTGACACTTCGCGGAATGCCGTTTGGATAGAGCTCTCATAGCTAGCAAGCGTTTGTTCACGTTCGATTTGAGCCACATCATAGTTGGCATCTAGACGGCCTGCATCAAAGATAGGGACGCTAATGCTAGGTCCAAACGACCAGCCAACGGCACCATTTTTGAACAAGTCATTTAGGCTGCCGCTACTAACGCCCACACTACTGGTTAAGCTAATAGATGGGAAGTAAGAGGCACGGGCCACTTCGATATTTGCACCAGCCGCTTTTAGATTGTATTCCGCTTGTAGTACGTCAGGACGATAACGTAGTAATTCACTTGGTAGACCGGCATTAAATATCTGCTGGCTAGTGATATTGCTGACAGCAGGTGTTGGGATAAGCTCGTTTGGAATCGCGCCACCAACCAAGTACTGCAATGCATTGCGTGATTGGAGAACGCTGGTCTGTGCACGTAATACGGCAAGCTTGGCACTCTCTAATGAGGCAGCAGCCTGCAATAAAGGCAGTTTTGCGTCAATACCTGCTTCAAAACGTTTATCCGCGATAAATAGCGAGCGCTCACGACTCTCGACTGTAGCTTCAGCCAGTTTTAACTGCGCTAAGCTATAGCTTAGGTTAGCGTAGCTTTGGGCAATATTACTAATCAAGCTGATTTGGGTCGCATCTTTGGCTGCTGTCGTCGCCAAAAGTTCTGCAATGCTTGATCTTTTAAGCTTGAGATTTTACCCCAAAAGTCGAGCTCGTAATTGGCAAGGCCCAAGTTGACACTGTAGCTACTACTAGCGTTTCGATCAGTACGATTCTGTGCTGAGCGAGTATAACCAGCACTGCCGTTGATAGCTGGTAAGTCGTTAATATCGGTAATCTGATACTGTGCACGTGCTTTTTCAATCGCTAGGCGCGCACTTTCAAAGTCTTTGTTTTTTCAAGACCGAGAGCAATCAAACCTTTTAGCCGCTCATCGCTATAAAAATTCTGCCAGCGTTGACTGGCAATGCTTGCTTGGTCAGCACTACTGACAGTCTCTTTATCAAATGCACCGTAAGATTGCTGCATAGGAATATTTGGCTCTGCTAGCACAGGACGCATATCCGCTTTTGGAATGGTGTTACAAGCGGCCATGCTGATTGCCAATGCAGTCAGCCCTAACAGGCGGCCACTGTTTTTGCGCAAACGAGATAGTGCTGGCTGCGCATCGATAGCTGTAATAGCTACCGATGATGAGTTGATGATAGATGTTTTTTGAGCACTCATTGTGTATTGTCTCCAAGACTTGCAGGCTGATAACTCTCAGAAGGTGTTGGGTTATGCGAGTCAGGCGTACCATTGCCACCATCTTTATCATTGGGTGTGTTGTTCTCATATTTATGCGGGAACGCGCTACGCACCCAGATATAGAACATTGGGATAAAGAAGATACCTAAGAGGGTTGCTGTGACTACCCCACCAACAACACTAGTACCAATAGCGTTTTGACTGCCTGAACCTGGCCCATTCGCCAAGAATAATGGTACAACACCCAAACCAAAGGCAAGTGAGGTCATGATAATCGGACGCAAACGTTGGCGTGCTGCGGTCATGACGGCCTCTGTCAGACTATAGCCTTCTTCTTGGTGTTCTTTGGCAAATTCAATAATCAAAATGGCGTTTTTGGCGGATAGACCAACGACAGTCAGTAGACCAACCTGCAAGTAGATATCATTGGCAAAACCACGTAGCCAGGTAAATATCACTGCACCCAATACCCCAAGTGGAATAACTAGTAGCACAGAGAAAGGAATCGACCAGCTTTCGTACAAAGCTGCCAAACATAAGAAGACAACTAGGATTGAAAGCGCATAAAGCATTGGCGCTTGGGCACCTGATTTTTGCTCTTCCAATGACATACCTGTCCACTCGTAACTGATACCCTCAGGTAGCTTGTCTATCATCGCTTCCATTGAGCTCATTGCTTCACCAGTACTTAGTCCTGGTGCGGCGCTACCTTGGATGTTCATGGACGGTAGGCTGTTGTAACGAGTAAGACGCGGTGAGCCTGACTGCCACTCACTACTAGAGAATGCATCAAACGAAATCATATCATTCATGTCATTTCGTACATACCATTTGCCAATATCATCAGGGTTGGTACGGCTGCTGGCTTCACCTTGTACATAGACACGTTTGATACGGCCACGATCGATGAAGTCATTAACGTAGCTTGAGCCCCACGCTGTTGAGATAACGCTATTGATATTGCTTAGTGACAGGCCATAAGCCGCCGCTTGTTCTTGATTGATATTTACTTTAAGTTGTGGCGAGTCTTCTTGCCCGTTAGGACGTACGCCAGCTACTTGATCGTTCTGCGCGGCCATACCTAAGAGCATGTTTCGGGCTTCAAGTAGCCCGTCATGTCCGAGGTTACCACTGTCCTGAAGCATTAAGTCAAAACCACTGGCATTACCAAGCTCGGTAATCGCTGGTGGGACGATGGCAAATACTTGAGCTTCATTTATCTGAGTAAGGAAATACCCCATCGCTCGACCAGCGACAGCTTGAGCGGTGTTTTCATCGCCCGAGCGTTCCTCCCAGTCTGATAAGCGCACAAACGCCAGACCCATATTCTGACCTTGACCTGCAAAGCTGAAGCCTGCAATGGTAAAGACAGAGGCAATGTTATCGGTTTCTTGAGTGTCGTAATAGTTTCTGACTTTATCGAGCACTTCTTGCGTTTCATCTAATGTCGAACCAGCAGGAAGCTGAACCAAGGTAAACATAATACCCTGATCTTCTTCTGGTAAAAACGAGCCGGGAATACGTAAGAACACAACCGCCATGATACCGATGATGGCTGCATAGCCAATCATGTAAAGCCATTTAAAACGAATACTCTTGCCGACAAAGTTTTCATAAGAGCGGCTAAGTTTAAAGAAGCCACGGTTAAACCAACCAAAGAAACCCTTTTGCTTTTCAGTACTGCCTTTTTCGTGACTCTTACCGCGTTTGAGTAAAGTGACACATAGCGCAGGCGTAAAAATAAGCGCGACCATGGCTGACAGCACCATGCTGGTAATCAACGTGATGGAGAACTGGCGATAAATCACCCCTGTTGAGCCACCAAAGAACGCCATCGGTACGAATACTGCAGACAAGATAAGCGCAATACCAATAACGATTTTACTGATTTCACCCATCGACTGGATAGTTGCATCTTTTATAGAGATGTGAGGATCTTCTTCTAGTATTCGCTCGACGTTCTCTACCACGACGATCGCATCATCGACCAGCAGACCGATGGAGAGAACCATAGCAAACATGGTCAAGACGTTGATACTAAAGCCTGCAATATACAACACTGCAAAGGTACCCAAGAGTACGACAGGTACGGCAAGGGTCGGGATAATGGTGGCACGCCAGTTCTGTAAGAAAATGAACATAACGATAAATACCAACACAATCGCTTCAATGAGGGTCATAACGACTTGTTCAATAGACAAGCGTACAAATGGTGTGGTGTCATACGGAACGACTGAGGCTAGACCAATTGGGAAGTTTTTTTCCAGCTCAGCCATACGTGCGCCGACGGCTTCACGAGTCTCAAGGGCGTTTGCGCCACCAGCGAGTGAAATACCTAAACCGGCTGCTTCTTTACCATTGTATAAAGACACAACGCTATAGTTTTCACTGCCGATTTCGACATCTGCCACATCGCCTAAGCGTACTTGTGCGCCTGAGGTATCTGTTTTTAGTAGAATGTTTCGGAATTCTTCAGGCGTTTGAAGATAGCTTTGCACCGTGACCGTGGCATTGATAACCTGTTGGTCGGTATCAGCAGGTGCTTGACCTAACTGACCGGCAGATACTTGTGCGTTCTGCGCTCGTATCGCATTGACCACATCTGAAGGTATCATGTTGTAGCTACGTAGGCGTGAAGGGTCAAGCCATACACGCATCGCATAAGTAGAGCCAAAGACTTGAACTTCACCCACACCCTCTACACGACTGATCGAATCGACGACATTAGAGTTAATATAATCGGCAATATCTGCCCGATCCATGGTGCCATCTTCAGAAATAAATGCTTGCACCATCAAAAAGCTGCTAGACGATTTATTGACGTTGACACCTTGACGCTGAACAGACTCAGGCAAGGAGCTCATCGCTGCTTGCAGTTTGTTCTGTACTTGTACTTGAGCTGTGTCAGGATCTGTGCCGTTTTCAAAGGTAAGCGTCACTGAAGCACTACCATTTGACGAGCTCGATGACGACATATACATCAGACCATCGAGGCCTTTCATACGTTGCTCAATGATCTGTACGACTGAGTTTTCGACGGTTTGTGCATTAGCACCAGGATAGCTTGCACTGACCGAAATAGTCGGCGGTGCAATACGTGGATACTGTTCGATCGGTAGATTAATAACCGATATCACCCCGATGAGCATGACCAAAATAGCCATAACCCATGCAAAAATAGGGCGATTAATAAAAAAACGTGACATAGTATATCCCTAAGTCTTCCTATCTTTGAATGGAATTAGTTAGCAGCGGTTTCTGTAGGTTTCTTAGCAGAAGTTTCGTTACCAGCTGGCTTATCCACCGTTTTTGCAGCTTGCTGAGGCGTTTTGGCGTTTGGCGTGCCTTGTCCTTTTGCAGATGGTGCTGGATTTGCACTTTCTAGTGGTTTGGCGACCACCTCTTGGTCAGGCTTAACCTTAGCACCGCCAATCACAACTACTTTGTCACCTGCTTTCAAGCCTTCAGTGACGACCCATTGTCCATCGTAAGTACCATTAATGGTGACCGGACGTACTTGGATTTTATTATTTTCGTCAACGATATAGACTTGCGTCTCACTCTTCGGCGTACGAGTGACTGCACTTTGCGGGACAAGGGCTGCGTTGGTAATAACACTCTGTGTCAAACGTGCCGTGACATACATACCTGGTAGCAGGATGTTATTGCTGTTTGGAAAAATAGCACGTAAGGTGACAGCACCTGTTGACTCATCAACTTTGGCTTCCGACAGTGCAAGCTTACCGCGTACTGGGTAAACAGAACCGTCTTCTAGCACCAATTCAACTGAGTTCATACCTGGCTGAGCAGTACCATCTGCAATCTGCTGACGAAGCTTGAGCAACTCAGAAGAAGACTGGCTGATATCGACGTAGATAGGGTCTAAGCGTGAAATAGTCACCAATGGATCTGCTTGACCAGCACTGACTAGAGTACCAGCAGTGACGCTAGAGCGATCAGTACGACCGGTAAGCGGTGCGCGTACGATTGTACGGTTTAGATCTAAGGTACTGGCTTCTAAACCTGCTTTTGCAGTCTGGATGCCTGCTTTTGCACTCTCAATACCTGCTTGAGTTTGACCGACAGCGGCGGCGGCGCTTTGTACTGCTGCTTGTGCTGTACGTACGGCTGTTTGTGCTTGATCGTACTGCTGCTTTGAGATGGCATCAATACTGACCAGACCTTGCAGACGTTGTAAGTCATTTTGCGCTTGTGCTAATGACGCTTGACGACTGACCAACTCAGCTTTTGCATTGGCATTGTTTGCCACAGCAGTTTGATAGTTAGCTTGTGACTGCTGTACGGCGGCTTGGCCACTCGTTACAGATGAGGCATAGTTGTCGGTGTTGATGCGATATAGTGGCTGACCTTTTTGACGTTACTTCCTTCACGGAATAGTACTTCGTCAATCACACCGTTGACCTGTGGGCGGACGTCAGCAGTTTGATAAGCTGCAGTACGTCCAGAAAAAGTTTGTACTTGAGGGACGGTATCGAGAGTGACTGTTTGAACGTTGACAACCGCAGGCGGCATTTGCTGCTGTGCGGCTTGCTCACCAGCGGCGTCCTCGTTTTTGTCACAGCCAACCAGTACAGCTCCAGATAGTACAGATGCTATTACAAGCGCAAGATAAGAGTGCTTCATCAATGTCCTCGGCAATATATATAAATAGTGACAGTATAAAAATCGATCAATAAGTTTGGCGTACTGAATATAAGGGTCTTGCTAATGCTAAATAACTTACTAATGCTAAATAAAAAGAATAAATAGCCTAAGCTAGCATTATTTATTCCAGTTTCAGATGTTTCCGTTAGCGAAATATGACTAATAGAAAATCTGACATCGATATGGATTAAGTATCGAAAGGATTATTTAGCATTAATTGTTTAAGCAAACCACAGAATGGATTAATAAATTTAATGAGTCATTATAAACTATTGGGGTAACCCCACAGTCAAGTAGTTTCAGATATGAGCTGGACCGAAAAGCGGTAATATTACAGTTTACGAATTAATAGATTGCCGTCATAGTAAGCGTCGTCTCTATTAACAGCTAATAGAACCATGCACAACCTAGTATCAAAATATATTGTAAACTTTTGTTATAAATCTAAAACCCTATAGTAACTAAGGTTTTTTAACGATAGAAAATCGACTTTGTCAACAAAATGACAGTTTTAGCAACCCCTAATTACAGTCATAAAAAATAACTATCAGTATCTCTCTACCTAGCGTTATCAAACTTTGACCGACTGTCCAAAAAGCCTTATACGATTATAGTACTGCAAGGATGTATGAAACTTAAAGAAAGGTAACGATTTGGCTGACATGCTAGTTTTTAAGAGGGTAATTTCTAATTTATGGGCTTTTTATTTATCAATTGCTAAAGAAATTTGCTAAAAAGCTTTGCTAAAAAATTCTGTCAAAAAAGAGTCGTCTTAATTAGCTAATAATAAAGACGACTCAGCTTTAATTATACTAGTCGGGCGCTAGCGAGTTCAGTCAATTGATATAAGCCTGTACGATAACGGTTGTCTGGTAGCGTACTAAGGGCATCTTGCGCCAGTTTAGTTTCTTCCAGCGCGCGCTGCTTACAATAAGCTAATGAGCCAGAATTACGTACCAATTCAATCAGCTGCTCAGCGTTTGGTGTCTTACCTGTCTGAACGGCGATACGCAACTGCTCATAGCCTTCAGTGTCGCTGTCTTTGAGTAGTTCGAGTGCTTTGATAGTCGGTAGGGTAGGCTTGCCTTCAGCAAGGTCATCGCCTAGGTTTTTGCCCATTACGTCGCTATCGCCACTATAATCAAGCACATCATCGATAATTTGAAACGCATTACCAAAATGCTGTCCGAAATCGCCTAATGCCGTCATATATGCTGTCTTGTCTTGCAAGATAGCAGCACCTTGGGTCGCCATCATGAACAGGCGTGATGTTTTGCCATCGATAATGCGTAAGTAATCTTCCTCTGTCGCGGCAGGGTTATGTTGGTGCTGTAGCTGTAACACTTCGCCTTCAGCAATATCACAGGTCCCATCAGAGAACACTTGCAACAATGGCAAGCTCTGAAAACCAACCAAAAGATTAAAAGCACGGGCTATGAGATAGTCACCGACCAATACGGCAGTGGCATTGTCCCATGTGGCGTTTGCCGTCGGTTTACCGCGGCGCTGTCCTGATTCATCGATCACATCGTCATGCACTAAGGTTGCAGTATGTAGCATCTCAGTAATGGCTGCTAGGTGCATCGCTTTTTCTGATGGATTGTCGTCAAACATACGGGCACACAATAGCGTAATCAGCGGGCGCATACGTTTGCCGCCAGCATTGATCACGTGTTGCGAGACGCTCATAACAAGCTGTACTTTTGAGTTCAAACTGCCAAATACTTGCTTGTCCATTACCTCAAAGTCATTGGCTACAATACTTTGAATATCAGCATAGCTAGGCGTCGATTGAGAGGCAGGCAGGGTATTATTTAAAGAGGTACTAGTCATAATAAATAGTCATATTAATAAGAGTAAAGAGAGTTGGTATAACCTTGACTTTATCTATCTATAGGTAAGGTATTATTTCGCTTATGATAGCATAGCTATCTGCTTAAATTGTTGGTTAAAGTATATAGCACAAGTAGGTCAAGCGTATGATATACAGGGCTTACTATGCCTATTGAATAGAATAAAAATTATAAAAAATGTCTTATGTTTTGCAGATATATCTTCTAGCGCATTTTAAGCTTATTGGTCACATAAATGATTCACAAAAGGCTGTAAGTAACTGATTGCATAAGTTATAATGGCCGCTGTTGGGCTTAATCTATCACTTATTATTACTATTTCTCATGTTTATATTCGTATTGTCATTTATCGACTTTCCTTGATGAGCAGCCGTTATAGCAAAATGAGAGATGGTCATTAGTGTAACCACCTTGCAAAAACAAGAGGCGCGGCTTGCTTTTATGAGCAAAAAGCCGTAAAATCTTGCCTTTAATTTTTCCCTGTCGTGTTCGTCGTAAAAGCGTTGGTATAACATCAGCCACGGCACACGGGTTAAACGGAGTCATACAATGTACGCAGTAATCAAAACTGGTGGTAAACAGCACCGTGTAGTCGTCGATGAATTGCTTAAAGTTGAACTACTAAAAGCAGAAAAAGGCGAAACAATCAAATTTGAAGACGTGTTGATGGTTGTTGACGGCGATAACGTCAAAATCGGTCAGCCTGTTGTTGACGGTGCTAGCGTAGAAGTTGAAGTTGTTGAGCATGGTCGCGGCGAAAAAATCCGTATCATCAAGCACAACCGTCGTAAGCATTATCACAAAGAACAAGGTCACCGCCAATGGTACACCTTGTTAAAAATCAAAGCGATTAATGCCTAATTATCCATTTAGCAATTATTGCTAAATAGCGCACTAAATGCTTAAGAGTTATCACATCAGCGATAAGTCAAATTAACAAGGAGATTTTCTCATGGCACATAAAAAAGCTGCCGGTTCGAGCCGTAACGGTCGTGATTCAAACCCAAAAATGCTAGGCGTAAAAATCTTTGGTGGCCAAGCTATCACAGCTGGTAACATCATCGTTCGTCAACGTGGTACAGAATTCCACGCAGGCGAAGGCGTTGGCATGGGTCGTGACCATACTTTATTTGCACTGAATGACGGTGTTGTAAAGTTTGCGACCAAAGGTAAATTTAACCGTCGTTATGTTACGGTTGAAAACGCATAATTATCTATTTAGGTCGTTTTATTCACTGAATAGAATGATCAGATAATTAAAAAGCCCTTACTGCCTTATGGTAGTAGGGGCTTTTTACGTTTGTAGGGTGATATAAATTAATAATAATTCTTTTGAGCGATATTTTTAAGGCCACTATTAGCTTAATTACTGTAGCTAACACTTATAAATGCAAACTTTTACCGTGTAACTGTATTGGTTACAAGCGTGTATGGCAGCCGTAGTAAAGATTGCAAATCATGACTAGGCGCGTAATAAAAAACTGGCACACTGTTGCCATTGCTGATGGTTACCAGCTTTAGCTTGGTAAAATCAGTATTTATAGAAAACAAAAATTTCAATAGAACATTTTATTTTTAGCGACAACTTTAAAGCGATTATGCTTTTTAGAGAGGATTTATGGTGAACTTATCTACGAAAAAATCAACCAAACAAAAATTGATGAGTGGTGCTTTAGCAGGTGTATTAATGACATCGCTAGGTATCGCAGCGCCAATGATGGCATTGACTCAAACGGCTACAGCAGCTCCTGCTGATAACCTAACAGCTGCTAAACGTTTGAATAAATTGCTGACCAATACCAAGAGTATGACGGCCAATTTTAGTCAAACGACTAAAGGCGCGAGTAGTGGTACGTTTAAAGGCTCTATGAGTGTACAACGTCCAAATAACTTCCGTTGGGAAACCAAGTCACCATCAGAGCAATTGATCGTTGCTAATGGTAACTCTATGTGGGTTTATGACAAGGATTTAGAGCAAGCGACTAAGCAGAATGTCGACAGCCAAGTAGGTAATACGCCAGCTTTGCTACTGTCAGGTGATCCAAGCAAGATTGATCAAAACTTCAAAATCACTCAGCCATATGACAACAAAAACTACTACGTACTCTATCCTAAGTCAGACAGTGCAAGTTTCAAAAGTCTTTCAATAAGCTTTAGTGGTGGCAAACCTGTCATGATGGTATTGAATGACACCTTGGGTCAAACAACCTCTATCAAGTTTAGCGGTATCAAAATGAACCCAAGTATTGGTAGCAGTCAGTTTAAATTTACACCACCAAAAGGTGTTGACGTAATTAATCAGTAATTAACCGATATGTTGCTAGGTTTTGATATCAGTTCAAAATCAGCAACGTAATAAAAAGGACAGATCCTATGCGATCTGTCCTTTTTCATGTGAGTAACTATAGTTTGTTCAGCAGAAAGTTTAAGATATGGATCGTATGGTTTCCATATCTGGCATAGGTGGCAGTTCATCCAGATGGCTTAATCCAAACGCATCTAAAAACTGCGCAGTAGTATGAAGCAATGCAGGACAGCCTAGAGTATTTTTAAAGCCTTTCTCCACAATCCATCCTTTATCGAATAACTGGCGCAGTATATTGCTCGATAATGTCACTCCGCGCACATGCTCGATATCACTACGCGTCACAGGTTGCTTGTATGCAATGACACTTAGGGTTTCAAGTAGGGCTTGGCTCAGGCGTTCTTGACGCTGCGGAAAAGTACGCTGAATTAGACTGCTATAGTCATTAGATATCTGTAAGCGATAACCGCTGGCGGTCTCATGTAGCCTAAGCACACCTGTACCTAAGCGTTGTTGCAGTACTTCCAAGGTTTGCTTTAATTCTTTAGTAGATAATGATAAATGTTTTTTTAATGCGTGAGCTGTCAGCGGTGCTTCTGACGCATGCAACAGTACTTCAATACGTTTACTCATCTCTTCAAGAGAATTATGCTGCGCTTCAGCTGATGGTGATGTAGTCATAGTTGTTGATTCTTGGGTTTCGTCATGTTGCTTTGGGTCTTCAATATCTACCATCTAAAGTATGCTCTTATTTCAATATTGTGATTTTGATAGAGAATGGGCTAGGAGACAGTCTTAGAGTCTACTAGGCTAACCACTGTAACGTAAGTGCGGTAGGCTCACTATCCACATCAGACGGTTCTTCATTGGGAGCAGAGTTGACGTTATCGCTATCTGTCTCAATATTAACCACACCAACTAACTGCCGTTTTATAAGCTCAAGTACGGCGACGAAACTCACGACCACGCCTATTTTACCTTGTGCCTTGTCTAGTAGCTCATAAAAGGAGCGCGCCCCATCTGTACTTAATTGCCTACTAATACTGGCAATACGATCGGCAAGTGGTACTGCATCAACTTTGATCGTATGCATTTGATAGTCGGGCTGTAGTTGCATTTTAAATAAACTATCAATCAGCAAGTTAGATGAGTAGCTTGGCAGCTCCGCATTCATAACGTTTTGATCAGGCATACTAACCATGGCCAAAAACACATCGCGTTCTAAGCGTACTAGATTGTCTAGGCGCTGACTGACCACTTTGATTTGCGCGTATTCTTCAAGGCGTTCGATCAACTCTGCTTTTGGGTCACGCTCGTCGGTTAGGGTATCAGGGGTAGGTAATAGCAACTCGGTTTTGATAGCGATGAGCGTTGATGCCATCAGCAGATAATCACCTGCTAATTCAAAGTGCTCGGTATCCAATTCACCGATATAAGCTAAGTATTGCTCAGTGATAGGCAGAATAGGCATTTGGGTCAAATCGACGTTGTTCTTTTTGACCAAATACAATAGAAAATCCAATGGACCAGCAAATTGCTCTAACCAAATAGCAAAGGCTTGCGGTGGTACATATAGATCTTCTGGCAAATGCTGCACAGGCGTTTGATAGATACGTAGCGACATATTATGGTTGACTGATTCATCAAGATCGCTCTGATTGTCTGTAAGTTCGGAGGTTGAATCAGCCATAGCAGATAAGGCGGCTTTAGACAAAGCCGCCTGTTTGGTGTTTGGTTCAGTTTGCACGTTTAGCACCCGCTTTGATAATAAATTGCGCCAGTAAAACGACTATTCCAGGAACGATTATTTAAGCTTAGCAAGCGGGCGGATACCGATAGCACGGCGAGCTTTGTCTAGTTGCTTACGACTATGGCGACGGGCTTTATCCGCACCCATCTGCAAGATCTCTTCTAGCTCTTTTGGATTGGCCATCAGTTCTTCGTAACGTGCACGGAATGGCGCGATTTCGTCATTGATCTTATCAAACAGCGCTTGCTTAGCGTCACCCCAGCCAATACCAGCGGCATAACGCGCACGCATATCAGCAATCTCTTCAGCAGTAGCAAATGCTTTATAAATCTCAAAGATAGCTGAATCATCAGGATCTTTTGGCTCATCAGGTAGCTGTGAGTTAGTCACAATTTTCATGATTGCTTTATGCATTTGTTTTTCAGGACTAACCTGTGGATTTGGCTCACCGAATAGGGGAATCGTATTGCTATAGCTCTTACTCATCTTGCGGCCATCAAGCCCAGTAAGCAGCGGTATATCGTTATCAACGACTGCTGACGGTAGCGTGAAAAGCGACTTATAACGATGATTAAAAGTACCTGCGATATCACGCGCCATCTCGATATGCTGCACTTGATCACGCCCAACAGGTACATGGGTCGCATTAAACATCAAGATATCAGCCGCCATTAGCACGGGATAACCGAATAGACCCATGGTGACACCTTGATCAGGATCGACATCGGCTTTTTCTGTATTAATATCAATGGCCGCTTTGTAGGCATGGGCGCGGTTCATCAAACCTTTGGCACATGAGCAGTTCAAAATCCAAGCAAGTTCTGGAATTTCAGGCACGTCTGACTGACGGTAGAACGTAACACGCTCAGGGTCTAGACCACAAGCAATCCACGTAGCAGCAATGGCTCTAGTCGACTCATGAATGATAGCAGGGTCATAGCAGCCGATGATGCCATGGTAGTCTGCTAAAAAGAAAAACGCTTCGTGATCACTATTCTGAATAGACTCAATCGCTGGACGAATCGCGCCAACATAGTTACCTAAGTGTGGAATACCAGTTGGCTTGATACCAGTCAGGATGCGCTTGGCTTCGGTTGAAGTATCAGAAGTTTGATTGTCAGGAGTACTGTTATTGCTCATGGAAAATCCGTTATTTTGTTTATCAAATTATTATCAGTGCATAGCTAAAATGCAAATTATTAGCCGCAAAGTATAGCAAACTTCACTAGTATTTTTGGAAATAAAGGTTTACTTATAGATATCAGTACGACCATTTGGCCCATGTTTGAAGCGACGATGGAACCACATCCACTGGGTAGGATCAATACGAATGAGTCCTTCTAAAACTTCATTGACTCGAGTGGCATCAGCGACTTCATCTTTACTTGGGTAGTTGTCTAATTCTGGTGTAATTGTTAAATGATAGTGTGGGCGTTTACCACGCGGCAAATTGTCAGGCGTTTGTCGATAAGTATGCAGTGCCATGACAGCTGGTGGCTTTGCTTTGCTACCCAGTTTTGCCATGCGACGCGATGCAGTAATCGTCGCAGCAGGTACACCGAAGAATGGCGCCATAACACCTTGCTTGAGACCATAGTCTTGATCAGGAGAATACCAAATGACGTGTCCCGCTTTGATAGAGGTAACTAAACTACGCATATCACGACTAGAGATTTGCTTACCAAAAATATTGGTACGACCATTATAAATAAACCAGTCTAATAATGGGTTGTTTTGCGTACGGTACATACAATCTACAGGGAAAAACTGCGCACATAATAGGCCACCCAAATCTAGCATCGTATAATGTGCACCTAGCAGGATAACTGGTCGCTGCTCATTTTGCGCATTAACAATATGCTGTAACCCCGAAATGGAAACAGTTCTAGTAAATATATTTGGCCTGAACCAAGCGCATAACGTTTCAAACACACCAATGCCTTGATTGACAAAGACTTGCTTGGCCATTAATTCACGTTCAGCTTCAGGCTTTTCTGGAAATGCCAACTTCAGGTTGATTAATGTATCGCGTCTACGTGAGCCAGCAACTTTAAAAATCAATATACCGAGCTTACGTCCTAGCCAAAATTGCCAGCGTAACGGCAGATATATCATTGGTAGTATTATCAAAAATAACAGCCAGATGCCCCAATTCTTGGGTGATAAAAACTGCCACTGAAATGGCTTGTTATCTGCTTGCGCTGTACGCTTATGATTTTGAGTAATTGTCGGTGTGCCAGCAGGTATCGCAGGCGACTTAGCCGACTGTTTCATGCTAGGCGACACGCTGCTATTGGCAGATGGCTTGCTAGGGTCAAATTGTTCTGGCGCTTTCATAATATCCTTCTGCAGCACGGTTTGAGGCATCATGGCAAATAATAAAAAGTTACTGATATGATGGGGTAGCGTGTAATGCTTTGCAAGTTAGAATTTCTACAGACGCTCTACTTTGCAGCGTTGAAACAAGGCACTCATGTTAGTTATTGCCGTAAAACAAAGCTGGTTTGATGAAGACAATCGGATAATCAACACGCTATCAGTAGGCATAAAAAAACCTTATAAGCTGTGACCAGCTTATAAGGTTTTGCAAAACCAGACTCTTATTTAACTTTGCTACTGAAGCTCTGAGAAAAAGACAACAGCAGCAAAAATATAAGAGATAGTTTTGATTAACGTTTTGAGAACTGTGGACGTTTACGTGCTTTACGTAGACCCAGTTTCTTACGTTCAACTTGACGTGAATCACGAGTAACAAAACCAGCTGCTTTTAGGGCAGGCTTCAAAGTTTCGTCAGCTTCGATTAATGCACGTGTGATGCCGTGGCGGATTGCGCCAGCTTGACCACTAATACCACCGCCTGCAACAGTTACATATAAGTCATATGCGTTAACAGAGTCTAGTAGTTCTAATGGCTGACGTACAACCATGCGTGAAGTTTCACGGCTGAAGTATTCGTCAAGTGGCTTACCGTTAACAACGATACTACCAGTACCTTTTGATAAAAATACACGAGCAGTAGACGTCTTGCGGCGACCAGTTCCGTAATTGCGTTCCATAAGTATATCCTTAGATGTCTAGTTCTTTAGGTTGCTGTGCAGTATGTGGATGATCAGTACCCGCATAAAGTTTCAGCTTCTTGATCATCGCATAGCCAAGAGGGCCCTTTGGAAGCATACCCTTAACTGCTTTGTGTAGAACATCTTCAGGCTTATGTGCAAGCAACTTATTGAAGTTGGTTTCTTTAATACCACCTGGGTAGCCACTGTGACGATAGTACTTTTTGTCTTGTGCTTTTTACCCGTTACCGTGATTTTGTCAGCATTGATGACAACAATAAAGTCACCAGTATCAACGTGCGGAGTAAAAGAAGGCTTGTGCTTGCCACGTAAGCGAGTTGCGATTTGAGTGGCTAAGCGACCAAGGGTTTTGCCGTCAGCATCTACGACATACCAGTCATGGGTCACTTCAGCTGGTTTTGCACTAAGTGTTTTCATGATAAAACCTTAAAATTAGAATTCGTTGAGAGTTTAGCTGGGAACGGGGCTCTCAAAAAACAGACTGCACATTATAAGCAGTAGCGCCTACGCTTGCAAGCTGCATTGGGGTTTATTTTCGCCTTATATACATTAAACTGCAGCGTCGGCCAGTTTTTAGCGGTTCTAAACATTTGTAAAATACGTTAACGGCTTTCATTAACCCGACAATTATGACGATGATAGACGATAAAGTCCAGCGACAACTTGTCCGACTTTGGTTTGTTTTAAGCATTCAAAAGCGATTGACTGCTGAGTAACGCTTGATTGAGGATATAAATTCTCATTTAGCGACGCTTCCAATTGCTTAAGCTGTGCTGACAAATCTTTATCAGCTTCTAAATAAATTAGTGTTTCAGTATTGATTAAGGTATTGGTAATAAGCGCAGTCAAAATAGGCTGCCATAAATCCTGAGCATAAGGTGGATCGATAAATACAATGTCAAAGGGGCGCGCAGTCAGCTGCTCTTGACGCAATACTTGCTCAGCAGTGCCAGTGATGATTTGGTAAGCAGTAGACTCAAGACGTAATTGCTCAGCACTCTGACGTAGCAAGTTGCTTTGTGCTGGATTGATTTCGATAAATGTTGTGTGGGCCGCACCGCGAGATAGCGCTTCAAACCCCAGTACGCCACTGCCAGCACAGCTATCAAGCACATGGGCGTCATGAATGTCAGAGAGTAGCCAGTTAAATAAAGTCTCCCGTAAGCGATCTGGGGTCGGACGCAGGCCATCTGCATCGATGAAACTTACAATACGGCGCTTAAACTGACCACCGATGATGCGCACATCACCTGCTGCGGCACTTTTCGCTTTACGGTTATTCTTTGGTGCGCGTCCATTTGAAGCTTTTTTCATTATTGTGTCTCGCTTACCAATTCTTTGCTAGGTTTTACTTTTTATACTATTGATTACTTAAACGTCTAGTTACTCAGATGTCGCTGCTGCCGCTTCAGCTTCCGCGGCTTCTTTCTCTTCTAACGCTTTTGCTTCTTTATCGCGAATAGCATCACGCATGGCTTTTTCAAAAGCCTTTTGGCGTTTAATAACTTTTAGCTCATCAGCAGAAGGTGGCAGCACCGGATCTGTCTTGCGTTGTAATACCCAGTAATCAAATAGAGCACGGCCGATAGGCGCTGCAACAGCACTACCACCGCCGCCATTTTCGACCAATACTGCAAGGGCAATCTGCGGGTCTTCTACTGGGGCAAAACCATTAAACCAAGCATGATCCCAGTGACGCTTATCGATTGCCGACTTGTCATAGCGCTGGCCTTGAGCGATAGACTTTACCTGTGCAGTACCTGTTTTACCAGCAATACGATAGCGTGGGGTATAGATGCCGCGGCCTGTCCCTCTTTTGACGGTGTCTTCCATAGCATCATGCATTCGTAGCCAGTCAGACGGCTTACCGTTGTAGTCTATTTTGCCATCTGGCTTAGTGATGATTTTGACGTCCGCAGCACCGTCACTGCTCTTTAATAAATGCGGGGTAATGTGCTGTCCTTTACTGGCAGTCATGGCTGTAGCATTAGCAATCTGTAGCGGCGTTGCCAAGAAATACCCTTGTCCAATACTGACCGAGATGGTTTCGCCCGGTAGCCAGTCTTTATCGTAAGTGTCTTTTTTCCATTTTGGCGATGGCATGATGCCTGATTTTTCGTTGGGCAAATCAATGCCTGTTTGTTGACCAAAACCAAAGCGTGTCATCCAATCATGTAGACGTTGTATGCCCATCTCGTAGGCCAGTTTGTAGTAATACGTATCGACCGACATCATGATGGATTTTTTCAGATCTACCGTGCCATGACCGCCACGTTTCCAGTCACGGAATCGATGCGTGTCACCAGGTAAGCTAAAATAACCAGGGTCATAGATAGTGCTGTTCCAATCGCGTAGACCATAATGAATACCGCCCAAACCTTCGAACGGTTTAATAGTAGAAGCAGGGGGTACATCCCTTGGAGTGCGCGATTGTATAGTGGCTGATCTAAATCTTCGCGTAGATCGTCATAATCTTTAAAAGAAATACCCGATATGAAAGGGTTAGGGTCGTAGCTTGGATTACTAACAAATGCCAATACATCACCGTTTTTGGGATCTATCGCGACGATTGCACCGCGGCGTCCATCGAGTTGCTGTTGGGCGATGGTTTGCAAACCATAATCCAAGCTCAACGTAATATCGTTACCCGCTATCGGCGGCTTGGTATCCAGCTGGCGTAAGATATTACCATGTGCGTCTGTTTCTACCGATTGATAACCCGGTTGCCCAAGCAAAATATCTTCATAGTAATCTTCGATACCAATCTTACCAATTAGGTCAGTACCAGCGTAACGGTCTTTATCGATACGCTTTGACTCTTTGTCATTGATACGTCCGACATAGCCGATGACATGGGCAAACAGCTCATCATAAGGATAAGAGCGTGTAAGCTTACTCTGGATAGATACCCCGCGGAAGAATGGCTTACGCTCGCTAAACTGAGCCAACTGTGCTTCTGTTAAATCAATCTTGATGGTTACAGGATCGTTTTTATTTTTACTTAGACGCGCCAAAATGTCAGTGATATCTGTATCGGTTAAATCAAAAATCGGCGCAAGCAGATGCAACGTACGTTCAGGATTTTCGACCTCATCAGGACTGAGCATCGCTGTAAATACTGGCTGGTTGTCTGCTAGTATTACCCCGTTACGATCATAAATATAGCCACGACTAGGCGGCGCAGATATCAGTTTAATACGGTTGTTATCGGCTTGCGTTGTGTACTGATCATGAGCGTAGACTTGCAAATACCCATAACGTGTTATCAAACCGCCCAAACCAATCAATATTATAATCCCAAAGATGATAATACGATTGGTAAAGGTACTGTTGACCTGTTCGGTATTGGGAGTTATCGGTTTATTCATAGAAGATCAGAGCCCAAACGGTCAGTGAGTCAATAAAAGAAAAATAAGAGGGCAGGTTGGTTAACCAAAGTGCGGTGAGTCTAAAAGATAATGCAAATGGTTTCAATCACATAGAAGGGTATGGGGTGAAAACGTTATGCAGTCATTTATACGCAGGTAGTATTTGTTATTGCACTACAAATTATAACAGAACAAATGAGCAGACGCAGTACTCAGTCATATATTTTGTCTTGATTATCTACTGACCAAGCACTTGCTTATATTTAGGTTTTTATTGGTTAACAGACGATATCAACCATGTCATCTTTAGTCACAACTTGCCGCTGGTCTATATGTGCTAATAAATGGCAAGTATGCTAAAATCAGGCGATTTATTTTATAGTAGTTATTATGGGCGGAGCGTCTTTTGAAACGTTCTCATTTTGCTAAAGTCTCGTTATCAGTAGCGACAATATTAGCAACGACAATCAACCTGTCAGGGACTAGATAAGTCATGGACGTAAATTCATTATGGCAGACGATAGCTGAACACCCAGAGTTCTTTGCCATGCTGACCATCCCACCAGTGACGGCATTCGTCACTTGGGTACATGTGTGGATGGCGCTCAAAATGCTGTTTTATCCGGTTAAGTTCTGGGGTATTCGTATTCCTAACTTCCCATTTTTTGGGTTGCCAGGTATCGGTTGGCAAGGTATTGTTCCGCGCAAAGCGGGCAAGATATCAGGAGTTATCGTTGACCAGACGCTCTCAAAACTCGGTTCGCTTGATGAGTTTTTAAGGCGATGGAGCCTGAGCAAATGGCGATATTTGTCACTGATACGGTGGACAAAAACCTTGAGCCATTGATTGATGAGATTATGCTGGATCACTCGCCAGCATTGTGGGGCAACCTTCCTTACGCCCTAAAGCGCCGTGTCTATGCGCAAGCCCATAAAGAGCTGCCCAGTATTATGCAGTCGCTTGTGACAGATTTGACTTATCATGTCGAAGACTTGGTCGATATGCGTAAGATGATTGTAAACACGATGGAAAACGATCGTCGCCTGATGGTGAATATGTTTCTAAAGGTTGGGCAAAAAGAGATAGACTTTATCTGGCACATTAGTGCTTTGATTGGTCTGGTATTTGGTATTATCCAGATGTTTATATTTTTGGTGGTGCCGCAGCATTGGACCGTACCGTTCTTTGCCGCAATCTGGGGTTTTCTCACCAATTGGATTGCCATTTGGATGGTATTTAATCCAGTAGAGCCGCACTTCATACCTTATTTGAAGCTGTTTACGGTGCAAAGTCGCTTTCCATTTATCAAACCTGTCATACCGCATATCGCAAAGTATCGCTTACAAGGCGGCTTTATGAAGCGCCAAGAGGAAGTTTCTGAGGTTTTTGCTGAAATTGTGGTAAAGGATTTGGTCACTTTAGAAAACATCATGAATGAAATGATGTATGGCGATCGCTCAGCGCAAACCCGTGATTTGATGAAATCGCATCTATATACGGTGCTAGAGTCACCAGTGATTAGTACGACATTACGTGTGGGATTGGGTCGCCGTGATTATGGACAACTCAAAAATACCATTATCGACAAGTCTATTGTCGCAACAATGGTACCACTGCGAGATCCTGAGCTAAATGAAAGCCGAGCCAGTAAGATATTTGGTCTGTTTCGCGATAGAATACGTGCGCTCACGCCAAATGAGTTTCAGAATTTGTTGCGTCCCGCTTTCCGAGAGGATGAGATGACGTTAATTGTTTTGGGCGGTTTGACCGGTTTTCTAGCAGGTTGGTTGCATTTAGTGTTAGTATTTTTCCCCTCGATGCAGTAATGCATCAATAAGTATTTTTAATTAGTCATGAACGGCTGTATTGAATAAGCTTTGAATAACTAGAAAATGTAAAGTTAACAATAGATAAGCATTTTGTATCAATCATTCATATTGATACGTCACAATGATAGTAGCGGGTTTTATGTGCTTCTACAGCAATTGAAACCTCAGTTTTTAACCGTAAACTATGACCGCATAAAGGACTATTAGCGTTTGCCAGTGGCTAGCAATGCCATCGGTGAACCCTTAATTGTATCCAAGGTAAACAAGGTTAGACCGTATGTTAATCACAGAATTGGGTTATTTTGCCTTGCTGGCCGCTTTTATACTGGCGATTTTGCAGGTGGTACTACCAACCATTGGCGTCATGCGTGACCACGTCGCTTGGCAGCGTTTGGCGCCAAGTCTGGCATGGGCGCAATTTGCGGCAATGATTACCTCATTTGCTGCGCTAATGGCAGGCTTTTATTATAACGACTTTAGTCTCGTCTACGTCACTCAGCACTCCAATACATTGCTGCCTTGGTACTACAAGCTGTCGGCGACATGGGGCGGGCATGAAGGCTCGTTGCTATTGTGGATGACCATCATGGCCACTTGGTGCGCGCTGGTCTCTTACTTCAGTCGTGGACTGCCGTTGTCGATGCGTGCGCGAGTGCTGGTGATATTGGCAGGCGTGCAGATGATGATGCTAGCGATGCTAATCTTTACCTCATCGCCATTTGATCGCACATTACCCAATCTGCCTGTTGATGGCGCAGATCTAAACCCTGTATTGCAAGATTTTGGTCTGATTATTCACCCACCGATGCTTTATATGGGTTATGTGGGTATGGTTGTGCCATTTGCGTTTTGTATGGCAGCACTGTGGGAAGGGCGTTTGGATGCGGTATGGACACGTTGGTCGCGTCCATGGGCATTGGCTGCTTGGGGTTTCTTAACAGTCGGTATCGCGCTTGGCTCATGGTGGGCTTATTATGAGCTTGGCTGGGGCGGTTGGTGGTTCTGGGATCCAGTAGAGAACGCCTCATTGATGCCGTGGTTGGCAGGGACGGCGCTACTGCATTCACTTGCTGTCACCGAAAAACGCGGTGTATTTAAAGCATGGACGATTATGCTCGCAATCTTTGCTTTTGCGCTTAGCTTGCTTGGTACGTTCTTAGTACGTTCAGGTGTCATCACCTCAGTGCATTCATTTGCCGCTGATCCAACGCGTGGTCTAGTGATTCTAGTCATTCTCGGTATCATCGTCGGCGGTGGTCTGTTGATGTTTGCGGTACGTGGCTGGCGTTTGACGGTCGAGAGTCAGTATCGACTTATCTCACGTGAATCATTTTTGGTGATTAACAACGTTATTATTCTCATTTCAACCTTAGTGGTACTACTTGGTACGCTATATCCCATTATTGCTGATGCCTTTAACTTAGGTCAGGTGTCTGTTGGCCCTCCATACTTCAACGCTCTATTTGTACCGTTGACATGGCTACTACTAGTAGCGATGGGTATGGGCTCTAATATCCGCTGGAAACAAGACAGCCGTCCGTTATTGGGTGCTGGTATGGTTATCGCGGTAAGCAGTTTGGTGTTAGCTGCCATTATCACCTATTTTACCAGTCCATCAGCGATGTTAAATATCGGTGTCACATTGGCTGTGAGCTTTTGGGTATTGTTATGGATGGTTGTCGACTTCAAAGATAAAACCAAAAATGCATCAAGTCGCTTAAAGGGCTTACGTCAGTTGCGTCTAAGCTATTGGGGTCAACAAACCGCTCATATTGGCGTCATCATTGCAGTCATCGGTGTGGCATTTACCAGCACGTTGAGCATTGAGCGTGATGTAGCATTAGGGCCTAATGATAGTGTGAATGTACAAGGTTATGACTTTACTGTACAAGGCTTCCGTGAAGTAAAAGGCAGTAACTTTGACGCCACCCAAGCAGAAGTAACAGTCAGTAAAGACGGTCAAGAAGTGACCACGTTATATCCTGAAAAGCGTAACTATATTATCAGTATGATGCCGATGACAGAAGCTGCGATTGATGCCAATCTAATGCGTGATGTGTACGTAGCACTTGGTGAGCCAATTGCTGAAGATAGCAATGAATGGGCTTTCCGTATCTATGTCAAACCGCTGATCCGCTGGATATGGTTGGGTGCACTCATCATGGCGTTTGGTGCATTGCTCAGCATGCTAGACAGTCGTTACCGTATCAAAAAACTAAAACCCCTGCGCAAATCGCGGCCAAAAATCAGGTTTTGCGACGGTTGCGGATTTGGATACGTCAGCTACAAAGATAGGGGAGCGTTAATATGACTACCTCAAATAATGAACCTGATAGAAAAGCTCAGCAAGAGGCTGTCAACGGGATTAAAGCGCCAAGCAGCAATAAAGTAAAAACTAAGAAAAAACTTAAAATCGGGTTTTTGATTCCGCTGGTTATCTTTATTGGTTTGGTTGCTATGCTCTATATGCGTTTGGGCAAGCCGACTGATATCGTGACCAATACAGTGCTTGAGCGTCCAGTACCTGCTTTCGAGTTGCCATTATTATCAGATACCAGTCGTATCATGACCAATGACAACTTGCCAGATAAGCCATTCCTCATGAATATTTGGGGCTCTTGGTGTCCAACTTGTATCATTGAGCATCCTTTTTTGATGAAGCTAGAAGAGCGCGGTGTAAACTTGGTGGGCGTAAACTACAAAGATGATATTGGTGATGCGTTAGGGTATCTGAATCGCGGTGGCGACCCGTTCTCTATGTCTATTCAAGACTTGTCAGGACAGTTCGCTCTTGACTTAGGTCTGACTGGTGCGCCTGAGACTTTCATCGTCGATGGTGATGGGATTATTCGTCAGCATATCATCGGTGAGATCAATGAAAGCAATTGGCAAAGTCGTATCACGCCTTGCTTGATGGTACTCAATGACGCTAGTAATAATGGTGTCAGTCCAGATCCGAGCCAAGTTGCGGAGGCGTGCAAATGATAGCCTACCAAATAAGAAATGCGACCATAAAGTTAGCGAGCTTGTTAATTGCTTGTCTATTGAGTATGGCAAGCTTTGCTGCCATTGATGTCTACGATTTTGACTCTGTGCAACAAGAAGCCCAGTACCGTGGTCTCATCGAAGAGCTACGCTGCCCGAAATGTCAAAACCAAAACTTGGCAGGGTCTGATGCGCCAATTGCTCAAGACTTAAAGCAAAAAACCTATGATTTGATAAAAGATGGTCGTAGTGATGGCGAGATTCGAGCCTATATGCAAGAGCGTTATGGCGACTTTATCAGTTATAAGCCGCCAGTACGTCCTTCAACATGGATTTTATGGTTTTTCCCACCATTATTGTTGATTGTTTTATTGGTCGGTTGGTTTTGGCAAAGTAAACGCCGTCAGCTTGTTGCCAGCGGCGAGAGTGGTGTAGCAGTAGACAACCATGTCAAAGCGCTGTCTGCCGCTGAAAAAGCAGAACTTGATCGCTTATTATCACGAGCCAACAACGATGACAAAGACGACACTACAAGCCTTGGGGGCAAAAAATGACCATATTTTCTACTGTTGGCTTATTTATTGCGCTAAGTTTACTTGTCGCTCTTTTATTGGGTGTTATCACCATTAAGCCGTGGTTAAGAGCACCGCGTTCGCATAGTAAGCCTGTAGACAATCAACTGCTGGATATCAACGTTGCTGTGTTTCGTGAGCGACTAGCAGAGCTGAAAACAGACAAAGACAGTGGTATCATTGATGACCATCACTATCAAAACCAGAAGCTTGAGCTTGAACGTCAGCTTTTGGATGCTCAGCGTGAAGTGTCACCAATGGTCACGCCAGGTATCAAAAGCCGATTGATTATTATGGTTTGGGTGCCTGTATTAACGGCCATGGCATATCTGATGGTCGGTGATCGCACACCTGTATTTGAGCTATGGGCTGCTGAGGACAAAGTCGGTCAAGTGGCAGATGACTTACTGACAGGTAGAATCGATCAGCCACCGGCTTGGGCAATTGAAGATGGTAATCAGCTGATTAGTGCCATGCAGACTAACGTCTATCGTCATGCCAGTGACTACAATCGCTGGATGCGCCTGTCGGAGCTGTTCTTGTCATTAGAGGCGACTGATTCGGCATTAGAGGCTTTGTCGCGCGCTTATCGTCTATCACCTGATAACGAAGAGATTGCGACCACTTATGCGCAGATTAGTTTCTTTGCTAATAAGGGTCAGTTAGATGCCAATAGCCGCCGAGTGTTAGAAAACATACTGGCCAAAAACCCAGAGCATGAGGGCGCACAAATGCTTATGGCGATGGGTGAAGCCCGTGCTAGTAACTTCGATCAAGCGCAAGGCTGGATTAAACGTCTGCGTGACAGTATCGCGGCCAAACCAGGTGATCATACGCAAGCGCTATCAAGTCTAGATGAGCTTAGCGCTAATGTGGTGATGCAGCAGCAGCAAGCCTCTGAAGGCGTCGAAGTGACAGTCAAAATAAATGCTAGTCTGTTACCATTGGTAAAAGCTGACGATACGCTGTTTGTAGCGATACGTGACGTGAAAGGTGGTCCACCATTTGCGGCTAAGCGTCTACCGATTAGCAATATCAAACAAGGCGAAGCGGTTATTAGCCTAAGTGATCTTGATGCTATGATGCCAGAGCGTACCCTAGGGTCGGCTCGTTCTGATAAAGTACAGCTAGCGGTCATCGCTCGTATCAGTCATAGTGGCAATGCTACCGCAGAGTCAGGCGACCTCTCGGGTAATCCAGTGGTTATCAGCGCAGAACAAAATCAGGTCAACGTGGAAATAAATCAGCAAGTTCCATAGCCATAGTAGTAATATAAATACTGGACGCTAATGGTATTTATTATATAGACGCTGTTGCTCAGTATGGACGCGAGCAGCAGTGTTATGATTGACTTGATTAAAAGAGATATAAAGGTAACCCAGATATATAAATGGGCACTCCAAACGCAGTCAATACTGCTGCTTTTTATCTTGAATTGACCATGTATGAACAGATAAGTCATGCCAACTTGTCACATCAATAATGAAAATACTTGAGCTTTGCAGGGCCACAAGGTAAGGTAGCTTTGCAAACAACTAATCCCAGAGTTTTATTAATCCCAAAATCCTATCTATTAAGGAGAGTCGTGTAATGATGCGTATTATTTTACTAGGACCACCAGGCGCCGGTAAAGGTACCCAAGCCCAGTTTATTTCTAAAGAATATGATATTCCACAGATCTCAACTGGCGACATGCTACGTGCAGCAATTAAAGAAGGTAGCGAGCTTGGCAAAAAAGCCAAAGATATCATGAATGCTGGTGGTTTGGTTTCTGATGACCTCATTATCAACCTAGTGAAAGAGCGTATCGCTAAGCCTGATTGCGTGAATGGTTGTATCCTAGATGGTTTCCCGCGCACTATTCCTCAAGCGCAAGCACTTGCAGACGCTGATGTTGCTATCGACCATGTCATCGAAATCAGCGTACCTGATGATGAAATCGTGAGCCGTTTGTCTGGCCGTCGTCAGCATCCAGGTTCAGGTCGTGTTTATCATGTCGATCACAATCCACCAAAGGTTGAAGGCATCGATGACGTCACTGGTGAAGCGCTCATCCAGCGTGAAGATGACCAAGAAGCGACTATTCGTGACCGTCTATCTACTTATCATGAGCAAACATCAGCATTGGTTGGTTTTTACCAAGACAAAGCTAAAGAAGGCGGTGATGCGCCTAACTATGACAAGTTTGATGGTACGCAAGGTATCGATGACGTTAAGCAGCAAATTTTGTCTGCACTAAAAGGCTAACTATCGAGGTTAGCTAATTGATTTAGCCAGTCGATGTAGTCATTGAAGACCCTGTTTAATAGCAGGGTTTTTTTATGGCTGATAATTTTATGCCTCATAAAACATACCCACAAAAAAACCGCTTACTCATTATAAGTAAACGGCCTTTTATCAAATATACGACTGGTAGAGCTCATATATTTTAATTAATGCTTATGCATTACCTTGAGCATCAACTTGCGCTTGCTGCTGACTCTGTGCATACGCTTGATCAAAGTTCACAGGTGCTAGTAGCAATTGTGGGAAGCTACCACGCGTCACGATGTCACTGATGACTTCACGAGCATATGGGAACAACACATTAGGGCAGTATGCACCCAAGATTTGACCGATTTGATCTTCTGGAATGTCTTTTAGTAAGAAGATACCTGCTTGATGCACTTCAGCGATAAATGCTGCTTCTTCCGCATTTTTGGCAGTAACGCTCACAGTTAGGATGATTTGATAATGATCGTCATCTAGTTTTTCAGCGTTGCTAGACAAATTGATATCAAGCTCTGGGTTCCACTCTTTGGTGAATACGCTAGCGCCTGGGACTTCAAGTGACATGTCTTTTACGTAGATGCGTTCTAGTGCCAATTGTGGTTGTGCTTGTTCTTCAGCCATGGTAAATCCTCTAAAATTAAATCAAATGATTGGGCAAATAGTCATTTTAATAAAAGTTCATTGTAATATAAATCGAGACTATTTTTTGGTATTGTCTCGATATTTTTTATCATTACTTCTTACTACTCTATTAAAACGTGCCACTGTCTATCTTTACATAAATAAAGACAGACAGTAAAGAAAGGTAGCAGATTAACCTGCCAATAGCTCGTCAAGTTTGCCTTGCTGGTTCATTTGGTTAAGTTCATCAAAACCACCGACAAAAGTTTCACCAACGAAGATTTGCGGCACAGTGCGGTAGTTATTGGTTTTTTCATCAACGCTTGGCGCTCTTCGCTGCTCATATCGTGCATGCCGATTTCTTCATAATCAACGCCTTTGGTTTTTAGTAGTTGTTTGGCGTTTGAGCAGTATGGGCAGATAGGGGTAGTGTAAACTTTTACAGATACAGTCATGGTAAATCCTTATTTATAAATTTGTGAGACAACAAACATATTATAGAGAGCATGATAAATTATCATAGTCTAAGAGTTAGGATAGTCTGTTATCAATGAGTAAAGTAAAAATGCATTCAGTGATGCTCATTACTAAAGTGGGGATAGGCATAACAAATTCAAGCCGTTTTGGCGCAAAACGTATTTTAGTGCTATAAAACATGATAAATAAACCATAAAAAAAGACACCCAATAAAAAGGTGTCTTTTTTGTAGCAATGTTTTAGTACGTTGATAGCGTCAGTCAGGTCATACAAACATCAGCTAAAAAGCTTATATAAACGCTTATACAAGTTTACTACTTGCTTAGACTTGGTTTTGTTTTACCTTTAGCCTTTGCTTTGGCGTCTTTTACACCAACCAACGGCATGCCAGCGCCTTGCCAGCCGCCAATACCGCCATCTAAGCGATAGACACTATCTTTACCAATCATCTGAATCGCAGCGCCTGCTTGGACGCCCATGTCGCAGATGATAATCACTGGCTGCTCAATCGCGCGAATCTCTTCTAAGCGGTCTTTGAGGTCAGTGAATGGTATGTTACGGCTGCCTTGAATATAGCCTGATTCAAACTTCTTCTTAGCGCGAATATCGATAAGTTGCGCGTTCTGAGAGTTGACCATCATGCCAAGCGTGTTAGGCGATATCTTTCTACCGCTACGTTTGTTTTCAATCGTAAAAAACAGTATAGCAAGTACGGCTAATATACCAAATAAAAACGGGTGGTTGCCCACAAATTCCAGCGCACGATCCAAACCATACCTCCAAAAAATAAGTGTTCTATTAAGCTGAGAAGACAGCCCAATGATAGTGAACAAGGCGCTATTATACCGATAAGGCCATCTATAGTAAACGGGCGATAACATAGGCAATAATTGGGCGGTTATTGTACTTATCTATGGATCTTCTCAGCCTAATAAAAATATCCACTCACAATACCGCTTTTAATTAAAACGGACACTAACAAGCCAAATATTAATAAGGCTTAGTATCTGCCTCTTCTCGTAGCGTGACGAGGTTTTCAACACGGCGCTGCAATACCTCACCATCAGCTACTGCTTGCCATAGTGCGCAGCCTTTGCTGTTGTGAGTATGGCGACAGTCACGGAACTGGCAACCGCCAGCCAATGGTGCTAGCTCAACGAAGCCCGAAATAATATCATCAGGGGTAAGATGCCAAATGCCATATTCACGAATCCCTGGTGTATCGACGATACCGCCTTGAGTGAGATCTTCTGGATTGAATGGTAATAGTCGGCTAGTTGTCGTGGTGTGCTGACCGAGCTTAGAGTTTTGCGAAATGATATTGACGCTCTGTCCAGAGTCAGGCAGAAGGGCATTGATTAAACTGCTTTTGCCGACGCCAGATTGACCCGCGAAGATCACCAGCTTTTTATCTATATAGCGTTTTAGTTCATCAAGGCCTTCTTGCTCATCGCTCTCAGCGATATTTTCAGGGCAATCGACCGAAGTTAGAACGCTCTCATAACCGAGCGCGGCATATTGTGCCAATAACTCATTGGTATCCACACCGTTTTCTGCTGCTAATAAATCGGCTTTGTTGAGTACTAATAGTGGTTTGACACCTGCATGATGGCATACCACAAGATAGCGATCGATCAGCGTTGGCGCAGCGGCAGGCAATGGCGCAAAAACAATCGCTAAAATATCGACATTGGCGGCAACAGGCTTGAGCTTATGATAGCGGTCAGGACGAGAAACCAGCGATGTACGCGGTTTGACGGCTTCGATACGTCCAAAGCCAGTATTAGAGTCGGCATTCCAACGTACTTGATCACCAGCAGCTAGCATCGGTAGATTGGTACGCACATGACAGCGCCAGATATCATTCAATTCAAGCGTTTGCCAAAACGGCTCAGGATCGTCAGGGGCAATCTCTGGCTGCTCAGGTATTACAGCTGGCAGGCTAGTGACTTGTACTTCTAGTTGCTTACCGTAATGCGCCATGACCACGCCATCCATCAAACTGTCATCAATACTATCTTGATTGGACAGTTGCTGCTTGTCGATGCGACGAATCTGTTGTTTAGTCAGTTTGCGTTGCCGGATTAATGCCATGGGTTTTTGACCTATTATAAAAATATTGCTAAGTGTAGCGTGAAAATTTGCTAACATACAGCCTAAAGCGTCTGCGGCAGACAGTGGTTTTGTAATATTTTGGCTGATTGTTAAATTTTTTGAATCAATCAGTGCATTGCAATGCTGT
Organism: Psychrobacter sp. ER1; assembly: GCF_048631835.1. Classification (NCBI taxonomy): domain Bacteria; kingdom Pseudomonadati; phylum Pseudomonadota; class Gammaproteobacteria; order Moraxellales; family Moraxellaceae; genus Psychrobacter; species Psychrobacter sp. ER1. Next base: position 2,268,038 of record NZ_CP184640.1, on the reverse strand, counting down.
CTGAATATGAGTATTCAACCGCAATACGTTTTTTAAATTATGTTTAAAACTGTCCCAAAATTTAATGACCATAGGATATTGTATGACTACCGGTGACCATCCCAACAAGATTAAAATCAAAAATCAAGGCAAAAAAGGGCTGGTGTGGATTGATTTAGAAATGACCGGACTTGATACCTTAAATGATGAGATTATCGAGATTGCTACTGTCGTCACTGACGAAGATTTGAATGTACTTGCTGAAGGGCCTGTGTTTGCTATCAAGGTATCGGATCAAGTCTTAAACAAGATGGATGACTGGAATACCAAGCAGCACGGTCAATCAGGATTGGTCGATCGTGTACGTCGTAGTACGGTGACATTGGCAGAAGCGGAAGCGGAGACCATCAAGTTCCTAAACAAATGGGTTGATAGTGGTAAGTCGCCAATGTGTGGTAACTCTATTTGCCAAGATCGTCGATTTATGGCGCGCCAAATGCCAGAGCTTGAGCGTTTCTTCCATTATCGCAATCTTGACGTGTCATCAATTAAAGAGCTTTGTTTCCGTTGGCGTCCTGATATCTTAAAGAACTTTGAAAAAGGCGGCAGTCATTTAGCCTTAGACGATATTCGTGACTCTATCCGTGAGCTAAAGCATTACCGTCAGCATTTCTTTAAGCTAATACCTTAAAAAGCAAGCAAATGATAAGCTATTTAAGAGTGTAGTCAAAGAATTGTAGTAAACATAAAAAGGGGTCTGTTGATATTTCAACAGACCCCTTTTTGTTTTTAAGCTAGGTTCAACGATCAAGTCAAACAAGCATTGTAAACTCAAACAATCCAAACGCAGCATCATTACTGCTAAAACCGTCATTTGAATGCTCATTATCTGTCACTACCCCAATCACAGCGCTTACTTTAGGCTGGCACGTATCTTTATCTAACAATCGCCAGTCGCCAAGCACGTAGCGCTTTTTATTAGCAGTCGCCTGATGAATGTCTGGACGATGAGTATGTCCGTGTAATAATGCATCGCTAGTAGTGATGGCTTGACGTACGGCTTTATCATTCACGTCCATAATATGCGCAGCTTTGTTCGCATTCTTCTGTTGGCTTTTTTGCGCATATTATCTGCGATGGCTAAGCGTTTTTCTAATGACTTATTAAGCAAATACCACTGAGTTAAACGATTGCGCATAATTTTGCGAAAAAACTGATATTTTTTATCATCAGTACAGAGTGCGTCACCGTGTTCTAAGCGGTAATTCTGCTGACCAACAAGCAAAATATACGGTTCGTTGATCAGCTCACCACCGAACAGATTACAGAACGGCTGACCCAATAAAAAATCACGGTTACCGTGCATGACCAATATCTCACAGCCATTGATACGTAGCTGCTTGAGTTTGGTGATAAGTGGAGTCAACCAGTGTGCTATCTTCTCGTCTTCTGACAACGATAAATACGTATCATCACCCAGCCACACCTCAAACCAATCACCCAATATAAAGAGGCGTTTGAGCGCTGGCAAGGCGAGACAGTCATCTAATAGCGCCAAAAAAGCCTGCACTAAGGCAGGCTCCTGAGGCGATAAATGCAAATCGCTAATCAATACTTGCCGCACTTGATGAGGGCGGGTCGTGATTAAGTGATTAAAACTTTGCATTTATCTTGGTCCTCGTGACTTATCGTATAGCGAGCATGAATTAATAAACTCTACTAGAAAATGCTCGCTCATTCACAGCTATCGCTAAGTAACTATTACTGACTAGCAGCTATTGAATGACTATTACTGAGTAATGATGGTTGCTGAGTTGATAACAACTGGCTCTTTTGGCACATCAGCATGCATGCCGAAACGACCAGTTGGTACGCTGCGCATTTTTTCGATAACGTCCATACCGCTTGTTACTTTACCAAATACGGTGTAACCCCAACCTTGCATGTTTTTGCCAGAGTGGTTTAGGAAGTCGTTGTCTTTTACGTTGATGAAGAACTGGCTAGTCGCTGAATGCGGATCTTGGGTACGCGCCATTGCGATAGTACCTTTGTCATTTTTTAGACCGTTGTCCGCTTCGTTTTCGATAGGCGCGTTGGTTGGTTTTTCATTCATCTCAGCGTCCATTCCGCCGCCTTGAATCATGAAACCATCAATGATGCGATGGAAAATTGTACCGTCATACTGACCAGATTTTACGTAGTTTAAAAAGTTTTCTACGGTTTTTGGTGCTTTTTCTTCGTTGAGTTCGATAACGATCGCACCCATATTGGTTTCAAGTTCTACTACTGGTGGCATGTCTACCATGGGATATTCCTTTTTGATTGCAGCGCCTTAAATAGCACTATTGTGAGTGGTGGTTAAAAAGTTACGGGTAGTCTAACGGCTTTTTTATCCCGTGTCATGTATCAGGCTGTTAATGCGTTTGCGAAACCTGATAGAATAACGCAACTTTACCCATTTTTGACAAATTTTGATAATGCGGTCGCACTATCTAAGTTTTAATATTCTCGCTTTATTTTAATATTCTCGTTTTATTTTAACACTTTAGTTTAAACGTTTCGTGATGCGTGATGGCACGCACCATGAACTGACAATTTGCGTTAGGAGCAATGCCCGATGAGTGATCACTCAAGCAACAATGCACAAAAAGACGAAGCAAAAAACGATTTTATTCGTAATATCATTCGTGACGATGTCAATGCGAAAAAATACCAGAAAATTGTAACGCGCTTTCCGCCTGAGCCAAATGGCTACCTGCATTTAGGTCACGTAAAATCTATCTGCTTAAACTTTGGTGTGGCCAAAGAGTTCGGCGGTGTGTGCAACCTGCGTTTTGATGACACCAACCCAACTGCTGAGAAGCAAGATTACATCGACAATATTAAGAACGATGTGCAGTGGTTAGGTTTTGAGTGGGCAGGCGAGGCGCATCATGCCTCAGGTTATTTTGATCAGTTGCATGCATGGGCAATCCAGCTGATTGAGCAAGGCGACGCTTATGTTGATTTGCAAACTCCTGAACAAATCAAAGAAAACCGTGGTTCATTTAATGAAGCGGGAACACCTTCACCATATCGTGATGCCAGTGTTGAAGAAAACCTAGCGCTTTTCAACGATATGAAAGACGGTAAATACGCTGAAGGAAAGGCTATTTTGCGTGCCAAGATTGATATGGCTAGCCCAAATATGAACCTGCGTGATCCTGTTATCTATCGCGTGATGCATCAAGCGCATCATCAGACTGGTGATAAATGGTGCATCTATCCGATGTATGACTTTGCTCATCCACTCTCTGATGCGCTCGAAGGTATTACCCATTCATTATGCACGCTTGAGTTTGAAGATCATCGTCCATTTTATGATTGGGTCATCGAAAAAATCGGCTTTGACGTACCGCCGCATCAGTACGAGTTTAGCCGCTTAAACGTTGATCATACATTGACCAGTAAGCGTAAGCTAAAGCAACTGGTAGATGAAGGTATCGTAAGCGGTTGGGACGATCCCCGTATGCCGACCGTCGCTGGTATGCGCCGCCGTGGTTATACGCCAGAGGGCTTGCGCGATTTTTGTGAGCGTGTGGGTGTGACCAAAGCGGATAGTGTGGTTGATTTCCGTTTACTAGAGTTTAGCGTTCGTCAATCGTTAGAGACGACAACTGGTCGCGGTATGGCGGTGCTAAAGCCATTGAAAGTGACCATTACTAACTTTAGTGAAGCGGTCAGCAGTTGGGAGTCGCAAAAAGCCGATAGCGTTAATGCACGTTTTGACGATACGACGCAGACACTTTGGTTGACTCAGCCGAACCATCCTAACGTGGATATGGGTGAGCGTGAGATTCCATTCACCGAAACGATATACATCGATCAAGGTGATTACGAGATTGAGCCGCCAGCAGGCTATAAGCGCCTATCACCAGAAAAGCCAGAGATTCGTCTGCGTAACACCTACATACTAGCCGTCACTGAACATATCACTGATGAAAATGGCAATGTCGTTGAGCTAAAAGCGACGATTGACCCTGCTACTTTGGGCAACAACCCTGAAGGGCGTAAGGTTAAAGGCGTGATTCATTGGGTATCAGCCAGTCAAGGTGTGCCAGCGACGGTACGTATGTATGAGCAGCTATTCAGTGCTGAGGATCCAAGTAGCGTTGCTGATGTTTATCAAGCGCTAAACCCGAACTCGCTCACTGAGCTAAATGCAGTGGTTGAGCCATCTTTGGTCAATGCAGATGCCGGCACGCGTTTCCAGTTTGAGCGTGAAGGTTACTTCATCTCTGATAGCGAAGATCACAGCACTGATAAGCCAGTATTTAACCAAATCGTTAGTTTGCGTGATAGCTATAAGCCAGCTTAATTTATGTTGACTCAGTATATGAAAAGTATCCTTATCCAAATAGATATTTTGAAATAATACTGAACAATAGTAGTTTGCAAGTTAGCCTATTTCTAGTACGCTAGGAATGGGCTTTTTTGTGTGCAGTTATAAAGTTAAGTATGATTATGGTGCGAATTTTGCTTATGGGATGCAGGTATGGTGGTTTAATTATTTATCAAAGCTACTTGTCCATAAAATTCATTAAAAAATTTGTCCATCAGCTTAGAGGTAAATGGAATAACCGCATTACAATCCGTCACAAGACATTCATAACCAGTTTGTTAAGATAAAGTCAGTTTTTACGGATGTGCTTTATGTTATATTTGATAGCTGAGCACGTCGATGACAATAATAGAACGCGAGGCCGACGTGTCGATATAAGCGTTCATTCACATAGCTAAGGAATCAAGCATGGCACATTTACGTTTAGGCGATACCGCACCAAACTTTGACGCTGCGACCACAGAAGGCGATATTAATTTCCACGAGTGGGCAGGCGATCATTGGGTGGTTTTTTCTCACATCCTTCAGATTATACGCCAGTATGTACCACTGAGCTTGGTCGTACCGCAGCACTAGGCGGTGAGTTCCAGAAGCGCAATGTTAAACCAATTGCGCTATCGGTTGATGGTTTAGAAGATCATAAAGGTTGGGTAAGTGACATTGAAGAAACCCAAGGTACTGCTGTCAATTTCCCTATCATTGCAGACCCTGAGCGCAAGGTTGCAGATCTTTATGACATGATTCATCCAAATGCTGACAATACAGCGACGGTCAGAAGTGTGTTTATTATTGATCCTAAGAAAAAGTACGCTTAACACTGACTTATCCAGCCAGCTGTGGCCGTAACTTTGATGAGATTATTCGTGTGATTGATGCGATGCAATTATCGGATGAGTATAACATCGCGACGCCTGTAGATTGGAAGGACGGTGATGACGTAATCATTCCACCAAGTGTGAAAAACGAAGATATCGCTGCAAAATATCCAAAAGGTCACAAAGAGATTAAGCCGTATCTACGCACCACACCTGCACCAAACAAATAATTAGACTGATGTGTAAATGTGATTAAATAAAGCCCCATGACTCAAGGTTATGGGGCTTTTATTATTTCTACTTTATGATTAATAACACTTTGCCATGACGGTCAGAGTAGGCTATAACTATGGTATGGAGTATCAATAGATAGGTGCTCATTAGTGCCACCATCATAATAAGGCGTATCAGCGCTAAATTTCTATTCAATTATTCTTACAAGGAGTTCATCATGAAAAAATTATACGTCACCCGTACAGCGCCCAACCCGCGCAAAGCCCTTATCTTATTGGCATCAAAAGGTATCGATGTCGATGATATGGATGATGTGGATGTGATAGACATTGATTTTGCGGCAAATGAGCAAATGTCAGAAGCATTTACGCAAATGAATCCGATGCAGACCGTACCTGTTTTGACCTTAGATGATGGTACAGTACTGAATGATTCTCAGGCAGTTTGTGAGTACCTGGACCGCGTTTACGGTGAGCGTTCAGTTATGGGTAATGATGTGGTACAGCGTGCGCAAGTTTGCTCTATGCGCCGTATTGCTGAATTTGAAGTCCTGTACAACTTGATGCTCGCGTTTCAGCACAGTCATCCATCTAAAGCACAACGTATTGAGCAAGTGCCCGAGTTCGTCGCACCATCAATTGCTCGTGCGGTCAAAGCCATGGCGTATTTTGAGACGATATTAGAAGGTCGTGAATACCTAGTAGGTGAGCAATTAAGTTTTGCGGATATCGTGCTATATCTAAGCTTGGATTTTGGTAAAGTATTGAAGATTAATCCTAATGAGCAAGGCGAAAACCTAGCTCGTTTTTATCAAAAGATGAATGAACGCTTTAGTATTAAAAATATGGCTAAAGCCAAACCTGCAAGTGTGAATGACTAAAAGGTTCTAGAAAAATAGTTTAAATCATAAAATTATCTATTAACCTATCCGGTAAATTGATCGCTATAAAGCAAAACAGCTAACCTCAATCGTTAGCTGTTTTTTTATGAAATATAATAAAAATCAACATTTCGTTACATAGGTTAATAGTGCCAAGGTTATAGTGGTTAGTCTAGCTTAGTTATATCAATTATGTTTCTAAATTATTTATTAAAGAGGACTGTTTTTAAATTATGACTTCTTTTGAATAGGTTTTTTAAAATATAGATGGTACGCGAGATAAGTTGTACAAGCTTACTAAGAGGTATGTAATATGGTAGGTAGCCGAAATAAGCCAACGTTAAAATTACTGCTATTACCCAGTATGATGGCAGTTAGTCTGATGCTAAGTGCGTGTCAAAAAGAAGCGGCGTCTAGCGAAAATGATACATCGCAGGGTACTGAAGCTGGCGAGATGACAGACTTAGCCGTAAGTGAAGGTCTGGTATCTAGTATGAGCCCTACATCAGACGAATCTGAACCTGTTGAACTAACTGCTCAAGACAAGCTGACGACCACCTTATCTCATCATCGTTGGACGTTAGTAAATGCAGTCGATGCCAATGAACAACCTATGGCTGAATTTGCGAATATTAACAGTCAGGTAACGCTGGCGTTTAACCAATATCAAGGGCAAGACACGCTAAGCTATAGCGTAGGCTGTAATACGATTAGTGCTGGCTATCAGTTAAAGGGCCATACCTTAACTACTGAAGAGGGTATGAGTACGAAGATGTCTTGTGGCGAGCTAGATGTGGCAGAAAACACCTTGAACACTTTGATGCAGGGCAGTAGTGAGTTCAAAATTGATCAAGGCGATAACCCAGTATTGACCCAGTTTACTGACGATGATGTGACTTTAGTATGGAATGGTAGGCTTACTGCACAAGCAAAATATAACAGTAAGGGTGAAACAGTATTTTGGGCAGTAAACTCCGAAACAGTACCTTGCGAAGCAGGTAACTCTGAGCAGTGTCTACAAGTTAAGCCTATTACATATAATGATCAAGGTATTAAAACTCACGAAGGACAGTGGCGAGTATTCGTTGGTGAGATCGATGGCTATCAGCATGACAGCAAACACGAAGAAGTATTGCGCTTACAACGCTATCCGCTAAACATCGATGAATTATCAGAGACTAATGAGCCAACTAAAGATGATACTGCTGATGAAAAGTATGCTTATATATTAGATGCTGTCATTGAAAGTGCAGTTGTAGAGTAGCTTACTGTAGTTTGAGCTTTGAAATACTCATAGTCATAAAAAACACGTGTCTAATAGCGCGTGTTTTTTATGGGGTGTCTAATTTGCTGTTTATCTATTTTGACGCTTTTCTGCTTCAACACCTCATTATCTTAACGCCTCGCTATTTTAACGCTGATCTTTAACGTAAGTTACCCAAATCTTCTTCCGTTAAACGCCAACGACCTTTCTTCTTGGAAGCACCGCGACCACGCATGGCGCTATTCAATATCAGTTTGTTCATTGAATGGCTTGAGTGAGCATGACAGATGGCGCAGGCAAGACCATCGGCAGCATCTTGTTGCGGTACGACTTCTAACGCTAATATCCGGCACACCATCTCTTGTACTTGTTCTTTGGCCGCCGCTCCATAGCCACAGACGGCTTGTTTGATTTGCCGAGCCGTATATTCTGACACTTCTAAATCTAGTGCAACCATTGCTGCAATCGCTGCACCTCTTGCTTGCCCGAGCTTAAGTGCGGAGTCAGGGTTTTCCGCCATAAATACTTGCTCAATCGCCGTATAGATAGGCTCGTCTGCGTATTTTAAATGATGCTGTGTGATACGGGTTAGTCCATTAAAGATACGCTTGAGGCGTTCAGGCATCTCTTTGGTATCTGTACGAATCGTCCCTGCATCGATATAGGTCAGCTTGTCACCTGTCTGCTGTACTATCCCATAACCGGTCATGCGTGACCCTGGGTCAATGCCTATAATAATTGCCATAATATTCCGTCTTGCTTACCTGTCATTTTATATTCAATACAATATAGATTGGATACGGACTCGCTTAGCCTACTATTCGTAGCACTGACGTTTGCCTTTCTTGTAGCCAAATTATATTGTACCGACTATATGGCTTAAAAATTAGCCTTAAGTTTGATAGTATAGCAACCAATCCCCATATACATCATATGTTAGCCATTTTAATTTTCATGGCGCTCAATTTATTGGTTTTTATTTTATAGGACGACACTTTATGGGTCAGATAGTTGGTATAGCCATCGTTTGGTTTATTATCGAGATGCTACTGTGGTATTTGCTTGCTCAGTTTATGAGCGGCTGGTGGGTGTTTATGTGGTTTATTATCGCCGCGGTTATCGGTATCTCTTTGATGCGCAAAGGTATGGCTGCTCTTAATCCAATGGCACAGCAAATGAAAGCTGGTGGCATGATGAACCCTGCGATGCGTCCGCCAGAGACCACGATGATTAAGAGTATCGCGATGGCAGCTGCTGGTATTTTACTGCTTATTCCTGGGGTACTTAGTGATTTAATGGCGTTGTTGGTAGTATTGCCACCTGTGCAGAAAAAGCTAAAAGACTTGGCCAATAATTACGTCATGAATAACCAGCAAAAAATGATGGAAATGATGGCGAAGCAGATGGGTGGTCAAATGGGCGGCGGTCAAAATCCGTTTGGCGGTGCTGGTGGTATGGGTGGTCAAAACCCGTTCGGTGGTGCAGGTGGCATGAATGGTCAGAATCCGTTTGGTCAACAGCAGCAAAACCCATTTGGTGACGTGTTTAAACAGCATACTACGGTTGATGGTACTGCCAAAAACATCCCTAAAGATGTAAAGAAAATTACCAAGTCTGCTAATGACGAATAACTATTCAGTTAAATCGTAAGCATAAAAAAAGCCCCTATCGTCGATGACGAAAGGGGCTTTTTAGTGGTAGTAAATAAATTATAAGAAATATATTTACTAACCGAATGAAACAACCGAAGTGCCGCTGTAAGATGGTGACCCATGAACCGTGAAGTTCAGGGCGGATGCGTCATCATCTCTGCAGGTTTCCTGATACACCGCAAGCGGTGCAGGCATACACAATGAGACAATAGGTACCACATCCTGGTAAAGCATTATCGGCTCAGGGAATAAACATCTACTAGCCAACACTTCAGAATAGTTTTATCTTAACCAATGAAAAGAGTGATTGCAAGTCTGAATTACAGATTGATACGTAGCTTGGTTGGTTGGCCGCACTTATATTGTCTTATCTAGAAAAAACGTCATAAGATAACCCTATAAAATTATTCATAAACTCACGAAAAATGCTCAGTTTTTCAGCTATTTCAAGATGTGTGTTAATATAGAGGGCTTTATATTCCCTTACACAGCATTATAGGCGTTCATTCACTCGAGGAGCGGTAATATATGACCAGTACCCAACAAGCATCAGACTCTATTGATAATAATAAAACACAGCTTAGCAATAACCAAGACGGTGCACAGAATAAAAAAATACCGCATGTCTTGATGATATTGGACGGCTTTGGTCATCGTGAAGAAGATAAAGATAACGCCATCGCTGCTGCCAATATGCCAAATTTAGACAAGATTTATCAGCAATATCCTCATGGGCTGATTTCAGCTTCAGGGGAAGATGTTGGTTTGCCAGATGGTCAGTTTGGTAATTCAGAAGTTGGTCACATGAATTTAGGGGCGGGGCGTGTTCTGTATCAGGACTCAACTCGTATCTCAAGTGAGCTTGCCAATCGTGATTTTTATAAAAACGAAGCATTGGTCAATGCCGTAAAAGCGGCTAATGAGCGTGGCGGTAACGTCCATATTATGGGCTTGCTCTCTGATGGCGGCGTCCACTCACATCAAGACCATATCGAAGGCATGTGTCATTCAGCATTGGTCCATGGTGCCAAGAATGTCTTTATTCATTGTTTCTTAGATGGCCGTGATACCCCGCCTAAATCTGCTGATAAGTACATCAATCGTCTGCGCGACTATATTGATAAATTGAATGCTCATTACGAAGGTGGCCGCGTACAGATTGCAAGTATCATCGGTCGCTACTATGCAATGGATCGTGACAATCGTTGGGATAGAGTGCAAAAAGCTTATGAGCTGATTACTGAAGGGAAAGCTGATCGTCTATCGACACGGGCAGATGGCGCTGTTCAAGCTGCTTATAAAGCGCGTGAGACCGATGAGTTTGTCAGTCCAACGACTGTAATTGGACGTGATGAAGTGCCATATACTGTTAATGATAACGACGCACTTATTTTTATGAATTTCCGTGCTGACCGTGCTCGTGAGCTTGCCCAAGCATTTGTTCTGCCAGATCATGAGTTTTCTGGATTTGCACGTCAAAAGCAGCCAAAACTGGCGGCATTTGTGATGCTAACTAAGTATTCAGATGTCCTAGCTGACAATCCAAAAACCAGCATTGCTTACTACCCAACATCTTTGGCCAATACATTGGGAGAGTACTTGCAGGATCAAGGAAAAACCCAGCTACGTATCGCTGAAACTGAAAAATATGCGCATGTGACGTTTTTCTTTAGTGGTGGCCGCGAAGAAGAATATCAGGGTGAGACCCGTATATTAGTGCCATCTCCAGACGTTGCAACTTATGATCTACAGCCTGAGATGAGCGCGCCTGAAGTCACTGATAAATTAGTAGAAGCAATTGAGTCTGGTAAGTATGATGTATTGGTGGTCAATTATGCCAATGGTGATATGGTTGGACACACAGGTATCTTTGATGCAGCGGTAAAAGCGGTAGAAGCTTTGGATATATGTGTTGGCCGTATCGAGTCAGCGGTGCGTGCTGCTGGTGGTGACATGCTTATCACAGCCGATCATGGTAACTGCGAGCAGATGCAAGACTATGAAAGTGGTCAAGTACATACACAGCATACGACAGAGCATGTACCATTAATTTACGTAGGTGAGCAAAAGCTGCAAGTACGCCGTGGCGGCAAACTTAGTGATGTGGCGCCGACTATTTTATCACTAATGAATGTCGACGCCCCTGCTGAGATGACAGGTGAGAGCTTATTGGTTCCAGCAGTCTAAGCCAGTCGAGTTAAACCACAGTACTTGAATGACTGTGGTTTATACTGACTTGACAGCTGTACCAGAAGATATCAAAAAGGAAAGGATAACCTATTATCCTTTCCTTTTTTGTGATACATTTTACTTAATTTACTTGCAATACTATGCTAGTTCGAAATATGCGTTTGGTGCTATCTTATAAATCGCTATATAACGATAAATTCGTATTCTCTATTATTCAAATGAGTTCTTTTATGCAGCCTATTTCTTTTGCACGTTCTTTTTTATCCAAAGGGTTAAGTAAATCAGTAGGGAAGGTATCAGTCGCGTCTATAGTCTTACAGCCCATAATTTTAATCGGTGTGCTTGGTTGTGCGATTAGCGTTAATGCACAAGCAGCAGCTTCTACAAATAATGATAACCCTACGAATGGTCTACAGCTCATCAGTTTAAATGCAGATGAAATAGCGGATGAAAACGACACTGATAATTTATCGAACATTGCTGATATGTTAGATGTCGCCGACGAGCCAGATGATTCGATAGATAGTGTGCCAGATGAAAGCGCCCTAACAGATGATGCCGATAATATTGATACGGAGATTCCAGCAGAGGTCGCACAAGTATCGCTAAATGCTATCTCTCCTGAGACGCTAAAGACATTTGTGGCTGTAGTGGATTTAGTACGTCGTCAATACGTCGATGCGGTCAATGACGAAGAGTTATTTAGCAATGCGATGAGTGGCATGCTGACCAAGCTTGACAGCCATGCTGAATTTTTGGACGCAGAAGCTTATGAAAACCTGCGTGCTTTTACTGAAGGTGACGTTGGTGATATTGGTATTAAGGTTAATTACCAGCCAGAGGCGGGATATTGGGTTGTGACAGAGGTTATCGATGATTCACCTGCAGACAAAAAAGGCATCGCAGTTGGTGATTATTTGCATCAAATTGATGAGTTTAAGCTAGACGAAGGGCGACAGGTTAATGATGTTGAGCAGCTTTTGACGGGTATTGCTGGTACGCAGGTAGATATCATCACTTCTAAAGCTGGTCGCCGTAAGCATACAACGACGTTGCAGCGTAATAATAGTCATCCGCAGATTATCGAGACCAAACTGGTCGATGGTATTGCCATTGTCAAATTACCGGCGTTTCAAAACAACAGCCGTGAAAAATTACTAGAAGGTTTAATTAATCTAAACGCTCCTATATCAGGCATTTTACTAGATATGCGTGACAACCCAGGTGGCGTACTGACATCAGCAGTGAGCGTGGCCAGTTTATTTATGGATGATACTGATGTAGTGCAGGTGCAAGCACGTCAAAATAAATCACGGGTACTATCGACCCAAGGTGATGCGATACTTAAACCTTTGCCATTAGTGGTATTACAAAACCGCTATTCAGCATCAGCGGCAGAGGTACTTGCCAGTAGTTTACAAGCACAAAAACGCGCTACTATTATCGGTGAAGTTAGCTATGGCAAAGGCTCAGTACAATCAGTCATACCGTTAAACGATGAGCAAGCCGTCAAATTGACTGTGGCCAATTATATGACGGCAGCAGGCAAACAAATAGATGAGATCGGTGTAGAGCCTGATGTGACCTTATCAGGCAGCGAGAACACGTGGGAGCAGCAAGCATTAGAAATAGTAAAGGCGCGCGCGCTTGGTTCTGGCATTCGCTTTGTTAGAAAAAATGCTACGAAAGAATAGAATTTCGTAGCAATTAATTAACAGCACATACCATTCAACGCTTAAAAATATTTGATGATGACGTTCAAAAGAAACTAGTCGAACGCATCTTCAGAAATTTCGAGCTTTTTCATACGGTAGCGTAAAGAGCGAAAGGTGGTTCCTAATAATTCAGCTGCTTGGGTTTTGTTCCAGCCAGTTTGTTTGAGTGCCGTGATAATCAGTTGCTTCTCCTGCTCCTGCAAATAATGTTCTAATCCTTGAGGCGGTAGTTGACCGTCAAACAATTCTTGTAAACCTGATATGTCTTTAGAAGTTTCTTTTTGGGCGGTGGAAGCAAGGAGCGACTCTTTGTCATAAGTATTTGCTACGTTGGTTGACGAACTGTTATTACTAGCTGACGAATGCTGCACCATTGAAGGGTAGTGGTTGGTGTTAGTACGATAGGGATGTAAATTGGTCACTCTTTGCTCAACCTGCGTCGCCATATTGCGACTAGATTGAATGACTTGCTCACCGTCCTTTGTTGATTGGGCTGTAGATTGAACGTCTATTTGACTTTCTACGTTACGAGCAGGTGGCTCAGAGCTATCGATAGCTGAGCTATGATTTTGCTCTTGTGTATTTATAAGCTCAGGTTCAATGTCAGGAAGACCTAAATGACTAACGTCTATATATGAAGTTTCAGCTAACGTAACTGCACGCTCCAATAAGTTGCGTAGTTCACGGACATTACCTGCAAAATCGTGGCGTTGTAAGCGTTCGCAGGCTTCCATTGTCAATGACGGCGGCGACTCTAATTGCCAGTCATCGGCGATCATCGCCAAAAAGTGGTCTGCTAACACAGGGATATCATCACGGCGTGTGTTAAGCGTTGGAAGCTTTAGCTCAATGACATTGATGCGATAATATAAGTCTTGTCGAAATGCACCATCTTGTACCAATTGGCTCAGGTCTTTGTGAGTGGCAGACAAAATGCGGATGTCTACTGGAACTTCTTTTGTATCACCTATTGCCCTTACTGTTTTTTCTTGAATGGCACGTAACAATTTAACCTGCATGGCTAAAGGTAAGTCCGCCACTTCATCTAAAAATAACGTGCCGCCATTGGCTTGCTGGAATAACCCTTGTTTATCAGCGACAGCCCCTGTAAAGCTGCCTTTTTTATGACCAAAAAACTCCGACTCCATTAACTCCGATGGTATCGCACCGCAGATTCACTGGTACAAAGCTGCCATCACGCCGTGGACTTAAATCATGGATCAATCTGGCGACTACTTCTTTACCTGTGCCAGAAGCGCCCGATAAAAACACAGGTGCCTGTGAGCGTGCTAGCTTTAAAATAGTATTTTTGAGGGGATGCATGACAGCAGAATTACCAATCAATCTACTATCTAGCATTTTTTGTTCAGGAGAGCATTCCGGTGTGGCCTGTACTTCGTTATCTTGATGAATAACTTTTATGGCATTCTCTACCAGTTGGCGCAAACGTGGTAGTTCTAACGGTTTATTGACAAAATCAAAGGCACCGAGTTTTAATGCCTCAATAGCTAAATCCATGCTGCCATGAGCCGTGATCACTGCTATTGGAATATTAGAGCTATTGCTAATTTCTTTTACCAGCTCCAGTCCAGAGCCATCTGGCAGTTTTAAGTCCGTCAGACAGAAATCGTAGTCATTGTCTTGCCAAAACGTTCTTGCTTGCGACAATGTATAAGCCACATCACTTTTAATACCCATTTTAGTCAAGGTAATTTGCATTAATCGACATAAGTCTACTTCATCATCGACGACTAGCGCGGTTGTTGTCATACATCATCTCATCGTATTCAATAGCTATAAAGTCAATAGCTGGGTCTAAATAGGCGTATAGTTTCATACAAAGTTGGAACTTAAATATTTGATACTATAATCTCATTTCAATTATTATATTTTGCAAAAACTAATTCGAAATAATATAGCTTTCAAAGGATGAATTTAGGTAAGATTTTCTTCGATAGTATAAAATTTATTATCAGATTTGATAGAAGGCACAATTAATCGAAAGCATGTTTTTTCATGTTCAGGAATGTAGAGTAGACGTGCTTGATTGGCTTCACAAAATGCTTGTGATAAATAAAGTCCCAGACCTGTACCAGCTTTATCTGTTGTAAAAAACGGATCGAACAAAAGTTGTAAGTTATCAGTACTAACGCCATCCCCATTATCTAACACATCGATTATAACATCGTTGTCTGCGCAGTAAATGTCGATTTCTACATAAGCATGAGGATGAGCATAGCTGCTATAACGCAGACCATTGTTGATTAAGTTGATCAATATTTGCTCTAACTGATGAGTATCAAATGATATGATGGGTTTGGTTTTTATTCGTAGAAAAATGTCGTGTCCTTGAAAGTAATTCTCCAAAAACGATGGCATCCATTCAGCCAGATTCGAGCACCTGCTGGTAGCCGTCTGCTGACGAGACAGCTTTAAAATATCTTCGATGATACGGTTTACACGTTTTGTCTGTGAAAATATCATTTCATAAAGCTCATGGTTGCCGGTCATGGCAGCATTCGATTCATTTGTTAATGCACTGTCATCTTCCATTTGTTCTGCAACATCTTCCATTAATAGCTGGCTGGCTTGCGATATCGCTGCTAATGGGTTTCTGATTTCATGAGCAATACTGGCAGTCAATTGCCCTAAGGAAGCCAGTTTCAGTTGTTGAGCACTGGCTTGCTCACGGCGTAAATCTTCTAATATGACAAGCTTACTATCGTCTTTTAGTGGAATAATTTGTACACGTAATTTGCCAAATATTGAGGCATTTGCCACAGCTGGCACGTCGTAGGTAAAAGCGCGTGACTGCCCAGATGCTACCGATAAGCAGGCATTAAACAACTGTGAATGCTGCTTATTGAGTTGCTGCTCAAAATTAGAGAGAAGTGCTTTGTTTTGAGTCTCTTTCACATCTTCAAAGGTATTCTGTGGTGTGACAGGCGTGACAAGAGAAAGGCTCAGCAACTGATGTGCGGCAAGATTTGCTAAGACAATATGTTGCTTATCGATAACGATAACACCATTCACCATCTGCGTGATAACCTCTTGATTAATCACATTCAGTCGCTCAACTTCCTTAGCATGGTTTGCCGCGACTTTCTCAAGCTGTACCAATCGTTGAGAGATAGACCAACTCAAACCGCCCACTGCTAAAAAGCTCGCCGACATCAGTAGCGCATCACCTAGATTGGCTAGACTCATGCTATTAGCAATAGCGTAAAAAAACTGCTGATAAATAACGAGAATGATGGCAAGTAACGTAATAACCAACGCTTGTGAGCCGTGTAGTAGCATAAAGCTAGCCGCGACGACCACCATGTATAGCATGGTTAACTGCAAATCAGGGTTGCCTGTCGTATAGAGCAGCAGACTTAATATAATAACGTCTAAGGCCAGTCCGAATGCCAGTTGGCGGCGCATATGTTTTCTAACAACATAAAATAACCCAAGCAGTATCAGGCTTAGAAGTACATAAAAGCTTAGAGTCGTTTGTTGTAAAAAACTCGGTAAAGAAGCGCTATCACCAGTACGAGCAGAGATGTATAGCATGAGCATAGAAAACAGGCTAACAACGAAACGATAACTGCTATAGATCAGTCCTAACTTACGCAACTGCGGCAGAGGAAGCGTATCGTCATGATGAACATAACGAGTAATGGCAGAGCTAAGATTGGTAGCAGGGTTCATAAACTGGCCGTAATAGAATAAACGCTAAAATGGTTTATGGTTGAATCAGACCATGACGAATGGCCAAATGAGTTAATTTAACATCACTATCAACCCCAACTTTTTCATAAATACGGTAGCGATATGTATTAATGGTCTTGACACTAACAAACAATTGATCGGCTATTTGCTGAGGGCTTTGACAATTAACAACCATCATGGCCACTTGTTTTTCTCTGTCACTCAATAAGTCAAAAGGTGAGTTTGCGTTATCAGATAATAGAACATCTGCTAACTGTTCAGCGACGTCCTGACTGAAGTAACGACCTCCTTGATAAATCTTTTTGACCGCACGTATCATTTCATCAAGCGGCGTGCCTTTGGTAATGTAACCATTGACACCTGCTTTGATCAGCATTGAGGGATAGGGCTGTGCAGACATACTACTGACCGCCAAAATCTTGATACCCATGTCGAGTTGTATCAGACGTTTGGTTGCTTCAAGCCCGCCAATATTCGGCATATTGACGTCTAGCAAAATCACATCAGGATGTAGTTGTTTGGCTTGTTTGATAGCCATATCACCGCTGTCTGCTTCACCTACCACTTCAATATCGGGGCTGTCTGACAACATACGGCTAATACCCATCCGTACCAAATCATGATCATCTACCACTAATACTTTAATCATAACCATACTCTTTATTGATTGTCAGAATGAACGCTTTATTAGGTTCAAATAGTATAAAAAACGAATATATTTCAACCATTATTGTTATCTTTGTATATTCAAAATACCGCTGATCAATATAACAAAATACGAGTAATCATAACATTCGAAGTTAAATTATATTGCTGCAGTGTGAATTGATGTTTCTATAATATAAATTGGTTGTAGCAAAGTTTGAATGAAGCCAAAAAAACTACTAAATCAGTTTGATAGATTAAACTTAAATGTAAACCATGATACACTAAAAATACAAAAGCTCTATGTGAGTACTTACAAACACATCTATAAACGCTACGTACGTTTTTGGCGTCAGACAATATGTAACTGGCGTAATAGCGACAGCAGGAGGCATAATGAAGCAACTACCATTAACCAAACAGCAATTGATCGCTGCTATGATTTCATTGAGTTTGGGCAGTGTTGCACAAGCCGCACTTACAATTAATGGTAGCACTGACACTGCCTCTAGTGCACGCCTGAGTTGGGGCGGCGCTGATAGCTTGTCTGAAGCTCGCAACATTATGTACAAGTCTAATGGCTCTGCTATTAAGAAAGTCGATAATGGCTACGGCACTACCAACATCACGAATACTAATAGTTTTGCTAGTAGTAATAACACCAATAGTGCTCGCTACAATACAACTTATCGCGGGGCATTCGGTAGCAGCGATATGATTCCGATTAGTACGGATTCACGTAGTGTTGCGGTGATCGATGCTGAAACTGGCGAATCTATCTACGAAAAAGATGCTGATATCGCGCGTCCCATGGCCAGTATTACCAAAGTTATGACGGCTATGGTTGTATTGGATGCAGGCCTTGATATGCGTGAAGAAATCACGCTTGATCCAGAAGATTTCGTTGGTCCCAAGCGTGCAAGCTCGCGTTTGAAATCAGGTGATCGTTTAAACCGTGCTGAGATGCTATTAATGGCGTTGATGAAGTCTGAAAATCCAGCAGCGAAGAGTCTAGCGCGTAATTACCCAGGTGGCTATGATGCCTTTATGCGTGCAATGAATCGTAAAGCGCAAGACTTGGGTATGAATACGGCGTTTTTCGGCGATCCAACTGGACTTGATAAGCGTAACGTAGCTTCGTCAAAAGATTTGGTTAAGATGGTACGTGCCGCTGGTAACTATGATGTGATTCGTCGTTTTTCTACCACTAAGAGCTATGACTTTTTTGTCTCAAATTACTCAAGTGGTAACCGTACCTATAAAGCCAGTAATACCAGCACGTTGGTCCGTGACGGCAGCTATCCAATCGGTATCTCTAAGACAGGCTTTATCAATGAAGCCGGGCGTTGTGTGGTAATGGAAACTCGGGTCAATAATCGTCCTGCGATTATCGTTATCTTAGGAGCAAACAGCTCAGCAACACGTTGGGGCGATGCTAAAAATATCTTAAATAGTTTGGCTACACGTCGCACAGTGTAAGTTTGCTGTTCTAAATGTATAAAAAAGCTGTTATATCATATAACGGCTTTTTTATTGTGTTGAATTTAAGCATTAAGGATACACGCTATGAGTCATTCACCATTCTCCTCAGTTATACCTAAGCTATATTTGTTGACCAACGACGATGAGTTCGAGCTGTTGTATCAAAAGCTAGAGGCAGCCTTATCGACAGGGTTAATTGCGCTATTACAAATTCGTCGTAAGCAAGTTCTTAGCCTACCTGATGGAGCTTTGCAGCTTTTTGATGAGGCGCAAAAAATCGTCGAGTTAGCTAAAACGTACAACGTGCCAGTTGTTATTAATGATGACGTGAAGTTGGCCGAAAGGCTTGGCGTTGGGGTACATCTTGGTCAAACAGACGGCAGTATCGGTGATGCTCTGCAATCCTTGTCATCGCATCAAATAATCGGTCGTACCTGCCATGGTGATGTAGCGCTGATTAAAGAAGCAAAAAATGACGGCGCAAGTTATGCTGCGATGGGTGCTGTATTTACTTCTACGACTAAGCCAAATGCTAATATCATTTCACGTCAGCAGCTTATGGAAGGGTGTCAGCAAGGCATACCGATCTGTGTGATAGGTGGGTTAACCGCAGAAAATGTATCAGAGCTGGTAGATTTGCCCATTGCGCTTGTGGCAGTAGTCGGGGATATCATGGATCTACCAGTAGCAGATATAGCTCAGCGCTGTCATCAATGGCAGCAGGCATTTTCTAAATGGAAAATACCTACTTGAAGCGCGCCTATTGTAAAATCTTTAAAGTAACAATAGTCTTACAATAGAATATTAATATGACAGCGTTACTCAGCATGTTCCATACATAAGGTAGCATAGGGTAGCGCTTCTAAGCGTTGCTTTTCGATCTGTTCACCGCAGACTTCGCACTCGCCATAAGTACCATTTTCAATTCGACTCAATGCATTTTCGACATAGATTAAGCTTTGACGTGCCTCGCTCATCAAATTTTTACGCATGTCGTTTTGACGATAGGATATGGCCTGATCTTCCCAATGTTCATTGAGATCATCTTGCGGATTTTGAATGTGATCTTCGATCTTATCAATTCGAGATTCGTACTCATCTTTTAATTTTAATAGGTTTTGTTTGGCAGTGTCTAAGTTAATGCTCATTATTTTCTCCTAATGGATTATTTTTATTGTCAATGTTTCTATCATAAAGAGCTTGACTGCTGAGTACCACCACGAAATGTTACGGTTTATTGACTATGCTTAAAGCTAGCAACTTCAGTTGTTGCCATCGAATAATGGTCTGAAGATAGGGGCTCAATATTTAAAATGTACTGAAATTTGTGTCAGGTTGCTTGTGAGACTGTTGTAGAAAACTGGTAGAATACACCGCCGCTGAATTCTGCTTACTTGATCGACTCACCAGAGTGGTCTGATAAGTGTCAGAGCCAAGCGTTAAAAAACATTAAAACGTAATAAAGCTGATAATGACTATATAGCTTGGCTATAAGATAGCGTGGTTGTAAGACAGGCGAGCGAGAGTGCTACAAAATAGTAGATTGATCGAGCTTAGCACTGAATCTGATTTATATAGAGCTGACTATAATGGTCCTATCAGTAACGACAGTAATCGCAAATTAACAGATATATTGATACATAGGAGCAGGTGATGAATTTTTGCGTATGAGTGAGTTGAACTTAACGGATAAAGTGGTCTTAATCCGAGAAGATTTAAATGTGCCTATTAAGGACGGTAAGGTCACGAGCGATGCGCGCTTGCAAGCCAGTCTTCCTACCATCAAGATGGCGCTCGAAAAAGGTGCTGCGGTAATTGTTTGCTCACATTTAGGCCGCCCAACAGAGGGCAATCCTGAAACTGTATACTCATTAGCGCCGGTTGCTGACTATTTGACGGACAAATTAAGCTCGCAACTATCGACACCTGTACGTCTTAATAGTGATTATCTTACCCAAGGTGCCAATGTAAAATCGGGTGAAGTGGTTCTATTAGAAAATGTACGCTTCAATGACGGTGAAAAGAAAAATGATGCCACGCTAGCGAAAAAGTATGCTGATTTGTGCGATGTGTTTGTGATGGATGCTTTTGGTACAGCGCACCGTGCACAGGCATCAACAGAAGGTGTTACGCAAGCAATGCGTCAAGCAGACAAAACCGTTTGTGCAGGGCCATTGTTAGCCGCCGAACTTGATGCTCTAAGCTTAGCGCTTGAAACACCGGCACAGCCAATGCTTGCTATCGTTGGTGGGTCAAAGTATCAACCAAATTAGAAGTGCTACACAGCTTGGCTGAAGTTTGCACGCAAATTATCGTTGGTGGCGGTATTGCCAATACTTTCTTGGCGGCACAAGGTCATAGTGTTGGCGCCTCATTGTATGAAGCAGATTTGCTCGATATTGCGCGTGACATTATGACCAAAACTGAAATCTTACTGCCTGAATACGTCGTAGTCGCTGATAAAGACGACATCGATTTCGCTGACTTTACTGGCTCATTGCAAAAAGCTACAGCAACGATCAAATCAGTTGATGCGATCGGTGACAATGACATGATATTGGACATCGCACCAGAAAGCGCAAAGCAGCTTGCCGATGCCATTATTAATGCAAAAACCATTTTGTGGAATGGTCCAGTGGGTGTATTTGAAGTCGATGCTTTCGGGCAAGGCACACAAATATTAGCTACTGCTGTAAGGGACAGCGATGGTTTCTCTATCGCGGGCGGTGGTGATACGTTAGCGGCCATCGATAAATATCAAGTTGCTGAAGGCGTGAGCTATATGTCAACGGGCGGCGGTGCGTTTTAGAGTTTGTAGAAGGTAAAGTACTTCCGGCAGTTGCTGCACTGCAAATAGATGCCTAACTAATTAACGATACTCTGTAGCTTAGTAACATTAGACGTACAACTAACTTTAAATAACTAAGGTAGTCTGTAAAAATAATATTTTGACTGTTGATTTGCTTGTTTTTATTAGCATAAGTAAGCGCAATAGCCATCGATTATTATTAAGCAGTAATTATTTATTTATATACTGAAAATTATTATTGCATGTCTGATTCGCACTCTATAAAATAGCGCGACCATGTATTTTGACATGCATTATTTACGAGAGGTTTATTATGTTAAAACGTCATTTATTACTTGCTAGCGTACTTGCTGGTACCTTTGCAATCACTGCATGTAGCCAACAAACAGAAGAAAACACTGAAGCTGCTGTTGAATCTGCTGGCGATGATGCTGCTGCAAACGCTGATGCTGCTGCCGCTGAAACAGAAGCTGCTGCTGCTGAAGCTGAAGCTGCTGCTCAAGACGCTGGTACAGAAGTCGCTGAAGGCGCTGAAACTGCTGGTGCAGCTGCGACAGACGCTCTAGAAAACACTGGCGATGCTATTGCTGAAAGCACTAACACAGCGGTTGAAAATACTGCTGAAGCTGTTGCTGATGGCGCTAACGCTGTCGCTGATGGCGCAAATGATGTTGCAGTTGATGCAGAGCAACAGTACTAAGAAGCTACGCGATAACTAAGCACTATAATGACTGATTTACTGGGAAGCTATCGATTGATATGTAACCTTTAAGAATAGTCATTGCTTTATAAGCCTCAAAATACTAGAAAAGCCTTGGTGATTGCCAAGGCTTTTTGCGTTGTATGCCATTGTTACATTTTATAAAATTAAACTGACATCAAGAGACGGTATAGACTGACAAATAGTCGGTCAACCGCTACGAAGACAGAACAATTTTTGCTATAATCACCGCGTGGTAATCATATCCAATATCATTCAGAATTTTACTAGCCTATATACGGTCAGTATGGTCGAATATACAGTGAAATGATTGCTATCAAGCTGTTTTTTAAAATACTATTCAAAATCCAATCAGAGAGCGTCTTATGGCCCTAATATCCTTACGTCAACTTCTAGATCATGCCGCTGAACACAGCTATGGTGTTCCTGCCTTTAACGTCAATAACTTAGAGCAAATGCGTGCAATCATGATGGCTGCGGATGCTTGTGATTCACCTGTTATTGTCCAAGCCAGCGCAGGCGCACGTAACTATGCAGGGTCAGCATTTTTGCGTCATTTGATTATCGCTGCTATCGAAGAATGGCCACATATTCCAGTAGTGATGCATCAGGATCACGGTATGTCGCCAGCTATCTGCCAACGCTCAATCCAATTAGGTTTTTCATCAGTGATGATGGATGGCTCACTTGGTGAAGATGGCAAAACGCCAATGGATTATGATTACAATGCTAGCGTCACGCGCGAAGTTGTTAAGATGGCACATGCTTGCGGCGTCTCTGTAGAAGGCGAAATCGGTTGCCTAGGTAGTCTGGAAACTGGTATGGCTGGCGAAGAAGATGGTTCTGGCGCTGAAGGCGTATTGGATCATGAGCAGCTTTTGACCAGTGCTGATGAAGCTGAGCAGTTTGTAAAAGATACCAATGTCGATGCGTTAGCGATTGCTATCGGTACTAGCCATGGTGCCTATAAGTTCACACGTCCACCGACAGGCGATATCTTGTCTATTGAGCGCGTAAAAGAGATTCATGCCCGTATTCCTAATACTCATCTTGTTATGCATGGTTCTTCATCAGTGCCACAAGAATGGCTAAAAGTTATTAATGAAAATGGCGGTGATATCGGCGAAACTTATGGTGTGCCAGTTGAGCAAATCGTTGAAGCGATCAAGCATGGTGTGCGTAAAGTAAATATCGATACGGATTTACGTCTGGCATCAACTGGTGCTATCCGTGAATTCCTTGCAAAAATCCAAGTGAATTTGATCCACGCAAATATTTCAAAGCATCTATGGTAGCGATGTCAGATATCTGTACCAATCGTTTTGAAGCGTTCGGCTCTGCAGGCCAAGCACATAAAATTCGCCCAATCAGTCTTGAAGGTATGGTGGATTTTTACCAATAAGACTGTATTGTAGAATGTAGTTATTAATCATAAGATAGTAGCAGGTTTTATAATATCCTACATAAGAGGTCATAAGTAATGATTGGATTGATTACCGGACAGGTGCAGTACTTGATGGCACCGACGGCTTGTATCATGACGACCTCTGGTGTGGGTTATGATATCGAACTGCCATTGCCTTCATTTTGCCAGTTGCAACTTAATGAACAAGCCAGCATTTGGACACATTTCCATGTTCGCGAAGATGCCCAATTGCTATACGGCTTTATCGATCGAAAAGAACGCGATGTTTTTCGCCAGTTAATTAAAATTAATGGTGTTGGAGCAAAAATGGCCTTGGCTATGCTGTCTGCAATGTCAGCAGCTGAGCTAAAAATGCACGTCGAGCAAGAGTCGGAGACGGCGTTGACTCGTATCCCAGGCATCGGTAAAAAGACGGCGCAACGCTTATTAATTGAGCTAAAAGACAAATTAAAGAATATCGACGTTGATAGTGGCTCGTTTGAATTGACACCTCAGGAAACCACGATTTCTCACGAAGGTAGTATCATCGCTGAAGTGGAAGGCGCGTTGATTAGCTTGGGCTACAAAGAAAAAGAAGCTCAGCTAGCGATTAAAGCTGCCAAGAGTAAAGGAGATGCTTTTGCTGATACTCAAAGCTTGTTAAAAGCTACTTTACAGCAGTTATCCGGCTTTTAATTCATATTAACTAGCCGTCTATCGATGACAACCACATAGTGTATTAAATTAATAAGCGACATTAAATGTCGCTTATTTTCGTTTTAGTGTTCGCTTAATGAGGTTTTGCATGACTTATGCGCAGCGTTTGGTTATGCTATTTGTTAACTAACTTTTTAATATAATGATAAATTCTATGACGCAAGATCGTTTAATCAATCCGCTAGAAGGTGCAAGTGATGCTCCTGATGCCAATATCCGACCGGCGTTATTGGCTGAGTATATTGGTCAGCCGGTGGTACGTGAGCAGATGGAAGTGTTCATCGGTGCTGCTCGTGGCCGTGACGAAGCGCTAGATCACACACTTATATTTGGTCCACCGGGTCTGGGCAAGACGACCCTTGCCAATATCATCGCTCGTGAGATGGGTGGTAATCTGCGTTCTACTTCAGGGCCTGTGCTTGAGCGCCCAGGAGATTTGGCAGCCATGCTGACCAACTTAGAAGCAGGTGATGTGCTGTTTATTGATGAAATTCACCGTCTAAGCTCGGTTATTGAAGAGATCCTTTATCCAGCAATGGAAGATTTCCAATTAGATATTATGATTGGTGAAGGGCCTGCTGCGCGTTCTATTAAGCTTGATTTGCCACCGTTTACCTTGGTAGCAGCAACGACGAGAGCAGGACTGTTAACCTCACCACTACGTGACCGTTTTGGGATTGTACAGCGCCTTGAGTTTTACAATATTGCTGATCTAACGACGATTGTCAGTCGCGCAGCACGTCTAATGCGTGTACCAATGAGTGAAGACGGGGCTGTAGAGATTGCGCGCCGTGCACGTGGTACACCAAGGATTGCTAACCGCCTATTACGCCGTGTGCGTGACTATGCTGAGGTAAGAGGCGACGGTAGTATTAACGGCGCGATTGCAGGTAGTGCGCTAGATATGCTGGCAGTGGATAGACGCGGTCTTGATCATCTAGACAGACGTTATATCGAAATATTGCACGAGCGCTTTGACGGTGGTCCTGCGGGTGTTGAAGCAGTGGCAGCAGCGATGGCTGAAGACCGTGGTACGCTTGAAGATGTGATTGAGCCGTATCTGATTCAACAAGGTTATGTGCTGCGAACTGCTCGTGGCCGCGTACTGACACAGATGGCAATAGATCAGATGTTATAGTAATCAGTATTCAATAAAAAATGCGTCTACTTTTAATGAGAAGTAGGCGCATTTTTTTGTTTAAATCTGAAATTATGAAAATTTTCTGAACTGATTGAATAAAAATAAATCTGATTTCTAAGCTAAAATTCGCCAAACAACCACTAGAACAGCCAGTATATAAAATATAGGTGATAGCCAGCCGATGACTTGCGTAGCGATAGCGATAAAAATAGCAAACCCTGCGAGTGCCAACCAATCACGACGACGGTCGTTTAGCATGTCAGCGCGAATCTGTTGTATCTCGCGTAGTTGACTGTCCTGGCGAGAGCCCTGTGAGGCAAGGCTTTGTAGTCCTTGATCTAATAGTTTAGGAATATCAGTAGTAGACAGGAGTATTTCAGGAAGTTGTTGGCGCAGCTGTTGTAGATTACGCATAGGATCTAATTGCTCTTTAATCCAACTGCTTAGAATTGGCTTGGCAAGTGACCAAATGTCTAGATCAGGATATAAATCACGACCGAGTCCTTCCACATGGACCAAGGTTTTTAGCAAAAGCATCAGCTGCGGCGGGATACTCATATGATGTCTACGCGCAATGTCCAAAATCTGCATCAGTACGCCAGCGAAGTCGATATCATCGATTGATTTTTGTAGCATAGGGCCGACGGTACGTTTCATATCACGCATCAGGGCATGCTTATCAGCGTTTGGTGGTATCCAACCTGCACGGCTAACAATATCAACTACGGCGGTGAAGTTATTGTTCATTACGGCAAGTAACATCCGCGCCACGATGAGCTGATCATCTTTTGATAAAGTGCCCATGATGGCGCAATCAAGCCCGATATAACGTGGTTCATGACCTAAATCAACTGCTGCCATACCTGCATGTAAGGTTTGCACAGGTGGTGTCTCTACGAACACATTGCCTGGATGCATATCAGCATGAAAAAAGTTATCACGGAAGACTTGGGTGAAAAATATCGTTAGGCCTTTTTCTGCAAGCGCTGCACGGTCGTAACCTAACTGATCAAACATCTCAACTTGTGAGATAGGGACACCTTGGATACGCTCCATGACCATCACGTTTTTGGCAGCGTCGTAAACTTCAGGCACATACATCAGTGCTGAACCCAAGAAGTTGTTGCGCATCTGAGTAGTATTATCAGCCTCAAGCGTCAAATCAAGCTCATTGAGCATGACTTGCCGATAGTCTTCGACAATATCGATGATATGAATGGCACGTGCCGCTTCAATTCGTGCAGATGCCCAGCTTGCCAATTCTCGCAGTAGCTCAAAGTCAGAAACAATCACAGTGCGAATATCGGGGCGAACCACTTTTACCACAACTTCACGCCCATCATGTAGGGCAGCAGTATGAACTTGGGCGATAGAAGCAGCCGCTAACGGTTTGATATCGAATCGAGCAAACAAGGTTTCAATAGACTGGCCAAGACCATGTTTAGGATGCTGAATTTGAGCGACAGCAATATCAGCGTCAAAAGGCTTAACTTTGTCTTGCAATTGAATCAATTGAGCGATAATCTCAGGTGGTACCAAGTCGCGACGCGTTGAGAGTAACTGGCCAAGTTTCAAAAACAGCGTACCCATGTCCTCAAGCGCATACTTAATCGCATTTGGTTGGTGCTTTTTGCCCCATGCTGCTGGATGAATGCGAATTAATCGCGCCAAAGGTTGCAGCTGCGGTGCTTCTTCAATAGAAAAATGGGTATCAAGGCGATACATTGCGGCGATACGCCAAAGCTCAAGTAGACGAGCGCGGTGCGATAATAGCATGAGGTTAGGTACTCTAAACAAAGACGAAAATGGGGTAAGCGCTGTGCTTAATCGTAAATAGTACTATCGGTAATAGCGTTCATTTATGATTGATGCAGTCGGCTATTGATGAAACGAGTTGTTAAGAAACTGCGCTTGCTCTTCTTTGATAGCAGCAAGTTTGGCTTCTTCTCGTTCGACGTCAGCACGTAATTTTAACAGTTGCTGTTTTAGATCATTTACTTCAGCCACCTCGATAGGGTCAGGTGTGCTATTGCCAGCCACTTCATTGGCCCAATCACTAACGTCATCAAAAGCACGTTTGGCACTATGACGCCAGCTACCTTTAAGCTGAGAGATAAGGAGATGTAACTGGCTAGCCATTGGTTTACCAATAAATGGTTCAAGCTGTCCAGCCACGTCAGGATCAAACCCTGCAACCAGTTGTTTGAGCTGCATTAGCACCTTGTAATCGCCAGCGATTGGCAAGTTGCCTTCCGCGCCGCGCATCAGATTGAGCAATTGAGCAGCATTATCTACAGTAATGGTACAATCTGGACGACTATGACCAAAACGTGCGCGCTCCATGCTAGCTTTTTGGCGCTCATTCATCTGACCACTTGGCTCAAATATACTTTCCGTCGTGACCGGCTCAAAGCGCAAACGCTCATGAGTGAACAAGATGTCTAAATGAATCTCAGGCAGTCTCATATTAAGACGTAACACTTTACCTGCAAGCGGCGTTAAACCTGCCTTGGTAATCTCATCACTGGCAATGGCAATGTTAATTAGCTTTTCGGCTCCAGCTAATAGAAGGACAGTCAGCATAAGGCTCTCGCATCGGTAAGTGAGCGCCTTTGCATTAGCTGCATCAGCGCATAGTATGTTCGTGTTAAGTTCAATAGGGTCTATTAAACGTAATAGTCTTGCCAATCTTACTCTATCGTTACGCTTTGAAGCCGCGATGGACAGCCACGATACCAGCAGTCAAGTTATGATAATCACAGTTTTCAAAACCAGCCTGTTGCATCATCTGCTTGAGTGTCTGCTGATCAGGATGCATACGAATTGACTCAGCTAAGTATTGATAACTTTCAGCATCATTAGCAATCAGCTTACCCATCACTGGCAGTGCGGTAAATGAATACAAATCATAGGCTTTAGATAGTGGCTCAAATACTGGCTTGGAGAATTCCAGAATCAATAGACGACCACCTGGCTTTAGGACGCGATACATAGACTTTAGCGCGGCATCTTTGTCAGTAACGTTACGCAAACCAAAGCTAATAGTGACCAAATCAAAGCTTTCGTCATCAAAAGGGGCTAACGTTTCAGCGTTAGCTAATACAAAATCGACGTTATTACAGCCTGCATTGATTAGGCGCTCACGGCCCACTTCTAACATCGCAGCATTGATATCAGATAGTACCACGTGGCCATTTCTACCAACTTCACGGCTAAATACTTTGGCTAAATCACCTGTACCACCAGCGATATCAAGGACATGCTGACCAGCACGCACGCCTGATAGACTAATCGCATAGCGCTTCCACAGACGATGAATACCGAATGACATCAAGTCATTCATGATGTCGTATTTTTTGGCAACAGAGGTAAATACGTCAGCCACACGTGCTTGTTTTTCTGCTTTATTGACTGTCTTATAGCCGAAATGCGTCTGCTCGTTGCCGTCTGTTTCAGGCGTGTGCGGATTATTGATGTCATCACGCTGATTGAACAGGGTTTGTTTTATGGTTTGCTCTGAAGTGTTTGTGCGAGTCGTTTTGTCGTTGTTTGGCATAGTAGTTTGTTGGCCTTGCGGCGTCCCAGTTGGTAGGTCTTGAACTTTAGTAAAGTCGCTATTGTCATCACTAGCAACGCTATTATTTTTGCTCGGCACGACATTGGTTGTTTGATTGCGTAATATCTGCGCACTAATCTGCTGATTATGAGCAATACTGTCTTTTACCAGCTTGTCTTGCAAATGAGCGTTGTTATTACTGGAAGTGTCGGTCATTACATTATCCTAAGGTTTGTTTTTATTAGGCTATATACAGCTTGAGATATGCCAAGAATTAATTAGCTATTTAGCGTATTAATTCTATGATACACCAAACCCTACTGGCTTATCGCCATTATGTACCTCATCAACAATTAGCAGTTCACGTTCACAAAATGGTTCAATAAAACTGCTTACGCTACTTAAAGGTTTCATAGCTTTGAAGCCTGCGTCGATGAAATCATAAAGTGGCTGGTAATTGCTGCGATAAGCAGCACCTTTTGCCAATGCAAAGGCTTTTTTGAGCATAAACGAATTTAGATGTTTGTCCGTGCGATAGCAGACGTCTTTTAGATTAGCAATCTGAACTCTACGCTCGTCTCCTTCATCGACAGTACGGTAGGCGGCTAGCATATTGTCTGCGTTCACTGGTAAGTTTTGATCGAGTAGCCACTGGGCTAAATGCAGATCTAGCTCAATAGCAAAAATAGCCGCTTGGATGCCCATGCTACCAGCCTCTAATGCAGACTCTTTGGCAAGACGTTCTAGTTTTTGGCTTTTGGCAGGATACGGACCAATTGTTTTGCTAGTATCTCGAACTCATCACCACCATATAGCTTCGTTAAAAAATAATCTGCCATTAGCTGGTTTTTGGGTTGTTCAAATAGTGCACGATGGGTGTGACGGATACGTACTTGTTGCCATATTTGTACTTCGTTGAGCTTGGCTCTCAAAACATCATTTTGGTGATGAGGCATCGCCCAAAAACGTGTCAAATGCTGTTGTAAATCAGCTAAAGCGGTCATGGCTGTAAATCCTGTAGAAGTAAATAGGGTGATCAAATTTAAGTATGGTTGTTTTAAATATAGTGGTTTAGGGTTATAAGGTTTTCAACAACTGTTTTATCCTATACCTAAAATTGTGTTCACCTTAAAAGAAAATAATTAAGAATACAAATACCAATCTGTTACACAGCAATATTATTTACTCGATTGGTGCAGTGCTATGATTAAATGAGATAAATATGAGCGATGAGTCAGAGATATTAAGAGTTGTCCTATTAATAGCTATCCCATAAGTCATTCATTAGTAAAGCAGCCCAATAACAATAATAGCGAGTGTAATCATGTCTAAAAAAAATGATACTACTGAACCAATAGCACCACAAGCGGTAAGTACACAATTTAGTGAGCAAGTTGTGGAGCAGCGTCTAAAGCCCAATCCTTTGAGTCAGTTTTCACTGGACGAGGATTCGCTTAGATTAGCATTGGTAACAGCTCAGTATGCTTTAAAAGCCACTCGCCAGCAAACGCCGCCGACCCTCAATAAGCCAACAGGTCTATTGGTGCTAGTTAATGGAATGGAGCAAGCGGGTAAAGGTACCGCCGTTAAACAGTTGAGGCAATGGGTGGATCCAAGGCTGCTTAAAGTTGAGGCAACTATTGGTCATTCGCCATTGAACTATCAACCCATTTGGCAAGCGCATACTAGCGCCATGCCACGCCATGGCGATGTCATGGTGTATTTCGGCAACTGGTATGCTGATTTATTATACAATGTCATGCGACTAGCGACATCAGATAGTGAGAACCTTGAAGCATTATCAAATGATAAAGGTCAAAAAGGTAAAAATTCGCTTCCTATCGCTCAGTGGCAAGACTATCTACAGCAGCAGTTGGACACGCTAAAAGCATTTGAAAAGGATCTTATTGCCAATCAAACCAAATTATTAAAATGCTGGTTTCATGTTGATATCGAAACGTTGCACAGTCGCTTAAAGGATGATGAAGCAGATCCGCAGTTTTTGTATCAAATTGACTGGAACAATAAGCAAGTCATCGAAAAGTTTAATGAGGTGGCTGCGACCTTGCTGCGTCAACAGGATGATTGGGTCATCATTGATGGTGACGATAAGTTAGAGGCCGCTGATAACTTTTGTCACTTGGTGCTACATGCTATGCAAACCGCGCTGGCGAGTAGTCAGACAGATAGCGATGACAATGATAATGAAATATCAGCAAACGCTCCCCAGTCCGAGACACTAAAACTTAGCTCAGATACTAAACAAAAACAGTTTGAGCCTGTACCGATACCTAAGCAGCTGACGTCTATTAAAGACAAAAAAATCAGTAAGTCCGACTATCGTGAGGCATTGGCAGAGAAACAAGGGCGGCTTGCTGAGTTGCTACGTGCACGCCAAGGTCGGCATGTTGTATTTGCCTTTGAAGGAATGGACGCTGCTGGCAAGGGCGGTGCAATCAAAAGGTTGGTCGCACCGCTAGATCCCCGCGAGTATCAAATTTATAATATTGGCGCGCCAATGTTGTATGAGACCCAGCATCCTTACTTGTGGCGATTCTGGACAAGATTGCCTGACGAGCAAACGAATCGTATTAGCCGTATCGCCATTTTTGATCGTACGTGGTATGGGCGTGTGCTGGTTGAGCGTATTGAAGGATTTGCGTCTACTGATGAATGGCAACGAGCATACGATGAAATTAATCGTTTTGAGGCAGACTTGGCAGCAGCAGGAACGTTGGTTATCAAATATTGGTTAGCGATTGATAAAAAGAGCAGCTTAAACGGTTTGAAGATCGTCAAGAAACACCGCATAAGCAATTTAAACTGACAGATGATGACTGGCGTAACCGTGATAAATGGTCAGACTACGTGCAATCTGCAGCAGATATGCTGGCACGTACAGATACAACGACAGCACCATGGTGTGTTGTTGCGACCAACGAAAAGCGTCAGGCGCGTTTAGATGTGTTAGATCATGCTATAGAGCAGTTGTCGGCAATCACCAAAAGCAAGTAGTTGTTAAAGATGCCTGAAGTTTAAGGACTGTCATAGATTTATATAATTGTATTTTTCAAGTATTTCCTAAGTAGGATGGCTCGAAACATATTCGAGCCATCCTGTCTTTACAGAGTGTGGTCTTGTCCGTATACACTCGCATTTACAAATCTCGCAATATCATCATGCATTATGTGCTCATATTTAATATAATAGAGCGCAAAACAGCTTCTGCTAAATAATAATTTTAATTTAGCAAACAACGTGTTTTGGTTATTTAGTATAGATAACTTAATAATTACGACAAAAATTGTTACAATAGCTGTTAGTAGTACCACAAATATCGCTATGAAATATATAAGCCGCAAGATGCTGTAATCAGACGATTTAGCAATATCACTTGCGGCTTTGTGACATGTTGAAGGATGTATTATTCACTTTCGCTCTAGTCGGTTTAAGACCTTCTAATCGCATGTTGTATATTTTATATATG
This sequence comes from Psychrobacter sp. ER1, assembly GCF_048631835.1. Taxonomy (NCBI): domain Bacteria; kingdom Pseudomonadati; phylum Pseudomonadota; class Gammaproteobacteria; order Moraxellales; family Moraxellaceae; genus Psychrobacter; species Psychrobacter sp. ER1. The sequence goes on along the minus strand of NZ_CP184640.1, from coordinate 2,235,251 downwards.
CTACTTCGTTAGATGCCGTAACAAGTACTGTGAGTAGCAGCGCAATATTATCAACCTCATATAATTTTAATCAGCTTACGCAGGACGTACTAACGTATGGGTATTAGCAGCAGTTCTACAGAGTCAGTCAAGCCAGTTGGCTCTATGAGAATCAATCTATTTTTTGCCATTTTACTGATTGCGATGACTTCCTACTTTTTGTGGTGGGGTTTAGATTACACCATGCGTCAACAAACGACGCTATTCATTGTGGCGACCGCTTTTGGTGTCTTTATGGCATTCAATATCGGTGGTAACGATGTCGCCAACTCATTTGGTACTTCGGTGGGTGCAGGGACGTTGACTATCCCGCAAGCATTGGGTATTGCCGCGATATTTGAAGTATCGGGGGCAGTTCTTGCAGGCGGGGAGGTGACTGATACGATTCGAAGCGGCATCGTCGATCTAGATGGTCTATCAGTGACGCCCAATCAGTTCATTTATGTCATGCTCTCCGCATTGGTTGCAGCAGCATTTTGGCTGTTATTTGCGACCAAAAAAGGTCTGCTTGTTTCGACCACTCACTCCATTATTGGTGGTGTGATTGGTAGTTCCATTGTTTTAGGTATCACGTTAGGTGGTACGGACATGGCGCTATCAACGGTAGATTGGGGAACAGTTGGGACCATCGCTATTTCTTGGGTACTGTCGCCGCTACTAGGTGGCGTGTTGTCTTATCTTTTATATGGACAAATCAAGAAAAACATCATTGAATATAATGATAAAACCGAAGCTCATATTGCGACGCTAAAAGGCAATAAAAAGTCTTAAAGCAAAACCATAAAGAGTTTTTGGATGGTTTGACAGAGTCTGAACAATTGGCCTATACGTCAGCGATGTTACGTGATCAGGAAATCTATAAAGATGACGATTGTATTGTTGAAGACCTAGAAACTGATTACTACAAAAAGCTTTATGATATTGAAAATGAGCGTAGTAGCCTTGATACTCTAAAAGCACTTAAGCAATGGGTACCTATCATTGCTGCCGCAGGTGGTGCGGTGATGACTTCTCTAGTCGTCTTTAAAGGTCTGAAAAATGTTAATAGCGGCCTGACCACACTGCAGGGCTTCTTGATTATGGGTATGATAGCGGCGCTAGTATGGTTAGCGACCTATATCTATACCAAGAGTATTCGCGGTAAGCACAAAGAAGATTTGACCAAAGCGACGTTCATTATGTTTAGCTGGATGCAGGTCTTTACCGCGTCAGCTTTTGCCTTTAGTCATGGTTCAAACGATATTGCCAACGCGGTTGGTCCTTTTGCCGCCATTATGGATGTGATTCGTACTAATAGTATCGCTACTGAAGCTGCGGTGCCACCTGCTGTCATGCTGACTTTTGGTGTGGCACTAATCGTTGGTCTTTGGTTCATTGGTAAAGAAGTGATTCAAACCGTTGGTACCAATCTAGCGAAAATGCATCCAGCTTCAGGCTTCTCAGCTGAGTTAGCTGCTGCTGCAGTTGTGATGGGCGCATCGACTATGGGTCTGCCTGTATCAAGTACTCATACGCTAGTAGGCGCGGTACTGGGTATCGGTATCGTCAACAGAGATACTAACTGGAAGCTTATGAAGCCGATTGGTTTGGCTTGGATTGTGACGCTGCCTGCAGCGGCTACTATGTCAGCTATCAGTTATCTCGTATTGAGCAATATTTTTTAATATGCTGTCTTTATCAGTGAATTATTATAATTGAGTTTGAATCACTAGGTTCAACGCAATAAAAAACGCTTATCAGCATCGTGCCGATAAGCGTTTTTTTAATGATGTATGACGATTTACTCGGTACCAAACTGCTTACGTTTTTTGGCAAAAAATCTGTCCAATCTATCCATCGCATTTTCTAGGTCAAGCAAGTTAGGCAAGAACACCAGACGGAAATGGTCGGGTCTGTCCCAGTTAAACCCAGTACCTTGAACCATCAATACGTTTTCTTCAACGAGCAAGTCCATCATAAAATCCATATCATCGGTGATAGGGTAAACCTCTGGATCCATTTTCGGAAAACAGTAAAACGCGCCTTGAGGCATGGTACAAGAAATACCCTTGATAGCATTAAGACGTGAGACTGCCATCTCACGTTGTTTATATAGGCGACCTTTTCAGAAGTCAGATCTTGCATGCTCTGATGCCCACCCATCGCTGTTTGAATGGCATACTGTCCCTGCACGTTAGAACAAAGGCGCATGGATGCTAGCATATCTAAGCCTTCAATAAAGTCAGCTGCGTGCTGTTTGCGGCCTGATACCATCATCCAACCTGAGCGAAAACCTGCAATACGATGTGACTTCGACAAGCCATTGTAAGAGAGTACTAGCACGTCGTCAGTTAAGGTGCTCATCGGCGTATGTACATTATCGTCATAGAGAATACGGTCGTAAATCTCATCAGCCATGATGATTAAATCATGCTCTTTAGCAACTTCGATGATTTGCTTTAATAGCTCATCACTATAAAGTGAACCTGTTGGGTTATTCGGGTTAATAACCACGATACCTTTCGTTTTGCTCGTAATTTTAGACTTAATATCTTCAATATCAGGGTGCCAGTTGTCTTCTTCATTGCAGCGATAGTGCACCGCAGTACCGCCAGCGAGATTAGCAGCAGCAGTCCAAAGCGGGTAGTCTGGCATTGGAATTAGGACTTCATCACCGTCATTCATCAACGCCTGCATGGTCATGACAATAAGCTCAGAAACCCCATTGCCCAAATATACGTCACGTACGTCAACGGCCGACAGCAATCCCTTTGATTGATAATATTGCAAAATGGCTTTACGCGCTGAGAAAATCCCTTGCGAGTCTGAATAGCCAGTTGCCTCAGATAAGTTCATAGCGACATCACGCAAAATCTCATGCGGGGCTTCTAAACCAAAAGGTGCTGGATTGCCTACGTTTAGTTTTAATATGCGTTTGCCTTCTGCTTCCATCTTATTCGCAGTCTGCAATAGAGGACCACGAATGTCATAGCAAACGTTTTGTAATTTATCAGATTTTTTTATGGTGTTCATAGCATGACCGTTTTTCGGGTTGGTTGTCGAATTGGTTTTTGATTTTTTACTAGCGGAATAAGGTGTCGTCGATTGAGCATCAGTTATTTTAATATCTGACTGGGTGTGGGAAATCGTATCTATCTTTTGATGTTCACTGCGCTCTACAGATGATGTCGACTCGTCTGCATCAATAGCTTCATTGTTGAGGTCGCCGCGCAACAGATATCCTTCACTACAGCCCAAAATACGCGCAAGTGTAGGCAGCTTGGATGAGACAATGCCATTGGTACCGCGCTCCCAGTTTGAGATAGCACCACGGCTCACTTTTGCACCAGCGGCTGTCATGGCTTGCGCTAGCTGCTCAGCAGTAAATCCTTTGTCACGGCGCAACTGTACCAGTCGTTCCGCTTGCGTACCTTTGCCATTGTCGTCAGACATTGTTATATGAGCCTTTGTTAATCAGTAATTATTCAGAGTAGAGATATATTAAACATTTTAGTTAAGCACTAATGCAAGATATTATTGCATTGATAGTTAATTTGCAAATGATTTTACAATCAGTTCTATCAGTGTTTGCAAGTATATCTTGCAATTAATACTTGGCTTATATTTGTATGGCTCTAAATCTCTTAAGTAGACTATAAAATGTATAGGTATCAAAATTACATCTTTACCCATCATTATCTAAAATTAATTTGGTATATTTAACTCAGTCAATCTCTTCAATCATGCTGTCTATCTCCCAATATAAAGAGTGCTTTTCTTATATATGCCTTGAATAGTGTGCTGATAACCAACAGATAGAGCACGTCGTTCTCATAATCATATGGCGATAAAATAGTTACCGAGATTAGATAATAAATACTCGAATAAGGATAAATTATGCAAGACAATCAACTAAGCAAAGAAGAAATCAGCCAGTTGACTGAAGCTGACTGGAAAGAGCGTTTAACCGCTGATGAGTATCATATTATGCGTGAGAAGGGCACTGAGCGTCCATTTACAGGTGTATACAATGATGCAACCGATGATGGCGTTTACCGCTGTAAGGGCTGCGGTGCAAGCTTATTTGACTCAAGCAATAAGTTTGATGCGAGCTGTGGCTGGCCAAGTTTTGATCAAGGTATCGATAACAGCGCGATTGAAGAGCACGTCGATAACTCGCTAGGCATGACTCGCACCGAAGTCACTTGCAGCAACTGCGGCGCACATTTGGGTCATGTATTCCCTGATGGCCCTACTGAGACAACAGGCATGCGCTATTGCATCAACTCAGTATCTATCGATTTAGATAAGTCTGAGAAGTAAGTAGTCTAAGTAGTATCAGAAACGTGAAAGGGAAGTGCACGGTGCTTCCTTTTCAATAGTTTTATTATATGTATGATAGAAAAAGAAGTAGTGTATAGACACCCAGAACAACAAAAACCTCAATTTAAGGATAAATGATGAGTACAATTTATGATTTTACGGCTGAGCGCATGGATGGTAGCTCGCAAGCGTTTTCAGATTACCAAGATAAAGTATTATTAATCGTCAATACCGCAAGCAAATGTGGATTTACGCCGCAGTTCGAAGGCTTGGAATCACTATATCAACAGTATAAGGATCAAGGACTGGTAGTTGTCGGTTTTCCTTGTAACCAATTTGGTAGCCAAGACCCAGGTAGCAACGATGAGATTGGCGCGTTTTGCCAAAAGAATTATGGTGTTAGCTTTCCGATGATGGCAAAGACTGATGTCAATGGCGCAGATGCTCATCCTATCTATGAATGGCTTAAGGAACAAAAAGGTGGTGTGCTGACAGATGGTATCAAGTGGAATTTCACCAAGTTCCTAGTCGATAGTAAAGGTCAGGTGATTGACCGCTATGCACCAACGACTAAGCCAGAAGCCATTAAAAACGACATCGAGCAAGCACTGGCTAACAAATAAGCATTAAACCTAAAAAACATTGGGTTTGTATGAAAATATAAAGCCAATAAAAACAAATGCTTGCTAGATATTCTAATAAAAATCGAAAAAATATCCAAAAAGTGGTAAATACTGTTTGACACCCAACAGTAAATCTATATAATACACACCCACAGCAACGGAGCTTAGTGACAAACTTAAGAGCTCAGTTGATGTTGAATAAATTGCCTAGCAATTGTTCGAAGGGTGATTAGCTCAGTTGGTAGAGCGTCTGCCTTACACGCAGAATGTCGGCGGTTCGAATCCGTCATCACCCACCACTTCTTAGCAAGTGGCTAAACAAGCTAAGAGACCTAAGCAGCGGTAGTTCAGTTGGTTAGAATACCGGCCTGTCACGCCGGGGGTCGCGGGTTCGAGTCCCGTCCGCTGCGCCATATTCAAAACGAATTTAAACGGTTAAGTTTAAGCAAGTTTCGCCTCAAGCATTAGGTTGTTTGAGGTTTTTTTGTGTCTATTTTTTATGTATCTATGTTTTATGAGTGATAAGTCAGGTAAGGAAAGACAGTAAGAGTCAGGATCTAGAACTATGACTTACATTTACTTAAGTCATATCGCTTAAAGGTCAGCTAAAACGACGACCCTTCTTTTATATCAGTCTTATACTGAGTAAAAGAAGGGTCGTTGTATTTATCCTAGTTATAGCACTTTAAAATGTCTTTGCTTAAAACTCATTGTTTAAAACTTGAGACGCGTTTTAGCTCATTGCAAATTTTATCTACGAATAAAGGGTTAGTCATGCGTTGCTTGCCATGCACCCATTGACCCTAAATAGATATCAATGTGCTCAAAACCTCGACTAGCAAGCCATCCTGCTGCTATTGTTGCCCGAGCACCACTGGCACACATCAAGGTATAGTGACGACTTTGGTCAAGCTCATGCCAACGCTCATTCAGGTGACCAACATAGATATGCTGTGACCCTTCGATCGCATTGGTATTCCTCTCATCGATATCGCGTACATCGAGCAATGTCCAATTTTGAGCACTATTAAGGCGACTCTCTACCTCAGTTGTATCGATCATAGGGGTTTGCTGCATCTGTTCCCCTTTGGCAGCGGCAGGGACGACACCCACATAGCCACCGACAATATTATCAAAAGCAATACGTACCAGATGCTCCATCGCAGTCGCCAGTTGATCTTCATCAGAGGCAATCAGTGCCAAGCTTTGTCCTTCTTCAATAAACCATCCGGCAAACGCAGGTAGCATGTTGACAGGTAAGCTCATAGAACCGGGCAGGTGTCCTGACGCATACGCCATTGGTTCACGAATATCGATGAGATGATCAGCATCACAGTCATGCAGCTGTTTAAGCGAAAGGTTACGCGGACGCATAACCACTGGAGGCGCTTCACCACCTTCCATATTAAGGCGCTCCATCAATCTGAAATAAGGCGGCTGATAATGGTTTTCGCTAGTCTTGAAATCAATGAAAGCCTCACGATCGTTAATCTGTAAGCGTGGATTGTTCATCCTTTCATGACCAACGGTAGAAAACTCACGCTCCGCCATACCTGAACCACAGACTGACCGTGCACCATGAGCTGGATAAATAAGCGCCTGATCACCGAGCGCTAGAATGTCTTGTAACGAATCATAAAGTAAACCTGCAACTTCTCTGCGACGCTCAGGATAGAAGTCAGTACGACCGACATCACCTACAAAGAGCGCATCGCCAGTAAAAACGCCAACCGCCTTATCTGGATACGCCGTGTCAAACAGCGCATAAGCCAGGTGATCATCGGTATGACCAGGCGTTTCTAAGACACGGATTTCTAATTGGCCAATTGAAAAGCAATCACCATTACGTACTGTCTCAGCGTAGACAACAGGTTGTTCTGGATTGGGTCCATGCAAAACTGTTGCTCCTGTCATTGCAGCCAAGATAGGTGCGCCAGAAACCAAATCCTCATTACGATGTGTCTCAAAAATATGAGTGATTTCAAGCCCTGCTGCGCGCGCCTTTTCTACATATATCGCGCAGTCACGACGTGGGTCAATTACCGCTGCTTGACCGCCAGAGCCTACCAAGTAGGATAAGTGCGAAAGTCCAGGTGTCTTGATTTTTTCTAATAGCATGGTCATTTCCTTATTATTGTTTTAATCATAATAGTTATTTTAATCAGATTTATGGGCAGTACAGAGCGAGAGCTACCAGCCAAATCTAGTTTTACTGTTGCATAAACTCGTATTAAATCTAGCATGAACTTCTAAGTGTCATCAATATACAATAACATATATTAAACTTGTTATTTACATAAGGCTAAACGTAGAGATTTTTAGGTTGAAAAGGTGAAGAAATGCTCATTTTTACCATTAGATTTTTTGGTTTTTTTATCTTTACGCATTTAATTGAAAGGCTAGGTGAGGCAACTTTACAAAGATTGTTTTTTAAGGTTGGTCTGCTCTAAGTTTCTATATAATGATGTCAATCAGTTAGAAAAATTGAGTAATAAAATATGAAGAAAGAATATATTTGGTTATGCAATTCAGTATTAGATTGGCCTGCAACAATAGAGAGCTATAGTTATACGAACGAAGCAGATCGTCTGAGAGCGTACGATCTTTGGAATCATGCTGACTTAATTTTGACAAGGAATGCAAATGAGTTTAATCGAGTAGATGTTGTTTCTAACTTAAAGCGTTGTCTCAATCAAAGACTAAAGTTTGTAGAACACGTATATTCGCTCAAAAAAATTGCTTTATCTGATTCACCAAAAGGATATCTAGAATACTTAGAGTCTTTAGGCTTAGTTCGACCTTATATGTTAAAACAAATGATGATTATTAGAAATAACATTGAACATAATGATGCTCTACCGCCCAATATTGAACGTTGTCAAGAATTGTTGGATTTAACTTGGTATTTCTTAAAATCCACGGATAATTTTATTTTTGGTATAAAAATAATTTTACATTGAGTTATTTAACAGATGAGGGCGAGGAAACTCAATATTGGTTAAATCTTAGTATTAATTTTAAGTTAGATCATTCAATAAAAATTAATGGTTGGATTCCTAAGGTGTTACTCAGCGAGGAGAAAAAGCAGGGCTATACGTTAATTGAGTTAAAGGATTTTGTTTCTAAGGAAACACGCTGGGGAGGAGCTGAAAAGCATATGGATAAACTAGATAACGATTTTTGGGTAAATGGTAGCCTCAAACCATCAGAGAAAGTCAGACTCAAAGTGGTTAAGCATTGTCTTCACGCGAACATGTAGTATACCTACTTGAGCATACGTAGCAATTAATCGCATGTTGGTAGTTATTAGCATCAACTACTTAGAAAATATATTTATCGTCGCATTTTTACTAAGTTTTGACACTTAAAATAAGCGACAGAATTGTTCAAAAAACATTGAATTATTTTAATATGTCTGTATTATTGGACATATGGAAATAACTAATGCTATCGCAAGCTTTGCTGCGCTCTCTCAAGATACTCGTCTAAAGGCTTTTAAGCTGCTAGTCAGCCACGAGCCTGAAGGCCTACCTGCGGGCGAAATAGCCCGTCAGCTCTCTGTCCCTCATAACACAATGTCAGCCCACTTATCGGTGCTAGCACGGGCAGGATGGGTGGTCTCACAGCGTCATAGCCGACAGATTATCTATCGTGCTTCGCTATCACATATGGATAGCGTCATTCAGTTCCTGTTGCAAGATTGCTGTGCGGGACATCCAGAACTGTGTGCGTCACTCATGGATAGCCTAAGCGGCTGCAGAGTAAATGAGTTTGCTGAGCAAAATAATGATTAAACCAATTATCAATTCAATAAATACATAAAATAGGTGTAAACACTATGAAGCCATTAATCTTTCATAATCCTAAATGCGGAACCTCTCGTAACACGCTTGCCATTATTAAAGCATCAGGTGAAGAGCCAGAAGTGGTGGAATATCTGAAAAATACACCAACCCGCGACCGTTTAGTTGAACTATTGGCACAAATGCAGATTTCGCCTAGAGAGCTATTAAGAAGCAAAGAAGCTATTAATGATGAGCTTGGTCTGGATAATCCTGAGTTGTCTGACGATCAAATTATCGATGCCATGATAGCGCATCCTATTTTAATCAACCGTCCTATCGTAGTGACTGATAAAGGCGCTGCTCTATGCCGTCCGTCAGAGCGTGTGTTTGAATTACTAGCCAATCCAGTAAGTAGCTTTACAAAAGAAGACGGCGAGGTTGTTACTCATGACAAACACTGAGGTTGACCAAACATTAGCCGTTGATCCTACTGTTTCGCCAGAATTTAGCTTAGACGATTTGCCCAATATTGATATAGATAATCTTCAGCCTATCGATATTGATTCTTTGGTTGCGCCAAATGACTCACGTCATCCGCCAAAAATACTAGTGCTATACGGTTCTGTCCGTGCGCGCTCGTTTTCTAGATTGGCCGCTGAAGAGTCTAGCCGGTTGCTACGTTGGTATGGTTGTGAAGTAAAAATGTTTGATCCATCCGGCTTGCCGTTGCCTGACGATGTAGACTCAGACCATCCCAAAGTGCAAGAATTGCGGGAGCTGGCGCAGTGGTCAGAAGGCATGCTGTGGGTGAGTCCAGAGCGTCACGGCAGTATTACCAGTATCATGAAAGCGCAAATCGACTGGATACCGCTGTCACTAGGTGGCGTGCGTCCAACTCAAGGTAAAACCCTAGCACTGATGCAAGTCAGCGGCGGTAGTCAGAGCTTTAATACAGTTAATCAGATGCGTATTCTCGGGCGCTGGATGCGGATGATTACTATCCCCAACCAATCTTCGATACCCAAAGCATTTTTGGAGTTTAACGACGACAATCGCATGGATATGTCTCCGTTATATCTGCGTCTTGTCGATGTCTGTGAGGAGCTAGTGAAGTTTACTTGGCTCACACGTGGACGTTCAGATTATCTCACTGATCGCTATTCAGAACGCGTCGAGAGTGCTGAAGAACTATCGAGCCGCGTCAATCAAAAATCGATCTAACCTCCTAATTGATCTAACCCCCTAATCGATCTAATTCCCTATATTAAATCGGCTGAATAAAATCAGCTTAAGTAAGGTTGTACAATGCTTGCATTTGCTATTTTTGTGGTCACTTTAGTCTTAGTTATCTGGCAACCTAAAGGACTGGGTATCGGCTGCAGCGCCTTGGGTGGTGCCTTAGTCGCGTTAGCGCTTGGCGTCGTGCAGCTATCAGATGTGGGTATCGTCTGGGATATTGTCTGGGATGCGACCTTTACTTTTGTGGCGCTGATTATCATCTCCCTTATCTTAGATAGGGCAGGGTTTTTCGGGTGGGCTGCATTGCACGTGGCACGCCTTGGCAATGGACAAGGGCGCTTATTGTTTCCGATGATTGTCGTGCTCGGCGCCTTTATTTCTGCCTTTTTTGCCAATGATGGTGCAGCGCTACTACTGACCCCGATCGTCATCGCTATCTTGCTGCGTCTGAAATTTTCGCCACCATCAGCTCTGGCATTTATTATAGCGACGGGCTTTATTGCTGATACGGCAAGCCTACCATTGGTCACCTCAAATTTAGTCAACATTGTCAGTGCCAATTATTTTGACATAGGCTTTGGTCGTTATGCGGCGGTGATGGTACCGGTCAATATCGTGTCTGTATTAGCTACGCTACTGGTGTTGTGGGTTGTATATGCACGTCATATTCCAAAAACTTACTCGACTAGCGAACTCAGCGCACCAGAGTCTGCTATTACCGATCCATTGGTATTCCGAGCTGCTTTTCCACTATTAGGCTTGCTACTGGTCGCCTACTTTGCAACAGAGCCGTTGGGGCTACCTATTTCACTGGTCACGGGCATCGCTGCTGTTGCACTAATGGCAATCGCTGGTCGTATATGGCAAGGCGGGCGTGGTGCAGTGGTCTCTGTGAGCGATGTAGTACGTAAAGCACCTTGGCAAATCGTCCTGTTCTCAATCGGTATGTATCTAGTGGTATATGGTTTAGGTAATGCAGGGCTTACGGCCTATGGTGCGCAAGTACTTAACTGGTTAGGACAACAAGGCGCAGTCATTGCTACCGTTGGAACTGGATTCTTGTCCGCCATAGTTGCTTCTGTTATGAATAATATGCCAGCGACCCTAGTCGGCGCGCTTGCGATTGATCAAGCACAAGTGCCTGCAGCAACACGAGAGCTAATGATTTATGCCAATGTCATCGGTAATGATTTGGGCCCTAAATTTACGCCGATTGGTAGTCTTGCTACTTTACTATGGTTACATGTGTTGGCAGAAAAGGACTACAAAATTAGCTGGGGACAGTACATAAAAATTGGTCTACTGATCACGCCACCTGTGTTGTTAGTGACACTGTTAGCATTGGTATTCTGGTTGCCAATGCTAACAATGTTGCCAAGCTAAGCTAGCCAATAGAAAACTTGCTACAGTAATATCCTATCGTGATAATGATATTTACTTTTGAATATCATTGTCATAATCAAGTATGAGACAAAGTAGTGATTAGCGCTTATCAAAGCGGCAAAATAGATAAACAATATTAGGGTCTGTTGAACATTCAAATATTAGGACTGCTGATCGCTAAAATCGCATCAAACTAGGCGTAAACCGACGATAATGTCGAGACCTTAACTAGGCTTGCAACAACGCTTGAGGTGATTTTAGCATCAGCCTTGAGAACGGATCGAGTAAAGCACTGCTTTGCCCGTTTGCAAGACGAGAGCTGTGCTCGAGTGGAGGACAGGGCTATTTTTTGCCAATATATGGCGAAATTGTCTAACCTAGAACGACTAGGCGTCAAAAATTTCACTGCGTATTGTCTAAAAAATAGTCACTGCGAGTACCACATTTGAATGTTCAACAGACCCTAAATGATACGCATAAAAAACCCTCATCAAATTGATGAGGGTTTTGGCAAATGCCATAATTGAATCAAAGTTGACTCAAGAAATTTACTACTAGAATGTGGCTCTCCAACCTGGGCTCGAACCAGGGACACACGGATTAACAGTCCGTTGCTCTACCAACTGAGCTATTGGAGAATAGGCTGTAAGTAACTAATCGCTTACAACGAGCCTTAGAAGTCTCTAACGAGTTCTTGCTAAGTGGGGCGTATTCTAGCAAAGTTAAAAAATACGTCAAGCCTTTTTTGCATAATTAGTAAAAATTATCATTTTAATGACGAGATAGCGTGTTTTTCCTAGTTATGCCTAAGACTCGCGTAAAAAAGACGCCCTATAGAATGTATAGGGCGTCTTTTTATGAACAGCGGTAAGACTCGTTGCTATTTACGATTTATTCAGCAACATCTAAATCAGCCACTGCTTTTTCGATACGCGATAGGGCGTCTTTTAACGTCGCCTCATCAGTAGCGTACGAGATACGCATATAGCCGCCAAGACCGAACGCATCGCCAGGTACGACTGCCACGCCAACTTTGTCCAATAACCATGCTGAGAATTCAGTACATGACGATAGGCCAGCCGCTTTGATGAGCGGTACGATATTTGGGTATACATAGAATGCGCCATCAGGACGCAGGCAAGTAATGCCTTTAATGGCATTTAGACCATCTACGACTAGGTCACAGCGTTTCTCAAAAGCGGCTACCATCGGCTCTAGTACGCTCTGATCACCACTGATAGCAACTTCGGCAGCCACTTGGCTGATTGATGTCGGGCATGAAGTAGACTGTGACTGTACCTTTTTCATCGCGCCAATTAGCTTAGCAGGGCCACCCGCATAGCCGATACGCCAGCCCGTCATCGCATACGCTTTAGACACACCGTTCAAGATAATGGCGCGATCTTTTAGCTCAGGTGCCGCGTTTAAGATATTGTAGAACTTATCGCCTGTCCAGCGGATGTGCTCGTACATATCGTCTGAAGCTACATAGACTTGTGGATGCTTTTTCAATACTTCAGCGATGGCCTTTAGCTCATCTAACGTATAAATCATACCCGTTGGGTTAGATGGGCTATTTAATACTAACAATTTAGTTTTATCAGTAATCGCTTCTTCTAGCTGCTCAGGAGTAATTTTGAAATCTTGTTCAGCTGGGCATTTGACGATGACTGGCACGCCTTCTGCGATGATAACCATGTCAGGATAGCTGACCCAATATGGTGCTGGGATGATGACTTCGTCGCCAGGATTGATAAATGCTTGAGCAAGGTTAAAGAATGACTGCTTACCACCGACCGATACTAGGATTTCGTTTGGCTCATAGCTGATGTCGTTGTCACGCTTGAATTTTTCGATAATGGCTGTTTTTAGCTCTGGCGTACCATCGACAGCTGTATATTTAGTAAAGCCATTATTGATTGCGTCGATTGCTGCTTTTTTGATGTGTTCAGGGGTATCAAAATCAGGTTCACCAGCGCCCAAACCGATAATATCTTTACCAGCTGCTTTTAGCTCTTTGGCTTTATTGGTAATCGCTAGCGTAGGTGATGGTTGGATGTTGTTGACGCGGTCAGACAGTTGCAACTCGCTCATGAGAGATCCTTTTTATATGAGGGTGGGGTTGGTGAAAATCTGATATTAATTATATAACGTTTTCATTGCTATCAGGACAAGATGTCATGCAGTTTGAAAAAAGATAGTGTTATCTTACCTTGATACGGCGGTCATTCGATTATAGATGATGGTGATGATGCATCGGCAAACGACGCGATTGCTAGTTTTTGCATTATAGCATGCTGATATTGAGCTGTCTTATGATGCTAGTAACAGAATCTTGTGTTGTTGCTTGTGATAGCAGGGTACTTGTAAAAATGACAAATAACACGCTGAGATTAAGCTTAAGCCCATATGATTGCGAAGACACAACAATAAACCTGTAGCCGACCACTATAATTATTTAGATTTGTTAAATAAAATGGCCTATAGATTAATGAAATGCGACCAATGATAGCTGCGAAGAATAACAATAATAGCTAGCTGTTATCAAAAATCTAAATTTTCATTGAGCAATCAGTTTAAGAGCATTAATTCTATATTATAAAAATACTTAAAAAGGATATTTACGATGACAGATTCTACTGAAAAATTACATATTCTCATTACTGGGGCGACGTCAGGCATTGGTAAGCAGTTGGCAAAAGACTATCTGCTAGCAGATCATCATGTATATGCAGTTGGCCGTGACGACGAAGCGTTGGCCGAGCTTAAAGCGTTAGGCGCAGAAACGATTGATTTAGACCTCATGGATCGAGAAAAGGTCATCGAAGCTTTTGAAAAAATCGACAATGTCGATCTAGCGATTTGCGGTGCTGGCATGTGCGAGTACTTAGATATGCCGAACTTTGATAGCAGTGTCTTTATGAAAGTGATGTCAGTCAATATGGGTACCTTATCGCATGCGATCGAAGGAGTGCTGCCAAAGCTAATCGCTTCAAAAGGTCGCTTGGTCGGTATCGGTTCAGCGTCTGCTTATGTGCCTTTTGCGCGCGCTGAGGCCTATGGTAGCTCAAAAGCTGCTATCCATTATCTGATGAAGACCCTACAGATTAGCCTTGCTCCGCATGATGTGTCAGTTAGCTTAGTCGTACCTGGCTTTGTTGAGACACCGATGACCAAACAGAATGACTTTCCGATGCCATTTATTCAAACGCCAGCGCAGGCCAGTCACGCCATACGTGATGGTATCGAAAGCGGGCATGAGGTGATTGAATTTCCAAAAAACTAACCATGCCTTTAAAAGCATTGGGTACGTTGCCTGATTTGGTCTGGCAGCAAGTTAGTGAAAAACTTAATAAAAAGTAATCTACTATCAATAGAACTCTTAGCCAACATATCGACAGAAAAACACAGAAGGGAATGATTTTATGCCTTTTACTATGCCTTTTACTCGTTTCAAGCGTGCAGGTAACCAAAAAAATGCTACCAAGGTTGCAACAGTTTCTGACCATCAGACTACCCCAAAACGTATCGCTATCATCGGCTCAGGTATATCAGGACTGACATGCGCCCATTATCTAGGTACGCAACATGATGTGACGGTGTTTGAAGCCAATGATTATATCGGCGGGCATGTAAATACGATTGATGTGGCACTACAAGACGGTAAAAAAGCAAAGAGTAGCAATGTAGAGAGTAGTGCGATAGATACAGGGTTTATTGTCTTTAATGAGCGCACATACCCGAACTTCTTTCGTTTGCTCCATGAGTTGCAGGTGCCTTTTCAGGCAACGGACATGAGCTTTTCTGTCAAAAATACTGCACGTAATTTTGAATACAATGGTCATACGCTCAACACTTTATTATCACAGCGCAAGAACGTACTCAATCCGAAGTTCTGGCAATTTATCAAAGATATTTTGCAGTTTAATAAGCATATCAAACAGCTACGCCAAGATTATGATAGCGCGCGCGACCAAGGACAAGATGTCAGTAGCTTTGCAGAGCAAACGCTCGGTGGTTATTTGGCACAAAAGAAATATGGTCAGCTATTTACTGATAACTATCTATTGCCAATGGTCTCAGCCATTTGGTCAACCAGTTTAGATGAAGTACAAGAATTTCCACTAGTATTTTTTGCACAGTTCTTTGACAACCACGGGTTGCTGGATGTGGTCAATCGTCCGCAGTGGTTTACGATAAAAGGCGGCTCAAAGCAATACGTCAATAAACTGATTCCGCGCTTTATCAAAGCGGGTGGCAAGATACGGGTCAACAGCCCAGTACAGTCGGTGGTTCGTGATGGCGATCAAGTAACTTTGACGGTACAGAATGCTTTGACAGTGCAGGATAAAGATAACGCTGACAATCGTAGCGAAAATCTTGTATTCGACGAAGTTATATTTGCTTGTCATGCAGATACCGCACTAAAGATTTTAAAGGATGCGAGCACCGATGAATCTGAAGTATTAGGTCATTTTCGCTTTACCAAAAACACGGCTGTACTGCACACCGATACCAGTGTTTTACCTAAGAAACCACTGGCATGGGCAAGCTGGAATTACTTAATAGATGAGACAATTTCAGGCAATACTAAGGATGAGCAAGCGGCTGGAAACGCACAGATACCTGCAAAGCCAGTGCTGACGTATCACATGAATATCCTGCAACGCTTGACCAAAAAACACAATTATTTGGTCACCCTAAATCCAGCTGTAGACAACAAAAGCGTCGATGATAAGCAGATAATTAAGAGCATCGATTACAGTCATCCAGTGTTCGATCTTGCGATGATTGAGGCGCAGACTAAATGGTCGAGTATCTCTGGTAACGGTTCGCACACACATTTCTGCGGGGCTTATTGGTTTAATGGCTTTCATGAAGATGGCGTACGCAGTGGCCTACGTGTCTGTCAGGCGCTCGGTCTTGATATTGATATAAAAGACGAGGTTGACCCAGCCCATTTACCTGACGCTGATAGCGCACATACGCCGTTTCGTTATAAAGACTTACCTATAAAAGCGGATACCAAATTACGTAGGTTGAATAAGCGCGAAATCACCATAGCGACAACCAATCAGGAACTGGTTGAGTATGCTAATCGTTTGCAGAGTTCAACTGCTGATACGAGCCAATATAAGAAACGTGGCTTATTCGGTCGCCGTAAAACCAAATAATATTACGATTAATTCTGTTATGTATTCTAAGTGTTTTGAAAGATTTTCCATATAAAGTGTACGCCGTACACAAGAGACTATTTATGACCATGTCCGCCCAAGATACCAATGCTACGCCAAGTCATGAGTCTTCTTATGATACAAATGCATTGCCGCATCAGCTGTTTGAGGGTACGACATGGCACAGTCGGCTGCTACCTAGTGTGAATAAATTCGTTTACCCTTATCGCTACTGGGGCGTCAATATTAGCGCATTGGCGACAGGGCAAGAACTTCCTGAAATTAGCACGGCGTCATTTGACGAGAGTAAGTTTTTAGAAAAATTACCATTACGTAAAGTATTACCGAAAAAGCTACTGGCGAAAGGTCTGCCTCTATTTTCAACAAAGAAAAAGGCGCTACAACGATTCTGTCCGGATGACTATCTACAGCATACTGACCTACAGAGTACCAATAGCCTAAGTAATAATGAAAGCCTAAATGACAATGAAAACATAAGTAACAATAAAGATATTGATAGCAATTTGCGGTCTAATCAAGCATTGAAGCAGCGTCTAAGCCGAGCATTCGAGAAATATGCGGGGAGCGCACCTGAAGGCGATATGTTGGGATTGCTCGTCTGCCGTAATGCGGGCATGTACTTTAGCCCAGTTAACTTTTATTTAGGATTTGATGCGCAGCAAACGCCCACTCATCTATTGGCTGAAGTGTCTAATACACCATGGGACAAGCGTCATTACTACGGGTTTTTGTTAGAAGGAGAGAATTCTGAGTTCCGTCATGACAAGGACTTTCACGTATCACCTTTTAACCCTATCGATCAGCTGTATCGCTGGCAGGTAAATGTAAAACGTACTAAAACTGATGAGCAACTTAATACTGGCTTACAAGTGCGTATCGCTATCAATATCAGCGATGAGCGCGGTGAAGTGCTAAAAACTGGCATAAAGATATCAGGCGTACCGATGACAGAAGAGGCTGTTCGTCATAGCTTGCGAAAAAACCCTCTGATGAATATAACGTCCTTAACCCGTATTTATTGGCATGCGTTTAAGCTCTATGCGATTAAAAAGGTGCCGTATATCAACTACGATGAAAAATTGGCCGACAGTCAACAGAAAAGTAGACAGTAGAAAAGCAGTATCGAGCGAAAAAATGTCTTATAGTTCTAGCAATTTTTAAATATCAACAAACCAAAAATATCGTCAATGTAATACTAAAAAATAAAGCATTTAAATAAGGATAAATACACGATGCCAGCACGACCGACCGATCGAGCACCAGTCACAAAACTAGAAAAATTAACTGCTCGTGTGAGCAAAGTAGTTAATGAAAGTGCTGTACTACAGCCAGTCAGCAATAGTGTGAATAACTTAGCTAGAAAACTTATCTTTCGTGCGTTACAGCACGTTCAGTTTGGTAGCCTCACGCTGATTGAAACATTTGACGAGCAGGAACCTAAGACAAGTAGCTTTGGCAAAGTAGCTACTAATGACACTAGTAGCTCGGCGGTTGGTCGCCATTCACTACATGTGACATTGCAGATTCATGATTCTGCTGTTTATCGTCAGCTGCTTTTAGGAGGCTCTATCGCGCTAGCAGACAGTTATATCGATGGTGAGTGGGATACGGATGATCTGACAGGTTTGATTCGTTTGGCGGCTCGTAACTTAGCAGTGCTCAATAAACTAGAGAATCGTTTTGCTGGTATTAGTAAAGCATTTGAAAAAGCGAAGCATCAGCTACGTAGCAATGACAAATCTGGCTCTAAATCCAATATCCTAGCGCATTATGATTTGGGCAATGACATGTATGAACGGTTTTTGGACGATACGATGATGTACTCATCAGCAGTTTATCCTACACCTGACGTGACGCTTAGCGATGCTCAGCAGCATAAACTGTCGCTTATATGTCAACGTTTACAGCTTAGTGCTGATGATAATGTGATTGAAATCGGTACAGGGTGGGGCGGCTTTGCTATCTTTGCGGCCAAGCATTACGGCTGCCATGTGACCACCACGACTATCTCTGATGCCCAGTATGATGAAGCACAGCGACGAGTCGAGGCAGCAGGTCTGTCTGACAAGATTACATTGCTTAAGCAAGATTACCGCGAGCTGACAGGTCAATATGACAAGTTAGTCAGTATCGAGATGATTGAAGCGGTGGGGCATGAGTACTTACCGACTTTCTTTGCTAAGTGTAATAGCTTACTCAAGCCAACAGGTCTTATGGTATTACAGGCCATCACCTTTAACGATCAGAATTATCAAGACTATATCGATTCAGTCGATTTTATCCAAACGCATATTTTCCCAGGTGGTTGTCTGCTCTCAAACCAAGAGCTGACGACCCAATTTACTGAGCAGACCGATATGGTCGTCAAACAATTGCATGATTATGGCTTTGATTATGCGTACACACTGCGTGACTGGCGTGCTGCATTTATGGCCCAGCGTGCAGAGATTCAAGCGCTTGGCTATGACGATGCTTTTATCCGCCTATGGCAGTTTTACTTTTGCTATTGCGAAGGTGGGTTTTTGGAGCGCACGATAGGTGTGGTACAAGTTACTGCGGTGAAGCCTAACAATATCGATACGCTACATTTTTCTGATTTGCCATCTGCCGTCTTAAATCATAAAACGGTTTTGAATGATGAGACATTTAGTGAAGAAGATAGGGCAGACACAGCATCGGTATAAGTTAGGTGATACAGATATGGTTTGTTCATAACATACATAGGTCTCATACTGCATTAACAGTTTGAGACCTATGTATTGAAAAGTTCTACGATGCTTGCAGGGCACGCTTATCACGAAGACCTGAATAGCGTGTTACCGCCAGTGCTATTAAAGAGATGATAGCACCGATCCAAGCCGTGTCTTGCAGTGACATATTTTCAACCACGCTACCACCGATGATGGAGCCTAGTGCAATACCGATATTAAATGCAGCAATATTCAATCCAGAGGCAACATCGACGGCATTTGGCGTATATTTTTCAGCTTGTTTGACTACGTAGATTTGTAGGCCTGGTACATTACCAAAGGCGAAAGCACCCCATACTAAAATAGTGAGTACAGCAGCAATCTTGGATTGCATAGTAAAGGTGAACAGTAAAAGAATGACACTTAAGGCGCTAAATATAATGCTAAGCGCACTAATAGGGCCGCGTTTATCTGCAAGTTTTCCGCCCCAGATATTACCGATTGCAACGGACACGCCGTACATGAGCATGATAAGCCCAATGGCTGATGGTGCAAATTTGGTCTGCTGTTCTAAGATAGGGGCTAGATAGGTAAATGCCGTAAACGTACCGCCATAGCCAAGGATAGTCATTAGATAAACTACCAGTAGTTGTGGTTTTACAATGACTTGTAATTGTTCTTTGAACGTTGCAGGGATAGATTTCTTAAGGTTTTTCGGTACCAATATTGCGCTACCGATTAAAGCGATTAAACCCAGTACTGAGACGACCAAAAACGTAGCGCGCCAACCGAAATGCTGTCCAATCCATGTACCAAGGGGTACTCCAGTGACGAGCGCCACGGTAAGCCCAGTAAACATAATGGCAATCGCGCTGGCTTCTTTTTCTTTACTGACAAGGCTGGTAGCAATCATGGAGCCAATAGAGAAAAACACACCATGCGCCAGACCGGTCAAGATACGGGCAAGTATTAAGGTTTCATAACTTGGTGCTTGCCAAGCCAGCAAGTTGCCGATGACAAACAGACCCATTAGGCTCATCAGTACTATTTTGCGATTCCAGCGGCCAGTGAGTGCGGTAAGTATAGGGGCACCGATGGCAACACCGACAGCATATAGGCTGACGAGTAACCCTGCGGAAGGCAAGCTCACGCCTAGATCTGCGGCAATAGTTGGTACCAGACCAACGATGACAAATTCGGTTGTCCCAATTGCAAATGCGCTTAGAGTAAGCGCCCATAAAGCGAGTGGCATAACGACATCCTAATAATTAAATGATGCGCGTAGTTTGACGGATTTATAGTTTGCAAAAACAGCATAAATGACAAAATGCTTTTGTCAATTTTGTAAAGGTAATCATGATGATGGGACATGCTAAAACAGAAGACATAGAGATATTTTTGACGGTAGTAGACACGGGCAGCTTTACTGGCGCTGCCAACTTACTGAATCAGCAGGTTGCCAAAGTATCTCGTGCGGTGTCCAGACTCGAAGATACGCTGCAATGCACACTGCTAAATAGAACGACACGGCGCTTGGAGCTGACGGAGGAAGGGCATGTCTTTATAAGATATGCGCGTGAGAGTTTAAATACGTTATATACCGGTGAAGAAGCGATTAAGCTGTTAAAACAAGCGCCAAGTGGGCATTTACGGATTGACGCCGCGAGCCCGTTTGTCTTTCATCAACTGACCCCTTTGGTTGGTGATTTTGTGGCGCAATATCCACACATTACTCTCGACCTTACCTCACATGACAATATTATTGATTTGCTTGAGCACAAGACAGATCTGGCTATCAGAATTGGCGACTTAAAAGACTCAAATCTGCATGCACGTCTATTAGGTAAAAGTAAGCTGCGGCTAGTAGCCAGTCCTGAATACTTACACCAGCATAATGAAGTGACTCATATTGATAATTTGAATGTTGATGATTTAAGCACTCATAAATTAATTGGCTTTAACGATGCGTCAAAACTAAATAGCTGGCCACTAAAAACTCCAGTGAAGCTCAATTTTCATATGACTGGCAGTAGCGGCGAGACCTTACGTCAGCTATGTTTGAATCATCAGGGTATCGCTTTACTGTCACATTTTATGATTGGTGAAGATTTAGAATCTGGACGATTGGTTGAGGTATTGCCCGAGGCGATAGTCAGACCAAATAACCGCGAAGCCATACAGGCGGTATATTACAAAAACAGTGCCGTATCTTCGCGTATTCTGGCATTTTTAGACTTTATTCAACCAAGACTGACACTATAAATTTTATCCGTTTTTATTCATTTTATAAGAGGTAATATCATGGGTTACGTTTTTATTTATCTCGCTGCTGTGGTTATATTTTTGGGTGTCGATGCTGTCTGGCTAACGACCATGAAAGGCGCCTTTTATGAGTCGCGTATCGGGCATCTATTGGCTGATGAGCCGAACATGATGGCGGCTGGCGTGTTTTATATGTTTTATATATTAGCGCTTTGTATTTTGGTTCTATATCCGCAAATCAAAGCTGGCGCATCCGTGGGTCATATCTTCTTACTCGGCGGGCTGATTGGCTTGATGGCTTATGGCACATACGACTTTACCAATTTAGCACTGTATAAGGGCTTTACGCTAGATACAGCGTTGGTAGATTTTGTTTGGGGTGGTATTTTGACCGGTTCGGTTAGCGCCATAGTAGCGTGGCTTGCGTATCGCTTTCATTGGTTAAGCTAATGCTTATATCTTGGCCTATATAACGCTGTTTAAATAGCCCTGATTTACACAATTTAGACTGTCCAATGACAGAGGTCTGTTTGTGCTATACGGCGACCTGCTGTATAAATGGTAGACATAATAAATAAGTGTTAACCCATTAAGGACTATTATGCCGCAATACAATACCAGCTCCACTGCTAAAAAAGCCCCATTAAACCATGAGCTATACATGTCAGTACTTATGACGCCTGATATGGCGAATTTCATTGGCAATGTGCATGGTGGGGATTTGCTCAAGATGCTTGATCAGGTCGCTTATGCTTGTGCCAGTCGCTATAGTGGTAACTATGTGGTGACACTGTCTGTCGATCAGGTGATGTTCCGTGAGCCGATATATGTGGGCGAGCTGGTTACTTTTGCAGCCAGTGTCAATTATGTTGGTAATACCTCAATGGAAGTAGGTATCCGCGTCGAAGCAGAAGATGTGCGTGGTCGTACTGTTCGTCATACCAACAGTTGTTACTTTACGATGGTGGCTATCGATGACAATGGTAAACCAACCTCTGCACCGCCACTCGATATCAAAAACAAGATGCAGCAATGTCGAGCTGATGCGGCCAAAGAACGAAAAAAGCTGCGTATGGAAAGCTCACATCGTCCAAGTTGTGATTTCGAAGAGATTAACAAGCAGTTTAGCGAACACGAAGTAGATGACAAAAAATAGCCTAAGTTATTTAAAGCTATCTAAAGTTATCTAAAATTTTATAAAGTTATCTAGTTTTATTGAATTAATAATTCATACAACGACTCACTAAAAAGACACTGATATTGTAGAGCGCTTATCTTAAGCTGATGTATGTTTCAAGCCATTTATCTACGGCAAAAATTCTACTATCAATACCTTATTTCAGTGAGTCTAGCATGAGTCTAAAGCCATCTATTGCTAATCCCCAGCGCCATCTACCAGCCTCTCCTAAATCGCAAACACCTCGTGCGCGTGGGGCAGGCAATCCTAAAATTCCAAGTGACCCTGAACTAAAACATACCCTTAATCAAAGCCCTGAAACCAACGATGAGCATTCAGGCTCACTCATTACCGTGTTGATTGCGGTCGGGGCCAATCTGGTTATCGCAATCGCAAAAACAGTTGCCGCCTTTATGACAGGCTCAGCCTCCATGATTGCAGAGGCAGCTCACTCATGGGCGGATGCTGGCAATGGTACATTGCTCATCGTCGCAGAAAAAAATCCATCAAACCTGCTGATAAAAGCCATCCGTTAGGCTACGGCAAAGAATCTTATGTTTGGTCGATGATTGCTGCTTTTGGGGTATTTACGGCAGGTTCGATTGTCTCTATCTATACCGGTATCAAAGAATGGAACGCTACTGAATCTGAGACTAATTATACGATTGGCTTTATCGTATTGGCAGTGGCGTTTGTGCTCGAAGGGATCTCATTGGTTCAGGCATACAGACAAAGTAAGAAGCATGGTGAAGCGCTTGATATCAGTGCACTTGGCTATGTCGTAGATACGTCTAACCCAACGTTGCGCGGTGTATTCTTTGAAGATTTAGCAGCAGTTGTCGGCTTGGTGATTGCCGCTGCTGCTATGGGTATGCACGCTTATACGGGCGAACCGTATTGGGATGCATTAGGGTCTATCATTGTTGGTCTACTATTGGGCGTCGTCGCCATATTCTTAATCAGTCGCAACCGAGATTTCTTAGTCGGGCATAGAGTCACTGACCGGATGCACGAATACGTTTTGAGCGAGCTGCTGAATCATCCAGATATCGATAGTGTGTCCTATCTGCACCTAGAGTGGGTCGGCCCAAAAAAGATATTTATGGTGGCGGCAGTAGATATCGCCGGCAATCAAAAAGAAGAGCATATCGCTCAGAAGTTTGAAGAGATTGAAAATCTATTCAGAGGTAATCCAGTCTTTCAAGAGGCTATCTTGACACTGTCCGAACCTGACGCTGAGCTGCTAAGTTTAGAGAATATTTGATATAAAGGTTTAATAGATTAAGTATAGTTAAGTCTTTATAAAATCGATACAGCCCATATCATGAAACAGTTTAGGTAGATTATTCTCCATCCATCCTTGGCGTAGAAACTTAGCCTGTGCCCATTTTTTCTCGATAGGGTTTAGATCAGGGCTGTACGGCGGCAGCCATAAAATACGATGACCATGTCTATTAAGTAGCTTTTGAATACGCTTACTCTTATGAAATCGAGCATTATCCATGACAATCACGCATTTAGTTTTAAGACTTGGGATTAGCGTGTATTTGCACCAGTGGTAGAATATGCTGCTGTTAATATTGTGTTCAAAGTAATCAAGCGCAAATAGCATTTTTTCATAGAGAGCTCCGATGACATTAGTACGTCTCGAAGCTTGCCAGTTGTAGCTATCGATACAGGGTTTACCAATCGGTGCATAGCCATGAGAACGAATGGTTTCAGCCTCAAAGCCGCTTTCATCCATATAGACAATGGGATAGCCTTGCTGCGTAAAGCGATCAAGCCTACTCTGGAATATCGCTCTTTTTATCGGACACGCTTTTGGATGTTCCAAGGTCTTTTTTTGACTGATACCAAGACGCTTTAAAGCATTAAAGATGCCCGTTTTACTACAGTTCAAGCGACGAGCTCTTTCATAGTTATAATCATCTGGGTATCTTTTTACGTCTTCAATCAATGCGTCATCAGGTATTTTAGTCGGTGCTTTATTTCTGGTTGTTTTAGGCGCTAATTTCTTCTGCCAGCTGTGAATGGTGCTGGTGCTAAGTCCATAAAATAGCGCAGCTTCTCGTATGGTCATACCATCAGTGATGCTAGAAAGTACCTGTTTGCGATAGTCTATTGAATAAGTCATCGTTTATTTCATTAAATGCAATTGTTAATAGGGTTGTATCGGTTTTATTTGGATTAGACTATATGTGGTAGAGGAATCATATTGAATGGGTAATCCCCCGAAAAATAAGAACACTTAAAAATAGAGAATAACTGCTAAAATAAACCAGCAGGAGAATCCTATGAAAAAGACACGCTTTAGCGACAACCAAATCGTTAACATCCTCAAACAAGCCGAACAAGGCGTTCCTATCGTCGAGCTTTGCCGAGAGCATAACATCAGCCAGAGCACCTTTTATAACTGGCGCTCAAAGTATGGCGGCATGGACGCCTCTTTGATTGCTCGTCTCAAAGCGCTTGAGACTGAAAATGTCCGCCTTAAGAAGATGTATGCCGATGAATGCCTAAAGTCCGACATCCTACAGGACGCTATGACAAAAAGTGGTAGCGCCCCAAAGGCGCAGACAGCTCGCTTGTCACTACATTGACGCGCGTAGCATTAGCATACGCCTCGCTTGTCGTATTTTTAACATCAGCGTCACCTGCTACTATCACCAGTCCGTAGCAACCGATGAGAATAAGCAAATAGCTGACCTACTTATAAAACTGACTGATGAGAATAAGAACTGGGGCTTTGGATTGTGCTTCTTAACCCTGCGCAATGTCATGGGGCTGCCATACAACCATAAGCGCGTGTATCGCACCTACTGTGAGCTTGAATTGAATCTTAGAATCAAACCCAAGCGCCGTATAAAGCGCAATAAGCCTGTACCACTGGCAGTACCTGATAAGATCAATCAAAGCTGGAGCATGGACTTTATGCATGATAGCTTAACAGATGGTCGTGGCTTTCGACTGTTTAATGTGATTGATGACTATAACCGTGAAGCACTGACAGTAGAGATTGACTTCTCGCTACCAGCTGGGAGGGTTATACGTAGCTTGAACCAGTTAATTGAGTGCCGAGGTAGACCTGTGCAGATAAGATGTGACAATGGCCCTGAGTATATCAGTAATGCACTTAAAGACTGGGCTGAGCAGAAAGTCATCACGATTAGTTACATTGAGCCTGGCAATCCACAGCAAAATGCTTATGTGGAGCGCTTTAATAGAACGATGCGCTATGATTGGTTAAATCAGGAGCTGTTTGATACTCTTGATCAAGTACGCACACAAGCAGAGGCTTGGTTATATCACTACAATAATGAGCGCCCACATATGGGCAATGGCGGCTTTACGCCAATACAGAAACTCAATCAAGCGGCTTAATTCTATTTATTAGGTGTCTTAGGTTTGGGAGGGTTACCAATGCTTTTAAGTATTCTTTTTAAATTAACAAAACGCTAAACACAAAAAAGCCGTCAATCATGACGGCTTTTTTATAACTTTATAACTCTAGTACTTAGTGACTAGTCGAATTAAATACTATTAGTTCTTTGGTGCGTTTGCGCCGATGAACCATGCATCTTTATCGACAATGCGGCTAGCTTCTGTAAATAAGTCAGCGGTGTCTTCATCACCTGCATCGCCAGCTGTGGCAATTGCTTCACGCAATGTCTCTGCGACTTTTTTATAGCGGCTAGTTAACTCACGTACATGCTGATCTACCTCAGTGATGTCGGTTGGATAATCATCTAGGATAGACTCTTTGACTACGCGACTTGCCAAACCGTTTGGTTGACCACCTAGGATTACAATACGCTCCGCGATGGTATCTGATACTTCAAGGATACGATCTGACGTCTCATCTAGTAATTGATGCACACCGATGAAGCCAGTACCTTGTAGATTCCAATGGCACTGTTTACCATCTAAGGTTAAATCGATAACGTTTGCTAGGTTAGCGTTTAGCAAATCAATCATTTTTTTCGCAGTTTCGTCTGAAATACCACTTGCGTAACGTTCTCTCATATTTTACTCCGTCATTTATTTAAAATTATTATATTGAATGAAAGTTCAATGTATTTTTATTGGTCTTCTATTCGATGACAAGCAAGTTACAGCTAATGATACGAATTGCTATAAAGCTATTTGTTCACTAGTACTGAAAAGTCATCAACTTGTTAATTCAAGAACGATAATAGCAGCTTAATTCAGTGTTGGAACCCTTGAGTGTTAGGCTTTGTTAGGTGGTCGTGTAACGAGTTTGTTAACCGTGAAAAGCTTTGTAAATTTATCGAATACTGTGTGCGTTTTTTATAACGATGTAAGTTTTATCCGCTAATATTAAACACTAACTCTTGATAAACCGTACATTTATATACTCACTTTTTGGGCAGCGAGAGAGCGTTTCGACTATAGGATAAGACTTCTTATTTTCCTTTAAAAACCGCTGCTCAGACCCCATATTGTTATAAACCTTAAGAAGAAGAAAGCCATTATGCGAATGCCTGAACCGCGCTCATCGCGTCAGTTAAATCAATTGGCCACTCAGCTCCAAGGCGAAGCTGAAATTAGTGGTGTTAATGCGTCAGGGACGCAAATATCAAGTCGTGCCTTTGAGATGGTTACTGACTTTGAGCCAGCAGGCGACCAGCCGCAAGCCATCAAAAAGCTAGTTAAAGGCATCAATTCGGACATGGACGAGCAGTTGCTACTAGGTGTGACTGGTTCTGGTAAGACCTATACCATGGCGAAGGTCATCGCTGAAACTCAGCGTCCGACCATTATTATGGCGCACAACAAAACGTTAGCGGCTCAGCTATATGGTGAGTTCAAATCGTTTTTCCCCAATAATGCGGTCGAATATTTTGTCAGTTACTATGACTATTATCAGCCAGAAGCGTATGTTGCTGCTAGTGATACCTTTATCGAAAAAGACAGCGCTATTAACGATCATATTGATCAGATGCGCCTGTCCGCCACGCGTGCCTTGTTAGAGCGTCGTGATGCGA
The DNA here is from genome assembly GCF_048631835.1 of Psychrobacter sp. ER1. NCBI lineage: Bacteria > Pseudomonadati > Pseudomonadota > Gammaproteobacteria > Moraxellales > Moraxellaceae > Psychrobacter > Psychrobacter sp. ER1. Next base: position 2,207,550 of record NZ_CP184640.1, on the reverse strand, counting down.
TTATCGTCGCTTCAGTATCTTGTATCTATGGTTTGGGTGATCCAGAAAGTTATCTAAAAATGCTATTGCATGTCGTTGTGGGCGATAACATCGATCGTACAGCGACTATCAAGCGTTTGGTTGAGATGCAGTACACACGTAACGAGCTAGATTTTGGTCGTGGTACGTATCGCTTGCGTGGAGAGCTGTTAGATATCTATCCTGCTGAGTCTGAGCAGCTAGCCGTACGTGTGCATCTATTCGATAACGAAGTTGAGAAGATTACGTGGTTTGATCCTTTAACGGGTAAGACGGTGCGCAGCGTGCCACGTATTACTATTTATCCAAAGTCGCACTATGTGACGCCGCGTAATAAGCTAGAAGCTGCTAGCCACACGATTCGTGCTGAGCTAGAGCCGCGTTTAGAATACTTCCGTGACAACAACAAACTGATTGAAGCACAGCGTCTCAAAGAGCGTACTCAATATGACTTGGAGATGATCCAGCAGCTTGGTTACTGTAACGGTATCGAAAACTACTCGCAGCATCTTTCTGGTCGTCCATCAGGGAAGCGCCGCCAACGTTATTTGATTATATTCCAGAAGATGCCTTGTTGTTCCTTGATGAATCACATGTGACGGTTTCACAGATTGGCGCGATGTATAAAGGCGATAGATCACGTAAAGAAAACTTGGTCAATTATGGTTTTAGATTACCCAGTGCGATGAATAACCGCCCGATGAAATTTGAAGAGTGGGAGCGTATCAAGCCCAAAACCATTTATGTCAGTGCTACGCCAGCGTTATATGAGCTTGAACATAGCGAGCAAGTCGTAGAGCAGGTCGTCCGTCCGACGGGTCTGATTGACCCTGAGATTGAGATACGTCCTGTCTTGACGCAAGTTGATGATGTGCTATCAGAGATTACCAAACGCCGTGAAAAGGACGAGCGTGTACTGATTACCACATTGACCAAGCGTATGTCAGAAGATTTGACCAGTTACCTCAAAGAGTATGATGTAAAGGTTGCCTATCTACATTCGGACATCGATACTGTCGAGCGTATGCAGATTATCCATGAGCTCCGTACTGGCGTGCATGATGTGCTGGTCGGTATCAACTTATTACGCGAAGGCTTGGACATGCCTGAGGTATCACTGGTAGCGATATTTGATGCGGATAAAGAAGGCTTTTTGCGTTCAGAGCGTTCGCTTATTCAGACCATTGGTCGTGCCGCGCGTCACTTGAATGGTAAAGCCATTCTCTATGCTGATCGCATTACGCCAAGTATGCAAAAGGCGATAGATGAGACGGATCGCCGCCGTGATAAGCAGATTGCCTTTAACCTTGAGCATAACATCACGCCAAAAGGGGCTCGTCGTAGTATCACGGACAAGATTGATACGGGTGAAAGCTTGGATGCCAATGACAATCAAGCTATCCCAGTTAAGAGTAATCTACCTGATGTCGATATCAATATCTTACGTAGTCCTGATCTGCTTGCCAAAGAAATCAAACGTCTAGAGAAGCAAATGCAGCAAATGTCGCGCGATTTGAAGTTTGAAGAAGCAGCAAAAACGCGTGATAAAGTGCTTGAGTTAAAAGCACATTTAATCTGATAACTTGGGTTAAATATTAGGGCTAAAAAGAGGCTAAACAATAGCTAAGGTGGGGTGCTTTTTAAGTACCTCACCTTTTTATGGTTTATTCAATATGGGAATGTGCAGAATACTTGTAATACAGCGCATTGCCACTTACCATATCCGCATAAACCTCACCATCCATATAACATTTCAAAAATTTAGGTCATGAGCGAACAAGCCGAGAGTGAGTAACGCTCTAGCTAGGCTTGCTTTTCTTATAGATCACACTGTCAACACAGACTAAATTTTTGGAATGGACATAATCTAGGCGTATTATTCACTGTGCTTACCAATAACTTAATAGAATTAAACTCTAACGAAAATTCACTCGGCATGTCAGATGCGGCCAAAAAAGCCGTTATCGACTCTTTAGACATCAGCTTTCGTTATCCCGACGACCAACGTGCAGCTCTGATTACCAAAGTTGCTGAGATAAATGGTGTGACAGAGAGTCAAATCTCACTGGGCAGTGGCTCTAGTGAAAACATCCGTACTGTCGTCCAAATGCTACAAAATCAAGCATTAGTAGCAGGTAAAAATTCCAAGTTATCGTGCCGCATCCAACCTTTGCCTATGCTGAGTTATATGCGACATCTATCGATGTGCCTGTGGTAAAAGTACCGCTGATGACTGAAAATTACGCCTTTGACTTGCAAAGTATGCAAAAGGTGGCTGATGACTTTGACGGTATTAGCTTGTTTTATCTGTGCAATCCAAACAACCCAACGTCGACTATTACTGACACAGTAAATCTCAAAGAATGGGTAGGAAATGCAACAAGTAACCATTACTTTTTATTAGATGAAGCTTATTCGGAATATGTGACTGATCCAAGTTTTGAGAGTGGTGTCGCATGGATACGAGAGGAGTACTCAGAAAATATCGTTGTAGTGCGTACTTTCTCAAAACTATGTGCACTCGCTGGCATGCGTGTCGGCTATGCAGTTGCTAGCCCGCAAACGATAGGCAAACTAGAGGCTTTCATCTCAATTGATAATACCAACTTGGCAGGTGCCGTGGCTGCATTAGCGACTCTCGATGATGAAGCGTTTCTAGTATTGAGCTTGTGTATGGCCAATCAATCGCGTCAACTGGTTGAGCAAACATTAGATGAGCTTGGCTTACGCTACTTGCCATCGCAGGCAAGCTTTATATTTCATGAGATACAAGGCGATGTGCAAACCTATATCGACAGAATGCGTGAGCATGGTATTGCTGTCGGGCGTGAGTTTGCGCCAATCAGTGGCTTTAATCGCTTAACACTTGGCAGACCTGATGAGATGGCAGTATTTGTAGAGGTACTCAAATCATTTCGTGAGAAGGGCTGGGTCTAACTCAGTTAGTCAATGGAGTTCGATAATAAAAAAGGGAAGTTGCTTATTGGTCGCTTCTTTTTTGTTGAGTCTATTTTTCTGGTTCTGTTTCGTTGGGTCTATATCCCATTCAAAGTCAATCGCACATTTTTACCAACATCAAACGCAGTTTTACATATCGCACCTTAAATAATCTAGCACTATCTTATACGATAACTGAGTAAAGCATGACCCGTTAATCACGCAGATGAATACTGGGTAACAGTCACAGTGCTCGGCATGCTCACGTATCTTATAATTATAAAGTTAGGGATGTACCTATGTTCGATATCAAATCATTTTTTAAACGAGAAGTAGAAAAAAGCTTATCAATGTAGATGACTATATTTTTATGCCAGAACGCGTAGAGATGGAAATTGAAGGCGGACTATTAAATTGTGTGTTGAATAGTGATGGTCGCGTAGATATTTTTTATAGTAAAGACGGTGTCACTGAGGTGGGTTCAGCGTCGCGCAAACACCCATTTACAGCATTTGAAAAAGAGCTATATCATGGTATTTATGATGATGTGATTAATGATTTAATTAAGGAAGTAGATAAAATTATTGATAGCACCTCGAAGTATTTCCGTCGTAGCCAATCATTACCTTTTACCGCATCTATAACGTCTCAAGCATCTGACACAAATAAATTTTAGGCTAATTAATTGAACCAATCTATTAGCAATAAAAAGGGTGCATTATGTATAACGCACTCTCTTTATTATTTTTTATTCTAATAAATAACTTAATTGTTCTATTGAACAAAGCTTGTATAGCAGCTCTGTAGAGATTTGGCGACGACTTGTGCGACTAACTGAGTACGGTACTGAGAGTCAATCGCGGCATTGCCCAGCTCAACAATCGTCACTTGCTGTGGCGCTTGCTCACTCACACAGCCACAAACATTGGTTTTAACAGATTCTTGCTGTGCTTCTGTCATGGCGACGCTTGCAACACGCCATGCGTTTTGTTTTTCAATTTGGCTACGGCATTGGTTGTCGATCGCAGCTCTAAAAACATTCATGCCGATCTCGTTTGCGGTACCGATTGCTGTACCTGTACCGTTGTTTGTAGTACCTGTTGAGGTACATCCCGCCAAGGCAAAAGTCGCTAGCATCATCGTTGAAGCCAAGATTTTTTCATAAGTTAGTCCTTTAAGGTGTCTGTCATAAATAAAGCTGTATTTTATCAGTAAAACCTAGCAATGACATCATTAACCACAGGCGCATTTTATTTTAGAACTCTATAACCTATATGTATTAACCACAAAAAAGCCAGCTAAGTAATCACTTAACTGGCTTGATATAGACTAAGCTATTCGGCTTATTTATACGTTTTTGCCGTGTTCTTTTTGCTGAATATCTTTCGCCAATTTATAGCATTCGTTGATATGGTCATTAGCGATTTTCTTAAAAATCGTATAGCCCATAGTCGCAGCAACCAATTGACCGCCAAGTGGGATAAACTTAGTCACTTGTTTGGCAGCGATACGACCACCGAAACCTTGAATGGTTTTCTTAACGATACCGCGTGTTGCCATGAGTCCAGCGAAATCTACAGTACGATCTTTTACTGCGCTCCAATGCACTTCGCGAGATTCCAAGTTAATGGCTGATTGACGGTCTTCAATGAGACCAAAACGCTCACTAATCTCTGGAATCAACTGCGTCAACATCCCCGCGTCAACTGCCACATCAAAAAATGGTACTGGCACAACCGCTACACCAGCAGAAACTCTAGCGCGTCTTTTTACCATTCCCTGACATTCTTTTTTAACCTTCTCAAGGTCTAGGTTAGGGTCGATCGTATTTGGAAGTTTTTCAGCAAGTGGCGTGGTTTTCATAAAGTGTCCTTATAAATAATTAAAATATAAATGATAAAAAGTTCAATAAACAACAAATTCTTCAGTTGCTTACTATTTTATGGATTTATGCGTGGCTTACAATCATTGCTTTGTAGCAAAATGAATGAAATTACTCATACTATGCACCTTTTTTGTAAGTGATTAAACGAAGGCAGTTTACATGAGCTATAAAAATGGCAGTATCAATTATTGCTAATTTACAGGCATTATTCATCAGGTTGCACAATGCCTAATGATATACAGAGGTAGTATAAATTGTCATTGTGAGCCTCTGCTAAAGCCAGTAGAATACGCTCATGCTAAATTTAACCCCCGTTATACCAGCACTCGCATCGACGAGTTGCCCGCCGCGCTGCAACCATTTGCCGCTCAATCATTCACGCTTGCCCGTCTGTATGCAGGGCGAGGTATCACTGCGCCTGATGAGCTGGAGACTAGCCTGTCAGGTCTATTGCCTGCTGAGGCCCTGCACGGTGTCACTGAAGCCGTGCGCTTATTAGATGTGGCCATTGATGAGCGTCAGCGCATCTTGATCGTTGGTGACTTTGACTGTGACGGTGCCACCAGTACAGCCTTAATGATGCGTGCGCTCACAAAGATGGGTGCGGTCGTTGATTTCCTAGTACCAGATCGTTTTAAGTACGGTTATGGCCTGACGCCAGAGATTGTCGAGTTAGGTATTGAGACTTTCCAGCCAGATATGATAGTGACGGTTGATAATGGCATCTCAAGTCATGAAGGGGTAGCGCGAGCCCAAGCTGATGGTATCACGGTGATTATCACTGACCATCATCTCACGACCAAAGAGACGCCGCCTGCGGAAGCGGTAGTCAATCCCAATCAGCTAGGTTGTGACTTTGCTAGTAAGGCATTGGTTGGAGTCGGAGTCGCATTTTATGTGCTCGGACGCTTAGCAAAGCTACGCCGCGAAGCTGGCAAGTCCACGGTACAGGTTAGCCAATATTTGGATTTGGTCGCACTTGGGACGATTGCAGACGTTGGGGTACTGGATAAAAACAACCGTATCTTGGTACATCATGGATTATCGGCTATTCGTCAAGGCCGCTGCTGTATGGGAATGTTGGCATTGCTTGAGCAAGCGGGCCGTGACCCCAAGCAGCTTCATGCACAGGATTTTGGTTTTGTATTAGGCCCACGTATCAATGCAGCTGGGCGTATGGATAATATGCGCATCGGTATCGAATGCTTATTGACTGAGGACTGGAGCACCGCGCAACGTTTGGCACAAGAGCTTGAGCAGCTGAACCGTACGCGTCGTCATGTAGAGGGCGAGATGCGTGCGCAAGCTGATAGTATCGTACAAGCATTGGCTAATGAAGATAATAGCGATGAGAGTGTGAGTAGTGATAGCGATAACAATGTGAGTAGCAATGACACAATTACTCAAGCTGTTTCTACTGCTAAAGCAAACAATACAGGCGCTCGTAGTATTATTCTATACCAAGATGACTGGCATCAAGGAGTCATTGGCATTGTCGCTGGTCGCTTAAAAGAAAGCCATTATTTACCCAGCATCGTTTTTGCACCAGCAGACACTGAACAAACAGATGAAGATAGTGCCATTAAAGGTTCTGCACGTTCTATCGCTGGCGTACATATTCGTGATGCAATTGAACAAGTTGCTGAGCGTTATCCAGACTTAATAAGTCATTTCGGCGGGCACGCGATGGCAGCAGGCCTGACCCTCAAGCACCGCAACTTTGAGGCATTTGTCACAGCTTTTAATGAAGTGATGGCTCAGATGGATGATGAGGTATTTGCAGAGCAAAAATTCACCGATGGACCTTTGCAAGCGAGTGACTTTAGCTTATGGTTTGCTGAGCATTTAGCCGATGCCAGTATCTGGGGTCATGGATTTGCGCCACCGATATTTGACGGGGTGTTTGAGGTACTAAGCTTTAAGATTTTAAAAGACAAACATCTTAAGTTATCGCTGCGCTATCCAGACGTTCAATATCCGATAGAGGCTATTTGCTTTAACTTCGATAATGACGCTTGGGATTACCGTGCTAAGCAAGTCCATTTGTTATTTCAGCTAGACATCAATGAATGGAATGGCAAACAAAGCTTACAGCTGATGGTCAAAGACTTGGCTGTGGTAGAGCAAGGGTAAAGCGACAATGTCAAACCGATAATACTAAACGCGCTCAGAGATGGGCGCGTTGGTATTTTTGAAATGAAGACACGCCCTAGTATCAGTATTTCCACTCTAATGTGGGGAACTGCCAATCGTAACGAATAGCTAGCATCCGCAAAGTAAAAATCGTACTCATCGTAGAGATGTCAGCTACCCAATCTGTCACGCCTAAGTTCTTTAGAGCAAAGTACAGCACCCCACCCGTCAACGCTGCCGTAATATAAATCTCTTGCTGTAGTACCAATGGAATCTCATTGCAAATCATATCGCGAATGATGCCACCAACTACGATGGTAATCACACCTAACAATAGCGCTACAGGTACATTGGCACCCATACTATCAGCGACTTTGATACCGATCAGCGTAAATGCTGATAGACCAATGGTGTCAGATAGTTTGAGGAACTTATCCACTCGTCTGGAGTTTGGATGAAAAAATATCTGCATCGCTAGTGATGAAATCGTAATGAGGGTCAGATAGCTCATATCTACCATCCAAAATAACGGATGGCGATCCAGAATGACATCACGTACCGTGCCGCCGCCGATAGCAGTGACAATAGACACGAGCAGACAGCCGAAGACGTCGAAGTTTTTGTGCTTGGCAAGTATCGTTCCGGAGACGCTACAGGCGATGATGCCAATCATATCGAAGAAATATATCAAAGAGCGCGGGTCAAAAGTAGTGATCAGTACGGTAGGGTCCAATACGATAGCCAACATGGGCAGTTCTCACTATTTTCAATTATTGTCAGTCAAACAAAGGCTATCTCAGCAGAGTCTTGCTCAATTAATCAGTTTACGAGCCGAATAGAAGGCAGATGCCAGTCGAATCTGAGCGCGAGCATACGTACCGCGAAGATGACAAACAGCATAATAAATTCGTTGAGACTGGCGCCCACCCCAAAATACTGTAAGCATAAATAGGTCACAGACCCTGCGATACTGGCAGTAATATAAATTTCACGCTGTAGTACCAGCGGAATCTCATTACAAATGATATCACGTAGTAAACCACCGATAATGGCAGTCCAGACACCCATCATAATAGCAATGAGGGGAGACATGTCTAAGGTTAAGGCTACCTTAAAACCAATGACACTAAAAGCTGCTAGCCCAATAGCATCAAAGAGCTTTAACGCATTATCAATCTTATGATAAAGGTGAAAGAAGATTTGTAAGATAAGGGAGGTCACCGTGATAACGATCACGTAATTAAGATCAGTCATCCAAAATAGAGGATGACGGTCGAGAGCCATATCGCGTAATGTCCCACCGCCGATGGCATTGACCATCGCCACCAAGATACAACCAGCGATATCGAAGCCTTTATGTTGCGCAAGTAAAGTCCCTGCAATCGCGCAGGCAACAATGCCAACCATGTCCAATAAATATAATAGAATATCAGGAAAAATCAAAGCATTACCCATGGTTATATTGCCAAATCGTGATCATCAAAGTGATAGGTGTTTTTTAGGCGGTTATTCAATGCATAAATTTGACGAAAAAGGTGTAGTGTTACAGTGCCATTTAGCCATCTTTTGCAAATAATATCAGTCCTACAATAATCAGCCCTATACCGACCAGTCCCATCGCCGAAGGTATGGCGTTATCTAACAATAATATACCCCCAATCAAAGCAAAGATAACCTCACTGGCTTGGGTTGAGTCGACGCCTGCAACCTCGCTTGAAGTAACAGCTTGCTCGCGCGCATACAAAAATATAGTGGTCGCTGCCACGCCTGCCAATAGAGCAACGAGCAACGTATTGATTATTTGTGAGGGGTGGGGCTGGTCAGGGCGCACTATAATGCCCAAAAACAGCCAAAATGGCAAACACCCAAGAGTCATTAGCCACACTTTGTTAAAGGCATTTTGCAGTAGCGTGGTTTCGATAGAAGGAATACGAGCAATTAGATTTTGTAGGGAGGAGGTTGCCGCAGTGTTGTTACTTTGCAGTACGCTATCGAGGTCGGTAGCATCATATGTCGTAGCTGGCAAATCGTAAGCTTCGGATATGAGCGGTTCACTTTGATCGTTAATATCAATACCAATACTGGCTTTTTGAGCGTTCAACTCTGCGGCCTTCTGTAGTTCAGTATTGCGCTGGCGGGCATTATGAGAAGCCTGCCAAACCAGCTGGTTACCAATTGGGTAGCTAAAAGCAGCGATAAGCGCAGGTAGCGCACCGTAGAGCAGCATGTCAGACATTGGGACGGTGTCGGTTATAGCAGCAGCATGCAGACCTTCACTGATATTGACGAGTGCCACACCGATAAAGACAATGACAGCATATACGATGAATTTTTTATCAAAACGTTGACCAAATGCCAATAGTACAAGTAAACTGGCGACGACGGTAAACATAAAGGTAGCCGCTACCACCCATCCCGCAACATGATCTGCGGCATAGCAAATACCGGTATAAAACAGTCCAAACCCGATACTGCCAGTAATGCACCAAAAGCCCCAATGCTGAAGAAAAATCCTCATTAGCGCTTTAATACGACCAAAGCCATGTTGTATCGCAATAATGACGGTAATAATTAACAGCATAAAGACATAGCGTAGACTCGCTGACCAAAACCAATGTCCACCTGCGCTACTCATAAGCTCATTTAAGATAAATGTCGAGCTAAAAAACGCACCTGCTAGCAAGCCCAATAAAATGAGTTTGATCATACCGCTACCTTATCCATGGCACTCAACGTGTTCACACTTTCTGTTTGTTACTTGCTGATAGTTACTTGCCTTTGGCATCTGCCCAAATGATCTTATGCAATTGTAGCTGAAAGCGAACTGGCAAGGCATCAGCCAACATCCATTCTGCTAGCTCGCGCGCCAATACAGGTACTTCAGGGCTGAGCTGTTCATCGACATCATCTGCGACATTAAACATCGGAGAGAACCATACCGTACCGACCAATTCGTTTAGCTTATACTCGGTCAATTTAGCTTTTGCCCAGTCGTAATCTGTACGATTCATAATGACAAACTTGATTTGATCGTGCTGAGTGAGATAGTCGAGGTTTGACCATAGATTTTTATCGACTTCGCCTGAGCTTGGCGTTTTGAGATCCATCACCTTACTGACTGGTGCTGGCACGTTTTCTACCGTGAGTGCGCCTGCGGTCTCAAGGGATATCTCATACCCGTCGCTCAGCAAACGTTTCATCAATTCAATGGCATTTGGCTGTGCTAATGGTTCACCGCCCGTCAGACAGATACGCTTGCACGGATAACCTTTGATGGTTTCTATGATGGTTTCTAATGATTGACGTTCGCCGCCAGTAAAAGCATATTCGGTATCACAATAGACGCAGCGCAGCGGACAGCCCGTTAGACGCACAAATATCGTCGGCAAGCCTGAAGTGATTGCCTCACCTTGTAAGGAATAAAAAATCTCAGTCAGACGTAATCCTGCTTCGGGGTCAGTAACAGGGATAGCGGCGGTGCGTAATGATGATTCACTCATAATATTTCAAATACAGTTAAAGGTCGATAAGGCGATGAAGCGCTTATCAATCGTAATAAAAAGGCAGGGGATGGTACGAATGATTTTGTGTTTGTATAAAGACAAACTAAAAGAGGATTATAACGTAACGCGTTATATTAAGTTGCAAAAAAGATGCTGGAGTCATCCCCAGCATCTTCATATAAAACAATATTATGTACCAAATAATGGTACGTGCCAAATATTTAGGCTAGGCGTAATAGCTCGTTTACTGATGTTTTTGCACGAGTTTGCGCGTCAACTTTTTCACGATGATGGCAGCGTACAAGCTGTGCGTGCCATCTTCTGACGGTAAGCTACCTGGTACGACAACAGAACCTGCTGGTACACGGCCACGATGAATCTCGCCAGTTTCGCGATCATAGATGCGCGTCGATTGACCGATATAGACACCCATAGAGATGACAGCGCCTTCTTCAACGATAACGCCTTCAACGATTTCAGAGCGTGCACCGATGAAGCAGTTGTCTTCGATGATAGTAGGGTTTGCTTGCAATGGCTCTAATACACCGCCGATGCCAACGCCACCTGATAAATGCACGTTTTTACCGATTTGAGCACATGAACCAACGGTCGCCCACGTATCAACCATCGCACCTTGATCGACATAGGCACCGATGTTGACGTATGACGGCATCAATACTGCGCCTGCTGCGATGAAAGAACCTCTACGTGCGACAGCTGGTGGTACAACGCGTACGCCTGCTTCTTTAAACTGCGCTTCGGTCCAGTTAGCAAATTTAGTTGGAACTTTGTCATAGAACTGTACGTGTTCGCCAGCGGCTTGGACGTAGTTGTCGTTTAGACGGAAAGACAATAGTACGGCTTTTTGGCCCACTGATTGACAACCCATTCGCCATCTTTCTTTTCTGCTACGCGCAGGCTACCGTTGTCTAGTTGCTCAAGTACTTGATTGATAGCATCACGCACGTCTTGTGGCATATTAGCTGGACTGTATTCGTTACGGTTTTCAAAAAGCTTGTTCGATGGTTTGTTGTAATGACATAAAGGTTCCTAAAATGAATGAAAGGGAGGGTGATCTTAATGTTATGGTTAAAGACTTATATGACCCAGCCTAAAGAAAATTCAAGGTATGGCTTGGTCCAAAAACTTGCTTGCCGTATTGTCGCTAATTTGACCGCTTTTAGCAAACGCGTTGAGGGTCTTATTGTGACAATATTGAATGAGTTGTTTTCAGATACTCCTCAAAACAACTCATTTATCATAATTTAATTGTCTGCCGTGTTGGTCTCTATCCACTCTAAAATATCTTGATAAACGGTCTGTTTATCCTTTTCGTGCAGCACTTCATGACGCATATTAGGATACAGCTGAATATCGACATGACTGAAGTGACGCTTGTCCAGACGCGTGACAACCCTACGTATACCGCGACCCATTTCACCAATCGGATCATCTTCACCGCTGATAAATAGCATTGGGAAGTTTTTGGCAATAGTGGTAGCCCAATTTTTATTCAGTCCAGTATCCATAAGCGTGAACAATGTCATAAAGCCATTATTGGTAAAGTCAAAACCAGTCTTAGGATCGGCTTCATAGGCTTCAATGTTTGCGGTATTTTCACTGAGCCACGCAAACTGTGAGGACGAATTGCGATCAGATAGTTGGCTGTTAAGGACTTTGTTCATCACCTTGGCAAAAACTGTATTCGGTTGTCGTGGGGCGACTCTGGCTAGTAGCTTGTTAATAGGTAATAGAACCTTGGCCAGTGGGTTAGCGTCTGCGGAACCCATTAGGATGGCGCCTGTGAAATTATGCGCATGATGCTTGAGTACATTGCGCACGATAAACGACCCCATCGAGTGACCCATCACAAAATGCGGAACGTCTGGATGACGGTCTTTTAAGCTATCGGCCATGACAATCACGTCTTTTAAAAGTGACTGTACCGGATGCTCTTCACCGAAAAACCCAAGATCGGCCTCAGTCTTGATCGTCTGTCCATGACCCAAATGGTCATAAGTCGCCACAGCGATACCATTGTCTGCCAAAAACTGTGCAAAATCGCTATAGCGACCGCTGTGCTCTGCCATGCCATGCACAATCAATAAAGTTGCGCTAATCTCGACGTCTTTGCTACTTGGCTCAAAAAAGTCATGATGCAAGTAGTGAATATTGTCAGAAGACAAAATGTGATCGTTACTGTTATCGATATTGGTACTCATGTAATGTTCCTTGATTACTTATAATTTTCATTAACGGTTTTGACGATGTTTCTCAAACAATGGGTCAAGCAGCGCAATTTATCATACGGCTATTATAATGTCCTATTGTACTGGGCGATGATAAATAATTTCACCTTATTTTATTATTTTAATTCAGTTATAAAAATATCATTCTACTAATAACGGTTGACGCAGTGACTATCGCTGAATCTGTATAAGTCACATGAATCACATAAGTCATTTACGCTCTTACTGTTTACCCGCAATAGACTGGTCTTATTTATATGATACTTTTAAATGAGTTTTTAAAGTCATTTATATCAATCAACATTCGATCAAACACTAACAGCAGCCAACCGCCAACCGCTTTGATAAAATCATCTATGACAAAATTTTCATCGAAAAAGACACTACTATTGGCAGGTGCAGGTCATGCTCACATTGGCATGTTGCGCCGACTTAGCGCCGCGCGTATAAAGGATGCCGATACTATAGATGCGGACATTCATTTAATTAGTGAGCAACCGCAAACCATCTACTCTGGCATGTTACCTGGTTGGATGGCAGGACATTATCAGCTGCATGATATCAGTATCGATATCAAATCGCTTTGTGTGCGAGCAGGTGTGAGATTCATTCAGCAGTCGCTTGTACAAGTAAACGCAGCGTCAAACAAGGTGGTTACGACTGGTGATGAACAAACGGATTTTGACTATGATGTCTTGTCTCTAAATACGGGCGCAGATACAGACATGCGTTGGCAACCTGACCACAATAGCTACAACGAGTACAGAAGCGATAATGACGATAACAATACTGGCGCTGCTAATACTAACGTGATTGCCATACGACCATTATCAACATTTATCACTCAATGGCAGCGGATTCTAAAGGCCGCTCAGCAGTCTGAAAAGTATCAATTGGCTATTATCGGAGCAGGTGCTGCGGCCATAGAATTGGTGATGGCAGCCCAAGTCGCGCTACGGAATATTAACCGTAATCATCAGGTGACATTAGTATGCGGTGAGAATCTCTTGTCAGGGTTTAATTCGGGCTTTCGACAGCGGGTTATTAAGCAGTTACATCGTCATGACATTACGATAGTTCGAGAACGAGCGAGCGATTATCGTGACGGTAAATTATCAACTACGCATAAATCATTGCCCATCAATGCTGTCATCGCTGCGACTGGCGTCATAGGGTCGGCATGGACGGTTTCTACAGATTTAGAAATAGAAGGTGATGGGTTTGTCGCGGTGAACGATAAGCAACAGAGCGTCTCTCATCCTAATGTGTTTGCGGTTGGTGATGTGGCGACACGAATCGATAAATACGTGGCGCACTCAGGGGTTCACTCGGTGCATGGTGGTGCTGTCGAAGCTGATAACTTATTGGCCTATCTGGGTAACAACGTAATGAAGAGCTATCAGCCAAAGTCGCGCACGCTATATCTGCTGTCTTGCGGTGATAAATACGCCATTGGTAGTTGGGGTAATGTAAACCTACAAGGTCGCTGGGTATGGCGTCTCAAGAAGTATATCGATAAGCAATTCATCGAAGCTGATAAGAACTAACGAAGGTTAATGCTCATTTGGAATAAACCATAAAATCCATATGATTAGTTGTCAATGCTTATTGATAATCAGGTATGATTGATTAGATAAACCGTAAAGTGAGCAATCAGGTTTTACATTGTCAAACTTGAAAATAAACAGTAAAAGCAATGCGCTATCTGTGTTTTCTAATCTTTAATGTCACGTTGCTATCCTTTTTTAGTTGTACTGCTAACAGGATTTTAGACCACCATGAAATCAACTATCGAGTTACTTGAGCATACTGATTTTCCAGCGATAAAACGACGTCAATTGACGATATTACAAGTCAATATGGGCTACTTATGTAATATGTCCTGCGTGCACTGTCATGTGGCTGCCAGTCCTTATCGTACCGAGATGATGTCACGTGAGTTGGTTGAGCTGATACCGAAGGTATTACAAGCACAAAACATCGATACGCTTGATTTGACGGGCGGTGCGCCTGAAATGCATGAGGATTTTAAGTATTTGGTCAAGGCCGCTAGGGCATTAGGTGTCAAAGTGATAGACCGCTGTAACCTGACCATTCTTATGGAAGAGGGTTATGAGGATATGGCGCAGTTTTTAGCAGACAACCAAGTGGAAGTGGTGGCTTCTTTGCCTTGTTATTCCTTAGAAAACGTGGATAAACAGCGCGGTAAAGGTGCGTTTGACGACAGTATATTGGGATTGCAAAAGCTCAACAGCTTAGGGTACGGCAAGCCTGATGCTGATTTAACATTAAACTTGGTTTACAATCCGCAAGGTGCGACGCTACCGCCCAATCAACAACAGCTTGAAGCAGATTATAAGCGTGAGTTAAAAGCGCACTTTGATATTGAGTTTAACCATCTATTTGCCCTAACAAATATGCCGATTCAGCGTTTTGGGGCGGTGCTACTGGCAAAAGACCAGTTCCACTCGTATATGGATTTGCTTAAAGCCAATTATATGGCTGCTAATCTGGCCGAAGTCATGTGCCGTTCGACCATTAGTGTCAATTGGTTGGGTGAGCTGTTTGACTGTGATTTCAATCAGCAGTTAGAGATGCCTGTACCAAATAAAACACGGCGACACCTAAGTGATTTGTTAACGCAGAACCCGTCTGGCGATGACATTGCCATTGCTGACCACTGCTATGGCTGTACAGCAGGACAGGGCAGTAGCTGTGGCGGCGCGTTAGAAGAAGAGGCAGTAGAGCCAGTGCTAGCAGACACGCCTTAGCCATTCTAATGTAAGTGCTTTTAATATAAGCACTTTAAATATAGGAGCTTTAAGCCTAAGCACTTTAAACATAGGTACTTTTAGCATAGATAAAAATTTAGATAAAAAACAATCAGCGTAAACGGAGTAAGTCCTATGTCAGTATTTAACTTTTCCGCGAAAACATTGTTCGCACAACCAGTGATTGCCACGACTATTTTATTAGCAAGCGTGGCCGCTCATGCTGACTTTAATCATCAGAGTTGGGATAGTTTATTAAATAAGCATGTGACCATGACCAACGGTGGCAAAGCTTCAGTGGTCAATTATGCTGGCATGAAAGCAGATAAGAGCAAGCTGACAAGCTATCTAGAGGCGACGAGCAAAGTGTCTCAATCAGAATTCAATCGTTGGAGTAAAAACGAGCAGTTGGCATTTTTAATCAACGTTTATAACGCTGGTACGGTTGATTTGGTATTGACGAAATATCCAAACGTCAAATCTATCAAAGATATCGGCGGACTGTTTGGGTCACCATGGAAGCAAGAGTTTGTTTCGGTACTCGGTAAGACGCGTTCACTTGATGATATCGAGCACAATCTCATTCGTGGCTCTAAACGCTACAACGATCCGCGCATTCACTTTGCGGTCAATTGTGCCAGTATCGGTTGCCCTGCACTGCAAGATGATGCCTTTACTGGCAAGCGTTTAGACCGTCAATTAGAGCAGGCAACGTCTAAGTTTTTAGCAGACAGTAGTCGCAACACTCTCAAAGGCAGTACGCTAAAAGTGTCGCCAATTTTTAAATGGTATAAAGAAGATTTTGCAACCAACTGGCGTGGCACCAAAGATTTAGCAGGGTTTTTGGGTCGTTATAACTCGTCACTAGGATTGAGTAAAGCTCAGACAGCAGAGCTAAAACAAGGCAAGATAAAAATAAGCTATACCGACTACAACTGGAATTTGAACAAAAAATAAGCCAGTTTTTAATCTTACTCGCTGATTAACGTGACGGTATATCCATTGAAACTCTCCATCATCATTCCATTGTTAAATGAAGCGGACAACTTGCCTGAGCTTATCGCTCATATTGCCAGTCTCGATCCGGCACCGCAGCAAGTGATATTGGTCGATGGTGGTTCAGTGGATGGTTCGGTTGCTATCGCCAAAAGTGTGCTCAAAAGTACAGAGATTGCTCAATCAATCATTGATTGGCATATTATCGAATCTACGGTAGGGCGTGCACAGCAAATGAATGCGGGCGCTATGTTAGCAACAGGTGATGTGTTGCTATTTTTACATGCCGATACCGAGCTGCCAGCTGATGCGATAGATAACGTTCAGCAGGCAATAGCTCAGTATGACTGGGGACGATTTGATGTGCGCTTAGACAGCTGTGAGCCATTGTTAAAAATCGTCGGGTTCATGATAAATAAGCGCTCACGCTTAATGAGTATCGCCACTGGCGATCAAGCAATTTTTATCAAAAAATCCATATTCGAGCAGATTGGTGGCTATCCTGATCAGCCATTGATGGAAGATATTGAGCTCTGTAAACGTCTAAAGAAGTTTGCTCGACCAGCTTGTCTAAAAAGTAAAGTCATAACATCCGCGCGGCGTTGGCAGCAATATGGTACATGGCGGACGATTTTTTTGATGTGGCAGTTGCGCTTTGATTATTGGCGCGGCGTATCGCCTAATGTTTTAAAGCAACGTTATTATAAGTAGTGAGATTGTTTGATTTATAAATATGATAGACAAAAGAAGAAAGAGCTCGTCCTTGTACATTTGACCAATTGAGAGACCGTTATAGTGACAGCTGATTTATCTGCAAGACAGCAAGATACCTGCATCATTCTTTTTGCAAAATATCCAGCGCGCAATAAGGCAAAAACCCGTTTGCAGCCAGCGCTAGGGGTAGATGGCGCTGCACGTATGGCAAGGCAACTATTATTGCATAGTATTGAGCAGACCATTGATACTGGTTTTTCCGTTGAGCTATGTATGAGTCCAGCACCAACAGATCCATGCTGGCAAGCATTTGATTTGCCTGACTCGTTGCGCTGGTCTGCGCAGGCCGAAGGGGATTTGGGTTTGCGTATGTTGATAGCCAGTCAGCGCGCATTGCAACATTTTGACAAGGTTGTGTTAATTGGTACGGACTGTCCTAGTCTTACGACAGCACGTATTCAGACATCGGTACAGCAGCTAAATCAACACGATGCGGTTATGATTCCAGCAACTGATGGTGGGTATGTGTTGTTAGGATTTAAACAAGTTAATGACAGCATGTTTTCGGACATTGTTTGGAGTACGGCTAGTGTAGCCGCTGTCACCAAGCAGCGCATGGCGGCATTAGACTGGACACTTGCACTATTTGACCCTTTGCACGATATTGATGAGCCTAAAGATCTAGTACATTTGCCGTCAGGCTGGCTAGATTCTTACATCAATATTAATATCAAAGTGGATAACTACTGATAACCGATAAGTGACAACTAGGTTGATAAACTCACTAATGTAGTTGCATATTCTAAGATGATTCACTAAGAATTTTAACTGGATGGCACATTCAATAAGGATATTGTTATGCATGACGTCGTGCAAAATTACTATGGAAAAGAGTTACAGAGTACCGATGATCTAAAGACCTCGGCTTGTTGTGATATTAGCAATATGCCTGAGTGGCTCAAGCCCTTACTCGCAAATATTCACGATGAAGTATTGAATCGATATTACGGCTGTGGTCTGGTGTGTCCAGCACTGCTCGAAGGCTGCCGAATTTTAGATTTGGGCAGTGGCTCAGGCCGAGATGTCTACGCATTGGCGCAACTGGTTGGCGAGAGTGGCCACGTAGTCGGTGTTGATATGACCGATGAGCAGCTAGCCGTTGCCAAACAGCACCAAGCTTATCATGTCGAGAATTTTGGCTATGACAATGTGACGTTTTTACATGGCTATATCGAGAAACTAGATGAACTAGACCTTGAAGCTAATAGCTTCGATATTATTGTCTCAAACTGCGTTATCAATTTATCACCAGATAAAGCTTCGGTCATGGCCAGTGTGCAGCGTTTGCTGAAACCTGGTGGGGAGTTTTATTTTTCTGACGTCTATGCCGATCGCCGTATCCCGCAACACTTAATTGATGACCCAGTCTTATATGGTGAATGTTTGAGCGGTGCATTGTATTGGAAGGATTTTAACCGTTTGTCACGAGATGCAGGATTCTTAGACATACGTTTGGTTGAAGATCGCCCACTTGAGATTACAGATCCTGCTTTGGCGGCTAAAATCGGTGATATTCAGTTTTTCTCTGCAACTTACCGCTTATTTAAAATCGACTCGCTTGAGGATGCTTGCGAAGATCACGGACAAGCGGTGATATATAAAGGCTCTATCGAGCAGTCCCCGCATCGGTTTGATTTAGATAAACATCATGCTATCGAAGCTGGTCGGGTATTCCCAGTATGTGGCAATACGTTTCGAATGCTGCAAGAATCGCGCTTTGCGCCGCATTTTGAGTTTATCGGTGATGACAGTCGCCACTACGGTATTTTTGCAGGTTGCGGTGAGTTAATGCCATTTAATCAACCTATGATGCTGGCATCTGGTGCAGGTGGTTGTTGCTAACATTAAAGTGGTGTATTTAGCATAAATTTAAATATACATGCTTAATTATAAAAAGGCCATTATTTTAGATAATGGCCTTTTTTGATTCAATGGGAAACAGCACGATTAAAATTAGACCGATTAGCAGTAGTCAGTTTAAGATGGAAAATAAGTATCAAGATTACGTTAGCAAGGCGGCCAGTCTGATCTTGGTATGTTCGTCCATCGCATCTATAGGTGTGACTAATGCTTGTGCAAGGGCATTGTGAGCGATTGACTCAGGTAGTTCGGCAGCAATCAAAGCAACAGCTTCCCGTATCACTTTTTGAGCATTGTCCGCATTTTTCATTAGGTTCTTTATAGCATAGTCGGCACTCACGGCTTCTTCCGTCGGATGCCAACAGTCGAAGTCTGTCACCAGAGCTAACGTGGCATAAGCAATACTGGCTTCACGTGCCAATTTGGCTTCTGGCATATTGGTCATGCCAATAATATCTGCCTGCATCTGACGATACCATTCTGACTCTGCTCGAGTTGAGAATTGAGGCCCTTCGATACAGACATAAGTTGCTTTAGAATGACTGCTACCTTCTGTAATATCCGCTTTGTCATAAGCGCGCGTCAAGAGTTCTGCTAGGGCAGGGCATAGTGGGTCTGCCATCGACACATGGGCGACGGCGCCCGCGCCAAAGAACGTACTCACTCGCTGCTTGGTCATATCAATCATTTGATCAGGCACGACCATATCTAATGGCTTAAGATGCGCTTGCAATGAGCCAACTGCTGATACGGAGACGATATAGCGTACCCCAAGCGTTTTTAGCGCATAGATATTGGCTCGATAAGGTACTTCGGACGGCGTCAGTCTATGTCCCTGACCATGCCTCGTCAAAAAAGCAACGGTCACTCCCTCAAGCTCACCTAAGACAATATCATCAGATGGACTGCCATAAGGCGTCTGTATCGTCACACTGCGTTTGTTGGTCAGTGATGACATTTGGTAGAGACCGCTGCCACCGATGATAGCAATATCAGCAGATAATGTTGCTAGTACTTCCGTGTGAGGTATTGTCATAAGGACTATCCGAATGGGTTAATAAAAGAGAGACACAGACTAGTGCCATGTAATATCCTGAACCAAAAAATAGCTCAGATAAAATATAGCAGAACTTTTGTGCTTATAGTTATAAATTGAGAATTCTCATTAATTTGCTATATCTAAAAATTCCTAAGAAATAATGCGATATGGCGATATTTGCTAGATATCGATAAAGGTTTACAATAGCGACAATTTTTGTTTTAATGTTTATTAAATGGAACTTTGTTTCGCATAGCAAAACATACGTATATATTAGCTCAATTAATGAATGGCCTATATTTTCTCTAATAGCTGTAAATATAAGGTATTGAAAGAAAAGAGAAAGTAAGCTAAGGTTTATTTATTGACAGAATTACTATATTATTACTCGTCTGTAACGTATTTATGTATAAATACGGATATTGTTAAACGTATAAAACCGATTACTTCAAGGATGAATTCAATGCTTAATTCTTTAAAAATCCCCATTACTTTTGTCAGCTATGTTGAGTGCTGCGCTAGGTCTAACCGCATGCTCATCTCCAAGCTCAGAGGGCAGTGATACTGCATCTGCAGATAGTGCGGCAACAGATACTGCAGCAGATAAGCTTGATACTAAATTTTTGACCATCGCTACTGGCGGCGCGTCTGGCCCTTACAACATCATTGGTACTTCATTGTCTGAAGTCTATGTCAAAACCTTTGGCGTAAACTCAAAAACTCAAACCACTGGCGCATCAGTCGAAAACGTCAATCTATTGACCCAAGGCAAGGTCGACATGGTCTTGGCATTGAGTGATGTGGTTACGGATGCTGTCGAAGGTAAAAACAACTTTGAGCAGCCAATCACTAACATTCAACAGATTGCTGTTTTGTACCCTAACGTGGTGCAAATTGTGACCTCAAAAAATCTGGTATCAAAAACATTGAAGATTTACGAGGCAAGCGCATTGCTGTAGGCGATCAAGGTTCTGGTACAGAAGTCAATGCTCGTACTTTACTGGAAGGGTTTGGTATCACATATGATGATGTCACCGTTGATTATCTAGGCTTTGCTGAAGCCGCTGATGGTATGAAAGCAGGTAAGATTGAAGCGGCATTCTTTAGTAGTGGCCTACCAAACTCATCTTTGATGGAGTTAGAGCAAGGTTTAGATTTACAGATTGTCACTATCAACCAAGACAAGCTAAAAGAAATCATCGCGACCAAGCCTTACTTCAAAACCTTTGAGATTCCTGCTGGCACTTATGGCAACGAAACAGCCGTACCAACTGCAGCAATCATGAATGCATTATTGGTTAGCTCTGATCTATCTGAAGCGGATGGTTATAAACTAACCAAAGCATTGTTCGATAATTTAGATGGTCTAAAAACAGCTCACCAAGCGGCCAATGATATCAGTCTAGAAACCGCTCGTGATGGCATGGTAGCCCCAATCCATCCTGGAGCTAAAAAGTACTATGACGAACAAGCAGCCAAGTAATTCATTGTGGTTATCAACTGGCGCGGCATTTATTGCAGCGCTGGTTTTTTTTACGCTATGGTTAGGCTCTACGCTTCAGTCTGTCGTTGAAGTGCGAGTCGCAGGCGTAAACGGTGCTGATGATAAGGTTTGTTATTTCACTGAGCCTGACTTTCAGCTACGTTGGATACATTCTGTAGAAAAACAGTGGTGGGAAGAGCAGTATCAACGCATAGACGGCAGCAGTACAGAAGGTGCGGAGCTGTTACTGACCACGACCTATTTTGAAGCGTTCGGTGCGGGGACACCCTCCACCGAAATGCTCGCTCCTATACAAAAGCCTGGCTATCTGGGTTATCAAATCAACGAAAAACTGCCTCGCCTTAATTGGGTCGTATCTAGACTGACCAAAGGTGAAATGGATTATGGTGGTCATCGTTTCTTGATTCACCAGTGGGTGCCAGACTATTCTGAAGTGGTGATCATGCCTAAGACGTATGATTTAATTGATAGATTTAAAAAGGACTTTTGTCATGAACTCCCAAGTGACGGATCAAGGTAGTGTGACTACCATGCCAGATGCTCAAGTTGATAACGATGCTGAGGCGGATGCGGTCAACCGAGCAGTATTGGAAAAATATGACCGAGAGTCAATCACGCGTCATATCACTCAAGGACCAGTAAAATATTTCATTGCTGGCATTTGTATACTCTATTCACTGTTTCATTTATATATCACTTTTAATCCAATGCCAGCACTGTTACAGCGCTCTGTACACGTGGGTGTTGGTTTTGCATTGATATTCCTAATTTTTCCAGCCAGCAAAAAAGCAGTCGCAAGCGAGTGGCATGGTATGACTGGATTTGGTTTGCCTTGTCTCTATCCGGTATGGGCTATCTCATTTATGAGTATCAAGATATCGTTACCTCGCGTGGCGGTATGGCCGAAATCAGGTCGATGTGATATTTTCTTTGATTACGGTAGTCTGCGTGTTAGAAGGCAGTCGCCGTATTACTGGTTGGATTTTGCCAATCTTGGCCGGCATATTTTTGGCCTATCCATTTGTTAGTCATTTAGACTTTATGCCTGACAGACTTTTGACTCGCCCTTATGATATGGGTGATATCTTTGGTCAATTATTCTTAAAAACAGAGGGTCTATATTCTGTTGCGATTGGTGCATCGGTCACCTTTATCTTCTTGTTCATTCTGTTCGGTGCGTTTTTAGCACGTTCAGGAATGGGGCAGTTATTTAATGATTTGGCATTGGCTATCGCTGGTCATAAAAAGGGCGGACCTGCAAAAGTAGCAGTCATCTCTAGTGGCTTTATGGGCAGTATCAATGGCTCAGCTTTATCAAATGTGGTTAGTACGGGTGCCTTTACTATTCCGTTAATGAAGAAGGTCGGCTATCACAAAGATTTCGCAGGTGCAGTTGAAGCCAGTGCCTCGGTTGGTGGACAGATTTTGCCTCCGATTATGGGTGCCAGTGCTTTCATTATGGCTGAGACAACAGGCTTGCCGTATAGCACGATTGCCTTAGCAGCATTATTACCAGCGATCTTGTACTATTTAGGCGTCATTGCGCAGGTGCATTTCCGTGCTGGACGTCGAGATCTAAAAGGTATTGCTAAAGAAAATTTACCAGCGGTCAAAGAAGTACTAAAAGCCCGCGGTCACATGTTATTGCCGATTGTCTTCTTGATTTTCTTATTAATCAGAAATGTACCTGTAGGATATGCAGCAGCTTATACCATTGGTTTTACTGTTGTGATCAGTATGCTACGTGCTGAAACGCGCATGAGTTTTTCTGATATTTTGGGTGCATTAGAAGATGGTGCGCGCCAGTCACTAGCGGTCATGGCTGCGTGTGCGGTCGTCGGTATTATCATTGGTGTTGTGAGCCTGACCAGTTTTGGTACGGTGATGACATCATCTATCGTCACGCTAGGCGCAGGGTCGTTATTTTTCACGCTTATCTTAACGATGTTGGCATCAATGGTTTTGGGCATGGGACTGCCATCTATTCCTGCCTATATCATTACGGCGACGATGGCTGCACCAGCATTGGCCGGTTTTGATATTCCAATCTTGTCAGCGCACATGTTTGTTTTTTATTTTGGTATCTTTGCCAATATTACACCGCCTGTGTGTCTTGCAGCCTTTGCGGGTGCAGGTATATCCGGTGGTGATCCGATGAAAACAGGGTTCTTGTCCCTCAAGCTTGCTCTCGCGGGATTCATCGTGCCGTTTATGTTTATCTATAATCCAACGATGTTGATGATAGATCCAACTGGCCTGGCAGTCACGGCAAAAGATTTCCCGCTGCCACCTATTTTAGATATCATTACAGTGGTAGTGACTTCGGTGACGGGTGTTATTGCGCTGAGCTCAGCACTTGAAGGGTACTTTAGAGGCAGTATGAATACGGTGACTCGTGTCATCTTAGCTATTGGTGCTTTGCTATTGATTTATCCTGAGATTACGACTGGTATCGCAGGTGGTATTATTGTCCTCGGTATTGCTGTATTCAATATAAAAACAGCTGGAAAGCCAACGCCTACTTTAACCGTGTAAAGCATTGGGTTTAATCATTCGTAAGTCTAACAAAGCTCAAAAAAGGGTGAATAACAAATTTGTTATTCACCCTTTTAATATTCTTAAGAAATATTTTAGCGACTGCTGTTCGCAACTACTTTCACATCACTTTATTGCTAAATTAGCAGCCAAGTTTGCCTTCAGCTTCTAATGCTTTTTTGCTACGGATAGGTGCTGGGCAATCTTCGCCATAGTACTGACGATCGGCAAAGTAGCTTGAGCGTACCATTGGGCCTGCCCAAATGCTAAAGAAGCCGATTTTTTTGCCGTAGTCCATATAGCGTTGGAACTCATCTGGATGGACATAACGATCAACAGGGGCGTGGTTTTTACTAGGCTGTAGATACTGACCAATCGTGATCATATCCACGTCATGCGCTTTTAGATCATCAAGTAGCGCATAGATCTCTTCTTCTGTCTCACCAAGACCAACCATAAAGCCGCACTTGGTGGCGATATCAGGACGACGCTCTTTATAAATCTTAAGCAAATCTAGCGAATGCTGATAATCAGAACCCGGACGGAAAGCTTTGTATAGACGTGGCACTGTTTCGATATTGTGGTTAAACACATCTGGTGCGGTCTCTGTCAATAAATCCAACGCAATATCCATACGACCACGGAAATCTGGTACTAGGATTTCAATCAAGCAGTTTGGGCTAAGTGCTCTTGACTCGTTTAGCACTTCCACAAAATGTCCCGCACCGCCGTCTTTTAGATCATCGCGATCGACAGAGGTGATTACGGCATACTTAAGTTGTAGACCTTGAATGGTCTCAGCAGTATGACGCGGCTCATCCTTGTCTAGCTCATTAGGACGACCATGACCTACATCACAGAACGGGCAGCGACGCGTACAGATATCACCCATGATCATAAAGGTGGCTGTACCATCAGCGAAGCACTGTGGCAGGTTAGGGCAGGCTGCTTCTTCACAGACGGTATAAAGCTTTTGCTCACGCAACGTTGCTTTGATACGAGCGACTTCAGCAGGCGAGGACATTTTTACCCGAATCCAATCAGGCTTTTTCTTTGCCTCGACAGTCGGGATCACCTTAATTGGGATACGGGCAACTTTGTCGTAGCCACGTAGCTTTTCGCCTTGGATGGCTTTTTTGGTTTGGCCTTAGCAGCAGGTACATGTGTTTGTACGGCAGTTGTCATAATGGAGTTATCTCTTAACCCTTTATATTATAAGGGTTTATGGAATTATCAGAATGTTTTATGAGTGCAGATATTATAGCAGAAATTTGGTCGTCAATTTTTAAACAATATTGTTAAGATTACTATGATTGCTCGGACGACCATAGTTTTAAATATCTATATCGATTTCCAACTCATTCAGTATATCTATGGCAGCGCGAAACGCTTCTTGAGTAGCAGGTGCACCGCAGTACGGCAAGCTGTGCATGAGCACTTCTCTAATCTCGGCGACACTGGCCCCGTTGTTAATGGCACCGCGTATATGACCTTTCAACTCATTTGGGCTTTTTTGAGCAATTAAAAAGGCAATAGTGATTAATGAGCGATACTTGCGTGGTAATACTGAGTCATCTTGCCAAGTACTGCCCCAAGCGTGTTCGATAATCCAGTCTTGCAGCGGTTGGGTAAATCCTGTGGCCGCATCAAGCGAGCGTTTGACATGCTGCTCACCCATCACCTCAGTGCGTACCTTGAGACCATTATCATAGTTAGGATTGTTGTCCGTATTGCTATCAGTCATATCGTCGTCCTTAATGTTTTTACCAAAATGTTTTTACCAAATCGACTGTTAATACATCGATATTGCTACATTTCTTTAAGCGAGATTTTATCGAAGTTGTTTCTTACAAAATCGTATATCAGTCATATGGTGTCTGCTCAGTCATAAAGCAAGCGCTTATTGATAAGCGTAATCAGGCAAATGCCAGTTATAATGAGCGCTACAATCATATTATTGATGGCACTATTTTTATAATAAATGTTCAATATGGCCTTACTATGCGCCTTTTCAGAGCTGAGCCATTAACATTTAAAGCGTTTTAAGCTATGATTGCACGGATAATTATTTCATATAGTATATAGACGCAGGCAGTCATGCTGACTACCCACGTAATGTGCTACACCCCAACTGACGAGGACGACTATTGTGTTAGAAGCTTATCGTAAACATGTCGAAGAACGTGCTGAGCTAGGAACTGTACCCCTACCACTAAATGAAAAACAAGTAGTAGAGTTGGTTGAATTATTAAAGAACCCGCCTGCAGGCGAAGATGCGTTCTTGATGAACCTATTAGAAAACCGTATCCCTGCTGGTGTTGACCAAGCAGCATACGTTAAAGCGGCATTTTTGGCTGCTATCTTAAAGGGTGAAACATCATCACCACTTATCAGCAAGCAAAAAGCTGTTGAAATTCTAGGCACTATGCAAGGTGGCTACAACGTTCAGCCACTAGTTGCTGCACTAGATGATAGCGAAGTTGCACAAGACGCTGCTGAAGCACTAAAGAAAACTTTGCTAGTATTTGACGCGTTCAATGACGTGACTGAAAAAGCTGAAGCTGGCAACACTATTGCTAAAGAAGTGATTCAGTCTTGGGCTGACGCAGAATGGTTCTTGAACCGTGCTGAAGTACCAAAGAAAACCACTTATACGACGTTTAAAGTAACTGGCGAAACCAACACGGATGACTTGTCACCTGCGCAAGACGCATGGAGCCGTCCTGATATCCCATTGCATTCACTAGCCATGCACAAAAACTCTCGCGACGGCATCAATGCTGACGAAGAGGGCGTTGTTGGCCCAATGAAACAAATCGAAGCACTGAAAGAAAAAGGCCATCCGCTAGCCTATGTTGGTGATGTTGTTGGTACTGGTTCTAGCCGTAAGTCTGCGACCAACTCAGTATTGTGGTTGATGGGTGAAGATATCCCTAATGTGCCAAACAAACGTGGCGGCGGTTTAGTACTTGGTAACAATATCGCTCCTATCTTCTTCAACACGATGGAAGATTCTGGCGCATTGCCAATCGAAAAAGTGGCAGTCGATAACCTAAACATGGGCGATGTATTTGACATCTATCCGTACGAAGGCAAAATCACTAAGCATGACTCTGACGAAGTACTATCAACGTTCTCACTAAACTCACCAACATTGCTTGATGAAGTTCGTGCTGGCGGCCGTATTCCATTAATCGTTGGTCGTGGTTTGACTAACCGTGCTCGTGAATACATGGGTCTTGGTCATTCAGACATCTTTGCTAAGCCAGAAGAGCCAGCTGATACTGGTAAAGGCTTTACGCTTGCACAGAAAATGGTTGGTAAAGCTTGTGGCCTGTCAGGCGTACGTCCAGGTATGTACTGTGAGCCTAAGATGACGACTGTCGGCTCTCAGGATACGACTGGTCCGATGACGCGTGATGAGCTAAAAGACTTGGCATGTTTGGGCTTCCAAGCAGACCTCGTGATGCAGTCATTCTGTCATACTGCCGCTTATCCAAAGCCAGTTGACGTTGAGACTCAGCACACACTACCTGACTTTATCATGAACCGTGGCGGCGTAAGCTTACGTCCAGGTGATGGTATCATTCACTCATGGTTGAACCGTATGCTACTTCCAGATACCGTTGGTACTGGTGGTGACTCGCATACTCGTTTCCCAATGGGTATTTCGTTCCCAGCGGGTTCTGGTCTAGTTGCTTTCGCAGCGGCAACTGGTGTAATGCCACTTGATATGCCTGAATCTGTCCGTGTTCGTTTTGTTGGTGAGCGTCAAGCTGGTATCACGCTACGTGACCTAGTACATGCTATCCCTTATCAAGCGATCAAAGAAGGTTACTTGACCGTGGATAAGAAAGGTAAAATCAACGAGTTCAACGGCCGTATTCTTGAAATCGAAGGTCTAGAAGATTTGACCGCTGAGCAAGCGTTTGAATTGTCTGATGCCTCAGCTGAGCGTAGTGCTGCTGGTTGTACCATTACTTTGTCTGAAGCGTCAGTGACTGAGTACCTAAACTCAAACATTACGCTGCTTAAGTGGATGATCTCAGAAGGCTATGGCGATGCACGTACGATCAGCCGCCGTGTTGAGCAAATGCAAGAGTGGTTGGCTAATCCAAGCCTCATGCGTGCTGATGATGATGCTGAATATGCTATCGACATCACTATCGATATGAGCGAAATCAAAGAGCCTATCCTTTGCTGCCCGAACGATCCAGATGATGCAAAAACGCTAGCAGACGTGGCTGGTGATACGATTGATGAAGTATTCATTGGTTCATGTATGACTAACATCGGTCACTTCCGTGCCGCTGGTAAATTGCTACAAGACGTACCAGCAGGTAGCCTGAAGACTCGTCTATGGATTGCACCACCTACTAAGATGGATGCACGTCAGTTGATGGAAGAAGGGTACTACAACATTTATGCACAAGCCGGCGCTCGTACTGAAATGCCAGGTTGTTCACTATGTATGGGTAACCAAGCACGTATCGCACCGAAATCGACGGCGGTATCGACCTCAACTCGTAACTTCCCGAACCGTCTAGGTCAAGGCGCTAACGTATACCTAGCTTCTGCAGAGCTTGCAGCAGTCGCAGCGGTACTTGGTAAATTGCCGACTAACGATGAGTATCAGCAGTATGCTGGTATGCTAAACAGCATGGGTGATGAAGTCTATCAATACATGAACTTCGACCGTATGGAAGACTATACTGAAGAAGCAGACAAGATTAACGTTGCTCAGTTGACCTAATCTTGAGTATATAAGCTTTTAAAATTAGAGGCTTTATACTAAAAACTTTATACATAAAAAATAACCCCGTATCGTCATGATGCGGGGTTTTTTATTAATGACTCTAAGAAAACTAGTATTCATTTACAAACTTTTATTGAGTATCTATAATCAAAGCCAATGGTTGATAATTTTCACTGACTATTTCTACTTTTCACGACTGAGATAAAAAGCCCTATGGAAAATAATATCAAGCTCAATAAAGCGACACCGCCACCATTGCCCGGATCTACGATGGCTAACAATCATAATGATGAAGAAAATTACGGCATCATTGACTGGTTTAAAAAAGGCATGAGAAATTACACGAATTTTTCTGGCCGTGCTCGCCGTAAAGAGTATTGGTATTTTTTCTAGTACAAATGGGAGTGATGATCGTTGCAATGCTGATAGACGCAATAATATTCAGCTCAGAGACAGGTTTATTTTACATAGTAGCAGTACTTGGTTTATTTCTGCCTGGTCTTGCCGTGACTATCCGCCGCTTGCATGATACTAGCCGCTCAGGATGGTGGTTTTTGATAGGGATAGTACCACTAATAGGATCTATTATATTGCTGGTATTTCTAGCGAGTGATACCAAGCCTGAAACCAATAAATGGGGTCTACCGGCAAAATAGTCCGGTTAAAACAGGCGATAATCGTTAATAAAACGGCTGACGCCTGTTTACAAATGTGCTCACTGATTTTTGAGTCTGGTTTCTGTATAATATAGGGGCAGGCGGAAACCGTGGCTCTGCATTTCACCTCTCTTTTTATCTCGGGACGGACCGATACTTTGATACGCACCTTGCTGTTTAAATACAGGTGCTTTGGAGTCTTGGTTGATGACCTTATCACCGCTTAAACGTCGCTTAATTTATGTGACCGCTTTCGAAATTATCGCGATTATCTTGTCTACACTCATATTGATGAAACTCAGTCACAGTGACGCATCAGAATCCTTACCAATCGCCGTAATGATGTCGGTAGCAGCCGTCGTTTGGAACTTTATATATAATACCGCTTTTGAAGCGTGGGAACGCCGCAGACGTATTGTACGTCGCACGTTATGGATACGCAGTGTTCATGCTTTTGGTTTTGAAGGTGGGCTGGTGTTGATCTGCTTGCCACTATATATGATTTGGTACGATGTTGGTCTAGTAAAAGCCTTTATGATGGAAGTAGCGCTACTGCTATTTTTCTTAGTTTATACGTTTACGTTTACTCTGATTTTTGACAAGATATTTACTTTACCTCATCATTCTAAACCCGCGTCCGCTTCTTAATTAAAGGCATTAACAAAAAAAGGGCTACCATATTGGCAGCCCTTTTTTGATAGCATCACTACAGACCATCTAGTCAAAACAAGTTCAGCGTTCAAATCGAACAGCTTATTGTCTCGTTATTTAAATTGCTATTTACCTTGATATACAGGCTTACGTTTTTCGATAAAGGCGCTAACCCCTTCGATAAAGTCATCGGTTTTTGCCATTACTGTCTGTTGCTCTACTTCCGTATCTAACGCCGCGCTCAAACCAGCGAAGGCGTGTACATTGAAGCTCTCTTTCATAGCGGCCAACGCTTTGCCTGGCAGCTGGCTCAATCGTAGCGCCAATGCTTGTACGGTGGCTTCTAGCTCGTCAATACTTACCACGTTGTTTACTAGGTTTAAGCGCGCCATGTCTTCGGCTTTTAGTTTATCACCTAGCATCACAAGCTCAGTGGCTTTTGCTGCACCAACCAATTGGTTTAATAAGTAAATGCCACCTGCATCTGGCACTAGGCCAATATTAACGAACGCTTGTACAAACTTTGCATTGTCTGCGGCAATTCGGAAGTCACAAGTAAGCGCCAAGTTCATGCCAGCACCAGCTACGGCACCTTCTAATTTAGCAATAATCGGCTTATGGATATGACGTAACTTTAAGCTGACTTCGCCTGCACCTTCTACCATACCTCTTAATTTTTTTGAAACAATATCCTTATCTAATCCTTCAGACAACATCTCTTTAATATCGCCGCCGCTTGAGAAGTTACCACCAGCCCCTTGTAAAATAATCACCCGTACTTGATCATCTACAGCCGCTTTATCTAGCGCTATCAAGACTTGATTTTTAAGGGTGTGCCAAAGGCATTTAAGCTTTTGGATCGTTAAAGGTAATGGTAGCAATGTGCTCTGCAACTTGATAATCGACGAGAGACTGTGACATTTGAGATTTCCTTATTTTAAATGACGGTTTTAATATGTTGTATCAACGACAATACTTTGAGATAAAGGTAAAAATGGTTCAATGCTGATTACTATAGCAGCTTGCTATGATTATAAAAGCGTGTTTTGTGGGCGCTTAAGACACATCTATATACTGGTAAACTTTACTATTTTATCTTAAAAGCTGATGCTAGCTAATGGGACAAAACGACTGGCTCGTAAAAAGGCTATGACCTAAGGGGTTAATGGATTATGCTAATATGTTAGGTTGAGTGTAAAAGAGTCGTAAAAGACACAAGGGTACGCTCGAACTTTTCATTGATCAAACAAGGATGTGGTTATGCCAACTATCACTGTAAATAACGCTGATATTTATTACGAAGACAGTGCACCGAACGACACACAAAAGCCTGTTATCGTATTTGCTCACGGTCTACTGTGGAGCTCACAGATGTATGACAAGCAAGTGGAGCATTTTCAAACAGACTATCGCTGTATTGCTTTTGATTTTCGCGGACAAGGTCAGTCGCAGGTTACCAAATCTGGCTATGATATGGAGACGCTGACTGACGATACGCTTGGCTTGCTTGCAGCGCTTGGTATTGATAAATGTCACTTTGTTGGGTTATCTATGGGTGGGTTCGTGGCTCAACGTATCGCGCTCAAACGTCCTGAGTTACTATTGTCGTTAACGCTGTTAGAAACCTCTGCTGACCCTGAAGATCCAAAAAATATACCTCAGTATCGCAAGCTGGTCAAAGCGATTCGCTGGCTAGGTATGAAGCGTGTGAGTAATAAAGTGATGCCAATCATGTTTGGCAGTACGTTCTTGGCAGATAAGCTGCGCAAATCTGATCGTAAGCAGTGGTTAACGATGCTACAAAGCAATCGCAAGGGCGGCGTGGTCAAAGCAACAATGGGCGTGATTGAGCGTACAGGTACTTATGAGCAGTTGGGTGAGATTACAACGCCGACACTGATTGTGGTTGGGGATGAAGATGCCGCCACGCCTTATGCCAAATCTGAACGCATGCATTTTGCTATCGCTGGGTCCAAGCTTGCTATTATCAAAGGTGCTGGTCATACATCGACAGTAGAAGAGCCTGATCAAGTGAACCAAGTACTTCGTCAGTTTTTGGAAAGTTGTGCTTAGTGTAGCTACTTTTCGAGAGCTTTAAAGCCTCATATCTATAGGAAAACCTAAGCAAATATCTATATAAAAAAGCCGCTACCTGTATTTGATAGCGGCTTTTTGTATGGTGTAAGTTGTTAAGTAGCAGACAGCTAGCTATATCAGCGATAACAGTTACATTCGTGAGCTGTACTGGCTATGTCCATCATCAATGGTTCCAAAGGCTTCTGCACGATTGACAATTTCAGTCGCCCAAGCACGGTGCGTCGCAGGCTCTAGCATCGTATTATTGTACTTAAATACTGCTTTGGCCTCAGTGTGAAGGATCGCTTGTGCTTCATCCAATGTACTCAGTGGTACACAGTAAGCTTGCTGTACTAGGGCGATTTGGCTTGGATGAATGACAGTTTTGCCCACCATTCCTAAGCTGACATCTCGGTTCAGCTCTTGCATAAACAGTGTCGGCTGATCTAAATACTCAAATACTGGCGCGGTAAGATAAAAACCATGCGGCACAAAACAGCCAAGCATTTGATAAGCCAACGTACCGATAGGCGAGTCATAGACAATACTGTTTTTTGGGCGGCGTAAGCGTAATGCTGCGAACAAGTCATTACCGCCGATACGCAATGCAAAAACTGGCTGGCTAAACGCTTCTTTAAAAGCGATGGCAAGCTCCTGATTGTGATGCGGATTAAACAGCGCTGCGGTTTCAAGCGTCGGCATAAGTAGTTGATCTACTTTTAGGTTCTGACAAGCCATTCGCCAGTTAGATAGGCTATACATATCAACTTTTGGCATGACAAAACCATCGATAAGATCGATATGGGTATAGTCAGCCAGTTGCTGTAGCATCATCGGGCTACGTGGACGTATAAAGACCAGTGGACGAGTTGGATACTGAGCATGAATTTTCGCTGATTTAGATGGCGCATTGATGCTATTCACATGCTCAGCCCAAGTATTCAGGAGGGTTCGCAAACGCTCAAGCGCCAACTCTACATCCTGCTGACTGACCGCATCCTCTAGACAGATAATAATACTATTGATCGTCGGTAGTTTATCTCGCTTGATGACTTGCCAAATATCTTGGCGAGTCGCAGGCATGTACAAGCTAGCGCCGAGCTGATATGGATGGTGCGTGTGCGGTTTGACCATCGCATGACGCTCAGTGATCAGATGCGCATAAGATTGGGTATCATTGTAAAGGTCTGACTCGGTTTTTAGCATATCTGACATAATTGGCATCATAAGTAGAGAGTATAAGAGAACGAAAAAGAAAGTATTTAATACTGGTAAATGTATTAAGTGTCTTGGGAGCGCTGCTTGATAAGCGTGATGGCTTGATAAGGCAGTATTTTATCACCTAATACACTGATAGTGATATTTCGTTGCGCACATAAGTGGCGTAGCAGTACGGTATCAGGGTGCTCAGCAGTGGCGAGCAATATGCGCTCTGGATCACGGCGTAATATGGCACGTGTTGCCTCGGCAATAGTCGGCTTAATACGGTTGCGATTGATAATCTTATAGTCTGCGGCCAACGTCTCTATCAACGCCGCAGTCTGGTAGCGTGGCTGCTTGTAAGTCGGTAGACGCGCTGGAGTAGTAGCCAATGATCGTCTCGTTGCATCTATATGCTCGATAAATGCCAAGCTGTGATCTACCTCAATTAAACCATCATAAAAGACACTGCGATGCAGGCCTGATGATGGCTCTGTATACAAGCTGCGTGAAATTAATCCCGATACGGTGCTGTTTAACAAACCAGACGGGATCAACCAGTCTTCTTCACTAGCCGCGAGCCAAGCAACGCCAGCCGGATCAGCAAGGGTCAGTAACGGAATGACGTCAGCGCCTTGATGAAAAATGTTGGCAAAATTAACATGGGTGGAATCACTAAACGTCTCTAGACTACGAACCAACTCTTGATAGATGGCACCTTTACCTGTCCAGCCATCGACGAATACGATTGGACTGTTTGGATAAGCATCCAGTAGCATTTGCAGGGCCACTGGATCAAGACCACGATCCCGAATGATACTGATGCCATAATGTACACTTGGCAAGTGATAGCTATTGTCTGTATCCGACAGCGCACGCTGCAATAACACACCAATCGGTAGACCAGCTCGCACCAAACTGACCAAAACCAGTGGGTGCTCATCACTCACGTCCTGCTCGAACACCTGATGCAACGTATGTGATAAATGAGCGATATCAGTGGCTGTCCTTGTTGACCCTTGCTCTAATGCCTGTATGTATAGCTGCTCATGCATGGCAGTAGGTGCTTGCTCTAAAGTCAGCATGTCAGAGTAATGGCGCTGTCCGCTTTGGATAAGCGCTTCTTTTTGACTGACGGGCACATCGACAACCGCGTCCTTATCTACCATATCGAGTAGGACAGTGACATCGCTTGCAAGATAGCTGCCTGAGCCATAGTTTTGCAGAGCAGCTCTTTTTGTCTGTATATTAGGTAAAGTCATAGTATGAATAATAGCACTCTTGATGATAACAGTGGATTTGCGTGGCTGCAGTTTAAACTGATGGCTTAGACTGACGATTTAGACTGACGATTTAGACGGGTATTGCTCATGCAATTGGCCATGATTGGGCATACCGTACCAGTCCAATAACTGTAAGAAAGGCAGGTCAGCTAAGCTATCACCAAAACCAAAACTGGGACGCTGATGGTCTAAATGATGCTCTAATAAAAACTGTACCGCATGACGCTTATGAACGACATGGGGCAATATCGCTAGGTTATTGGCATTCACATGTACATAGAAATCTTGATCAAAATCACGTATCAGAGTGGGCAGTTTTTCAGCTAAATCTACGAGCGCTTGATGATCTTTTTGCGCATGTTTGATAGCCAGATAAATGGTTAGCTCTTCATCAACGGAACCATTGTTAAAGCTATCGATATGCGGTGTAAATACTAAATGACTTTGCTCGCTTTGACTATGATTGGCAAATAACTGGCTTAACTTAGTAAGCTTAACTTGCAATGGCGCAAGCTTACTATACATATGCTGCTGCCAACTGCTCAGCAGCGCTCCGTCAGACATTAAAATAATTGCTCCATGGGTCAATACTTGCCAGCTATCAAATGGCAGCTTCACACGTTTTATTTCACTACGATCCCTTGCCGTCACTACAATTAATTCAGTACTAGCAAGCAACCAATTAAAAAGGTTGCTTGGCGCTGACTCATAAAGCTCAAAGGCTCGTCTTGTTTATTGACTGTTGCACAAACTAGAGATTCAGGTTCAGTGGTGGGTAAATCCCATGCGTCAATTTTACGCTGGGTTTGGAATAGCGTATCGTCCAAATCCATCAAGGCATAAGGCTTAATAATGTCTGGGTTGGCTTTAAAAAATGAGGTAGTCATGGCGTCGTCCGTAAATAATAGGTTTGAAAGTTAGAGAGCAGTTTAATGACTAGGGCTCACCACCAGCACGTTATCCAAATCTCGCCACATAGCATCCACACTTTCAGCTGATGTTTCTATACACAACACAATCAAATCCCAATCACTAGGCTCAACGTTATAAGCAAAATTGGTCATACCAAGCCCATAATTGTCACTAAAGCTCAGCATCGTGGTAATTGCTCCACCAAGCGCAATCGGTGAGCGGGTTAATGCGCTAAAATTAACCATGGACGCTGTATCTTCGCTCAGTTTTTAGACTCTGTTTCAAGCCATTCAGCCAATAAAAATGGCAACCAAACAAACTCATTGCTACCCAATACTAGGATTCTTTTTGGTAGCTGAGTAACATCAAAGTTTTCTTGATCATTGAAACGGGTAAATGCAGCTTGAAAACTCGAAAGGTAGTTAGCAAAACCCTTTGTACTGTCTAGCGTTGGAAATCTGCCCCAATTATCAGTATCACCGAGTGCCTGACTACCAGCGGCAGTAGTATCAACCGATGGCATTGTAATGGGTTCAGGATTGGGTGCATCTGTCCATTGCCAGGCACCAGACAGTAAATGATGGCGATGAAACTCAATACCAGCGAGACGATCGGCCATACGTGCAGGCTTAGCATCTGACTGTGGATTAGATGTTTCTTGATCTAATGACCAGTCGACCAATGTTGTCAGATGCACTTGCTCTAACTGGTTCAATCCTGCTTCACGTAGGGCCGTGACGACATTAACGCAGGTATTGCCCGTTGAGGCTTCATCATCGACCATAATTAATGTTTTACTGGCCAGTAGCTGCGCTTGAGTAACGCTATCTTTGCTCTGATAAATCAAATGCTGGCTGGCATGACTGTGATCTTCGCAAAACGTCGTCAGCAAGGAGTCAGTACCATTTGCATCACTACTCTCATCGTGCTGTGCATGACGCGTAGAGTTCAATAGCAGGGCTTGAGGATAGCGCGCTTGTAACGCTTGATGGACACCAGCAGATAGACCAACAGCGGTCTCTGCCATACCAATGACTAGCACTGGCTCAGCCAAGCCACTAGGCACTAAATCAGCCAAGTCAGTAAACGCCTCTCGCATGATGCTTGGCGCAACGGGAATATGACGACCTAGCACTTTTGAGACAAACAAAAACGCACGCTTTGGATTAATACGCTGTGCAAATCCTAGCAAATCTTCTAATTGATAATGGTCGCGTTGTTCTGCACCATTTTTATTAGTGGCTGATTTATTGGTGGCTGAGTTGATTTGATAAGTTAGATCTAGCGTACCACGGGGTAGGGTGATGGTCGTACTGTGTTGCTCATTTAACATTCATATTCCTTGGCGCTTTTATTTATATATCGTCATAGATTTTTAACCCTGACAGCCAACCAGCCATAAGGCACTGCGACTTTGCTTGCTTAGCTGAGGTGTTGTAAGAGGCGTAGCACTGGTCAAATCAGATGTGTTCTCCAAACTGATGCCAGCGCTCGCCAGTAGGGCAGATAATAACTGAAATTTCACCGCATAGTTCATGTTTTGTGCATGTTCATGAACCAGACTTGATGTGACCATACCGACCACCTCTCCAGTCGGCAATAATAAAGGACTACCACTAGATCCAGGCTGAATGGGTGCGGTGAATTGCATATGACGGATATCGTTATTTAAACCTGTCAATCCTGATATACAGCCTTGAGTGACTTGCAGTTGGCTACTCAGTCCTGACAACGGAAACCCCAGTGTGGTAATGGTCTCACCCAATATATCAACACACTGCTGCGCCAATGGAAGGTAGCTAGGCAAAGGATCACTAACTCTAATAATAGCTGAGTCGCTTCCGATATCGCTGAGTACGACTTGTGCCTCGCGATCAGGCTGACCTTGCTGACGTACGCCAACCATCGCTGCTGATTCAATCACATGATAGCAGGTCAGCAGATGATAGGGATCAATAGCAAACGCTGTTCCTGTCCAAGTCTCGCCTGCTTGTAATTGACGAGGAGGGCGAGCTTCGTTATTTGGTTGAGTACGCTGCTGCTGTTGCGCTTCTTGAATAAGTGTATGTGTGCTAGGTGGACGAACATCCAAACTAACCTGTACATGATGTTCAAGGTTCGCTAAGCCTTGCGTTGATGCCTCACCAAGCGCCCGACATTTAAACTGTCCATTACGCTGATATATTTCTAATATAATCGCTGCTTTGACATGCCGCTCGTTTGTTGTGAAGTTATAGTGAATATCCCCATCGTTGAGCGTGAGGCTTACGTCATTTAACTCTACCGCTGGCAAGTTTAGAGCTTGGCTCATGATAAACATAAGCAATCAGTTGTAAGAAACTAACGCCAAGTGTATCAAATAACTGGGGTAAATCTAACTGCCATGCGCTTGGATTATCCTTGCTATCGAGCTGAGCCCAGTCTTTAGACTCATGTAAATAAGCAGGACTACAAACCGCTTTACGATAGGCATCTAATGGCAACCACAATAGCCCAAGCTGCTGTCCAAATCCCAATGATTTAGTAGTAGAAAATGCGATCGAACACTTTGTATTTTCGATAACCGTATTGGCTCCTAGCACTAATTCGACTTGCTTCAACATCACATTTCCTTAGTTTATTTGCGCGATTATAATTATTTTTATTGTTTAATGATTTTATCTTTGAGACTAAAGTCTGACTATATAAAGGGTTTTGATTTTGTTTTAAACCTACCATTCCAAAAAGAAAAAACGCTAATGGATGTTTTAATAAACAATTAAGATTAATTGCATAATAGATATATCAAGATATATAGGTTTAAATAGTTTCAAAATCCCTTTTAATAATTAATTCCTTTTAGAAAATAATGATGAGGTTTTATAGTCTAGCCATTTGTCGGTTAATGTAGCCACTTATCGGACAAAGCCATATAGTGTATTGCTACAAAATAAGATTCCGGTGATAATACAATCAAAATCTATTGCTATTTAGTAACTCTACTGTGACTAAGTGTTATGTGTAAAATTTGAAAATAGTATTTGATTTAAACCTATTAATTTTAATCTTATTTTCAAGCTTATTACTATTTCTCGATTAACGAATTTCTAGTAGTTAGAGCGCTTATATGCTTAATAACTATAAGAATCGAAGTTTCATCTACTGAATATAGTTCATTTCTTATAATATAAAAGATATACAAAAACTATTGTGTGGTTGATGTCTGAATATTTTTTATATTGTGAGAAAGTCAGTTAGTGGACCTTTGAAACGTTATTCACATTAGTTTATCTAGATAGCTTGATATAAGAAAGCGTAGCAGTATTTTAAGAAAAGGAGTGCTCTGTGAAATTCTCTTGTGCATTAGAAACGTCTTCTGAACGTATTCGTCTGGTCAATGTTATTTCGCCGCTTATCAAAGCAGGTTATCAGCTAGTCTCCCAAAAGCAAGAACCTTCAGAGAATGGTGGTAATATCATTCATGTGATCGCAAGAAGCCTGGGCTCTAAAACGCAGGAAGATCTAATCGATGACTTGTCTTCAATTGAAGGTTGTACGCTTTTTAATCTAGAAATAGATGAAGAGGGCGGATCGTCAGCTGCCCCTGCAAAAAAGACATTGGATGAGAAAAGCGTCTTATCAGCCATTGGTGCTTATTACCCTAAAATAGCAGATATTGTCAGTCAGTATGAAGATAGTTTGCCTATTGAGCGACGTGTGACGGCATTGCAAGAGTTGGGTCGTAAGGTTGGCGGCGGTATTTACCAGCGTGATTATTCACTTGGCAGTCCACTGAAGATGCCTACTACGATCACTCGTGAGCTTGTGCCAGCACTGAAAGGTCTGTCTAAAGTTAAAGCAAAAAACAATGTGATCTATTTAATCAAATGTCCGTTCTGTAAGTCGTCAGATCATACTCACTCGGGATGCCATTTTATTGTGGGTTATATAGAAGGCTTTTTGGCAAGCAACCCCGCTATAGATGTGGTTCAGGTTGAAGAGACTAACTGCGGCGCCGGTAGTACCAATATTTGTGAATTTACCATTGGGTAAGAAATACTGTGTGTAGATAATTTTATGTATATGCAAAAAAATTAACGAGCGAATGACGCACCGTGTTGCAATAAAAGTAACGTTATTTGACTCAATTCTTATGATAGATAAAAGGCAAAAAAATGATGGAAGTTGAATATAACTTACTTTTGGTGTTGGTCTCATACGCCATTGCAGTATTTGGTTCTTATGTTGGCTTAAACCTTGCCATTCGAGTACCTTCTGCTAAGCCAGGAACGGATTTGTATTTTTGGGTAGCGCTATCATCGATTGCTATCGGTGGTGCGATTTGGTCTATGCATTATATCGGTATGATGGCAGTAGATATGAAGATGCCTGTGACTTATGACTTAGGGTTAACAATTGTCTCAATGTTACTCGCGATTTGTTTCGTTGCAGTCGGTATTGTCATCGTAGGTCGCGGTGAGCCAAGCGTTGCTAAGCTAATCGGTGGCGGCGTACTTACTGGACTGGGTGTTGCAGCCATGCATTATACCGGTATGGCCTCTATGCAGATGGACGCTACCATGTCGTACAATATACCGCTGCTTATCTTATCGATTGTAATTGCTATTGCGGCCGCTATCGCTGCACTATGGTTGGCATTCAATCTACGTGGTACATTACAGCGTTTTGGTAGTGCCTTCATCATGGGTCTTGCAGTTTGTGGTATGCATTACACTGGTATAGCCGCGATGGAAATGACGATGACTAATCACTCGATGTCTATGGATTATACGCATGCAGGTGCCATCTCTTCATCAATTATGATCTTCATCGGTTCAGCAATCGTACTTAGCTTACTATGGGTCATAGCTTCTAAAAATGCACCTAAGCAAGCGACACTAGCATTTGGCGAGTAATTTTAAACGTTAATTTTTAATACTTTTCAAGAATGAAGATAATAAAAAGGTTTTTAGATATTAATCTAAAAACCTTTTTTGTGTCTGTTCAAATCATTTACTAACCACGTGCATGCTTAGCAGACTATTTATTCATCACCCTTTTCAATTTTCACACTCATCATAATAGAGCGTACTTGGCATGGTTCAATATGCTGAATATTGGTCTCTAAGTTAGGTCTCTCTGATAACCCCAACCAATAAGAAAATCCGACTTGCGTCAAATCAATCCCACTATGAGATGTATAACCAATACCACCTGATGGACGACTATTGATCTCAAGAACACGGTGCTGACCGCTATCATCAGCTTTGGTTTGTACACTGACGATGCCATCACAGCCAAAAGCCCTAATCAGTGGGATTACGACATCCATGACAGACTGCTCATAACCAACGTGTTGTATTTTCCCTGTTTTATGACGAGTAACAGCAGCTAGGACTTCACCATATTCACAGACCACATCGATAGAGTATTCTTGCCCTGATAAATAAGGCATAAGCAGCATGGGAATAGGGCGCTCATGTACCATTTGACTGTTAGTATAGGCATTTACAAATTGGGCTGTATTTATTTTTTTCTCTTCAGTGAAGTATAAGTGCTCAAAGCTATCGTACGTAGTACTATCTGCTTTACCCGTGTCTAGTCGCCAAAACCCTTGGGCAAAAATACCGACAACAGGTTTGACACATAGAGGTTGGTCACCATGCTCGGTGAGTAAAGCCTCAAGCTCCGCCGTATTATCAAAACGCCATGCGTCCGCCACTGGGATATTATGAGTGTGACAATGCTGCATAAAAGCAAACTTGTCATCGATTGATTCTAGTGCCGCTACGCTAGTTGCGCCTGTTAATAAACGAATACCCGCAGCGTCAAATTTCTCACGATGCGCTTCATAATCAACACCATTGCGCCCAGTCAGCAGTACTTTTACGTTATGCTTTTGAGCTTGCTCCAATACGAACTGCCAGCGTGGTATAGCAGTTTCATCAGTCATTTGGATATCAGTATCTACGATCGAGTCAGATGGCTCACGATAAACCATATCGGCGAATTCGAAAATCTCAGGTCTATCATGACGGTGTGAGGCAATAACTTGAAAAGGGCGGTTTGATTTGCTCTTTAGACTTTGTAAGCTCTCCAACATATCACGCTGGCTAGATTGGCCTTCAGCTAACCACGCCGCTACTGGCATTGAAGGGTTACTATTGTCAGCAAGATTATTCATAATTCTCTCAGCGTTATCATTAGGTATCGGGGAATGGGCAAGTCAATATTGCTACTGCAAATCTAGTAGTAATATTAGCAAAGGTATACGGTTTAATAGGACGTATTATATACAAATGATATGCGTTATAAACGCCTCTAATAAAATAGTCATAGGGATTTGTAAGGATGACTTTATCGCTTATATCGTGATTGTCTGGTTCAAAAATTCATAGTATCCATGCTACTATATGATGATAGTCAGCATGACAATGACAACAGCATAATAAATAATCTAAAGGACGTATGATGAGTCAAAACCAACCTCAAAAACTAATTGCAGGTGCCAATGCGCCACTACCGACTGACAATATTAGCATTCGTATTTTAAGCCAAAATGCTATCGATTGTGCTGCTTATCGTCTGACTACTGACGGCAAAGTGCGCGGTGATGGTGACATGATATTTTATGGTCAGACACGTAGCGATGATGGTAGCGTTAGCTTCCGTGGTCATGACAGTGATGGATTTTTTGATATCAATTTGTCTGCACAGCCTGCAACTATTGAGAAAATTGCCCTAGCGTTTTCTAGTGCGCAAACACTGTCACAAGTTGGCGATGTGGACATTCAAGTTCTGCAAGGCAATCAAGTGCTAATGACCTGTCAACTGAGTAGCGCTGGACGTAATGAAAAAGCCATTATATTGGCTGAATGCTATCGCAGACAAGGAAGCTGGAAATTTCGTTTTATTGCCCAAGGATTTGAGGGAGGGCTAAAGCCTTTATCTGAGCATTTTGGTGTGGAAATCGCTGATGAAGCGCCTGCCCAAAATCATAACCCTGCACAAAGCCAACCTCAACCTATCAACACGCAGCGACCAATCAACACGCAGCGACCAATCAATACGCAAAAAGCAGGCAACACGTCTCAAGCTAACAATCCGCCACCGATTCCTGCTAACCCTTCAATTAACTTAAGTAAAATAACCTTAACCAAAAACCAATCTAGCATTAATCTTAAAAAACGTGATGACTTTGGTAAAATTTCGGTCAATTTAGATTGGAACCAATGCCCCCAAAGTAATAAATCAACACCTAAAAAGGCATACTGGGAGATCTGTTTAAGCAGCATCAATCAAGCGGTATCGATTTAGATGTCGGCGCTATGATTCATCTAAAAAATGGTGAAAAAACCCTTATTCAAGCGTTAGGTAATCGTTTTGGTAGTTTACAATCAGCGCCTTATGTTTGCCTACGTGCGGATGATAGAACGGGGCAGGTAAGTGGCGGTGAATGGCTAGATATTAATGGTCAGCAATGGTCACAGATTGAAGAGGTATTTATCTTTGCATTTATCTATGAAGGCGCACCCAACTGGGAAAAACCGATGGGGTTGTGACTATTCATGTGCCAGAGCAATCACCGATTGAGACACGTTTGACCGAAGGTGCAGGCAATCTACCAATGTGTGCCATTGCCCGTTTGGTCAATCAACAGGGTAGTATCAATGTTGAGCGTATCAACCAATACTTCAAAGGTCACCAAGAAATGGACAAAGCGTTTAACTGGGGCTTTAGTTGGAAGCGTGGACGTAAATAGTATTCTTAATTATAAGTAATAAATATAAAAGAGCGGCCCAGCTATTGATAGATGGGCCGCTCTCTTTGAAATAAACTATTTAACTAGGGCGTGTCTTCATTTCAAAAATGGTGATAAAAATGAGATAAATTGCCGTCAAACAAGAAAAATAGCGCAGATAATATCGGGATATTAACCAGCTATTTGACGCTGTTTGGCAAGATTTAGCCATTTTTAGCCCATTTAGATGACTATCGGGTGAATTGAAGACACGCCCTAGATTGGTAATAATCCAGTTAAGTCTTCAGTCAATTACGCATGCGGTGTGATAGCAGGCATTAAGTCGTGGAAAGTACGGCCAGAAGCTGTCTCGCCAATCGCATGCATTTTCCATTCATTGTTGTGACGATAAACTTTTGCCATTACCATTGCTGTGTGTCCACCTTGGGCAGACAAGTTATAACGTGCTACTTCGCTATTGTTATTGGCATTAACAATACGGCAAAACGCATTTTCTACTGTCTCAAACGTTTGACCAGTAAAGCTATTAACCGTGAATACCAATGAAACCACATTGGCAGGTACTCTTGAGAGATCGACATTGATGACTTCATCATCACCATCACCGTCGCCAGTACGGTTATCACCAGTATGCACGATACTGCCGTCTTTCGATTTTAGCTGACTGAACCAAATGGCATCGACTGCTTGCTTGTTAGCGTCGAACATGATGCATGAAGCATCTAAATCGATAGAGTCGCCACCAGAACCGCCGCCGAATAATTTTCCTAAGAAGCCACCTTTTTTATCCTGTGGCCCTTGCGCGACATCCCAGCCTAGACCTAGTTTAACTTGAGTAAGCTCGCCACCAGCTTCTTTGCTTAGGGAGATTTTTTGACCTTTTTGAAGACTAACTGCCATGTGAGTATCCTTATAATAATTGTGAGTAAAACCGTTTAAAAATAACGCTAAAGAATGTTATAAATTGCGAAAGGTGCTATAAGATATTGTCTAAGAAGCCACCGCCGCCGCCACGTCCGCCTGAGCTACTACCTAGGACGCTTTGTATCCAACCTTGATAACTGTCACGATTGCGCGAGCAAATAATGACTTTGCCACTTCCTGA
The DNA here is from genome assembly GCF_048631835.1 of Psychrobacter sp. ER1. Classification (NCBI taxonomy): domain Bacteria; kingdom Pseudomonadati; phylum Pseudomonadota; class Gammaproteobacteria; order Moraxellales; family Moraxellaceae; genus Psychrobacter; species Psychrobacter sp. ER1. The sequence goes on along the minus strand of NZ_CP184640.1, from coordinate 2,162,966 downwards.
GAAGTTCAGAACCATACCTTCGCCACTAGTAACAGAGTTGATGATATTGCTCATGATGCCTTTTTTCTTACTGGTCGAAACTGATAACTTGTATTCAAGGTTCGAATTCCAGCAGACCACATGACCGTTGTCAATAATGACGTCTTTGTCTGGTGTGACATCAATCTCAAACAACGAACCAAAACCAGATACCACGACTTGGCCTTGACCTTGGGTCTGCATCACCATAAAGCCGCCTGTATCACCAAACACTGCACCGCCTAAATTGCGCTGAATATTGGCTCTGATATCGACGCCAGTTTGAGCCGCGACAAACGCACCATCACTCAATGTATACTGCTGCTTGCCAACTTCTATGATTTGCATATCACCATCGAGCGTGGGCGCAAGCAAACAGTCGCCCTCACCATTAACCGCTTCAATCTGCTGTTGGAATAACGATTCATCGTTTGCAAAGCGGCGCATCAGTGACTGCATCAGGCCACCTTGTAGCTTACCTTTCAGCTCAAGATTGGACTCCATCATTACCATCGCATTGGCTTCACAATAAATTGAATCGCCTTTTTTAAGATTGCAATGCAAAAAAGGTTCAATAGTACCGATTAAACTGAATGTTGCGGCCATGGCTTGCAAATCCTTATTCTAATATCTTTGTTAAATGCTCTTAATGTGTGCCTTTGCTTTTTTCTCTATAAACTTTAATCATAAGCCAATTAAAATCAAAGCCATCAAATGCGTTAAAGGGGCACACTTGATGGCTTATTAGATCATAACCAAACGTCTGATTATGATAATTGGCTTGCTAAACGTTTACGTTAATTTTAACGCTAAACATTTACGCCATAAGAGGCTGCTAGTGGTCCAAGGCCACCGCTGAAACCTTGACCTACAGCACGGAATTTCCAGTCGCCACTGTGACGATATAATTCGCCAAAGATCATTGCTGTTTCAGTGCTGCCGTCTTCTGATAGGTCATAACGAGCGATTTCAGACTCACCATTGTCGTTTACAACGCGGATGTAAGCATCACCAACTTGACCGAAGTTTTGGTTACGTGCCTGACCTTCGTAGATGATTGCACAGATAGCTACTTTATTGACGTCAGCTGGGATGCTAGCAAGGTTGATTTTGATTTTCTCATCATCGCCATCACCTTCGCCAGTACGGTTATCACCAGTGTGCTCAACGGCGCCGTTGTCTGATTTTAAGTTATTGAAAAAGATAAAGTCTTGGTCGTTACGAACTTTTCCTGCTTCGTTGATCAAAAACCGATTGCATCTAAATCAAACTCTTGGCCGTCAGTGGCACGTGGGTCCCAGCCTAGACCGACTGTAATGTTAGTTAAACCTGGCGCTTCTTTTGATAAGTTTACGTTGCCGCCTTTTGTTAAGCTAATAGCCATACAAATATCCTTTGGATTAATAGTTAAGTGGATTGAATAATGAAAAAGAAATTAAAAGTTGTGCAGTGACTGATATACCAGCTAGAGCAGCGAAATAACTTAGTTGTATGCTATATACCGTATATCATTACGTTTTACTATACTAAGCGTTCGCCTACTAAGCAAGGCGTATTTTGTGCGCTTACTATATGCTTACTAAGGGACATAATACTTCTGTATCTTTGATAATTTCTAATCAACTTAGCAATAGTCGTTAAGATATTGTTATGAAAAGTAATGTTTCATACAAAAGGGATTTAGCATAAAGGTAGCTTAGATAAAACAATCGCTTCGAAAAATACCGACTGACTATATGGGCTTAGAATAAACCAACTCATGGCTTAGGTATGCTTCGCAGCTAGTATGAGAGCATGGCATTATATAAAAACCTATTTAGATAAATATACATGTATCTCTTATTCTGCAAAAACCGACCAGCCAGTTTTTTGTACGAAGCGCTCTAGTGCTTTTAGTCCAAGCTTAGAGTTACCTACATGATCAAGCCCTGGTGACCAGACAGCGATAGAACCTTTACCAGGTGCTATCGTCAAAATACCGCCACCAACACCACTTTTGCCTGGTAAGCCCACACGGTAAGCAAATTCGCCAGAACCATCATAATGACCACACATCATCATCAATGAGTTAATACGGCGTGCTCGTTTTTCATTGATTACACTTACTCCTGAGTGCTTATCAACTCCGTTAGACACTAAATAAAGACCGGCACTGGCCAGCTGTTGACAGTTCATTGCAATTGAGCACTGATGAAAATACGTACCCAATACATTATCCACATCGTGTTTTAAACGACCAAAGGATTTCATAAAGTGCGCCAGAGAGGCATTCCGGTCCTTGTGCGCCATCTCAGAAGCCGCTACTTTATGATCAAAGCGAATTGACTCATCATCTGCAATGAGGTGAACAAACTGCAGGATTTCACCTAGTGTCTCTTTTGGCTCATGTCCCATCATAATAGCATCCACCACGGCAATGGCACCAGCATTGATAAAAGGATTGCGCGGTCGGCCAGACTCGTGCTCGAGCATCACAATTGAATTAAAGGGATCGCCAGATGGTTCACGCCCGACATGTGTCCAAAGTGTATCGCCTAGCTTGCCAAGACCAATGGTTAAGGTAAATACCTTAGAGATACTTTGGATGGAAAACAGAGTGCTTGCATCACCTGCTGCATACATATGCCCATCAGGAGTAGCTACAGCTATACCGAACTGGTTCGGGTCGACATGAGCCAATTGCGGGATATAATCTGCTACTTTGCCGCGGTCAGTTTCTCTTGCCATCTCTGCGGCAATATCATCAAGAATTTTTTGCATATCGTTTATAGGGTCTTTTTTCGACAAGTTATTTAAGGACGAAGATTTTAACCGAAGATAGGGTGATAGTAACAGGGCAAACGTAACTTTAACCATTGATTGTCTCAATTATGGGTTATTCCGATATCTTGGGGCTTCAATATGACTTAACAGTAAGGCAAAAATAGTGTGAAAAAAGCAGGCCATACCTGATGATATGACCTGCTTAGATGTATAACTAAATACAGATTACACTGAGAACATGCCTTAGTTTAAGCTTGCTTTCTCAGCTTTACGATGCTGAAGTGACGCTAGCAGCGCCCAACCAATAAAGGCAATACCAATCAAACCAGTGATAATCTCTGGCACATGGAACTTCACTGACAATAGCATAATCAGTGCCAATGCGCCGATGGCATAATGTGCGCCATGCTCAAGATAGATGAACTCGTCAAGCGTGCCTTTGTCTACCAAGAAGATAGTCATAGAACGCACGAACATCGCACCAATCGCAAGACCTAACATGATAACAATCACGTCATTAGTAATTGCAAATGCGCCAATCACACCATCGAAACTGAATGAGGCATCTAGGACTTCTAAGTATAAGAAACCAATGATACCACCTTTCATAATGGCACCTGGTCGCCGCAGCGCCCGAACCATTTTCTTCGTTTTCTAGGTCTTCTTCCAGATCGCCCTCAAGCATACCCGATACAACCTGTACGCCCAGATAAACCAAGATACCCCAAACACCTGCGATTAGGACAGCGCTTGACTGCTCTGCATTGGCCCATGATACCGCGATCATCAAGACGATAAGCGCTACAAATACGCTCATAGCATCGACTTTACCTAGCTTGGCTAAACGGCTCTCAAGCCAGTCAAACCAATGTACTTCTTTGTCATCAAAAATAAAGTTCAAGAATACCAATAGTAAGAAGATACCACCAAATGCTGAGATTTCCGCATGGTGTGCCATTAGTCTTGCCGAGTATTCTTCAGGGCTATATAAAGCCAAGTTGATAACTTCCATCATACCAAGGTCAGCAGTAACCGCGACGATGACAATAGGGAAGACCAATCGCATACCGAATACTGCGATTAGGATACCAACGGTTAAAAATATCTTTTTCCAAAATTCGTCCCAGCCCTTAAGGACTGAAGCATTGACCACCGCATTATCAAAAGATAATGAAATCTCCATGACGGCCAAAATAGCGGTAATAGAAAGAGTGGCTATCATGCCACCCATACCGCCATGTGAATATCCCCACCATGCTGCTATTGCCAAAGCAATTGCGGTAAAGATAAAGTCTAAATAAAAATGTCTCATGACACATCCTGTATGGTTGCGTAAAGCTAAGGTCTACCTAGTATAGGCATGAACCGCAAAAAAGCGGTTATTACTAACCACTTTTTATGCATAATTTTAAACGAAACGTAAAGCATTACTAGTCATTTGGCCATTAAAAATTGTGACTATTTGCAACGATGGCGGTTTGCTATTTTGGATGTGATGACAGTGACTAATAACAGACTAAATACCAGTAAATAATGGTTTTAGATATCAACACCGTATTGCTGACACATCGCTTGCAAACCGCCCGAGTAGCCTTGACCAACAGCACGGAATTTCCATTCGCCGTTGTGACGATATACTTCGCCAAATACCATTGCTGTTTCAACAGAATAGTCTTCTGCTAAATCAAAACGTACCACTTCAGTGCCTGTTTCTTCATTGACGACACGGATAAAGGCGTTTGCGACCTGACCAAAGTTCTGACTGCGAGCAGCAGCGTCATGGATAGTCACTGTCACGACTACTTTATCTACGTCTGCAGGTACTTGAGTGAGGTTGACTTTGATAACCTCATCATCACCGTCGCCTTCGCCAGTACGGTTGTCACCAGTATGCTCGACAGCGCCATTGTCAGACTTCAGCTGATTGTAAAAGATAAAGTCATGATCGCCGCGTACTTTACCCGCGCCATTTAGCAAAAACACGCTAGCATCAAGGTCGAACTCAGCACCAGAAGTGGCGCGCTCATCCCAGCCAAGACCAATAAGTAGCTTGGTTAAATTTGGGTCAGTTTTCGTTAGCGATAAATTACCGCCTTTATTAAGTGATAAAGCCATGGTGTTATCCTTTTTATTAGATGTTAGTGGTTTTATAAGGTCATCGAAAAAAGGCGATGCTTACGCAATAACTGCGCAAACCCATCGCCTAGTAACGCTCTATCATAGCAACAAAAAATGACCCAATCAAAGCGGATTGGGCCATTGTTATATTTCATATACATTCGGCAAAAAACAGAAGTTTCAGGTACTTATGCTGCCACTATAAATCTATAGTTTTATTTATCAAAAACCTGTTTACGGACTTTAGATTCTAAACTGTAAATCTAAAACTTCGAGTTATAGACTTTGACGATGACGAATCTCAAAGCTTTGATGAATCGGTTTTTTGATGTTGAAATCAAAGCCAATGGTTTTTTGCGTGATATCAATGATCTCATAACGCTGAGTCAACTGCTCATCTAACTCAAAACGCGTAAAGTTGTTAGAAAAGTACAAGACGCCATCAGAGGTGAGGCGGTTCATGGCACGATTAATCAATGCAGCATGGTCACGTTGCACATCAAAAGTACCTTGGAATTTCTTAGAGTTTGAGAAGGTCGGTGGATCAATAAAGATGACATCGAACTGTTCGGTATTGTCTTTAATCCATTCAAAAATATCAGCAGCAACGAATTGGTACTTATTGCGGCTAACGTCCAAACCGTTCAAAACAAAGTTTTGTTTGCCCCAATCTAGATAGTTCTGTGACAAATCAACGCTAGTGACTTTTTTCGCACCAGCAAGCGCTGCATGCACACTTGCAGTACAAGTATAAGCGAACAGGTTAAGTACGGCTTTACCGCGGCTATTGTCCTTGATACGAGCACGCATATTGCGGTGATCGATAAATAGGCCAGTATCTAAGTAATCTGTAAAGTTGACATATAGGTAGGCACCATCTTCGCGCGCAACGTGAAACTTACCACGTTTTTCTGTGGTGTTTTGTTTGCTGTACTGATCGTTGCCAGACTGACGGGCACGCGTTTTGATAAAGATCTGTTCACGGTTAATATCAAAGACTTCACGGATACCCATTAATGCCAAGTTAAAGCGTTTTTTTGCAGTCTCAGGTGGGATGGTCTTTGGCGGTGCATATTCTTGCACATGCGCATAATCACCGTATAAGTCGATCGCGACTTTGAAATCAGGTAAATCAGCATCGTAGACACGAATATTGCTTACATTGTCTTTTTTGGCCAGTTTCTTAAGCTTAGCAAGGTTTTTTGCAGACGGTTAATGAAGTCTTGACCATCTTCTACTTCGATCTCGCGTTTCTCAAAACGACTGACAAGGTTGCCCGTTTGTCCAGCGATAAGCGTTCCGTAGCGGAAATAGACGGTGATAGCACCATTATGACAGCGTAACGTTTTTGGTTCTTTAATTGGTAGAATATCTACTTGTTCAACATGAGAGGCCAATATGCCAAGCATCGGGTCAATGCCACTACCGGCAAAGCTGTCTTGCAATATCAGCCCAATTGCTTGATACAACGGCTTAATCATTTCTTCATCACCCAAACGCTCACCATACGGTGGGTTGGTAATGACCAAAGGATTGCTCAATCGACCATCATTGACTAATGGCTTGAGCACGTTGCTGAGTTGGTCAAGCGCACGATGTTCGATATCGAGTAACGGTAAAAGGTCTTGTAAACCTGCGGCAATAAGGTTTTTCTCTGTAGCAAGAATCGCACCACTATCAGCATCAAAGCCCAGCATAAGCGGCAATGTATCAGGCTGCTCATTGGCAATCTCTAATGCTTCACGGAAACGTGTTTGAGCATCATCGATCATTTCTTGCCATAACGTCTCGTCATGATGCTGCCACTGATAAAAACCAAATTGATTGGCAGCTTTGTCGATACCCACGGCATAGTCGCAATGCATCAATAGCGCTTCGATAAGGAACGTTCCAGAGCCACACATTGGGTCAATTAACGCATTATAGAAAGGTGCATCGCCAGCTTCGTTTTTCTTGTGCCAACCAGCACTATAAAGTAGGGCAGCTGCTAAGTTTTCTTTTAATGGTGCTTCTGTCATAGCCACACGGTAACCACGGCGATGCAAACTGGTACCTGATAAATCTAGATACAGCTCTGCTTGCTTATCATTGATAGTGGCAAAAACCGAGAAGTCTGGGTTTTTACTATCGACGTTAGGACGGCTGTCGTAAACTTCGTTAAATGTATCGGCAATCGCATCTTTGATACGTAGCATGGCAAATTGCTGACTGACGGCGACACGCTTATCGACAGACAGACGGATAGCAAAGGTTTGCTCTAGGCTAAACTGCTCAGTCCAATTGACCGATTTTGCCAAGCCATATAGCTGCTCCGCAACGTCATATTCTGCATTGATGTTTTTACGTTTAATCAGCATCAATACCCGCGAGGCCACGCGTGACCATAGGCAAATAGTATATAGCTCACGCAAGCCACCAGTTACGGCTAGACGGCCGGTACTTTTGATTTCGCTGTCAATGCCAAAGCTGGTTAGCTCAGTCTGCAGTGGTGCCTCAAGCCCATCGGCACAGGTAATAATAAGATCAAGCGACAACTCTGGTGAAGCTGCTGTTAGAGATGCGGGCGCGGTTTGTTCGGTCATACGGGTACCTGTGGGCTAAATTGACAAAAAAGCAAATAATAAGATAATCGGTGTAACCGGCAATTTTACCATAATTCACGGTAGGATGGTTCAAAGTAGCCGTGTTTAAGATTTTAAGATGTGATAGTCAAATACGGGAAAACAAATTCTCTACTCACCCTTCGTCAGTGGTAATTCCTCTGGGACGATTTGAGTAGTGGTTGCAAAGGGTTTAGTCGCGATAGGGTAGTCAACATCTTTTGGCATCAGCAATCGCATATGCGGATAGGGCGTAGAAATGTTGGCAGCATCAAATGCAATTTTAATTTCTTCTTGCAGCACTTCTTTGATTTTGGGTATGCGGGCAACGGCTGCTGGTTTGACCCAAAAGCGTACGATAAAAAACACCCCGTACTCGCCAATTTCTGCCACAGTCGCTGAGGTCTCAGGACGATTAAGCACCGCATCGGTATTGCTGAGCACTTGCAAAATTTCCTTGCGAGCTGTCTCAATATCATCTTCGAACGCGATACGTACGCGAATATCAAAACGTATAAAGTTCTTGGAAGTCAGGTTGATGACTTCTGATGAGGCAACGTTAGAGTTTGGGATAATGACAGTGATATTGTCTCGAGTAAGGATATGTGTGGTGCGCAACGCGATAAGTACCACGCGCCCTTCATTGTCATTAATATGAATCCAATCACCGACTTGAAAGGACTGCTCAAGCAGAATGGTGATACCAGCGATAAAATTAGCAAGTGTCGATTGAGCGGCGAAGCCAACCGCCAAACCAACAATACCCAAACCCGCCACTAACGATACGATGTCAAAGCCAAATTGAGCCATGACGCTGGCAAGCCCGAGTACCAATAGGAGTACAGATAAAATATTTTTGAGTAGCTGCTCTATGGAAGCATTGAGCCCATAGTGCTGTAGGACTCTGTGAATGATTTGTCCTGATGATGCCCAAAGTACATAATAGATACCGGCCCAAGTGCTTGCCTTTGCGGTGGCTTTGATGGTTTCTGGCTCAAAGTTTATCTGACTCATAATCGCTATCAGACTGGCGACAATCCAGACATAGCGCAAAACTGAACGGACAATCTTGGTGCGGCGCTCATTTAATCGAATTTTGGCACGGCTTTGCTTAAGGATATAATTGGCCAACCAATAAAAAATCCCAATACCGCAAGCAGTATTAGGATTTTGATGCCAGTGCTCGCCAGTTCTACTGCTTGAGAGGACCAATTAAGTGACTCTTCATCTATAGAACCGCCGAGAGCAAGATATAGGCTAGTATGTAAGTCGCGAATGATCTCTTTAAAAAGTCGGTAACACTAGCGATTGGCATTTTTTCGTCCATGCAGGGTATGTTTGTACAAAAATTTATAAACGAATATCTATTTATAAATTACATCAAGTTGACAAAGCAATCAAATAGGGGCAAGGCTTCAAACTCATTAGTGCCAGTTTGAAATTATTACTGACTTGAGGAACTAACCAATTAGTAGATTAAAAATTGTTTTCTTGAGCATCTTGAGATTGAAAAGGTATTTCCATTTTATACTGCACGTCACGTAGCGCTGTACGTAGCCCCTCTAGTATCGTTGGGTGATAAAAAGGGGTATCGAGCATAGCCTTGATACTCAAATCATTGGTAATCGCTGTAGCAAGTATATGACCGATATATTCAGCATCAGGACCGACCATACTGGCGCCTAAAATTCTATCTGTCTTTTTACAGCCATAGATATGTAGCAGCCCGCAATTGACACCCATCACACGGCTACGTCCTTGATTATCAAAGCTCACACTACCGATAACGAATTCGAGTTCTGAATCTTTTTGAATCTCTGGTAAAGACATACCAACATTAACGATTTGCGGTGAGCAAAATACGATAGAAAACGGAGTCGCAGGTGGGCGAATATAGGCCGCTTCTGTATTTTCGCAGACCATGCTGCCCGCACTATAGCCTTCATCGCTGGCCACATGCAGTAACGGAATATTAGCATTGGCATCACCAACGATATAAACGTTTAAGTCGCCAATTTGGCCTGTTTTTTTACTTAAATCTTTTGGACGGTTCTTATCGTCTAGCTCGACACCTAAGTTTTCAACACCTAGCTGCTTAATATTGTTGCGACGACCAGTAGCAACTAATACGTACTCACCTTGCCATTGCTGAGACTCACCAGCACTATCTTCATACTCGATAAATGCACTTTTATTACCGTCATCTGCTGTTGTACCTACATCGGTAATTTCGCTGCCTAGATGCATGGTTAGTTCATGACTTAAGCAATCGATCGCTTTATTATTGATATCATCGTCTTTTAGACCAGCCACTTGTTGGGCACGGTTTAGCAGCGTGACTTCTACACCTAAACGTGTAAATGCTTGCGCAAGCTCTAGGCCGATGGCACCAGCACCGACGACAGCCATAGTCTTTGGTAAGTCTTCAAGTTCAAAGACACTATCAGACGTTAGCATGGTATCACCAAGCTTATCAGCCCATCCATCAGGAATAAACGGCGAGCTACCTGTGGCGACAATAATTTGCTCAGCAGCAATCAGCTCATTATTGACCTCGATTAGTCCTTGCTCATTAATACGAGCACGACCGTCGATTTTCTTATGATCAGGCCAGCTGTCTACTTGTTTTTTAATATAGCTAGCAAAATGACTGCGTTCGTCACGCACACGCTCCATGACTCGTTTGCCATCAATTTGCGCGGTCGCATGGATACCAAATTCAGCAGAATGGTTGGCATCATGTGCGCGATCCGCCGCTGCAATTAACAGCTTACTAGGCATACAGCCGACCGCAATACAGGTCGTGGTCCAAAATCCTTCATTAATAATGACAACGTCATCTTTGATTTTACTTGCTTGGCGAAAAGCGTTTTGACCTGCGGTACCCGCGCCAATAATAGCGACAGATACTTTGCGCGTGACTTCTTTCGGCGTATCGTCGGTGGTCGTGTCAGATTGTTTATTCATATTATTTTCTAATAGGGGCAAGGTTATATTCAGTAATAGACTGAATTCTTGGCTTATATTTTTTATTCGGTTTTTATCGTTCTTATTATAAGTACTTATTTAACTATAACGTCAATAATACTGACTTACAGAACCAGTAATTATGGCGCCAGTATGGTCAGTAAACGACTGGTATAGTCTTTGGCACGTAGGTTACGCTGTGCATGAGTCAGCTCACTGTTTTTGTTGAATACAAATGCCGAACGTACAAGGCCTAGCGTAACTTTGCCGTACATATTTTTTTCTTTGATAACATCAAAATACTGGCATAGCTTTTCATCAGCGTCACTGATGAGTGGAATCTGTAAGTCATATTTGTCGATAAATTTTTCATGAGATTCAACACTGTCACGAGAGACGCCGATGATGTCGTAGCCCAATTCATCGAAGTCATGAAGGTGCGAGGTAAACTCTGTTGCCTGTGTGGTGCAGCCTGGCGTGTTGTCTTTGGGATAAAAATAAAGGATAAGGCCTTTATCGGTATTGGCGACCATTTCTTTTAAACTGATTTCATCATGAATAAAGTTACCAGCAAGTTTGCGTACTATGGTTACTGGAAAATCAGGTAGGTGAATGGTTTCTGTTGTTGGCTTGGCCATTGTAAAATCCTTATTAATTTTAGTTATGTGTATTGGCTTAATGATGGTTCTATTTATAGTGTTCTTATTATAGGCAGATTAGTAGAAATAAATAATCAGTTTTACACTTTGCCCATTCATTGGCAACAAAAAAGACTGGCAATGGCCAGTCTTTTTGTATATCAAACGATTAGAGATTAAGCAGGTTTTTGTGGCTTCTTTAAATCTAAGCCAACGGTGCACTGCTGTAAATCTTTTTGCATCGCTTTCACATATGGCAGATTAGAAGGGTCTTTCTTATCTTGCGCGTAGCTTTCGATTTCCCACATTTGACCGATAGTCATGTTGCTGCGTACACCAATAGTACAGTTACATAGTTTGGTTGCGTTGCTTTTGTCAGCGACTTTGTATTTGACTGCGCCATTAACACATGAATTAATATTGTCTTGCTTAATGTCAGCAGCGTTGGCTTGTGGCATGGCAAACAGGGCCGCTAAGGCTAGGGGTAGTACTGGCAACAACTTCATAAATTTCCTCTTACGGGTAGCGTCAATTTTTTATCTTTTGCTCAATGCAAAGTCAACTCATCAATATATGAGTGACCGATATCATCATGTACATCTTTTGATAAATATAATCGTTCATACGATAGCAAGTATGTCGATTAGAATACAAGAACGACGTGCTGTGTTAATGCAAGCGAATGTTGCGCGAATGTTGATGGGTGTCACCATTCCACGCAATATTTAGCGTTGATACATAGTCGGTTCGATATGATTTAAACATAAGGAAGGATAGTGGAATAAGCGCGCCTTATACTGTATCCAGTCTATATAGGACCGACTAAAATTAATTAAGACTGATAATGAGTAGGGTCGGTTACGCCAGCTTGGGCAAAGCCCTGACGACGCAGTGCGCAGCTATCACAAACACCGCAAGCAAGACCATTGGCATCTGCACGATAACAAGAAATCGTCTGGCCGTAATCGACACCTAATGACAGACCAAGCTCAATAGTTTGGGCTTTTGATAATTGCTGCAATGGCGTTTGAATCGATAAGCGATGACCAGTAACGCCCGCTTTTGTCGCGAGATTGGCCATATGTTCAAAGGCAGCTATATACTCTGGGCGACAATCAGGATAGCCAGAATAGTCAACTGAGCTGACACCGATGACAATATGGTTGGCATCAGCGACTTCGGCGACTGCTAACGCGTACGATAAGAATATTGTGTTGCGCGCAGGCACGTAGGTATTAGGAATAGCGTCGTTATCGATTTCATCGCGCTTTTTGCTAGGGAATTTGTCCGAATCACCGTCTGGCACGATCATGCTGTGATCGGTGAGTGACGACCCACCAAGTTGCGCGATATCAATATCGATGATTCTATGATTGACGCCTGCTGTCTCAGCGATGGTCTTTGCGGCGACAAGTTCACTATTATGACGTTGACCATAGTTAAAGCTGACTGCTGTCACTGATGCATAGCGCGCTTTTGCCCAATATAAGCAAGTCACCGAATCGAGACCGCCAGATAAAAGGACAACCGCATTTTGGCTTTTGGTAAGAGCAGCTAAATCCGCATCTGATACTTGATTAGAAGTGTTTTGCAAAGTAACGTTAGTCATAATGATATCTATTATTGGTTTACGAAAACGGCTATTTTAGCAAAAATACGTCTACTACAGAACCACGAAGCGACCAATCACCCGTCACTAAGCTACCAAAGCAAATTTAAACAGCATCGTAATAAAATAAAGTCGGTATTACTGTCATCTTTTCAATCTGTTAGCAATATTTGTTATAATCGCAGCTTTTAAAGTATCAGTCACCTGACATCGGTGATAATGCTTTAAAAGCCTTATCGCAAATCGCTTTATAGTAAAATCACCCTTATAAAGATATTGAGTAACTTATGACCGCAGCAACCTTATTTACGCCAAATATTCCTTCTCAAGCTGATGACGTATCTGATGCAACGAGCTTTGATAGTCAGGCTATGGACACCGATACTGATAGTAGAGAGTACGATGATGTCTTTGAAGAGGGCAGTGATGAGGATATGATTGGTGAGCAGGGTACTAATGCTCAAGCACCTACCGAATCAGCGTACTTTCGTAAACTACAAAAGAAGCTGCGTCGCCAAGTCTCTTGGGCAATCCGCGATTTTAATATGATTGAAGATGGCGATGTGGTGATGGTCTGTGTTTCGGGTGGTAAAGACAGCTATACCTTACTTGATATTTTATTGCTGCTAAAACGCATTGCACCGATTCATTTTGATATCGTCGCGGTGAATCTTGATCAAAAGCAGCCAGGCTATCCGGAAGACATCTTACCTGCGTATCTAAACGAGCAGGGCATCGCCCACTATATTTTAGAAAAAGACACCTATAGCATCGTCAAAAGCGTGGTGCCAGAAGGCAAGACTTACTGCTCGGCGTGCTCACGTCTGCGCCGCGGTTCACTATATGGCTTTGCTAAACAAATTGGCGCGACTAAGATTGCCCTTGGCCATCACCGTGACGATATGTTGGCGACCTTCTTTTTGAACTTATTTCATGGTGGTGCGCTCAAATCAATGCCGCCCAAGCTACTGAGTGATGACAAGCAAAATATGCTGATTCGCCCATTGGCCTATGTCGAAGAAAAAGACATCATTGAATATGCCAAATTAAAAGAATTCCCAATCATTCCTTGTAACCTATGTGGCAGTCAAACCAATCTACAGCGTGCCATCATCAACGATATGCTGCGTGAATGGGATGACGCTCACCCGCAGCGTTTGGCTTCTATCTTTAAGGCAATGCAAAACGTCGCGCCATCACAGTTAGCTGATCGTGAGTTATTTGACTTTGAAACACTCAGTCTTGATCGTGATAATGATGAGCGTTTATTTGAAGGCGACAATATTCAAGCTGGGCAGACGGATAGTTTGGCTGAGATTGGTTTACCTGTATCGCCAAGGACGCAAACGTTCAATCCTAAGTTCGCTAGTGACAAGCCTTATTCGACAGAGACGGATAAAGCCGCGCAAAACGAGCGTAAAGCACAGAAAATTCCAACGATTAACCCAGTGATTTAGTAGTTTATAAGTTAGTACGAGATTAAATAGTACCTATTAATTAGTAGAATACTAAATAGCTCAAAAAAACCAGCCGATCTCTGACGAGTGGCTGGTTTTTTATGTCTGGATGCTATTAACAGCATTAACTTTTAGCAAAAACTGGTAGTGGGTCAAAGCTGACCTTTGAACGAGGCAGTTTTGCGACATCTTGCATACGCCAATCATCTTTACCGTCGTTGCTAACCTGTAGGTAATACTTGGCTTTTACCGAATCAATATCGACTTGTGCGCTGTATTTATTGCCCTCAACATGCTTAAGGACAACGTCGCGGTCTTTTTGATATCCGTTGCATGAGAAATAGAAAGCTCTAACGTATCAGGATAGGTAAGTGGCGTACCATTTAACAGCTTGCCTGACTGGACGCTTTGTTCAGGGTAGTTAAGATAAAACACAATATCGCCATTTTCTGCAAACTGCATTTGTCCATGCAAGTCTAAATCATACGTGAGCTTGTCACGAGAGACATCATGATAGAGCGTTTTGCCATCCATATACCAGTCGTCACGTACCACGCTATCACGGATCTGGTAAGAGTAATAAACAAACCAAATACAAGCGATCACGACCGCAGCAGGCATGCCAATCACAAAGATAACGACCATGTAATTCTTGTACCATGGCTGAGTATCTTGATGTTTAAAGTTCGGTGCTGGAGTAGACATAAAATACCTATGCATCAGATACGCAATCAATAGATAGCTGTTCATTAGACATCTACAAATGGTATCAACGGATAATTTGGCGGCTAAGCGCTACCAGTTTAATGGTAAAACATTTATTCGATAGTCTTTGACTCTCAAAGTCGCTGACTACCGAATGACATAAAGGAAACTAAATAATCAGTTCAGTGATGAATTACTGACCTTGAGTCGTAAAGACGTTTTGCTTACTGACATTGTACTTACCGTCTTCACTGGTCACATTTAACGTCACTGGCGTTTGACCAAATTCAATCACATCAGGATCACCATAAATACTGACAGGCATATCGAAGCTTTCGCCTGCTTCTAAGGGTACATCGTTGAAGCGCAGCTCTAAACTCAGACCCTCTTGCGGGGCGAGCGTTATTTTATAACTGTGAGGCTCTTGGGTTTTGTTGGTTAGCTTGACGATATAGCTGTTTTCGATCATGCCTTGGGTATTGATAGATGATAACTGGTTACGATCACGACGTATATCAATCTCTAGCGGCACGCGATCGGTTAACGCATATATCACACCGCCACATAGTACGGCTAATAATGTCAAATAAGCAAATAGTCGTGGGCGCAGTACGCGGCTTGGCTCTTTTTCTGCTAGCTGACGTTCGGTCGTATAACGAATCAGGCCACGCGGATAGCCGACCTTGTCCATCACTTCGTTACAGGCATCGATACAAGCCGCACACTGAATACAGCCGACTTGCAGGCCATCACGAATATCGATACCAGTAGGGCAGACCTGCACACACATGGTGCATTCAATGCAGTCGCCTAAGTGCTCTGGGTTTGTGCCTTTTTTACGGGCACCGCGCGGCTCACCGCGTTCATAATCATAAGATACGATTAATGTGTCTTTATCAAACATCACACTTTGAAAGCGGCCATAGGGACAAATCTGTACACACATCTGCTCACGCATATAGCCTGCATTGGCATAAGTAGCAAAGGTAAAGATAAACATTGAGACCCATACCCACGTTGGCCAGTCAGGGAAAGGAATCATTCCTATTGACTGCCAGCTATGATATAGAGAATCTGTCCCAGCTACATAACTAACAAAGGTCGCTGCTGTAATCACAGAAAGCAAAAACCAAATCGCATAGACTACCGTTCGCTTGAACACTTTACTCGCGCTCATCGGCGATTTATCAAACTTCATGCGCTTATTGCGATCACCAATGACCCATTTTTCAACGTACTGGTAGAGATGCGTCCAGATGGTTTGTGGACAAGCATAACCACACCAAACGCGGCCAGCATATACAGTCACCATAAACAGCGTAAACGCTGCAATAATGGCAAATGCAGCAATAAAATAAAAATCTTGCGTCAAAAACGTCATGCCAAAAATATAGTAATGCTGCGATGGCACATCAAACCATATCGCTTGTCTATCATTATAGCGCAGCCATGGCAAAAGTAAAAAAGCCGCCAAAAGAGCATACATCGTGATGACACGAATATTTTGATAAAAACCTGTGACAAACCTTGGGTGTACACGATGCTTGGTTGCATCAAGATCGACTTGCTGTACAGGAATTTTATTGGATTGTTGTGCTGACATAAACGTGCCTCTTTAAAAAAGAATCAGTCTGCTGGCATGATGAACAAACACCTCTAGCGTCGAGGTATATGAGTGTATGATGTTATCAATGTCAGTAAATAGCGGATAAAAAATTCGATAAAAAACTTTCTAATCTGCTTACCAAATGATCGATTGTAAATATAGTCGGTTCAACATAATCTTGATACAAGCAAAGGTACTACAAGTAGTAGGCTAAACAAGCCTGTATCTGATTTATGCGAAATTGACTATCGTGTTATGTGATTGAGTCAGAGCGATATAAAGCCGTGACCAATAGACTATTTTAAAAAATAGCTATTCTAACATTCTCCCTACTAATAATGGGGTAATAATCGTAAAAAGCAATGAGTATATGAGAACGATTTCTAGTATTTATAGCCGCTCATCACTGTCATTTCTAAATAAAAAACAATACCGCCATACGCAAAAGGGAGAACTGCAATAACAGTTCTCCCTTCATTAAATCTCGTCCATATTCAGTACAGTAACAACGTCTTAGTTAGCAGTTGCTTCTTCAGTTGCTACAGGCTGAGTAGCTGCAGTAACTGGTGCTGCTGCAGGTGATTTGCTTGTTTTATCTGATAGTGAGTAGATATAAGCAGCAAGTAGCATGATACGCTCATTACCTAGCTTAGTTTCCCACTGAGGCATAACGCCAGCACGGCCATAACGTAATGTATTACGTACAGTCTCACGCTCACCGCCATATAACCAGATATTGTCAGTCAAGTTCGGTGCACCTGCTGAAATCATACCTTTACCGCTTTCAGAGTGACATAGTGCACACTGCTGCTTAAAGATAGCTTCGCCTTGATTAACCAAAGTTTGATCAAGTTCACCGTTACTCTTACTACCGTTGTTTGGAGATAGTGACAATACATACTCAGAAGCTGCACGTACACCGTCTTCGCCAATCTGATCGCGCCAAGCAGGCATACCGCCGATACGACCATTGTGTAGCGTGGTCAGAATGTTGCTAGCTTCGCCGCCATATAACCAATCGTTATCTGTTAGGTTAGGGTAGCCTGTCGCACCTTTAGCGTTAGAGCCATGACATACAGAACAGTTCTGTAGGAACAAGCGGCTACCAACCTTTAAAGCATTTGGGTTTTCAGACAGTTTTTCGACGTAAGGAGCAAGTTCTGCAACTTTTTCGTCAATTTTAGTCTGTAGATCTGCTGGTGGGTTTTCGCTACGACGCATGGTCGCTTGTAACTCGTTTAGCGTACCAAGTGTCGCAGTCGCACCTGCAGCATCTGCTTTTACCAAAATGCTTTTTTCAAAGTTATCGGTAAATACTTTGTTGTTGCTTTCAAGCTCACTGAACAACTCGTTTTTAGAGGTCCACGGTACAGTCTCACCGTCAACTTCTACGGTGGCGATACCTTCCCAGTGTTTCGGGAACATAGCTGGAAAGAATACCCAGTACGCCACACCCCAAACGATCGAGCCAAAAATATCACTAACCACCACTTGGGCAGGGGTTTGTCGTATTCTCGGATGCCATCGTATTCATGACCTGTTGTACCGTCTTCTTCTACTTCTGGCTTGTACTTTAGAACCATCAAAAGGACGCCAAGAATAAATAGCCAACAAGCAAAACTAAATACAGTGATCCAAGAACTCCAAAAAAATGTCATCATTTATCCTTATTGCGCTGCTCTTCAGACAGAGATTTTATATCCTTGTCATCAAGCGCAAGTTGTGCATCTTCTTCGAAGCGTTTTTTGTTTTTTGGCGAATACGCCCACCATGCAACGCCTACGAAGGCAATAAAGGCAGAAACGGTCGCAATTGTTTGTAATTCACCAATACCCATTAGCGCTGTCCTTCCATTGCGGTACCTAACTGCTGTAGATAGGCGACCAAAGCGTCAAGCTCAGTAGCGCCAAGCACTGCATCTGGAGCGCCTTCAATATCTTCTTCAGTATAAGGAACACCGAAGCGATCGCGGAATAGACGCATTTTAGCTTGAATGTTTTCGCCATCTACTTCGTTAGTCGCCAACCAAGGGAAACCAGGCATAACTGACTCAGGCACTAGCGAACGTGGATTGATCAAATGTTGCTTTTGCCAATCTTCAGAATAACGGCCACCAACACGTGCTAAATCTGGTCCAGTACGTTTCGATCCCCATAAGAATGGATGATCCCACGTCGACTCAGCGGCACGTGAGTATGGTCCATAACGTTCAACTTCTGCACGTAATGGGCGAACCATTTGAGTATGACAAACGTGACATCCTTCACGGATATAAATATCACGACCTTCAAATTCAAGCGCTGTCCAAGGCTCCATAGCAGGAAGGGGAGCGTTCACCCCACCTTCTTCAGGACCCTTGTTGTCATAGATCAATGGCACGATTTCAACTAGCGTTGCAAAACTAATAGCAATCACGATACCAATGACTAACAAGCCTGTATTTTTTCAATAATTTCATGCGGTGTACCAGCCATGATCGCTCCTTATACGTTAGCTGTCGAAGGTTTTTCGACACTAGGTTCATGATCCGTTGGATCAGCGACATCTACAGGCTTACCTTCTGGCATTTTGAGTGTTTTATAGCAGTTATAAGCCATAACAAACATACCCGATACATATAAGAAGCCACCAAATGCACGGCCAATATATGGGAAATGCGAGAATTCAACAGTATCAACGAAGCTATATACCAAAGTACCGTCTGGGTTAGTAGCAAGCCACATCATGCCTTGGCCAATACCTGAGATCCACATAGACACGATATAGAAAATCGTTCCTGCAGTCGCAAGCCAAAAATGCGTGGTGATTAAGCTGATAGAGTACATCTTCGGTTTGTTATAAATACGTGGTAACAGTACGTATAGCGAACCAATAGTAATCATACCAACCCAGCCAAGTGCGCCTGAGTGTACGTGACCAACTGTCCAGTCAGTGTTATGCGATAGCGCATTCACTGTTTTGATAGACATCATTGGGCCTTCGAACGTCGACATCGCGTAGAACGACAATGCAACAATCATAAAGCGAATGATCGGATCGGTACGCAGCTTATCCCAACTACCTGATAGCGTTAGTACACCGT
Organism: Psychrobacter sp. ER1; assembly: GCF_048631835.1. Classification (NCBI taxonomy): domain Bacteria; kingdom Pseudomonadati; phylum Pseudomonadota; class Gammaproteobacteria; order Moraxellales; family Moraxellaceae; genus Psychrobacter; species Psychrobacter sp. ER1. The sequence goes on along the minus strand of NZ_CP184640.1, from coordinate 2,143,403 downwards.
TAATCATACCACCCCAAGATGGTGCGAATAGGATGATTGAGAAGACCATAGCAAGAGACTGCGTCCAATCAGGAAGCGCTGAATAATGCAAATGGTGACCACCGGCCCACATATATGAAGCAATCAATGCCCAAAAGTGAACGATAGACAAACGATAAGAATAGATAGGACGACCAATCTGTACAGGAACGAAATAATACATCATTCCAAGGAAGGCTGCCGTTAAGTAAAAACCTACCGCATTATGCCCATACCACCACTGCACCATCGCATCAGTTGCACCGCCAAATAGCGAATAAGATTTGAACGCGCTAACAGGAATCGCCATGCTGTTTACGATGTGTAGTAGTGCAATCGTAATGATGAAGGCGGCAAAGAACCAGTTAGCCACATAGATATGTGAGGTTTTACGTTTGATGAGCGTACCAAAAAATACAATGGCATAAGAGATCCATACCAAGGCAATTAGGATATCGATCGGCCACTCAAGCTCAGCGTATTCTTTAGTTGAGGTCAAACCTAGAGGAAGGGTAATAACAGCGGATACGATAACCGCTTGCCAACCCCAAAAGGTAAACCAAGCCAAATATGGCGCAAATAAACGCGTCTTACAGGTACGCTGAACGATGTAATACGACGTTGCGAACAGGGCAGAGCCACCGAACGCAAAAATGACCGCATTGGTATGTAGCGGTCTTAAACGACTAAAGGTCAGCCATGGAATGTCAAAGTTGAGTGCTGGCCATGCTAACTGTGAAGCAATGAAGACACCAAGACTCATGCCGACGATGCCCCAAACGACAGCCATGATCGTAAAAAATCTTACGATAGTAATTTCATACTCACGGTCAACTGGGGCGACTGCTGTGTTTTGTAAACTCATTGGATGATTCCTTTACAGCCCGAATTATCAACAGAATTAACCAACAATCTATGTTGTCTGCACTATAAATACTCTCAAATTTGTATTTATACTAGCGCCAACACATGTTGTTTTTTGGCTTATTTAGCGCAATGACGTCATTAACTATCGATTTAGGCCCTTACTGTCTATTAGTTAATACTAATAAATAGAAATAGGCATTTCATACACTTTACTTAAAGTCAATCGATAATAGGATTGTTAATAGATCATCAAGGTAAATAAGAAGACGCGCCGTTTTGAGCATCAAACATCTCATAAGGCTAAATATGTATCTTAATTATTACGAAAAAATCTGTACTAATGAAGATAGATACCCATATCTATAGGGCTATTAAAACGCATTGACCATAGATGTATGCTAGCGGCGGCTGACAAAAAACACGATTATGTAATGTTTGGTTAAAACTCCCGACTCTGTTTAAGGGTATTGTAACGCAATCCTAATTAAATATCATCAGAACTATGCGCCAAAATACAAACTCTTTGGTATAAATGTTAGCGAGCAACTTATTATTGCTGTGCTACTGCTCTATTTTATACACAATTTTGTCACTATTCTAGATGCTCATTTTGATTGAATAGGGGAAGCGCTCGCTAGACATAAGCGTAGGCTTGCAAAGAAGTTTTGTAACAATAACATTGCTGAGCCGATAAATAGGTTTTACTTCTTATCAAGTCGCCCTTTATAATGAGGCTGAACGTCATTAATGGCTATGTATGGCATAGGTCTATTGATAGCAATCATTTTAATAATTCTAATAGTTAGGCCAATAGTGCCTCAAGGGATGTTGGTCTGACAGAATATCAATTAAGGATAATATAATATGGCAGTTTTTTTGACAGATGAATGGTTTGAGCAAGTAGAAAAAATGGGCAACGAAGCAGGTGAGTTAAACTTACCGCCAGTACTTGCCAATATGGTCGTCAACTTAAAAGTGGCTGAAGCTGATAAAACTATCGAAGCCAATTTTGCAAATGGTTTGCTGCATCGCGGCTTAAATGATAATGCAACGACGACGCTGCTATTAGATCGCGATATCCTACAGTCTATCATCACTGATTTTGATACCAATCAAATCATGGGTGCGTTTATGAGTGGTAAAATCCGTGTCGAAGGTGATATGTCACAGTTGATGGCCGTACAGACTGCTCGTCCAAGCGCAGAGCAAAAAGAGCTATACACTCGCATCAAATCGATGACGACGATGGCTTAATCGTATATTTATACGAATTTTACGTTACGTTTTTGGTTTGTAAGAATCCATAAGACACAAAAAAGCCCCTAATTCATATTAGGGGCTTTTTTATTGCGCAATCAAATAGGCATAAAAAATCTTTCAAAAAGACTAGCTAGCTTTTGATTGGTTCTCTTTGTATATTGCTGCTTGCAGCCATACGTTTGCTTGGACGTAGTCATGTACTTTGATACTATTAGTCTCAGCAGTGTTGAGCGCACCGATACGCACTACAAACGGATCTGCATCCTGCTCACGTAGCGTCACCACGTCAAACAATATGATAGATTTACCATTAAATACGGTTTCTTGCTTGCCAAGCACTTGACCCTGACACCAAGCCTCATCTTCTTGTCCTAGCGTATCGCCAAACAAGTAAGCGCACATATGGCCCAAGTTAATCTCGACAGGTGCCATTTGTTCTTTGGTTTCAGGTTTCCATTCGCTGATTTGCTCTTGTAGGTCATCAGGGATTTTTCCGTCATTTGCCGCCACGATATCGTTAAAGGCACGATGATAACGGATAGACTCTTGGTCTTCGACCATGATGACTTCGTTTTGCTCGCTTAGCTTAATTTCGTGCGCCCAAGCACTAAAGTTCACATAGTAAGAGGTGTCGCGCTGATATAGATGGCGATTGGTCGTATAGAGTTGATCAAACGCATAAATAATGCTGCCATCAGCAGTACGTAAGCGCAACACGGCATCATGCGAGTTGTCATTGGCGATGACACGCTCAATTTTACAGTTCAATCCATAAGGACTATCGACACAAGGATAAGCATTGATAAAGCATTCTGGCTTACCATCCTTCATCGCGAGCACTTGATTAATATGGCATGGCTGATCTTCTGATAGAAGCAGGCAGCTGTCTTTTGCACTGACATTGTTGTTCAGGCCTTTAGGCATCGCAGCGACTTCGATCATTTTTTGTAGCCATTCAGGCACATCATGACTCATATCATCGGTCAGAATACGCCAGTGATCGGCGTGACCTGCAGACTGCTCATCGGTCAACGTGATCTTGGTAGGAGATTGAATGTTTTTGTATTGATAATTTATGGTCATGAAAATACTCAAAATTAAGTCAGCGTGAGGTTTGTGTCTAATACTGTGTTTGCTTGTGTACCATCCAACATTTTAAATGATTGGTTTATGATGGTCAGCAGCCTAGCCAGTAAAAGATCAGAAACCTCAATGAGGGGTTAATGACAATTGTCTTTAGCATATAATATATAGGTATTGGTACAGCTAATAGCAAGCCCCCTATAAAAAATAATAACAAAACCCAGTTTTTTGGTAAAAAATACTCTCAGTTGTTGCTAATGACTGGCACATATCAGCTAGTTTGTGTCAAACTAGCTCCCTTTGACAGCTATTATTGGCTCGTCTGACACCCTGTTTTTGTGTTTGATTTATATGTGAGTAGTAGCAACTGTATGATGCATTTACTACTGCTCGTTATGCAACCTATATAAAGTCGCACGTAGATAAGATAAAGAGTTTGAATATGTTTCGTCCTTTAGCGTTATTTATCGGCTTACGATATACCCGAGCAGAACGTAGTAATGGCTTTATCTCCTTTATATCACTCATATCGATGATTGGTCTGACGCTTGGGGTTGCCGTATTGATTACGGTGCTATCAGTGATGAACGGCTTTGACCGTGAACTGAAAACCCGTATTTTGGGAATGGTACCGCAGGCTACTGTGGTCTCATCAGAAATTATTGGCGACTGGGAACAGCTCGCTGATCAGATCAAAGAAGACCCAGAAGTGGCAGCTGTGGCACCATTCATTCAACTGCAAGGGATGCTGACATCAAATGGTCAGGTCGCAGGTATCATGGTGACAGGCGTCGAGCCTGAATACGAGAAAAACGTCTCCATCATCAATGAGCACATGATTGAAGGTAGTATTGATACCCTGAAAAGTGGTGATTTCAGTATCGTGTTGGGCGAGGAGATGGTGCAGTCCTTGGGTCTGCAAATAGGGGATAAAGTAACGCTGGTATTGCCAGAGGCGTCACCATCACCAGCAGGTGTGATACCGCGATTTAAGCGATTTACTCTGACAGGTATCTTTACGATCAGCCCAGAAGTAGACAGTCTCATGGCGTTTATCCCGATGGGAGATGCGGCAAAGTTACTGCGTCTGCCAGAAGGCGCACAGGGCGTACGTATGAAGCTTAACGATATCTTTACTGCGCCGATAGCTGCGGAAAAAGCGGCTGCTATCGCACCTGAAAAGCTGTATCCAAATGATTGGACACAGACGCATGGCAATCTGTTTGGGGCAATTCAAATGGAAAAAGCCATGGTCGGCCTATTACTATTTTTGATTATCTTAGTTGCTGCTTTTAATATTGTCTCAAGTCTAGTCATGCTAGTGACCGATAAAAAAGCAGATATCGCAATCTTAAAAACCTTTGGTGCGTCTCCTCGTTTGATTACGCAAGTCTTTATGGTACAAGGTGTGGTTATCGGCGTCATCGGTACTATCGCTGGTACGATACTGGGTGTGATATTTGCGCTTACGGTCAGCGATATTTTAGGCTTTATTAATCAAGCCTTTGGTCTGAACCTGTTTGATGCGTATTTTGTCAATTACTTGCCATCGCAGTTGCGTTTGTTAGATGTGGTATTAATCACAGGTGCATCGTTTGTACTGAGCTTTTTGGCAACGATTTATCCAGCGCGCCGAGCGGCTAAGATTCAGCCTGCTCAAACGCTACGCTATGAGTAATCGCAAACGCCTAACTGTTAAAATAAATAAATAAATAAAATAAAGGAAGCGCTATGTCTGCCATTTTAGAGGCGACCAATATCAATAAGATATATGATGAAGGCGCGGTCAGTACACAAGTATTGACTGGTCTTGATCTGACTGTTCATGCGGGTGAGCGCATCGCTATCGTTGGAACCAGTGGTTCAGGTAAAAGTACGTTGCTACATTTGCTTGGCGGTCTAGATACGCCAACCAGTGGTGAGGTTTGGTTGCATGGTCAGCTATTAAATAGCATGAATGAAACTGAGCGTGGAGCTATGCGCAACAAGCATTTGGGCTTTATTTATCAGTTTCACCACCTATTGGCAGAATTTACAGCAATCGAAAACGTAGCTATGCCATTGCTGATGCGTCCAGAAGTATCAACGAATGATGCTCGTAAGCAAGCGGTTGAGATTCTAGAAAATGTCGGTCTTGAGCATCGTTTGATGCATAGACCAGGTGAGCTATCAGGTGGCGAGCGTCAACGTGTAGCGATTGCACGCGCGCTAGTGACTAAGCCATCGCTTATTTTGGCAGATGAGCCAACAGGTAACTTGGACTATGATAATGCCCAGAGCGTCTTTGGCCTGTTATCAGAGCTACAAAGCACTATGCAAACGGCGCTACTTATGGTGACGCATGATCGCAATTTAGCCGCGCTTGCTGACCGTCAGTTGTTGCTACGCAATGGGCATTGGGAACAGTATTAATAGTTTTGTGTATTAGGTCGAAAAACTGACTGAAACGCATCTATTGGCGTCTGTCATGAATATGGTGGCTGTCATATTGAAGAGTTATTGTTGTATTATTAAGAAAATATATCATAGAAACTAGCGATTAACCGGTTGTGAGCCAGCCGCCTTATCTATTTTATAAGGATGCGTAAAATGCGTGAAGATGATAATCCAATTGCGGCTTTTGGCAGTGCGGAAGAGGGTGATGAGCCGTTAAAGCCTTACATCGATCCAACTTTGTTTGAAACGCTCGATAGACAGGCGCAAACCGAGCTACTGACTCCTGTGTTTGATGCCATCACTTTGGCTGGGGTTGATTATGACCTAAAAGTCCAAGACAGCGCGACAGGTAAGCGTTATACGCTTTGCAAAAATGATGAAGTCATTGAGATCGTACCGATGGATAGCAATTTCACTGACAAAGTTTTGAATGCTATAGAGAACAGTAAAGAAGAATAAGCTTTTCTAGCTTAGTTTAGCTAGGGCGTAAGCGTTATAGCCAGATAACAAAGATAAATTGCCTTATAACTTGTCAGATTCGTCAGAAGGTTTTTGCTGACGTTTCTGCCAGCTCGCTACGGTCTTATAACGCCAAATGGCCTTAAATGCCAAACCGCAAATAAGACTGGTGACCACGGCTAAAATCGTTAGCCCGATACAAAATGCAGCAAGCGATACTGTACCGCGATAAGTAATAAAAGGATTAGCCCCGTTTGATAATGCCCATAAGCTAAAATCAGCAATCATTCTACCAATGAATCGCAAGCTAATCACAGGTGCATCAATGATCTTTGCACCGATATAGTATCCAGCATAGAAGATTGGCAAGCTAGTGACTGGGTTGGTAATCCATGTCAAACCAAGCGCCATAGGAACATTGGCACGAAAAATAAGCGAGCCAATGAGCGCCAGTAACATCTGTCCTGGCAGCGGAAAAAATGCACTCAGTACACCGATATAGACAGCCTTATTTAGGCTATGTCGATTGAAATGCCATAACCTTGGATCAGCCAAGTGCGGTGCAAACAGCTTTAAAGTGCGACTTTCTAAGATTTTCTCTGGTGTAGGAAGTAGGTCTTTTAGACGTTTTTGGGGCACAGGATCGCCTTTAATCATTAACTACAGTCTACTCAATGATATTGAGAAGCTGGTATAAATTAATATATGGTGAGTAGGATAAAGGTTAGAACACACAGAATGGTGGTGTCAGATAGTTACCACCTAATACGTTGCCTCAGTATAGGGTAATATAAATATAAATGCTATTGCATCGCGTGCCATTTGCTATAGTAAGTAACCATATTTGGCCGAATAATATTTAAGTCATCAAGCAAGGAGTGCTGGTGTACTGGTTGATTGGTAGCCTCATAATTATAGTTATGATGGGCGTATTGGCAGTCGCAGATAATGTGATAATGCCAACCGACTTATCTTTGCTAGATATGATTGATCCGTCCAATCTGTTTTTGGCGCTGATTGTATTTGCTATATTTCTGTTGGCTTCTGCTCAATTCAACATACCCTCGATAGACAGCCACAGCGCTGATAATAATACCTTTAACAACGCATCTCTGTATACTAAACTTCCTTTCCGTATTATTAGATATTTAGTCTTAGCTTTGTTAGCGACTGCGTTAGTGATAGGCAGCGCATTGCAAGCTTTGGTTACTCATCAACAAGCAGAAACCACTGAAATAACTGCACCGATACGAGTACAAGCACTCGTGCGTATCGAAGGGTTGAGCGACAGTGTTTATGATGCCACTACAGAGAGCGGTTATCGCCAAGTAGCGGTGATAACGAATATCGCTCCATTAGTCGCTGAGCTAACGCCGACAGAATTAGCAACTAAAACATCCGACTACTTAGATGTAAATAAAAATAGCCTAAGCACTAATCACGAAATTAATCCCAATGAAGTTAGTCTCAAAGTTAGCGAACACCGAGTCCTACTTAACGCCTATCCAAAAAGTCTGCAAATGATAGCCAGTTTGCAGCCTTAAACGATTTGCAGCCTGGTGATGAGATATTCATGAGCCTAGCACTGGCACCGTTGGCTACTTCTGAGCAAGCAGTCAATAACCCTACTGGTTTTGACAGTTATCGCTGGTTGCGAGGTCGGCATATTGATGGCGTTGCAAGTATTTTGGCCGTTAGTCCTACATTGGTAAACAGTAACGAAATTAGCAATGAAATCAGCGCTGAAAAATATTCGAAGCAGACGCTAGACTCTGATTCATATCTTCAGCGTTTTCGCACTCGTATTGATCAAGGGCGTTGGCGATTACGACAGCATTTCTATCAAGACTGGTCAACGCAAACGACAGTAGAGCAACAAGCAAAAGCCGTGACATTAAGTCTGCTCACGGGTGATCGTAGCTTGATTAATCGTGATACTAAGGATTTATATCAACTGGCGGGTATCTCACATCTGCTCGCTATTTCAGGTACGCACGTACTGTTTTTAGCTATTGTGCTAGCAGGTATAGCCGTACTGCTGTTTGATCGTAATTATTCGGCGATTTACCGTCGTATTCCGCGCTGGCAAGTGCGCTGGTGGGTAATGATCGGTGCCGCTTTTATTTATGCGCTATTTACTGGTTTTGACGTGCCTGCTGCCCGTACGGCTTGGATGTTATTAGCGATTGGATTCGTTAGACTAACATTACTTCCTATCAGTACGATGCGCGTGCTATTGGCATTGGCTGTATTGATGGCTTGGCGTGACCCTTACGTATTATGGCAGGCGGGATACTGGCTATCTTTTATCGCAGTGGCGTTATTACTCAAGTATGATGATACGTCGTATGAGCACCAAACTACTGCTACAACGAATTTATACAATGATAAGCCGCGTACTCATATCAATAGCGCGCTATCTAACCGTGTTTGGCAAATGGCCAAGCGTGTGTTTAAACTACAGTTTTGGCTGTTTCTTACTCTATTACCCGTTACGTTGCTTTTATTTGGTAAGGCATCGTTATGGGGGCTTTTTATTAATTTATTTGCTATTGGACTATTTGGTTGGGTGATTGTACCGCTCAATTTATTAGCCGGGTTGTGTTATCTTTTGGTGCCGAGTATTGCTGATATTCTTTGGGTAATTATTAGTACGATAGTTGGTCATCTACACGATTTAATGAGTTGGCTGACGTCATTGCCAGTGCTATCGGATGCGTGGCTCTATACACCAGTTAATATCGCGATACTATCGATGGCTTTGCTAAGCGCATTGCCTTGGCTGTTACCACGAGGTTTACTCAGTCGTTGGTTGATGTTGCCACCATTAACGTTACTGATGATGACGGTGTATGCCAATCAGCAGTCACTGGTAACTGTACCGACCCTATATATTTTGCCAACGGGTGATTCGTATATAACGGCGGCATTGCTGCAATATCCTACCGTCAATGAAAACAGTACCAATTGGTTGTTCTTAGCTGATCATAGATCAGCCTCTACACGAACGATGCCAAGCAGCCTGACAGCAGACAAATTATCTGAAAATTTAAAGCAGCAATTGGGCAGTTTATCTGTCGATAAGTTAGAGAGCATTGTCATACAGAATAGCAGTGTTAGCCTGACTGATACGTTAATTCCTGACGATAAGAATATTGCTAATACCAAAAATTCTGAACTACTACCGATGACCGTTGCTCAATTAAATGGCCGCTTAGCCATTAGCCAATATTGGCAAGCAGGGCGCTCTGATCGTTGGTCTGCATTTCAGCAAGCTTACAAAACAGTTAAGCAGTCTGAAGATACGCCCACTATCAGTGCCCAACGTTGTGAGCAAGGCAAAATATGGCAGTCGGCCAACGATGAATTGTCAGTACAGGCCATCACTGGTTGGACTAAGATAGGTGATACCAGCGTTTGGGATTGTACGATTGCTCTTGATACTAACTTGCCTATACGCGTTCTAAGATACAATGCGGCAGACCCACTTAACTCGTTACCTGTCAATTCACCTGTTAGCCCTCAAGTACAAGTAGCATCTAACCAGTTAACTAGCAAACAGTCAGCGTCTTTCCAGTCACGTCTGATTTTAAATGCTGACACTCATCAACGCGTTTGGCAAATGTGGTCATTACTATGTTCAGTTGAATCGAATAATGATGACATGCTATTCAAAAAATACAAGGTGGCTTGGTCATAGTGCCTCGCAAATTACAGGCGATATCATAAGTCGTCAGAGAGTTGATGAAGTTATAACCTATGATAATAAGCCGTTAGACGCGGCATTATCGCTAAACAACTAAATCGCTAAGCAATATTGATAGTATTCCCAATGCCGAAACTACTAACCCTCAAAAATAAGGCTTATATTATCAGCGTTACAATATAGTGATATTTCACAGTTATACTATTGAACCATTATCGAAATACCACCATACTTAGCAGCCTATTAATACAGGTCACTGACTATTAACATAGGTCGCAGATATGGTGAGACAGTATCAGGTATACATCACCGCTTTAGCTGTATTTCTCGACAACCTCATTTTATTGTTTTAGATTGTTTCTAACTTAGGAAGTTATATGCCCAACTGGCCACCAGACCCTAACAAACGTCCTGATAACTCGGCAAATCAGCCAACGCAACTGCAGCAACCAAGCCCGCCAAGTGGACAAGAATGGAAGGTGCTGGAAAACACGTTATTAGCGAGTGTGGTTGAGCAGCGCCGCGCTCGTCGTTGGAGTATCTTTTTTAAACTACTGACCTTTGGTTATATCTTATTGATATTTTTGACCCTTGGTCGTGGTTGCAGCAGTGCGCCAACAGGTATGGACGCAGTCGATACTAGCGATCCACATTTAGCAGTGGTCGAGCTGCAAGGCGTCATCAGTAATGACGATGTAGCGAATGCATATGATGTCAATGAAGCATTGAGAGACGCTTTTGCAAACAGTAACTCAAAAGCAGTGGCCTTAGATATCAACTCACCTGGCGGTTCGCCAGTACAGTCTGATGAGATTTGGCAGACCATGATGGACTTACGCCAAGAGTACCCAGACAAAAAGCTATATGCGGTGATTGGTGATATCGGTGCGTCAGGTGCTTATTATATTGCGTCTGCTGCAGATGAGATTTATGTCAATCCATCAAGTTTGGTCGGCTCTATCGGTGTCATTATGCCAAGCTATAACGTCAAAGGTTTGATGGACAAAGTTGGCGTAGAAGATCGTACGATTACGGCTGGTGAGTATAAAGATATCTTAAGCTTATCTCGTCCGTTGACTGACTATGAAGAAAATCATGTCGAAAAAGTACTAGCAAATACGCACAAGCATTTCATCAACGCTGTCAAAGAAGGTCGCGGTGACCGTCTGAAGAATCCTGAGCAAAACAAACTGTTCTCAGGGCTATTCTGGACAGGTGAGCAGTCTATTGAGCTAGGTTTGGCAGACAAAACAGGTAGTATCACAAGTTTAAGTAAGCAACTAGATCTAGATACGATCATTAGCTATAGCCCAACTGATCCGTTCCAAATGTTTATGGATCGTTTTGCAGTAAAGTTAGGTGCTGGTATCGGCTCTAGCGTTAGTCTCGACGTATTGCCACAAGAAAGCAACACTGGGCAGATGCGTTAAGCGTTTTATGTTTTAAATATAATGTGTATGATTGTTAAGGCTGAGCATATAATTGTGCTCAGCCTTAATTGTATGCAATACCAAATAAAAACCTTGGCCCAAGTGATAGCCTGATTAAATTAGCTATACAACTATAACCATCGAACACAGTCGTCAAATTTGCCATATAAACATAGTTAGTTTTGAAGGGATTAGTTTTGATGCTGTTGGTTTTGATAATGGTACAAGGTTCAATCATTAAAATAATATATAACATAAACGATCCTATGAGAGTCTGTCATGAGTGATGAAATAAATTCGCAGTCCTTTGCTAAATTACCTGTCTCTAAAATAACCAATAAACCTGTGCTGCATTTTGCTCATGCTAATGGAATGCCAAGCGCGGTATATGAGCCATTTTTTGAAGGTTTATCAGAATTTTTTACGATTGAGTATATTGCGATGTTGGGCGATACGCCTGATTATCCAGTGGATGATCATTGGCGTAGTCTGACGCAGCAAATCATTGATAGCGTAAACAGTGCCTGCGAAAAGCATGGCGTTGCACAGGTAGTAGGAGTAGGGCATTCGCTTGGGGCTATGTGTACGTTGCAGGCCACGTATCGTCAGCCTGATTTGTTTGCACAAGCGGTGCTTATGGACCCGCCTTGGATTTATGGCAAAGTCAGCTTGTTGTGGCATTTAGCAAAGACCGCTGACAGATTACCGCTTATGAATAATCGTCTGATGGACAAACTGTCACCAGCTGGCGTGTCCAAACATCGCCGTGATGTGTGGGATAGCCGAGATGAAGCATATGAGAAAATGCGACATAAAGGGTTTTTTAAGAATTTTGATGAGCGTAGCTTTCAAGGATATATCGATCACGGCTTGCATGAGCGCGCGGATGGCAAAGTAACATTGGCTATTCCTAAAGCCAGCGAAGTCGCTGTGTTCCGTACCAATCCATCTTGGTATTGGCTGGCACCGAATCGTGGCCCCAAAGTACCTGTGACTTTAATCATTGGTCAAGACAGTATCTTTTTGAAACGTCGCTTTCCGCAGCAGATAAAATCGCGCTTAGGCATTCCTTATGAGACTCACGAAGGGGGCCATATGTTCCCACTTGAGTATCCAGAGTCTGTCTCAATGCAGGTGCTAGGATTGATTAAGCAGCAATTGTCAAAATAAACGCAACATACCATCAGTCATGTTTGTAATGGATATGAGCTGCCAGAGTATTTTAAGTGATACCTTTATGCCAAAGAACCTAACTGCGCCATCTAGTACGACTGCCTCACCTAAGTCTCTGCCGCTATTTTCGCGTGTGGGTACATTCGTGCTAACAGTAGGAATGGTGCTTGCATTTTTTATCAGTCAGTTGGTAGGTGTTTATATCGCTGGCAAGCTGGTATTACCTGCTGATGAAAGGACATCGATAGGGCGTATATTCTATTTTGGTAGTAATGATGGAACGGTTGTGAGCCTGTCTATACTTATCGGCTGTGTATTGCTAGTGGCAATTAGCATGCTTATCATTCGTTTAAAAGGTGGCAGTCTGCGTCAATATTTAGCACTAAAACCGTTCTCACTGTCGGTGGGTATAGGCATGCTTGGGTTGCTACTGATATTTATGATTGCCAGTCAGGCGCTGACGTATGTACTGATATGACGCCGTTGGTGTTTGTTGATCCACTCTATCAGTCTGTCATTTCGGTTTGGCTGTTGGTGTTTGCCATGGTGGTCGTCGCACCAATTTATGAAGAAGTTATCTTTCGCGGTATATTGTGGTCAGCCATCGCAGAACAGTTCACGGCACCATCCTATTCAGCGAATCATGGGGCGATTGTCGCCAGTATTGTGACAAGTTTGATATTCGCTGTGATCCATGTGCAGTATGGTATCTATGAAATCAGTACCATCGTAGTGTTGGCATTGATATTTTGCTATGCACGGATTAAGTCAGGCTTCGCTACTACTGCCAATCGTACTGCACATTGTCAATAATGGTGCAGCGATGTGGCAGTATATTGTGCAAGCGGCGTAGATAAAATGCTGACCACAACGATGGCTGGCATGTAAATTCTATCGAGCCAGTTAGATATCAAAATTTGGCTACGTGTTAGAATTATGCATCAGGATTTAACGATAGCACTTCATCGGCCGCTCGCTTAATATCATCAATCGTAAGCTGAGGTTTGCCGCTCAATGCTTGACGCCACTTACGCGCGCCCATCAGACCTTGGAAAAGTCCCAAATAATGCCGTGTCATCGTTGGCAGCGCTTCGCCTTTTGCGAGTTGTTCTTCGAGATAGGGATAAAGCTGCGCTAAAATCTCCGAGCGCTTAGGTATTGTCTCAGGAGTTGCCTCATTCCATAAGCTATTGGCCTCTGCTAATAGATACGGATTGTGATAAAACGCCCGACCAATCATCACGCCATCGATATGCTGCAAATGCATCTTGATGTCTTCAATCGTATCGATACCACCATTGATCTCGATATCTAGCTCAGGAAAGTCTTGCTTCAAGCGGTAGACATCATCGTAACGTAGCGGTGGTATCTCGCGATTTTGCTTAGGGCTGAGCCCTTGTAGCCACGCGGTACGTGCATGAACGATAAAACGCGTACAGCCAGCAGCCGCAACGGTCTGCACAAAGTCCACCATAAACTCATAACTATCAAAGTCATCGATGCCAATACGATGCTTGACCGTCACTGGAATATCGACTGCAGCTTGCATATGCTTGACCAAGTCAGCGACGGTCTGAGGTTCTGCCATCAGACAGGCACCTATCTTATTGTGCTGTACGCGATCTGAGGGGCAGCCAACATTGATATTGACCTCGTCATAGCCATACTGCTGAGCGAACTCTGCGCATTGCGTCATCTCATCGATGTCTGCACCGCCGAGCTGCAATACAAGAGGGTGCTCAAGCGTATCGAAGCGCAAGTGGCGTGCTCGATTGCCATGTATCAATGCGCCAGTACTGATCATCTCGGTATATAGATAGGTATGTGGATTAAATAGTCGTGCAAAATAACGATAATCTGTCGTAGTCCAGTCGATCATTGGCGCAACTGAGAGGCGTTTGTTGGTCATATCAACCATGGTCATCAAGCCTTAATATTTGTGTCTTAAATAAATGGATAAGGTGCAATGGATGAGACATACCATTGCACCTTATTTGCAAGAGTTTCCAGAGCTTCAAGCGTCATGCGAAACAGTGATTGACCAATTACTTATAAAATAACATGGTCAATTTTTTTAAATTCAGGCAAATTATAAAAATACAGCCCCATGATAATACCGATAAAGCCAATAAAGGCAATGTATAGTGCTGGTGAAAAGCTTACTAAAGTTGTGGCATAACCAAGACCAAAAGGTATCAGTACACCAACGATACCGTAGGTCACATTATAACAAAAAGAGATACCTGTGAGACGCACGTTGGTTGGAAACAATTGCACCAAGATAGCAGGAACCATACCGACAATACCAGCACAGAATCCCAAAAGCGCGTACATAATTAAAATGTAATCGCCACCTGCTTGTAGATGATAAAAGAAGGCTAGTATTTGAGCAATGAGGAGTATCGAACCAATTACTAGAACCTTACCAAAATTCTCATGATTAGAAATTATCCCATAGAATATACAGCCAAAAATCATAAATACGATGCCCAAGCTATGGGAGAATCCAAACAAATCGCTGTCTAACGTAAAGTTTATCTCTATCAAGTCTGGCAATAGTAGAACAACCACAGAGGTAATGCTAGAAATCACTAACGTCAGCACCATGCCGACAAACACAGAGTGTTTGCAGTGTTTAAAGAGTATGGTAAGCGGCTTGCCTGAGTTTTTGCCGGTATTTAATTTTGTAAGTGCCAGAAAAAAGGGTGTTTCTCCGATGAATCGCCAAAATAAGAGCGGTAAGAAACTAAGAGCCGCCGCTACTAAAAATGGTAAACGCCAACCATAATCAGTTAGCTCAGTCGTCGTCATAAAGCTAGATAACCACATAAAAAAGGCATTTGAAAACAGCACACCTACAAAGAAGCTAGCAGTCGCATAGCTACAGGCAACTGACAGATACTGTCTGGGCACATGCTCTGCTACAAATACCCAAGATAGCGGTACATAAAGACCAAACGCCATACCCTGTATGATTCTTAACAATATAAATAAGGCAGGCGCAGCAGCCCCCATTGTGCATAAGTTGGCAAAAATGCCATTGCTAAGAGACTGCATGCGGTGACTATGATACTTAGCAATAAAACGGGCTTTCTACCTTTTATATCACCATAACGACCGATGAGAACACCTCCGATTGGACGTGCTAAATAACCGATAACAAAAAGCCCCATTCCTTGCAGTTTAGCAACTCTAGGGTCAGCATTAGCAGGAAAAATCGCCGCTGAAACAATATCTGAGATATACAAGTAAATCAAAAAATCAAAAAAGATTACAGCGCTGATAAAGCTTACGAATATGACTGTATTTTTGTCTTTTTAGACATCAGGGCGTATTGAGAACGAGTCGGCATAATAGATCACGCATCCACGGAGTAAAGTGGTCATTAAGACGATCATCGTTTAGATAATCGGCCATGATAAAAACCGGCAAATCAAAGTATATAAACAATGATTCGCCGGAACAGTAATTTTGTGTATTGTAATAAGAACTTTGATTACAGGATTTGGCTTTTAACAAAAGCAAAACTGCACATCCTGCAATTTTAGGGACTATTTAGAAAAGAGTTTACATATTACAGTAGCCAGTCAATGGGTAACCAAGACATAATAGTAAGCCAGATATGATCACTCAGATCGACCCGTGGCTCTGAGTCATAAACGACTTCTTTGCCATCTTCCATGGTGTGCCACTCCAAGCTACCGTTGTCTAGCAGCTTAACTTCATAAGCTTGATTTAGTAAATCGTCACTCAGCGCCCCGTGCAGCTGCCTTGCTAGTTCATCATCATTAATGATTACACCCATTTCGGTATTTATATTGGCAGAGCGTGGGTCAACGTTGTATGAACCGATAAAGACTTGATAGTCATCTACTGCAAACGTTTTTGCATGTAGGCTGGTTGATGACTGACTGCGTGCACGCCAGAGTTTATTGTCACGTTTTTCTTCAGCTGCCGTTGATTTTAGCTCGTATATTTTTACGCCTGACCGCAGTAGGCTAGGGCGCCATTGACTATAACCAGAATGAACAGCGGTCACGTCGGTTGCATCAAATGAGTTGGTTAATATTTTGATATCAACGCCAGATTCGGCGAGCTTCACCAAAGTATCGACCCCATCTTTGGTCGGGACAAAATAAGACGAGATGATTGTCAGTTTTTTGGTTGGGCTACCGAGTAACGTACGCAGTTGATGCACCAAGTTGGTCTCAGATGAGACGCTTTTGGACAGCTTGCCAACATCGTCACTCAAAAACTGCATGTCTGTCCAACGAAACGGCACGCGTTTGTTGATCAGATCAGTGTCTATCGTCGAGTCTTTGATGGCGGCTTTATAAACCGTCAAGCTACTGCCTTCGTTATTTTCCTCATCTATACCCAGCTTGTCTAATGCCTTCAAAAAATCAGGCGTGACGTCATCGTCGAACTTGGCTAAAGTTTCGATGTCAAACGACAGCGGCGATGACCAGTAACTGGCAAAGCTATTATCAATGTCTGCGACGACTTTACCAATCAGTAAAACATCCAAATCCGCAAACTGGCTGCTTTGATCGTTACTCAGGTACTCATTACCGATATTACGTCCGCCGATAATGGTAATCTGTTTATCAAACGTCATGCTTTTATTGTGCATACGGCGATTGATACGCGGCAAACCTGTGACGTAGTTCAATGTTGAAAATTTACGATGCATTAATGGGTTGATGATACGCACCGCGATATTAGGGTGGCTTGCAAAACGTAATAGGTGCTGATCAAACTTTGCACTGTTATTAAAATCATCCAACAACAAACGCACGATCACACCGCGCTCAGCCGCTTCCCACAAGTCTTTTAATAGCAGTTGGCCAGCCTGATCATTATGCCAAATATAATACTGCGCATCGATATTGCGCGTGGCCATACCTGTTAACATACTACGGGCGGCAAACGCATTTGCCCCAGTGACGATCGGATGATAGCCTGACAAATCAGGATGAATTTCATTCTGCGCACTAACAGCGGCCACTAGATCAGTATTGTTGGTTGTCGTCGCTGTATTTTGCTCAATCTTTGGGCTGTCTTCTTGTTGGTATAAAGCATTGACTCGCGCTGATAGCGCTTGGCTCTCAGGTAGATGTGGCTGTTTGGGTAGGCTCTGGCAAGCGCTCAGACCTAAAGTCAGCCCAAGTGTCAGACTCAACGATAAGCTGCTTGGTTCTATACTGAACATCGACATAACGAATTTACCTTGATGAGCCTAAATATACTGATAAATAAAATGCATGGATAAGTAATTTGCTGAAATTGTTCATCTATTTTTAAGGATGATAGCATCGATTGGACGGTCTATAAAAATATAACCAACGCCAAAATTCAAATCGTCGCTAAGCTTAGCAGCTGTTAGCATATCTGCCTATTATAAATACGTTATTTTTGTTAGGTTTGACGATGGATGTGGTCTGTTTTTAAGGCAGTTCAACCTGTCTGATACTCCTTATCCTGAATCGTTTGAGTCTGCAGTAGGCACAAATAATATGGAGAGGTATCTGAAAGCAGATGTTTGAAATAAGTCAGCATGTTATGATGGTACTGGTGTATCCACTCGATAATCAAAAAATAAGCAGTCCTTTTATATCAACCAAAACACAGCAACGGAACGTCTATGAGTCAGTCGCAAACAAAAGATGAGAGTCACAAACAAACGCATTTAAACGATGGATTAGATCCAAACTGGCGCAATGATGCCTTAGATTTAGGGCTTGATTATGGTATGCAAACCATCGCCGTGCGCGCAGGTCAGCATCGTACCGATGAGGGCGAGCATTCAGAACCGATCTTTACCACCAGCTCGTATGTCTACCAATCAGCCGCTGATGCTGCGGCACATTTTGACGGTACAAAGACAGGAAACGTTTACTCTCGTCATACCAACCCAAGCGTCCGTACTTTTGAGCGTCGTCTCGCCGCGCTAGAAAACGGTGAGCGTGCGGTTGCAACGGCCTCTGGTATGGGTGCAATCCTGACCATGTGCTTGGCATATCTAAAAGCGGGCGACCATCTGCTCGCTGCCAATCAGTTATTTGGCTCGTCTATCGGTCTGTTTAACAACTATATGGCCAAGTTTGGTGTTGAAGTTAGCTATGTTGATTGCTTTGACAATGATGCATGGGCCAATGCAGTTCAACCAAATACCAAGGTGATCTATTGTGAAAGCCCAAGTAATCCATTAGCGCAGATTTGCGATATCGGTTATCTGAGTCAGCTATGTAAAGCCAATGATATATTACTCGTCGTTGACAACTGCTTTGCAACGCCAGCATTGCAGCGCCCGTTAGACTTGGGTGCGGATGTGGTCATTCACTCTGCGACCAAATATTTGGATGGTCAGGGTCGCGTATTAGGCGGTGCGTTGGTTGGTAGTGACAAACTCATGCAAGAAGCGTTTACCGTAGTGCGCTCAGGCGGTATCAGCATGAGTCCGTTTAATGCTTGGGTATTTACTAAGGGGCTTGAAACGCTAAAACTCCGAATGCAAGCGCATTGTAACAATGCCAATCAAGTCGCAGAATTTTTGGTCAATCATCCCAATGTCAGTACGGTGCATTTCTCAGGCCTAAGTGACCATCCTGCACACGAGCTGGCCACACGTCAGCATCATATGCAGGACGGTTACGGTGCTATCATGGGCTTTGAAGTCAAGGCATCTGACAGTCGTAATACGAAAGAAGCGGCTTGGCATGTGATTGACTCGACTCAAATGGTCTCTATCACCAATAACTTGGGCGATGCTAAAACCACGATTACCCATCCTGCGACCACCACACATTTCCGTCTCACCCCTGAGGCGCGTGCTGAAGCTGGCGTTAAAGACGGTCTGATTCGTCTATCAGTCGGTTTGGAAGATGTCGAAGATATTATCAAAGATTTGGCGCGTGGTTTAGACAGTTTGTAAAGATAGCGGTATAATGCCGTCAGTATTTTATTTTAAACTTTAAATGATCCCATTTATTATTATAAGACAAAGAGGCAGCTATGAACATTCAAGCATTGATGCAACAAGCACAAACGATGCAAAAGAAAGTAGAAGCAAACGTTGAAAATGCTAAGAAAGAGCTTGCGAACAAAGAAGTGCAAGCAGAAGCGGGCAGTGGTCTGGTTAAAGTCACCATGACTGGTCGCCATGTGGTCAAGCGTTTGACCATCGATCCAAGTCTGCTAGAAGATGAGCCAGATATGATCGAAGATCTTATCGCTGCTGCTATCAATGATGCGGTGCGTCAAGCGGATGAGCTATATGAAGAAACTATGGCTGGCGCGACCTCAGGTATGGGTCTACCACCAGGTATGCAAGGTATGTTCTAAGCATTAAATACTTTAGACTGAACACAAAAATGGGGTTGTTATCGACACGATACGACCCCATTTTTATAGCTACGATTTATAAATTTAGTTAAATAAAGTCAACTAAAGGAAGCTACTTTGCTTACAGCCAAATTTGATCAGCTGGTCAAACAGCTGCGTATATTGCCAGGCGTGGGTCAAAAAAGTGCCCAACGAATGGCACTACATTTGCTTAGTAAAAACGTCCGCAAGGCATGGCGCTTGCCCAAGCACTAGATAAAGCCATGCGCGATATCGTTGAATGTCAGCGCTGTCATAGCTTTAGTGATGAAGCGGTGTGTCCTCTATGCCAAGACCCTAGACGTGATGATGGGTTGCTGTGTGTGGTCGAGACAGCAGCAGATGTGATGGCAATCGAGCAAACGGCAGGGTATCGTGGTCGCTATTTTGTGCTTGGCGGACACTTATCCCCAATTGATGGAATCAGTGCAGATGACTTAAATATTGATCAGCTGGTATGGCGAGTCAAACAAGAGCCTGTTGAAGAGATTATACTGGCGACAGGTACGACGGTTGAAGGTCAGACCACCGCACATTTTATTAGTGAAGCTGTCAGTCGTCATGTCAATAAAGTGACGCGCTTAGCACAAGGCGTCCCGATGGGCGGCGAGCTTGAGTATTTGGATAGTATGACGCTTGGTCAAGCCATGCAAAATCGTTCCTTTTTATAATGTTTTGATTGCTTTAAAGTCTTACCCAATTCATTTCTTGGAATTGCTATAATTACTTTATTATCGTTTATATTTTAATTTTATCAAGGCGCGGTTTAGCGTTTTATTTTCTCCTATTAATGTAGGTATCTGCCCGTGTCCAATACCGTTTCAAACGCCTCAGCTCAATCAAATGCTTCTGATATCAATGATGGCTCATTACAAGAAGCCGCTAATACTGAGCCAATGTCAGCAGCCACTTCATCTGAGTCAGTGTCTAATACTCCAGATGCTGAGGTGCTAGATATTGATGCACTATTGGATATTGCTGATGACGTTGCTATTACATGGGTACGTAAGCAAGGCGATTTAGATGAGGTTATTGATGCCTTAGCGACTTGCGGACGCGTGGCCTTAGATACTGAGTTTATCAAGCGTGACACCTATTACCCGCGTTTGGCACTGGTGCAATTAAATACTGGCAATCATGTTTATCTACTGGATGCACCGCAGCTACAACTGGCTGAGCTGTGGGAAGCGCTACGCAAAGTAGATGTGGCTATCTGGCACGCTTGCGGCGAAGATTTGGGCATTTTTTATCTGTTGTCTGGCTGCCCACCATTGACCAATATCTTTGATACGCAAATAGCGTTGTCTTATCTAACGGGTCAATTGCAAATGGGGTATCAGCAGGCATTGGCTGATCAGCTAGATATGCATATCGATAAAGAACACAGTCAGTCTGATTGGCTCCAGCGCCCGTTGACAGATGAACAAGAGCAGTATGCCATCGATGATGTGCGTTATTTGCCAGCGCTATATCTCAGTATCGAGCATGCGCTTAAGGCTCAAGGTTTATATGATTATGTTTGGGCTGACTGTCAGCTTTATGCCAGTGATTTGTATGACACGCAGCACGTCGAAGATGAAGCGATGTATCTAACGATGGCAGATTACCGCTATAACTCGCAGCAAATGGCGATACTCAAAGGGGTGGCTACATGGCGAGAAGAGCTGGCACGTGCGACCAATCAACCGCGTACCTTTGTGATAAAAAACAAGCAGTACGAGAGATTGTCACTGAAAAGCCAAACAGCATGCGAGAGCTGGCACACAAAACAACCATGCACCGTAGTATGCTGCGACTATATGGCGAAGAGCTGCTGAAAGTAATCAGAGATGCCAAGAGTCTACCGCCTACAGAGCATCCAGACTGTCTAGTGCCACCATATCGCTCAAAAAATAAAGTATTATCAAAAGCAGTGCAGCAAGCGATTGATGAGCATGCGCGTGAGATTGGTATACCTGCTAGCGTATTGATGCGTAAAAAATGGCTAGGGCAGTTGTATGAAGTGGTTGCTCTTGATAAAGACGTGAGCGAACTGCCGCAAGGGCTAAAAGGTTGGCGTAACGACTGGGTTGTTAAAACCTTAATTCCAGTCATCAAAAAGCATAAAACCGAACTGCAGCAAGGCATGGGTATTCGTGTCCAATAAGGAATCGTTCGATAATATGGCGTTTAATAATGCGCCGTTCAATAAGGAAGCGTTCGATAAGACTGCAAACTGACACTCAAGTATTCATAGAGCTCTTATTCATACAGTCCTTAGCGTTTAAATCGTCCATGCTCTAAAAAGTATCGAGTCTGCTCGGCGACCTCTGGGTTCACTAGCATGCCAGTGTGTGAGACTGGCATGATGATATGATCAGTTGCAGCCTCTATCTTCGTCTCTTCTATATATACTGTCCCGTCATGTGCAAGTTGCTCGTTAAGGGGTGGCTTGTCAGATTTGCGCAGTTTGCGATTATGATATTGCAAAAACATCTGACCTAGACCGTAAGGACGGTTGCCAGCGATGACGCCTAACGTCACGTGTTTGGGTAAGGGCGCGACTGTGCCGTCGAGGGCGTCGACATATGAGCGACCTACGACAGCAGGAGTCAATCGCCAGATATAATCTGCACAAACACTGCCTATATGCGGTGTTCCTAGCGTCACGCAACGTCCAATTTTCCATTTTGGATACTGAGCGACAAAGTCACGAATGATCAAACCACCTAAACTATGCCCGACCAAATCTATAGGATGACCTGGGTGATGGTTTGTTTCTAGCCAGCTATTTAGGCGCGCGCTATTGGTTTTGATACCATCACGCATACTACGGTAGCCATACTGATGGGTATCAAATCCTGCTATTTGCAGGCGTTTGGCTAATGGTCGCATGATCCATGGGGTTTGGTGTAGCCCGTGAATTAGAATGACGCGAGTTTTTTGTTTAGGTGCTTTATGTTGCATAGCAGTGTCCAAATGATTGCTTCAGAAATTTAAGATAAATAGCTTATTATCAATATAAGCTTTTATTGCATTGAGTTCTTATCGTTTATTTTATTGATAATATTACCTGCTCACGTAATAGATAAAAAGTCAGCAAAATAAAAACCTCCAAGTCAGTAGCTGACTTGGAGGTTTTTTACTACAGAGAATAACTATCAAAAATGATAATTACATATAGTTTTCAATACTTGGGCAAGAGCACATTAAGTTTTTGTCACCATAAGCATCATCGACACGAGCGACACTTGGCCAGAACTTGTTTGCACGGATGTATGGCAGTGGGAATGCAGCAGTCTCACGGCTGTAAGGATGCGTCCACTCTTCACTAGTAATCATAGCAGCCGTATGCGGTGCATTGACCAATGGGTTGTCTTCTAGCGTCCAGTTATCTTCACCAGCTTTGGCTTTCATCGCTTCAGCTTTGATAGACTTTAGCGCACTGATAAAGCGATCCAACTCTTCTTTTGACTCAGACTCTGTTGGCTCAATCATAAGCGTACCAGCGACTGGGAAGCTCATCGTTGGCGAATGGAAACCATAATCCATCAAGCGCTTAGCGATATCGCTTTCCGTGATGCCAGTTTCTTCTTTTAACGGACGAATATCGATGATACATTCGTGAGCCACACGGCCGTTTTTGCCAGCATATAGGACAGGGTAGTGACCTTTTAATTCGGCTGCCACATAGTTTGCGTTCAACAATGCCAATTCAGTGGCTTTTAATAGACCATCACGGCCCATCATAGCAATATACATCCATGAGATAGGTAAGATGCTCGCTGAACCATAAGGTGCTGCTGATACTGCTGAGCAGTCCTTTTGTGCATTGTGTACAGGGCTCAAGGTATGATTGGCCATAAACGTTGCCAAATGCGCTTTCATACCGATAGGGCCCATGCCTGGACCGCCGCCACCATGCGGAATACAGAAGGTTTTGTGCAGGTTCATATGTAGTACATCAGCACCAACGTCTGCAGGCTGCATCATGCCTACCTGAGCATTCATGTTCGCGCCGTCCATATAGACCTGACCACCATGCTTGTGGGTCAAATCACAGATATGACGGATGCCTTCTTCGAATACACCGTGCGTCGATGGATAAGTGATCATTAGAGCACCTAGGCGGTCGCTATATTCTTCACATTTGGCCGTTAGATCATCGATATCAACGTTGCCATTTTCATCAGTTTTGACCACGACCACTTGCATACCCATCATCATGGCAGTAGCAGGGTTGGTACCGTGCGCCGACATAGGAATCAAGCAAACATCGCGATTGGTTTCGCCCAATGACTCATGATAACGGCGAATCGCTAACAGACCAGCATATTCACCAGAGGCGCCAGAGTTTGGCTGCATAGAGACATCATCAAAACCAGTAATGGCTTTTAATTGATCTTGCAAGCTATCGATCATCGCGATATAGCCAGTAACTTGATCACGTGGTGCAAAAGGATGCACGTTGGCAAACTCAGGCCAAGTAATCGGTAGCATCTCACTGGTGGCGTTTAGCTTCATGGTACAGCTACCCAGTGAAATCATGCTGCGGTTCATCGCTAGATCTTTGTCTTCAAGCGACTTTAGGTAGCGTAGCATTTCGTGCTCGGTATGATGCGAGTTGAATACTGGATGAGTCAAAATGTCATCCGTACGCAAGTGTGCGCTATCTAGAGAGACGCGAGCGGTTTCAGGTAGATCGTGTGACTTGTTGACGAATAGCTGAGTCAACGTGTTGAAATCTTGCTGATCGCTGGTTTCACTAAAGGCAACGCTTAATTTGGTGTCGCTTAGACGCCATAAGTTATAGCCAACGTTATCTGCATTTTTGAAAATTTGAGTAGCCAATTTCTCTGAACCACAATCAACCACGACTGTATCGAAGAATTGATCATGTACCACGCTCAAGCTGCTGTCGTTAGATTCTGTGATAGCATCAGCAAACGCAGTGGCAAACGCATGAATACGAGTGGCAATACGCTTCACACCGCCTGGACCATGATACACCGCATACATACCAGCGAGGTTGGCTAGCAATACTTGTGAGGTACAGATGTTTGAGTTGGCTTTTTCGCGGCGGATATGCTGCTCACGCGTTTGTAGAGCCATACGTAATGCAGTATTGCCTTGTGCGTCTTTTGATACGCCAATGATACGACCAGGCGCTGAACGCTTGGCTTTATCAGAAAACGCAAAATAAGCGGCATGCGGACCACCAAAGCCCATTGGTATACCAAAGCGCTGCGTACTACCTAGCGCTACGTCAGCACCCATATCGGCTGGTGATTTCAATAACACCAAGCTCATGATGTCACTGACAACACTGACGTAAGTTTTGTTTTCTTTTACGGCCGCGATGACGTCTGTTAAGTCTTTAACGTCACCTTCAGCACCGACATACTGGAATAGCGCACCAAAATAATCGCCTGATTTAGCCGTTTCAAAATCACCAACGACCACTTCCCAACCAAAGTATTTAGCACGAGTATTGATAACATCTAGCGTTTGCGGATAGACACGCTCGTCGACGAAATACTGCGTTGATTTGCTTTTGCTCACACGCTTTGACATCGCCATCGCTTCTGCCGCTGCTGTTGCTTCATCAAGCAATGACGCACCAGCCAGCTCAAGACCTGTTAGATCAATACATACTTGTTGGAAGTTCAGCAATGCTTCTAGACGACCTTGAGCGATTTCAGCTTGATAAGGGGTATAGGCGGTGTACCAGCCTGGATTTTCAAGGACGTTGCGCTGAATGACGGCAGGCATACGAACCGGAGAGTAGCCTTGACCGATATAGCTTTTGTTAACAGTGATGTCATCTGCCATCGTGCGTAGTTTGGCAAGTGCCGCATGCTCACTCATCGCCACTGGCAAATCCAGCTCTTTGTGCAGACGTACTGGCTCAGGGACAGTGTCATTGATAAAGCTTTGCATATCTTTATAACCAACAGCGCTGAGTAGGTCAGCTTGCTTGGTTTCGTTCGAACCTAAGTGGCGATAGACAAATTCAGCTTCGTTGAACAATCCTTGAAAGGTATCAAACGATGGGTTTTGAGAGATAGTCATGACAATCCTTGGTTAAGGGAGTAATAAACAAAATAGCAATTAAGGGAATAATGTGAGCGGTACGTTATACGTAATGCACAAACTGTTTTTGATCAAAGCGGAACTGGGTGTTGTAAACGCCACTGTCAGCGCGCTCGCCTGCGCCAAGCATCATAACGATATGATGGTCGTCGCTAAGATTGAGCAACGCTTTCATGGCAGGCTCATCAAAGCCGCCCATAGGACAGCTATCAAAACCATGAGCGCGTAATGCTAGCATCAGGTTTTCGGCGGCAAGCGCGGTGTTATTGGTTGCCCAGTTTTTGGTGTCTTCAAAGGTATAATAAGGCGATTTTATTGGGCCTTTTACGCGTCTGACCACTTGCGTTGCGCCCCATTTTGCAGCCGAAACCACGTTGGCTGGGCCGCGCAAAAAGTCCATTGTGACGACTTTGTTGTAGTAGTCTTTCACTTTCTTTGGCACTGGCTGATCAGGATATTCGCGCAATACTTGCTTAGCGTGATCGTGCCAAACATCAGTACGAGCAACGATGGCAATCAAACGGGCTGATGTTTTTGCGGCGTTTTGATTCATACAGTTTTTGACGGCGCGTTTGCGATTGTCAGCATCATCGATAACATAAAATTCCCACGGCTGTAGGTTGCTAGAGTTTGGTGCTAGCATGGCCAAACGCAGACAGTCTGCCAATACGTCGTCAGGGATAGGTGTGTCAGTAAAACGGCGCACGGAACGGCGTGACTCTACGATATCGCGAAACGCTTGTAGCTGCGGCGTATGGTTTGGTGTGGCAATGGGGTCTTTATTATCGGTGTTGGCATTCATATTAGGATCCATGCTGAGAATTGGGTTATCAGTTTGCGTCGTTATTGATAGCACGTATTCATTGGGATTCGAATAGGTGATCAATACGAGTCAATGAGATAACGCTTGAGAGCAATAACATCGGACGATAATGATTGTTGGAGATCTACATATAAAGCTGCTTTCAAATAATAAGCATGGTCAATGAGCCAATACTTTTAATGAGAAAGGTTGTTCAAACAGTTTAAATAGAGAGTATAGATACCAGCTGTTGCCAGTATCTATGTTTAGTCGGGGCTAGTGCTTTGTACGAGCTAAAGTCTTACAAGTGCTAATGTCTTGTGAGAGCATGCTTAGCTTGCGTGCTTAGCTTATAAGTCGCTTTCGTACTCGTCAGCAGTCATTAGTGCTTCGTAGTCAGCGATGTTGTCAGGCTTCATTCTGAAGAACCAACCTTCGCCGTATGGGTCAGAGTTGATGATTTCAGGATCATCTTCTAGTGCTTCATTGATAGCGATCACTTCACCTGAAATAGGCGCATAAACGTCAGAAGCCGCTTTTACTGATTCAACAACTGAGATTTCGTCATCAACAGCGATGATATCGCCCACATCTGGTAGCTCAACGAATACCACATCACCCAATAGATCTTGAGCATGGTCAGTGATACCAACAGTGATCGTACCGTCGTCTTCTAGGCGTAGCCACTCGTGACTAGCAATATATTTTAGCTCTGCTGGGATGTTGCTCATGGTCTCTCTCCTAAGTGATAGAGGTTAATTAACAAAAATAATGGAGGCTGGGCGTGTCGTCATTTTTATAATTGCGTGCAAAATGACAACGCGCTCTAATGATAGAATTTATAAGACCTAAGAGTCAAACTTTTGCTTGCCGTTACGGACAAAGGTAGCTTCAATACGCGCACATCGACGAACTTACCTTTGCCACGTAGATCGACTTGTACGCTGTCATCTTCTGATAAGCTGGCAGGTACACGAGCAATCGCGATTGAATTTTTAGGCTAGGGGAGAATGTACCACTGGTGATAATGCCAGTTTGCTCATTATCAGTGCCTTGATTGATAGTCACTGTCATGCCTTCACGCAATACGCCGCGCGTGGTCAATAGCAAGCCCACTTGCTTCATAGCGGTGTTGTCTTCTTTTGACTGCTTACGTTTGCTGACCAATGCTTCACGACCGACAAAGGCGCGGTCGTCTTTGAGCGCTAGCGTCCAGCCCATGTTGCACTCGTAAGGGCTGATGGTCTCGTCCATGTCATGGCCATAAAGGTTCATGCCTGCTTCCATACGCAAGGTATCACGTGCGCCAAGACCGGCAGGTTTGATGCCATTTGCTTTTAGCTGCTCAAAGAAAGCAGGGGCATCATCGGCATGCATAATGACTTCGACGCCATCTTCACCAGTATAGCCGGTACGAGCTACAAACCAATCGGTGCCTTCGATATCGGTCAAGTCAGCACCAACGAAAGGTTTTAGTGCTGCTAAGGTATCTGCCCAGCTTGGTTTGGCCTGAGCCAGTTTTGCAATAGCATTTGGACCTTGCACGGCAAGCATCGCAAGCTCAGGACGCTCGGTAATCGTAATATTAAAGCCTTCGGCGACTTTATTAAACTGTGCTAAGTCCTTGTCACGAGTGGCCGCGTTAGAGACGATACGGTACTCAGTTTCTTCTGCATTCATCAGGTAGACGATCAAATCATCGATGACGCCGCCTTGCTCATTGAGCATGCCAGAGTATAGCGCTTTACCAGTGGTGGTGAGTTTGTTGACATCGTTTGCGAGCAGCTTTTGTAGCCATGCTTTGGTATCAGCACCTTTGATATCAGTCACAACCATATGTGAGACATCAAACATACCTGCATCTGTACGTACTGCTTCGTGCTCTTCGATTTGTGAACCGTAATGAATGGGTAATTCCCAACCAGAAAAATCGACCAGTTTGCCCTCACTATCAATATGAGACTGGTAAAAAGGGGTGCGCTGAGGGGCTTGGTTTTGAGAAGTGATGTCTTGAGAATAGGTATCAGTCATAACAAATCCTTATGTGTACATCAGTCGTACTCGATAGAGTAATGAGCGATGTGCAGTATCATAGTAGCGAGAAGCAACATTGCAGGGTGCAAGTATTGCAACCAAGGGTAGCACAGAAAAAAAGATAAAGCAGTAAGCCAAACCAACACTGTACGTCAGTTTGAGCTAAAGCCCTATCTGTCCTGTGACCTGAGATTTTCAACACGAATTATCATTATTAATCTTTGAAAGATTACGCTATAAAAGCAAGGATTGATAATGTCGTATTTTCTCCCCTTCGGTGGGTAAGACGTCGTCCGTTCTTACCACTCTCCAGATTTGTTATGCCTTATGTTTGATAAGGTAGTGCGCTATGAGCGTCATACTACTAAACACTATCAAACAACAGTGACATGCGTTTTTCAGTCCTTTTACCTGAGCGATTGGCAGGGTGGATGCGCCTTCGGTGGTTATCTAGCAATTGCAATAGTTGTATAACCAATAGGGTTTAATACAAAAACGATGCTGATAAACTCTCTCCTGAAAAACGCTTTTATTATGAAAGGTTCAAAGCGCTTTTACAAGTCATCAAAGCCATTAAAATAAATAAATTTGGCAAAAATAATGTTTTGATAGGGCAGTCTATGAAATAGGTTATGTTTTACAACGATATTTTTATCGCTCATATCAGCGTTTTATCTGTGTGTTTTGACAAAAATTACCATAGCAAAACGCAAAGCGACTACTGGTATTTGCCTGAAATATGCTAACCTACGCCCATAGTTTCTGATAGGTGGTTTTTATGCATTGCGATATTTATAAATTTCCCAAACATGACGACATGTATATCTACATTGCGCGTCCTGATTATCCTGATGATACTGATGAAATCAAAGACTGGCTTGGGGTGTTACCAAAAGATTTCCGTGCAGGGTTAGGCCGTAGCAAGTTTGTCATGCATTTGGATTTGGCAGCGACGCCAACACTTGCACGTGTTGATAAAGCAGAAGTACTGGCAAAACTGCAGTCTCAAGGTTACTTTGTGCAGTTGCCGCCGCAAGATGTGATGCGCCGTCAAGCAGAGCTGCGCGCTCGTGAATCGCAGGACAGTATCTATAATTAATAGATTTGTCAGCAAGTAAGTGTGGTAGAAAATATCAGTACGCTACCTTAAAAACAGCGTCGATAAAAACCTACGACACACTTGCTCACATGCATTTGAGTAGAGAGTCGTGATAAACTGACACCCTACGCAATGTACATATAAGCCTACATAATGCATAAGTTTATTATGTAGTTGGCCTCATTCTGGTTCTACAGAACGCACATATACCGCTAGACACAGATTGTGTCACCGGCGATAAACGCAGGTAAATAAACACGCATGGACTGGTTAAAAAATATCTTACATAGCTTACCGCTAGAGTCTATCAGTGACATTCTCGGTGAGATTGCCATTTGGTGGGGCCAAATGGTAAAGGATGTCCCGCCCGCTGATTTGCCGATGTATGCTTATCTGGGCGGTGCTGTTTTGGTACTAGTGCTATGGATACTCGTTGCTCGTGTACTGCCAAAACCATTGGGCGGTATGAGTTGGATGGTTCTGTTTGCAGTATTATTAGCACCAGGTACAGCGCTTGGTGATCCGAGCGAGCTTGCACCAGCCAGTATCAGCGTCGTCTATGCTGTGATGATGAAAGATTACGCAGGCGCAATTGCCAATATGCTGCCGATATTGGTGATACTGGTCGCAGGGTTGTTCGTTGGTTTTGTATGGCAGCTGATACGCAGCGCATTTGCATCAAGCTTGGATAAAGCCCGTAGCCGCAGCGCAGAAGATACACAGGCCACATTGCAAATGACCACAGGAAGCTATTTGCCAGAAGGCGCTACCGTAACCGACCAGCCTGACACTAATGTAAGCTTAAAAAAGACAGTACATTGGCTAAAAAAACGGATAGCGATACGTCTGATAAGTGATAAAAATAGGCTAGGCATTAAGATAGTACTATTTTTTTAGAATTTATTTGATACCCGAATAAAAAGACACCGCTGCGTGTCTTTTTTTATGCTCGACTGTTTATTAGACATATAAATAATTGCTCACTATACATTGCACATAACAATTGTTAATAAATGCGAACGCATGAGTATTTTGGCAATGTATCAGGCTGTGCTAATCTAATTTATTCTTTACTAATTTATCCTTTATTAGTCATTTATGTTTTAGACCTATCCATTTATAGCAACTTATCTATAACAACAATCGAGATCTGATTATGACCACAGCTGACAATACTAAGAAAAACTTTACTGGTACCAGTAGTTATATTGCTACCGATGATTTGCAACTGGCCGTAAATGCCGCTATGACATTACAAAAGCCATTGCTGATCAAAGGTGAGCCTGGCACAGGTAAGACGTTGCTTGCCGAAGAAGTCGCTGAAAGCTTGGGTATGCCACTGATTACTTGGCACGTCAAATCGACTACTAAGGCTGAGCAAGGACTGTATGAGTATGATGCGGTATCACGCCTGCGGGATTCGCAGTTGGGTGATGATAAGGTCTATGACATTGCCAACTATATCAAGCCGGGCAAGCTGTGGGATGCTTTTACCAGTACAGAGCGTAGCGTGCTGCTGATTGATGAGATCGACAAAGCCGATATCGAGTTCCCAAATGATTTGCTACATGAGCTTGATAAGATGTCTTTTTATGTTTATGAGACTGGCGAAACTATTACAGCGGCGCAGCGTCCAGTGGTTATTATTACCTCAAACAATGAAAAAGAGCTACCAGATGCATTTTTGCGTCGTTGTTTCTTTCATTATATTGACTTCCCAGAAGAAGAAACCATGCGCCAAATCATCGAAGTGCATTTTCCAGATATTCAAGAAAAACTGGTCAATGATGCATTGGATATTTTCTATAAACTGCGTGGTATTCAAGGTCTTAAAAAGCCGCCATCAACGTCTGAGTTGGTCGACTGGTTAACTTTGTTACTTGCTGATGATATGGCTCAAGACGAGCTAGAAGAAAATCTGCGCGGCGAAAAGTCTATTCCACCTCTATACGGTGCGTTGCTCAAAAACGAGGCCGATGTGAGTTTATTACAGCGTTTTGCCAATATGATGCGTCGCTAATGTTTGCAGCTTGCGTTGGCTTTAACCTTTTATATCCAATATCTGATGTAGAAGTCAACGCAAGCGCTCAACCTGTGACTGTACCAATTAATGATATCAGCAATATCACCAGATAATAATATCAGCCAATAAGTGATACGACTCTTATGTTTATCAAACTATTCTATACCTTGCGTACTTATGGCGTGCCAGTCAGTACGCGCGAGCTGCTCGATCTCAATGCCGCGTTAGATAAAGGGCTGATGATGCAGACGCATCCTGAAGATCCAGCACTGACTACTTTTGCTAGCCGCGAAGATATGTATCGGCTGATTCGACTGTGCATGGTCAAAGATGAGCGCCATTTTGATAAGTTCGATCGGGCCATGGCGGATTATTTTGAAGGTGTCGATAGTCTCGATATGGATGAGCTGTTGGCCAAGCTAACGGACGTGCCTAAAGAGTGGCTAGATTTAAAGCTCGATCCAAAGAATCTGACCGAAGAGCAAAGACGCCTACTGAAAAAGTACGGCTCGCTTGAAGAGCTAATGAAGGCGTTAGAGGAGCGGTTAAAAGAGCAAAAAGAGCGTCATCAAGGTGGCAGTAAATGGGTAGGAACGGGCGGGACTTCGCCATTTGGTGCCTATGGTGATCATCCAGAAGGCGTACGTGTCGGCGGTGAGTCTCGCAAACGCAGTGCGGCAAAAGTCTGGGAGCAGCGAAAATATCGCAATCTCGATGACGACAATCAGCTCGGTACTCGTCAAATTCAGATGGCGCTACGCAATCTGCGTCAGTTTGCGCGGACTGGCAGTGCTGATGAGCTTGATATTCATGAGACGATTAAGCGCACGGCAAAAAGGGTGTGCTCGATATACATATGCAAGCGGAGCGCCGTAACCGAGTCAAAGTGCTAATGTTGTTTGATGTGGGTGGCAGTATGGATATCCATGTTGAAGCGCTCGAAAAACTGTTTTCTGCGGCAAAAAATGAATTTAAAACCTTAGAGTTCTTTTATTTTCATAACTGCTTGTATGACTATGTGTGGAAGGACAACAATCGTCGCCATAGTGCACCGATGCCAACGTTTGAGCTACTCAATAAATATGGCCGTGAGTATCGCGTTATCTTCGTCGGTGATGCATCGATGTCGCCTTATGAGCTCATGACAGTAGGCGGCAGCGTAGAGTATATGAATAATGAAGCGGGCATCGTATGGCTGAAGCGAGTACTTGAGCATTTCGATAAAGTAACTTGGCTCAATCCTGAAAACCCATCGTATTGGCAATATACGCAGACCATCGTTGAGATTAAAAAACTGTTTGAAAATAAAATGTATCCGATGACGTTACATGGTGTTGAAGAAATGACTCAATATATGGCACGGTAATTTTGATATTCAGCCTGATTGATAAATAAATAAAGTCTGTTAACACAGCTTAAATCCTTATAACAACAGCCGTTATGACGACATAGCGGCTGTTTTTTTGTCGATGCAAATAGGTTCTATAGTCATCCTATATTGGTATGTCTAATAAAGTGTGTTAACATTCATTTAAAATGAATGTTATAAGTATTTCTGAATTAGTCGGCTAAAAATTTTGATAACCACTGTAAAAAGTCTACTCATTATTGCCAGTTTAGACGGATTATTTTTAACATCTCAATTTACCAATGAAGTTAATGACTAAGAGAAACAACATGGCCTCACCAAAAACGTTAGAAATCGTCACCGCAACTGTTCCTGTACTCGAAGAGCATGGCGTTGCGATTACCACTGTGTTTTACAAAAATATGTTTAATGAGCATCCTGAGCTGTTAGATATTTTTAATGAGACCAATCAAAAATTGGGAAGACAGCAGACGGCGCTAGCAATGACAGTATTGGCCGCTGCCAAGCACTTGGACAAACTGGCTACGCTATTGCCACAAGTGACCCAGATTAGCCATAAACATAGAGCCTTACAGATTTTGCCTGAGCATTATCCGATCGTTGGTAAGCATCTGATCGGGGCGATAAAAGAAGTACTAGGTGAGGCGGCTACCGATGACATTATTGATGCTTGGACGGAAGCTTATGATGAGATCGCCTCAGTATTTATTCAGATTGAACATGGCATGTATGAGCAGGCGATGTGGAAAGGTTTTGCGCCGTTTAAGGTAATTAAAAGGAAGCGGTCGCTACAGATATCGCAGCCTTTACCGTGGTACCAGTTAATCAGAGTGAGAACAATGCAGACAATGACTCAGTAAACAGTCAAAATATTGACCTGAGCAAATTGACCTTAACCGCTGGTCAATACATCACGGTGAAAACAAACCCAAAAGACAGCGACCATATAGCCTTACGTCATTATTCTTTATACTCTGCCAGTACTGATAAAGGCATTCAGTTTGCGGTTCGACGCGATAACCGTAATGAGCATCATGGATTGGTCTCTAACTATATGCATGACCAATTAGAAGTCGGTGACACGGTGTTATTGTCGGCACCAGCTGGTGACTTTGCGCTCAATCAAGATTTGGTACAGCAAAATGATATTCCATTGGTATTGATGAGTGCAGGAGTCGGGGTTACGCCTGTACTGTCTATGCTAGAGGTGCAAGTATTAGCCAATCCTAAACGACCTATTATATGGGTTTATGCATGTCAAAATATCGCCCATCATGCTTTCTCTGATCAGGTAGAAGTATTACTCGAACAGGCTGAGAGCGTAGAAAAACATATCTTTTACTTTGAGTCTGGGCAGATATTAGATGAGACATGGCTTGCTACCTTGCCTAAGCCTGCTGATATCTATGTGTGCGGCTCGATGCCATTTATGGAAAGTATGATTGATGGGTTGGTAGCATTAGATCATGGTGCCGATAGCGTTCACTACGAACCGTTTGGCCCTAAAATGAGCTTGGGTGGTTAGTTTTTAGCGATTGTTAGCCATTAATTATTACCAATAACAAAAAAAGCACTTGAATGACAACGTCATTTCAAGTGCTTTTTATTGAACGTAATATGAGAAAAGATAGGGAGTTGGGTATTAACATTGAAATATAGATGCGTATTACTCTTTATTTTCAACCAATCCAATCATCACGCCCATCTCTTTTTTATCTTGCTTATCGATACTAGGCGCATACAATGCTGAGGCAATACCACCGTCTAAAAACAGCGCGTTTGAACAACCCAGCTCATCTTTAAATAGCTCTGCAAACTGATAAAAGGTTACAGGCTCATCGCTATTAACGAGCTGTATACCGCCATCACGGCAAACACCTGCACCATTACGCAGTTTGATTGAGCTGCTATCAGGGTTGAACCGTGGGTGTATCTCGTTATTGATGACCAACATAGGACCCGATTGCGTCGCATACCAAGGCTGCACATCACCATTGTTTAGCTGCTCATTTAACGCATTACTTTCGGTGATTTGCACTGTGCCAGCTTTGTCCCACCACATAACCCCATTAGGTAATAGATGAAAATTACCGCCACCTTCTCTTACATTTAGCGATTTGAGTTCTTTGCCTTCGATTACGGTATAGCCAATCGGCGCATAGTTTTCATTATACATGCCTGCATTCATTGCAAAGTTGAGACTTTTATCGTTCGGTAATGTGGCCAACAACGCATCAAAGGTTAGCAAAGGCTTATTGTTATCAGAAGATTGCCAAAACAGTTGTAATGAATAACGCTCGCTCGCTAACGCGGTAGCATCCACACGGCAAACACTATAAGTAAAAGGCGTGTCTTTAGTCTGGCACGACCAGCTATCGGTGTCGCTGCTAGCTGCGTCAGGATTTGTCTGCTGGCAGGCACTAAGGCCTAGCGTAAGCACTATCGTTGATAGGGATAAGGTAAAAATAGAACTTGGCATCAATCACGCGTCTTTTAATATACAAATTATTTAAGTTTGGTGGCTATCTACTGCTTAATTACACCTTCATTACTACTTTTTAAGAACAACGATTTAGGCGCTGAATCAATCACTAGTAGGCGGGAAGTCACGGATTGTATTGTTCACATTACCAATTAATCGTCCACCATCGGTGAGATTGGTCAAGTGCTCAGAATTATACCCAGCGCTGTGTTCTGTTGGCGCGCCAGTTTCCTTGCCCTTATCACGCGAGTCTTTGTTATAAGCAATGAGTGCGTCATTATTGGCTAAGAAGCTATCAGGGTTTGCCATGACCCACATCTGGTTAAATACATCGGCACGGGCACTATGATCGAGCAATGCGCCTTTATCAGTAAAGTAGAAGAATTTGGATAACAGCTTAATCTGCCCATCGTCTAAGCGGCGTGCAATATGATACGGCTGTAATTGGCTAGGATGCTGTAAACCAACCGCACCTACGATACTGGCAAGCGATTTTAGCGTGTTTTTATGGAAACTTGCAACACGCTCAGCTTTACTAGGGACGTCGAGCGCCTTTTGACGATATGGATCTTGGGTAGCTACACCCGTTGGGCAAGTGTTGGTATGACAAGAGCGCGACTGAATGCAGCCAACCGCAAACATAAAGCCACGTGCTGAGTTACACCAATCGGCACCTAGCGCAATCATGCGCGCAATATCAAAGCCTGATACGATCTTGCCACTGACGCCAAGCTTAATTTTGTCACGAATACCTGCACCGACTAAGGTATTATGTACGAGCAAAAACCCTTCAACCATTGGCATGCCGACATTGTCCATAAACTCGACAGGCGCTGCACCTGTGCCGCCTTCTGCACCATCAATAACGATAAAATCAGGATAGTTATCCGTCTCTATCATCGCTTTTACAATCGCCATAAACTGCCATGGCTGACCAATACATAGCTTAAAGCCAACTGGCTTGCCGCCTGATAAATCACGTAGCTGCTGCCAAAAGGCGACTAACTCGCGCGGGGTGCTAAATGCAGTATGCGAAGAGGGCGAGATACAGTCTTGACCCGTCGGCACTTGGCGCGTGTCGGCAATCTCTTGGGTGATCTTGCTAGAGGGTAGGACACCACCTTTACCAGGCTTGGCACCTTGTGAAAGCTTGATTTCAATCATTTTAACTTGCGGATCGACAGCTTTTTCAGCAAAAGACTGTGGATCAAAGTTACCATCATTATCACGGCAACCAAAGTAGCCTGTACCCAATTCCCAAATCAAATCACCACCGAACTTACGATGATAAGGGCTGATCGCGCCTTCGCCCGTGTCATGAGTAAATCCGCCGAGTTTTGCGCCTTGATTGAGTGCCATGATAGCGTTCGCTGACAGACTGCCAAAGCTCATCGCAGAGATATTGAATACCGACATATCGTGTGGCTGCTGACAACGCTCACCGCCTACCATAATACGAAAGTCTTTGTTCTCTAGTGGTGCACTGATGGTGGATTGCAAAAACCATTCTTTACCATGAGTATATAAATTATCTAGCGTACCAAAGGCATTGGTGTCACTGACGTTCTTAGCACGTTGATAGACTAGCGCACGCTGCTGACGTGAGAACGGTACTTGTTCTTTATCGTCCTCAAGCAAGTACTGGCGAATCTCAGGGCGAAAATCCTCTAATACATAGCGAATATGTCCAGCGACAGGGTAGTTGCTCAAGATAGCGTGCTTGGACTGAATCAAATCATAGATACCAAGTGCCACAGCCAAACCACCGATCACAATCAGCCACCAACTTACCAATAATAAGCCCGCTAATAGAATTAAAATCGCCGCGCCAAACGTGCTATAGCGAAGTAATAATCCGATAACATACGGCGAACTGGTTTTGGGTTCAGGGTTTAGATTGGTACGAGATTCAGGCATAACGAGGCTCAATAGTAATGATTGATATAGATAAGATGCTTACATTTGTCGCGTACATCATACACGCATGACGTCATTACGTCGGTATCAATGGGTAACAGTTTGGTCAGAATCACTTTCGTTAGGAGCTGCGTTAGTTCGGTTGCACAAACAAGTAATGACAGTATATGCAATAAAGTGATTAAAAATAGCTCATATGCTACTTTAGATAGCGAAAACCATCGAGCAGGGTAGCCATAATATTTTAAGAAGATATTTCGATGAAGACATGCTGACGACTATTGATCCGTTTGATGCGGTGCAATTAGCGTATATGATTGAGGTTTGTATTAGTCATAAAAACCAAGCAGCGGTGGGGCGTTATTTATACGCTAATTCACGCGATAAGCTAAAAAGCCCTAACGATAGCGATAGATTGCGTAAGTATCTAATGAAATTTGGACTGCGGTTTGATGAGTTAAAACGATAATATAAAAAGGATAGGACATGAATAATGCAGGATTTGCAGCAGGGACACTTATCCATACGGATAAAGGTTTAGTACCGATTCAGGATATTAAAGCGGGCGACCTCATTTTATCAAAGCCTGTACTCTCCAAGCCTGAAGATGGTAGCGGTGACATAGAGTATAAGCCTGTGGTCAAGACCTTTGTGCATGAAGACAAAGAGATGTGGATCGTACGTTTAGAGAAAAATAATACTTCGCCTTATAGATTAAAACCAGATGATGAAAATTTTGATATTCACAATTATCTGCTTGCTGATAAAAAAACTCAAGCAGCTAGCCGCTTTAGTCATTTTCTAGCGACGCCCAATCACCCTGTTTGGGTCGGTGGTGCCATGGAAAACCCACAGGAAGATATTGATTTCTATGATCAGCCTCACTTTAAACGTGTGGATGAACTACAACAGTATGAAATTGCTGTGAATACCGATGGCGTGATGTATACCGTTGAGCGTGTGCAACCTACCTATCAAGTCGCTAATGATAATTTAGAATTCAATCCAAATCATTACTGGTATCAAGAGCACTATCATGAGGATTACTACGATGATTATGTGCAAGATGGCGAAGCGCATATGCTCGACTACAGTGAGGCAGAATATAAGGGTACGGGCTATGTTAAAGACGTCAGCTATTACCAGCAACACGGTTATCTCGACATTGGTATCAAAGACGAAAAAGGTAAAATACTGATAACGAACCACTTAAAGGATAATCAAGGCGCGCCTATCCCTTATAACGCAACCGTCTATAACTTTGAGGTGGCAGACAATCATACCTACTTCATTGGTCGAGCAGGACTATGGGTGCATAACACCAATGTGGTCAACCAGTCCCATAAATAATAAAAACAGTAAAAGGAAAGCTAATGACCAATTCAGGGTTTGTCGCGGGAACGATCGTTCATACAGATAAAGGATTAGTACCTATTCAGGAGTTAAAAATCGGTGATAAAGTACTGTCTAAGGATGAAAGTGGTGAAGGAGAACTGGTCTATAAGCCTGTGATAAGAACCATCAAGTCTGCTACTAAACAAAAGATTATAACGCCTGTTGAGGGTATTTACTGTACTGATAATCATCCATTCTGGACGCATGTCAGTGATGAGGAAAAACCAAGATGGGTAGCTGCAAAGTTCATTACATCTAACGATATTGTTAATTATATTTTTCCAGAAAGAGGCCATCAAGGTGAAATACTTGACATATCTGGTAGATATCACGAAGAGGTGTATGATCCTTATCAAATTGGAGGAAAGTATGTCATAGCAACTAGCGATCCAAAGGTTGGGTTGTATATGCACAGCTGTCAAGATAAGCATGCAGATCCAGGTGAAATTGATATAGGGGTGATTGACTTTAGGAATGGTGAAGCTGTAGAGGTGTTTACTAATGATGACAATAGTCTTTTAGGTAGGGACTTACATTCGGAGGATGGTTCTGAACCTTATGCGAAGTTTCATAAGTTTTTAGACAAAGACAATCCTGAGAATCGTGTCGAGATAGAGTACTATAGTAAGTTAGTTGCAGCCTACAGAGTGCCAGATTGGGAGAATGACTCCAGAGCTACATCCAATGCCTTCACTGATTATGTCTATAACATTGAAGTCGCCGATACTCATACTTATTTTGTAGGAAAAAAGGCATTTGGGTGTATGACGGTGAATTTTATAATAAATAATCTCAGTGAGTTGATAATATGAATAAAAACGTTCCAGGATTTGTCGCAGGTACATTGGTACATACGGATAAAGGTCTAGTGCCAATCCAAGATATCAAAGTGGGCGACTTAATTTTATCAAAGCCTGTACTCTCCAAGCCTGAAGATGGTAGTGGTGACATAGAGTATAAGCCTGTCATAAGTACGTTTACATCCCCGAAAAAGGAAAGAATCTTTAAAGTTGAATACTTTAACGAAACGGTAGCCAAGCAAGGTGAGAAGGGTAGAAACTATATCTTATGTACCAGCAACCACCCATTTTGGGTAACTCGGCAGCCTGAAGATTTAGAGGGTGAGTGGTTATCGGCGGAGCGTTTGCCAGCTGGATATCTAACGTCTGCTCATGGCGATACGATTGCACTAGATGATTATTCTTTCATCCCTGTACGCACCTTACCGAACTTCCCTGAAGGTACAGCGTATACTCAAAGTATTGAGGAACATGACTTATGGAAGACAAACGGTCTGGTTCAGTTTGTGAAATTTACGGATGATGGCTACCAGTTTGTCAGTTTAGCCAATACAGAAGAAGCGTTCAAAGAAGAAATCAAAACTGTCAATCTGCAAACTTCTGATGCCAAGTTGCTCATCAATGAAAAGGCACCCTTTATTATAGACCCTGATCTTTATAAAACATTGAATGTAAGATTACGTCAAGACATAGCGCCTAAGACACATAGTGCAGAAAGGTTTGTAAGAGAGATGCACTCACCTCTAATCTTTGAGGGAAAAATAATCAAAGAAAATAGAATTGGTGATGAAGGTTTATTCAAAAAGCTTTAGCCAGTATCAAAAAGTATGGCGATTCAATGGGATTAACAGAAGAAAGTATCCATGAGCAGATGCGACGCTATAACGATGTCTGCCCCAATCCTTATGAAGACTATGTCTATAACATAGAAGTGGCGGACCATCATACGTATTTTGTTGGACACGATGCCGTGTGGGTATTAGACGCTAAAGAGCCAGCCAATTAACCAGCTCTTTAGTTTATATCAATAGAAAAATTATGACTGGCTAGAAGGCTTATATCTTCACCATATTACTGTTTTAAACCCCACCACCAATCCGCTCCGCCAACGCCTGCAATTTTGGCACTATCATCGCCGCATAGTCATCCGCTTCCCAGTTGGCACTTGGCACACTGGCATTCAGCGAATACGCGTATTGCCCAGTGGCGACATCATATACCCCGACCGCAACTGCCAATATGTCAGTAGAAAACTCCCCATCAGACACGGTATAGCCGTATTTTTCATAATGCTCTGCCGCGCTGGCTAGGGCAGTTTGCGCATGGTTGAATTCTTCAACAGACAAATGCTCTTGTAGATTACTAATGATGACAGCCTGTCTCGCTTGCGAGCTTGCCGCATAAAAAGCGCGTCCAATCGCCGTACGTGCCACTGGAACTGCTGAACCAACCTGTAAGTTGACCGATAGGCGTGCAGGGCTACGGCAGCAGGCGTGATAGCGCATTTCTCCTTCGACTTCGGTCGCCAAATTCACTGATACTTCGTTCTCACTAGCAAATTGTCGCAGTAAAGGCTCAGCCGCTGTAACCATATCGTGGCGACTCCACGCGGTCGCACTTAATCGGACAGCACTACTGCCCAATTGATACTGTCCGTGCTCAGTGACACGTAAAAACCCAAGCGTGGTTAAGGTATGGATAAGGCGAGTAATAGTTGCTTTCGGTAGTTCGGTCATCTGACATAGCTGTTGATGGGTGAGCCGCTCATG
Source organism: Psychrobacter sp. ER1 (assembly GCF_048631835.1). NCBI lineage: Bacteria > Pseudomonadati > Pseudomonadota > Gammaproteobacteria > Moraxellales > Moraxellaceae > Psychrobacter > Psychrobacter sp. ER1. Next base: position 2,101,826 of record NZ_CP184640.1, on the reverse strand, counting down.
GTGCTCAAAAGCCGCCAGTATGATCAGTCCTCTCCCCAACGCAGTTACAAACTGTCGGTCGTTATCTTCCTTGTTTTGACTCATTGTTGCATGCATGCGTTCGAGTAGTGGAGTAGCTGTTGATAAAGGTTTCGTCATTTTATACTCATCTTTTTTGATAAAGGTTTACAGCGCAGCGAAAGTTTGGTTAAATGGTTTTAAATTATGAAACTAAGTTTCGCACAGCGGAATAATGAAGTCAATGACTTGTTAGACCAAATGATGTATCAATCACTATTCGTCAGTCAGGATGACTGATACCAAGGAGATCCACATGGCAACATCTACTAGCCCACGCTTTGATTGGGAAGATCCTTTTTTACTACGTGACCAGCTCACTGAAGAAGAGCGCATGGTCACCGACAGCGCGCGTCAGTTTTTTCAAAAAGAGCTGATGCCTGGCATTATTGAGGCCAATCGCAATGAGAATTTTGACCGTAATATCATGCGTCAAATGGGTGAAATGGGTCTGCTTGGTGTCACGATTGAAGGTTATGGCTGTGCTGGCTTATCAAGTGTCGCCTATGGTCTGATTGCCAAGGAAGTGGAAGCCGTTGATTCGGGCTACCGTTCAGCGATGAGTGTACAATCAAGCCTAGTGATGCATCCTATTTGGGCGTATGGCACAGAAGAGCAAAGAGAGCGTTATTTGCCTAAGCTTGCCACAGGTGAGTATGTAGGCTGCTTCGGTCTGACTGAGCCAGATTCAGGATCTGATCCTTCATCAATGTCGACTCGTGCGCGCGCTGTGGATGGCGGTTATGAGCTGACTGGCAATAAAATGTGGATCACCAACAGTCCTATCGCTGACGTATTCGTCGTGTGGGCAAAAGACGATGCTGGCGAGATTCGCGGTTTTATTTTAGACAAAGGTATGAAAGGCTTATCTGCGCCGAAAATCGAGGGCAAGTTCTCATTACGTGCATCAGTCACGGGTGAGATTGTCATGGACAAAGTGTTCGTTCCTGAAGCCAATGCTTTCCCAGATATCCGTGGTCTAAAAGGGCCCTTTGGCTGCTTGAACAAAGCCCGTTATGGTATCGCTTGGGGTTCGATGGGAGCGGCTGAATTCTGCTGGAAAGCGGCTCGTCAGTACACGCTCGATCGTAAGCAGTTTGGTCGTCCGCTAGCGGCAACGCAGTTGGTACAGCTAAAGCTTGCCAATATGCAGACAGAAATCACCTTAGGTCTACAAGCGGCGCTACGCGTGGGTCGTTTAATGGATGAAGACAACGCAGCGCCTGAAATGATCTCACTTATTAAGCGTAATAACTGCGGCAAGGCGCTTGATATCGCTCGCATCGCTCGTGACATGCATGGCGGTAACGGTATCTCTGATGAGTTCCATATTATCCGTCACGTGATGAACTTGGAAGCCGTCAATACTTACGAGGGTACACATGATATTCATGCGCTTATCCTAGGCCGTGCACAGACAGGCATTCAAGCGTTCTTTTAAACGTTTTTAGCTAATAGTTTTTGGTACAACTGTATTTTATGGCGTACGTTACTGCTTAGCTTTTTATCAAAAGAGCATTAACAGTAGCGTACGTTTTTCAGTTGTTATTCATGATTCAACGGTTAAATAGCTAAATCATGAATAACAATTTTATGATTAAAAGTCGCAAAATACGCGACAGAGTAAGGGAAGCTCATGACAGATATGATTGATATGGCTAATATGCCAAAGGGCGCATTGCATGGTATCAAAGTGCTTGATTTATCAAGAGTGTTGGCAGGGCCTTCTTGTACCCAAGTACTTGCTGATCTGGGTGCCGAAGTTATCAAGGTTGAGCGTCCACATATCGGTGATGAAACGCGTCATTGGGCACCGCCAACATTCAGCGATGACACCTCCGCTTATTACGCTACGATTAACCGCAATAAAAAATCACTGACGGTAGATATCACTACGCCAATAGGGAAAACCATTATTAAACAGCTAATCGCTGACAGTGATATTTTGGTCGAAAACTTCAAAGTCGGTGGTCTGAAAAAATACGGCTTGGATTATGACAGTCTAAAACAGTCCAATCCGCGGCTGATTTATGCGTCATTGACAGGTTTTGGGCAGACAGGTCCCGATGCCAAACGCCCCGGCTATGATTATATTATCCAAGGATTATCAGGGCTGATGAGCATCACAGGCCCTAGTGATGGCGAACCGCACAAAGTTGGCGTGGCAGTCGTCGATTTGTTTGCAGGTTTACAGTTGACGATTGGTATTCAAGCGGCACTGCTGGCGCGTCAAAATACTGGACTTGGGCAACACGTCGATGTGGCATTACTTGATAGCGCGCTCGCCATGCTGGCTAATGTCGGTATGAATCATTTGGCATCCGATAAGATACCGCCAAGACTAGGCAATCAGCATCCTAATATCGTGCCGTATCAAGTGTTTGCGGGTGAGGGCGAGCAGCATTTTATTTTAGCCTGTGGTAATGACAGTCAGTTTGCCAAACTGTGTGATGTGCTTGCAGTTGATTGGCATACCGACGAGCGTTTTACGACCAATCCACAACGCGTTGCCAATCGAGAATTGTTGTGCGGTGAGCTGACTAAGCATTTTGCCAAGCAGTCACGTACCTATTGGCTAGAGGTTTTAGATCAAGCAGGCATTCCATGCGGTGCGATTCATAACGTGGCCGAAGCTTTGGCCATGCCGCAAGCACAAGCCCGTGAGATGATTGTTAATTTCACCGAGCAAGGCAGTCCAGTACGCGCACTTGGTAACCCTATCAAATTGTCTGCATCACCAGTCAGCTATCGTACGCCGCCACCGCAGTTGAGTGAGCATACTGACAGTACGCTGGCTGGTTTGGGCTATGACAGTGAGATGATTGCTAAGCTAAAAGCCGATGGGATTGTTTAACAGAGTTTTTGGATTATATTTTTTAGACCTGCACCGATATTTAATCCTAACGCTACCTTTCAGCGTTAGGATTAAAGCCTAAATGCTGCTCAATTTGCTCCGCCAATTCAATCAATACTGCACTGACCTCAGCCCGTTTAGACTCATACTCTCCTTGTAAAAAACTTACTGCCATACCAGCAACTGCATTGCCTGATGCGTTACGAATATAAGTGCCCAAGCAGTACATCCCATCGCGCAACTGTCCATCATCGAGAGACACTCGGCTTTCTTGTATCGCTGCAAGCTCAGCGGATAAATCGGTAAAATTCTTGACCCCATGTTGGGTCATCGGCGTCGGAAAAGTATCTTTATACAATGATTTGATACTGTCCAGCGACAACGTCGATAGCATGGCTTTGCCTGTCGCTGAAAATACGGCAGGTACGCGAACGCCTGCACGAAAGGTAAAGCCAAGCGGCGCAGGTGATTCATGACAAGCCAAAAATACCACTTCGCCCAAATCAAGTTTTGACAAGGTAACTGTGTGCTGAAGAAGTACCGGATACTGCACAATCAAATCTTTAAACAACTGGACTACGCCTTGTTGTTGCTCATATTTCCCAGCCCAATACATTAAATATGAACCTAAATAAAAGCGACTTTCAGGGTCTTTATAAATGACATGTTTGTTTAATAGACTTTGCAATATGTTGTGAGTAGAGCTACGAGGTAGCCCCAGTTCCTTGGCGATATGAGCCGCGGTCAGAGGCTGTGAACTATCAGTAATCAAGTCCAAAATCTGAAATGTTTTGTCTAGCGCAGGCACGGCAGTCGAGCTCATAAGTAACCTATAAAAATAAAAGAAAATCAGAAAATACAAGATAATTTTTAAAATAATGAGAATAAGGGTTGCAAATCGCGTCATATCATTCTTATAATGACGTCTCGTATATAGAATACATGTTCAGTATATTGAACAAATAATGAATTATCAATAATTATTTACGACTTACCAATGTATCCATTCTTATAAACACACCCTATATGACAAGGAGCGTCAACATGTCACACGCGCTGCAGTTATCAAATCCAGATTTACTCAAACAATCTTGCTTCATTAAAGACGGCTGGCATGCTGCTAGTGATGAAGCTGTGCTTGATGTCAACAATCCTTTTAATGGTGAGCTCATTGGTACTGTACCAAGTCTCACCACAGAAGATGTTAACGAAGCCGTTGCTTACGCTCATGATGTCCAAGCAGACTGGGCAGCAAAAACAGCCAAAGAGCGTGCAGAGTTATTGCAAAAGTGGGCTGATCTAATCGATGCCAATAAAGAAGATTTGGCCATCATTATGACCGCTGAGCAAGGTAAACCGCTGACTGAGTCACGTGGTGAAGTAGGTTATGCCAACAGCTTTATCCGTTGGTTTGCCGAAGAAGGCAAACGCGTCTATGGTGATGTGATTCCTGCTAATAGCACACATCTACGTCATGTTGTACTTAAGCAGCCAGTCGGTGTTTGTGCCGCTATCACGCCTTGGAACTTCCCAGCTGCGATGATCACGCGCAAAGTTGCTCCTGCACTAGCAGCGGGCTGTACGATTATCGTCAAACCAGCCACCGAGACACCTTACTCTGCATTGGCACTAGGTGTGTTGGCAGAGCAAGCGGGCATTCCAGCTGGCGTCATTCAGATCGTAACCGGTAAGTCTTCTGTCATCGGCGACATCCTAACGGGTGATGCACGCATTCATAAGCTGTCATTCACAGGCTCTACAGAAGTAGGCCGTACGCTGATGGCACAATGCGCGCCGACTATCAAAAAGCTATCGTTAGAATTGGGTGGCAATGCGCCATTTATCGTCTTTGATGATGCCGATCTAGAAAAAGCCGCTGCCGGTTTAATCGCTTCTAAATATCGTAATGCTGGTCAGACCTGTGTTTGCGCCAACCGAGTATACGTTCAAGACAGCATCAAAGATAAATTCTTAGATGTCTTTGTCAAAAAAGTCGCTGAATTAAAAGTGGGTAACGGCTTAGAAGAAGGCGTAGATATCGGCCCTCTTATCAACAAAAAAGCGTTGGATAAAGTACAAGCCTTGCTAAAAGACGCGCTAGATAAAGGCGCAAAACTGGTCACTGGTGGTAGTGTCAATGACGCTTCAGAACTGACTTATAATCCAACGGTTATCACAGATATTAGTAGCGATATGGACATCGCTTCTGAAGAAATCTTTGGACCAATTGCAACCATCTTTACTTTCAAAGACGAAGCAGAAGTTATTCGTGCTGCTAACGATACCATCTATGGCTTGGCCGCTTACTTCTATAGTAGTGACTATGCACGTTCATGGCGCGTTACCGAAGGTCTTGAGTACGGCATCATCGGTCACAACACGGGTTTAATTTCTACAGAAGTTGCCCCATTTGGCGGTGTGAAGCAGTCTGGATTTGGCCGTGAAGGTTCAAAATACGGTATCGAAGACTATATCACGACTAAATACTGGTGCTCTGACATTACCTAATAGCCATAATGTAATTAGTTGGCTTAATGGTTAGCAAAGCATTAACTAGCGCAAGTTTTTAGATATCTGTGGTGTGTTGGGTCAAACAAGCACCATTTGATATCTAATGAGTACAAAGACAGACATTAAATAAACCGCCAATCTCTAGATGGCACTTATGTTACGAACAAAGAAAAGGACATTCCCATGACGACTACCAATCAATCATTACTTGAGCGCCGCAAAGCTGTTTTACCAACAGGACTTGGGGTTGCCTTTCCTATCTTTGCAGAAAAAGCAAAGAACTCAGAAATCTGGGACATCGAAGGCAAGCGCTATATCGACTTTGTCGGTGGTATCTCAGTATTGAACACGGGTCATAGCCATCCAAAAATCACCCAACGGGTCCATGAGCAGCTAGACAAATTTACACACACTGCGGCGCAAATGATTAACTACGAATGCTATGTGGACTTGGCTGAAAAGCTATGCGAAAAAGCGCCTATCAGCGGCGATACCAAAGCATTCTTTTTGACCACTGGCGCAGAAGCCGTTGAAAACTGCATCAAGATTGCTCGTGCTAAAACCCGTCGTCCAGGCGTGATTTCTTTTGTTGGTGGCTGGCATGGTCGTACCATGATGTGTATGAGCCTGACAGGCAAAGTATTGCCATACAAAAAGAACTTTGGCCCGATGCCAGGACCTGTGTTCCATGCGTTGTTCCCTGCAGAAGAGTTGAACGTAACAGAAGCGCAAGCGTTACATAGCCTTGACATGATCTTCCAAGCAGACATCGATCCTAGTGAAGTGGCTGCAATGATCATTGAGCCAGTCCAAGGCGAGGGTGGTTTCCATCAGGTAACGCCGTCATTTGCCAAAGCACTACGCGAGATCTGTGATGAGCATGGCATCGTGCTTATTTTTGATGAAGTACAGTGTGGTTTTGCGAGAACCGGTACCTTGTTTGCAGGTGAACAGCTAGGGGTTGAGCCTGATCTAATGACTGCCGCGAAGAGTTTGGCTGGTGGTTATCCTATCTCTGCGGTCATTGGGCGTGCTGACATTATGGATGCGCCGCAAGTCGGTGGTTTGGGTGGTACTTATTCTGGTAACCCACTGGCTTGTGTGGCCGCACTTGCAGTTATGGAAGTGATCGAAGAAGAGAACTTACTTGAGCGTAGTATCGAGATTGGCAATACCATTGCTTCATTCTTAAAAGGCTTGAACCTAAGCAGTATCGGTCATATCCGTCATAAGGGCGCTATGCTAGCGTTTGAATTGATTGATAGCGAAGGCAAGCCTGATGCCGCCGCCGCAGCCAATCTAAAAGCAAAATCATTTGAGCAAGGCTTGCTACTAGCGTCTTGTGGTATGTATGGCAATGCCATTCGTGTGATGGTGCCATTGACGGTTGAAGATGAAGTGCTACAAGAAGGCCTTGATATCATCAAAGGTATTCTAACGGCATAAGCAATACTAAGTGTCATTTACTTTAGCGATGGATCGCTTTTAATCAAGTACAGCTAGTTCAAGTACCAATATTGGTTAAAAGATTGTATGAAAGATAACGGCAAGGTTGCCCTTATAACACTCGTTTTGAGTGAGTTTTTTAACGGCGCCTTGCAAGTCAAGACGCCGTTTTTGTATTTGCTGTTTGAATACTATACCGACGGCAAATACAAAATTTTCGGCGACGCGACAGACACAACAAACATGATGGGTATGATCCCATGAAACAAAAATAGTGTAGCTGTAACAGGCTCACACGGATGAAACACAGACAAGGAGTAGGTTATGTCTGAATTAAAAAAGTCGCTAGGGGTGTTCGATATCATTGCACTGGCATTCGGTGCAATGGTCGGTTGGGGCTGGGTTGTACTGGCAGGTAGTTGGATCATCTCGGCAGGTATATGGGGCGCAATTAGCGCCTTTTTGATAGGCGGTCTAGTAGTCGTATTGATTGGTGTGACGTATGCTGAACTTGCGGCATCCATGCCAATTACTGGCGGTGAGCATACTTATACCCATCGAGCGTTAGGAGTCAATATCTCCTTTATTTGCTCATGGAGTATTTTGTTCGGTTACTTCTCAGTCGTTGCGTTCGAGGCTGTGGCGCTGCCCACCGTCGTCGAATACATTATTCCCAATTATAGCCAAGGGTATCTTTGGAATGTTGCTGGCTGGGATGTTTACGCCACTTGGGTAGGCGTCGGGATGCTCGGTTCAGTGATTGTCACATGGCTGAACATACGCGGTATGGAAGTCAGTGCTTGGTTTCAAAAGTTGGCAGTCGTTGGTATTTTTCTAGTAGGTATATTACTGTTCGTAGGGGCGTTACTGTTCAGTCCTGAAACTTCTAATACCGTACAAGCGCCTAACTTTATTGGCGGTATGGGTGGCATCATGACGGTGATGGTAATGGTACCGTTCTTGTTCGTTGGCTTCGATGTCATTCCCCAAGCGGCAGAAGAAATCAATCTATCTCGTCCGAACATCGGTAAGTTTTTGATCGTCTCTATTATTATCGCTGTACTGTGGTATGTAGCAGTCGCCTGGAGTGTGGGCAAGACTTTACCGCTATTACAAGCACAAGACTCAACATTGGCTACTGCTGATGCGATGACCAATGCTTGGAATGGTAAATGGGCTGGTACCTTGCTCGTTATCGGCGGTGTACTGGGTATTTTATCAAGCTGGAATGCGTTTCTTATCGGTGGTAGTCGTCTGCTATATGCTATGGGCAAAACGCACATGTTGCCACAGTTTTTGTGCAAGCTGCATCCGAAATATAATACGCCCGTCAATGCGATTTTATTGATCGGTGGTCTCGCGACACTTGCGCCATTATTTGGTCGCAAAATGCTGGTATGGATTGTAGATGCTGGCGGGTTCGGTATCGTTATTGCTTATACTTGTGTGGCTCTTTCATTCTTAGTGCTGCGTTACCGTGAGCCTGATATGGTACGTCCGTTTAGAGTACCAGCAGGTAAATTGGTTGGTATTATCACTATTATCCTCAGTCTTGGTATGTTGGCACTATATCTACCAGGTATGCCATCAGCACTTGTCGCTATTGAGTGGTGGATTTTCCTTGGCTGGATCGTACTTGGTGGGGTATTGTACGGTTATGCTACGATGAAGAATCCTGGTAAGAGTAAAGACATTATGGATCATGAACTGCGCGAGCTAAAAACGGCTAACCAGCAGTGGTTAAAAGAAAATCCATATAAAAAGTAGACTTACTTTAATTACCTTTCATAAAAAGCCTAACGTCAAACGTTAGGCTTTTTTGTTGTTTTTGTTCTGTTCAAAAATGAGTTTACACATTTAGGACAGTAATAATTTACTTAAAGTCGTTTTCTATCCTTTCTTGATTAGATGAGAGTCTTAATTATTTTTGTTAAATAATCAACTAGCATAATATTCGCATATTGACATTTAACAATAAAAAAGTAAAATAGCTCACTCTTGTTTACTATTATCGTTGTCATAAAGGTTAGCTATATGATCAGAAGTGGAGATAAACTAAAATGTATCTGTGGCAACGATTTTTTTGTAGAAGGCTCGGTCTACACTGTCGGTAATATTATAAGCAATAAGTTTTTCCAAATAAATATTGGCGCAAATGAAGAATATTGGTATGCAACAAAAGATAGTGAAGGGATATATGTTCGTTTTAATGAAGAAGACCACTTAGTCAATGACGCCTTTTTTGCTTTAGAAAAATAATAGTATTAGTATTTCATTGAGAAAGCTGCGAGATTCCAGTGTCAAACGATTGATAGAGGTACTTCTACTAGCCGATACCCTGCTCAATAAACAGAACGACATTTTTCTAGTTTTTGGCAGTGTACTCGACATCGCATCATCTAACTATGTAGAGACAATTTAACGTAAAAATAATGAATAAAAATATCCCAACGAAAAGACCTAATACTTGATATGAGGCCTTTTTTGACGTTCTGAAATACGTGCAATCATAATACTCTTAAACATGCATAGAAAAATAACTACGTCTAAACTCTAGATTTCGTGAAATGAGTATGATCAATGAGATTAACCAAGACTTTGATGTTCGATATCCTCAACTAAAAATAAGAAAATCCATATAAAAAGTAGACTTACTTTAACTATCTTTGCATAAAAAAGCCTAACGTCAAACGTTAGGCTTTTTAGTGCATACAATCAAGTGCTTATACGATTAAGACTTATCACGAATAAGCTTATAGTTTAAGAACTCAGTGATACCAAGCGTACCAAGCTCGCGACCAAATCCTGAACGTTTAACGCCGCCAAATGGGGTATTGGCTTCGGTACCAGACGGCGCGTTGATAGTGACCATGCCCACTTCCAATTTGTCAGCAATGTCAGCAGCTAGGGCAGCATCTTGCGTTTGGATAGAGGCACCAAGACCGAAAGGCACATCGTTGGCAATCTTGATAGCATGGTCGATATCATTTGCTTTATAGACGACTGCTACAGGACCAAACAGCTCTTCACGATATACATCCATGGATTCAGTTACATCTGTCAGTACCGCAGGCTTAAACCAAGCACCAGGCTTGTCTTTGTCCATGCCGCCTTCTACTAATACTGTCGCACCTGCTTGGATAGCACTGTCTAACTGCGCTTGCAAGTTGACCGCAGCGGCTTTTGATGACATTGGGCCAATAAACGTATCTTCTTTAAGCGGGTCGGCCAAAGTCATGTTGCTGACCGCATTGGTAAAGCCTTCGACGAATTTGTCATAGACTGATTCAATGACGATCAAACGCTTGGCTGCGTTACAGGCTTGTCCAGTATTACCAAAACGACCAGAGATAGCGCCTTGTATCGCTTGTTCGATATCGGCATCGGCTGCGACGATAAAGGCATCTGAACCACCCAATTCTAAAACGACTTTTTGAGTGCGCCGCCAGCTTCTTTTGCCACGGCTTGTCCAGCGCGTTCAGAACCTGTTAGCGAGACACCTTGTACGCGTGTGTCATTGATAATGGTCGCTGATTGATCATTGGTTGCAAAGATATTGTTATAAACGCCTTCAGGTACGCCTGCATCTTTGAAGATATCGACGATGACTTCTGCGGTGTTTGGACACTGCGGTGCGTGTTTTAGAATAATTGTATTACCCGCCATAAAGTTTGGCGCGACAAAACGGGCTACTTGGTAATGTGGATAGTTCCACGGCATGATACCTAATAGCGCGCCTACAGGGTGTTTTTCTACCGATGCTGATCCTGAATCAACTTCAATGGTACTGGTTGCCAGTAGCTGCTCAGCATTGTCTGCATAGTAGCGATAGATATCAGCCACCAGACCAATTTCGCCTTTTGCTTGGGCAACAGGTTTGCCCATCTCATTTGCAACGATACGTGATAGCTCGTCTTGACGCTCAAGATAGATATCAGCGATTTTATGCAGTAATGCACTGCGCTCATTTAATGGCACTTTACGCCAGTCTTGATAAGCGGTATCTGCTTGCTCAATGACTTGTTGGATATCTTGTTCAGTGGCGGTAGGGTAAGTGGCTTCTAGTTCGCCAGTGGCTGGATTGTTGATTTGATAATCGCTCATACTTTTTCCTTATTTTTAGCGTGTTTTTGGGTTTAAAATCCATTTTTGGGTTTATGCTTATACTTTCAGTTGCTAATAAGTGCGATTTATTATGGTTCACTCTATACCAAGCGGCGTGTTTTAGAGTGACGCTTTGGTTACAGGTTGTTGCTGGGTAATACAATGAATATTACCGCCGCCATAGACAATCTCTTTTGTGCGTACTCCCACTACTTGATGCTGCGGAAAGATTTTTTCAAGCTGCTCGATGGCGAGTGCATCATTTATATCATCATATTGCGGTACGATGACCGCGTCATTACAAATCAAAAAGTTGGCATAGGAGGCGATACAAACATCACCCGTTAGGCGAGGTTTGGCGTCATGAGATTGGAGAGTGTTTACAGTGGTTGATTGCCTTCAGTGTTTTGTGTCGTATCTACATTATCCGTTGTCTTCGATTTTTCTTTAGTTAGCTTTATTTTTGGATTTTTAGCAACAGGTTCGACATTTTTACAGCGACATTCAGGGCGGGTTTAGACGCTTTTTTCAGACTGCGTTTGATGCGTCGAACTGCGATAGCATCTGCTTCTGCTTGTTCTTCGGCAAGCGCCGCATCATGTAAGCTTTGATACACTGCAAGCGTCTTTTCAATCATTTCACGCATGGTGAATTTGTTGGTCATTTCAGGGCGCGTCACACTCTCTAGCTGATTTCTAACCGCTTTACAAAGCGCATTGGCATTGTACTTTTTTACCAATCCTTGCGGGTAGAGCGGTTGTAAAATCTCGCTAAAGGCAGCTTGATCCCATCCAATGACTGGCGTACCTAGATGTATGGCTTGTAGGGCATTGATACCGATTGACTCGGGCTCATTGGCAAGTGCCATGACAATATTGGCCGCCGATAGCCATTCTCGCATATCATTACGCTTGCTACCCACATAGGTAATGCGCTCCGCCAGTCCCAAGCTATTGGTACGTTGACGAAAATCTTCATGAGCGACATCGCCGTCTTTATAGTCTTCATCCATAATAATGACGTGAATATTGGGGAACTGCTCTTGCAGGTTACCCAAAATATCTATCAGCCACTCTTGCCCGTACTCGTTACCGATTACGGTTGGGAATACGAGCCATTTTTGTGCTCAAGCTCAGGGTACTCAGCAAAGGTATGACGTAACCAATAGACCGAAGGATTATGACGATAAGGGTAGCGCCGAGTATCGACACCGCGATAGATACGCGTGATGACTTTGGGATCTACGTCTTCGATGCGCAGTCCTTTTTTAAGTATTGCGTGACGCTATCAGATACGGTGATTATCGTATCAACATTGAGTAGGGCTTGAGAGTACTTATTAATAGGATAAAACCCATACATGGTCGAGACCAGTTTGGGAAAACGTCTAACGCGAGCACGGCGCAATGCCAAATGCAATATCCATGCAGGGGTACGCGAATGCACATGAATGACATCGGGCTCGTACTTTTCTATCAAATGCCGTAGGGCAGAGACTTGCAATAGCGATAGCCAAGACTTTTTATTCACATGTAGCTGATGGTAAATATTGCCATCACGTTTGAGACGTCTAACCAAGTCATTGTCTTCATCGGCACTAGAGACAATGATAGAGGTATGCTCATTTTTGACCAATGCTCGCCCAAGATGAAAAATACCGCGCTCGGATTCATCATGCTTTAGAGACGACAGTAAGCGCATAACTTTCATAATAGCGTTGGTCACCGGTTAGTAATATCAATTTGCTATTGTCAGTTAAAAGCGATTAAAACTCAACCATCAAGATAAAAAGATGAGGTCAGATAGGTAGTTTTTAGAATATATAAGCGTAAGCCATGGATTAATAAACATCAAAAGCCGTTAGCGTCGTTTTTGTAAGTGCTCAGCATTGGGCAGTACTTGTTTTTCACTCAAGTATTTCCAGTAGCGCTGCGGGAGATATTGTTTATGCAGCTTAGGATTTTTGCGCTCTTTGATATTAACGTTAGTAAAGTAACCTTGCCAGAACTTTTGATAGCGTTGCTCATCAGGACTATGGATGCTGGCAGGATTGCGTAGTACCGCATCATCGAGATCAGTAATGGTTTGCAGCTTTGCTGGACGTGATGGCGTGCTATTACTTTTATCATAATAGATACCGTAGCCCCGAGTCAGATCATAGATTGCCCAGTGCTGATCTTGATAACGCTGCCGAAAGTGCTCTCCGATGAGTGGCAGTACATTAAAATCAGGATCTACACGTGCAAAATAAATATCATCAGTTGTATGCTCAAAACGTACAAATGCTTCCATACGATGTTTTTCACGGCCAACCGATTTGACCGTCTGCACTAGTTCAAGCACGTCCAAATTACCCAAATCCTGCATGATTTGACGATTGGGATAGTCGATGGCGTATTTGACCACGCGGAACAATGTCGTACCGATATCGTCCTTCTCTGATAAAAATCCCCACAAGATATTTCGCATGCCTGAGCGACCCAATAAGGTATTTAATTTGACCAACACACGCTCGGCTTTATCCTCATCAGTTGCCACGCTAGTCGCCTGAGCGATGAGTGATGGTACATAGCAATCTTGAGCGGTTAGCTTTAGTGACATATCGTTTTGTAGACGATTGGCATAGACATAAAACACAGCACTCAGCCAACCTTCAAAGCTAGGCTCATACAGTACAATGCTAGGCGTCAATTGACCGACAGCGTAAGAGTCATTTTGCACAAGTGCTGACATGGTTTGTCCTAAGTGTTTATCGTAAATAACTATTATAAATACAATAGCGAGATAGCAGGTTTTTTAACACATGCTATCTAGAGCCATTTTAAAATAAAGCCAACTGCCCAGTACGTTGATCGTTAAACTTGGTCTGCGTTTGAGCCAATACATACTGACGAAAATTATCGCGCGTTAAATGAGCAAGGTGCTCGTTTTTGCCAGTGGTCGCGATAAAGTATTTAGCACGGTTGACCGCAGCACCCATTTTTTTAGATGGTATAGCGTCAATTGATTGAACTTACGTGCTTTGACGATTTTCTTAGCAGTCTTTGTACCGATACCTGGGATACGTAGAATCATCTCATAAGTCGCTGTCTGGATATTGACTGGGAAATGCTCGCGATGGCGTATCGCCCAAGCAAGTTTTGGATCGCAGTCTAAATCTAAGAATGGTGACTCCGGCTCCACAATCTCATGCGCGCCAAAACCATAAAAGCGCATTAACCAATCTGCCTGATACAGACGATTCTCTCGTACCATCGGCACAGGCGTTCCAATCGCAGGCAAGCGATTATCAGAGAGCATAGGTACATAACCTGAGTAATAGACCCGCTTGAGGTCATACGTTTTGTAGAAGTGACTCGATAGCTGAATTACCTGTAGGTCAGTCTCGTTACTCGCACCAACGATCATTTGGCTGGTCTGACCTGCTGGCGTGAACTTAGGCGCTTTTTTATGAGTTTTCCGGCTTTCACGAATGGTGATAATTTCTTCTTTTACCGTCTCCATTGGTGCTTTTAATTGATCATGAGATTTTTCTGGCGCAAGCAAAGCCAACCCTGATTTGGTCGGAATCTCGATATTGACGCTCAAACGATCCGCATATAACCCTGCTTCTAGCAGCAACTCTTTTGACGCACCTGGAATGGTCTTTAGGTGGATGTAACCATTGAAGCGCTCACGCGTACGCAAGAGTTTGGCGACTTCGACCAGTCGCTCCATCGTATAGTCGCCACTCTTGAAGATACCAGAGCTGAGGAATAGCCCTTCAATGTAGTTACGGCGGTAAAACTGCATGGTTAAATCGACGACTTCTTCGACACTGAACGCAGCACGCGGCGTGTCATTGCTCTTGCGCGAGGTGCAATAAGCACAGTCGTAAATGCAGTGATTGGTCAAAAGAATCTTTAGCAGACTGACACATCGACCATCTTCGGTATAGCTGTGACAGATACCCGTTGCTGATGCATCGCCTAATCCACCGCCTTGGTTTTTACGAGTACCAGCGGAGGATGAGCAAGAGACATCATACTTGGCAGCATCGGCCAAGATATTGAGTTTTCCCTGTAATCTTTCATAATTGATGTTTGCCATAAGTCGCGTTTTACCAATTAATTGATGAAGGACTATTTTACCAAAATTATCGCTAAGTCATTGTATTTATAGGTGAAGTTAGAATGATATGCGACAACGGATGTCGTCACGAAAATCTGAATTTTTGGATATGATTTGAGTTTATATAAAGATTTTTTCAGCTAATAATCCAACCACCAATCCGCTAACAATACCTGCAATACCGAGTAGTAGGAGAGGAATGACTAGTATCGTGAATATCTGTGCTTGGCTTTTTTCCAAAAAAGGTCTTGCTGACTAGATAGCTAGTCCACAAGACCTTTTACATATACCGATAACCGTTAAATAATAGTATGCGACAGTTTAATGTTTATTGAACCTTGGCACGTATGACGACGGTTTTGGCCGCATTGGCATCAAAGTTCACCAAGTTCCATTTCAGACCAGAGTAGTTTTCTTGGACAACCACCGTATTGCCAACTTGCTGAATGGTTTGATAGCTGTCTCCGCCAGTGGTGGCAAGCGTCGGCAGAGGACTATTCAACGAGACTAACTGGACGCCACTTGGTAATGAAATCATTGCGTTGATGTCATTGACCGGCTGTGCTGTGGTGTTGGTATAAGTGGTGTGATACTCGATCACATCGCCTGGGGCAATATGATTGGCAGGAACGGCAACTTCACGTCCATCAGCATTTTTTAGAATTTTCATGACTTTGGTGTTGGCATTGACTACGCCAGGCGTGCTAAAGGTCGGGGTCAGTTGCAACGTATCCAAAGTTGTCGTCGTTGTCGTCACTTGATTGGTCAATGGCTGCTGCATAATCACTGGTGGGGTGACGTTGGTTGCGACAGGCAGTACTTGCGTCACGCTGCTGGCAGGCGTGGTAATCACATCTACTTTAGTGACCTTGTTGGTAATAGAGTTAGTCACTGGTACGCTAGTAACGGTCGTCGTACCTTGGACAACAGGAGACTGACGCACGACGTAGCGTGGCACAGTGGTCACCTGAGTCACTGCGTACGGCATGCCGTCTTGCATGGTGATACCGTTTGGCGTCGCCGTAATCGTAGCAGTGTTGCCATCAGAGTATTGCTCGACCACCGTGGTGCTACCGCTCGCAGAGGAGCTAATGGCAATCTCAGGGGCAGCATTGGCCGATGATGCGGCCAACATGATACCTGCTAGCATTGCAGACATAGCTGTATTTTTTGCCATAGTCGTTTTAGCAGTTGATGCCTGAAAACCATCGTTCATAATCATAAAAGACTCCTCAAAAATAATAGTAAGTAATACAACAATAGATAATGCTTAGATAAACAAAACCCCCGCTAAATGACACCGAAAAATATGCCAAATAACGAGGGTAGTAGTGCTGATGTTAGCCTATGTATGCGATCAGACCATCATTATTTTTAGTATAAGCGCCGCAATACTCACTTGTATAAAAGCTATTCAATCTTAACTATTTCTTACTGAATAGAGTTAATACTAAAGCTGTGGTGCACTCAAACTCAAATAATTATGCGCCAAAACAAATCATGGATAAAAGCAGCATTGTGTAACCGAAACGGTATAAATGCTATCTATGTGTAGTACGGCTTTCATCTATGGAATTGCATAACTAAGTCGCTAGTCACAATCATTGTCATAAAAACTATTATCTAAAAGTCATTTCTCAAACTGTCTATCTTTGAGAACATCAAGTTTATAGATTAGAACGTAGTGTAGCTATTAGTCGTATATAACTTTCATGACTTCATATTCAACCACGCCCTTTGGCGTTTCGATGCGCACTTCGTCGCCTTCAAACTTACCAATCAAACCACGAGCGATTGGTGAGTTGACTGAGATTTTGCCAGCTTTAAAGTCAGCTTCATCATCGCCAACGATTTTGTACTGTTTTTCTTCTTCAGTGTCCATGTTTTCGATCACGACGCTAACGCCAAATACAATACGGCCTTCTTTTGGCAGTGTCGAAGGATCGATGACTTGAGCACCGCCAAGTTTGGCTTCGATGTCACGAATACGTGCTTCACAAAAACCTTGCTGCTCACGGGCAGCATGGTATTCAGCATTTTCTTTCAAATCGCCGTGTTCGCGTGCTTCAGCAATCGATGCTGTGATGCGTGGACGGTCGACACTTTTTAGCTGTTTTAATTCGGCTTCTAGAGCCGCGTGTCCTTGCGGAGTCATTGGGTAACGTTGCATGTTTTTTCCTTAAACCAATAACACCACACCACCTCATAATGAGATGGTGTCAGTGTTGTTGCAATGGATATAAAATATAAAAGAGTGATAATTAAGACGATGTAATGAATAAGTTGGCCATCATTTATGAGTGTATCTCACCTCAATTCAAGCATAGGCGCACTTAAGCTTACGTAATAAAAAGCATAGTCGCAATTTAGCCACTATGCTTTTTAGGTCTATCACGGTAAAGGTATCGTTCCTCAAGCATGGTTGGCTATATTTAAAGCAAACAACGATACTTGAGTGAGCTTTTAGGCAAGCCTAACGGTTATGCTTAATCTACTGAAATTATTCAGCCACGTCAATAGACTTTGCTTGCTCATGCAAATCTTGTAACTTATAGACATCAAACGGTAAGTCAATCGCATAAGATTTGCAGACGGCATCAGCGGCACCTAACGTGGTGACGTAGAATACTTTGCCCTGTAGCGCACTGCGGCGAATAGAGAACGAATCCTCTTGAGCTTGCTTACCTTCAGTAGTATTGATGATAAGGTCGATTTTGCCATTTTTCAAGGCATCAACGATATGCGGACGACCTTCAGTGACCTTGTTGATTTGTTGACTTTCGATACCAGCCTCGCTTAGTACTTTTTGCGTGCCAGTGGTCGAGACAATCTTAAAGCCAAAGTCTGCAAGCTGACGAGCAATCGGAGCAATTTGGGCTTTGTCGCTGTCACGAACTGAGATAAAGACGGTTTTTGTTTCGCCTTCAGTCGGTAGACCTGGCAGACGCTCATTACTACCGATAATGGCCTTGTAGAATGCTTCGCCAAAGGTTTTGCCCACGCCCATAACTTCGCCCGTTGATTTCATCTCAGGACTCAAGATTGGGTCAACACCTGGAAACTTAGCGAATGGGAATACCGCTTCTTTGACCGCATAGAATGCTGGGACAATCTCAGTAGTAAAGCCTTGATCTTTAAGCGAAGTACCAGCCATACAGCGCGCAGCAACCTGTGCTAACGAAGTACCGATACACTTAGAGACGAACGGTACTGTACGTGCAGCACGTGGGTTCACTTCTAGGATGTATACCGTTTCGCCTTTTACCGCGAACTGTACGTTCATTAGACCGATAACGCCTAGCTCTTTTGCCATAGCAACTGTCTGTGCGCGCATCACGTCACATAACTCTTTAGACAGTGAGTATGGCGGCAGTGAGCATGCTGAGTCACCTGAGTGAACGCCAGCCTGTTCGATATGCTGCATGATACCGCCGATAACGACATCAGTACCATCACATACACAGTCTACGTCAACTTCGATAGCATCATCTAAGAAACGATCTAGTAGGACAGGTGCTTCATTCGATGCTTGTACCGCAGTACGTAGATAGTGTCTTAGCTCGTCTTCGTTATAGACGATTTCCATCGCGCGGCCACCTAATACATAAGATGGACGTACAACCAATGGATAGCCTACGTCTTTTGCTTTAACCAAACCGTCTTCTAAGCTGGTTGCTAGAGCGTTTGATGGCTGTACTAGGTTTAGCTGCTGAATCATATGCTGGAAGCGCTCACGGTCTTCGGCACGGTCGATTGCATCTGGGCTAGTACCGATGATTTTGACGCCTGCTGACTCTAGTGCACGAGCAAGTTTCAATGGCGTTTGACCACCGAACTGTACAATCACGCCATCAGGATTTTCGATACGAACGATCTCTAACACGTCTTCTAACGTGATTGGCTCAAAGTATAGACGGTCAGAAGTGTCATAATCGGTTGAAACCGTTTCAGGGTTACAGTTGACCATAATGGTCTCATAACCATCTTCACGCATGGCAAGCGCTGCGTGTACACAGCAGTAATCAAACTCAATACCTTGACCAATACGGTTAGGACCGCCGCCGATGACCATGATTTTCTTTTTGTCTGTTGGGTTCGCTTCACATTCGCTATCGTAGGTTGAGTACATATAAGCGGTGCTGGTCGCAAACTCTGCGGCGCACGTATCAACACGCTTATAGACTGGATAGACGTTCAGATCCCAACGCTTTTTACGAAGTTGCTTTTGTGAGATGCCAAGCAATTTAGCCAAGCGCAAATCTGATAAACCTTTACGTTTAAAGCTACGTAGATTTTTCTCGTTCAAGCCGCCAAAACCAAGTGATTTTACGGTAGCTTCTGTTTTGACGATGTCTTCGATCTGTACCAAGAACCATGGGTCAATCTTGGTAAAATTAAACACGTCATCGACACTCATACCGACGCGGAATGCATCAGCAACGTAGTAGATACGCTCAGGTGTTGGAATGGTTAGGCGGTTAATAATTTCGCTACGCGCTTTTTCGGCGCTTACTTTTAACAAGTCAATTTGCTCGTCAAAGCCATCCGCACCTGTTTCCATGCCGCGCAGTGCTTTTTGCATCGACTCTTGGAAGTTACGACCGATTGCCATCACTTCACCGACTGATTTCATCTGAGTCGATAGGATGTTGTCTGCTTGTGGGAATTTTTCGAAGTTAAAACGAGGTATCTTAGTCACAACATAATCAAGCGCAGGCTCAAAGCTGGCTGGCGTTTTGCCACCAGTGATGTCATTTTGCAATTCATCTAGTGTGTAACCAATGGCCAGTTTCGCTGCGATTTTGGCAATCGGGAAGCCAGTGGCTTTTGAGGCTAGGGCAGACGAGCGTGATACACGTGGGTTCATCTCGATGACGACCATGCGACCGGTATCAGGGTTGATACCGAACTGTACATTTGAGCCGCCCGTTTCTACACCGATTTCACGCAGTACTGCTAATGACGCATTACGCATGATTTGGTATTCTTTGTCGGTCAAGGTCTGTGCTGGTGCGACGGTGATTGAGTCGCCTGTATGCACGCCCATTGGGTCAAAGTTTTCGATGGCGCAGATGATGATGCAGTTGTCGTTTTTGTCACGAACCACTTCCATCTCGTATTCTTTCCAACCAATCAATGACTCATCGATCAATAATTGATGGTTTGGAGACAAATCAAAACCACGCTCGCAGATTTCAATGAACTCATCGCGGTTATAAGCGATACCGCCGCCTGAACCGCCCATCGTGAATGATGGACGAATGATACATGGATAGCCCATTTTTTCTTGAGTCGCAAAGGCTTCTTCCATGGTTTCAGCCGTTTCAGCGCGAGGGCACTCAAGGCCGATACGCTTCATGGCTTTATCAAACAAGTTGCGGTCTTCTGCCATTTCGATTGAGTCTTTGGTTGCACCAATCAACTCGCAGTTATACTTAGTCAATACACCGTGCTTGTCTAGCTCTAGCGCACAGTTTAGAGCCGTCTGTCCGCCCATCGTTGGCAAGATTGCATCTGGACGTTCTTTGGCAATGATTTGCTCAACGGTTTGCCAAGTAATCGGCTCGATATAGGTCGCGTCAGCCATAACAGGATCAGTCATGATGGTCGCAGGGTTTGAGTTGACCAAGATGACGCGGTAGCCTTCTTCTTTTAGTGCTTTACACGCCTGTGCGCCTGAATAGTCAAACTCACATGCTTGGCCGATGACGATAGGGCCTGCGCCAATGATAAGAATGCTTTTTATGTCGGTACGTTTTGGCATAGTTAGAGCTACCTTCGTTTGGGTGATAATTTGAGTAATCTTTATTTTTGATAACGCTCAAGGCGTTTTATACTTGCAGTGCTTATTTAATGCCGCTTGAACCGCTAGGGACGACTCAAGCGTTTACTTATTATGTAGTTATAATCAACCGTTTACGCTTGGGCAGTTTTAGACTGTTCCATCATATCCGCAAACTTATCAAACAATGGCGCGCAGTCATGTGGACCAGGGCTGGCTTCTGGGTGACCTTGGAAGCTAAATACAGGCTTGTTGGTCAACTCGATACCTTGGTTAGTACCATCAAACAGTGAGCGATGAGTAGATTTAACGTTGTCAGGTAGCGTGTCTTCATCAACCGCAAAGCCATGGTTTTGACTGGTAATCATAACCGTACCAGTCGCTAAGTCTTGTACTGGATGGTTGGCACCATGATGGCCCGTTTTCATTTTGATAGTATTTGCACCGCTAGCCAAACCAATTAGCTGATGGCCTAAGCAGATGCCAAACGTTGGCACGTCAGTTTGCTCAATGATATGGCGTACCGCATCGATTGCGTAATCACAAGCTGCAGGATCACCAGGGCCGTTTGATAAGAAGATGCCATCTGGGTTCATTGCTAGCACGTCTGCGATAGGGGTCTGTGCTGGTACAACCGTCACGTGACAACCGCGGTCGACGAGCATGCGTAGGATGTTGGTTTTGCTACCGAAGTCATAAGCGACGACGTTGTATTTAGAATCGATGTGAGTGCCGAGTTGCTTAAAGAAGCCGCCAGTACCGCTATCATGACTGCCAGGGATATCACGGTTGAGTAGGGTGTCTGACAAGTCCCAAGTACCTGCTGTCCACTCGAAATTTTCTGTAGTGCAGCATTCTTTTGCCAAGTCCATGCCTTTTAGACCTGCAAAGCCTTTCGCTAACTCGATCGCTTTTTGCTCGTCGTCGCTGCTGATAGTCTCGCCGTTTGAGGCAGTCATGATACAGCCGTTTTGTGCACCCTTATCGCGCAATAGGCGGGTTAATTGACGCGTATCAATTTCAGCGATAGCGACGGTATTGTTACGTTGTAGATAGTCGCTAAGCGATTCAGAGTTGCGGAAGTTAGAAGTGGCCATGGTGGCGTCACGGATAATCAGACCGTCCGCCCATACTTTTTGTCCATTACCAGACTCGGTGTCCTCGGCGTTGGTGCCAGTATTACCGATATGCGGATAAGTTAGGGTCACCAGCTGTCGCGCATAACTTGGATCGGTTAGAATTTCTTGATACCCTGTCATGGCGGTATTAAATACCACTTCACCAACACGATGACCTAGGCTGCCGATACTGACACCGCGAAAAATTGTACCGTCTGCTAGTGCCAAAATTGCTTGTGTTTCTACCGATGAATTCAAGGATTGCCTCCGCTATTATTGGTGAGTGCCATCATGTTTTGTTGGTCTAAAATTGCTCCGTATCCTTTTATTTACGGCATTTGACTGTTGTCATATAGAAGTAATAAAAGACGGCACACAAAAATTTTCCACAAAAAAGCGAGAAGACATTATTGATGAAAACTACAAAACTCACTCGATAGTGAATAGGTAACTTGCATCATGTCCGCTCGCTTAGGCACAGATTTTGCGTATTATATACAAAATAGTAACTTATGGCTAGTATCAAGGGCAAACTGAGTGATTAAAACTGGTAGTGGACAGACAGCCCGTAATAGTCAGGCGCAAGATTGGTTGTGATGAGAAGCTGATCGTTATAGCTTTTGGTCAAATACATACTACTGGCAACCCCTAGTGCTGCACCAGCAAATACATCAGCCACATCATGTTTTTCCGCTTTAACGCGGCTATAACCCACAAAAGTTGCGCCAACATAAGCTGGAATACTATATTCTAATCCATAGCGTTTATGAATGAAGCTTGCGCCCTGAAATGCCAAAGAAGTATGTCCTGATGGGAAGGAGTCATTGTCGCTATGGTCAGGGCGCTCTTTATTAATAGTTGACTTCACAGCATAGGTCACGGCAAGATTGGTAGCAAATGATTGATAAAATTGCTGACGTCCCTCTTTATCATTCATATAATGTGTGCTGCCATAAGCAATGGCAGGTATGGCAACCGCAACAATGTCACCGGCTCTCTCCAAACTTGAGGTATCTTCAGCATAACTGGGCGCGGTGATGATCACACTACTTGCCAACAAGATAATAGGTACGTGTGTTTCGCGAAGCATGGATGCGTCCTTAGTAGGGTAGCGGTACTTGTTAGGGCAGGCGCTACGATAGCAAAATGAGAATGTTGGCCTTGCTAATTGTACTATAAAGTGGACACACGATAAGGTATTAAATAGGATTGTATACTGTAAAATATATTTTTTATGGCTATGGTCCAAAGTGAGATGGTTCTTTGACATGCGAATCAAATAAGCATAAAAATGATTGTGGTATAACCAATCACTTACTCCAAAATAACATTATCCTTACTAAGGAAAAACGATGATATTTAAATATTTAGACAAAACCCCTGAGTTTGCTGTGCCATTCAACGGTTGGGTGGCAGATTCAGCGCAAGTGATGGGCGATGTATATTTAGGTCATCAAGCCAATGTGTGGTTTGGTGCGGTGATACGCGGTGACAATGATCGTATTCATATCGGTGACTATAGTAATGTCCAAGAGAATAGCGTGATTCATACCGATGCAGGTGTCAAAGTGACCATTGGTAACTACGTGACTATCGGCCATCTGGCTATGCTACATGGCTGTGAGATTGGTGATAACAGCCTGATTGGTATCGGTGCTGTGGTACTCAATAATGCCAAGATCGGTAAAAATTGCCTGATAGGGGCGAAAGCCTTAATTACTGAAGGTCAGGTCATCCCAGATAACTCGCTAGTGATGGGCGCACCTGCAAAAGTAGTCAAGACGCTGACAGATGAGCAAGCAGCGATGCTAAAAATGTCAGCGCTACATTATGCTGAGCGTTGCCAAAAATTCAAAACAGGATTGACAGCAGTGGCGATGCCTGATTAAAGACAGACAAAACCAGTCTATATAGACGAAGCAGACTCTAAAAAATATTATAGGGATGGCAGCTGGGCTTGCTCAATGCTGTCACTCTTATTTAATAACCATTCTTATATTTCTTTATTAGATCACTTTTATAAAATTACTCATATTTTTTCGCAATTAACGATAAGGTCTCACTATGCAGGCAGATCCAGCACAAAAACAACAAAAGCAACTGGCGTTATTTGATTTAGATCATACGTTACTCGATGTCGATAGCGATTATCTTTGGGGCGAATATATCGTCAAGCATGACCTTGTCGATGAGGCGCAGTACCGCACTGCCAATCAAAAGTTCTATAATGACTATATAGAGGGCACACTAGACGCAACAGAATATAATGAGTTTGTCGCGCAGTTTTTGAGCAGTCTACCGCTTGAGAGACTCGATGAGCTAAGAGAAGACTATATCAAAAGTGAAATCGAGCCACATATTCGCCCAAAAGCGATGGAAGTATTGTGTCAGCATATTGAGCAAGGGCACGATGTGGTGATTATCTCCGCGACCAATGATTTTGTGGTGTCCGCCATTGCCAAACGTTTTGGTATAGAAGCCGCCAATGTGTTATCAACACCGCTCGAGATAAAAGACAATCGCTATACAGGTAAGTTAGCAGACAAGCCCAATTTTAAAGAAGGTAAGATATATCATCTAGACAAATGGGTGAATAAGCAGCAGTTAGCTGGTGTTACCTTTGAAAAAACGTATGCGTATTCAGATTCTAAGAACGACATCCCATTGCTCGAATGGGCAGATGTGGCCGTTTGCGTGTCACCTGATGATGCGTTACATGCGCATGCTTTGGCCCATCGCTGGGCAGTAGAAGATTGGTCGATCTAGATTATTTAAGCTAGTAATAGTAGCAACATTGGCAATAGCGACAATTAGCGAACCATTTAGTCTCAATCTCATTTAAAATAGCGCCACATGCGTTATTTATTTTATTAGAAAAACAGGAACATTTATGGAAATCAATCCGTATCAAGAGCAGATTAAAGATTTATCAGAGCGTGGTCAGGACTTGCGGAGGTATCTTTGACTTCGATGGTAAGCAAGAACGCTTAGAAGAAGTTAATTTAGAGTTAGAAAACCCCGAGCTATGGAACGATCCAGAGCGTGCGACCAAAATTAATAAAGAAAAAAGTCACCTTGATGGTGTTATCGATGTGGTGGTCTCTCTTGAGACGACACTAGAAGACGCGTCTGCCATGCTAGAGTTGGCAGTCGAAGCAGAAGATGAGTCATTGCTAGCCGATGTGCAGAGCGAGCTAGATAGCGCTGAGAAACGTGTTGCTGATTTAGAATTCCGTCGGATGTTTAGCGGTGAGATGGATCCAAATAACTGCTACTTAGATATTCAGTCGGGCAGTGGCGGTACTGAAGCGCAAGATTGGGCTGAAATGCTACTACGCATGTATACGCGCTGGGCAGAAGCTCATGGCTTTAAAGTAGATGTGATTGAAGTATCTTCAGGCAGCGTGGCTGGTATTAAGTCGGCAACGATTGAGATCAAAGGCGATTATGCGTTTGGTTGGTTGCGTACCGAGATTGGCGTCCACCGTTTGGTGCGTAAATCTCCATTTGATAGTAATAATGGTCGTCATACCTCGTTTGCAGCGGTATTTGTCTCACCTGAAATCGATGATAACGTCGAGATTGATATCAATCCAGCTGACTTGCGTATCGATACCTATCGCTCATCTGGAGCGGGTGGCCAGCACGTAAACACGACAGATTCTGCGGTACGTATTACCCATGAGCCGTCGGGCGTGGTAGTGACCTGTCAGAATGAGCGTAGTCAACATGGTAACAAAGCCACGGCGATGAAAATGCTACGTGCTAAGCTTTATGAGCTTGAAATGCAAAAACGTATGGAATCACAGCAAGCGGTAGAAGACGGTAAGTCTGATGTTGGCTGGGGCAGTCAAATTCGCTCATACGTGCTCGATGACTCTCGTATCAAGGATTTGCGTACGGGTGTTGAAACCTTTAACACCGGTGCCGTACTAGATGGTGACCTCGATCAGTTTATTGAAGCGAGTCTAAAAGCAGGATTGTAAAAGGCTGTTTTAAATAAGTAGCCGCTTTAAAATAGTAACCAATATTTAATTAAGGAAAATTATGCCAAGCGTTAATAATTATTTTGATGATAAAGTGACTTCTATTGCCTTTCAAACGGCTACTAAGCCTGCGACTGTCGGCGTCATGGAAATTGGTGAGTATGAGTTTGGCACCAGTGAATTTGAAACCATGAGTGTGGTAAGTGGCGCATTGACCGTCAAGCTACCAGAGGGTGATGAGTGGCAAACCTTTAACGCTGGCGAGCAGTTCACCGTTGAAGCTAACCAAAAGTTTCAGGTAAAAGTAGACGTCGAAACCGCTTACTTATGTGTATACGGTAAATAACGACTTCTAAGTTATAGCAGTATCAAAACGAAAAACGCCAAGTATTTTATGCTTGGCTTTTTTGTGGGCATTTCATTCTCTAGCTCACTCTTTATAAGTCCTTACGGTACTGAACCATATCTGTCTGAGTCGCAATGGCATCATAGAGTTTACGAGCGGCGGTGTTGCTTTCTTGTGTCGTCCAGTAGACACGGTTGCAGTCCTTATCCTTAGCAAAGGAGTATACATGTTCAATCAGTGCACGTCCTACGCCTTGACCACGGACATTATTCGCGACGTATAAATCTTCTAAGTAACAACATGCGTTAGTATTCCATGTGTTGGGATGCAGTACCACATGGGTAATGCCTACCAAAACATCCTCTCTCCACGCCCCAAATCCATAAACAGGGATGTCATCATCAAGCAGATTGCGCCACGTCGTCTCCGTCGTGCTTGACGGCAAATTGGTCTCATAAAATGTCAGATAGTTTTGCCATAAGTGCGCCCAAAGATCATGATCGGCGAGGGCGAGTGCCTTTATTTTCACAGGTGAATGGTCCATTTTTTATAAACTTAAGTCGTGAGTAGTGCTGAATTATGCCTCAAAAATACAGCATTTAGAACCCGTATCGCTATTTTTATCACTGCTTTATTTTACACAGGATTACACTTTGTCTGTGCCAAATAAACAGCAAAAATTACCGTCATTAATTATGCTAAAACCATGAATTCTCAAAGGTATACAGGTTTATGACAAAGGCAACAGTAAAGGCAAACCAGCAAACAATGACCAAAGACGTGCGTCATGATTACGAGCATCTCGCACGCCGTGCCAATTTGCGTTATGTGAGTGATGACGAACCAGGCTACGAGCGTAGGCGTTGGGGTCGCGGCTTTACTTATCGTGATGCAACGGGCAACACGGTCAAAGACAAAGCATTGCGTCAGCGTTTTGATGCATTGGTGATACCGCCTATGTGGTCAGAGGTGTGGATATGCCAAGACGAACGAGGCCATCTGCAATCAACAGGGCGAGACGAAAAATCGCGCAAACAATACTTGTATCATCCCTCATGGAACAATATTCGCGACCAAGCAAAGTTTGATGCGATGATAGGATTTGCAGAGGCGCTACCCAATCTACGCGCGCAGGTGGAGGCAGATTTGGAAGCAAAGTCCTTATCACGCACCAATGTGCTTGCTGCCGTCGTTAAATTGCTAGAGACCACTTTGATTCGTATTGGGAATAGCCGCTACGCTAAGCAAAATAAAAGCTATGGTCTGAGTACGCTACGCAGCAAGCATGTCAGTGAAACCGACAATGGACTGGCATTTGATTTTGTCGGCAAAAGCGCAAAAGAACACCACATTGAGCTGCAAGACGAGCGATTGATTGACATCGTTCAGGCCTGTTCTGAGCTGCCAGGCTATCAAATATTCAAATATCTAGACGACAACGGTCATAAGCAAGTCGTTGACAGTAGCGATATCAATGACTACTTACGGATGCATACGTGCGGCATGGACTGCGAAAGCAGGATGTACAGTGCAAAGGATTTTCGTACATGGATGGCCAGTGTACTCGCAGCAAGCTACCTTTATGACGAACTACAAACGTCTGCAGGCGCTAACATACTAGCCAGTGCACCAGAAAGCGCTGAGCGACAGCAATTAGTCACTGATATGGTAAAAGTGTGGCAGCAGAGCTAGGTAACACGCCGACCGTATGCCGTGCCTCTTATATTCATCCCATTGTCATTGAGCGTTTTTTGGCAGGGCAGTTTTTTGAAACTTACAAACAAGCACGTCGTGGTCGAACCAAAAAATACCAAAGCTGTGAAGAAAAAGCATTTTTAGGGTTTTTAAGAGCTGATGTTTAAGTTGAGGTTGTAGATAATAATATTGAGGTGTTAATTCTTTAATAGGAAATTGAAAATATGTGGCAGTACTTTGGCTATTGATTGTAGGTGTCTTCGCGGACTTATAGCGAATTAATGATAATTAGTTATAGATTATCTTTATTTCTATAAAATAAAAATGATACGTTATGTATTGAAATAAACGTAGAAATGCGTTACTAATAGAGCATGATAAATACGAAGATATTAAACGGTCTATAGGATGTGACCGTTTTACAATCATAACCACCATTTTACCAGTTATCTGCTATTGCTAAAGGATTAGCTTATGAACACCGCCTTTCAAACTCCTACGATCGTTGATGTAGACGCTACCATCACACCAAAAACTATACCGATTATTATAATAACTTCGACATGAATGCGCTGCTGTCAGAAATCTTTGGCACGCAGGTAGACGATCGGTTGAATGCCTATATGGCATGCTGTGGTCGTCATGTACGTGACGGTCGCGCTGACAATGCCGCGCTAGTGCATGAAGATACCTCCGGCAACGTGACTCGTATGAGCTTTGCTGAGCTAGATGCGGCGAGTGCGCAAGTCGCTAACTTACTATTGTCTTATGGCGTACAAGTCGGTGACCAAGTCGCGACCATGCTACCGCGCACGCCCGAGCTGCTAACCGTTGTATTGGCGACATGGCGTATCGGAGCCGTATATCAGCCGCTATTTACTGCTTTTGGCTATGACTCCATCAAATATCGGATGGACAAAGCCGATACCAAAGTCGTTTTTACTAACCTAGAAAATCGCAGCAAGTTTGAAGACTTGGCTGAGCAAACAAAAATGGTATTGGTCGGCAGTGTGGAGGATGCCCAGACATGGGGTGATGATCACTATAGCCAGTCTATGGCAGCACAGCTGCAAACGTTTGAACCTATGATGCTTGATACGGACGCGCCATTTTTGCAAATGTTTACCTCTGGTACAGTCGGTAAATCAAAAGGCGTCAGCGTTCCGTTAGCCGCATTACCTGCTTTTTACCTATATATGCGTTATGCCATCGACCTACGCGAAGATGATCAGTACTGGAACATGGCAGATCCAGGCTGGGCGTACGGATTGTACTATGCCATCACGGGGCCTCTGCTACTGGGTATTACCACTTATTTTAATGAAGCAGGATTTGACGCGACTAATACCCGTGATTTTATAGTGCGTCATAAGATTACAAATTTAGCCTCTTCACCAACTGCGTTTCGAATGATGAAATCTAGTGGTGTGTTTGATAGTGTTGATGAAGGCGCTCATAACGATACTAATACTAAGCTGTCTTTACGCTGTGCCAACTCGGCAGGGGAGACATTGAATACCGAAGTGGTCAACTGGGTTGAAACCTATCTGGCGTGCCAAGTCAAAGACCAATATGGCCAAACAGAGACTGGCATGACTTGCTGTGCACATCATGCATTGGCGCATGACTGTCCTGTTGGTTCGATGGGTATGGCACTACCAGGTCATACGCTAGTCGTATTAGATGATGATATGAATGTACTGCCGGATGGTGAGCAAGGGCAACTGGCAGTCGTGGTCAGTCAGTCACCTGCGTTTTATTTCCGTGGCTATAGCTGGAATGAAAAACAAGCCTTTGTAGATGATTACTATCTGACAGGCGACGTGGTCGAGCGTCATAGTGACGGCAGTTACTGGTTCTCAGGCCGTGATGATGACATCATTATTACCGCAGGTTACCGCGTAGGGCCTACTGATGTCGAAAATACCGTATTAGAGCATGAAGCAGTAGCAGAATCTGCGGCGGTAGGCGTGCCAGATGAAGTGCGCGGCCATACCATCAAGTCTTATGTGGTGCTAAAAGATGGCATCGAAGGCAGTGAGAAAATCGCCAAAGAAATCCAAGAGCTGGTACGCAAACGCCTATCCACTCATGCCTATCCGCGTGAGGTTGAGTTTGTGACCGAGTTACCAAAAACGCCAAGTGGTAAGATTCAACGCTTTTTGCTGCGTAGTCTGTCTGCTGCATAAATGAGTTAGTAAAGCGTCTATACATTCAATAGAAAAACATCTAATAAAAAGCAAAAATTTAAAGGAATAATCATGCAAGTTAAAGAAAACAGCTTTTTGGTCACAGGCGGTGCATCAGGTTTGGGTGAGTCAGTGGCTCGGGCGATTGTAGAGCAAGGTGGTAACGTCGTTATTGCTGATTTAAATGAATCTGCTGGGCAAGCATTAGTCGCTGAGTTAGGTGATAATGCGCGCTTTGTACGCTGTGATATAACTAATGGCGATGAAGTACAATCAGCGGTCGAAATGGCAGAGTCAGCTTTCGGTGGTTTGCAAGGTTCAATCAACTGTGCTGGTATCGTAGTGGTACAAAAACTGCTAGATCGCGATAACAATCCGGCAGACCTTGAGGCATTTAGCCGCGGGGTCAATATCAATCTGGTCGGTTCATTCAACGTCGCTCGTTTGGTAGCTGCTAGCATTGCCAAGCGCATAGCGAATGATAGCAGTACAGGTGACTATGTAGAGAAGAACATAGATCAAGGCATTATTATTAATACAGCATCTATCGCAGCCTTTGACGGTCAAGTAGGACAAGCAAGCTATTCATCGTCTAAAGCAGGTGTGGTTGGTCTGACCTTACCGCTTGCTCGTGAGCTGGCACGTCATGGTATTCGCGTGATGACCATCGCACCAGGTGTCTTTGCTACACCGATGATGGAGAGTATTCCCGAAAAAGCACGCGAACAGCTAGAGGCAGGTGTACCATATCCTAAACGTTTAGGCGCTCCCAATGAGTTTGCCAAGTTGGTGACTCATATCATCGATAATGCTTATCTAAATGGTGAAGTTATTCGCTTAGATGGTGCGATTCGCATGGTGTAGCAGTCTAGTGAGTGATTCATTACTTTTACACAAAACGTATCTATAGAATCTGGCATAGTGCTTTGATACATATGATTAATGACAAGAAATTAATTATAGGAACCAAAGTCTATGCCATTTTTTATAGAAAATATTACTCATCAAATGAGCAGCGTACGCCTTGGCTGCCCATTATCATTGGCCTTAGTCTTGCTGCCATTGTC
Source organism: Psychrobacter sp. ER1 (assembly GCF_048631835.1). Classification (NCBI taxonomy): domain Bacteria; kingdom Pseudomonadati; phylum Pseudomonadota; class Gammaproteobacteria; order Moraxellales; family Moraxellaceae; genus Psychrobacter; species Psychrobacter sp. ER1. Next base: position 2,070,562 of record NZ_CP184640.1, on the reverse strand, counting down.
AGCACCAGCGCTATTGCTTATGCCAAAAGCACCTCAAAAAATAAAAATCCCATTCCTCCTTCTATAGTGATTGACCGAGTCTTCGTCGACAAATCAGATCGAATCTTAAAACTGATGAGCGATGGTAAAGTTATTAGGTCGTATCGTATTGCGCTAGGGGAAAGTCCATCAGGTCACAAGCAACAAGAGGGCGACCAGCGTACGCCCGTTGGGATTTATACCTTAGATTATAAAAATGAGAACTCTATTGCGCATCGCTCTATTCATATTAGCTATCCCAATGATGAGGACAAGGCACGAGCAAAGTCATTAGGGGTCAATCCAGGTGGCGATATTATGATTCATGGGCAAATGAATGGCTTTGGGTATTTGGCATTGTTTAATCAACGACGTGATTGGACAGATGGCTGTATCGCTGTTGCCAATGATGAGATGGATGAAATTATGGATGCAGTGACACTTGGTACTCCTATCGAAATCGTGGAGTAGAATAGTCGGATTGTTATCTAATTTATATTAAGTAGATGCATTATTCATTAGCGTATTTAATGGAGATTTATCTTTTATTTGCATTGATAGAATAGCGTTTCTTACCTTTTAACTACTTTTAACTAATATTAATAGCTCATTTAAATATTATTAATAATTAATATCATTGTTTTAAGTAAGGTTTTATTTAGCAATCGTCTTGAAATAGGTGTATATATACCTTATATAAGTGACAGATAACAGTAGGCACTAGACTAAGATAATCCTTAGAGGTGCTACTGAGAATACCAATTATAAAAGGATATAGATATGAGATTTGAGAAGTTTACTCAAAAACTGCAGTCCGCCATTCAAGAAGCACAAAGCCTAGCGTTAGGGCGCGATCATACAGGCATTGATCCTGTGCATTTGCTTGCCGTGTTGCTACAAGATGAATCTAATTTATCTATCTGCCAACAAGCAGGTGCTTCTATTCCAGCGCTAAAAAATGGCGTTGCCAAAGCATTGGATAACCAAGCAACGATTTCGGAGCCGACAGGTGACGTCAATCTAAATCCAAACTCGGTAAAAATCTTGAATTTGGCAGATCGTCAGGCGCAAAAAGAAGGCGATGATTTTATCGCAACAGAATGGGTGATGTTGGCACTCGCCGAACAAGGCGAAACCAAAAAGATATTTGAAAGTGCTGGCGTAACGGCAAGCAAACTAAAAGCGGTGATTGAGCAATTGCGCGGCGATGATACAGTGAATAACCAAAACGCCGAAGATCAGCGTGATGCACTCAACAAGTACACGATCAACCTGACTGAACAAGCAGAGCTTGGTAAGCTAGATCCAGTCATTGGCCGTGACGAAGAGATTCGCCGTACCATTCAAGTACTGTCACGCCGTACCAAAAACAACCCTGTGCTCATCGGTGAGCCGGGCGTCGGTAAGACGGCTATCGTCGAAGGCTTGGCACAAAAAATCATCAATGGTGATGTACCAGAAGGTCTACGCCGTAAAGAAGTGTTGTCATTAGATTTAGGTGCGCTTATTGCAGGAGCGAAATTCCGCGGTGAGTTTGAAGAGCGCCTCAAAAGCGTATTGAGTGACTTGGCCAAGCAAGAAGGCAACGTCATCTTATTTATCGATGAGCTGCATACCATGGTCGGGGCAGGTAAATCTGAAGGCGCGATGGATGCTGGCAATATGCTAAAACCCGCACTAGCACGTGGTGAGCTGCATTGTGTCGGAGCGACGACATTAGATGAGTACCGCCAGTACATCGAAAAAGACGCTGCGCTTGAACGTCGTTTTCAAAAAGTACTGGTCGATGAGCCAACGGTCGAAGATACCATCGCGATATTACGGGGTCTAAAAGAGCGTTACGAGTTGCATCATGGCGTCGATATTCAAGACAGTGCCATTATTGCTGCTGCTCGTATGAGTCATCGCTATATTACCGATCGTAAGTTACCAGATAAGGCGATTGATTTAATTGATGAAGCGGCCAGTCGTCTGCGCATGGAGATGGACAGTAAACCTGAATCATTAGGTAAGCTCGATAGTCGCTTGATTCAGCTAAAAATGCAGCGTGAAGTGCTCAAAAATGAAGAGGATGCTGGCGCGCAAGCCGAGCGTAAAGTGCTCGATGCACAAATAGCAGAATTAGAAAAAGAGTATGCTGATCTTAACGAGGTTTGGCAGGCAGAGAAAGCATTGGTTAAAGGCAGTCAACAGCTAAAAGACGAGCTAGATAAAGCTCGTATTGCCTATGACAAAGCTAGCCGTGAAGGCGATTATGAGACCATGAGTAAGCTGCAATACGAAACTATTCCGCAGTTAGAACGACGTATTCATGAGTCTGACTTGGCTGAGCAAAAAGAGCAGACAGGTGAAGGTAGCGGTGTGAAATTGCTACGTAACAAGGTGACAGACAACGAAATCGCCGAAGTGGTGGCGGCCGCGACTGGTATTCCAGTCAGCAAAATGATGCAAGGCGAGCGTGATAAGATGATCGCAATGGAAGAAAAACTCCATGAGCGCGTCATCGGTCAAAACGAAGCGGTCGAATCGGTGGCCAATGCGGTACGTCGTAGCCGTGCAGGCTTGTCTGATCCCAATCGTCCTTCAGGCTCGTTTTTATTCTTGGGGCCTACAGGCGTTGGTAAAACTGAGCTGACCAAATCACTAGCAAATTTCTTGTTTGACTCTGAAGATGCAATCGTACGTATCGACATGAGTGAGTATATGGAAAAACACAGTGTCAGCCGTTTGGTAGGCGCGCCTCCAGGTTATGTCGGTTATGAAGAAGGCGGTACGTTGACTGAAGCAGTACGCCGTAAGCCATACAGCGTCATATTGTTCGATGAAGTAGAAAAGGCGCATCCTGATGTGTTTAACATCTTGCTACAAGTATTGGATGATGGTCGCTTAACCGATTCGCAAGGTCGTGTAGTAGATTTCAAAAACACCGTGATCATCATGACCAGTAACTTGGGTTCGCACAAGATACAAGAAATGGTTGGCGAGAGCTACGAGGATATCAAAGCGGAAGTAATGGATTCTGTTGGGCAGCATTTCCGTCCAGAGTTCGTCAACCGTATTGATGAAATCGTAGTATTCCATCCGCTTGGTATGTCGCAGATGGCAGGTATTGCCGATATTCAATTGAATCGTTTGCGTCAGCGTATCCAAGAGCGTGAGATGGATATTGAGCTATCAGCCGACGCGATGAATAAATTGGTTGCCGTCGGTTATGACCCTGTTTATGGCGCTCGTCCTTTAAAGCGTGCCATTCAACAAGAGATCGAAAACCCATTGTCATTAAAGCTATTAGCAGGTGATTTTGTCGCTGGTGATATTATCAAAGTCGATGTAGGTGCCGATGACAAGCTAACTTTTGATAAGCTTAGAATGAGCTAATGTCATTGGCTTTGACGTCTTTATGACTCAACTGTACGTTTAAAACAAACCCCTTATCTACAATTGTAGGTAAGGGGTTTTTATTTATAAGGCGCGTTTTACGTTACTGTTTTTTACCATTTCGATATCTCTTAAGTCTCAGGACTATGCTATAACTAAATCAAAGACTAATAGTATAAGTATCAATTGAATGGAGAAACAGAATGATGACAGCCCATATCGAACGTATAAATATACCTTTAACTTCGCCGCTAATTATTGCAGCATTGCTGTTTAGCACTGCCGCGTGCTCTAACCCTTCTACAGTAAGTCCTAGCAATAATAAAAGTACCGCAACGGAGTCTAAAGAAGTTTCAACTTCAGTTAACGACACTCAAACCACTATACAAACAAAGACTAGCAAGCCTGACTTTACCACCAAAGCAATCGCTACCTTTGATGAGCCTTGGGCCATGACAGCGTTACCCATTGCAGATAGCGAAGCGCCAAAATTACTAGTAACACAAAAAACAGGTGAGCTATTTATCGTAGATACAGCGACGGGTAATAAGACCAAAATCGAAGGCGTGCCTACAGTCGCTTACGGTGGTCAAGGCGGCTTAGGCGACATCATCGTGGCTCCAGATTTTGCGACGTCCAATACCGTCTATCTTAGCTACGTGGAAGCAGGGGCAGGAGCTGATAGCAATAGATTTGGCGCTAAAGTTATCAAAGCGACACTTTCAGGATTAGAGACAACCACACCTACGTTGCAAGATATCACGCCTATCTGGCAACAGTCTCCGAAAGTCACAGGGCAAGGACATTATAGTCATCGCCTGCTGTTTTCGCCCGATGGCCGCTATCTATATATCAGCTCAGGCGAGCGTCAAGACAAAGACCCAGCACAAGACATGAATGGCAATCTGGGTAAGATAATACGGTTGAGTCCTGATGGCAAAATCCCGACAGACAATCCGTTTACTGATAATGAGTTGGCCAAACAGTTTTGGACCATCGGACATCGCAATGTGCTTGGTATGGCATTTGACGATAGCGGACAGCTTTGGGCGCACGAGATGGGACCAAAGGGCGGGGATGAATTTAATATTATTGAGAAGGGTAACAACTATGGCTGGCCAGTGGTATCCAATGGACGCAATTATTCAGGTTTAGACATTCCTGACCATGATACAAAGCCAGAGTTTGCGGCACCCAAAATTACTTGGACACCTGTCATATCACCATCTGCTATGAGCATCTATGCGGCTGGTACTCATAATGACTTTCCTAGCTGGCAGGGCAATATGCTTATCAGTGGTTTATCGTCTAAAGCGCTTATCGTAGTTGGCATAAGCGAAGACAATACCGCCGCTGAGCGTTATCGCTATGACATGGGTGAGCGTGTACGCAGTGTGCTAGCAATAGACGGGCAAGTGTGGACACTTGAAGATGGTAATGATGCACAATTACTCAGATTACTGCCCAAATAACATCATGATAAAGCTGCTTTTAGATCTGTATTTATGTAGACATTTTAAAAAAACTATCAATCTTATTAGAATAAGTTAAAGGTTTTATCAAGTTTTATTTTGTAATTGATTGATAGTTAAAGCCTATTTTGTTAAGGTAATATTCCTTAAATTTTGAGACTTGCACATGGAAGAAGTAAAAGTAGGCAGATTAGGACCTTTTCCACGGGTGAGTAAACCTGTGTTTATTACATCGTCACTGTTGATCGTTGGATTTATTATTTTCGGTGCGCTTTTCACTGAAACAGCAGGGGCCGTTTTTAGTTTTTTACAGAATTTTATCACCGATAAGTTCGGTTGGTTATTTATTATCTTAGTGAATACAGCGCTCGGGCTTTGCATTTACTTAGGAATGAGTCGCTATGGTGATATTCGTTTAGGCAACCAAACAGAGCGACCGCAGTACAATCTGTTTTCTTGGATTGGTATGTTGTTCTCTGCTGGCATTGGTATTGGTCTCGTTTATTGGGGTACAGCGGAGCCGTTGTATCACTTTATGGCACCACCAATGGGCGAGGCCGAAACGGTTGAAGCTGCAAAGCAAGCGATGAATATCTCATTTATGCATTGGGGTCTACACGCTTGGGGCATTTATACGATTGTGGCACTGTCGTTAGCGTATTTTCATTTTCGCCGCGGTTTGCCTTTATCGATTCGCTCAACCTTGTATCCTTTACTCGGCAAAAGAATCTATGGTCGCTGGGGGCATACGGTCGATGTCTTGGCTGTGTTCGGTACGATGTTTGGTGTGGTCACCTCACTTGGGCTTGGAGTGATGCAGATCAATGCGGGACTTGAGAAACTATTTGGCACGCCGAATAGTCTCACTGTACAGTTCGGTTTGATAGCTTTCATCACAGCGCTTGCAGCCGCTTCTGTTATGATGGGTCTGGACAAAGGTATTAAGCGCCTTAGTGATATCAATATCGGTTTTACAATCATTTTATTGGTATTTATGGTGGCTTTAGGGCCAACGCTCTTTATCTTTGATAGCTTTATCGAAAATATCGGTAACTATCTTACCGTGATTGTACCTTTGGGTACGTGGGGCGAGTCTTATAGTGGAACAGATTGGCAAAGCGCTTGGACAATATTTTATTGGGCATGGTGGGTAAGCTGGGCACCATTTGTTGGTATCTTTATTGCCCGTATCTCTCGTGGTCGTACTATCCGTGAGTTTACATTTGGGGTGCTATTAATCCCTATGCTTATCTTGTTTTTTGGTTCACGACCTTTGGTGGCGTGGCTATTCACATGGAGCTTGCCTCTGCTGTGACAGGTATTAGCCCAGGATTGGTTGAAGCAGTACAAGCAGATACCGGTAGCGCAATCTTTAAGCTGGTTGAGTACTACCCATTAGCCAAACCGATTACGTTAATGATTGTTGTCATGATTATGCTTTGGTTTGTGACTTCATCAGATTCGGCCAGTTTTGTTATTGACATGCTGACCGCTGGTGGTGATACCAACCCACCAAAGATTCAGCGTTTGTTTTGGGCAACCACAGAAGGCATTATCGCTGCTATATTGTTAGCGGCTGGTGGATTGTCTGCTTTGCAGGCAGCTGCCATCGTAGCGGGACTACCGTTTGCCTTAGTGGTCTTTGTCATGATGTATGCGCTACTGCGTGGTTTGAGTCGCGATCGTCTGATTCTATATAGAGCGCAGCAAAGCTTTATCACAGATGAATCAGCAGATCATAACTCTGCAGATGAGTTTGTTGACGAGCATTTACTAAAAGGACCACCTAAGATTGTTAAAGGTGACTAAAAGCAGGTAAAAGTAAGACAGCTACTCAAGCTTTTGATAGAAGAAGCCCCAATTTATTTTTAAATTGGGGCTTCTTTATTGGGAGAAGATACTTAGATTTATTCAGGACAAATTCGGTTTGTTGAAAATTATTACCGAAATGTTACTACTATTTCTATACATTCGGTAGTATTTACAAGGTGTTATATTTGATAATTCGTTCATACCTTGGTATGGTTACGCACTTTTTGGGGATATACCTATGGATCATGTAAAAGTTGGCCGATTAGGCCCTTTTCCGCGGGTAAGTAAACCTGTATTTTTGACTTCAGCAATCTTGATACTAGCGTTCATTATTTTTGGCGCTTTATTCAACGAACAAGCAGAAGTAGTATTTAACCAAGCAAAAGCATTTGTCTCTTTACGCTTTGGCTGGTTCTTTATTGTCGTGGTCAATTTAACATTGGTCATGAGTATTTATATGATATTTAGCCGCTACGGCGATATCAGACTCGGTCATCAGAATGAGAGGCCAGAGTACAATATGGTTTCTTGGATTGGTATGCTGTTTTCAGCAGGTATCGGTATCGGGCTGCTTTATTGGGGCACCGCTGAGCCGCTGTATCATTTCATGGCACCACCATTAGGCGAGGCGGAGACAGTCGCCGCTGCCAAACAAGCGATGAATATCTCGTTCCTACATTATGGTCTACATGTATGGGCGCTATATGGCATGGTCGCGCTATCGCTTGCTTATTTTCATTATCGAGTAGGTTTACCACTGGCTATCCGTTCGACACTTTATCCAATATTGGGTAAAAAGATCTACGGCGGTTGGGGACATACGGTAGATACGCTCGCCGTATTTGGTACGATGTTTGGGGTAGTGACCACGTTAGGTCTTGGCGTCTTGCAGATTAACTCAGGCCTTGAGACGTTATTTGGTATACCCAATAATATTACGGTGCAGATTATTTTGATTGGCCTTATCACCATGCTAGCAGGGCTATCTCTGTTTATGGGATTGGATAAAGGCATCAAGCGTCTAAGTGATACCAATATATTGTTCACTGTGATATTGCTAAGTTTTGTGATTATCTTTGGACCTACGCAGTTTATCTTTAACAGCTTTGTAGAAAACATCGGTAACTATTTGCATCAAATCGTGCCGTTAGGTCTATGGACAGAGTCTTATAGAGGCGAAGAAAACTGGCAAGCCTCTTGGACGATTTTCTATTGGGCATGGTGGATTAGCTGGTCTCCATTCGTTGGGGTATTCGTTGCACGTATCTCTCGTGGTCGTACTATCCGTGAGTTTATATTAGGCGTACTGTTAATTCCTATCACGATATTGTTCTTATGGTTTACTGCTTTTGGTGGTTCTGCAGTAAATATGGAGTTGGTAGCAGCAGCAGACCCTAACATAGTTAGTCCAGGTCTGATCGAAGCGGTCAAAGCCGATACAGGTAGCGCTATCTTTAAATTGATGGAATCTTATCCATTAACAGGTGCGGTCAACTTGCTCATCGTGGTGATGATTGTCCTATGGTTTGTTACCTCATCGGATTCAGCCAGTTTTGTCATCGATATGCTGACATCAGGTGGTGATACCAATCCACCAAAGATTCAGCGCTTATTTTGGGCTGGTTCTGAAGGTGTTATTGCTGCTGTATTGCTAGCAGCAGGTGGCTTAAGTGCATTACAAGCGGCATCGATTGTCTCAGGATTTCCTTTTGCTATTGTGATCGTCGTGATGATGTATTCTCTATTGCGTGGCCTCAGTCGCGATCGCTTGATACTGTATCGTAATCAGCAATGGTTCACCACAGAAGAGTCAGCAGAGCATAACTCAGCTAATGAGTTCCGTGATGAAGAGCTACTAAAAGGCCCACCAGCACTTGAGAAAGATGCTTAATATTTTATTTTATGGCTACAAAAATACCCAGCTTGTCATAAGCTGGGTATTTTTATGGATGTTCAATATTTTTAATAAAAAATCTTTCAATACAGCAGCTTTCAGTACAGCAGATCTAGATACAATCACTTTATAGATTAATTGCATTCGCCTTTTGTATAACCAACGGCTTCGGGGATATTACAGGCTGAGCAGGCATTACTAGCCGTTCGGTAGCTGACAACTGATCCAACTTTCATTTTTACACAGATGGGTTCATATTGTGCCGTACAGATATTGTTGGCAGGGTTAACGGGTGGACACTGAGTAAGAGCAGCACCTTCAAATTGCTGACTGATATCAGGACTGGATGGGGTAGGTGTTTGACCAGACATGCCTACATCAGACATAGAGCTACAGCCAGTTAAAACTAAGGCTAAAGTCAGTATCAGTAATGATGGTTTGAACGAAAATTGATTAATTGTGAAAAATCGACGAGTAGATATAGTTCGTTTCATAATAAAACGTCCTTATTAATAATATTCGATAGTGTCCTGTTATCGATGATGGATTTGCCTACTGATGATAAACGTTTAGTTATTTATGTTAGCTCATTTGTCAGTAGCTATCCACTTAAACACCATACAAAAACCCCCAAGCTCAATTAAGCTTGGGGGTTTATTTTCTGCCATCAAATACTGATATTACGACAGCATGTTTAACTGAAAGACATCTAGACTGACGAAATTCGCTTATTCAGCTGGTTTGTCGTCTTGATTTAACTGCACGTACTTGTCAAAGTTTTGAGCATAATCCGTTAAATTGTCGCTTAGCATCTGGCGATACTGTTTGACATAAAACTCGACGATATCGTCTTTTTCTTTGGCGAAATCATCACCTTTGACGAAACCGATAGAGGCAACTGACGCGCTATAGCGTGCTGCAGCATACAATAAAGAAGCACCTACTTGACCTGAATGCGCCTCAGGGCCTAGCTGACTGTTGGCGATACCAATGATAGCGTCAGCACGTTGATAAAATGCCTGCATTTCAGGGGTGATTTCGATGTTAGCATCAGCGTTTTGGTCTTGAATATTGTCTTGAGACATAAGCAACTCCTAATAATAAGTGTCAGTAGTTTTTAGTATATAAAAATGGTTGGTAAACGTTTTAAAGTAGTGACTCTTATAAACCAGCGTCTGCTTTTAAGATATCAGCTTTGTCTGTTTTTTCCCACGTAAAGGCAGTCTCTGAGCCTGGACGACCAAAGTGTCCAAAGGTAGCAGTCTGCTGATACATTGGTTGTAGTAAGTTCAACATACGGGTAATGCCGTAAGGGCGTAGGTCAAAATGCGTACGAATCAAGCGAATGATCTCATCGTTACTTATCTTGCTAGTACCAAAAGTATTAACAGAGATAGAAGTAGGCTCAGCGACACCAATCGCGTAGCTGACCTGCACTTCACAGCGCTCAGCAAGACCTGCAGCTACGATGTTTTTGGCCACATAACGTACCGCATAAGCAGCACTGCGATCCACTTTTGAAGGATCTTTACCACTGAACGCACCGCCACCATGACGCGCCATGCCGCCGTAAGTATCAACGATAATTTTACGACCAGTCAAACCAGCATCACCGACAGGACCACCAATCACAAACTTACCAGTTGGGTTGATATGATAGCGTGTGCCAGCGTGCAATAGGTCAGCTGGTAGCACTTGCTTGATGATAGATTCCATCACGGCTTCTTGTAGATCCGACTGCGAGATGCTTGGATCATGCTGTGTTGATAATACAACAGCATCGATGGCGACAGGACGATTACCATCATACTTCAAGGTCACCTGCGCTTTGGCATCTGGACGCAACCATGGCAGCTCGCCTGCGCGGCGCAGCTCCGACTGACGCTCCATCAAACGATGGGCATACTCGATAGGCGCTGGCATCAATACTTCTGTCTCATTACTGGCATAACCAAACATTAAGCCTTGGTCACCTGCACCTTGCTCTTCAGGGTCGCTACGATCGACGCCTTGCGCGATTTCAGGAGATTGTTTGCCTAGCATATTGATGACTGCACAAGTCTCGCCATCAAAGCCTAAATCTGAATGGTGATAGCCAATGCCATTTACGGTGTCACGAACCAGACGCTCTAAATCAATATTTGCCGTTGTGGTGATTTCACCTGCAAGTATGACTGCGCCTGTTTTTACTAAGGTTTCGCATGCCACACGTGCGTGCAGATCTTCACGTAAGATAGCGTCAAGGATAGCGTCTGATATTTGGTCAGCCATTTTGTCAGGATGGCCTTCGCTCACAGATTCTGAGGTAAATAAGTTGTATTCACGCATAATGGGATCGCTTAATTGAATCAATAAGGGTAGGAAAAGCAGCACATCTGGGTGCTGCTCTAATTAATTTTGACCACGCATTTACGCGGCAGATAATCGGTATTTCTCAATTTAAAATCAGTTTTGACTAAAATCTTTGCTAATAAACATGACCAAAGGGTGAGCTGACTATCACTCAATCAATATATAAAATGATACTGCCTCGCTCTAATATGGTCTTGGCGGTAACGAGTTGGGTCAGTACTTGCCCTAATAGACAACGCTAATGTGCAGATTGACTTATCAGAAGCAGGGTAATGGCCAAAATCTCTTAACGCAAAATAGGGTTATTCTACCTTGAAACGTTATAAAACTCTAGTGAGCAACACTTGCTCTACTATAAGAAATGCTCAACAAGCAGTTCACTGCAATCAAAGGTGGTTACTGGATAGCAGTTTAGCTAGCTGAGCAATTAGCTAGCGGTAGCATCTGCTTGAAATGAACAATACGTTACAACTCTAAAAATGCAGCTTTATCTTTGAACATGCATTCTTCATAGACAGGGCAAGCGCCGCATTTGGGTGTACGTGCCTGACAGGTATAGCGGCCGTGTAAGATAAGATAATGATGGGCGTCTACGATGAAGTCTTCTGGAATTCGCTCGACTAATTTTTTTCGACGATGAGTACGGTTTTGCCAGTGGCAAGCCCAGTACGATTGCCCACACGAAAGATATGCGTGTCAACGGCCATGGTCGGCTGGCCAAAAGCCGTATTTAACACGACGTTGGCAGTTTTCCGGCCGACACCTGCCAGTGATTCTAAGTCTTTGCGGTTATCAGGAACAGTGCTATCAAATTTCTCAATCAAATCACGACAGGTTTTGATAACGTTTTTTGCTTTGGCATTATATAGACCAATGTTTTTGATATAGGATTTTAGACCGTCTTCGCCTAGTGCCAGTATTGCCTCAGGCGTATTGGCCACAGGGTACAATTGCTTGGTGGCAATATTGACACTGAAATCAGTCGCTTGTGCGGACAAAATTACTGCGATAAGTAACTCAAAATTACTGTCATAATTAAGTTCGGTGACAGGCTCATCAATCGTCGCTGCCAGCTTTTCAAAGAACGGACGCACGTCACGATTGGGCATTCGTCTAGAGGGCGGCGTGTCAGCTGTTTTATGTTTGACCGTTTTACTCATGGCATTTTGACTATTATTTTGATGAATGATTGTGCCAAATTATATGCTAGCGCTAGCATTCATGTTAATGATTAAAGTATCAATTTATTAACGCATTCACTGCGTAATCAGCTATTACCGTTATAGCGCTACTTGCAATGACTCAAGCTCTACTTGTAAGGATTCGAGCTCTGCTTGTTTCTTATCATTTGCACGCACACTCAATTGCTTTTCCAGTTTTTTGATTTTGGTACGGAGCTTGGCAGCTGCAATAGTGTTTTTCGCTTGCGACTCACTGATGTTTAGAGACTGGCTTGCTGCATTATTGAGCTTAGCCTCTACCATACTAACGACAGGTCTACTATTACTCGTATCAGCAAGCTGTTCTGTGACGCGTTTCAAATGAGTATGGTAGCGTTGTCTCAAATCTTCTTGCTCTGCTATTCGCTCAGGCTCAGATATTTCTCGCTCAATCGTGACTAAGTCAATGCAATCAACAGGGCAGGGCGCGATACATAGCTCACAGCCCGTGCACAAATCTGTAAAAATCGTATGCATATGCTTGCCAGTACCAACGATAGCATCGACTGGGCAAGCAGGGATGCATTTGGTGCAGCCGATACAGTCATCTTCACGGATCACCGCACGAACCTCGGTCGGACGTTCGGAAGTGGCATCTACTGGCCACTGTGAAGGCACCGCCGTCAGCGTAGTGTCAAGAGTATCTATATCGAGAGTCTGAGCAATCGCATTGGTGACTGGCTGACCACCAGGCACACATTTATTATACGGCTCGCCATCTAATACAATCGCAGCGGCATATGGCAGGCAACCATCTGGATACTCACATAGCCCGCACTGCGTCTGTGGCAAACAAGCATCCACACGTGCAATTTTTGCCTGCATGTCAGCGGGCAAGGTATCAATGTGTAATGCATCGAATAAGATAGGTAGATTGACTAAGCGTATATTGGTGCTACTTTGCATTTAATTAAGGACCTTAATACCGGTCGTAAGCATAGGTATTAGTATAAATAGAGATGAAAGGTTGAGAAAGCGGTCTTTGTAAAACAGTGTCTATAAGAGCATCTGCTCTGTCAGCGTTTTACTGCTCAGGTTAGCGTGTTACTTATTAAAAAATAAAGTTCGAAGTAAAACGCTTGTCACAGGAGCAGCGATTTTAAAGAGATGAGATTGAAAATACAACACTATAGCGTAATGTGGTGTTTATAGATAAGTACTGATTATAAATCTATATTTTGTTCTTTAGCCACTTGATCAATCAAATCACGAGCGATACTACCCTTTGGTGGAATTCTGGGTAGGTTTGAGAGATCAAAGAAATCAGCATGTGCTAGCTCATCTTCTTGCAAGATAATATCGCCACTAGCATACGATGCACGAAAACCGAGCATCAAGTTAGAGGGAATGGCCATGGCTGACTACTGACATAGCGGATATCTGATACGCTGATATTGACCTCTTCTGCGACTTCACGTACCACCGCATGCTCCAGACTCTCTCCAACTTCTACAAACCCTGCGATCAAACCATACATTGGCGGCAGATTTTGCTGTCCATGACGATGATGGTGAGCCAGTAAGATTTGCATCTCACCTGTTACTGGATTTGGACGAGTAATAGCAGTGATGACGCAAGGTTGTACGCGAGGGTATTGGCGCAATCGACATATTGGACAAACCATGGCACGTTCGCCTTGGTCAGCATGTACAGTAGGACTAGCACAGCGACTACAAAACTGCGTATCTGCTTGCCAGCTTAATAGTTGTATTGCTTGGCTAATCTGATCTGACAAAGCGACTGGCAAATGAGTCATTAGTTTTCGATAAGGAACAAAAGTGTTACCACTGCTTTCAGCAATAATTGGTAGCGTCATGTTATGAGCAACTGCATAGTCATAAGTCATGGCGCTCGTGGCATGAGCGGTAAAGCTATGAGCCATATTGGCATCAACCGTATCATCTGCATCGTTACCAGTGCTGTCGTCTGATAACCAATGATTTGGTGCTAGGCTCTCGTGCAGCGTTACGTGACCAACCTGATAAGCTTGCTCGCTTAAGTCATTACTATCGGGCGATAGCTGAACTTGCAAAGGCCACCAACCATCTGGCATTTGACGGCATAAGATACTGTCATCACTTAATACAAAAGCATGGGCCATATAAAATTCCAAACATTATAAAGTAAGTCCGCATCGACGTAGACACAGACTGTTTTAGAGTAAAATATCATCAATTCTATGTAAACCAGATACCCAGATCTCTATACATGTTGTCAGGCTAGTTCAACCTAATGACTGTAGCGCTTTCACGTGCCTGACTCGTACCTACATTATCTTGAATTATCTATACGTAAATGAGATGTCATGGCTAAGAGATAATAACCATGCCATGACAATAAGAAAAGTTAAGCAGCAAGTAGGTGGCTTAAGCTTTGCTGCCCCACATCAAGCGCTTGTTTGCTGACAGGGCGATTATTCTCAAAACCATCTAAGTGATGATCGACCGCCATGATAACATCAGCGATGCAGGCTAACGTACTGTCTTCGATACGTCGTCCGCCTTCGATACGCTTTTCAATGTAGTTGGCTAGCTGACTCAGCATGCTGGCAGGTGTGGGCAGTTGTAAGAAGCGTACTGCGCCTGCTACTTGACGCATCATCCCAGGAATATTTTGGATATTGAGCATATCGCGCTCAGGCTCCGCCAAATAATCATTGATGGCTTGCTCGGCACTAGCAATAGCAGTTCGGCTTTCTTGTATCAAGGTATCATTAGCCGTATTAAGCTGATGCAATGAGATATGCGGGTTATTCAGTGGCAGATAGATTGCCCCTGGTGTATGCATCTCTGCCATGGCAATGGCGGCGTTCTCTGCATGCATTAACGCTAGTAGCAAATGATCAAAATCGTCAGGGAAGGTGCTTGCCAATGGCTCACAGCTTCTGCTGCTTCGCTAAGACTATTGGCTGCGTTGGACAGACCTAATAAACGTAATGCTGAACTAAGCTCAGTCAGCTCTTCGATAGTTTGCGCGGTCTGCATATCAATAGGGTTGATTGAATCGCCACGTGCATAACTATCGACGTGTTCTTTAATATTATTGATCTGATTTTGAATAATTGTGTTTAACGTATCGGTAAGTTCGCGGTTAGGACCGAATAAAAAGCGTTTCATTTGTTCTAGCTGAGCACCTTCTAAATGGTTACTGGCATACTGTTCACGTAGTTGATGCGCTTGCTCGTTATCACGTTGACAGGCAAAGCTCACTAAATCTGCAAAGCGGGTATCCATGACTGGTAAATAGCTTTGAAATTGCTGCTCTAAATAGATAAGTGTGTGTTTTTGACTCAAGTTTAATGGTAATACTGCTGCGATATCAGTCACAGCAGCAGTCGCCGCTTGCCAAAATAAGCTATCAGTATTTGAGGCAATTAATGCACAAGCTGCACTCATGGCATCCAGCTTTTGCTGATCTGCTGAGTCAATTTTGCCATCTTGATTGAGTAGTGCAATGCTAAGGCCACTACGATACGCGTTGGTCAGCAGCTCTGTGTCTAGATTAAGCGTGCTTAGAGATTCAAAGTTTTGTTCAGGGTTGGCGATGATGACACTACTGCTACCAAATGCAGAAAAATAGTCTGCCGTAATAGGAGCTTCTTGACTATGCGCATTAAGCTTGTTGATTACAGGTATCAGTAGAGTAGGCTCTACCGATTCAGTCAAGAGGACAAACTCAACATAACGATCCAAGGTCATGATGGCTTCTGATAGATCCATGATCAAATCAGTATCGTTATTATCACCATTGTCATAAAGTCTCTGTAGACCACCAACAATGGCATCATTCAATGCTTCTGCACCGACCAAAGAAATGAGTTTAAAAATACAAGACAGCTGCTTTAATACTTCGATAGAATCTGACAACAAAGGTGCCTGACTACTATCATCGTTGAACTCGCCTAGATGAATTTCAGTATCTTTAAGCGTTGCTATAACCTCATCATGCAGTAAATGGAGTGATGGCAGGTTAAAATCAGTAATACTAAGCGTTGGGGCGGTTAGCTTCATTTGCGCAGACTGGTCCATAAGTATTTTTCCATAATGTACTGATGAGGATAGCAATAGTGTAAATTTGACTTAGAAAATATTGGTTAGTGATGTTTTAACGCTTTCTATCATAATAATCAAGACTAAATTATACAAATGTCGGTTCAATAAAAATTCAAAGGACAATTACATGCTAGCTTTTAGGGCAGGATAATCTTCTGCCAAAGCGGCATACCAGCTTTGGTCAGCAGTTTCATCCGCCGTTGAAGCCAGTAATAAATTTGCTAAATTGGCGAAACTTGCATGAGCGGTTTGTCCGCCATCGGTATCTGTATCGTCTTCGATGGCAAGCGTGACCTGTCCACCAGTCATCGCCAGATAAACTTCGGCTAAAATCTCTGAATCAAGTAATGCTCCGTGAAAAGTACGGTCTTGCTTACCAACATCTAGGCGACGCACGAGGGCATCTAGCGTGTTTTTTGCCCAGGGTACTGCTGCTTGGCCATCGCCAGTGAATCGGTTACTTGCACTCGATTAGCAAAGTCATTCAAACCAACTTTTGCAAACTCCATATTTAAGAAGTTCATATCAAAAGTAGCGTTATGAGCGATAATCTCAGCGCCATCCATAAAGTCGTACAAAGACTGAGCCACTTGATCAAAGGTCGGCTTGTCGGTCAAAAATGCTTCAGAGATACCATGAATACGAATGACTTCATCATCCATGCCGCGCTGCGGATTGATATAAACGTGCAGCTTTTCACCAGTAAACTTACGTCCGACTAGCTCCACAATACCGACCTCGATAATACGGTCGCCTTTTAGTGCATCAAGCCCTGTGGTTTCTGTATCCATAATAAGCTGACGATCTGCTTCATGGCGGTGTATCGGCTTTGGTAGTAGCGGCTTAAAATTTGGGTTGGCACGGCTAGTATCTCCATCGAACTTAGGTGCATCAGATTCTACACTTGGCAACATATCATTGTCGACGGTATCATCTAGGTGCGTTTGAATATCTGGCATAGCTTTGGTACTCGTCGGGTTGTATGTATTGTCTTGATGGCTGTTAGATTCTACAGCAATGTTTTTATTCATCTTAAGGGTGTTAGCTGTACTCTGACTATCTTCCTTTAGCGGCTCAGGTTCTAAGAGCTCTTCATCAAACTCATCGTCCATCATATCTAGACCCAATGGATCGAAACTTAGCCAGTCAGCGCTAGACGATTTTTGCAAAGTATCAGTGTTAATGTCAGCATTAGGATTAATATCAGTCGCTATTTGGTCTTTTTTTTAGTCGTATCTGCTTCATTGAGCATAGCTGAATGGCCGCTGTTTGAGGTGACACCTAAGTTTGCCAGCTCGTCTGCTTTTTCATTACCCGCATGTCCAGCGTGACCCTTGACCCAATGCCAGCTAACATCACGCTGTTGGCAGAGCTTATCCAATTGTTGCCATAGGTCTTGATTGGCGACTGGCTTTTTACTGGCAGTTTTCCAGCCCTTTTTCTTCCAACCTTCAATCCATTCAGTAATGCCTTTTTGACATAACTGGAGTCAGTCCAAATCTCAAGAGTATGCTCATGCGGGCTATGGGTCAGGGCTTGTATTGCACCCATTAGCTCCATACGGTTATTGGTGGTTTCTTTGTCGCCGCCGTACAAATCTTGCGTGCTGCCATCACTAAATATAAGATGTGCTCCCCAGCCGCCAGCGCCAGGATTGCCTTTGCAAGCACCATCAGTATAGGCCACAGTGGTATTTGTTTTAGCAGCCAATGGATCAATCGCGTTGTCTTTATGAGTGTTTGGCATTGAATTACGGTTGTCTGACATAAAGGAGTATGGACCTGATAAGTGGTAAGCATAGGGTAGTATTAGAGCATCTCGTTTACGTTATTCGAACGATGATGATGACGTTGTGAGTATAGCAAATCTATCATAAATATGGGCAGTCGTGACGCACAAAGTCAGAAAACCGTTACGGTAACTTATAACATAATAGTAACGTCTTGGTTTTCTGTTAAAATAGCGAAGCTCGCTGAAAGCCACTGATTTTTTAATGACAGAGCTGTCTTTGCTACAAAAATGCCCAAGCGCATTTTTTGTATCTGCTATTTGATGGTTTTTTGACAATAGTACACTTAATAAAAGTTTTTAATGCATGATTGCAGGATAACCCCATTATGTCCTTACGCTCGAATTTATTTAATAAGAGACTGACGTATCTGATGCTCAGTGTGACTGCCAGCAGCGCAATTTTTCTGAGCGCTTGTAATGATACTAGCCCTCAAGCAGATACCGAAGTTGCAGCAGATCTGTCTGTCTTTGAAGGTTGTTATACGGTGAGTCAAGATGAGCCTGCTCAGATAAAGGTCAGCCAGCAAGATGACACTTGGGTAATGCAGATGAAAGAGCCCGTCACTGCTAAGCGCGTCTGGGATACTCCAGAGCCGTTAGAAGTGATAGACAATAGCGACATACCGCAGTTCTTCTCTATCGATCCAGACAATGTCGATGCGGTTATTGGTCGTCCTGATCGAGTGCTTGTGTTGGCTCATGTCAAACCAGCTTACGCAAATATTGATCCGCTCTTAGACAGTGAGTACTTGTCTTATATTTACCGAGGCGCCAACACGATCTACCGCGTGGAGTGCGACGAGGTGAATACTGATATTTTAGCCAATCCACATGCTAATCTTGTTATCGATAATGTTGATGATAGTATTTAAATAAGCGTTAACGATAGTACTTGGATAAGTATCGACTATAAATATTATTGTTGGTCGATGATATTTGCATAGACAGTATTTTGTTATAAACAGTCATACCATTAGAGTTAAGCGATATGAATTTTTTCAGTTACGTGGTGTTAGGCGGATTCTCTTATGCAGCTGGTTGGGCGGTAAGGACGTATGTATTAGACAAACAGCCGACGCCTGAGCAGCCTTATAATCTAAAACATCCTGCGATTTTGGCATATTTGGGTGTATTTTTTATTATCATGTTGATCGTCTCTTGGCTGCTTGGTCGCTATGCACTTGGTCATGCTGCGATTGATTTACCTTTCATTATTGTCAACAGCCTCGTTGCGACATTCGTCTACTCGTTTGGTCTTAATCCAGAAAAAGCTAATTATGAAGTGCCTGATTAAAATACAGTATTGAATGAATTGTGAATAGCAAAAGCCACGACCGAAATATTAATTCGTGGTCGTGGCTTTTTTATTAATACTGTGGTTATGAATCACTTTTTTCTAATAGCTGAAAGTATTATTATTTATGAGGCTTTCTTCAGGTTAGTACCAGTCTCGTCACTATCTTTCTCATCACTACTAGTCTTGTCGTTACTATTCTTATCCGTGTCGTTCTTAGCTTCTAACTTATCCTTAGTAGCTGATTGTTCCTGCTTCCACTCTTTATATTTTTGCAGATCTTTTCTGGCCTGCTTTAGACAGAACTTAAGTACTAGCGCATCATCGATATGGCCGATAAACGGAATAGAATCAGGAATGAGGTCAATTGGATTTAGCACATAGAGCGCACCGATAACGCCAGCTGAGATTGTCTTAAAAGGAATCTTACGGTAGTCACCTTTGTAATAATCTTTGACGAGACTCATAAATAGCATTAAATCATCACTAAACGGCTCAAGATAGCCGCTGTCCTCTAACTTTTCTTTCAGCTTGTCTTCTTTGCCCAGCAAGTATTCTAAATTAGAGTCAAGTGACTTGTTTTTATCGGTTTTTTTATTAAACATAATTATTACCTTTTATTTTTTGCAATGAATTTGTATTTACAGTAACAAATCTAATCGACCTATATTGTGTGTCTCAGTAGCGAAAAAGTAAATATCGGTAAAGATTAGGCAACCATCAGTGTCAGAAAAGCGTCTACAATATGCTGCCACAAGGTCTAAAAACACAAGTCATAAAAATAAAAGCGATAAGGTAGCAGTAAGATATGGGGATTAAGCGCCAGTCATGGAAAGATGATAACAATAGTCATGCAACTGAAACAACATCTGGGCTAAACCGTCGGCAGTTTCTACGTCGAATCGGTGTGAGTGCAGGCACAGCAGTATTAGCGAGCCAAGGTATTTCTCAAGCGCTGGCAGCCAGTCCTATCGATTCTGATCATAGTACACAGCTGACCAAGGATGATCTACCAACTTCGTTATTGGATAATCGCTCATTAGCACAAACGTCACAGGAATCGCTGACGCAGACAGGTTGTATCACGCCTACGATTGAGACGCGACTTTTTGCCAGCTCCAATGTGGGTGGTAATGATGAGCGTAATCAGTTGGCATTAGATCGGGTGGCTTGTGCTGGGTTTAAAATAGAAAATCCTGCTATTACCAATCGTCAGTACTTACGCTTTGCGGGAACGGACTCACAGCGTGCTAGCGATTTTCAAAACCTTGCTACTGGGGCAATAGCCGCGCCAAAGCTGCTGTTAGGTGTGCGCGGTGGTTACGGTGCCATGCGCATATTGCCTATGGTGGATTGGGCGACGCTAGGACGGATTATGAAGGAGCGCGGCACGATACTCGCAGGCTTTAGCGATGTGACCGCTATCCAATGTGCGCTATTGGCAAAAGGGTCAATGAGCTCGCTTGCCGCACCGATGCTCTATAGCGAGTTTGGCAAAACTACGCCCGATAAAGTCAGCGGTCAGCAGTTTGTTGAAGTGCTGACCAATCCCAATCTGGTTATTAATATATCAGACGCTTCTGTAACCAGTTCTAGCTTACCCAGTATTTTGACCAGTGCTGAGCCAAAACTGTTAACTGGTACGATTTGGGGTGGTAACTTAAGTGTCGTATCAGCGATGGCAGGTAGTGAGTATTTACCGCGTATCGATGGCGGTATTGTGTTTTTAGAAGATGTCGGCGAGCAGGCGTATCGTATTGAGCGCATGCTGTATGATTTGTACTTAGCGGGTGTGTTTAAAAATCAACAAGCGATCGTATTTGGGGCATTATCTGGTGCAGGTGAGGACAGCTATGACAAACGTTACGATGTTGCCACTGTGATTCGTCAGCTGCATGAACTAACAGGATTGCCGATATATAGTGGTATGCCTTTTGGTCATATCGGCAGAAAATACAGTTTTCCGCTGGGAGCGACTTGCCAGCTGAGTCCTAATGTAAATGGCGGCTATCAGTTGGTATTTACCGATTATCCAACCATCAAGGCTGATGCCATCCAAGTGGAAGGCTTGTGGCAGACTGCTTAAACGCTAATCACTGTCCTTTTTAAATAGCCAACCGCGAAAACTTATCTTGATATTCTTTAGGCGTCAGCTCTGTCGCACGTTTAAATAGACGCGTGAATGAAGAGATATCATCATAACCTACTTGATCGGCAAGTGACTTTATCGATACATCGCCCAACTCAAGTAAGCGTTTGGCTTGTTCAATTCTAACGGCCTGAATATATTCAATCGGTCGCATGGCCACACAGGACTGGAAACGTCTATTTAAAGTGCGCGGGGTAATATTTACCATAGCGGCTAAACTGCTGACCTGCAAAGAATGTTGAAAGTTTTCTTCGATATATTCTTGGACCTGTTTAATCAAATGGTCGGAATGCGGCTTGTGCAGGGTCACATTGGTATAGCTGTTTTGACTGCCTCTTTTGCTATCAATAATTTGGGTTTTTGCCACTTGCGTAGAGATCTCACGTCCGCAGTAGCGCTCAATCAATAATAGCCCTAAATCATAAAAGGCGCTGCCGCCAGCTGCACAAAATATATTGCCTGACTGGTTTGTTGATTCGCTTCTTGAATGGGTCACAAACTGATTCTCTTGTAAGTCCACCAATGGAAAATCTGCCTTAAACTTATTGGCATAGCCCCAGT
This sequence comes from Psychrobacter sp. ER1, assembly GCF_048631835.1. Taxonomy (NCBI): domain Bacteria; kingdom Pseudomonadati; phylum Pseudomonadota; class Gammaproteobacteria; order Moraxellales; family Moraxellaceae; genus Psychrobacter; species Psychrobacter sp. ER1. The sequence continues at coordinate 2,048,569 of NZ_CP184640.1, read as the reverse complement.
GTGTGGTGGCTATCTTATGATCTAACAATCCTGCCTTTGCCAAAAAAATGCTCCGCTACAATTGCTTGCTATATCAGCCTTGGTATTCGCAAGCCGTACTAAATGTGGCAGCAGCTCACTATTTTGCTTTAATACCTTATCAATAGAGTCGCCAATGGTTGGCACAAGCAATAAGTCGCACTCTGTCACGTCTCGAATATCACAGTGGGCTTGCATGATTAACCGATTGCTGCACCTAATATCGCCGCCACCCAAGCTTGCAATCTGTACATTAAATCTAGGCTCTACAGACTCATTCGAAAAACGCTGCCAGCTGACACCTGTGAATGAAAACAAGTCCAATGCGCCAGAGAGCACACTGCCAAGTACACCATCGAAGCCAAGAATAATCATTTTAAAAGGTTTGAAATAGGGCATAAGTCACTTGTTTCCTTTGCTGTGCTGTGCTTACAGAAATAGCCATAGTGTGGTTGATGTTAGCCCGTTAGACGCTCTGTTTATGTCTTATTTGACCATAATTATGTCATAAATGACAATACGGACAGGTATCAAATTAGACTAATATTAATTGATAACCACATTTAATCAGTTAACGAGAATACTATGGCCGCAGATACCCTCCTAAACGATTTTGAATTACCTTTCCAATTGTATGACGTACTAGGCACAGAGTCACTTACCGAGCACGCAAAGTTCTCAGAACATAGCCGTGAGACATTTGATGCTGTATTAGAGACGGCAAATAAGATTGCGACAGATTTATTTTTACCTCATAACCATATTGCGGATAAGAACGAGCCGCAGTTCGATGGTAAAAAAGTCAGCATGATAAACGATGTAAAAGTCGCTTTTGATGCGTTCCGTGAGTCTGGCTTTATCGCCGGTCGTTATAGTTTTGAAGACGGTGGTATGCAGTTACCTGAGACAGTGATGACAGCTGTGGCAGGCTACTTTATGGCAGCCAATCCATCAACGACCGCCTATCCATTTCTGACCACTGCGGCAATCAACGTCATCTCTCATTTTGCTAGTGATGATATCAAAGCAGCCTTTATGCCGCGTATGCTGACAGGTGAATTTACTGGCACTATGGCTTTAACAGAGCCACATGCAGGTTCGTCGCTTGCTGATATCAAAACCATCGCCGTAAAACAAGATGACGGCTCGTACCGTGTCAAAGGCAGCAAGATTTATATCTCAGCAGGTGATCATGAGCTGTCTGACAATATCGTGCATTTGGTACTGGCCAAAGTGCCAGGTGGTCCAGGTGGTGTCAAGGTATCTCTTTATTTGCCGTGCCTAAGTATCGCTTGAACGCTGACTTGTCTGTTGGCGAGCGTAACGATGTACATCTGACCGGACTGATTCATAAGCTTGGTTATAGAGGTGCAACTTCTACAGCATTGAGCTTCGGTGACGAAGGCGATTGTCATGGTTATTTGATCGGCGAAGAGCACTTTGGTCTGCGTTATATGTTCAAGATGATGAATGAGGCACGTATCGCTGTCGGTTTTGGTGCTTCTATGATTGGTTATCGTGGCTATCAGTATTCGCTAGATTATGCCAAAGACCGTACACAAGGCAGAATCGCCCCGAACAATAAACCTGAAGATGTGGCAACTGCTATCATTCAGCATGGTGACGTAAAGCGTATGCTACTAGCGCAAAAGCCTACTCTGAAGGTGGCATCTCATTATGTCTATATGGATCAAACCTAATTGACCGTATCAACACCTGTGAAGACGAAACCCTAAAAAATGAGCTAACAGAGTTGTTGGATTTGCTAACGCCAGTGCTAAAAGCATGGCCATCTGAGTATGGCCCAAAAGCCAATGACTTAGGTATTCAGGTATTAGGCGGCGCAGGCTATACGCGTGAATATCAGGCTGAGCAATTTTGGCGTGACAATCGTCTAAATCCTATCCATGAAGGCACAAACGGTGTGCAGGCGCTAGATTTGTCATTCCGCAAGTTATGGCAAAAAGGTGGGTTAGGCATTCAAATCCTAAAACGTGAGATTACACAAGATTTAGAAAGTATCACTACGCCTGAGAGCGCGCAACTTGCAGGCAAGCTGATGCCTTATATGGGTCAGCTGCATGAAGTGCTCGTGCATTTGGGCAAAGTGTTGCAGACAGAAGAAGCGCTGACATTGACTGGTAATGCTCAAGCATTAATGAATATTTTTGCCTCAATTGTACTGAGCTGGATTTGGATTCGCCAAGCCAGTAAAGCCGAGCAGCTACTAAGTACGACGCAAGATGTCGAGCAGCAGAATTTTTATAAAGGCAAGATACAAGCGGCCAAATACTTCATCGATTGGGAACTACCATTAGTTAAACGCGACATCGAATTATTAACCAACACCAACTCGGTTTGCACTGATATGCAAGCGGACTGGTTCTAAGAACAACTCTAAGGAAAGAGACATGACAACGATAAACAAACAATGGCACCTAAAAGCAAGACCTGTAGGCGAGCCAAGCGCTGAGACTTGGGATTATACCGAGACAGAAATACCGACGATTACTGATGGTCAGTTGCTGATTAAGGTTGAATACATCTCTATCGATCCGGCGATGCGGGGTTGGTTGAACGATGCCAAATCTTATATCGCACCAGTACAAATTGGTGAGGTTATGCGCGCCGGTACCGTGGGTGAAGTGATTGAAAGTAAAAATGAAAAATTTGCAGTAGGTGACTATGTCGCAGGTCACGACGGCGTGCAGTCATATGCGGTCAGCGATGGTACTGGTCTGCATAAAGTTGATCCGAAACTGGCGCCGCTGTCTTATTATTTGGGTGTACTAGGTATGCCGGGGATGACAGGGTATTTCGGTCTCCTAAAGACGGGTCAGCCAAAAGCGGGTGAGACCGTGGTCGTCTCTGGCGCTGCTGGTGCGGTTGGTAGCTTGGTCGGTCAGATTGCCAAAATTAAAGGCTGCCGCGTCGTCGGTATCGCGGGCGGTGCTGAGAAATGCAAGTTCTTGGTCGATGAGCTTGGGTTTGATGCGACGATTGATTACAAAAACGAAGATGTGAAAAAAGCACTAAAGAAAACCTGCCCAGACGGCGTCGATGTGTACTTTGACAACGTAGGCGGTGATATCTTAAATGACGTGCTTACTCAGATTAATCTACATGCGCGTATCGTTATTTGCGGGGCTATCAGCCAATATAACAACACCACAGCAGTAAAAGGCCCATCGAACTATCTATCACTATTGGTCAATCGTGCTCGCATGGAAGGCATCGTAGTATTCGATAATATCAAAGAATATCCAATCGCTATGAAAGAGATTGCTGGCTGGATTCAGTCAGGTGATATGAAAGTAAAAGACCATATCGTTGAAGGTATCGAGACGTTCCCTGATACTTTGATGATGCTCTTTAACGGTGAAAATTTCGGTAAACTAGTACTTAAGGTAGAGGGATAGATCATGACACTGAATACAAATGGAATTGCATCAGATGTAGCTGGCAAACGAATTTTGATCACGGGCGGTGCGTCAGGCATCGGTGCAGCCAGTGCGTTGTTGCTGGCCAGCCGCGGCGCAAAAGTCGTCATTGGTGATATGGCAGAAGAAATGGGCGAAGCAGTTGCCAAACAAGGCCAAGATGCTGGCAACAGTATTGTCTTCAAAAAGTAGATGTGACCAGTGGTGATGAAGTGCGTGCGTTGTTCGATTTTGCAGTAGAAACGCTTGGCGGCTTAGATGTTGTGGTAAACAATGCTGGTATCGACCATAAGCCTTCGCCGATGCATGAGCTAAGTGATGATGATTTTGATCGCAATATCGCAGTGAATTTAAAAGGCGTTTGGCACTGTATGCGTGCTGCGGTCAATTGTATGATACCTAACGGTGGTGGTCATGTGATCAACGTGGCATCTATTGCAGGTCTGCGTTCAGCACCTATGATTTCAGCCTACAGTGCAGCTAAACATGGTGTTATGGGTCTGACCAAATCTGCTGCCCATGAGTATGCCCGTGCCAATATCCGTTTCAACGCTGTATGCCCAAGCTTCATTGATACGCCAATGGTTCGCAACACCATGGCAACGATGGATGAGCGTACGCAGCAAGCAACGATCAAGGCCAGTCCACTGCGCCGTCTAGGTGATGTGAATGAAATCTCTAGTGCGATTGCATGGCTTGCCAGCGATGAAAGCAGTTTTATGAATGGTCATGCCTTCACCTTGGATGGTGGTATGCTAGCGTAACCGTGATCGTTGAGCGCTCTTTGTTCAGTTTATTAGTGCTCGATAATCGCTGTTAGTTATGACAGCGATTATCTGCGTTTAGTTATCTGTTTTTAGATACACGTTTTAGATACATGAATTTAGCGCTCAAAAATTATCGAAAATATAAAGTTTATAAAAATATAAGGAACAACTATGAAAGATTTATTTGATTTAACTGGTAAGGTTGCTCTAGTAACTGGTGCTAGCCGTGGTATTGGTGAGTCTATTGCCCGTCTATTGGCATCAAGAGGCGCACATGTGATTGTCTCAAGCCGAAAAATTGATGCTTGCCAAGCAGTCGCAGATAGCATCAAAGCTGACGGTCATAAGGCCAGTGCTTTCGCTTGTCATGTAGGAGACATGGAGCAAATTGACGCAATTTTTGAGCATATCAAAAGTGAATTTGGTCAAATTGATATCTTAGTTAATAACGCTGCAGCCAACCCTTACTATGGTCATATCTTAGATACGGACTTAGCCGCCTTTGATAAAACGGTTGAAGTTAATATCCGTGGTTACTTCTTTATGTCGACGGCCGCTGGCAAAATGATGAAAGAGCAGGGCGGCGGTGTCATCTTAAATACCGCATCGGTCAATGGTTTAGTAGCAGGTGATAAACAAGGCATCTACTCAATCACAAAAGCAGCAGTCATCAGCATGACCAAAGCCTTTGCTAAAGAATGTGGCCCACTTAATATCCGTGTCAATGCGCTATTGCCAGGTTTGACGGATACTAAGTTTGCCTCTGCATTGACTACTAACGATAAAGTCTTAAAAATGGCACTACACTCAATTCCGCTAGGACGTGTGGCTGAGCCTGATGAAATGGCTGGTACCGTATTGTATCTAGTGTCGGACGCCTCAAGCTATACCACAGGCGCGACTATCGTTGTCGATGGTGGCATGTTGGCTTAATTAGCAAACTACAGCATATAAGTTCAAGAGCAACTTACTATGAAGAACCGCATGAGATAAATTTTCATGCGGTTTTTTATTTGGCTTTTTGATGAAATTTTTAAGTAATCTTGGTTTTGTACTATCAAATAAATTGCTAATTTTAAATGAGCATCAGCTGTATAGTGGCATAATAAATATGCTAATAGCTACTTGGACAATATGATGGAGTTACGCATGAATTCAGTTATCAACAATAAAATCGAAACGGTTCCTCAAAATGAAACATGGCTGTTTGTGCCAGCGACTCGCATCGATAGAGTGGCGAAAGCCTTTGCTAGTGGTGCAGATGCGGTTATTGTAGATTTAGAAGATGCCGTTGCGCCAGAAGATAAAGCATCCGCACGCGAAGCATTACAGCAATATCACGACAGTTCAGGTTATCAGCCGGTTTGGGTGCGTATTAATAAGGCAGGTAGCGAAGAGTTTTTCAAAGACATAGTGCTCTGTCAGAAAATGCCCAATTTGGCTGGCTTGTTATTGGCCAAAACTGAGCAAGTAGACGATATAGAGAGCGTACATCAGCTTACCAATTTACCCGTGATTGCATTGATTGAGAGTGCGATGGGATTGTATCAACTCGATAGTATGGCAAAAGCAGTCGGGCTAGCCGCGTTTAGTTATGGGTTTCTAGATCTGTGCAATGATTTGCAAGTGCAAGTAGGAACACCTGCTGCTAATATCATCGCCAATCAAATTCGCTATCAACTAATCCTGACGTCAAAAGTGTATCAATTATCGCCGCCCATCGACACCATTTATCCTGATTTTAATAATGAAGTTGGATTGAGCGATCGAGTACAGTTATGGTCACAAATGGGGATGTCAGGGATGCTATGTATCCATCCCAATCAAGTGGCAGTTGTCCATCAAACAATGCAACCAACAGATGAGGCCCTGTTATTCGCACAGCGTGTGGTCGAAGAGTATGAGCGCAGTGGACAGGCAGTATTTAAGATAGATGGTGAGATGGTCGATGCGCCAGTGATTGAGCGCAGTCGTCAACTGTTGGCAAAGTAACAGACCAATCCATGTTTAGTTAAATATAAGCAGTCGGTTCAATATAATTTGGTTACTAGGGCGTGTCCTCAATTCAATTGATAGTTATCTAAATGGGCTAAAAATGGCTAAATCTTGCCAAATGGCGTCAAATAGCTGACTAATATCTCGATATTATCTGCGCTATTTTCCTTGTTTGACTGCGATTTATCTCATTTTTATCCCCATTCTTAAAATGAGGACACGCCCTAGAAAGCTGAGTGAAAATATTACAAGCAGTATACTAAGCGAGACTGACACCGTACCTAATTTATAGAGGATTGACTATATAATGCTTTATCACAAACCATATCCATTCACATTCGATAAAAGCAAACTATGATTTTCATTAATAATAATATTAGCCTCAATGATAATGAGGTAGAGATCAGCGCTATACGAGCGCAAGGCGCAGGTGGCCAGAATGTCAACAAAGTATCTTCTGCCATTCACCTGCGTTTTGATATTAACAACTCAAGTCTGAGTGATGAGTACAAGCAGCGACTGCTAAATAGCAAAGATAGCCGAATAACAAAGGAAGGCGTGCTAATTATCAAGGCGCAGCAGTTTCGAACGCAAGAGCGCAATAAAATAGATGCGCTTGAGCGGCTACAAAGCTTTATAACCAAAGCCACTCATGTAAATAAAACCAGAAAATCCACCAAACCTAGCAGAAACGCCAAACGTAAACGGGTGGATAAAAAGACCCAGCGTGGTAAGACAAAGGCTTTGCGCGGTAAAGTAGATTTTTAGAAAATTTGTTATAGTAGGTTTGATTGTTAAGAAGTTGTGCGGCAGAAAACTTATAGAGCAAAAATCGTAGTAGGTTATTGCAACTTTTGAATTTATAATGGTATAGGCAATTAATTATCACCTATACCATTCTTCTAGATTAACGACTTATTTAGAATGCACCATTAAGTCCAATAAATAGGCTGGTTGAGTCATCGTCATTACCTTGTGAATGTGTGATACCAGCATTGGCGTTCAATAGACCAAAGCTTCTAGATAGGCCAAGTGTCATGGCAACGTTATCATCATCAGTTTCGACTATAGGCGTCTCAAAGCTGATATTTGGTAGCGTATTTAAACGTGCGGTTACCGCTTCGCGATTGTCACTCAGCTGCTTTTGGTAATGAATATCACCAAATAAGTTTAGGTTCTCCATCAAGCTATGATTGGCTTTGAGGCCAAGCTTGCCATATGTCGTAGAGTATTTCTGCTCATCGAACTGCATAGCAATGCCAGACATCTCTTTTTCTTTGAGTCCGTCAATTTTTACGCGGCTCGCTGTGGCACCGATATAAGGCGTAACGGCAATATTGCTCACTTGCATTGGGTAGCCTGCCTGCAGGTTGGCATAAAAGCGCTTGCCATCAGCATTTGACTTAAACTGCTGTTGGTTGCTGCCTAGTGTCACAGCACGTGTGACATCGACATCCATGTTGCCAAATCCTGCAGCACCATTGATCTGTAAACCACCAAACTTGTTGCTATGATAGACACCAAAACCAACTTCTCCCAGATTAATATCACTCAAACCTGTACCGACATCTGAGTTTTCAAAGTCCTTCTGAGTGATGTTACCGTATAAGCCTGTCACTGCATTGGCTGAATTAGGATGAGCAAAATCTACACCAAGCAATACTTGGGTATTACTATCACCATCAAACCCTGCAATGTCTTGATTAGCGACTTCACCGACAGCCCATAGTGTACGATCAGGTTTTTGCTCACTGCTCTGGATTTGGTTGACGTGTGACTGTAAGCGCTCATTGGTTGCAAGTCCGGTTGTCGTTGCAATATGTGGCAAGACGCCGATTAAGCTAGGCGCTGTGACTACAGCATTTGCATAGTCAGCAATCAGTTGATGGGTAGCACCTGTTGGATGTATGCCATCAGCGAAGAAGTAGGTTTCGTTGGCATTTGCTTCTACAAGAGTATCAGGTCCACAAGTTAGAGAGCTATTGTTGTCACCGCAAGCTTCATCGGTGACATTAGTGAAACCATACTGAGCAGGCGACGCAATGATCTCCTGAGTTAAGCTAAACATATCTAGCGGTATGATATTAGCGCCAGTACCTGCGACGCCACTAAGCATAAACTGATTGTAGAGACTGGCTGCATCAGTTGCCGCTCTTTGGGCTGCCAAAGCCTCTGCAAGTTCTTGACCTTCTAGATCAGGGTCTGGAACAAACCTAGGCGTCAGACCGACATCAGGAATATTGGGTACTAAGATATATTTGGCACCATTGTCCTTTAGTGCCTTAATCGTTTCGGTTTGGCTAGCTACTGCACCTAGGATGGTCGCTTGGGCACTAGCAGGATTTTCAGCTTCACCTGCAGCAAGCAGGTCATTTGCCCCTGCCCATACGACATAGAGTCCATTAGGGTCTACTTTGTTATTAGCGAGATAACTATTCACTTGGCTATTGACAGAAGCTACTGGAATACCGAAAGCAGCAACATCTACGCCAGCTCTTGCACCGCCAATGGCATAATTATTCCCAGTTTGACTACCGTCATAAGTATTGGCGACAGAGGTTGTACCCAATTGCTCAGCGAATGAGGTCGCCCATGTATTATCAGGATTGGTAGTAAACTGACCTGAATCTGGAAGCCCAAAATTATTTTGAGTTAGAGGACTAAAGTATCCCCCATCGGTCAGGCTATCACCAAAAAAGGTGACACTGTCATAAGCATTCGCGTGAGCAATACCAGCGATAGATAGGCTGACAGCCAGTATGCTTTTGGTAAAAGTTTTGAGAGTGGTATGGCTAATTTTAGAACGTGAAGTATTACGAGGCATAGCGACTTCCTTGTCATCAATGTAATAGTTTGTCAACCGAGTGTAACCACTTTTTAGAAAGCTAGCAATCGTTTTGATTGCAAAATTGCAAGAATATTGCCTGATTTAAATAAGTTTTTAGAGCATAAAAAAGGGGAGCAAGTATTAAAAAATCATACTGTCTCGCTCACATAATATTTTGTTTCCTTCTATGTAATTATGCTGTAAGCACCTGATTTCTATTCAGTTATTTTTATTGAAAAGTATAAGGCTTATCTGTCGACATTGCTTGTTTAACTCAACTAACTGCCCAATCGTAAATAGTATCAAAGCAGCACTCCACAATAAGATAGTCAGACTAAGTGCGTATAAAGATGTCACTGGCGGCAATAGCAAAGTATAGCTAGCAGTATCAATACTATAGAAACTGAAATTAAGCTTGTTTTTGTGGACGCAATAATAAGGCCAGTCCAAGTGCTACAAAAGCTGCGATACCAGATATCATATAACTGATACTAAAATCCCCAGTGATTTCTGCAAGATAGCCTGCGGCCACTGGTCCGAGAGCTTGTCCTCCTGAAAAGGCAAAAGTTAGCGCCGCAAGCGCACTTGCCGCTGCAGCGGGTCCAAAATAGTCTCCCGCCGAAGCAGACATAATGACAGGAACACTCCAAACCACTAAGCCAAACAGAATAATGGACGAATACAGTCCGAAATCCCAGTCAGTAAGTCCGACTAACAGATAAGCGATAGCAAGGAAAAAGAAGGCTAAAGCGAGACCAAGGCGTCTGCCAATATGGTCAGAGATCCAGCCAAATAATATACCTGAGAACATACTGAGTAGGCCAATCCATGCCCAAACCCCACCCGCAGTTGCTTCACTCAGTTGATACGAGCCAACCATACTGGTGACAATGAAGGTGACGTAAACCATGTAAGTGGCGCCATAAATGGCAAAGATGACACCCAAATGTACGAGCAGCTTAATATTACTACGTTCTAGTTTTTTCTTATTTTTAACAGGTAAGGTGGGTGCGCGCCCAAAAGGATTTTGGCTGACATCGTCCGGATGGTTGCGAATCAAAGTAAAAGTAAGCCAAGCTACCGCAATATTAATCACGGCAAAAATTAGCCAGCCTGTCTGCCAAGACAGTAGGGTAAAGATAGGTAAGAGTTTGGGTACGACAAATCCCGATAAAATGATACCAAATCCAGGACCCGCCATGACCAGTCCTAAAGCAAGCCCGCGGTGCGAAGGAAAAAACCAATGCGACATGACGCTCATCATTGGTAAGACCACGCCGCCGCTACCGATACCTGTCAATACATAGAGTGCGCAAAGTATTGGAAAACTGGTGGTAAAAGCCATACCAAACATAGAGACAGCAATGAGGAGGAGGCTTGCCGTCGCAGTCGTTCGAGTACCCAACCGAGGTAGAATAAAAGGGCTTAGAAGCACTGCAACCAGATATCCTATCAGGTTGGTGAATCCCAAGATTCCGCTTTGAGTATAATTTAATCCTAAAGAAGATGACATGGATGGCAGTAACATGCCAAATGCGAATCGTCCTAACCCAAGTCCGCAGAACATTGCTATAGAACCTGTCGCAGCAACGATCCAAGCATAATGCAATTTACCCAATCTAAGGGGCGCAGTGTTATCTTGATTTCCTTGATCTGGACTGTCTTGTTGAGTCATTCCATTAGCCATCACGAATCTCCAACAAGTTGAAAATTCGCAATATATATCGTCACTAAATTTAAATTGTAGGTAATGACTTCCTTGTTTTGAATAGTATCCATTTCACACTCATCCTTTTGTGCTCAATCCCTATCAGTCCTTTATTAAATACACTTATAGCCTAAGTATACTTATGTCCAATAAAATTAGTATAACCGCACCTGAACGTTCGTTCAATCGGTGTCTAAGAAATCCTTGAAATGATTTGTAGGCTATATCGTTGTATTCACACATAAAGAAAATGCCAGCCCATTTATATGGCTGGCATTCTGCTTGTTATTTTCTGACGGTTACTTACTGTCTGCTGTTTTTTGGATACTATCTAATATCAGTTTATTAGCTAGCCAAGTCGCTTACTCAACTCAGGAAAGCGTTTGATCATAAATAGCATTAAGAGTAATGCCACAACTGCGATAGCCGCACCTGTGTATCCTACGCTAGATAGTGAAAGATGCGTCACGGCATAACCACCGAATAGTGCACCCGTACCAATCCCCAAATTAATAATACCTGAGAACATCGACATCAGCATGTCTTGCGCATTGACATCGACCATGATGACTTTGGCTTGCATTGAGATAATTAGTAGCATGAGCGCCGCGCCCCATAGTAAGGCGATAAAGCTGAGCGCCCATACAGAGGTCACTGCTAGCAACAGCGCAAGCATAGACACGAGCATCAGTATGGTCGATATTAGCATCAATCTGGTATTGAACCGATCGCCCCAACGACTAAATATCACACTACCTACAATTCCTGCTGCACCGAATAGCAACAGTACAAAAGTAGCAGCGTTTTCACTGATATTACCGACTTGGCGCATGAATGGTTCTATATAAGAATAAGCCGTGTAGTGGGCTGTAAAGACCAATAAAATAAGCAGGTACAAACAGACTAATAGGGGTTTTTAAGGAGTTCTGGAATCTTTCTAAAAGATCCTTCAAACATACTAGGTAACGTCGGTAAGAGTCTCGCTTGTAGAATAAATACAATCATGGCAATGACGCCAATACCGCCAAAGGTAGCCCGCCAGCCAAACCATTGCCCAATTAAGCGTCCTAGCGGCACACCCAGTACCATTGCTAATGAAGTACCCGTCGCCAGTACGCTAAGCGCTAAGGCTTTTTGCCTTCAGGTGCGACACGTATCGCGATTGCGGCCGTAATGGACCAAAATATCGCATGCGATAACGCAATCCCAACTCGGCTAATGAGCAGCACGTCAAAGCTCCATGCAAATACGGAAAGTACGTGACTGGCAATAAATACTACAAAAAGCCCCAAGAGCAAGCGTTTGCGTTCAAATCGACTGGTCAGTAGCATTAGTGGTAATGACATCGCTGCGACAATCCAAGCATAGAGTGTCAACATCCAGCCAGTCTCTGCCGTCGTAATAGAGAAGTCTTGGGCAATGTCGCTCAACAGCGCCACAGGGACAAATTCTGTGGTGTTCATAATAAAGGCACTAACGCCCATCAAAAATACTTGAAAATACTGAGTTCGGCGAGCGTTTGAGCTAGCCTCATTGTTATGTGTCATAAAATCCAATACAGATGCAAATACTACGTGTGATAGGTCAAAGTGGGGTAGGCTTAATTAGAATACAAGGGTTGCGCGGCAAGATAGCAAGCTCACGTTGATCTTAAAAGGTGTTTTTTGATAAGGATTGTTAATTGGACGTTTATTGCAGATACTTGAGTAATATGAAACTATCGCTAATTATACTTAATGCGTTGGGATACTTGCTAATGACTAAACTACAATTCATTTAAAAAGAAGCGACACCAATTGTCGTAGAAAGTTTTAAACAGCTTTATTTTTATGTGAGCTTATACTATAGTTATTAGGTCAGGCAAAGTAACATGAGATAAAAACCAGTTAACCCTCGGAGCGCAACGCTTCACTTCTTAACTGAGTCTTAAACGCTATCTTAGCAATGTTTTTTCAGCAATGTTATTTACGTTTAATCCTAAACTGCTGCGCCTTTACAAACTCAAAAACCATATTTATTAATAAACAAAAAACTTAGCAGAAAAAGCTCGTTAACATTGCAAAAATATAAGCAATGTAACAGCGAAAAACTGTGTCTAAAAAGTCTATCAGAATTAAAAACTACCACCTTACCAAGTCGATTAATTTACTTAACTTTATAGATAATGACGTCATTTAAACAATGGCGAATAGGCTCGGCTGGCTTGAAATCAGCATCCAGAATATAACAACAACGAAAAACTGCAGCTAAACAACCAAAATCAAAACAATAAGGATATAACGATGACGACATTAACGTATCAGTTTGAGCAAAAACGGTTAGACAATATGCAATGGTCGGTTGGCTCAAAGCTATCTGGTATAACGGCACTGGCAAATGATGAGAAAGGCCGAATACGAAAACAGCCATTGTTTTACCTCGAAACGGTTTCTGTAGACAGTTATGAAGATGATATTTACTTCGTGAACAATACTAATGAGACGCTTAGATGGGTAGCGCCTTTTAAACCCTATCGAAATATAACTGAAGCCAGAGCGAAGTTGGGCGATAGCAGTGATGAAAACTTACGCAAAGTGACGCTCTATAGTGATGACATGGATAGTGTGTATCAAGATGTATTACCTAAGCAGGGTGTGCGGATTGGTAGTACTCATATCATGTACGACAGTGATGCGATGATGCAATGGTTTGTACATGTGCCTTATAAGGGGCCAGATACTCATTATGCGATTTGGCAATTTAATGTAGTGGAAAAAGGCGGAATTCGCGGAACTTATCCATTGCTATGGGATGATTTTAATAAACCCTCGCATATGGTGAGTTGTGACTGTCTGTCTGAGCAGGCTGATATGCCGATAGAGGTCAGTATTTATGAAGAGCGCTGTGCAATGCTTGACAGGCTTGTCGGTTCATTTGGCATATCAAATGCTATATTCATATTGGCAATCAATGATGTGCTTTATCGTTATGGCGTGGGCTGGAGCGCGCCTTATAGCGAGTCGGATATACAGGCGCAAGACATTGCGATGAAACTAACAGCACAAAAGCCAGAAAATGCAGAAGCGGTGAAAGCTATTGTCCATGCGGTTTATGATTTTTGGTTTAACGAAGGTTTTGCAAAAAATACCTCAATGCAGGCTTGTGAGGAGCTTTTGAGCCTGTATCAAGCGCAGGTTGCTAGCCAAAAACCAGTTTAATTTATAAGCCAAATTATCAAGAATAAGCCTAAATAATAATTAAACAAGGAGAACCTTATGATGTGTCCTATTGAAAACAACGATACGTTTTTACTGTTTTTTCATGGTCTTGATTCAAGCAATGAGACCAGTAAATATACGTGTATCACACGTGAGCCAAAATACTGTCAAACGGTCAATTATCGAGAGAGTTTTGCAGAAATATTTGAGATTTATGATGCTTTGATTCGTGAGAAAATGATACAGTATCCTCGAGTAGTGTTGGCAGGGCATTCGCTTGGCGGCTGGTTTGCCAATCATTTTGCCCATAAGTATAACTTGCGCGCGCTGTTGATTGCGCCTTGTATCTATCCAAATGAGGTATTGGCGGACAGTATCCCTGACGTAGTTGATATGAAGCTATCTTTTCCAACGACTAATACCGAGATGGTGCGGGTGATGGTAGAAGTCGATGATGAAAGTCTTGATATGGCAGTGGCTAGACGAACCTTAGTGAATCTGCCTGATAGCTGGAACGTTGATTACTTTGAAGGTGGTCATCACCGTATCGCTCGTAGTAGTGATATTTAGTATCACGTAACTCATCTGTGCGAAGATCCCATCGTTTGGATGGATGAGGCAACATATCATGGTGAAGACTGATAGCGAGTACAGTCAAAAAACAGAGCAACTGATGGATAAATAAACCGCTTAAAATAATTGATTGACATTAAAGACGATCGGTCATAATATCTACGAATGACAATTACTAAGCCAAAAGCCCGTCGAGGGCGTCCACCCAATGTTGAACGCGAGTTTACGGATACCCGTGAGGCTCTTTTGAGATCTGGGATGGAGATGTTGACAGAGCAAGGCTTTGCGACCACTGGTATCGATGTCATACTCAAACGCATCAACGTGCCTAAAGGTTCTTTCTACAATTATTTCAAAAACAAAGAAGCATTTGGACAGGAAGTGTTGCGGCAGTACGCGTTGTATTTTGCTCGAAAGCTAGATCATTGTTTTCTGAATGAGCAAGTATCTCCCATACAGCGTATTAGTGACTTTGTTGAAGATGCTAAGTCAGGAATGATTAAGCATGAATTTCGACGCGGCTGTTTGGTAGGTAACTTGGGTCAAGAGATTGTCGTGTTGCCTGAGAGTTTTCGCTGTGAGTTAGAAGGTATATTACTTGATTGGCAAAAACGTTTAGCGGCTTGCTTGCGTCTGGCAGTACAACAAGGACAAATACCTTCTGATAGTGATTGTGATGAGCTTGCTGCTTTTTTTGGATTGGTTGGGAAGGTGCGGTTTTGCGTGCTAAGTTGGTGCAAGATGTTGGTCCATTAGATACTTTTTTCCGAGGTTTTGTAGCAGGAATACAGAAGTAATTTTTTATATATATTTTTAGACGACCGGTCTAAATTATTTTTTACTCATTTATAGACGATTGGTCTAAATAGGAGCTACTATGTTTAATGCAATATTAATTGAAAAAAATGATGATGTTTATCAGTCTAATCTGACTGAGATACAGGATACGCAATTGCCAGAAGGGGATGTCACGGTTCGTGTGGCATTTAGCACGCTTAATTACAAGGACGGATTAGCCATTACTGGCCGTAGTCCTGTGGTACGCACATTCCCCATGGTTCCAGGGATTGATCTAGCGGGCACCGTCGAAACAAGCAGCCATCCCCGCTACAAAGCTGGCGACAAAGTGTTGTTAAACGGTTGGAGCGTGGGTGAGACGTATTGGGGCGGTTTATCACAAAAAGCGCGATTAAACGGTGACTGGCTTATCCCGCTCCCTGAATCGATGACTGAACGTCAAGCAATGGCGATAGGTACAGCAGGATATACCGCAATGCTTTGCTTAATCGCATTAGAGCGTCATGGACTCACACCAGAGCATGGCGAAGTATTGGTGACTGGTGCTAATGGCGGTGTTGGTAGCTTTGCCATCGCACTTTTGGCAAACCAAGGTTACTCTGTAACTGCCTCTACGGGACGTCTGGAAGAAGCCGAATACTTAAAGAGCCTTGGTGCAACGACGATCATAGACCGTGCTGAATTAAGTAGTCCGGGACGCACACTTGGAAAAGAGAGATGGGCAGCCGCAATTGATTCTGTTGGTAGTCATACACTGGCCAACGTTTGTGCCAGTACCTGTGAGGATGGTTTAGTCGCTACTTGTGGACTGGCTCAAGGCATGGATTTCCCTGCTACTGTTGCGCCATTTATTTTACGCGGTGTCAGTTTGCTTGGTATTAATAGCGTGACGCGACCTTATGATGAGCGTGTAGAAGCATGGCAGCGTTTGAGCACAAGCTTGGATATGACGCAATTAGATGCAATCACCAGAGAGATTGGTCTAAGCGAAGTCATTCCGACAGCAAGTGAATTGTTGGATGGTAAAGTTCGTGGTCGAATAGTCGTTGACGTCAATCGTTAAGCGTCAATTGTGTTAATTTTTAATACTTCAACATTAAAGTTTCGATATTGAACCTCTTTTTAATACATGAACAAATGGTGCATCGAAACGTCTAAGATTGAATACGCAAAGTGAAAAAGAATTATTCACAAACGGTCACAAATATCGGTATTTATTTTTTGTCATCTGATGTGCTATCATCGTTGAACGAACTATCGTGGGTTTAACAGTTTTGTTATCGCCGACCATGACAATAGTCTAATGGCGGCGTGACAAACCTTGCAACTTCCAGCACGATATAAAACAACTCTGGTAAAGCGCATGAGCCTGTACTCCGACAACCTCATTTGTGCCTGATTTTTTGCCTATTTGGGCGTATATCATACTTTTTCGTCGGAGTTACAGGAGTCTAAGGTGTTCAATATCATGAGCCACATTGCTAACCCATCTAAATATACCCGTCGTTATCACCCACGCCATTCTCTAGCGCAATATATTATCAATCAAATAGAGTCGCTTGAGCTGCGTCCGCAAGATATCGTCAAGCAAATGGGCTATCCTCTTAAACATACCATACCTGCCTATGACCGCCTGCGCCATGTACTGTCGAGCAAATTCCTTGGGCTTGATGGTAGCTATATGGATAAATACTTTACCGCTGATGAGTTTTTGGCAAAATTGTTTGCTGTGCTTGAGATACCGTATCAGCCATTTGCAGAAGATATTGCGCAGATTAAATATGACTTGGCAAATTATTCTAATACGTTACCCATATATAGCTTAAGAGCGGAAGTAGATTTTACATTTACGAGTGCTGATAATTGGATGTCTCGTGGCGCGGCTTCACGTTTTGCGCAAGTACATTTGCCTAGCGGCTTTGCCAAATTAGACGATGCTGTACGTAAATCAGTGATTCAAGACAGCATCTGCGAGCATTATCAGCAGTATGAAGGCAGTTTGCCATACGACGGTATTATCAAAGGCTATCGACTGACTATTGAACAAAACAACCATGTGGTCGACCATGCAGAGTATGGATTGCCAAAATCTAGCAGTATCTAAAAAGCTTTGAGCGTATAAACAGCACAAGCTGTTAATTGCATTGATTGAATAATCAAATTGACTAAAAAAATATAAAAAAGCCTCACTTTATCGTGGGGCTTTTTGGGTTTTACGTTATGTTTTCTTGTAAGAGTCGAACACTGCTAAATATCAGTTTTATAAAATTCATTTTAAGCTTCAGGTTTAGAGATGGCGCGCCATAAAATCGCAAATAGCGCGTCAAACTCTGCATTTAACGGTGTTTCCGTTTGGCGAATGGTATGCATTAAACCAAGGCGACTGATAAAGCCCATAAACACATCGAAGAGTATGTGCAGTGGGACAGTGTCATTGAGCACCCCACGATTTTGTCCATCTTCTAATACCGCTAAAAACGCGCCAATTAGCTCTTTGTTTTCATAGATTGCGATATTACGTATCCGCGAGGCTGAGACAGAAGATAGCACCATCACCGCATCTGGATGCGAGTCGACAAAATCAAAGCAGACCCACAGCGTCTTACGTAGACGATCTTGTACGCTATCAATCCCTTGCAGATGATCCATAATTCTAGCGGCCAATCTGCCAAGCACAATATCCATAATGGTATAAAACAGCGTTTGCTTGTCCCCGAAGTACTTGTAGAGCGTTTGCAAAGAGACGTTTGCAGACTTTGCAATCTGCGCCATCGTTACCTCATTAGCATCAAATCCTGCAAAGACCTTACGAACGGCTTGCTCAATTTTATCCAAAGTTGCGGGCCGCATATCGGATAAGGGCGCTAGAGATCGAGTTTGCGTGAGGCTATCTGACTGATTAAAGGTTTTCATATTTATCGCTTCTTAAAGTATTGGCTATTTAATATGTCCTACCAATTGAATAAATTGCTGACTAATTCTCATCATTAAATTAATGAGTAATTTGAATTACCATTTTTACCTAGTGGATTGCGAAGTGGTTTTTCATAGCCTAGTATAAGACTCGTATGTTAATAAATACAAAGAATTTATCGCATATCTATAAAGGTAATATATATTACCATAACTTCTAAGAAGGACTTAGATATAGCTGTTATTCATACAATATTGTCAAGGATAGACATCATGAGTATCGAAAAATTCACCCCAAACTGGATGACCGAAGAACATCAGATGGTGTATGACAGCGCCTTGAAAATGTTTCAATCTTGGGATTCTAAAGATGAGCAGTGGCGCAAAAACGGCATGATCGATCGTGCTGCGTGGGAAGAGGCGGGCGAGATGGGGTTTTTGTGTGCGGCGATACCAGCTGCATATGGCGGCGGCGGCGGCGACTTCGGTCATGAAGCGGCGCTTATCTACGCACAGACCGAAGCCAATCAATCGGGATTTGGCGGTATGGTGCATTCAGGCATTGTCGCGCCTTATATTTTAGACCACGGTACTGAAGAGCAAAAACAAGCGTGGCTACCCAAAATGGCAACGGGCGAATATATTGGTGCTATCGCCATGACCGAGCCTGGCACTGGCTCCGACCTACAAAACATCAAAACCTATGCAGTAAAAGACGGTGATGACTACATTATTAATGGCTCTAAGACTTTTATCACCAATGGTCAGCACGCCAATCTTATCTTGTTAGCATGCAAAACAGACCGTGAAAAAGGCGCACAAGGCGTCTCACTTATCATCGTAGAAACGGACAAAGTAGAAGGGTTTGAGCGCGGACGCAATCTCGATAAAATTGGTCTGACCTCTCAAGATACCTCAGAGCTCTTCTTTAGCAATGTCCGTGTACCACAAACCAACCTATTGGGCACGGTAGAAGGTATGGGCTTTATCCAGATGATGCAGGAGTTGCCGCGTGAGCGTTTAATCATTGCGCTATCAGGGGTCGGTTCAATGAAGTTAGCGATCAACTTAACCTTAGATTACGTAAAAGGGCGCGAAGCCTTTGGCAAACCTATTTGGAAGTTTCAAAATACGCGCTTTAAGATGGCGGAATGCTATGCCGATTATCTTGCTGCCAGTACCATGTGTGATGCGGCAGTAGATGCGATGCTTGAGGGTAAATTATCAGTACCGCATGCCTCATTAATCAAATACTGGGTTACCGAAAAACAGTGCGAAGTCATCGACGAATGCGTGCAGCTGTTTGGTGGCTATGGCTATATGACAGAATATCCTATCGCACGTTTATATGCTGATGCGCGCGTGCAAAAAATCTATGGCGGTACCAATGAGATTATGAAGGAACTGGCTTCACGCTTTATGTAGACGTGTTACTTATTGATTGAAACGATTGTTTATTTAAAAATAAAAAAAGGACTTTTATGACTGAGACTGCTTATATTTATGATGCGATCCGCACGCCACGGGGCAAAGGAAAAAAGGACGGTTCGTTGTATCAGGCATCATCGATTTGGCTTACACGCACCTTATTAAAAGAGATGCAACAGCGCCACAACTTAGATACCAGTTTGGTCGACGATGTGGTGCTTGGCTGCGTGACGCCAGTGGGTGAGCAAGGCTCTGATATTGCTCGCATTGCTGCTATTGATGCTGGCTGGGCGCAAAGTGTGGCAGGTCTTACCTTGTCGCGCTTTTGTGCCTCTGGTCTGGAGTCTATCAACCTAGCAGCGGCCAAAGTCATGTCAGGTATGGAAGACATGGTCGTGGCAGGCGGTGTTGAGTCTATGAGCCGTGTGCCGATGGGCTCAGATGGTGGTGCTTGGTACATGGATCCGCGCGTCAATGAAGCCACGCACTTTGTGCCACAAGGTGTGGGTGCAGATACCATCGCAACGCTAAAAGGCTTTAGTCGTAGTGATGTCGATGCCTTTGCCACCGAGTCGCATCGCCGCGCTGCACATGCGTGGGAGAAGGGCTATTACGATAAGTCTGTCGTCCCTGTAACCGACCTCAACGGTATGATGCTGTTGGATAAAGATGAAACCATCCGCCCTGATACCAACGTTGAGACCTTAGCTGGGCTAAAACCTTCTTTTATTATGCCGGGAAAAATGGGCTTTGATAGCGTTATCTTGGACAGATACACCACGATAGAAACCGTGAATCACGTACACCATGCGGGTAACTCTTCAGGTATCGTTGATGGAGCGGCGATTTGTTTAGTCGGTAACGCGGCAGCTGGTCAAAAAGCAGGTCTAAAACCACGCGCCAAAATCACGATGGCCTCAGTTATTGGCTCAGAGCCTGCTATCATGCTGACAGGCCCGACACCAGCTTGCCAAAAGGCCCTCGATAAAGCGGGCATGCAAGCTTCTGATATAGACCTTTGGGAAATTAACGAAGCCTTCGCTGCTGTGCCGATGAATACCGCTGATGATTTTGGCATCTCGCTTGATATCGTCAACGTCAACGGTGGTGCAATCGCTATGGGTCATCCGCTTGGCGCAACTGGCGCGATGCTGATGACGACAGTCCTTGACGAGTTAGAACGACGCGACCTAAAGACCGCTATGATTACGCTATGTGTGGGTGGTGGTATGGGTATTGCCACCATTATCGAGCGTGTTTAACTTTTCTCTAAAATAGACTGAAAACCAATTAGACTAAAACGCAATATACAAAGAATCATTTAAGGGATAAAAATGATGACAAATAACCAGACAGCAGATGGCGTAACAGCCATTAACGCACTAGATAACTTCTCTGCCCAACGTGATGACGATGGTATCGTCACGGTCACGATTGACCAAAGCAAACGCAAAATGAATGTCATCGGTGATGGCTTTACAGAGTCGTTCGCCACGATAGTTGATAGTTTCATCAATGATGACGCAGTCACAGGCTTAATTCTTACATCGGCCAAAGAAACCTTTGTGGTTGGCGCAGATATCGATCAATTGAACCAGATAAAGACAGCCGAGCAAGCATTTGCACTGACTGAAGAATTAAAGGTAGTTTGCGTAAGCTTGAAACATCAGGTAAACCTGTCGTCGCTGCTATGACAGGAACGGCGCTGGGCGGCGGTTTAGAGCTGGCGCTTGCCTGTCATTATCGTATTGTCATTGACACGCCGAAGACCAAGCTTGGTTTGCCTGAGGTAAAATTAGGCTTGCTACCTGGTGGCGGCGGTACTCAGCGCTTACCGCGATTGGTCGGTATTCAAATGGCACTGGAGCTCATGACGCAAGGCAAAGAATTACGTGTCGCTGCGGCAAAAGAAATCGGTCTCATTGATGCGACAGCCACCGATCAAGCAGACATGCTGAAGCAGGCTAAAAACTGGATTAAAAACAATCCAAGCGTGCAGCAGCCATGGGATAAGAAAGGCTTTAAAATCCCTGGCGGTGATAGCAAGCATCCAAAGATAGTGCCTATATTCTCCATCGCACCAGCCATGGCCAACCAAAAGTCACACGGCAACTATCCAGCGATTACTCACATTATGTCTTGTGTGTTTGAGGGTTGCTTGGTAGATATCGATACGGGACTTGAAATTGAGTCGCGTTATTTTGCCGCTTGTGTGCTGTCCTCTGAATCAAAAAACATGATCAACACCTTATGGACGCAGCTCAACAATATCAAAAAGGTCAGTCTCGCCCTCAAGAGTTTGAACGCACAACCACTAAAAAAGTCGGTATCTTAGGCGCTGGCATGATGGGTGCAGGCATCGCTTATGTCACTGCCAAAGCCGGTATAAATGTCGTGCTATTGGACACAGATATTGCCAATGCTGAAAAAGGCAAAGCGTACTCTACCAATATTTTGGATAAAGCCATCAGCCGACAGCGTGCTACCGAAGAGAAAAAACAAGCGCTCTTAACACGTATTACACCAACTGTTTCTTATGATGATTTGGCTGATTGTGATCTCATCATCGAAGCGGTATTTGAAAACCGAGAAATCAAAGCCAAATGTACCCAGCAGAGTGAGGCGGTGATTCCAAGCACGGCTATTTATGCGTCTAATACCTCTACGTTACCTATTACAGGACTGGCAAAAGCCAGCACTCGTCCACACCAATTCATCGGTCTGCACTTTTTCTCTCCAGTAGATAAGATGCCGCTCATTGAGATTATAGTAGGTGAGCGAACCGATGATGCAACGCTCGCCAAAGCGTTCGATTATGTGCTCCAAATAGGCAAGACGCCTATCGTTGTCAATGACAGTCATGGTTTTTATACCTCACGGGTATTTGGCACTTATGTATCAGAGGGCATCGCGATGCTGGGCGAAGGTGTTCATCCGCGTAGTATCGAAGTCGCTGGACTAAAAACGGGCATGCCTATGTCGCCCTTAGCATTGCAAGATGAAGTGTCATTGAGTCTCGCATTGCATGTCAGCGAGCAACAGCAGGCGGATATGGCAGCCGAAGGCAAATCTGTCACTGTGCGCCCTTCTTACGAGATACTAAAGACGCTGGTCAATGAGCATGGGCGCGAAGGCAAAAAAATGGCAAAGGGTTTTATGATTATCCAGAAAACGGTAATAAGTATTTATGGCCTGAGCTTATCAACTTATATCCACCACAGTCAGAGCAACCCTCACAGCAGGATTTAGTTGATCGCTTGATGTTTATTCAAGCCAATGAGTCTGCGAGGTGCTATGAAGAAAACGTCGTGCGCTCGGTCGCCGATACAAATATAGGGTCTATCTTTGGCTGGGGATTTGCTCCGCAGTACGGTGGTACGCTACAGTTTATCAATGCGATGGGCGTGAGTGCATTTGTTGAGCGTAGCCGTGAGCTGGCTGCGAAATATGGCGAGCGTTTTGAGCCTGCTCAAATCTTGTTAGATATGGCAGCCAAAGGCGAGGCGTTCTCCGATGACTGACATGCATGTATCAAATCATGATCAAATGGCGGACTGTCTACAAGGGTTACGAGTGATCGATCTGACTCGTAATCTACCTGGGCCATTTGCTACGCGTTTGCTAGCAGATTTGGGCGCGGACGTCCTTAAAATCGAACCCAAACAAGGTGATCCTGCTCGGGTGTTTGGTGAGCTATTCGCAGCTCTAAACCACGGTAAGACGACCGAAAAATATGATTTTCATGATCCCAAAGAGATTGAAGCTATAAAAGCACATCTTAAAGAAGCTGATGTGATGCTAGATAGCTTTCGCCCAGGTGTCTTGGCAGAAATGGGGCTAGATGCTAAGACCTTGCATGCCATCAATCCAAAGCTAGTAATAGTGTCAATCACTGGCTATGGCGTAGCAGGCAATTACACAAAAGAAGGTACTTATTTAGAAGATGCTGATTCAAAAAACAGCTCTCAAGTGAATCATGACTGGGCCAATAAGGCAGGTCATGATATCAATTTTATGGCTATGAGCGGTGTACTAGATCAGCTAAGGACAGCGCAGGGTGAGCAGGCCATGCCCAATATTCAGTTTGCAGATTTGGCAGGTGGTAGTGATACAGCAGTGATAGCACTGTTGGCTGCCGTATTTGCCGCGCAGCGTACGGGCAGGGGACGACACATTGCTATTAGCATGACGCACAGTTTGTACAATCATATGGTCATGCCAAAGGTCACAGGCAAACTGATTAATAGCCTTTCAGGAAATGGCTTAAACGACACTCTACTGCCGCAGCATGACTTTTTAGGCGGTGCATTGCCATGCTATCGATTGTACCAAACCGCTGATAAGCGGCATATGGCGGTTGGTTCCTTGGAGTTGAAATTTTGGCAAGGGCTATGTGAGGTATTGGAGTTGCCAGCGCTTAAAGCAATACACTGGCAGCTTGGTATCATGCCCAATAGACCTGAGAGTGAAGCCGCGACCAACACAATCGCGGGAAAATTCGCCAGTCAAACGCTTGAGCATTGGCAACGTGTATTTGCAGCAAAAGATGTCTGTGTGACCCCTGTGCTGAGTTTACATGAAGCCAAAGCCCACCCTTTATTTGCACATCAAGATGAACATTGTGCAACATCAGGGTGGCAGCAAGTGAATTAGTATGTAAGTAGTCTTAGAGAAAAGTGAAAGTTGAATTAATCCTTGAAGGCGATATCAAGCCGCTGCTGGCTAGCATCGTCTTTTTAGTCTGTATTATTCTGACTGCCTGTCTAAAGTAGAGTGATTGAACTTGTATATTTATAACTGTCTATCTAAAATTGTCTGAATAAGAGACAATACGCCCATAAATCCTAAAGTCTTACGGCACTAAAAAAATAGTAGCGCGTTCAAAGGCTCTTAGAGATTGAGCAACACAGACATTTAATAAATTCAACTTAAGTAAAAGGCAGTTCTGAATGACCAAACATAACCCGTATAATTTTTTACCTTTGCAGCCAACAGGTAGAAACGAGACTAATACTGCTAATACCTATGCTCCTGAAGATATGATTAAAATATACGAGCAGCAGTTTCTCATTCAAGTGCCAGAAGAAGAGCTGACCGAGTTTTTGCCAGCGTTAAAAGCATTCTATGATATCGACAACCATACCTTAGATGTCAGTGCAATTATTTTCGATGCAATTGCACACTCTGCTATTATTTATAATCACAAAATTAAAGTCGGCGACTATCAGATATTAGGTGAGTTGATAGAAGAGGCGATTGAATATGATGAAGACAACAAAAGTGATGAAAGCGCTGAGAGTGAAGAGATTCAAGCCTATACATTAGAGTGCCAACGTACATTTTTCATCAATGATGTAGAAATACCTTATCATTTTAATTTATTTATTTATGGCGATGGTTATTCTACTCTGACCAAAAGGAAACTGTACTAGAAAAAATGTATTGGTTTGTCAGAGGTAGATTTGAAGAGGATTTATTAGATGACGCTGAAGACAACGACAATTTAGAGTCTATTAATGCGCAATTGGCCAGTTTAGGTATTCGTGAAATGGATCTGACGACTGTAGATGAGATAATCAGCTATGTAGAAGGCAGTATCATTGACGATCCAATGGTGGACGAGCTTAATAAACTGTTGGATGATGCTGAATAGTGAGTAAGATAAGTTAGTAAAGTGATCTAACGTCAAAAGAATAGATTTAAAAATAAAAAAGCTTCACTGCTCGTATTATGAATGGTGAGGCTTTTTAAGTATTTAATATATTATGTTTTTGGATTTTCTGCTGTCAGATAAGAATAAAGAAACTGTTAATTTCTATGCCGAAGACTCAAAAATAGAGCAACAATCTCTTAGAGTTCATCTGCGAGCTTAAGATTCTTATCATCCAGTTAATTTTAACTAAACAAATAATAATGATATAAGAATTAGAGTTAAAGTTAAAGCATTAACACTTTGACTCTAATTGTAAATAGAGTATAGGATGCGTATAATTATGCTAGAATAGGTTTCTCAGAAAATGGGCTTCTTTTTGCACAAAGCTTTATACAAAAAGAAGCCCATTTTTTTGCATAACGATTATTTTTAATAGCTACTGCTTATCGCGATATGTTGCTATGATTTGAAAGGTTTATATGATGCGACAGTCTCTTAAATTGTTGAGTGCCTCAAGTTTGATACTTATGATGTTGTGGTCGACTGGATGTGCTACGACGACCATTAACTCAGGTCTTCAATCTGGTAGTTTGCCACCTAGTGGAACATTTGTTGCCTCTAACGGTATACAGTTCAATGTTCAACCTCTTAATCTAGCAACTCTGCCAGCGAAAAAGGCCTTTGTTCCTAGTAATGACTTAGCACGTTTAATCAGAAACTCTGGTCAAGTAGAATATCGTATTACCAAAGGGGATATCTTAGGCATCACTCTTGTCGGTTATCCAGAAATCGCCCCACCATTAACGAACAGTAGTAATACTGCAAACCCATATGCTTTAGGTTTCCCAGTCGATCAGCAGGGCTTCGTACAGTTCCCGTTAATCGGGCGTATCAAGGCCAGTGGTATGAGTGTGCCGCAGTTTACTGCAAACTTACAAAGTCAGCTAAAGCGCTATCTGAAATACTCAGATCCTCAGGTGAAGATTGTTAACTATCGTGGTAATAAGTTTTTTATTGATGGTGAGGTAAAACAACCAGGTGAGTTTGCAATTGCCGATGTGCCAGTTTCATTATATGGCGCTATCTCTATGGCGGGCGGGGCTACTCCAACAGGTGACTCAAATAACGTGGTTCTGAATCGCAATGGTACGAGTTACAATATTGGTCTACAGTCGCTCAGACAAATGGGTGCCTCTGCTAATCAGATCTATCTGCAAGATAGTGACTCTATTCACGTCAATAGCCAAGATCGTAATAAGGTATATGTATTAGGTGAGTTTGGGCAAGTAGAGCCTGTCCCTATTCTAGAACAAGGTATTAGCCTGGCACAGGTATTAGGCGAGTCTAAGGGGCTTAACTCTAGTACGGCCAATGCTGCCAAAATATATGTGGTCCGTGATAATCTAAATACGCGAGCGACGGATATTTACTATGTGGATATGCAGAACCTGACTAGTTTTGCGCTTGCCAATCGTTTTGATATGCAGCCTAATGATATCGTTTATGTTGATCCAACTGGCTTGACGCGTTGGAATCGTGTAATTAGTGCGATACTACCTTCAACGTCTGCAGTTAGTATCCTTTCAGGATTATAGGTAATAGTTGTTATGGCATTTGATAATATTTTAGTGGTTTGTGTGGGTAATATCTGCCGCAGTCCCATGGCAGAAGCATTGTTAAAGCAACGCTATCCTCATAAAAATATTGACTCTGCAGGTGTTGGCGCGTTAGTCGGTCACCCTGCAGACCCTGCTGCGTTAGAGATCATGATAGCGCAGCAGATTGATATCACTAATCATGTGGCGAAACAAATCGATGAGGATTTGGCTAAACAGGCTGATCTTATCTTTACCATGTCAGACGGTCAGACTAAATGGATTGAAGAGCGGTGGCCGTTTTGCCGTGGTAAAACCTTTAAGCTTGGTCATTGGATGAATAAAGACATTGCTGATCCTTATAAGCACGACATGAGTGCTTTTGAAACTGCACATCAAGACATTGTCGACAGCCTTGAGCAATGGGCAGATAAAGTTAGCTAAATAGCTATTATTAAACGATTAACTTTAAGTGATGAACATACCGTTATGAATACAGATTCAAAAAATGTATCAAACTCAGCTTCTAAAGAAGATAATGACGAAATTGATTTGATGGCGCTGCTATTTGCTATTTTGCGTGGCTGGAAAATAATTTTGCTTTTTGCAGTGTTAGGTTTGGTAATAGGGATCTTATATAGTAGATATGTTAATCCTACCTTTAAATCAGATGCGCTTATTCAAATTGAAGAGAACTCTAAGGGGTTGCTGCCCTAGGTGCAGACATCTCTGAGCTAATCGGTTCAGAAGCCAGTAAAGCTCAAGCAGAGGCTGAGTTGATAAGATCGCGCATGATTTTAGAACCAGTTGTTAACTTGCTACATTTACGTATTCAGCTTTCAGATCCAAATATTGGCGCTCTAGATAGAATAAAAAGCAATAGTATTGATACTCAGATTAATAAACCGGAAGGCGTGTCTCTTAAAACTGAGGATGGTGAAGTACAAATTAGTCAGTTTAATGTTTCGCAAGAGTATCTAAATCAACCATTTACCTTGACGCGCTCTGAAACAGGGTTTGTGCTAAGCAATGGCTTTGATGATTTCAAAGGTCAAATTGGTCAAGCACATCAATTCAGAGGGACGGATGGTCAGATTCAAATAACCGTTGACGATCTGCCAGTCGAGGGATATTCGGTTAATATCACTAAGCAATCGCTTCAGATAACCACTGAGCAGATTAATAGTGCCTTATCCGTGGTGGAAAAAGGCAAACAAACTGGGATTATTCAGCTGTCTATGACGGGTGCCAATCAGCAGCAAACTAGCTTGGTATTAAAACAGATCGTCTTGTCTTATATCGATCAAAACCAGTCTCGTGGCTCTGAAGAGACCACTAAAACGATTAGTTTTATGGAAACTCAGATTCCAGCACTAAAGAAGAAACTGGAAGACTCTGAAGCCATATTCAATGAGTTCCGGAAGAAGTATGGCACAATTGATGTGAGTAAAGAGGCAGAGCTGTTATTGACAGAAAACTCTCAAATCGATGCTCAGCTTAATGAGTTAAAACTCAAAAAGCGGATTTAACCACTTATTATACTGAAGAACACCCATTGGTCCTCCAAATCAATGAGCAACTGGCAGTACTTAATGATAGAAAAAATGAGATAGACAATACGATTGCTGGTTTACCTGAGATACAAAGAGAGTTTTTGCAGCTATCCGCTGATAGTACGATCAATCGAGAGATTTATTTAACTCTACTCAAAAATTATGAGCAGCTAAAAATTGTTAAAGCCGGTCAGATTGGTTTCGCACGTATTATTGATTTACCTATTAGTACTTATCGAGCGATTGCACCGAAAAAATTACAAATTATGATACTAGCCATGTTGTTGGGAGGTATGCTCGGCACGATGCTAGTACTGCTTAAAAATATGCTAAGAAATGTCGTTAAAGATCCTGAGCGTATTGAAGCCAAAACAGGCGTTCCTGTAGTAGCGACTATCCCACGATCTCCGCTCCTAACAAGACTGAGAAAAAATAAGAAAGCCCCTAATAGGTTATTGGCTTACGTGGATAGTAATAGTCTGAGCTACGAGGCCATTAAAAGCTTAAGAACAAATTTGATGTTTGGTATGCCGGTACAAGGGCGCGCAGGTCAGCGTGCCAAAGTTATCCTCATTACGGGTGAAAGCCCGGGTGTGGGTAAGTCTTTTATCTCTTCTAATTTAACTGAAGTATTTGCCCAGTTGGATAAAAAGGTGCTTGTTATGGATGCTGATATGCGCTTGGGTGAGTTACACAAAACCTTTAGTGTGAGTCAAGATAATGGTTTGGCAGATTATTTATCACAAGATACAACTCATTTATCAAATAACAAATTACAAGTCTCAACAGTGAATAAAGTCAATGAGCCTGATTATCTAGCAAGCTTTATTCATCCTACAGGTGTAGATAATATTGACTTTATGCCAAGAGGTCTGCATCCACGTAATCCCGCCTCATTATTGGCTAATGGCAGTTTTGATCATTTAATGATAGAATTAAACCCGCATTATGATTATATTATTATGGACTCACCGCCAATATTGGCTGCTGCTGACGCCATGATATTAGCACAGCATGCTGATAAAGTGTTAATGGTCACAAGATACGATGACTCGATAGAAGGACAGTTGGTTTATGCTGTTAATCAGATGAATAAGGCCAATATAAAGGTCGACGGTATCATTCTCAACGATGTACAACAAGGTCTTATGAGTAAATATAGTTACCACTATAGTTATGCTTATGGTAATAATAAATGATTAGCTGTTTAGAGTTCTTACCTAAATTAATCCCCTTTAAGTAGTTGTGTGTTATGTTCATAAAGTCAGAACCAAAAAATATGTGCCAATCATTGAACAGTAAAAATGGTTGGTTACAACGTATAGCTGAATACTTGTTGTCGTTACCTCGTAGTGTTAAGCGTGCCGTTTTGCTTAGTACAGATCTTGTATTGTCTTTGATTTGTTTATTTCTGGCCTTATCATTACGGCATGGTTATCTTGGTAACCATATCGGCCTATTGGCACTATGCTGTTATGCCATTATCCCTATCATAGGGTTATATGCAATAGGGTTTTATAAAGGTGTGGCTAGAGGTTTCTTTGATGCCGTCATGGCAAATGTTTCGCAGTTATTTTTTTTGCTGATTGTCTTATATGAAGTCATTATCTCTTTTGATGTCTTTCCATATATGCCACGCTCTGTACCTATTATATTTTTATTTCTATTCTTTATATGGTTGTGGAATAGCAGACTGACTATCCGTGAGTTATTGACTCGCGCACAGGGAAAAAATCAAAAGCGTGATATAGACGATAATGATTATGATAATGTGATTATTTATGGTGCAGGAGAGGCCGGTCGAGAGCTATCAGAAGGCTTAAAGAACTCTCATAAATATAATGTAGTGGCTTATGTTGACGACGATCCACAGCTAACAGGCGCTTACTTACTCGATAAAAAATCCATGCCGCATCTGATTTAATTAGATTAGTGGGTAAATTAGATGTAGCTCAAGTGTTTTTAGCGATTCCTTCAATTAGTCGTGCGCGCAAACGCCAGATTATCGATAAACTGGAAGGTATTTCTATTAAAATTAAAGAGTTGCCTAGTTTGGAAGAGATCGCTGAGGAAAAAGTAACGGTTAGTAGTATGCGCAGAGTCGATATCTTAGACGTACTGAATCGGCAAACGGTTGAGCCAGATATTGAGCTTTTACAGCGTAATATAATGGGTAAAAGTGTACTGGTTACTGGCGCTGGCGGCTCTATAGGTAGTGAGTTGTGTCGTCAAATTATTAAAAACAAGCCCAAATGCATAGTGCTATATGAACTCTCTGAATACGCGCTTTATACTATAGATCAAGAGCTGACCGCGACGAAGGCAAATAACAAGGATTATGAAAATATTGAAGTCGTTGCCATTATTGGTAACGTGACTAATGAAGATACCTTGTTGCGTGTATTTAACGCTTATCAGATACAGACGGTTTATCATGCTGCGGCATACAAACACGTTCCCATCGTAGAGCATAACCCTTTTGAAGGCGTTATTAATAATAGCAAAGGCACTTATCACTGTGCGCGTGCGGCTATACAAGCAAAGGTCGATACCTTTGTACTTATTTCTACTGATAAAGCAGTCAGGCCTACCAATATAATGGGAGCTTCTAAGCGTTTAGCAGAGTTAGTCTGTCAAGGGCTGAGTCAAAAATACGGATCATACTGTGATCAGTATGGTGCGTTTCGGCAATGTACTTGGCTCATCAGGCTCGGTAGTACCTGTCTTTACGAAACAAATAGAGCAAGGAAAACCGATCACAGTTACCCACCCCGACGTCACACGCTACTTTATGACTATTCCAGAAGCGGCAAACCTAGTGATCCAAGCAGGTGCAATGGCAAAAGGCGGTGAAGTATTCGTTTTAAATATGGGTGAACCCGTCAAGATCGTCGATTTAGCCCGTCGCATGATTCATTTAAGTGGGCATAGGACGAAAACGATAGATAATCCTAATGGTGATATAGAGATTATATTCACAGGCTTAAGGCCAGGTGAAAAACTCTATGAAGAGCTCATCATCGGTGATGACAATATCAAAACAACCGATCATTCCCTAATCATGCAAGCGATAGAGCATAGCTTTCCATTAGATGAGCTAGAGTCAGTATTGTTTGAGTTGAATGAAAAGCGAAAAAGAGCTTGATGTTCCTTGGCTGAAGCAGCAGTTTAAAGAGTTTGTAGTAGGATATCAGTCAGCGACATCTAATAATAATTTGAAACCTATTACTAAATTAGATAATAAGAATGCTTAGTACTATATAATATATTCTCATATATTAGTATCGATGATAGGCATAGCAATATGCAGAAGTAGGTAAGATAGTATGATGATTAGCATTATTTCTAAGTTTTCAAGAATGCAGTTAATAGAACATAATACATAGTTTTTAAAAAAACTTGTTTTCAGATACTTTTATTGAATCAAGTGGTTTGAGTTTAGTCTTATTAATTCGAGTTATTCATATAGTATTTGCAGTAATCACATTATTTATATGTATAGTTATCAGATTTTTATCAACGATATAAACTTAAAATGAGCATCATCTAGGGCGTGTCCTCAATTGAATCGACAGTCATATAAATAGTTTAAAAATGGTTAGATTCTCCAAACAGCATCAAATAACTAGCTAATATCTCGATATTATCGGCGTTATTTTTCTTGCTTCATGGCAATTCATCTAATTTTTATCACCATTTTTAAAATAAGGACGCGCCTTAATACCATTAGTTATTTCTAAAAATCAAACAAGGTCATTATGAACTCAATACTAAAACTAACCGGTAGGGAGAAAGAGCTGTTTACTACCGATATACAAAATAAGCAACAAGAATTATATAAAACTGTATCTACTTCTAAATTTTTAGTTATAGGTGGCGCTGGAACTATCGGTCAGGCAGTTACTAAAGAAATTTTTAAGCGCAATCCAAAAAAGCTGCATGTTGTCGATGTTAGTGAAAACAACTTGGCTGAGTTGGTTCGTGATATTCGCAGTTCATTTGGCTACATCGATGGTGACTTTCAGACTTTTGCACTGGATATAGGTTCAGTTGAGTATGATGCTTTTATTAAAGCTGATGGTCAGTTTGATTATGTATTAAACTTATCAGCCTTAAAACATGTTCGCAGTGAAAAGATCCTTATACCTTAATGCGTATGATTGATGTTAATATCTTTAATACTGATAAAACACTGCAGCAGTCTATAGAAAGTGGTGTTAAAAAATACTTTTGTGTTTCCACAGATAAAGCAGCTAACCCAGTCAATATGATGGGCGCCTCAAAACGTATTATGGAAATGTTTCTAATGCGTCGTAGTCTAGAAATCGATATCTCTACGGCTCGTTTTGCTAATGTAGCATTCTCTGATGGATCCTTATTACATAGCTTTAATCAACGTATTGAAAAACGCCAACCCATTGTTGCGCCTAATGACATTAAAAGATATTTCGTGACCCCTCAGGAGTCTGGTGAATTATGTCTAATGTCTTGTATCTTTGGTGAAAATAGAGACATTTTCTTCCCAAGTTAAGCGAAAACCTTCATCTGATTTCTTTTGCAGATATTGCTATCAAGTACTTAGAACAAAAAGGCTATGAACCAGTATTATGTAGTAATGAGGATGAGGCACGCGAACTTGCTAAAACGCTTCCCGAACAAGGCAAATGGCCCTGTTTATTCACAGGTAGCGATACTACTGGCGAAAAAGATTTCGAAGAATTCTTTACCGATAATGAAGTGTTGGATATGCAGCGATTTAACAACCTAGGTGTCATTAAAAATGAAGCTATATTTGAACCTACCTTACTTGCAGAGTTCGAAACCAGTATTCAAGCTATGAGAGACAGACGTGCTTGGGAGAAACAGTCTATTGTCGATCTATTTTCAAAATGATTCCAGATTTTGGTCATAAAGAGACTGGAAAATATCTTGATGGCAAAATGTGAGAATATTATGCAAACCGAACTTATAAAGTTGGTTAGAGAGATCTACTCAACTGATGAATTTATACCCTTACACGCGCCTAGCTTTTCGGGTAACGAGCAGAAGTATGTCACAGAAACCATAACCAGCACTTTCGTCTCAAGTGTCGGAAAATTTGTGGATGAGTTTGAACAAAAAGTCCAACAAGTAACTGGGTCGGCAAAAGCTATAGCAACTGTCAATGGTACTGCTGCACTTCACTCAGCATTATATTTAGCAGATGTAAGAGCGGGCGACCTAGTGATTACGCAAGCATTGACTTTTGTGGCCACCTGCAATGCCTTATATCATATGGGTGCTAAACCCATTTTTATCGATATAGAACGTAAAGCATTTGGTCTGTGCCCTGTAGCTACAGAGCAATGGCTATCTGAAAATGCTGTTATAGACGAGGAAGGTCAGTGCCGTCACAAAGAGACTAAAGCGCCTATCAAAGCCGTTATGCCAATGCATACCTTTGGTCATCCTGCTCAAATTGATGAGCTATTAACGGTATGTCAAAAATGGAACCTCACTTTAATAGAAGATGCAGCTGAGAGCTTAGGTTCGTATTACAAAGGCA
Source organism: Psychrobacter sp. ER1 (assembly GCF_048631835.1). Lineage (NCBI taxonomy): Bacteria > Pseudomonadati > Pseudomonadota > Gammaproteobacteria > Moraxellales > Moraxellaceae > Psychrobacter > Psychrobacter sp. ER1. Next base: position 2,014,559 of record NZ_CP184640.1, on the reverse strand, counting down.
AACATACAGGTACTCTAGGACGCTTTGGCGCTTTAAGCTTTAATGGCAATAAGGTTATTACCACAGGTGGCGGCGGTATGGTTCTATGCCAGAGCCAAGAAGATGGCATTAGAGCGAAGCATCTTACAACGACAGCAAAAGTTCCTCACCCATATGAGTTTTATCATGATGAGGCAGGGTTTAACTATCGTATGCCAAATTTGAATGCGGCTTTAGGCTGTGCACAAATTGAGCAATTAGAGGCAAAACTTGCCAGTAAACGTCTGATAGCAGAGCGGTATATGGAGTTCTTTAAAAGTACAGATTACCGTTTTGTAGTAGAGCCTGAATACGCTCAGTCTAACTATTGGCTAAATGCTGTCGTTTGTCCTGATGTGAATGCTCGCGATACTTTATTAGAAGTAACTAATAAGCAAGGTCTTATGACTCGCCCCGTCTGGCAATTAATGCACGGCTTACCTATGTTCGCTAATGAATTAAAAGGCGACTTAAGCAACTCTGAATGGGCAGAGGCTCGACTCGTTAACTTACCTAGCTCGCCTATTGGTATTTAATATGAAAAAAATTGCTGTATTTACAGGCACTCGTGCAGAATACGGGCTTTTATATTGGTTGTTAAAAGATATTCAGGCTCATCGGTCTTTAGAATTACAGTTACTCGTATCAGCGATGCATTTGTCACCTGAGTTCGGGATGACTTATAAGCAAATACAGTCTGACGGATTTAAGATTACTGAAAAGATAGAGATGCTACTTTCTTCAGATTCTGCGGTTGGTACTGTAAAGAGTATGGGCTTAGGAGTTATAGGTTTCGCGGATGCGTTAAATCGTATGAAACCTGACTTACTGATTATCTTAGGAGATCGGTTTGAAGCTCTAGCTGCCGCTCAAGCTGCCATGATTTTACGTATTCCTATTGCTCACATTCATGGTGGTGAGATTACTGAAGGTGCTTATGATGATGCTATTCGTCATGCCATTACTAAGCTTAGCTTGCTTCATTTTACATCTACAGACGCTCATCGAAATCGAGTTATTCAACTAGGTGAACACCCCAATCGTGTATTTAATGTTGGCGCTGTAGGGCTTGATCATTTACAACGAACTGAGCTCATGTCCATTAATAATTTATCTACCTCTCTAAACTTTAACTTAGACAAACCTTACTTTTTAGTCACTTATCATCCAGTAACCGCTGCTTTTGAACCAGCAAAAGAGTCGTTTTTAAATCTACTACAGGCACTGGAACAGTTTCCAAGGCATCAAATTATATTAACTTATCCGAATGCCGATGATGGGGGTCGAGAAATAATTCCTTTACTTGAAGAATATGCTGCAAAAAGTCCAGAAAGAGTCTTAGCGATTCCATCTTTGGGACAAAAGCGTTATTTGAGTGCTGTAAAGCACGCCCAAGCAGTAGTGGGAAACTCTTCTAGTGGTATCATAGAAGTACCCTCCTTTAAAGTACCCACTATCAATATTGGTGAGCGTCAACGAGGTCGCATGGCAGCTAAAAGTGTAATATCATGCCCTCCAACGACTACAGCTATTTTTAAAGCGTTAAATTCAAGCCTAAAAATGATTTTTCTAATGTAACTAATCCTTATGGAAAAGGGCAAGCCAGTGAAGCCATACTAAGGGAAGTCCTTAAAGCAGACTTATCTGCTATAAAAATCTTTATGACCTACAAAAGGAGTTATAGATTATGGTTAAAATTATTGCAGAAGCTGGCGTTAACCATAATGGTAGCAAGGATTTAGCTTTTCAACTCGTCGATGCAGCTCATGCTGCAGGGGTAGATATTGTTAAATTTCAAACTTTCAAAGCAAAAAACTTAGTCACTAAAAGTGCTCAGCAGGCAGATTATCAAATTCAAAACACTGGTGTTACTGAGTCACAGTTTGATATGCTAAGCCGTTTAGAGCTTGACTATGACACTCATAAATCTCTAGTAGCACACTGTAAGAATCTAGGTATTGAGTTTTTATCAACGGCCTTTGATAAAGAGAGTCTAGACTTCTTAGTTAATGATCTTAGTCTAAAAACCCTAAAGATTCCTTCTGGTGAGTTGACAAATGCACCTTTCGTGTTGGAGCACGCTTGTACTGGATGCGACTTAATTGTTTCTACAGGTATGGCAAATTTAGCGGAAATTGAAGCCGCTTTAGCAGTCATTGCTTTTGGATTAGTGGCTGACGATAGTCAAACTCCTAGCCAACAGGCTTTTGAAGAAGCCTATAATAGCGACGTAGGACAGAAAGCTCTCAAACAAAAGTCATAATTTTTACACTGCACAACTGAATACCCAGCACCTGTTAATGAAATCAATCTAAATGCTATGTCTACGTTAAGAAACACCTTTCATTTAACAACGGGCTACTCAGATCATAGTGCGGGTATTACCATCCCTATTGCAGCTACCGCTTTGGGTGCACAGTTGATTGAGAAGCACTTTACTTTAGATAAATCAATGCCTGGTCCAGATCACAAGGCATCATTAGAACCAGATGAGTTAAAAGATATGGTACAAGGGGTTCGTGATGTTGAAATGGCCTTAGGCAATGGTATAAAGGCCCTCAGGCCTCAGAAATTAAAAATAAATCTATAGCTAGAAAAAGTTTAGTCGCTGCTCAGCATATAAAGGCAGGTGATACTTATACAGAAAAAAACCTCACTATTAAACGTCCAGGTAATGGGATGTCCCCGAGTCTTTATTGGTCCCTATTAGGTAAAACAGCTAATCGAGACTATTTAGAGGGAGATTTGATTTATGTCTAAACCTTTAGTAGTGATTGGTTCGGGAGGTCATGCTTCTGTGATTGCTGATATTTTATTAAATCAAGGTAGAACAATAGTGGCGACTGTATCTCCTGATGAAATAAAGGATAATATTCCATTAAAAGGTATAAAACGTTTAATGACTGATGCAAGCCTCCTAGATACCTACTCACCTGAAGAAGTTGATTTAGTGAACGGCCTCGGTGCTTTGCCTGGCAATACATTAAGAACTAACCTGTTTGACTACTTTTCTAATTATGGCTATAAATTTCAGTCCGTCATAGCTCCATCTGCTATTATTGCAGGAGGGGTTAGACTGGAAGATGGCGTACAAGTCATGCATGGTGCCATCATTCAGACCAATGCTAGCATAAGTAAAAATTGCATAGTTAATAGTGGTTCAGTTGTTGAGCATGACTGCGTAATTGGTGCACACAACCATATCGCACCGAATGCCACTTTAAGTGGCGGCGTCATTACGGGTGATCAAGTGCATATAGGTACAGGAGCTAACGTTATCCAAAGCATCAGCATTGGTAAAAGAGCAGTTATTGGTGCCGGATGCACAATAATAAGAGATGTTAAGGCTGGGCAAGTAATTGTTCCAGCGCGCAACCGAGTTATTCGAGAGGAGTCGTAAAAATGACAGATTGGCAAGACGTGGTGCTAACACCTGCATCGAACATCCGTGATGCTATGCGTACTCTCGATGAAACGGCGCTTCGTATCGCTATAGTTTGTGATGAGAATGATAAGTTAGTAGGTACAGTGACTGATGGTGATATCCGTCGGGGGCTACTAAAGAATAGTGATATGCAAGACTCTGTCAGTGCGGTAATGAATCAGAGTCCAAGAACTGTTACCCGTCTCATACTCGTCAACAGCGCATAGAGATTATGGATCAGTATGATCTTCTTGCACTGCCGATTGTTGATGATAAAAACCATTTGGTTGGCTTAGAAACTCTACACCAAGTATTGCAGCCTGTGAAGCGGGATAACCCCGTCTTTATTATGGCTGGTGGTTTTGGTACTCGCCTTCGTCCCCTTACTGACAACTGTCCAAAACCAATGTTACGTGTCGGTGAGAAACCAATGCTTGAGCACTTAATTAATCAGTTTCGAGTACTGGGTTTCCATGACTTTTATATCTCGACTCACTATATGCCTGAAGTCATTCAAGAGTACTTTGGTGATGGTAGTCAATGGGACATCAGTATAACTTATATCCATGAAGATGCACCTTTGGGAACTGGTGGTGCCTTAGGATTGTTACCAAAAAGCTTACCTCAATTACCATTGATTATGATGAATGGTGATGTCTTAACTAAGATTAATTTTACAGAATTGTTGGATCATCATGAATCTAATAAGTTAGATGCTACAATGTGCGTTCGACAATTAGAGTACAAGATTTCTTATGGTGTGGTTGAAAGTGAGGTTGGCCTTATTACTAATATGGTAGAAAAACCTACTTATCGCTATAATATCAACACAGGCATTTATGTTCTCAGCCCTGAGTGCGCTGCCTCTGTTCAATCCAATATACAAATTGACTTGCCTACTTTGTTAGACCAAAGAATGCAATTAAATAAAAAAGTAGGTATATATTCTACTCATGAATACTGGTTAGATATCGGACAAATGGCTGATTATCAAAAAGCTCAACAGGATATAAAAACCCATTTCAAAGAAAGATAAAACTCTATGAATAAGTTGGCTGTAATAGGTTTAGGAAGCATCTCTAATAGGCATCGCAAAAACTTAAAGATGCTCTACCCACGCTCCACTATCTTTGCTATGTCCTCCAGTGGAAGGACACCTGATAAATTACCTCCGGATGCGGATATTATAGCTAGGAATATTGAGGAAGTGATTAGTCATAATCCTGATATGGTTATTGTCGCTTCTCCTTCTACCCTACATAAAGAACACTCTATTCGATTAATAAATGCAGGTATACCTGTACTTATTGAGAAACCTATTACGGCATCGTTAGTGGATGCAAATGAAATAATCAAGGCGTTAAAGTCTCATCAAACGCCTGTTGCTATAGGGTATTGTCTACGATATCTAAATAGTAGCCAAAAATAAAAAGTAAACTTGATTCAGGTTTAATTGGTGAGATATATAATGTATTTGTCGAGGTAGGTCAATATCTACCAGACTGGAGAACTAATAAAAACTATAAGAATAGTGTTTCTGCCTCTTCTAACTTAGGTGGAGGAGCTTTGCTTGAGCTGAGCCACGAAATTGACTATACCCAATGGTTAATAGGTAATTTGACTCCAAAATTTTCTGTATTGAGATCCTCAAAAGCTTTGGAGCTAGAGGTTGAGGATTCAGCTGATATTTTATCTGTAAATTCAAAAGGTGCCGTCATCTCCATACATCTTGATTTTCTACAACGAAGACCTTATAGAAAATGTCGCTTTATTGGAAGTAATGGTTCATTAGAGTGGGATTTAATAAAGAATAATATTGTTTTGAACAGCAGCGATCGAAGCGAGATTATATTCAGTGACCCTGATTGGGATAAAAACAAGATGTATTTAAATATGATTCTAGATTTTGAAAACTTGATACTAGGCAAACCAAATCAATGCATAACACCGCTTGAAGCAGCGAATACTATTTCATTTATATCTAAAGTAAAGATTTAAATAAGGGTCGGAATTAACCCATGATGAATTATGCTTTTATATTTGCTCGTGGAGGCTCTAAAGGTCTTCCGGGCAAAAACATAAAAAAACTCGCTAATAAGCCGTTAATTTGTTACTCCATTGAGTCTGCTTTATCAGCTCGTTCTATTAGTAAAGTATTCGTCTCTACTGATGATGCTAATATAGCAGCAGTCGCCCAAGAATATGGCGCTACTGTAATTAATAGACCGCAAGAGCTAGCAGCTGATGATTCACCAGAATGGCTAGCTTGGCGACATGCTATACAATGGGTAACCGAAAACTATGGGCCGTTTGATAGATTTATCAGTTTGCCGGCTACAAGCCCCTTACGCAGCATTGATGATATAGAAAGTGCCATTAATAAATTAGAAGGTACTAATGCTGATTTATGCATTGCCATTACGCCAGCAAATAGAAGCCCTTATTTTAATATGGTTACACGCAGTTCTGAAGATAGTGTTAAATTAGTTATATCTCCTGAAAATAATGTTACTCGACGTCAGGATGCTCCAAAGGTATTTGATATTACTACTGTTGTATATGTATCCACTCCAGAGTTTATTAATACAAATCTTGGATTGTTTTCAGGTAGAGTAGTAAGTATTGAGGTGCCTAAAAACAGAGCCGTAGATATTGATGATATTTATGATTTTCAATTAGCTGAAAGTATTATACTGAGCAGAAATAATGAATAACTTATTAATTAATAAAACTATATTAGTTGCTGGAGCAGGTGGGCTTCTAGGAAGTCAAATAGTTAAGAATGCTTTAGAGCAAGGGGCTAATATAATAGCAGCAGATATTAATTTTGAAAGAGTGCAGAAGCTTTTGTCTTCTTTAAATATCAATATAGATAGTCCCAGCTTAAAGTTTATAGAGACGGATATTACCGATGAAGATAGTGTAAAAGATTTATTTTTGGGCATCGGACATGTGGATGGTGCAGTAAACGCTACCTATCCAAGAAATAGTACTTATGGGAATCACTTCTTTAATGTAACGCTTGCTAGTTTTAATGAGAACTTAGCATTACACTTAGGTAGTGCCTTTCTATTTTCCCAACAATGTGCAGCTTACTTTGAAAGTAAAAAGACGCCTTTCTCTCTTGTTAATATATCTTCAGTTTATGGCTTCGTAGCACCAGACTTTTCCATATATGAGAACACATCCATGACTATGCCTGTTGAATACTCTGCAATAAAATCAGGGTTATTACATATTAATAAGTACATTAGTAAGTACATAAATAATAGCGATTTTCGAATTAATGCTGTAAGTCCAGGTGGTATTTTTGATTCTCAACCAGAGGCTTTTCTAGAAGCTTACAAACAAAAGACTTTGGGCACTGGTATGCTAAATGCTAAAGACATTATAGGATCAATTTTGTTCTTGCTTTCTGATCAGTCTGCATATATTGTTGGTCAAAACTTAATTGTTGATGATGGATTTTCTTTATAATCGATATCCTTATAATGTATGAGTATTAAATATTGGAGTTTACTATTTAATTGTACTCTGAATTTCTATTCTCATAGCTTACCTATTCTTAAATAGAATAATATCTTAATATTATTTTGGGGCTATCCTAGATTATTTTACTTATCTAGGATAGCCTCATGAGAAAGCGTAGATTAAGTTGGCACAAAAAAAACTAAGCTTATCGAACTACTTGTTGCCGGTTCTACCGCGAGAACAGTAGCAAGCTTAATAGGTATTAATAAAACAACAGTCAGCTATTGCTTTAGCAGGCTAAGACTACGGTTTTATGAGAATAGTTAGAAGCTTCGTCTTTTAGAAGGCGAAATAGAAGTTGATGAAAGCTATTTTGGTGGCAGACTTAAATGCAAACGTGGTGCTGGTAACAAGGTCTCTATTTTTGGACTGCGCAGTGGCAGTGTCTATATTTGTATCATCCTCAATGCAAGATCTGATAACTTAACCCTTACTATAAGAGAGGAAGTAAAGTCTGATAGTATCAGACTTTACTGATTCCCTTTGGAATTTACAGAACACTTGATGTCAGTGCGTTCACCCATTGCCCTATTAATCATTCAAAAGAGTCTGCACAAGACAGAAACCATATTGATTGAATAGAGAGCTTTTGGAGCCAACGCGAGCGAAATATGCGTAAATATAATCATATTCCAAAAGAGCATTTTCATCTATTTTAAAAAATATAAGTCTACAAATAAGGTTTATGTTAATTATTATCATCATGCTATATAGCTAGCTCATTTAAAAGCGAATAAATAGTCATACAGCTTAGACATATCGTTAACAAAAAATCATCCATAAAAAATTATATATTTTTTCTAGGCAGTTTATGAGAATAAGACCATTAATAGTATTTATTTTATCACCAGCAATGCTGTTTGTAGTTTATGATATTTTATTTTATTATATTCCTATAGCTAATAATAACTACCCTTATATTAGCGGATCTTATATTTCTTTTATGATCTTTTTGCGACATAGTTGCTTTATGGTCTTTTTGCTTTTTAGCTTTACCATGAAAAATAAAGTGTTTTTTAATCGATACCATTACAAATCGATTAATAATATTTGGTTTTTTCTGTTTTTTTTATCATGGTTTATTTTTATCATTTTTTGATAATTAGCGTTTTCGGTTCTATTAACTATAATGAGCTATTTAATAACTATGGTAGATTTTATGCTTTAAGTAAGAGAGGTACGTCTTGGGTATTCTCGATATTTAATATTATAATATTTTTGATGTTCTATGATATTTATAAAGGAGGTGGTAATAAAACTAAGATACTTGTTTTAGTTAGTTCCATATTCTTGGTTGGATTGACAGGTGGACGAAGTCTACTTATGATTTTTTTAACGTTTCTTATATTTTTATTTATTGTTATAGATAAAGTAGAAATAAAAATAAAGTGGATACTTATATCTTTTATTCTTGTATCAGTACTATTTATTTCTAATGCAATTATGAGAGCAGGTGGAATAGATGAATATAGAGATGGGAGTGCTACTACATTGGATTTTAATAATGCATTTATTTTAGATGATTCAATTAACTATCTAAGTACACACCACCCTAAACTGTTCATGTTGGAGGATCTGTATTATATGTTCATTCCTCGCGCAATTTCGCCAGACAAACCTTTATCTACTGCAGAAACAAGAGCAGTATATCCTTCAGTTGCTTTTAATGGAACGAATTATACATTTGGTATATACGCTAATGCTCTAATGAATGTAGGCTGGTTATCTTACTTGATTATACCATTAATGATAATGTTTTTAAATTATTACTATGTGCTACTTTCTAATAGAGTAACTAGGAAAAGCATTACCAGATTTTTATTAATATTCTTTGTTTTTTATTCCATACAGATAATTCGTGGAGGTATTTTCAATACTAGAATAATACTAGTATTGTTACCTATTTTATTGGCTTATTGTATATATTTGTTTATTCCTAAAAGTTTGAAGAAGAGAAAATGAAAAGCGGAATTTTTTATATACCTTAAGCACGGCACTTAGTAGAGGTAGTTTATTAATATTCTTTCCTATAGTTAGTAACATGCTAAGTATAGGTGAGTTTGGTATATGGAGTCTTGCATTAGTATCAATTAATCTGATAATTCCAGTACTTTGTCTAAATGGTCAAGCAGCTATTCTTCGAGAGGGTAGCGAAAACTTAGATTATACTTATATACTTATATTATACTATGCGTTTATAACTATATTTATTAGTGTTATAAGTTATGTCGTATCTTACTACTTATATAATATATTTTGGCTCAAGTTTGCAATAATAATCGCGTTTTTGAATCTCTTATTCTACTGTTTACAACAGCTTTAAGAGTTTTTGAAAAACCTATTGCATTTTTCTTAATTAATACTTTAAAAACAACATTAGTGTTCTTTGCTATTATTTATGCAAAAATAAGCGGTCATACATTAGCTGATTTACTATTTATTCATTCCTTAGCTATCTCAACTGCATTCTTTTTTACATTAGTATATTTTTGTTATTTTTTCTTAAAGAAATCTATAGTCAAAAATATGAATATTCCTGTGAAAGTTTTAAGGTTGTCTATATTTTTTAGTGTCTCTTTGATTCCTCATGGAGTTTCACAATGGCTTATGAGTAGTTCAGATCGTTTTATACTAGAAGTTGTTAGCAATAGTACTGAATTGGGAAGATATAGCATAGCTTATAGTTTAGCACTTGTATTGGGGTTGTTAAATACAGCAATAGGTTTAATGCTACCTGTATATGTCATAAAGAACTATAAGAAATGGGTTTCTGAAAATTACGATCAAAAATTTATAATGATATATACTTTAATTGCTGTAACTTTCTTTGTGCTAATTATAACTAGTTATATTCTTGATTGGAAATATTTTCATGTTTTAAGGCACTATGATTACAGTGTCATTATTATGTACTATATATTATTTAATGGTTTGTTCTTACTTGGCCTCTATTACTTTTTTTGTAAATTATTTGTTTTATCACAGACGATCGAAACAAATTTCAATGACAACTTTGTTTGTCGCACTAATTAATATCATATTAACTGTTGGGTTTTCTTATGTTATAGGAGCTATAGGAGCTGCGCTAGCGACGACTATAAGTTATATTATTTATTTATTAATAATTAGAAGGTTGGCTATGAGTATTGAAAAGGAAATCAAGATAAATATTTGTAAGCCTATATTAATAATGTTTGGTAGCTCATCAATAATTACTTTAGGAGCTTGTTTACTTGTTTAAAATATTTTTAAAATTAACTCAAGCAATTGCGAATGAAATAGCCATTGATAAAGAAGCTTTTCAACGCTCAGAGATCAATGGTTTTTATTTTGTGCCAATTAGACCTATGAAGAGTGCTAAGCACTTATCAAAAATACCTACTAAGACTATTGTTTACTTTTTTTAAATGTCATTTTTCTTTTGTTATCTCCTGTTATCTTCGGTTACCAATTAACTTATATGTTGATAATCAAGTTGAAACTTAAGAATCTAAAGGGTAATCCTCCAGAAAGTACGGTTGTATTAGTAGCAAACAGTCGAACTATTGAAATATTTCAAAAAAACTTGAAGGCAAAGCATGTATCAGTTTTTATATTAACTTCACTCAGGACGACTCTATAAATACTGATGCTCATATATTACAATATATAAGTCCACTTCGAATTGTTAGATGTTATTTTTTGGCGCTTTTTACATAATTATTAACTTACCAATGCTGTTTAAACTAAACCTTTTACAATGCTACGTTTCTTTTGATTGGCTAGTAAAACATGAATCTCTTGACTCAATACATCTAGATAACAAAAAAATATTTATTTTTCCAACCATTACGATCGATGGGCGGTAATGTTTGATTCAGTTTTATCGACTAGTAATCTAAATTTATTGCAGCATGGAATGCTTCCAGAAAATTTAGCGTTACCTTATAAGTTAACGAATTTAAAAAGTATTTATACCTTTGATTTATTGAGCCAAAATATCTTTATTTCATTGTTTGACTTAAGTCAAGATGTATTGTTTTATCTTCTTGAATCAAAGCTCTGCTTATCAAAAACCTCTTATAAAAGATCTGTACTAATAATAGGGCAGCCTCAGAGTGTTTTTTATGAAATGGAGATCCTCCAGTATTTAATAAAGATAGAAGATATAGATATGATATTTATAAAGCCACATCCTTTATATTCTATGGAGGCTTATAAAAATATTAAATCACCTAAGGTTTCTGTTATTTATGATAAGCTATACTTTCCTGAAGTAATGGTTGCTTTGAATTTTGAATCTACTTTAGGTCTTGAGTATCAAAAGATTGGGATTCCAGTGATTAGTATTAAAGATAAACGAAAATCAAATGTTCTTTTAGAGGTTATAGAAGCTATGAAATTATAGTATAATTATACTACATCTATTGACTTTCATAATAATTAGCGAAATAAATAATATGTTTAAAAATAAAACTTTACTAATTACAGGCGGTACAGGCTCATTCGGTAACGCGGTACTAAAACGTTTTTTAGATACGGATATAGCAGAAATTCGTATCTTTAGCCGTGATGAAAAAAGCAAGAAGATATGCGTATCGCCTACGCCAATTCAAGCTTAAATTTTATATTGGCGATGTGAGAGACTACTACAGTTTGCTTAGTGCCACCCGTGGTGTGGATTATATTTATCACGCTGCTGCTCTAAAGCAAGTACCATCGTGTGAGTTTCATCCGATGCAAGCGGTAAAGACCAATGTGCTTGGTACAGAAAACGTACTAGAAGCCGCCATTCAAAATAAAGTAAAGCGTGTGGTTTGCTTAAGTACGGACAAAGCCGTTTATCCTATCAATGCGATGGGTATCTCCAAAGCGATGATGGAAAAAGTGATGGTGGCTAAATCACGTAATTTAGAAGGCTTAGATACGGTGATTTGTGGTACGCGCTATGGTAACGTAATGGCATCTCGTGGTTCAGTAATTCCACTATTTGTCGATCAGATATTGAAGGGTAAGTCTTTAACGATTACTGATCCTAATATGACGCGCTTTATGATGACGTTAGAGGATGCGGTAGATTTAGTATTATATGCTTTTGAGCACGGTGAGAATGGCGATATTTTTGTACAAAAAGCACCTGCTGCCACTATCGAGGTGCTCGCTAAAGCTTTAAAAGAGCTTATGAATATTAATGAGCATCCTATTGTTATTATGGGTACACGTCATGGTGAAAAAGCTTATGAAGCCCTTTTAAGTCGCGAAGAAATGGCAGTGGCTATTGATCAGGGGTATTATTATCGAGTACCAGCAGATCAGCGTGACCTTAACTATGGCAAATATGTCGAAGAAGGTGATCTGCATATCACCGAAATTGAGGATTACAACTCCCATAATACAGAGCGATTAGATGTGGAAGGTATGAAGCAACTGCTCCTTAAGCTTGAGTTTGTCCGTGCTTTGACTGAAGGCAGACATATTGATCCGGAGGCGTAATTGTGAATATTTTAGTAACTGGCTCTAATGGTTTTATTGCTAAAAACCTTATTCAATTTTTATCCGAACAAGATGATATTAATATCTTGTGTTTTAACCGTAACTCTAGTGAAGATGAGTTAAAAGATGCGGTTATCAAAGCAGATTGGATCATACATTTAGCGGGGTTAATCGTCCATTAAATGAGCAAGAGTTTGTAGAGGGCAATATTACCTTAACGCAAAAAATTGCTGATTTGCTAATAGAGCATAATAAAAAGACTCCGATCATTTTATCTTCATCTATTCAAGCAGAGCAAGACAATGCTTATGGTCAAAGTAAACTCGGCGGAGAGCAGGTATTAATTGATTTAAATAACAATCAAGGTAATACAGTATATATCTGTCGTTTGGCTAATGTATTTGGTAAATGGTCACGCCCTAACTATAACTCAGCAGTGGCGACTTTTTGCCATAATGTTGCTAACGATTTACCCATTCAAATTAATAATCCTGATGCGGTTATTCGCTTAGTTTATATAGATGATGTGGTAGAGACATTTTGGCGGATGATTCAAGGTCATTATTCACCAGAGCAGTACTTTGTCATTAAGCCAGAATATCAAATTACGGTTGGGGGTCTAGCGGATACTTTGAGAGAGTTTAAACAGTCGCGTGAAACCATGATAACGCTGCCAGTAGGTACTGGTTTAACCCGTGCTCTATATTCTACTTATTTAAGTTTCTTACAGCCTAATCAGTTTGACTATACGGTAGTGAAGCATGGTGATGAACGCGGTGTCTTTGTAGAGATGCTTAAAACACCGGATGCGGGTCAGTTCTCCTATTTCACTGCGCATCCAGGCATAACTCGTGGTGGACATTATCATCATAGTAAGACTGAAAAGTTTCTAGTCATTAAAGGTAATGCGTTATTTAAATTTAAGCATATCGTTACTGGCGAATATTATGATTTAACCACGAATGGCGATGAAGCAAGAATTGTCGAGACTGTACCGGGTTGGACTCACGATATTACTAATATAGGTGAGGATGAAATGATCGTTATGCTGTGGGCAAACGAGATTTTTGACCGTGAAAAACCTGATACTTATGCCATGCCAATAACAGAGTAAGAGTTGTATTATGAATAAGTTAAAGCTAATGACGGTCGTAGGGACACGTCCAGAGATTATTAGACTGTCTCGAGTCATGCAAGCATGTGACAAATATTTTGATCACATCATTGTTCATACGGGTCAAAACTATGACTATGAACTCAATGAGATATTTTTACTGATTTAGGAATTCGTAAGCCTGATCACTTTTTGAATGCTGCTGGTGCAACGGGTGCTGAAACTATCGGTAACGTCATTATAGGCGTCGATAAAGTTTTGGAAGAAGTTCAGCCAGAGGCTTTACTAGTGCTCGGCGATACCAATAGCTGTATGGCAGTCATTCCTGCTAAACGTCGTAAAATTCCAACTTTTCATATGGAAGCAGGTAATCGCTGTTTTGACATGCGTGTACCAGAGGAGATTAACCGCCGTATTGTAGATCATACTGCAGATATTAATTTAACCTATAGTACTATTGCTCGTGACTATTTGCTTGCCGAAGGTATACCTGCTGATCTAATGATTAAAACTGGCAGCCCAATGTTTGAGGTGTTAAACCACTATAAAGCCAAAATTGAAGCGTCTGATATTTTAGAAACGTTAGGGCTTAAAGAGCAGCAATACTTTATCGTCAGTGCCCATCGCGAAGAAAATATCAATTCTGATCAGAATTTTTTAGATTTGGTCGATATGCTAAATGCAGTGGCAGAGAAATATCAGTTTCCAGTAATTGTTTCCACGCATCCTCGTACTCGTAACCGTATTGAAGAATTGGATATCAAGTTTCATCCACTTGTTCAGCTATTAAAGCCACTTGGATTTAGTGATTATAATAAGCTTCAACTTTCTGCTAAAGCCGCCTTATCAGACAGCGGTACGATTAACGAAGAATCTTCTATCTTAAACTTTCCGGCGCTAAATCTACGCCAGCACACGAACGTCCTGAAGGTATGGAAGAGGCAGCAGTAATGATGGTAGGGTTGGCTGCTAAGCGCATTTTACAGGGTCTAGATATTTTAGGGTCGCAGGCACGGGGTGAAGAGCGTTCATTATGCTTGGTAGATGATTATAGTATGCCAAATGTCAGTGAGAAAGTAGTCAGGATTATCTTGAGTTATACTGATTATGTTAATCGCGTTGTTTGGAAAAAATATTAGGAATGACTATGTCTAAAAAATTATTCTTGATTACAGAGTTTTACGATTCCTCTCAAAATACAACGGGTTATCTATTTGGTAAGCTACATGAGTTTCTTAGTAAACAAAAGATATAGATCTAACCTTATTGACCAAAAAGGACGAGAAAGTACTTAATCAGCCTGAAGCTTTGTATGTGAAAGGGTTTAAGTTTGATAAGAAAAGCTTAGTAAGTAGAGCTTCTTACGAGTTACTCATAGGATTTAATTTCTTCAAAAACTGTAGGCAAAATATTAAAAAAGACGACATAGTATTTACTGGTACAACTCCTATTTTACTACTTATTATTATTCACCTTTTAAAAAGAGTAATAGGTTTTAAATGGGTGCTTTTAGTCCACGATGTGTTTCCAGAGAACCTAATTCCTGCAAAGATAATAAAAAAGAAAATCTTGGATACAAATTAATAAAACGTGTTTTTGATGATGTATATGCTAGTGCTGATAGAATTATTGTTATTGGTAGAGACATGGAAAGTCTGGTTTATGAAAAAACCAAGCATGATAATATCACAGTTATCCCTAGCTGGATTGATGAGGGTGATATTGCCTTACAATCGAAAAGTGATAACTCTATTTTAAAGGAGCTAGATTGGCAGAGTGGACAGAAGGTAGTATTCCAGTTTTTCGGTAATATTGGAAGAGTGCAGGGTATCTCTAAGCTTATACAAGCTATTAAACTAATGAAAAGAATAGATGAAGCTCAATTTATTTTCATCGGAGATGGTGTTTACGTTGATGAATTGAAATCGTTGATCGGCGAGTCAGATAATCAAAATATCGTGTATTACGGGCCAGTATCTCAAGACAAGAAATCGCTTGGCTTAAATGCTTGTGATATCTCTATTGTTACTTTGGCAGATGGCATGCTTGGCTTAGGTGTACCTAGTAAAGCTTACTATTCAATGGCAGCAGACAAGCCCATATTTACCATTATGGATAAAAGCTCTGAAACATATCAAATGGTACAAGAAAATAATATAGGATGGGTGGTAGAAGCTGATGATGTTTTAGCAATAGCTGAAATGTTAGACAAGGCAGTAGCCGATATTCGTATTAAAGAATTTAAATCTCCACGGAAAGTCTTAGTAGACAAATACTCATCTGAGCTTGCGATGAATAAAATTTTAGATATTATTCGCTCATTTTAGGTCTATATTAATACGTGTATCCCATATAAATGCGATTAAGGTTAATCAATGAATATATTAGTAACTGGTGCTAACGGTTTCGTAGGTCAGTCATTAGTTAACAACTTACTGAATAATACTGAATATAAAGTTGTAGCTGGTGTTCGTAAGATTCCTTCAGAGAAGCTTGAATGTGAATATAGGCTCACAAACAATCTCGAAGATAAGCCGACATTGAATGATGTTTTTGAAGATATAGACGTGGTCATTCATTCTGCTGCTCGCGTGCATGTAATGGATGACAAGTCTACCGATCCTTTAACTGAGTTTCGTAAAGTAAATGTGGAAGGAACTTTAAATCTAGCTCGCCAAGCAGCTGATGCAGGTGTAAAGCGTTTTATATTTATTAGCTCAATCAAAGTTAATGGTGAAGGCACGAAGATCGGTAAGCCTTATACAGAAGATTCTAAGCCTAATCCTATCGATCCTTATGGCATCTCAAAATATGAAGCTGAGCAAGGCTTACTTGATTTAGCAGAGACTACGCCATTAGAAGTTGTAATTATTCGTCCTACTTTAGTATATGGTAAAAATGTAAAAGGTAACTTCCACTCGTTAATGAAATGGACTTATAAAGGTATTCCTTTACCGATAGGTGGAATTAAGAATAACTTACGTAGCTTAGTGTCTGTAGACAACTTGGTTAATTTTATTGTTACCTGTATTGAACATAAGGATGCTAAAAACGAAGTGTTTTTGATATCTGACGATGATGATATATCTACCGCTGGTTTGTTAGAAGAAATATCTCAAGGTTTGGGTGTCAAAAATAGAGCGGTAAATATACCTGCTGGATTTATTAATACGGCAGCAAGTGCGATTGGTAAGTCAGGTGTGGCGCAAAGGCTATCCGGCTCATTACAAGTGGATATCAGTAAAGCTAAAGCCTTGTTAGGTTGGCGTCCTAAGAGCTCTACTAGTGAGTCGATTCGAAAGACTGCTAGATCTTATAAATTAAGCTTAACTGCTCCTAAGTCCATGACTTTACAAAGACCTTTGGATATTATGTTTTCAGCGACCGGTCTCGTAGTAGCCTCACCATTGTTAATTGGTGCAACGGCTATTGGTTACTTGGATACAGGTTCACCTTTGTTTATCCAAGAACGAGTGGGTAAGGATCAAAAACCATTTAAACTGATTAAGTTTCGTACTATGAAGGTGAGTACAGAATCCGTTGCCAGCCACCTTGTTGATAATACTTCGGTAACGAAATTAGGTAAAGTGCTGCGTAAAACAAAGCTCGATGAGCTACCACAACTCATCAATGTATTAAAAGGTGAGATGAGCTTGGTAGGTCCGAGACCAAACCTTTTTAATCAAAAAGACCTTATCAAAGCTAGAGATGAGATGCGGGTTTATGACGTATTACCAGGTATCACAGGTCTGTCTCAATTAAGTGGAATCGACATGTCTACGCCCGAACGCTTAGCTAAAAAGACAAAGAAATGATTGATACTATCAATCTCAAAAACTATTTTTCTTATATACTGAGTACCGCTTTAGGTAAAGGTAGTGGCGACGCAGTTAAATGAAAAACAATATAATCTCAGTTATTTGGAAGTAATCTATCATGTATAAAAAGCTAAGTCTGGTCCTAAGTTTGAGTGTCTTATCATCAGTATCGATGTTGGCATCTGCACAAAACCTATATATGAACGATCTCAAGCTTAAAGCAGATCTTGACTGGCTGAATACTCAAGGAGTCGCGCAGATTAGCACCAGTACTTGGCCGCTGACGGCCAATGAGATCAAACGCGCTTTAAATAAGGCTAATGCTCAAACGCCAGCGCAGCAGCAGATCCTGCAATTGGTACAAACACGATTGAATCAAAACCGCGACTCAGTGGTAAAAGGCTCGGCAGCCCTGTATGTACAAACCGACAGAGATCAGCTACCACAAAAATTTGCTGATAATCAACTTGCTGGTCAACAAGCAAGCATTGACGTGTCGCTTAGCGAAGCGGAGTGGGAATTTAATTTACAAGCTAATTTAAAAATGACAAACTTATCGATGACAGTTCAGACGTTAGCTTTGAGGGCTCTTATCTTGCTGGTATGGCGGCCAATCAGTGGTTGATCGCTGGTAAGATTCCGACTTGGTGGGGTCCTGGGCATGACGGTAGCCTGATTCGCGGTGATGCTAGCATCCCGGTGACTGGCTTTACTATGCAGCGTGATCAGCAAACTGCGCCTGATTATAAGTATCTAAACTGGGTCGGACCTTGGCAATATCAGCTATTTGCTGGGCAATTGGATGATTATGATGCGGTTCCTGACGCTAAGCTATTTGGTGCGCGTCTAACCGCTAGCCCATTGCCTTGGTTAGAAGTCGGCGCTTCACGTAGTTTTATGTGGGGCGGCGAGGGTCGACCTGAAAGTTTAAGCTCCTTTGGTGATGCCATATTAGGTACCAAAGATAATGGTGGTCGTGATGATGGCGATCCAGCCAACCAATTGGGCGGCTTTGATGCCAAACTCAAGCTCGCCTCACTGATTGATGTTCCGGCTAGCGTCTACGGTCAGTATATTGGTGAAGACGAAGCGGGCGGCCTACCTGCCAAAAATATGTATCTAGCCGGTGCTGACTATGCTTCATCTGCTTACGGCAAACCCTATCAGCTTTATGCTGAATATACCGATACGCGTACCAGCGGTGAGGTCAGAGGCATCTCCTATGACCATATTAACTATACCGATGGTTATTATCAGCAAGGCTATCCGTTAGGCTATGCGCTTGGTGGTGATGCTGAAAGTGTGGCAGTGGGTGGACGCTTATGGCTTGATGAGCGTAACTTTATCCATGCCAAGCTGCAGCATGCGAAGGTAAACCAAGCCGATGAAGCGATTAACCAAGCCTATCCAACAATGGATAAGCTCACCGCTGTCGATGTTGCATGGGAGCATCAGTTGCAACCGCTGACCAAAGTTAGCACGAGACTATGGGCAGTAGACTCCAGATATAGAATCAACCAATGTCGGTGTTGGTATCGGTATTGAGCTAGCGACTTATTAGTTTCATATTATTTATCGAATACAAATGAGAGTGAGCAAACTAAATTGAACAGGTAGATAAGATTTTAACTTAACACTGTCCTTTATGAACAAAAAAGCCGTTTATCAGTGATAGGATAGACGGTTTTTTATAAAAATTTTATACATGTTTTCTACTTTTCAGCCCATATAAATAACTGATAATACTACTAAATCCAACCGAACAAAATCTCAAAAGTAATTCGATTTAAAGGGCTGTTTAAGTCTTGATAAAAGACTAGTTTCAAATATTGAAGGTTTTGGAGAATGAGCTAGTACTCTATAACTGTCAGTTGATATACACATCAATTCAACCTAAAAGAACTACTCAGTTTCCTATATAATGTAAGCTATTTCGTTATTGTTGATCCATTCAATTTAGGCTTTTTCTTAGCAAAAAATGCTTCTTATCAGGTAAAACGGTGCTTTATGTTCAACGCTTCCTCGACTCGTTTAAATAAATACATCAGCGAAAGTGGGATTTGCTCTAGGCGAGACGCTGACCGCTTTATTGAACAAGGTAATGTATACATCAATGGCAAACGTGCGTCGGTCGGTGATCAGGTGGTTGCTGGTGATGCGGTAAAAGTCAACGGGCAGCTTATTGAGCCGCGAGAGCCTGATGATTTTATTTTTATTGCGTTGAATAAGCCAGTGGGCATTGTGAGCACCACGGAAAGCTCTGAGAAAAATAATATTGTCGATTTTGTGCGACATAGTTTGCGTATTTTTCCGATTGGCCGTTTGGACAAAGATTCTCAAGGTTTGATCTTTTTGACTAATAACGGTGATTTGGTCAATAAGGTACTACGTGCTGGTAATAACCATGAAAAAGAGTATTTAGTTACAGTAAATAAGCCGTTAACGGATAGCGTTATAGAAGGTTTGGCGGGCGGTGTGCCGATGCTTGGCAAGATGACCAAAAATGCCCAGTGACTAAAGTGGCTCCTAATGTGTTTAATATCACGCTCGTTCAAGGTCTAAACCGTCAAATTCGCCGTATGTGTGAGCACTTTGGCTACGAAGTCGTCAAGCTTGAACGTACGCGGATTATGAATGTAAGTCTTAAGGGTCTTCCTGTTGGTGACTGGCGAGACTTAACCCCAAAAGAGCTGTCTGTGTTACTTAAATCTGTAGAAGATTCCTCTTCGCAAGACAATCACTCAAACAAGAAATCTCGCAATGCGCCACGAAAGAAACCTCGTACGGATGCTTCGTCAAAGTCAAAACCATCTACAAAATCGGCAGGGGCAGCAAAGGGGCGTAACAAATATGCCAAGGATGATGCTAGAAAACCAGCAGGTTCTAAAGGTAGGGATGGACGTCCTACTGGTCGTGGTAAGCCGTCAGGGGGTAATGGTAAGTCTGGAGGCAATGGCAAACCTACTACCAATGGCAGGCGTCCTTCGAAAGGTAGAGGCTCTTCGCGGTAATAATTTTTCACAATGTGACGGCTATATTTATTTCAAAAATAGCAGTAAGCTAAATAACTTTAGTCTTAATGAGATAATATTATGTTTAAAATAAAAGTAGAGCGCATTGTCAAAAAACCGATTGATGAGGTATTTGAAGCACTGAGTGATCATGCCAGTTATGGCTCATTTAAAGCGGTGGGAGTGGCTAAGTTGGTGAATGAAGGTGACGAGGAGCGCAATGGCGTCGGGGCTTTACGTAGCATTCAATCGGGACCTGTTAAGTTCTGGGAGCGGATTACAGCGTTTGAGCGTCCTACTCATATGCAATACCAAATCGAAAAATCTAAGCCCATCAAAATGCAGCATGATAAAGGTATCATTGATTTAAAAGACTTGGGCGATGGTACCACACATGTGACTTGGGTGTCTGAGGGTCGATTGACGGTACCATTGCCATTAATCGGTCGACTATTTGACCATCAAATGCAGAAACAAGGAACTGAGCTATGCTGAAGAAACCGTACAACTAAACTTGGTAAACTAAGCACAATTATAGGAGTTTACCATGACCAAGAAATTAAGAACTTACAGTAACGAATTTAAAGCTGAAGCCGTCAAGAAGATAGCGGATAACAATGGCAATATTTCAGCGACCGCAAAGCAACTTGGCATCGCCATGCAAACGCTATCCAACTGGCAGAACAAAGCCAATCAAGGCAAGCTTGTCGGCACAGATCAATATGATCCTGATCTTATGAGTGCTCTTCAAGAAATAAAGCAGCTCAAGCGGCAGCTTAAAGTGGCTGAAGAGGAGCGCGAGATCTTAAAAAGGCGACGGCGTACTTTGCCAATGAGGAACGTTAAGAAACAGTCTAGTAGACTGTTTTAGTGACGCAAGACGTAGGGCTATGCCCGCAGTGACAGTTAGTGAAGTACGCCTTTATCAAGGATAACCAGAAGATATTTAGCATAACCACTATGTGCCGTGTGTTAAGGGTTAAGCCCTCAAGCTATTACGACTGGATTAGTCGTGACATCAGTGACCAACAGATACACCGCAACCAGTCTGAATTACTGGTTAAAGCGGCTCACAGTGAAACGAAAGAATGTTATGGCGTAGATCGACTGCATGCTCATCTAAGCGAGCAAGGCCATAACATTAGCTTGTATATGGTAAGAAGCATCAAAGAGCAACACGGCATTAAATGTCGTCGTCATAAGCGCTTTAAAGTGACCACCGACTCTAATCACAACAAGCTAGTTTATCCGAATGTGCTGGATCAGCAGTTTGATGCCAGTTGCCCTAATGAGTCTTGGGTGAGCGATATTACTTATATCTGGACAAATGAGGGCTGGCTGTACTTAGCAGGAGTGAAAGATTTATATACCAAAGAGTTGGTCGGTTACGCTATCAACAAACGCATGACTGCTGACTTAGTTTGCAAAGCACTAAATATGGCAATCAAAAACAAACGACCTAATAAAGGGTTAATTGTGCACTCAGACAGAGGTAGTCAATACTGTAGCCATGCGTATCATAAAATCATTAAACAGCACCAGTTTATAGGCTCAATGAGTGGCAAAGGTAATTGCTTTGATAACGCACCCATAGAAAGCTTCTGGAGCATATTAAAGAATGAGCTGGTATATCATAAGGATTATAAAACAAGGTGAACCGCCCCGGGATTGTCGGAGACTCTCAGAAAGTTGAGCCGCCGACAATTCGGGGCGGTTAAGTCTTAGTAATTTGTATCGCCTGTTGTGAAGCTGAATGACTTCCTTTGCAAAGTCTTGTCATTGACCAATAAGTCAAAGCTTACTGTGTACTTGGTATTAGCATAAAGACCACAGTTTGTTTTTGAAGAGGTAACGCCACAACTATTCAGACTATCGGTAATTGGTAAAATGAACGCTTTGTTCTCTGGAAGATCGTATACCGTGCCTTTTTGAGGATCATTTTCATCGTCAATCAAATCAACAGGCACATCAGTCTTGCGAACGTTGTCATAAAACTCAATATTACTAACTTTGATTTTGTCTGCTTCTGGAGCGAATATATAAACTGGTTGCCCAATAGGGTCTGTACGCAAGTTACGACCTGTACCTGCTACTGGACTTGGGGATTCAGTCCATAACGCTGTAGAGGTGTCTATAACACCCTCACAAGGATAAATTATTAACCCACTTTTAGGGTAGTTTGTATTGGCTGTTGTTCCAGATGAACTATTGACTAATATAAATCCATTAGATAAAGTTTCGCTTTTGCCAAATGGCGTATAAGTGATAACACTTGTGCCTGTCTTATCAAAGCTCGGGTTAACAAGCGATTGCAAGTGATAAGGTGCAGCAAACAAAGCCTTGATAAAGTCTTTAGCTTCTCGATTTGGCGTGTTAACCATGCCATTGGAGTTAAACGACTCTTTTTGAGTGATATTTTCAGCGATTACAAGACCTGGCGCTGTGTAACCAGCGGTTTTGATGCGCTCAGTAAGTGTACCGCCTGTAAAGTAAGGGTTAGCGTCACCTGATATTGACTCAAGACCTACCAACTTGTACTCATAATGTGGGCTGTAATTCACCTTGCCATTTGAATACAAGTATTGTAAGTACATTGCGTGTTTGCGAGAGATGGCTGCCAACTCTTCATCATGCGAAACACCTCCAAGACCACATGATTGACGGTTAAGGCTAATCATATTAGAGGCTAATAAACTAGCACCCAACTGCTCTTGGTTGCCTAAAGAGCTAATAGTCACCTGCGTATAATCAGTCTCAACTGGATCAATTGAGTCAGTAGGTTTTGGGTCAACTGGATCCGTAGGTAAGGGATCAATGGGTGTTGGATTGGTCGGCGCTGGGTCAGTTGGAGTTTCTACTACTGGCGGTGGCGTTGTCGTATTTTTATCAGAATCACCGCCTCCGCCACAAGCTGCAAGGAATAAACTTAGGAATACAACACTGCTTACACCTTGGCTTGCTAAAATTTTTTTCATTATACTATCCTTAATAGAAACAGTTTTTTCAAATTACAGTTATTCAAATTCGCAGGCAATAGTTCTTGTTTGTGGTGTATAGATTGCACCCATATCTATCATGTCCCCCCAGTTATCTACAGTACGGGTTTTGAAATTTGGCCAGATGGTCATCACATTGGCGCTAGAAGAAAATTTAAGGCTTT
Organism: Psychrobacter sp. ER1; assembly: GCF_048631835.1. Lineage (NCBI taxonomy): Bacteria > Pseudomonadati > Pseudomonadota > Gammaproteobacteria > Moraxellales > Moraxellaceae > Psychrobacter > Psychrobacter sp. ER1. The sequence goes on along the minus strand of NZ_CP184640.1, from coordinate 1,991,011 downwards.
CAACGCCGCCGTGTGACTCTCTTCTATATTTGTAAATATACTGCTCTAAAGGTTGACCACGATATTTCACACCGTCCTCAAATATCACTTTGTACTCACCGAAATCGCCAGCCAATTCATTATCGTAAAAATCTCTATATTTAATCTCTTTAATCATGTCACGATATTCTGGTAACCATTCAGATCTAGGTTTGACGAAATTGTCATACCCTTTTTTACCTTGAAAACTCTCGGTAAATGCAGACAAGTTTTTCCTTACACCGTTGTAAGCTGGGTTTTCACCTGAGCAAGCATCTTCCATCCCGCCGAATAAATAAACCATATCCTTACTTGTAATAGTATTTGATGTTTTTGTGGCAATGGTGGTAGCAGTTTTGACTTTGTTAGTAGAGTTTGCTGCTTTACTGTTGTTACCTAAGAAAGATTCATCGATACCTTTTTGTACACCTGTAGCAAAACTATCAACAAGACTCAAAGCCCCTTTTCCTACGGTACTACCTATCGTTTTACTTTCGGCACAGCCAGATAAGGCTATAAAACTGCTAATAACCAACACAGATAACGTATTTTTCGATTTCATAGTTCATTCCGTTAAGTTTAAAATTAAAAAGATATTAAAGATCAAAGGTGCAAGTAATATCGTTATAGTCAGCATCTAAAGCTCTCAAGTCCATAAGGGCGCTACTATAATCAGATTCAAAGAACTTATCCAAACTTTTGGCAATACCAACATTACTTGAGGTACCTGCATTTGCATGATCTATGATTGAGTAGAGATAAAGCGGTTGATACCCTGGCTTTTGCCATTTATAAAATTGTTGTGAGAATAGCTCGTTTTCGCCCGTATCACAGTTCGATTTCACTCGGGTAAGCTCGCTGGCTCTAAATATGTCTCCGAGTTTATATACAGCACTCCCAGTCTCATCTTCCATAACCGCTTGACCTGAACCAATAGTTATTATCTCTGGCTGCTTTTGGTACCATAAACTACCATGCCACCATAATCGTCAAGACCTCCTCTAATAGAGTAACTAGGATCCTCGGGTGAGTATTCGTTCTTGGTAGGCGTTTTGCTATACCACTCTTTAATGTCAGGAGTATCTGCTAGCGATTCCCAACTCCAGTCTGCATTAGACTTCAATGCTAAATAGTCAGTAACGTTAGAAAATCTAGGAGGGTTTTCGTCAATAGATTCGACAGTTTCTACTTCTTCAGTCTCTACTACAGGTTCAGCAATAGCCGTTGAATCAGTGACGACTATTTCTGTAGGTGCTGTTTCTTCAGGAGTAGTGACATCTGTCGTTTCCTCTACTGAAGTGGTTTCAGAACATCCCGATATAGCCATTAAGCTACTTATTGCGAATATAGATAAAATATGATTGGCCTGCATGAAAAGTTCCTTAAAATTAAAAAGATATTAAATAGTGATACTAAATACATAGATTGAGAGAAGTGGTTTGAGCTGCTAAAGCAGACTCAATCTATTGACAGGCTATCTTTTTATCTGATTTATTGATGCATATTTGTTTCTGATTGATGGTCGCAACTTGGGCTGTACCCTCATTAAAAATAAAATACGTGGCCCCCATAAAGTTAGAACTATATCGTTCGACATTACTATCAGAGTATTTAAAAGGAATCACAGTTTTATTTGCACCATTAATAAACCCCCATTTACCATCTTTTAATACCCCGGCGAGACCTTCACTAAACGGACGTATTTCATCGTATACGAAAGGTACAGCGACTTTACCAATTTTAGTAATATAGCCCCATTTCTTACCTTTTTTCATGCCAACTAAGCCTTGAGAAAAACCATAGACGCCGCCAAAATTACCATTTATACCGTCATACTGAGGCCTAATAACTTCCTTACCACTTTTATCAATAAAGCCCCATTTATAAGATTTTGACATTACTGGAGCCATACCTTCACTAAATGACTCTATAGAAGGATATTTATTCGTGAAGGGCATGACAATTTTGTTTGATGTATCGATAAGACCCAGTTTGCCGTTTTTAGAGACTAATATACGACCGTCAGATACGGGTTCAGACCATGACTCATCGTATTTATCATTAGGGTCTCGCATAGTATCGTAGATGGTTGGTACCACAAGCTTACCTCGGGTATTCATATAGCCGACTTTGTTATTTTTCATTACTGCAAAGACGCCATTGCTGATACCGTAGTAGTCTACATCGTCATAGCCTTTTGAGCTTACTAGTGCCTTGCCTTGCTCATCTAATAAGGTTCTAACACTGTAATCAGAGTTGTACCCGACAAAGTATTTGCTATCTGCGGTACAAGCAATTTCAGCATAATTTGTCTTAGGTGGTTTACAGTTATCTACGTAAGCCTGAGCGGGAAGAATACACGTAGCAAAGGTTAGAACAGTGGCTAGAGGTAGCAAACGGGTAGGGGATAAAATCATGAATTAAATTCCTCATCATTAAATTAAAGTTTTTATTGGACTCGATCTGTATTTGAAATTATATCGACTAATTTAGCGTCTAAATATCGATCCGACGAACGGTAGTTTCTGATAAAGCCTTAGCAAATAAGGACTTAAATCAGAAAAGGTTTAGATGGCTATTCCTATTGAATGAGAACAGAGTTCTAAACAACTAAATACTTTAGAGGTTTTCTTGTAGTCTAGTTATACATTGACTCTAGTACATCTAAGGTGCTCGCATAGTCTTTACGTTTCAGCTCTTTGCCATTCTTATCAATAGTAATAGCCGTTACTTGTCCATTTTCGCCCTCTTGATAAACATCTATAGTGCCATTCTCAAAGTAGCCACCGATGACATCGGGAGAATCTCCACCTGGATCAATAAAGACGCCATCATATTTAGGTTCAATGATGACTTTGCCTAAGGTATCAACAAACCCCCACTTGGCGTTTTCGTAGTCGCCTTTAGCAACAGCAGCTCGTCCTTCAGCGAAATGCATTGTTTGATCCCAGGTTGGGGCAATGACTTCTTTACCTTTTGTATTAATGAAGCCTTGCTTATCTGAATTAATTGGACTAAAGGATGCTAGGCCTTCTTGAAAATCACTAAGATGACTGTACTTAAACTCAAGTATCGCTTTACCAGAACGATCAATCGCACCATATTTATAATCTTTCGATACTGTGGCAATGCCATTAGCAAAGTCACTAGCGCTCTCAAAGTCAAAGGGGATTACAGCTTTACCTTCTTTATCCATATATCCCCATTGGTCTTTATTTAAAATAGCGACCAAGCCTTCACTAAAGTTTCTAGCATCTAACATCCAGCCATAATCTGCTTCGATACTCACTGGAATCACAAGCTCACCTGAGCTATTAGTGTATCCAAGGTAATAGCCTCCGTCAGAGTCAGACTTTAGATTCTTTTTGAGTAGATAGGCCATGCCCTCATGGAACGTACCGCAGAAATCATATTCTGCTTTTACAACGATTTTACCTTCGTTGTTTTTGAACCCGCATTGTTCTGAGTACTCACCATTGGGGACTACGTATTGAACCAGTTTAGAAACAGAATCTGTGGTTGATGTATCTTCCGTTCCTGATGCTACTTCTATATTTTGCTCTATATTTGACGCAGCTTCTACGTTGGTTGATTTGATACTGATATCGTCGTTAGCATTTCTAGTACTTGGAACAGACTCGCTTTTACTACAACCAATAAATAAGAGACTTGTTATAACCGTTAAGGCAATCACTTTTTTTCGTAACATCCTAGTGGTCCTTTTTACTTTCTAATATTGTTTATTCAAAACACAATAACGACGTAGGATCATATGTTTTAATAAACAAATTTTTAATGAATATACGTCAGAAATTAGAATTACTTGTTGTATGTTTCAACGAATACTGACCTAAAGTTCGCAATTTAAACTTCTTTCTTCAGCGTTATAGGTGGCGCCACTATTGTACATACCTCCCATACCTCCCATACCTTCGACTTTGCGAGTTTTAAAGTTTGAGACAACTGCGGTAACGTTCGCAGATTGAGTAAAGACTAATTTTGCATGAGCGCCTTCAGTTTCCTCACGGTAGCCAATTTCTATAGCTTTTAAGGGTTGTTTTCTATAATAGGCATTCTTCAATGGCAGTGAGAAAGTTACATAGGATCCATCTGTACTTTTTATAACATTTTGAATCTGATCACGATATTCTGGTGACCATTGTGAATAAGGCTGGGCACGTGAGTTATCCATATCAATCACGGTGTCTTTAAAAGCATAATAACGATCTGAAATTTTGTTATATGGTGCGATGCTACCTTGACAACCATCTTCCATCCAACCCATTAAAAAAACGATATCTGTCGGAGGAATCGAAGCAGCATTCTGATTTTGAGACTGTACTGAAGTAGATGTGTTTATACTGGTGTTAATATCTCTAACTATGGTAGAGACGCCTTGACCAACAGATGTACTAAAATCCTTTGTTAATGTGCTTACTTCTGCACAGCCTGATAAATTTGCCATGGCTACTAAGCTAGCACTCAAAAGAAAAAATTTGTTCTGATACATAACATATGTCCGATGAAATAAAATGGTTACATATTAGCAACAATATATTATATATACAAACATTAGTTCAATATAAAAATGAAGTTTATTTGAACGAAAACCTCAGCAAATGTAACTTAGAAAATTATTTTATAGGTAGTCAGATATACTAGCCTCTATGACAAACATATAGGCTTACCATCATGACTGCTCCTGCTCCTGCTCCTGCTCCTGCTCCTCTTGACCATTGTCCTTTAAAAGAAACTCCTTCTATTGCACAGGCCTGTGCAATTACCTTTCTAGGAAATACCAGTAATAACCTGCAGCAAGACGCTTTTTTCTTTTTAGATAATTGGTATCAAGAAGATCTAGGTGTGATGGCAGTGACACCAGTTGCATTACCATTTTGCCTAGCAGTGTCTGATGGCGTGGCAAGCTCTAATCACTCGCAGCACTGCTCAAAAGCGGTGGTAAAAGCAATCAGACGGTTGTGGGTTAATCAGAAGAGTATTACTTCAGAAGATATTTATCAGCTGATTAATCAAACTAAGCATTCATCTAAGCGTCATGGTGCCGCGGCAACCCTCGCAATGGTTGCCTGTGAGTTAAATAGTGATGGAACAATAAAGGCAACGATAACGCATGTAGGTGATAGTCGTGTTTATTGTCTGCCTAAAGGCGAGACACAATGGCAGTGTCTGACACGCGATCATAATCTATTGAATGAGCTCATTGACCAGAAAGCGCAAGAGCAAGGTCGCCAAGCGAAGTTCGCTGACTATAACCGAGAAGAAATGGCGGGGAGTCTATATAGTATTACTGAATGCTTTGCATTAACGGCTGATGACAGTTATCTAAGCAGTGAAGCACCAAAAGACAGCTCTTGCAAGATTGATATTAATAGTGGCGACTGTCTCTTGGTTTGTACGGATGGTATTCATGACTTGGTGCCGAGTCGTCATTGGCAACTTGTCAATGCTGAAACCGATTTACAAGCTTGGCTAATCAATCTTAAGAATCAAGTTTATGACTCCGATGGCAATGCTTATGACAATGGCACTGCAATTTTGGTTCGTTTTGATTGAGCCTGTATTTTAATAATAAATTGATTACTTCATCAGTCTAACAGAGAAGCTACTATGCCTGCACATCCTATCGCCAGCTATACAAAGTCAACACGTCTGTTTGCTTTATATCAAAGCCTTCCTCGGAGTGAAGCGGATGCTGTGTCACTGACGGAGTTGATGAACACCTATGGTAATAACCCTGATAATCATACGAATGAGCGTAAGAATTTAGAGAACGACCTGATTGCACTAAACCAAATCTTTAACGATATTTTTTATAGTGATGCTCTGGTTCGAGTACCTAGATGGGGAGAAAAATCAGCGGACAAACAGCGCGATTTTATATTGACCCCAGCTTTAGCATCGATGTCATTAACGAGCAAACTGTGTTCTTTTGGGAGATGCTGGATAAATATACCGCAAACTACTTACCAGTATCTTTTAAACAAGAAATCGCAGACAAGCTCACTCAATTACGTCGACAGGACAAAGATAAATTTCATCAAAGTCCGCTAGGGCAATGGCAAGATCATCTCATCACCTTACCTAGTATCGTGCAAGCACCAACGCTTGATAGTGATGTGCTTGAAAGTATTCATCAGGCTCTGCTACAGAATCGTCAATTACGCATAAGCTATCAAAATAAATGGGAAGAAAAACCAGTTCAAAGAATGGTGTATCCCAAAGGACTGATCTTTATTGACAATATGGTCTATCTCACAGGCTTTAATCCTACTGATGATCATATCAATGATGACGTATTGCTAGAGGAGCATCGCAACTTTGCGGTCAACCGTATTACGGAGGCAGTAGTCATAGATAAGCTAATACCTGACTGGGTAGGGCGTGACATTTTTACATTAGATAGCTTACAGAAGCTGGGCAAGCTAGAGTTTGGTAAAAATATTGAAATCAACTTGGTTTTAAAAGTACAGAAATATGCCTGTCAGCATCTTTATGAGCGTCCATTATCGATAGATCAGAAGATTACGATTATCGATGACACTTGGCGTCAAGTCAGCGCTACAGTTGCTAATACGACTCGTCTGCAAGATTGGATGGTGAGTATGTCGCAATTGTCCGTCGTGATTGAACCATTGGAGCTAAAGGCAGTTATTCTTGAGCGCCTAGAAAGTGAGATGCAGCTTTATAACCGTAATTAATGATTTCACTTTAAAAAGGAACCGAGTATGACAGTAGATAGTATTTTTAAAGACAAACAGACTCTAAAAAATGACATTAAAAAAGAATGTAATGATGCGCTTCAGATAGAGCCCATACCTTTAGCTACTTTATATACGCCACAATCAAATAGCTACCTCTTGTCTGAGGTTGGGTTTATCGTTATCGAAGATGGTTGGGATGAACAGTCATTGCTAAATCTACAACAACAAGTCGGTTGCACATTGTTTGCGCTACAAACCACCAATAAGCAAATTGATAGATCCGAAGTAATAGACGGGATCATTATTTGCAAAGCGGATGAAGTCGAGCAGGTGATAAGCGTATTTGAATCGGTACTATCTGATCGGGATAAGGTTGGTATAGATGTTAATGATATCAAAAGATCCTGCGGGTCTGAAAAGACTGCTAAGTTTATACAAGCTAGGGTAATCGGTAAGCCAGACTCAGAACAAATAAGGCGTGCCGTTAATCATCTGCTCAATCAAATTCCTGAAGGTCTTAGTATCCAGTATATGATGCTTGATATTGAAAGCGATCATAAGCTATCTCTTGATGAGTTTTTTAGCGTCACAACTGCTGTTGAAAGTCGGATTTCTGATGATTCAGAAGTGTTTTACGGTAATAGGATGATTGACAAACTTGACTATAGCTGGATGGGAGCGATATACGTGGCCAGTTAGCTTATTATCGACTATATATAGTTTTACTTACGTTGTGAGTATGTTAGGTAGGTAAACGCTTATTATCTAGAGTACAAGGAGTGCAGAAAATGACAACGATAGATAAAGATTTATTTGATAATTTTATCCAAGCTCAAGATGCTATCTATTCACAAGTGATTGAAGAGCTAACTCAAGGTCGTAAGCGCACGCATTGGATGTGGTTTATCTTTCCACAGGTGAAAGGGTTAGGGCACAGTAAAATGTCTCGACGCTTTGCAATAGAGAGTCTGGAGCAATCAAAAACGTATTTGCAGCACGAGGTGCTTGGAGCACGGTTAATAGAGTGCGCTGAATTATTGCTGTTGCATCCTGATAAAAGTGCTTTAGATATTTTTGGTTCACCGGATCACTTGAAACTGCAATCTTCGCTAACGTTATTTGCCTTAGTATCCCCTAATAGAAAATGTGTTTTTAGCGAGCTTTTGGATCAGTATTTTGAAGGCAGTTACGATATAAACACTATCAATATGCTAAAGCAAATCAATGACCAGCAATAACGCTGAATATAACCGAACGAGGTTTTAAAAGGAAATATGAGTATGAGTACCGTGCAAAGTTTAATCAATGATGTGAGCCAAAAGATTAATGCATTAGAGACGGCACAAGCACTCTATAGCCGTCAACTGTCTCCGGACTTCAGTGCTTTTGATTATATCAATACCGATGAATTAGGGCTTAGTCGTATTTTGGCAGCTCTGCTTGACCCTCAAGGAAGTCACGCTCAGCAAGAAAGCTTTTTAAGGTTATTCGTTGAGTATTGTCTGCCTGTTATATATGGAGACGATAACTGGCAGATTTTCCTTAATAATCTTGAGAAAACAGAAGTTTTTCTTGAAGAAATAACGGGTAAAAGTAACACCCAGCGGCGTATGGATATTTACTTAAGATGTCAGGTAGGTGATGACAGCTACGGTATTTGTATCGAAAATAAACCTTATGCAGCAGATCAGCTTGACCAAATGAAAGATTATGCTATTGAGCTTGAAAAAGAAAACATAAGCATTGGCATCTTGTTTACTTAAACGAGAATAATGACGTACCAAGTGAATATAGCGTTGATACTAAAACTTTAGAAGATTGGATAACCCGCAATCAATATAGCCATCTTAGATTTAGTGACTTGATTGGTTGGCTCAAAGCGTGTCAAGTAGAATGCCAGAATCATAGTGTCAGTGAGTTTATAGCACAGCTAACTAAGTTTGTTCAGAAACAGTTTATGGGGATAGAAGATATGAACGAAGACAATGCAATTTTAGAAATTATTAAAAAAATACGGCTACTATTGATGCCAGTATCAAAGTATCTAACACTGTAGATCGAATGAAGAAAGTGAACCGCCCCGACTTTATCGGAGAGTGATTTACTTGAGTCAGGCAGCGATGCCTGACAGGGTTAAATTATCATAATACCGCTTTTCAAACTCAAAGGGTGACACATATCCAATCGTACTATGCAATCGTGTTCTATTAAACCAATCCACCCATTCAAGGGTTGCTAGTTCAACATCGTTCACACCAGTCCAGTTCTGTTTTAAATAATGAATCACCTCAGACTTATAAAGCCCGTTGACCGTTTCAGCTAATGCATTATCGTATGAATCGCCTGTCGTACCGACAGAAGCTATAACACCGCATGTAGCCATTTTATCAGTATAGCGAATGGATAAATACTGAACCCCTCGATCACTGTGATGAATCACATCTTTGGGATAGTTTCTATCTGCTATTGCTTGATTTAACGCCGCCATCACCATATCTGTGTTCATACGATTAGATACTTTCCAGCCCACAATAGCGCGAGCAAACACATCAATCATAAAAGCGGTATACACCCAGCCGCTTATCGTCTTGATATAAGTAAAGTCTGCCACCCAAAGCTGGTTAGGGCGATGAGCGCTAAAGTTACGATTAACCAAGTCATCAGCACGCTTTTGATCATCACGGCTGTGAGTTGTTATTTTACCCTTACCGCGCCAGACACCTTGTAGGCCATGCTGTCTCATTAAACGCTCTATGGTACAACGAGCAACCTTTAACCCGTCAGCTTTCATCTGCTGCCATACTTTACGCGCACCGTAACGGCATTTGCTGTCCTGCCAGATACGTTTAATCTCGCTGATGTAAAAGTCGTCATGTTGACTGCGCAATGAGCGTTTTTCAGGGTAGCTCTCCAAGTCTTTAGCACGGTGATAGGTTGATGGGGCAATCGGTAATACTCTACAGATCAGCTCGACCCCATAATTATTCTTATGATCGTCGATGAATTGAATCATGATTTTAGTCAGCGGTCGAGCTCCGCCTGGGCGAAAAAGCGGCAGCCTTACGTATGATCTCATTGGCTTGCTTGAGCTCTCTGCATTCGCGTTCAAGCTCCTTGATGCGCTCTTTATCACTTTGCGCTTGCACCGATGCAGGAATAGTTTGATCTATGTGCTTTTTATGCCACGACCGCAGGGTTTCAGGCGTACAGCCAATCTTAGGGGCAATGGCTTGAATCGCTGACCATGTGGAGGGATAGTCGCCCAACGCTTCTATCAGCATGCGAACGGCGCGTTCTTTAATCTCAGGAGTGTAGGTTTGTTTTTTCATTGTCGTATTCTCTCAGAATGTTGAGTCTCCGACAATCCCGGGGCGGTTCAAAGAGCTGATAGCTAAGTTAAAAATAGATTTGTTAGCAAAATATAAAAAACTGATTACGAATTAGATATTAGTTATATCGGCGAGGGCAGAAGATACGAACAGATTAGATTCATAATTCCTGGCTATGACAATGCATGGGTTTGCTTCGAGTTTGATAATGCAGGGTTTGATAGTCCAATTCTAGGAATTCAGTTCACTTCTGTAGAAGCCGCGAAAGCGTGTCCACATACAGAAACTATGAAAACGGTACTGAATACGATGCTGACTGATAAAAAAGTGAGCTCTTCTGCTCAATGGCCTGCTTACTACTACTTTGATCCGCAGGACTGGAAAGGTTCGAGTGAGGCATGGTTAATGATAAATGAAAGCACGATGGCAAATAAAATCTTAGGAGAAATGGATAAGGTTTTTCGACTGTTAAGTGAAAATGGTTGTTTTAGTGATTGAGTTAGGCTTCTCACCTCATACTAAAAAAACTATTTTTATGAGCCAAGCTACAACGCTGGTTATAAATCTATAGAAATGTGGACAATATCATTATGAGAAGCAAGATTCGCGAAGATCGGAGACCATCCCAGATTCTGTGTAACTGCCATTTAGATTAAATGCCTGCTTATACGGTCATCAAACATAATCATAAAACGATTCAGAGCAGACGTCCAGTTACGGATTGGCATCGACCACTTTTTAGACGCCTGCTGGGTGGCTAAGTACACCACTTTGAATGCTGCCTGATCAGATGGGAACACCTTACGCTTATTCACTGCCGTCCGAATCACACTGTTTAGCGACTCTATCGCATTGGTGGTATAAATCACTTTTCTGATGTCTTTCGGATACTCAAAGAACACCGTTAAGCCCTCCCAGTTATTGCGCCAAGACTTGACCACGTGCGGGTAATCTTTGCCCCAAGTCTCATCAAAGTGCTCAAGATTGGCCTTTGCCATCTCAAGGGTATCAGCGCCGTAAATGGCCTTTAAATCAGCCGCTACGGCCTTTTTATCCGTCCACGGCACAAACTTCATTGAATAGCGTACCATGTGTACGATACACAGCTGAACCTGTGCCTTTGGATAGACGGTGTTAATGGCATCAGGGAAGCCCTTTAGACCGTCAACACAAGCGATTAAGATGTCTTGTACGCCACGGTTTTGAAGCTCGGTAAGAACACCTAGCCAGAACTTAGCGCCTTCATTCTCTGAGAGCCACATACCAAGCAGCTCTTTTTACCGTTAAGAGCAACACCTAGCGCCAGATAGATAGCCTTGTTGATGATCTGCTTGTCTTGACGTATCTTCACGACGATGCAGTCTAGATAGACGATAGGATAAACACTGCTCAGCGGCCGGTTCTGCCAAGCAGTGATGTCCTCTAATATGTTATCGGTGACTCTTGAGACAAGAGAGCTTGAGATGTCGACATCGTAGAGCTCTTTAATGCTCTCTACGATCTCAGTGGTGGTTTGACCCTTGGCGTAAAGGAATATGATTTTATCATCGAGACCTGAGATACGGGTTTGATGCTTACTCACCTACGCGAGCACAGCTCTTGTCTTGCGCTCGGGCGAAGCAGTGCTTCGCTATTTCCTCGCTCAGGCTCAAAGCTGCCACCGCGGTCTCTTGGGGTGGAGATATCAAGATCACCTGTGTCACTGCGGACGGTCTTTTAGTGTGCCCGTTGCGCTTATTAGGTTTATCGGCTTTCTCATGCTTGGGGTAACCGAGGTGGTCTTCCATCTCAGCTTCCAAGGCAGTATCGATAAAAGATTGCATGAGCTGCCTCTGAAAGTCTTTGATGTCATCGAAGCTGTTCATGCTACCAGCCATTTGCTCGGCCAGTTTTTTGATGTCAGATTGAGTAGTCATTGCTTATTCTCCTGTTAGTGGATTATAAGCAGTTACACAGTTTTTAGGAAACTCCCTTTTTGTCAGCATTTTATTCTCAATGTTCAACACACTTTACTGATTTGTTTAAGCTTTCTTAATCTCAATAGTATTCCATTTGCCTTCTTTTAATAGCACCATAATCTCAACCTTTTGGTCGCATGTAATATTAGCTTCTTTCAATAATCGACTATGAATATAGTAGTCCTCTAAAAAAGCAAAATTCGGTTTACGGGTATCTATATCTGCGCCTTTAGCTTCATCATAGCTCAATGTTCTACCGCCATCTTTGTACTTAAGTCTCACCTCACCAACATGAATTCTTACAATGGAATCGTTGGTTTTATCGGTATCTGTTACATCTAATACTTTTGCCATTTTCTTCTTGAATTTAGTGTTGTAATGCATGAAATACTTGATAGCAATACACTTACCAACTTTCGGTTTTATATCTGAATTAGTAAATAGAATATTACCGTTTATAGTCTCGCTATAGTGGTAGTGAAATAGTTTTTATCCTGATTGACACCGTCAATAACCGCGATAGATTCCATTGCATTATCAATAATATCTTCATAAGTTGTATCTGATTTTTCAATCAATACTGCTGTATAACGCGATTTTGCTTTATCGTAATAAACCTTACACCTAACCACATCATTGATTTTAGTATTTTTTAATACTTTAAATTGACGCTTCTTGCTAACTATTTCAACATCTTGTAAGTTGCTCATAACAACCATTTCATCAGGCTTATCGTTCTTAGTCATCGTCCATGCCTGAAAAACTAGAAAATCTTGCCATGCAATGTCTCTATATATGTAGCTCTCGGCAAGCTCAGTATTTTTTCTATAATAGTTTTTGTCGTAATCCAAAGTCTTTGATTCGGACACGCTAGCCATCAGCTGATTAAAATCTTGTGACACTTTCCAATCTTTTGTTTTTCGATGGTTTTCATAGGTTTTTAGCTCCCTTTTTGCCTCACATAAGAATTGCTGATTAATCAATAATGCCGCTAAGTTCAGTCTAATAGCACCTAAGAAATCTTCGTTTGGTTGTTTGCTTATCGCCATACAAAGCATAGATATCGCAATTTTTGGTTCGTCGGCTTGCAGCAGTTTGGCCAATTCATGCCAAGCATAAGCCTGATCATTAAGGCTTAATAGAATATCTTTATATAAACCAATTGCTTTATCGGTTTCACCCATTTTGATTAAGAACATAGCGTAGTTTCTTAACGCCCAAATATCTTTATCATAATGAATAGATGCTTTCTCAAAGAATGGCTGCATCCAGCGTATCTCGTTTGGATCTTTATTGTCCTTAATGGACTCAACCAATTTACTGAGTGATTTTTCAACCAAGGATTTAGTGGGGTGATCATTATAAACACCACCAACCCAATCTGCTCTTTGAAAGTTTTGTACACCCCATCGCTGTAGGAAACTAGGAAATCGCCATGCTTGAGTCTCAACCATCGTTCTTTCTGCTAACCCAAGTATGTCTGAATGCCATTTACCTGAGCCATAGTCTGAGTAGTTATTGACATAGCCATCTAGGATATTCCACAAGTCATGCAAACGATTTTCTTTATTAACATTGATAGCCAACCAAAAACACTTTCACGGTAACTGTCTATCAAAGATATGTCGTGCGATATCTCTATTCGCCTATCAAGATCGTTGAAGTCGATGACAGAAGGCGAGTTGACCAATTCCTTGCTAAGCCGTTCTAAGAGTGCAGCCGTCACCTTTCCTTGGTACTCACTTGGTCTTACGTCTTCCGGACGAAGATAAGCAGGATTCCAATTTAAGAAGTACCTATACAGGTCAATACCTTGATTTGAACGACTGTATCTCAGCACAAACTCCAATATCTGAGTATGCAACATGCTTGGCTTCTCAGTATCCAGGCTGTTGTACTCGACCAACATTCTTTTAACCGCAAGAACAGGCATCTGATCAGCATCATCTTTTAGGCATCTGTAGATTGCCCACCCATACTTTTCAGCTTGGGCCATAGGCAACTTACCGTACTGATTACTTATACCTCTAAACTCATTTAATGCCTGTTGATGCTGGCGTGCCTTACTTAAGTTATTGGCGTTCTCAACAGCGTGGTGTGTTGGACTCATTTGCACCCTAAGTCGCTCAATGCCATCATTGATGTACTGGTCGTTTAGGCGCATGTTTAGCAGTTGATTAAACCAATGATTCGCATTATTTAGATTGTTGGGATTGGTGCTCAACTCAGCCTTAACTATGTCGTGTAATACCCATGCCAACGCTCTCTGCACCCACTCGTCATTCCTATCTGCGCTGTAGAGCGTCATAGCTAACTGATGGGCTTGTTGCAAGTTGCCTTGCTTACGAAGTGCTGTGACCTTATTAGTGCCACTATCAGCATATTTGTTTTCATAGGATGATCTGCCCTTATACGTTCTACCCATTATCAGTACTCCCTTTTGGCATAAGGGATTCTAATGCACCAACAAAGGCTGTTTTTATCGCATCATCTGAGTATTCGGTCATAACAACTTTTGTGAAAACCCCAGTGCTTTTATAATTAAAATCAGCAAGCAAGTAAGAATCCCTGTTTGCTATCTTAATAAAGTCTTTCCAATCTACTTGTGATATCCACTGAATAGAGTAGCCTTTAGCGGTTAGTGCTTCACCGATGCACTCATAGCAGCTAACTTTCCAATCAGGTTCTAAGAAGCTGAAATCGTCAAGCCCCTTAGGGTTGGCGAGAAGGCTAGCCAGTTTAGTATTAAGACTCTCATTGCTGCCTGAAGGTTTTTGAAGTCTTATCTGACCGTTCTTTTTGTACGAAAAATTGACCGCACTAATATTTGTGCCGTCGGTTAGCTCGTACACTTCTTGGTAGTTGTTATGTCTTATGGATTTAATTCTTATGCCACTTGCCTCAATCATATTATTCACATGATCGTAAATTTGAACGAGGATTGATGAAAATTCACTCTGCTCAAAACCATGCTGGCGTGGCAACTCTTTTCTATTGCGCTATTAAGCACCAAGTAAGCAGGCGGTGTTGATCTAGCAACATGCTTGTCTTCGATAACAATCTTGTTAAATGGTGAGATAATTTCAAGATTGATAATGCTGACCTTATGATTGGCTCTAGTAATCGCTGAGTATAACCAACGATAGTAAGAATCCTTCATCGTTCCTCTGTTCCCAGCATTAGCATCAAGCAAGATACTATCCCATCTATAGGACATGGCTTTATTGACAGTAATACACCATCCATAACGCAAATTAAGGCTGTTAGAGAGCGTGAAGTAGTTACTTGTAATATCACCTCTTACCAGACGCATAGAATCGCGCTTATGGTATCTCTGTGCTTTTTGACGATACGCTTTAAAGTGGCTTCTGCTTGCTTGAGTTTGGTTACTACTTTATCACCAGTTTTCAATTGAGACTCAAGCCTATTAATTATAAGTAACTGGTCTTGATATTCGCTTGATGCAATGAGCTTGTTTTCAGTCAGCGAACCCTCAAAAGGGAATGACTTAAGCAGTAGATCGAGCTTTTGGTTAATCAGTATCTTAAGAGCCAGCTTTTCATCTTCCGATAAGTCTTCGGCAAGGTAATTCTCTAAATAGCATGTCTCTAATATCTCACCTGAATCACAGAGTTTCAATGTTATATTTTTGAAGAATAACGTGATAGGTTCTTTGTTTTTTATCTCAACAAGGTATGAGTGCACTTCACTTATATCTTCAACCCATGCGAAATCCCCATTAAACAGTCGTTTTGTCGGGCTAATGCTATCTTCTAGCAATATCGCATCTACAGTATTATTAATTAAAACAAGGTCGTTAGTTGTGAGATCAGTGCCATTGCGTAGTATTGACTTTTTAATCCATAGATTGATCGCGCTACAGGATTTATTGGTATAGGTTAACACCTTGAAGTCGTTGTTTAGGTTGTTGGCAATAAGTGTCTGTAAGTCAGATTTGGCAACCTTTGAAAAATTATCATCATAATCGAAGGCAAGGTTGTTGAAGCGTTTATCGTCAATAGCATCAACCAGCAAGCGTGCTTGGGTAGTTATATCGCTACCTTGCTTTGGGCTCAGTGAGAAGACATTTGGGTCGTTATCAAGCCCAAGATGCGAGGTGTAGAATAGTGGGTTGAGTGCGTTTTCATCTTTTTACCCATAACCATGTGATACTGATCACCGATAAAAATAACTTTACGCTTACTTTTCTCTAAATTCACAAATTTAAGAAAGTCAACAAGCACTCTGCCTGTGCCAAATTGCTTTACGAGCGACTGCGCAAAAGAATTGGAAAGCAGATGCGCCTCATCAATCACATACAACGTCTTATCTTCATCGTCACAGCCCTTTATAGGGATGATTTCTATAAACCCATCTGCATCAGAATTGTTATTGGTAGACTCTTCCTCACTTGTTCCAGTAGATTCCTGACCTTCATCTTGCGCTTCAAATTGACTGCTACCACCATAGATATAGCCGTAAATACTGCTAAAATCAGCATTATCATGTAGTAGATTTTTTATCACCTTATATGAAGTGGCTAATAATTCAACCTGAGCGAAGCCCTGCCTGAAAGCCATGTCTTTGATGTGAGGAATTAAATGGGATTTACCGCTTTGCGATGCTGACTGAAGTATAAAAACCTTTTCATCTTCGGCTTGTAGGAACTGTTGAATATGCTGTATCGCGGCTTGTTGATCGTCGTACAACTCACTACTATCAAATTTTTCAGCAACCTCAAGCTCAAAACCTACCTCGATATCAGGCGCGGTACTGACTTCTACATCATCTTCACTGTATGCTTCACTTAGTTGAAAGCTATCAGCCTTAAACACATCTTTGAATATCTCAAACGATTTATCACTGAGATTGACTTCATCGTCGGTCACATCAAGAATGTCTTTGATGACCTCTAGGTAGCCATTTTTATCTGTTATGAAAAAATCCAACTCGTCTTTTCGAGGGATTGAGCCGAATTAACTCGATAGGATGTTGGAAGCATACTATTCGTTTGGCATGTGAAGGGTTAAGTAGGTCGCCATGCTCTTGTATGGTTTCTTTGAGTGTGCTGTTATGATGAACCCATATCATTGCTCTCTTTTGTTGAGTAAGTTGCTTATATGGGTTTATATGACTACCACCCTTGATTAGATCGCCACTTTCATTCGTCCACACTGAATCTGCAAAGTCTTGATGGCTAGGTAGGGTGATTGCACCACCAAAATTCTTGAAGTCGATGATACATACCGTGTTGTTCGTAACGAGTAACCCATCAATCTGTAAATTCTCAGACTGAGTGCATATAGAGTTACCAATCAATACGCCATTTAAGCCATACCTTTCAAACAGCATGGATAGATTTTGAGCAAACTCTCTAAAAAAGGTGTTTTCATAGCTTCTAACGGATAAACCCCTACGAACTTCTAGCATTTTTCTTCCTTAAAATATAATCAACTGATCGCAAACTGATTGTTATCTAAACGTTGTTCCAGCATAAGCGCAGTAATAGCATGGAGGTTGGTGCAGCTAAAGCTATATGAGCACTGGTATAAGGGGACAAGACTTTTTCATATTTTGACGCATTTCTTGATAGTTTTTTGCGTGATTTTCCGCTTCATATTGACTCCTTAATGTTAAAGTATAAAAAACTGCTGCATCTTTTTCTTGCCTGAAACATAAGGCATATATAGTATCCTGAAAGAGACGCTTTCTTTTAATACCTTTATCGATTTCCTCGTATAACGCTAGGTCCTTAATCAGCTCTTTTACACTTTTTTCAAAATCATCTATGTGAAAATCTACTGGTATTCTCAAAAGCGTTTTACGTTTGGTTTTCAAAGATTCGCTAATATATAATGCTTGAACCAATATCTTGTATTTGCGCGGGCCTTCACTATTTGTATGAGGCTCAAACAACTTATGACATTCTTTAGATTGGGCCGCTACCGTAACGGCTTTGATATATGATTCATGACGTTCTTTAGCTAGCTGATATTGTTCGTCTTTAATGCGCCATGCTAAATTCTTGTGATACGCTGGAGGTAGAACAGTGATGATTTTGCCATACCGTTCATCTTGGATAGCTACATAGTAAAATTTGTCTTTAGGACTAAAGAATAATAAATGCTTTCTATAAGAACCTGCGTATTGGCCAATATTCACACATGCCCCGTTATCAAGCAAGCTCATTAACTCTAATATATCCATAGATGTGCGTTGAGCGATGCGTTTGGCAGCATGAGAAGACGCATAGGCAAAACGCTGTTGACAGAAACTAAAGACCTTTAGTTCTTTGCTGCTCATAAACTCACCTGCCTAATTAAATTTAGCTGCTATCAGAAGATACATGGCTATATATTATCCTCGCTAATAGGGGGATTTAGTCAACTAATTTTTATAAAAATTGATTTATACATATCTGCATGTTTTAATTATTAAAAACTCTATGAAGCAACTTCCGATAAAGTTGGGGCGGTTCAGTAAGGATATCTACTGAAACTGCGCCTATGGTAGATATGTTTAGTATCATTACCTAATAGGCAATCATGAATGTATTCATATGTCTAGCAGAGCATCTACTCAAGGATTCTCGGAATATTGAGCTTATCAAGCAAGTACTTAATGAGGAATCTAAGAAGCATGATAATAAAGTAGAAACATTGATTACAGGCAGCTGTATTGAGGCTTCAGAAAAAGGGAGCTATAGAACCTAAGATTAAAATGACTTTCGTTTTTGAATAATGAACATCTAGCTTCACACATACTCTAAATAGGATACCTTATGACCGATCAAGTCATTGAAGACATTAATAATGGTACGTTGACTGCGGACAATTTAACTCACGAAACTCTTAGAAAAGGTTATTCAGATGATATTTACGGAAATGGACCAGAAGTTCTAGGTAGAGGCAGAGGTATTCTCGATGATACTGACCGAATTAGACCAATACTTATATTCCTATGGCAGAATGGGTAATGAGCAATGGGATAAACAGTTTGAGTTTAGTATGATTGATGGCGATACTACAATTATCGACTATGGTTGCGGACAAGGATTATCCTTTTTAAACCTAGTCTGTAGATGGAGTCATGACGATGACAGAACATGGCAAGACTATCTCAAGTCTGTCATTCTTATTGAACCATCAAAGATTGCTTTAAACCGGGCAGAAGCCATCGCTAAACTAAAATTCCCAGATGCTACTATTCGCACCGTCAATAAAAAGTTAGAAACATTGGATAGTGAGGACTTGTTATTTGATACTAATAAAGTGACGATTCATATATTTTCGCAGGTTTTGGATATAACACTTGCTGATGAGTTTAATCTTCTAGAGTTTTTTGAAACTATTACCTCAACGATTGGTATGCACTATATTCATGTAGTAAGCCACGAGGTAGACGGTATGAATAATCAAAGAAATATATTAAAGCTTTATAGGTACATTGCCAGTACATATGTAGGTGCTAATACCATTCGCCCTGTCTTTAGAACACCACCAAAAGAATCTAGGAAAGTAAGAAAAACAGCTACTAATATGGCTTTAAATACCTTTAATATTCCACGTAATAATAAAAATTATACTGCAATGTTTGCCTGTATAAAGACTGTTTAAGGGAAGATTATGGACTTGTTTTCTACTGATAAACACATTCTGCCTTTTAAATTCCCTGATGATGTTGGAGGCTATTATTATCAGTGGAATGAGGCACTACAGGGTTTTGATATTGTTGTGCCTCATGGCAAACTGTTTTTTGCGCCTAATTTTTTTAATGAGAAAATCAGTGATAGAAGTGTTGAATACTTTTTGGAGAATGAAAGTTACGATTCTATGAATACTGACTGGAAATCTATTCCTATCGAAGAGTTTGAGAAAATCAAGTTCACTAATATTACTTGGCAACAAGAATATATCAACCTATATGGCCGTAAAGCCATACCGAGATTAACTGCATGGTATGGTGATGAAGGCAAGTCTTATAGCTATTCGGGTATTAAGCAGGAGCCTAACTCTTGGAATAAAGGACTAACTTACATCAAAGAGAAAGTAGAAGAGGTTGCAGGCGTGAATTTTAATAGTGTTTTGCTGAATTGGTATCGTAACGGAGACGATTATTTAAATTGGCACGCTGATGATGAAAAAGAGCTAGGTATAAACCCAGTGATAGGCTCTGTTAACTTTGGTGCAACACGTGATTTTCAGATCCGTAATAATGCAAATTGTGACTTAAAATTAACCATACCTCTCGCTCATGGCACATTATTGATAATGTCTGGTGAATTACAGAGTTTTTGGCAACATGCGGTTCCTAAGCGAAAGAAAGTTAATAAATCACGATTTAATTTAACGTTTAGAGTAATTACATAATTTAAAATACCACTAGGTAAAGTTTGAGAATACGCTGGCTCTCGTTTATGCTTATCTCTGGTTAAAACCTTGAATGTTCAACACGCCATAAAACCTATTTAAGTCTACAGATTTTATAGCATGGGTCAGTAATACGATTTCGAGCCAAATAATATATAAATTTAACCTCAGCTAAAGTCATTTCAATTTCTTAACTTTAGCTACAATCATCTCTATTGCCGAGTTAACCTCTTCAATTGTAGTCATTCTCCCAACACAAATTCGGAATGCACATTCAGCGACATCTTTTGGAACACCCATTGCCTTCATAATGGGTGAGTATTCACGACTCAAACCGTCGCAAGCGGAGCCAAGCGAAAAAGCGAGGTGTGGTTGTAGGTTGTTCAGAAGTTGCATACTATCGACATTTTCAATCGCTAAGTATAAGTTGCCAGGATGGCGACCATCTAAGTCACCAAACACTGTGATTGCAAGAGCTTGAGTCAAACCATTTAGTAATGTATTTCTTAGGTATCTTAATCGTAAAGCTTCAGATTCTTTAATCTCATCTAGCACCTTAGCTGCTTCAGCGAATCCAACAACCAGTGGTACAGGCAATGTACCAGCACGCAAACCATCCTGCTGACCACCACCAGAGATCATAGGTATAAGTTCAGGGTGTTGTAAGTGTTTTGAGTACAATAGACCAATACCTGATGGACCATATATTTTATGAGCTGATAGTGTCAGAAAATCCACTTCTAAGTCATGACAAGAAATATCAAGATAACCTGCTTGTGAGGCATCTACATGTAACATTGTATCGTAGCGCTGACATAGCTCAGCAACTTGATGGATAGGCTGGCTTGTTCCTATAACACCATTGGTCATCGTGCAAGAAACCCATAGGACATTATTCTGCTCAAGTTTGGTCTGCAAATCTTGTAAGTCGATAATACCTTCCAATGTGATGTCCACATAAAGCAGTTTTAGACCATATTTACTAGCAGCTATCTCTAGTGGGTTTAAGACAGATTTATGTTCTAAGTGACTGGTTAGGACGGTGTCTGCTTGTGGGTTCGTTTTTTCGGCAATAGGGATGCCTGAATAGATAGCTAAGTTATTCGCTTCAGTAGCTCCTGAAGTAATTAACAGTTCTTCCTCAAAGCAGTCATATATATCAGCTAATTTTGTGAGGCTATCACTGACTAATGTTTGTTTGTTCCAGCCAAAAAAGTGTCCGTCTGAATGAGGGTTTCCAGGCTGAGACCATATGTCCTGCATAGCTTTAATAACTGACGTGTCGCAAGGGGTATGTGAATTGTAATCTAAATATATGTTTTCATAAAATTTTCATTATTTATTTGTATAGGATAGTTTTTAGGTTGAAAAAAGAGAATCTCATTACATAAAGATAGTAACATGATATACTTCTGCATTGGAGAGTTGTTCAATGCAGAAAGCAACTATACAAGTTTATTATAAATTATATGGATTGATTGAAATTTATGCGTTACTTTGCATCTTTGATAGATAATATAAAACCAACTCTTTCAGGCCATGATACCTTCCCACTGAGATATGGCTGGTTAAAAAAAGTTCATGATCAAATTGCAATACAGCCGGAATCTGAAGAGATCGAAAACGTCTTCTCTCAAAATACCGCTATTGCTGATTTTGGTGTTGGTAAAAATATGTTGAATGCTATGCGGTTTTGGTCAACACATACGGCTATGATTATCAGAGATAACAGCGTTTATTATAATACACAGCCTACTACGATAATTGATGAAATTTCGAAAAACGATAATGTAAACGCAACTAAACAACTCAATTCTTTTTATAATGCTGAAAATATTTTTGCTGATCATGGTTTGGATCCTTATCTAGAATCGCCTTCGACCATTTGGCTATTGCATTTATGCCTCGTCACAAACCCTAATTTAATGACCTATTACTGGCTCTTCAATATCAACACGAAGTCAGAGTTAAGCCGCGAAGAATTTGCTCGCTTATTAAAAGAGTTTTTTAAAGACCACGGCTTATCGGCTCCTTCAGATTCAACAATAAAAAAGATATTGAATGCTTGATTCAAAATTACACAACGAAAACTCGTAAAGCGACTGATGATTTTGAAAATGTATTAGAAGGTCCGCTAGTAGAGCTTGGGCTATTGACCCGTGTTAATAAGCAAAACATTAGAGCACTACGAGGTGAGAAGAACTCTTTGACACTGCATGTTTTCGTTTATTCGTTAATTAACTGTTGGCGGATTCATAATGGGGCAGCTGATACCTTGTCGCTAGAGATGTGTACTTATGACGAATGTTCGCCAGGGCGTGTATTCATGTTAGATGAAGATGCGATTATAGATTATGCGGAGCAACTACAGGATTCTAACTACTCTTTAACTTGGACTCAGTCTGCTGGGGATTCGCCAATTCCAAATAACTGATGGCAGCAATTTGAATGCTATTTTTGAGCAGTGCGTAGAGAATATGCGAAAAGAAGATTATAGCCATTAAGACTTACTGAAGAATATTTAATTACCATATTTTTAATAAATTAATTAAAGAGTTATAAATAGTCATGAATACTATTACTAATACAGATAAATACCTTGAAGACCACATTGAGCGTAATCAATATTTTCAACGCTCTATAAACATCCATGCTGATAGCAACGATAAAGGACCTATTAGTAATTTTTACTGTACTGCGTCCTATGAACAAATCCTAATCAATATGATTGATAATATAAAGGGTGGACGGACAGCATTTACTTGGACAGGTCCTTTTGGATCTGGAAATCTAGTTTAGCTTTATTTTTACAGGGTTTAGTAAGCGACGATAAAGAAATCGTTGAAATAGCATCTTCTAAGTTAAGTAAAAAAATAAGGCTGCTATTGTTAAATACTTTAACTCTAAAAACCAACAATGGAAAACGCTCAACCTAACAGGTCAGACGATAGCGCCAGAGCAGCTGTTTATAGATGCATTAAATTTAGAATCAAGTGCGAGTGCTAAAGATATTCTAGAGGCATTGGAAAGCTATATTACTAAAGAGCAACACCTTATAATCTTCATTGATGAGCTAGGTAAGGTCTTTGATGGTGCTGCTAAAAGCCATCGTCCAGATGATATTTATTTTCTCCAGCAACTTGCGGAGTTTGTAAGTAGAACCAATGGAAGAATGATTTTAGTTGGTATGTTACATCAATCCTTTACCGCTTATGCACGTCAAGCGACTGATAAAACGCACAATGAATGGATGAAAATTCAAGGAAGGTTTGACGATTTCGCTATTACTCTATCAGTTGACGAGCAGATTTATTTAATTGGTCAAGTCATCAATATAAATGGTGAGCAGCTACAAAGATACAAAAATAGCGATGACTTCACCACCCAAATCCAGTCTTTAGTTACTAATATTGCTAACTCTCGCCAAACCAATGTGAGAGCTTAGCCTAACTACTAAGCGACGTCTTTCCTCTACATCCGGTTGTGGCAATTTTATTGTGTAAATTGTCTCAAAGAACTTTGGGCAAAACCAGCGTAGTATTTTCTCTTTCTTAATGTCGTCTGAACCAAATGGATTTGGTCATTATTTAAAGAATACGACACTTGATAAATTTGCTTTATTTCAGCCACATCAGTTTTGGGATTATCTGGATAGCAATTTAAATAATGCCATCATTGCTTCTGAGTACAGTAAACAGTGGTTGCTGTCTCAAACGGCAGTTAATCGTTATGAAGGAATTGATGATGAGTTTGCAGTTAAGTTAATTAAAATAATAGCTCTCATTAGTATTTTTGCAGATGGAACGGGAGTGCATGCGAGTCCTGATCTATTAATGACACTACTAGGTGTGGATGAAGAGCAGCTGGGTGAGCTTATAAAGTCATTAGAGTCAGCTTCGGTTATATTTTATAGTAAATTTAAACAATCCTATGTGCTTAGTGAAGGTAGCGATTTCAACCTAAACGATGCGATGAGAGAACAGATTCAGGATCTTGAATCATTACCATTTGAAAAGCTGGAACAGTTTGAGCCTATCGTTGCAAAAAAGCATTATCAAATTACCGGTAGCCTCCGTTGGATGGAAGTGAAACTACTTCCAGTTACTGATGCATTAGAAGAAGTACTTTCAGGCCTGCAAGATAATATCAATGCGTCGTTAGTCGGATACTTCTGTCTGCTGATACCTAAAAACGATGAAGAAGTATTACTGGCAACAGAGATTTGCAAAAAAATAGACAGCTCTAATGAGTTCAGTAATTTGGTTGTCGCGGTCTTGGATAGTCATACGACTATCATTGATATGTTAAAAGACAAAATTGCCCTGAGTAATATCTTAAAAAATGAAGAGAGACTGCTGAACGATAAGATTGCGCGTCAGGAAACTGAGGGACGTCTGGTTGAAATTGAAGACGCGTTGAATAGACTGCTTGATAAGAGTTTGAATGCGTCAAAATGGTATAGCAATCATTTATCAAACCCTGAAAGCCAGCTGAACCGATTTAAATTATCAGCACTTGCATCAACCATCGCCGATAAGCAAGTTACTCAAAACTTCATCTGCAATAATGAGCTAGTCAATCGTAATAAGCCGTCACCTAGCGCTAAAGGTGCAATCCGTGAATTGCTTAAACGTATGATTGAACGTAGTGAAGAGCCAAACCTAGGAATGGAAAAGTATCCACCTGAAAAAGGCGTATATGAATCAGTTATTGTCAAAAATGGTTTACATAAAGTGGATAGCGACGGTAACTATTATTTTTCTAAGCCTGATGATGTACAGTTAGAAGCTATCTGGAAGTGTGCAGATAGTATCATTACTGAGGCTAAAGGTGATCTGGTTACCGCTAAGGAAATATATGAAGCTTGGGAAGCCCCTCCTTATGGTGTTAAGGCTGGACTTCATGAAATTCTATATATTGCTTACATACTATCGCGCCATAGTGATTTAGCTAGTTATATCAATGGTGAATATAAGCCTTCAGTTCAGTATTTGTTGGCTGAGTATTTAATTAAAGTGCCAGCTGATGTGGGTGTGAGAGAAGTGTCTTTTTTGGAGGGCGTACAATCATGGATTCACGTTTTACGAGATAGACTACAAGAAGCGTTTGGTGCACGTCTAAATACCAAAATTGAGGACGAACCCTTACCTATTGCGCAAGCCTTAGTAAGTATATTCTTTAGCATGCATCCATGGATACAGCGTACTAGCAACTTATCACCTAAAACCATGCAACTGCGTGATATTCTGAAAAAAGCAAATGACCCTAACCAACTGCTTTTTGATGATTTACCGAAGTTCTTTAGTGCAGCAGATGATGATGATGCAAAGGTAGCTAAAATTATTGATGGCCTGCAAGAGCTAGATAAGGTTTATCCGGATTTAGTTTCTGATATAAATATGAACCTTCAAAACCATCTTAAGATAAAGAAGATAGTGTTAATCCTTACACCGAAATTAATAAACGCTCTGAGGCACTATTTGGCAAATCCGGTGATTATTTATTGGATTCATTCATTGCCAGACTCGTTAAGTACGATGGCTCTATGAATGATGCTGAAAGCTTAATCAGTTTATTAGCAGGTAATAAGCCTTCTAAAAAGTGGATTGACCAGGACATTACTAAAGCCCAGCAGCGTATCGCCACATATGGTTTTCAGTTTTTGGAAGCAGAAGTTAATGCTGATGTGAATGCCAGCCCAGATAGACAGAAAGTAGGGGTTATTACTAAGTCTCCAAATGCCACGACAAGCTTAGTAAGAGAGGCTCATATCACCTCTAAGAATGCCGAATCTATCAGGCAACAAGTAGACCAAATCAATCAAGCTTTAGAACGTAGTGCGCTTGATATGAACGATAGGATTGCTGTGATTGCTAAGCTTTTAGAGTCTCTCAATGAAGAATCTGCTGAAAAGGAAGAATCTTAAATGTCAAAAATTAAACATGTACTGGGTATCTCAGGCGGTAAAGACAGCGCTGCATTAGCTATTTATATGCGTGATCATTACCCAGAGTTAGAAATTGAATATTTCTTCACCGATACTGGCAAAGAGCTTGATGAAGTTTATGAGTATCTTTCTTATTTAGAGGGTTATCTCGGTAAACCTGTTCAACATATAAACCCTGATAGAGATTTTGATTTCTGGCTAACTCAGCATAATGACTACCTGCCTTCTCCGCAGGCACGTTGGTGCACCATTAAAATGAAGCTGAAGCCTTTTCAAGACTGGGTTCAAGGTTTCTTAGATGATGGCTATGAGGTGCACTCATACGTTGCTATTCGTGCTGATGAGCCTTACCGTACTGGCTATGATTCTAGTGACGAAAAGCTTGTTATTAAACTGCCCTTCAGAGAGGACGGTATAGATAAGCCAGGTGTCATGGATATTTTAGAAAACTCTGGAGTAGGGTTGCCATCATATTATGAGTGGCGTACACGCAGTGGATGCACTTTCTGTTTCTTCCAGCGTAAGATAGAGTGGGTAGGACTGCTAGAGCGTCATCCTGAAGCTTTTAAAGAAGCTATGGCTTATGAGAAAGAAGCTTTAGCTAACCAAACGCCGTTTACATGGTCTGAGCGTGAATCATTGGAGCAGCTCAGTCGTCCTGAGCGTATTGCTGAGATTAAAGCCGATCATGAAAAGCGAATTGCAAAGATGAAAAAGCGGATTAAAGTTAATCCGCTTAGACCTGATGGTGAGCCTGAGTTAGATATGGATGATATCTATGGCCAAGGTAAAATGTGTGTGATGTGTCATAAGTAATAAGCTGTTTCAGTTAACTGAGCCATGGCATCAGTTCTTCCCAGACTAATGAGTATAAATGCTGTGAACGTTTTTCTATCCACTCTGCAGTCCACGGTGCTTCCATTTTACTTAATGCAACTAAGTTAGGCATGTAGCTTTGAGCTTCAATGACATCTTTCGTGCTATTACGGAAATCGAAATTCTGATTCCTCTGTGAATCTATAAGAATTTGTTTTGCCTCTTCCTCAGTTCTAGCTCCAGCGGCACGGTAAAGGTTACGTTTTTCGTTCCATACTCTATTACTTAAAGAGGAATTTAACGTAGATGATACTAATATTAAGTTACCTAAAGTGTGAACAAGAGTGTTTCTAGCATAAATATTTTGATCCCATCCATTAGTATATGTTTGAGGAGCAACATGTTCTAAAGATAGGTTTCTCTCATCGTTGTACATATCCGATGTTAAGCATGAGTTTAATGCTTCTTTACCTTTTACAAGAAGTCCAGGGTTCAAGGGGTCTTCTACGGCATTATGATGGGCTGCAAGTAGTAAGAATTTGGCTACCTTCTTATTTATATTGTAAACAGGTAGTTCAATAGCTTTATTAATGAAGCCTTTTTTGTTTTCTAACGAACCTTTGCGATCTGAGTCAATTAAGCGTGATTTCATTTCCTTCTTAAATAAATCAATATTGATAATGTCGTCTTTCAAATGTTTTTCTAGACATAGGAGGTAGGCCTGATCGCATACCAGTTGTATTCAATAATTCTCGGTATTGATTATCAATACCTCCAGTTCCGTTTCTTGAAGCACGCCATAAAACACTAAACGCAACAATTGCTTGAAGAGCTTCTTCAAAATCATGCAATCTTGCTTGTTTTTCTTCTATAGTCTCAGCTTTAATAATTTGAGTGAAAAAGTTAGTTAGTATAGGAATAACAATGGTGTGTTTTAGGTCACCCAAAAAGGTTAAACATAGTTTTGACTTACTAGAGAGCTCTAAATTACCAATGAATTTATGAATATCATTAAAGCTAGTTGCATCCCAAAAATAATGTCTAAAATTAGCCGCGTCTCGCATAGTCTGTATAAATCTTAACTTCTCCTTTTTTTGGATTCTCATCTTCTTGAGCTGTTTCAAAGCCTAGTTTCAGAGCAGAACGTTGATCCGCTAACCTACGAGGAACCTTTATACCTTCATAAGCACCAAAGAAATCAATCAATAGGGCCATCGTTTCCTTTTTGTAGGTCTTTGCCAGCAGAGTATTGACTAAGGTAATTTGATATTTCATCCATCAAAGCTTTTTCTTCTGATTTTTCATAGTTTTCTAAATCAACTGAACCAACAACACGAGGCTTAAATGTTTCAAATGCAGTTAAAAGGCTCTCCAGTCGTATTAAGTGACTCGAAGATAGTGAATGCATAATCTTCATTTTTGCCTTGAACAACTGTTACTACGACGCGACTCAACACATAGTTCGCATAAAACATTAGGAGAGAGTTCGTCAAACTGCTTTCTATAATCCTCACTTACATCTTTAATGCTATCAATCGGAGCGACATGATTTAGTAAACCTAACTGAAGCGTTTCTGAGTTATAAATTTCTTCATTAGTTGGAACTTCTTGAATCTCTTCATCATTACTTGTGCCTAATTTTCCAAGCAAGCTTTTGAGTTGATTGAATCTATCGACTAAGGCTTCTTCACCTTCAATATTTTTATCTGAACGCTTTTTAGGCTTAAAGTGAATGGGTTTGTACCCCCCATCTTCAATCTGCTCTATATATGTTGCTATTAGATTAGCTATCGAAAGAGTAGTATTTACGAGATTTGGCACTTTTAGACCATTGATCGTCTAAAGATCTAATCATTCTTGGATAAAGTGGTGTTTCACCATAGGGATACTTTTCGTAGAATGTACTTGCAAGTGCATCTATTACTTGTCGAGTTTGCCCGTCAAGCCATTCAAAAGCATTTTGAAAGTTTTGAAGCTCCTCATTTTTCTCTTCTCCAAAATCTAAGCCGCCTTGATTTTCAATAATAGTTTTTCGATTTTACTCTTATATTTTATATATTTTTGATGTACAACAGAGAGTTCATTATGTAGTGCCATGCACAGAAGCAATAGGGTTGTCATACGCTGCTGACCATCAATCACTGTAAGTACTTTACTTGGCACGTCTTGTCTAACAATAGGTTGGACAGTCACATGCTTATGATCATGAATGGTAATTACTGTTCCTAAAAAGTGAAACTATCTTCAGAGTTTAAAAGCAATTTAAAGCCATGACTTATATCTTCAATTAACCTATTTACTTTTTCTTTGTCCCAACTATAAGGGCGTTGGTAAGAGGGGATATATAGGCCAAGCCCTCTATCAGATAATAGCTCTGATACCGGTTTGGTTATTGCTTCAAATATATTTTTTGGATCTACTGACATACTTTTTCCTTACATAGGTCTTATTTATAACGATAATTTTGATTAGCGAGCGTACATATTATTATACTTAGATTTAGTTGTTGTCCCGTCAAGTCTTACATATAACTTCAATATATAGTGGTGTATAAAAAAGTATTCTAATTAAAATTTGAACGATTCTTGAGGCTTTGAGAGCCCTATAAAGTTAGAAAAATTAGCAAAGATTTCTTACTGACTTTTATCGCTAGCATGTTTTTAGAACACCATATACTAATGTATGTTTACTTCATATTTTGTTCTAAGTAGAAGAATAAATTATCTAAAGGCGTGTCTTCATCATCACTTAATAATTGAATAACATGCGGGATACCTGCATTTGCCATGTCAGCAGCGTAATTAAATATTTTCCTACTGTCTGTTAGTCTTTCAATATCTAGGTTCTTAGCTAAATAGGCCATTTGGATATGATTAATATGATAATCATCTAAAATGCTAGCGGCAGTAATATTAGACGTATCTGTTAAATGGTCAGGTGATAAATCTTCTTTAGTAGCATAGAGAAAAGCAAAGTACCAAAAATCCACTTGGCGATTAAAAGGTGTATATTGTGTGCTAGTTTGTGAACTAGATTGCTTACAAAATTGCTTTACTTTATCTGAATATTTACTGGGTATGGCAATTTGATAGCTTTCAAAAGGGTTTCGCATTGACATACTAGGCTTCCTCTAAATAGTTATTTCTTTCACAGACTGAGCATGACTCATGATGATTGCAGTCACAGCGTAAAATGCTGCCATTCTCTGTGAGCGGTTTATTCTTTAATATTTTGGGATAATGAGCAGGATTGGTTAGGGTATATACAGCGCCAGCATATCTATCAATTAAAGGCTCAACGCCATTAATCTCATCATGAGTCAAGAATAAGATAATTTGAGAGCCTTCTTTCACCATTTGTCTTAATACAGACTGCTTAACATAACCTGACATCATGCCAAGCGGTGTATCAATAACATTCGGAGCTTCGACTTGTGAAATTTTAGTTAGTGCCAAAATAAATGCAAGTGTGATGGCACGCCTAGAAGCACCATTCAAGTCTTGATCCGGATTGATTTTCTGACCATTCATACCATAAACCAAGATTTCATAGTTGGAGCTCAATTCAGCTTTGGTAATCGATGAAAAGTCATTGTTATCAGCAGAAGACCCAGCCATATCTAAAAGATACGGTTCATTTCTTGACTAACTTTTTCAACCTCTTGTCCTTTTAGTTTATTTAGAATATTATCAAAGCCGCGTTTCAAAGTTTTAGACAATTCAATTTTATTAGTCGACTTATCATTTTTGTTTAGTTTTTTCTGAATTTTTTGCTTTTCTCGCTCACTACTTTCTAGCCTTTCTTGATTTGTATTTATGATTGTATTGGCCTCACTGATATCAGAGACAGTTTCCATCAACTTATTCTCATATTCACGCAGTTGAGTGCGAAAGATATCTAATCCATCGTCTTGAACCTGAGCAATCTCTTCTTCTTTCTTATCAAGCTCGAACTGTTTGTCATTGATAAGCTTACTTAGATTATAATATTGCTGTGAAGAAGAGTTATATTTATTTTTCCACTGTTCAATTGCTTTATCAGTATCACTACGGTAGATAGCAAAGTGCAAGCTTGTTGCTAGTTCAGTTTTCCTATCAGCTTCTTCACTGTCTACAATAGCAACTTGGATATGATGACGGTGTGTTCTACCTTCATCTGTAAGCTCATCAAGACTAGAGCCGCAAAAGCATTTCGGTTTATCTAGTAGCTCTTCTAAGATAGGTACATTAGCTTTAGGTAATTGTTTTTTATCTTTTAAATCTGCTAAATAGGATTTAGCTTTATTAAAATCATCTTTTAATAGGCCAAGCGAAACATTTTCATTTTGAACATTATTTCGCATTGCCTTTAATGATTCAGCTTCTGTTCTAATCAGACTTTCAATCTCTCTTTGTATCCTTTTTCTTTCTCCAATAAGCTTGTTTTTATCACCTTGTCTAATAATTTCTTCTATTTTTGCATTGACTGTTTTCTTGCCTTGTTCTAAGTTGGTTTTCTTTGATTCTAAACCTTGTAAACGTTCAGTTTGCTCTGCAATATCTTCATTGTACGAAATAATATGATTATTAATTAATTCAAACTCTTGAGCATAATCGCGATTATCTACTTCCGACTCAAATTTAGTGGAAACTGTATTTATATGGCGAATAGTGTCAGTTAAGATGTCTAACGATAGTAATGATTTAATCGCATTCTCGACACGTCTTTTCTTTACTCCTGGACTAGAACTCGCTTCAATAAATGATAATGCTCTGTCCCCGTCAGTGAAATAAACATCCTTTAGAGATTCAGGTAAAATGTTTTGAATAAGTTGTGTTTTCTCAGCATCGTATAGCGGTACAGCGCCAGTGGCTTTTATTTCAAAAATGGTGAGGTCATCAATAGGAGGGTTTGATGCAAGGATATATTTTCTGATTAAACGATAGCGTTTGTGGGGCTGATCTTCTTTAGCCTCCGTTTCAAACTCTATGGTAACTTCAGGTACTGCTTGATTCGTATCAAGTTCGCTAAAGGAAATAATATTGAAGTTCTGATACCTATCGGGCAATCCTTCTTCACCCCAAATACCCCACATAAGGGCGTACTGACACGTTGTTTTGCCTGACTCATTAGCGGCACGAATGATAGTTAATGGCTTGTCTGCTTGTGTTGAAAAGTCTAACTGCAGATCCTTCAACAAACGAAAATTTTTAATATCGGCTCTTATCAGTTTCATGGCTATCTCTTACTCACTTAACAATAAAGTCATCTGATTTTGCATCAATTTTAGCTCGAATTTCTTCAATTTTTTTCTGGTTGCTTTGACCTGTAATACTTGCTTCCATAGCATAAATAGTTTTTGAAAGATTAATAAGTAATTTGCTATTTTCAGCCCCATAGTATTTAGCTAAAAACTCATCCTCTATCATAGTATTAATTTTTCGTGATGAAATAGACATAGTTATCTCCTTTTTCCTTGTAATAAATCTCCAATCTTACCAAGAAGTTCGACCGCACCGTTTTGTTCTGTGCCATTTTTTGAAAATTGAAGAAAAACTGTATACGTGTGGCTTCAGATTTTAATAGGTTTTTAAAATCATCATCCATAACAGCATTAGACATAGAGGGCATGACAATAAAATCATGAATACTAGCCTCGTTTTTACCCTTGTCTTTTCTTAATACTCGCCCAAGTCGTTGTGTCCACTGTTTTTTAGTAGTGTTGCTAGCAAGAATGTAGGCAGTCTGCGTTTGCGGTACGTTAAATCCCTCATCTAATACCCGCTTAGAAGTTAATACTTGTATTCTACCTTGATTATATTCATCAATAATTTGCTTTAAAGTAGTGTTATTAGCGGTTTCATGACTGGTAATCTGATGAAAATTAACATGTTTTTATTTAGAATATCGTTTATAAGTTCAAGTTGCTCTGGTTGTTTATCACTACAAAAGACTAAAGTATTTGTAATATTAGAGCCTTTAGAGGGAAGACATCGCTCAAAGCTGAATATCTTGTTTTCTGCAGTTTCAATAATTTTACGTCGTTTGATACAAAGCCTTGACCAATTTTGAAATTCGATACTATCTTTACTAGCATTGACTGCAAAAGACAGCCGTCTTATTTTCTGGGTTAACTCGTAAAAATTATCTTCTTCTTCTGCCGTTAGGTTAATAATATGAGCATAATAATCAAATGGAACAAGGCATTTACCAATCGCTTTATCAAGTGGAAAATCATAAACCACATCACCAAAGTACTGTAATAAAAATTCAGAACCTTCATCATCATATTGGCGTATCGGTGTTGCTGAAAGACCGATCTTAAAATCAAAAAATCTGGCGGATTTTCTATAAAACCAGTACTACCAAGGTTATGAACCTCGTCTGCAATTAGTAATGTACTAAACGAACTCGAGTACTTCTCAATTTTAGACATTAATTCGGATTTAAGAGCATTATGGCTGATAATCAAAACTTCAACATGAGAGGAGTTGAATTTGAGATTCTTGCAAGTCCGATCAATTGTGCTTAACTTATTTTTAGAGCCGTTAATGTTATTAAGGTTCACAGCTTTTGAGCCAAATAATGCCACTTCACTTTCCCATTGAGCCATTAAGGCTTTTGTAGGAACAGCAATAACGACTAATAGATTTTTAAGGATTTACTTAGTAGGGTGGCGGTAGTTAATGAGGTCAGTGTTTTGCCCCGCCCGTTGCTATAGACAGTATGCCCTTATTGTCATTCGCAAACCAAGCGTCTATTGCTTCTCCTTGATGAGCATAATCACCTGTACGATAGTCTAGCCAAGCAGGAGTAGACAGTGTATCAGGCCTATAGTCTGATAAAAGGCTCTTGAGGTTTGAGGTATAATCCTCAGTTTGCATATATTCGGATTCCTGTTGCTGCTTAAGGGCTTGGCGTAACGCATTTGTCAAATGTTGTATAGTATATTTGGCGGAGACTTGGATAGATGAAAATTGGAGCAATAAAGCTCGCAATACATCTAAGCTTAAGTTGCCACAAGTAATGTTGGGATAATTATTCTCCCACAATAGATCAAAGTCTTGGCGCAATTTTTGACAGATATGCAATGACTGCTTACTCTTCAACGTAGAATCAACGCTTAAATATTCAAAGTTTCTGACTAGGCCACTTTCAGTATGATTACTTGATCCTTGAACTATTATTTCACTACCATCACTTTGAGGAATTAACCAGCACTTAACATGAAACAGTCCTGATTCTGGTAGGGCAATTTTAAGCTGAATTTTATCTAGCTTAATAAGATAAGCCAGAGCATGAAAGGTCGATTGGCTTAAGTTATCTTGATTCAAAATAAATTCAGTTATATCCTCGTGATATACATTACCTTCATACAAATTGATAAGGGTATTAATATCTTCTTTCGATAAATTCGGACTGACAATTAAGCGCATCTGATGATTAACATCTGACTGCAAGTAGTAAAGAAGTGACCGGGCTATGGCTCGAAAGGAAGAGCTATTAAAATAACCTATCATACAATCATAACCGACTGCATTTTTTATAACAGGTAAAAATAATTCTCTGTCCAAATTATGCTCAAATGGATTAAAAATAGCTGTTTTTAGCGATATCATAGAAGCTATTCCATAAACTATATACTGACTAGATGTTTCGTCAAAAATAATCTATTGTTTTATATTTATATCAAAAGTTACCCAGTTACTATAACACTAGCACTTAATTTTTCAGCAACATTTGAGTGAACCGCCCCGACTTTATCGGAGAGTGATTTACTTGAGTCAGGCAGCGATGCCTGACAGGGTTAAATTATCATAATACCGCTTTTCAAATTCAAAAGGTGACACATAACCAATCGTGCTATGCAGTCGTGTTTTGTTAAACCAATCGACCCATTCAAGGGTTGCTAGTTCAACATCGTTCACACCAGACCAGCTCTCTTTCAAATAATGAATGACCTCAGACTTATAAAGCCCGTTGACCGTCTCAGCCAGTGCATTGTCGTATGAATCACCTGTAGTGCCAACAGAGGCAATCACACCGCAGTCAGCCATTTTATCAGTATAGCGAATGGATAAATACTGAACCCCTCGATCACTGTGATGAATCACATCTTTGGGATAGTTTCTATCTGCTATTGCTTGATTTAACGCCGCCATCACCATATCTGTGTTCATACGATTAGATACTTTCCAGCCCACAATAGCGCGAGCAAACACATCAATAATAAAAGCGGTATACACCCAGCCGCTTATCGTCTTGATATAAGTAAAGTCTGCCACCCAAAGCTGGTTAGGGCGATGAGCGCTAAAGTTACGATTAACTAGGTCATCAGCACGCTTTTGATCATCACGGCTGTGAGTTGTTATTTTACCCTTACCGCGCCAGACACCTTGTAAGCCATGCTGTCTCATTAAACGCTCTATGGTACAACGAGCAACCTTTAACCCGTCAGCTTTCATCTGCTGCCATACTTTACGCGCACCGTAACGGCATTTGCTGTCCTGCCAGATACGTTTAATCTCGCTGATGTAAAAGTCGTCATGTTGACTGCGCAGTGAGCGTTTTTCAGGGTAGCTCTCCAAGTCTTTAGCACGGTGATAGGTTGATGGGGCAATCGGTAATACTCTACAGATCAGCTCGACCCCATAATTATTCTTATGATCGTCGATGAATTGAATCATGATTTTAGTCAGCGGTCGAGCTCCGCCTGGGCGAAAAAGCGGCAGCCTTACGTATGATCTCATTGGCTTGCTTGAGCTCTCTGCATTCGCGTTCAAGCTCCTTGATGCGCTCTTTATCACTTTGCGCTTGCACCGATGCAGGAATAGTTTGATCGATGTGCTTTTTATGCCACGACCGCAGGGTTTCAGGCGTACAGCCAATCTTAGGGGCAATGGCTTGAATCGCTGACCAGGTGGAGGGATAGTCGCCCGACGCTTCAATCAGCATACGAACGGCGCGTTCTTTAATCTCAGGAGTGTAGGTTTGTTTTTTCATTGTCGTATTCTCTCAGAATGTTGAGTCTCCGACAATCCCGGGGCGGTTCAGAGCTTGCAATAATTGATATGCAAGCAGATACACGCTCTAACAACAATTAGTTTTATATTTTATAAGCAATCAAAAGTTTATACTCTAAAATGCAGTGTTTATCAAGATAATTGTCGTCATAAGTTGAATTAATCAGCTCATAAACTATGATATTTCGCTCATTAGTAGTGTGTAAACAGTGTCAACCACAAAAATGCCCCCTGCCGTACATCCCGTAGACCTAAACTTGAAAGCTTTTAATTATCTAGTTTAACGATAGTAATTAAACTAAACCGCCCCGGGGTTGTCGAATATTCAACATTTTGAGAGAATATGACAATGAAGAGACAAACTTACACTCCTGAGATTGGAGAGCGCGCCGTTCGTATGCTGATAGAAGCGGCAGGCGACTAACCCTCCACATGGTTAGCTATTTAAGCCATAGCATCAAAGATTGGCTGTACGCCTGAGCCCCTTCGATCATGGCATAAAAAATACATTGATCAAACCATTCCCGCCTCAGTGCAGGCTCAAAGTGACAAAGAGCGCATCAAAAAGCTTTAATGCAAAAATAAAGAGCTTAAGTAAGCTAACAAAATTATACGTAAGGCTACCGCTTTTTTTGCCCAAGCGGAGCTCGACCGCCTACCCAGATAATGGTTCAGTTTATTGATGACTATAGATGTAGTTATGGGATCGAGCTTATCTGCCGAAGACTACCGATTGCACCGTCAACGTACTATCATGTTAAAGCCCATCGTCCTAATCAGCTGTGAGTTGCAGATTTTACTTATATCAAAACGACTGGCGGCTGGGTCTATGCTACTTTTATCATTGATGTATTCGCCTGCGCTAATGTCGGTTGGATTGAACAGATGCTACATACTGTTGCTAAAGAAACTGGACAAAAAATGCCGCGTTATATTAAGCCAAATGCTAATAATGATTTTAGTGATAAAGCTACGAATAATTCTACAGTCTAAATACCCATTTGATATCTACTAATAGTGAGAAGCATCAAAAGTTATACTGTGATTTTAGCTTCGTGAATAACAGTCATCTAAATAAAGTTTTCTCTTAATTCGTAGTGAAGCCATAGTAAATCCTTACAAAGCATAAAAAAGGACACAGCGATTAAGTTGTGTCCTTTTTGTGCCTTTAGATTCTCCAAGATTATTTAAAATTACTATATCTCATAACATATATATTGATTATTGAAATAAAGTTGACTACTATTGTTTATTAAATATAGTGATATCTATAGGCTGTATTTCATAGATATATTTGTGGATTACAGAGAGCGTGTATACCTTATAAATGAGATTTAAATGAAAAAAACAATAGAAAAGTGGCAATGATATTGGGTCTATGTACAGTGTTTGGCACAGGTAGTGCAACCGCTGGCTTACAAGCTTTTGAATCAGAGAATACGGAGCAACCTCAGTGTGGCTACAAAGATGACAGAGGAAAAGTCATCGTACCTGCAAAATATTACAGCTGTGGTGGTTTCTCTGAAGGTATGGCTCGTGTCGCGATCATGAAAATGGGAATGGTCAAAGGCTATGACGGCGGTGAGGACTACGAAGACTATCTGTACTGGCAAGGCTATATTAACGAAGCGGGTAAATTAGTCATACCTGTTGAGCATCAAGCACCGATGACTGGTGGCTATTACATTGATTTCCGAGATTTCCAAGAAGGGATGGTAGCCGCATACAAAGACGGTAAATATGGCTATATGAATAAGGTAGGGAAAATGACCGTACCTTACTTATATCAGAGTGCCGGTGATTTTAATGATGGGCTAGCAGTGGTGAGTAAAAATGATAAATTTGGAGCAATTGATAAAACAGGTAAAACAGTCGTACCGTTTAAATTTAACTGGCTAGATGACTATTCAGAAGGATTGGCCAGATATAACACATCTACATTGGGTGATGAAGATAGCAAAACAGGTTTTGTAGACACCTCTGGCAAAACAGTGATAGCAGCCAAATGGGATGAGGCAATGGAGTTCTCAGAAGGACTGTCTGCTGTCAAGATTGGAGACTATAGAAGTGGTAAGTGGGGCGTCATCGATAAAACAGGCAAGGTCATTGTCTCACCAAAATATGATATGGCTTATATGGAGCTAATGGGGGATGCCGTAGATGTCGATGGTGGTCGCTATGAAAATGGGAAGCTCGATGTCTATAACCTAAATACTAAAAGCGTTAATGCTTATGATAACGGCTATGACAGTATCACGCGCTATACATTAGACCGCTAAGGGAAAGTGCTTTCTAAAAAACCTACATGGACTGGAATGAGATAGACCAAGAGCGCTATCCGCAAAACGATCAGTAATTTCTCACATCTATTCTTAAAAATGCATACTTACTGACATCTGAAAGTGAGCCGCGTAAAAAGTACTCAATTTATTTAAATTTATAGGAAAAATTTCATGTTTAAAAGGACAAGCCTGCTACTAGCAGCATCGATGATTATCTTAGGTCTATCCTCTACGGGTAATGCAGCACCTAAAACAAAATATGGTGTCACAGTGGTTGAATGTGATTTTGATTATGAGGACGAGAAATTTTGCACAGACAGTCGTTTGAAAAGCTATGCAACCGTTATGAAAGAGCGCAAGCCTAACTTCAATGGTAATCAGATTATCTATATCTTTGAGACCAATGTCACAGGGTACGTCAACAAAAAACCTTATCGTTTGGTTGTGATTGACCCTGCTAAGAAGACAGTAGTGCCTTTTCGTTATTCATTATCAGCTGCAGCTGACGATGAAGGAAAGGCGGTAGTCGTTAACAATAAAGGCGATACTATACATTACGATTTTAATCTTAAATCCAACCGTTTTTGTTTCTCTGGCAATATCGATGCTTACAGAAATTCCTACGGCTATCAAGACGGGCCTTTTTGTTTTAAATATGATAAGACTGAGCAAGACTTGGTGAGAGAGTATTAGGTTTTTTTATATACATCATCCAGATCAAAGGCTGTACTTCAATTCAGCCTTTGCATACTGCTGAATCTAAAGATGGTAGTTATATGACTTCAGGAGTTTATAACTTTTACACCTAGAAAGACTATTAATCACAATATCAGAAATTATTATCAAATATTTATATTAACCCCAAATTTCTAAGTATCCCTACCTAAAGGACTGTTGCATTGAAACGTATCTATCTACCCTTAGTTTTTAGCCTTCTCGCCATATCAGGATGCAGTGACAAAAATAATGCTGAAGTGACGCCATCGTTAGTAAGTGAAAAAAAGCAGTCGATAGTGCTGAAGTCGAGAATGATAAAAAAGAAGAAAAATGCGTTGTACCTGACGTAGAAGTTTATGACAAAGTCGGTTGCTTAAGAGACGGACTTGCAGGGGTAATTAAGCAGAGCGACGATCAATATGATAAAGCTAATAGAGTGGGTTATATCGATAAAGACGGACAATTGATTATTCCATTTCAGTTTGATGCGATAGTAGCAGGAGAGGGTGGAGAGTCGTTAGATTTCAATGACTTTTCAGAAGGGTTAGCTGCCATAAGTAAAAACGATAAATATGGTTTTATTGATACAAAGGGAAAAGTTCTTATAGAACCAAAGTACGACTGGGCAAGCAGTTTCTCTAACGGACTTGCCGTTGTGAGTGCTGAAGGTCTATATGGTGCTATTGATAAACAGGGTAAAACCGTTATCCCATTTGAATACCAAGCTTTAGCTGATTTCCATGATGGATTCGCCACAGCAGCTCGTCCAGCTAAGGACCCGGAAGATTATGAAAGTAAATATGGACTGATTAATAAACAGAATGAGGTGGTCATACCCTTTATGTATGAAAGTATGGGCAACTTAAGTGAGTCGCTTATCGCCGTGAAGAAAGACGGTAAATGGGGTTACGTTGATACCACTAACAAATCGATTATTACAATAAATTTAGCATATGAAATGGTCAATGATTTCTCAGATGGGTTGGCTGCTGTCTTTAGTTATGAAGAGAACAGTGACAATCTTGAATACGGCTATATCGATAAGACAGGTAAGATTGTAATCCCCATGCAGTTTACCAAGGCTTATTGGGATGATACTGAAGGCCTAATAGATTTTAATAACGGTATTGCTGTCGTTAACGATAAAGAAGGCCGTACCTTCTGCATTGATAAAAGGGTAAGGAGACTCAATGCCCAGATGGTATAGGCGGTACTGATAATCAACTCGATGATGAGGGTGATAACTTAGATGAGGAAGCTTTAGAAGCGAAGAGTTCTGATGCACCGCAATTTATCACAATAACCGATTATCTGGCTTTAAAACCTAATGAAAATTGGACATGGGATAAATTAGCGGCACTACCTAATGTGCAAGAGTGGCGAGTAAAAAGCCCGATTAAAGAGGAAGGTAGTTCTGAAAGTTCGATCTATTCTATTAATGCAGGTTTAAGTGATACCAGTTGGATGAATGCTTATGGCACCAAAGCTCAGCCAAATATGGTTGTACTTGGCTCAGGTCAGGGCGTCATAGAAGACAGTTCTCTTGAAGGAGTTTATGAGCTTAGTGATTTTTTTAATCAACAAGACCTGACCCGTATTCCTTCTAACTGCGATGTTGATTCACGCTTTGTCCAAAAGTTTTATAAATGGCAAAAGAAAGGATTTCAACCTTTATATATGTATGACGTAACAATGCCTGGGAACTCTGGGAGTGAGACGGAGTTTGGTATTGCGAAAAATTTAGAGGAATTTTTTAAGCCTGAATATGAAGGTTCGTACTTAGGGTTACAAAGTATGGATAGTAACTATGACGAAGTTATTTGTACCTTTAAGCAATGATATCTCATAAATGAGCGGTACTCTAACTTCTAAAAGTATAATTAATAAACCAAAGGATTGAAAAATGACTCTTAATCTTAAACTAGCTATCGCTACTGTCAGTGCTGTGACATTATTGTCAGGCTGCGCTGAAAGCCAGACCTTTGGCCAAGGGGTAAACACCGTGCTCAATAGTACGGTACAAGATATTCAAACGGCTCTGATGGGCACAAGCAGTACTACTAACACTACTAAAGGCTCTACCGGTCAATCAGCCAATAATAGGGCGGATTGGACACCCTATCTGCGTTCAATGCAAGCTGGATGTAAGATACCTGATTTAGAGCAGATACCAAGTCAGTATCGATCGTCAATTGGATCTATACAGAGACAAGGTGATCCAAATCGTGAAGGTGAAGATGTGACCATGACTTATAATTTAGTGAATGCCACTGCTTTTGGTTATTCATTACAAAAGATTGAGCAACTGCAAGGCTATGAGTGGGGGCATGTTCGTCTCTACTTTAAAGATAGTAGCTTCACCGCGTTACGCTCACAGTTTAAACCGCCACAAAATGGCAGTTACGATAAGCTCGAGAGAAGCGATGCTAGTGGCTATCAATTTGGGAGTGAAATGGGTGCAGTAGTAATGACGTTTGATATGCAAAATCGCAGCATAACCTGCGCTTATTAGGTAAAGTGTTCGCCAAACGAGCTTTTCTTAATGTCTTTGAGAGAGCTGTTTTAAATGAGAGAGTCTGGGACGTTCAAATAAAGAATATTATTTGAATGATGATTTATAGTAAGACTCTGGTCAATACTAATTGAGAAATAATTATGAATAAATACCTATTGGCATCACTATTTTTGGTACCGACGTTAAGCTTTGCAAGTAATTTTTCTGAAGTTTTTGATACACGCCCAGTGATACCAACCGTCGAAAAAATGCGTAACAATACTTGGACGTGGAAAAACTTTGCTAATTTGCCAAATATGGGAAAATTAGAACGGGATAGCGAGAATAAAAATCGTTATACAATGACGCAAACTATTCGTGAAGATAACCCTCAGACCACGATTACTTTTTACGGTAGTAAAGAGCGTCCAGAAGTTGCCGTAATAGAATCTCGTACATGGGGGGCGGGCAATACCCAGAGCTCAAAATTCGTTAGACTGGATAAACTAAAAGGTAATATGCCATTAAAAAATAACTGTAATTTTAAAGATGTCTCTACTAGCGACAGAGATGATGACGTTGAAACAGGAGCATCAGTAGACTTTCAACAAGCTTATATGATGCCAAAAAATATCGCCTCGCTTTCTCCTGCTAAAAACGACTTATATTTAGCTAGCTCACAGATTGAGAGCTATGTGGTAACAAGCACATTTCAAACCCAAGTTTACACTATGTCTATAGTCACTCCTGAAAAAAATAAATTGGGTCAGTTTATTAATAAATATGGCTGGGACACCAATAGCAAAGGCAAAAAGATAACTTGTAATGTAAGTTAATTAATCCCAATAAATGTCGAAATCTTGTATTTATCAAGGTGAAAAAGCCAGGCAACCTAAGCTGCCTGGCTTTGATATCTATAACAACTTATCTATGATAATTTTCCCGCCACAAAGCATGCTCACATACCTCACAGCACCAATTATCTTTTGCCCGCATATATGGAATGTCCGCTGGTATCTGTAAAGGACACAAATAACCACAGTACTCACAAAGTACATCGTCTAAATAAGCAAAACACTCACCGATTGTCTCGAATAGTACTTGTACGCTAATCTCATACTTCTCACAGGTGGTTTCTACATGTGCGATATAATCACTTTCGTTATCATATGCCCAGTAATCCTCACAGATTCTTATATCTCGCGCATTTTGCGTCATATTCGGCTGAAGCTTTACACTCATCACATTCTCCTTAGTAGCCGCCATAGCCAGACTGCGGTAATAGCTCGTAAAGCTCGCTCTGAAGCTGACAACGCATATCCTCAATCACATAGTCAAGATTGGCATCTAAGCGCTTCTGTACCCACACACGCATCGCCATATCGTTAGTAAAGCAGCGCTTTACTCCTAAGAAGCGTGCGAGGTTATGACCCGATGAAACATATAACTCACGCATCAGTACATTAGCAATCTCATTCGCATCTGCACTGATTGCGCCATCAGGTTTAAACTTAGCAAACAGCTCTTCATAATTGATAATTGTCATTGTGACGTCTCCTTGTCTGTTTGTGCACTCGTAGCTGTTTCTTCAGTTTCAAAGCTATTTGATGCACTGGTCAGCTTCTCTTTGCTCGCTAATAGCAAGTTATCCATTGCTGAGCCATCCTGTCGGGTGATATCAGGCACATAGCGGCTATACACCCGAAACAGCATCTCCGTACTACTGTGACCCATCTGCCGAGCTATCCACTCAGGGTTCTCACCAGCAGCGAGCCAAAGCGTCGCTGCGGTATGCCGAGTCTGATAAGCACGCCTATGTTTCAGACCGAGTAGGGCAAGCGTAGGCTTCCATACCCGCCTGTTCACATTACGGTACTCCATCGGATTGCCTTGTGAATTGCAAAATACAAACTCTGACTTACCAAAGGTACGTGCCTTCTGCTCTAGTAGGGCGTCATAGACCAACTGCGACATCGCAATATCACGTTGTGAGCCTAATGTCTTTGTCGGACCCATCTCACCGTTTACTAACGCACCACGGATACTGATTTCACGCCGATCGAAGTTAACGCAGTCCCACTTAAGCCCATCGATCTCACTGGTACGCATCCCGGTGAAGAAGCGAATGGTGTAGTAGGGCTTATAGTCCGCGCGCACATGCTTTAAAATCAGCCATACCTCACTCAATGTAAACGGGTTTACATCCGGACGAGCTTGCTTGAGATTCTTAATATTTTTATAAGGCATCTCAAACTCATGGCGATCTGACGCTTCTTCTAGTATCATACGAAGAAGTATCATGATCTGATTGATTCGTGCTACTGACAGACTTGACTGACCATCTTTACCGTAACGAACTTTGGCGAGAGAGCTACGGAAGGTCAGCAAGTCTGGTTTTTTATGGTATGTACTGCTTTACCACCAAACTCAGGCAACAAGTACTTATCAAGAATAATCTTTATTTTTTGCCGATAGCTTGGCCGCCATTCAATCTTCTTCTCCTCATAC
The DNA here is from genome assembly GCF_048631835.1 of Psychrobacter sp. ER1. Lineage (NCBI taxonomy): Bacteria > Pseudomonadati > Pseudomonadota > Gammaproteobacteria > Moraxellales > Moraxellaceae > Psychrobacter > Psychrobacter sp. ER1. The sequence continues at coordinate 1,946,849 of NZ_CP184640.1, read as the reverse complement.
CAAATCTCTGAAAACTGCCTAAAGGTAGGGTTGCGACTGATACAAGCTTCCGCTCTATCAGCCAGTGCATTCATTTCTTGTGCTCGTTCACTCTTTGGGAAGTAAGTAGCGTAGTCAAAGATACCTAGGGTGATTTCAGCTTCCATTTTTTCGATAATTTTAGCCAGCTTCTTTCGATTAGCTGGAGTGTCTGTGAGATTAGTCGTCTCACGGCAACGCATATTCATATATCGAAAATCTACGAATAGCTTGCCACGTCTCGATCTTATTGACGCCATTATTTGACTCCTTGTTTAAATAAAATTTACTGTAAAGCCATACCGTTGATGGCACTCATAACCGGCTTGCACATATCCTCTTCAATACGCTCCCAAACGTACAAAATCTTGCGACCGCCAAAAGGACGAATGTAATGGATATTTTCAATCAAAACAGTGTCCTTAAGTTGGTTACGGATAGTACGTGCATCGTATTTGATACGATCGGCTAATTCTTGAGTAGTGAGATAAGTCTGTGACATAATAGTTCTCCAGTCAGTATTAAATAGTTTTTAATAAACACTTTGTTGTTGCCAACGAGTACTATATTATCAGAAAAGTAGTCATTGGCAAGTACTTTTTACTTACCAATAAGGAATTTATTGTGATTTCATGTAACTTACCTGTTCTTTTGGCAGAAAGAAGGTTGCGTGTGGCAGATTTAGTGAGAATGACAGATATCAGTAAATCGACGCTGCATAGGATCTATAACGATGATACGACTAGAATTGAGTTCGATACTTTGAGCAAGCTATGTAATGTATTAGAAGTAACGCCAGGGGATATTTTGAAATACGTTCCAGATGAACTTGGTGAGGACGACTCTTTAGAAGAGTAAATTAACTATCGCTATAGTTGATAGGAAATTTCTAGCTAAAGGTCTACTTAGAGCCAAAAAATACTTACGAAGCTTAATAAATTTTTTATTGTTAGGTTGTAGTCATGGCTTTTTAAGTGAAGACCAATAGTAAATACTATAAATTTGAAACGTATTTCCAAAAACTAGGCATCTGAGAAACACGTTTTTTCCTGAATTGAGGTTGGGTTCAAAAGTCAGCATAGTGGCAAATTTACTAGGTTAGGTATCATGATGATTTTTGAACCAAAAATAGCTAGGTTGTGGTCAGATACGCATACGCAGTTTTAGGGCAGGGCACGGTTTGGGCACCAAATGGGCACCGCACCGAAAATGGGCTTTTTGATTGAGTAGCTAGACTTAACTGAATTAGAAAAGATATTTCGAGAATTTCTCTATAAGCCCCGAAAATTAGACAAAAAAAGCCTCACTGTTAAGTGAGGCTTTTAAGCTATTTGGAGCGGGAAAAGAGATTCGAACTCTCGACCCCAACCTTGGCAAGGTTATGCTCTACCACTGAGCTATTCCCGCTAATTATCAATTAACTATCGTCAGTTGATGAAGGCGTATTATACGCAGTTTTTTTAGGTGTCAACACCTATGACGAAAAAAATTAAAGTTATTAAAATAGGCATGTCTTCTGGTCATGGATATATGTTATAACGGTTTATTATAATATGTATTCCAAAAGCTTTGTAGTACATAAATAAGCTGGGACGCACTTTATAATTTAATCATAATTACATTCACAATTATCAATACTTACAAAGATAAGTCATAAGGATAAAAAATGAGTCAACAATATACCATCGCTGATTATTTGTTTGATCGTGTCGCAGAAGCGGGCGCATCTGAGATATTTGGCGTACCTGGTGATTTTAACTTAACTTTTTTGGATAACGTTCTCGCCTCTGAAAAGCTGCGCTGGGTAGGCAACACAAATGAGCTAAATGCTGGCTATGCTGCGGATGGATACGCACGTGAGCGTGGGTTTGCCGCCATGGTGACAACCTTTGGCGTAGGCGAGCTGTCAGCGATCAACGCGACCGCAGGTTCTTTTGCTGAGTATGCGCCGGTATTGCATATCGTAGGTGCACCAAGCACAGCGCTACAAGACTCAAAGCGCCGTATTCATCATTCGCTTGGTGATGGTGTATTCAACCATTTTATTAAGATGGTCGAGCCAGTGACGGTAGCACGAGCGCAGCTTACTCCTGAAAATGCTGCCTCAGAAATTGATAGAGTAATTCGCTTAATTCTCAAAAAGCATCGTCCAGGTTACTTACTATTATCACCAGACGTCGCGCGTCAGCCTATCTATCCACCGACGACCAAGCTGATCGATAGCCAAGAAAACATTACTAGCCAAGCCGCATTGTCGGATTTCAAGCAAGCCTTAACCGAGTTTTTGCCAAACAAGACCACGACGCTAATGGCAGATTTGATGGTGCATCGTTTGGGGTTACAATCACAGCTCAAAGCGTTGATCGCTGATACGGATATTCCTTATACCACGCTATCTTGGGGTAAGACGCTGCTTGATGAGAATAGCGATCGTTGGGCAGGCACTTATGCGGGTGTTGCCTCACGTCCAATTGTCAAAGATGCGGTAGAAAACTGCGAATGCCTTATCAAAGTAGGGGTGCAATATACTGACACTACTACCGCAGGGTTTAGTCAAGATATCAATGAAGATGTAGTCGTAGACTTGCATTATGAGCGTGCTTCTATCAGTGGTAGGAACTTTGCACCGATTGCGCTAAAAGATGCGTTACAAGCCCTACATGAAGTGATGACCTCTGGCATTAACATCGTGCCAAAGCCTTTCTGTGAAGAAGTTAAGCCGCACGAACAAAAGGTAAAGACAGTGAGGCTATCCGCCAAGATGACCTATGGCATATTATTGCTGACCGTTTAGATCACAATAACTTGGTGTTTTCTGAACAAGGGACTGCCTATTTTGGTATCAGTGATGTGCGCCTGCCAGAAGGGGTGACGTCATATGGGCAGCCGATGTGGGGATCAATTGGCTACACGTTACCTGCCAGCTTGGGCGCGGCAATCGCATCGCCAGATAAGCGCAGTGTGTTATTGATTGGTGATGGTTCAGCATTGCTAACTGTCCAAGAGTTGGCGGTCATGATTCAAGAGCGCATCAATCCTGTGATCGTCTTAATTAACAATGACGGCTATACGGTAGAGCGCGCGATTCATGGCGAAAACCAATACTATAATGATATTCCTAAATGCGATTGGCAAATCATGCCGCGAGCGTTTGGCGCGACAGAAGAAAATAGCGTATTACTCAAAGCAGAGACAGCAGGCGAGCTAAAATCTGCTTTCGACAAAGCTGCTGCGACTACCGATAAGCTTATAATGATTGAGGTGATTGCAGACAAGCATGACATCCCACCATTGCTAGCAGACATCAGCGCGGCACTAAAGCCAAAAAAGGATTAAGCAATTCGTAAAAGCTTACTGAATAGAAGTGACAACCCCATTTAGCAAAGTAGCTAGATGGGGTTTTTTGCATTTTTATCATACGGATCAATTAATCAGTGATTGCTCTTATATCAGTTTACAGACTTTAGTATCATGGCGGATTAGGCTACGTTCAGCCTTTATAGTCAACAGGAGATAGACCCGTCGTGATTTGGTTAAAAATGCTTATCGGCGCATTGATGGTACTGGCGATTCAAATGTTCGCCCAAACCCGATTTTTCTATTTGGCGGCTCTTGCGCCACTATTCCCCACCTTTACGTTAATCAGTCACTTTATCGTTGGTACTGAGCGCAGTCCTGCTGATTTAAAGGTCGCGTTGATATTCAGTATGCTTGGTGTCATACCGCATTTGATTTATACCTTTGTGGTGTTCTTTAGCATCAGTTATATGAGTTTATATAAAGCATTGCTATTAGGTGTGGTCGCTTGGACGGTTGCGGCTGCGATTCTGGTACTGACATGGCAATACATTCAGGGTTAAGTAGTATTAAGGCGTAAACTCTTTTAGCCTAGCAATGGCATTTTGTGTGCTTCACTTTAATATTTGAGTGTTTTCTCTTGAGGTGTTTTTATTGATTTAGTATTGGCTGCTAGTTCTGATGGTGATGCTAATATCATCATAAGTAATTGTCATTCATATTTTGAATAACGGCCGCTTATGATAGGCTCACTGGTGTAATATCTACTAACAGCAAGATAACGAAAAACCCATCGCAATCAATTACTATTCTTAATAATAAAAAATAGGGCTCAAAAACAATGGATACCTTAAATATCCTGTATCTCGTAGGCGCATTATTAATTTTCGCCAGTATCATGGCGAGTACATTATCAGCGCGCTTAGGCGTACCATTGTTGTTGCTGTTTTTGATAGTGGGTATGTTGGCAGGCGAGCAGGGTATCTTGGGTATTGAGTTCTCTCAATATGCGCTAGCCAATTTTGTTGGGCAGGCAGCCTTAGCTTGTATCTTGCTAGATGGTGGTTTACGTACGTCCTTTAAATCGTTTCGGGTCGGTTTAAAACCTGCGATTACCTTGGCTACTTGGGGCGTACTGGTCACGGTTTTGGTGCTAGGGGTATTTGTCACTTGGCTGCTCGAGGTCGATTGGCGATTTGGTTTGCTGATGGCTGCGATTGTCGGCTCTACCGATGCCGCTGCCGTATTTTCTCTATTACGTAATGGCGGTGTCAAGCTTAACGACCGTGTACAAGCCACGCTTGAACTTGAGTCTGGTGCCAACGATCCCTTGGCTATTTTATTAGTCACTGGTTTGATTGCGCTAAATGTTGATCCTGCTGGTCAGACAGTATTCGGCTTTTTAGTTTTATTGCTACAGCAGCTGAGCTTTGGGCTAGGGATGGGCTTGTTATTCGGTTATTTCTTATCCCGATTATTGCCCAAGGTACATTTGGCAGAAGGTATGTACGCCATTTTAATTCTCTCCGCTGGCTTGGCTGTGTTCGCCGCGACCAATCTTATTGGCGGCAGTGGATTTTTGGCGGTATACCTCACTGGTGTGCTAATCGGTAATCATAAGGTACGTTCAACAGAGCATGTCATGCGAGTGATGGACAGCTTTGCTTGGCTGTCGCAGGCGGTGCTTTTCGTAGTATTGGGACTATTGGTCACTCCGTCAAACGTCCTCAATGTCTGGCATTATTCGGTTGCAATCGCGCTCTTTATGATCTTTGTCGCGCGTCCTATTGCCGTCTATACCAGTGTCAAACCTTTCAAATTTAAAGACAGAGAGATTGGGTTTATCTCTTGGGTCGGGTTGCGCGGTGCAGTGCCTATTACTTTGGCGATTTTACCAGTCATGGCTGGTATAGATAATGCCTTTATGCTGTTTGATATTGCCTTTGGCGTCGTGGTTCTGTCGTTGATTTTGCAAGGCACAACCATCCCGACGATGGCCAATCTGTTTAAGGTACGTATTCCAACCAATAAAGACCCCAAAGAAGAGCATGAGGTCTGGGTGTCGGATAAGGCCAGTATCACGCTGTATGAGTTTGAGGCAAAGTCGGGCGCATTTGCCATTGGGCGTCATCCTATGGGTATCTCCAAAGGTATCAATCCAGATGAAATCAGTGTCTTTGCGCTAGTCCGTAATCAGCAAATCGTAGTAGTCGATGACAATACAAAGCTAAAATTCGGCGACAGTGTCTGGTATGCGATGAGAGGTAATCACGCGAGCAAAATCGCCAAGATTTTCAATGACACGACACTAGATCGCAAAGCTATCGATGATTTCTATGGCGATTGGTTGCTATCACCGAGTGTTAAGCTTGGTAATTTGCCGTTTTTTACAGGAATCATGGCATCTGAGGCATTGGTAAAAACACTGAAAACGTCCGATGAAGACAGCGCAAAAAACATGTGGGAGCAGACGGTGGCCGAGTACGTAAAATCACATTTAGGTACCGCGCCAGTGTCGGGCGATACCGTTGTGGTGAGTGACGAGTGGTCATTGGTCATCAAGGAAGTCGATGACAAAGGGAAGCTAAGAACCATTGGTCTAAAGTACCAACAACCGTCTGCAATAGTGTAATAAACCTAGTGGTATCTTATAATAAGTTCATCATTTTATTCAAAAAGTCAGCCGCTTGTTTAGGCTGATTTTCTCGATATGCCCAATGGTGCTCGACATCATAGCTTGCCTCATCAGGCAGTAGTATTTTCATCAGGCCCATACCCTCATAACGCTTCGCTAAATCACGCGGCAAGTAGCCAACATGGTGACCTGCAAGGATAAGCTGGGCTGTCGCCTCCATATGATAAGTAGTCGCGCTTAATGTCTTGGGGCGAATATGATTGATATGATGCTCTACCACATAGCCTCTTTTTATCCACGGATAGTTCTGTTCTAAATCATCAAAAGTTAATCCGTCTGAGTTGTAAAATAATCTATGTTCGCGTCCACAGCAGACCACTTGTTTTTCAACAAATGCTGGCTTAAAGGTCAGTAAAGGTGGAAAGCTGCCAAAATAACCCACGCCAATGTCACTCTCGTTACTTAAGAGCTTTTCTAACATGCTCTCAGGACTTTGTACGTCGATAGAAAAGTGTATTAACGGGTTATTACGGTAGCTGTTGGCTAGACGTTGTCTAAGTGCATCATAAAAAAACTTGGGCATCTGATCAATCAAGCAAAGCCTGATGTGCCCGCCGTGAACTGAGTCTAATTGTTTAATATAATGCAGCTGATGTTGAAAGCTGGCGACTGATTCGGTAAAGCCCAAACATGCCTCATACACCGCCGCACCGTCCTCCGTGAGTTTGAATCCTGCTCGACCACGATGACATAGCGTCATGCCTAAGCGGTCTTCTAAATGCGTCAAATGCCCACTGATCACAGAAGTAGTGACATTCAAACGCGACTGCGCGGCCGTCACGCCTTGGCATTCTACGATAGCCATAAAGCTGCGTAGTGTTTTGATGTCTATCTTTATCAGTTCATCCAATATCAAAAGCGGCTCCTTATTTATTAAATCAATATCACCTTTCTTTCAATCAATACTGCCTCTCATAAACTTCTGATAGTGACCTATAAGCGCACTTTAGTACGAAAAAATAGAAGTTTACTTCTAAATTTTACCATGGTTCCTTCTCTTATATTTATGTATTGTCAATGGCATGTAGCAAATTGTGTACTTAAACCAAATAGAACAAGGAAGTAACTTATGACATTCAATCAACCATTAAGCGGCAACGATATGCCAAGATTTGGCGGTTTCGCTTCTATGATGCGTCTGCCAACTCAAGCCGATGCTGAAGGGTTAGATGTGGCGTTCGTTGGCGTACCTTTAGATATTGGTGCATCCAACCGTAGCGGTGCAAGATTGGGTCCTAGGCAGATTCGTGATGAGTCAAGAATGATTCGTCCCTACAATGTGGCCACTCGCGCTGCGCCCTTTGAGTCATTACAAGTCGCTGACATCGGCGATGTGCCTATCAATACATTCAACCTGCTAAAAAGCGTTGATATCATCGAAAAATTCTATACCGATAAAATCGTCAAACACGGCGCGATTCCTCTAACACTAGGTGGCGATCATACTATCGCGTTACCTATCCTACGTGCACTTGCCAAAAAACATGGTCCTGTCGGCATGGTACATATCGATGCTCATGCTGATATCAATGATGATATGTTTGGCGAAAAAATCGCTCATGGTACGCCGTTCCGCCGCGCTGTTGAAGAAAACCTTATCGATGGTAATCGTGTGGTGCAGATTGGTCTACGTGGTACAGGCTATAGCGCAGAAGAGTTTGACTGGTCAACTGAACAGGGATTCCGCGTGGTACCTGCTGAGGAGTGCTGGTACAAATCGCTAACACCGCTTATGGCTGAAGTACGTGAAAAGCTAGGTGATGGTCCTGTCTACTTGAGCTTCGATATCGACGGTATTGATCCTGCATTTGCCCCAGGTACGGGCACTGCTGAAATCGGTGGTCTGACCTCTACTCAAGGTATCGAAATCATTCGCGGTATGCGTGGCCTAGACGTGGTAGGCGGTGATTTGGTTGAAGTATCACCACCGTACGATCCATTCGGTAATACCTCGGTATTGGCGGCGAATTTATTGTTTGAGATGCTATGTATCCTGCCAGGCGTACGCTATGACGACAAGGTTAAGGCGGTTTACTAATCACCATCAATGATTACCTCTATAATGAGCAACCTTTGCAGCCAGTAATTAGTGACTAATAATCGGTATGAAAGAAAAAATACAAAGGTTATTTTGAGGTATTGATAATTATCTGAATATTCAGCGAAATTTTTTAGGATGACTGACCCATGACCCAATTGACGCAAACGCCTTCTTCTTTGTCTGACACATCATCACTGACCTGCGGTGAGCTATTAGTGCAGTGGCTAGAGTATTATGGTGTAGAGACCGTTTTTGGTATCCCTGGTGTGCACACGGTAGAGCTGTATCGCGGTCTGCCAAATACCAATATCCGTCATGTGACACCGCGTCATGAACAAGGCGCTGGGTTTATGGCAGACGGCTATTATCGTGCCTCTGGCAAGATTGGCGTGTGTTTTATTATCACAGGACCCGGCATGACCAATATCATGACAGCGATGGCACAAGCGCTGGCTGATTCGATACCGATGTTGGTCATCTCTAGTGTTAACAAAGTCAAAGACACGGGTAGCGGTGAAGGGCATCTACATGAGTTGCATGATCAGCAGGGTATGGTCAGTAAAGTAGCCCTGACCAGCAAAACCATTTGGCAACCTGAATCGCTACCGACAGTGATTGCCGAAGCCTTTGCTTTATTTAATGGTGCACGTCCGGGACCAGTCCATATTCAGTTGCCTATCGATGTCATCACCGCTGATGCCAGTCATGTCGCTAAGCCACCTACTTTAAATGCTGCCGCAACTCGCCAAGCCGATACAAATAGTTTGAGCCTACCACAAATTACTAGACCACTACCGAATCCTACGCAATTAGACCTGATCGTACAGTCATTAAAAACCGCGAAAAACCCTGTAATACTTTATGGGGGCGGCTGTGTCGATGTCGATCAAGATGCACAGCGATTGGCAGAGCTGATAGATGCACCAACGTTTTTGACAATTAATGCCAAAGGTCTACTACCACCTGGTCATCCGTTAAGTCTAGGTAGTAACCAGTCATTAGACGCAGGCCGCGCCGTGATTACCGAGGCGGATTGGGTATTAGCGATTGGGACTGAGCTTGGTGAGACTGACTATGATGTGTTCTTTAATGGTGAGTTTAAGATAAATGGCACGCTGGTACGTATCGACTGTGATGCTCAGCAATTGCAGCGTCCATTTAGAGCAGATATCGCGGTACTGTCCGATGCGCAGATGGCGATTAGTGGTCTATGTAGCCGCCTAGAAAATCAGACATTCGATCATCAAGCACTGTCACGTGTCAATGAGGCAAAGCAGGCCATCTTAAAGGATGTAACGACAGATTTTGCGGGTCAAAATGCATTACTAAAGCTGATTAGAGATGAAGTAGAAGACGTCATTTTCGTTGGTGATTCAACGCAGCCTGTCTACAGTGGCAACCTTGGTCTTGAAGCCTTAGCGACGCGTAAATGGTTTAACTCATCGACGGGTTTTGGCACGTTAGGCTATGGTTTGCCTGCCGCTATCGGGGCCATGGTTGGTTCAAACTTGCCTGTTGTCAGTCTAATGGGTGATGGTGGTATTCAATTTACGATTGCTGAGCTTATCTGCGCAGCCGAGCTTGAGCTACCATTGATTGTTTTGCTATGGAACAACCAAGGCTACGGTGAGATTCGTCGTTACATGGAAGAGGGCGGTTTACCACTAATTGGCGTCAACATCAAAACGCCAAACTTTGAGCCATTAGCAGCAGGGTTTGGCGCTGGCTATCGCAGAATCACCGATAAGCAGCAATTGCTAGACGCATTAAAGGTAGACACGAAGGGTAAACAACCAATCATTTATGAGATTGATGAAGCGGACGACTTTCTAAAAGAAATGGCCAAGACAGTGACGTATTTTAGTTAATAGTAATACTGGCGCTAATGCCACGGATAATCACGAGACTGATAGTCACAGTTCTAAAAAACGACAAAAAAATGACAAACGCTGGTGACGCAAGGAAGCACGTTCATGACGCCCAATGCTAGAGAAATGTCAGAAAGTAGACATGAGCAAATACTGCGTTTGTTGACGGCGCTTGCTGCTGTCGTTGGTACAACCAATGTATTGACAAAACCTAGCCAACAGCAGTCTTATGTGCAAGGTGCAATTGAGGCTATCACAGACGCTACCGTCGCAGTTGTGATACCGCACTCTCTTGTGGCACTATGGCGCGTCATTAATATCTGTGCCACTTTTGATGTGATTATCATTGCTCAAGCGGCCAATACAGGCCTAACAGGTGGCTCAACTCCGAATGGAGAGTATGATCGACCACTAGTCGTAATCTCTATGCAGTTATTGGGCGGTGTGCATTTACTTAATGATGCAGCAGAACTGGTTGCTTTGCCAGCCGCTACTTTGCAGCAATTAGAGTCTACCCTTGCGCCATTAGGGCGTGAGCCACATTCAGTATTGGGCTCTAGTTGTGTTGGCGCATCGGTAATAGGCGGAATCTGCAATAGCTCAGGCGGGATGCTAGTGCAGCGTGGACCTGGTTATACTGAGATGGCGTTATTTGCCAGACGCAATACCTCAGGAGCGTTTGAGTTAATCAATCATCTGGGACTGGATTTGGGGTCGCATCCAGAGGAAATGCTAGAGAACCTGCAAGCTGGCACGTTTAGCGAAGCGTCAGATAGTGCAAGCGATGGTAAAGTCTGTACCAACCATCATTATCAACACAAAGTCCGTGATTGTGAGGCAGAGACACCTGCTAGATTTAACAATGATCCTAACGGCCTGTATGAAGCGTCTGGCTCAGCTGGCAAGGTCATTGTATTTGCGGTGAGGGTAGCGACCTTTGCCAAGCCTAAACACGAGCAAACATTTTATATCTCGACCAACGACGCTGATACCTTCACCACACTCAGGCAACAATGGTTAAAAAGCGAGTTGAACCTGCCCGTGTTGGCTGAGTATATGCACAAAGATTATAACGACATCACGATACATTATGGCCGAGACACTTGTCTGAGTATGCGTAAGCTCCCTGCTAGCAAGATAGGGTCGCTGTATCGACTGCAAGCAAAGATTGGCTACTATCTGGATAAGTGGCATCTCCCAAATACGCTGCCAGATTGGATACTGCAACTAACATCTAGGTTTATGCCGCCGTCATTACCAGCCACTTTGACTACGCAGGCGCTCTCATATAAATACCATTTGATTATAAAAGTCGCAGATGGTTTTGGTAACGACTTTGATAATGGCATTAATAAAGATTCTAATAAAAACGATGGCAACAATATCGCTGCTGCGCAGGATTTTTGCAAAATCATCTGCAGCAGTATCAAGGGGCGTTGCATGTATGCACAGAGCTTGAGTCGCAATCATTATTGGTATTTCGCAGTGCCGCGACCGCTGCTATGTTTCGCTATCACAATTTAAATCAAGACAAATTTGGCGAGCTGTTATCGACCGACATTGCCTTACCTAGAAATGCTGTAGATTGGGACGAGACTCTACCTGACTCCTTACAAAAACAAGTCAGCAACACTTTTTATTTGGGGCATTTTTTCTGTCATGTCATGCACCAAGACTATTTATTGAAACCTAATATCAACGCCAAGCAATTCAAGGATGAGTTGCTGGCATTTTATGATAAGCGTCATATTGAGTATCCAGCGGAGCACAATGTGGGGCATGTGTATCCTGCTAAAACCGAACTACATTATTTTTATAAAAAACTGGATCCAACCAATTCGCTTAACCCAGGTATTGGTCAGACAGAGAAATGGAAAAACTGGCAATCATCGCCCATCAAGGAGAAGTTAAATGACGAGTTATATGGATAAGTCGCAGCAGCCGATTTTAGGGAATAATACGGTCGATCCAGAAACGCCAAAAGCAGGACAGTGGCGTGCAGCAATGTGGAAGTTTTTATTGTTTTCAGCACTGGGTATTGCACTTTTTATCATACCGTTTGAGTGGGATGGGAAAGTTACAATTTTATTGGGTGTATTGACCGATACGCTACAGTCCGTGTTAGGTGGTTTGGTGACCTATATTGCTATGGCGATAGTGACTATCTCCGCTCTTGGTGCACTGGCAGTCAAAGCGTTAAAGCCTAATTTGCATAAAGATTCACTGGTAAAAAAGCTTTTTGATGTTGATTGGTTTTGGCTGTCCACGCGTTTTTTAGGTATGTTGTTTGTTTGGATGATTTTCCTGCAAGTCGGCCCCGAGTTTATTATCAATCGTAATACGGGCGGCGTCATCTTCGAAGATTTGATTCCTATTCTGATTCCGTTGTTTTTCTTCGCCATTTTATCGCTGCCATTTTTGACTGATTTTGGCTTGATGGAATTTTTGGGCACTTTAGCCAGTAAAGTATTTATCAAGCTTTTCAAACTACCTGGTCGTTCTGCTGTCGATGCAATGTCTTCTTGGTTTGGTGCCGCGTCTATCGGTTTGCTAGTCACTATGCAAGAGTATGATAAAAGCTTTTACAGTCAGCGTGAAGCCGCCATTATTGCGACCACATTTTCAGTCACTTCTATTGCCTTTACCTATGTAGTTGCCAAAACCATCGGCGTAGACAATAACTTCGTCTTCTTTTATCTGACCATTGCGCTAACCGGTTTTATTGCTGCGATTATTATGCCGCGTATACCACCATTATCACTTAAGCCTGATACTTATCATTCTGGCAAAAGCATGCTAGATGAAGGCATCCCTGCTGAATATACAGCGTATAAGTGGGCAGTCAATCGTGCGGTGACTCGCGCGCATTCTATGCCAAGCTTAGGTAAAGTGTTCAAACGCAGCGTACAAAATCTGTTTGATATCTATTTTGGACTGATTCCTGTTATCTTTGCGATTGGTACCATCGGTCTTGGCCTAGCAGAATACACGCCAGTCTTTAATTGGCTTGCGACACCACTTGTACCACTACTTGAGTGGTTACAGATTCCAGAGGCGGCAAAAGCAGCTCCTGCCATGATTATGGGCTTTGCAGATATGTATCTGCCAGCATTGGTCGGCAAAAGCATTGAAAGTGAGATGACACGTTTCATCGTTGGTGCTGCCTCAATTACTCAGATTATCTATATGTCTGAAGTGGGTGCGCTGATTTTGAAATCAAATATTAAGCTAAATGTATTAGAGCTATTTTTAATCTTTATCCTTCGTACGCTTATCAGCTTGGTAGTAATTACGTCTGTGGCGCATCTACTGTATTAGTAGCGTGTCTAGTATTCATAAGGCATCTAGCCTGACGATAATATGCAAATGGTCGGTTTTTCTGTAGTCAGTTAAACCGACCGTTTAGCCAATCACATTACGGACGTTACGCACATAAAGACAATTTGATCAAACATATAAGGCGATTGACCATTATGGAAATGCTGAACTCTACAGAATTAACCAGAGAAACTGCCATACAAACGGCTCAAAACAAAGTTGTATTAAATGCCGCTTATATCAATGGTGAATGGGTTACGATTGCAGCGCTCGCGACCGATTCTAATCATTCAAATGACCATGCATTGTATGATCCAAATTCAGGCGAGGTGATTGCAACGACGCGCTTATGCACCAGTGCCCATGTAGAGCAGGCAGTCGAAGCGGCTGATGAAGCCTTTGCTAGCTGGTCACAGACTAGTGTAAGTGAGCGTGCCCGCTATCTAAATGCGATTGCAGAGTCTATGGAGCAGCAATTCGATAAGTTGGTTGGACTGTCTGTATTAAACAACGGCAAACCAATTGAAGAGGCGAAGATAGACGTAGGGGACGCCATTGCCTGCTATCGCTACTATGCCAATCTCATCACAGAGCAGGCAACATGGTCTAAGGTATCAACGTTTGAATCGGGTATTCGTTTGTTAAAGACATACTCGCCAGTGGGTATTTGTGCGCTGATTACCCCTTGGAACTTCCCAATGGTGACGACTTCTTGGAAGCTGGCACCTGCGCTAGCGGCAGGTTGTACCGTGCTATTGAAACCGTCTGAGGTGACACTACTACCAGAGCTTATGCTAGGTAATATCTTATCTGAGATTGGCTTGCCAAAAGGGGTGGTTAATATTTTACCGGGTGCTGCTGAAGTGGGCACTGCTATGACCAGTCATCCGCTGATTGACAAAGTGTCTTTTACTGGTAGTAATGTAGTCGGCGAAAAGGTCATGATCCAAGCAGCAAAAGGCATCAAAGACATTAGCCTAGAGCTGGGTGGCAAGTCTGCTATTGTGGTCTGTGCAGATGCTGATATTGACTACGCTTGTGATTTAATTATTGGCGGTATATTTACCAATACTGGTCAGATATGCTCGGCCACGTCGCGATTGGTTGTCCATCAAGACATCGCTGAACAGCTTTTTGAGACGTTAAAAGTAAAAACGGAAAGTTTGCAAATAGGTGATGGTTTCGCGACAGATACGCAAATGGGTCCATTGGTGAGCGAGCAGCAGCTGAATCAAGTTAAGAAATTCTTTGATATTGCGACAGCTGAAAATCTGGACTGCTTAACTGGCGGTGAGCTATTAGAAGCATCTGGCTATTTTGTAAAGCCAACTGTCTATGCGAATGTGCCAACGACCAGCCAATTATGGATGGAGGAGGTGTTTGGGCCTGTATTAGTCTGTACAACCTTTACTGACGAAGCAGAGGCTATCCGCTTAGCAAATGATAGCAAATATGCTTTAGCAGCAACCATCGTGAGCGCTGATGAGACTGCTGCGCTTAAGATGGCGCTACAAATCAAAGCCGGGCATATTTGGATTAACGAGCAACAAATCGTACTGCCAGAAGCAGGATGGGGCGGATTTAAGCAAAGCGGTATCGGCCGTGAGTTGGGCGGTGATGGTTTGTCCGCTTATCAGAAGAGCAAACACGTATTACTGACCGATCAATTGGATTTTTAACTAGATTATCACTAGCCACTGTAGAGACCATTTACTAGCTATCAGCATGACTGTTGAATTATTGTAGAGTGATTGCTGATAGCTAAGTCGCGCCCTAGCATTACGTTTGTTTACCAGACCGTTTCTTATATTAACTTTACTGTCGCACCCATTCAGGATAAAATTGAGCAATCATTCAAGTTTTATAGCCGTGCCCATTTTTATATGAGGTCACGGCTTTTTAAATGGGGCATATTATGTCACGCACCGCACTTTACAACCGTCATGACGCCTTGGAGCGTGCGCTACAGCTTTTTGGCAAAAGGGTTTTCATGCTACTTCTCTAAAAGATATCGAGCAAGCACTCGATATGCGCCCAGGTAGTATCTATGCCGCTTTCGGTAATAAAGAGGGCCTGTTTCAAGAAGCGCTAGAATACTATGCGCGTCTAGGATTGACTGAGCTTGAGCGAGTGTTGAGCCATCATGAAACGCCTTTATTAGGCCTTGCCGCTTATATACGTCAGCTTGGCGGGATTCGTGATAAGGCGTTGCCGAGTCGAGCCTGTATGCTGGTCAAAAGCCTACTAGAGCTGGGTGCGCGTGAGCAGACAGCGTTAACCAAGGTAGAGATGCTGCTGGCAGGTATGGAGACGCGATTTATAGAATGCTTTAGAGGAGCGCAGAGTGTCGGTGAGATGGATAGTGAGCTCGATCCGGTTAGGCTTGGACGCCGTCTACAGGCAGAAGTCATGGGGCTACGTGCCTTTGCCCAGCGTGACATAGAGAGCTCGACGGTACACGCCCTTGCTGAAGATATGGCCTTATCTATAGAAGCACTGCGACTAGATGATTCAGTAAATGCTTAGAGGTTCATTGCTAGGTTTCAATATGACGTATATCTCAGGCGCTTACTTGGTAGATTCGAGCTGCTTGAGGGTATGATACCCACCATGTATACGAGTGAAAATAGTAACAGCGCAAGCAGTAGCAAAGATACCAGCAAGTAGCACAAAATGCTGCGGCCAAATGCAAAGAGCAATAAAAAGAGCGATAGTTTCGGTGCCTTCAGTAAGACCATTAAGATAATAAAAGCTCTTATATTTAAACTGCGGCTTGTCTAATTGAAACTTTTCTGCAGAAATCGCAAAAGCTAAAAAGCTCGAACCTGTCCCAATAAATGCCGATAATAACAACGCACCTGCAATAGCATTTTGTGCAGGGTTGGCCAAAATGAACCCAAGTGGCACAGCGGCATAAAACAAAAAATCAAGCGTGATATCTAAGTAGCCGCCAGCGCTTGAGCTTTGCTGTGCATAGCGTGCCATTGCGCCATCCAGCCCATCAAAGATACGATTCAATATTATCGCTGCCAGTGCGCCATACCATAGCTCAAACGCGAGTAGTGGTAATGCCAACATACCAATCAAAAACCCAGCTACCGTAAGCTGATCAGCCGTAATACCGAGCTTATGCAATGTCGCTACTATTGGAGTTAGCAGTGGCTTGATCACGGGCGTAATAAACTTGTCTAACATGCGAGCTGCCTTTTATATTTTGCTTGTTTTGATACTTTGTTTGGGTATTTAGCGTTGATATTTGACTCTGATATCTAAAATTATCGTCCTACATAAATAACTTTACCGTTGGCTGCTTTGGCATCGCTTTGGTCGTGCGTGACCATAATAGCAGGCAACTTATGAGTACGAATCTGATCGAATACCAATTGCCGCGTATCCATCCTCAATTGTGTATCAAGTTTGCTAAACGGCTCATCAAGTAGTATCGCTTTGGGCTCACTCAGTAGCGTGCGTAGTAGGGCAACACGTGCTTGTTGACCACCTGACAAGTTGTCAGGATGACGATCTCCCATCCCTTCTAAGCCCACTTGCGCTAAAGACTGCGCTATTTTTTCAACTCGCTGTTTTTTGTTTCCTTTTGGCATAGCAAAAGCAATGTTACCCGCGACTGATAGGTGCGAAAACAGCAGTGCATCTTGGTACAGCACACCAATCCGGCGCAAATGCGCTGGCAGGTGAGTCATGTTTTCATCGTTCAACCAGACAGTACCCGTCGCGGAAAAATCGCTCGCCAAAGTGCCTGTTAGCCAGTTTAGTAAGCTGGACTTGCCACTACCAGAAGGGCCCATCACGGTTAGGATGTCGCCACCAGCGATGTGCTCATTGATACTCAATAACTGCTCGTTTTGACGAAACAGCTGTAAGTCTTTTATCTGTAGAGATGATGGCATCAGAAACCCTTTATTTGCGTTTTTCACGACTGATTATTTTAGTATTTTTAGTGGCTAGTTTTTGCATAACGGCTACTTTCACTACTTTTCTTATTCGTGGTCAACTTGCTACCGCGCGCCACTTCTAAAGAAGTATTTGGGTAGCATCCAAGCCACTATAAAACCGATGAGCGGTAGCGCCATTTGCATGATGGCATAGACAGCACTGGTACGCCTACTGGCACCATTCGCCAGTGTCACCGCTTCAGTCGTGATAGTGGCAATACGTCCGCCACCCGCCAATAGAGTTGGCAAATACTGACCAAAGCTGATCGCTAGACCGAGCGCAATGGCAATTAAAATAGGGGCAAATAACTGCGGCAGTTTTATCTGAAAAAATACTTTGATAGGAGCAGCGCCAAGGCTGGCGGCCACATGAGCGAAACGAGGATCTAAGCGCCGATAGCTACTGGCCAATGATAAAAACACGTACGGTAGCACGAATAAAAGATGGGCAAATGCCACATTAAAAAATTCTGATTGATGATTGGCCAACTGCTGTAACCATACCAAGCCAAACAAGAAAGCAATACTTGGCACCAAGAGCGGTAAGTAAATAATAAAACTGGTGAAGTGTGACAATGGCTTAGCACTCAGTTGCTCAGCTTCCAAGCATAGCAACGTCAGAAAAACAGCAAAGGCAGTACTAACGGCACCAATGCTAAGCGTATTGACCAACGGTGTGCTCATTTGGGTAAAGGCACTTTGAAAATGTAATAGCACGAACTGCTCTGGTAGCATCGCCGGAAACCGCCAAAATCCTGCAAATGCCCATAGTACGAGCCCAGCGAGTGACATGAGCATAAAGCCAATCACACCTACGGTAAGTATAGCGGTGACTTTTTGCCAGATAGTATCTGCATAATGACGTTTGCCATTGACTGACGAAACACTAAATATGGCTTTGATAGCTTTTTCGCCGCCCAGCCAAAAAGCGACTAACCCTGCTGTCAGTACAAGTTGTAATAATGCCCCTGCTGATGCTTTGATACGCAATGTCAGGTCAACATCGTTAAACCATTGTATGATAGAGACGGCAAGCGTTGGCGGTGTGTTAGGACCTAAGATCAATGGCATCTCGACGCTCGCACTGGCATAGGCAAGCACTGCTAAAATTGGTAAACGTAGAAAAGGATATAACAGAGGCAAGACCGTCTTAAAAAAGCAGTAATTGGGTAATAACCTAAATTGAGCGCAACGGTATATTGTTGGCGCAGTTTTTGCCAAGCTCAGGCTGAGCAAGCGCGCCCAGTGCCATTAATAATAAAAACGGCAGCTCCTTTAAGGTTAAACCCAAGATGATACTGATACCGTATGGATCATGCGGAAACATACCATCGGGTGCCATCTCCCAACCAGTTAGCCACGGGGAGATGAGCCGTGCAAACATGCCTGATGGCGCAATCAAAAACCCAACGGCAATGGCTGCGGCTGCATGAGGAATGACTAAGATGGGACTTAATAAATGCTCAATACGCTGCAACCAAACACTGTTAAAGAATGCGGCTAATATCATCAGGGCAATAACAAAAGCAAGCAGGGTGCTGATAAGTCCTGTAGCGAGACTTAATGCAGCCATTTGCGTGATGCCAGGCGTTTGCCATAGGTCTATAAACCCTTGTAGATTCAAGGTTGTTTTTTCAAGGGCAGGAAGCCAGCTCAGGGCGGGCAACAGTACACAGATGAGGCCACAGAGTACCGGTAGTATTAGTATGAGAATTAAGAGTTTGGGACTAAAAGACACGATACGCGTAAACAGGTCTTTTTTCTCAAGCGTAATAGGTCTAGGGCTATCACCTTTTTTCGTTATTTTATCAAAACCTTGGCTCATGGACTTACCCCATAACGTGCTTGCCAGCCTTGCTGGATGGCTTCTACCCAGCTTGGATGCGGCTCGCTTACCGTGCGTTTGACACTATCAAAGGGCAGGGCGCTTAGATGGGGCTGCTTGGTTTTGAATAATGCTTGTTGTGCAGGGCTAAGTGTAGATTGAACCAGTACGCTTTTGTCACCCCATACCGAGGGGGTTTGTTTTTTGCTTGGGCTTCTGGACTCATTAAGAAGTTGGCTACTAATTGTGCCGCCTGAGGATGGCTAGCATTATAAGGAATGGCGACAAAATGAGTATTGCTTAAGCTGCCGTCACTCATGGCATAGCTGCGAATGCTCTGAGGTAAGTCATAGCGCTGCACGGCCGCAGGAACTTCTGGTGCTGAAAAAGTAAAGGCAAGACTCAGCTCTGTATCATCGACCAAGCGCCGCATCTGCGCACCTGTCTGCACGAACTGCTCACCATTACGCCATAAGGTTGGATGAAAGTCATTTAAAAATGCCCATAGCGGATCTAATACGAGCGCGGTGTTTTCTTCAGTGGCAGGCAAGTTGAGCTGCGCGCTAATGTTTTCAACCGTTTGAGCGTTTTGTTGTTCATGCAGCATGACTAAAACGTATTTTAAGAAACTCATACCCAAAAAATCAGGCGGCTTTGGGTAGCTAAAACGGCCAGGGTTTTGTGCTGTCCAAGTAGTCAGTTCAGTTAGCGTTGTTGGCGGTTTACTGGTCGACAGGCTGTCGTAATAAAACGTCAGAGAGGCTTGTCCCCATGGTGCTTCCATGCCGTTGGTCGGCACACCAAAGTCGAAATTTACGGTTGGATTATTGTCCGGGTCAGTCAACGCAAAATTGGGCAGCTTGTTCGCCCATTGCTTAAGTAGCAATGAGTTTTCACTCATGGTGGCAAAGTTAGCACCATTAATCCAGACCAAATCAACACTGCCTTGGTTGTCGTTATGAGCGGATTTTTCTGCGAGTACCCGACTGACTGCTTCGCTGGTGTCGCTCAATTTGACATGGACTAAGTTGATATTATATTTGTCATCGACTTGATCGGCGACCCATTGTAGATAAGCGTTAATCTGTGGATCACCGCCCCATGCATAGAAATAAACGTCTTGATTGCTGCCTTGGGCTTCTATCTGCTGCCAAGGTGATAAGTCTTGGTTAATATTGGCAGTAGTTGGCGATGCTGTGCTTGCTGATATACCAATACAAATGCTCATCACCATAGCGTAGGTGCTATATCGCGTAAGACGTTTGAGCATTGGTAAAGTGGTAATAACGCGCATTCAAGTTTCCGTTATGATTTAAATGTTAGTAAAGCTGGTAAAGATTTCATAGTCTGCCATGTCAAACCAAACAGATATCACAAAATCTAAACCAGCTTTATTGGAGTCTTTTAACACTTTGCTGCTTGCGTCATTTAATGACGTTGATCAGCAAACTGCCATTAATTAACTGCTATTAACTAACCGTCATTAACTAATCGCGACGCCAAGTATGGTATTTTTCCAACCAACTTAATACGGTCTCAGGCGCATGAGCACGTTTCCACTCACCAGCGGCGTATTTGTTACCTTCTGCCCAAGTAGGGTAGCTATGAATGGTGCCCAATATTTTGTTGAGACCTAGACCGTGTTTCATGGCCAGTACAAACTCTGCGATTAGGTCGCCTGCATGTTCAGACACCACCGTAACGCCAAGTATTTTATCTTTACCTTTTGGCGTGATGACTTTGATAAAGCCTTTAGCCGCGCTATCCGTAATGGCGCGATCCAGCTCTTCAAACTCAAAACGAGTAATCTCGTAATCGATGCCTTTATCAATGGCTTCTTGCTCGTTAATACCGACGCGAGCGACTTCTGGGTCGATAAACGTAACCCACGGAATCACGCGATAATCTACTTTAAACTTTTTCAGATTGCCAAATAAACCATTCACTGCGGCATACCAGCCTTGATGAGCTGCGACATGAGTAAACTGGTATGGGCCAACGATATCGCCTGCAGCAAAAATATTGGGATATAACGTCTCTAAGTATTCGTTGGTCACGATAGTACGATTGGTTTCGATACCTAGCGCCTCTAAACCATAACCTTCAAGGCGTGCGCTACGACCAACGGCACAAAGTAGCTCATCATACTCGATATCGATTTCTGTTTCATTGTGTTTGACGATAATGTATTTTTTGCCATCACGTATCTCGCAGCGCATTGCTTGATGTGAGGTCAAAATATTAACACCGCTATCAGTGAGCGACTGATGAGCAAAGGTAGACACTTCAAGGTCTTCTTTACCCATAATGCGATCGCTCATTTCAATTTGCGTCACATTAGAACCCAGTCGAGCAAAGCTTTGCGCAAGCTCGCTACCGATTGGACCACCGCCTAGTACTACTAGCTTTTTCGGGGCTTCTTCTAGCTCGGAAAATTTCGTCCATAGCGTGTCACTGGTCACGTAGCCTGTTTCTTCTATACCTGGTAGAGGCGGTACAAATGGGCGAGCGCCAGTGGCAATGACAATGGTACGCGCTGTTAAGGTTTGCATGCCGCCGTCGTTCAGTTTGATTTCTACTGTCCATGGGTCGACCAATTTGGCATAACCTTTGACCACATCGACACCCAGATTGGTATAGCGCTCAACACTGTCGTGTGGCGCGATATCGGCCACTACTTGCTGTACGCGTGCCATCACTTTTTTGAACGAAAACTGTGGTACGGTATTCTCTAACCCGTAGTTCTCCCCATGACGAATTTGATCAGCAATTTTTGCGCTCTTAATGATGGCCTTACTAGGTACACAGCCATAATTTAGACAATCACCGCCCATCTCACCTGCTTCAATCAATGTGACTTTTGCCTTTACTGCTGCGGCAATGTAGCTTGTGACCAATCCACCAGCGCCAGCGCCAATCACAATCATATTGCGATCGAACTTTTTAGGTTTGGTGTGGTTTTTATAAACACGGCGTTTTTTAAACATGTTCAACACTCCTTTTGCTATTAATGGGAAGAAACCTAATAATGCAAATGAGACAATTAAGTTGAAAGATAAAATACCCGATAAGCTGTCTATCTGTGCCAGCTGTGTCCCTGCATTGACAAAGACAAACGTCCCCGCCAGCATACCGATTTGACTAACCCAGTAGTAAGTCCATGTTTTAATAGACGTCACACCCATCAATAGGTTAATCAAAAAGAATGGAAATATGGGTACCAGACGTAAGGTAAATAAATAAAATCCACCTTCTTTTTCAACGCCTGCATCAATAGCTGCCAACCGCTCAGGAAAGCGCTGTTTGATGGTGTCACGCAGTAAATATCGCGATGCCAAGAAGGCAATGGTAGCACCAATACTCGATGCAAATGAGGCAACGAGTAAGCCCTGAACCAAACCAAATAGTGCACCAGCAGCTAGCGTCAAAATCGCAGCGCCTGGTAAGGAGAGGGCAGTGACGACGACATATAGTAAGAAAAACCCACCGATAATCAATAGCGGTGACTGCGCTTTGTATTCATTAAATTGCGCCATCGACCCTTTTAAGCCATCAAGCGTCAATAATTGATTTAGGTCAAAATAAAAAAGCTTGCCGCTAATATCAATATTAATAGTATTAAAAATATTCTTTTAATCATGAAAAGTCCGGCCAAATAAGGGAGCGAAGGCTAAAATCGTAGTTATTACTCAAACTGTAGAATACTCATCATCTGAATAACTAAACTTAAGTAACGTGGCGATCAAATCGAATCGTCTGAATCGCCTAACCACGATAAAAAGTTTAAGTCGGCAGTCTTAATAGTATATAAATTATGTCTTGCTGTCTGACATTTATACTACTTAAGCAATAAGCACTGCCACCGACATTTATACTGGAGACGTATTTTTACCCAATGTTAGGGTGTCATAGTCTCTCATTAAGAATAGCGCCAAACAGGCTGCCAGCATTGGCCATGCAGCAAAGAACAATAAGTTATCAAAAGGCGTTAGGTAAAGACCAAAGGAGGCAAAAGTAGAAGCGGCGTGTAGTAATAAGATAATGCCGTATGTCCATTTTTTGAATAAACCCATGACGAACGAGAAGATAAGAATAATTTGTAAGCTACCAATCAGATAAACAATAGTGATGCCCAAGTTTTCTAAAGCGTAGAATTTAGCAAATACATTGGCGGCATGCTCAGGATTTACGAATTTATCGAGTGTCCAAAAGAAGAACACGATGAAAACACCAAGGCGAAGAAACAATAGTGAGAGTGGTAAATGTTTTGGCATGGATTATCTCTTTTTGAGAAAAAGTAAAAGTGAATTGGAACAAATTAAGCAAATAAAACGGGCACGATGGCACCGAACTATCAAGTAACAAACATAGGTAAAATATGAACAATATTGAGTGATCACTCAAAAATAAACAAAGTATTGCCACAAAATGTACTAAAAACGCATTGTAGTAGTTATTGAATAACTGTTCAAGTTGATTATATCCATATTCTGGCAATTATAGCGATAGGTTACTTTCTTTAACTAAACCAGCAATGTTAGGTTAAAGAAGCCTGATTTATGTACGTTTGATTGAGCCTATCGACACATTTAAAGCTTATCCCATGCTGTAAGGATTTGTCTAATCTGTATAGATGCAAAAAGCCCTTTATAGAACGCAAATTCTATAAAGGGCTCTTGATTGAAGGCTTATAACACTATAGTAAAGCTAACAGCAGTAAAACAACTCTCTACCACATCAAATCATCTGGAATCACATAAGCAGCATACGGATCGTCTTCTGCCAGTGCTTCTTCAGCAGTGTCGTTTGACACAACCATAAAACCTTCCATTTTTGAATCAATACGATCGGCTAATGGGCGAGGTAGTAGTGCGTAGCTCTCTTCCAAACGTGCAATGACTACGTGACCGGCCACGATTTGATCGTACAGTTTCTGAGTGATAGCAATTTTCTTTACCTTGGACTCATCGACAAACTGATAGCTGATCTCACCTTCTGTCTCAGTAATTTGATGCTGCTTAATCATTTGGACGATATTGGCCTTTAATGCTTTCTCTTCCAATACGCGCTGTTTTTCTTGATTAAGCTTTTGATCTTTTTCCAGCTTTTGGGCTTGCGCCTCTGCCAGCGCTTTCTTTGCTTCGACGCTTTCTGAGTCACCAGTACGCTTGGCATGTTGCGTTTGCTTGCTGATTTTTTGGCCTTTTTGCTATCAACCAAGCCAGCCTTTAATAATTGAGCCTGTAGGGCGTTTTTTGCCATAATCCAATCACCTAAATAACGTTACCGAAATCATAAATGCTAAAAAATACATTGTAGCAAACTTTGCTAGCGCATGTGGTCAGACGATGATAAGACTTTATATATAGCTAGGTATCAGCCTGCGGTGAGCCATGCACAATGCTGTCGGTAACAAATTGCAATTATTGCAAAAGGGTCGCACACATCGCTGGATGAAGCCGTGTAAATTGGTTATTATCAAATGAAGGGGCAAATTTGCTTTATAAGAGGATTTCTGCAAGGTAACTGTTGTGAAGTAAGTAAAATATACCCTACCCAGAGAGCATAGCTTGGTCAGGACTAACAAGCTGTATAGGATTAAATAATTAAATTTAAGGACAGATTATGACAATATCACAGCACATTTTAGCCTGTATTGACGGCTCGGCAGTGACTGAATCGGTTTGTGACTATGCAGCATGGTATGCCAGTAAATTAAACGTACCTGTTGGGTTATTACATGTCAGTGACGTGCCTGCTTCAGTTAGGCGTGACTTGTCAGGCGCGATAGGCATCAATAGTCGTCAGTTTTTATTAGAAGAGTTGTCCCAATTGGATGAGCAAAGAGCAAAAGTCGTCAACAGCTATAGCAATGCGTTGGTACAAGATGCCAAAAGTCATATTCAAAGCAGTTTCGCTGATGTCAATGTTCGCGTTTATCAACGCCACGGCAAACTGCTTCCTAGTATTGAGCATTTTAAAGAAGAAAATCGTGCGATTGTAATGGGACGACGCGGAGAAGATCATAAGAACAGTCGGATCAATATTGGTAGTCAGATTGAGACGGTCGCTCGTGGGTCAGATATTCCCATATTGATTTGCTCAGAGAAATTTGAAGAGCCAAGCTCCTATATGATTGCCTTTGATGGTAGTAAGACCTCTATTAAAGCGGCACGAATGGTGTCAAAAAGTCCACTATTAAAAGGTCTAAAAGGCCATATCGTGATGGTGGGCAATCATAACGACGCCGCCAAGCAAAGTATGAGCGCCGCCGCCGCACAGTTAGAAGATGCTGGATTTGTCGTTGAAGCACATCATTTATCTGCTTCTGATGCGGTGGACGGATTGTTAAAGTTTCAGGTAGAGAACAATGTCGACATTATGGTGGTGGGTGCGTACGGACACTCGAAATGGCAGCAATTGTTTCTCGGAAGTACAACGACAGAAATTATCGCTAGCACGTTATCGCCGGTCATTCTAGTGCGGTAATAACGTCATATATTTATGTTTATCGTCTAGGGCGTGTCCTCAGTTTTATATTGTGGGTACGCCCTAATCATTTAATACTTTTGCAATATTTTATGCTAATTAATGCAGATTTTTCACAACGTGCTTCACTGGCCCCCGAAGCACATCAATGGATTAAGTCACCACAAAATGGTGTGGAGCGTGTCATGCTTGATCGTGTGGGCGCGGAGAAGGCTCGTGCTACCAGTCTTGTGCGTTATGCGCCAAACTCTTACTTTCCGCACCATCTGCATCCAGGCGGCGAAGAGATTTTAGTATTATCAGGCACTTTTTCTGTAGATGACACTCATTATCCAGCAGGTTGGTATCTACGTAACCCACCGTCTTCAGGTCATCGGCCTTATAGTGACGAAGGTGCTGTTATTTTCGTCAAGTTACGGCAAATGTCGTCTGACGAAACGCAGCACGTGGCTATCGACACTTATAAAGATGCTAATTGGCAGCAACAAGGCAACCGTACTATCTGCCCGCTTTTTTCCGATGGGGTAGAGCACGTTAGTCTACAGCGTATCGATGCAGGCGAGTTGCTATTCACTGAGACAGTTCATGGCGGTGCAGAAATATTAGTTGTAGCAGGCGAGCTAATAGAGGGTGGACAGTTATATCAGCAGGATAGTTGGATACGCCTGCCGATAGATATAAATGTACAAATAAAAGCAGGGGTAGAGGGCGCGACGATATACCTAAAAACTGGCCATCTTAACCATATCGTTGGTTTAAAGGTTAAATAAACCTAAATAGCACTTATTAATTGTATAGACAAAATATAAAAATAATTTGGTGCTTCTAGAGCGTGTCTTCAATTCATCTTACAATGAACGATAGTACATGCCAGATAAAGCATTGACTTAAAATTACGAGCTAACTTCTCATAGCGAGTAGCGATACTACGAAAATGCTTAAGCCTTGCAAACATATTTTCAACAAGATGACGCAGTTTGTACAAATAGCTATCAAACTCTGGATTAGGCTGTTTGGCATTTTTCCTTTTAGGAACGACAGGTATCATATTATGGCTTCGAGCTTTGTCTCTGATAGACTCTGAGTCATAGCCTTTATCAGCGATAAAGTAATCAGCTTGCCCAATCATTTCAATCAATTCACCTGCAACTTGACTGTCGTGGACGTCACCCCCAGTGATTTTAAAATGGAGCGGATATCCATCGGCATCACAGGATAGGTGTATCTTTGTAGTTGCTCCGCCACGGCTTTGTCCAATTGCTCGTTCTTCACCAAGCCGAGCTCCACTTGCATGCTGATGACAGCGAACATAGCTTCCGTCTGTGAATACCCATTCCGTATCAACTTCTGCTCAAAGGCTAAAAAAATTCTCCCATAAGCCAGTTTTCGACCAGCGGTTGAAACGACTATAAGCTGTTTTCCACGAACACAATTCTTCAGGTATGTCACGCCAAGGCGCACCTGTGCGTAGTTTCCACAGTATGGCTTCCATGACCTCTCGACTGTTTTGAGTGTGATAGCAGCCATGCTGTGTCATCGTTGATTGCAATTGATCCCAAAGCGTATCTGTTAGTGCTGTTCTTGCCATAACTTGTATTTCTCGCATCGTCTCAATAGATGCGGTATTGTAACTATTATTTATCGCTTATCCAATTGAAGACATGCCCTAATTCCCAATTATGACGTACCAAATTATACCTTAGTAAGTTCAATATATTAGGACCATTGCTTTTTTTGCATGAAATATATTAAGTAAAAGGTACCAAGCATCATCTTTTTCATCTACCTTCAAAAAATAACAACCTTCCAAGTAGCTTCTTCTATAAAGTTAGCCTAAGTAATTAAATAGAATGCTTTAACTTTTGTATATAGAACAGTAGTGAGCTCTAATTCATGCTTATATAGTATATGAGTTGTTGCCTTACTAACTTAGGTCTAGTAAGGTTTAACACAGAAGTGTTGAATACACATTTAAGAGCGCATCAACAAGGACGATTACTAAAATAATATGAAAAATTCGTCAAATCGTAAGCAGTCACTTCGTAGTATTTCAGTGCGCCATTTTATGACCGCTTTGGCGACTGGTATATGTTTTACCGTGACTTCACACGCAGTAGTAGCAGATTTCCAAATCAATAGCCTAGTGGCGCAGGCAATTCAAACGCATCCTTTAGTAGGGTCGGCTCGAGCGAGTCAACAAGCAACTACCGAAGGAATTAATGCGGCCAAATTAAACCTTTTACCAACACCAAGCGTAAGCTCAGGTTACGATAGAGACAATGATTTTGTCTCAGAGGTGACAATTCGCCAGCCCTTATGGACAGGGGGTAAGCTCACAGCAGATGTGAATCAAGCCATATTCGATGACAAGGCTGCGGTAGAGTATATCTACGAGCAGCAAAACCTAGTGGCCAAAACAACGATTGATGCTTGGCAAAGCTATATCCAAGCCGTCGCTACGCAAAGTGTCCATGTGGAGAATTTAAAAGAGCTTAATGATTTTGAAGCCATGATGCAGCGACGCGTTGGTCAAGGTGTATCAGCTCGTATTGAGCTTGACCTGGTGACTAACCGTATATTGCAAGAGCAAACATCTTATCAAGCGGCAGTTGAGCAGCAACGTATTGCCGCTGCTAGGTTAGAACAAATCATTGGTCAACCACTGTCTCAGATGAGTGTCACGAGCATACCGAACCTTAAGGTATTGGTAAATCAAGCCAAGCAGCAATCCGTTGACTTTGAAAGAATGGCATTTGATAGAGCTGGCTTTTACAATCCTACCGTTGTTAAAGAACACTTCCAGATTGAATCCGCTAAGCAAGGTGTCGAATCACAACAGGCGGCTCGTTATCCAACCATTTATGCCCAATATGAGCATGCTTACTATCATGAGGATAACGAAAACGATGGTAAGTTCTCAGTAGGATTAAGCTATGCACCAGGTGCTGGCTTTTCCAATTTTGCGCTAGCACGAGCCTCACAGGCAGAGGTCAACAGCCTAGTACAAAACCAAGAAGCTGCACGCCGTAATGTCATCGAAAATATTCAAGTACAGTATCAACAGTTTATTAGTGCTAAAGATCGAGAGACATCATTGATTGCTGCTGTAGCAGGTGCCCAGATTGTGGTCAGCTCTTATCGTCGCCAATTTATTGCAGGACGTAAATCATGGTTAGAAGTGCTCAATGCTGTGCGTGAGCATAATGATTACCAAGTCCAGTTGGTACAAACTCGCGCAGAGATGCTGGGGTCATTTTATAAGTTACAAGTAGATTTTGGCGTTATGCAATGGCAACAGTTTTCTCGTAATCGTGAGCCAGTGAGTTTATTTAGCCCAATAGGGTCTGTAAAAAATGGCTCAACAAACAAGATAAGAACAGAGCCGGTAGCGAGTTTGGTTATGGAGGTAACATTACAGATGAATATGTCAATGTCAATCTACCTGTCACAACAGAACAAAGTTTGAACAATGGTGAACATCTCATGTTAAATGATGATTACAGTATTACGCCGATAAATGAACAAGACGATATGACAAATAATTAAATCGTAAAGTCATTCAACCAGGCGTAACCTATCCTACATATGCAACCATCTAAAATACTAAATAAGCGATTAATATGAGTGCACAATTACAAAAGACACCGTCTCAGTCTGTTGATCACCATGAGCTGCAACACTCAGAGCAGGTCGATCTGACCGAAACGTTGACTGATGCGATTAAGCATTTACTCGGACAGCAAGGCTATCCAGTAGATAACATACGGCTCCATGATATTGTCAAACGTCATAGTGAGCAATCGGACAGGCAAGGTCAAAGCATTCATGAGTTAGGCGGTGTCATTGCAGTATTACAAGGCATTGGTATAACAGATACACCAGAAATATTAGAGCAGCCTGATGCCGCTTTTTTGCCCTTACTAGCGTATCGAACGGATTTAGGTTGGGGCGTGATTGATAGCCAAACGCCGCAAAAAAGTTGGAACTTTAGACAAGCGAACCAGCAGGTACATACGCGTGCCGAAGAATTGACTTTGGTCATGCGTATTCGTCTAAAAGAAGATCATATTAAGCAGCGAAAGGCCACATTTTCTGATCTATTAAAGTCTGATTTGGGTAATTATAAAGGTATTTTAGCTGAAGCCGTTATTGCAACCTTTTTGATTAATATGTTGGCACTAGCCGTTTCTTTATTTTCGATGCAGGTGTATGACCGGGTCATACCGACTCGTAGCGAATACACGCTGATCATTTTAGCCAGTGGCGTCTTCTTAGTCATCATGTTTGAAGCGTTTATGAAGTTTTCTCGCTCAAAAATCATGGATAAGGTCGTCGTCGGTCTAGACCAGTACCTATCTCGAGAAGTGTTCCAACGTCTACTCAAAGTACGTATCGACCAAATGCCGGGGTCAGTTGGCTCTATGGCAGCACAGCTACGTGGTTATGAGCAAGTACGTAGCTTTTTACGGCGAGCACGCTTTTTGGCTTAGTCGATTTGCCCATGACCATTATTTTTATCAGCTTAATAGCTTTTATTGGCTCGCCATTAGTCGCTGTTGTACCAGTGATAGCGGCGGTCATCGCAATTACGATGGGACTGATTGCACGCAAACGCATCGATGCCATCGCATCAGAGGGCGCGACTGCCTCTTATTATAAGACGGGTCTGTTGGTAGAAGCTGTGGAAGGCGTCGAGACAATAAAAGCAGGAGCAGGCAGTTGGAAGTTTCTCTCGCGTTGGCTAGATGTGATGGATGTCACCATCAAAAACGATTTGGATATGAAGCATGCCAATGATAACTTAACGTATTTTACGCAGATGCTACAGCAAGTAAGCTACGTTGGTATCGTAATAGTCGGGTCGTTTGTCGTCATGCAAGGTGACATGACAATGGGCGGACTGATTGCCTGCTCGATACTTGGTGGTAGAGTGTTAGCGCCTGTTATGGCGATACCCAACCTGCTAGTACAGTACGCTCATGCCAAAGCCGCCAAAATGAATATTGAGAGTCTGTTTGCACTGGAGCAAGACAACCAAGGCGTTGCGTATCCATTATCGCCTACGCATATAAAAGGCGCATATCAGTGCGATGGATTGACGTTCAATTACCAAGGCAACGATCGACCAGCCATTACAGTTCCGCAACTGTCGATTAAACCAGGAGAGCGTATAGCGATACTTGGGCCTATTGGTTCAGGTAAATCTACCTTGCTTAAGGTGCTGGCAGGACTGTATGCACCAACGGAAGGACGCGTGTTGTTAGATGGACTTGATATACATCAGATCAGTCGTGAGACACTTAGTGAGCGCTTGGGTTATCTGCAGCAAGACCATCGACTGTTTCAAGGAACCCTGCGTGAGAACTTATTAATCGGTATGGCAGCGCCCAATGATGATGTCCTTCAAGAGACTTTAAATAGGACAGGGCTAATCAACTTAGTATCCAGTCATTCAAGTGGTCTTGACCTACCGATCAGTGAAGGCGGTAAAGGCCTATCGGGGGACAAAAGCAACTAGTGGCATTTACCCGTTTATTATTGACCAAACCTGATGTGTTTTTGCTGGATGAGCCGACAGCTTCTATGGATAACCGACAAGAGCAGCGCTGTCTACAAGTGCTACGTCAGGAGTTGACGAAAGGGCAAACGTTT
Organism: Psychrobacter sp. ER1; assembly: GCF_048631835.1. Classification (NCBI taxonomy): domain Bacteria; kingdom Pseudomonadati; phylum Pseudomonadota; class Gammaproteobacteria; order Moraxellales; family Moraxellaceae; genus Psychrobacter; species Psychrobacter sp. ER1. The sequence goes on along the minus strand of NZ_CP184640.1, from coordinate 1,915,693 downwards.
ATTGTGTCGACCCACAAGACAGCATTGCTAGACTTGGTAGATCGTCTGATCATTATGGATAACCAGCGTATTATTATCGACGGTCCAAAACAAGCTGTACTTGATGAGCTCAGAAAAAACGATCAAGCAAAAAATAAAACCACCATGCAGCAAAAAGGTAAAATCGTTAACAAAGCCAACCAACCGTCAAAAGAAGGTGCCGACGAAAATAAGCCTGCTACCTCTAGAGTTAGAAACATCAGCGTAAAACCCATCAGTGCTAAACATTCAACAGACGATCAAGGGAAGTAGGCATGTCAGAGTATAAGTACACACCCACTAAACCCCAAGTTAATCGTTCAAGGTTGAGTATTTGGATAGCATTAATCGGGATCGTCACTTTAATTATTTGGGCATCATTTGCCAAGATTGACCAAGTGACCCGTGCGCAAGCAACGGTAATCGCCAGTGCTCGAACGCAAGAAATCCAAGCATCAGAAGGCGGCGTATTGACTCAGTTGGCTGTCACAGAAGGTGAAGAGGTTAAGGCAGGTCAATTATTGGTAGTGTTGGAGGAAGAGCGTGCAAAAGCAGCTGTTGATAACTCTGCTTCTAAGACAGCTGCGCTAACTGCTAAATTAGCAAGACTAAATGCTGAGATTTTTGAAAAACCGTTGGTATTTCCTAAAGGGGTACAGGACTATCCTGAGTACGTGCAAAACCAAAGGGCGCTATACAACAGACGTCGTCAAGCTATCAACGAGGAAGTCTCTTCTCTTGAGAAAATGCTAGTGTTGGCACGTCAAGAATTACGCATGAATGAGCCTTTATTAAAGTATGGCGATGTCAGTCAAGCCGATGTCATTAAACTCAGTCGTCAAGTTGCTGATATCGAAGCGCAGATTAATAACAAGCGTAATAAGTACTTCGAAGAAGCACAGGCTGAAATGACCAAGGCTCAAGAAGAGCTAGATACCGAGCTTGAGCAATTGCGAGATCGGGCACAAGTACTTGAAGAGAAGCGCTTGATGGCGCCCACAGAAGGTAAAATTAAAAATATCAACGTGACCACTATTGGCGGTGTCGTCAAACCCGGCGAAGTTATTATGCAGATTTTACCGACTAGTAGTGACTTGGTTATAGATGCCAAGGTCAGTCCTGCTGATATTGCTTATGTCAAAGAAGGTCAAGAAGCGACGGTTAAGCTCGATGCTTATGATTACTCTATCTTTGGAGCCATGAAAGGTACAGTTAACTATATCAGTCCAGACACGCTAATGGAGCAAACACCTAAAGGCGAAGAGCCTTACTACCGTGTATTAATTGTGATTAATGGTGCTGAGTTTAAGGGGCGCGGTGATGAGATTGTCATTAAACCTGGTATGACAGCTTCTGTGGATATTAAAGCGATGGAACGTACGGTATTGTCTTATTTAACTAAGCCAATTACCAAAACCTTATCAGAAGGTTTGGGTGAGCGCTAATAGTTTAATATTGGATGTTTATTGATAAGATAATAAAAACCCCAGTTAATTGCTGGGGTTTTTTTATGTATAAAGGTATTTAGTCTAATTGGATCACCAACCATAAGGCTTCTAATATCAATTAGAATTTTCAGGACGCCTTTGGCTATTCGCCTCATTTCTTAACTGTTGTTGCTCATCAATTTTCTGCTGATTACGCTTTTTGACTTCGTTGATAGCGGCACTCAATTGATCGTTTATCGCTTCCACTTCAGATTTTGCTGAAAGATAGTCTTTATCTATTTTGACGTTACTTTTTTGAGCAGGGACGTCTATATCTAGCAAGCTTGCATTGTTCTTAATCTCTTCTAATTTATCATCAGTGTTTGCAACTATAGACTGGGTAGTGCTATCAGTTTGGGCATCTAGCGCCTTTTCCTTTTGCGGAGGATTTTTGTTTGCTTGTACTGATTCTATCGATGTAGAAGCTGGTTTTTTAGGTTTATTATCGACGTTGTTGGTCGCTGGAGAAGAGGGTGCTTTTCTGCTTTCCACGTTGGCTGTTTGCTCATCACTACTTGTTAGCTGAGATGCTTCAAGCTCATTACCAATCTCAGATTTTTTATTGACCGTGTCTTCTACATTGTTGTTAGTGTCATTAGATGTCTTAGTGTTGGTGACAGTAGTGGTATAGACCTTTTCAGGTAGATCTACATTGTTGATAGCAATAGGTTCAGTCGAGTTCGTTTGACTCTCAGCTACTTCTACCGAATCCGTCTGATGAGTGTTGAGATAGAAAATAAAGAAAACCCCAACATGTACTAATATTGCAAGGCACAACGCCCGAAACCATTTTTCGCGGAACTTCATCATTATATGGCTTTACCTTTATCATATTAGTACACGTGCGACACACCTTGAGGTTATCAAATAATAAAGATTATTGGTAGATAGAATAGGCTAAGCCTGTTCAGTACTATCTTTAGTTTCAGAGTCATTGCTCTTAAAGTCACTGTTCTCAAAATCAGCTAGCATCTCTGTGATAAGTTGATCCTTTTGATGCCATATTTGCTCTACCCAATCAAACATCTGCGCTTTTATCGCTTCATCTGTTTCATAACCGCCGTTCTTGATAGCAGTAAACAGGTCTTTGGGTATCTCAATATGTCGCACATCTACGCCTAAACGCTTGATATTACCTTTCCATAGATCACTATAAGTGGGTACACCGTCAGGGTAGACGATCGTCATGTCCAAAATCCCATCGATCTCTTCCCTAATGCACTCATAGCCAGTGATAACCCGCCAGCGCGTGGCTTAAGTAAATGCGTATATGGGGATTTTTGTTTATCATGTTTGCTAGGAGTGAAGCGAGTCCCTTCTAGATAGTTCAATAGTGTAAAAGGCTTGTCCTTGAGCAATGCACATGCTCGTTTCGCTTCTTCGATATCCTTACCCTTTAGAGCAGGGTTTTTGGCGATGGCTTCTTTAGAGTGTCGACGCATCATAGGAAAGTCGAGAAAGTAGAAAGCTTGACCAATGACAGGAATATATATGAGCTCAAATTTGGTAAAAAAGCGCGTCAATGGCAAGCGTTTTTCGCTGATATATTGCACGATACTGGTATCAACCCAAGACTGATGATTGCTAACCAGTAGATACTTACCGTTGGTATGCACATCATCAGGTAAGTTAATGCGCCAATCTTTGCGTGGTAATACGTTGTCGATCAATGCGTTATTGCTATTGATCCAATAGTTCGTCACGTCGATAACGGCTTTGTCAGCGATGGCAGCACCGGTGATAGCCTTGGTAGCACCCATTACCCAGACAGGTAAACCAGCTAACATACTATTAAAAGTGATAACGCTGGTTGCTGTCGTCAGTGAGGCAGCTTTGCCCAATTTTGGAGCGCGTTCATGTAATTTTTGAACGATTGATTTCAATCGCATATCGAATCCTTTTACTCATACCTATGATGAGATATTGATAATGTTGCTGCATGATTTTAGCAGAAATTAATCTCAGTGTACGAGTGTCAACAACAAATAATAAACAGCATTGGTGAATTAGAACGTACAATTATATCAAGATTTTGCCAAAGCGAAATACGAACCAGACCATAAACACAGTCTGTTTTATTTATAAAAACTAACCGATGAAAAAAGAAATATAGCTTGCTCAAAGGTAAAATGTTTGTAGATGATATTTTGAGTTCAAATATAGCCCTTATATGCTGGCTAGTCTATGAATTTTGTACAGAACCTCTTTTTATAGATTCACAGTGCTACTCGCACATTAGTACTGAGCAAATACTAAGGAAGTTAGATATGAAGCGACTACGTTTGATAGCAGATAGGTTATCAATAAATAAAAAAGGGCGTATCAAGAATTATCTCAATACGCCCTTTGCAATTTAACTGGTTAGATGCTGGTTAGATATTGAGCAGCTAAATAATCGAGTGAATCAACACTTTATATTTACTATATCAATTAGCCGTGCATACCACGGATAGGGTAGTTGTTTTCTGGATTTCTAACAAAAGCCAAACCATTTGCCAAGGCTTCAAGATCTGGTCTAGAGAACGGTGCGTTCGAGATATCAACGATATGTACTTTTCCTTCAGCATTGATAACGAATACAGCAGGTTCAGCGAAAGGATGATCAGTTTCTTTTTCTGAACGCGGGTCAGAGATGTATAAACCTAGCGTGTTCATCTGCTCGATAGTCAGACCATAAGCCATAGGGAAACTGACATCTATTTGATCGAGATGACCTTCTAACTGCTCTTTGCTGTCTGCAGATACTGCGATGATATCGACACCGACGTCATAGAAAGACTGTTTTACTCTCTCTAAGGTATTTAGATACTTTGTGCAAATTGGGCAATGCTTACCACGGTATACAACGACCAGTTTCCAGTCATGACCGTTTTCAGGTTTGCCTAGTGAAGTCATTTCACTGTTTAATACCTGTACTTCCATTTCAGGAAACGTAGTACCGGCTTGAATTTTTTGAGCATAATCTGTTGACATAGTTCTTATCCTTTTTAATAGTATTTTTATGGTTGGTTGGTATTTAACAGCCTTACAGTAGCAGTCTTAAGTGCAAAAGTATTGGATGTTTACAGTAGTCCCAAGTAGTAATAGGAAAAGTTAACATTACCTTTGAAATCGATTAATAAGACCACTTAAGTAAGCTAGGGCATGTCCTCATTTTAAAAATGGTGATAAAAATGAGATAAATTGCAGTCAAACAAGAAAAATAGCGCAGATAATATCGAGATATTAGTCAGCTATTTGACGCCGTTTGGCAAGATTTAGCCATTTTTAACCCATTTAGATGACTATCGATTGAATTGAGGACACGCCCTAGTAAGTCATAGACAAAGCATCTATTTTTTGCTTCTTCAGTTGTTCGAGCGTCTAATTTATCTTGAGTTTTTAGCTCAAAATCTGAGGCATCATGACGCTCGTGTAATTGCTCAGCAGGTTCACCCCAAGTGCGGTTTACCTTGCGACCACGTTGCACAGCAGGACGCTCTAAAATCTCAGTTGCCCAGCGACGTACATTTGGATAGCTCTCAACTTGTAGGAATTCTCCTGCATTGTATGCTTCACCTAGTATTAGATTGCCATACCAAGGCCAAGTGGCGATATCTGCAATAGTATACTCATTGCCACCTAGATAGCGATTTTCTGCAAGCTCACGTTCTAGTACATCTAATTGGCGTTTTACTTCCATCGTAAATCGATTGATAGGGTACTCAAATTTTTCTGGCGCATAAAAGTAAAAATGTCCAAAACCGCCACCCAAGTAAGGAGCAGAACCTTGTAACCAGAAGAGCCAATTCATGACTTCAGTACGTGCTGCTGCATCTTTAGGCAGTAGTTTTCCGAATTTTTCGGCTAGATAAAACAAAATAGCGCCACTCTCAAACACACGGCTACCAGTCTCGGTATCCAAAAGCACAGGAATTTTTGAGTTTGGATTTAGCTCAACGAAACCTGATGAGAATTGTCCGCCTTCACCAATTTGAATCAGGTGCGCGTCGTACTCAGCTTCTGTCACACCTAATGCCAATAATTCTTCGACCATAATGGTGACTTTTTGGCCGTTAGGGGTGCCCATTGAGTAGATTTGCAACGGATGTTTGCCGCGAGGTAGATCTGCTTCATGCGTTGGGCCAGCGATAGGGCGGTTGACGCTTGCCCACTTACCGCCGCTTTCTGCATCCCATGTCCAGACGCTAGGTGGCTCGTAATGATTAGTGTTTGACATAATGATGATACCTTTTTATATACTGTGCTCAGTAGGGTGTAATTGGTAAATCAGATCCAGTTTATTGTTTTTATTCTGGCATGTCTGCTAGTTGCTTTAAGATGTTTTTGTAGTTTTCTACACCTTGTGCGCCGCTCACCAGATGACGACCATTAAAGATAACCGATGGTACGCTTTGAACACCTTGCTGCTTTGAATGCTGTACGGCTTCACGTATCACATTGGCAAAGCGTTGATCTGCGATAACGGCGAGTGCTTCGGTACGATCAAGCCCAATATCTGCTGCGACGTCTGCCAGTACGGTACTATCAGCCACGTTTTTATTATCAACGAAATGCGCAACGAACAATGCTTGTTTTAGGTCGTGCATACGTCCTTGCTGATCAGCCCAATGCAGCAATTGATGCGCATTAAAAGTATTGTAGGTACGAAACTCATCGGTAAACTGAAAGTTAAATCCAGCTTCTGCACCTGCTGCTGTCATTCTAGCTCGGTTCTCTTTAACGTCCTCAGCAGTCGTACCGTACTTTTCCATAATATGCTCACGATAGTTTCGTCCTTCGTGCGGCGTATTAGGATTTAACTCAAATGGGTGCCAATGAATCTCGTGAGGCGTGTTGGTTTGTTTTAGTGCCTCGGCCAGTTGACTATAGCCGATAGCGCACCAAGGGCATACAACGTCTGACACGATGCCTATTCGTAAGGGTTTTTTTGCCTGTTCCATAGGATCTCTCATTAGCAATAAATTAAAATGAAAAACTGCTGCCCGAAGATGTTTCGAACAACAGTATGAAAACATCAAATGGACTGTGTCAGCGTTAGCCGAAAAACGTATTAGTCAGCTTTATGCCATTCAAATTTCTGGAATGGCTTGTCGACTGGTGTGTTAGCTAGGTGGTTCGTGTAGTTGCTCATGACTTTTTGAGCAGCACCAAGAATAACTTCAAGAATCTGACGTTTAGTGTAGCCAGCATCTAAAAATGCTTGAACCGCGCTGTCATCAACGTTACCACGATTACGGACTACAGATAGTGTGAAGGTACGCAATGCTTCTAGACGTGCAGTTGGTAGTGGCGTTTCATCACGTAATGCATCCGTGATAGCGTCATCTACTTTCATGCTCTTAGCAATACCAGTATGTGCAGGCACACAGTAATGGCAAGCATGCTCAACGTTGATAGTTTGCCATACAACAGTGGTTTCTTCGTCATCAAAGCTGCTGTCTAAAAACAGTTGATGTAGCTTTTGGTAGCCTTCTAGCAAGCCAGGCGCTTCAGCCATCACGGCGTGTAGGTTAGGTACCATGCCAAATGCTTTGATTGAAGAATCAAGTAAGTCTTTGCTTTCTGCTGGGGCTGTGTCTTTGTCGTGTAGAGTAAATTCGGTCATAACATAATTCCTAATAATAGGTTTGAGATTTAGTGTGTTTTAGAGTTTTCAGGCTCGCTTCAAAGTAGTCACTGATTTACATTTAATTATTAGCTTGAGTAGTTACTCAAAATTAGCAACTTTGCTTAGTAAGCGAGTCAATAGAGACTACTATAAATGATATTGAGCAATCGCTCAATAATTATTTGAGTAATCGTTCAAGTAAATTGTAATGACTCAATTACATTCCTCTGCGTTATTCATATTATTCTATTAATATCAGTACCTTAATAAGGTAACACTGTGTAAGTAGTAAGAAAAAATAATGATAAAAAAGCGATTGTTAGCGTTAATAACATTATTTTCTCTAGTATTACGGACAAAGCTTATTGAAATAATTGAAATAATTGAGTGAATCGAGATTAATTAACTTCTGTCATCTCATGTAAAACGAATGATTCAACCGCGCCTTCTGTTGCGGCAGAGAAGTCTTTTAGATGTTGGTTTTCCATATGGATCTGCCATAGCTCGCGCGTGGCCCAGCTTTCATGAAACATAAAGTGAGTGGGTTTTTCATTATCTTGGAACAAATCATAACGAATACAGCCTTCTTCGCTGCGGGTAGCTGGTATGAGTTTTTCGAGTTCAGCTTTTACGAGAGCGATGCTATCATCTTTCGCTGTTATATGGGCGATGACGGTTAATGTAGTCATTTCTAATCCTTTAAATTGGTGTGATGGTTAGACAAGTTGTGAGGATGACTGTTGGTAAAAGAGTCTATATGCGAACAGAGTTATATCGACACTGTGTTTATTATATCAATATATAACATAACTTGAACGACCGTTCATTTGTGGTTATAGTGTATATCAGACAATAAAAATGTGCTTCAAATTTCGACGTCTATTTTTGTTATCTCATTACAGCTTTCATAGCCATTAATATAGTCACTAGATTTGATAGTCATCAGACGACTGTCTTCATATAATAGGATAAAGTTATGCTTAAATTTTATTTTCATCAAACGCCAAACCCAATGAAAGTAGCATTGTTTCTTGAAGAAACTGGGCTGCCTTATGAACTTGTGGCAGTAGATACGTTAAAAGGTGAGCAGCATACACCTGAGTACCGCGCTATTAACCCAAACGGCAAAACGCCTGCGCTAGAAGATGATGGCAAACGCGTGTTTGATTCTACGGCTATCTTGATGTATCTTTCTGAAAAAACAGGCAAGCTGGCAGGACAGCCAGAAGATCGTAGCGAGATGCTATCGTGGCTAATGTTTGTAGCATCTGGATTGGGCCCTTTTTCTGGTCAATCTGTTCACTTTAGACATAAAGCGCCAGAAAAAATCCCATATGCAATTAATCGCTACCTTCGTGAGGCCGAGCGTCATTATGAAGTGCTAGATACACATCTAGAAGGCCGTGAATATATGGTTGGTGATAGCTACTCAATCGCTGATATTTCTACTTGGGGCTGGATTGATAAGGCGACAGTTGTGCTAGGCGAAGGCGGCTTGGATAATTATCCGAATCTAAAGCGCTGGTTTGATAGCATTAATGCTCGTCCAGCGGTACAAAAAGCCCGTGACATTCCTAAAGGTATTGATTTCAAAACTGAGTTTGATGACGTTGCTGCACGCGCGCTTTATCCGCAAAACTTTGATAAAAACAGTTAATCGAAGCAAAGAGACTTAATAAGTTTTATAATATAAAAAGTGATTAAAACCAGTAACTAAGGTTGATTCTACAAACTTTGCCTTAAAATAGATTTTAAGGCAAAGTTATTAAGGTGAAAATTATGAGTGCTCCGATAAAGTTCAATCGTGAGGATGTGATCGAAAAAGCAAAAAATCTCTATTGGGAGAAAGGCTATCACGCGACATCAATGCGCAATTTGCAAGATGTGGTGAATATGCACCCAGGTAGTATTTATGCAGCTTTTGGTAGTAAAGATAAGCTATTTACAGAGTCACTGAATCGCTATGCCGCAGATGGTGCCAAGAGATTGGCCGACTGTATTGAGCAAAAAGACACAGTGTTAGATGGCTTAAAACATTTTATCCATACGGTGATTGTCTGTAATAGTGCTACTGCGCCTAGTGGTATGTGCATGATCGTCAAGACAGTCGCTGAGCTTACTCAAAACGATAGTCCAGAGCTACTGGCACACGCGACAGGAATTTTAGAAGGGATAGAGGCTTCATTTGCTACTTGGTTTGAGCAAGCTATTGAGAGCGGTGAAATCAGTGCACAAAAAGACGCGACTGAACTGGCACGCTATCTTCAGATTCAGATCATAGGTCTGAGGACTTATGCGCAGGTCACTAACGACAATGATGCAGTAGAGAAATATATCGATGATATTTTTAAAAATATCGTATAGCAGGGCTGGATAAAAACCAGATTTTTTAGTGTCGATCACGCTGTTGCTTTTTATAAGATGCTACTTGATTAAATACCAATGATTTGGTTTTAACAGCTCGCGCACTTTATCATTGACCAATCATTATAGTATTACTAAAAACCCTGATGGCTAGTACATTAGCAATCAGGGTTTTTGTTATCTATTACTGTGCTTTTGGATTGTCATTGATGAACTTTAGTAGAAGCTCAGCCAATGTTTCGCCTTGGTCTTCTTGCAGGAAATGACCGCCATTAGTGATAGTCGTATGATTTTGGCCTTTGGTACCCGGAATCAGCTTTTGCATGATGCGATCGCCGCCACCAGTTACGGGGTCGGAATCACTAAACAGTGTAATAAATGGCTTGCTCCATTTGCTTAGCACGACCCAAGCTGCTCGGTTGTTTTCTGAAGCAGGATCATCTGGTGTCGTGGGCACTAGGATAGGAAACTGTCTGGCGCCTTCTTTATAGGACTCATCAGGGAAGGGTGTATCGTAAGCATCCAGTACGGCTTGAGACAATGTCGTTGTGGTACCGCTTTTGATGGTGCCTGCTACATTAAATTGCGGCGTTTCCTGAGAGAACTTCTGCCACTTGCGAAACCCTTCGCCAGGATCATGATCCCCAGTCGGTAGCATTGTATTACCTGCTGCGACGCGATCGAATTTATCAGGTTGCGCTGCTACTAAACGTAGGCCGATTAAGCCGCCCCAATCTTGACAAAACAGTGTGATATTTTTTAAATCTAATTGATCAAGTACCGATTGCATCCAATCGACATGGCGCTGATAAGTGTAGTCAGTACGCGATGCAGGTTTGTCTGAACGTCCAAACCCAGGAAGGTCTGGCGCAATAACGCGATGTCCTGCTGCTGTCAGTATTGGAATGACTTTACGGTACAGATAAGACCAAGAAGGCTCACCGTGTAATAGCAAGATAGGGTCGGCGTCGCTTGGACCTTCATCAAGGTAGTGTACGCGCAGCTCGCCACTTTCTGTATCATCGACCATCAAATAGTTCGGTTCAAAATCGTAATCTTGCAAGTTAGCAAAACACGAGTCAGGTGTCCTAAGTTTTTTCATACATCATCCTTGGGTTAGAAAAATAACAGTGCATTCTGGCACAGGTGTTAGACAGTCTATTAAAAATGACTCTCTAAGTGCTACTCGACTATCACTGGTAATCCTAGCGATAAAACTATCTGCCGATATACTATGTTGATTAAACGTTCAAAATGAAAACTATACCCTACATGCATTCGTTGCTGCAAACATTAATAGTGGATGCGCCAGTAGCATCCACTATATATAGGATAAGTTTTGATAAGGGTAGATTTTGAGTTTCATTTTATAAGGCTAAACTAATCGTGACGCCAGTAGACCTTTACCACGACATCGGTACGACTAAGATCGAGTCGGTCTTTCAGCAACGGGCGCAATGCTTTGGCAGTATTCGCTTCTAGTGCTCCCCAGACTTTATCAATCTTTAGAGGGTTATTAGTCAAATAGTCGCCTAACTCTCTGTCGATTAGCGTGGCTAACTCTGCTCCTGAGTTTGGTTGATTGGTTACTATAGGCAATACGGTAAAGTAGTTATTACTACTGTTTTCAGTATCGCAATTGAGGCAACTGCGCATTTTTACCGTATCAAAATAACTTTGATCGTCTGCATCTTGCGTCACACAAATGACCAATGGTGGCGTAGGATTGTTCCATAGCTCCAGCAATCGTGCTGCCGTTGGCATTGATGTCTCATCGACAATCAGTACCGCTTGACCGTCTCGTAAGTGCTCTACCTTTTCTGGAAACTCTCGTTTTGTAACGACGGTCTCGCCTGCTTGTAGTGCTGCTGCCCAGTTGCCGCCCGGTGTATTCCCATGCAAAAAACATCGACCCAAGCTCGTATTCCATTATCAGCTTGCCATGCTTTTCTCAAAGTGTAATAGCAGTGAGGACGAGCAGGGCGTACGTTTTCCTTTTCGCTATCATTAGTTTTATAGTCACTAGCTTTATTGCCATCAGTGCTGTCAGTCATCAATGCATCGGTCATTGCATTGTGTTCTAAATCAAACAAGTACGCGTAACCCGCTTCGTTGGTAGGTACTGACATCGAGCTTGTTGCGCCCTTAGCATTACTTAACTGAGCGGTATTAATTAATGGCGTATCACTATTTAATGACGGCATGCTCAATTCAAGGCGCAGCATATTTTTGCTGACTCTATAACTGTTTTGTACATCAAATACTTGCTTGGTCAGTTTGATTGTTTTTTTGCCTAGCTTTTTATCTGCTCTTTGTTTTAGCAAGATATATTGGGCTTGCAAGTCATCAAGCTGGGAGATAGGTGCGGCAAAAGCGATAAAGAAAGTCTGGTCATCAAGCGAGGTGTTGTGAGCGCCAGCTGGTTGAATCTCTGAGCTTTTTAGAAAAGTCTGTATAGCAATACCTTCAGCATAAATATCAGTTATTTGGGCATCGACCAGATCCGATTCGGCGGTAGATAATGAGGTAAATGCACTCAAAAATCCAAGCAGTTCGTCGAGGTGCTCTTCATTAATATGAGCGACCACACTCGTTATTTCAGGATCGTTTAGGGAGTGTATTGGCTGTTTGGGTTATCAGTGTTTTCTGTAGTAGCTAAAAGAAGGTTGGTCATATAAATACTCGCAATCAACAGAGCGTTGAAATTAAAGTGAATGAGTTTATAGTTAATGATAATTGTTTTTGTTATCATTTACGAGTAAAATCAATTTTTATTGTGGTTTGATCGTCAAAAATTGGTCTACAACCGATGGCCGATAAACCCTAATTTTTATGACATATTATTTTTATCAACAATGAGTGCTTATATGCTACGTGCAAACCAGCTGACTATCAGCCGTCAAGGAAATACTCTATTAGACAATGTGACTTGTGAGATTGATACCAATCAACTGGTGGCTTTGGTTGGGCATAATGGGTCTGGCAAGTCGACCTTGATCAAAGCGCTAGCGGGTGAGATGGCAAGTAGTAGCGGCAATGTCACTTTAGATGAGCACAGTATCAATGACTACGGCAGTAAGGAGTTGGCGCGGCAAATGGCATATCTGCCGCAGCAATTGCCAGAAGCTGCTGGATTCACGGTGCGTGAGCTGGTCATGCTAGGGCGATATCCCCATCAAAAATGGCTGCAAAAGCCAACTCAAATAGATAAAGACAAAGTCGCGCAAGCATTAAAAGTGACTCAAACCGAAGCGTTTGCTGATCGAATTACTGCCACGCTATCTGGTGGTGAGCGCGCTCGTGCGTGGCTCGCGATGTGTTTGGCACAGGATACCCGTTACTTATTACTCGATGAACCACTTGCTGCGCTTGATATGCATTATCAAATCGAGGTCATTCAGCTCATTCGTCGTTTGGTGGATGAGCAAGGCTTAAGCGTGGTAATTATTATCCATGATATTAATTTGGCAGCGCAATATGCCGATCGAGTCATCGCACTGAAAAATGGCCAAATATGTCACAACGGCGATATCGCCAGTACCATGCAACCTACCGTGCTACACGATATCTTTAATGTCGATATGCAGTTGCTCAGTCATCCTATTACTGGGCAGCCTGTCGCAGTTGCTTAACATCTGATTTCTGCTCTTTCTTTTAATTCGCCTACAAAGATACGCTTCTATGCCTCCTGTTCTTTATACAGATAAATTATCGAAATTTCCTCTAGTTACTTCAGTATCAGTAATAACAACACTGAAGTGGTTCGCCCTCGCATGGTGCTTGGTATTGACCGCCTGTAATAGTCAAACATCCACTACCTCAGAAGCAGAAAACAGTCACAGCGATAGAATGAATATCGTTTCTCCTGACTGGGGTAATGCAGCGACTTTGACGGCGATGGGGCATGCACCAATTGCGACAGGTGATATAAGGGTTTGGGATAGGTGGGTTGGAAGCCCTAAATTGCCATCATCAACCGTAGATTTGGGCATCCGCTATCAGCCCAATGCTGAGCTAATCGCCCAACTGCCTGTTGATATGGTTATAGACAATTACTTTTATGAGCATGCGCGTAATTTATACAGTGATGTGCCTGCAGAATCTGTAATGTCTGCGGCAAAAGGAGAGACAGCAACGTGGGCTGACTATACCGAACCGACGCGGGAGCTTGGCATGCTGATCGATAACCCGAAGATGGCTGAAGACTATATTGTACAAAGTCAGAAAGACATACAGCTCGCCAGTCAGCAATTCAAGGAGCGTTATCCAAAAGCCAAGAAATTCGCAGTGGTACAGTTTGCGGATGCTAATAACATGCGTATGTATGTGGCAAACAGCTTATTTCAGCCTGCGTTAGAGCAGATGGACAGAGAGCTTGTGGTATTGGGCAAGGGCAATCAGTGGGGGTTTGTGCCAATACGAATGGGAGATTTGGCGCAACTAGATGATGAGACTTGTCTATTAATTATCGATCCACTAAGCCCAATTACTAGAGCTGAAATTGATGACAGCTTGATTTGGCAGCGCCTGGGTTATGGCAATACCCGCTGTGTGGGCGAGCTACCACCAGTATGGATTTATGGTGGGATGTCATCATTGGTTAGCCTAGCAAATAACTTGTCAGAAGTTTCATTAAAAGGCGGGGAAGTACTATGAGCGCCAATGCAGATACTAACAACAACCAAAACAATAATATCAATAATCATACCGACAGTGCTCATACGATGACATTAGCTTCTCAAGCAGCAACGGTTTCAGATTCATCGCTATCGTCACCCTCATCAACGTCATCGAAACAGTCATCATCACCACTGAATCAGCCACCGAATCAACCCAATTCTCAAACTTCCTTGTTTGCCAATTTGTCTTGGCGACTATGGACCATGCTCATCGGACTAGCGGCTTTGTCGTTATGGAGTAGTTGGGCGCTGTTAGATCAACAGTGGACGCGCCCAGTCAGTGACTTGCTTATACCAAGCTCGCAATTGGATATTGCCAGTATGGCGATACAGCTGCATCTAGTGGCGACCAGCGTGGTGGCGTTGTTGGCTGGCGGGCTATTAGGCGTGGTCAGTATTTTACTACAGCAATTGGTAAAAAACCCCTTAGCATCAGATACGACGCTAGGGGTGGGCGTGGGTGCACAGTTGGCCATGCTCATTGTCACGTTGTTTTTGCCAAGCTTAGCTATTTATGGCGGACTTTATGTAGCCTTTGTAGGAGCTATCATTAGTATGGGTCTGGTATTTGCCTTATCATCACCCAGTCGATTTAATCCATTGATTTTAATATTGGCCGGTTTGGTGGTCAATATTTTGCTGGCCGCAGTAGCCAATGTACTGGTGTTGTTTTTTGCTGAGCGTAGTAATGGCATGCTGTCATGGGCGGCTGGGTTTTTGGCACAAAACAGCTGGCATACCAGTATCGCGTTAGTTATCACTGCTATTTTGATGGCGGTCGTATGTCTACCATTACTAAAACCATTAACGCTGATGAGTCTAGATGACACGCAGGCAAAACGTTTGGGTGTACCTATTAATGGGATTCGCGCACTTGTTGTATTGGTGGTAGCCGTTGTGACCGCTTTAGTGATTAGTGAGGTTGGCTTAATTGGTTTTATTGGTCTTGGTGCGGCAAGTTTGGTCAATGCGCTGGGTATTTCCGCTATTGGTAAGCGTTTAGCCATTGCCTTTGGTTTAGGAGCACTGCTGTTATTATTGACTAGCAATGTCGCGTTATTGCTTGAGCCAATACTTGATATGCAGATTCCAGCTGGTGCCATGACAGGTATCTTGGGTGCACCGTTAATTATTTGGCTGATTTTGCGTCAGCGCCGCGCGCGGATAGAAACAGTGACGCCTATGCTTACAGGTAAGCATACATCTATTGCATTTTGGCGATGGGGCGTTGGTGTGCTCGCTATCATTGTGCTGGCTTGTTTATTTGTACAAGATATCAATGGTTGGGGGCTCAGTACGGACTGGGCGCTCACGCAGCAGTACCGCTTACCTCGCAGTTTGAGCGCTGCAGCCACAGGCTTGATGTTGGCAGTCGCCGGTGTGCTACTGCAAACTTTGACGCGTAATCCTATGGCTAGTCCTGAGGTATTGGGTGTCAGTTCAGGCGCGGCACTTGGGGTTATTTTGGGGTTTTTATTATTACCAAGTTTAGGGCTATCTGCGGGAGCAGGGACGTTGCTGGTTTCAGGACTGTCAGGGGCGATGGCCGTGTTGCTATTGATTATTTGGCTGGCACGTAGAGTCAGCTCAGGTTATTTATTGTTAGTAGGTATAGGCATTGCCGCCATGATGGATGGGGTGATGCATATGGTCAAGCTCTCAGGAGACCCGCGTCTAGAAGCGATGCTCAGCTGGCTGTCAGGGACAACTTATAGCGCGCAGCCCAGTACAGTATGGTATCTCATTGGCATCGCTGCTATCTTATTTGTGCTCAGTCTATTGCTGATTAAGCCTTTGCGCGTTCTTGGACTAGGTACAGGTGTGGCGCGTAATCTAGGTGTGGCGGTTACGCCAGTGACTTTGTCGTTGTTGGTATTGGTGGCAGCGCTTAGTACTGCCAGTACGCTTGCCGTTGGTCCATTGAGCTTTATTGGTTTGATGGTGCCACATTTGGCTACTTCACTGGGCGCTGTAAAGCTTGAACGGCAATTGCCACTAGCTGCACTTTTAGGGGCAGGGGTAATGGTGATAGCGGATTGGATTGGCCGTTATGTTATTTTCCCTTATGAACTGCCTGCTGGTACGATTGCTGCCATTATTGGTGGTGGCTACTTCTTATGGCTCATTCGTAAGGTGCCAGCCTCAGCAAATAGATAGCTCATGTCTGCAAGCATTGAATAGCCGACAATTTTGACTTTATTTAGCAGAGGTCTATCGAACCTTATTTGATCAGCAGTTTGATAAGAATAACGATGCTAAGTTTCAGCGAAATTGGATGACGCGCGCGGCAGGCTAACAAAATAATAACTAGGAGCAAGTCATGCCGACCGTCACCCAATTTTATGGTGCCACTGCTTAATGAGTAACGCTCCTATAAATAAAGTACTTATAAATAAGACATCTACAAATGAGTCGCCTATAAACGAAGCCTCTCAGAGTAGTAGTGATGGCTTGAGCAACAAACAAGTACAGCAGGTATTACTGACACTATTACTCGGCGGTACGGTCGTCAGCTTTAGTAATAGTGCACTTAATCCAGCGATTCCTGTCTTTATGTCGGTGTTTGATGTCGATATTGTGATGGGCGGCTGGGTGCTAAATGCTTATGTATTGGCCATGAGTGTGGGGCTGATGCTCAGCGGCTACCTAAACAAAAAATTTCCTTTTAGATATATTTATTTAGCGGCAATTTTTGGGTTTATGCTAGGCTTAGTCATTGGCATGCTAGCCTATAGTATGAGCTTTGTTATCATTGCTAGAGCCATACAAGGGCTGAGTGGCGGTCTGATTATTCCACTATCTATTGGCATGCTATATCAGATTTATCCGCAGCAGCAGCATGGCAGAGTAATGGCGCTATGGGGCATTGTTATTATGATGTCATTAGCGTTTGGCCCTTTGGTCGGTGCTTACTTGGTTGAGCAGTTTGCGTGGTGGACACTGTTTGCCATTACGTTACCACTTAGTATGGCGGTCATGGCGATGGTGTGGTGGTTAATACCTGACATGCGCTCATATGAAAAAAGAGCCCTTTCGATACGATCGGGTTTATCAGCTTACTCACTTGGCTGCTTGCGATGATGGTTTGGCTGAGCACGCTGAAAATAGACTTCACTGGCGGGCTACTCAGCAGTGATGGCTTATTAAAGATAGCCACATTGGGTTTATTGTCTGTCGGATTTTTACTGTCCGCAATGGTTTGGTGGGCCTATGAGCGGCGGCAGAAACATCCATTATTAAACGTGCGCTTGTTTAACAATAAAACCTATTTGCACAGTAATATCATTAGCATTACTCAAACAGTCGGTTTGATGTTGTGTCTCTTGCTATTACCCGTGCTGATACAAGACGTGATGGGCGAGAGTGCTTTATGGACAGGTGTTGTCCTAATGGTCGCGACGCTCGTGGCCAGTATCATCACGCATTACGCTGGCAAGATGGTAGATAAGCAAGGTGCCAGAGGGATTGGCATCGTAGGAATTGCGATTAGTGCGCTGTCTACTTTGATGCTGGCATGGTGCTTGTATCAGCCTACGCTTTGGCTATTAATGCTAATTATGAGTGTGCGAGGTATTGGGGTAGGTTTGGCGTATCTGCCGACCACTACCGTTGGTTTTAGCAGCTTACACAAAGACGCGGTCACTGAGGGAGCCGCCCTTAATAACATCAGTCGCCGTATCATCTCTACCATATTTATCACGCTGTCCACCCTTTATATAGGCAGTCGAAGTGCGCAGTTATTAGCAGCAGGTAGTAGTGACGGCATGGCAAGCGCGATCCAAGAAGTACTGGTAGTAATCGCGGTGATTTTATTATTCACGATTCCTTCAGCGTGCAAATTGCCACGATCCCCATAGACAAACACCCCGTATCGGGGTTTTCTTTAACTTATCAAGACTGAAATATCACTGATTTTTGGCACTAGGCATTAATCGCCGCAGAACAGTGGGCATCATTAATCAATTGTCCTTTTCACCCACTGGCTAAAAGTAAGTTAGGCTTTCCTGTATTTGCGCAGGGTATCAGTGCTGTGACCACGTTCAAGAGTAACCAAGTACAAGGCACGCTGGCGTCCGATATTGCCTATCGCTTTGATGAGCAGACAACGACTATTCGTTCAGGCGACATTGCCATTATGGATAGTGACGGTGTATTTATATTATCTGTCGATGTAGCACAGCAACTATTATCAGATTGTCAAAAAAAGCATAAAGAGGATGAGGTAAAGTTTCAGATGTTTTTTGAGGCTTATCGTAACAACGAGCTAAATAAACTATTCAGTGATTAATGAAATTATCAGAGTTCAAATAGTCAACCATATCTGAAAACAGTACAAATAAGCGTTTACTAACAAGGTGTAAATAGACATAGAAATAAAAACGATTATCATTTACAATACGATTCACAAAGTTAGTACACACAGTATTATTAGCTAAATATTACTCATATCACTGTTTATTTATCCAACTAAGTGAAATAACCTAAGTGAAAAAATTATGAAAAGCCATCATCAAGTTGCTCTATCTGTTCTCACCCTTTGTATCAGCCAGCAGTTATATGCACAAACCAATGTCAATGAAGCGGATGCCGTATTAGATGCGCAGACCTCAGCGGAACTGGCTTCAAGTACTGTGTCTGATGAGACGCCTAATGTGACTTTAGACACTATCAATGTCACGGCTAAAGCCAGAACGGGTACGGCGCTGGCTCAGAAGATTAGTGAGATGCCAGCCGTCACGCAAGTAATTACTGAAAGCGATATTCAGATGCAGGCGACGGGCAACCGTACCACTGGTGACATCTTGGCACAGCTGATTCCGAGCTTGGGTACCAGTAGTGGTTCGACCAGTAACTACGGCACTACCATGCATGGCCGTCCAGTACAGTTTTTGCTAAATGGTGTGCCATTAAGCGGTTCACGCAGTCTTTCACGTGAGCTTAACAGTATTGATACGTCACAGCTTGAGCGGGTAGAGGTGCTTTCGGGTGCCACTAGTATCTATGGTGCTGGCGCGTCAGGTGGTCTAATTAACCTTGTGACTAAATCTCTGGTGGGTTATGGCCCTATTAGACAAACCAGAGTGGGCGTTAGTAGTAGCCGTGACTTTGACTCAGATTCATTTGGCTATAATGTAGGGCAAACCTTAGGGTATGGCGGCGAGCGGGCTTATGGACGCTTAGATGTTGATTATGAGACCAAAGGTGGTAAGTTCGATAGCAAAGGCGACCGAGTTAGTCCTGATGTCAATCAAACGGATCAACAAGATACCGAGTCACTAAGTGTGAATGGTAGCTTAGGTGTAGAGCTAACGGATACCCAACGTCTTGATCTCGCAGCGACTTACTATAAAGATAAGCAAGATACTGACTATGGCCCAGATTATGGTGATAATTTACAGGTCTTGTTAAAACCTGAGGATGCACCACCTTCTTTAAAAGCCATCGATGGTGCCAACGTAGAAAACCAGCCTTATACCGAAAAAGCTCCGTGAATTTAAATTATAGTGATGATGATTTTGCGGGTTCAGGTTCTAGCTTAAGTTTAACGGGCTACTATAGAGATGAAAAAGGCCGTTTTTATCCTTCTGCCAAGAGTGCAGCAACCCAAGCAGCTGAAGTATGGCAGGCCAATGGTTTGACTAACGAAAACACAGTGAACAAGCTTACCAGTGCCGCAGTATTTGTGACTCAGTCAGAAGCTGATATCGAAGTGATGGGTCTACGTGCAGCCATGCAAACTGAAACCGAAATCGCAGGCAAAAACACACTATTTAGTTATGGTGTGGATGTCGAACGCGAAAACAGTGAGCAGACCTATTATGGTCAAGACTTAAATATATTTCTTGCAAGTAATGGCTTGACCGCCCAAACCAATGGGCTTACTTACAATGGTGGGCCAGATACCACCATCGATAAATTGGGTGCTTTTGTCAATGCAGATATTGACTTGACCGACAAGTGGCATACCAGTGCTGGCGTGCGTTATCAAAAGCTAAAATCTGAGACTGATACCTTTACGCCCATCTATGAGCAGCTGCTTGAAGAGTATTTTAATAGTTCTGCTATTAGCGGGACAAGTGCAGCTTATGGCATTGACTATCAAGCAGGCGACGTAGAAAAAGGCAACACCGACCATGACAAAGTACTTTTCAATCTTGGTACCAGCTATCAGATAACATCGAAAGATCAATTGTTTGCCAATTTTTCACAAGGTCTTGATACTGCAGATATACAGCGAGCACTGCGTGATGTGCGTGCAGGTTTCGTGGTTAACTCAGACAATGTTCAACCGATTGCAACCAATAACTACGAGTTTGGTTGGCAGGGAAAACATGGTGATACAGCGGCACGCTTGAGCGGTTTTTATAACGAATCAGATAAAGTAGTACGCTTTACAGACAGCTATACTGTCGAGGTTGTGGATACTGACGAGCGAGTTTATGGCGTAGAAGGTTCACTTACTCATGACCTTAGCGATCAGTGGCAAGTAGGTGGTAGTGTGGCATATACCCGTGGTCAATATGATTATAATGGCGATTGGCTGGAGCTGGATGCTGTACGCCTAACACCACTAAAAGGCACCGCATTTGCTCAGTATAACTTTGATGAAGGCAGCAACATACGTCTACAAGCATTGGCTGTTGGCGGTGATGACAGAGCCTCTAAAGATCAACAAAAAGACCCTGATTCTAGTGCATTGCCAGTTACGGGTTATATGACCCTTGATGTATTAGGTCAAGTAAAAATGCCAGTTGGCCGAGTAGATTATGGCGTTTATAATTTGCTTAATAAAGACTATCTAACGGTCTATCATCAAACTACGTATGGCGATCTGAACCGTTTACCTGCATCAGGCACGACTTATGGCCTAAGCTATACCGTCGATTACTAGAAAGTTCCACGCATAAAAAACCCTTCAGGCTATGTAAATTTAGCGTGAAGGGTTTTTTATGTCTTTATTTTAGATAATTGCTTTCGGTTAAATACCAGTTATTATTCGCTGCACTGTTTATAATATTTCTAAACTTGCATAAAAAAGGCTTGCCGCATCGCTGCGAACAAGCCTGATTCAATATTTGGTGGGCCCAGTAGGACTTGAACCTACGACCAAAGGATTATGAGTCCGTGTCTAAACGTATCACTCAGTTTACCGCAATATCATTTACAATATAGTTATGTAAACAATATCAGTAACTTAGAGTGCATCACCTCAAAATAGTATCACTCAGTTTATGGCAATTTACTTTATATGTGATTACTATGTGATTACTTTTTATAAAATAGATTAGTAATCACATGGAAGCCAAGTTAACTACTGCAAAAATTGAGAAACTAGAACCGCAGGACAAACAATACTTCGTTTGGGATGTGAGGTTCACAGGTCTGGGCTTACGTATTTCGCCTGGTGGCAGTAAAGCATTTATCTATCAGGGTAGGGTTGGCGGTACCGGCACGCCTAAGCGTATCACTTTGGGTAAATTCCCAGTCATGAGTTTGCAAGACGCAATCGATAAAGCATCTGAAGTTAGCAAGCAGTTGGCATCTGGTATTGATCCAAGTCGCACCAAGGCTGACAATCTAGCCAAGAATAAGGCTTTTGCTCGTGACCAAGTACGCAAACAGCTGACGTTTGGTGACCTGTTTACGCACTACATTAATACTCATAAATCAGAATGGTCAAAGACTTATCTCAATGATCACTATCAAGCAGCACGTCCATATTTGACAGACAAGCCTTATATGGCTCAGCCAATTGGTAATATATGGGAAGTGTCACTTGCTGATCTTACGCCTGATTTTGTAGAGTCTTGGATTCGTAAAGAGAATGAGACACGTGCTACTACCATGGCCAAAAACTTTCGCATGTTCAAAGCTTGTGCTAATTGGGCAGAGGACACGGACAAGTACGCTGAACTAATACCCAATAAGACTTACAATAGCCGCAAGGTCAATAAGTCAGTACAAAGTGTGCGTGCTCATAAAGGTTCTCTGCAGAAACAACAGTTAGAAACTTGGTTTAGTGTAGTTGACCAGATTGGTAGCGTTCAACGAGCTGCTTTAATCTGCATGCTAATGAACGGATCTCGACCAGGGGAGATGCTGCAGCTTAAATGGTCTGATATAGATTTTGAATGGAATACGATTAAGATTGTCGATAAGGTTGATCAGTGGGAGCGTATCATTCCACTGACGCCTTATACCAAGCAAACTATCCAAGCTTTGCCGCGCGTGAATGATTTTGTGTTTGGGAGTAAGGTAAGGCAGGAAGGGTATATTGAAGTTACTAAGAAGTATCGCACGTTGCTTGTAGAGAGTGGCTTGCCGAACTTGCCGCCTAAAGCTATGCGTAAGTCATTCAGAACGTTGTCTGAGTGGGTAGATGTACCGCGTGGGATTGTCAATCAGGTTATGGGTCATCGTCCAAGTGCTATCGATGAAAAGCACTATGTTGACCGCCCGATTGATTTATTGAGAATGTGGCATGGTAGGATTGAGCAATTCATACTAAAAGAGGCCGGTATAAATACCGACCATCTTTATGATTAAAGGTCTAACAAGTTTCGTATGTCACGCATACGCCAGTAAGGTGTGCCATTGATGCGCTTTGGTTGTATAGGCCCATTGCTTTGACTGGACCAGTTACGCAATGTGGCTGCGCTATAACCAAGCATACTAGCAGCATAGATATGATTCACATGTGGTGCACCTGCGTAGATGGCGGTGTGAAGCAGCTTTTCACCGTCATACTGCAGCTCTTTAAATGCAAAGTTAACGAGCTCACGTCCACGTTTACCAGAATTCTTTAGCGCTTCAAGGTCAATATCAGTTTCAATCGTTGCCATTGGTAGTCACCTCTTTATTGATAGCAATCATAATATCACCATGCTTTGGCTTGCTTGGCTCAGGTAGTTTTTGACCGCTTACATACTTATCTAGCGCATCTATTGCTGACTGCACAGCATCAACAAACAATTTGTTTTGACCGCCGCTAATCTCAGGCATATCTCGCAAAAATACTCTATATCGAGTACCGCTTACCTTGCTAGTTATCTCTTTAAACTGCGCCGGGTAAAGTTTGCTCACCTCGTCACCTCGCTAAATTCAGGGATTGGCATCCAATGTGTGACCATGTGAGCGTCACACCAACTATCATTAACAATCGACCACATCCAATCGCCAGTAATTCCCCAGTCTTTATTGTGCTCAGTGCTTGGCGCCCTAGCTGCAACAAGGTAGCAATCAGCCTTAATAAGCACCCTTTTGTGCATTTCGGGCAATCTATCATCAACATCAATCCAAGTGGGCGAGGGCTTAACATACGGCTGCATCTTGCTAGCATAATGCGTATGCTCAGCCCAATGTTTGCCATACTCGATGCTGTCAACCTCTTTAGGTTGACGACCACCATAATTAACAATGAAAGGCAATTCTTTTGAATTAGGGTTGTCTTTAATGTTGTATCTGAAAATAAGGTTGTCACCCGCTATCCATAACGCACCTTTATCAAGTTCACATATAGATGGGTCGTTTCTTACTTTTTCGCTTATCTCAGTCCAAACCAACGGCTTTAACGGTAAATTACTCACAATCGCTCTCCTTATCCAACTCATCAAAGACGTAGAAGTGCTCTGACTCCGTGTTGAGGTTGTAGCAGTCCTCTTGGCATGTTACGCAATATTCACATTCGCAAGTGCTTCTATCTTCAGTCCAAAATGCCGAGTTAACCGATGTTTGGTTGAAGCCAAAAGCAACGTATTTGTCTTTATGCTTCTCAAGAATTTCTGCTTGCTCAGGTAAGCTACAGTAAGTTTCAAATTCAAAATTTTTGTCAAATGCGCGGTACGCATCTATCAGCTCGGCAAGCTCACTATTACGAACAACATTTTTATCAAAAGTGGACAAAAGCACTATTTTTTCTGCTCTTGTTATTTCGTCAGTGTAAGGAAGCGCCCATAAATCATCTAAGCCCTCGCCAGTTACAGTTCTTGAGTAACTTTTGCCATTAGCCATTGGCTGTAATGGCTCAAGGTGTTTTTTTCAAAATGCTCCCAAACCACGAAAGCACCTCTAAAAGCATTTTGTGTTTCGCCAATAAATTCAGCATTACCGTCGGCTTTGAAGCCGTATATTTCAGTTGTACTCACGACCATTCTCCTTTATGCAAATTTTGTATAGTGCTACCGCACGTTTCACACACGGTTGGTAATCCCAAATCAATTTCTAGCAGCTCATCTGCTATGTTCTCGCGCTCGATTAGCGAGTTTTGCCAGTTGGTTGTGTCGTAGCCTTTAAGCATTGGCATTGTTGAGCCAGCAGTTGAGTACCAAATCCCCAGCTCTAAATTGTATTTAGGCTTGTCGCTAAAAAATATAGACCGGCCATTAGCATTGATTGCTGCGTAATGAAAATGACTTGTCACATACTTATGGTCAAACACTGACTGGTCGAGCTGCTTTAGTTTTGGCTTAACTAGCCCAAGACGTACAGCGTGTCTCGCTAGTGACTCTTCCACAGCTACCGCATTCTGCTCACACTTGGCATCATACTCGGGGTCAGGTAGCGCATGATTTAGCTCAGTGGTCAGCTCATCAAGACAGGTTAGTGCTTTATCCATTTTTTTGATTTTCTGACGCATATCGTAGTTTTGAACTTCTAGCTTTCTAACTTTATTGGCCAGTCTTTTTTTGCTTATTTTCATATCCATTCCTCACGCATAAATGCGTATGTAAGAGTTATCAAAATCAACATCGTCGTGGCCATTTGCCATTTCATCAGCCATTTCTGCAGCTAGGTCAACGATGTTTTCTTTTGCTATTTCAGTTTCTGTGGCCCATTCCAATTCAGCAGGTTTAATGCTTTTATCAAATTTAAAGAGCTTGACGCCTACCAAGTAGCGGCGAGGGTTCTTGAAAATCTGATAGCTGTTCTTTAGCCAGTCATCACCGCGGATCACGTTTTTGCGTATCGTTTCGTCATCTGTCTCACGCTTAAATGTGAGCTGCATGTAGCCAGTGAACGACTTGACGAACTCGCCATCATCACGCTTCTGCTGGACGGCTTGGTTGCGCTTACGCTGTGCTAGCTTCTTGCGCTTATCGCGGTTTTTAGGTTTTGGCATGGTGGGTCCTTAATGATCATTAATATTTTGAGCACTACATTGGTAGTTATCAGCGATACATAGTGATTTGCCGTATCTAGCGATGACACCATCAATTGCTGATACCCAATAACCTGCTTTGTCTAACACTGGTCTACGTTCGAAGTATGCAACCGCACCACTCTTATCGATTGCCCGCCACGCCATGTCTAAATATTCCCAGCGCACTTCTTTGATAGATTTTGGTACTTGGGCGCCACCTCTTGACTTTGGAGGCTCTACAAACATATCTGGCTGAACACTGCCAAACCGCGCATCAAAGTATTGAATCAAGTCTTCAGGATCAGCGTTTAAGTCGATTGGTTCAGATAGGCAATGCTTTACGCCATTAAGAGTTAGCAGGCTGTCTTTGATAGCAAAGCGCTGTGCGTGCTTACGCTTAACACCACCTGACTTGGTCACATCATCGAATACAGCATACATACGGACTGCATCAACACCATTTACTGACTCTCGTGCTACCAAGCTGTTATTTAGTCTTAACATGAGTTAATCCTTAGAATAGGGGTTTAGGTTAGTAAGCATCGTCGCCTTGGAGCACCTGAACTCAGACATGCCCTTTTTGAGCCGTCACCTCACCAACTAGCTAATACCTACCGACCTAAACAATTGACGTTATTTACCTTTAACCTTTAGCAGTAATATCTTCAGCAACAACGTCTAATGTGTCGTTTAGCATCTTGATGTCACCTTCATCGAAATCTTGCTTTTTGTCAGCAATCAAGCCGCGCATACGCTCAATATCATCTGATGACTTGCAGGCTTTCACATGCTTCATGATGTTGTCGTATTCATCAGCCAAGATGATTGATTGCTTCTGATCAGCAAGTGCCTGGCGTAAGGCATCAACGTCTTCATCTTTAATATTGATAGCTTCATTCTCGACCATGGTTTTAATTTCTTTACCAATAGGTCCGATTTGTTTTACATCGGTGATTTGCTCAATCGTGCCTAGCAATTCGCTTGTGTCGTAATACTCAATCACTGGTGCTTCAGCAGTTGCTTGCTTTGGTTTAACGCGATTTAGCAGGGCAGAGGCACCAGCATTTTTAACGCTTGGCGTGACATTGCGAGGTACTTCATTGTTTCGGTCAGCCAGTTCATCAGGTGTATAAACACCTAATATCACATCAGGGCAATGTAGGCGGCTAAAACGCTTGGCTGCTAAGTAAGCAAGCTGTTGGCGCGGGTCGGCAGCCCATAGCGGTGAGTTTCGGACAGTACCAACTTGCGCCATAGATAATGACAATTCAGTAGGGTGGTCATCGCCTTTAAATGTGGCTCGGCAAATAACACCCACGTCAGTTGACTTGTCATCTTTAGCCTTAACCTTTGACCAATCACCAAAGTATTCAAACTTGATGCGGTCAATGATAGGAGCTCGGTTATTGATTACAGCGATGACAAGCTGCGCCTCGTAACCCAATGTGCCATTAACTAAGTGCGTCTTTTGAGCTACTGCATATGGGTCCATACCCCAACGTAATGACTGGCCAACGATAGCAAAGCAGTCGCCTGTATTGCCTTGTAGGTGCTTTGGTACAGTGCAAGCACCGCTAGCCATCATTTGCGCTAAGCGATGACATTTATTAAACAGAGCGTCATCAAGCGTGATTTGCTGTGGTGAGTACTGCTGATCTTCCATTACTGCGATTTCTTGATGTTCCATGAGGGTATTCCTTGTTTAAAATTTAATGGTTCGGCTATTGGCTTCAATTAGGTTTTGCATCACCTTATCTGCCAATGGTGCGATTTCTTTTTCGATGTTCTGAATAGCGGTGTCGTAAATGCGGTCGATGATCCATTCAGATTGTGAGTCAATAGCATCTTTTAGGCGCTCGTTGCTCCTTAGTGCAGTTATACGTCTATCGTGGACAAACTGTATATCAAGCATTGCTTTGTGCTCGGTGCCATCAAGTCGCTTAACCACATTCCGCATATCTCTGATCAGTATTTCTTTTGCTGCATTAGCCCAGCCAGTTTGATTACATCAGGATCATTAACCTGTCCTATGTTTATACTCATCACTTAACCCTCATCACGCGGCTTTCGCTTTGCTTGATGTACTGCTCAGCAAGCTCTGGCATGTCCTTTTTAAATTGACTACTGTTAAAGCGGTTGCTAACTTGCGTCTTATAAGTAGCGACCACTTCACCATCGATTGCCAACGTCTCATTGTCTTGGATCTGACAAATCAGGTCAGTCTGGGCGAGCTCAAGCGCCGCTTTGACCTCTTTTTCTTGCGCCTTCAGTGATTCGTAATGCTCAAACACTTTGGCAGCTTCGCTATCCAATGCGACATCAAGTGTCGTATCAGGATTGTGCCGTGGGTACTTATCCTTCGCGTTCTGCAGCGTAGTAGCATCAGGCTCAACACCCGCTAAAACGTTGTCATTCCAGAAGCTATCAGCTGCTTCAAACAAGTAGTCGATGAACTCTTGATGACGTTCAATCTTGTACTGTCGATACTTGTTACCACCGATTAGCACAGCCATATGACAGACCTCAACACCAGTCACGCCCATATACCACTGAGCTTGGCACTGATACTGGTCAGGCACTTCATCGCTATCCTCATTGCCCCAGTTTTTACCAACGTACTCAGATGCAGTCTTAATTTCGACAATCTCATTGGTGGTAAGCCTACCGTCTTTAAAACGGACATTGCCCCAGCCTTTGACGTGATTGTTAACTACAGCGCGATCAATGTTAGCGATGGCCCAACGATGTTCCGGGTGACGCATTAAGAAGTTAACGTTCTGAATCTTCAGGCCACTGCGTTTGCTAAATTCACGCGCTACCGTGTCTTCAAGCACAGTGCCCCAATACGCAAACTCGTTCATATCTTCGTCAGATAAAGGCTGCGTCTTAGACTGGTAAATATCGTAAGCAGTAGCGTAGGGCGACACACCGATGATTGCTGCTATGTCACTACCACCGATGCCAGACTGACGTAGTGCGAGCCAATCTTGACGACTTAGGTTGCTGGTCTTGATAGCGTTTTGATCTTGCTGTTCAAATTTGATTGCGGTTCCCATGGTTATTCTCTCCCGTATGCTTTTGCGATAAATTCGTTGGCGTGTTTTGCCACTTGCGCTTGTTCTGACTGCTCGTAGCTATCGTCAGCGATTGCATAAGATGCGACCAACGCACCCCATGCGAACCAAAGTGCCGTGAATAAGGTCCATTTCATATCAAACACCTCCCCACATTGCAGCTTCGTTTCGCATGTCGCTTGCCCAGTCGTTGCTAAGCCATGCTTGATGCCTTGCTTTGTCAATAATTCCATCAAGGCAGGGGTTGCGTTCTTGCACTGGCTGACTTTGTGTGCGTTGCCAGTAAGATTCGTTAACTAGCTCAATAAAGGCGCTCATAATCAAATCATTGTGATGTGGCGCGTGTTGATACTTAAATTGGTTGCCAGCGTCGTCCAATGCCAAAACTGGTAGTGCGTCTCGCAGTTTTTCCGATAGGGTGGCTTTGACTTCAAAGTGAACCTGATTGCCGTCTAGCTCCACAATCAGATAACCGTTTTTTCTACCTAAATCGAAATATTGCTTTTTACCATCAATATCTGCCATAATATTTTCACTCCTTGTTGAGTAAGCCCCTTTTGATGTTCAGTCGAGAAGGGGCTTTTTTATGCCTAGGATTTGATACTGCTGCATCGTCTACGTTTTTCGTTGCGATGTGTGTAATAGTAACTTAACTTACCTTTTCAGTCAACAAAGAAAGTAAGTTTTCTTACCTAATTTTTGAAAGGCAATAAAAAACCCCATCAAAGACGGGGCTTGTAGAGCTAATTTATTTTTAACTAATCGTATATTTCTATTGGTTCACGATAGACGCACCAACCAAGCGGTAGAGTATCTACAAGCTTGGCGTGCTTAATGAAGTGGCATATATAATAATACTCATAAGGCTTCATGATTGCCTCAACACTTGATTGCGCTCTATAGCTACACCGCAAATAGTAAATGGAGTAAAACGACTATCTATTACAGGGTAATCCTTATTTGAAGGTATTAACTGCGAGTACTCTTTACCTGTATCTTCATCAAACCCACGAGGTCGCCACTTCTTAAAAGTTACCTTTTTTCACCCTTTTTGAGAGCGATCACATAATCAGCAGGATTGGGTTGTAAGTCAGAGTCAATCAAAACCAATTCACCTGAATAAAAATCAGGCTCCATGCTATTGCCTTGCAGCCTTATCCAATAAACATTGTCACCGTAACCATCGCCGTATATAGGCAAAAACTCATCAGCTATCGCGTCGTCATGATACTCGCAAAACTCACCTGCTTGTACGTAGTTTAATAGCGGTACGTATCGCACAGTTTTCTTAGGCATGGCTTCAAAGTTATCACCGTCACTGTTGATGCCATCAGTTAAATATTCAACACTGCAGTTAAAATAGTCAGATATCGACTGTAAATACTCCAACTTAGGTGCGTTTTCATCATCTTCCCAGTTTTTCACAGATGTTTTTGACACACCTATTTTTGCGCCCAGCGCCTCACGAGAAAGCTTCTTATTCTTTCGCAAGCCAAGTAATCTCTGACCCAAAGTATTCATAATCACTCCTTTTACATAGGTAACTTATCTTACCACTTGATAAGGTAAGTTTTCTGTGCTTTAATAGGTAACTTAACTTACTTTATAAACAAAAAAGGTAACTGCCATGACTAAGAAAGAGGCACTAAAAGTAGCAGGTGGCTCAGTCAATGAGCTAGCTCGAATGCTTGGTATTACTCACAACGCTGTATCTCAATGGGACGATAAGAAAATCCCAGAGCTGCGTAAATATCAAATCAAAGACCTTATCGATGAGATCAATGCTCAGGGACAAGAAGCCGAACCAGCCTAACACCTTGTAATTAACTTTACAGAAAGAAAGGCTTACACAAAACGTTTTTATAGATAGATAGGACACGCAAATGCAAGTAATAGACGCAGCACACAAGACAGTACATAACGAAAAGCATGGCGGTTCAGTCGCTATCGCGGCACGTATGGGTATGTCTAGCACTGTGCTAAACAGCAAAGTAAACCCTAATTGCAATACTCATCACTTACGTATTGATGAAGCATTAACGATCATGGAATTTACTAATGACCACAGCATCATCCAAGCTATGGCTCATCGTCTTGGTGGCGTGTTTTGTGAAGTGAATGGTGAAGCGACAAAAGATGAGCTGATCATGACCGCGTTGTCAGCATCAGCCTGTCAGGGTGACGTTATGGCTGAAATGCACAAGGCGTTAGAAGATGGTCGCATAAGCTGCAGCGAGTTAGACGTGCTATCGAACAAGATACAGACCGCTATGTCAGCACTGCAGTCTCTTAATAATCATGTTAAGCGCAAACACGCGAAAGATAATCCACATTTACAAGGAAAGTAAATCATGACCTGCGACGACTGCCCAAACGCCCTTAATGGCAAATGCTGCCACCAATCAATTAGACCGATTCCAGCTTTGATATTTACCGATGCAACAATCTCAACACTCAAGGCGAATTGGAACAAACATTATCAACAGTTAGGAGTATGGCATGTGCTTGAACAACGCAATCTTGTTTGATGAAGCCGCCAATGACGAAGCAGACCGCCACGCCAATATGATGCAAACGCAGCGCGATGGTTGGGATGGAAACGACCGAAAAATTAAGAAGGAGTTAGCAAGTGAGAAATGATCGCACAGCGCACTTATCGCTAGTACATGACACAGAGAAAAACCATGTGCCACAGCATGAAGTAGCAGCAGCCAATAGAGCAGCAATACAGCGCAGACATGAAAACAATATGCGCTTTTGGAAAAGCATTAGAAGCCTTGTGTTTGTTATCTCATGTGCAGCACTGGTCATCTACACATTAATTCATTTCGCATAAGGAATAAGTCATGTTAGCTGAACAAAATTTTTCAAATATTAGTCGCCGCCAAAAACCTATTGATCCTGAGTGGGCAGCAACCGTTGCTAAGTACCTAGAAGAAGTGGGTGCCACCGATCTTGATGACCCAAATGCGCCTAGACGCAAAACGCCTCGTACTGATGCTCAGTTACGAGAGCTTGACGGTTTCGAACGCGCTAAAGCTCGCAACAAGGCAAGAATTGAGCACCAAGCAGCATTGGTCAGACTAGAGGAAGGGACTGCTGTACTACGTCAGAAGAAGGACCGCACCACACTGGCAAAAAAACCTAAGAAACAAAAGAAAGTCGCAAAGACGGTTAAGTCGACCAGAGTTGCAAAGATAGGCACCGCTAAGAATTCAGCCTTATCTAAAATCTACCAAGCAGCCAAATATCGTCGTGAGGCATTAGCTGCCGATTTGTCTAATGGCAAGCTAGTAAAAATGATTCCGCAGTGTAGAGAAAATAACGAGTACAAAGATTACCAGTCACAGCATAACGATTTATCGATCATCAAAAAGATGCCTGGCATGAATATCGTCCGCTTAAACCACATCAGCACAGGTGAATCCTACTTCACGCTAGACAGTTTTAAGCGTCATAAAAAAGTTGAGGTAACAGGTAACTTGATTGGGCCAGACCGTGAACCATTAATCAATGCGCTAAGTAGCGGCAAGCTTTTTGAAGCATCAAACGTGAGTAAAGGCAAAAAAGCAGGATCAGCAAGTGTCGCTCAATTAGTACGTCGTCACGGTATGGATGTTTACGCTGTGGTCAAAGGTCGTGACTTGATTGGCTGGATAACACTAGGTGACGTCGAAGTAGCACTGACTGAAGCAGAAAAGCGTGCAGAAATGACCGCGCAATAAAAAACGCCCTTCAGATGCAACTGAATGGGCGCTTACTTACTTAAAACACTAACTTAGAACTGGAGAATACCATGCAATTACCAACTATTCAAGAAAACAACGATTTGCAGCAAGCGGTCGATGCTAAAGAGCTTTATCAATCTTTAGGTCTTAATACCGCTCACTGGGCTAAATGGCACGCTAGAAACATAGATGAAAATCCATTTGCAACGAGAGGCCTTGATTATCAGACGTTCACCCAATGGGTGAGGGGTAATGAAACCCGAAACTATCTACTGTCAATCGAGTTTGCCAAAAAACTAGCCATGCAAGTGCGTACCGAAATGGGCGAACGGATCAGAAACTACTTTTTAGACTGTGAGCGCAAAGCTAGTCAGCCAGTCGTAGCACTGCCTGATTTTACTAATCCAGCGATAGCTGCTAGAGCGTGGGCGGATGAATACCAAGAAAAACAGATAGCGCAAGAGCAGTTAGCGATTGCAGCACCAAAAGCAGCGGCATTAGACACACTCAGCCATGCTAAAGGTTCGCTTGGTGTACGTGAGACAGCAAAAGCTGTTGGCATACCTGAGCGCGAATTTGTAAGGCGCTGTCTGGATAAAAGCAAGCCTTTATCATCACGATTCTTGTACCGAGACGACAAGGGTAGGCTAAACGCACACGCCCACCGTATCAA
This sequence comes from Psychrobacter sp. ER1, assembly GCF_048631835.1. Lineage (NCBI taxonomy): Bacteria > Pseudomonadati > Pseudomonadota > Gammaproteobacteria > Moraxellales > Moraxellaceae > Psychrobacter > Psychrobacter sp. ER1. The sequence continues at coordinate 1,882,919 of NZ_CP184640.1, read as the reverse complement.
GCAAGGTTTTATGACTCAGAAGGTGGCCAGTTATGAAGGTAAGGATGGTTATGACGTTGCGACTATCCAAGTCAAGTTTACCGCAGCTGGTGTGGCCCATATCGCAAAATTAATGCAAAACAAGCCGGTTAATCATTTAAGAGTTTTGGAGGCAGTGTAATGCACTACTACAGCTTTAACATCAAAGACTATCGTAAAGACACTCAACACTTAAAACCGATGGAGCATTACATCTACCGCATGCTAATAGACCTCTATTACATGGATGAAAAACCAATACCGAAAAAACCCAATGGGTTATGCGTCGCTTAATGTTGGATAACCCCGAATACGAAATCATGCTTAAAAACGTCTTAGATGACTTCTTTTATGAGTGTGATGACGGTTTTAGGCATAAACGCATAGATTGTGAGATCACTAAATACCATGGCAATGCTCAGAAAAACCGTGAAAACGGTAAAAAAGGGGGCAGACCTCGCAAGAATAACCCAGAAAAAACCCAGTCGGTTTCTGATGGGTTGCCAAATGAAAGCCAAAATAACCCTAACCATAAACCATTAACCATAAACCAAGAACCAAAGAATAGTAATAATAATAGCGCGAGTGATTTTTCGGTGATTGATTCGATTGCAGATTGGATTCATCCAGAGCTTACTGAAATTAATGCAATGCTCATGCTAGGAGCTCCACCAGTACCAGCCATCAGTCAAGCAGACTACGATCACCAGTTGGTTAAATTCAAAAACTACTACGCTGAGAAAGAGATTGAAGGCTCGTACATCAGAACCGAAGGCAGACGCAAAGACATGCTCACAGAATGGATCAAACGTGATTACATCCGTCAGCAGAAAATCAAATCTCAGTCACAGCCAGCTAGATTCAACATCGACAATGAAGATTGGAGCGGTACGACTGCTAGCAAATCAGAAGGCCATGACAGTGATCTGCCAGCCGTTTACCACCCTAGTCACAGCAAACCAGCAACTCAAGCCAAACGTGATGCCAAAGTGTCGGTCGTAGTGAATGGTCTTTGGAAAGAGCCATTGCCCGGTATGAGTGTGCAGCAGACATACGATCATATCAGCCAGCAGCATATGCCAGGCGAAATGCAAGATGAAACTTACGACAGGTTGTTAAATCAAATGCAGGAGGCGGTATGAGCATCAATAATCTAGTCATAGTGCTGATGGTTACCTACTTCCTTTGCGCTTACTTCGTCGCTTATAAATTTACGAGACTGGTCTGTGTGGCTGAGAACGTAAGTTACGGATTCAAAATCAAGTGGTATCACAAGGCAGCAAGCACCTATGTTTTGGCGTTACCGGTATTTCTAATCTTAGTTTATCTCATTGGCGAGTGGCTATGAAAACCACAGAAGGGTACAGCGTCGCAGGTCTGCAAACTGCCTATCACCCCAAAGAGAATGTGTTTCGAGGTTGGTCAGGAAGGTTAAGAGTGGTTGATGGGGATCCGTACCACGACGAATATTTGAAATGGAATAGCGATGGTTCGGCGTTTAAACATGAATATGGTGATATTAATCTAGAGGATGGTAAGTGATGAGAAAAAGCATACAAGCATTAGGGCGAATGAAGTCAGGACAAATGAATGGTACTGAGAAGGCCTACGCACAGCATTTGGAGCTGCTAAAACGAGCAGGTGAGATCGCTTATTACTCTTTTGACAACATCAACCTACGGCTAGCAGACAACACGTTTTATAAGCCAGACTTCTTGGTCATGCGCTCAGATGGCCAATTGGAAATACACGAAGTGAAAGGGCAGTGGACTGATGACGCTTTAGTGAAAATCAAAGTCGCTGCTGACAAGTTCCCGTTCAAGTTCATTGCAATCATGAAGCAGACCAAAAGGAACGGCGGTGGTTGGGATATTCGAGATTTCTAACGTATAGAAAATTATAGGTGCAGCCATGATTAGCAAAGACCAAATCTATATCAACAATGAGACAGGGCAGCGCGTCTTAGTGCTACGAGTTGATGATCACTACGTGCATTACCAGCAAGATGGTTTTATCAAGCCGTTATTCAAATACGAGTTTTTAGAACAGTTTACATTGGAGCAAGGGTTATGAGTGATAAGCATGAGACAGACTTGGATAGATTTGAGTGCATACACTGCGGGCACATATACCACAGACACGGACTTAGGGAAACTTTTTGCGAAAACTGCTACAGAATTTTAGAGATTAAAAAAGTTGAAAGTGAGGCAAACCAATGAATAAAATATTGAGTCAACGATTTGCCACCAGTCCACGCTTAGAATTGCAGCATGGCGATTGGTTAAAACAGGGCATGGGTGCTAAGACAGTTAAATTTGATATTGGTCAGGGTGGTTTACCGCCTGAGGTGAATTGGGAGGATAAGGCGGCCGCTATTGGTTTGATCAAGAGCAAAACAGGCAAAGCCCTAGCTTCTCTCTTAGTATGGGGTGACAACGAGCTGTATGACTGGTCAGAGTCGTTTGATGACGTGGTTAACCACTTAGCAGCTAACATGATTAAATACTGCTTAGAGGACGATAGAGGCGCACCTAAGTCTAAATACACGCTTAATGAGCTGGCGTACAAGATGGCTCGTATGACGTTGCACTTTGAACTATACAACCTGTGGCCACTGTATTCAGTCGAGGGCCGCTTACTCTTTAGTGGTATCAATATGTCGGCGAGCTCATACAGTCAGATATGGTCCAAGTATCAAGAGAAGATGCTGCATGATCTTGATTACCTGATAGGGTTTATTAATCAAGACGTAGATAATTATCGGCATAACTTGACCCTTGCTAACAGTTGATGCTATATTTCGTAGTATGGCGAATGCCAACCAAATTTAGGGTGTTTCGATGATAAAGCGTATAGTTGAGCGATATTGTTTGAAACAACTTGGATTAATCACTCGATTGCAAGAAGAAAGCAACGAGAAGATGTCCGCAGATCCTACCTATGTCGAAAGCTACGGTTACCACAAGCAAAAACGCTCACTGGTAATAGCAGCGACAAAATATAATACAGCTATCGATTTATTCTTGAAAGATTCAGAGTTTAAGAAAATAGAAATAGAGTTGTAGCAATAGGCCTTATCTAACTGATAAGGCTTTTTTGTGCCCATGATTTGCCCGATGCCGGAATACCGATATCGGGCTTTTTTACGTCTACGATTTAGCAGGGATGCTAACCATGTGTGATCTAACTAACCAACAGGCTTATGATTATTATCATGAGGTAACCGAGTCGTGCGCCAAGGATTATTGGCTGCAGTTCCTGAAGGACCGAGCTAATAGAGGCGTAGAAGGCGCCCAAGGTTTTGTAGATAAGATTGAGTTTTGTAATTAACCCTTTTGCCTCCCTGATTGGACGAGGCATTTTTTACATCTGCGGTGAGCCTTTAACGAGGAAGCAAGCACCCAAGCCAGAGCGGGCAGATTAATTATGACTGTCAGTGAGACACACTGTCGCCAATTGCAGAGGTTTGTATGTAGTGAAGCACAGGCTTTGACATGCGCCTAAATTCAAGCAACCACGTTAACTCAAGCTTGGAAATATGGAGCGGCTTATTCCCGTCCCAAGCTTATATAAACCCGTCTAGATGGCGGGTTTACTTTTGAATTTTATGCACGCTAATCGCAAAAGTGCTAAGCACATTTATCACGCTCGACCAGAGCTCATAGTAGGTCTATCGGTCATGTGTGAACCCAATAGGAGTACGCGCTTCATCTGGGTCATGCTTTGGCACTGCCTGTAATAAAAAGTTTAGTTGGTTGCAGTGCTGAATTAGACGTGTTGAACCACCAGTTTCCGTTGTTCCATGAAAGATGATTAGGTTTGGTCTGTTGAACTCAATAGCGCTGACATAGAAAGTTACTGAGCTGCCAAATGATGCCGCTAGAATCATAACCTCTTGCCCATCTTTAAGGTTAGATTCAAAATCTTTTACATGGCGAATAATAGAGTCTTCAATCTGAATTACGGGATTTCTATCGCGTTCAGCTACTTGGTTTTGTTCATGTATACGTTCCATCATCTGTTTATGATGATCAAAGCCTGATGAGAAGGAATAACTAGACATTTTGTCTCTCTTATTAGCTATAAGTTGAAACCGTATCTTATAACAATTCTATCTACTATAACGGGTTTAATAGTTGCGAGATGAAAATGTCGACAAGACCAATGCCACCAACCAGTGATTTACGGCCATTAATGGCAGCCCCTGAAATATATGAATGGCTACACAATACGATACTTAATCCTGATCATGAGTGGTTTAACGAAGACCACAGACATCTAATGGAATACTCAGTAACCGAAATAGCGTTTATGTGGGCCCAAGGCGAATACATCAAAGCGGGTAAGCAGATATTAGGTCAGTGCGAGAAAGTGATGATGATGGCTGGTGGTTGGAAAAAGACACGTCAGGAAATGTGGTTTGAAGACACGTTGGGTGATGTGCCTGAGTATCTGGTAACGCTTGATGCCAATTATTGCCGTGACTGTACAGATGCTGAGTTTGCCGCACTGGTTGAGCATGAGATTTATCACATGAGACATAAACCAGATATGTTTGGTGACCCATCATTCAAAGCAGACGGTAGGCCACAGCTCGAATTGATAGCTCATGACGTTGAGGAATTCTTTGGAGTTGTCAGACGATATGGCGGTGATGAAGCAGTTATACGCATGGCTAAACTGCAAGATTGTGAGCCGCAAATAAAATACTAATTACCTTTACTTAGCGATACGAGAGAGCATTTATGGCGACCCTTAACAATAAGGTTAAGGCCTTTATTGTACAAGGGCTTGCTACCTATATGACCCCATCCGAAGTAGTGGAAGCTGTCAATCAAGAATTTGACGGGCTGAAAGTTACAAGACAGCAGGTATCGAACTACGACCCTGGCAAAGCAGCTGCAGTTAATTTGTCTCAGAAATGGAAGGACCTATTTAAGCAATTCCGCGATGACTTTAATAACGACATCCAAGCAATACCGATTGCTAATAAAGCGTATCGATTGAATATGCTGGACCGTATGGCGCGTGATGCTGAGAAGTCAAAGAATAGACCATTGGCGGCAAGCTTACTCGAGCAAGCAGCTAAGGACGTGGGCGAGGTGTTTACTAACAAGCAGAAAGTTGATAACACGTCTAGCGACGGCTCAATGGCGACCAAACCAACAGTCATTCGCTTAGTGGCTCCAAAGGTAGATGAAAATGGACGAGCTATTAAGTGAAGATGATGAAGTTTATGCCGATGTAGTCATACCAGATAAGCTTATACCAGTATTCAGCACTAAGTCTCGCTACAAAGGCGCTTACGGTGGCCGTGGTAGTGCTAAGACACGTACATTCGCATTGATGACAGCCGTAGAGGGTTATCGACTAGCTGAAGCAGGCGCTAGCGGCATAATCCTATGCGGCCGTGAGTATATGAACTCACTAGAAGAGTCGTCGCTAGAGGAAATCAAACAGGCGATACGCTCAGTTGGTTGGCTCAATGATTACTATGAGATTGGTGAGAAATACGTTCGAACTAAGAATAAACGTGTTTCTTACGCCTTTACTGGCCTGCGTCATAACCTAGACAGCATCAAAGGTAAGTCACGCATACTACTCGCTTGGGTAGATGAAGCTGAGAACGTCAGTGAAGCTGCATGGCGCAAGTTGCTACCAACTGTACGTGAAGATGATTCTGAGGTTTGGATAACTTGGAACCCTGAGCACAAAGGTAGTGCAACAGACAAACGATTCCGGCAGAAGCATAACGAATTTATTGTTGAGATGAATTACAACGATAACCCGTTCTTTCCGGATGTGCTTGAGCAAGAACGACTTAATGATCAAGAAAACCTGGATGATGCAACTTACTGCTGGATTTGGGAAGGTGCTTATCATGAGGCTTCAGATGCTCAGATATTTAATGGCAAATTTGTCGTTAAAGAGTTTGAAAAACACCCAACATGGAATGGGCCATATAACGGCTTGGACTTTGGTTTTGCTACCGACCCAACGGGCGCGACAAACTCATGGGAGCATGATGGCACGCTCTATATTGAATATGAAGCATGCAAAGTCGGTCTTGAGATTGACGACACGCCGGATTATTTGAAAGACAATATACCAGGTATTGAAAACTACGAGTTGATAGCAGATAACGCTCGACCTGAATCAATCAGCTACCTGAAGCGTAACGGCATACCGAAAATAAAAGCGTGCGTTAAAGGTAAGGGTAGTGTTGAGGATGGTATTGCTCATCTAAAAGGCTATAAGCAGATTGTCATTCACCCAAGGTGCACAGCAACCGCCAAAGAGTTCAGATTGTACAGCTACAAGACGGACCGATTAAGCGGTGAGATATTGCCTGAAATTATCGATAAGCATAACCATTTGATTGACTCACTAAGATATGCACATGAGCGCACTATGAAGCGTGGTGCTAATACTAAACGACATAGAGCCACTGCCGGCAAACGGACGTATAGATGAATGATATAACTGAAAAGCCGCGTTACCGTGTCACAGCAGGTAAGGCGCTAAGCCAAGAGCAAGCAACTGACCTACGAGGTAAGACCTTTTACCGCTACCTGATTCGTACTGACACTGACGAAATACTTAAAAAGGCCGGTATCAGTCGTCATGCGCTAAAGACATTACTCACTGACCCAGACATTGACCAAGCGATTGATAGACGTGAAGAAGAGTTAGGCAGTGCTGAGTACACGATTACGCCAAGTGAGGGCGCTGTTTCTGATTTTGTATATGAGCAGTTAGACCTGCATCTTGAGACGATATTACAAGGCTCATCGCTTAGTAAGTGGTACGGCTATGATGTGATTGAAATGCTATGGGGTAAAGATAGTAATGGGCGTAATGCGGTCACCTCGATGATGTCAAAACCTATTCAATGGTTTGAGCCGTTATCAGGTGGCGCACTACAATGGTTCCCGAACGATGGTAGTCAGCCGATCATGATTAGTGATCAGGCTGACTTTTACTATCGCTATCTATACCAGCAGCATAAACCAACCTATCTAAACCCCAAAGGCAAGTCTATACTAAGCCGTGTCTACTGGTTGCATTACTTCAAAACCAATGGCTGGCGTTTTTGGTCTAAGTTCTTGGAGCGTTTCGGTTCACCCTTGCTTATTGGTAAGACTGATGCAACCAGTGAGGAAGATGCGCAGAAATTTGCAGATGCGGTGCTTGCTGCACACAACTCAGGTGTCGTCACTATCGGCGTTGATGAGGACGTGACGGCGGTAACTGGTGGCAGTAACGGTGAAGCGTTTGTTAGCTATGATTCAGTGGTTAAACAAAGCATCACTACTTACTTGCTAGGTCAGACGCTTACAAGTGGTACGGATAAAGGCGGTACCTACGGTCAAGGTGTAGTACACCAAGAGCAGCAAGAGATTATCTTTAGTAGCGACCGTAAGCATGCGCTTAAAGCCGTTCAAAGATTCATTGATGTAATCTGTACGGCTAATGGCTTCATCACGCCAGAGTTTAAATGGGTGGCTAAGAAGTTCATTAACCAAGACCAGTTAGATGCTGACAAGAAAGCACATGATATGGGTGTTCGTTTTACCAAGTCTTATTTTGTTGATGAGCATGGGTACAACGAGCAGCATATTGCTCACATGGATTATGGTGATGGCGCTGTCAAGTTGCCAACGTCAACACAAGCAAATCGTTATGCATCAATGGCTAGCAAAACATGGCTGCCATTTAAAGCCGCTGACGGTGACAGTGAATTTACTGATGAACAGCAAGAGCTTGAACAAGTCGCAGATGACGCGCTTGAATTGAGCATACAGCCGTTTGAAACTAATGCAGTGCTATCGGCTATAAGTAACGCTACAGACGCTGACAGCTTACGTGAGTCGCTATTTAACCTATGCGGTGAAGGGTTAGCAGACAGCGAGTTTACTCAGTTAGTTAATACAGCTTTAGCGGTCGCTGATTTACATGGTTTTGCTGATGAATCGAGTGAGGTTTAAACCATGACAGTAACAGCAGCATTTGACGTAAAGTTCATCGAAGCCATTGCTTACGCTTTAAACCGTAACGTGGTCTTACCTGATGAATACTATGACCGCATGACGCCTATTCAGCGTCAGCAAGCGGTATCTATCGCAGGATTGGGGCAGACTGAGCAGATTAAGCATGTGATGGGTCTGGTCAATGATCAACTCGATAGTGGCGGTACGTTTGCAGACTTTCAAAAGGCGGTCAAAGACGGTGACATTGATATTAATCTGCCAAAGCATCGGCTAGATAATATCTTTAGAACCAATATACAAGGCGCTTACGGTCGTGGTCGGTGGTATCAACAGCAGCAGAACAAAGATGAACGCCCGTATTTGATGCGCGACGGTATCAATGACAGCAGACAACGACCTGCCCATAAGATACTTGACGGTATCATCAGACCGATTGATGACCCGTTTTGGCAGACGCACACAGCTCCAGACGCTTTTCGTTGTCGCTGCATTATGCGCTCATTAACCAAAGAGCAGGCTCAAGCTAAAGGCGTGACGATTGCTGATGACCTGCCCGATATTCAGCCGCAAGATGGTTTCAGCGGCGGTACACCAGCGCAATATACTGACCGCATGAACAAGCTAGTCAACGACAAGATAGCTGAACTTGCTATCACGTACTACAAGCAGTCAGATGCGATACTGGCAGCAAGACAGCGTATTGAGGCGGCTATTACAGTGATGTTGGCGCAACCAGTGCCGGAGCTTGCTTTGATGATTGATGAAGCCAAAAAACTGATTGAGGAAGAGAGCGCATGAATAAATCACGAATACTCAGAGCTGTTTTATTGATAGCTGATATAGCATTGACTATCTACACAAAGAGACGTAAAAAAGACAATACAGATTAGTCATAGGGTATGATAACTCTATCGAAACAAGGATTTAGCTATGTCGCGTAAAGTGCCTACCGATAATGACATATCGGACAGAGATATTAAGACGATTGCCTTAGACTACGGATTTAAATTAAAAGAGCAACCTGATGGTACGATGGATTTAAACCCTTACGTCTACCTATTCGCTAGAGCTATGGTTAAAGAGTTTGAGCAAGTCGAAAGACTTAAGCGTTCGGAGTTAATCAAACAAAACGACATATTAACGCAACAAGTCATAGCGCTTAAGCAAGGCTTTAATATTAAGTAGCTCAATAGAAAACAAACGAATTACACCAAGCCTTTACAGAAATGTAAGGGCTTTTTAATGGGTGAAATATGAACTTACAAGCAAAGATTAAGCGCGATATTGACAGTCATGCGCTCATGAGTTGTGAAAACTTAGATCGTCAAATGGCAGCCATAGATTTTAAGTCTTTAGCGCGATATAGCGACGATGACAGTGAAGCGGCTTACACAGTCGAAAACGGCGTAGCGACTATTGATGTGCGCGGATTGTTAGTGCCTGAAACGTCTAGCGACTATCGCTCATGGGGCGTGACAGGTTATGCAAATTTAGCGGATTACATCCAGCAAGCCAATGATGATTACACAGTGACTAGCATTGTCTTGGATATCGATAGTGGCGGCGGTTATGTTGCCGGGCTTGACGGTATCACTGAGACTATCTACCAGTCTGCAAAGCCAATTGAAACGTTTGTTAGCGGTGATATGTATTCAGCCGCTTACTGGTTAGGTGCTAGCACAAGCAAGATTACAGCGTCTAAGCAATCGGGCATTGGCAGTATCGGTGTTTATGTGGTCCACACCGAAGAGAGTGGATGGCTTGAGCGCTATGGCGAAAAGGTTTCATTGTTCCGATCAGGCAAGTGGAAGGCAGCGTTCAACTCATTCATGCCACTGACAGACGATGAAAAGCAGCGCCTACAAGAAGGCGTCGATGAATCAGCCAGTGTCTTTTTTAATCATGTAGCAGCACAGCGTAATGTTGATGCTAAAACAGTCAAAGGCTGGGAAGGTGATGTGTTCACCGCCGTTAAAGCCAAAGAATTAGGTCTAATTGATGCAATTGCCGATAGCGTAGCAGTGTCAAGCGGCACCAATCAGAGCAATACAAATCCAAAAACCGAGGGGAATCAATGGATTTACAAGAGGCGCAAGCCAAAATTAAAGAGCTAGAGGCATCCGAGGCCAAAGCTGTACAAGAAGCTGCTGACGCAAAAGCTGCTGCACTTGTAGCGCAAAATAAATTAGCGGAGTCGCAAGCATCAACACGCCAAGCCGCTATCGATAAGCTAGCCGCTGACACTGGTCGTGAGTTTACAGACGAGCAAGTAACTGCATTTAAAGCAATGGACGACGCACAGTTTGCTGTAGCTGAGTTTATGGCTAAACCTGTTGAAGCAAAAGCGCCTGAGCTACCAGATGGTTTGGATAAAGCGCAAGCAACCAATGGCCGTGAAGGTGGCGAAAGTAAAATTCTAGCAGCTGTTGAAGCAGCTAAAGCACAAGGAGCTAAATAATGGTTGATTTCAACTATACAACTGAGCAGCCGTTAACGGTCGATGTCGCACCTATCACTGATAGCGTAGTGCCTACCACTGCTACAGCGTACAAACGTGGCGACTTGCTAGTAATTGCTGCTGGTACCAACGTAGCGACTCACAGCAATGCCGAGTCAGGTGCACAAGCTGATTGGCATGTTATCTGTCTTGCTGACGTAACTGCTGAGCAGGCAACAGCTAAAGCAGCTGCAGGTATTGAAATGCCTGTATATGTTGCGGGTAAGTTTGATGTGGATCAGGTCAAGCTGAACGGCACAGCACTCGATGCGACTCAGAAACTAGCGGCGCGTGCATACGCTAATCGCTCAACTAAAATCACGCTTAGCGTAGTTAAATAAGGATAAATATTTATGGCTACTTTTAATATTGAAGGCGCTGAAATTGAAACAGCATCTTTTGAAGAACTTGCCGCGGTTTATGATTTAAGCAAGCCGGTCGATACTTTTTTACGTGACCGCTACTTTAGCGATGAAACGTACTTGAACAACGAAGACAAAGTACCTGTAGGCGAAATTAAGTCTTACATCCCACTAGCACCTGCTGTACTACCTACAGCACAAGGCCGAGTTATTGAAGAGAAGGTTGAGCTGAATGTTAAGCATATTCCAGCGCCTTACTTCAAACCGTCTGTAGTGGTTGAGCCGTCAAGCAAGGTTGACGCTAAGATGAAAAAGCTATTGCAATCTATGAAGGTAATTGCAACCAATGGCATTGGTGTAGCACCTACCATGCAAGATGAGTGGGAAATGGCAGCAGCAACATCTTACTGGGCTATTCGTCAATCTCTAGCAGCTCGTATCGCTATTATGTGTCGTGATGCTTTGCTGTATGGCAAGGTTGTTGTAGAAGGTGATGACAATGCAGGTGTGACGGTTGATTATGAGCGTCATAGTGATTTGACGTTTAGTCCGCTTATTGCATGGGACCAAACAGGTGCTACACCGTATGAAGATATTCGCGGCATGGTTAAAGACCTGGTTAAGCACGGTAAGCGTCGCCCAGTTGATGCATTGATGTCCAGCCGTGTTTTCGATGCGATGGCTGACAACGAAGAATTCAACGACAAGTTCACAGCATCAAAAGACAGTACAGCTACTCGTGTGTTTGATGGTGCCTTTGGCGGTGAAACTGAAGCGACCTTACGCGGTACTTTAGATGGTATTGAGTTTTGGACGTATGACGTTGAGTTTGAAAAAGCAGATGGCACAAGCGAGCTAATGATTCCAGAAGATGGTTTTTGGTTAATCTCTGAGCGTGCTAACAAACTGTACTTCTGCATGATTAAGCATCGTAAGAACCCTGCTAAATTAGCAATGGAATTGATGCCGTACCATGTATTTAGTGATGATCCGTCAGTTGATAAATTCATCGCTGATTCTAGCCCATTGCCTGTACCAATCAATAAAAATGGTGCGTGTGGCGGTACTGGTTTTATCACTCTTTAATACCAACTAACTTTAATAACCCTGTCTAATCGCAGGGTTTTTTTGGAGCAAATTATGTCTAAGTATATTGCAAAACAATCGGTAGGCCGTTCTAAGACTGGTGAAGTGGTTGAAGGCTTGACCGAAAAGCGTGCCAAATTCTTACTTGAACAAGGCGCCATCGTAGAAGCTGAAGCCGTTGAAGGCGAAGATGTTGATACTGGCGAAGGTGGTGAAGTGGTCGAGCTCGATACACTCACCAATAAAGAGCTAAAAGCCTTACTTGATGAAGAAGAAATCGACTACAACGACTCAGATACCAAAGCTGAGCTAATCGCACGCTTTCCAAAGGACTGATTATGTACGCGACTCGTGATGATTTGATTAGTCACTTTAGTGAGTTAGAAATTGGTCAGCTTGAGTCGTTGCATGAGGACCCTTTGGCTGCAACCGCTAAAGCATTAAAAAGCGCAAGCGGCAAGATGGACAGTTTCTTGTCTACTCGATATAACACGCCCATCGCCAAAACGGATAACTTGGAGCTAGTTTGCTGCAATATCGCAAGATACTTATTGTATAAGAACGACGCAACAGGGGAACCAGAAGACCGCTACAAAGAAGAGATTGCTTGGCTAAAGGATGTTAGTGCTGGTCGCGCCAACGTCACTTTTGCTGAGCCATTGAGCGCCACTGAGCAGCAAAGCACTTACGTCAAGCCTGCTGTACCAATTGGCAGTAGTTACCCTGGTCAAATATTCGGCGATGACGTGTTTGCAAAGATGCCAGGCATTAAGTGAGGTGAGTCATGTTTGATGCAGAGCTATCAGGCGGTGACGAGATAATCAGACGGCTGGGCGATTTGTATTTTGACAGTAAAAAATGCAGAAGTTTAGCCGTATGGCTGGCGCTGAAATGGTTTATCAGACTGAGGAGCGTTTTGCTGGTCAGCATGATTTACAGCGTCAACCGTGGCTGCCATCTCAACGTGCAATCAGAGAGCGTGGCGAAACCTTACGTGATACTGGGCGCTTAATGGCTTCATTAACTTGGGTAGCGCTACCTGATGGCGTGAAGTGGGGCACAAACGTAGTGTACGCACGCATGATGCACTATGGCGGTAAAAGGCGCTATTCCCTCACTTGTGGGGCGATATACCTGCTAGACCGTTTTTGGGCATGAATGAGAACGACCGCGCATCAGTGCTGAACATTATCAATCGAATTATGGACGTGGACTTATGAGTAATTATTTTGCAGTAGGTCTTGGCCTAATCGAGCACTTAGAGGCTAAGGCTGACGAGTGGGGTGTTAAGCACATCGGCACGGTTGCAGATATCAGCAAGATTAATAAGCAGATCACACCTGCACTCTATGTCGTCAATACAAGCAATAATCCAAACGCTGTTGGTTCACTAGACAGTGTGGACGTGCAGCAGTGGACGGTTGTTATCGTAGTCAGCAACCAAGCGTCACAGACAGACACAGCGGCTCTTATGCGTGATGCAGGAGAGCTTATCGGCAAAGTGATTAACCATGTGCAGGGTTATCAGTTAGATGACTGGCACGGCGCTTTGCAGCGTACTAGCACATCAGGCAGACCGGACTATTTCAGCACGTTTGCGCTTTACCCTTTCACTTTTAGTACACAATTCAAGCCTTAATTGAGGGGAATTAACTCATGGCAGATAATTTAAACCAGTCCCACGCCTTTATTGGTAAGGGTAAAATCTATATGACACCAGTCAAAGGTGGTGTTAAGCAGTCAGCGTTTTGGGTGGGCGTAGCTTCAGCACTTGCGTTTAGTCACTCAGTCGAAGACAAGCAAGAGCTGTTTGAGCATCATTCAGGCAACTCGCAGCTTTGGGACGTGAGCGAGGGTAAGAAAAAACCTCTATCTCATTAACCATTCAAGAGCGTCGTGACGATGCAATGCGTGCAGCACTGCAAGCAACAGTCGAAACTGTGGCAGCCGCTACCGTAACAGGTGAAAGTCATAACATTGGTGGCGAAATTGGCGATATGGCCTTTTTGAAACATGGCAACGTGTCAGATGTAGCTATCACTGATGCAGATGCAGGCCCATTAGTGCAAGGTACTGATTACACAGTCGATGCTGATTATGGCCGTGTTGAGCTGCTTACAGGTGGACATACCGCGCCATTGGCAATCGACTACGGTTACGGTGAGTCTAAAGTAACCAAGCCAATGACTGATGATGTTGATTACTATGAAGTCCGTCTTGATGGTATTAACACCGTTGGTCAACAAGGTCGTCAGATTACGACCGCTTATCGCGTCAAACTTGATCCAGCCGACACTTACGACCTCATTAATGAGAACTTTGCAGAGATGAGCATTGAAGGTGAGTGTTTGTTTGATGAAGATGCAGGTGCAACTTATCAGGTTGTGAACCTGTAGCTTGATGGGTCTATGTGAAATTTCATAGACCCATTTTTATTTAATTAAGTCATTGCGCGTCGATGGCTTACTCAAATGAAATACTTATCAACCAAATGAAGAGGCGTGATCATGGCAGCTACTACACAAGTAACAGTAACAAAAGCGTGGACTAAATTATCAGACGGTGATTGCACTGTGCAAGCCGCTTATATCGATGACTTTTATCACATTGCTATCAGTGAGACTGAACCAACTAGCGATGCTAGCATAAAGTTAAAACTCAACGAACCCGCTACTTTTGCTTATAAAACAGCCGTTTATTGCAAATTGGCAAGCAATAGCAAGCGGACGAGCGCACCTATCAACGTCATCAAGTAAGGAGCTATCATGCAGTATTTCGGCTTTGATAGACCGTCATTTTTTTTAAGACATTAGGCTTTGGCGACAGCTTTGACCCTTTAGATTTGTTCGCGGGTGACAAGCAAGGTGTTTGGTATGACCCGTCAGACTTAACAACGCTTTTTCAAGATGCGGCTGGAACAACGCCCGTCACAAAAGATGGTGACCCAGTAGGGTTGATGCTTGATAAGTCAAAGGGATTAAAGCTCGGTACTGAGCTTTTTGGTAACGGAGATTTTAGTAACGGCTTAACGGACTGGGCGCTAGTTGCTAGCACCTCTGCAACCGCCTCCGTATTAGAGGGGTGTGTGTTATAAATATGCACTCATCTATTGTAGGGCTTGCTATTGGAATACGAATAAACCAGCCTGTAGAGGTCGGTAAGACTTACATACTGACAGCTGATATAAGCCATACTGGACGCGCTGACTTTAGCGCAGGTCTTTATTGTTTTGATGGTGCATTCTCATCAAAACCTATAACAAATAGCGCAGGGCGCGCTTCTATAATATTTACAGCGACCAGTACGTCGGTGCAAATTAGAGCAGGAATTAATGCAACCACAGCTGGCGTTAGCGGCGAGAAAGCAACGATTGACAATTTATCTATGAGAGAGTTAAAAGGCAATCATTGTAGGCAGCTAACAAGTTCGGCTAGACCAACGTATAAGACTGATGGAGTTTTACGCTGGCTTAAAGGCGATGGTGTAGATGACCGTATTCTTTCGCCCAATTTCGGGCTAGCTCGACCAACCACTATTGCAGCAGGATTTACAGCAGATAAAGCTGGCGGTTTTATAATGGACGGCTTGACTGTTACGACTGGCTCACTCTACATAGACCCAGCTAGACCTAGTTCAGTAAGGCTTGCTGCTGGCAATACTCTTTATTCATCAAACAACCATACACTAGGAAGCCCTGTGACTGCTATATCAAACATTGGTGTTTCAGGAAACCCACTAACCATATCCCTTAATGGGGGAAGTAAGGAGGTGTTGGCAGGAGTTGATAATACTGGTGCTACTCCAATGGGGGTGTTGTTTTACTTTCTGCGGCCACTAACGTACTACATATGACTGGAAAGATATTTGGTGTTATATGCGTATCAAAGATTACCACAGCATACGAAGAGCAAATGATTAACGCTTATTTGGCGGCTAAGTCGGGGGTTGTTTTATGAGTGAGTTCAAGCACAGAATGACGCTTGCTGTACCGCAAGCACATATAGAGGACGCAAACCACCTTGCTCTAATCGTAGGTCAGTTTGCTGCTGATATTAATACTTTTGTAGATAGTACGTGGCAAGATGCTAACGGCAATCTCTACGCTGTCTGTAGCACAGTTATAAAGCCTGTTGTGCTTGGCATGTTTGGTATAAACCTTAGTGACATTACGTTGCCCCTACACGCTCAAAATGCAGACATACAAGCTGCTCAGCGTGCGCTTGACATGGTGATAATGTATAAGCAAGGCGATAAGGCAAGTACCACAAGTATTATGTGTGCGATTGACTTTGAGCCATTGCAAGTGTTTAGTGATATGGGATTGACGATTGTGCGAGATGGCGAGGTTATTAATGCGTACTAACTCACAAACCAAACTGACAAATATCGTCACGGGTAACGTTATTATCTTATCTGATAGCTTATATCCCGATGCTGAGCATGATTGGTCTGCTATTGTATCAAGCACTAAGTACGCACTAGATGGTACGATGATTGTCGAGCAGTCGGTCAGGCAAGCGGGGCGACCATATGTGATGCAAGCACCCGCTGGGCATGGAGTGCTATCACGGTCAACGGTTAATGCCCTCAAAGCTGAGCGGGACAAGTTAGGTGCTACCTTTTGGCTGGATTACTTAGCGGATGGGGCAGTAAAGCGCGTCAAAGTCATGTTCGATACGACAGCCGAGGCGATTAATGCAACGCCCGTAAAAGGCAGTACAAGCCCAGAGCTGAGCGATTATTACAATGTGACGCTTAAATTCTTAGAGATACCGAGCGTGTAAATCTTATTACATATTTAGCCCTTTATTTAGGGCTTTTTAATGCCTAAAATTTGACGGATGACACCAATGGGAACGATTACTCAAAACGATTTAGAGATATTAAAGTCCGAGATTATGGCAGACACGCCAGACGGCGGCGGATTGCCTACAGGTATTGCCGTCATTGATGGAGTATCAAATAACTTATTTCCTGATGTGTCGGATATTGACCGCCTTATCGGTCGTGTGCGTCTGCGTAAAGTATCGCTAGCAGTTAAAACGGCTAATGCTGAACTATTGCAAGCGACACGCATGCTGTTTACTGAGTTGCCCGATAATCCTAATATCAGCGTATTTGCGTTTAAAGCGAACAGCTTTGCCGATAGACGCTCAGACGCTCAAAACAAGATTGAGTCATACCTTGCTTTTGGAACTAAGTGGTCAGGTCATGTATTGGAGACACAGCTTGCAGGTCAGCGCGTGATCCAAATCTCGCTAGATAAAGGCGACCCAGTGCCAGCAGTCGGTCAGCCGCTTGTACTCGTGCAAAACGAAGGGCAATCTGATGAGTATTATCAGTATCTCAGACCGCTTAAAGTTGAAACGGTAGAACGTCGCTTTCAAAAGTCAGCAAGTGAAACAGTAACACGCACAGTTGCCACGATTGAGTTTGGCGACACGCTGAATAAGTCATTTAACGGCTTAACAGTACAGGAGTTTTATTTAAACGCATCAACTACTAGACGTGCTATCTTGCGTGAGGCTCGTATTGCTGATGCTGCTAAGTATTACAGTGCATCACGCTTGGCCGAGCCAGTAGTAGCCATGCAATCACGCCAAGTACGTCTTAACTCTATTTACACGCAAGTTGTGCCAAGCACGCAAGTTGAGACACCTATTTTGCAGCGCGATCCAGCCAACCAAGTTGCTACTCAAGCGCGTGGCGATGGTGTGATTAATATCAGCCAGTCAGTCAACGTGACAGCCAATACTGCTTTTAGTTTACCAAGCGGTATCGCTGTCGGTACGTTGAGCATAACGGTCGGTGGTCGCTCGTTAACCGATAGAGATGGGCAGTTGGTAGATAGCAGCAATGTAGCATACGCATCTATTAAGTACGGCGTTGGTCAAATTACTTGGTATAGCATACTCAGTCTTGGCCAAACAACTATTACAGGTAGCTACAAACCTGCCAGTGAATTTACTCGTGTAGCGCAAAATGATTATCAGGTTGTTGATGATAACGCAGGCTATAACTATGTGCGTGAGCTTGGCGCAGAGCCAGTACCAAACAGTCTTAAAATTACTTATACGGTACAAGGTAGTAATTATCTCGTGCATGACGATGGGCGCGGTAACTTAGTCGATGATGATGGTAATGGACGTGGCACGGTACAAGGCAAGACAGTATTGCTTACAACTGCCGCTATTCCTGATGCTGCCAGTTATATTATTTACTCGTTTGGTGTTGATTTAGATACGGTTAAGTATGGCGCACAAGTGTTGCCTGCTGCTTATCACGTTATAAATGTGGCAGATAAAGTAAGTGGCCCAATTACTGTTACATGGGCAACCGACAAGACAGCGACAGTTGCAAATGGCGTTGTCACAGGTGATGCAACAGGGACTTTTATCGATGAGCGTTTAAGCCTTGCGCCAAATTTGACAGTGGTAAAAGATACAGTATTCAATCTGTCCTATCAGCGTATTTTGGCAGCCAATGTTGTAACCACAAAATACACAGAGTCGCCTAATATTAGCGATGGCATTTATGAAAAAACTATTACTTTTGACCAATCGGTTACTGGTGTTGAATTTAGCTTAGTGATGGGCAGGGATGATCTAGGTTATGCAGGCCATATTAACATCATACTAAGTGACAATGGCACGTCGTTAAAAATAGATAATGTTCTATATCCTGCTTATTCTGACAAGATGTTCTATTCAGGAAATACGGTGACTCGCAGTAGTGACTTTGTTTGGCAGCCGTTTAATGGCCCAGTCGCGCAAAAGTGGGATGTGGAGCTATTGAGCAGCACGCTTAATAAATCAGCAGGTACAGCCAGCTTTAAAGTTAAAGTATCAAAACAAGTTAGCGGTGTCGATGTATTGGCAAGACCAGGTGTCTCTCCAGTATTTAATATCACTCAGAAAACAATGCCATTTAAAATCGGCAATGTTGATTTTTTAGCCAAATCTACAACTGCACCTACCGTTGAAGCGGCTACCACTACAGGGCAAGCAAGCAATCTTAACCTAGCACTACCGCAAGATGCCTTAGCGCCTATTGTCAATGGTTCTGTATTTGTTGATGCAATCGGAGTTAGTTTAAGAGATGTCAGCGGAAAAATGTATTCAGGCAGCACTCAAGTTGGCGTGATTGACTACAATTCTGGCGCAGTGTCATTAACAGCATGGCAAGCAGGACAAGCAAACACGGTTAATCTCAAGTCAATGCTACGTGAAAACAACCCAGTACCACTTGCTAATTTGATTTTTAGAACGCCAGTGGCACCACTAAAAGAAGCGTCTTTGCAAATCAGCGCCGAGCTTGCAGATGGTACACCTATATCGCTATCAACTGACGAGCAAGGTAATATCACTGGACATAACTTTGCACATGGTACGGTTGACTTTAAAGCTGGGGTAGTTGCCTTATACTTCTATGAGCAACTAGGTGTGACAGCTAATCCTAGCGTGGTTAATGAGCCTTGGTATGACGCAAACAATATCTATGATGTTGGTGGCACGAACTATATCAATAGACCCGTTTACGTTAAGCCCGACTCAATTCGCTATAACGCGATTGCCTACAGTTACCTGCCACTTGATAAAGAGCTTATCGGACTTGATCCAGTGCGCTTGCCAACTGATGGTCGTGTGCCATTTGTTCGCAAGGGCGACAGTATCGCTATTACTGAGCTTAAAACATTGGAGCTACTAACGAACGAGCCAAACGATACGTTTGATTTAGGTTTTGAGCGATTGAGTGATGTAAATGTGGTTGATGCCAACGGCTTAAAGGTTGATCTTGATTATCTTGATGTGGATTTAGATGCTGGTACTTTACAGCTCAACGGTATGTTTGATATGTCATTCTACACAGCGCCATTGACTGCCAAATATCGGATCATGGATATTGCATTAGTTATTGATGCGGACATATCAGGTCGTGTGACGCTATCAACAGTTATTACTCATGACTACAGCACGGCAGCAGTGTTTAGCTCAATGCTACTCGCAGGTGATATGCAAGCGCGCGCGTATAACGTGTTTAGTCAAAAGTCATGGGGCAGTGTGTTTAGCGATGTATTGATTGGTGATAAGGCAACATCGCAGTTGCAAGTAACTAACAACCCTATTGTTGTGACTAATCGTGACTCAATTGAGGAACGTTGGGTGTTAGTCTTTACCAGTAATACGGATTTTAGAATTATCGGAGAAACAGTTGGTGAGATTGGCGTAGGAGAAACTTCGGTCGTGACAGCGCCAATCAACCCCATGACTGGCTATCCGTATTTTACGATACTACAAGCGGCTTGGGGCACAGGTTGGTCGGCTAATAACGTAGTGAGATTTAATATGGCTGCTGCTAAATATCCGATTTGGATTGGTAATGCTATTCAGCAGCATCAGGGTTCAAGCAAAGATAACTATGATTTTACTATTGGCTATCATGCCAACATTGACCGTGAACGAGGTGCGTAATGGTATTAACTGACGTTGCAAAAAACGCTATGCTGCAAGGCTTGGCGAATAAATTAAACGCAGGTACTAACTCTTTATTGTCCGTTTATATTGGTGCGACTTTAGCGGTTGAGATTACGCTTACTAATCCCGTTGAGCTAAGTATAACAGGCGGTATGTTGAGGTTTAACGTACCGCCACAGGCTCTAGCGATTGCATCTGGCATACCGACAGAGGCTCGTATATTAGATGCGTCAGGCGCTCTTATGGTCACACTACCTGCTTCACTAATAACCCTAGATAAAGAAAAGGTTTATCAAGGTGGTTATGTGGGCGTTACGTCAATTAGATTTAGCATATAAGGGTAGATTATGGCTGATAATAAAATAACAGGTCGCGCTAAAAAGTACGATGGTACGCCCATTGATTACGTTTCTATATTCAATTGGACTGACGGAAAATGTATTGCTCAGGTTTTACCTAATGCGGCAGGAGAGTGGGAGTATCAATACTCCACAGGGCTGAATGTAGGATTAACTTATGTGGCAAATGGTTGCGAGCCTATCACTCACGGCGCTTATCAGTTTGATTATGTGTCAGCGATACCGACCGACACTATTCTGCATTATAGCTTTAATGGCGACGCCTTAGATCAATCGGCTAGCGCTTTAAATGGCGTTAAGACTGGTGTTGCGAATTTTATTGCGGGTCGTAAAGCAGGGACTCAGTGCCTAGAGTTTATAAATGGTTGTATCAGAACTCCGCAACCGCTAGTTATCAATAGCGATAAGGTAGCTATTAGTTTTTATATGGCAACAAATCAAAATGACTTAGGGGTTCTTTTTGAGATGGGGCAGGCTACCGGTAACAATAGGTTTGCGGCCTTTATGAACAACCGCAGCTTTGCACCATTAACTTTTGTACTTGTGGATAATCCCAGTACAGTCAGCGGCTCTTACGCTGCTATAAATAAAAGTTTAGTTTGGCAGCATATTGTATTGCAAGCAGATAAATCTAAGCCACTAAACTCAGAGATTGAGATATACATAAATAATGAATATTTAGCCATCAGAGATAACCAGTTGCCCAGTAATGTCACTGGGCTTTTTGCTTCTCATGTACTGTATATCGGACAGCGTGAAGCAAGCTCGCTACCTTTCAAGGGCTTAATTCAAGACTTGCGTATTTATAATCGCACCTTGAGCGCCGAGGAACGTTTAGCCTTATTTAATGAGTAGATTATGACTTATATTACGCCCCCGCTAACGGTCGATGTTGTACTCAATCAGCAGGTATCTGCTCCGCCAATACTCGATGTGGTGTTATGTCAGCCTGTTGATAATAGCGTAAGTTTAACTATTGATGTAATCGTTGGTGTTAGCGCATCAGCCGAGCTATCAATAACTGAGTTTGTGGTCGGTGTTGGCATTGATGCGGTATTGCCAATTAATCCTCAAGCTGAGATTGTTGCAACTTATGACGTCAATGTCTTTAGGGGAGCAAAACTTGGTGTATCTAGCGACTTGCAATATTCAAAATTACAAGGTATTGATAAGTCGGGCAGCTTTGAGGGCGGCCAGTTAGCTAGCATTAAATCCGCCGAGCTAATAGATTCTGCAAAACTACTTAGTGTTGACAGTCAGGCGAGGTTTGAGGCTAACATCAAGTTGACTACGGGCGAGCAAGCATTAACTGAGCAGTCAAAGCTAGTCGGCACGGATAGCGAGCAGTTATATGAGTCTCAAAATTTTGTCGATACTAAATCACAGCTCAAAAACGAGACGGCAAAGCGCGTCAGTCATAGCAACTGGTACAGCTATGAGGCTATGCTTGCGCGTCAAACACAGCGCAAAGTGCAAGGCGAGTACAGCTATCTTGATGCAATCATGCGTCATACGTCTAGTGATTACGGCAAGCTCGCAGGGTATCGCTATCGTAACCTAATCGAGACGGCAAAGCTGCCATCTTGGTTTACAAGTTATATCGCACCTCCGCTGTGGCAGACAGTCATACTAAGACAGCAACTAGCAGCGCCTACGCTACCGCTTGATGTTACCTTATGTGTGCCTAAAAGTCAGTCACCGCGATCTAAACTGTCAATTGCTCAAAGTGATATTGATGTTTACGGCTATCTAGTATTAACCGCTAAAGAGAGTGACGGCACTGAGCCTACACCCTCAAAAGGAGTTATATTTGTGACAAACAGTGTGTCATTAACACGCTCAGATGATGGGCGTGAGATTAAGCTCTTGGGCTTTAGCGTCGGTATTGATAGCAACAGCTATTGCTGGACGTTTAGCGCCACTGTGCCGCTATCTGAGCTATCCAAAGTCGATACGGCACGAGAGCAGCAGATAGGTGTGGACTTTACGTGTAACGGCAATCTATGGCGATTTATTTTAGATAGTTGCGAGGACTCAATCCAGTTTGGCGAGAGTAGCTTAACGATCAAAGGCAAGTCCCGCGCCATGCTTTTAGCAAGTCCGTACTCATCACAGCGTGGCTTTAAGTTTGACACGGCTATGTCAGCGCGTCAGATAGCAGAGGCAGAGCTTAATCGCAACGGTGTGCCGTCAGGCTTTACGCTTGATTGGCAATTAGCAGGGGTTAATGGCTGGAATGTACCGGCCAATACTTACAGTTACTCAAACAAGACGCCTATCAATAGCTTACAGTGGATCGCCGAGGCAGCAGGCGGTTTTATCAATGCGGATATGAGCGCTGATGTATTGCACGTACTCGCACGCTATCCTATCCCATCATGGGAATGGGCAGCGCAGACACCTAGTATTAACTTGACGCAATCATTAATCACTAGCCGCAGTCGGGGCCGTGTTAATAAGCCTGCATACAATGGGGTAACGATATACGGTGAGAATGACGGTGGTATCGGTGCTCTAATCAAGCGCACAGGCACAAGCGGAGGCTATCAGCCGCCAATGGTCACGAGTGACTTAATGACCGACCAAGACGCCGCTATTAGTCGCGGCAAGATGATATTGAGCGACACTGGTGATATCGGCAACATTGGTATCTCGATGCCGTTGATTGCTGATATTGGCGTGTTAAAACCATCTACATTGATTGGTGTCAATGATGGTGAGCAATGGGTTGGTATGGTCAGAGGCACGACTATCACCGGTCGCCTATCGAGCAATCGAGCATTAGAGATTGACCAGTCTATTGATGTTGAAAGGCATTTTGATAAGGAGGTTGTCTGATGGCTAGCGGTAATTTATGGCAACTATTCAAAAACGTCACTGAGCAGGGCGCTAAGCAATTAGCGACCGTCATTGACCGTACAGGCTCAAACTATACGGTAACGATGCAGGGCGGAGGCAACACGATTGTGCAATCAAGCGCAGCTTACGAGCTGCAATCAAAAGTATTTATCAGAGACGGTCAGATTGTAGCGCAAGCGCCTAATTTAACTTATACAGAGATTGAGGTTTAAGATGACCGATAAAAAAGACGATAGTGTTAAAACTATTAAAGTAGCAGGGCAAGAGATTGCGATCAAGCGTGTCAAAGTTAAAAATCTAAACGAAGTGACACGAGCATTTACGCCATTTGTCGCTGAGTTTGAGCGTATTGTAAAAGCAAATAAGGGACTACCTGAGAGTGAGCTATTAGCACTCATTGGTAGCTATACAGACGAGACGGTCATACTGGCATCGGTACTGACAGACCAAACGCCTACCTTTTACCGAGAGCTTGAGCCGCTTGAAATGCTCACAGTGATGCAGGAGGTCGTCGCCCATAGTGGCGATTTTTTTATGCGTCAGATTTTCATGCCCCTAAAAAGTCTGGGGGCACAGTTAGCGTTACTTGGTTCGACAGCTTACTACCATTCTACAAAATCGGACTCAGAGAGCACGATGTCTTAGATATGGCGTTTGGCGAATGGTGGGAGTTATCCAAAGCATTAGCTAAAGACAAGCAGCAAAGCATTAAGGATATGGCATCAGCTATGCGAGCATCACAAGCGGATACGAAAGACTGGAAAGAGTTTATGAAAAGCTAATATTGCTCAAAAGTAAACAATCGGTTAGAGTTAGTTATTAACTAACTTATATCGGACACCCATTGATGGACATTAAAAAATACTCATTATTGCAGCTATAGCTTTACTGGCCATCGTTGGATTCAATTACTACAGTAGCGCCCAAACTAGAGATAGCATAGCAGCACGCCAAGCTGAAACCGAATCTATGCGTGCTAGCATTGCTCAGGCAGAAATTGAGCAGGCGAATAAAGCAAAGGCTGAGCAAAGTCGTATCGAGCTAGAAGCAATGCCAGAGAAAGCTCAGAAAATAATAGCTGATAAAGAAGCTGAGCTTCAGCCAGATACTCAATATACAAATATTGATTTAGAAAAAGAAGATAGAGCCAAGCTTGATGAAATAATGGGCCGATGGAGTGATGCTAGTGTTGTGGCTGGCAGCACCGCTAGAATTGCACTATCTTCTGCTGTAAAAGACTTGCAATCGATAAGACGTGAGGCTGAAAAGCTGACGGTAACGCCTTGTCTAACTAGAGCACAGGCTAACATGCTAGTAGGCATGGACGCAGAAATACTGGGTTATATTAAATTCATGAATAACGCAAAATCAGATATTACAAAAGACATAATTGAAAAGTACGAGGCGCACGCTAAGTATTTTGAGATTATTAAAAAGTGCACAGGCTAAAACGTGTAAGCGAGAACATCGCTAAAAACCCAAGACTAGATATAGCTCACTTTAATTAGTGGGCTTTTTTAATGCCTAAAATTTGAGGTGCGCCATATGGCAGGTGATTTAGATTTTAACGTGCAGTTGCGTGTGCTCAACGAGCAGTTTAATAGCGGCATTGATAATGCTCGTGACAAGTTTACGCAGTACGCGCAGTCAGTACAACGCAACGTACAGCAAATGAATACTGACACTGAGCGAGCATCTACAATGCTAGCAGGGCTTGCTAATGTTGATGCCAGTCGTTTAACAAGTGAGATAAGCGCCACAGCTGATCAGTTAAGGCAAATGGGCGCAGGTGCCAATATATCAGGTGACCAAATTGAACAGGCTATGGAAGCATCAGCACTGCAAGTTACAAGACTTGGTAGACAGCTGGAGGTAGCAAGGTCTGAAGCATTAAGACTAAGCCAGACAAGTGCAAGTCCTGAAGATATTGAACAAGCAGCAGCTAACGTCAATCGACTGGAGCAAGAACTAAACCAGGCTAATAGTGCTAGCGTCAGCTTAGCGAATGAACTAGCAGGTGCAATGAATAGAGCAGCAAGCACCGCTGATGGTGCTCGTAATGCTATTTACCGCATTACCAATGTTCGAGTACCTGAAACCATACGAGGTGAGATTGACCAAATCAGCCGATCATTGGTTGACTTTCAGAACAATAGCGGTCGTCCTGCTGCTGAGATTGACCGTGTTACTCGTGAGGCTGAGGCGCAAATTGCACGGCTTAGAGCTGAGCTAAACGGACTAGATGATACGCAAGATAGAGTCAATCAAGGCTCGCAGCGTTTTACTGGTGGTATCAACGGTGTTCGCAACGCTGTTGGTAGTTTGCAAGGTATGTTGGCAGCTGCTGGTCTTGGTATCGGCATTGCTGAGATTATCGAAGTGTCTGACGCATTTAAAACGCTAGAGGCTCGGGTAAAATTAGCCACTGGCGAAGGCGCTGCGTTTGTCACAGGCTTTGAAGGTGTTAAACAGATTGCTAACGAGACATTTAGTAGCATTGAAAGCACAGGTGAATTGTTTGCTCGAATATCACAAGCAGGTACAGATCTAGGGTTGGCGCAAGCGCAAGTATTGTCTGTCACTCGTACTATTAATGAGGCTATACAGCTATCAGGCGGTAGTGCTGCTAGTGCTGATGCTGCAATCACTCAGCTAATACAAGGCTTGCAGTCAGGCGTGGTTCGTGGTGAAGAATTTAACAGCATCATGGAACAAGCCCCACGTTTGGCTCAGGCTATGGCTGATGGCTTAGGGGTGACTCGTGGCGAATTACGAGCATTGGCACAAGATGGCAAGCTAACATCAGAGGTTGTCATTAACGCGGTGCAGTCACAAGGTGATGCGATTGCTAGTGAGTTTGGAACACTACCAACGACGGTCGGTAATGCTTTAACAGAGGCTAAAAACAAGCTGTTTGTATTCATTGGTGAAATGGACAAGACGGTTAATCAGTCGTCAATACTTGCAAATGCAATTAGTGCGATTGGCGATAGCTTAGACAATCTTGATCCTGCAACGGTTGCAGCAATCAATCAAACATTCAATCAGTTGATAGAGACAGTCAGTTTGTTCTGGCGTCGAATTGTTGATACTTACAAAGATATTAACAACCTGATTAATGCAATAGCTGGCGGTGCAACCGATGCCAATGAGCAAGTAGGATTAATAACTGCTTCACTAAGTGGCGTGAGTATATTCATTGGCGCTATTAACGATGGTATTAAAGGCATAGAGATAGCAGCTCGTGTGGTTGAAAGTGTGTTATCAACTTGGGCGGCGGTAGCAGCAAGATTTACCGCATACTTGACCTTTGGTGAAACAAAGGCCGCATTGCTTGACCTTGCTAATAGCTTAGATGAACATGCTGTTGGTGCAATGGAAAAAGCTGATCAAGCAGCGCAAGATTTTAGTTCATCATTTGCAGCAGCGATGGAAGATGCTGCCAAGTCGTCAACTGAAAGGCTAGGTGAGGCAGCTCAAGCAGCAACAGATACTTACGATAAAATGAAGATAGACGGCACTGTTGCAGCGGAAGCGGTTGAAGGTGCTTTTACCAAAATGGCTAATGCTCAGATAGCAGCTTACGGTGAGTCAGCATTGGGAGCATTACAAGCAGAAGCAGCAGAACGCAATCTAACAGTTGCTATCAGTGAGACAGGTAAGGCTATTGTTGAAAAAATGACTGATGAGCAAGCAGCGTCAGCATCAGCGCAAGGTGCGGCAAAGGCTTTAGATAAAACCTATCGTGAGCTTGCTGATTCGCTAAGTGTCGGTATTACGCAAGGTTATGCAGATGCAAAAGCATCGGTGCTAGAGCTGTCAGAAAGCTTTGATGTTCTGACCGATGCAGGTTATCAAACAGGCGAGGTGCTATTTGCTGCCTTGAATGACATGACCAATAAGGCTAAAAATACTACCGAGCTGCAAGATATTATCTTGATGTGGGAAGAGCTGGGGAGCAGGGCAGGCTCACAGGTGAAGATCTAGCAGCAGGCCTTGACTTAGCTAATGAGCGATTAGATGCGCTGACCGATGGCGTAAATTCAGTCAATGAGGCTTACAAGGTTTTAGGTCTAACCACGCGCGCTGAAGCAGCGAAACAGGCTGAAGCGTACACGCAAGCTTACGGCATTATCGTCAAAGACGGTGAAGCCACAGCAGGACAATTGATAGACGGTTTTCAGAAATATGCTAAAGCTGCAATTGCGGCCAACGGCGATGTAGTCAGCTCGCAGCTAAAAGCTGAAGCAGCTCAGCGCGGATTGACAGTAGCAGTTGATGAAACAGGTCGTGTGACATTTAAAAGTATGGCTGATACTGAAACGGCTAATACTCGTGTCACTCGCTCAATCCATAATATCCGCACAGCCTATGACGGCATATCTAGCAGTGCAGGTGGTGCAGGTAATGCCATGGTACGCGCTGCAAATGAGGCGTCATCAGCTTACGATAAGTTGCAGCAGAAAATTAAGTCAGTCAAAGAGGCTCAGGAGCTTAAGAACGCTGACGAGACACTTAGGAACTTGCGGCAATACGGCACTGAGGAAGCGCCAGTATTGGGCAACCAGTTTGGCACTAGACTTGGTGTTGAGAACTTCTTGAAGTCGCAAGGACTATCTGAAGAATCCGCTATCGAGGAAGCGCGTAAGCTGTATGCCAAGCAGGGCACATCAAGCGGTGCTTTAAACTTTGGTGAGTTGCAAGGATATCAAGATGGTCAGGTGCTCACCAATAGCGATTTATCGAAGTTTAAAACAGCGTCTATGTACTTAGCTGAAATTGCAGAGAAAGCGCGTCAAAATGATCGACAGCGTGACAACTACGAAGTGGCAAGGACAGCGACGGCTCAAATTACAACACAAGAGTACAATCGTTTTGACAGTCAGCCAAGCTCAAGCAAAACAATTAATGTTAATTTTCAACTTGGCGGTGCAACGGCATCGATGAGTATGCCGGAGAGCCAAGAAGCATCGCTTAATGCTCTACTGCAACAACTACAAGATAGCAAAGCAATCGCAGGTTACTAGCCACTCACTGAGTGGTTTTTTATTATCTAAAATTAGGGGGCTTTATGCCGTCACACGACAAATGCGGCTTGATAAGTCGCTGTTTTGGTAAGTTTAACGAGTTGATAGACTGGGTTTTTCCAACAGCAGACAGTGTAAGGCCTGTTGAAATTGCAAATGTCGGTATGCTTTGGTCATTTTCAATAATCTTCATTATTGGCGCTGCTGACATTATTTTGCAGTACCCATATCGCGGATTTTCTTACGTGTCGTCAGTATGGGTATGGGTGGCAATGTTTATTCTTGGTTCTTGCTGTTGGCTTGCACTCGTTAAGAAATCGTTACGCTCAGATAGGCGGTCAGCAATAGGTTTAGCATTGTCAGGAGTGCTGTTTATATCGCTATCGGGGCTATTTGCTAGCGATTACCCGCCAATGTCAACAGCAGTGCCTATCTACTTCTTACATGGCGTTATGTGCTTACTAGCATCAGTTAAGAGAATGAAAACAGTACGAGTCATAGCAGACGAATTAGCCAATGAGGGGTAAAGGTGGAAATTGTAAACCTAGCTTTACAGTCGCCTTTACTTCAAATATTGGCGGCTATATGCGGCTGCCTAATCGGATCGCTGGCTATGAATCCAGTCGAGCGCTACGGTATTAGAATAGCAATCTTGTTCACAATGCTGTCAATGCTCATCGCTAGTGCGCTATCTGAATATCTAGCTGTAACTAAAGAAATGGAATTTGTAACAGTCCATGCTGCCATTGGTGGCGGCATCGGTCTAACAGGTCAGTTTTTGATTGAGGAAATCAAACAAAGCGCACCAAAATTCTTTAAATCACTGCTCAATATCTTAACGTCAACACTCATAGACAATATCGTTGAAGCTATTACGATGTTCTTTGATGGTGTTAAGCGCAGGATTAAAAAATGGTTGCCGAAATAACTTATCCGCTCTTTTGAGTGGTTTTTTTGGGGGTAAAAATGGATTATTTAAACAAGTTGGTGATGATGTTACGGTTGTACGGCGTTTGGGTTCCAGCACTGGTCGTATTCTTATTTTTAGATAGTGGTTACGAGCCATTACTTGATTTAGGTATGGCTGAGACCGTGGCTATTTTAGCGTTAGCTGGTGCAGTTGTTGGCCGTCTAATCGAGCAAACCAAACTAGGAGAGTAGAATGGCTTACGGTCATGTAATTAAGGCGCAGACAGCGTTAGCGAGTAATGGTTTTTACGCAGGTAAGATTGATGGTGACTTTGGGCAAGGCTCGTTAGATGCAGTCAATAAGCTAATAGCGAATACAGGCAAGGCTGTTGATGTATTAACCAAGCCTGATGCTTGCACAAAAAATAAGCCAAAATTAGGACGTGCTGACATTATCGTTGCAGCAAAAGGTCTAGGTGTAGAACCTGCAACGCTAAAAGCGGTTATTGATATTGAGGCGCGTTCTAGTGGATTTGACGACCAAGGCAGACCAACCATTTTGTTTGAACGTCACAAAATGTGGAAGTATCTAGGCGAGGCTAATTACTTTACCAAGCGCGACCAGCTTAACGCACTATTCCCTGATGTTTGCAGTTCATCACCAGGTGATTATAATGCTAGACCACAGTACGAGAAACTAGCCATTGCCGAATCATTGCATTGGGAGGTGGCTCATTTATCGGCATCGTGGGGCTTAGGACAGATAATGGGGTTCAATGCTGAAAGTCTAGGCTATCCATCACTAAAAGCGTTTGTTGATGCCATGTATGAGAGCGAGGCAAAACAGCTTGATGCTATGTGCCGATACATCAAAGTCAACTATCTAGTCGATGAATTACAGCGTCATGATTGGGCAGGGTTCGCAAAAGGCTATAATGGCAGCAATTACTACATCAATAAGTATGACACCAAACTAGCAGCCGCTTACGCCAAGGCTAAAAAAGAAGGTTGGTAGCATTTGAATAGGTTTACCCTGTGCCCTGTCATTAATTTGGCAGGGCTATTTTTTTGTGTCTGCGATTTAGTTTGACCTACCTTAGATATCTCAACAACGATTACTATTTGATTACTTTTTTCGTACTGATGGAAAATAGAATAAAAACAGCAGACAATAAAAAACCCTTACAAGTCAATGACTGTAAGGGTTTGAATATGGTGGGCCCAGTAGGACTTGAACCTACGACCAAAGGATTATGAGTCCTCTGCTCTAACCAACTGAGCTATGGGCCCTAACGTTAGACGCACAATGATACCTGATTTTTCTAATTTTTCAAGTAAAAGATAGGCAGTAATCAAGATATTTTTTATTGAGCCATATTTTTGTATTACAGGTGACCACCAGCTATGGTTAGACTACGACCTCCATCCACGGTGATGATCTCTCCTGTGACATAATTTGCCTGAACAAGATATAGTACGCTATGAGCAATCTCATCAGGTTGGCCTATGCGCCGCATGGGGATAGCATTGATAATACTTTGTTGCTGCTCGTTATCAATAGCTTGGTCGCTAGTAGGGTCAGGCAAGATATTGACACCAGGAGCGACACCATTGACGCGTATGTCTGGCGCCATCTCTAACGCTAGCGACTGTACCATCATTCGATGCGCAGCCTTTGCCATATTATAAACAGTATAGTTGTTAAACGGTCTATCATGCGCGTGTATGTCCAATAAACTGATAATGCAGCCTTGTTGTTGCTTTAGATAAGGTAATAGGGCTTGGCTCAGTAATAAAGGGGCTTTCGCGTTGGTCAAAAGCAACTCATCCCATTGTGCATGATTGATACTACCGAGTGGGCTAGGATAAAACCGTGAGGCATTATGCACCAGTACATCAAGCTGTCCAAACGCCTCTACGATATTTTTAACGAAGCTGTCTAAAGCCATCCCATCATTAACTATTGTCAAGTCAGCAACGATAACTTTTGCACTATTAGCACGGATGTCGTTCAGATGGTCAGCCAAGTCATTAGCGTCTTGTTCACTACGGTGACAATGAATGATGACGCGGTAACCTTGCCTATGAGCCGCTTTAACAATAGCCGCCCCAATGCGCCTAGCACTACCTGTGACAAGCATCACTGGCGCTTGGTTATTCATATTTTCTGCTTGGTAGGCATTAAGTTCTTGGTCCATAGCAATACTACTTTTTTCTCTAGTGCGCTTATCTATATCATTGTTGCGCTTGCAAGTGTTCAATCCTGCTTTGGCGTAAGGTTGCACCTATAGCGGGGCCTTTAAGGTCTGGCGCAATGTCAGTCATGCCGATGGCGTGAAAGCTGTTTAGTGCTAACATCATTTGGCGATGCTGTGTTGCTAGCTGTAACACATGACTGCACACTAGCAGTTGAGAGAGCTTGTCAGGCTCTTTATGTGCACCGCAGGCTTGGATTAAATCGATTTTTTCAGACGCATTTAGACTGTTTATTGTGCTTAGTTTTTCAGCTTGCTGAGTGAATAAAGTTGCGAACTGAGTATGTGCTTTTGGGACTTTGGCTTTATTACCGATAGCGTTAATATTTTTTATAGCGGTTGATACGTTAGACGGAGACTCAGAGTTTTCGCTATTAAATAATGATGAAGACAGGCTAGTCATTAGTAGCGCCCAGCGCTGCGATAAATTCAACTGCATCTGTCCTGCAAAATATAATGCTGTCTGCGCTGTTTCCCTTATTTGGACATTATCCCAAGCATGATGCAAAGGCGCGAAATACTCTGTGAGTGCACCAATTTCAAACAGTTTTTGCCAATAGACTTGCGGTGATAGCTGCATAGTCGCACGGCTCGATTCTTGCCAAATACGTTCGGCGCTCAAGTGAGCCAGCTCTCCTGTATCAACCAATTGACGCATCAGCGTTAAAGTGTCATCCGCGATGGCAAATCCCAAATCGTAGTAACGGCTATAGAAGCGCACCGTTCGAAGCACACGTAATGGGTCTTCACTAAAAGCACTGGACACATGACGCAATGTCTTACTTTTAAGTCTTGCAGTCCGCCATAGTAGTCGATGACTTGTCCATTAATCGGGGTATCATCGGTTAAGCTGGTAACTTCGATTGCCATCGCGTTGATGGTTAAATCACGACGGCGCAAATCATCCTCTAGACTAATATCAGGGCTGGCATGTACGCTAAAACCTTTGTAGCCTGAGCCTTGCTTGCGCTCTGTACGTGCCAACGCATACTCTTCATGACTGGTCGGATGCAAAAACACAGGAAAGTCAGCGCCCACTTGTTGAAACCCAGCATCAATCATCTCTGTAACAGTAGCGCCAACGACGACAAAGTCCTTGTCCTTGATAGGACGCTTAAGCAGTCGATCGCGTACAGCGCCGCCCACAAGGTAAATTTGCATAGAAGCCTCTTATTATTATTGAGTTTTATATCGCTAGCTCAATTTTTATAAATCAAAAAAACAGCCAATGCTTTATAAGTTGCATTGACTGGTTTTAGTATAGCAGAAGGGCTCTGTCAATGGATGACAGAGCCCTTCTTGATATGGTCAATCCTCTATAAATTGGGTAGGGTGTCAGCCTCGCTCAGTCTACTATTTGTAGTACTTTCACTCGGCTTCCTTGCATCCAAATTAACTTGAACCGACTACAGTGCATTCATACTGGGTATGATATATGACTATTTTTCGTTTTCTAGGTCTTGCGCTTCAGTGACGGTCAATGCAGTCATATTGACGATACCACGTGCTGTCGCTGATGGCGTCAAAATGTGTACCGGCTTATTAGTACCTAATAGGATAGGGCCAATAGAAGCACTGCCAGTCGCTGTTTTAAGCAGGTTGAAAGCGATGTTTGAGGCATCAAGGGTTGGCAAGATAAGCAGGTTCGCTGCACCTTTCAATGGGCTTGATGGCATATCGTTTAGACGAATATTTTCGTTAAGCGCGGCATCACCTTGCATTTCGCCTTCAAACTCAAAGTCGACGTTCATATTGGTCAATAGCTCATGAACCTTACGCATTTTGACAGCGCTGGCACGATCTGAAGCACCAAAATTAGAATGAGACACTAGCGCGACGCGTGGCGTGATACCAAAGCGACGTAACTGATCCGTTGCCAAGACAGTCATTTCAGCCAATTGTTCAGCCGTTGGGTCTTCATGGACATAGGTATCGGCGATAAAGATATTACGATCTTGCATGAGTACCGCATTCATTGCATAGAAGTCGTTCATACCTTGTTTTTTGCCAATGACGCTTTCAACGTATTTTAGATGCAATTGGTAATGGCCAAAGGTACCACATACCATGCCATCTGCTGCACCGTTTTCGACCAGCAAAGAACCAATCAAAGTCGTCTTACGGCGAACATCACGACGCGCAAGCTCAATGCTTACACCGCGGCGTTTATTTTTCTCGTAGTAGCCCTGCCAGTAGTCTTTGTAGCGAGGATCGTCATCAACGTTGACGATGGTAATATTCTCACCAGCTTTTAGACGTAGGCCTAGCTTTTTGATATTGGCTTCGATAACTGAAGGGCGACCAACCAAGATAGGTTGTGCTAGCTTCTCATCAACGACGACTTGCACAGCAAGCAAGATGTTGTTGTCTTCACCTTCACAGTACACAATACGTTTTGGATCGGCTTTAGCACGAGCAAAGATTGGCTTCATCACAAACGCAGAGTTATAAACAAACTCAGACAGACGCTGACGATAGGCTTGCATGTCATCGATAGGTAGCGTGGCAACGCCTGAATCCATCGCTGCTTTGGCCACAGCTGATGCGATTTCAATGATTAGATTTGGCTCTAGAGGGCCTGGGATTAAGTAGTCACGACCAAAGCTCTGCATCTTTTCGATGTTTCTAGCGCTAGTAGTTGGAGTAGCTTCAACGTGTGCCATCGCAGCGATTGCTTTTACACAAGCAACTTTCATCTCTTCGTTAACAGTGGTCGCACCAACATCCAATGCACCGCGGAAGATATACGGGAAGCATAGCGCGTTGTTTACTTGGTTTGGATAGTCAGAGCGACCAGTTGCCATGATGACGTCTGGACGTACCGCATGTGCCAATTCTGGCATGATTTCAGGTGTTGGGTTGGCAAGTGCAAAGACGATAGGATCTTTTGCCATACGGCGAACCATATCTTCTGATAGTGTACCTGGCATTGATAGGCCTAGGAACATATCGACATCGTCCATGACTTCTTCGATAGAAGTAGCCGTGATATCACGAGCATAACGCTGTTTGGTTTCATCAAGGTTTTCACGGCTAGTACTGATGATACCGCGTGAGTCTGAAACAATGATATTGTTCTTATTCACGCCAAGCGCGCAAATAATATCTAGGCAAGAAATGGCTGCTGCGCCTGCACCTGAACAAACAATTTTAATCTCTTCGATTTTTTTGCCAGTAATCAACAAAGCATTTAGCATGGCTGCGGCAACGATGATTGACGTACCATGTTGGTCATCATGGAACACAGGAATGTTCATGCGCTCACGTAGTACGCGCTCGATTTTGAAACATTCTGGTGCTTTGATGTCTTCTAGGTTGATACCACCAAAGGTAGGCTCAAGCGAGGCAACCGCTTCGATGAACTTATCTGGATCATTTTGAGCAATTTCAATATCAAAAACGTCGATACCTGCGAACTTCTTAAATAGAACGCCTTTACCTTCCATAACTGGTTTTGATGCCAATGGACCGATATTACCCAGACCCAATACAGCAGTACCGTTAGTGATAACACCAACTAGGTTGTTACGTGCCGTGTATTTAGACGCAAGTTTTGGATCTCTTTGGATCTCAAGACAAGGTACAGCAACGCCTGGAGAGTAGGCGAGTGCTAAATCACGTTGGTTGGCTAGCTGCTTAGTAGGGGTTACCGAAATTTTACCTGGGCGTGGAAACTCATGGTAATGTAAGGCAGCTTGTTCAAACTGCTCTTTTTCTGTACTGAGGTTATCCGTATTCGAAGTGGTATCGTCATTCATAATAATTGCCATGGTTGGAATAAATTGGAATAAATTAAATGGTGATAAAAAACAACGTCTAACCCTCCAAAAATCATTGAATGATAATAACTGAAAGAGTTAAAAACGTTAAACGACTCACGACCATCAGAATCATGGTCGACGATCAAAGATCAGGTCAAAAAAGCAAACTAGCTAAAATATTCATTCTAGCATTATTGCCAATTCACTGCCTAGTCAACAACAGTGAATTGTGCGAATAATACAATAAAATGATATTCGTTATTTATCTCGTTGATAATGCCAAAAAATGCGGTTAGATATCAACCTTAATTTCATAATGTTTCAAAATATTACAGAATTGAAAAGTGTTAAAGCGGGCAACTACTAAGATGAGCAGCTAATGGGCATTTGCGGTGTATCAGGCGCAGGCGCACTGCTATCTAAATCATTAGCGATATCTTGCACACTATAAGGATTGGCTAGTAAACGGAATACCCGATCAACTTCTTCAAACTGGCCTTGCTCTGCGGCAGTAATTGCACGCTGCGCCATGCTATTACGAAGGACATAGACAGGATTATTTGTCTGCATGTCGTTAACTGCCTGCTCAAGTGGCAGCTGCTCAATCTGTGCCAAATAACGTGCTGACCAGTCTTGCCATACTTGTTGCGCATCGCTACTTAATTCAGTGGTCATAGTAGCCAACAGCTTTTGCTCATAAGGATGATCTGCTGGTGCGACCAAACCGAGTAGGGCGCGGAAACTATTGGTGTAGTCAAGCAAGTTGTCTTCTAATAGTGTCAACCATTCAAAGGCTAAGCTGAGACTCTCTCTTTGATGCGGTAGGCCAAGCTTGCGGCACAGACCTTGCTGATAGTGCTGCATAAAGGTTGCTTCGTAAGGTGCTAAGCAATCAGCGAGCGTCTCACGAGTGACGCCTTCTAGGCGCATAAAGTGTGGCAGCCAAACGTTTAGATTCCAATGCCCTATAGCAGGCTGATTCTGATAAGCGTAGCGACCCGTATGGTCTGAGTGATTATTAATCCATGCAGGATTGAAGCGCTCCATAAAGCCAAACGGCCCGAAGTCCAAAGTACTGCCTGTTATAGATAAGTTATCTGTATTCATGACACCATGAGCAAAGCCAATCAATTGCCAATCAGCAATCATACGGGCCGTACGCTCAACCACTGCGGTCAAGAAAGCTAAGACAGGCGTTTCGCTATCGCGGCACTCTGGATAATAAGTGTCAATCATATAGTTAGTGAACTCACCCAGTACATCAGGGGCAAAGCTGGCAATCCATTCGACATGACCGAGACGAATATGACTGTCTGCCACACGCATTAGTGCTGCACCTGCTTCGATACGCTCACGGCGGACTCTCGTATCAGATACCACAAACCCCAGAGCGTTAGACGAGGGGATGCCAAGTTGGGTCAATGCATGACCGCACAGGTATTCGCGAATGGTACTACGTAAGACTGCGCGCCCATCACCCATGCGTGAATAGGGCGTCAAGCCAGCACCTTTAAGATGCAAGTCTTGTGGCTGTCCATCATTATCGAGTACCTGCGCCATTAGCAAACCGCGTCCGTCGCCCAATTGCCCAGCCCATTGTCCAAACTGGTGACCAGCATATGCCATCGATAGTGGTTTAAAATCAGCTGGCACGTATTGACCACCCAATATCTCAACCCAATTGGTCATCAGGTCTTCATCGTTTGCCCAACCTAACTGCTGTGCAACTTGAGTATTGAAGTGACCAGCACGAGGATTGTCTAGTGGCGTCGGTGGCTGCTCATGATAAAGGCGCGTGTCTAGATTGACGTAAGTGTTTTGATAACGCATACAGGCCGTTTCCATTAAAATATAAAAGTGAGAATGTCACTATAGCATAGCTCTCATATGGCATCGTTGCACTCTGTCCGTCTCTTGTAATATCTAACCAAAAAATAAAGTTTCGTTCTTTAATTAACTGAATATGATGGATGGTTATTGTTTTTGGATTAGAGAAAGCAATGGTTCAGCCAAGGTATTTGACCATTTGTTATGATAATAAGGTCATTGGAAGCAGCTAAAATGACATAAGCGATAAATTATAAGCAAAAAAATCCCCCTATCTAGGACGGATAGGGGGATGGAGAAGCTTCAAAATTACAAAACAAATCAGAGGTTAATTAAGCCGCTTTTTCGTTCGCGCCAATAGAGCGGAAGGCGGTTTTTAGATTGCTGTTATGCTCAAGGATTTTCTGTTCAATTTTGGCATAATCATGCTTCAACTTATCATCAACTTCATGCAAACGATCAGCAAACTCTGTCTTTTTAAGCTCGATAGTTTTTGCTTTTAGCGCTTGCCATTCTTCAACAGTCTGCGTAAAGGCATCATATTCAAACTTAATACGGTCTTGGAAGCTCTTCATCGCATGAGGAAGGTCAAGGCCACTTACTGCTGCTGTATCGATTTGCTGCTGAGCTTTCTTAAACTGCATTTGCACTTCTGCATGTTTGATAGTCGTATCATCAACAGTACGCAGCTCAGAAGTTAAACCAAGCTTTGATAAACCCGCGATTAACCATTTGGTTGGGTCATATTGCCACCATTTCACGCCATTACGATAGTCGTATTGGAAGAAGTGATGGTAGTTATGGTAACCCTCACCCCACGTAAAGATAGCCAAGAAGAAGTTATCACGAGCACTATTGGTATCTGTATAAGGACGTGTACCAAACATATGGCAGAACGAGTTAATAAAGAACGTAAAGTGATGCGTCAATACCAAGCGTAGTAGGCCTGCGATAACCAATGTACCCCA
This sequence comes from Psychrobacter sp. ER1, assembly GCF_048631835.1. Lineage (NCBI taxonomy): Bacteria > Pseudomonadati > Pseudomonadota > Gammaproteobacteria > Moraxellales > Moraxellaceae > Psychrobacter > Psychrobacter sp. ER1. Next base: position 1,844,526 of record NZ_CP184640.1, on the reverse strand, counting down.
AACATCACCAAGCAACCAGCCGATAGCGGCAACCATACCAACGTTCATGGCAACTACCCATAGACCGTAGTATTTATGCTGAATCTGTAAAACTCTATCTTTAGTCAAATCAGGAATGTTTTTGTAGTCGAACTTGCCGCTAGGGTAGTTACGTAGCATCCAGCCAATATGACTGAACCAGAATCCACGCTGTGCTGAATACGGATCATCCAAACGATCATCTACATGACGATGGTGAGTACGGTGACCAGAAACCCAATCAAACGCAGAACCCTGTACCGCTAAGGTAGAACCAAGCAATAAAAAGTTTCTGACAATTGGATGCGCTTTATAAGCACGATGCGCCATTAGACGATGGTAACCTGCCGTAATACTGATACCAGTCCATACCATAAAGGCACCAAATACACCCCAAACAGGTGCGCTCACTTGATGAGTGAACAAGTACCATGGCGTAATGATAGCAGCAGCAATCGGCGTCGCTACCAAAATAGTCGCCGGAATCCAATTGATCGGTGCTTTGGTAAATTCAAACTCGCGCATATCAATGCTTTGCTCTTGCGCAGAAAGATCCGCTTGCTCAGAAGCTTTAGCATAATTGCGTTTGGCAACAGGCTGCTCATCAAGCGCCATTTGCGCTTTTTCTCATCAAAACGAGTCTTAAAACGCGTTAATTGAGTGCTGGCGGTCTTTACAAGCGTGTCACCAGATTTGATAGCGAAACGTAAGCCTTTAAGCGGTAAGCCAAGTGCTTTTTTGCAATCATATAATATCCCTAACGGTATTAATTTAAGCCACCATAGTACCTTAAAAAGCGTGTAAAGTGAACACTTATACACTATAAAAATATTGCTAAATAACAATAACTTGTATGGATTATAGAATGTATTGGTCAAAAATATGAGTGACTTATCAGACATGAAGGAGAAGTGTAACAAGGAGGGTAGATATGTAGGAAAGAATGCGTTTAACGAAAAACTGATTAAATATCAAAAAGTATGGTTAAGTCAGTTAAGGCAACAGCAAATGACTTGGAAAATCCGTAATGATGACATCGGTCTGCCATTTTATGAGTTTCTCAATGGTGGGAATGTCATTAACCGTCCAAGCACTTACTGGCAATCCATAACGGTGGCTATGCTTGATGACAGCTTGGGTCAAAAGCGGATGATGAATGCCTAGTTGAATACAGCCGAGTTGCAATGCGGTATTGGTCGCGCTTGCCAATGCTTCTGGCGTACGAATAAGCAAGCCGCGAGGTATATGAGATAATAGTTTGTGACATTGCAAACGGTTATGTAACTCAACATCGAAGCTCGTCAACACAACTGGTAAGCTGGCAAGAGGTGTATTAATAAATGCCTGCTGAAGCGCTGCAATCAATACTGCATAGTTGGTACGGCTGTGCGTCTTAATTTCAAGCTCAATAACGTTAAATCCGTTAAGTGCAGGTGCCATGCTTGCCAATGTCATAATAGGTTGGCCAAACTGCAATTGGCATTGAATCTCTGTGAGCTTTAACTGATCAATACGTGATTGTCGACCGCACATACGCTCTAAATCGTCATCGTGGAATACAATTAAATGACCATCAGCGTTTAGTTGTATATCAAATTCTACGCCTGCTAAGCCTCTTGACTTGAGATTCTGAGAGTATTGAAAGCCTGAAAAGGTATTTTCTAACGCCTCACCGCGTGCGCCTCGATGACCTAACAACAACGTATCTCTAAAATTTATCATATGCACCAATTATCGATGGTTTTTATGCCCAATCATATAGCGTCATATCAATGACGTCTAACAAAAACTGCAATGTAATCCGTACTTTCTTAAATATGAATTTTTAGGGACTAAATCTGCGAATGTTTGTTATGTTTTTGCAACCAAACGAAGGTTTTTCCACAATGAGGGGCACTATTTGTATATCCATGGGCTACACTAATGACCATTTGATTTAAACACCGTATAATGATGTGGTTTTCATATCTGTAGCAGCTAGCGTTGCATTTGAATGTTGAACACTGTCAGTCAGTGGCGGTACGAACCTGTAAATTGGGAGTAGAGTTAGTATGAGCGTAGCAAATATAAGTTTGAGCAAGTGGCATAAAGTTGCTGGGATTGGATTGGTATGTGGTTTGGCGCTTGCAGGCTGTGATCGCTCAGATAAAAAGACACTACTGAGCAGGCAGAGCTAACAGAGCAAGAGACGGTCGATGCTGAAAACAGCGTTGCACCTGCGATCAGTTGTGATGATCCTATGGTGCAAGATCGCCTTAAGTCAGCTCTAAAAATACGCTCAATCAACAAGCACAGTCATTGGCTGCCAATTATGCAAATGATGCCGAAATCAGTTTAGCAAACGGCGTGGTTAGCGAAAAAACCAATGGCGTTGTCATTGACGTCCAAAACGCTGCCATCTTGCAACAAGCCAATGAGAACGGTATGACCACTTGTCAAGCAAGTGTCAGCATGACGCTACCAAGTGAAGACTTGTATCAAGCCAGTCAGGTACAAGCGGCCAATAATCAGCCAAGTCTACAATCGCGTTTAGCGCAAGACAATATCCGCATCAATAACAATATGCTCGTTGATGACGCGTTCACTTACATCGTCGGTACTCAAGGCGGTCAAGTGCGTACACGTATTGCAGGTCAGCCTGCTTTGATTACTGTCGTTGCAGATGTGATGGCAGGTTCTGTATTTAAAACTGCAATGGATGAGCAACGCGCCCAACGTGCTGCTGAGCGCCGTGCAACGCAGAACAATGATACGACTCAAACAGCGCCAATCCGTCAGCCAAGAACCGTAACGCCAGTTGAGCCAATTCGTCCAACTGAACCTACGCCTCCGCCAACCATCAATAAACCTGCTGAAAGTCAGAACAGTTCAACTGCAAACACCCAAGCAGCTGTTGTCGAGCCTAGCAAGCCAGCCACACCAAAAGCCGTACCTAAAGATGAAACCATTGATATGGTCATCATTGAAGACAACAGCGCGACTTATTAATTTGTCATTGTAATAAGAGATAGTGATTTCTAGTAAACCGAATTGCTATTGCTGAATAATAAAAACCCCGTAACAATCATGTCGCGGGGTTTTTTGTGTTTAAGCTATTTATTGTTAAATCCTTAGTTTGTATTATTGACTGTCAGTGAACGTTTTCAATGCTTGACTGTCCCACAATACTTCAGAGACTTTTTCTGGGTCTGTACAAAAGCGTGCAGCAACAAACAGCCAATCGGATAAGCGGTTGATAAAGCTGACGGCAGTACTGCGAATCGCTTGTGGACGCTGCTGTTGCAATATTACAGCTTGACGTTCAGCACGGCGACATACACTACGCGCCACGTGTAATTGACTGACCAATATAGAACCTGTTGGCAAAATAAAGTCTTTTAGCGGTGGCAATGTGGCATTCATCATATCTATTTGCTGCTCTAACCATTCAATATGAGTGGCATTAACCCCTTCATACTCTGGCATAGCAAGCTCGCCGCCTATATTGAATAACAAGTGCTGAATGATGACCAAGGCTTCAGAGAACTCTTTCTCTATAGACTGCCCTTTATTGTGCTTTAGTTGCGCACGTACCAAGCCGATATGTGAGTTGAGCTCGTCGATGTCACCCATGACGCTAAATAGATCGTCCGCTTTACTAAGGCGGCTGCCATCAGCCATACCAGTGCTGCCATCATCTCCAGTACGTGTGTATATTTTGCTTAAGCGATTGCCCATCTTTACATCCTTAACGGTTTTTATGATTGAATAGCGTTAGTTGCACGCTCATTGTAGTATTTTACGCCTGTTTTCGCTAAGATAATGGGTTACGTTTTATATCATGACGTTTTTTGGTCTGAATTTTTTTATTTGCTTAATTTATAGTCACAGTTGTTGGTATGGCTTATTCATACACGGCGGCTGAGATTTCACATTTCTCTATTTTATTTACGTTACAAGGCTGTTTTACTATGACCACACCACTTGCAGATGCGATGTCCCAACTTGCCATTTACGATTCATTGACTGGCAGCAAGCGTCAGTTTGTACCACTCAAAGCAGGGCAGGTTGGTATGTATGTGTGCGGCATGACTGTTTATGACTATTGTCATATTGGTCATGCGCGAGTGATGGTCGGTTTTGATATGGCCGTTCGTTGGTTGGCACGTTTGGGTTACGACGTGAATTACGTACGTAATATCACTGATATCGATGATAAAATCATTGCCCGTGCTGCTGAAAACGGTGAAGAGATTGGTACATTGACGCAGCGCTTTATTGAAGCGATGCATGAAGACGCGACGGCGCTTGGTTGCGAGATGCCAAATGCTGAGCCACGTGCGACCGATCATATCGATGATATGCAGGATATGATTGAGACATTGGTCACTGGCAACTATGCGTATGCAGGCGACAACGGTGATGTCTACTATGCTGTTGATAGCTTTGACGGTTATGGCAAATTATCTAAGCGTAATCTAGACGATATGCAGGCAGGTTCGCGAGTCGAAGTTGAGAATGATAAACGTAGTCCATTTGACTTTGTACTATGGAAAGCGGCAAAACCTGACGAGCCGCAGTGGGCATCGCCATGGGGTCAAGGACGTCCAGGCTGGCATATCGAATGTTCAGCGATGTCGACTAAGTGCTTAGGTAGTACCTTTGATATTCATGGCGGTGGTCATGACTTACAGTTCCCGCATCACGAAAACGAAATCGCGCAGTCTGAGGCAGCAACTGGTTGTGAGTATGCACGCAACTGGATGCATGTTGGTTTTATCAATGTCGATGGCGAAAAAATGTCTAAATCACTGGGCAACTTTTTTACCATTCGCGATGTCATGGCAAAATACCTACCTGAAACGGTACGTTTTTTCTTATTATCAAGCCATTATCGCAGCCAAGTTAACTTCTCTGATAGCGCATTGGATGAAGCACATAATAGCCTAAGCAGACTATATAATGCACTAAAATTGGCTGAGCAGCAAAAAGGACAGTCAATCGTAATCAATGAAGACTTAGTGGCTGAGGCTTATAATAGCGCGGTTGGTCAAGACTTCATCAAGGCGATGAATGACGACCTTAATAGCTCGACGGCCATTAGCGTCTTATTCGGATTGGCACGTGATATCAACAAAGCCATTAAAGCAGAAGACGTCGATACCGCATGGCAATTAGCCCAGCAACTAAAAGCATTGGCTCAAGTATTAAATATTTTACAGCAGCCAGTGCAGCAGTTTTTGCAAGCAGTGACTGGTGATCAGGCAGAAGATGGTCTAACGGATGCCGTTATTGATAATTTAATTATCGAACGTGCAGAGTCTAAAGCCAACAAAAACTTTGCCCGTGCTGATGAGATACGTGAGCAACTAAAAGAGGCGGGTATTGAGCTCGAAGATAGCCGTGCTGGCACGACATGGCGCCGCGCTTAAAACAACTCTTGCCGTTTATATGGTAAATAGCTACAAATCTTGTAATAAATTAAGTCAGCTTTAGGCTGGCTTTTTTTGCTTACTGAATTAGGTTAAAGCAGCGCCGATATATTTTTTATACTTTCCTTTTGTAGACTGATGGCTTTGAAAACATGAATACACTTAAAGACAATCTTATGAACCATTATTGTGCCGTTTTGCGCTCAGATGATAATCATCAAGTAGATGTAGAGAAAAGTCGTTTTAAAAGCCATGTGCTGCAAGTATTGTTGGGCTTTTTGATTGTCGCTATAAGTGTGATCTATACACCTGTTTACGCAGCAAATAATGAAAATGGACAGAGTACGAGCGAGTCAGAAAAGCAAACGCCTAGTAAGCCTGATAGTTTTACTGAATATGCCGCTCAGCAAGTCAATGCGCTTAAAGATGAGAGTGTCAGTATTTCTGGTATTACTGAAGAGATATTCGATCCTACTGAGCGTAACGCAGTGGAGCAGGCAGGCAGGCTACAAGGGGATACGGCACTGACCGGAGAATATAGTGAGAGTTACTATATACTCGATAAGCTAAATGCTGGGTTGCCGCCATTATCTGAGCCACCTAATTTAGAAACACCGCTTGCAGCTTTAGAGTTTTTTCAATCAGCGTTAATGAAACAGCAGTATGATTTGGCCGCTTACGCGCTAAACATGAATTTGATTGATGAGAAAAGCCAACGTAGCCGTGCGCTTGATCTCACAAAGCGACTAGATTTCTTATTGTCCGAAAAAGAGCTATATGTATTCGACGATATGCCAGATCGCCCCGATGGCTTAATTGAACCACCGCTTGGTAATAATAGCAGTGTCATGGGTATTGCTAGACGCTCTATCCAGCTTGGCTATATTGATTATCGCGAGCGCCGCGTTCCTATCTATTTGCAGCGAGTGCGGGTAGGGGATGAAGCACCTGTCTGGGTGTTTTCGGCGCAGACAGTAGGCAATATTGATAATCTCTATGAGCAGTATCATCCAGCCGAGTTTGAGCGTTATTTACCCACTTGGTTAAAGCTAAAGTTTTTTGGGATTGCGCTATGGGAATTCTCAGCGCTGATATTGTTCTTTTTATTAACCATGGGTATGGGTTGGCTACTGAGTAAAGGTACTGCAAAAATCATCAATCATTATATCGATGAAGAAAAATACAGCATGTATGTTGGCAGTACCAACGGCGTCGCAGATTTGGTTAGCAAGCTAACAGTACCATTAACCTTTACCATCAGTTTTTCACTGGTTTTTACCTTGGTTTCTGGTGGTTTTCCTTATTTGGATGCAGTCGCCTCATCTACGCGTCCACTCATTTGGATTGGACTGGTATTTAGTACCATGTGGTTGGGTATTCGTATCATTAACTTTTTTGCCAATCGTTATCAAGATATGCAGATTGAAAATTTGGCTGCAGAGCATTTTGATAAAGAACGTCGTCGCCGTACCTATGTATCGATATTCCGTCGTGTGTTTATTTTCGCGATGATTTTGGGAAGTTTCTGGATAGGTCTTAGTGAATTTGCCAATATGGAAGGCCTTGGCAAGACGTTACTGACTTCAGCGGGTATTGCAGGTGTGGTTATCGGTATTGCAGCACAGCCAATATTAGGGAATATCATCGCTGGTGTGCAGGTAGCAGTGACGCAGCCAGTACGGATTGGCGATAGTGTGATAATGGATGGTAATTTTAGTACGGTTGAAGACCTGCGTTACACGTATGCCGTGCTAAAAACATGGGATGAGCGACGATTGATCGTGCCGATGCGTGAGCTAATCACTGAACGGGTAGAAAACTGGTCGCATACAGAAGTTCATCAGACCTGTCCTGTGTTTTTGTATATCGATTATGGCGCAGATATCGACGCTATCCGAGAGGCATTTATATCGATGGTCAAAGACAATAAGCTTTGGGATAATAAAACGGAACCCGAAATGTATGTGGTTGATGTGACCGAAAATACCATTCAACTGCGCGGCGCTGTTTCATCGGTAGGGCCTATAGAGGCATGGACGCTGGCTTGTGAGATACGGGAGCAAATGCTTGGTTATTTGCACGCACAGCAGAACAAGTATCTACCTACAGAGCGCTTTACGTTAACAAAAGGCGACTAGAGATTGGGTATAGCGATGAGCTTTGCGAGCCTGATTAGCTTTAAAAGCGAGTTATTAATGGTTTGAAGCATAATTGTCATCGATAAAGACGCACTTGTGTAAAATAATCTGACAAATATAGTGTGTCAGCGAGGCGCTTATTTGTTATAATGTGGCGTTATTTTTATAGGATAACTGAGTGGTTAGCGATGAGTCGGCACTGTGCTTGCAGCTGCAATGATTGATACGCTTGACCCTGAGCTCCTACCCATCAAAATAACCACCACTAGGGGTCTGTATGTTGCGAATTGTCGATGAAGCCTTAACCTTTGATGACGTTTTATTATTACCAGCCTATTCTGAAGTTCTGCCAAAAACTGCTGATCTGTCTACTCGTTTGACCAAAAACATCACACTTAATCTTCCGTTAATCTCTGCGGCGATGGATACGGTGACTGAGTCTGAAATGGCTATCACTATGGCACAACTTGGTGGCATGGGTATTTTGCACAAGAGCATGGACATCGAAAAGCAGGCCACCCAAGTACGCCGTGTCAAAAAATTTGAAGCGGGTACCGTCGTTGATCCTATCACTGTGCATCCAGAGATGACGATTGGTGAATTGCTACGTTTGACGCAAGATAACAATATCTCAGGTGTGCCTGTGGTCGAAAAAGGCACAGATAACGTTGTGGGTATTGTTACCCATAGAGATTGGCGTTTTGAGACCAATTTATCGTTGCCAGTTAGCCAGATCATGACACCTAAAGAGCAGCTAGTAACTGTACATGAAGGTGAAAGCAACGAGAATATCAAAAGATTGTTGCATGAGCACCGCATCGAAAAAGTCATCGTTATTGACGATAACTTCCGTCTGCGTGGTTTGATTACTGTTAATGACTTTGCCAAAGCTGAAAACAATCCAAATGCATGTAAAGACGAACAAGGTCGCCTACGTGTTGGCGCGGCTGTTGGTACTGGTGCCGACACGCAAGCACGCGTTGAAGCATTAATCGCCGCTGACGTTGACGTTATCGTCGTTGATACTGCACACGGTCACTCAAAAGGCGTGATCGATAAAGTATCTTGGATCAAGAAAAACTACCCGCATGTACAAGTAATCGGTGGCAATATCGCAACAGGTGAAGCTGCAATCGCTTTACGTGACGCAGGTGCTGATGCAGTAAAAGTAGGTATCGGTCCTGGTTCTATCTGTACTACGCGTATTATCGCAGGTATCGGTGTACCACAAATCTCAGCGATTGATAATGTTGCTAGCGCCCTAAAAGACAGCATTCCATTGATTGCTGACGGTGGTATCCGCTACTCAGGTGACATGGCAAAAGCAATCGCTGCAGGTGCATCATGCATCATGGTTGGTTCACTCATGGCTGGTACCGAAGAAGCGCCAGGTGAAGTTGAGCTGTTCCAAGGTCGCTACTATAAAGCGTATCGCGGTATGGGTAGTTTGGGTGCGATGTCAGGATCAAATGGTTCTTCAGATCGCTACTTCCAAGATGCAAAAGATGGCGTAGAGAAGCTAGTACCAGAAGGTATCGAAGGCCGTGTTCCTTATAAAGGACCAGTTGCGGGTATCGTTAATCAGTTGGTTGGTGGCTTACGTTCATCAATGGGTTATACTGGTTCTGCCACTATCGAAGATATGCGCACCAATCCGCAGTTTATCAAAGTAACCTCAGCGGGTATGAAAGAGTCGCATGTGCATGATGTGCAAATCACTAAAGAAGCACCGAACTATCGAGTAAACTAGGTCGTTCCATAAAATGCTTCCCTTTTATAGATTTAAATCGTATTAATGTTAGCTGAGACGTAAGGCTGCAGCGAGCTTAGGATACAAACAGCCAACAATGCTCTGTTATTGTTGGCTGTTTTTTTGTAAAATACAGAAACAGATTATTACAACAATAGCATTGCCTGCGTATACGTTTGGCCTTTTATTTTTTTGACTTGAGGAACACATAATGAGCTATTTTGGCACTGATGGAATTCGTGGAAAATTTGGTGAATTACCAATTACACCGGACTTTATCTTAAAACTAGGCTATGTCACTGGGCTTGTTCTCATAGAAAAAATGAAAATCCTACGCGTAAGCCAAGTGTGGTGATTGGTAAAGATACGCGTCTGTCAGGCTATGTGATTGAGGGAGCGTTACAAGCAGGTTTTAATGCGGCCGGTGTTGATGTCTATATGCTTGGCCCATTGCCAACTCCAGCGATTGCGCATTTGACCCGTAGCTTTAATGCAGATGCTGGTGTAGTTATTTCAGCCTCGCACAACCCTTATTATGATAATGGCATTAAGTTTTTCTCAGGTGACGGCAAAAAACTTACTGATGAGATGCAAACTGCAATTAATGATAAATTGACGGCAATTATGAACGACGTTAGTAGTGATGTTGCCATAATGCCTATTCTTGATCCTGCAAATTTAGGTAAGAACAATCGTATTAACGATGCAAAAGGTCGCTATATTGAATTTTGCAAAGGCAGCTTCCCTTATCAGTACGACCTTAGTCATCTGACGGTAGTAGTGGATTGTGCCAATGGCGCAGGCTATAGCGTAGCACCTAGAGTCATGCGCGAGTTGGGTGCCAACGTGATTGCCATCAATAATACGCCAGACGGTATCAATATCAATGCTGAATGTGGTTCCACCCATCCTGAAAGCTTACAAAAGGCTGTGCTTGAGCATGAAGCAGATGTCGGTATTGCACTAGATGGTGATGGTGACCGTATCGTAATGGTTGATGAGACTGGCAAGCTGATCGATGGTGATGGTATCTTATATGTGCTTGCTACCCAAGGTAAAACCAAAGCTGAAGGTGTTGTCGGCACGCTCATGAGTAACATGGGTTTAGAGCTGGCGCTAAAAGATGCTGATATTCAATTTACTCGCGCAAAGGTGGGTGACCGTTACGTGATGCAGGATTTAGAAGCTAATGGCTGGATATTGGGCGGTGAGCCATCTGGTCATATTCTCTGCTTAGACAAAAGTCGCACAGGAGACGCTATCATTGCTGGTTTGCAAGTATTGGCAGTGATGCAAGCCAGAGAGCGTGCGCTAAGTGAGCTTGTTGAAGGTTTTGAAGTGTTACCGCAAAAGCTAGTCAATGTACGTTTGTCTCAAATGCAAGACCCATTCAAACATGAAGAGTTGGTTGCTGCTTTTGATAAAGCACAGGCAACGCTGGAGGGTCGTGGTCGTCTGTTGATACGTCAATCAGGTACAGAGCCTATGATTCGCGTGATGGTAGAGTCAGATGATGAAATAGAGTGTGATGTAATGGCTAATGACTTAGCTGATCTTATAAAATCAGTACTAGGTTAATAGTATTTAAGGCAATGACTGGTATTCAAGACAACAACATTATAGTTTTCAAACAAGGAGTTGCCATGAGCATGGACTTTACCGACCAACGCCTCTCATACGAGAAAGGTGAGCTTGACCAACAGTCAGTACCAACGTCACCATTCGAGCTCTTTAAAGCTTGGATGAATGAAGCATTAGCGCAAAAGGTGCAAGAGCCTTATGCAATGAGTTTGGCAACATGTGGCGCAGACAATAAGCCTAGCGTCCGTATTGTGTTACTACGCGAAATTACTGAGACAGGTATTGTCTTTTATACCAATTATGAAAGCGCAAAGGGGCAGGATATTGAAGAGAACCCTAATGCCGAAACGTTATTCTTCTGGCATGAGCTGGAGCGCCAAGTCCGTATCAGCGGTAGTATTGCTAAAATCGCTGCTGATAAATCGGCTGCTTACTTCCAAAAGCGTCCCCATGATAGTCAAGTAGGCGCTTGGGTCAGTCAACCGCAAAGTGGTGAAGTGGCCAATCGTGAAGTCATGGAGCAAACGTTTGAACAGCTTCAAGCAGCGCACCCTGACAATACTACCGTACCAACGCCAGAGTTTTGGGGTGGGTATGAAATTACGGTTGAAAGTATTGAATTTTGGCAAGGTCGCGCCAATCGGATGCATGACCGAATTGTGTATACGCAGAGTAGTGGCGACAACAGTGAAGTCAGTGAAGGCAATACAAGCTGGACAATCAAGCGTTTATTACCATAGTTGTTGTAGCCTCAAGCTATAGATTATAGAAAACTAAAAAGCCACTCTAAATCCAATTTCTTTGGTGTCTAGAGTGGCTTTTTTACGTTAGCTATTTACCTTATTTGGTATTATTTTTTATTTATCTTTTTATTCAACCTTTCATTTAATATTGGTATCGACATCCACTGAAACTGACATGCCAGGGCGTAAGCGTGCCAGTTCAGGCTGGTTTTGGTCTAGGTCGATGCGTACAGGAATACGTTGAGCGATTTTTATGTAGTTGCCTGTCGCAGGGTTGGCTGCAGCAGCACTAAACTCGCTACCAGTGGCTGGCGAGATATTACTCACGTGCCCCGTAAATTTAGCGCCACCAAGTGCATCGACATGAATGGTCGCAGGTTCACCGATTGCCATATTGGCTATTTGAGTTTCCTTAAAATTTGCAATAATCCAAATACCTTTTGGTACGATATACATGAGCTGCGTACCAGCGCTGACGTATTGGCCTTCTTTGACACTGACTTGGCTTAGCTGGCCAGATTCAGGCGCAGTGATGATAGTATTGTCTAGATTGATTTGTGCTTGCTTGACGCCTGCCTCAGCATTTTTGATATTTGCATCTAGCGATGAGCGACTGCCGCTAGTCTTTTCACGGTTTTCTTGAGCGGCTTGCAAATTAGCTTCTGCCTGCTGTACACCTGCTTGTGCTTGAGCCAATTGCGCTTTGATGTGAGCAACTTCTGCTTTTGATACCGCACCAATAGCATCTAAACCTTGATAACGGTTGACATCTTCACGCGCGCTTTCTACATTGATTTTGGCACTATACAAATCAGCCCTACGTGCTTCGATTTGCGCTTGGCTAGTTTGCGTATCTTGGTCATTGGTAGAGCGGTTAGTAAGGGCTACTTCGGTATTTGCTTGTGCTTGTTCGAGCTGCTGCTGAAAGGTTCGATCATCTATTTTTATGAGTAAGTCGCCAGCTTTTACGTTGGCGAAGTCTTGCACTGCTACCTTGGTCACATAGCCAGAAACTTGCGGGCTAATAATAGTCGTCTGACCTTTGACAAAAGCATTATTGGTTTGCTGTACCGTTGGGGTGAACGGTGGAAGCTTCCATGCATACAAAATCAATGCCACGCCAATGACAATCAATAAAATTAATAAGCCTAAGTTTAGATAGGATTTTTCTTGGGCGACCAACCAGTAGTATCGGGTATCGGCTCTTTTGGCGGCATTGGTGTTTCATTGCTATCTGAACTGTTTTCTACATCACCTTCTGCTGTCTCAGTTACTGATGGCGAAGAGGTTGTAGCAGGCTCTTCTTTGCTTATATCGGACGCTATAGGTGTGTCTGTTGTTGGAGCGCCAGTGGACGTCTGAGGTGTTTGATTAAGCTCATTTGGTTTTTCTTGGCTCATGACGTGCTCCTAAATTTTCAATAAATATTAAAATAGACTGGCTATAAATGAATGAGGTGAAACATGATTAATATAATAAGCTGAGTTATTTTGACTCACGCATTTTTGCAATAACGGCAAGCTCTTTAGCAAGGGGATTGCGTTTGTGGTAACGGTTATAAAAATAATTGATCAATAAAATAGCTGTAACGAAAGTAGCAAAACTGGCCATCAAAAAGAACAGATCGCTATAAGCGGAGACAGTTGCTTGGCGCTGAATCCCTTGCAACACTTGACTCATTGCAGCCACATTCGCTTGCGCTGTGTCCGTCGTTTGGTTTGACAATACACTACGAGTACCGGCAATTTGAGCGCTGAACGTAGGATCACCCAAGTTCAGTGAGCTGACCATATCTGCATAATGGGCCTGTGTACGAATGGTCGTAAATGCCTGAATAGCCGCTGCACCTGCCAATCCACCAACCGTTTGGGAAATACCAAAGATAACCGAAAAACTAATGATATAAGCAGGCCCACTGGCAATAGCACGCAGAAATCCTTCGAAAACCAAAGGTCCCATGAAGTATACTGCGGCAAATGCAATCAAAAACTGGCTAATATAAAACATATAAGGTGCAGAGTTGATAGAGACCCCAACGTCCATCCAAGAACCCAAAGCAATCAATGCCACTGCAAAAATAACAGGACGGCGCAAGTCCATTGGATTGGTACTAAAAATACTAATCACCAAAGCCAACACACTGGCAGCCATTATGACAGCATAAAAAGTAACTAACTGATCGTTACCATAACCCAAATTAGCAAGTAGGCCTGCAGCACCGACATTTTGCTCAGACAGCAAAATTCGCATGACTGCGCCAGTAATCATAAAGGCAATAATATTGCGACTACGCATCCAGCGGACTTGTAGCATCGGGTTTTTTCGATGTGTTTCAATCCATAGAGCGACGCCAATCCCAACAATGGCAATCATCAGTGGATAGACGAGCCAAGGCGTCGTCCACCATAAAATCCTACCTTGCACCAAAATTACAGCCAATGCCGCCAAACCGCTCGCAAAAAAGGCAAAGCTTAAAAAGTCGAGTTTCTCAAATACTTTTTCCGTATTGCCTGGTGGTAGCTCTAATATATTAATCAGTCCAAAACAAATCAGTGCCAAACCAAATTGAAATAAAAATAAATTCTCAAGCTGACCGTCGATGGCGAGATAGGGCGAGATGATTCGTGATAATGGAATACCAAACTGTATCAAGCCAAAACCCAGTATTAAGCCACTGGTACGCTTAACGGTTGGCATACCTTGCAGACAATAGAATAACCCTAAGATGGTCATGCCACTTGCGACCATACCGCTAAGTCCCCTTGCGACAATCTCTAGATAATAAGGCTCAATTCCAATATTAGGCGTATCTAGTAGATGACTACTGATTAGCCACTGTAAACTCGTGGCAGCCAACAAAAAGAACAGAGTGATTTTACTAAACAGTGACATACCAAATTGTTGGCGAATTTTGTACAGCAGAACGGTGATACAGGCATTAGTCATATTATAGCTAACAGATATCCAGCCACCTTCAGCTGGCGTTAAGCCCAGTTGACCCTGAATTTGAGTAAGATTTGCGACGAGTAGACCGTTTTGGAAGCTAGCAGTGAGACCAACGAAAATTCCAATCAGTAAGTAAAATAATTTACGGCGTGCAGGATGATCAGGGTTGGCAGGAGAGCCTACCATTATAGGTTGTTCGTGGGGCTTAAACTGATATTCGTTACTCATGGACGTACCATAATCTGTATAAGGAAATAGAATGGCATAGAACAGATTCCAGACGCAAAATCAGGTCAGTACGATGAATGTTCATAGCTTAAAAACAGCGGAGTTACTGATATAAATGCTGGTCAAACTGGAAAGATAACCTAAGAGATGCAGGGCATATTTTATCATAATCTTTATAGCGCTTTTGTCATTAGCGCGTAACTCATTGGCGCTATTGAATAAAGATATAGCGGTATTTCATGCAATGTGAGGAACATTAAAACAAACGATGCAACAAGCAAAAAATGCTATACGCATAAAAAACAGCTCTATACAGAGCTGTTTTTGTGTATCGAAAAATTGGTCAGTCAATACATAGTATTTTGGCTAATGCCGAGGTATCAATTAATACTAGGTACTAATAATACTAAGTACTAAATCGATTCATCGTATTTCGCTTCTAGCTGCATCGCACGCTGATAGCTATCAAGACTGGCTAGCTTTTCAGCATACTGTTTGATATGCGGATAGGCGTCAAGTTTCTGACGCTTCGCAAGAATAATCAAATCAAATGACAGCATAAAGTCGGCACCGCTTAGCTTATCACCTACAATAAATGACTTACCTTCAACCGAGGTATCCAGATACTTAAACAATCTGGTTTTTTCTGTCTCGATATAGCCGTTTAAAAACTCATTGTCGTTGATGCCTGCTTTGTTAGTAAATAACTCAAGCATTAATGGCAACATGAGCGAGCTTTCTGCAAAATCAATCCACTGTAGATAGTAGCCATAGTCTGAGCTTCCTGTAGCAGGGCGCAGACGCTCTGGCGCAAACCGTTCAATCAACAGCTCAGTGATAGCACCTGACTCAGCATAAATTTGTCCATCCATTTCGATAACCGGAGACTTACCGAGTGGATGTACAGCTTTTAGAGAATCTGGTGCTAAATGAGTTTTGGCATCGCGCTGATGACTGACTACTTCATAAGGAACGCCTAGCTCTTCTAAAAGCCATAGCGTACGTAATGAACGTGATTGATTGAGATGATGTAAGCGAATCATAGTATCGACCTTATTGCGTAGTGGATTTGACTAACCTTTCAGCTTCGTCATTAGACGCTTAGCAGCTTCTTCTGATGATGCAGGGTTTTGACCTGTGACTAGTAAACCATCTTCAACGACAAATGATTCCCAATCAGCCGCTTTTTCGTAGTTACCGCCATTGGCTTTCAATGCGTCTTCTACTAAGAACGGTACTACGTCTGTTAGGCCAACTGCATCTTCTTCAGAGTTAGTAAAACCAGTCACTGTTTTGCCTTTTACTAAGTACTCGCCATCGACTTTAACGTTTTTAAGTGCTGCAGGAGAATGACAAACAAAAGCAACAGGCTTGTCTTGCTTAACAAAAGTCTCAATCAGATTGATAGAATTTTTATCTACTGCCAAATCCCACAATGGGCCATGACCACCAGGATAGAATACTGAATCGAAGTCTTCAGCGTTCATGTCAGCAAGTTTTTTGGTGTTAGCCAGATGCTCTTGAGCGTCTTTGTCGTCTTTAAAACGAGTGGTGTCTTTGGTTTGCGTGTCTTCTGTGTCACTACTAGGATCTAGTGGTGGTTGACCACCAGCTGGAGAGGCTAGGGTTACATTTACGCCAGCGTCAAGAAATGCGTAGTAAGGAGCAGCAAATTCTTCTAGCCAAAAACCAGTTTTCTTGCCAGTATCGCCTAAACGGTCATGAGACGTTAGTACCATTAAAATGTTCATAATTATCCTTGTTTATTATTTATGTGTTAGTAACTATGTAGCCAACAGTCATAAGTTTTCCGTTGCATTATTAGCTGTTTTTACTTAATTAGCCTAGATGCAAATAATGACTGTTAGCATTATTCCTGCTTTGTAAGCAACTTTCAGTAGTGATATTAACAATTTATGTTGTTAAGTAGTTATTCACAACGATTGCTAACTGTCAGTAGCTGCTTAACTAGTCAATGCTTAACCAATAATTATTTAACGTCAGATACTTTGATTACGGTTTTACCAAAGTTATCACCGTTTAACATACTGACAAATGCATCTGGGGCATTGTCTAGACCGTCAGTAATGTGCTCTTTGGTTTTCACTTCGCCTGACTCTACCCATTTGTTCATGGTTTCTAAGAACTCTGGGAAGTGGTCGCCGTACTCTTCAAAGATAATGAAACCTCTGACAGTTAGGCGTTGGCTTAAGATAAGACCCATTAACATACCTAGGCGATCTTTGCCATCCGGTAAATCAGTTGCGTTGTACTGTGATACCAGACCACATACTGGAATACGTGCGTGGTCGTTAAGTAATGGCATCACTGCATCAAATACTTTACCGCCAACGTTTTCATAGTAAATGTCGATACCATCTGGACATGCTGCTTTTAATTGCTCAGCGAAGTCGTCGGCTTTGTGGTCGATACAGACGTCAAAGCCAAGCTCATTGACCGCAAAGTCGCATTTCTCTTTACCGCCTGCCACACCGACAGTGCGCAGACCATATTGATTACCCACTTGACCGACAGTGGCACCGACCGGTCCAGTTGCTGCTGCCACAACTAAAGTCTCGCCTTTCTGTGGTTTACCGATATCAGTCAGACCCATGTAACCGGTGAACCCTGGCATACCTAACACGCCTAAACCATAAGAAGGGTTTGACATGTTTTTGTCCAGTTTCAGGACGCCTTCGCCATCACTGACACTGTAGTCTTGCCAGCCTGAGTTTGATACGACTAAGTCGCCTACCGAGAAGTTGTCAATATTTGACTCGACCACTTGCGCTACGGTACCACCCATGATGACGTCACCGACTTCTAATGGGTCTGCATAGCTTTTTGCATCGCTCATACGTCCACGCATATATGGATCTAGTGACAGATATACCGTGCGTAGTAGCATCTCGTTATCTTTTGGCGTAGGAATGTCGCTAGTCGCCATGTCAAAGTTGTCAGCAGTTGGCTCGCCATTAGGACGGCTAGCCAATTTGATTTGACGGTTTGTTTGTTGATTCTGTTGTTTGTCGAAGCTCATTGTAGGACTCCTTTATATTTATTAATTGTCATTATTATAGTGGTGTTAAGTGTAGCAGCTACTCAGCATGGAATAGCTACTACTATAAATAGCATAACGATATGTACTTATTATTACTGTCGCGATTTTTCTTATAATTGTTCTGACAGTTTTTGCTATAGCGCTTATTAAGACGCTTTGCTAGTTACAGCGCGCTGCAGAATACGACGTGATACTTCTAAGTCGTTAGTACCATGTTCACCAAGCTTAACCATGTTATGCACTTCAAGCTGCTTGATGATTGGATCAATCGCTGATTCCGTCAAGTCAACGTCTTCTAGGCTAACTGGCAAGCCAAGCTCGCGGAAGAAGTTTTCAGTGTAGACAATAGCCGTTTCGATGATGGCATCGTCATCTAGGTCAGTATCGGTAATGTTCCATACGTTACGCGCATACTGAAGTAGTTTTTCTTTTTGCTTTCTTTGAGCTCACGCATGACTGATGGTAATACGATGGTTAGCGTACGTGCATGATCGATAGCGTGTAGTGACGTCAGCTCATGACCAACCATGTGAGTTGTCCAGTCTTGTGGTACACCAGTACCGATCAGACCGTTCAATGCCATGGTCGCTGTCCACATAATGTTTTTACGTGTTTCTAGGTTTTCTGGATCTTGCTTAACAACTAGACCTTCATCGATAAGGATTTTAAGCAAGCTTTCAGCAAAGGCATCTTGTACTTTAGCGTTTACTGGGTAAGTCAGATATTGTTCCACTACATGAACAAATGCATCAGCCACACCATTCATAACCTGACGCTCAGGCAGGGTAAGTGTTTTGATTGGATCTAGAATTGAGAATTTAGGGAAGGCCAATGGGTTACCAAACGGTAGTTTTGCTTGACGTTCGCTATAGTTAATGACGCCGCCTGAGTTCATCTCAGAACCTGTGGCTGGGATGGTCAATACAGCACCCAAGTCGACAGCAGAATCAATGTTTTTGCAATAACCAGTTAAGGCATCCCAAGCTTGGTCACGTGAGACAGTGCCGTCTTCTTCAGTCAATGAAGATACTAGTGCCACAAATTTACTGCCGTCAATCACAGAACCACCGCCAACTGCTAATAAGAAGTCGATGTTGTGCTCATTAACCATATCAGCGGCTTTTAATAACGTAGTGAATTCTGGGTTGGCTTCGATGCCACCAAATTCAAATACAGTACGGTTACCGCTTGCCGCTAATGCTGTTTTCACTTCGTCTAAAGTACCAGTACGCTGTGCTGAACCACCACCATAAGTAATGAGTACACGCGCATCAGTAGGGACTAGATCTGATAATTGCTCGATTTGACCTTCACCAAAAACGATACGGACTGGGTTGTAGTATTGGAAGTTATTCATAAGATTCCTAATTAGTAATAAAAAGTTTTTAATAAAAACGGTTCAATTAAATGGTTTTGACATGGGATATTGTCTGATATCAATCAATGAATGATAAGCAATGCTCGTATAGACATTCATTCTTAATATTTATGCGCATTGTACACCAATTAGACCAGTCGTCTAGTTATATTTACAAAACTCTCGTATAACTGTCTAAGCCGTATTCAAATGTCTTTAAGAAATTCGTTTAAAAAAGAGAAGGCAATGAAGCACACTGAATAATCAAGCATAGTACTGACAGCTACTATCTATGAGCGTTATGAATATTCAATGTGCCTTAATGGTTACGTTAGAAGTGCAGTCGCTAGAAATCCGAACAGTTGACGATTAGCGTCCCATTTGGGTCGTGGTCATCTGCCAAATTTCTGCTAAAGGGGTATTGGTTTGGCTAATCTTTGCAATCAAGCTTGCGCCAAGCCATGCAAAATACCAACGCTTGGCCATACTCTCAGCCGAGATGTTATCGTGACGAGGGACGGACTCATCGAGCCAGCCAGCTTTGATCTGCTTAGCGAGCCACATGGTCGTCTGCTGATAGCCAGTATCGAGTGCCTTACGCATGGTTTCTGACATATCGGCTACCTCTGCGCTGAGCTTCACTACCAAGCATTTCTCATGGTCACAGCCATTCTGCTGGGTGTCATACCAGTTTTGAAAATAATCATATAGCTTTTGCTGTGCACTGACATCTTGTGCATCGATGACATCCAACCGAGTCTTATATAAGCTAAAGTAATGATTAATAATGGCTTCACCAAAGGCTTCTTTAGAAGCGAAATAATGGTAAAAAGAACCCTTTGGCACACCTGCTGTATCTAAAATTTGCTTTAGACCAACAGCGGTAAAACCTTTTTGGCGATTAATTGGTAGCCAGTGGCAAGTAAATGAGCTTTAGTATCTGGTGTCGTTGCGTCTGTATTAGACATAAACAGGATTATCTCCCTTAGTAGTTGCTTGTATTAGCGTATGCATTAGATAGTCAGTTAAAACAGTTAGCGTTCATTTGAACGTCACGTTGATGGCGTATTGTAATAGGATATAGTTATATGTGTTACGTTTTATCAACAATATTCACTGACAAAATAGTCTTGTTTTATTAGTAGTTATGGTAGCATTAGACCAGTCGTCTAGCAAGGTAGGTTTTGTTGTTATCCGTTACCGTTAGTATTTATTGCTAAAGATCATTTTTCATTAGAGCTTTTTTAATTGATGACTATTGATTGATAGCTTGGTAACGATTTCAGACTTACTACCTGCCAGATATTTTCTCATTAAGATATCGCCGACTTAACAATTTTATTTTAATAATCGAAAACCAATACTTAACATAACAAATTAAAAATAAGGATGATTATGCCAACCAATACTACGAGTGCATACAGTGACTTCCATTTGCAGTTCATCGCTGGTGAATGGCAAACTGGTAAAGATGATAGCACCAACACCAATACCAACCCATATAACGGTGATACGCTTGTAGAGATTCAGCAAGCGACCAAAGATCAGTTGAACGAAGCCTATGATGCGGCGACCCAAGCTCAAGAAGCGTGGGCCAAGCAGACACCAGCAGCGCGTGCCGCAGTGTTATATAAAGTCGTAAACATACTCGATCAACGCCAAGAAGAAATCGTTGATTGGCTAATCAAAGAGTCGGGCAGCACACGTATCAAAGCCATGGTCGAGTTCGGTGCGACGCGCGCGATTACCCTTGAAGCAGCGACATTCCCTAATCGTGTCCATGGTGAGATTCGCCCATCGAATACTCCTGGTAAAGAAAACTTCATTTATCGTGAGCCAATCGGTGTGGTAGCTGTTATTAGCCCATGGAACTTCCCACTACATTTAACGCAGCGCTCTATCGCGCCTGCCTTAGCACTTGGTAATGCAGTGGTACTCAAGCCTGCTAGCGATACACCAGTAACAGGTGGTTTGCTATTGGCTAAAGTGTTTGAAGAAGCAGGTCTACCAAAAGGTCTATTAAACGTCGTGGTCGGCTCAGGTAGTGAGATAGGTGATGCAATCGTCGAACATAAAGCGCCAAGTTTGGTGTCATTCACAGGCTCAACCTCAGTCGGTAAGCACATTGGTGAGCTTGCCAATGGCGGTGAGTACATCAAGCAAGTAGCACTCGAGCTGGGTGGTAATAGTCCATTTGTTGTATTAAAAGATGCTGATATTGAGCAAGCGGTAAAAGCTGCTGCCTTTGGTAAGTTCTTACATCAAGGTCAAATCTGTATCGCGATTAACAGAGTGATTGTGGAAGACGAGATATATGATGATTTTGTAGAGCGTTTCTTGGCGCATGTCAAAACATTGAACGTTGGGGACCCTAATAAGCAAGACACCGCTATTGGTCCAATCATCAACGAAAAACAAGTCAAATCGCTTAAAGAAAAAATCGCTAAAGCGCAGGAAGAAGGCGCAAAAATGATATTAAGTGGCGAGATTGAAGGCCAAGTCGTACCACCGCATATCTTTACTGAAGTGACTCGCGAAATGGATCTATCACGTAATGAAGTGTTTGGACCACTGGTAGGTATCATCCGTGCCAAAGACGAAGACGATGCACTATCGATCGCCAATGACTCTATGTATGGTCTGTCTAGTGCCGTGTTCACTGCTGATATGCAAAAAGGTCTGCGCTTCGCTCGCGGTATCAGAGCTGGCATGACCCACATCAATGATATCTCAGTCAATGATGAAAGCAACACGCCGTTTGGTGGTGAGAAAAACTCAGGTATTGGTCGCTTCAACGGCGAATGGGTGCTAGAAGAGTTCACTAGAACACATTGGATCTCAATGCAAAATGAACCACGTGAATATCCATTCTAATTGTCTTAAATTAACTATTAAATCTAGCTGATAGCTAATAAAAAGACCGCTTTGATAGCGGTCTTTTTTGTGTGACATCAGGAAGTTTATGGAAAGCGGTATATCTGAGAGTTAGTCAATCTCTTATCTCGCATGAAAGCCCAGTAATCCTTCAATCTCTTCAATCGTCATCCGTCTTACCAAGGCTTGTTCTTCTACTGACAGGCGATTTGTGTGTTCTTTTATCATCGTATGAATACTCCGCGATATCTCAGAGGTGGTCGCGTAATACATTTGAGGCTGCTCTTTTGTCAGTCTCATCAAAAATCGATTGATAAGTTTACGCTTTTCATCTGATTTATTTTCTTCAGTCGTAGTATTATTTTGAGTCATGGTGTTCTCCTAGAGGTAAGCCATTTAAGCAGTCAGATACATGAGAGTCAATGCTTATAAATGGTTTCTGGGGCTGAGCGCATTGCCTTACAAGTGTTAGGCTCGCATCATAGTTGAATGCTAAGTATGTGTTATACCGTATATGATATTTCAAGGTTAAAGTTTAAAAGTAATAAATAAGCGCTAAACAGCCAGAAGGATAGGGTATGTCAAATCAAGCAGCGAACAACTTAGCAAACAACTTAGTGAACAGAAATGTCACATTGGTGCTATTCCATAATGACTTGCGGGTAGCGGACAATGCCACTCTATTAAAAGCATCTGAAATCTCCACTAATGGAAAGCTGCTATTGGTTTATGCGTCATCGTTGACAGATATATTAGATGATAAAGACCATTACGATGCCTATCGTTATGAGGCTATGGGTCAAGCCCGCCAGCAGTTTTTGCATGATAGCCTAGCTGATTTAAATGCGTCATTGATGCAGCGTGGTAATAGGTTGCTGTATTTACAGAAAGACGATGAAGCATTGGACGTCTTTACTCAGTTGAGTGATCTAATAGCGCAGCAACAAGTGACAGATATCTGCGTCAGCCAGACGGCAGATTATAATCAAAACAAAGTATATGAGCTTCTACAGGCGAAATATCCAGAGATACAGTGGCACATTCAAACAACAGCGACTTTGTTTGACGAGTTACCGCTAGAGAGCTTACCCAAAAGCTTTACGCAATTTCGTAAACAAATAGAAACTGATTATGATTTGCTGCATGCAGAAAAAGATATAGCCATTTCTCCAACGCCAGAATCACTTGCTCCATTGCCTGAAAGTGTGCAGAGTAGGGACGAGTACTTTTTTGAATCGCAGTTGTCTGATCATGCAGGGCTTGATAAGCCATCACAGCAGCTATCCAGTTTTACAGGTGGTGAGTTAAATGGCCTCAAGCACTTAGATAGCTATTTTGATTCCGATGCGCCGAGCACTTATAAAACAACCCGAAACGCGCTTGATGACTGGACACATTCTACGAAGCTTTCCGCTTGGCTGGCAAACGGCTCGCTGTCTGTAAACACAGTATTGAATCGTCTGCGTCGCTATGAGCGCGATATTATCGCAAATGACTCTACCTACTGGATATGGTTTGAGCTGCTGTGGCGTGAGTATTTCTACTGGTATGCTGTTACCCATCGGCAAAAGCTATTTTGGTTTAAAGGCATCGCTCAGCACGCGCCTTCAACTCAATTGGACGAAAATCTGTTAGCGCAATGGAAGAGTGGTACAACACAATATCCTATCGTCAACGCATGCATGAACCAATTGCGCACGACAGGTTATATGTCGAATCGCGGACGACAACTGGTTGCCAGCTGCTTTATCCATGAGCTAGGCCTTGATTGGCGGTATGGTGCAGCTTACTTTGAGCAACATCTTGTTGATTATGATGTCGGCAGCAATTGGGGCAATTGGCAATATCTGGCAGGCGTGGGCGCTGACCCAAGAGGATGCAGACAGTTTAATCTCGACAAGCAAACCCAGCAATACGATCCAAACGGTGATTTTATTCGTCAGTGGCAAGGTAACACTCAAAAGAGTGACTAATGTATGTTGAAAACTCCCACTCAACAAGTGACAACTATTATTAGATTAATTATAAGATAGGTTTAAACAATGAAAAAGCCCAGTCCTTATCTCACTTTTGCAGGTGCTATTCCGTTTGTTGCCTGTGCATTTTTGCTGATGATAGACGTTGTTACCGTGCCTGTACTTGGTTCAGTAGTCGATATATTAAGTGCTTATGGGCTAGTGATTGCATCATTTATGGCAGGCGCGCATTGGGGTAATCATTTAGATTTAGCTGACGACAATAAGTGGGCTATTAGACTTCCACTGTATAGTAATGTCATTGCGCTTGGCCTTTGGCTTGGGTTTTTAATCTTGTCAGCCAGTAGTTTTATTTGGCTATTAGTGATTGGTTTTATAAGTCTGTTGATTATTGATTATAGCCTTCATCGAGCGCAGATTATCAATCACACATATTTTAAAGTTAGGCAGTATGTCACGGCGATAGTGGTCATATCGTTAGTCATCGCGGCATTACAGTTGTAAGTGATATTAACTAAGTCATGGCCAAATAACAGCTAAAGAACAGCCAGCCTGGTTTCTCTATTTTTATACTTGGGACGTCGCTTTGAGAGACTACCGTAGGCGCCGCACTTCGGTGAGTAAAGTATTTTATAGTTAGACTAAAGATTTATAAAGTTCATTTAAAATGAATGTTATAATTAGAGCCATCTATATCCCTCTAAGAAGATGACTATGCAATCTATCAAGTTACCTAGCAAACCACCAAGCTCTCCGCATTCTATCCTTAATTTGAGCTTTCGCATATTTTTTAGTGCTGCTGCGCTATTTGCTGTGGCAACGATGCTGCTATGGGCGTTTGTGTTCACTGGTTACACGGATATCGATGCACAAGTTTTGAACCCGTTATACTGGCATGGCCATGAAATGGTGTATGGTTATGCCATGGCAGTGATAGCCGGGTTTTTGCTAACCGCAGTCAAAACATGGACAGGGGTGATGATGCCGCATGGCTATAAGTTGCTAGGTATCTTTGTCTGTTGGTTGCTGGCACGTCTGAGCTGGTTAGGTTTTGGGCTTGGCATAACGTTCATAGGTGATAGTATATCGTGGTTATATATAGCAGCCATTTTTGATATGGTATTTGTCGCCTCGATGGCATATGTGATATGTCGAGCAGTATGGCAAGTTAAGCAATATAAGCAAATGGGTATATTAGCAAAACTGGCACTGCTGATCTTTGGCAACGGACTTTGCTATTGGGGCATTATCAATGCTGATATGAACACAACTAAGATAGGCATTTATTTTGGGTTCTACTTGATTATCGGGCTGGTGCTGACGATTGGCCGCCGCGTAGTACCATTTTTTATCGAACGTGGTCTCAGTATAGATATGGGAACGTCAGAGCCCATTAAACTACATAATAGTAAGACACAAGATATCGCAAGCTTAGTGTTTTTCTTCGCCTTTTTATTAGTGATGTATTTTATCCAAATAAGTATTTTTTAACGATTACTGCACTTGGCGTAGCAGTGATTAATATCGTACGTCTGATAGGATGGTATCATCAAGGTATTTGGCAAAAGCCATTACTTTGGTCGTTGTACATTGCATTTTCAGGCATGTGTTTGAGTTTTTTATTGTATTCACTACAACCTTGGCTCGGTTATCCGCATAGCATCGCTATGCATGGCCTGTCGATTGCTGGTGTTGGTATGATGACGTTAGCAATGATGACTAGAGTATCTCTGGGACATACAGGTCGCAGTATTTATCAACCGCCAAAAACGGTAAGCGTTATGTACGGTTTGATGGTATTGGTATTTATCAGCCGCGTACTACTACCGCTAGTAGATATGAGTCATTACCTAATATGGATTATGATTGCTCAAGGCACTTGGATTGCTTGTTTTGTGCTATTTTGCATCAGTTATTTACCGATGCTGGCACGCCCCAGACCCGATGGCTTATTTGGGTAGAGCGATCTAATGATGCCATTGCTAAAATATGGATTACTTTGACCAAATTAATCTACTTAAAAAATTATACGAAGAAAGAGGAACGCAAGTACATGCGACTGACCAATTATAGTGACTACGCGCTACGCTCATTGATTTATTTAGCTGTGAGACCAGATCCGTCGCTACTAGCTAATATTAGCGATATTGCTGATAGTTATGGTATTTCCAAAAGTCATTTGACCAAGATTATTCATCAGCTAGGTCAGCTTGGTTATATAGAGAGTGTGCGTGGCAAAAATGGTGGCATACGATTAGCACGTTCGCCTAAAGATATTAATTTGGGCGTATTGATCAAACAGATAGAGCCTGATTTTAATCTGGTAGAGTGCTTTGCCGTACCAGCGTCTCATAATGATAGTGAGCAGGGCGCTCATCAGGCGGATTTGCCAGTGACATTTATTGAGGAAAAAAGAATAAATCACTAGGCTGCGTGATTAGTCCAGCCTGTCAGCTAAAAAGCGTGTTTTTTGAAGCGCTCACCGCATTTGTTAATGTGCTTAAGCGTTATACACTGGCAGATATTCTGAACAATGAAGATGAGCTGGCTACTTTGCTATTTCGATAATAAGTTTCAATAATCGTATATTTTATAAAGTTATTGGCTCAAAAAATGGGTCGCTACATTAGTAAATACAGTAATAGCGACCCGTTTCTATATCTATAAAAAATATATGTCTAAGGTGTGAGAAATTAGGCGTTTTCTAGTTTTGGACGTGCTTTCTTGATAGCTTTCACCAGTGCTTTCTCAAACCCACCTTCTTTGAACTGAACAAGATAAGAATGCGCAGCACAGAAATTGCGAACGTCACGCCATTCATGAGCCAACTTAGTCGCCCAGTTGCAGTATTGCGCACCAGCGTTTGGCTCGTTTTTCAGTGCTTTTTTGGTCGTAGGGTGCAATATTAGTTCAGGCAATACAGCTTCTAATAGCTTCGTTGGTGGACTCATAAAAGTATCATCTACGTGTAAGCTTTGACTGGCAGGATGATAAGCCAATAAAGAACCTGCATGGATCATCTCATTGGGCGAGATATAATAAATGCCCTCTGACATTGAAAACTCAAGCTCAGGATAGCGTGCAGCGACTGCGTCACTTTCTACCAAATCATCTGCCCAATTGATTTCTGGTACTTTTTTATGATGACGGCTACTGCCATAAAACGTGGCTTGCGGGAAGTCTTTGGCCATTTGAGCACAGCTGACTGTATGAAAAGGATGTACATTCAGCACCGCTTCGACATCTTGACCATTGTTAGTGAGTGCCATAACCTCGTCTCGAACATCATCCGTGAGGGCGTAACTGTCCAAAAAGATAAATTTTCCTGATGATAGCTTGACTAGCGAGCATTGAGTGCCGATATTTAGCACGCCACCGAGACGGAATGTTCCGCGTATGTTCCAAAATCCTGCGCCTAAATCATGAATGTGATCAGTCATTTATAATTTTCCTCGTCTAGTTAATTAAATAAAATATGTGAATAAAACAAAGCTACTTTTTCACTGTAAACTTTGTTTTTCGAGCTGTTTTAATGGTATGTGTTCTAACTCTTTACGCCTTTATGTTTGTTTTTTATGCCTTCTCAAGCTCAGGGCGAGCCAAATCAATCGCTGAGATAAGTGCTGTCTTAAACTGACTATCTTCAAATACCACTAAGCCTGAATGTGCGCCGCAAAAATGACGAACATCACGCCACTCGTGTGCTAGCTCTACTGCCCAGTCACAATAGTGCTTAGCTGCATCTGGCTCATCTTTGAGCGCCTTTTTGGTAGTAGGGTGTAAGCCTAGGTTAGGCTGCACGGCATTTATTAACTTGGAAGGGGGTATCTCAAAGGTATCATCGACATAAATGCTCTGGCTAGCAGGATGATAGACCAATAAGGAGCTGGCATGAACCGTCTCGTCAGGTGAGATGTAATGAATGCCTTGAGGTATAGAGAATTGGAGTTCAGGGTAACGCGCAGCAACGGCATCGTTTTCGACCAAATCATCTGCCCAATTAACTTCAGGTACTTGCTTTGGATGTCGGCTACTCCCATAGAATATTGCTTGTGGAAAGTCTTTGGCCATTTGAGCACAGTGTACTGTATGAAACGGATGAACATTGAGGACAGCTTCGACATTTTGACCGTCATTGGTCAATGCCATGACTTGCTGACGCACATCGCCAGTTAATGTATAGCTATCTAAAAAGATAAACCGCTCTGATGATAGTCTTATGAGTGCACATTGAACCCCAATATCAAGGATACCATTTTTGATAAATGAGCCTCGAATACTCCAAAATCCTGCACCTAAATCATACATCTCATCAGTCATCAACATTGCTCCTTAATCGTTCATTTATTCAATCGTTTTACTTGTTTGTAGCAGCCTATAGTCGGTTCAATATAATTTGGATACAAGGAAGGCTAGTGAAAGTATTACAAGTTGTAGACTAAGCGAGCCTGACACCGTATCCAATTTATAGAGGATTGACTATATAATTATTGATTTTTATGGCTGTAATGTCTGTACTAAAAAAGATAGAAGCAATGTAAATGTGTAAAAATAAAAAAGAGTTGTTATTCAAATGTCATGATTAACAGTGAAAGCTGTTCTCCCTTTCGTAAGTAGATTGAAAATAGCTTATAAACAGTCTTCGTAATCATAGGCTGAGATACGAGGATCATTTTTGTAGCTTTCATTGCCACATAAGAATTTATCGAAACGGGTATCACCATTAATATAACGTTGCATCCATGCGATAGCAGGCTTACTTAATAGTTTCTCGTTAAAACGATGGCTGGCACAGAAATGACTGCCGTTGTTAATCTCGACCTTCATTTTTGGACCGTCAGCTTTTTGATAAAAAGTATTGGTATATTTTTTATTCGGGGCGATACGGTCATTTTCACAAGCGATGAATAGAGCAGGCGTATCCATCGCGCCATAGCTCGTATCGTGATAGGGCGTTTGTGCAATGATGGCTTGCACCGTACTGCGCTCAGTTGCCAGTCGTAGCGCACCGCCGCCGCCCATTGACCAGCCAATCGCGCCCAAACGATTTTGATCTATCATATGACCCACTGTTTCATCAGCGATGAGATGATCGAGAGCCGCGCTCAATTGTTCAGCACGGCTATCCGGATTATCATAAATGGAGCTAGTATTAATAGTGATAACGACAAAACCCCAAGAGGCCAAACGCGGTCCCCACCATTTGATAGAAGACTCATAAGACACGTAACCTGGCACTACCGCGATACCACCTAGCAGACCACAGCTACCAGCATCCGTTGGATAATGTATGGTACCGCCACCGAAGCCATTGGCTGATTGGCGACTCACTTGCTTGGTACTGACAGAAAACGGACCATTATCGCGTGTTTTTGTAAGATCAGTAGCAGTGATAGCGTTATCCTTTATACAGTCTACTGCCGCTAGTGAATTTGTAGCGTCGAGTGATGCTCCAACTGGGTTGAGACCTTTAATGCTAGTCTCGGACACAGTTATTTCTGCTACAGCCATCGTAGAGAAAACCAATGTACTCATCGCGATAATAAGTTGTGAAAGCACCATATTTTTCATCATAGTAAATTGTGTTTTAAAAGGTTGTGTGGTCGTGCACGTCTCTAGGTTAGCAAAAATAGACACAGGTAGTGATTGTTAACTGTCATTGTTATCAATCATTAAAGAAGTTAAATGCGTAGCAAGTGAGTCAATAGCATCTGACCATACTACCCTGTATATGCGCTAAACGTAACGTTGATCTTGACCTTATGAGTCAAAAGCTGCCTTCAGGATTTCAAATTGAAGTACGGATCCTAGTCAAATTTTTCTACGATAATCTCTAGCCCAAATAAAGAATCTATCAAGTGTTAATAACACTTTTAAACCTGAGTATATTAGTGAATGTGCTACCATAATTGGCTTGTCATTATGATGAACATTTATCGTTTAATAATGGTGCTTTTGCTTATACATTTAGCATCAATCACCGTTATTCCTCTCTACCATCCACGCCAGTGACGGTTATTATTTACAGTCATGGTATAACCAATATAGTCAGATCCCCTGTGAATAATTCTAAAGATCAGATCCAAGATATAACAGCTGTGCCACCAGTCACCTCCAATCATTCAACGTCGTGGATATTGAAGCTCACAATTGGTCTAATAGGTATGTTTGCTTTTTTGCAAGTGTATTCTATTCAGGCAGTACTACCGGTCATGATGGTGGACTTTGCTGCGACCGAAGTACAGGCTGGCATGATCGTTGGTGCCACTGTATTGGCTATTGCGATTATGTCACCATTTTTGGGTATGCTCTCAGATGCAGTCGGGCGCAAGTCGTTTATCGTTGGTGCTTTATTGTTTTTGGCAATACCAACAGCGCTCATTGCCCAGAGCTCGAGCATTGAATGGGTCGGCATTTGGCGCTTCATGCAAGGATTGTCCGTACCGGGTATTACAGTGGTGACAATTGCCTATATCGGTGAGGAGTTTGAGGGACGGGCGATGACTGAGCTGATGTCCTTTTATGTGTCAGGATGCGTGCTTGGCGGCTTTATGGGTCGGTTCTTGTTAGGGCATTTACATGAGCTGATTGGCTGGCGTCATGGCTACTATGTGATGACGGCGATGACGCTATTGGGGGCAATATGGGTTGGCAAGATGCTACCATCGTCTCGTCATTTTGTTGCTAATCCTAATTTTCGCTCAGCGATACAGACGCTGGGTGAGCATGTCACCAATCGCTATGTGGTAACAGCATGTCTGCTTGGCGCTTGCGTGTTGTTCTCCCTTGTAGGCTGCTTCACTTTTATCAATTTACATTTGGCAGATAAGCCTTATGAGCTTGGTACTGGTGCGCTCGCCAATATTTTTGCGGTATATTTGCTTGGTGTTATTATCACGCCATTATCTACGACATTGCTACGCCGATTTGGGTCGGCGCGTACCGTACGGGTGGCTATCGTCGTGTCTATGGTTGGATTGTTATTGACTCTGGTCACGCCATTATGGGGGTGATTATAGGACTGGCTATTATGTCGTCTGGTGTATTTATCACACAGTCAGCGACCATCAGCTATATCGCTGTCAATGTGAAAAAGGGTCGCTCATTAGCATCGGGTCTATATTATATGGGCTACTATACAGGCGGTACGCTAGGGGCATGGCTGGGTGGCATAGCTTATGCGCGAGGGCAGTGGTCTCTTACCGTATGGTTGTTATTGTTTGTGCAGATATTGGCGTTATTGATAGCCAGTTTTGGCATGATTAAAACCACAGTACGGGCAAAGTGATTGGCTGTCTTATGTAGCATATGTTCAGTTAGCTATCTTATGATACTTAATGTAAGACCGCTTTACACAGCGTCGCTTTTTTCTTACTATCAATAACGATGTTATTATAAAAATTAAAATGGTTAGCGCAGTAGATTTTATGCTGCTATTAACTTGATTGTTATTATTATTGTTATTTACCCCTTATAAGTACGACAAACAAGGAAGTCAAATCTATGTCAAACATTTACCACAGTGCACCATCTGCCTACGATTATCCATTACTGGTCAAGCAACTATTAAGCCGTGCAAAAACGGTATCGCAAGATCAAGAGATTGTGTATGCGGACAAAAAGCGCCTGACTTATAAAGAGTTGTTTGAGCGTATCAATCGCCTGGCCAATGTATTGGCAGACCTAAAGCTCGATGCAGGTGATGTGGTTGCCGTGATGGATTGGGACAGTCATCGCTATCTTGAGTCTTATTTTGCCGTGCCAATGTCAGAGTACGTTTTGCAAACCGTCAATATTCGTTTATCGCCTGAGAAAATCCTTTATACCATCAACCATGCCAAGCCTAAAGTGCTCATGCTCAACTCTGAGTTTGCGCCATTGGTGAAAGACTATCAGTTCGAGAACTCAAGTATTGAACATATTATCTGGCTTGATGACAACGGTGTCACTGCTGAAGGTATCTTTGGCAGTAATCAAAGCCGTGTCACTGGCGAGTATGAAGCGCTATTAGAAGCTGCTAATAGCAACTTTGATTTCCCGGATTTTGATGAAAACACCGTTGCGACGACTTTTTATACGTCAGGCACGACAGGTGATCCAAAAGGGGTTTTCTTTAGCCATCGTCAGCTAGTTCTACATACACTAGCAGAAGCGGCAACCTTGGGTATGCTGCCTGATAAGCAAGGCGTGAGCTATGGTGATGTTTATATGCCTATGACGCCAATGTTCCATGTGCATGCATGGGGTTTTCCATTTACAGCAACGATGGTAGGTCTAAAGCAAGTCTATCCAGGTCGCTATGCGCCTGATACGTTGATGGATTTGATCGTCAATGAAGAGGTCAGTATCACCCATTGTGTACCAACAATTTTACAAATGGTACTCAAAGAAGCGCAAGATCGCGCCGCTAGCTTTAATGGTCTAAAAATGATTATTGGTGGCTCACGATTGACAGAAGGTCTAGCCAAAACGGCGATGGCACAAGGCATTGAAGTTTACACAGGCTACGGGATGTCAGAGACCGCCCCGCTTATTAGCTTAACGGGTTTTAGTCTCGATGAGCCTGAAATGACTGAAGAAGAAGACATTGCCCGTCGTTGTATGACAGGTAAACCCGTACTTATGGTCGATGCTCAGGTATGGGGCGAGGGCAACAAATCCGTAGGTACAGGACCAGAAAATACAGGCGAACTGGTACTACGCGCGCCTTGGTTGACCCAAAGCTATCTTAAAAATGACGACGCTGGCAAAGAGCTGTGGGAAAATGGCTATATGCATACCCAAGATATCGCTTACATACGTCCTGATGGTTATATCAAAATCACCGATCGCTTAAAAGACGTAATAAAATCAGGTGGTGAGTGGATTTCATCACTAGAGATTGAGACTATTTTATCACTACATCCGTCAGTAGCCGATGTGTCAGTGATTGGGGTGCGTGATAAGCAATGGGGCGAGCGTCCGTTGGCTTTGGTGGTGCTAAAGCCTGATGCTAAGGATACCAGTGCTGATGATATCAAAGCGATTGCAGAAAAAGCGGTAGAGCGCGGTATCATTCCTAAGTATGGCGTGCCAAGCCAGTTTAAATTCGTTGATGAGCTACCCAAAACTTCCGTTGGTAAACATGACAAAAAAGTCATGCGTGAAATGTATGCCAATCAAACTGAGATTTAATTAGTATTAGTTAGATTTTCAAGTATTTGTATTCGTCAAAATGTAGTGCGTATTACACGCTTAATAGTTGACCTTTCCGATAGGCTCTGCTACATTTTAAACCGATACATATCGTATCGGTTATTTAATTCTGGCAAGGATGACCAGTATTTACTAAGACATGGTTTTTTATAGTTGAAGCATTTTAGAGTTGGTATCAGCCAGTTGTACGCAGACAGTGCGCCGTGCGAGGTGAGTACCGTTACAACTTATTGAGTGCCTTAACTATAAAGTACTATTGCCTCATTTCTCGTTTATGCTAAGGACAGCTACTATGAGCGACCATTCCCAATCCCCAGTTTCTACCCAAATGACAGACACGCCAAACTTCGCTGATATTTATCATGAGTCTATTACGGATCGAGAGCAGTTTTGGGCTGAGCAGGCGAAGCGTATCTATTGGCATAAAGAGCCTGAGCAAATTCTAGATGACAGCAATCTGCCTTTTGCCAAATGGTTTGTCGGTGGTGAGACCAATCTTTGTTATAACTGCGTCGATCGTCATCTGGCAGACCGGGCAGAGCAAGATGCTTTTGTGTGGGTGTCATCAGAGATTAATCAAGAATTGATAGAAACCTTTCCAGCGGTCGTTGATTCGTTTAAAGATTTGGGTAACAACGTCGAGTTTTATACAGACTATACCAAGCGCCGCCTGACTTATAATGACTTGTATAAAGAAGTTAATTATTTTGCCGATGTGCTACAGCGTCACGGTATTGGCGAGGGTGACCGTGTCATTATCTATATGCCGATGATATTAGAAGCGGCTTACGCTATGCTGGCTTGTGCTCGTATTGGTGCCGTCCATTCAGTCGTATTTGGTGGGTTTGCTGCCCATAACTTGGCTATCCGTATGGACGATGCCGAGGCAAAAATGGTCATTACGGTAGATGCAGGGCTACGCGGTGGTAAGGTCGTCAATTATAAAAACCTAGTCAATCAAGGCGTCGAGCAAGCGACTATCAAGCCAGAGCATGTGCTGGTGGTCAATCGCGGTATATTGCCATTTGAAACCAAAGCGATCGATGTTGATTATGCGACCGAGCGTCGTCATAGCTGCGAGGCCAATGCAGTCGTAGAGCCGGTTTGGCTTGAGTCAAATACCCCGTCCTATCTACTTTATACTTCTGGTACTACTGGCACACCTAAAGGGGTGCAGCGCGATACAGGTGGTCATGCCGTCGCGCTGACGACGTCGATAGATTATGTCTATGATGGTAAGGCTGGCGAGACGTTCTGGGCGATATCTGATATTGGTTGGGCTGTCGGGCACTCTTATACGATCTATGCGCCGTTACTGGCGGGTATGACCAGTATTATGTATGAGGGCTTGCCGCATATGCCAAACCCTGGTATTTGGTGGCGTATCGTTGAAGCCAACAAAGTTAATATTTTATTCACCGCGCCCACAGGCGTGCGCATGCTCAAAAAACAAGACGAAAGCTGGATGACGCGTTACGATGTCTCCAGTGTGAAGTCGTTCTTTTTGGCAGGTGAGCCACTTGATGAATCAACGGCTAGTTGGTTGACTCAGCATCTAGGCGTACCAATTTTAGATCACTATTGGCAAACAGAGTCTGGGTGGCCAATCCTCAGCCATACGCCAAAGTTCAATCATAAGCCGCACAAGCAGGGGTCACCTGGTTACCCGATGTATGGCTATGAAGCGCATGTCATCAACGAGGAAACGGGCGATCCTTGTCAGGCTGGCGAAAAAGGATTGCTTGCAATTAAAGCACCACTACCGCCTGGTTGTCTCACCACGGTATGGCGTAACGACGAGCGCTTTATTAGCAGCTATTTTGGTCTGTTTGATGGTCAGCAGTACTCAACTTCGGACTATGCAGTGACAGATGAAGAAGGGTATTTCTACATCTTAGGTCGTACTGATGACGTGATAAACGTCGCAGGTCATCGAATAGGCACGCAAGAGATTGAAGAGGCCATCAGTATGCATCCAGAGATGGCAGAGTGTGCTGTGGTAGGGATTCAAGACGAGCTAAAAGGCGAGTTGCCTATTGCGTTCTGCGTCCTAAAAGATCAAACGCAAATTGAAACCACTGAAAACCGTTTTCGTATCGAGCAACAAGTCATAGGTGCTGTTGTCAAATCTTTGGGCGGTATTGCTCGACCCGCTGCTATTTATTTCCCGCAGGCATTGCCAAAGACACGCTCGGGTAAAATCCTACGTCGCTCAATTCGTGCGCTAGCGGAAGACCAGCCAACAGGAGATATGTCAACACTTGACAACCCCTCAGCCATCGATGCGATCAAGCAAGCAATGAAGGACTATTGATTGGTCCAATGTATCGATCTATAAGCCAATCATCTATAAGTCAGCAATGATCGTTATTTCACATAGCAAATAGATTTATTTTCTAAAAGCTCATGAGCAATCATGGGCTTTTTTGATTTTATGAGTCAACCAAAATAGGGTCTATAAAAATACGTTTATATAAAAGTTTGATAAAGCGCTTGACCGTAAAAATGATTTATTGTTATAGTCAATAACGATACAAAATAAATCATTTTAAAATTTAGTTTTTAATAATATTTTATAGTCAGATACTCATCGCTTTTATTTTTCTAATAAATATCTAGGTGCCGTCACACGGTAGTCTCGCAAAAAAGATAAGGATATCTTATGCACCACGTTCAACAGCTCATCAATGGTCAGTTCGTACAATCAAACACCGACGAATGGATTGATATCACTGATCCTGCGACGCAAGAAGTCATTGCCAAAGTGCCACAAACTACTAATGATGAGATTAACCAAGCTGTCGCAGCCGCACAGACTGCGTTTGAGACATGGCGCAAAACGCCAATCACCACGCGTGCGCGTATCTTTTTAAAGTATCAGTCTCTGATTCGTGATCATATGGATGAGTTGGCAGAAATCTTGACCGCAGAGCAAGGAAAGACGATTGCTGATGCACGCGGTGATGTGTTCCGCGGTTTAGAAGTGGTAGAGCATGCCGCTGGTATCGCCAATTTGCAAATCGGCGACTTTGTAGAAAACGTCGCATCAGGCGTTGATACTTATAGTATTTGGCAACCACTCGGTGTTTGTGCTGGTATTACGCCATTTAACTTTCCAGCGATGATTCCGCTATGGATGTTCCCAATGGCGATTGCTACAGGCAACACATTCATCCTAAAACCTTCTGAACAAGATCCAATGGTGACTATGCGTTTGGTAGAGCTAGCGATTGAAGCTGGCGTACCAGAAGGCGTTCTAAACGTGGTACATGGTGGCAAAGCAACCGTCGATGCTATCTGCGACCATCCAGATATCAAAGCGGTTTCTTTCGTCGGTTCTACTCATGTAGGCAAACATGTCTATGAGCGTGCCAGCCAATCAGGCAAGCGTGCACAGTGCATGATGGGCGCAAAAAACCATGGCGTTATCCTGCCTGATGCTAACAAAGAACAAACGCTCAATCAGTTAGCAGGCGCAGCATTTGGTGCAGCTGGTCAACGCTGTATGGCGCTATCGGTCGTCGTACTAGTAGGCGCAGCTGGTGAGTGGATTGATGAGATTAAAGCAAAAGCAGAAAGCTTAGTCGTCTCAGCTGGCAAAAATGACAAGGATTTGGGACCACTGATTTCTCCTGCTGCAAAAGCCCGTGTCGAGCATTTGATTGGAACTGGGGTGGAAGAAGGCGCGAGCTTGATTTTAGATGGTCGTGGCATTACCGTTGAAGGGTTCGAGAAAGGTAACTTTGTAGGCCCGACGATCTTTGATAATGTCACAAGTGATATGCAAATTTATAAAGAAGAAATCTTTGGTCCTGTACTGTGTATTATGCGTGCTGCCAGCTTAGATGAAGCGATTGAACTACTGAATGCCAACCCACATGGCAATGGCACAGCGATATTTACTCAGTCAGGGGCAGCTGCACATAAATTCCAGCAAGACATTCAAGTTGGTCAAATCGGTATTAACTTGCCAATCCCTGTGCCACTACCTATGTTCTCATTCTCAGGTTCACGTGGCAGCAAGCTTGGTGACCTAGGGCCTTATGGCAAGCAAGCCGTCCAGTTCTATACTCAGACAAAGACAGTGACGGCGCGTTGGTTTGATGATGAAGCGAGCCGCGGTGTCAATACGACGATTTCAATTTAATCGTCAACTCATTGTTGTTTCATTATGACATTTTGTGTTTTCGGTATGACGATAATGCGACTTGCGGTACTATTAAACGCAATTTTATTATCGTTATGCCGCTATTATGTCGCGCTAATGTCTTATAAAATCTCTGACCAATATTTTTACTAGCGCTTTTATTAACGTTTATCTGAGATTTAAGCCCTCTATTTGATCTATAAGAACAAGGATGACCCTATGGATTTTTCATTGACCGATGACCAAGTCGCCTTTCGCCAAACGGCCCGTCAGTTTGCACAAAAAGAGCTAAAGCCAAACGCTGCCGAATGGGATCGCAACTCGCACTTCCCAATAGATGTTATTAAAAAATCTGGTGAGCTTGGCTTTTTGGGACTGTACACCAATCCAGAATATGACGGCTTGGGCTTACCAAGACTGGACTCAGCGATGGTATTCGAAGAGCTTGCATGGGGCGATACGGCTGTGGCCGCCTATATGAGTATTCATAACATGGCCGCATGGATGATTGGTGAATATGGCAGCGATACGCTATGCAAAAAATATCTACCTAACATGGTCAGCGGTGAGTGGCTTGGTAGCTATTGCCTAACAGAACCAAATGCAGGGTCTGATGCAGCTTCATTACGTACCAAAGCGGAGAAGCAAGGCGAGCATTATGTACTGAATGGTGAAAAAACCTTTATTTCTGGCGCAGGCTCAACTGATGTATTGGTAGTAATGGCACGTACTGGTGGCGCTGGGCCCAAAGGCGTGTCAGCGTTCGTTGTAGACGCCAATAGTGCTGGTATCGAATATGGCAAAAACGAGCATAAAATGGGCTGGAAAGCACAGCCAACACGCACAATTAGCTTTAAAGACGTCAAAGTTTCAGTAGAGAACTTGATAGGTGAGGAAGGTCAAGGCTTTCGTATCGCGATGAAAGGTCTAGACGGTGGTCGTATCAATATTGGTATTTGCGCGGTAGGAACGGCACAATCTGCATTAGAAACCGCAACCAGTTATGTCCAAGAGCGTAGCCAATTTGGCAGTCCAATTGCTAGCTTGCAGTCTGTCCAATTTAAACTTGCTGATATGTTGACTCAGACCATCGCAGCGCGCCAGATGCTCTATCTTGCGGCGAGTAAAGTCGATAACAATGATGGGCAAGCGTCTACCTACTGCGCAATGGCAAAGCGTCTCTCCACCGATCTTTGTTTTGATGTTGCCAATGAAGCTCTGCAATTGCACGGCGGCTATGGGTATTTAAACGAATATCCACTTGAGCGCCACGTACGCGATTTGCGTGTGCATCAAATTCTAGAAGGCACCAATGAGATCATGCGCGTGATTATTTCACGTCAAGTCTTGCAAGATGAAGGGTTAAGCCAGCTACGCTAATTTATCTCGCTTTACTAAAACAAGGATGTTTTATGACAGATTATACCAATCTACAGCTATCTATTGATGGTCATACCGCAACATTGACGTTGAATAACCCACCTGCACATACGTGGACGATGGACAGTCTACATGCACTTAAGCAGCTCATCACAGATCTCAATGCCAATGACGATATCTATGCGTTAATCGTGCATGGAGATGGCGAAAAGTTCTTTTCAGCGGGTGCAGATTTAAACAATTTCTCAGATGGTGATAAAGGCCGAGCAATAAGCATGGCAATTGCATTTGGTGAGGCATTCGAAGCGCTATCTGCCTACCGCGGTGTCAGTATTGCAGTTATCAATGGTTATGCGATGGGCGGCGGATTAGAGTGTGCGCTCGCATGTGATATCCGTATTGCAGAAGCGCACGCCCAGATGGCATTACCAGAGACAGGCGTAGGATTATTGCCATGTGCTGGCGGCACGCAAAATCTACCTATGTTAGTAG
Source organism: Psychrobacter sp. ER1 (assembly GCF_048631835.1). Classification (NCBI taxonomy): domain Bacteria; kingdom Pseudomonadati; phylum Pseudomonadota; class Gammaproteobacteria; order Moraxellales; family Moraxellaceae; genus Psychrobacter; species Psychrobacter sp. ER1. The sequence continues at coordinate 1,805,229 of NZ_CP184640.1, read as the reverse complement.
GGGAAGGTTGGGCCAAACGTATGATACTGTGTGGTGAGCGGGTCGATGCAGATACGGCATTGCGTATCGGTTTGGTTGAAGAGGTCGCGGTCAAAGGTGATGGTTTGCAAATCGCTCAAGACTTAGCAAAAAAGTCGCAAAGCAATCACCCGTTGCTGTCAGTTATTCCAAGAAACTTATTCAAGCGGCTAGAGACACTCCACCTGCGCAAAACCTCATCCATGAGCGTGAAGCGTTCGTGAAGTTGTTTGATACCAAAGATCAGCGCGAAGGGGTGCAGGCCTTTTTAGAAAAGCGTAAACCCAATTGGCAAAACAAATAAACAGCGGTCAAAACGCTTGAGCCATTTCTATTATTTAATTTTGTAGGTCACTTTTATGACAGCAGCTATGACAGCGACGAACGATACTAAACAAGAAGCACCTGTGTTATTCAATACTGAGCCGACAGATTGCGGGCACTTGATTGGAGTCATGACACTTAACACCCCAAAATCACTTAATGCACTCAGCGTTGATATGTGTCAATTGCTCTCAGCGCAGTTAGAGCAATGGCAAGCGGACGAGCAAGTGGTAGCGCTTGTGTTAAAAGGTGCAGGCGACAAAGCGTTCTGTGCGGGCGGAGATATTCGTAAGCTCTATGACAGCATGTCTACCAGTGCACCAATGCCAAACCCGTATGCCACTGAGTTTTTCAGTCACGAGTATCGTCTCTATCGTCAAATGCACTTTTATCCGAAACCACTGATACTTTGGGGTGACGGTATCATCATGGGCGGCGGTATGGGACTGATGGCAGGATGTAGTCATCGTCTGGTCACTGAGCGTACGCGTTTTGCCATGCCTGAAGTCACAATTGGACTGTTCCCTGATGCATCTGGCAGTTGGTTTTTGCAGCGTATGCCTGCTAAGACGGGTTTGTTTTTAGGTCTAACTGGCGCGATGTGCAATGGCAACGATGCGCTATTAGCTAATTTAGCAGAGTATGCCGTTGCCAGTCATGATTATGGTGCCGTCATACAGCGCCTCAAACAGAGCAACTGGCAGGTAGTCGATAACACGAGCGGTGCAGATAAGTGCCATGACAATAGTGCTCATAGTATTGTTAGCCGTGCGCTTGCTGAGCTGCCAGTAGCCGAACTGCCTGATAGTAAGCTTGCAACATATTGGCAGCCTATTCAGCAACTGATGAATAGTGGCGGTCTGGATGATATCAATGCACTGCTACAAAGCGATACTGCGCTCGCACAGTTAAACCAAGACTTTGCAGCAGACAGCTGGACACAGCGAGCAGTCGCAACCTATCGCCATGGCTGCCCGGTAACGGCTGCATTAACCTATGCGCTGTATCACAAAGTCGCTGACTTATCGATCGAACAAGTACTGTATTTAGAGACCAATGTCGCAGTACATTGCGCGGCCAATCCTGATTTTAAAGAAGGCGTGCGGGCATTATTAATTGATAAAGATAGAAATCCTAAATGGTCGCGTTCATTAGCAGACTGTCTCAGTGTAGAAGGACAGGCGCATATCGATCAGCATTTTGTTAATCCTTATCCAAAAGGTGAGCATCCTTTGAGCGATTGGCTGGGTGATAACGCACTAGCTAGTCAAAGTGTCCGCTAACTGCCTAAAAGATATTTACAACGTAGGACATAAGCAAAATTTACTAATAAATACTGTTAAATAGTATGTAGCAATAGCTACAACATAAATCATCAAGGAGTGATGAGATGGGTACAAAGGATATAAGTACGATGGATAATAATAACTCTAAACCAAATATCGCCTTTATTGGGCTTGGTAATATGGGTGCACCAATGGCAGAGAACTTATTAAAGGCAGGTTATGCGCTTTCTGTTTTTGATTTGTCTGAGGCTGCTACTAAGCGCTTGAAGCAAGCAGGGGCTAGTGTCGCAAAAAGTCCTAAAGATGCTGCAAGTAATGCTCAAGTTGTGATTAGTATGTTGCCTGCCGGTGAGCATGTACACTCTGTATATTTAGGTGATAGTAGTTCTGATGGTCTGCTAGCAGAGTTGCCAAAAGGCACACTTGTGATTGACAGTAGTACGATTGCGGCGGCTGATGCAAGGACAGTAGCAGAGGCGGCAAGTAAGCTTGGCATCGACTTTTTGGATGCACCAGTCTCTGGTGGTACAGGTGGGGCAATTGCTGGTAGTTTGACCTTTATCGTTGGCGGCGATGTTGCTGCTTTTGCTAAGGCTGAGCCAATACTTGCCGTGATGGGAAAAAATATCTTTCATGCAGGCGAGCATGGCGCAGGACAAGTGGCAAAAATTTGCAACAACATGCTGCTAGGTATTCTAATGGCAGGCACGGCAGAAGCGATTAATCTAGGCGTCAAGAACGGTCTAGATCCCAAAGTGCTATCAGATATTATGCTACAGAGCTCAGGGCGTAACTGGACATTAGAAGTGTATAATCCTTATCCAAAAGTCATGGAAAATGTGCCCTCTAGCAATGGCTACCAAGGCGGATTTATGAGCAAATTGATGCAAAAAGATCTAAACCTTGCGATGCAGACAGCTCAAGACACTGAGGTGGAAACACCAATGGGTGCTAAAGCAACAGAGTTATATGCCTCACATACTGTAGAGAATGGTGATAAAGACTTTTCTAGTATTATCGGACGTCATGATGTCTCATTATTGTCCTAAGTATGACTCTCTTAACTTTGTCTCTTTTGGATGTAACCTTCTTAGACATATCGATTCTTAAACATACCAGTATTACGAATTTTTCGTATCACTAGTAGGTAGCATTAATTAAGAGAATGCATTTGCTAAAAGAAAAAAGGTCTACGCTAAAATCATAGCGTAGACCTTTTTTATGGCTAATAGACTGTGTTAGCTTTGCAGATCGTAGACGAGCGTCTGAACGTCTTGCGCAGCTTTCTGTAGGCGTGGTACATGAGTCAGCAGATCGTCGAGTGATACTCGTATAGTTGGTGCATGCAAATAGAGAGAAGCCAGATAGCGTGACTTTTTGTCGAGTATAGGTACAGCCACTGCCACCATCTCAGAGATAAACTCCTCATTATCGATGCCGATACCAGTATCAGCGATACGATCAAGCTCGGCATTTAATGCATCGATATCAGTAATCGTATTCTTAGTGAACTTATCTAATGGTAACCCTTGTAGTATTTTCATACGGCTAGTTGTAGATAGTTGGCTTAGATAGAGCTTGCCAGTCGCTGTACACCACATGGGTGATTTTGCTCCGACAGGAAGATAAATCTGTAGTGGTAAGGTCGTTTGAGCACGGTTGGTATAGATCATATTCATATGATAAGGAATACCAATGCCGCAAGTTTCTTTTAGCTCGTCAACCAGCTTTTGCAAAATCATCTGCCGTTCGTTAAAAAATAACCGTTGCTGCCAGAGCTCAACGCTCAAATTGCGTACGCGCTTACCAGGGATAATACCGCCACCAATATCAACAGTCAAAAAACCATCATCAACCAAATTTTGAATCAATCTATGAATGGTCGGTTTAGGGATATCTAGCTCTTGTGAAAGCTCGAGTGGAGAAAGCGGTTTTGAAGCATAGGACACTGCTTCGATGATTTCTAGGACACGGGTAATCGAAGATACTTTAGGCATATATATGACTCGTTAGGAGTAAAGAAATAGAGCAGACAGCATCACAAGGTTTTCATAACTAAGACAAATGGTGACATTAATGACGTTCTATAACAAATCTATTATAACAACTAATTTAGCATAATATTCGCTTGAGGCAAGCGTTAGTCGCGTTATATGAGATCATTTATATCGTTTTATTTGTTGTCGTAAATTCTCTTATATAAGTAACAATAGATACGTCAACTCACAAGGCACACTATTCTGTAAGGTTAAGCCATATAACTGTCATTGAGTTGGACGATATTTTAGATAACGATGTGGACATGTTTTGCAATACCCTTACATAAACATTAAGCAAGTTAAGTCTCATGTTTACGCTGTTTGGTTACTTTAAGGACGTTATGTAACATAAAGGCGAATTTTTGCAGATTGGTGTAGCAATTATTACAGTACCTATGCAATCTTTACATAATAGCAAATAAAAACAGCATCAGTAGGGGTGACTTTTCAAGTCAGAATTGTTTTAATCACCTCAACAAAATGATGGTTTAAAAAAGCACAATCATCGTTTTTTATGGGCGGGTTTATTTCACACTTTAGGAGAATAATTATGAAATTGATTAAATTGACGGCAATCTCTGCTGCTGTTCTAGCATCAACTGCTGCATTAGCTGCTGAGCCAGTTATCGTTGTTGATAATAACGCTGCAGTTGCATATGAAGCTGAGCCAGTCGCTGTAGCTTATGAAGCAGAACCTGCTGCTTATGCATACAATGCTGACGCTGGTGTAGTACGCAACACTACTGGTGCGGTACTTGGTAGCACTAAAACTTTGTTTCAAACAGCTATCAACCCAGCATCTGTTAGTGCTGAAGTTGGTACTTTAGGTTATGGTGCTAACATCGGTTGGTCACTTAACGAAAAAACTGAATTGCAAGCTGGTTGGGCAGGTGGCGATGTAGCTGACCTTTTCGGCGGTGATTTTGACGCAAATGACATCAATTATGATGTTGATAGTGATTTTAGCAATCCTTACTTAGGTGTGCAATTGCGTCCTACTGGTAACTGGTTCACGATGGGTGCTGGTATCATCGTTCCTGACAACGATATTGATGTGCGTGCAAATCCTGAGGGTAGTGGTGACGACGCGTATTACAGTGTTAATGGTGAAAAGTATCTATTAAGTGACGTAGGTGCTTTAGAAGGGACTATTGAACATCGTAACAAGTTAGCACCTTACCTAACAGTTGGTTTCCGTCCTAATATTACTAACAATTTTGGTTTGTTTGGTGAAGTTGGCGCAGCATATATGGGTAAAACCACTGCAACAATTAATCGCGTAGCTGGTAATACTAATCCAGCTGCAGAACTTGTAGCTGACCAAGCTGAGAAAGATTTAGAAGATAAAGATTGGTTAGAGTGGTTCCCAATTGTTAAACTTGGTGCAACTTACCGTTTCTAATCTAATCACGGTTTAAAGACTGTCATTAGTAGAAAATAAAAAAACGATCCTTTTTAGGGTCGTTTTTTTATGCTTAAAATAAAGTATTAAAAGATATGCTAAAAATCAGGTTTGAACTTTACTGAGAAAACTCTGCTCAAAAAACGATGACAGTCTGCTGCGATTGTAACGTGGCAATGCGATAAGCAGATTGGTAATCCGTATCTTCACTATCATTGAGTACAGATGCAGAGTTAATCTCTCTATTACTTTCAATCAAGCTAGGAATAAGGTGAGAGTAATCCATACTTAAGCCTTGAGCTAATGTATATTGGTTGACTTTGATAAAGCTTTCTTTTATTTGCCACAATAGTTTGGCAGTGCGTTCACGCTGATCTGTAGATAGCTCTTGTAAAATGGTCAACTCGCTCTCTGAATAGAAACGCTTGACTACATGCCATGCAATATTATTGGTCTCTATATCGATACCAGCAGGACGCTGACGACTGATAACAACCGCTATTTTGCTATGTAAACGCGTAAAATTTGTCTGATTCGATTCTGTAGTTTGCTTTGAGCTACCAGATCCTGTATGACTAAAGCATACGTAATGCTGACTATTAACGAGCCGATAGGGAAAGCTTGACTCATCCAAGGTGTCATCTATTTCTAATTTTTTAAGCAGCTCTTGCAATAGTTGCCTGACGCCTTGTCGCTGCTGCTGACGCTGTTTACGTGCTAGAGCAGGTACTGAGTGTTTAGGTACTGTTGTCGCCACCTGATAGTTCCAATTTAGGCTATTAAACTTGATGATGTCTTCATACGACGTATTACATGATGACAACCATGAGGATGTATTGCACAAGCTTCCAGTGACTGAATGACTGATTGACTCGCTCACTTGGGCAGTCACACACCATGTCGTGATGTCGAGTTGAGTGTACTGTATCTGGGTAAGGTTGGAAGTCGGCATATATTAATAGTCATCAAAAACGATTATTGTAGAATTGAATATATAAGAATGTGTAATTATGAACGCTATGTATTTGATACATAGATAGTCATACAATAGCTATATTTAAATAGTTTATATCTAATTAACCTACTAAAAATCCAAAAAGCCCAGCAATATACTCTTGCTGGGCTTTCATTAAACTATCGAACGCTATAAATAACGCTAAATCACAATTTAGTAAGACAGCTCAGCACGACGGTTTTGTGCATACGCGTCTTCAGTGTTACCAGCTGCTGCAGGGCGCTCTTCACCATAGCTAATCACACGGATGTTGTTTGCAGTGACACCTTGAGCAGCTAGGTAGTTACGTGCAGCTTGTGCGCGTCGCTCACCTAGTGCCATGTTGTATTCACGGCTACCGCGCTCATCAGTGTGACCTGCGATAACGACAGTCGCTGCTGGGTTTGAATTTAGCAGGCTTACGTGTTGGTTAAGGACGCTCGCTGATTGAGCAGTAATTTCGCTGCTATCAAAGGCAAAGTAGACCACTGCTTGAATATTCTCAGCGCCCGTGATGACAGCGTTTGAGTTATCAACGATAACCGCACCATTGTAGCCAACTTGTCCACCTGGGATACCTAGCGGGGCAACCACAACTTCTGAAGTAGTGCGCTTGGTAGCACAACCAGTGGTCAGTGCAACAGCGCTTGATAGTACAGCAAGAACAGCGATCTTAGAAAAACTGATTGACATGACGAGCTCCTAAAATTTTAATTAAATTTGTTTTTTAAACTGCTTCCGATAAAACTTAGGCAATCTCTATCTATAATATACTAAATGTTAATTTATGTAAGTATTTTTACTGTAAATTACGATAGATAAAATCGAGCGTATTACCAGCGGTGCTTGCCCCAGTTTTCAGGGTTGGCCCAGTAGTCAGCATTGAGCCAATTCGGCAGTTGTTTGTAATCATATAGGTTAAATTGCCAAAGCGTTGCAGTAACGGTTGATGAGGTAATAGATTGAATGTCATCAATATTTAGAGATGGCTCATTCAATATATCAAATGGCGTAAAGCCGTAAGATTTTAGGTCTATCGAGCTGTCCAATGCAATAAGCAAGTGCGCGGCATACAGGTCACGGTAGCGCATGAGTAGCGGCACATAGTGTTGAGTCAGCTCTTCTGACAAGGTGGGTAGCCAAAAGCAAGCAAGCTCATAACGATCAGGTACATGCTGTTTAGCAAGATCTGATAACGTTGATAAGTGTCGTGCATTCAGCCTTGCTTCAGTGTTCTCGTTAGTAGATGTAGTATCGTCAAGTTGGGCTTGTAGTGCTAATAAGTTGGCATGGTTATGTGTTACCCATAATGCTTCACTATTATCTTTATTATGATCAGATGACTGTTCTGTCTGAGTCGTCAATGAGGGTAGTAGCGCGTCAACATACTCTATAAGCAAAGGTAGGGTAATGTCTGCGCGTTTCACCGTATTTTTTGTCATATAATAAGCCGTTAGTTAAATGATTGGTCATCAGTACGACTATTAAATCATTTTCAACGACATTATCCAATTGATAACGTATGTTTCATATTTAAATCATCTTGAACCGACGATATCTTACTTTACATACTTGAAATTTGGCGATTTAGGTCAATCTAGCTATAAGCTTGATGAGAAAATCAATTTAGTAATAAAAGTTAGCTTAATCACTGCGAAGCTTTGTCTATGTGCTTAGCTTACTATGCGCTTAGCTGATTAGTTAGCCTAGAGACTAAGTCTTTATTTGCACTAAAGCCTTCTGCAAATAGCGAAATGATATTACTCATTATTATATTGCTCATTCCTAGTAAAAATAACTTATAACCAAATCAACGATAATAATAGGACACCATATGTCTACTGCTGAAACTGATGCACAAATCATCAATCCTGAAATGCCAGATGTGCCGCCCCATGCGCCAAGCAAGATTAACTTAAAAGACTATACCAAACCAAGTTTTGATGTCGAGACAGTACATTTAGATATTAAGCTGTTTGAAGACTACGCACAGGTAGACAGTAAGCTTGAGATGGTACGCCAAACGGTAGGGGATATTGTCTTATTTGGTGAGTCGTTAGAGTTGCTAACGATTACGATGAACGGTAAGGCGCTGAGTACTGAGGATTATCAGCAGGAAGCAGGCAGGCTAACGATTTATAATGCCCCTGAGCGAGCTACTTTAGATATTCAAGTGCGTATATGCCCCCAGACTAATACGGCGCTTGAAGGCTTATACATGGCTGGTAGTGGTGACGACACGATGTTTGTGACTCAGTGCGAGCCAGAGGGTTTCCGTAAGATTACTTTCTATCCTGATCGCCCTGATGTGTTGGCGATATTTACCACGCGACTCGAAGCAGATAAGCGTTATCCGACGTTATTGGCTAATGGTAACTTAGTCGAAGCAGGTGAAGTGGCCGATGCGCCAGACCGTCATTATGCCATCTGGCACGATCCAACCAATAAGCCAAGCTATCTATTTGCCTGTGTGGTTGCCGATTTAGATGTATTGACAGATTCTTATACGACTAGCGAAGGTCGAGAAGTATTGCTTGAGTTGTATGCCAAGTCTACTGATATCGATAAATGCGATGTCGGTATGCAAGCCTTAAAGGATGCCATGAAGTGGGATGAGGTCAATTATGGTCGAGCCTACGATCTAGATCGCTACATGATTGTGGCGGTCAGCCAATTCAATATGGGGGCGATGGAAAATAAGGGCTTGAATATTTTTAACACTGCTTGCGTGTTATCTAGCCCTGAGACGACCACCGATGCGCGCAGTTTTAGCGTAAAAGCCATTATTGCTCATGAGTATTTTCATAACTGGACAGGTAACCGTATTACTTGCCGTGACTGGTTTCAGCTGTGCTTGAAAGAAGGTTTTACCGTTTACCGTGATCAGTCATTCTCAGCAGACCAACAGTCAAGTGCAGTGCAGCGTATTGATGACGTGGCGACCCTGCGTGCCCATCAATTCAGCGAAGATGCAGGTCCATTAGCGCATCCAGTACGTCCAGAAAGTTTTGTTGAGATTAATAATTTTTATACGACGACTGTCTATGAGAAAGGCGCTGAAATTGTGCGTATGATTGCCAATACGTTAGGGCCAGATGACTTCCGCAAAGGAACAGATGAGTATTTCCGTCGCTATGATGGACAAGCGGTAACGGTTGAGGACTTTTTATCAGCGCTGAGTATCACTGATGACAAAATCGAGAATTTTATTGATTGGTATCGTCAGCCTGGTACGCCAGTGGTATCGGGTTCTCAAACCTATGATAGCGCAGCACAGACGCTGACCATCACTTTGAATCAGCAAACACGCCATGTCAAAGGTTTCGATGCACCAAAACCATTGCCGATACCTGTAGCAACGGCATTGTTTGACAAAGACTCAGGCGCTATCGTTGCTGAGCGTATGTTATTGGTTGATGAGGCGACGCAAACGTTTGTCTTTGAGAATGTCGCAAGTGAGCCTGTCGTGTCATTACTACGTGACTTTAGTGCGCCAGTACAGCTGAACTATGACTACCAAGATGCAGACTTAGCATTTTTGCTTAAGCATGAAACTAATGGGTTTAACCGCTGGCAAGTAACTCAAATGCTGGTAAATCGTATTTTGCTGCAAGGACAAGGTACGAAGAGCAGCCCTGATGTATACCTAGAAGCATTGGCGCAGACGCTGCCTGTCTTAGCGGCTGACGATGCGATGCTAGCGGCACGATTGCTTGATATTCCATCAGCGCAAGAGTTGGCTTCTGCTATTTCTAAAGACTACGATCCAGCGCTGGTTAAAGAACAGCGCGATGGGCTATACAAGCAAGTAGCTGGTAAGTTAAAAGGCCAATGGGCTGAGCTGTACAATAACCTGCCAATGCAGTCTTATGAGGATAGCGCTGAAGCTCGCGGCATTCGTGCGTTGCGTAATGTCGTGCTTGATATGGCGTTGACTGCTAATGTAGACGATGCAGCAGACTGGGCACAGCAGCAGTATGACAATGCAAGCTGTATGACTGAGCGCTTTGGTGCATTGAAGGCCATGGTCAATCACCAATTGGTAGATGCAGATAAGTACTTGGCTGACTTCTATGAGCGTTTCCAATCAAACGATCTGGTTATCGATTTGTGGTTCAGTGTACAAGCTGCGGCTGATGATGTGACGCCTGATATGGTTAAGTCGCTACTGACGCATACGGACTTTGATTGGAATACCCCTAACCGTGTCCGTTCAGTCATCAGCGCTTTTAGCTCACAACCGACGGTACTCTGGACGGCAGAAGGTCTAGAGATGTATACAGGCGTGATTCAAAAATTAGATGATGCCAATCCTGTATTAGCCTCACGCTTAATGCAAGTACTAGCCCGCTGGAATACGTTGGCTGAGCCGCGCCGTCAAATGGCGCACGAGCAGCTGGTAGATTTACAAAAGAATGTCTCATCTAAGCATGTGCTCGAAAGCTTAGAGAGCGTGCTAGATGCTGCAAATAGTTAATTGAGAGCAGGGTTAGCTCTGACCAATTAATGAAACACGTATCGTTGATGGTCATTGCTAATCAAGTTTTAGAATACAGTATTTCTTATAAAACGTTCAGAAATAAAAGCCCCTTTCACATCAGTGCGAAAGGGGCTTTTTATTGTTTGCTCGACGATAATTTATCGCGGATAGCTATTAGCGATTTGGAAGCACATCTTTTACCATATCACGTAATTCGCGTAATGCTGTGACGGTGCTATCCCAATCTAGGCAACCATCGGTGATTGATTTGCCGTACTCAAGCTGGCTCAAATCAGCAGTCAGTTTTTGATTGCCGCCTTTTAAGTGACTCTCAATCATCATACCGATAATTGATTTATTGCCATTTTGAATTTGTTCAGCAACGTTTTTGATAACCATCGGTTGTAGGTAAGGGTCTTTACCTGAGTTGGCGTGGCTAGAGTCAATCATAATCTTGCTATTGGTCTTGCCTTTTGCTAGCTCGTTTTCAACTTGGGCTACCGCAGTTTCATCATAGTTAGGTTTACCGTTACCACCGCGAAGTACTACATGCGCGTAAGGATTACCCTTAGATTTGATGATAGAGACTTTACCGTCTGACGACAGACCTAAGAAGCTATGACCTTCTTTAACCGCTTGCATGGCATTGACAGCAACCGTCATACCACCATCAGTACCATTTTTGAAGCCAACTGGACATGATAAGCCAGAGCTCATTTCGCGATGCGTTTGGCTCTCAGTGGTACGTGCACCAATGGCTGACCAGCTGATTAGATCCTGGATGTACTGCGGTGTATTTGGATCAAGTGCTTCAGTCGCGCAAGGTAGACCTTTTTCATTCAGATCAAGTAGCAATTTACGAGCCGTGCGTAAGCCTTTTTCTATATCAAAGCTGTCATTCATGTCAGGGTCGTTGATCATGCCTTTCCAGCCAACCGTCGTACGAGGTTTTTCAAAATAAACACGCATGACCACAAATACACTGTCTTCGATTTCTTTTGCCAATACGGCTAAACGATCGGCATATTCGTGAGCGGCTTTGATATCGTGAATAGAGCAAGGGCCAATGACCACAAACAAACGCTTGTCTTTACCATCCAAGATATCTTGAATAGTATTACGACCTTTTAGTACGGTGTTATACGCGTCGTCTGACAGAGGCAGCTCGGCTTTTAGCTCGGCGGGAGTAATCAAAGGAATAAATTTTTCAATATTCACGTCGTCAATATCTGCATTATGGGTAACTGATGTTGTCATGGTTATATATCGTCTAGCTGATTTATAGGAACATTCATTATGCGGACAAAAGTGTTGGTTGACAAGGGTAGTCGAGCAGTTAATTGACTGATAACTGGAATGAGAAAACTAAAACTTAGTTATACTTATAGAGACTTAGCACTATATTTGACGTTCTAAATGCACGTTTAGCATTTGGTTTTTCTATCTATTAATAAGAGTTGGTTGAGTTTTTGGTGCATAACGCTCAGATTTTATGTGTGAATTTCGCTATTTGTATCATCGTCAAGTATGATAGCAACATTAGCGATGGGTGGCCCAAACTGTAGCACTAGAACAGTACGGATGAGTGCGCATATTATTCATAAGGGCATATCGCTGATTTATTACGTTATATTTTATAATAACGGTTTATTTTATTTTGTGTATTTCTAATATCGAGAGCTTGTCATGACAGATTCTGCTACGTCTCATCACCATACTGACCTCATTCATCAAGCCGAGACGGATTCTCAAGTAGCAAATATAAATGCTATGCCGCTAGTGATAGGCATCGTCGCAGGTGAGGTATCTGGTGACAGCTTAGGCGCAGATTTTATGCGGCAAATGAATAATCTACGTGATGATATTGTCTGGGTAGGCGTAGGCGGTACGAAAATGCAAGCGCAAGGGCTACAGAGTATTTTCCCGTTAGAGCGCTTGGCAGTGATGGGTCTGGTTGAAGTCATGTCGCAGCTACCTGATTTGCTTAAAGCGCGCCGTGAGCTACTGAGCGCATTTAAAGCCGCCAATATTGATTGGTTCGTCGGTATTGATGCGCCTGACTTTAATTTGCGAGTGTCCAAAAAGCTAAAGCCCCAAGGCGTATTCTGTGTGCAGTACGTCAGTCCTTCTATCTGGGCGTGGCGCGAGTCGCGTATCCATAATATTAAAGCGGCGACCAATTTGGTGCTATGTCTTTTCCCGTTTGAGCTGCCAGTTTATGAGCGACATAATCATCCAGCGATCTGTGTGGGTCATCCATTATTACGAACCATTGATCAGAACCTAATCGATATACCAATCAATCAACGTCGCAGTGAGCTCGTTTGGGACAATGATGGGTTGCAGCAGTTCTTTATTGAACGCTTCGATGATGTGAGTCAGCTTATTTGTGTGATGCCAGGCTCTAGGCGCGGTGAAATTACAGCTATTCTGCCATTGATGCTTGATGGTATCCAAAAGTTAATCCTGTTAGATCCTAAGCTGTGCTTCATCATTCCAACAGTCGATCAAAACCATCAATATATCGTGCAAGAGGTAATCGACCAACGCTCAGAGCAGCTACGTGAGGCAATTGTGGTGGTCTATGATGATACCCAGCCAGAGTTTAGCCAACATGCCATGGCGGCATCAGATATCGTGATGCTAGCATCTGGTACAGCAACGCTAGAGGCAATGCTGCTTGAACGGCCGATGGTAGTGGTATACCAATTAAATCAGCTGACTTACCAAATAGCCAAGCGTCTGGTAAAAGTGCCATATGTGGCATTGCCTAATATATTGGCTAATGCGCCAATCGTACCTGAGCTCATTCAAGAGCAGGCGAGCGGTGACAATATCTGCCGCACCGTGATGCGATTGCTGCAACCACGCGCTTATGCCGAGCAATTACACGACTTACTAGTGACAAAGCAGTCACTACAACAGCAAAGTAACCATGAGCCTGCAAACAGCGTGATTGAACAGTGGTTTATCCAAAATACCGATACCGTCAATCCTAATTAAACGAGAAAGACCTCCTAATATTATGCATATCAACCAACATACAGAAAGCTCAGTTCAAATAATTGACATAAATATTGAGCACATTGATGTTAAAGGACAATATATTCAGTTAGCAGCGCCCATACGTTTATATGGGCAAATGAATAACGCTGAGTTGCTTACTCAATATCTGTCTAATGATAACCAAGAGACAGAGCAGTCAATACTGCAAATCGGCGTTGATGAAGCAGGACGTGGGCCGTTACTAGGTAGCGTCAATGTGGCGGCGGCAATATTACCTGCGACCTGGTCAGGATTGATTGAGGAACAACCGCTCAAAGACACGCCGTTATCGATACTGACAGATTCCAAACAACTGAGTGAAAAAAGCGCGATATCCTTTATCCATTGGTTCAGCAGCATGCTATCGGTTATATCATCGCTGATATACCAGCAGCAGTAATCGATCAAGTGAATATCTTGCAGGCAACAATGCTTGGTATGCGCTTATGTACCGAATCGTTGCTAGAAGTGATTTTTAAAAGCTTTTCGACCGCGGAAAATGCTAAAAGTACGTCGCTCAATCAACTTAAAGTCGAAGTACTATTTGATGGAAATCGTTGTCCTGACTTGAATTATGATAGCTTTAAAAAGTTAGAGGTAGCGCCATTTGCAATTGATTGTCAAGCATGGGTAAAAGGCGATGCGCGTCATACTAGTATTGCAGCGGCCAGTATATTGGCAAAAGTAAGTCGTGATGAATCGATGTATACACTGGATGCTAAATATCCGGAATACGGTATTGCCAAACACAAAGGCTATCCGACGCGCGCGCACATGGCAGCAATCGAAAAACATGGTATCTTGCCAATGCATAGACGTAGTTTTGCACCAGTAAGAAAAGCGCTAGAAATACAGTAGCTATAAAAAAGTGGCTATAAACAAGTGACTATAAACAAGTGACTATAAACAAGTGACTATAGGAAAGTGACTATAGAAACGTGATCATAAAAAAGTGACTGTATAGCGGATATAAAAGAATCGTACTTTATAGATGATATCTTTGCCTTAAAAATAGCCTAAGCTTAGTGTTAATCTATAGACCTGAAAAGAAACCTGTTACTTGCAATCAGCGAGTAGCAGGTTTTTTTACAAAATAATGATCAAAAGTTCATAATTTGTATTACAATAGATATGATACTAAAATAAAACACTGTTAAATCAATTACTAACCACCCTGTAACTGATTTTGATTCTCATTGCTTTTCACAAACAGGTTATTATTTTATAGGATGAGCGATGACTTCTTATACTTCTCAGAAAAATCTTGCGGCAGTGCTATTTTTAACGATATTTCTCAGCGCGTGCGGCGGAGGTGGTGATTCTGATAGCAGTTCTACATCTGCTAATACACCAGACAGTTCACAAAATGATGAAACAGCCCAGCCAACAACGTCGGAACCTATTATTTCCGCTCCGATTATAGCGACACCAACTGAACAAAATGGTGATACTCCTAACGTTGATGGCAATGGATCAGCTGATAATAATGTACAAGCAGCACTAAGTGCAAATAATCAGTTCAGTCTAGCAAGAACCAGCTGTGGTCTAAATGGTCTATCTGTTGATACAGAACTAGATGATATTGCTATTCAGCACGCAAATTACATTAAACATGTATTTGCTAATAGCTCACCAACCAGCTTTAACGCGCATTTCGAAAATGAAATCAGCGATATTGCTAGTGTGACAGGTTCTAACAATCCTTTTTCAGTGGATTAGATCTGGCAGATCGATTGATCAATGCGGACTATGGCAACTCTCAATATGGTGTCACTGAAAAAATTGCCCAGTCTGTATATTACAGTTCGGCAGGCAATTTTTTGAGTACAGAAGCCGTGGCAAGCTCTATGGCAAAGTCTTTGTTGTCAGCGCCCTATCATCTACGCTCTTTAATGTTGCCAACCTCAGGCGTAGTAGGAACAGGAGTGGTTACCTATACGCCTAGTAGTAAAAATGCTGCTAACAACAAAGGCTATGTTTTGGTAAGCAATGCTGCAGGGACAAAAACCACGGCAAATAAAACATTGGAAGGTGTTTTTACGTACCCATGTCAAGATGTGAGCGGGACAGTTACTGCACTTTATAACGAAACCCCAAATCCAGTCAGAGGCTCTGGGCGCAATTTGCGTACTGATCCTATCGGACAGCCAGTTTATATCAACATGCCATCCGCTGATAAAGTTAAAGTGAGTAACGTTAAATTCCGAGATGTGCAGCGCAATATAGATGTGCCTATTCAATTACTTGATTCTGACAATGATCCGTACAAAGGTACGAATTATGCGCTACCAACGAATGAAGCATTTATTTTGCCATTAACTGATGCGCTGAAAAGCTGTGAATCAGGTAGTAATAAAGGCGGTAATTGTGGACTTTATGGCAATAGCAAATATAAGGTCAGCTTTGATATTTTGGTTGACGATAAAGTATTAGAGCAGCAGTCATTTACATTTACTACTGGTAAGGTAAATTACTAATAAATATCTGATACGTTTCAACTCACTATTATAAAAGAAGGTCTGAACCAGTGATATGATTCAGACCTTCTTCTTATGTGATAATTTTCTGTGTAATAACTTTGAGTATCTTTAAGCAGTACTAGGAATCTCGCCTAAAACGATGAATTAGGCTGTTTTAAAAAGTTCTTTTCATCTTCGGTTGAGTCGCGATTTAGTACCTCGTTGCGATGTGGATATCGCCCGAATTGATCGATGATTTGTTTGTGACGATGTTCAAAGTCCAATGTGTTTGCATCATCTAGTTGTTCAAATAGCGGTAGATAACGCTTATGAATCATGGCCGACTCAGAGTGCATAAACGGTATGATAATAAATCTACGCCATTGCATCGGTAGAGTATCAAAATAAGGCTGTTGAATGGCTTCTTGAGCGAGTGCTAATGCCATACCATCTTGCGCAAATGCACTTGCTTGTCCGCGACATAAATTGCGTGAAAACTGATCCAGCACAATAATTTCTGCTAAGCGTCCTGCCAACGCCGTTATCGAGCTATTACCATCCAATGAAGACTCTGCGATACGCCAAGTGACACATTCACCTTGTTTCGCTGCTTCCCAAATGCCGCCAAACTTATCTTGTATCTGCTTATCAAAACGATCGTTTTGTTCAAACCAGTAAGCTTCATTGTTTTTATCAAACCAAAAATTCAACACGGCACGCGCATCAGGATCTAGATAAGTCAAATCTATGTTTTTGGATCCAATTGTGATGAATGGGATCGACTGGCTGAAGTGGAATAATCGGTTGAGAGTGCCATAAGATATTCTAATTATGATGAATTTAGTCTACTATAGCGCAAATATTTATATCTGTCTGTCAAGATACCAACAGCAGAGTGTCTATTAGGTAATCTATTATGAATGCAAAAAATCTAGAGAATTCTATCAACGCGACATTGCCACCAACGCCTTACTACGTGCTTGATGAAGCGGCCATCGTCGCCAATATGAAAATCATCGCTAGGCTGTGTGAGCTGTCTGGTGCAAAGGCATTATTAGCACTAAAATGCTTCGCCACATGGGGCGTTTTTGATGTGATGCAGCCTTATCTGCATGGCACGACTTCGTCTTCACTTAATGAAGTGAGATTGGGCTATGAGACCTTTGGCAATAACGATGATGCCAATAGCCAAGATAAAAAAGAAACGCATGCTTATAGCGTCGCCTATAGTTCAGATGAAATCCCTGAAGTGCTGAACTATGCGGATAAAATCATTTTTAACTCAATCTCACAGCTCAACGCTTTTAAAGTGCAAGCCGCCGCGCAAAATATACCTGTAGGTCTACGACTCAATCCAAAAACCAGCAACTCATCGTTTTTGATTGCTGATCCTGCACGCCCATTTAGCCGTCTTGGTGAGCATGATAAAGATAAAATCGCAGCGGTACTTGGCGATATTACTGGCGTCATGATTCATAACAATTGCGAGAATGACAGTTTTGAAGCCTTTAGTGAAAGCTTGGCGGATATCGAAGCTAGATTTGGTGATGTCTTAGCGCAGCTTGAATGGGTGAGCTTGGGCGGTGGTATCCACTTTATCGCGCCTGATTATCCATTAGAGAAGCTAGCTGCACGTTTGAAAGCGTTTAGCGAAACCTATGGCGTGCAAGTGTATCTTGAGCCAGGTGAGGCAAGTATTCATGGCGCAGGTACATTGGTGACCACCGTGCTAGATACCATGCATAATGAAAAAACCTAGCAGTCGTCGATGCTTCTATTGAAGCGCATATGCTTGATTTATTGATTTATCGTGAGTCAGCACCGATTGCTGCGATCAATAATACTGCTATCAATATTGCACCTATTGGCAATCCTGCAGAAGCTGCACCGTCTGAAGCGAATGCTGAATCGGCAGACCATACCATTATTTATGGTCGTTCTTGTTTGGCAGGTGATATCTTCGGCGAGTATGCATTACCGAGTAATCTTCAGATAGGCGATCAGATTGCCTTTGGTAATGCTGCTGGTTATACGATGGTTAAGAAAAACTGGTTCAATGGTGTCAACATGCCAGCGATAGTCATCCACCGATTGGATGGCAGTATCGATATCCAGCGTGAGTTTGATTATCAAGATTATAAAGCCAGCTTGTCTTAAGCCTTAGCTTTTAAGACTATGCTATTGTCGAGTTTTTGTATTTTAATTATTGAAAAACAAAGACTTAACCTGTATTAGTAGACATCTTAATATCTCTACTTTTTATACATATTTTTTACCGATAAGGGAATAAAAATTGTTATAATCGCGTCGGGCAAATAATGGAGTATTATTTGCCCGACGGGTGCGTGGGTTTTCCTCGGTCTTCCTTTTTAATTCACGCATATCATTCACTCGTTTCTGTTTTGCATAGCCGCTATCAATGGTATCGACAGGGACACAAAGGAGGATTGTTCATTGAACACAAACCAACAAGCTAAGCCCAACAAAAAAGACGTACTGATCATCGGAGCAGGCGGTGTCGCTCAAGTGGTCGCGCATAAATGTGCGATGCACAATGATGTACTTGGCGAGATTCATATCGCCTCACGTACCAAAGACAAATGTGATGCCATCGCCCAAAGTGTAAAAGAAAAAGACAGCTTTAAGCAGGCTGCGGTCTTGCATACGCATCAAGTCGATGCGATGGACAGCCAAGCACTCGTGCAGCTGATACAAGACACTGGAATACAAATAGTCATCAATGTTGGTTCGGCATTTATCAATATGACCGTACTAGAAGCCTGCATTGAGACAGGTACTGCCTACATAGATACGGCTATTCATGAAGACCCGCGCAAGATTTGTGAGACACCGCCGTGGTACAATAACTATGAGTGGCAACGTAAAGAGCGCTGTGCAGACAACAATGTCACTGCCATTTTAGGTGCAGGGTTTGATCCTGGTATGGTCAACGCCTACGCGCGTCTTGGCTATGACATGATGGATGCAGGATCTGTGACGGATATCGATATTATTGATATCAATGCGGGTAGCCATGGTAAATACTTTGCGACCAACTTTGACCCAGAGATCAACTTCCGTGAGTTCACCGGTACGGTTTACTCGTGGCAAGACAGCAAGTGGCAGTCTAACAAAATGTTTGAAGTCAAACGTACTGACGACTTGCCAGTTGTGGGTGTGCAAAACAGCTATCTGAGTGGTCATGATGAAGTACATTCATTGTCAGCCAATCTAGATGTACCAAATATTCGCTTTTGGATGGGTTTTGGTGAGCACTATATCAACGTCTTCACTGTCCTACAGAGCTTAGGATTGTTGTCTGAGCAGCCAGTGATGACTGCTGAAGGTCAAGAAGTGGTGCCACTAAAAGTCGTTAAAGCGGTACTACCAGATCCAAGCTCGCTTGCGCCAGAATATACAGGCAAGACCTGTATCGGTGACAAAGTCAAAGGCAAGATCAATGGTGTTGAGACTGAAGTGTTTATCTATAACGTCTCAGATCATAAAGATGCTTACAATGAAGTTGGTAGCCAAGGTATCTCGTATACCGCAGGCGTGCCACCCGTTGCTGCTGCGATGCTAGTTGCAACTGGCGAATGGGATGCAGGCAAAATGGTCAACGTCGAAGAGCTAGATGCTAAGCCATTTATTAATCTGCTCAACAAGATTGGCCTACCAACGCGTATCAAAGATAGCGAAGGCGATAGAGCACTTGAGTTTGATATTTAAATAGCAAATTGTATTTAGAAAAGCCTGTCTTATATAGATAGGCTTTTTTATGTCTAGGTAATGAGAGCTAGCGGTGACATTATGTTCTTGCTACTATCGGTTTTTATTACTATAGGTCGTCATCTAAATTACGGTTGCTAAAAAAGCTACTATACTACTTTTTATAGACATTAGGCCAGCTGCTTTTGCCCGACAACAACGATAAAAGTACAACAAATATAACTAAGAATGAGAACATGACATGCAACTAGAGATAAACGTCATTGACGCTTTTACTGATACTGTATTCAAAGGTAATTCTGCTGCTGTCATCGTTACAGATGAATGGTTAGATGATAATTTGATGCAGTCTATTGCGTCTGAAAACAACTTGTCTGAAACGGCTTTTATCGTTGCTGATGATAAAGGTGTCTATCATATTCGCTGGTTTTCACCATTGACTGAAATTGACTTCTGTGGTCATGCGACCTTAGCTGCTGCCTTTGTACTGTTTAATAAAAACTCAAACATACAGTCGATTAGATTTTTAGCCAAAGCTGTTGGCACAATGACCATTGTCCAAACAGAATCAGGCAAGATACAAATGGATTTCCCTAATAGAAAGCCTGAAAAAGTTGATGACATTCCTGATAGTTTACTATCTGGTTTATCTATTGCTCCTGCTAAAGTTTACCGTAATGCTCAAGCGTATTTTGTCATCTATGACTCTGAATCTGATGTATTGAATGTTGTGCGTGATAATGAGAAGTTGAAGCAGCTAGCGCCTTATGATGTGGTTGTAACTTGTGAGGCAAACTCAGAAAAATATCATAATTATGACTTTGTCTCTAGATACTTTTGGCCAGCAAATGGTGGTGATGAAGATCCAGTAACGGGATCGATTCATACTGGACTTGCACCTTTATGGGCGGAGCATTTAGCTAAAAATGAATTGGTTGCTTATCAGGCATCTAGTCGAGGCGGCGTACTTGACTGTATTGTGACAGGAGATAGAGTGCTTATTTCTGGCAATGCTGTACCATATCTGACTGGGTTTATTACGGTCGAGGAGTGGTGATTTTTGACAGAACTAAAGACGGTTGGGTTATTTGCGCTTACTGCATTGGCTGAGATTGTAGGATGTTATCTGCCTTATTTATGGCTGCGAGAAGGCAAGTCAATCTGGCTGCTGTTACCTGGTGCGCTGAGTTTGGTCGCGTTTGTTTGGCTGCTGTCATTACATCCGACTGCGGCGGGCAGGGTCTATGCTGCATATGGTGGTGTTTATATATGTATGGCGATTTTGTGGTTGTGGACGGTCAATGGTATACGGCCAACTATGTGGGACATAGTGGGTTCAGTAGTTGCACTATTAGGAATGGCGATTATTATGTTTGCACCGCGCGGAGTTTAAGCAAAAGCAGTACTTAGCTAAAAGCCAATGACGAATCAAAAAATACCAATCAAACGGTTAGGTCAGATTGGCATATTGATGTATTTATTATTAATGTTTGCCTAAAATACTACCATTATCGTCTTTCTTGGCTTGTTTGGCAGCTTTCTTTTCTTTAGCAGTCAAAAGGGGCTTTTTCTTAACGTTCTTCTTACTATCTTGACCTTTGCTCATAATCGTTTCCTTTTTACAGCACACTACTCTTGACGCCAAGTTAAGCGCATTCAAGACAGGGTGAATACAGCTAACATAGCTGCTTACTGAATAGAGTATAGGCTTAAGCTTTAGTAATAGATAGCGCTCGCACAATTCGTCTACGATTCAATTATCATTCAAATCCTCTATTGTTTTCGCTAAGTGTTCTTTATGCAGAATGACGAGCAACTCCAATAAGGTTAGTCCTAGTCTATCAATTGATTCGTTCAATCAATCATTGTATTAATAAGTGCTTACTTACGGATAGATGGCGATTTGCTATAATGAGTCATAAACCGATTCATAAACGCGGCAAACTCTTATTTATTAACATTTAGCACCATAGTGCTTACTGTTTTGGTCAAATTATTATGCGTATTCGTAAACTATTCAAATTTGAAAATGCTCACATCGTTCGTAACTGTAGTTCTGAGCGCTGTAAGCACTCGATTCATGGCCACAGCTATCAAATTGAGCTGATCCTTGAGGCCACTCGTTTAGACCATGGGCAAATGGTTTATGACTTTGGTCTGCTAAAATCTTCAATCAAAGACATTATTGATAGCTTTGATCATGCCATTTGTTTTTGGAACAAAGATGATCCTGAGTATGTCGCAGCATGTAAGAAATTTAGCGCACGTTGGATCAGCCTACCAGTTTCACCATCAGCAGAGCAGTTTTCACGAGTGATATTCTTTTGGGCGCAAGAAATACTGCGTCAGACACAAATGCAAAACGGTGAAGCAGATGTCAGCGTGTACTCAGTGATTGCCCATGAGACGGCGACAGGGTATGCGCAGTGCTTTGCCGATGATGTTGCAAACGATCAAATGGGTAAATTAGTCTTAGAAGACTTTGAATTTAGTGAGCAGGTTCGTGCTGAGTGGACTGACTCTGAGCTATATGCCAAGCTGATTCGTGGTGAAAGCTTTACCAATCCAACGGTGACCATGCAGGTACAGACAGAGCAAGTACAAGCAGGTTCAGTCTGATGTGTGATGGTCAATCTATAGAAAATAGCAAATACTTAAAGACTCTGATATTAAACTCTGAGCAAGATACTCAATCATTGGCTGAGCAATTAGCGACATTACCACTGACAGGTAGCGTGTGGCTGGCAGGGGACTTGGGCGCAGGTAAAACGACACTGACGCGTTACTGGTTACAAGCGCTTGGTCATACAGGTGCGGTAAAAAGTCCAACCTATACCTTGGTTGAGCCTTATAGTATTCAGCGAAAAGATGGTTCGATCAAGCCAGTTTATCATGCAGATTTATATCGTCTCCAAGATCCAGAAGAACTGTCTTTTATTGGATTTGACGAGTATCTGGATGAGCCTGAAGCATTAGTCATCATCGAATGGGCTAGCCGTGCTGATAGCTATCTTCCGCCGCCCACGTTATTTATCGATATGACTCAAAGTGTAAGCGATGATAACGGCACTGAAGCTCGCCAAGTGCAGTTGAGACTGTCAAAGGCAGGCCAAGCGCAGGGCTTGGATCTATCGCAACTTGACATCTAAACGAATATCTAAATTATACCAATCGCTACTTTCCAAAAATATGACATCTATCAATGCCAGATAATCATTCTAATACCCGCATTAAAAAACTATCGCCGTTGCTGATCAATCAATTAGCAGCAGGTGAGGTGGTGACACGTCCTGCAGCAGTGGTCAAAGAGCTGCTGGAAAATGCCATCGATGCAGGCGCGACTAATATTGAGGTTCGTATCACTCAAGGCGGTATGGGTTTGATTGAAGTGGTCGATAATGGGCTGGGTATCCATCCTGACGACATGGTTATGGCCATCACTCGTCATGCGACCAGTAAGGTTGCCGATGTTGCTAACTTGCACGGTATTACGACGTTGGGTTTTCGCGGTGAAGCGTTAGCGGCGATGGCTGCTGTTTCTCGTTTGACTTTAACCAGTAGTCATGATGAGAGCGGTATCGGTCGTCAATTACAGGTCGCTGGCGTATTAGATGACACACCGAAACTCTTACCAGTTGTCCATAATCGCGGTACCACGATCGTCGTAAAAGATTTGTATTTCAATGTGCCTGCCCGCCGTGGCAACCTGAAATCTATTGCTACTGAATTCGGTCATATCGAAACCATTGTCCGAGAAGTCGCACTGGCACGTGCTGATGTTGCTTTGACACTTTTTCATGACAACAAACAGCGGCTATCATTATCTGCAAGTACTACGGGTATTAGTGGCAATAATGACAACAACGACGACAGTCGCTTGCCACTGCCGCGGTTGGAACAAGCGACTGGTATGGCATTGACAGATAATGCATTAGCAATATCGATAGATTTGTCGAGTCTGCTACAGTCGTCTGTAGAGTACGACAATAGCAATGTTACTCAAGCAGCGATTAGTGGCTGGTTATGGCCATTGCATCATGAAAAAACTGATTTACCAAAGCTGATTTATGTAAATGGCAGACTAGTAAAAGAAGCGTTGATTAGCAATCAAATGCGTCAAATGGCACAAGGTGCGCAGCTAGCAGGTATGGGGTATGCACTGTATTTTGATTTACCAACTCAATGGTTAAATATCAATGTGCATCCATCTAAACAACGTATCAAAATCAGTCCATTGAATAATATTATGGCGCACTTAGGCCATACAATTCGTACGCAGTTGAAAACGATCGATGTAGCTAAGTTTGGGCTTGGAATTGATTCTGCATCTGCGTCCGTAGCGACGACCGAAACTGACAGTCAATACAAATCTACGGAACGGGTAAATAACAATGCTTCTGAAGGTCGTTCGTCTAAAATGCCCATCTCAAGTAGTCAGCCTACCAACAACCCAAAGCGACATAATAAAGTAGAGTCTAATAAGCAGTCTTATCAGACTACTGCAAACCCATTATCTTCAAATAATTCTTCATGGCAAGAATCAGTACAACCTCATATTAATGAGCAATCAGACCAAAATAACAACAGTAACAACAGCACTTCATATTATTCTGATGGAGCAGCTACCTCTGCATTTTTACCAATTTGCTTAAATATTATTGAAAACGTAGAGACTATTGGTATTGACCCAAGCACAAATGATAAAAAGCTACCTTGGCTGTTATTTTATCACCAAGGGCAGTGTGTATTGATAAGTGCTAAAGACTGGCAGCTTAAAGTAAGCCAGTTATTTGAATCACTTACCTCTAGTCAGCAAGTATTCAAAAAAGATAGGTTGCTAAGCAGTGCTACTGAGGTTAATCAGCAACTTATGACGGTCAATACGCAAATGTCTGCGCAAGATTCAATGGTTTTTGCGAATGATCTTACTGAAATAATCATGAACAATGCTATCAAGACGATAGATAGCCATCGCTTAGTAAAGCTAATGCTATCCTAAATATCTGAAAATAATTACAATATCTTAAAGCAATTAAACCAATCGATATCCGAGTTATCCATATATTATGAAAGGCCACTTTATGCAACATTCGTCTGATAGCATCTCTCACAAGCTGGCGGATAATAGCGTGGTTTGTCTTATGGCACCAACTGCTAGCGGCAAGACGTCACTGGCGTACGAGCTATACGATACAGGTCGTTTTGAATTAATTTCTGTGGACTCAGCACTGATATATCGTGATATGAATATTGGCACAGCCAAACCAACAGCTGCTGAGCTGGCGCGTTATCCACATCATTTGGTCGATATCATTGATCCTATGCAAAGCTATAGTGTGGCGGAGTTTGTCAGTGACGTTGCTCGTATTATTGACGAGTGTCACAGACATGGCAAGATACCATTATTAGTAGGTGGCACCATGATGTATTACATGGCGCTACTCGATGGATTGTCTCCTGTGCCTGATAGCGATGACAGCGTACGGGCTCGGGTAGAGCAGTGGCGTCAAGAGGAAGGTATTAGCGCTCTATATGATTATCTGGGGAGTATAGACCCTATAAGTCATGAGCGTTTGAATGCTACTGATACTCAACGTATCACGCGAGCAGTTGAGGTCTATCTACAAACACATATTCCAATAAGTGACTGGCAGCGCAAGCCAAAGCAAGCATTGGCACATAATCCAGAGCAGCAGTGGCACGCGCTATCGGTAATGCCAGATCGTCTATGGCTACATGATCGTATCGAACAACGCCTAGATATCATGTGGAATGAAGGGCTGGTGACTGAAGTCATAGACTTACTAAAAAGTATCCGCTCACGCCTAATATGCCTTCGATGCGCTGTGTGGGTTACAGGCAAGTACTAGAATACTTGGTGCATATTGAGCATCCGATATTTGATGAGACTCATCTAGATAAAGCTCAATTTTATGAAGCTTTTGGAAAGCATACAGCTGTCAACGGAGAAAAAGAAATCTCAGATAATGTTGCTCAGTCAGCTACTCAACCAAATATGGCTAACCAAGAGACCGAGGCGCTTGCTTGTCAGGAAATGCAAAATAAGGCATTATATGCTACAAGACAGCTAGCAAAACGTCAGTACACATGGCTAAGAAAGGTAATGCAATTGCCTAGCGCATCATCGAATGGGACAGTAGAGTTTGAGAGCGGGGCTGATGCTAGCAGTCGTATGATATTACAAACGTTTGAAACCATGGCCGAAGCACGAGAGTACTTGTCTTAAGGTGCAATGATAGCTAACACAATTAGTTTCAAAAATTGACATAGATAGCTGTTATAATTTGGCTCAGTGCGTTGAGCCTTGTTATGATGTCTGGTTTATAGACTTTTGTAGACAGAAAGTATTAACGAAACAACTAGTTACTTAATTATTTACAATAATAACGTATTCGCGATAAAGTGGAATCACTTAAGAGCAACGAATATTTATTTAGATACGTTTTATAAAGAAAACACCTTATTGTATCTACCTTTTAGCCATTATAATTAAATTAACACTTAAAATAATTGGCACTCAAAACATAACTATATAATATTTAGGAGAGATTTCATGTCAAAAGGACAAACTTTACAAGATCCGTTCTTGAACTCGCTGCGCAAAGACCGCATTCCTGTCTCTATTTTTTTGGTAAATGGTATTAAATTACAAGGCCAAATTGAATCATTTGATCAATATGTTGTTCTCCTGAAAAACACAGTGAGCCAAATGGTATATAAGCATGCCATTTCAACAGTCGTGCCAGCACGTAACCCGCGTAGTAGTATGACGACAGGTACAAGTGCTCAGCCTCAAAGCGCAGCACCGACTGGATATCAAGGCGGTGGCTTTGAACGTGGTAGTAATCCTGCTGCTGGTGGCTTTGAAGAGCGCGGATTTGCATCGAGTCGTAGTGGATTCAATCGTGGTGGTTTTAGCCAAGGCCAAGATCGTGGTTTTGAACGCGGTAGCTTCGGTCAGGGTCAAGAGCGCGGGTTTGAGCGTGGTGGTTTTGGTCAAGATCGTGGGTTTGATGCCACGGCAGATAACACAGGCTTTGAAGATAAGCCAAACGATGGTTCTAATGATAACAATAGCTAACTTATCGCATTAATCGAGCGCGTTGTCTGAAAAAACATTAAGACATGATTTATTCGTTTAAAACCTGCTGATATAGTGGGTTTTTTTGTATAGATAGCAGCAAGCTCTTTTATTCCGTATGCAGCACTATATTAGTGTAGATTTTGTAGACCATTACTAATATGAAACATAGTGTAGTAAAATAGCGTATTGATTCATTATAAAAATAGAGCGGATTCATGAGTGATACCAAAAACAACTTAACCCATGAGCAATTTATTACCACTGCTATCGAGGCCATTAATACCGAAATATCTGCGTTAGCATTGCTAACAGAGCAGATTGACGACAGATTTGCACAAGCATGTGACATCATTCTGACTTGTAAGGGTCGAGTGGTGGTTACGGGCATGGGTAAGTCAGGGCTAATTGGACGCAAGATTGCAGCGACCTTTGCCTCAACTGGTACGCCTGCTTTTTTATGCATCCTGGTGAAGCAGGGCATGGCGACTTGGGAATGCTTGTGAAAGGCGATGTGCTGCTTGCTATTTCAAACTCAGGTGAGTCAGATGAAATCAAGATGCTACTGCCAGTTGTTAAGCATCTAAATATTCCTCTCATTAGTATCAGTCGTGATAAGCGCGGTATGCTACCGCGAGCAGCTGACATTGTATTAACACTTGGTCAGTCGCAAGAGGCTTGTCCGCTTAATCTAGCGCCTACCTCCAGTACGACAGCTACTTTAGCGCTCGGAGATGCGTTAGCGGTTGCTTTAGTACATGCACGTAATTTTACTTCTGAAGATTTTGCATTATCGCATCCTGCTGGTGCCTTGGGTCGTCAGCTATTAACGCGTGTCGAAGATTTGATGCATACTAAATCAGAAGACTTGCCTTTGATTCATCAGCAAGCCCCATTGCAACAAGCTTTATTTACCATGTCTGCTGGTCGCTTGGGTATGACCGTAGTGACTGATGATAACAATAAGGTCGTCGGTGTGTTCACAGATGGTGACTTGCGCCGAGGGTTAGAGAAAGGCATCGATCTACAAACACCAATGCATGAAGTAATGGTCAGTAATCCACGCCATATCAGTAAAACGATGCGTGCGTCAGATGCGCTTAGTGTTATGAATGAGAGTGGTATTAGCCAGTTATTGATTATTGATGATGAAGATCGTCTAGAAGCTATTATTACCGTGCATGATTTGCTGCAAGCTGGGGTCAAATAAGGTTTGTGAGTTGCTGTTGAAATAGTTAAGCTATATAGAATAACGCTTCGAAAATAAATATTAAAAAGAGACAAATAATGCAGGACTTGATACAGAAAGCCGGACAAGTAAAACTATTGGTCATGGATGTCGATGGTATTTTATCCAATGGTCAAATCATCTATGATGCCAATGGTGTTGAGACCAAAGCGTTCTCAGTACATGATGGTGTGGGTGTTAAGTCTTTAGCCCGTTACGGTATTTTGACAGCCATTATTACCGGTCGTAGTAGTGCAATGGTGAATAAGCGCGCAGCAGAAATGGGCGTCAACCATGTGGTTCAAGGCCGTGATGATAAATTAATCGCATTAAACGAGCTGCTATCGTCTTTAGATCCTGCCCTGAATATCACTGCTGCCGACTGTGCCTATATGGGCGATGATTTACCGGATATCAAAGCAATGCAAACAGTAGGATTCGCGGCAACCGTACCTAACGCGCATGCTGAAGTTATCAAGCGCAGTGACATGGTAACGACTCGTGCTGGCGGTACTGGTGCAGTGCGCGAGATATGTGACCTTATTTTAAAAGGTCATGGACATTATCAAGACTTTATCGCGCATTACACGCTTGATGAGGCACAAACTCAGGATAACCAGTCGTGAATACACGTGTCTTAATTGTATTAGCCTTAATTATTGCCGGTATCGCGGGTTGGTTTTTCAGCAGCAAGGCGACGTAACGCCGCCAGTCAATATTGAAACGACAGATGTCGATTATGAAGCCACTGATATCAAAGCTGTACAGACCAATGAACAAGGTGAAACCGAATACGAGCTTACCGCTGAGTCTTTGACGCATAATCCTGAGACCAATCAGGATGAAATGTCAGGCATTACTATGAATTGGGAACCATCTGCAGAGCAACGCTATCGTATTCAAGCGGGCAGTGCAGCCATCAGTCAACAGACAGGGGAGCTTAGTTTATCAGGTGGATTTACACTGGTGAGCGAAGGCAATAAGAGTACCCCTGATATCGAACCAATAAAAGTAACTGGTAGTACGCTAAAAGGTAATACGAAATCAGGCAAAGTATACAGTGACGCGCCTGTGAAAATCGAACAAGGCATGAATCGATTTGAAGCCTCTAGTATGACTGCCAATCTTGAGACGGGTGAGTATGAATTTGGCCAAGTGGCTGTTGCCTTTTCTCCATCTGAACGCCAAGATAAAGCATTATTTTAATCAAAGTCTTTCTTATTTACTGTGTCAAAAAATAGCAGCTAGCATAAAGTTTGCAAATCCTACCACCTATTATGAAATGAGTTATTTATATGAAACTTAAATTTTTGCCTACTTTACGCGCATCATCACTCTGCTTGCACAAATTGCGCGCACTGCCAATGGTGATATTATTGGCGCTACCGCTATATAGTCACGCATTGCCATCAGATTCTAATCAGCAGATCAAATTGCTAGCGGATAAAGCCACTTATAGTGAGCGTACAGGCGTGACCAGTTATGCAGGTAATGTCATTATTACTCAAGGTACGTTTAAGATGACGGCTGACAACATCACGGTCAATCTTTCTCAGCAGCGCAGCATTAACTCAGCGGTAGCAACTGGCCGTCCAGCGACTATGCAGCAAGTAGTCACGCAAGAAAAAGGCTTGGCAAAAGGGCAGGCTAATAAAATTGACTACAACGCAGTGTCTGGGATTATTACGCTAACTGGCAATGCAAAGCTGGTTCAGAATGGCGCAAGCTTTGCTGGTAACGTCATTCGTTATAGCCTAAAAGCAGGTGATGTTGAAGCAACCGCTGGCGGCAATCAGCGCGTTGAACTGGTATTCCCGCCTAACAATGGTACAAATCAGAGTGGCGTACGTTAATCCAAATAAACAGGCTATGAGTAAATAAGTCTGCCTTTAGCAATGCTTAAATTTTGTGAAAGTAAGAGTAAGTTATGAGCGATGATAAAAATCTAGACCTATCGGCATCAAATACCAATACGGCGCCTGTCGCTCGATTGACTATGCAAAATTTAGGCAAGCGCTATGGAAAGCGTTGGGTAGTCAAAGACGTTTCATTTTCTGTCGAACAGGGTCAAGTCGTCGGACTGTTGGGGCCTAACGGTGCTGGTAAAACGACTAGCTTCTATATGGTGGTGGGACTGGTCAATATGGATAAGGGCCGCGTTACGCTAGGTAAAATGGATTTATCTAAATATGCAATGCACGAGAGAGCGCGTGCAGGTATTGGTTATTTACCACAAGAGGCATCAATCTTTCGTAAATTGTCTATTGAAGACAATATCTTAGCTATCCTACAGACTCGCACAGAACTAAGTAAAGCTGAACAGCAGCAAGAACTTGAAAAGTTGATTGGCGAGTTCCATTTAGAACATGTGCGCAAGTCTCAGGGTATGAGCGTGTCAGGCGGTGAGCGTAGACGCTGTGAGATTGCGAGAGCATTGGCCGCTGATCCTAAGTTTATATTATTGGATGAACCTTTGCAGGGGTAGATCCTATCTCTGTCGGCGATATCAAAGACGTTATTTTAACGTTAAAGAATCGCGGCATTGGCGTTTTAATCACCGATCACAATGTTCGAGATACGCTGGCTATTTGTGAAAAAGCTTATATCGTATCAGAAGGGGCTATCATTGCAGAAGGCACTTCGGCTGAAGTGTTGGAAAATGATTTAGTAAAATCTGTTTATCTAGGTAAAGACTTTCAAGTATAATTGAGAGCGTTAAATTTTTTATCTCATACTCTATTTTATATAGTGCGCTCAAAATAAAAAAGTGCCGTTAAAGTAGAGTTATGCTGATATAGGTTTTCCTTACTTCCTCTGCATTTTGCTTTCCAAACGCTGCGTAAAATTCATACCAACAATTTTGTATTTTATAATTAACTACTAGAGCTGGCTAAAACTATTTTATATAGAGCTTATAAGCCAGTTACTACTTATATCTATAATTCATATCTCTACAATTAACACCATCCTCTTTCAAGTACAGCTTGCAAAACTAATAGCTGACTTATCATAACAAATATTTTTGAATCAGCGCTTATAAAGCGTGACAATACTTTCTTCATTATTCTCGATTGATCCTCTGAATAAGGCTTATAGGCTATGGCAAAAAATAAAAGCAGCTATGTCTGTCAGCATTGCGGTGCGCATTTTGGTAAATGGGCTGGGCAGTGTACGGATTGCGGGGAATGGAACAGTTTAGTCGAAGCCCCAAATGTCAGCATGCCCCATCATAATAAGAGCACCGCGAAGCCCAATAACGCACGAGCTGCTACTCGTGGTGCCAGTGCGCCAGCTGGTAACTACTCTGGTACTAACAGTGCTGTCATGCCGCTTAATGCAGTAAGTGTGACGCTCGACACACGCCTACCAACTGGTATCAGTGAGTTCGATCGCGTACTGGGTGGTGGGTTAGTGGCGGGTTCCGTAGTGTTAATCGGCGGTGATCCAGGTATTGGTAAATCAACGATCTTGCTGCAAACGGCGACCAATATGGCACGGGCGGATTCACTAGCAGGTAGTGCACTATATGTGACGGGTGAAGAATCACTTGCGCAGGTAGCCATGCGAGCCAAACGTTTAGACTTGCCTGCTGATAGACTGCGTGTACTGGCCGAAACTAACGTAGAAACTATCTGCGCTGCATTAACGCAAGAGCAGCCCGCCATTGCTATTATTGATTCTATTCAGACAATTTATACGGACGCTATCAACTCTGCACCAGGTGGTGTCAGTCAGATTAGAGAGTCTGCTGCAATTTTGACCCGCTATGCTAAGCAAACGGGAACGGCACTATTTTTAGTAGGACATGTAACCAAAGAAGGTACGCTAGCGGGTCCGCGAGTATTGGAGCATATGGTTGATACCGTACTTTATTTTGAAGGCCAGTCTGACTCACGTTTTCGTATGATCCGTGCGGTCAAAAATCGCTTTGGTGCGGTTAATGAATTGGGTATCTTTGGTATGACTGATATGGGGCTCAAAGAAGTCGCCAATCCATCAGCGATATTTTTAAGTCGTTACGATAAACCTGTTGCTGGGTCAGTTGTCATGGTCAGCCGTGAAGGTACAAGGCCGTTACTAGTAGAAGTGCAGGCCTTGGTCGATGATTCACAAGGTTCGCCTAGAAGAATGGCGCTAGGTTTAGACTTCCAACGTTTATCCATGTTGCTAGCAGTGATGCATCGTCACGGCGGAATACATACCAGTGGACAAGATGTCTATGTCAACGTCGTTGGTGGCGTCAAAGTCATAGAGACAGGATCTGATTTGGCCGTACTGTTGGCTTGTGCTTCAAGTATTAAAGAGAGAGCGTTACCATCTTCATTAGCAGTATTCGGCGAAGTCGGTCTATCTGGTGAAATCCGCCCAGTACCTAATGGACAAGAGCGCCTGAAGGAAGCGATGAAACATGGGTTTAAGCATGCCATCATTCCAAAGGCCAATGCGCCTGCTAAAGATGCGCCTCAGTTTAAAGGTATCAATGTGATTGCTGTTGAGCGACTCGATGATGCTATCGAAAGCGCCTTTGAGTTATAAAGTACATAGGACTAATAGCACTTTGTTTTGAGTAGTTCAGTCGCTACTATGAGCCTAGAGCGATAAATATGAACCATAAAAAAGCCTAACTAATTATTAGTTAGGCTTTTTGCTATATGGGCTAGTAATATTATTGGTCTTTAAAACTGATACCTAAAATTAAGGTCCTGCAACGCGCTCAATAGCAACGTTACCCACACCTTTGCTCGTAATACCGAGTTTTTTGGCAGCACCATAAGATAGGTCTAATACACGGTTACCATGGAATGGGCCGCGATCGTTCACTTTTACCACGACACTTTTGCCATTGGTCTTGTTAGTGACTTTGACATAGCAGTTTAATGGTAATGAGCGATGCGCTGCAGTTAAACCGTTCATGTCAAAAGTTTCGCCACTGGCAGTCTTGCGACCATGAAACTTACGACCATACCAAGACGCAAGACCAGTCTGCTTAAATTTGCTGACAGAGTTAGAGGCAACAGCTGTTAGGCGCTCTAATACATCTTCATCATTGGTAACTTGTGTCGTATCATTGGCTAATAATGAGCTGCTAAGTGCCAATGAAGTCGGCTGACGAGCTGACTTTACCAAACTTGATGCGCCATCATGCTGACGGCTTAACTCACCAAGTACACGGTCAATGTGGGAGGCGTTATCTTGCGAAATCATAGCAAGTGTGGTCTTTGCTTCTACAGCATTTGCATTGGTACCGACTGCAGAGCCAGCAAATAACATTGCTGACATTGTAAGTAAACCAGATAAACGCTTGTTCATAAATACCTCTATAACTTATACATCAAAACCTAATTCTAAATATTTTAGATTGAGCATGGCACTAATCTGTGGTTTTCATATTGATTAATGAGCGGCTCTTATAGATATTAATATATGGTAATTTTTCATTTCATTATCATCAGTATTCAGTACATCTAGTAGATAGAGTGACTGACGATACGCTTAAATGATAGTTAGCGATAAGCATTGAATATAAAGTCCAAAATCAGGACTGAATGACAATGTCACTATATGTCGTATTTACATGATGTGCGATATACAAACTTCATTAGAATGCTACATTAATAAAAGGTTCAGAGGACATCGCGTATCGCTTTGTTATCAAACCGTTAATTAAGTAGTGTATTTGAAAGTCTGGAATCTACAAGATGCTAACTATACGGCTACGCTACAACCTAAATATATTTAAATGCAAAGTTTATTAGTAGCTATGTACGGGTTATGTATCAGAGTACAGTAAAACGAGGTTAACGCAATTTTTTGTAAAAAACAAGGAATAAAATCTTTCTAGACTCATAGGCAATTAACTGATATCGGAAATTGTGTCTATTTTTTAGTAAAAATAGGAGGCGCTAAAACGAACAATTATTTCAGATTTGTAACTATTATAGTAGTTGATACGAACATACATTATATGAAAACCATTAAAATAAAAAAGCCATAGCACTCAGAATAAAACTTTTCTTTGCGCTATGGATCATTGTCTTTTATCAAATCATTAGTAGTACAAAACAATTTATTTTAATGATACTACCATAATCATCAGAACGACTTACTCGAAAGACGAATTATACAGAAAGTATCTTATTCCAGTTAGCCAGATTTATGTGTATGGATAGACATGAGTAAGCCAAATCCTGCCATCAGAGTCACGATAGCCGTACCACCATAACTAATGAATGGTAGTGGAACACCTACGACAGGCAAAATGCCGCCAACCATGCCGACATTGACGAATATATAAACAAAGAAAGACATGGCGATAGCACCAGCCAACAATCTGCTGTAAACATCAGGATGAGTGAAAGCGATATATAAGGCGCGTGATAAAAGGCAGAAATAAATGAACATCAGTAGCATCACACCGAGTAAACCAAACTCCTCGGAGAAGGCAGCAATAATAAAGTCAGTATGGCCTTCTGGTAGGAAATGTAAGTGTGATTGTGTGCCTTCTAGATAGCCTTTTCCAGTGAGACCTCCAGAACCAATGGCTGTCTTTGATTGAATGATGTTCCACCCAGCGCCTTGCACATCTGCTTCAGGATTAAGGAGTGTTAATACCCGCGTACGCTGATAGTCGTGGAGTAAGAAGTTCCAAGCAAAAGCAATAAACGGTACAGCTAAAATTACAGCAGCAGAAATTAGACGCCATGAAAGACCTGCTAAGAAAAGCACAAATATACCGCTAGCAGCGACCAGTAGTGACGTACCAAGATCGGGCTCTTTGGCAATTAATAGCACCGGTACAATGATTAGTGCCAAGGTAATAGCAATGCTAGACGCTGACGGTGGCAAATCACGCTTAGACAAAAACCAAGCACACATCATTGGCATACCAAGCTTCATGAACTCTGAAGGCTGCACACTACCGAACCCAGGCAAATTGATCCAGCGCTGAGCACCCATACGTACTTCACCGATAATATCTACCAATACCAATAATATAAGTCCTAAGACATAAAATATGGGCGTAAAAGTACGATAGAGACTGGGCGGTATCTGCGCCATGGTAAACATCACAGCGAATGCCACACCGTAACTGACCATTTGGCGAATGACCATACCAATATCTTGGCTTGCGGCGCTGTATAGAATCGTCAGACCAATGCAACAAACCGTCAATAACAGTAAAGTTAACCATGGGTCGATATGAATACGTTGCCATAGTGTCGGTGCGTGACCTTGACCCAAATGATGGCTTTGACGTGAAAAACGATATTGCGGGTTAGAAGACATAGGCAGAATTTGGCTAACAATTGGTGTAGGAGGGAAGTACTAACTAAATTAGCTCATTATAAATAATGATGAGAAGCGTACTTAAAAGTACCGACTTTAATAAAAATATGCGAGCAAGCAATGGCTATATCATTCACAAATAATAATAAAGTCACTAAATTATAAAAATTGTAAGGATAAGTGTTAATTATCAATATTGGACTTCAAATTAGAAGCGATAGTTTAGCCTGCTTGTTGAAAATTTGATAGTATCGATAAAACGTTTTTAGCGGTAGTTTCTTGCAATGATAAAATCAAAAATCCATGCGTATAGGCAAATTTGCCAACCTATTATCACCCTTATCCTATGTGCTGGCAGTGTCAGTGCTCATGCCGTTATTATCAGTGATGATAGTGAACGCCGTATTCAAATACGTCAAAGTAGTGGTACAAGTGATAATATTAATGCGTATATAACACCTTCTACCAACAGCTCAAATCAGCGTCCTGGTGTCACCATGTTGAGTGGTGCGAGTGCATCAAATGGCGACAGTATGCAAAACTTGATTGTGCAAAAGCAGCGTGATTTCGAGATTGATGCTAGGTTGTCCATTGAAGAAAACAAACGTGTGAATGTAGTGAGACGTGGTACTACTTATAGTACAGCAAACAACACCTATAATGGTGCTTATAACGATTCTATGAGTATGGACTTTAACGCATGGTTAAATAGCAATAGCTATCGTGCCAGACAAGTAGCAGAGTATGAACGCTATCTCAGCGCACGAGTCGGGTCGCAGAATGTACCGCCACTGTCGCAACTGCTGACGACTGCCCGTAGTTGGAGTAAATGCGGATATGAGCCTTATCAACTGCCACCTCAAGAACTATGGTCTAACATTGTACCAACATTACGCCTTTATAGTGAGTTGAAAAACCAAGGTATTTTACCACTTAGTAGTGAGATACGTTCGGTATATCGTAACCCAGGTTTGAATGATTGTGCAGGCGGGGCAGACGGTAGTAAGCATATGAATGCAAGTGCTATGGATATCTGGGTACCTGAGTACGAAGACAATTTATGGCGCTTGAGTACCATGCATGATGGCTTATGCCAGTTTTGGCAGTATCAAGGACAGCCTTATAACTTTGGCTTAGGATTATATGCGACAGGGGCTATTCATTTAGATACTGATGGTTATCGTAAGTGGGGGTTCAATCACGCTAGTAGTTCTTCTTCTTGCCGTTATTAGTTGACCTGCCAAGAATCGAAAATTCAAATAATTATAAAGTTAGCCGAGATAACGCTAGATATATATTCATTTTTATATATACTATTCCGGTATTTACTAAAAATAATAATTTTGTAATTATTTGGTAGGATTCGTAGGATAGACGCATGAGTTAATTAAAAATTTGTTTGGTCTTTAAAAACTATGCTTTAATAATATCTGTTATCAATCGCCTTTATATTTTCATGGCTTATAAAGAAAACCACCAAATTTACTTTAAGCGAAAACTATGAAAAATCAGCGCTCGACAATGAAAAACTATCATAAATTAAATAACGAGAAGCAAAGTTTTTTGCACTCGAACTATAAGTATGGCGCTTTGTTTACTTCTGCACTTATGTCGGTATTATTGATTAATGCGTGTAGTACAGAGATGTCCTCTGAAAACAATATGATAGTGACGGATAAAGCTGATAGACATATACAAAGCTCTAAAGAGATAGAAGATAGTATCAAGAACTCTTACGCTCGTTTAGCCTCTAAGCGCTCTGATGTCTGTCCAAAATTAATTCAAGAAGAAACAGGTAATCAGGTTATCGAACGTATATCAGAGGTCATGGTAAATGACTACTGTGATTATTTCTTATATCCGCGAGAGGGTCAGCGCCTCAATGTTAAAGTAGATAACCGTCAAATAGAAGCGCTATTAATTGTGCCGACGCTACATAACTTTGCCAATGGTAATTATAAAGTGACGTCTTATGATAAGCATGTTATCCGTTTGAGCTATAACGGGGCTACCCATAAGCCTGAGCATTTTGTCTATGATGTTGCGCTAAAAATTTCTGACGCCAAGTATTCCTAATGCCAAGCATTAAGAATGTTCTGCTTCTTATTTAAAGATTATAGCCGTTCAAATATTTAAATGGACATATTATGAGTAGTATTTTTTACCATTTATAATACGTCCATTGGATTGATAACGCTTATTTCTAATATTGCTTCCTAGCGATTTATTTCTTACTGGTTTTTTCTACCACTTTCTTTTCTTTCCAAGGATCTTCTTGCCCAACCGTAACTATTAAAAAGTTATCAGGCTTTAGCGTATCTCGCATGGTTTGATTGACCTCTGAAAGTGTGACTTGATCAATGCGATTGGTATAGTCAGCTAAGTAATTATTCGGTAATTGGTAAAAATTCATCATTCCAAGTAAGCTATTGATACCTACATTGCTCGCAAATCCCATCGGGAAGCTATTTTTCAGATTATCTGTAGTTAAGCGCATCTCCTCATTGGTGATACCCTTGTCTAGCGTCTCATTGATAACCGCTAAGCTTGCATCAATAGCCGCACGCGCCTTGTCATTACGTGTTGAAAAACCAATCTGGTAGGGACCTCGAGAGAGCATCGGATTCATCGATCCCGAGATTCCATAAGTATAGCCGAGGTTCTGTCTTACCTCCGTCATTAGTCGCGCATTAAAGTCACTGCCTGCCATGACTTCGTTTCCAACAGCAAAGTTGGTCTGCTGCTGCTGTGCTATTGGGTCAGTTGCCCGTTTACTACCCAGCTGTCCCATGAGTACAGTGGTTTGAGTGCTTGGGAATGGAATATGAACGTGCTGCGCTTTAGTAAGCGGTTTCGGCTCAGGTAAATCAGTGGCAGCTTGGCCGGTAGGCAATTTAGCAGTGATGTCTTCTGCCAGTTTTTTGGCTTGTTTTAATGTCAGGTTGCCGGTCATAGCAACAGACGCGTTTGCTGCAACTAGATATTTATTTTTAAAGTCTATCAGTTGTTGCTTCTCAATCGTAGGAACGCTTTCTAGCGTGCCGACTGATGGATGCGCGTAAGGGTGAGTACCATATAGAGCCTCGTTGAAAGCGATACTTGCTAAGCTATTAGGATCTTGTTTTTGTTGCTGCAGGCCTACCAACAGTCTTGCTTTATTGCGAGCTAGAACTTGCTCGTCAAAGGTAGGTTCACTCACCATCTGTGTCATTAAGTCAATGGCTGGCAGGAGATGCTTATCATCAGATAGGCTACGCAGTGAAACAATAAACATATCCTTATAGGCGCTACTGCTTAGATTGATGCCCAACGTTTCCACTGCACGTGTAAATGCGTTTTCATCTAGACTTTTGGAGCCCTGTTCGAGCATCGTCGCTGTCATATTCGCAATACCAAAACCATCCTTTTTGATACTACCATCACGCGCGCTACCACCATTAAAACGCAAATCCACATCTACGATTGGCAAGGTGGTCGTTTGTACAAACATAACAGATACGCCAGACTTGGTCTTAAACTGTTGAATGGTCGGTACGGTGACTTTTAAAGGTTTGTCATCGTCTAAGCTGGTCAGTTTAGATAAGGCAGCAATTGGCGCACTTGCATCGACTGCAGCAGGTGCGCGGTAATCTTCAGCCGCTGTTGTATCAGCCTGAGCAGTAGTAGCCAAGATGCTAAAAGCAAAAATTACGCTAACACTGAGGTGGGAACGCTTTTTAGGTGCGATAGTGCTTCTTATAGAGGATGAAGCAGTCTTAAAAGATTCTTGTTTTGCTTTAGAGTCATATTTATTCTGAATCATGATTTTCTTCTTATTAAGAATACGGTTTTATGGTCATTTTTATGAGACGTTTGATAATAGGCAGCGACTATTTAGCTGAGATTTTATTGTCTTTAGGTGGCACGACATGCATCACCGTTAAGTTGTCCTTGACCAAATATTTTTTACTAGCAGCCTGAATGTCAGCCACACTGATACCATCGAGCTTAGTTGGTAACTTAGCAAGTAGCCTGTCATCTAGACCGATAGATTGTAACGAGCCTATCATACGTGCTTGTCCTTCCATGCTGTCTTGCGCATAAATCAAACCAGTAACTGTATTGGTCTTGGCTCGACTGATCTCATCATCGGCAATAGGATCGGTTTTTAACTTTTCTATTTCTGAGGTTATGGCTTGTTGTGCTTGCTCTAAGCTGACGCCTTCACGCGGTGTTGCTTGAATCAAAAACAGCCCATCACCGCGATCTAACAAGTCGTAAGAAGTACCAACCGTGGTAAGCAGACCTTGCTCACGTATCAGTCGACTCTCTAAGCGTGCAGATAAGCCGCCATCGAGCACATCTTGCGCAAGTGACAGGGCATAAGCTTGTTTTTCATTGTTTGAGCCTGCCGTGGCAAGGCTTGGCACGTTGTAACCCATCAGTAGAACGGGCACTTGAACGGCTTGCTCAGAGTTTACCTTTTGATAACCACGGAAGCCTTTTTGAGTTACAGAGGTACGTTTGGGTAGGTTGCTTTTTTCTAAATCACCGAAGTAACGTTTGACTTGAGTAAGTACTTCCTGTGGTTGCACGTCGCCGACGATGACTAACGTTGCATTATTTGGTGCATACCACGTCTTATACCAATCTTTTAGATCTGAAAGTTTAATCGATTCTAGCTCGTTCATAGGTCCAATGACAGACTCACCCTTTGGGCTGTCAGGTAAGGCCAGCAGACGAAATGACTCATACGCTTTGGCAAGT
This sequence comes from Psychrobacter sp. ER1, assembly GCF_048631835.1. NCBI lineage: Bacteria > Pseudomonadati > Pseudomonadota > Gammaproteobacteria > Moraxellales > Moraxellaceae > Psychrobacter > Psychrobacter sp. ER1. The sequence goes on along the minus strand of NZ_CP184640.1, from coordinate 1,765,090 downwards.
GGATTGTCATCAGTACGTTGGCGGCGCTCTTCCATGACCACTTGATGCTCTTTGGCAAATTCTTTGTCATCAAATATAAGGTTTTTCATGCGATCTGCTTCAAGCTCTAGCGCTAACGGCATACGATTGGCAGGGAACAGCTCGTAGTATCCGGTATAGTCATAGCTGGTAAAGGCATTGTTGACGCCGCCAAACTTAGCAATTAGCCGCTCATAATCATCACTAGAAACGTTGGTCGTGCCTTTGAACATCATATGCTCGAGTAAGTGAGAGATACCACCTTTATCAAGAGGCTCATCTGCCGAGCCCACTCGGTACCAGATTTGTGTCATAGCGACTGGGGCACGGTGGTCTTCTTTTATAACGACTTTTAGACCATTTTCTAACTGATATTCATGTCGACCTGACATGTCCATTGTCAACTCAGACGGCTGTGTGTCTTTGCTCATTTTATTTTCATCTGACATATTTTGAGCCAAGCTATTTGTTGCAATTGAGCTTGTCGCAGTTGCAGAATTAGTAGGCATCGTATTGGTTTGACACGCAGCAAGTGACGCTGCTACTGCTAAGGCACAAGCAATGCGTAATGGCGCAGCTGCTAGAGGTAAAGACAATGGCATGGTATGGTCTACTTATATAAAATAATAATAGAAGAATTAGATACTAATCATAGCGATAGAAAACATTATAAAGAGGTCTGGGCACCAACCATAACACTAGCAGTTGGTCTGAACTCTTGCGTCGTGGTGCAACCGGTCACCAATATAGTCGTCGTTAATAAAACAGCCACACTGATGCTGCTGATTTTCTTATAGTGCTTAGAGAGTAATGACATAACGGATTCCTAATAAGTTTTTATCGAATAAGTCTTGGTAGAGTAGGCGAAGTCTGACAAGTAACAGGTCAGAATTTTGTGTCTAAACCTTAAGCAAAACTTTCTCAAATCATCGAGTGATTTTTTAAACAGATAAATTTTGACGATAGTCTAATAGGGTAAGGGCTGAGCATGACTTGAATTATGCTAAAATAGGTCAAAATTAGATGTCATGTCGCTCGTAGCCAGATGACAACCTATGAATCCATTAACAATAAACAAATAATTGATCGTGATAACTTTTAGGGCAAATTTATGAACAACCCAAACAATAGCAACCGCGTAGTCATTAACCTTGATGCTGGTCTTGACGACTTAGATGACGATGATATTACCTTACCCAGTCTACCGGTGCAATCTGTGCCCATTATTGATGAAACAGAAAATATTGCTCCGCAAAAGGACAGTATGGTAAACCAAGACGTCTCTAGTAATGATGCTGCGGACAATATTGCTTTAGCGACGCCAATTGTTATGACAGAAGAGCATAATGTCCCTAAAGGTAATTCTGAAAGCTTTTCGAGCGCTAAAGAGACAGCCGCTGCTACAAGTCAAACTAATACTGCGTCAACCATTCCTGCTATGCCATTGCAAGAGCAATTGGGTGATACACCAAGCGTAAACCCAGTGGCTGACAGTAATGTACAGGCAGCTACTACCAAAGAGCCTGCTACAGAGTTACAAGAGTCACAAGAGACTAAAGAAAATAAGAAAAAGGGCAGCTGGTTTAACCGTATGAAAACGGGCCTCAGTAAGTCACGCAAAAACTTAGCCGAAGGCATGGTCAGTATCTTAATCGGTGGCAAAGAGATTGATGACGAGCTCTTAGAAGAAGTCGAAGATCAGCTATTGGTAGCCGATATCGGCGTCAACGCGACGAACCGTATCATCAAGAGCCTTACCGAGCAGACAGATCGTGGTGACTTGATTTATGCACACTCTCTATATAAAGCATTGCAAAGTGAGTTGGTTGATATCCTCACACCAAAAGTTGAGCCATTGGTGATTGATACTAGCAAAAAGCCGTTTGTTATATTGGTAGTAGGTGTCAATGGCGTAGGGAAAACCACAACGATTGGTAAGCTTGCCAAGCGTCTACAGGGTGAAGGTAAATCAGTTATGCTGGCAGCGGGTGATACGTTCCGTGCGGCAGCTACTGAGCAGCTACAGATTTGGGGCGAGCGTAATCATATTCCAGTGGTAGCGCAAGGTCATGGTTCTGACAGCGCTTCTGTCATTTTTGATGCGATGCAGTCAGCCAAAGCAAAAAATATCGATGTGCTCATTGCCGATACTGCGGGACGTCTGCAAAACAAAACGCATTTGATGGCAGAGTTAGAGAAGGTCGTACGTGTCATGCGTAAGGCGGATCCAAGTGCTCCGCATGAAGGTATGATTGTGCTGGATGCTGGCACGGGTCAAAATGCTATCAACCAAGTCGAACTGTTTAATAAAGTTGTGCCACTGACAGGTATTACTATTACTAAGCTAGACGGTACTGCTAAAGGTGGTGTGGTATTTAATATTGCCGAAACGACAGATGTGCCTATCCGCTATATCGGTGTGGGTGAGTCGATTGATGACTTGCGTTCTTTTAGTCCGAAACAATTTGTCGCCGCTTTGTTCGAGACCGACGATAAAGAATAAGAGAGCCAGTTTTAATTGGTAAATCATTTTTGAGATAATTTGGAAGTAGACGCTATGATAGTTACCACAGCAGCCTTTGGGTCACATCGATTAACACTGATTGCTCGTGTCAATGGGCATGGTCAGCCTATGCTCGTTGAAGCCAACTGGCTGCTGGCAGGTAACTCATGGCATAGCTCAAAATCTGTACCCAAACTTAAAAAGTACTATGGCCTGACAGACGAAGACTTTACCTTTATAGATAAAAATAGCCTAAGCATGAATGAACCTGCTCAAGCATTATTAATAGAAACGATTTTCCAACTCAAAGACTATGCTGATGCTAAACGTAAGACGTTGGATTTGCCTTTAGACTTCTCTATGGGTACTGAGTTTCAGCAAAGAGTATGGCAGGCACTACAAGGTATCGAGTATGGCGAAACCATCAGCTATGCCACGCTCGCGCAGCGTGTCAACAGTCCAAAGGGATTCCGTGCGGTTGCGCAGGCCAATGGCAAAAATCCTTTTAGCATTATCGTGCCTTGTCATCGAGTGATTGCAAGTGACGGTAAGCTCGGTGGCTATACAGGCGGGCTAGATAAAAAAGAGTATTTACTATCATTAGAAGGAAGTTGGACGTAAAACTAAATCTAACTTAATAAAAAAGGGCCAAATACTTTTAGTATCTGGCCCTTTTACTGAACAATTAATAAGTTTATGCTTCAAGCTGAGCCATGACGTCAGCAGAGAAGTTCACGTTAGTATAAACCTCTTGCACATCATCAGCATCTTCTAGCATATCAATCATCTTCAAGATCTTTTCAGCATCATCGACATTGTCGATCTCAGCCGTGGTAGATGGTGACATAGTGACCTCGGCGTTGTCAGAAATAAGACCAGCCGCATTAAGGGCATCTTGGACTTGACCAAAACTTTCCCATTCAGTAATAACGAGCAAGCTTTCACCATCGTTTTCGATATCAACGGCGCCCGCATCTAGTGCAACGAGCATGACCTCATCTTCTAAACTAACATCGTTAAAAGTAATTTCGCCACGTTTAGTGAATAAATACGCAACTGAGCCTGATGTGCCAAGATTACCATCATTCTTGGTAAAAGCATGACGTACTTCGCTGACCGTACGGTTAAGGTTATCAGTCATGGTTTCGACCAATACAGCCACACCACCAACACCATAACCCTCGTAACTGACTTCTTCCATATTCTCATTATCGCCGCCACCTGTACCACGATCGACAGCACGATTAATCGTGTCGCGCGTCATATTGACGGATAGGGCTTTTTCGATAACGGCACGTAAGCGTGGGTTTTTGTCAGGATCGGGATCGCCTTGTTTGGCAGCTGAAACGATTTCACGAATAATCTTGGTAAATATCTTACCTCTTACTGCATCCTGACGGGCTTTGCGGTGTTTAATATTTGCCCATTTTGAATGGCCTGCCATATAACATCCTTAAGTTCTACATACTATTTTTATGGGTAAAAAGAGTGATCAACAACAACCTTCGATATCTGATTGCCTGATTTTATACTATCATTACTTTGTCTATTTGAGGTAGTAGCGCTACTAGCACGTTAACGATTTGTATGTTGTTGAGAGTGCTTTTTTGCTACACTGTGGCAACTTATAGATTGTATTCACTGTGATAGGTGAGCGATATTATAAACCAGTTTTAGCTATTTTGACCAACTTGCCCTTATCCATCACATTTTAAGTCATTGCGTGCTATCAAGCCATTGATTTTATAAAGTACTGATTCTATGAAGCAACCAACCGCCGAAGCTCTTACACACTTGCGTAACCGTACGCATATCATTATTGAAGGCACAGATACTCGTCTGGGCAAGCTCTTTGATATTGTATTGCTGATTGCAATTTTAGCCAGTGTGGCGGTCGTCATGCTTGATAGTGTGCTATATATGCGTTTGCAGTATGGCACGTTGTTCTTTTATGCAGAGTGGTTTTTTACTATTTTGTTTACTATTGAGTATGCGTTAAGGCTGTTTTCAGCACCCAACCGCTTACGCTATGCTTTTAGTTTCTTTGGAATAGTAGACTTACTGTCTGTATTGCCAAGTTATTTGAGCCTAATGTTTGTGGGTGTACAGTATCTACTCGTGATACGGGTATTACGTATTTTACGTGTGTTCCGCGTTCTTAAGCTCAAGGCCTATATGCAACAGGCTGGGTTCTTGGCGTCTGCATTAAAAACCAGTCAGCAGAAAATTACGGTTTTCTTCCTATCGCTTGTATTGTTGGTAACCATCTTTGGTTCGATTATTTATGTGGTAGAAGGGCCGGAGAATGGATTTACCAGTATTCCACTGTCTATCTACTGGGCAGTTGTCACGATGACTACGGTTGGCTACGGTGATATGTCACCCAAGACACCGCTTGGGCAAGCAATTGCAACCATGGTCATGATCACAGGTTACTCGATTATTGCGGTACCAACAGGTATTTTCACATCAGAGCTAGCACGTAACATGCGTCCGCAGCTCAACCCGGTGACTTGTCCAAACTGTGGTAAATTCGGCCATGCAGTAGGGGCAGACTTTTGCGATCGTTGTGGACACGCGCTACATATCTAAAAATAGATTTAATCGTGGTAGTCAACATACCTACTACGAATCTACGCATCGATGTATTCATCAACCAGTGGTGACAGGTCGATCTCGACGCCTAGATTGACCAGATTCCAGTATTGTCCTGATACAGTACGGTCTAGCATCATAGTGGTAGCTGAGGGTTGAAACTGACCAAAGTACTTTAAAGACGTACGCATCTGGGCAATGGCCTCGTGATGTACTTGGCTGCTACCAAAATCAAATTCGCCTTCTTGATAGGGGCTAATGGATAAAGGTTTAAGCCCAATCGATAGCCACTTTTCATAAAATTCACCAGGGATGTTCTTGTCATCTTCGCGGCGAATATCTAGCGCAATCAAATCTTGCTCAAGTGCAGTGACGTCACCTTTTAATGCATGTTTGACAAAGCGTTTAAATAGCTGCACTTCGCTATCACTATAGCTGCGGATACCGCCAAAGTCATAAGCCACGACACTGCCATCATAACGGAATGCAAAATTACCTGGATGAGGATCGCAGTGCATACGGTATAAGCCAAATAGCTGACCTGCAGTAAAGTGAAACAGACGCTCAGCTATTTTTTGTTTGACATCATTGTCCCACGTCGCGGCGACAGTTAATGTCTCTCCCATCTCTTCGGTCAGCGTTAAAATCCGTCTAGAAGAGTGGCTACTAATCACTTTGGGAATAATAAGGCCTTCATCTTCTGCATGAAAAGCACCAAACACGCGTAAGTTATGAGCCTCTTTGACATAGTCCAATTCATCATGCAAGCTCTGGCGAATCTCATTAAAAAGCTGCTCTTGTAGGTGCTTACTCATATTGAGCACGCCAGCGATTTTCAATGCCATACGTACTTGTTTGAGATCGCTATCGCAGTTTTCATCGACATCAGGATACTGGACTTTGACCACCACTTTTTGACCCGATGGCAACGTTGCTTTGTGTACCTGTCCAATGGATGCTGCGGCAAAAGGTGTCTCTTCAAACGCGCTAAACAATTCTAAGATTGGCGCTTTCAACTCACGTTCAACTTGGGCTCTTATCTGCGCATATGGCATTGGCGGCGCATCTTTCTGTAGTTTTTCGAGCGCTGACGCAACCTCAGGCGGGAACACATCTTTATATTGTGAAGCAATCTGTCCGACCTTCATCACTGCGCCTTTCATCTCACCCAACGTTTCGGCAATTTGAACGCCCACGTCTTGCATCAGATCTGAGCGAGCTTGCAGACGTTTTTCTTCGTCACTTGAGAGATGCTTAAATGAGTTTTTGGCGGCTTTGCCAGCAATACTCGCTGTCATGCCAGCGAGTTTCATAAAGCGTTTTCCGGACGATTTTGCCATTCATGTCACCGTATAATGGGTTGTTTGCTCAGTCGTAATTCTATTATTTTAATTGCAAAATTACTGTTTGACTAATGTGTGAAGACGCGAGTAATCATTTATAAAAAGTAAGCACAGTCATATCATTTGTTTGTGTCAACTGCATACATATTGCTTAACCAGTAATCAAGTGCCATTTGATAGCCCAATTGTCCCAAGCCGCAAATGACTCCGACCGCAACATCACTTAGATATGAATGATGACGGAAAGGCTCACGGGCATGAACATTGGATAAATGCACTTCTATAAATGGTTTTTGGGTGGCCAATAGCGCGTCGCGTAGAGCCACTGAAGTATGCGTAAATGCAGCCGGGTTGATAATGATAGCATCGACTTGGGCAGATTTGTCCGCCAATAATCCATGATGCTGAATGTCGTCTACTAGCTTACCTTCATGGTTGGACTGTATGCATATTAACTCTACACCGTGGCGTGCGGCGCGCTCAACTAGTTGCTTTTCTATATCAGCAAGTGTCGTATGACCATAAATATGCGGTTCCCGTTTACCTAGTAAATTCAGATTTACGCCGTTTACCAGTAGTAATTTATGAGTCAGTATTTGATTTGAATTTTCGTTAGTCGATTGTTCGGCTGTTTTTGATGGGGTAGAGGAGGTCATAATGGTCTCGGTAACTATTGAGCGATGTTAATAATTTATAATAATATATGAATAATTTAAGGCGCGAGCTGCCAAGCTAAATTGGCTTCAACGCATTTTGCTCTTTATCATAACAGCTTGCCAGCTAGGTTATAAAAATTTGTCTAAAAAAATTATCTAGATATCAAAAAGCATATTAAAAGTCTTTATGTTGCTAAAAACCCGTGCTATGATATTTTTTATGCAATAAATATTGCAAGTTTGTTGCTATCATCAAATTTCATGACGATAAGTGCGTTTGGCGAATTCGTTATGGAAGCACTATGTAGGTAATTAAAGCATTACATAGATGATGGTAAGTAGAGTAGTAATACTCTTAATTTTTGATTTCATAATCTTAGACCCTGTTTATATGCAATGTCGCAAAGGAAGCTAGGGCTAAGCGGACTTTTTAGGAAGTAATATTATGTCAGCTCGTGAGCAAGGTATCGTTAAGTGGTTTAATGACTCAAAAGGCTTTGGTTTCATTCAACGTGACAGCGGAGAAGATATTTTTGTCCATTTCCGCGCGATTCAGGGTGATGGCTATCGTTCTCTAAAGGATGGCGAAAAAGTTGAGTTCAGCGTAGTGGAAGGTGACAAAGGTCTGCAAGCTGAAGAAGTCAGAAAGATAGAAGAGTAATTTACTCAGACATTAAAGCGGTTTAGTTATAATGTCTGTACAAACTACTGATATACTACTGAGTCAAGCCCATCTTATCTTACCTATGTTGAGTGAACCGCAGCATATTTGGTAGGATTGGATTCGGGCTTGGCTTTTTTATGCCTATATGTCTGATGGTAGTTGGCAGACTCGATAAGGCTACTCTTACTGATTACGGTTTAAATGCTCCATTTGACACTATAAAGGTTCATTGTGAGCCTATTTATAATTAATAAAATACAAGCAATTCATTTAAAAGGATACTTTTTTGAGCAATTTTACAACGTTTACTGATTTGCCACTTTCAACAGCGACCTTGCGTGCAGTAAGTGATCTAGGCTTTACTGAATTGACACCCATTCAAGCAAAGATACTACCGCATACATTGGCACATCAAGATGCTATCGGACAAGCACAAACAGGCACAGGGAAAACAGCGACTTTTCTACTGACTATTATGGAAGCCTTGCTTAAGCGTCCATTTGCCAATGACGAAGAGCGCTATCTTGGTGAGCCGCGCGCTGTGGTCATGGCGCCAACTCGCGAACTGGCTCAGCAAATATTTGATGACTGCATTGCATTAACCAAATATACCTCGCTACATAGCGTCTGTATTATGGGCGGTACTAACTATGAAACTCAGCAACACGAGCTTGAACGTCAATACGTTGATATCTTGGTAGCGACGCCAGGCCGTTTAATTGATCTTGCTAATAAAGGTATGGTGTATCTAGATAGAGTAGAGGTACTGGTACTCGATGAAGCCGATCGTATGTTAGATATGGGATTCATTCCTGATATCAAGCGCCTAGTTGGTCGAATGCCTGCCAATACCGATCGCCAAAGCTTGTTGTTTTCTGCAACCTTTAACCAAGATGTTATGAATTTAGCTTACCGCTGGTTACATGAGCCTCAGTTTGTTGAAATTGAGCCTGAACACAAGACCAGCGAGTTAGTAGATCAGCATTTTTATTTGCTGACAGAAGATCAAAAGCTAGACGCCTTGCAGCGTATTATCAGTGATGAAGCAGTAGAGAAGGTCATCGTCTTTGCCAATCGTAAAGACCAAGTAAAGCGTCTGTATCACAAACTGCGTCAAGCGCATAATATTGTGATGCTCTCGGGCGATGTCATTCAGCAAAAACGTGAGAAATACTTACAGCGCTTTAAAGATGGTCACGCGTCTATCTTGGTGGCGACAGATGTAGCAGGGCGTGGTATCCATGTCGATGATATCAGCCATGTGGTTAATTTTACTTTGCCTGATCAGCCAGATGATTATGTACATCGCATTGGTCGTACGGGCCGTGCGGGACAGACAGGTATTAGTATCAGCTTTGTGAGTGAAGATGATGCCTTCAATATACCGGCATTAGAGAAGCACTTGGAAACCAAGTTTACGCTTGAGCAGTGGCAGGAATAATTGCTATAAACTGAGCACTACTTAACAAGCAAAAGCCCTCAATATCGCAAATGGTATTGAGGGCTTTTTTATATGCGAAGTGTTAATAGTATCTGTACCGATAAATTTATTGAGCGTGTTCCATCATCTCAGTATGCTCATGGTGATTCATGTCCATTGATTCATCACTCATGTCATGCATACTATGATCCATGTCTTCTGCCATATCCATATCGTGATTCATTTGGCTCATATCATGAGAGTCCATATCAGACATCATAGCAGCGTGGCTACTATGATTCATCTCACCATGACTGCCATGCATATTTGCCATGACCATCGGCACGACCGCTACTGCAAAACCTGATATGACCATAACTGCACCGTTTAGCTGTCTTAAGCGAAAACGTCCGATCTTATCACGTAGCCAACCGACCGTCTCATGCGTCGCAACCAACATCGGTATGGTCCCTAGACCAAAGACAAACATCAACGCAGCACCGCTTAATGGATTATGAGCAACGACTGCAATTAGTAGAGCGCCATATACCAAACCACAAGGCAAAAAGCCCCAAAGTAAACCTGCTGTCAGTGCGCGCGGAAAAGTATTGAGTGGAAATACCTTTTGGCGCAATGGGCTAAGATACTGCCAAAAGCGCATACCAAAACGTTCGAGCTTAGTCAAAAACGGTGCACCAAGCATCGTCACACCGACGAATACCAGTACCAATCCTAATAAAATACGCGGTGTACTATTACCCATCATCAATGGCTTTAATATAGTAATACCGATAAGCCCTGCGATTAAACCCAATAATGCGTAACTCGTTAAACGCCCAAGATGGTAAGTAGCCACCAAAGCACGGCGTTTAGCAGGGCTAACATCCTTCATAGACAGACCAAACGCGGTCACAAGACCGCCACACATGCCTAAGCAATGCGGTGAACCAAAGAATCCCATTAGTAATGCCGCCACAAGTAAAGCGATGGTCATGAACGCGTCTCCTAAGAATGGTAAAGGGCGAACTTGCTAGTGCTGAATTATTTAATAAAACGGCACCAATAAATTACGCATTTATAAGGTAGATAAATTAGATGTTTGAATCTTTATCTATCTCAGAATGTTTGTTATTTCCAACAGTTGCCGCTGTTTCATCTTGTTGCTGAGTAGGTGCTGAGCGTTCATGAGCCTGCATGGTTTGGCGGCGTTCTTGACGGTCATCCAATATAATACGCTGTGATGCATTGTCCAGATCTTCGAATTGATTTGACTTGACCGCATAACGCACTGCCCAAATAGCAACCACAAACAGCATAAGACTTAATGGTATTAATAAAAATATACTGAGCATGGCAAATCTCTTAAATAGCAGTGTCTCTTATTATTATACACCCATCACAAATGTAGTGGATGATCGGTAGCATTTAGAATGAGTCTCTCAATGGTATCGTATACATCTTTGACGTTTATTCGTCAGAGTTTTTTGCGGCATTGCCTCTTGGGGTCAATAGCTGCTGCGAAGTCACATCATTGGCATGGCGACAGTCCATCTGGGGTCGTATCACATCGCGCAGGTAGGCTGCGACCTCATAGACAGCGCGCCGTGAGTGACTTAAATTGTGGGCAGGCTTCATCCAGTCGCGCCTCACTGGTAATGGCGCAGGAAGTGGTGTGCTATTGATACCATTTAAGGCAAACTGTCTGCGTGCACGCGCCATATGATAGCTATCAGTAATCAGATATACATGACGTAACGGAATACGTTTAGCCGTAAAACGGGCGTTTTCACATGTATTCATGCTGGCATTTTCACTTATCAGTCCATCGATACCGTGTTCCATCAACCATTGACCGAGCCATGGAGCTTCAGCACCACTCAGTACGATCGGTAAGGGTAAGTCATGGTAAGCGCCTGCAGCGGTACGAGCGCGATTAAGACTATAGCGATTGAGGATGATTTGATTGTTGTGGTCATTGGTCAGACCGCCGCCTAGGACTACATATGCGGTAGGCGGTGAGCTCATGGCAGCAGAAGGCATATCAGGTAGCGGCAGTAGAGAAAAGATATAAACGATTGCTTGCGAAAACAGCGGGGTAAATAGGCTGATAATCACTAAAATGACAGACGTAGAGCCTAGTACAAAAGTAACATTGATAATGCGGAATAGCGTCACCATGCGTTCAGAAAACCGCAAGTAATATCGCCATAATCGCTTAGATAATAGCCGCTTAGACCATGATTTTTTAGGCCACATGCTCAGCATATCCAATTGAGCCATCAGCATTTACCCAGACTGGCTCACGTGACAATTGAATGGCAAATTTTTCATAGACAGTAGCAGCGATATATTTCTGCGCTATGGCTACATCCTCTTGTGTGGCTTGCTGAGGTGTATGGTTGGTCAGTACGAGTGCTTGCTGTTTATGCGTAAAAATAGGTGCAATGCCGCCGCCTTTTAACCCTGCTTGTTCAATGAGCCACCCTGCAGCCACCTTTACCATTGCATCAGGCATCGCATAACCAACGATAGCTGGATAAATTGCTTGCAGCGCTGTGAACTGCTCCTGAGCGATAATAGGGTTTTGAAAAAACTGCCACAATTAGGTAGCTGTTTTGGATCTGGCAGCTTTTGTTGTCTAATATCTATAATGGCTTGCATAACCTCAGCAGGCATTGCTTGCTCGCGCCCTTGTTGCTCTGCATAGCGCTGCGCCACAGTCTGTACATCACCATAACTGGCTAAAATATTGGCAGGATCAGTATGTAATCTGAAACCTACACGGCTAATAAGCCAAGTGTTTGGTGTACGCTTAAAAATACTGTCACGATAGCCAAATTGGCAATCAGCAGCTGACAAATGGTGCCAAGTTTGTGTCGGCAAATGATAGGCGCGTACATACTGTAAGCGGTCTTCTAATTGTACGCCGTATGCACCGATATTTTGTATGGGTGCTGCGCCCGTCAGGCCCGGTATTAGTGCAAGGTTTTCCAACCCATACCAACCTTGACTGACCGTATGTACGACCAAATCATGCCAGTTCTCGCCAGCCATTACTTCGATATCAACATAATCGTCGGTTTGATTGGTCAGATGAATACCACGCATCTTTGGCTGCAGTACTATGGCTTTCAAATCGGCAGGCAATAAAACATTACTACCGCCAGACAGTACAAACAGTGGTAGCTTGTCTGCTGTATCCTCTATATAAGCTGCCATAAAGTCATCAAGCTGCGCTTCATTCTCCAATGTCACGACAGAATCAGCAACACAGGCCAATGCCATAGTATTGTCGTGTGACAAGTCGATTGAATCATTGACTACGGCAGTCGCTGAAACATTCGAAACATCAGAGCTGATGGTAGACTGAGTACTGTGGTCAAGGCGTGAAGCTTGGGTCATAACATAGCCTATGTGGCAAAAGGATAATAAATGATAAGGTAGCTATAGTTGATTCAATTTAAAAGAGATACAAGGCAACTGAGTGCAGACGTAACTGTGATACTTCAAGCGAGGTTAACGCTGTAGCTCTTTTATAGAGGATTAACCATATTATAGAGGATACCGGATGCAAGAGTAGCAGAAATATAGACAGTATGGCTAGCAGGCTTTCCAGCTTTCTATCCAAGCTTGGGCGCTTGATTCGATACGCTCGATCACTTCTTCAAAATCATCGTTATCGCCCTTATAGGGATCTGGCACATCACTGCCGCAATAGGTAGGGTCTTCTTCACTGAACAGTGCTAGTGTTGCCAAATTATCCTCTGACTTTGCTGTAATGCTGTCTTTAATAGCTTGTAGATCAGCTAGATTCTGTGAATCCATGGCTAAGATTAAATCAAAATCACGAAAGTCATTGGCACTGACTTGACGAGCGACCAGCTTATTAATTTTGTAGCCGTGTGACTTAGCATGACGTTGTGAGCGAGCATCAGGCGCACTACCAACGTGCCAATCACTGGTGCCTGCTGAGTCTACTTTTATAGATAGTCCAGCAATCGCTGCTTGCTGACGAAAAACTTCTTCAGCAGTAGGGGAGCGGCAGATATTTCCTAAACATACCAATAATACAGACGAGGGAGTACAGGCTTTCATCAGCATAATATGACCTTCTATAACAAAAAAACATGCTATAAGAGACCAGCATTGTTAATGCGGCTTTTATTAGCATGCAATCGATTGAATCAGCTGCTAGCGTAACGCTTAATGCTTGGAATGGCAAGGATAGAGACTAAACAATAGCGTCATTTAACAATGAAAGTTTGGCCATATGATGCATGGCCAAAAGGTGAGATAGTGAAACGGTTTTAATCTTGGGTGGTGTTCTAAAAAGTATGCTGGCATCAGACGTAGCCATAATTGACATAAAAGAACACCAGATCGAATACTTTAAAGTGATTATCAAGCTTTTTTGAGAAGCAACAAGTCTTTCTAACCGCTCGTCTTAACCGGTGTCTAAGACGGCAGTTATTACCTTCAATGCCTACCGTATGTTGTTTGCCAATTCGTTTGTTATCACTTTTAAAGGCGGTTATAAAACTGTCCCAGTTGTCCATACTGATAGAGCCATAGCTGACTGTAAGCTGCTTTAAACGTGCTCTTAATTTCTTAGCCGTTTTTAGGTCACGTTTGCCCCAGACATAAGCGACAATCTCATTAGTTGCACGGTCATAAGCGTAGATGAGCCAGACTTTACGCTTCTTGCGATACACGTAAGTCCAGAACTCATCAACCTCTAAGCGTTCATAGTAGCGCTTCTTAGGCGCGATCTTATAAACAGATGAGCCTATGGTGCTCAATACTTTACCAATACTGACTGAGGCTATAACCGCTATGTCTCTAACGCCGCAACCATGAACCGTCATTAGCCGTATTTTATCTTCTATTTGAGAGTGACAACCTTGGTAGGTTAAAGCATGATCACCAATAAATTGTCGTTTGCAGTCCTTACACTGGTAGTTTTGCTTACCATAGCTTTTTTGCCGTTGATCGAAAAACTGGGACTGTGACAGTCGGGGCATATGATCTGTATTTGTGTCTTCATAACCTCAAATATATCATCTTGCTTCGGCTGTCACCCTTCCTTTATTTCTTCAGCATACTTTCTGACACACCACCTAATCTTGATTACTTTTAAAACGTTGTAGATCGCGGCGTTCTTTTTTATTGGGCTTGTTGTCAGGACGAGCAAGATTGGCCAGTTTGTGCTGTTCGGCATAGTACGCACGGCGCGTCTCGCTCTCTTTGGTCTCTGAATATAGTACCTCAGCGGCAGTCGCATTGCCACGCTGGGCAGATAGCGCCTCAACAACGACCGTCTTTTCGGTCATAGCGGTCGCTGAGCCTTGGCGAATGGTTAGCTCATCTCCGACTGAAATCTCTTTACTGGTTTTTACCCGGCTACCGGCATAGTGTACGCGTCCACTTTCAATCGCTTGTTTGGCTAGGGTGCGTGTACGATAAAACCTAGCTGCCCATAGCCATTTATCGAGACGGATTTTCACCAAACCTTGGTTATCATCAGCACTTTTCTTCATAAGAGTCACTCTGCATTAATTTATATATTAAATCATAGTTTTATATAGACAATATTAGGGCAACTTTAACATTTGCAAATAAATTTGATGACTGTGGGTTAGGTGCACCATTGTTGTTCACAAGGTACACCATCGTGGTTACCATCCATTTTAGTATTAGGACAGTAGTTTGTAAAATAGGTCGCTTCTGCACAGGATGTTATTTGTGAGCAATGTGTTCTGCCGTCATATGAAAAGTTTGAGGTCGGTTGTGTCGATAAGACTGGAGTTGCAGTTGGCGCTGATGTTGAAGTGGTACCCAAATCAACGTATGTTGGCGGTATGTCATCAATATTATCAACGTCATTAGAGGTAAGAGTAGGTTGCGTTACGATATCTGCTGCTGCATTGGTTGCAGGTTGGTGTACCGTGTTCTTAGGTTGAAGGAATTTATAACCTATAAGCACGAAAATCAGACAGGTCAATATCACTAATACTTTGTTTATCACTGTGCCATACCTGCCAGCTCATAATTACTATTAATATGAAAATGGCAGTTTTTAATCGACTTAAAAACTGCCATTAGGTAAGAAATATGATATCTATTTTTACTATCTCAAAAACAACTGATAGCCAATATTGTCATTGACCGTGGCACAGTCATAACCAATATCTAAAAGTGCGTCTTGTAACTGACGAGAGTTGCCTTCGGAGGCTTGCAGGCCAACCAGTACACGACCTTCAGCAGCCCCATGGTTGCGGTAATGGAATAAGGTAATATTGAAGTCATCCCCCAATTTCTCTAAGAACGTTAGTAATGCGCCTGGACGTTCTGGGAATACCACTTGTAGCAACTGCTCGTTTTCGACATGAGCATGACCACCAATCAAATGACGGATATGTGATTTGGCGATATCATCATCAGTCAGGTCGTGAGCAGTATAGCCATCGTCTGACAATTGGTTACTAATGGTTTGACGCTCTTTTTCGCCTTCTTTTAAAGCGATACCGACAAAGATTGAGGCAGGCTCCATTGAGTCTGGTGACTTTTTGCTGTCAGCGCGGTAGTTAAACTCTGTGATATTACGACCGTGTAGACTGCGACAGAAATTTAAGAAAGCGCCCGTTTGTTCAGGGATAGTAACCCCAAAAATGGCTTCTTTTTTCTCACCAATTTCAGTACGCTCAGCGATATAACGTAGGCGGTCAAAATTCATATTGGCACCGCAAATGATGCCGACGCAGTTTTTGTCTTGAATATTATTGGCTTCGATATACTTTTTCATACCAGCGACTGACAGTGCGCCAGCAGGCTCAACAATGCTACGGTTTTCTTCAAAGATATCTTTAACGGCTGCACACACCTCATCATTGGTACAAGTGATCACTTCAGGCTCAACGATAGGACCTGAGTTATCGCTTTTTGTGTACGGACGACGTCAAAAGGCAATTCGCCAATCTGCGCGACTGCCACCCCATCAACGAACAATCCTACTTGCTCAAGCTTGACGCGCTCACCTGTTTCAAGCGCGGCTTTTAGACAAGCTGACTGCTCAGCTTCTACAGCAATCACTTTGACATGTGGTGCCACTTCGCCTAAGAATGCGGCCACACCAGAGATTAGGCCGCCACCACCAACGGCAACAAACACATAGTCCATGTTGCGCCACTGCTGGGTCAGCTCAAGACCGATGGTGCCTTGTCCTGCGATGACCAGTTCATCGTCATAAGGCGGAATAAAGGTCAGTCCTTCGCGTTCAGCACGATCGATCGCATAGCGGTTCGCTTGATCGAAGCTATCACCGTGTAGATCTACATTGCCACCAAGTGCTCTTACCGCATCCACTTTGATATCAGGAGTCGTGGTTGGCATGACGATGATGTTGTTTAATGATAATTTGCGTGCAGAGTACGCCACGCCTTGTGCATGATTACCTGCTGAAGCGCAAATGACGCCACGCGCTTTTTGCTCATCGCTCAATTGACTGATACGGTTATAGGCACCGCGCAATTTAAATGATTTGACCGGTTGTAAGTCTTCACGCTTAAATCTAATGTCATTGGCAAAACGTTGGGTCAGCTTGGGCGCCGTTTCAAGTGGTGTTTGAATAGCAACGTCATAGACGGTGGCTTGTAAGATGGCTCGTACCCAGTGTGACAGCATAGTAATCCCTAAACAGAGTGAATATAAAAAGTGTAAATGAATATAAAAGCGAAATAGATTAGCCTATGCCGATTTTTAGTATCTTGCAAGACTCAATTGCAGTTTTCTTGGGATTTTGTGCTTGAATTTACATGAAGTGCAGGTATTTGTCGAAGTTAAGTCTTAGCTAAGCACGATAGGACTCACAAATTAGCGTCATGATGCGCTAACATCCATTAATATCATCAGTTATAATAGCCGCGCATTTTATCTGTTTTAGCCTTTTACTTTTTTAAGACCATACGTTTATTTTCCAAGGATTTATGATGAGTGATCAGCAAGCACAAAAGCAAGCCGCGGCCAAAGCTGCTCTAAGCTATATCGAAGACGATATGATACTTGGGGTAGGGACAGGTAGTACGGTCAACTGTTTGATTGAGTTGTTGCCACAATTGAAGCTTGCTGGCGCTGTCGCTAGCTCACAGGTGACAGAAGACAAACTTCGTGCACTTGGTATCGAAATAGTCGATTTAAACTTTGCTGGTACATTGGATGTTTATATCGATGGTGCGGATGAAGTTAACGAGCACTTGCAACTTATCAAGGGCGGCGGCGGTGCATTGACTCGCGAAAAGATTGTGGCAGCAGCTTCAAACAAGTTCGTCTGTATGGTCGATGATAGCAAAAGCGTTGATATATTAGGTCGCGCGTTTCCAGTACCGATTGAAGTATTACCACAAGCACGCTCGTATGTGGCTCGCCAATTGGCCAAATTGGGCGGTGAGCCAGTATATCGTGAAGACTTTGTCACTGATTATGGTAATGTTATTCTAGACACCTATGACTTGGATGTGAGTAATCCAATCGCGCTTGAAAAAGAGCTAAATAATATCGTAGGTGTGGTCTGTAATGGTATCTTTGCAGCAAACCAAGCAGACGTTTTGCTAAAAGCAGGTGCTAATGGCGTGACAACGCTCACACGTTAATCTATCTCTAAATTATTTGTATAAATAAAAAAAGCCGCCCAGATCTGGACGGCTTTTTTATTTAGAAACTTATTTAGGAGTTTGTTAGCAAGTTATTGTACTATTGATCCCACGGTCTTTTTATAGAATAGCCTAAGTTATGCAGGCAACTTGATTTTGTCTTTAAGTAAAAATTCCATCAATGCTTTTTGTGCATGTAAACGGTTTTCAGCTTCATCCCACACAACAGAGCGCGGATCATTTAGCATATCATGGGAGATTTCTTCGCCGCGATGGGCTGGCAAGCAATGCATAAACACCACTTCAGGATCAGCCTTGTCTAATAGAGACGGCGTCACTTGATAAGGCGCAAAGCGACGTGCACGCGTGTTTTGCTCGGATTCTTGACCCATACTTGCCCACACATCAGTGACAATTAGATTAGAATCTTTTGCCGCATCTTGTACGTTTTCTACCAGACTTACGCAGTGTGAGAAGCGTTCCATAAGTTTAGGATCAGGCTCGAACCCATAAGGCGCTGCCACGCGTAATTCAAAACCAAACTGATTTGCAGCTTGCATAAATGAGGAGCACATATTGTTGCCATCACCGACCCACGTGACGATCTTATTTTCGATACTACCGCGATGCTCGTAATAGGTTTGCATATCAGCGAGCAATTGGCATGGATGATAGTCATCGGTCAACGCATTGATAATCGGTACACTGGAATATTCAGCAAAGGTTTCAACTTTTTCATGACCAAAGGTACGAATCATAATGATATCTACCATGCTGGAAATCACGCGTGCTGAATCTTCTAGTGGCTCGCCGCGACCGAGCTGCGTATCGTTGGGTGATAAAAATATAGCGTTACCACCAAATTGACCCATGCCCGTCTCAAATGAGATACGGGTACGCGTTGAAGATTTTTCAAATATCATGCCAAGCGTACGACCAACAAAAGGCTGATATATCTCGCCTGCATGTTGCATCTTACGCAGTTCGCTTGCGCGTTTGATTAAGTTTTCTAGTTCTTGTTTGGTTAAATCAGATAAGGTTAAAAAATGGCGCAAACTCATAGTAATCCTAGCAGTCGATCGCAGTCAGTGAAACGTCATCAGTCTTCAATAGCATCGCGTCAGTGCGTTACTGGGTTGACAACAAACTTTTAGTATAGCGTATTTACTTTCAATGTAAACGTTCATTTTTATCAAGATCAAATGGCTTGCCAAATAGACCGAAATCACATTAGCAAGCCACAATATCTTATATGCTAATGACTGTGCCGCTAATGATTATGCCTGTGTACGGTTTGGACGTATGCTAAGGCGACATAATAGCTCATAGCTAATCGTCCCAGCATGACCTGCGACTTCATCGACACGCGGCGCATCGCCCCAGAGCATGACTTTGCTATCTATAGCAAGACTCTCAGGTGCGCTACTGATATCAATGACAATCATATCCATAGCCACGCGCCCAATTACTGGGCAGCGGTAGCTTTGGCTGTCGTTAGCATCGATGACAGTGACATACGCATTATCAGTAACCACACGTGGATAGCCATCTCCATATCCAACGCTGACCAACGCCGTTCTGGTATCTTGCTGCGCACGCCAGCGGCTACCATAGCCGATCGCATCATTTGCGCTAACGGTTTGTAGAGCAATGATTTGAGCACTAAATTCCATCGCGGGCTGCAAGTTTAGTTCTTGTGCGCTTTTATCAACCACAGGCGAGCTACCGTATAAAATAATACCTGGACGTACCCAATCATAATGATGTTCTGGGAAGTTGACGATACCAGCAGAGTTGCATAATGAGCCTTGGATATCTGGGCTAATGGTTTCTTTCAAAGTCGCTAGTACGCTTGAGAAGCGCTCAATCTGCATCGCATTTAATGGGTGATCGTGGTCATCAGCATTGGCGAAATGCGTGGCTAGAATCAGCTGATAACCCGCTTCATGTAGGCGTTTTGCTGCTGATAGCACACCCTCAGCATTGAAACCCAAACGGTTCATACCCGTATTGTATTTGAGCCAAGCCATTCTAGTTGCACTGCCAGCTGGCGGGACATTTTGTAGTGCCCACTCTAGCTGTGGTCCGTGGTGAATCACGCAGCTAATCTCATGATCAATCGCTTGTTGCCACTCATTAGTAGTAAAGGCACCTTCTACTAGACCGATGGTTTTCTCCCAACCTAGCTGTCTGGCTTCTAGCGCTTCAGTCAAAGTAGCGACACCGATACCATCTGCTTGCTGCAGGGCTGGCAAGACTGCCGCCACGCCATGCCCGTAAGCATTGGATTTGACCATAGCCAATACCTTAGACTGGGGTGCACGCTTTTTTACTTGATTTAGGTTATGGGTAAGGGCTTTTGGTTTTATGGTGATAGTGCGCATAATCGCCTTCTGTATGAGTAGAATTATGAAGTTATAAAGCCAGTACTGCATCGATTGAGTTGATGCGGTACTGGCTATTGTATTAAAACTGGTTATGTAAAATTATTCATTAACCTATAATTGAAACTGAGTTTATATAAGGCTCAGTCTTTGTTAGGGTTAAGTTTTATAAGGTTAATTACTCATCATTCTCAAAACTCACGCCTTGATAGTACTCTGGCGTTAGATTAATAAAGCGGGTAAATTGACCTTCAAAGCCTAAACGAATAGTACCGATAGGGCCGTTACGCTGTTTACCAATAATGATTTCCGCCACGCCTTTGTGGTCTGAGTTTTCATTATAAACCTCATCACGATAGATGAACATAATCAAATCGGCATCCTGCTCAATCGCACCAGACTCACGTAGATCCGACATGATAGGGCGTTTATTTGGACGGTTTTCTAGACTACGGTTAAGCTGTGATAACGCAATCACTGGACATTCAAGCTCACGTGCGAGCGCCTTTAGACTACGAGAAATCTCGGAAATCTCGCCAACACGGTTACCATCTAGACTTGGCACTTTCATCAGCTGAAGATAATCGACTACGATAGCACCCAAGCGACCGTCATGATTTTTGGCGATACGGCGGCAGCGAGAACGCATCTCAGACGGCGGTAGGGCAGTACTATCATCAATATATAAATGCTTTGATTGCAAATGTTGAATGGCGTTCATCATCTTTGCCCATTCATCTTCATTCATTTGCCCAGAACGCAGGTGCGTCTGGTTAATCGCGCCCCATGAGGACAGCAAACGCATGACGATTGATTCAGCGGGCATCTCCATCGAAAACACCACGACGGGCAAATCTTCATTAAACAAAATCCCTTCTGCCAAGTTCATCGCAAAAGTGGTTTTACCCATCGAAGGACGCGCAGCGACAATAATCAAGTCACCCGCTTGTAGGCCTTGGGTTTTGTTATTCAATTCAGCAAATGGTGTCTGCAAACCAATCATGCCGTCAGGATTAGATTTTAGCTCTTGAATCTTATCGATAACATTGGTCAAGACAGAAGTGATACCAACAGGTCCGCGCTGTTCCGCACGTTTGTTATGCTGCTCATTGATACTAAATATCTTGCCTTCGACATTGTCTAGAATGTCGCTAACGCTTTGGTCTTTTGGATTATAGGCAAGCGTCAGCATGTCATTACCAGTGGTAATCAGTTGACGCAGCGTTGAGAGCTCACGCACACGCTGGGCGTAGGCAGTCAGGTTAAATAAGGTCGCAGGACTTTGGCTCAAAATATCGGCCAAATAACTGTCACCACCTGCGCCTTTTAGTAGCTTTTGCGCTTCTAACCAATCGTGTACCATGACCGTATCATAAGGCTCATTCACTGCCGCCAAATGAGCAATGGCATCAAAAATGTATTGATGTCGCCCAGCATAAAAGTCATCTTTGGTGACAATATCGGCAATCTTGTCGTACGCCTCTTCGATACTCATCAAAGACGCGAGCAATGCCTTTTCAATATCAATATTGTGCGGCGGTGTCTGATTGAGTAAGTCGTCGGTTTTGTCGTTTTCTGCCATGAGTGCCTAATGAGTTAAAATGGGTATGAAAAAGATGTCGATGATAGGGCAATACAAACATAGCGCGCCTCTACGATAGAAGTACCAAAACGCGGTCTCAGGTTTGTCTGTAAATGCTACAATCAGATGCGAAAGTTTAACACATAATGTGGTTTTTAGACTTGATAAAGAACTAAATCTAAAGTGATTGTTTTTCATGAAGTAAGAAATATCATAAGGTATCTAAGTGTAAAAACTTAAAGTATTAATTATAAATATAATAAAATCAATAATTTGAATAACGTAAGGCTATTGTTATGACAGAAAAAAACGCCCACTATTAATCACTACAGGTGAGCCTGCAGGTATTGGCATGGACGTAGTACTAGGACTAGCAGCAGAGGGAAGTTGCAAGACTTTGCTCGGTCTATTTGGGTGACTGCTGATGCTAAAGCCATGCAAACTCGCGCGGAGGAATTGATTGCAGCTGGCGTGCTCAAAAGTACACCTAGTTGGCATACTATCAATACAGATATAAATACCGATAATTTCGATGTTAATTTGGTAGAGCAGATATCACAGCAAGATATAGACGCTGATAGTGCTTTTATCCTACTGGATATTCCTTGTGCCGCACCCGTGGTCTGCGGGCAAATCAATATCGCTAACTCAGCAATGGTGGCTCAGCAGTTAGATATTGCTCATAAACTGGCAATAAATAATACAGTCGCTGCCATCGTCACTGGGCCATTGCAAAAATCAGCGTTGATAGATGCTGGTATCAAGCTATTAGATGGCACCATGTTTAGTGGTCATACTGAGTTTTTTATGCAGCAAAGTGGTTGTGAGAAGGTCGTCATGATGCTGGCCAATCAAGCGATGAAAGTAGCGCTTGTCACTACGCATTTACCATTAAAGGACATCCCTGCTGCGATTACTGCCGATAATGTACGCCAAACGGTACAAATTGTCATCGATGATATGAGAGAGAAGTTTGGTCTCATGCAGCCTCGTATCTTGGTTTGCGGCCTCAATCCACATGCAGGCGAGGGCGGGCACTTGGGAAGTGAGGAGATTGAGATTATCAATCCCGTGTTGCAAGAATTCATCCATGCAGGCGTCAATATATCAGAGGCGATGCCAGCGGATACGTTATTTACTACCAGACATTTAACAAACTGTGATGCGGTCATTGCCATGTATCACGACCAAGGATTGCCAGTATTAAAATCGCACGGTTTTGGTGACACGGTCAATCTAACCTTAGGGTTACCTTATATCCGCACCTCCGTCGATCATGGTACGGCGTTAGACTTGGCAGGAAGCGGCGGTGCGAGTGCGACCAGTTTATATCAAGCACTAAATATGGCTAATGAGATGGCTGATAAATCACTTATCGATGTACCTGCTGTATAAGTCAGTGCTTATAGATATTTTTCACGTAGTACTTAATAATTTTATTATCAGTAATGCCTATCTAAAAAGGCAGCCGCCTAAGACGATTTAGTAAAGTTTATATCGTGCATGAGGAACAGCATCTGTCTTAAGCGCAGGCCCACAATCCCAGGGTCAGGACCCTAAGTTTGTCTAGTGACGGATACCGATTGATTGACCAGCTCCATGGATCCGAACGAGGTTAAGAACGCGACGTTTGACGCATCGGACCCAACACCGATGCGGGCCATTGTGTCGGCACCTGCCATACCCGTTGGATCAATGAGATGCCAGCTTCCTTCAAGGTAGACCTCGGCCACGGCATGAAAGTCTTGTGGTGTCACATCGGGCGCATAAACGCTCACAAACCTAGCTGGTATCGACGACGCGCGCGCTAGTGTTACGAGAACATGCGCAAAGTCGCGGCATACGCCCTGACGTTGAGCAAAGCTGTCAAGCGCGGTGGTTTGTGCATGGCTTGATCCGGGTACGTAGCTAAATGCCGACTCGATCCAGTCACGCATCGCGGCAATCCGTGCGCCGCCAGCGAGATTGCCAAACTCGGCGTCCACGAAGGCATGGAACTGTTCTGACGGGCAATAGTGAGACGGCATCAAATGCCTGATTGTCTCTCCGGGCAAAAGATGCAGGGGCGTTTGGGACAGTGCCGATATGTCTAAGGCAGGACGGTCAACGGCGATTTCTGCGAGATAAGTGCAGCTAAAATCCCCTTCAGCGTGAATCCAAATCCGTTCTCCTATACCATCATCGGCGGCGACCCGTGAAAAATGCGCAACGTCTGATGTCCAAATCTCGGTCGAACGCACCCGCTGATCCGCAAGATCGGCGGCTTCGATCTGAAGCAAAAGATCCATTGGCTCTGAGAGTCGATAATGGAGGGTGACGTTAAGTTTCAGGATCATATGTGAATTCCCTAAGGGTATTTATCTGGCGGGCTGACGATCGCGTAGGGCTGAACCGCCTCGACTATATCAGAGACTGGCTTACTTTACTGGAGTCAGACAGCAATGCCTGACAGGGTTAAATTATCATAATAGCGCTTTTCAAACTCAAAAGGTGAAACATAACCAATCGCGTTATGCAGTCGGGCTTTATTAAACACAAAAGTCTTTAAAATTCAATTATTTATCGATTTGGTTGTACGCCGCAATCGTTATGATGTCGCCATCTTTGGACCTGTTTCTGTCTGCTAGCACTTGATTTGACGCTACTATTTAGCATAGTCAGAGTTTATATTATATGAATGTAGAGGTAAAAAGTTACCGGGCCGGTTACTCGAAAGCATGGCTCGTCTATCGATAATAATTATTCAAAAACACAGCCTAATTATGAGCTGTGGTATAATTCACCATTATAAAGTCAGTATATCGCTGCCATTACATTATCATCGCCCATTTATCTTTTATACATTAAGACTCTTTTATGTCCAAAACTTCATTTGATGCTCAAACTATTTCTAACAGCTTACGTGCTGCCAAACATCAGCCGCGTAAGCGCTTTGGCCAAAACTTTTTGCATGATACCAGCGTCATTCGCGAAATCGTCGAAAGTATTCGTCTAGAGCGCGATGACAATTTGATCGAGATTGGGCCTGGTATGGGCGCATTGACCGA
The DNA here is from genome assembly GCF_048631835.1 of Psychrobacter sp. ER1. Lineage (NCBI taxonomy): Bacteria > Pseudomonadati > Pseudomonadota > Gammaproteobacteria > Moraxellales > Moraxellaceae > Psychrobacter > Psychrobacter sp. ER1. The sequence goes on along the minus strand of NZ_CP184640.1, from coordinate 1,740,233 downwards.
GCCGTTATTGGCAGAAGTAGATGCGATGACAGTGGTGGAGCTAGATCGTGATTTGGCAGATAGCTTGCGTATTCGTATCGGTGCCAATAGCCATCCAAACTTTGAGATTATCAAAGACAACGCGATGCATGTGGATTACCGTGAGCTATATAGTGAAGAGCGCGGTAAGCTGCGCGTGGTGGGTAACCTGCCGTACAATATTTCAACGCCTATCTTATTTCATCTGCTTAGCTATGCCGATGTGATTCAAGACATGCATTTTATGTTGCAAAAAGAAGTGGTCGAGCGTATCACGGCTGATGTGGGTAGCAAGACTTATGGCCGCTTATCGGTCATTATGCAATACCACTGTGATACAGATTATTTGCTGACCGTTCCTCGCGGTGCGTTTAATCCACCACCAAAGGTGACCAGTGCTGTGTTCCGCCTGACGCCGCATATCAACAAACCAGTAGTCGCAAATGATGAAGAGCACTTTGCTATTGTCGTGCGTGAGACTTTTAACCATCGTCGTAAGACACTACGTGCTATCTTCAAAAAATCAACGTTGCTGCCTACATTGAGCGAAGACGATTTTGCGGCTTGTGGTATCGATCCGCAAGCACGACCTGAGACATTAAGCGTCACAGACTTTGTGAGCCTGAGCAATCATTCACAACAGCTAGACGTATAGTGTATTTTGAATAAATAAAAGCATGCTACTAACCGTCAATTATAATGGCGGTTTTTTATGCTTTATTTTTGTGATTAGCGCTTAGGTATTTATTTCTTATCGAGCTGTCTTTAACTATCGTGTTTAAATCGTTGAGGTGTTATGAGCTTTCGCCATCAGTATGTTATCGGTGACTTGCAGGGTTGCTATGCTGCATATCTGCAATTGCTAAAAACACTGGATTTTGATCCTGCCCAAGACAAATTATGGTTTGCTGGTGATCTGGTAGCACGCGGCGAGGACTCATTGAACACGCTGCGTCATGTCAAAGTGTTGTGTGAGCAAGGCGCTGCGGCAACGGTATTGGGCAATCATGATCTTAATTTGATAGCAGTCTGGTGCGGGGCCGCCAAGCTTAAAAATAAAGACAAAACGGCACCTATCTTTGCTGCGGATGACTGTGATGAGTTGCTCGAATGGTTACGTAGGCAGCCGATATTAGCCTATCCTGATGAGCACACGGTGCTAGTACATGCAGGGATTCCACCGCATTGGAGTATTGAAGCCGCTGCAGGATACGCACAGCAATTAGAAGCTCAGCTGCAAAGTAATTTGAATCAGCTCGATCAATTGCTGCCGAATCTATACAGCAAAGAAGCGGATGAATGGCATGCAGGTATCGAAGGATTTACCAAGATGCGTGCAATTGCTAATTACTTTACGCGTATGCGCTTGTGTAAGCAGGACGGGTCACTTGAGTTTAGCTTTTCAGCAGGTTTAGATGAGGCTATGCCAACCGATTTTTGCCTTGGTTTGAGTGGCAAGTACCGCGCACTCGTAAGATACTATTTGGACATTGGGCTGCGCTAAAAGGCGAAATTGATTTGCCACATGCGCGCGCACTTGACGGGGGCTGCGTGTGGGGTAATTATCTATTGGCTTATCGATTGGGTGACGGCAAGGTTTTTACTTCAAGCGCACAGTGCCCGAGTCCATAAAGAGGGTTATAAGCGTCTTAATATATAAGGCTAAATAAACAGTCTGTTATAAGTAGTTCCATTATACCAGTCTGTTTTAAGTAGTCTGTTAATAGACTTAAAGGGTGAAATAACTGGTTTCGTTGGGGTATAGATTGAAAGCTAACTGATTCAGATATATTGAGGTCTAATATGAAAAATATCATTTATCCCATTTTGTTATTATCTACAGTGGGCTTGACTACGATTTGCGCCAATGCGACGGATACTATTGCCTCAGCACGCATTACTGTTTTAGATAGAAGTTTACAATCACAACTTCAGACACAGTTAAAACGTATTGATTATAATAATTTCTACTCTAATTTAGAAGACTTTAGCGCACCTTACACGCTTAAAAATGGTTCAAAATTCTATGAAGCTAGAAGAGACAAATTAAATTCAGCGTCAGCGATTGTGATAGATCCACAGGGTTATTTTTATGTAGCTTACAAAATACCTAACTCTAACAATATTACATATATTACTAATGATGGAAGCTGTAATAAAGAAGTTCATGACGCTATAAAGGTGTTCGCCAATACGTTTGGAGAAAATAATAAGATTATATTTTCAAACCCTACTAAAATCAATAATATGTCCCATGATTGTAAGGGGGTTTATGGCAACCTTCTTTTGAAAAATCGTAGCTTCGAGCGAGCATATCTTGAAGACCAATAGCATTACGTGGCAATGGTTACGTCTGTCAGCTCGGTTCCTTTCGTATGTAAAGTTCACACAAAAAACTAGGTAGATAGAATGCTGATATGGATTACGCTTTATATTCTTCTTTGTTTGTTCTTTAGGTGGCTTATATTCTCTAATTCTAGTATGGCAGAGAGACTTGGCTCTTGGGGCTGGACTCCAGATCAAAACAAACTCTACTTTTCAATGATGTGGTTATTCTCAACCTTTGTATTTCTGTTTGGGATATTCAATAGTAATTTTCGTAACTCTTTTATATTAGAGTATTTATTTTAAAAGCAATCACAATATTTGATCTAATAACGACTGCCGGATGTTGTTAACTGTGTTGTAGATTATTAGCATTACCAGTCAGCAAGCATAGCAAAAAAATAGGCATACAGCCGATAGTTCGATGCCTGTATAGCGCACCGATCACGAATAGAATATGTATGGTAAGTACACCATGAAGTACACTGTGGCTATTTCAGCGAGTTAAAGCGTTGATACCATTCGCCCACAGCTTAGCGTTCAAGTCCTCACTAGGGTACCGAACCAGTGAAAGCACCTGATTGGTTCGCTGTAGGTACATCTTAATATGATAATACCTTTAAAGTATTTAGTTTAGCTGGTTCATATCCTTGTCTATCAGAGTAGAGTGGTCAATTTTAAATATTGGATACACATCAATAATAGTAAGTCTTTTAGCGTATAAATCCTGATAATTCAGATATTCTATAATGATCTGATTTTCATATATCATGACCCTCATCGCTCCTTCTTCATATATCTTAAATATTAATGCTTCATCTTGATATATATAAGCAGATATTGAGTTCTGAATATCACTGATAGAAAAAACCATTTTTTTATTTTGTGTATCAATGAATGTGGATTCTAGCAAACCATCATTATCTATATGACTCTCGCATCCAAACATCTCCATAAAATCTACATCTTTAGGATAAAAGAACGACATTTTCTTTCCTATGATCAAAGTCTGTGGTCAATTAATTTAGTACAATTTAGGATGATAGACAAAAGAATGCTAATTATATAGCCAATGCTTCGCTACCTTTATAGCGCATCGAACATACTCTGATAACAGACGTTATGACAAATAATTTTAGTAACAACAGTCGATCGAGCAAAAACCCACCGCAACTACCTATTTAACTAGGTAGCTTTGGTGGTTTTTTAGGTTTTGGTAAAGGTGTTTTTGCGTCACCAGTCTGCTTGTCATCAGAGTCAGTATGGTGTGGATCATCACTAACAACGTCGCTATCAACCGCACTTATCGTTTTGGTGACCTTATCGTATTGGATGTCATCGGTATAAGGAACGCTGTTTAGCTCGTCATCGACTAAACCATCGTCCAAATCCATTACCTTTTCAGGAGAGCTATACGGCTGCGTATGCTCATCTGTTGGCTGCTTTTCATAGTTGATGTCGGTGTTTGTCTGGGAATGTTGAGCATCAGCATGTTTAGATTCAGGCAGGATTCTGACATCAGACAAACGCCTTACCACATAATTACTCGGTATGGATTTGCCATTTTTTTGTGCGGAGGTATCATCAAATATCATGTGACCCTGACTGTCGATACGCGCATATTTCATTGGCTTATCACGTGGCCAGAAAAAGTCAGACGGATGGCTAATAATATGGCCAAACACCAGTTTTGTGAGGCGACTCCATTCAAAAAAGCGAACTTCTTTAGAACGTAGGGCGACAAACAGTGCCAGTGAAAAGCTAACAATTAAGTTGACCAAACCAATAAGGGCCACACCAAGTATAGAAATTAGGATGAGGCTCCAGCTGATGTCATCAGCAGATATATTGAATAGTCCGTGTGCCAAGTTCGCTGAAGCAAAGGCAATGTGACGAATATCAATTGGTAAGCCGAAGATATAGCCGATAGTCGCAGTACTACCTAAGAACACCCCGAATAAGAAGTTACCCATGATAGCGCCCAAGTTGGCTTCTATAAAGCCGCCTAAACGCTGAAGCCATGAGCTAGGCAGTATATATTTCAAAAATCTGTGACGTTGTATACGCGCGCCTACGTTGTTGTAAACTGCCAAGTTGTCGTAGTAGCCGGCAATCAAACCAGATAAGAACAGGTAAACCCCGCAATAGCAGCATGGGGTAGTGCTAGTGAGTGGAACGGGTCGAGATCATGTAGCAAGTGTCCTGCTTTTTCGGTATCAATCATTGGCGCGCCAGTATATTGCAGCCAAGCAAAAGAGATAATCAAGGCGACGGGTACGGCTAACATGACGTTACCCATGATAGCAATAAACTGGGTGCGCAAGATATCGACGACCAATTCTGATAGCTTAGTTAACTGATGTGATTTTTTACCAGAGCCTTCAGATATGGTAGAAGCGATTGCAGCCGCGGTCATGGCTGGCTGCTTAGTCGCGACTGTGCCGCGAATAACATGAATAAATACGAAGCCCAAACCATAAATCATACTGTTGATGAACGCGCGACCCATGGGTGCGAGCGCTAAGTGATACGCCAGTATTTTTATGGTTGCCATAAATGCAATGACAAAACCACCAATAGAGGCTTTTTTGAGCATCTTTTGATAGCCAGCTTTGTCGGTACTAATATAATGCTCACCGACGCGGCTGGCATTTTCTGTGACTTTACGAGAGAGTAGTTTGGTATTGTTATCAATCAAATAACCAATACTATAGCGCTGGTTGGCTGTAGTGATGAGCGCCTGTATCAGTTCGATAACAGCACGATCTCGCTTTTGATTATCGTCTGTGACTAACTCAGTCAAAATCCGCATACGCTGCAAGCTTTGATCTAGACGCAGCATCATATTAGTCAAACGAATAGAAATACCGGTCTTATAAATCCGCTTGCGTACGGTAGCAACGATATCTTCGCACTGTTCAAGCATAACCAATAGAGGTGCAGGATCGACTGCTTGCTCAGGCGTGATATCTGTCAAGGTATCAAGCTCATGTGCTTGACGATATTGATTGACGAAGAGTACGGCTTCTTGATTTTGTGCAACAAAAGATGCGGAATAATTCAGTATCTGTGGATACGACTCCATCAAATCAGGATGCAAGCCGATACCGCTGATGCGATAAGACAAAATGATAATGGCGTTTAGAATACTGTTTTTTGCAGTAGCGACTAGGTTTAAGTGTTTCTCTTCTACGCGCACCAGCTCAACCAGTTTGTCCCATTTTTCCTTTTCAATATTGGCAAGCCAGCGTTCATCAGAGCGCTTGTTAAACAGATAGCCCACCAGTTCAACGACAGAGTCATCTTGTGGTAGTAATGGTAAAAACCGATGGCCAATCAACCGGCGTAAACTGTTAAAAAACCCTTGATCGGACATGATACCAGTGTCGGTATACAGCGCAATTTGTCGATATTGGATAATCAGTTTTAGCACAAAACTAGACAGCCCATCTCCATATTCTGGATGCTGATGTATGATATCAATAAGGGATTGAATTTTCTCATTGGCCAATGCAGGTTCTTTATCACTGACTCGTAGCTCATCAATCAAGCGTTTGAGTACCGCAGGGTCTGGCACGTCGCTCAAGGCGGTAATCTGTTGTAAAATGCGTTTTAATTCTGACACGTCGCACCCTTTATCATGGTTGTTTCAATCGTTTTTATTATTTAAGTCGGTATAAGTGGTTGAGTAATGTTTACCAATCGTTCAATTGTAGTCGAGCGACATCTTGTCTTGCGTTATTTTAATCGGAACTGCCTATTGATATTGAATTATTTTGTTAGCAGTTATTTTGACAAAAAAAGGACAGTAACACGACTGTCCTTTTAATCAAGGTATTTTAGGTGAGTTTTAAAGCTAGCTTAGCTTGCAGGAACGTCGAAATAAGCAAGATCGAAGTTCATCATTGGGTCACTACCAGCTTTGACCATTTGTGCATGAGCATCGATACGCGGTAAGACACGACCGACGAAGTAATCAGCAAGCTTGGCTTTATTGGTATAAAACTCACCTTCTTTGCCATTAGCAGCTTCTACCATCAACGCAAACATGTATGAGTAAGCAAGGTAGCCAAACGCATGCATGTAGTCAACCGCACAGCCATTGATTTCGTTTTTGCGTTCGCCAATGTTGTTAAGCACAGTTGTGGTTAGCTCTTCGATGGTATCTGCTGCATCTAACGTAGCTTGTTTGATAGCATGATCTGCTTGCATGTTGTTAACAAAGTCACGAATCTCACCCAAGAAATGAGTGACGTACTTACCGTTGTTACGAGCAACTTTACGACCTAACAAGTCAAGCGCTTGAATACCATTGGTACCTTCATAAATCTGCGCAATACGTGTATCACGAACGATCTGCTCCATACCCCATTCACGGATATAGCCATGACCACCAAAGACTTGCTGACAATCAACAGTGGCTTCTAATGCTTTATCAGTCAAGAACGCTTTAGCAACTGGTGTCAGTAGGGCAACACGAGCCGCAGCTGCTTTGGCTGACTCAGGATCGGTACTAAACTTCTCTTCATCAAGGTTTTTGGCAACGTACATCGCAAAACAGCGCGATGCTTCAGTGTTTACTTTGGCGTTCAATAGCATACGACGGACGTCAGCATGATGGATAATAGCATCAGCAGGTTTTTCTGGGCTTTGTAGCTGGGTATCGCTACGGCCTTGACCACGGTCATTGGCATATAGCGCTGCATTTTGATAGGCAAGCTCAGACCCACCAAGGCCTTGCAAGCCCATAGTGACACAGCTCATAGTTCATCATGATGAACATAGATGATAGACCAGTGTTTTCCGCGCCAACCATCCAGCCTTTGGCATTATCAAAGTTCATGACACAAGTCGCAGAAGCTTTGATACCCATTTTGTGTTCGATAGAGCCTACCGCTAACGTATTGCGCTCGCCTAAACTACCATCTGCATTGACCAAGAATTTTGGTACGACAAATAGTGAAATGCCTTTTGAGCCTTCTGGTGCATTAGGTGTTTTTGCCAATACCAAATGAATGATGTTGTCAGTAAGGTCATGCTCACCACCAGTGATAAAGATTTTGGTACCAGAGATATCATAGCTACCATCATCATTAGGCACGGCTTTGGTTTTGATAATACCCAAATCAGTACCAGCATGCGGCTCTGTCAAGCACATAGTGCCCGCCCATTCGCCGTTGTACATTTTTTCTAGATAAGTTTGCTTTTGCTCTTCAGAGCCAGCCGCATTTAAACAAAGCGTCGCACCAACTGTTAGGTTTGGATATAGGGCAAATGATTGGTTGGCAGTGAAAACCATCTCTTCAGTAAGCATGGTAACCATTTTAGGGAAGCCTTGACCGCCGTATTCAGCATTACCGCTTAAACCAACCCAGCCTGACTCAGCATATTGCTTATAGGCTTCTTTGAATCCTGTCGGAGTCGTGACGACGCCATCACCTTCAAAAGTTGCGCCTTCTTCATCACCGCTACGGTTAATAGGAAGTAGAATGTTTTTTGACAGTTTTCCCATTTCTTCTAAAATCATATCGACAGTTTCCATGTCAACATGAGCCAAGTTTTCGTTGTTTTGCCAAAACTCTGGCGCTTTGAATACGTCATTTAAGATAAAGCGCATGTCATTAAGAGGGGCATTATAAACAGCCATAAACATTCCTTTGGTTCAAATAATTAAAATTGAAGTTGTTAAGATTATCAACTGTTTTCTTGGTATAACCTTAGCGATTAATAATCAAAGTTTAACAAATAAGCTTGTGAGCGAGTGTATTTCTTCGTGAATTGTGCGTACACCAAAAGTTAGCAGCGGCTATTGAAGTGCTTATAGACACCTCGCTGATAACTATAATGTGAGAAGGTAGGCGGGTCGGTACTTATAGACAGTTGCTATAGTCAAAACTATGTTGATAGTTGTCATAAGTATCTGCAAAACAAAGCGGCAACACACCGAAGTATGTTGCCGCTCAAGATTATACGATAGCGAAGTTTAGCGCTTTAATTAAAAGGCAAACTGATCAACGTCCATGCTCATGTATGGCTCTACACCAGTGCTGATACGCTGTACGTGCGTAGTCGTACGTGGCAATAGCTTAGCAAAGTAGAACTGAGCCGTTTTAACTTTAGCGTCATAGAATGCTTTTTCGCCAGTACCGTTTGCGATAGCAGTCTGAGCAACCAGTGCCATACGTGCCCATAAGTAGGCTAGGGTGACATAACCACTGAAATACATATAGTCTACTGCAGCGCCGCCGACAGCGTCTGGCGTTTCAGTTGCTTGCATGCCGATGCGTGCAGTTAAATCGCCCCATTCTTTAAGATGCTTGGCAAGTGGGCGAATGAACTGACCCATCTCGTCATTTTCTTTGTTTTCTTCACAGAATTCTTGGATAACGTTTACAAAGTTCGCAAGTAGCTTACCTTGTGAACCTAGGACTTTACGGCCTAACAAGTCAAGTGCTTGAATCTCTGTGGTACCTTCGTATAAGCAAGAAATGCGCGTATCACGTACGTTCTGCTCCATACCCCATTCGCTAACGAAACCATGACCACCATAAACCTGAATACCATGGTTAGCGGCTTCTAGACCTGTTTCAGTCAAGAACGCTTTAGCAATTGGTGTCAGTAGTGACAACATTTGGTCAGCAAACTTCAACGCTTCGCCTTCGCCTTTTGCGACGGTATCCGCAAAGTGTGAGAGATAATAAACCAGCGCACGACCACCTTCAGCAAAGGCTTTTTCAGTCAATAGCATGTTACGAACCGCTGGATGTACGATAATAGGATCAGCGGCTTTCTCTGGTGCTTTCGTACCTGATAAAGAGCGCATCGCTAAGCGGTCTTTTGCATAAGTCAATGAACCTTGGAATGCATACTCTGCTGCAGTCAAACCTTGTACAGCAGTACCGATACGTGCCACGTTCATAAAGGTGAACATACACTGTAGGCCGCGGTTTTCAGGTCCAATCAAATAACCCGTTGCGCCATCGAAGTTCATGACACAAGTTGCAGAGGCTTTGATACCCATTTTGTGTTCGATAGAGCCACAAACGACATTGTTGCTTTCGCCAATGCTGCCATCTGCGTTGACCGTCATTTTCGGGACGATAAACAATGAGATACCTTTGGTACCAGCAGGCGCGCCTGGTAGACGAGCCAATACAATGTGGATGATGTTGCTAGTTAGATCATGCTCACCGGCAGAGATGAAAATCTTTTGACCAGTGATGCTATAGCTACCATCTTCTTTAGGCTCAGCTTTGGTACGGATAATACCCAAGTCAGAACCCGCATGCGCTTCAGTAAGACACATGGTGCCTGACCATTCGCCAGTAACCATTTTTTCTAAATAAGTTTGTTTTTGCTCGTCAGTACCATGATGCTCGATGGTTTGGATGGCACCATGTGAGAGGCCAGGGTACATAGAGAATGACCAGTTAGCCGTACCAACCATTTCATTGATGACAGTAGACAATGAGAACGGCATGTTTTGACCGCCAAAATCTTCTTCAGCTGATAAAGCAGGGAAGCCAAGCTCACAATACGCATCATAAGCTTCTTTGAAGCCTTTTGGCGTGGTGACCTTACCATTGTCAAACTTACAGCCTTCAGCATCACCGCTTTGATTCAATGGTGACAGTTCGTTTTCAGCAAAGCTTGCAGCCATTTCAAATAGGCTGTCCATTAGCTCGCGGTCAGCTTCTTGGAACGCAGGCAAAGTTTTGTAGTGGCTTTCACTATCGAGTAGTTCATGCATAACGAATTGGATATCACGTAAGGGCGCTTTGTATTGCATAACTTCCTGTCCTTTTTGGAATGTAACCGATCATAGCTAATAATGAGCATATGGTCGCACTATCCTCTAGTGCGTTATTCTTACCTAGCCAATCTGAAAATCTAAATAAAGGATAAACAGTAAAGCAGGTTAACCATGCTATCGATTACATAAAATAGTGTTAAAAAGAGTGGTGATTGTCAGAGTCAATGAGAGATTAAATGTGCTCTAACAAATTCACTATAAAAGATAGGCTTTCATAGGTGATTATACAAGTTTGGTGATAGGACTGATAAGTCATGAACCTATCTTGCATCGGTTATGCAATCGACGTTAGGCGCTAGGAAACAGCAGCATTAAGCATATGAAAACTTTAATGTTACTAAGATAGGTAGTCCTCTATATGACCAGTATTAACGTGAAAAAACGACGGCCAAAAAAATAGCGTTTGCCAGAAAGACAAAAGCATTAGTATAAATTACAACATTATTTGGTATAACCGAGCATGTAAGTTATTTCACAGATATGTACGCGATAAACCGTAATAAACATTAAACATGATCGTATGCTAGGAATCTGAACATATAGTCGATCCAATTTAGAAGTAGTACAAGGCAACCGAGTGCAGATGGAACTGTAATACTTTTATAGTGGATGACTATAGTAGTTTATGATTAATAACTTATAACGAATAATTTAGCGTTTACTCAGCAGCGTTTTGCTGAATCAACATCGCAGTAGCGACATCAGCAGCCACGGGTTTGCTAAACCAATAGCCCTGCCCATTTTTGCAACCCATATCTAACAATACATCACGCTGCTGCTCAGTCTCGATACCTTCAGCAACGACTTGCATGTCTAAAGCGACTGCTAAGTCTAAAATGGCTTTTACAATCGCATGTTGGGTACGATCGGTTTCAATATTGGAGATAAAGCTCTTATCGATCTTGATAAAATCAAATGGGTATTCTTGCAAGTAGCTCAATGATGCGTAACCAGTACCGAAATCATCGAGCGCTAGCCGCACGCCAAGCTCTCTAAGCGAGTTAAGCTGTTTTTTACATTATCATGACGCTGAATCAAAGACGACTCGGTCACTTCGATATGCAATTGATGGGCAGCAACGCCATTCTCTGTCAGTAGTGTGCTTACCATATCAAAGAAGTCAGGGTGGCTAAATTCCGCGGCATCAGCGTTGATACAGACGTGTTGATGAAACCCTTGCTGTTGCCAAGCGGCTAGTTGTTTGACGATTTTAATAGCCAGTTGCGAAAACAAATCAAAGGAGAGCTTGTGCGCAATAATGGCATTGATAAAATGAACGGGTTTGAGTAATCCGCGAGTAGGATGTTGCCAACGTACCAATGCTTCAAAACCTGTGATAGCCCCAGTCTCTAATGAGAACTTTGGCTGATAATAAGGAACGAATTGACCTTCAAGGGTAGCAGTCCTAAGCTCAGACTCTAACTCTAAGCTACCAGCGGTGGCGCTTTCAATAGCCTCATCATACCAACGGATATCATCACCACCGTGCTGCTTGACATAGTCCAATGCCTTTTCTGCTTTGGTCAATAAACCGGTTACTTCGTTATCGTCTTTTGGAAAACAGCTCACACCCACAGAAATATGGTAATAGATATTTGCATCTGTCGCATGGCTCTTATCAGTAGAGAAGGGGCGTTCACACATTTGCATAAGTGTATCTAATTGATGACGTACCATATTGGCATCTTTAACCTCAAACAGTAGCGCAAAATCATCACCACCAAAGTGGGAAAAGGAGCGTAAATTATGCAGTTTGAGCTTTTCAACTTCTTCTACAAAGTTTTTTATTAAGTCATTAGCACCATCAGGCCCTAGTAGGCTGGCAAGATTGCGATAACGGTCAATATTTAAGCGTACAAGGACAATCTCTTGATAACTATCCAATAGCATATCACTTGTCTGACTCAAAAAGACCTTGCGGTTAGGGAGGCCTGTAAGCTGATCATAGTTGAGTAAATGCGCGACTTGTTTTTGGTCTTTGATAACGGATGACATGTCACGCAGCATACCGACATGGTAAGCCGTCTGTTCGACATAAATCTTGCGATAAGTGACATGACAATCAATAGGTTCGCCATAACGATTAATCATCGAAAAATCAAGTTCGTAAAATCCATGACTGTCTAGATTTTTACTAATGTCTTTTAAGATCAGCTGCTCTGCTTCTGATAGAAACTCAGCAGCATAAATACCAAGGGGCCGACCAACCAAGAACTCTTCTTTGTAGCCAATTATAAGCTCATAACTGGCATTAACCGCTAAATAACGTAAATTATTATCTAGTACAAATATGGCGTCTTCAAGTTGTTCACATAGCGTACTCATCAACTGCTGCTTGATTGATACTGGAAGAGTGTCAAAATTACTCATAATAGTGGCTCACAAAAGATAAAGGCTTATAAAAATAAGAACTGCATTATCAATTTATTTACATTGAGTTGACATCGCGTTTTACCATGTACGATGAAGAACAGACGTTATTTTTGACTATAAGCATAAAAGATGAAAACTACGATAGTCTTACTAGTACTTATCAGTTTTTACTAGGTGCTTAAAGCATGTAAAGTAGCTAATGCTACTACTGGTGCAGTTTCGGTACGCAAGACTCTTGTGCCGATTTGCCAACGCTCAAATCCAACACTCTCCGCTTGCTGACATTCATCGTGACTCAAACCACCTTCAGGCCCGATCAACAGTTTGATATAAGGGGTCTGTTGTTTAAGAATATCAGATAGAGCGTCAGGCATGGCAGGTTGTCCTGCTGCTGGTACACTCATTTGCATACATAGATCTGCAGCGTTTGCTAATACTTGATAGTAAGAATCATGACTAAGCACAGAAACGATAGAACTGACGGCCATTTGCGCCTTCGTAACGCCAGTAGCCATAGCCTCAGTAGTCTTAGCATCAGAATTGGTATTGCTTAGCCATTCATTGATAGATTGTGGCGCAAGAATAAGAGGTGGACGATTAAGACCGCATTGTTCACAAGCGGCGATCGCTACTTGTTGCCAGTGCGCCAGTTTCTTTTCAACTTGAGCAGGTTTCAATGTGACTTCGCCATGGTGGCTGCTGAGTAACTGAACGGCAGTCACTCCAAGCTCAGTTGCTTTTTGGATAGCATAATCCATACGCTCACCGCGGCTCATTACCAAACCAATCTGAGTGATAGTAGATGCCGTACGATCGTCGTCTATATGTGTAAGCAAAGTAGCAGTGGCATTTTTTTACTGATTGCCTGTAGCTCTACTGTATATTCGCCGCCAAATCCATCGAACAAAATCCCTTGATCACCAATATTGGCTCGTAGTACACGGCACCAGTGATGGACAATACTATCTGGTAATTCGACATTGCTACCTAGCGGCAACTCACCCAATTTAGGTAGTGATGAGGCATCAGCATTGTCGTTGTTAACGGCATAAAAAAACGTCGCACGTGGTCTTATTCCTATTATTTGATTGAGTATAGTTATTATTAGATCTATAGAATATCACTTGAGACAATTAATGACATTTGTTTTATGAGAATTTTTCTTAATAAAGGTAATTATTTTTAGAGCAGCATTATTACACAGTGAAGAAATTTTTAAAAATCAAATAAGATAAAGTGTATGAATAAAACTGTAAAAGGTGATTGGTCAAAATTTTGACAATAAAAAACTGGCGCTCCTAAAAGCGCCAGTCATTAATAATGTCTTCAGGAATGATCGAGGGATATTTTAGAATGCTTACAAGTTTAAGCAGTCAATCCCAATGCTTCTACCAAGCGTTTGTTTGGCTCAACTTTGTTCATGCTATAAAAATGCATGGCAGGTACGCCCTCGGCAATCAAGCGTTCACACAAGCGATAAACCACATCAAAGCCAAACTCACGAATAGCCTTACTATCATCGCCAAAATCCATCAACTGCTTACGTACATAGCGCGGAATATCGGCGCCACAGCTATCAGCAAAACGCAAGAGATTGCTTGAATTGGTAATTGGCATGATACCAGCGACCAAAGGCTGAGCTACTGTATCAATACCGCGTTTCTCTAACTTATCACGCAAGTACAGATAGCTGTCAGCGTTGTAGAAAAACTGGGTAATCGACGCATTGGCACCAGCTTGGTATTTATTTACCAAGTTATCAATGTCAAACTCAAAGCTACGCGCTTGTGGGTGCATTTCAGGGTAGGAGGCCACTTCGATATGGAAGTGATCACCTGAATGCTCACGAATGTATTTTACCAAATCTACCGCAAATGGTAGTTCACCCATGCCCACCTGACCTGATGGCAAGTCGCCGCGTAGCGCTACTAAGCGTCTAATACCTAAAGTCTTATAATACTCGAGCAATTCAGCGATTTCAGCTTTGTCATCACCAATACAAGACATATGCGGTGCGATTTCAGTGGTACCACGCGTACTTAGTGCCTGTACGATATCTAAGGTGCGGCTACGGGTTGAACCGCCCGCACCATAAGTTACCGAGAAATAAGCTGGTGATAACTTATTAAGCTCATCATAAGTGCTGAGAAGCTTTTCGTGACCTTGCTCGGTCTTTGCAGGAAAGAACTCAAAGGAGAAAGCAGGCTTACTCACAGTCAGGCTCCTTTTAGTATTTATAAGCGTCAGGCTTGAATGGACCTTCAACTGGCACACCTAAATACTCAGCTTGCTTTTGGGTCAGCTTGGTTAGCGTACCGTTAAAGCCTGCAACCATCGCAGCGGCCACTTCTTCGTCTAACTTCTTAGGCAATACTTTTACGTATAGGTTGTCAGTACGTTGGTCAGCTGGCAAGTCAGCGAATTTTTCTTCGAACAGATACATTTGAGCCAATACTTGGTTGGCAAATGAGCCGTCCATCACGCGTGATGGGTGACCAGTGGCGTTACCTAGGTTTACTAGGCGACCTTCAGCAAGCAAGATTAGATAATCGTTCTCATCGTCTGAGCGGAAGATTTGATGTACTTGTGGCTTGATTTCAACCCAGCGCCAGTTGTCACGCATGAATTGTGTGTCGATTTCGGTGTCAAAGTGACCGATGTTACATACCACAGCACCAGGCTTAAGGGCTGCTAGCATATGTCTATCACAAACATGGTAGTTACCAGTAGTCGTGACGATCATATCAGTGTCTTCAAGCAAGCGCTTGTTGATGCTGGCTGCGCCGCCAGTGTTGTCACCATCGATGTATGGTGATAAGACTTCAAAACCGTCCATACATGCCTGCATAGCACAGATAGGGTCAACTTCTGAGACCCGTACGATCATGCCTTCTTGGCGTAAGCTTTGTGTAGAGCCTTTACCTACATCGCCATAACCGATAACTAAAGCGCGGCGACCAGCAAGAAACATATCGGTAGCGCGTTTAATAGCATCGTTTAAGCTATGACGGCAGCCGT
This sequence comes from Psychrobacter sp. ER1, assembly GCF_048631835.1. NCBI lineage: Bacteria > Pseudomonadati > Pseudomonadota > Gammaproteobacteria > Moraxellales > Moraxellaceae > Psychrobacter > Psychrobacter sp. ER1. The sequence continues at coordinate 1,724,686 of NZ_CP184640.1, read as the reverse complement.
ATTTATTATCATTTTTAGACTTGGTAACTGCATCGTTGACATTGATGGCTGGTACTTTAAGTGTACCTTTACCAAGCATCTCAACCAAGCGATGAACGCCAGTGGTGGTCTCTTCTGAGATACCATGGATGTTATCAAGCAGCTCTGCATAATCGTTGTGAATTAAAGCAGTTAAGTCACCGCCGTCATCCAAGATTAAGTTAGCATCCCAAAGTTGGCCTGACGCTTCGCCGCCAACATGTACTTGCTGACGTAGGCACCATTCATACTCTTCTTCTGTTTCGCCTTTCCAAGCATAAACAGAGATACCAGCAGCAGCGATAGCCGCAGCAGCATGGTCTTGAGTTGAGAAGATGTTACATGAGGTCCAGCGTACTTCAGCACCTAGCGCGACTAGTGTCTCGATAAGTACGGCTGTCTGAATGGTCATGTGGATACAGCCAGCGATTTTCGCGCCTTTAAGCGGCTGGTCTGCTTCGTAGCGACGACGCAAACCCATTAGGGCAGGCATTTCGGCTTCAGCAAGGGTGATTTCACGGCGGCCGTAATCAGCAAGGCTGATGTCAGCAACTTTATAGTCAGTAAAAGAGGGATCGATCGTATGGGCAGATGGTGTAGTAGACACTGCGTCCATAATATGCTCCTATCAGTGGTTAACGAATGATAAAAAGAATAAAAACGCAGGTGCCGTTGTTTGCGCTGTGAGCGACCAAAACGATGGATACTCAACAGTTAACCGAGCCTAACATAACCTGTGATTGCATAACTATAGAATGTTAATGCAGTAAATCACTGTTATGGCGCAACACCTCTCGGAGGTCGTTATTGTAATAGATGAGTGGTTAATTGTCACCTATTGACTGAGATAAATAGCTGACGCCTTAGACAAACAAAACCTCAAACAGGAATCTATAGCCATAAAAAAGGCCATCGACTGATGACCTTTTTTGTTTTAATGTTTTTTGATACTACTCAGCCAAAATTAGTACCAGTTGTAGGTTAGAGAGGTAAAGTAGTTAATACCGTCAGTATTATAGCCAATATCTGTTATATACTCTTCGTTAGTGATGTTATTTAGACGTGCAGTCATAGATAAATTATCAGTAAGTTTGTAGTTACCACTGATGTTCAGCAATCCATAGTTGTCTACAAATTGAGAGTCAGTATTGGTAATTCTGCTGTAATAGTCCCCTACATACTGATATTCAGCGCGTATATCTAAACTTGGCAGACGGTATCCGACATATACCAAGCCCTTGTGTTCAGGACGGTAGGGAAGAGAGTTGCCATCATCACTTCCGCCACTACTGTCTTCTGCCTTCTGGTAATCATAGCTGCCGCCAAACAGATAGTCGTTCATTTCCCAGTCAGAAGTTAATGAGATACCTTTGATTTTAGCTTCATTGATATTTTGACTAGCTCCTGCATAAGGATTGCTAGGCGTAGGGCTTGCGACGTAACTGATTAAATTTTCAACATCATTATAATAGCCAGTGAGACGTGTAGACTGTAGCAGAGTGTTGTATTCAGCAAAAGCTTCGTAGTTGTCGCTAGTTTCAGGCTTTAGATCGGGGTTACCACTATATACAGGGCTTAAATCATTAAAAACAGGTGCGCGGAAGCCTTTAGCATAGCTCGCACCAACGCGGAAATCAGGACTAAGATGCATTGCACCGCCCAAATTATAGGTGGTTTCATCACCATAGCGTGAGTCATCATCGTAGCGTAGGTTGGCTTGTGCATCAAAGCGGTCATTGGCGATGACATAGCCAGCAAAGGCACTTTTGACATTACGGTCATCAATACTGTAAGCCGTGCTGTCTAAGTCTTGAGTGAGGTATTCGAGACCATAAACACCTTCACCAGCTAGCAGCTTGTTTTTACCAACTAAGCTAATCTGGTCTTGAGTACCATCGAATACATTTGGATACTTAGCATAAGACTCGCTTTTATCAATAGAGTGACCATACTGGAGCTTAACAGAGGCATCAGGCATATATTGCCAGTCGACATAAGCTTGTGCTGCGCCGTTTTCTTGATCAGCATGAGCGTCTTCAAAAGTACCATCGTCATATTCAGTAGTGGATTTACTATACAAGATACTAGCACCTGTCAGTAACGTATCGCCAAAACGCTGATTGACTGCTAAGCTTACACTGTCGCTCTCAAAACCATCATCGTCTTTATTATAAGGGTCATTTTGATTACTGGGATCTGGACGGGTCGCATTGATACCATCTGTTTCGTTGTGACTGGCTGAAAGGCTTAATGTAGTACCATTAGTATTGGCAAGTTGTGCGCTTGCACCGTATACATAATGATCGTTTGAGCCGATACCTGCGGTAACTGACATACTGCTTCGATCTATATTGCCGCCTTTAGTGAATACTTGAATGACACCGCCCATCGCATCCGCACCGTAGATGCTAGAACCTGATGCTCCATAGAGAACTTCAATTCGATCAATTTGATCAGCAGGTAGCAAGTTTAACGCGGCGCCTCCAGCGCTGACTGAGCTATAACGTATACCGTCAATCAATACGAGGACTTGTTTGCTATCGTAGCCGCGCATATAAAAGTTTGAAGAAGCGCCAAGACCACCGTTTTGTTTAAAAGCAATGCCTGGCTGACGTTTGAGTACGTCCAAAACGGTTTGACCTTGATAACGTTGTAACTCTTCTTTATCGATTACTCGTGTTTGCGCAATTACATTACTTGTCTTAGTAGGTGTGCGAGTGGCTGTCACGACAATTTCATCAAGCTCAACTTGTGGTAGGTTACTATCGTTGATGGAAGCGTTTTCAGAAATGGCTGCCATTGCAGTATTTACTGCAAGTAAGCCAAGCGCGCTCAAAATACTTAAACAAAGATAGGTACGTGAAGATGCACGTGATACAGACATAGTCGATTCCAAAGTAATCAAGTTAAAAATGCAGAAATGAGAGGTAACTATTATGACGTAAAAGGGGTCAAAAGTTACAAAAAACAGTATATAAGCAAAACTGTGCTCATTATCTACAAATTAACTTGCTTTATAAACTACTTTAACCTAATTTTTATTCAGGGTAGGCTGAATGTTATTCAGGTTAGCTTGCTAAATAGTCTATTAAAAATTAATTTACCTAAATATTTTATGAGCATCTTCTTAGTTTTATAAGAGAAAGCTGTCTTAATAAATACTTATTATTAGAAATGCACATAGAGTAAAAAATCAAATACCAATACAGTTAGCTACAAAATTGCGTAATCAAAAGCACTGCTGTTATAAATAATTGTTACTATAGTATGGACGTCACCTGTCACTTATCATGCCATTTTTAAACTAAGAGGTTTGTTTTGTCTATCAAGCATAATCTGACTCCCAGTCCTTCGCCTAATTTATTCTCTGCTACTACTAAAATACCATTTATAGTCGCGATGCTATTACTGACTATGCTGTTGAGTATTACCTTGCCAAATAATGCTTATGCTGTGGAGGCTGGTGCGCTTGGAGTGGGTAATGACAGTAGTGGAGAGACAGTAAGTACGCCATTGCCTGATTCGTTTGGCCGAGATACACCGCGTCATACGGTACAAGGGTTTATCAGTGCGCTGGGTGAAAATGATTATCTGCTGGCAAGTAATTATCTCAACTTATCTAAGTCTGATAACCCAACGACCGTTGTGCGACAGTTCAAACAAGCACTAGATGCAGGAGGGCGTTTCCAGCCGGATCTACAGATTAGTAACTCACCCGAGGGTAATCTAACTGACCAACTGCCACCTAGCCAAGAAAACGTCGGTGTGATTAATATCGGGGAGCGAAGTGTTCCGCTATTGCTAGAAAGGGTGGTCTCAAAACAGAATGAGCAATATTGGCAATTCTCTAGCGATACACTGACCTCAGTACCAGAAGTAATAGAAAATACTGAGCCGACCTTGGTCTCTCGCTATACGGTTGATTCTTTAGATGGTAAAAAGCTTTTCGGCTATCAACTAGCTGATTTGGTCGCCGCGCTCACCATGATTGTGACTAGCTTTGTACTCACTTATATCGCGGTATGGTTACTGTACCATTTATTGAGGATTGTCTATCCGTACTTGCGTGGTACGCCATTGCCGTTACCTAATAAGGTAATATTGCCACTTTCTGTGGTCATTATGGCATTGATACTATCCGAGGTTATGGTTTATGCAGGGGTTTCGGTGACCCTGCGTGAGCCAGTCAATCGCTTTACGGATATTGCTTCTTGGTTGGCGCTGACTTGGCTACTATTACGAGTGATCGATGCGATATTTACTCGAGCGGTAAATCTAAGCTACAAGAAAAACTATACTGAGCGTGTCTCAATTTTGGGACTGCTGCGCAAGGTTGTCAAAGCGCTATTACTGATATTTGCAGTGATTGTCATTTTTGGCAATTTGGGTTTTGATTTGACCACTGGTATTGCCGCACTGGGTGTGGGTGGTTTGGCGTTAGCACTAGGTGCGCAAAAGACGATTGAAAACTTAGTGGGTAGTGTCGTCGTCGTCGCCGATTCACCTGTGCGTATCGGTGACTACTGTAAATTCGGTACTTATGAAGGCACAGTTATTGATATTGGTATTCGCTCATCGCGCGTACGGACCTTGTCGCGGACGATTGTTACGGTACCAAACGGTGATTTTTCATCGATGCAGATCGAAAACTTTACCTCTCGCGATATGTTTCGTTTTTTCCATCAGCTATATCTAAAACGTACTGCTGATCTTGATGTAATCTTTAAAATGGTCAATGACTTAGATGAATTTATAAAAGAGCATGATTTGACCAATCAGGAGTGGAATCAGGTCAATATTTTGGAGCTGCGCCAAGATTGCTATGTTATTCAGTTGCAGGCCTATATCAATGCCGTTGATATTATTGAATTTTATGACAAACAGAATGTTTTATTTGTCGATATATTAACCCAAGTGGCAAAATATAAGGTTGAACATGCATTACCAACTCAGCAGTTGATTGTTAATCAAACGGAGCTTGAACATCATGTGGGAAGTAGCACTGATGAATCAGCAGAAGGAGATGAATCAGACAACAGTAGTAACTCTGCTAATAATGAAGTGTCTGATAACAAGGAAGTAAACACAAGCGTATACAGGAAAGATTACAACGACGATGGCGTTGATATTCGTAAAGATAGTGACAAGGCTAAAAATGATGTTGCAAGTCACCACAAATTCTCTATGGCGACCGTCAGCAGAAGTGGTGCGCTTAAGGCACTAAAGCATAAAAGTCATATGCTAAGAAAAAGTAAGTTTAAGCACACTAAAAACAAATCTGGCTTTTCTATATGGAACCAGCCTTAAAAGAGACTTTTTGCTCACGAATGGTAGTGAATAACACTAGCTATGTTTTTTGCTCTATTAGTTATAAAGGTACTGCGGTTTTATCACGTAATGAGCCGTAGTACGACCAAAGCAATAGGCTGGCAGCACTGCGATGAGGTGACCAGTGCTGAGTTAGATCTTTAAGCTGCTTGGGTGTTGGGCGCTCTGCTAAGCCTAACAACTCCATGGCTGCAACTTTAATGGCCAAATCATCGACAGCGAGTATGTCTGTACGTTTTAGCGAAAATAGTAAATACATCTCAGCTGTCCAACGTCCAATCCCTGTCACAGCTGTCAAGGTTGTTATGACCTCTTCATTTGGCAAAGTTTCTAAGGCTGCAAAGTCTATATCATGATCTACTAATGAACGCACATAACGAGTTTTTGCTTAGACAATCCTTGTGTCTTCAAAGTATCATCTGTCGCCTCGCGTATAGCTTGCGGAGTGATTAATTCTGCATCAACCAACCGTTTCCAAATGCTGGCAGCGGCGGCAACTGATAACTGCTGACCGACCATCGCTCTCATCAACTGCTCAAACCCACCTGCATTATGCCTAAGGTTAGGGGTGCCTACCTGCTTATGGACAGGAGCAAACCTTGGTTCAATGGCAATCAGCGCAGCAATCTGCTGTTCTAGTTCGTTAATGTTTTCAATAGTCTGTATATTCATAGTGATTTCGCTTTGCTAATTAGAAGGTGCTCAAGTCTATATATTAATAAAAGGTGAGAAGCTAACATTAAATGGAATGTACATGAAAGAGAGTATTCATTAAAGGAAACATCGTTATAGTCTACGTCTAAACCATGGATGATTGATAAAAAGGACTGCAAATAAGCAGTCCTTTTTATATAGTACCGTATCACTAACAATAGACCTATTCGCCATCTGCTTTAGGTTTTTTAAGTAGTACTAGTACCGCACCGTTACCACCATCTTTTGGTGGCGCAGAGCAAAAAGCTAATACTTCTGGCAATTGACGTAACCAGCCATTGATACAAGTTTTTAGAATCGCTTCGCTACCTTTACCATGGACGATTTTTACCATGGTTTCGTTTTTCTGCTTGGCTTGGCTCAATAGTTGAGTCATCGCTTCGCGAGCTTCTTCTATTGTACAGCCATGGATATCTACCGCATCATACCAACGCAGCTTGCCTTTTTTGAGCTGATCAAAGATTTTATTTTGCAGTGTAGGCTGCTTATAAGACAAATAAGCTTCAGCAGCAACAGGGTTCAGTAGTGCTTGCATATCTGACAAGCCTGCGCCTAAATCACTGGCTTCACTACCTTGAGCCGCCGCACGTTTTGATAGTGTCGCTGCATCAGGCTTACCTGCTTTAGTTGCGCTGGCAGGTGAGCGGACATTTTTGTCTTCTAACTGATTGACACCGTGCATGGCTTGCATAAATAGAACTTTATCGTCATCGATATGTTCACTATCTAGCTGCTTAACCGTCTTTTTTACTTGTTTTTGAGTCGGTAGCGACACCGGTTCAGTTGGCTTTTGATTCTCACCTTCAGGTGAATTGGTATCACGGCCTTTGCTCAGCTGGCCTTTGAGTTCTTTGAGCTGGTCTTGCATTTCTTTTGAAAACAGAGAGTTTGACATAAAAGTTAACGTATCGTTGATTGATGAATGGTTGATTGAACTATGTCTATAGCGCACATATTGTTCAAGCTATTAGTATATATTTAAGCATAAATTATTGAGTTACTTTACCCGTCTGCTGCGACGCCCGCAAGTAAGGATTGTAACGCTTGCCCTGGATGGTCGGTTTTCATAAATTGTTCACCGATTAGAAAGTGCTGAATATCATGACTTAACATCAAACGAATATCATCACTGCTATGAATACCACTCTCGGTTACGATAAGTGGTTTTTGTTCAGCGCTATTAGCATCAGCAGCGAGTGCGTCGTTTAAAATATTCTTAAGATCAAGCGTGGTTTGCAGGTCAACATCGAAGGTATTTAAATCACGGTTATTGATACCGTAGATATTGTGTACTGAACGTGGCAACTGTAGCGCACGCTCAAGCTCAGATTTGGTATGCACTTCTATCAATACGTCCATACCAAGCTCAATACTGAGCGCATGTAGCTCTCGTACTTGGGCATCATCTAGGCAAGCCATAATGAGTAGGATGCAGTCAGCGCCCATTAGGTAAGATTGATAGATTTGATAGACATCAATCATAAAGTCTTTACGTAATATCGGTAAGCTTGAGGTATTAGCCGCCTGAACAAGATAGATGTCATCGCCCTGAAAGTAATCACGATCGGTCAATACAGACAGACAACTAGCGCCCGCTTGCTCATACTGCTGCGCAAATAGAGCAGGGGTAAAGTTATGATTGATAATGCCTTTAGACGGTGAGGCTTTTTTAATCTCAGCAATGATACCGATACCATTTTCTTTAGTGCCAGCAGCACGTAATGCCGCGGCAAAACCTCGGCGCGGTTTATCATCAGCTGCGACCTGTGCTTTCAAGTCCTCTAAAGACAATGCTTCGCGAGCGGCTTTTACTTCTTCTACTTTGGTGGCGACAATGCGCTGTAGCACTGACGGTATGTCTGAATGGGTTGTGGTCATACTGGTATCCGAATATCGTTAAATGTAAATACAGTCAGAGAACTATTAATAACTACTAAATGGCTACGGCGTTGCCCTTCTTAGATATACGACTTGACAATCTGCGGTCGGCTGCCTGTTATCCTTTTTAAATTTCTTTGACTATAGACAGTATATAAATGCGTATAGATTAACCTTGAGCGACTAGCTGTTGGGTATAGTTGGCTAAAGACTCAAGTTTGAGTAAGGCATCGCCATTTTGAATTATTTTTTGTGCTCGGCTAACACCGTTAGGGTAGTTGCTGGCAAGTCCTGCAGTGTATATCGCGGCACCTGCATTTAGCGCAATCATGTCACGTGCTTTAAGTACGGCACGGTCATGAGTGTCGGCTCCAGATAGCGCAGCACGAATCAACTCAAGGCTTTGTGCTGGAGAGTCGACATCGAGGCCAATAAGAGTTTGGGACTCGATACCCGCATCTTCTGGCATCATATCATAGACTGATATCTCGCCATCTTTTAGCTCAGCGACTGTGGTCGAAGTCGCAAGACTGATTTCATCAAGACCATCTTTTGCGCCTACTACCATGACATGACGTGCGCCTAAGTTTTTCATCACCTTAGCAATCGGCTCACATAACTGCGCGGTAAATACACCGATGACTAAGTTTGGCGTGCCAGCAGGGTTGGTCAATGGGCCCAAAATATTAAAGATGGTACGTGCTTTTAATTCACGGCGTACAGGGTTGGCATAACGCATGGCGCTGTGATGATTGGGTGCAAATAAAAACCCGATACCTTGGTTTTCGATACAGTCTTTCGCCTGCTCTGGCGTGAGCGCAAGACTGATACCTGCTTGCTCAAGTAAGTCTGAGCTACCAGATTTGGTTGAGACGCCGCGATTGCCGTGCTTAGCAACTTGTGCACCAGCTGCCGCAACAACCAATGCCGATGCAGTCGAGACATTGAACAGATTAGCACCATCACCGCCAGTACCAACGATATCTACCAAGTAATCACAGTTCTTTGGTTCAATATTGGCGGCTAGTGCACGCATGGCGCTGGCTGAAGCAGTAATCTCGTCAATGGATTCGCCCTTCATACGTAGTCCCGTCAAGATAGCGCCCATCATAGCGTCGCTACATCTACCTTGCATGATAATCAGCATCACTTGATACATCTCATCAAAGGTTAAATCGATGTGTTGAAATATTCTAGCCAAAGCTGTGGTTAGCAATTGATGTGTTTGCTCGTCAGACAATTCTGCAATACTCTCTGGCGTATGCGTTTCTTCTATTTTTGTCGTACTCATTATGGTCTCACTTAGTATTATTTTTTATATGAATCTGTGTGAAATGTGGCATAGGCTTATGAAAGCGGTATTTTTACCGACGTGATTTTAGTCAAATCTAGCCAACTTGCGGTAGCTCATCGGATGTCAGAGTAGCCAAGCCATGAGTCTGTAAAAAGTTATTGAGCAATTGATAACCTGCTTCGCTCAATATCGACTCAGGATGGAACTGGACGCCTTCTACAGCCAGCTCCTTATGGCGAATACCCATGATTTCCTCAATACTACCATCAGCATTCTGTGTCCATGCGGTGAGTTCAAGGCAGTCTGGCAAGCTTGTCTTATCAATGACGAGTGAATGATAGCGCGTAACCTGTGACGGGTTAGGCAAGCCAGCAAACACACCTTGCTCGTTGTGATAGATAGCTGATAAGCGGCCATGCATGACTTCGCCAGCTTTGACCACTTGACCGCCAAAGGCTTGACCGATAGCTTGATGACCCAAGCAAATACCCAGTATAGGAATAATTCCTTTAAATGTCTCAATGGCTTGCAGCGAAATACCTGCACGGTCAGGATCGCACGGACCTGGGCCAATCACAATCACATCAGGTGCAAGGGTTTTAATCTGCTCAATGCTGACCTGATCATTACGCCAGACAGTGATGTCCTGCTTTAGCTCACCGAAGTACTGTACGATATTGTACGTAAAGCTATCGTAATTATCGATCATCAAAATCATTAAGGCTTCAACTTATCAGTTTTATTATATTTTTAACATGAAATTGGTTCTCACTGTTATCGAGTCACTTGATTGCCGAACACAAGCAGCTCTGACTATAACAGAGGAGGTTATTGCGCGCGGTTATCTTACCACTATTTTGTTTTCTATCAAATGTAGGGTTATGAACAGTTACCTACAATATAGCTAGTTATAAACATTTATACCTATAATATACAGATTCTATTATAAGATAGAGATAAGCTCAGGGGAAAGCTGGTTAGTATTGGGGAGGCTGCCAAACATTTCGGGGTTGCTCAATCCACATTAAGACGTTGGGATGAGGATGGTACGTTAGTCGCCAAGCGAACCGAAAACGGGCATAGGCGATATGATTTAAGTGAAATCAGACCACATTCTTTGAATACACCACCTAAATTAGACAGAAAAACCATTGCTTATGCTCGTGTATCGAGTCGTGATCAAAAAGACGACTTACTTCGCTAATCTCAAGTTTTGGAACTTTATTGCGCCAAGCAAGGCTGGACTTTTGAGACGATTACCGATCTTGGTAGTGGAATGAATTATAAAAAGAAAGGCTTAAAAAACCTGCTTGACGACATACTGGATAATAAAGTTGAACGGCTGGTGATCACTCATAAAGACAGGCTTTTGCGATTTGGTGCTGAATTGGTCTTTATGTTGTGTGAGGCTCGTGACGTTGAAGTGGTAATAATCAATGAGGGTGAGGAGCTTAGTTTTGAGCAAGAATTAGCACAAGATGTATTGGAGATTATCACCGTATTTTCAGCAAGACTCTACGGCTCTCGCAGCAAGAAAAACCAACAGTTAATAGAGGCGGTTAAAAAAGCATTATGATCCGTGGTCACTCAATCGAACTCAAACCAAACAACGTACAGGCAAATCATCTGGCTCGTGCTTGTGGCGTGGCGAGAAAAGCCTACAACTGGGCTTTGCATGAGTGGCAACGGCAGTATGCGCTTGACAAGGCGTACCGTGATGCGTGTTTGGTCGCAGGCGTTGAGATTGATACCAAAAAGCTAAACAAACCCTCACAAGCGAAGCTCAGGCGCGAATTGAACGCCATTAAGCGTGAATTGTTTCCCTATATGCTGGAGGTCACCAAATGTGCTCCGCAAGCGGCAATCATGCAATTGGGTGATGCTTATAACAACTTCTTTAAAGGCTTAGCGAAATATCCAACCGCTCGTAAAAAGGTCGTGACGACAGATTTAGTTTATCCAACGACCAATTTGCCATCAAAGGTAAATCCATTCGTATCCCAAACTTGGGCTGGGTTCGCTTAAAAGAAGCTTTGCGATTTGAAGGCAAGATCATGTCAGCCACCATTTCTAAACGTGGTGGTAAGTGGTTTGTTAGTGTGGCTGTTGAAATACAAAAAGCTGTACTTCCTACTAAAAAGACAGGTAAAAGCGTTGGTATCGACCTTGGCATTACCGACTTGTTAGTTTTATCGGACGGCACCAAAATTAAAGCACCAAAACCGCTCAAGACAAACCTCAAAAAACTAAGAACGCTAAATAAAGCGCTCAGTCGCACTAAAAAAGGCAGTAAAAACAGAGAAAAAGCGAAAACCAAGCTCTCTCGTTTGCACTATAAAATCAGATGTATCAGGCAGGACTCTTTGCACAAAATAACCTCTGATTTGGTTAAAACGTTCGATGTGATTGCGATTGAGGATTTGAACGTTAAAGGTATGGTTAAGAACAGGCGATTATCAAGAGCAATCAGTGATTTGGGTTTCTTCGAATTTAAGCGTCAGCTTATCTACAAAGCCAACGAACAAGGCAAGGTTGTGAAATCGGTTGGGCGTTTTTACCCAAGCTCAAAAACTTGCTCAAACTGCAATCATATCCTTAGTAAAGATGAGCTAACATTGAAAATGCGTGAGTGGTTGTGCCCTAACTGTCAGGTTTCTCATGACCGTGACCTCAACGCCAGCATCAATATTTTAAATAATGCGACCGTTATTTTAACAGCTACATAACCCCTGTTTATTGGACGGTGAGTTCCATCGCCAATTAAAAAAGTCTGTGGAGTCGTGGTCAGTCTAAATCTCAAACGAGAGGTAGCGCATGACAATTAAGCAGAAAGAAAACGTCAAACCTAGTTAATATCGACTAAGTTTGAGTAAGATTTTTGGAACGGTATAGGCTATCTAAGTAAGCACCAAGTAAAAACATATTTTTTATTATTTTTTTGACGCATAAAATAATGTAGTCAGAGACAATGTTATAAATTCAGCTATTAACATTGCACTATAAAATAGCATTTCAATAATAAATATATTTGTATTTGCACCAATTAAGTGCCTTTGGTTCTCAACTGGTGCTCTAATTAAGTGCTATTCTAAAAATTAATTTGATGGGAATTAATGAATATATAACGATATTAATCGTATAAATCACTGTAAATATTGATAATTAAATCTATCTATAACTATATCTGTTATCAGAGTGTCAATACATTGGCATAGCCTTTGCATTATTGCTGTTATGATTATTTTTAAAGCCAAGAAATTGGTCTAAAAATAATTATTAACAAGAGCCCGAAGAGTTCAGCATTATGAGTTGTATATTGCTAGAATGTCGTTAGGATTGAATTGGCGTATGTTAGACCATGTGCACAAATATTGGTCTGATTAAGTAAACGCTTTAGATGAGCATCTTGACTAATACGCAAAATAGTGCTGATAATAAGCATAATATCGAATGCGCTGTTTTAGTATTGAGAGCACATCTGACATTCTTGGACAAGAACATCATATTAATAATTTTAAATCGCAATTACGTGATCAACACAACGGAGACTATTCATGTCGAATAAACTATTAGATCTTATCCAATCCTCTAATGCTAAATGGGTTGATTTTCGCTTTACTGATACACGCGGCAAAGAGCAGCACATCAGCTTTCCAGCGCATACCGTTGATGAAGATGTTATGGAAGATGGCAAAATGTTTGATGGCTCATCAATCGCTGGTTGGAAAGGTATCGAAGCGTCAGATATGATCTTGCGTCCTGATCCAGAAACTGCTTTTGTTGACCCGTTCTTTGACGCGGTGACTGTGGTAGTGACTTGCGATATCATCGAGCCATCAACGCTACAAGGTTATGACCGTGACCCACGCTCTATCGCACGCCGCGCTGAAGAGTATTTAAAGTCTACTGGTATCGGTGATACTGCTTACTTTGGTCCTGAGCCTGAGTTCTTTGTATTTGACGATGTTAAATGGTCAGTCGATATGTCTGGCGTTAGTCATAAAATCACGGCTGAAGAAGCAGCATGGTCGACTAACGAGACTTACGAGTGGGGCAACATGGCGCATCGCCCACGTGTGAAAGGCGGTTATTTCCCAGTACCACCAATCGATAGCTCACATGATATGCGTGCTGTTATGTGTGAACGCATTGAAGAGATTGTTGGTGAAGGTTCAGTTGAAGTTCATCACCATGAAGTAGCGTCTTGCCAGTCTGAGATCGGTGTTGCATTCAACACGATGGTACGTAAAGCGGATGAAGTTCAGCAATTGAAATATGTTGTTCATAACGTTGCGCATCAGTTTGGTAAAACAGCGACCTTTATGCCTAAGCCAATCGTTGGTGATAACGGTTCAGGTATGCACGTACATATGTCAATCTCAAAAGACGGCGTAAATACATTCTCTGGTGATGAGTATGCTGGTCTGTCTGAAACAGCATTGTACTTCATTGGCGGTATTATCAAGCATGCTCGTGCGTTGAATGCGATTACTAACCCATCAACGAACAGCTATAAGCGTCTAGTACCACATTACGAAGCGCCTATCAAACTTGCTTATTCAGCATCTAACCGTTCAGCATCTATCCGTATTCCACATGTAAGCAGCCCGAAAGCGGTACGTGTAGAAGCACGTTTCCCTGATCCAACGGCTAACCCATACCTAGCGTTTGCTGCACTATTGATGGCTGGCCTTGACGGTATCCAAAACAAAATGCATCCAGGCGAAGCTGCTGACAAAAACTTGTATGACTTGCCACCAGAAGAAGAAGCACAAATCCCAACGGTTGCAGAGAGCTTAGACGTTGCACTACAAGCACTGCGTGACGATCATGACTTCTTATTAAAAGGCGATGTATTCACTGAAGACATGCTAGAAGCGTTTATCGCTTTGAAAGAAGAAGAAGTACAACGTCTGAACGTAACTGTACACCCTGTCGAATTTGACATGTACTATAGCTGCTAATTAGTCGCTAAAACACTCATTTATTTTGAGTCACAAAACCAGCTAAGTTATTCTTAGCTGGTTTTTTTATGGGTATCAACAAAGTACATCAGTCCAATTGCTGAATTTTCTTTGAAATTGCTGCTGATTTCATGTCAAAACTCACGCATAATAGTTTTATAAAATTATATTAATAGTAGACACTATTTAGGTTGATGGATTATGACTTTATTAGCAAAACCGAGTTTCTTGAAGGGTAAGATTAGAGTTGCGCTATGGACTACGGTTGCTCTCGCTAGTCTTTGTACATCTCTCACGAATGCTGCACCTATTTATAAAGTGGTCGATGAGCAAACCGGTCAAGTCACCTTTACCGACCGTCCACAGGATTATGAGCAGCAAGCTGGCAAACAAGTCAGTCAAATGGCTATTACGACAGGTGATGAGACGAGCAGGTCAACTAGTCTGAATACGACAACCAATTCTAGTACAAGTCGCCAATCATCAAATGCGTCGCAGACAGTGACTGCTACTGAGTCGCCTGCGATAAATACTAAGGTTACCACGCCAGTAAACTATCAGTTAGTAATTACTGAACCTAGCGAAGAGAGAGCCTATCGTCGTCCAGTACAGAATATCGATGTCAATGTGCAGATTAAGCCTGCGTTACAGGCAGGTGATAGCGCCCGTATTTATTTTGATGATAAAGAGGTTGCACAAGGTTTAAGTGCATCTATTGCTACTGTTGATGTTTTGCCAGGTGCTCATACAATCAAGGCTGTTATACAAAGCGAAAATGGCCAAACACTTGAGCAAATCACACGTACTGTATATGTGATTCAAAATACAACCACATTGCAAGACAACAAAAGAAAGGCAGCGCAGCTATTGGCTTATCAAAAGCTAGCTTGGTATCAAAAATTGATGTTAAAGCTGCGTCAACAGGAAGTTGCTCAGTCACAATAATGGTCTCAATAATGATTGAATATAATGGATAGATATCGCTAGAAAAATAAAAAGGCAAGCACCGTTAACGATGCTTGCCTTTTTTAATGTAAATCACTTATTTTATTTTAACTATAAGCTGTCTTATTTAGTTAACTCGATGGTACCGTTAGCAGTCACAGAAATAGTGCTATTACCAGACTCAAAGCTTTGGCTTGGTACTGACTCGTCTGCCATTCCTGATTTCATGCTCATAGCGCTATACATTGGACGTGGATAGTTGCTACCTGTGTTTAGGTTAACATTGACGACGCGGTAGCCACGAGCATCCCAAGCGCGGGTAAGGCTCTTAGCTTGCTGCTGAAAAGCGCGAGAAGCTTCGGTCATTAATTTTTGTTCTAGCGCATCTTTTTTGGTATCTGATACGCCAAAATTAAGATTGTCCATCACTAAGGTTTCTTGTAAGTCAGCAATTAGTTGGCTAGTCGCTGAAAAGTCTGTACTTTTTAAATCTATGTTTGCTTGACCTGTCCAGCCGATGATTTTATCGTTTTTGTCATAGCGTGGATAGGTGCGCTGTTGCCCTGTGCTCACGGTCACGCTAGGGTAGCGCTTGGCAATTTTCATGGCATTGTTGATTGAGGTGTTAAGCATTGTAGCTAAAGTCTTAGAGTCAGTTGCTTGTGCTTTCTTGTACAAGCTGGCTCGTACTTCATCGTTCTGAATCTCTTCTTTTATTTCTGTCTGAAATGTCAGTTGATCATAGCCTGTTGGCTCTGCATGGGCGCTACCCATCATCGCTGTCATGAGACAAACCGTACCAGAAGCTAGTGCTGCTTTATTCAATAAAGTATTTTTCATTATTATCTCCTAAGTTGATTCTAATAATATATAAATGACAATTATCAACGCTCATTCATACATGAAAAGTTGTCCCTATTGTTCTCTAGAAATCGACATGGGTGCAACTTCATTCACTAAAATAGCAAAATTCATATAAGTTGCTGTGAGAATTTTGTGACCTAAGTTACTGATATAATTTGTGCTCATACATTGCGGACCTGAGCTAATGAACTAAATGACAGTGCTATTTAGGGCCTAAAGCAAACAGTTTTAAGATAGGGGTTGTAAAATTAAAAATTTCTTGTATAATTTGCGACTGGTGGCTCCATTGGTAGCCTCGCAACATTGTTCTATGAATCCCGCCAGGACCGGAAGGTAGCAACGGTAATAGTTATAGTGTGTGCCGAGGATGTGCTGATGGAGTCGCTTTTTTTGCCTAAAATTTGATAATTATATTTATAAAGTATCAAAGACATATTTGTAATGTATTAAGCCCTTCATTGTAAAGGGCTTTTTTTGGGTCAAATTTTTGTCTGATGGTTAGCTAATTGCTTATGTAGTTTTCAATTTAATTTCCTGTTCGATTTCCTTTATAGTTCCGATCTAGTTCTAAGGTTTTATTGATTAATATGAGTTAAAATACAATGTATTAACTTTTTATTAACATTCTAGACACCTTGGAGTTTGATTATGAAGATGTTTGTTTGGCTATTCATTGCATTTTTGGTGTTGGTAGTTGTGTTTGGGGTATCTATTTTTAATAGATTGGTACGCGCACGTAACCAAGCAAAGAACGGCTTTGCTCAAATAGATGTGCAACTAAAGCGTCGTCATGATCTGATTCCAAACTTGGTCGAAACTGCCAAGCGTTATTTGAGTCATGAAGAAGAAACACTCACTCGCGTCATTAGCGCGCGTAATCATGCTCAAGATCTACAAGACTCTAATAAGCATCAGCCAGACTCGCTAGAGCATATGGCACTGTTTGCAAAAGCAGAAGGTATGCTGTCCAAAGCGTTGAGTCAATTTTCCGCTGTCGTCGAAGCCTACCCAGAGCTCAAAGCCGATAGTATGATCAAGGAACTCATGGACGAACTAACCAATACGGAAAATCGCATCGGATTTGCCCGTCAGCATTATAATGACAGCGTAATGTTTTATAATAATGATCGCGAAGTCTTTCCTAATAACCTCGTTAGTACGACGTTTGGCTTTCGTCCACTCAGTCAGTTGGTATTCGAAGACAGAGAAGCGATTGCTCAGGCACCGATTGTCAATATGGGCTAAGGTTTAGACAATTTTGGCGAACTCTAGGCAGCCTAATCTGATGGATTTTTTTGGTGAACAGCGGATACGTACGCGGCGCAGTCTATTACTTTATGGACTGTTTTTCCTGATTGTACTTGCTCATATGGCAGTGGGACTGGCTGTCATGTCTATACTGCTGACAGTATTTACAGGCGGTATATACTACTGGGTATTGGTTCTGGTCATTGTCTTGACGTTAGGCAGTTTCGTTGGTGGTAGTTTTTTAGAGTATCGACGCCTGCGAGCAGGTGGCCGCGCTATTGCTCAGCGAGTAGGGGCGGTTAGGCTATTCATTGATAACAGCCAAGAAGCATGGGAGCACAGTCAAGGAGTCGCTCATCAACACGAAGCTGAAGAAAAGGTTCGCTATAGTTCACGTCATATAGCAGTACGTGACGAGCGCGATTTTCCGCCCGTTTATCGTCGCTACTATGAAATCGCTCAACAACTGGCCATTGCGGCAGGTTTGCAAACCCCTATTTTGTACGTGCTACCTGACGAGCAGGGTATCAACGGTTTCGTCGCTGGTCGCCATAGCTCAGATATGGTACTCGTCGTTACTCAAGGTGCGTTAGATAAACTGTCTGATGAGGCGCTATACGGACTCATTGGTCATGAATATGGTCATATATTGCACGGTGATGCTACGTTCAATTTACAGCTGATGGTGGTATTGGCAGGCTTGCAGATACTATACGACTGGAGTGACCCAATATCTAATTACCGTTATTTTGATAGCGATAGTATTTCCCAAAAGTTTCTATCACAGAGACAGGTTGATACGCTTGCACGCAATACAGAAGCGCAAACCGCTAATTTCACCACGCATAGTGAATGGGTCGCTTACTGGCAGCAGCAATCACAACAACAGCAGTCCTCAGCCAAGCGTCAGTCTAAATGGGTGCAAACGCCGCCTATAATAGATCATCAAGCCCCGCGTAGTGTCTGGACATTGCTACTGCATGGTTTGAGCTTCTCTAGTATGGCAAGCGCGCAGTTGATTAAGCACAGTTTTAATCGTGAGCGCGAGCTACTTGCTGATGCCACCAGCGTTCAGTTAACACGTATGCCTGCGATTATCGAAACCTTAAAAGCTATTCATCAAGACTCGCTCGGCTCGCGTTTGTCTGGCATCGCCGATATCAATGGACTCAGTCATTTTTTCTTTGCTAGTAGTGGGGCAGACTTGGGTGATGTGTCATGGTTTGCCACACATCCAAGCTTGACTGAGCGTATGAGCGCTATTAATGCGGATGCTTATCATGAGTTTGCGGTACAAGTTGCCAAAGAAAAGCGAATAAATCAGCAAAAGGTCAAAGAAATATATAGGCAACGACGCTTAGGTGATTGGGGGCAACAAAAGAAAATAGCCTAAGTGAATATTTGCCAGAAAGAAACGTGCAGCATTCGTCAGTATTTGAGACTCAAACAGCTGCAACGATTAATATAAGAGACAATAAACAGATAAGTGACGCAAAAGTTCTTGCTGAATCTATAAGCGAAAGTCGTAATAAAGATAATGGCGAATTAGAGATTGATGACGGTTTAGAGTTTGCCGTAGAAGCTGATGTGGTGGTCGATGGGCGGCTTCAAGTACAGGCCGAAGACGTTGGCGTTCATCAGCTATTAAAACCGTGGCAGTCCAAACCTGACGCTGACCTACCAGAAAACACATTAATTGGGTTTAATGATATTAAAAAGGTATCACTACCTCAGTACATACTCAACCATAGTCATCATCCTTTAGGTGCGCTAGCATTAGTCGAAGCTGTCTTGCTTTGTCATCAGCATCAATCATTATCAACGACTGCCACTTATAGTTTGAATGATATTTGGAATGATGGCTTCTCTGTTGCGACTGACTCGACTTCCCATGAGCAAATATTACCGCATAGAATAGATACTAAGCTGATGACAGTAGTAGCCAGTTTGGACAGACGTTTAGACAGCGCTTTGATTGAGCTCGCCTTAAACCAATTGCATCAAAAGAATTTATCTGAACTATGTATTGAAGATCTAAAGCTCAAAAGTAAAAACGATCATAGTCACGACAGTCATCAGTACTATAAAAAACAAGAGAAATGCCGTACGATGTTGTTGCGTTATCAGCAGGGCATATTTGAGCTGTTTAACCAACAGCTGACATCTGACTTAACCAAAAGCTTAGCTTATGATTCGTCAGATAAAAATATAGCTAGTGATAACGCTCATGCGGTTGCGATTACTCTGAATAACCCGTTAGCTTTAGCACATCAAAAATCGCCAATATCATCATTATGGCAAGCGCTACATTTGCAGCAGTTACTACCGATATTGTCTAAAGTTTTACAAGATACAGACGCGCAGTCTCTATGGCCGCAAATACTAAAGACTGGTATGGAAGACGTAAGGGCGCAACTAGATCCTTCAAGTCAGGCGTTTACAGGACTTAGTAAATCAGAAGTATCAGTTGTTGTCTTATTGGCTTATCGACTATCAAAAGATGCCAAAGGCCAGATGATCTCACTGCATGACCAATCGCTATTGAGTGAGGGTACTGACAGTGTGGCGCATTATATTGTAGATTTGAGACGGCATGCGCGCTTGATTGATATTGATCTTATGACAGTAAGCGATGTTAATTTACAGTGGCTATTATTGACCGCACAGCACTTGAATAGCATTCAGTTATTGGCGATTATTTCTGCGGTTCCTGTCTCTGCCAATCACTTTATCAAGCGCTTGGTAGGTGATCCGAATGCTGATAATTATCGAGAGAAGCAACAGGATGGTAGTCAAATAGATTATAATGAAAGTGAAATGAGCCAGCCTACTCATAATGAGTATCGCCAATGGCTAAGTACGTTGCATACGGTGATGTTACACGATACGATAATCAGCCAAGATGAATACGATTGTTTGTTGGCAATATCAGAGCGTTGGCTCGGTATTCGACAGCTGTTTTGATGGGTATGTATCTAGTATTTGATTAATAGTGTGATGCATGCTCAGTGAGATCTGCCAAAACCATAAAAACATCTATAAATGATATAAACAAAATGAGTAGGATAGTAGAGTCGAATGAGTGATACCCAAGACCCGCTAACTTTATTACAGCGCCGTGTGCAGCAACGCCAAATTCTAGCGATGATGGGTATCAATCAGTGGGTGCAGCCTGAATCAGAAACCATCAATATGGCTGACATTGCGACAGCTTCGGTTGAGCAGTCAAATATTGTTTCCACTGATATTGAGTCTAACAACAACGAAGTAGTGAGCGCTAGAATTGTAGACACAGTTGATCAACCGACTGATGGTTATGATATCAATAATTACAATGCTAACGGCTATGTTACCGATGAGTATGATCCTGATTTGCAAGCTACCAATGAACGGACGGCTAGCGAGCAAAGCCCTGTTACTTATAGTTTTGATTCCGTTGATTCAACTACGGTCAGTTCAGGTACTGTTAGTTCAAGTGCTGGGTCTAACTATCATGACATCCCAAGTACTGCATCGAACCAAACTGCTGTAACCTCTACGAATGCACCTATTGAGCAACCTCAATCTGCGCAGAGTAATTTTCCGCAAAGTAGTTTTCCACAGAGTGCTAGTGATGACAGCATAAATGATGATAGCTTAAAAAAAGTAGCACCATTTGACCTGCAAGGTGGCCGCTATGGTGACTGGGTGATATTGGTTGATATCAAAGCGCTAAATAGTGACAGTCAAAAACTATGGCAAAACATCACCCAAGCGCTATCAATCACTTGCGAGACAACATCATTCCCGATTTGCGACGGTATGGATACTGCTGAGCTTGCCAATGCCAGTCTTGCAGGATATATCTTTCGAATTGGCCGGAGTGAAGAGATACAAGTTGCTGCACTGACAGCGCTGCCTAACGGCCTCCAACATCCCAATCTGACCACTGTGCCGAAATTAGAAGAAATGCTCGCAGACAGTGATGCTAAACGTCAGCTGTGGGAGCAGATATCTCATTGAGTTGTATGAAAACTAACATCGATACCAATGCCTTTATCAACAAACTGAAATAAAAACATCCTTTTATTTCATCATACCTAGGACTGTGATTATGCCTACAACCCCAACGTCTACAGCAACTGCTACACCGCATCGCCTGCCAAATTTTTGTGCTGGACCTGCTACCATGCCAACAGCCGTATTAGAACGCGCGCAGAGCGAACTGCTTGATTGGCAAGGTCGCGGCCTGTCGGTCATGGAAGTCAGCCATCGTAGTAAAGAGTATATAGCCATTACTGACAAAGCGGAAGCTAAGCTACGCACGCTTATGGAAATACCAGATAATTATAAAGTGCTGTTTTTGCAAGGTGGCGCTAGCTTACAGTTTTCTGCGATTCCATTGAACCTGTTAAATGGTGGACGCGGTGACTATTTGACGACAGGCACATGGTCAAGTAAAGCGATCAAAGAAGCCAAGCGCTATGAAGCGTTGGGTCTGGGCGAAATTAACTTAGTCGCAACTGGCAAAGAGAATAACTTTACTGACGTACCAGCGCAAAGTGATTGGAATATCAGTGAAGACGCCGCTTATTTTCATTACTGTGCTAATGAAACAATTCATGGCCTACAGATATTTGAGCCGCCACAAGTAGATGCGCCAATCATTGCTGATATGTCATCTTGTATCTTGTCGCAGCCGATAGATGTGTCTAAATTTGGCATGATCTACGCGGGCGCCCAGAAAAACATCGGTCCTGCAGGTCTAGTCATTGTCATTATCCGTGACGATTTGATGGGGCAAGCAAGTGAATGGTGTCCTATGCTGTTGAACTATGAGCATCAAGCTGACAAAGAGTCTATGTCTAACACGCCAGCGACGTATTCTTGGTACTTAGCAGGGCTGGTGTTTGATTGGTTGGAAGAGCAGGGAGGTGTAGCTGCTATCGGTAAAATCAATCAGCAAAAAGCTGACTTACTTTATAAGACAATCGATGACAGCAGTTTTTATAATAATCCAGTAGATTCTAAGTATCGTTCTATCATGAACGTGCCATTTACTTTAGCAGACAGCAGCCTTGATAAAGTATTCTTAGAAGAGTCAGAAAAAGCTGGCTTGTTAAATCTAAAAGGTCATCGTGACGTAGGCGGTATGCGAGCCAGCATCTACAATGCCGTACCAATTGAGTGGGTACAGCAGCTGGTTGACTTTATGATTGCGTTCGAAAAAAGCATGCATAAGTCATAATAGCTTTAAAATAAAAGACGCTGCTTTTACAAGTTGCGTCTTTTTTATGAGTGTATTTGTCGATGCGCAGTTTTAGGAAGAAGCGTTTAATATCTGCCGCCATTATATCTAATATCAATGATGTCGTACTGATGGATGCCGCGTAACACGGCAAACCATTAGGATGAACTACCCACTACCTTATAGGTAGGGGTTTCTTAGGTAACGCTCATACTTGACACGATATTCTGTATCAGCGGTTAAGCGAATTGACTAAGCTAACCCTGTCGCACCGACAGTTTTTGAGTGTTTAGCCAGTAGCAATCCTTGATTTAAGATGTTAATACTGGCGTTGAGGTCTCGGTCATTTTCTTGCAGGCAACTTGGACAATTCCAAGATCTTAACGACAGCGGTAATTCAGCTTTCGTTAGCAAGTGACTGCATCCTGAGCACGTTTTAGAGGATGGATACCACCGGTCTATTTTAACAAGCGTTTTACCGTACCATTCCGCTTTATATGCCAGCATGGTGGTAAAGACCGACCAAGCGCTGTCCGATATGGCTTTGGCAAGTTTCCTGTTCTTAACAATACCCTTTACATTCAAATCCTCAATAGCAATAACATCGTGGTTTTTGATGATATTGAATGAGAGCTTATGTAGAAAGTCTTTGCGGCTATTGGTTATTTTCTCGTAGACTTTAGCAACTTTAAGTTTTTGCTTTTGGTAGTTACCGCTCTCTGATAGTTTACGTTGATCCGCTTTGGCCACAGCTCTACGTTTGGCTAAAATCTTTTGTTCTCGCGCCAGTTTATCTTGCAACTTTGCCAGAAACTTAGGATTGGCAACTCTGCATCCATTTGATAAGACGATGAAGTGGGTCAGTCCTAAATCAATGCCGATATTAGAGTGAGTCTTTGGTAGTGGCTCAACGACCGTTTCAACCAATAGGCTGACGTAATACTTGTCTGATGGGGTTTTGCTTATGGTGGCACTTTTTATTAAGCCGTTTATTTTACTGGGGAATTTGGCGTTGATGTGGCCTATTTTAGGCAGTTTAACGGTGTTTTTTGTGACGGCTACCGTTCCCTTTTGATTGTTGGTGGTGTAGCTGTCTTTAATGCCTTTTTTCTTGAATTTAGGAAAACCTGAGCCTTGTTTGAAAAACTTGCTATAGGCAGCTCTTAGCTGTTGCTGTACGTTAGCCAATGCCAAGCTATCCACTTCTTTGAGCCATTCAAACTCTTTTTTGTACTGAGCTGGGGTGTTGTTTAGGGTGGTTTTAGTAGCTTTGTAATGATCAATCTTATCACCAAGCATTTTATTCCAAATAAAGCGCGTACAACCGAATGATTTAGCAAAGAATACTTGCTGATCGGCATTAGGATATATCCTAACTTTATGGGCGTTTAGAATTTGAGTGGGCATACAGACGGTGCTTATATTTCGTGCTATATTTATTATTAATAATACCACATGTAGAAATAGTTACTACCAACAATGCATTCATCCCACTACTTTAGAAGTAGGGAGCTTCTGCGCTGAAGTGTTAAAAAACCTAAGTTTGTTATGATAAAATTTTGCTATAACGCTGTTTTGCTGTCAGGCTTTACGTTTTGATATTTATATTGGTTAGCATAGAGGTTTATTATAACGTCATGATAATAAAAAACGCCCTGTTAAAAGCTGTATTGCTAACCATCACCGTCAGTTGGATACCGAGCAGTATCGCTGCACCTATCACGACGACCGCGCTTGGTCACAATAGTCCTACTGAGTACATCGATGCACCTTACTTACCTTATGCCAATCCAAAAGCGCCATCAGGAGGTACGCTTTCTCTAGATGCTCGCGGTACGTTTAATAGCGCCAATAAATGGATGACCACGGGTGTGGCGATGATTGGCACAGACTATCTGTATGATACTTTGATGACTGGTTCATTAAATGAAGCATTTACCATGTATCCACAGCTGGCAAGTAAAGTGACATATGATCCCGGTGATACAAGCTGGATTATCTATCATCTCGACCCTAATGCTCGTTTTTGGGATGGGTCGGGTGTGACCAGTCGCGATGTAAAAGCGACTTTTGAGGCGATATTGAACAAAGGCCCCATGTATATTCGCAGTTATCTAAGTGATATCAAAGACATTCAAATCATTAATGATCAACAAGTAAAGTTTGTCTTTGCCTCTGCTGACAACAAAGAGATTTTACTGACTGTTGGGCAGTTTCCTATATTTGCCAAATCTTCTATTGATACCGATTTTGAGAAAATCAGTCTGTCACCATTGATGGGTAGTGGTCCTTATAAATTGGGGCGAGTTGATGCAGGGCGTTCGGTAAGTTATATACGTGATCCCAATTATTGGGGGCGTGATTTGATGGTCAATCGTGGCCGCTACAATTTTGATATGATCAAGTTTGTTTATTATCAAAGTGATGAGATTGCCTTTGAAGGTTTTAAATCCGGTCAATACCGTTTTCGCCCCGAAAATAAAGCATCTAACTGGGTAACTGGGTATAATTTCCCTGCAGTCAAAGCAGGGCTTATCCAAAAAGAGACGATAACCAGCCAAAATCCAGTACCGATGCAGGCATTGGTGATGAATTTGCGTCGCCCAATCTTTCAAGATATCAAAGTTCGCCAAGCACTGACAGCTGCTTATGATTTTGAATGGATGAATAAAACCCTATTTCATGGGCAGTACGAGCGTTTGCAGAGCTTCTTCCATGGCTCAGAGCTTGCAGCAAAGGGTACGCCATCTGATGCAGAGATGCAGGTATTGACACCGTTATTGTCTGAGCTCGAACCGATTCAGCGTAAAGCAACATTAGCAGAATGGCAGCTACCCACCAGTGATGGGAACGGCTTTAATCGTCAAGGGTTATTAGAAGCGCGTAAGCTTCTATTAGAGGTTGGGTTTTATTATGAGGATATGAAACTATATCAACCTGATGGGTCGCTTGCTCAGATTGAGATTTTGATGACAGGCGAGACCATGGGCCGTGTATTGTTGCCTTATATTCGCAATCTAAAACGCTTGGGATTTGATGCAACATTGCGCCAAGTCGATGGGCCGCAATATTATGAGCGTATGCGCCGTTTTGATTATGATATGGTCGTGGACGTGTTTGCTCAAAGTCTATCTCCTGGTGCTGAGCAAGCGGCATTTTGGGGTAGCGCTGCTGCTGACGAGCCGGGTAATCATAACAGTGCTGGTATCAAGAATGCAGCCGTCGATCAAGTCGTTGCTGCCCTTGGTAATGCTAAAAATCGTGACGAGATCGTACTGTATACGCAGGTGCTAGATCGGTTGTTACGCGCAGGGCATTATGTCGTACCGCTATACGGCAAATCTGGCACCAATGTCGCCTATTGGGATCAGTATCGCCATACTGAAAAACTACCGACCAATGCTGTTGGTATCGATTACTGGTGGGTGGATAAAGAGGCAGAAGGGCGTATCAATAAATATTTAAAACAATAAACAGTTTTTATTATAAAGTTTGACCCGATAACAACGGACAGCTGAGCATATATGCTGTTTTTGTCAAATATATGCGGCTGCTATCAAATAACAGTTAGATTAGGGCGTGTCCTCATTTTAAAAATGGTGATAAAAATGAGATAAATTGCCGTCAAACGAGGAAAATAGTGCAGATAATATCGAGATATTGACCAGCTATTTGACGATGTTTGGCAAAATTTAGCTGTTTTTAGCCCATTTAGAGGACACTTGATTGAATTGAGAACACGCCCTAGATAACTCAAAATAACACGTAACAAAAATAACTACCGGTAAGGATTTAATATGAGTATTCGTATTCACCCAATCAAAGCATTTAGCGATAACTATATCTGGACATTGATTAATGAAAATAATAAGCAGGCGATTGTCATTGATCCAGGTCAAGCCCAGCCGGTCATTGATTATCTAGAGACGCATGAGCTCGAACTAACATCGATTTGGACGACTCACCATCATCATGATCATATCGGCGGCGTCGCAGAGTTGCAGGAATCGTATCCGATGACTCATCTGGTTGCGCATAGTGAGCATGGCGTCGATGAAGATCAAACTATCAAAGACGGTAGCACGGTGAGCGCATGGGGCTGCTCTGCGCAAGTCTGGGATGTATCAGGGCATACCGCTAGCCATATGGCCTATATTTTGGATATCGATGGGCAAAAGCATTGTTTCTGCGGTGATACGTTGTTTAGTGCAGGTTGTGGACGTGTGTTTACTGGTACGATTGAGCAACTGCATGAGAGCTTTAAGCGTTTGAACGGCTTGCCTCATGAGGCGCTACTGTATCCGGCGCATGAATATACGGCCAGTAACCTACGTTTTGGTCTATCTATTGAACCTGACAATGAATCGATGCAGCAAGCCTTAGCACGAGCAGAGGTACAAACTGAACAAGGCATGGCAACGCTACCAGTGACACTAGAGCATGAGCGCACGGTAAATGTGTTTTTACGTACACAAGAGCCGAGTGTAATCGCAGGAGTTAAATCCAAAATGCCTATCGATGATGAGAAGTCGTTAACGGTATTTGCAGCGTTACGTGAGCTGAAAAACAACTTTTAAAGTAAGTTTTTAACAAATAGTTTGCTTTTAAGCACCTATTTAATACACCACAATTCGCTGCTGAACGTCATTGCTATCTCTCTTTATTTAGGAAGTCGCCATTATGGGTCGTTATATCTTAAAAAGACTACTACTGATATTGCCGACACTATTTTTGATATTGCTTGCCAATTTTGTGATCATACAGGCGGCACCGGGCGGGCCTGTTGAGCAGCAGCTGGCACTTATTGAGCAGGGCGCAAAAGATAATGCGCTTGGCGGTAATATTGGTGCGGGCAGTGCAGGTGGCAACGACAGTACTTATCAAGGCACGCGTGGTCTCTCTGAGGAGATGGTCGCTGCGATCAATGCTCAATATGGCTTTGACAAATCCGCTCCAGAGCGATTTTGGCTCATGCTAAAGAACTACGCTCAGCTAGATTTTGGTGAGTCGTTTTTTAAAGGGCAGTCGGTGACCGATCTTATCATAGAGAAGCTGCCAGTCTCGATATCGCTTGGGCTGTGGAGTACGTTGCTCATCTATATGATCGCTATTCCGCTAGGCGTCTATAAAGCGATGCATCATGGCTCAGGCATTGATAAAGCCACTGCTATGCTGCTAGCGATCGGACATGCAATACCTGTGTTTGTCTTCGCAGTGATTTTACTGGTTTTCTTTGCAGGTGGCAGCTATTGGAATATCTTTCCATTACAGGGACTGACGTCCGAAAATTTTGATCAGCTAAGCGCGCTTGGTAAAGTAAAAGATTATTTTTGGCATTTGGCGTTACCGCTGCTGGCAAGTACTGTAGGCGGTTTTGCAGGTTTGACCTATCTGACCAAATTCAGCTTTTTAGAGGAGCTGGGCAAGCAGTATGTACTCACTGCTCGTGCTAAAGGCTTAGGTGAGCGTCAAGTGCTATACGGACATGTGTTTCGCAATGCAATGTTGATTATCATTGCCGGTATTCCAGCCGCTATTGTTGGTATCTTCTTCGCGGGTAATTTTTTGATTGAGATTATATTTAAACTAGATGGCTTGGGCTTGTTAGGGTTTGAAGCCATTCAACAACGCGATTATCCAGTGATATTTGGCACGCTATTTATCTTTACCTTAGTGGGGCTGCTACTGCAATTAATCAGTGATTTGAGCTATCACTTAATCGATCCTCGTATTGATTTTGAGGGGCGTTAATGTCAAATAATCAACCTTCATCACAGAGCAGTACTATTAATAGCGAACCAGGTAAAGCGCCAATGCCTGAGCAGCTATCTACCACAAAAAAGCAACGCTTAAACCCTATCTGGCAAGCACGTTTAAATCGCTTTCGCCAAAATAGACTTGGGGTGATATCGCTGTTTGTTTTCGCAGTGATATTTGTCATCTGCATGGCGGCTAATGTCATTGCCAATGACAAACCATTATTAGTGCAGTATCAAGGCGATTATTACTTTCCGGTATTAAAGGCCTATCCTGAAACGACGTTTGGCGGTGTGTTTGAGACTGAAACCAATTATAAAGACCCTGCAGTGCAGTCGCTGATTGATGAGCAAGGGTTTTATCTAATGCCGCTTATTCCGTTTGCCGACCAGACACCGAATGTCGAGCTTGGTCTGCCTTATCCAGCAGCGCCCAATGCCCAGAACTGGCTTGGTACTGATGATATGGGGCGTGATGTGCTGGCACGAATACTCTATGGGATGCGAGTGTCGTTACTGTTTGGTTTGGCCTTGACGCTTGCAGGCGCACTGATTGGAATTATCGTCGGTGCGGTACAAGGTTATTATGGTGGCTGGGTAGATCTGGCAGGGCAGCGATTTATGGAAGTATGGGGCGGTATGCCTCAGCTATTTATGATTATTATTTTGGTCAGTCTGTTTAGTCCTAGTATTATTATGCTGTTCGCCATGATGCTGTTGTTCGGCTGGATGGGTCTGGTTGGTTTGGTACGGGCAGAGTTTTTGCGAGCCCGCAACTTTGACTATGTACGAGCTGCACGCAATTTAGGCGTTTCGGACAGCCAAATCATGCTCAGACATATCTTACCCAATGCATTAGCTTCTAGCTTGTCGCAGTTGCCATTTATTTTAACGGCCAATATTATCGCCTTAACCGCGCTGGATTTCTTGGGATATGGATTGCCGCCTGGCTCGCCGTCTCTTGGCGAGCTAATGGTACAAGGTAAAAATAACCTCGATGCACCTTGGCTTGCTTTGTCAGGCTTCTTTAGTTTGACCTTTATTTTGTCATTGCTTATCTTCGTTGGCGAAGCGCTGCGTGATGCGTTTGATCCGAGGCGTTCTTAACATGACTGAAAATATTATCGCCACCAAGCAAAACAGCGCACCAAGTCAAAGCCCTAATAGTGCACAAGATAAACTTATGCTAACCGTAGATAAGCTCACTATCACGACGACTACAGGCGTCCAATTGGTCGATGCGCTGTCTTATGAGCTACGACAAGGGCGAACTCTGGCCATCGTTGGTGAGTCGGGGTCTGGTAAATCAATTGCCAGTCTTGCGCTATTAGGTTTGTTACCAGACAGCCTCACCGTTACTGGTGAGGTGCAGCTGGCAAGTACAACAGGCATGTCGACCTTGCCCATAGCGAATGATAAGGCGCGTAATGCCGCATTACGTGCTATTCGTGGACAGCGTATCGGTATGGTGTTTCAAGAGCCAATGACCGCATTAAATCCGTTACATACGGTCGCCAAACAAATTGCTGAATCGTTGCGTCTAAGCGGAATACCTAAAAAGCAATGGCGAGACACCAGCATTGCTTTGCTAAATGATGTCAATATTACAGATCCTGCTGACAAGTTGAACCGTTACCCACATGAGCTATCAGGTGGTCAGCGTCAGCGAGTGATGATTGCCATGGCATTGGCTCAGCAGCCTGATATTTTAATTACTGATGAGCCAACGACTGCGCTCGATGTTACCTTGCAGCATGAGATTTTGGTGCTACTAGATGATCTCAAACGTAAGCACAATATGGCGATGATACTAATCAGTCATGATCTCAATCTGGTCAGGCGCTATAGTGATAAGGTCATCGTTATGCGCCAAGGTCAAACGATTGAACAGGGTAAAACATCTTCGGTATTTGATCAGCCTAAGGCCGATTATACTCGCACACTTATCAAGCAAGACTTTGGGCAAGCATTAATCATAGAAGACGATAACGCAGATAAACAATCAAGCGTACTAGAAGTGAAGCGTCTTAATGTACAATTCCCAATTGAAAAAGGTCTGCTTGGAGGTACCAAGCGCTGGTTCGATGCGGTCAAAGGTGTCGATATGACACTGCAAAAAGGTCAGGCATTGGGTATCGTTGGAGAATCTGGCTCTGGTAAAACCACCATTGCACTGGCGCTTAGTCAACTACTGAGCAACCAAGCACGTGTGAATGGGCAGATAGTGGTCAATGATCAAGATATCTCAGGATTGTCCAAAAAAGCGCTGCGTAAATTCCGCTCGCAGATACAGATGGTATTTCAAGATCCATTTGCCAGTATTAATCCGCGTATGACGGTCATGCAAATCGTGGAAGAAGGATTGTTAGTACAAGGCGTGGATAAAGTCGCCCGTCAGCAAGCGGTGCTAGATAGTCTTGCTACGGTACATTTGCCTTTAGCATTTGCGCAGCGTTATCCGCATGAGCTGTCAGGTGGTCAGCGTCAACGCGTGGCACTGGCGCGCGCACTTATTATGAAACCCAGTCTACTTATATTGGATGAGCCTACTTCTGCGCTCGATAGTACCACACAGGTCACAGTAGTTAGTTTATTACGTGAAATCCAAGAAAGACTGCAAGTCAGCTATGTCTTTATCAGTCATGATCTCAAGGTAGTACGTGCACTGTGTCAGCATATCATGGTATTAAAACAAGGCACTTGCGTAGAGTCTGGACGTACCGAAGATCTCTTTAATCACCCACAACATATTTATACTCAGCAACTGTTAAAGGCAATTACTGACTAGTTTAAACGACTTACTGTAGCCACTTAGATTGATCAATCAAATTAAGCGACTAAAATAAGCGGCTTGGTATAAAATTGACACATTGCAGTTCATAATAATAGCGACATATTGAAAAGAGCAGTGGTACAATAATTTTAGAGAGCTGCCCATTTTATAATGCTGTGATGCGTATCTTTATACATTCTGGCGCTCGTAAATTAGTAATATTTAACTGGCTGCCCAAAACGGTCTTTATTGCAGTTAAAACCATCATTAAAAGGATTTTTGTGCCCATGAAAACACAAAATAGTATTACTAAATTGGTAAAGAACAACAGCTTGCAGCATGCTGGTTATTTGGTTGTCGCTAAAACTCGGGCCAAGGTGTTAAAAGCAGTGTCTTATGTGATACCTATCAGAAGACCTATGCTCTTTGTCGGTGAGACTGCCTGTGATGAGCTATGCGATATGCTTATCAATGAAGGCAATACCAATGTGTTTATCGTCACGGATACGGTGCTCAACAAACTGGGCATACCTGCAAAAGTTACCGATTATCTAGATGCGAAAAATATCAGTTATCACATCTATGATGGCATTACGCCAGATCCTACTTTTAAAGTAGTTGAAGAAGGGCTCCGTCAGTCTATAGAAGCCAATTGTGACTCTATCATAGCTATTGGTGGCGGCTCAGTGATCGATGCGGCCAAAATGATAGCCATGTCTCAAGGCAATAAGTGCAAGCCAAAGCAGCTAATCGGTATTCTTAAAGCAAGAAAGCCTGCAACGCCGCTATACTGCGTACCAACGACAGCTGGCACGGGTTCAGAAGCGACACTTGGTGCAGTAGTGTCTGATGACAAAACGCATCAAAAAGCATTGTCTATCGACCCAAGAATGGTACCACTAGCCGCTGCGATTGACCCAGTTATTATGAAAGGCATGCCAGCCCATATAACAGCAGATACTGGCATTGATGTATTGACCCATGCCTTAGAAGCATGGATGAGTGCCAATGCTAGCGTAGAGACAGATTATTATGCAGCCTCTGCCGTAAAATCTGTTATGCATTACCTACCACTAGCTTATAAAGACGGTGGCAATTTAAAAGCAAGAGAAGAGATGGGTATCGCCGCTCATTATGGCGGGATTGCCTTTAACAAAGCAGGTCTGGGTTATGTGCATGCTATTGCGCATCAGTTAGGCGCTTACTATAGTATTCCGCATGGCCGTGCTAATGCCATCGTGTTGCCTTATGTGCTCGACGTCAATCGCAAAGCGAGCAAAAAAGACTGGCTGCATTGGCGAAAAGAACCGGTATGGTACAGGATGGTCAAGCAGCTAATGGCGATAGTGAGATAGCAGATCACCTTATCACGCAAGTTAGAAACTTGATTGCAGATCTAAACATCGATCCGACTGTCAATAGTATGCAAACTAGCGACTTTGATGATATTGCAAAGGCAGCGGCAAAAGAAGTCAGTGACACCTATGCCGTGCCCACCTATCTATCAGCATCTGAGATCAAAGAAATTCTAACGAAGATTAAGCAGGCTAGTGATGAACGTGCTGATAAAGGTAGCCAAAAATCTTCATAATCCTATGCTTACATTGATAACCTTACGATAAATAAAAGCCCATTACTTTTTTGAGAATGGGCTTTTTTAATGCATTGAGATAACAAAGCTTTCGTCTTATTCCTATAGTTAACTCATACTAAAATATATAATCATTATCAAATAATCGTTTAATTTATCTTGTGATTACACTCAGTTGCTAAAAATTATCTTAATAAACTGTAAATATATAACAGTATAGGAATGTTTCAGTGACACAAAAGCGTTAGGATGTTTAAAGGATATTACGCTTAGGAGATTTTTATGAATCGCATATTACCATCTAAAATCATAGGGTTAGTTATCATAGCGAGTAGTACGATTTACGCAGGCTGCGCATCAACTGAAAACAGCTCTACTGTAAAGAACACAACTGCCGCTAACCCATATGCACCGACCACACCAGGATTAGCAGTAGCCACGGTAGCGGGTGGGTGTTTTTGGTGCGTTGAAGCAGGTTATGAAAAAATCCCTGGCGTGGTAGAAGTCGTGTCTGGTTATACGGGTGGCACCGCTGAAAACCCAACCTACAAGCAGGTGTCGGCAGGTGGTACTGGGCATACAGAAGCGGCGCAGGTGTATTATGATCCTAAGAAGATTACTTACAATGGCATAGTACAGGCGCTATGGAGAATCGCTGATCCTACTGATGATAAAGGGCAGTATGTTGATCGCGGCACACAGTACCGTCCAGCAATTTTCTATAACAATGCGCAAGAAAAGCAAATCGCAGAAGCGGCTAAGCAATCACTGCAAGCCTCTGGTGTTTATGACAAACCGGTAGTGATTGAGATTGTTCCTGCTAGCACTTTTTATCCTGCTGAAGAGTATCATCAGGATTATTATAAAAAGAACCCGATACGCTATAAAGCTTATACCTTTAATTCTGGTCGCTATCAATTTATCGAGAGTGTCTATGGTAAAAACTATGAGCTTGATTTTAGTAAGTTTACGCCCGAAGCAGATAGCACACAGCAAGTGACGTCAAATAACACATCAGATAGCAAAGTAAGCAAAGGTTTTAACCCAGAGACATTCGTAAAACCTTCACAAGATGCGCTAAAGAAGTCCCTTGGTGATATTCAGTACAAAGTCACACAAAAAGAAGGTACTGAGCGTGCCTTTGATAATGAGTACTGGGATAACAAAGAGCCTGGATTGTATGTAGACGTCGTATCTGGTGAGCCACTGTATTCTTCGCGTGATAAATATAAGTCTGGTACGGGCTGGCCGAGCTTTACTCGCCCATTGGATACGAGCTTGGTGGTTGAAAAGCCAGATCGAGGAATATTTGGAACCCGTACTGAAATTCGTAGCCGTTACGCGGACTCACACGTGGGCCATGTGTTTGATGACGGTCCAGCACCGACTGGCAAGCGCTATTGCATGAATTCAGCAGCGCTCCGCTTTATTCCACTGGCGCAGATGGAAGCTGAAGGTTATGGCAATTGGGTAGATGATGTAAAACCAGTTGGTTAGTACTATTTCCTATCACTCAACCAAATAAAAAGGACGCATATGATGCGTCCTTTTTGTTTGGTTGTTATTCACAAAAGCCTAAGCAACTAACAGCAATTTAAAACGCTGGTTGACGCTTAGGTACAGCACCCAAAAATTCATTACGTGCTTGATTGTTGTGTTGATATTCGCCAAGCATAGCGGTGCTACGCGTGGTTGAATGCTGTTTGCTAACACCGCGCATCATCATACACATGTGCGATGCATCCATAACGACTGCTACGCCGCGGCAGCCAGTAACATCCATGATAGTCTGCGCAATCTGCTCACTTAGGTTTTCTTGTATTTGCAAACGACGGGCAAACATATCGACGATACGGGCAAATTTTGACAGTCCCAGTACTTGACCGTCAGGTAAGTAGCCGATATGAGCGACACCATGGAACGGTAGCATATGATGCTCACACAGTGAATAAAACTCAATGTTCTGTACCAGTACCAGCTCGCGATTGGCTGATGGAAACACAGCATCATTGACCACTTCATCTATACTTTGATGATAGCCTTGGGTCAGATGGGCAAAGGCCTTTGCAGCACGTACAGGCGTATCTAGCAAACCCGGACGATCTAAGTCTTCGCCAGTTGAAGTAATCAGTTGGCGATAAGATTCGGTACTTTCTTTATAATCTGGGGTTATGATGGGGTGTTACTCATAAGTTTGGCAGCCATCCAAAATGTGGGTGTAGCTTAACGTTGAATCCTATCATGTGAGGATTCTTATAAAAATTGTGCAAGCTGGGAAGGGCTGTGATTATACTCGAAATCTGCTGAACTTCATACTGCTGTGGCTAGCAGTTGAGTCTTTAATCAATAAAGGGGTGCTTGGTACTCAGTCTGAACGGTTATAGTGTTAATATTCGAAGTGCGGTTTTTTCATAAAATAAGCAAACTACTATAGTCTGAGTATTTTATCGTGAAGCGTTGATGCTAAAATGCAATCTAATAACTCACGAAAAACTCTCACTGTCGATACTACTTCAGGTGATAAACTGCTATTAGTCATTTTGACGTTATTAGTTGTTTGTATCAGTCAATCCAATAACAAGCACCAAATACAGTTTACGACTGTTTACTTAAATTAATTCGTGTATAATAACTCATCTTTTCATTTGTACTATTTAGTAGTCTCAATCTTCTAATTACTCTAAATAAATTCTTATTCTAAATCATCTCGATTGATTCAAAAGGAAATCTTATGCTACTGCAAGGACAACGATTTGTCGTAACTGGCATCGCAAGTAAACTCTCTATCGCTTGGGCTATCGCAGAAGCGCTGCACCGCGAAGGGGCTTCACTAATTTTGACTTACCCGAATGACAAAATCAAAAAACGCGTCGATATGGCCGCTGAAAAATTTGAAGCAGATTTGGTTCTAGAGTGTGACGTAGCTTCTGATGAGTCAATTGCTGCGTGCTTTGAGCAAGTGACTGCTCACTGGGGTGACGGTATTGATGGTGTGGTACATGCCATTGGATTTGCACCGATGGATCAGTTGGATGGCGATTTTGTCAATGCCACGACTCGTGAAGGCAGCCACATCGCGCATGATATCTCTAGCTATAGCTTCGTTGCATTGGCTAAAGCGGCTCGTGAGTTACTGGCGATGCGCCATGGTTCTATGTTGACATTGACCTACGAAGGTAGCATTTCAGTATTGCCAAACTATAATGTCATGGGTATGGCAAAAGCCAGTTTAGAAGCCAGCGTTCGTTATTTAGCAACGTCTATGGGCGGTGAAGGTATCCGTGTTAATGCGATATCTGCAGGTCCTATCCGCACGCTAGCGGCTAGTGGTATCAAATCTTTCCGTAAAATGCTCGATATCAGCGAAAAAATTGCGCCATTACAACGCAATATCACACAGACAGAAGTAGGTAACGCTGCATTATTCTTATTGTCGCCGTGGGCATCTGGTATCACAGGTGAGATTATGTTCGTTGATGCAGGATTTAATACAGTAGCTATCAGCGAGCAGTTGATGGTGCTTGATGAACCAGCACAGTAATTGTTATAGATGATTCGTTTGATAATAGAAAAGACAGCCAATTGGCTGTCTTTTCTATTTATACTATGAGTCTTTTTGGCTACGTGCTTTTTTAGCAATGCGCCTTTTTAGCTACGTGCCTTTGGACGAGGGATATGATAACCAAGTTACCAAAGTGGATACTATGGGGCGGGGCAGTATTGGCATTTAGTGCTGGTTGCGTGAATACGACGGCGTTAATGGGGTTTGCCAATTTATCAGTGTCGCACGTAACGGGCAATGTAAGCTTGTTTGCAGCGGCTATCGCTCATTCAGACGCGCGTAGTATTTTATATATTGGTACTTTGTTGCTGTCCTTTTTGGCAGGGGCTATACTAAGCGGCTTTGTCATTGGACAGACATCATTGAAACTCGGCCGTCGTTATGGGCGAGCGCTATATTTAGAAGCAGCACTACTGTTGGTGAGTTATTGGTTATATCAGCAGCATGATTACTTGGGGCAATTAGCAGCAGCAATGGCATGTGGACTGCAAAATGCGATGGTCGCAACTTATAGTGGGGCGGTCATTCGTACCACTCACTTGACAGGGCTAACATCAGACATGGGGGCGGCAATTGGTAATTGGCTTGCTGGTCGTTCTATCAGTAAGCCAACCTTAGGGTTCCAAGCCATTATCTGGTATTGCTTTTGCGGTGGTAGTGCAGTAGGCGCTTTCTTGTTTGCAAAAGTCAGCTATGATGCTTTGTTTGTTCCCATCGCCATTGTGTCGACAGCAGCATTTGTGTACAACTATGTCTCAGATCATTTGCCAGAGGTGAGAGAACCAAAAAGATAGGCGCTTATCATAGTGATAAACGCCTATCTTTTTTGTTTGTACTAGATAAACATAATCTACTTAAAAATGAAGATAAATGTCATTGTTCATGAGATTTATTTTCTATCTTCTTCATGATCTTCATGTTCATGCATACCTTGCATCATATCTAATACAGAGTCGTCAGTACGCTGTTGATCTTTTTCGGCCAACCCATCTTGATTAATGTCTTTTGGTGCCATTTTGGTGGTTGCATCAATTTTATTTGCGTCTGTCATAAAGTTATTCCTTTTGTTTTTATTGATAATTTTCTATTCAACCTTCTGATTATGTGGTATCAATTTTTGCTTGTATAGCCCTAAATGATAAATGTTTAGAGGCTTTATGTAATTTTTATAAATCAGGGTCTGCATGAAAAGCAGTGAGAGAGCCATTGTCTAAAAATAAAATTAGTCGAAGGGTAACCGCTATTAACAAATCAAACAGATGAGCTAAAGAAACAAAATTAATCAGATTGTATTCATATATAAATTATTCTGATATGATATTTTCCCGCGTAATATTCGCTATATGAATATAATGATGTCATACAATAATTGTGTATTGCAATAATTTTTGACGTCATATTCCCTCTGGAGGCAATAAGGATAATTTATGTCAGAGAAAAACTGGATAGCCATCTTCCTAATGATGGCAATGAATATTTATTTACAGATACATTCCCAAAGGGAACGGGAAAAGGGTTGATCGTGGTCGCCATCGCGGCAATCATTAGCTTTATTATTTATAGCGTATTACCATTTGAAGTTAGTGCAAATAAAGGGTTAGCGTTGTTATTCTTTATTGGCGTGCTATGGCTCACTGAGGCGATACACGTCACTATCACTGCGATTTTAGTGGTTGTAGTTGGTACTTTGGTTGGCATTCCTGATTTTAATGCTGAAGTCGGTCTGCAGAGCTTTGCCAGCCCCATTATTTATCTCTTCTTTGGTGGTTTTGCCTTGGCTGCCGCGTTACATGTACAAAAGCTCGATAGAAAAATCGCGTTAAAAATTCTATCGTTGTCGGGTGGTAAGCTCAGTACAGCAGTATTTTTGATATTTGGTGTGACTGCATTCTTGTCCATGTGGATATCGAATACAGCGACAACGGCAATGATGCTCCCATTGGCACTCGGTATTTTAACGCAAGTTGATAGTAAAGAAGATCGCGGTACTTTTGTGTTTGTACTGCTTGGTATTGCTTATTCAGCAAGTTTGGGTGGTTTGGGCACGATTGTCGGCTCGCCACCAAATGCCATTGCTGCAAAAGCATTGGATATCGCATTTGTTGATTGGATGAAGTTTGGTATCCCAATGATGCTGATACTATTACCAGTACTGTTGGGTGCGATGTATTTGTATCTAAAGCCGAACCTAAACCGTACTATGCAGCTAGAGCAAGATGAAATCATTCCTTGGACCAAAACCCGCCTATTAACAATTACTGTTTTCATTGTCACGGCAGCTAGCTGGATGTTGTCTAAACAAATTGGGGCTGCAGTTGGTATCGAAGATACAGATGCCGTTGTCGCGTTGCTTGCAGCAGTGGCGGTCGTGAGCTTGGGTCTAGTTTCTTGGAAACAGGTATCAGACAACACGGATTGGGGCGTGCTCATGTTATTTGGTGGCGGTATTGCGCTATCAAATATCTTAAAAGTATCAGGTGCGTCATTAGTGTTAGGCGAGACGGTTGCTAATGGCTTACAAACAGCACCACTATTGGTGGTGATGCTTGCAATCTCAGCCTTTATTATTTTCTTAACAGAGTTTGCATCAAATACGGCTTCAGCCGCGCTCTTAGTACCTGTGTTTGTGGCAATTGCCGAGCATATAGGTATACCGAGTGAGGTCTTAGTACTTATTATTGGTATCGGTGCGTCTTGTGCCTTTATGCTACCAGTTGCCACGCCGCCGAATGCTATTGTGTTTGGTACAGGTTTGATCAAGCAAACAGAGATGATACGTACAGGTGTCATCCTTAATATTATCTCTACTATCATCATTGGGTGTTGGGCATACTTTTTCTTATTGTAGTTAAATAGCTCATGTAGACACAGTCATATGTACAAATGCTAAAAACCCCGATGTTTAAGTGATTCTTAAACGTCGGGTTTTTTATGGCTTATCATACGAGATAACGGTATAGAATGTTTATTATTAACGTCATCTTATTGAATGGATTTGATCACATGACACAGTATTTATTAAAAGCAATTATTCTCATAGTGCTAGGCGCAATTGCTGTGATAATGGTATTTATAGCAAAATACTGGGCGCCTGATCGTACCATCGCTGAGCTAAAAAAATGGCAACTACCCAACAGCGAATTTATAAACATACAAGGTATGCAAGCGCATGTATCGCAGTCAGCTAATTGTCATGTAAATCGTGGCAATACAGCTGAAAAAGATCAACCTGAAACAATCGTTTTATTGCATGGCACATCGGCGAGTTTGCATACATGGGAGGGCTGGACCAAGGCGCTGTCTGAGCAATACTGTGTCGTGAGTATGGATTTGCCAGGGTTTGGTTTGACCGGTCCTTATGTGAATGAGAGCACGCGATACAGCAGCGAAAATTATGCGGCGTTTGTCATTCAGGTGCTCAATCATTTGAAGCTGGACCGTGTCACGCTAGCCGGGAATTCATTGGGAGGCAAGGTAGCGTGGCGTACTGCAGCTTTGTATCCTAAGCGTGTCAGTCGATTGATATTGGTAGACTCAGTTGGTTATCCAGCAACGCCAAAACATGTCCCTATTGGTTTTAAACTTGCTAAATATCCAATGATGTCACCAATTTTAAATCGTATCCTACCTAGAAGTGTTGTTGAGAAAAGCGTTTTAAGCGTGTATGCCGATGACAGTAAAGTCGACGAGAAATTGATTAACAGATACTATGAATTGACCTTGCGCCAAGGTAATCGGCAGGCTTTGAGTCGTCGCCTACATGAGACTGATGATGACAGTGACCAAGCGCAGATAAAGCAGCTCGACATACCGACTTTGATCTTATGGGGTGCAAAAGATGATCTTATTCCTGTAGAAAACGCCGCGTTATTTCATAGAGATATACGTAATAGTCAGCTTAAGATATTTGATAATTTAGGTCATGTACCGCACGAAGAAGATCCGTTAGCAACCGTTGACGTTGTAAAGCAGTTTTTGGCGGATAAGCCAACGAGTAATTGAATGAATATTTTAAACGCTTTAGTGAATTAACAGTCGTTGTCACTAGAGACATGTAGAAGGTAATGTTTTATGCTAACACTATATATGGTTCAGCTTGGAGGTCGTCCTAAAGGTCGTCTGATTGAGCAACACGATATTTTCTTTGGTGTGGCCCCTCAGGTGAGTGACTTGATAGCAGATATCAATGAGCATTGGCCTGAAGTAAAAAATAAATGGCATATTGATTCATATCGAGCAATTACTAAAGTGGGTAGTTATACCATCAAGTTAATTGAATCAAGTGAGCAGTTAAAGGCTGCTGCTGACTTAAAGTTATTCTTTATCAATCTAGGTGGCTATCAGCAGGACAGTTTTGAAGAATTCCATTATAAGCTACTCATCGTTGCACCTAACCAAGCTGACGCGATCAAACAAGCAAAAAAAGTGATTTTTATAAGCAGTTTACTTTTAAAAATGAAACGTCACCTTTTAATGCAGCTTCTCATATTGATGATAAGCTTGCAGTAGATATAGATGACATATATAACGTAAATGATCTTATCTCAAATGTTCGACTTTCGATTGAGCCTATCAGTGATATAGATGAGCTGAATGCTTGCGAAGACAAAGAATATGTTGGCTATCTAAGCATCAAGAATTTAGAGAAATTAGCGCTATAATAGGTTTATCTAAATTTTATAAAATTAACCCAATACACGCCTGATTAAATGAACTTAATGGATAGCTTAAGTTCGGATACGTTCTGTAATGTGTGATAGTTTCAGCATTATTGATACAAGAGTAATCAGGACTGGACTAACTTGAATCATACCCCAATTACCCCCATAATCTAACCACTTCTACATAATAAATAGCCTAAGCAAATATGCCCAATACTTCTAAGACCAATATTCCTGAAAACAGCGATTCAAATACATCTATTGTAAATGAAACTCAAGATACTAAGAAGCCAGCAGTACCACTGGCAGATTCACCAGTTCTTGCCAAAGACAGCTATTACTTAAGCCGTCTTGAAAGAGAGCTGGCGCGTGCTGCTGTATCTAAAAATAAAAAATCTAATAATGGTTTTGAGCAAAAGAACAATTCAGATGATGTACTCGCCAAAAAACGTGCTCAGTACGAGAAAATAAAGACACGTTCTCAACAAGCCGTGCAAGCACGTATCGATAGTATTCCAAGTGATTTACCTACCAAGCTAAATTTAGATCTGCCTGTTAGCCAGCGCGCAGAAGACTTAGTACAAGCGATTATCGATAATCAAGTCATTATTGTCGCTGGTGAGACGGGTTCTGGTAAAACGACGCAGCTGCCTAAGCTTGCGATGCTGGCAGGGCGTGGTATCACAGGGCAGATAGGGCATACACAGCCGAGACGATTGGCTGCTCGTAGTGTGGCAAACCGTATCGCAGAAGAGCTGGGTGAGCCATTAGGTAATACTGTCAGTTTTAAGATTCGCTTCAATGAGCAAGGGACAGCGCAATCTGTTGTAAAGCTCATGACCGATGGTATTCTGCTCGCTGAGTTGGGTCATGATCGGTTCTTGAGTAAGTACGATACGATTATTATCGATGAGGCGCATGAGCGTAGTTTGAACATCGATTTTATTATGGGTTATCTCAAAAAGATGCTGCCCAAGCGCCCAGATTTAAAAGTCATTATTACCTCGGCGACCCTTGATACCAAGCGCTTTAGTGAGTATTTCAGCCATTATGATAACAAGCTAAAACGGCAAGTTCCTGCACCTATTTTTAATGTAGAAGGGCGTAGCTTTCCAGTAGAAGTCCGTTATCGTCCGTTGACAGATGAGCCAGTAAACAGCTCAGAGGATGACAGCTACGATGATTTTGAAGAGAACCTGCCGCGTGCTGTGGTTGCCGCTGTCGAAGAGTGCTTTAGCGATGCGCAGAGCAAAGGCCACGCCGATCAAGCTGATATTTTGATATTTGCTGCGACTGAAGCGGAGATTCGCGAAACGCAAGAGGTGCTTGAGCGTCATGGTCCGCGCCATACCGAAGTACTGCCACTATTTGCACGGCAGACTTACGAAGAGCAGCAGCGTATCTTTCAACCATCGGGTCGAGGTCGCCGTATTGTTATCGCGACCAACGTTGCTGAGACTGCATTGACCGTACCAGGTATCCGCTATGTGATTGACTTGGGTTTTGCGCGGATTTCGCGTTACTCGTATCGCTCGCGCGTACAGCGTTTACCGATTGAAGCAATTTCCCAAGCAGCGGCTAATCAGCGTAAAGGTCGCTGTGGCCGTGTTGCTCCAGGTGTTTGTATTCGTCTTTATAGTGAAGAAGATTTTAGTGGTCGCCCTGAGTTTACTGAGCCTGAAATTTTACGTACTAATTTAGCGTCAGTAATCCTACAAATGGCCAACCTACGTCTAGGTAGTGTAGATGACTTTGAATTCATTGAGCCGCCTGATAGCCGATTGGTTACTGATGGTCATAAATTGCTAGATGAATTGGGCGCTATTACCTCTAAGAAAGACATCGCTGCTCAGGACAAAACCAATAAACCAAAAGCTAAGAAAGGGCTTGATCATCTGCGTTTGACAGCAACTGGTCAGAAAATGGCACGTATGCCAATCGATCCAAGGCTAGC
Organism: Psychrobacter sp. ER1; assembly: GCF_048631835.1. Classification (NCBI taxonomy): domain Bacteria; kingdom Pseudomonadati; phylum Pseudomonadota; class Gammaproteobacteria; order Moraxellales; family Moraxellaceae; genus Psychrobacter; species Psychrobacter sp. ER1. The sequence goes on along the minus strand of NZ_CP184640.1, from coordinate 1,681,909 downwards.
ACGTATGCTGGTGGCTGGTTCTGATTTTGATTGTATTCGCGAAATGCTGATCGTTGTGGCAGCGCTTGCTGTACAGGATCCACGCGAGCGTCCTGCCAATAAACGCACGCAAGCGGATCAAAAGCATGCGGTCTTCCGTCAAGACGACTCTGACTTTTTGTTTTATTTGAGTCTATGGAAGGCGCTATTTGAAAAAGATGAAGACGGTAATAAACTGTCTGGCAATCAGCGTAAGCAGTTTACTAAGAAGAACTATTTAAGCTTCCCGCGTGTACGTGAATGGCATCAGACGCATCGTCAGTTGGTACAGATGGTCACTGAGCTGAAATTAACTGATGTTAATGAATCAAAAGCTTCTGATAAAAATGTGGCTGTCAATGATCCGACTGCGATCGAAGACGAAGAGTTAAAAGCGGTTAAATATGCCAATCTGCATAGAGCGTTATTGACGGGTTTATTATCTATCATCGCGCACAAGACCGAAAGCCGCGGTGAGTATTTGGCGGCGCGTCAGCAAAAGGCCAAGATATTCCCAGCCAGTACGGTGTTTAAACAAATACCACCTTGGGTGATGGCGTTTGAAATGGTGGAGACTTCACAAGTCTTTATGCGTACTGTTGCCAAAATCGAACCAGAATGGATTATTTCAGCGGCAGGTGATTTGCTGAAATATCATTACTTTGAGCCACACTGGTCCAAGAAAACAGGACGAGTTAAAGCTTACGCTCAGATTAGTCTGTTTGGACTGATTATTATTAGTAAGCAGCTGACTAACTATGAGCAAGTTAATCTGGTCGAGTCACGAGAGATATTTATCCGTGATGGCTTGGTGACAGGCAATTTTGGTCGCAATGCACCATTCTTGCAACATAACATGGACAAGATTGCTCACGTTGAGCGCATCGAAGACAAGCTGCGTCGCCGTGATTTGTTGGTGGATGAAGAAACGCTCTATCAGTTCTATGATAAGAAAATTCCTGAGCACGTTGCCAGTCGTAAAGCGTTTGAGGATTGGCGTGCAGAAGTCGAAAAGCATGATGCCAAGCATCTATTCTTCACTGATAAAGATGTACTTAATAGCCAGGCGCCGACCACAGGGGACTTTCCAGAAGTGTGGAAGCTGGGCGATCTAAAGTTGCCGCTGCGTTATATTTTTGATCCCGCCAGCGATGATGATGGTGTGACCATACGTGTGCCGCTTGCCGCATTACCGCAGCTCGATGCGATTGAGCTACTGTGGGGCGTGCCTGGTTGGCGCTATGAATTGGTATTGCAGCTGCTCAAGTCGCTACCAAAAGAGATACGTCGCCAAATCGTACCGATACCCAATACTGCAGACAGTTTGTTTGATGAATTGCAGCCAAAGGGTGGGCAAGGATTACTGAAGCAGCTGTGTCAGGCGTTGCATCGTCGCGGTATTATGTCGGTGACGCCAGAGAACTTCAATCCATCTACGATTGATCGTTATTTGCAGCCACAAATCTGCGTGGTCGATGAGAAAAACCGTATCATCGAAAAAGGCCGTGATCTACAAACCCTACAGATTCGTCATGCATCTGAAACCAGTCAAGCGGTAAATGAGCAGCAAGGCGTGCATACTGAGTTCCCTGAGCATTTTGCTTTTAGCAAAAACCATCATAGTGCAGGTGTGGTGATGAAACAGTTTGCGGCACTCGTCGCTGATGAAGCGGGAGAAGCGGTATCGATTCATCAATATACTGATGTCAATGCAGCACTTCAAGCACATCGCATCGGGGTGCTGACTTTAATCAAAGGCAAACTTGGTGCAAAGAAAAAGCAGCTAACGAGCCAAATCGATAGCATATTTAAACTGGCATTTGCGCCACTTGGCGACATGGATAAACTCAAAACGATCGTTATAGATGCTGCGTTAGACGCGGCTCTCGAAGAGCACTATGTCTTATTTGATCACTCTGAAAATTTACCAGAAAGCGCCGATGACATCGCAGTTGGATTGAGCGAGGAGCTACCGTTTACCTCTGAAGAGTATGCCCAAACTCTTGAAGTGGTGGTGAATAACTTCTTATTAACTGGTCAAAGCGTTATCAAAACGCTTAAGAATGTCTACACTCGTTGGCAGCGTATTCGCCAAGGGTTACTGATGCTAGATCGCGAGATATTTGGTGAGTCTATCGATGATATCGAAGATCAACTAGAAGACTTACATTTGGCTGATTTTGTCTATCGGATGGATTATAGCCACTGGCAACAGTACCCACGCTATCTTGAAGCGTTACAGATTCGGCTAGAGCGTTTGGAGCACAACCTCGACGCCGACCTTGATGGTGTATACGCGCTTGATTTGCATATGGAGCGGCTAGCAGGACGTGCGGATAAAGAAGCCATCAGTGAGTATCGCTGGATGGTGGAAGAGTACCGTATTCAATTGTTTGCCCAGCCTATGAAAACACGTATGGCAGTATCGCCCAAGCGTCTAAGTAAGATGTGGGATAAGGTGAGTTAGGCTAAGTTTTAGTTTTGCGTGGTACGTGGAGTAAGCACTATTACCACTTTAAAACTATAAGCAAGTTTAAATTTGCTTCCCTTAATCGTCTCTAACTGATCTAGAAATCTTAATTTATTAATAGTGTTACATGTAAATATCTTTTGGAGCATAAAAATAAATGGAATATATCAGCTTTATTGATGAAAAGTTTGATGCTTCAATTACTTTGATATTATTGATGATTGTGCTTGTCTATATTGGAGTAACTAAATTTCCACATATTTTGGATGCTATTGACCGCTTAAAGTATGGAAAAATAGAACCTTTAGAGAAAGCATTGGAAAGTGAACATATAAATGAGCGTACTAAAACCTCTTTCAAAATGTTACTTCAGCATAATTACTTTCAGAAATTAACTGGGTTAGGGATGAGTCAGTTAGAAAGAGAGAAGTTAATAGAGTTACATATTTTATCAGAAGGAGAGATTAGCTACGAAGAAATACGTGACATCATGTTTTATATCGATTTTGATAAAGAGAAAGGTGGATTTGTTCTAAATAAATATTCCGAAAAACTAAATGGCTATACTAGGTCGATGTCCTATATGTACATATTAGGCGGTACAGCTTTTTTAATATTAGCTTATCTAAATACTCAGGAAATTGATGATTTTAAGATTAGTCATCCTTATTTTTTACTTGTGGGGTTGCCAGCCTTATTTGCTTCTATAGTTCTTCTATACTCAGGCTTTGGTTCGTTAAATAACAATCGAAAAATAACAATGGCTCAAGATTTTATCAAGAAACAAAATCAAATTTTCAATAATAATCTTGAGAACGAAAGTGACTAGGTAAGTTAAGTAAGGTGCATCGATAAGTAATATCTCTTTGGATAATTTTCAATAATGCTACTATGGTAATTAGCATCTAAATAAAATATAAAAGGACGATTAAAATGTGGGATGAACGCTATAGCGGCACAGAGTTCGCATTTGGCACCGAACCTAATGATTTTTTGAGAGAGACATTTGAGCAGATACCTGTAGGTGGACACGTACTTTGTCTAGCAGAGGGCGAGGGTAGGAATGCAGTATTTTTAGCTGAGCAAGGCTTCACTGTAACTGCGATGGATATGTCCGAAGTAGGGTTAAACAAAGCGAACAAGTTGGCAAAAGATAGAGGGGTAGCTATCACTACGCAAGTAGCTGATTTAGCAGATTACAACTTTGGTCAGGATAAATGGGACGCTATAGTTTCTATCTGGGCACATGTACCTAAAACGGTACGTCAATATGTACATGCACAAGTTGGCACCGCTCTCAAGCCAGATGGCGTATTTATCGTCGAAGCTTATACAGAACGACAGCTTGAAACAGAGGCAGTCGGTGGACCACCAACCAGTCAAAGGGAGCGTTTTGGCGCTTTACAGAACTTTCAAAATGAGCTTGTAGGGCTGAACGAAGTGATTGGTGTAGAGAAGTTGCGTATGGTATCAGAAGGAAAGCGGCATCAAGGGCTTAGCGCTGTAGTACAGTTTGTTGGCAAAAAAGCCAGTAATTAAACGTTGTAAGTTAAATCTATTAGTCGTTTTAGTCGCTATATACATAGTTAGAAAAGATAGTTTGCAAACTATCTTCTCTATGAGCTATTAAGGCTTAATGTTTGATAGTTAGCGACTGGTATCTACTGTCTAGTATTTAATGATTGGTATTTAATGGCTAATCTTTTCTGTCAGTACACCCATGCTATAAAGTACATAGGCAATCACGGTTAATGCGACGATAAATGGAGTAAGCATCCAAATCACAATATTGATTAAAAGTGATGGTAGCAATCCATTGAACAATTCAATATCTGGTGCGAAAAAATCGGTCATGACATCGACTGCACGCTTAGCAATAGGGAATAGCAAGGTGCTAAAAGCTAACATATAAATGTACTTACTAAAGCCAGGGTCACTCATCACTACCATAAAGTAGAACACTGTAAAAAACGTGATGCCAAGTGCCCAGCATTTGAGAGTGTAGCTTAAACGAATCATGTTATCTTCTCCCTAAGCTTTCTATTGATCGCTTTACATCGATCTTGCGCAGAGTAAAGCTGCTCCTATACATTCATTATTTTAAATATATACAATATGTTATAATACGAATATATAGTCGAGTCAACCAATTTTTTCTATTTATTTAAAATACTCCATGAATCATTCAATTTAAAAATGATGTTTTTTGGGGAAGAGTTTCATAGGTATAGTAGAAAATAGCCTAAGCAAAATTATTCATTCTATTAAACGATAAGGTTATAACTACAACTCATTACTCGGGCTCAGACCAAAAAACCGCTTATATTCTCGGCTAAATTGACTAGGACTTTCGTAGCCTACTTGCATCGCTATTTGTGATATTTGCGATCCATGCATCTTAATTAAGCGTCTGGCCTCCATTAAGCGTAAGCTTTTTTGATACTGTAGCGGGCTCAGCTGGGTTATTTCTTTAAAATGCTGATGAAACCCTGAAACACTCATGCCGCATCTACTAGCTAAGCTCTCAACCATAATAGGTTCATCTAGATGTGCCTTTATCCAGTCAGTCGCTTGGGCAATGCGGTGTGTATGGCTACCGCTAACTACCAATTGCTTAAGTTTGTTGCCTTGCTCAGCCAAGAGTAGGCGATAGTATATTTCTTGTTGAATTAAAGAAGACAGAAAATCAATATCGTTTGGATAATCAAGCAAGCGTATCAATCGCTCAAACGCATCCATTATGGTGTCATCTAGGTGCCACTTTATCCCTAAATGGCTGCCTGCCATTGGGTGTGTGGTCGGTATCTGCGCTAATACATCTCTAATCATAGCTAAATCTAATTTCATTGATAAAACAATGACAGGGTTCTTTATCGAAGCGTGTTTGATATGCATACTTAGCGGTATATTAACTGGACAGAACATCAAGTTACTATTGTCAAACCTTTGACAGTCAGTACCCAAGTAAATCTCTCGTTCACCTTGCAGTACAATACAAATACTTGGCTCTTGAATATAGCTTACGGCTTTGCTTGGTTTATCCGCGCAGTAAAAGAACAAGCCTGAAACAGCGGACTCGATGGTTTTATTTCTAGGTAGTACTGCTAAAAGTTGGTCAATAGTCGTTTGATTCATTACGAGTGCTTATTTTATATAATTGCCTGATAGTATAAAGATTTGTAGGATTAGGCAAGAGTTATAGAGGTTTGTTCTAACGTATCAGTGTAGATGATTCTATAATAATCTCATCGCAACAGCGTAAGTACGACCTCTAATAATATGAAACAAGGAATAATTACTCATGAAAATATTTTATAAAACGCGCGCAACCGCTACTGGTGGACGTTCTGGCCATACTGGATTAGACGATGGTTCGTTAGGATTTGACTTGGTGTCTTTTCAAGAGCAAGACAAAGAAGGCGTGAATCCAGAACAGCTTTTTGCCATGGGTTACGCGGCTTGTTTTGATAGCGCTTTGAGCATGACTGCACAGCACATGAAATTGCCTGTTACCGCTTCAAAAACTTCTGCGCAAGTGGGTATCGGTATGAAAGCTGACGGTAGCTACAACTTAGAGATAGAGTTGTCTGTAGAAGTATCAGGTATTGATGAAGCGCAGGCGCAGCAGTTGATCGAAGCCACGCATCAGGTTTGCCCATATTCTAATGCTACTCGCGGCAATGTCGATACTCGTCTAGAAGTTACCGTCGTTTAAGACTGTTGTTTAAAGACTAGTGACCATAGACTAGCAATATTAAAATAATAACTCGAATACAAAAACGCCCCGATTTATAAGAGTCGGGGCGTTTTATGTTGTCCAGTAACGTAATTAGCTGGAACCTTTTCTGAGCAACTTAGCTGATGATAGGTTATTAATAGCATTATTTTATACCGGTACTTTTTTATTTAAGGTGAACACCAAGACCGCGCCCAAGATGACTGTGCTTGCAACTATAAATGGCATAGTCAGCTGTTCAGATAAAAATATCACACCTAGCAACGCAGCAATCACAGGGACACATAGCTGAACGATAGCGGCTTGTGTGTTTTTCAATAATGGCATCGCTGTATACCAGATACTATAGCCTAACCCTGAGGCGATTGCTCCTGATGCACAGGCGAGTAGTACCCCTTCAGTCGTAATACTTTGTAAATTGATATTCTTTAAGCCCATATCGTCTAAATACGTCATACATACCAGTAATAGTATAGGCACAGCGACTAAACTACGCACAAAGTTAAACCCTGTCGCTCGCAGCGGCGAGATACATGATTTGCCGCGTATACTATATACTCCCCAAGCTATGCCGCTCATAGCCATTAGCGCTGCCGCCAATGGTGACGGTATGGCAGCCGATGGCAACATCAAATATACAAATCCTGCTACTGCAACGACAAACGCCAACCATTGTAGCGCGCTTAATTGCTCTTTTTATAGATACCCCAGCCAATCATCGTCAGCTGAACCGCTGAAAACAAAATCAATGCCCCAGTGCCAGTATCGAGCTCTACATACGCAATTGAAAAGCATAGTGCGTAAATCACCAAGCTGAGACTACTCAACCAACTGCCTTTATCGTTCAATATAGCGTGAACAGTAGGTTCGTCATGATTGGACGTTTGGCGTTGCAGTCTGTAAGCATGTATAGCCATGATAATGCCTAGACAAGCCGTCGCACTGACTAGCCTAATGATGGTAAAGCTCCAAGCATCGATATAGCCTTCCGCCAATGCCATTCGGCAAAACAGAGAGTTTGCGGCAAAGGCGATTAACGCAATAATAGTATAAATAGTGGCTTTCAAAAGTAATTCCTACAATGAATAAATGGCACAAAACAGGCAAGCATAGGATTTTAATTTTAGGTCTTGAGATACGCTGTTATAACGAACGCTTATTTCTTAGCAAAGATAATAGATTGATAAATTATCAATCTAATCTATAGCTGTCTCACAGGACAGGATATTTTGTCGTACTTATGGCAAAAAGTCTCTTTTAAATCAGAATAACGATAGTTATATTGACGATAAGGTCTAAAAATAGGGATGATGTGCGTCGCATCAAATGAACTATTAGAACAACATTCATTAAACACAATAAATCAGATAAATAAATAGGAAAAGATAGTATGAATTGGGCAAGTATTTTTATTTATGACACAACTTGGTTGTTTGCCGTAGAAATTTTAATACGTGTCACTGTAATGTTTGTATTAATTATCACATTTTTGCGATTCACTGGTAAGCGCGGCGTCCGTCAGCTCTCTATTTTCGAGCTAACCATTATTTTATCATTGGGCTCTATTGCAGGTGACCCTATGTTCACCGAAGACCTGCCCATTATCCAAGCGGTATTAATCATGGGTACGGTCATTTCACTTTATAGGCTCTGTACTTGGGCGATGATGAAGTTCCAGCCTTTTGAGGACCTGCTAGAGGGGCGCTCAATGTATATTGTAGAAGATGGCATGTTGGTGCTTGATAAGATTAAACAGGGGAAATGTCACATGATGAGTTTTTGCTGAAATGCGCCAACAGGGGTTGAGCATTTAGGACAAGTTCGTGTCGGTTTGCTCGAAGCTGATGGCAATTTTAGTATCTTATTGCACACCTCTGAAAAAACAGATTACGGTATGCCGCTTTTCCCCAAGCAATATCGACCGGTCGAGCAAGTAGAAGCAGGGGTTTACTATGCTTGTATGTATTGCGGTTACGTCGATGAAATCTCTGACCCTAATCATTGTTGCCCGCGCTGCGAGGATAATTGCAATAATTGGGCTAAAGCGTTAAACAATCATATCGTCAAATAATATTACTACTTGGCTGCCTTAGCTCAGTTGATAAGCTAAGGCAGCCAAGTTTTTTTTCAAATTATCAGATAAAAACCTTTCATTTACTGACAGTTTGTCTGACTGGTTTCATAAATAATATGGGTTAAGTGGCCTGCGTAATTTACGTGACCTTATTTAGGTAACTTTATACCAGTCAAGTTTGCGAGTCATCACCATCACGCAGGCAAGTATCACAAAGCAGAATATCGCACCTAATAATAGATTGAGATCTTCTGTACTTAAAATACCGAAAAACGCAGCGTATAGCCCAGCAAGCGTCGTGGTAAAGATTACTGCCCGTTTGAAACTGCCAAATACATAGTAGCTATACCAGCCAATAAGCCCAACACAAGCACTGGCCGCTACCATATAGGCTTGCCAAAATGCGATTTGTTCTGCAAGCGGCAGTAATAAGACATAAAAGACAAATAGTGCGCAGCCGACGAGCAGATACTGAATAGGGTGGATACGACTTGATTTGAGCACTTCAAATAAAAGAAAGTACCAAACGATACCAACATTAATAGCAAAGCGTACTTCATGGCTCGTTCAGTTTGTAGATAGACATCGTTAGGGCTTGCAAAACTAACCCCAAAGCTGTTCAGCAGAACACTTTGATTGCTGCCGGCTACTGTCGCACTGTCTGCCGTCAGACCTCTTGATGCCTTAAACGAATCAGGATTGTACGAATGACTATCGATATTGAACGTTGATTCACTTATGATTGTACATTGCTGGTTAGGTGCGCTGAGACATTGAGAGAGGTATTGATTGTTGGCGACGGTTAGATACTGATTTTGCCAACTGGCATCAAATCCTTTAGCGGTGATGCTCTTAGTATTTGGTAATGCTTTACCAATGAAGTTTGGTGTCTGCCAGTCACTGTGCATAGACAGAGTAAAGTTCTGCCCAGTTGGGACAGTCGTTAAATTACTAATGCCAGCTAATGGTAAGTCGATCACAATATTGAGCGCTTGATTGTCTTTAGGGCTGGATAATTGGCTACTCACCTCTGATTTATTTAGATCTGTATCTATTGAGCCTGTGGTAGCCAAGCTATCTTTATTCTGCTGGCTAGTAGGATTTTTTAATTGCTCCAATACGTCTTTAGGAATATCTACTTCGACATAGGTTAAGTTCTCTATCATTGGTATCTGCGGATAGTTTGCTGCAATTGATTTTTGATTGATTGTGACAGTAGGCAAGGTAGCGACACCGCGCAAATCAGACACAGGAATGATCAATTTTGCCTTGTTCCAGTGGGTAATGGTTTTGGCTAGCTGTGTTTTGTCTGTATTAGGAGATATACCGACTGAATCTGCATCATCGTCAATTGTAGTGCTAACCTGATCTAAATTTTCTAAAGTCTCAGCAAACCTATAACTCTGATTGAATGTAAGTTGACCATCATAGCTAGTAGCACTATAAATACCGCGTTTATAAGTATCTGTGTTTACTTTTAGGTTCTGTGTTGCCTGCGTTTGAGAAGCAAAAATCGTCTCAATCTTCGAGTATGACGGTTCACATTTACTCTTGATATTTGGCGTATCAAATGCATCTGACTGACATGCCGGTGTGACTGTCGTGGGAATAGCTATAAATGGGTTGATGACTTCTTGTGGATTGACATGCTGCTCGGTGATTTCTTTTATCACTGACTCTGCGTAGTATTGCCTCTCGTATATGATGTCGCTAATCATAGTGAGACCAATCGAAAAAACGATACACAGTCCTATAATAATGGATAACTTAGTCAATAATGTTTTTTGCATGTGGTCGCCTCCTAAGTGTCTTGAATCCACAGCTGCCGAGATAGCAGACTGTGGCTTTAAAAGACATCATAGAGAGGGCATAACGAGAAGATGTGCAGGAAATATGGAATAACTGTGAAAGGGTAAAAGTTGATATTTTCGGATAATTATTTTTCGATTATTAATATTTTTAATGCTTTTTCGTATCGCCAACCACTTTATCCATGATAGCGAATAACAAGCCAGACAATACAAAGGTCATATGAATAATAACCTTCCACATGAGTTTGTCAGCATCAAGTTCACTCATTCCGCTAGATATATCCATAAAGGACTTTAGCAGATCAATCGCTGAGATAGCGACGATTGCTCCGATGACTTTGAGCTTTAGACCAGAAAAGTCCACTTTGCCCATCCAGCTAGGACGATCATCATGAGTGCCAGTATCGATTTTTGAGACAAAAATTTCATAGCCACTGAATATAATGATAAGCAATAAACTGGCAACTAGAGAGATATCAACCAATACCAATATATCTACAATCACACTGGCTTCAGAGGCCGTCAGAATGTCAGCGAACATGTGCCATAGTTTTTGGACAAACTTAATAAATAATAAAATAATGCCTAACACCAACCCTAGATAAAAAGGTGCCAATATCCAGCGGCTATTAAATATGGTTTTTTCTAAGTAAAGCTCAAACTTCTTTAGCATGGGTATCTCTTAGGTTTCAAATACAAAAAGTGTTAAAGACAAGAAAGTCTTAAAAACACAAATATAAATAAGTTTTTGGGTATAGCTATTTAGCTTTAGTCAGGCGATATATTATCTATATTAGCGAGCTGCGCTACTACTTGCTGAACGCGCGCTTTTCTATCGCCACTAATGCGTTGAAATGGTTTTTGATGCTTGCTTAATTGACTGGCGAAATAGTCGCTTATCTCATCGCGTTGGTGCGGACTGTCTCGCAGGTCATCAGCCACCCAAGGCGTATCAACATCAGTCAATAATATTAAATCATAGTGATGCGCCAATGCTCCTTGCTCAAGGGCCGTAGGGCAGTCGCCATAATACCAATAAGAATAAACCATCAGCTCAAACAAACTGGTATCGCAAAACAAATAATGACTGGCATTAGACGACTGAGCGACCTGTTTGGCTAAGGTATTCTCTAGTGTAATCTGCCCCTGTGCGATAGGTAGTAGATCTTCCCACGTACAAGTCAGCTGCTCGTCGTCCCATTTTGCCTGTAAGTAGGTGCGCATGTATTCTGACACCCAAGGACTATCAAAATGCGCGGCTAAATCACGACATAAGGTCGTTTTACCCGTACTTTCTGCTCCTAAGACCGCGACTTTGATGACAGATTTAGGCGTATGCTGCTCGAGGTTGTACGCGGTAGCGTCGTTGCCATTCATAGTATGCCCAGATTGCAATAAGAGTGAAGACTACATATTGTAGCGCGGTAAAAGTAAAACCTTTATAAAAGTATAGCGGTACCGATATCGCATCAGCGATGATCCAGAGTATCCAATGCTCAATCTTGCGCCGTGCCATGAGCCACATTGCCATCAAAAACAAAGCCGTAGTGAGCATGTCAGTATAATCGACCCAAGTAAATAGATGGATTCCAAGTACCGCACCATCGAAACTAAAGCCATTATTAATCACTGGACGGAAATAATAAACCAATCCTACAAAAGCTACTGTTCCTGCTGCCAAAGCAGAGAGTATAGGGATGTCACCTGCATGCAGATGCTCAATACAGACATTATTAGCGTCTGCTTGCTTATGCTCAACAGACTGGTTTTTCTTGTTCTTTGACCAGTTAATCCAGCCATACAAGCTCATCACGGTATAGTAAGCATTGATGAACATATCGCCAAACAGTTGCCACTTCCACAGTAGGTACACAAATATAGCAGTGCTGACCAGACCGATAGGGAAGACTAAAATATTGGTTTTGCTGGCAAGTAAGACACTTGCTACGCCGAAGACAACGGCAATCAGTTCAAGAATGATGAATATCGTAGAGTAGTCAGCGTATTGACCAAATAACCAGTTGAGAAGTTCTGCCATTAGCATTCCTAAGTATGAGCGTGTATCAATATTCTGAATAATTAAGATAGTTCGATGAGTCGTACAGAATAAAATGATGCTAATTATAACGTAGCTATCGAAAAAGGACGGCAGTCTTTGCTAATTTATGGCAAGAAACAGATTATTTGTAACAAAGTATTAGAAAAATTATAATATTCAGGCATAATAAACACACTGATTTTAAGTTTACAGTTATTCACTGAATTTGAATGGCTATTATTTTTCCACTTTTATGCTTATTCCAAGCACCACAGTAGTAGACAAGGAAGCTTATCATGACGACTTGTATCACAGGCACTGGTCTTTATATCCCACCTTACAGCATTAGTAACGAAGAGCTAGTTGAGTCATTTAACCAGTATGTTGAAAACTATAATACCGAACATGCTGAAGAGATAGCTGCAGAGACAGTGACGGCACTTGAGCCTTCTTCAGCTGCCTTCATCGAAAAAGTATCTGGTATCAAATCACGTTATGTGATGGAAAAAGAAGGTATCTTAAATACTGAAATCATGGCGCCAGTTATCCCTTACCGTAACTTGGGCGAAGAGTTGTCAGTAATGGCCGAAATGGGTGCAGCAGCACTTAGAGACGCTTTGGCTGATGCTGGACTTGAGGCCAATGACTTAGACGGTATTATCCTTGCTTGCTCAAATTTTCAGCGTACTTATCCTGCGGTTGCTATCGAAATCCAAAACGAAATTGGTATGATTGGCGGCTTTGCTTATGATATGAACGTTGCGTGTAGTGCGGCGACTTTTGGTCTATCACAAGCACATGGTTCTATCATCTCTGGTTTGGCCAAACGTATTGCTGTGGTCAATGTCGAGATTACCTCAGCGCATCTAAACTGGCGTAACCGTGACAGCCACTTTATCTTCGGTGACGTAGCGACTGCTTCTATCGTTGAAGAATTAGATACGCCAAAAGGTTATGAGATTCTAAACTCTAAGCTATTTACTCAGTTTTCGACCAACATCAAAAACGAATATGGCTTTATGGATCGCTCAGAGTATCTAGCGGCGCAGACTGAAATGTATCCAGATATCAAAGCACCGGTTACTGATAAGCTGTTTTTGCAAAATGGTCGTAAAGTATTCCGTGAAGTCTGTCCAAAAGTTTCAGAGATTATCACTGAGCACTTGCAAGAAAACGACATCCCAACATCTGATGTTAAGATGATGTGGTTGCATCAAGCCAATGCCAATATGTTGGATTTGATTCTGCGTACCGTGGTTGGTAAAGATGCTGATAAGTCGATTGCACCGAGTGTTATTGCTGAATTTGCCAATACTAGCTCAGCGAGTCCTATGATTGTATTCCATCGCCACAAAGACGATTTGGTATCAGGTGATCTGGGCGTTATCTGCTCATTTGGTGCAGGTTACTCTATTGGTTCGGTGCTAGTTCGCAAGGTCTAATGCTTTAACTAATTGTCTTGATAAAAATAGCTAAGAGTCTTCTTAGCTATTTTTTTGTCTGTCGTTTTTGCTATTGAAATTAAGTCGTGACATCTAAATATAAACAGAGATCTTTGAGAAGATAACATCGAGATTACCGACAATATCAACAAGAATGATTAGAGGTTTTAATTTACCCCAAAAAATTTGCTATAATCACGGGCTTATTCCTCTTATCCAATTAAAAGTCCTTTTATGAAAGAATCCTTACGCCTGCGTTTAGACCAGATGGTAGACCGTTATGAAGAGGTCACCGCTTTATTATCAGATCCTAGTGTCATCAGTGATAATAACAAGTTCCGTGAATTGTCTGTTGAGCACAGCGACTTGATGGAGATCACGACGCTGTGGCAAAACTACGTGGGTGCAGAAACGGATCAGGCTGATGCAGAAGCGATGCTAGCCGATGCAACAGATCCTGACATGAAAGAGATGATGATCGATGAGATTGAGAGTGCGCGTGATACCATCGTAGAGATGGAAGAAGCGCTTAATCTGATGATGCTACCAAAAGATCCTAATGATAAAGTACCAGCGTTTTTGGAGATTCGTGCAGGGACAGGCGGCGATGAAGCAGCGATTTTCTCTGGTGACTTGTTCCGTATGTACCAAAAGTACGCGCAGAGCCAGGGCTGGACACTAGAAGTGCTCTCTGCAAATGAAGGTGAGCATGGCGGTTATAAAGAAATCATCACTCGCGTATCTGGCAACAGTGTATATGGTCGCTTAAAGTTTGAATCAGGCGCTCACCGTGTACAGCGTGTCCCTGAAACCGAGAGCCAAGGTCGTGTTCACACGTCAGCTTGTACGGTTGCGGTCATGCCAGAAGTTGAGATTGATGATACCGTTGATATCAATCCTGCTGATATCAAAATGGATACTTTCCGCTCAAGTGGCGCTGGTGGTCAGCACGTGAACACGACTGACTCTGCCGTACGTTTGACACATATTCCAACGGGTACCGTGGTAGAGTGTCAGCAAGAGCGTAGCCAGCACAAAAACCGTGCGCATGCTATGAAAATGCTGGTCTCTAAAATCCAGCAAGCCAAAGTGCAAGCACAGGTCGATGTGGCGGACTCTATACGTCGTGACTTGGTCGGTAGTGGCGATCGCTCAGAGCGTATCCGTACCTATAATTTTCCACAAGGCCGTATGACCGATCACCGTATCAACCTTACCTTATACAAGCTTGATTCTATTATGGAAGGCGACTTGGATGAGATTCTTGATGCATTGTTGCGTGAGCATCAGGCCGATTTGATGGCCAGTATCGGTGGCAATGACTAGTAGTTAGTATTTAAAAGTACTAACAGTTTTATCGTTCTTATCACCATGTCTGTTCTTATAATAATAAGTATTGATTTAATTTTTCTTTTTCGTTTATCCATTTAATTACCTAAAAATATTGAGAGTGTTATGTCAAAGCACAATAATCAGAACCAAGATCAAACCCCAGTCGTAGAAGATGCTAACGAGCTAATCGCACAACTGCAAGCCAAGCTAGACGATATCAGTGCTTCAGGTAAACAGCCGTATCCTAATACGTTCAAACGCACTGATTATGCGCAAGACTTACAGACGGCTTTTGATGGTGTCTCAAAGCAGGAAATTGAAGAAAAAGCAGCGAATGGTGAAAAAACACAAGTAAACGTGGCAGGTCGAGTCATGCTCAACCGTGGTTCGTTCATTGTGATCCAAGATATGACAGGCCGTATTCAGCTATATGTAGCACGTAAAGAGCTTGATGAGGAGACGCGTGCGAGCATTAAATCATTAGATTTGGGTGACATCGTTGGTGTATCAGGCTATATCGGTCGCTCAGGTAAAGGCGATTTATATGTGCATATTGAAGAAATTACGCTATTGACCAAATCACTACGTCCAATGCCAAACAAGTTCCATGGCTTGGCTGATGTCGAAGCGCGCTATCGCAATCGTCATCTTGATTTGATGACCAATGAGACGACTCGCAATACCTTTATGGTTCGTAGTCAGATCGTTAGTGGTATTCGTCAATTTATGCTTAATGAGCGTTTTATGGAAGTTGAAACGCCAATGATGCATCCGATACCAGGCGGCGCAGTAGCTCGTCCGTTTGAGACACATCATAATGCATTAGACATGCCTTTATATTTACGTATCGCGCCTGAGCTTTATCTTAAGCGTCTGGTCGTTGGTGGGTTTGAGCGCGTATTTGAGATTAACCGTAGTTTCCGTAACGAAGGCGTTTCAACCCGTCATAACCCTGAATTCACCATGATTGAGTTCTATCAAGCCTACGCTGATTATCATGACTTAATGGATTTGACTGAGCGTCTGTTTAATCAGTTAGCAATAGATGTGTTGGGCACAACGGAGCTGACTTATCAAGAAGAAGCCATTAGCCTAAAAGCACCATTTGCTCGTCTATCAATGTCTGATGCGATTGCAAAATATGCTGAAAACTTTGACATGGCGCGCATCAATGATCGTGAATACCTAGCAGAATATGCATCTACGACACTTAAGCAGCAAGTCAAAGATGTGTTTGGTGTGGGTAAACTACAGACAATTATCTTTGAAGAAACGGCTGAGCATCAATTACGTCAGCCAACGTTCATTACCGAGTACCCAGCTGAGACTTCACCACTAGCGCGCCGTAGAGATGACAATCCTGAGATTACCGATCGCTTTGAGCTGTTCGTTGGTGGTCGTGAATTAGCGAATGGTTTTAGTGAGCTTAATGACCCTGCAGACCAAGCTGAGCGTTTCCGTGGTCAGGTTGCTGAAAAAGACGCTGGCGATGATGAAGCTATGCATTTTGATGAAGAGTATATCGAAGCATTGTCTTATGGTTTGCCACCGACAGCTGGTGAAGGTATTGGTATCGATCGTCTAGTAATGCTATTTACCGACTCTGCTAGTATCCGTGATGTGATCTTGTTCCCGCATATGCGCCGCAAACAAGACAGCTAAGGTGAATTTGCTTGCTGTAAATCCAAACTGATACTTAACTCAGCATAAAAAGCTTTTGCTCATTTTCACAGAATGGGTATAAGCTTTTTTGTGAAATATCGTTTATAGAGGTATTATGGATATTCAGCAAGCATCATATGCGCCATGGCAAAAAATGATTCAGCAATGTTTTTTATCATTGTATGAGTTGCCTGATGACAAAATCACTGACTCTGATCATTTTCAGGGTTATGATTTTGTTTTTGAGTTTTCCGGCGCTACTATTTATTTGCTCGTCAATACGGTTGTGATGCAAGCGAATAGACAAGAAGTGGATAATGCTAAAGTTCGTGAGTGGAGAAAAGAAGTTGTTAACCAACTTATCAAACGCCACGCTCAGATTTATCAAAAAAACGACAGCCTAATTGTAGATAGAAGTGCCGTGATAACTGCTAAAGCGGTTTACTTTATCGGTTTAACATCATTGTCTATCAATCATCAAGACGATCAATCGGGCCATTCATCTTATGCAGTTGGCTACGAATATGGCAGTCGGTTTTTTGCAGAAGACTGTGTTTTAGACTTAGATGATGAGCAAAGTATCTTACAAGTCTTTAGTCATCAAAACTTCGTTGATATCCTCAATCAATTGGTGACGCCAAGTGATTTGACAACTTTTTAGATTTTCATCGTCGTCAACTATCTAGCTTTGCATCATTTCAAAACGAATCGACATTGCTTAAACAGTTTCTACAATCACCTGACTTTCACCAAAGAGCGATTAGGGTGCAAGAGCAGCTAATCGATAACGAGTTAATTGAGCAAGTTGAATTACGCTTACTTAAAGCAGTAGAGCCGAATCAGACTGTGTATGCCGATGCCTTAATGGCTGAGATGCAAAAAATACTCGGATGTGGTTCAAGCTGTTTAACAGTGTTCTTGAGCGTTATTATGAAGCGGGTAGACCTTTACCAAATGAGCAGGTTGATATTTTGGTAGATGAGTCAATGTATACCTATACGTGTCTAGTAGAAAAAATCTTAGCTTACATAACCATGGATCAAGACTCGCGCTGGAATGGTTATGTCCGCCATGAGCATTCTTATCATGTATTTGGACGCCACTATCTTATAGTGTTTTATGCGCAAGACGATAGCAGTTCGCTGAGCGCAGAAAATGTTAGGCTTTCTTATAAAGATTTATTGTCAGATATTAATGTCCAATTACAAGAGCCAGTAATGGACGATTTGTTTTTACTGGGCGTAGAGTTTAGGCCATGCGAAGACAGTGTAAACACTGAGGTTTATCTAGATATTTTTCATCAATCAGGCTCATTGATTGATGAAAGCACTCAACGCTTATACGAGCGACTGGCACAACTTCAAGCTCAGTTATAACCAAAACATAGTATGATTCATTAGTTTGACGCTCCCTTTATATTTGTATTATTTACATTGGCATTTATTATGACGCAGCAATATCAAGTTTTAGCTCGCAAATACCGACCAAAAAACTTTCACGAGTTGATTGGGCAGACGCATGTGTCTCAAGCGCTGATTAATGCGATTGATTACAATCGTTTGCATCATGCCTATCTGTTTACAGGTACGCGCGGTGTGGGTAAGACAACGATTGCGCGTATTTTATCTAAATGCTTGAACTGTGATACAGGTATTACCAGCACTCCTTGCGGCGTATGCGATAACTGCGTTGCTATTGATCAAGGGCGTTTCATTGATCTTATTGAGATTGATGCCGCTTCGCGTACCAAGGTCGAAGATACGCGTGAGCTGTTAGACAATGTGCCTTATGCACCAAGCCAAGGGCGTTACAAGGTCTATCTGATTGATGAAGTACATATGCTGTCGACGCACAGCTTTAACGCGTTACTTAAAACACTAGAAGAGCCACCTGAGCATGTGAAGTTTTTATTAGCGACGACTGATCCACAAAAGTTACCGATTACGATTATTTCGCGCTGCTTGCAGTTCGTTCTGCGCCCATTACCTCAAACGTTACTTAGCGAGCACTTGGCAAATATCTTGACCAAAGAGCAGGTAGGCTATACTCAGCCAGCGATTTGGCAGTTGGCAAGTGCAGCCAAAGGTTCTGTGCGTGATGCTCTATCATTGACCGATCAAGCCATTGCTTTTGGTCAAGGCGCACTGGATGATGCGACTGTTAATGCAATGCTTGGTCTTATTGATGCTGCTGACTTAGTGCGTCTAATCACAGATATCTATAATCATGATAAGTCTGCGGTTGCTGCTCATATTGAGCAAATGCGCGCGCAAATGGTCGATGCGACTAGTATGTTTGATGGGCTCGCTGAGCTGTTACATCAGTTGGCATTGACTCAGCTGTTGCCTGAGGTTGCTCTTAATGTCAATGAGGCGCAAGCAAAAGACATTTATACGCTAGCTCAGCATATCAGCCCTGATGTCTTGCAACTGTATTACGAGATCGTTGTGCAAGCCCGTGAAGGCGTTAAGCTTGCAAGTACGCCGATGCAAGCGCTTGAGATGTGCATCTTGCGATTACTGGCGTTTCGTCCGTTGCCAGTCGATGAAGTCTTGAGCAATACTTATTATAGTGATGGGTCTGCTACCAAAGTACCAGCTATAGAACCAGTATCTTCGGCATCAGCCCCAGATGCTGCTGCACATGAAGCCTCAGCACCGTCGCCAGAGCTTTATAGTGTTGATTATCAGACTTCAAGTCACACTGAGCTACAAAGCGGTATTGATTATAATGACAATTTAGCACAGTCAGTGGCTAGTGCTATGCCTGAGCCAGTTGTTGAGCCTGAGCCAGTTGTTGAGCCTGAACCAGTTGTTGAGCCTGAACCAGTTGTTGAGCCTGAACCAGTTGTTGAGCCTGAACCAGTTGTTGAGCCTGAACCAGTTGTTGAGCCTGAACCAGTTGTTGAGCCTGAACCAGTTGTTGAGCCTGAACCAGTTGTTGAGCCTGAACCAGTTGTTGAGCCTGAACCAGTTGTTGAGCCTGGCGCAAATGATTCTCAGTTAACAGCACATTCTGATGAAGATCCACGCACATTGCTACGTTGTCCACCTCAAGAACTGACAGGTGAGTGGAACCCAGAAAAGTGGGACTACTGGCTGCAAACTGCTCGTGAAAGCGAGGTATTGGCACAAGATGAGCTAGCACTAGCACGACAAGGTACAATGACTGGACAATGCAATGGTAAAGCCACATTTTTGACCAGTGTTGATAGTAAGCACTTGCAGGTCACTTTTCAGCAATTAGCAGCTAAGCTACAACAGCAATTTACGCAAGCTGACATTGACTTGAAAATTGATAGTAGTATCATGCGGACCGAAGATAAAACCCCAGAGCGCCGACAGAAAAAACGTTTAGAGCAAGCGAAAACCGTTGCTGAAACGAAATTACTAAAAACACCAGTAATGCAGTATTTAACTGAACGCGGTGAGGGGAAAATGGGTAAAGTACAGCTATATTGAGATTTTAGAGCAGTGTTTGCTCAAAGTATCTAAAAGTATATTTATATATTGAACGTAGTTTTATATTAAATATCAAGGTGATAGCAATATATCACCTTGATATTTTTGTTTTTATTACGGGTCAAAATATATTTATCAAACAAGAGAGAACCATTTGATAACGATAAGATGAATGCAAAGTCGTTATAATGGTTAAGTTATATTAAAAACTGAAATGACGTTTAGGTGAGAATATGTTGGATAATTTACGCGGTATGGCTGTGTTCGCCAGTGTGGTCGGACATGGCTCTTTTAGTGGCTCTGCACGTGAGCTAGGTATTACAACCAGTGCAGTCAGTCAGCAAATTCGTTCGTTAGAGAACGAGCTTGGCGTGGTATTGCTACATCGCTCAACTCGTAAGCTAAGCTTAACAGAAGCTGGTGAGAGCTTTTACGAAGCGGCAAAGGATGTCGTCAGTGCAGCGGAGCAAGGGCGTATTAAAGTTAATCAATTGCGTGATGAGCTAGCAGGTAGCTTGCGTGTATCGACCACGCCTGAGCTTGGTGTTAATCACATACTGCCAGCACTCTCTACTTGGATGGCGGCACATGATGATCTAAGTGTCACCTATCTAGCTGACAACCATTATATTGATATGATTGACGAGCGTATTGATATTGCCATTCGCATGAGTCCATCGATTAATGATTCTAGTCTGAGTAGCCATCCATTAACTGATGTGCGCCAACTGTTGGTTGCTTCACCTCAGTATCTACGTCAGCACAGTAAGCTAAATACGCCTAAAGATTTGGCTGAGCATCAATTAATCTGTATTGAAATCATGAAAGATGCCAATCAGATTGATATGATTCAGACTGAAACTGGCAAAAAACGCGTGTCAAAATGAACTCACGTATCTATACCAATAACGTGTTTATGGCAACGACGTTGGCTAAAGAAGGTCACGGGTTGGTTAGAATGTTAGAAATGGACGTCAAGAAAGAGCTTGAGAGCGGTGAGCTGGTAGAAGTGTTGACTGGCTATCAATTACCAAGCTTTGTGCTATATGCGGTCACTTTAAATCGCGACCAACAGCCAGCTAAAATTACTCGTTGCCTAGAGGTATTGAAAAAGTACTTCCATGCAAATTAAGTGTTGTTCTCACTACGCACGAAACGTTTTTAGTTAGCAAAAAGCCTATAGATAATGAATTATCTATAGGCTTTTTTATTGTCTGTTATTAACGTTGAAGCATGCTTTAAAATGATGGTTTTAACAGATTGATTAAACGTTCAGCTACTTGTGTGCTTTCATCACGGCTCATGTTAAGTGGTGGCAGCAAACGTACCACATGACCACCCGTCACATTGATGATCAGCTTTTGCTCATCACGGGCACGATCTACCAGTTGGCTACAATCCATGTCTTCAGGTAGCGCGATACCAATCATCATACCTGCACCGCGACTGCTAACGCCATATTGGCCAAATGTATCAACGATACTTTCTCTGATGAATAAACCCTCAGTCACTGCATTTTCCATAATATTACTATTTGCTAATACGTCATACACGCTATGTACCACGCGGCTGGCCAATGGTGTGCCACCATAAGTAGAGCCGTGGCTACCAGCACCAAACAGACCATTAGCACGGCCACGTACCATGCACGCACCGACTGGGAAACCATTACCTAGACCTTTGGCTGTCGTCAACACATCAGGGCGAGCGTTGCTGTGTTGATAAGCAAAATATTTACCCGTACGGCCATTACCTGTTTGCACTTCATCTAGCATAAATAGCCAGTTATGAGCGTCACATTCTGCTTGTAGCTCTTCAAGATAAGTGAAGCCATTGGCTGCAGTATTCAGGCCGCCTTCGCCTTGGATCGGCTCTACAAAGATAGCGCAGATATCATCATGTTCTAGAGCAGCTTGTTTAACGGCAGCGATATCGCCAAATGGCACACGAATAAAGTCTTCATCTAGTGTATAAAATCCTTCGCGTGCTTTTGGATTTGCAGTAGCTGACAAAGATAATAAAGTACGACCATGGAACGATTGCTCCATCACGATAACTTTTGGACGTTTAAAACCTTGTTTGTACGCGTATAAACGTGCCAACTTTAATGCAGCTTCATTGGCTTCAGCACCGCTATTGGCAAAAACACACTGTCCATTTGGGCGGCGGTACATAGTATCTCTCCAGCACGCTCTTGCCAATCAATGCCAAACAAGTTGCTCGTATGGATTAACGCACCTGCTTGCTGCTGAATCGCATCAGTGACTTGTGGATGACAGTGTCCTAAGCCGCATACCGCAATACCAGTTAAGGCATCTAAGTAAGGCCTGTCATCTTTGGTATAGAGCCAACTGCCTGCACCGCGTGTAAAGCTGATTGGTTGACGATTATAAGTGGGCATCAGGTAAGTAGCAGACATGTAAAACATCCTTGGTATAATAATTGAGTAAAAGTGTGGGTTATAGCTCGTCAGAAAAAGGCGTGGTTTCTGCAGGTAAGGTGTAATCTTCGTTTGCCCAAGCACCTAAGTCGATCAGCTTGCAGCGACTGCTACAAAACGGCTTATATTTATTGTCTTGCCAGGCCGTCTGGGTGCCGCAACGTGGACAAGGGTAGGTCTTTGGAGGCGTATTTGCAGTAGAGTCAGTCATAAGAAAAGAGCAATGTCCTAAATGTTATTAGTATTGGTTGCATATGGCACAAGTATAAAACGCATCCGTCATTTAAATTACGACGAAACGAGGCGTACTCGCTATCGCTGTATTACTATTCAATTGGATTGACTATATAATAGCATGGGGCCGAATAATGACAAAAGACAAATGCTTTAAGGATAGTAGATGACCGACAATATTGATCTCACGCATCAGCAAGAGCGTGCCTTTCAACCACAAAAACTGTCAGCACCGCGTGACTTTATTATTCCAAATATCATTAATGACAATAAAGATGAAAAACCGTTGATGCTAGAGATTGGGGCAGGGAAGGGTAAGCATGCACTTAGCTTTGCCGCACAAAATCCTGATAAGCATCTGATAGCCATTGAACGCACGCGTAATAAATTTGAAGCATTCTCAAAATTAGCTACTCTACAAAATCTATCAAACCTAGACGCGATTCATGCGGATGCGATTGCATGGACAGTGCATGCTATTAAACCAAATAGTTTGGCTAAAATATTTATTCTTTATCCCAATCCTGAACAGCACAATCCAAATCAGCAATGGCTGAATATGCCTTTTTTGAGTTTTTATTATCACGCTTGCAGGTGGGCGGAGAAGTGATATTAGTCACTAATATCGAATCCTATATGGACAATGCAGAACACCAAGCAACCAAAGTATGGTGTCTGCCATCAACACGTTCTCGAGTACCAGCGACTAGTCAGCGCACTCATTTCGAAGTGAAATATCTTGCACGACAAGAAGTGTGTTGGGAGCTAAGTATTCGTAAGCCGAAATGGTATAAAACAAGATTTGACGATTGGCAGGTAAGTGCTATAAGCGAAAAATAATAGCCTAAGTAAAAATGCAAAGCTTATGTCAGTGCCTTACAATAAAGGTGGTAGTATTAGACATAAAATAGCCTAAGCAGTTAAAATCAAAAAGATGAAAAGCCGTCACTAAAGGACGGCTCAAAGTTTGCACGGTTTATAAATAAGGTTTTACAAGACTGTTAGAGTTGGTATGCGCATCTAAAACAGTCAAAAAGTATATGCACCGATAAACTTGCGGCTAATAAACATAAATTCTTTTGGTGGTAAGTTAAATTCAAAGGACTGCATTGCACGTGTGGCCGTAGTGGATAGGCGTGAATGTAATTTACTGTTGGCCCAAATATAGCGATTCTGCTCATCCAAACATTCACTAGGGATATTAGCGTTTTTCTCAGGGTCACTAAAAGGCTCGGTAGCAAGTAAAAATAACGAGGCAATATCTGAACGTACTTTATTGCTCATGCTATCGAAAAAGTCATATCCTTTCATAGCAATGCTCATTGCTTGCTGATCATGGCGATATCCCGCGCGTAGTAGACCACGAGCAATCGTTAACAAGTTACCATCAAACTGACGAATCGCTCCAAAATCTAGCAAAACCAATCTATCGATATCTTCTTCGTTTTCGCTCACACGCACTAAATAATTACCAAAATTAGGGTCTGTCTGCATCTCACCCCATACAAAAATCTCTTGCATCATGATTTCTATGGCCGCTTGACCAATGGCATTTCGGCGTTCATGAGGTAATAATTGTAATGCTTCCGAGACCACAGTGATACCTGGCTCGTATGACATACATAGCAGGCGTTTTTTAGAATAAGTACGATTAATCTTAGGCACGATATAGCGCGGATCATCAATTAAACGCTCGTAAAAACGTTCTGTCGTAGCCGCTTCCGCTTCATAATCGACTTCATGATGGAGTAGGTCACGTATTTCCTCAAACCAAGCATCGAGTGCGCGAGTTTGGGGGACTATATTACTTACTTTTAACAATCTTTTGAACAAGGCAAGATCAGAGTTGATAGCGTCTGCCACACCCGGATACTGAATTTTTAACACAACTTGTTCGCCAGTGGCGAGTACGGTCGCACGATGAACTTGAGCAAGAGAAGCGGTTCCGATGGGGACAGGATCAATGTCTAGCTCGTTTAGTTTGTTGCCTAGTAACTGGCGTAATGTTTGCTCAATCGTCGGCCAAGTCAATGTCGCCGTATCATCATTAAGGGTTTGCAAAGCGCGCGTGATCTCTGGCGGCAGTATATGCTCACCATAAATCGCTAGCATTTGGCCAATCTTGACGACTGAACCTTTCAATTTACCTAACTCTGATGCCAGATAATTTGCCTGAGTTTCCATAAACGCTTGATTACGTGCAGTACGTGCTTCTTTATTTAAAAACATACCAGACACGCTATTACCCGCCCAACGACGACCAATATTCAAAGAAGTTTTTGCAATCGACATACGACGATCAAACCCTGAGGTTTTTAGGCTATCGATTGACTGCTTGTTGCTAAAAGGTTTAGACGTATCATTTGCCATAAGTATAATCATTCATCCAATTGGTATTGATTTGCGGGTTCGAAACTTACAATACAAGGGAGACGTGATGCACAGGTACAAAATTGTATCATATAAAGCGCATTGGTTTTATGAGCCTGAGCTGGCCATTGATAGTTACTTTGTAAGCTAATATCTAGTGGTAACTATTGATAAATAGGTGCTTACTAGTTTGAGTATGATTGATAAATAGTTAGCATTTTTTAGCAAGTTCACTGGTTATTAAAATTTAGTGAAATCTATTTATAGCCAATAGGTCAGTATCAAAAAGATACTAAAAATAAGACCTAGCATGATGCTAGGTCAAATAATGATGTAGAGCTATAAAATATAGAAATACTATTAATCAAACATATTGAGCGAAACCTTCGCACTATCTAAAACACACTGCCCAAGACGTTACTCAATATGTCTCTTGGGATGCCTTAGCTGCTAAGCATTTTCGCGAGTGATGGCATGATGACCAATATCACGGCGATACTGCGCACCATCGAAGCTAATAGCAGCGGTAACTGCTAATGCAGCTCGCTGAGCATCAGAAATACTATCTGCTAGCGCAGTCACACATAAGACGCGCCCGCCGTTTGTGACGACTTCTTTATCATTATCGTTAGAAAGTGCCGTACCAGCATGGAAAACTTTAACAGCTTCGTCGTTGTTAGGATCTAGTTCTGGCAAGCCAGCAATCACATCACCTTTAGATGAAGTTTCAGGGTAGCCTTTTGATGCGACAACGATACCTAGAGCAGGGCGCGCATCCCATTTGGCTTCACTAGGTAATTGACCTGCCAAACCTTGTGCGACCAAATCGACCATTGATGACTGCAAACGCATTAAGATAGGCTGCGTTTCTGGATCACCAAAGCGGCAATTGAACTCGATGACATACGGGTCGCCTGCTTTATCAATCATAAGACCAGCGTATAAGAATCCAGTATAAGGATGGCCTGCGTTTTTCATTGCATCGACTACTGGTTGAATCACTTGCTGCATGACCTTGTTATGAACATCGCTCGTAACAACTGGAGCAGGGGAGTAGGCACCCATACCGCCAGTGTTTGGACCAGTATCACCTTCAAAAGCACGTTTGTGATCTTGGCTGGTTGCCATTGGTAGGATATTGTCACCATCAATCATACAGATAAAGCTGGCTTCTTCACCCTGTAAAAATTGCTCGATAACCACGCGGCTGCCAGCATCACCAAACTTATTATCCGCTAACATATCGTCAATAGCTTCATGTGCTTGTTCGATCGTTTCAGCAACGATCACGCCTTTACCTGCCGCAAGACCATCTGCTTTGATAACGATAGGCGCGCCTTGCTCATCGACGTAGGCTTTTGCAGCGACTGCGTCGGTAAAACCTTGATAAGCAGCGGTTGGGATATTGTTTTGCTCCATGAACTCTTTAGCAAAAGTTTTTGAGCCTTCTAACTGTGCACAGTATGCTGTTGGGCCCCATACTTTGATACCTGCATCACGACAAGCATCAGCAATACCTGTAACCAAAGGCGCTTCTGGACCAACAATTACCATGTCGATATCATTATTTTGACAAAAGGCGATAACAGCACTATGCTCGCCTGCGTCAGCGTCGGTAGACTCTAGCGTAACGTTTTGGCATTTAGGCTCAAGGGCGGTGCCGGCATTGCCAGGAGCGATGTAGACATTTTTACATTGTCATCTTTTGCACATTGCCATGCCAATGCGTGTTCGCGACCACCTGAGCCAACCACCAAAATATTCATCATACCTTTTGCCCTTAGCATTAAAGTTAATAGTGAGCGAGTCGTACGCTCTTAAATATGTTGGCATATTCTAACAAAAAAACGCCTTCAATTACCATGAGTATCCGCCTGCCAGCACCGAATCATCCATATCGATGTCTAAAAATGCATTGTCTCATTAGTAAAGGTTATCGACACATCGCTGATTCATGAAATGATGTTGTACACTTTAGCTCGCGCCTTATGTGCGTTACACTTCACTATATTGGTAGTATTAAATTCTGATGGCTACATATTAATAAAAAATAAGAGCAAAAAAGGAGAAAGTTTCTAACTGTTATAAAAATAAAATAAATCGCGTGAGTGGAAATACTGCACCGTTGCACCAATGATGAATATGCAGTAACAGTAGTCAATCTAAGTCGATAAACTTAAATAAATAAATGTTAAACCAAATCTATAAAAAAAGGACGCAGGAAATGCCAAACTCCCTCAGTATCGCAAAAGAGCGCATTAGCCAGATAAGCGATATTGCTACCAGTTATGTACAAAAAGACAAATCACTATTTGATCATTTTATTCATAGCTATTATCAGCCGCTGCATCAAGAAACTGCAGAGGCGATTAGTAATGCTGACTTGGCGGGCATGGCGCTACATCACTTTACACTACTCAAAGCTTACGACGGTAGCAAGCCGCAGCTGACAGTACTAAACCCAGCAGCAGAAGAGCAGCACTTTCACAGCTCGCACACTGTCATTCAAATCGCAGCTTATGATAGACCGTTCTTAGTTGATACGATTTTGATGAGCCTAGAAGCTGAAGGTATCGATGTTCATCGCACTTACAATATCATTATCAGTGTTGAGCGTGATGACAATGGTGATATTACCCATATCGAAGGCGCACATGAAAGTGCCACTTCGCATATGTCATTGATTCATTGTGAAATTGCTTACCAAGACAACGAAGACTTGGAAGCACTTCAACAGATGCTGATGTCAAAAATTGACACGCTTGATACGGTCGTTGGCGACTGGAAACAGATGCGTGCGCAGTTGAATGACATCAAAACGGAGCTTTCGACTAAGCCGCTACCGGAAGTATTCTACTCACAACAAGAAATCCAAGCATTTTTAGATTGGATCTTAGACGATCACTTCATATTCTTAGGATATCGTGAATACCGCTTGGAAGGTGGTCAGTCTATCGAAGTGACTTCTGAGCCGACCGATTTGGATTTATTTGCGATTGGTAACAGTGGTCTTGGTCTATTACGTGGTTCTGAAAAAGACAAGCTATCTGAAAGCTTTAGCCAATTGCCTAGAGGCTTAAAGCAATTGTTGACTGAGCCGCGCGTGTTAATGCTGTCTAAATCAAGCCGTGTATCACCGATCCATCGCTCAGTATATATGGACTTTTTGGGCATTCATAAGTTCGATGATAACGGCAACCTAATTGGTGAATACCGCTTTATCGGTTTGCTTACGTCACAAGCCTATCAGCTGACTGTACAGCAAATACCGCTATTGCGCGAAAAAGCCAATAAAATTATGGCGATGGCAGACTTGCCACGTGACGGTCATGCTCATCACAAGATGATGCATGTGATCAATACCTTACCGCGTGATGATTTGTTCCAAGCCAGCGTCGAAGAGCTATACCCAATTGTTTCGGGCATTACTCAACTACAAGACAAGAAGAGCTTACGTCTATTTAGCCGTATCGACCATTATCAGCGTTTTGTCTCGTGCTTGGTCTATATCCCACGTGATAAGTTCAACACCGAGCTACGCATTAAAGTCCAAAACGTCCTAAAAGACGCTTATAACGGTATGTCTTCAGGGTTTACCACTGAATTTAATGAATCTGCGCATGCTCGTGTGCACGTCCACGTACGTACCGTGCCTGGTCAAGTAAATGACGTCAATATCGCCACACTTGAAGCCAAATTATCAGCACTCATGCAATCATGGGATGATAATTATCAAAAAATGCTACTCGACAATGTGGGCGAACAACAAGCCAATGCTTTAAATCGTCGCTTCTTAAACTATATTCCTGCTGCCTACCAAGAGCGTTTTGATGCTCGTACCGCAGTCGAAGACACGAAGCGTCTGGCAGGACTGACCGCAGAGCAGCCGATGCTTTGGCACTTATACCAGTCGACAGGCGATGCACGTAACCAGCTCCACCTAAAACTATACGGTCGCGAGCAGCCGGTTATCTTATCAAAAGTGCTACCAATACTTGAAAACTTTGGTGTGTCAGTTATCTCAGCACAAACTTATGAGTTTGACTTGCCAGAGCAGCCTATCTGGATGCAAGAGTATGAGTTGACCCTAGAGCATGTCGATACAGTCAATATGCAAGTAGTGCGTGGTCAGTTCGAAGACAGCCTCAAACAAATCTGGGCAGGTCGCGTTGAAAGCGATTCATTTAATGAATTGGTACTAACAACTAAGCTCGATACTTATGATGTCGTCGTATTGCGTGCATTGTCTCGCTACATGCTGCAAGCACGTGCGCCATTCTCGAGTGCTTATATTCAGCAAACTGTGGTTAAAAACAGCGATATCAGTGTCGCATTAGGTAGTTTGTTTGACGCACGTATGAATCCTAAGTATAGCGAAGAAGAACGTCAAGAAAAGGCTTCTACTATCCAAGAGCAAATCACCGCTGCGTTAGCAGATGTAGATAGTCTAGACGAAGATCGTATCCTGCGCTGGTACTTAGATTTGATCAATGCAATGGTACGTACCAACTTCTATCAAGTCGATAGTGATGGTCAACGCAAAGATCGTCTGTCATTTAAGTTCTTGGCAGCAGACATTCCAAACTTGCCTAAACCAAAGCCAATGTTTGAGATATTTGTGTATTCACCACGCGTCGAAGCTGTACATTTACGTGGCGGCAAAGTCGCTCGTGGTGGTCTGCGCTGGTCCGATCGTATGGAAGATTTCCGTACTGAAGTGCTTGGCCTTGTCAAAGCACAGATGGTCAAAAACGCAGTAATCGTCCCTGTAGGTTCTAAAGGCGGCTTTATTGTCAAAACCAAGAGCATGGCTGATGGTCGTGAGGCATTCCAAGCAGAAGGTATCGCTTGTTATCAGACATTCTTACGCGGTATGCTTGATGTCACAGACAATATTGTAGATGGTAACATCGTCCCGCCAGCCAACACGGTACGTCATGATGAAGACGACCCGTACTTGGTTGTCGCAGCAGACAAAGGTACAGCTACTTTCTCTGATATTGCCAACGCGCTAGCAGCAGAGTACAACTTCTGGCTGGATGATGCCTTTGCCTCAGGTGGCTCAGTCGGGTATGACCATAAAGCAATGGGTATCACAGCGCGTGGTGGTTGGGAGTCGGTCAAACGTCACTTCCGTATGCGCGGTATGGACATCCAAAATCGTGATGACTTCACCGTTGTCGGTATTGGTGACATGAGTGGGGATGTTTTCGGTAATGGTATGCTGCTATCAACGCATACTAAGCTCGTTGCTGCCTTTAACCATTTGCATATCTTTATTGATCCTAATCCAGATACGGCCGCCTCATACGCTGAGCGCGCACGCTTGTTTGAATTACCACGCTCATCATGGGCAGATTATGAAGCATCATTAATTAGTCAGGGTGGTGGTATCTTCTCGCGCCAAGACAAAACCATCGCTATCAGCCCTGAGATGAAGTCGCTCTTCGATATCAGTGAAGACAGCCTTGCACCAAATGATTTGATCAGTGCGTTACTACGTGCACCTGTCGATCTTATCTGGAATGGTGGTATCGGTACTTATGTCAAAAGTGCAAACGAAACGCATGCTGACGTGGGCGACCGTGCGAATGATTCGCTGCGTATCGATGGTAATGAGCTACGTGCAGCCGTGGTTGGTGAAGGTGGTAACTTAGGTCTAACTCAGCAAGGTCGTATCGAGTACGCTCAAAAGGGCGGACGAATCTATACAGATGCAATCGATAACTCAGGCGGTGTTAACTGCTCGGATCATGAAGTCAATATCAAAATCTTACTTGGCAAAGTGGTCGAGCAAGGTGATATGACACTGAAGCAACGTAATGAGCTGCTTGAGAGTATGACTGAGACCGTAGCAGAATTGGTACTGCGTCAAAACTACTTGCAACCACAAGCGATTGAGCTGAGCCATATCCGTGCAGCAGCCAATCTGAGCGATCATCAGCGCTTTATTCAGATGCTAGAGAGTGAAGGGCGTCTGGATCGTGCGATTGAGTATCTACCATCAGATGAAGAGATTGCAAAGCGTCAAAAAGCGGATACTGGTCTGACCAATCCTGAGCTAGCAGTGGTCTTGGCTTATGGCAAGATGTGGGTTTATGACAATCTACTACTATCTGATTTACCAGATGATCCGTACTTTATCAATGAGCTACGTAAGTACTTCCCAGATGAGCTTGCGTCACGCTTCTTTGACGAGATGACTGAGCACCGTTTGCATCGCGAGATTATCAGTACTTACTTGACCAACAGTGTGGTCAACCGCTTAGGTATCGAAGCGCTATTCCGTCTCTTTGAGGAAACCGATCAATCACTAGCCACTATCGTACGTGGTTATGCGATTAGCCGTGATGTATTCAACGTATCGCGCGCTTGGAAAGCACTGGAAGCACTAGACAATCAAGTTGAAGCGACGTTACTGCTGAACCTTGAGCTACGTCTACGTGATTCACTTGAGCGCGGTGTGGTCTGGTTTATCAATGCCTTCGGTCAAAATCTGCAAGTCGCTGATATGATTAGCCGCTTCAGTGAAAGCGTTGAAAAATTGACTAAGCCAAGTGGTTTTATCGAGCAGCAATTTGCACAGTATCTGCAAGAAGACACCAAACGCTTGATGCAAAAAGAGCTGTCTGATAACGATGCTACGTTGTTTGCGATGCTACCGTACCATGTCGATGCGCTTGATGCTGCATTGCTGGCCGAGCAATATGAGCGTCCTGTTGATGAAATTGCAACCCTGTACTTTGAAGCCTATCAAGTGTTGCAATTAGATTGGATGATGGACAATATTGCCAATTTACCACAGCAAGACTACTGGGATCGCCGTGCACGCCATGCGTTAGTGAACGAGCTATCACGCAGCTTGCGCCTATTGATGGATGCGGTACTCTCAAAACCAGATGCTAAGCAAGCCTTTAGTGAATGGAGAGCAAGACACGTCGATCAGCTTGCAGCAGTCACCACAGAAATGAGTAAGTTAGATGAGCTGCATAGCAACGATGAAGAAGGTCAAATCGGTCTTTCAACGTTGTCAGTATTGATGAGTGAGCTTAGTGGTTTAGTTACTAAGTAATGAAGTAATATTAACCCAAACTGTCTCACAAAAAACCACCGTTCTTAATGTTCGGTGGTTTTTTGTTGTCTAAACGAAATGGTTTAATTGAAAGTATTAAGTAGTAAAGTGATTGACTTATGAGGCTTTTTCACTGACGACTTTATGACACCCTTGACCACTGATTCGGCTAAATCCACCTGACAGCTTTTCGACTTTGATTTGGGTTAAGATACGATCTTTTAATGCCTGCACATGGGAGATTACCCCGATTAACTTGCCTTCTTGCTGCAAATTAGTCAGCGTATCCAGCGCAATGTCTAAAGATTCCTCATCCAATGTACCAAACCCTTCATCCAAAAATAGCGAGTCCACACGTATGTTTTGACTGGCCATCTGTGATAGCCCTAACGCTAATGCTAGGCTAATAATAAAACCTTCGCCGCCTGAAAGGTTTTTAGTGCTGCGAATTTCACCACCTTGATAGTTATCAATCACATTTAGCTCAAGTGGGCTATTATCATCACGAGCCAGCAAATAGCGATCGCTCATTTTTGCAGCTGCGTATTGGCGTGAGTGACCATGAGATCAAAGGTTAGCCCTTGAGCAAAAGTACGGAATTTTTTGCCATCAGATGAGCCAATCAATTTATGCAATTGTTGCCAAACTTGCAATTTGTCCTTTTGGGCAGTGATGGCATCAATTTGCGCCTGTTGGGTATTTTTTTGTCTTCATTGTCTTTTAGTCGCTGACTGATGGCACCGATTGACTCAATTCGTTTGTTAAACTCATCTTGGGCTTGTGAGTGCTGTTGGGCAAGCATTTCTCTATCATCTACTGTTAGCGGATTAGCCTGCTTAGCTTCAAGTGTCTTTTGGGTGTCTTCCAATAAAGACTGCGCTTGCTTTAGTACATAATCGATATGCTGTTGTTGCTGTCTAAGTGTGTTGCGTTCACTAATTGGCAGGCGCGAGTTAGTAAAATCTATTTCATCAGCGAAATCAGAAGTAGCAAGTATTAACTTAAAGCTATCCTCTTGAGTATTGAGTGTTCCCTGTACTATGGTCACTTGCTCAGTCACCTGATGCTGCTTATCAAGCAATTGACTAAGTATGTGTTCAGCATTGTCTAGCTGTCTTTGGGCAGAGGTTTGCTCAATTTGAGACTGTTCTAACGCCTCACGCAAACGCTTTTCTTCTGCTTCAGGATCTTTATCAGCTAAGACGTCATCTCTGTTTGTTTTTAATTGCGTAAGCGTATCCGATTTTTCAGCCGCGAGTTGAACTAGTTTAACAAGCTCATTTTCTTCTTTATCGAGTTGAGACTGCTTGGTCTCAATTTGTGTTTCTAGTCGACCGAGTGATGTCTTTAGGGTTTGTTGATCCTCTCTATAGTCATTGAACTGTTTCTTGATTTCTAAAGGGAACTGTGACATTGGCGCAGAGTATTGATTTGCGCCTGAGCGTCCACATTGCTTAGTACGGTTTGATTTTCAATGCTGGTTATCAGCGGTTGTAATGATTGCAGTGAAAAACGTATCGCCGTTTTTGTGCCTGACTGATTCTTGTCAGCGGAATATTTATTTAACAGGGCTAATATATCGGTTTTGAGCACGGTCAATTCAGAAAAATTATCAAGATATTTTTTGTCTAAGTTTTCTATAGCCCATGCTATTTTTTCACTATTGCTCTCAATCTCGTTAATAGTGCTGGTTAGCTCACGCTGCTCCTTGTCTAACGCTTCGATGTCGTTACGCATCGTAGAGAGCGACTCGCTAAGCGTTTCATATTGAGTTAACGTATTTTTAAGAGATTCTTTACGCTTACCTAGCTCGATTTTGCTACTGTCTAATAACGATAGTGTATCTATATGCGTATCTATATGCGCCAGCAGTTTTAATGTTTCAGCAATAACTTGAGAATAACCTTTATTGATTAATAAACTGACCAGCTGGTCGATATCTATCTTCAATTTTTGTATTTGGTGATTTAGCAAGCCTTGTTGCTCTTCCTGCTGCGCAAACTGCTGTCGTACAGTTGCCTGAGTAATACGATGTTTAGATAAAGTATCTTCTAAATTGGATATAGTCGTATCCAGATCTGTTATCTGTTGCTGAGTTTGATCTGCTTCCGTTTCTTGTATTAAATGTGGGTGGTCTGCACTATAAGGATGCTCTAGCGACCCACAAAGTGGGCAGGGATGACCATCTTTTAGGTCAGCGATATAGTCTTCTAATTTAGCGACTTTTTGTAGTAAATGCAGCTGGGTTTGTTTGTCTTGACGCTTTTCTTTGGCAGCGCCGAGCGCTGATTCATTATCAGCGATTAAGCCTGCCAGCTTCTTGAGGTCGTTACTCATTACTGGCAAGGTAGCAACTATTTTCTCTACTTGTACACTAAGCTCATCAAGCTGTTTTGTCTTAACGCTCACTTGGTCAAGTTGACGGTTGATATCATCAATCTGCTCTTGCTCATCTCGCATATCAGCCAATGACTGCACTTGGGTTAATGCTGCTTGCTCTTGTTGTAAAGCGGCCAATTTATCCTGTATAGACAATATGGTGGTGTCTTTTGTCTTTTTCTGTTGATTTAAGCCGTCAAGATTGGCGCGATACTGGTGGATCTGCTGCTGCTGGCTTGTTTTATCATCTGATAGGGCGGTATTCTCTTGCAATACTACTTTTAGTCGGCCGCAATGACTTTTGAAATTCGCTATGTCACTATCAATATTGCTTAATTCATGGGCGTCATTAAGATAGCTTTCGACACTTGCGAGCTGGGTTTTATTTTGTGCAGCCTGTTGTTTATGGTTGTCTATCTCTTTATTTAGATGTTGAGTGCTGCCCGTTAGAGTTTGCTGTCTTTGCTCAATATCTTTTAAGATATGCGTGTTCTGCGTAATCTCCACATCGAGTTTACGCGCCTGCGCAATATTGGGTAGAGCCGTTTGCAAAGCTTCGTGAGTAGCTTGTGTATGAGTTTTCGCTGTCTCTAGATGTGTGGTTGCTTGTTCTAAATCATTTTGTTTTTGTGGTAAGATGCTACTGATCTGCTGCTGTTCTTCTTGCAAGCGTTTTAGGTTATCGCGACTATGGACAAGTTGGCTGAACTGACTATCAATTTCTAGTGCTTTATTAGCAGCGGTTAAGCGTTTGGCATTAGGGATAAAGTCTTGCTGAGCCTGCTGAGCCTGCGCTAGATCATTTTGATAAGTATTCAGTTTTTCTTTTGACTCTGTGACGCTATCTAGCCACTTTATCTTTTCGGCCAAATCTTGAATGGTCTGTTGCTGTTCACTTTGGGCACTTTGATATGACTGCAAGTCAGCTTTTAACTGATTTTCTTCATCGGTATCTAAAAGCATCAAACCGTTTAAACCGTATTGCAGTTTGCTGAGAATTTCCTCTTCGGTACGTTTTTTATCATGAACCTGTGTGGAGATAGTTGCGTAAATATCAGTGCCCGTAATTTTTTCTAAAATATCAGCACGTTCATCAGCCTTTGCCTTTAGAAATGCTGAAAAACTGCCCTGAGCCAGCAATATAGAGCGAGTGAACTGCTGAAAATCCATCCGAGTCAGTTCAATGATCTTATTTTTGGTATGCTTTAAGGTGCTCTCTAACAGCTCATCCTCTTTTGACGAATCATTGACGTTTAGCTTAGCAATTTCATGAGTCGCATCTTGCAGATTGCCATCCGCTTTATTGTAAGCACGGCGCTGTCCCCAGCGGCAGCGATACTGCTCACCATTCAAATCAATCACTACTTCAGCGAAACACTCTGCCGTCTGCCGCGTCATCACCTCATTGCTGCTCTTACTGATACTATTAATCCTTGGCGTCTCACCATATAGCGCTAAGCAAATAGCATCCAATATGGTGGTCTTGCCAGCACCTGTTTGCCCTGTAATAGCAAAGATACCTTCATTGGTAAAGGCAGTATCAGCAAAATCAATATGCCATTCACCTTTTAGGGAGTTGAGGTTTTTAGTCTGAGTTCGATTAGGCGCATGGATAAGTCTTAATATTAGTAATAGCCGCAACTGAGAAAAATTTAGGAAGTGTGGTCATGATATTTCGCTTTTATTATTCTGCCTGTTTGTCTTCATGACGTAAGTTATAAAGTATCTGACCATAGGCATCGCGCAATGAGTCTTTTTGAGAATCAGCCACATCATTTATCGTCAAGCAGCGCTCAAACACTTCCATCTCATTTAAGTCCTGCAAGTTCTCTGAGGTCTGCTGTTGATTAAGCACTTTGTTATAAGTACGAGTGTTTTTATCTTAAGCACTTCACATGGCAACCCTTCTACCATTGCTTGCACTTGCTCACGCAAATCACTGACGATTTCGTCACCTGTATAGACAACCTCCAGCCAAATAGAGTCAGATTGCGTAAGCGCTCTAATGGTTTGTTCAATCGTGGTTAGGTCACCAGATATTTGCGCCAATTGTTGGAACTTTGGGATGGGTAGGGACACTACTTGCATCTGATTAGCATCATCGCGATGCAGTATTTTATTGCTAGTCACGGCGTCAGTAGAAGTTTCTCGAATGCTTTTATATTGCTCAGGCTGAATAGGAGTATTTTCTATGACAGTGGATTTTTTAACTTCCTCATCTTCTAATGGCTCATCAAAGCCGAACAAGTCGTCCATGAAAGGCAGTTCCTGAGTCGCCACTTTTTCAGCGGTTTTTTCTGCTAATTTATCTACTGATTTTTTCACTTGGGCGACTTCAATGTCAGCAGCTGTATCGATAGCATGAGGAGTAATACTATTAGGTGCAACGTTTAGCTCTGAGATTTTGTTATTGAAATGTTCTGCGGCACCAAACTGTACCAGTAATATCTGCTTTTGTTGTTTGGCCTCTCCAAAACCCATCGCGATGGGTGAGCCTGAGTAGCGAATACTCTCACGACCGCCAACGCGCTGCGGCACGTGCAAATGTCCAAGTGCGACATAATCAAAGCCATCATTGAACATATCGGCAGATATTTTACCTAGTGAGCCGACATAGAGCTCGCGTACACCATCATCCTCGGTTGTTTTGCCACCAGACGCGAATAGATGTCCTGTGGCGACGATAGGAATATATCGCTGATGCGTTTTGATTAAGTCGGCTTGCTTAGCCTTCGCAATGTCTGCAACATTGTCATAATGCTCGCAAATACCAGTGATAACATTGGCGTCTTTGCTATCCGCAGACTCGCCAGCGCTGCTACTACGCACATCCCGATCGCGCAAATAGGGTACAGCAGCAATAATACAATGAGGGTTGTTGTCGTCATCACCCAAGACCAATACTTCGTCGTCCAAGTCATCACAAGCAGTACCAATCACATGTACGTTCAAAAATTTAAGCACATTGCTTGGCGCGTCCAAAAAAGTTGGTGAGTCATGATTGCCAGCGACAATAATCACATGCTGACAGTAGGAGCGTGAGACCTTACCCAAAAACTCATAATACAACGCTTGGGCTTTATTGCTTGGGGTCATGGTGTCGAAGATATCACCCGCAACAATTAGTATGTCTACTTTTTGCGCGCTGATGGTGTCTTGTAGCCAATGCAGGAATGATTCAAACTCTTCGTAACGAAGACGTCCATACAGACGTCGCCCCAAGTGCCAGTCTGAGGTATGCAGTATGGTCAAAGGTTTCATTTGCGTGGTTAAAGAAGAAGGCAAGCTAGCATCAGGTATGGGCATAAGTAGACTATAAGTGTGAGCAGTAGAAAGTCTTCATTCTAGCAAGAATCGTTGCATTTTGCGCTGTTGCAAAAAGAAAACCCTATCAATAATATACTGGTAGGGTTTTCTTTTTGTTTAAGACTCATCGTTTTGCAGGTTAGCAGTAAGCGCTAGTCAACAATCAATTGCTCCAGACCATCTCCTTGCTGCGTCGCAAGATTGGCGACCATCGATAGGGCATGAGCTTGTTGGTCTATTGGTTGTTTTACTGCTTCACCTCTTGATCCTTCACGCAACCAATTTTTAGCTATATCATCGCTGTTTTGACTGTGCTGCTGATTTTGCAAATTATACCAAGCCAAATCATGATGTAAGCTGACCACGTCACCCATAATGAGGAGGGCAGGCGTTGGCAATTGTGCTTGCTCTTGCTTGGCAACAATCGTTGCAAGCGTACCGGTCAATACTTGCTGATTGGGCATACTCGCATTAGAGACGATAGCAATCGGCGTCTCACTACTGCGCCCAGCATCAACCAAGCCTTCAGTCAAACGTGCCAGCGAGTGCAGACCCATATAAAACACGACTGTCTCATCAGTATTTAAGAAGCTTTCAAAGTTACTGTTGGGTGCACCAGCTTTCAAAAATCCCGTCACAAAACGCACTGACTGTGAATGATCACGATGAGTTAAAGGAATGCCTGCATAGCTAGCAGCGGCATTGGCAGCGGTGATACCTGGAACGACTTGATATGGCACATTCTGTGCCCGCAGGCTTTCGATCTCTTCGCCGCCACGTCCAAAGATAAACGGATCACCACCTTTTAAACGCACCACACGGCGACCTTGTTTGGCATGATTGACAAGTAGCTCATTGATACCTAATTGCGCAACTGTATGATTGCTGCGTTTTTTACCGACAAATACTTTATCAGCGTCACGGCGGCATAAGTCTAAAACTTGCGGTGAGACTAAAGCATCATAAAACACCACATCTGCTTGTTGCATTAGACGCAAGGCTTTAAAGGTCAACAGCTCTGGATCACCCGGGCCTGCACCAACGATATAGACTTCACCGACAGGAGGTGCTTTGTTATCTGAATCATCTGATAGCGTAGGCGTTGTATTTACTGGGGTATCAGAGTGAGTTTCATCATGAATAGCAG
Source organism: Psychrobacter sp. ER1 (assembly GCF_048631835.1). NCBI lineage: Bacteria > Pseudomonadati > Pseudomonadota > Gammaproteobacteria > Moraxellales > Moraxellaceae > Psychrobacter > Psychrobacter sp. ER1. The sequence goes on along the minus strand of NZ_CP184640.1, from coordinate 1,642,917 downwards.
CGGCAGTGCTATCTAAATCAGCTTGCAGTTGTGCAGTCGCTTCAGTTTCATTACCTGCAAACATGAGCTGACTAACCTGACCTTCAAATGCTCGCTCCCAAAACTGACGACGACCAGTAAGCGTCGGTATCTTGGCTTTTACCTCACTGCGGAATTCACCTGCCAGCTTGGCTAATTTTCCATAGCCTTGCGGAATTAACGTCTCAAGGCGTGCCCGTAATAGACGTGCCAGCACAGGCGCTTTACCATTTGATGAGATACCAATCACGATAGGATTGCGATCGATAATGGCTGGAAAGATAAAGTCACATAAATGCGGCGTATCGACCACATTGACTGGAATGTTTAGCTCAGTCGCATCTGCATGAATTTGGTGATTCAGCGTCTCATCGTCAGTCGCGGCAATGATTACCCGTGCGCCTGACATATAGGTTTTATTATAATTCTCATAGATAAATTCATGTTTGCTGTCAGTGAGCAAAGCTTGTAGCTCATGGCTGATATCAGGTGCAAGTATAGTGATACAGGCACCTGCACGGCTGAGTAAATCCGCTTTACGCAGTGCCACTTCGCCGCCGCCCACGATGAGCACTTTACGGTCTTCTAATTTAAAAAATAGCGGGAAGGTGTTCATAATGTCACCATATATTTAATTGTTTATTATAAAAGGTATAAGGAATGCCGCCATTATGAGGTATCACAAGCACACTCTCACCTAGTGAATTGGCATTAACATATTCGTTTTTGAGATATTAATTCATATTTTAGCTAGTAATAGGAATAGCGGTAAGTTTTCGATATATAGTCAGAGAATTAATAAAAGGCTACCGCGTTACTCTCCCTAGAGGTGCTATTTGTACAATCTGCAGTCGACTGCCTTGTACCCATTTTAGATTTTTTGACTATAGATAGAACAGCACAAAAAAATCCCGCGTAACGACTCTATAAGAGCCAAGCGGGATTTTTTATTCATATAGCTATAGCCATTGTTCAATAAACAATCGCTACAGTCAGCGCCTTACTATAGCTGAGTATGCAAGCCACACTCACGGCTTTCTTCTACCTTAGTTGGATCAAAGTAGTCATGCTCGTTTGGTAAGTTATGCTCTTCTAGATATACGTCTAAATCAGCATCTGTTTTTTCAAACAATGGCGCTACTTTTAGCACGCCGTCTTTTGATAAGCTAAGTACATCAAGACCTTGGCGGAACTCAGTTTGGTCTTTACGAATAGCATTGAACCACACATCTGGCTTTAGCTCATCTAATGCACGGCGGAATGGCTCAAGTTTAACTTGCTCAGTGAACTCGTCATGCTGTGGGTTATCGATACCTGGGATACCATTCATCGTCGCGTCACGGTGTGCAGCCGTTTGCTTAGGAATATAAGTAACAACGTTTAGGTTCAAGTCATGGATAAGCTTGTTGGCAAACTGATAAGTAGCATCAGTGTTGTAACCTGAGTCTACCCACAATACAGTGATATCAGGACGCTGTTTGGCAACCAAATGCAAAATCGCTGATTCATACGGACGGAAGTTGGTCGTGATGATTGGGTTTTTGCTTGAGTCAGTGCCCACTCAACGATTTGCTCAGGTGACTTACCTTGCAGGTCTTGGTTGGCTTGGTCAAGGTCTAGGTTTGGGTGTAATTGGCTCATAATACGTTCCTTAATTGTTGTTAATATAAAAGGGTTGATTAAAAATATTGGGTATTACTATAAAATTAATAGTCAGTGCGACAGCTATGCGACTGAAGTCTCTGACGATTGTGCAAACATCGGTAAATCTGAAGTACTTCGGCCATCATAGCTACTGGCAAGGGCAGTAAAGGCTTGCTCAATGCCAAACTTAGCATCGGCTTCTAGGTCATGCTCGCTCAATACAAAGCTATCAACGCCTACACGTAGCATATAAGCAATTTGATCGCGGCCAAACGCGCCAGCCACTCGAATCTCGCCTGTGTAACCGATTTGGCGCAGCGTACGTGCAAAGCTAAAGTGACGGCCATCAGCGAACTTAGGCACGTCAATAACGATCAATGCGTGCGTTGATAAGAACTCACTAAGTCCCTCTAATGCATCAGCGTCAGTATCGGCAGTAACCCATAATCCAAGTCGGCTACTGTGCTGTACGATCAGCTCATAAACTTCTTTAATCAGACCACCAGCCTGTGCGCCTGTCGTATCTAATAGATCAACGAGTGGCACGATCACGTCAGGTTTTTCTTGTTTTTGTAGTAGCTCAAGCAACGTAATGTTGGTCGATACAATGCTCTCTGGCAGTGCATCAGTAGTAAGTACATGCCATGTATCTTGACTGCCAATATCGACGCCATGACTGTCCAAAATATGGTGATTAGCCATAGACCTTCTCCTTAAATGGATCAATACCAACGCGCTCAACCAATTGCCCAAAGCTTTCTACATCATTATCAGTGCTGGCACGTAAGTCCACATAGACATCAACGATCTGCTGTATAGTGTTGGCAACCTCAAGAGCAGGCACAGATTTTCCTAAGATTTTGCCAAGTTTGGCATCGTCGCTAGAGTTACCGCCAAGACTAATTTGATACCAATGTTCGCCTTTTTTATCGACACCCAAGATACCAATATCGCCTGTATGATGGTGTGCACAAGCATTGATACAGCCAGACATGTTTAGGCGAATCTCACCCAAGTCATATAGATAGTCTAAGTCATCGAACTGTTTTTCGATTTGTTCAGCGATGTTGTGGGTGGTCGCATTGGCAAGCGAGCAGTAATCCCAACCTGGGCAGACAATCATATCCGTTAGGGTATTGATGTTTGCGCGCGCTAAATGCAATTCTGATAGTTGCTGCCATAACTCATAAAGCTTATTGGTCTCCACATCAGCGAATACTAGATTCTGCTGATAAGTACCCCGTAACTCACCAAAGCTGTATTTGTCAGAAAGGTCAGCCAGCGCATCCATTTGTGATTCACTAACATCACCAGATGGCACATATTTACCATCGACCAAGCCTGCCTTAAGAGAAATAACCACGGCACGATAGCCAGCTACTTTATGCGCAACGGTGTTTTGGTTGTACCAATTGGCAAAGTCTTTATCAGCGTTTAGTTGCTGTTGTAGCTCAGACTGTACTTGTAGTGCGTCGAATGATGCATAGTCAGGCTCACTAAAGAAACCAGTTGCCGTTGCAAAGTTCTCATCAGTCAAAGTAAGTGGACCATCTTTGGTATGAGCTTCCCACTCAGCATTGACCAATTTAGCAAACGCTGGACCGCCCATGCTTTCGACCAAAATTTTGATACGTGATCTGTATTTGCTGCCTTTGTCACGGCGACCGTGCAAGTTATAGACACGCAAGATGGCGTCTAAATAACTAAGCAGATGCTGACGCGGCAAGAATTTATTGATAACTTTACCGAGGACAGGAATACGTCCAAGACCGCCACCAACCAGTACTTCAAAACCGATCTCACCTTCATCATTGGTCTTTACGTGTAGACCGACATCATGTACTTGGGTTGCTGCACGGTCATCATTGGTGCCGATCACAGCAATCTTAAATTTACGTGGCAAAAAAGCAAACTCAGGGTGGAAGGTTGACCACTGACGAATAATTTCACAATAAGGACGTGGGTCAGCGATTTCTTCTTTATGGATACCAGCATATGGATCGGTAGTGGTATTACGAATACAGTTGCCTGAGGTTTGAATGGCATGCATCTGTACTGAGGCTAATTCAGCCAAAATATCTGGCACATCTTCTAGCTTTGGCCAGTTCAGCTGGATATTGGTACGCGTCGTGAAGTGACCATAGCCTTTATCATACTTGCGAGTAATCTCGGCCAATTTGCGCAACTGGTAGCTGGCAAGCAATCCGTAAGGAATGGCGATACGCAACATCGGCGCATAACGCTGGATGTACAGGCCGTTTTGCAACCGCAATGGCAAAAACTGCTCTTCTGGCAGCTCACCTGCCAAAAACCGCTCGGTTTGGTCGCGAAATTGGGCAACTCGTTCCTCTACCAAAGTCTGGTCAGCGTAATTATATTGATACATGACGTAATCTCAGTTTTGTTTTTAATCTTAAAATCAGCGACGAAAATGATTTGCGTGTGTAATAGGTTTTATTGCCGTTCGCAATGTAAATAATTCAGCTATACATCATATAAGCTTGTACCCAGAAACATAAATTCCTTTCAGACATATCCATATCCAAACACAGCATAAATTTTCATAACGAAAGTTAGGTAGCCTATGCGTATCAAATTTAATGCCCAATCGTTAGTACGCTATTTATTATCTAGCGACGGCTTTCTTCTCAGTTTTGTACATTTAATTGCTTTTGCATTTTTGCTTATCTCTTCCAACCATTCTTTTTATAAGAGGTTTTAATAACTATATGTCTCAAACTCAAAGCCAAACCCAAACCCAATCCCAATTCAAATCAAAGCTGGTGCCTCCACACGGTAGTGCAGAGCTTAAGCCACTATTATTAAACGGTGCAGCACGCGATCAAGCATTAGAGCTTGCCAGCACATTACCGACCATCACTTTAAGCTCACGTGAGCGCGGTGATTTAATCATGTTCGGTATCGGCGGTTTCACTCCGTTAAATGGTTTTATGAATCAAGCGGACTGGCAGGGCGTGGTAGACAACATGCGTCTGCAAAGCGGTGAAAACGCTGGCTTGTTTTGGCCAATTCCTATCACTTTGTCTGCGCCAAAAGAGACTGCGGATAATTTGAGCCAAGGTGACAAAGTAGCATTGGTCGCTCAAGATGGTGAAGTCATGGGTATCTTGACGGTAGAAGAAACCTATACCATCGATAAAGAGCACGAGTGCCAGCAAGTATTTACGACCACGGATTCAGAGCACCCAGGCGTACAGCAAGTATTGAACCAAGAAGCCGTCAATATTGCCGGTAGTGTTGAAGTGCTTAGCGAAGGTGAGTTCCCAACGTTATATCCAGAAATCTACAAAACGCCAGCAGAAACGCGCGCAATCTTGGATGCTAAAGGCTGGAAAACAGTGGCTGCATTCCAAACGCGTAATCCAATGCACCGTTCACATGAGTATCTGGCTAAGATTGCGATTGAGATCTGTGATGGTGTGTTGATTCATTCATTATTAGGCGCATTGAAACCTGGCGACATCCCTGCAGAAGTTCGTCAAGAAGCCATCAAGACCTTGATCGATAACTACTTTAGACAAGATACCGTTATCCAAGCAGGTTATCCGTTAGATATGCGCTATGCTGGCCCACGTGAGGCGCTACTACATGCGCTATTCCGTCAAAACTATGGCTGTAGCCATCTGATTGTTGGTCGTGACCATGCGGGTGTCGGAGATTACTACGGTGCGTTTGATGCGCAAACGATTTTTGAGCACGTTGGTAAAGATGACCTTATCACTCAGCCGCTCAAAATTGGCTGGACGTTCTGGTGTAACGCTTGTAATGCGATGGCCTCTGATAAGACTTGCCCGCATGACGCCTCTGAGCACGTTAAAGTGTCAGGTACTAAGCTGCGTAAAGCACTATCAGAGGACGAAGAGGTACCAGATAACTTTAGCCGTCCAGAAGTACTACAGATTTTGCGTGACTACTATGCCGGCATCGCAAAAGAAGAGCGTGCTGAAGTTAAATTAATGGGTGCATCTGCAGTATAAGGACAGATCATCAGTATAAATAACTTGTACTAAGCCAGTCGTAAAAAAGGTGTCAGACTTATGGTCTGGCACCTTTTTGTTTTTATCACTACTTTTGACATGAAAAACACGTCCTAACACATGCTAGCGATGCCTATTAAATCTCCAAACCTACTGCCAGCTTTTTATATTCTCCAGCAAGCGAGCCACCACCTGAGCAAAAATAGTTCAGTGCATATTTATCTGTGCTGTCGATGATGAGCTTATCATCTTTAAATTGAAAAAAGCAGTACTGTCATTTACCTTTGCCTGAAAAATCGTACCGTGAGCGGTATCTTGCCCCATGAGTGTTGCCTTACCATCGAAGTGACAAGTAGGTTTTTTAATATCGATGCGTGAGCGAATTTTAATGTCAATCTGTCGATCACTCTCTGCTCGTACCATCACGCCAACCCAATCATAGCCTTGTGCTCGTTTGTCGTAGTCGGCAGTAGCGTAATCCGCTGAAACCTTGTTTGTTGAAACTTTATCTCTTGAAAATTTGTCTGCTGAGACATTATCACCAAAATCATTACTTTCAATAGCTGACAAAGCAGATGTTGTACTGGCAACTGATTTAACCGTGCTGTGGTTAGCGCTATTCGAAGTAGGCGACATGCTATTAAAGCCTGTTAAAGCAGCTAGGGTAGAGGTCATCATTATCAGCCCTACAATAGAACGAAATTGATGGTATGAAGTATTCATATAAGGGCCTTTGGTCAAGTAGGAGGGTAAGGTTTGCATAGTATCGTAATAATGAAAGTATCATTGATACAGCAAACTTTATGACGTAAAAATAATGGTACAGCCTACCCAAATCATAGTCTACTTAATAAACCTGTCAGCAACTACTCAACCCATTTTATTCTTAACGATGCAAAACGATTGCTCCTATCACTTATGCCAACTTCACTAGTCTATAAGCTAATTCGTCACTAAGCGTTTGCTATTTATGCTGCTAGCATAGCTTGCATCATCCCGACAACCGAACTCAAAAGATTGTAGGCCCTGTGATGATGGTCAAGATTTTGACAAAACGCTTCTAATACTTTTATCGAGAGCATCATGCAAAAAAATTTCAACAAATCAGCATTGCTAGCATTCAATCAACTAATAATAAGCCTGTAAAAGCACGTGTACTTGCCACCAGTGGCATGCTCGCAGCAGCGATGATAATAACAGGCTGCAGTCCAACAGAAGCGACGCAAGATGACGCGCCAAATAATGCCAGTGGCGAGACGCAAGATGTCAATCTACTCAACGTTTCCTATGATGTGTCTCGCGACTTTTATAAAGACTACAACACCTTATTCAGTACCGACTATCAGAAGACACACCCAAATAGCAAAGTAAATATTAATCAGTCACATGGCGGCTCTAGTAAGCAGGCACTCTCTGTCGCTAATGGTTTGCAAGCGGATGTGGTGACCTTTAACCAAGAGAGCGATATGAATCTGTTGGTGGAAAAAGGCTTAGTCGCTGCTGACTGGCAGCAAGCACTACCAAATAATGCCGTGCCGTACACCAGCACCATGGTATTACTGGTTCGCGCTGGTAATCCAAAAATATCAAAGACTGGTCAGATTTGGCCCGTAATGATATAGATGTAGTCATCCCGAACCCGAAAACCAGTGGCACGGCGCGTTATGCCTTCTTAGGCGCCTATGGTTATGGCTTGCACCAATTCAAAGAAAGCAGTAATGAAAATCCTGTAAAAACCAATGACTTTATCAAAAAGCTGCTGGCAAATGTGGTCACTTATGACAATGGCGCGCGCGCTGCGACGACCAGCTTTACTCAGCGTGGCCTAGGTGATGTGCTGATCACGACCGAAAACGAAGCACATTTGACTGCACAGCAATTTGCAAAGGGTAACGTTGATATCGTATATCCGAGCTATTCGATTACGATTGCCAACCCAGTAGCGGTCGTAACGGCAGTGACTGAAAAGTCTGGTAAGACGGAAGCGGCTAGTACTTATTTGAAAGGCTTATGGGATAAGCCTGCCCAAGAGCTCATGGCAAAAATGTATATGCGTCCAAGTGATGAGCAAATCCTAGCTGCTCACAAAGATATTTTGCCTGATATTGAAACGTTTGAACCTGTGACTGTGTTTGGCTCATGGGCAGAGATTATGGATGCTTTCTTTGTAGATGGTGGCCGTTTTGATCAGCTGGCAACCACGAAGTAGCCATTGATTTTTGATTTATAGAACTATCTATCTTAGCTGCTTTCAATGAAACGTGGACAAGATAGATAGGGCGCATGCCAGTATTAAAACCATCAATAAACAAACAGTCGGTTATACATATAGATTCTTTTAACAACTTATTGATATGTCTAGCTTTGTTTACTGGTTATTCCCTTTTGGCAATAACATACGCATATTCATCATTAAACATAATAAGATGGCGCTGTTAGCATACTTGCATTACACAACAGACATCTTTGAGGTATTTATGACAGACGTAGCTCGTTATCAACAGAAAAGTAAAACTCTTAGTGCCTTGAGTATTGCTGGCGTTGCTTTGACCCTTGGTCTAGCTGGCTGTAGCAACAGTGAGACTACTGAGGCCGCAGCTGATGGTTCAGCGACGACAGAAGGGCAAAATATCGAGCTACTTAATGTCTCATACGATGTGGCACGTGATTTCTATAAAGATTACAACCCGTTGTTTGTCGAGCATTACAAAGCTGAGAACCCAGACAGCAATATCCTAATCAAACAGTCACATGGCGGCTCAAGTAAGCAAGCATTGTCTGTGGCCAATGGTCTGCAAGCGGATGTTGCCACCATGAACCAAGGGTCTGATATTGAGCTGCTTGAGAAGAAAGGCTTGGTTGAGTCAGATTGGGAAAGCAAATTCCCAGACAACGCGGTTCCTTTTACCAGTACGATTGTATTCTTGGTGCGTAAAGACAATCCAAAAAACATCAAAGACTGGGAAGACTTAACCAAAGATGGTGTTGAGATTGTCATGGCCAATCCAAAGGTCACAGGTAACGGTCGTTATGCGTTCTTAGGTGCATACGGTTATGGTCTACATGCTTTTAATAAAGATGAAACGAAAGCTAAAGGCTACGTCAAAGACATGCTAAAAAATGTCAAAGTCTATGAAAACGGCGGACGTGCAGCAACGACAACTTTCGTACAGCGCGGTATCGGTGATGTATTGGTCACGTTTGAAAATGAAGCCAACCTTGCAGCGACTGATTTTGGTGCTGGTCAAGTAGACATCGTTTATCCAAAATACTCGATTAAGTCAGAAAGCCCTGTGGCAGTTGTGAAGACGGTAACAGACAAAAAAGGCACTACAGATGCTGCCAAAGCGTATCTTGATTACTTATGGAGTGAGCCGGCTCAGCAACTAGCCGCTGATCTATATCTACGTCCTAGCGTTAAGAGCGTGCTTGATAAAAACGGTGACAAATTACCGCCTGTTGAGACTTTCCGCCCGAATGATGCCTTTGGTACTTGGGATGAGATCATGAGCACTTACTTCAGTGATGGCGGTGTATTTGACCAATTGGCAATTAACGCGCCTCAGTAATCGCGAGCTAAGTACTTAGATTAGCTACTGCGCTAAACACTGAAACGGATTAGCTCAGTTAATCGTACAGTCAGTCATGAAGCACCCCATAAAGGACATGGTCGTACGCACTATGTCCTTTATATCATAAGCCGACCAATAATAATTTTGATAACAATGGTAATAATGGTCTTACAGTGAGCACCCTCGCTAAGTACCATCAGTTAGGCAATAGGACATCACTATGAGTGCAACATCTTCTTCTGCCAGTAAGCCCGGCAATAAAAAGGTTGGCTGACCCGTTTGCGTCAGCGCAATGTGCTACCCGGGTTCGGTCTGAGCATGGGTATTACTGTCTTTAGCCTGTCGTTATTGGTGGTACTACCGTTTGCCATGATGGCCTATACCACGACGCAGATGGGTTGGACTGGCTTTTGGGAAACCATTACCCAGCCACAAGTTACTGCCGCTATCAAGCTGAGCTTATGGATGTCGTTTTTGGCGATGTTGACCAATATGGTATTTGGTACGTTGGTGGCATGGGTGCTTGTCCGCTATGAGTTTTGGGGCAAGTCACTGATTAATGCCTTAGTCGATCTGCCGTTTGCACTACCAACCGCTGTTACAGGTATCTCGCTTGCCACTTTATATGCACCTAATGGTTTGATTGGTCAATGGTTTGCCAAGTTCGATATTCAGGTTGCCTTTACGCCAATAGGTATTTGGCTAGCACTGGTTGTGGTGAGCTTCCCCTTTATTGTCCGCGCGGTACAGCCCGTACTCGCTGAGCTATCTGTTGAGTTTGAAGAAGCTGCGGCGGTATTGGGCGCTAATCGTTTGACGACTTTTCGTAAAGTAATTTTGCCAGAGTTATTGCCAGCCTTGCTGATGGGTGCAGGTATGATGTTTGCTCGTGCCACTGGCGAGTATGGATCGGTTATCTTTATCGCGGGTAATATTCCGATGCAGTCTGAAATTTTGCCGCTTATCATTATTAGTAAACTTGAGCAGTTTGATATTCAAGGTGCTTCTGCGGTGGCATTATTTATGCTACTCATATCATTTGTCATCTTATTGACCATTAATATCATGCAGTGGAAACTGTCGCGCCGTGTAGGAGCTCGCTAATATGCAAATATCTAATAGCTATGACTACCAAAGCAATGCTGCGACCAAAGATACGCCATGGATACGCCGTACCTTTATTGCCATTGCTGTGCTATTCATGATTGTCATGTTGGTCATTCCATTACTAGCTGTGTTTTACGAAGCCTTTAAAAATGGTTGGCAGTTATATATCGCCTCGCTGGTCGATCCTGAAGCTTTACAAGCCATCAAGCTAACGCTCATCACGGCAGGAATTGTCTTACCAATTAATATGGTAATGGGCATTGCGATTGCATGGCTTGTCACGCGTTATCAGTTTAAAGGTAAGCAGCTGGTCACCACTTTGCTTGATTTGCCATTTTCGGTATCGCCAGTGGTTGCAGGTTTGATGTTTGTGCTGCTGTTTGGACTGAACTCTACTATCGGCGGCTGGCTTGAGAGCATGGGTTTCCAAGTGATCTATGCGGTGCCTGGTATCATTTTGGCAACGTTGTTTGTGACCTTTCCTTTTGTTGCGCGTGAGCTGATTCCATTGATGCAGACTCAAGGCGACTCTGAAGAGCAAGCAGCGTTAACCTTAGGTGCGACTGGCTGGCAAACATTTTGGCATGTGACATTGCCTAATATAAAATGGGCGCTGCTATACGGTTTGATTCTGACCAATGCCCGTGCGATGGGTGAGTTTGGTGCGGTCAGCGTGGTATCTGGTCACATTCGCGGCGAGACCAACACCATGCCGCTATTGGTTGAGATTGCCTATAACGATTATAACTTTACCGCTGCGTTTGCCTTATCGAGCATATTGGCTGCATTGGCCTTGGTGACGCTACTGATTCAGCAAGTCATGACCAAGATACAAGAGCGTAAATTTGCCAAGTCTGAGCGGCTCGCCAGTGCACCTGAACTGCCAGTGAGTGCTAACGCCACTGCCGTCACTGAATCGACGAGTGCGGACAGTACTGGTAAGGTATAACTGCCATTATCTGATAAATGATGTTAATACTACGGATGCAGTCGCTACTCAGCTACTTGCCACGATACGACAAAAGATATAATAAGAGATACGATTATGAGCATTGAGATTCGCAACGTTAATAAAAAATTCGGCAATTTTACCGCTTTAGACAATATCAATATCACGGTGCCGACTGGCAAACTGACGACGTTACTAGGCCCGTCAGGCTGCGGTAAGACCACTTTGCTACGTATTATCGCGGGTCTGGAATATGCTGACTCAGGACAGGTATTGTTTGATGAGCTGGATGTGACCAATACCCCAGTCCAAAAGCGCCATATTGGCTTTATGTTTCAGCATTATGCGCTGTTTCGCCATAAGAACATCGCGGACAATGTGGCCTTTGGATTGACCTTGTTGCCAAAAAACGAACGCCCGAGCAAAGCTGATATCAATAAGCGTGTGGCAGAGCTCTTAGACCTCGTACAGCTACCACAAGTTGCCAATGCTTATCCACATCAGCTATCAGGTGGTCAGCGCCAACGCATTGCGCTAGCACGTGCACTTGCTGTTAAACCGAAGCTACTGCTGCTAGATGAGCCGTTTGGTGCACTAGATGCCAAAGTCCGTAAAGAGCTGCGCACATGGCTAAAAAACATCCATCACGAGCTTGGTATCACCAGTATCATGGTAACGCATGATCAAGAAGAAGCACGTGCGGTATCAGATGAGATCGTCGTGATGAATCAAGGCCGAGTAGAGCAGGTAGGCACGTCAGAGGAGCTGATACACCAGCCAGCCAACGCCTTTATCAGCGATTTCTTAGATCTTGTATAAGCATTTGATCTAGCGCAATTTAAGTCAAATCATCAACATTATTATCAACATTTAAGCCAAAAAAGACCTACGAGAGTAGGTCTTTTTGGTCTGCGCATTGCTGCGGATCTATTGGCTCAAATGCTTTTTACAAAGCGCAGTCAATGAGCCAAAAATCCAAGCGGACAATAGTATCTAAGCAAGATCCGATACATCTCTACTAGTTCCTCTAGGAGTGATTTGCTCGTAGGTGATGTCTAAGATATCTTGACACCAATCTGGTAAATCATCAGCGACCTCATACCACATCCAAGTACCATCACGTACACAGCTCAAAATACCCAGTTTTTTCAAATGGTTTAGGTGGCGTGATATCGTTGGTTGTGGCTGGTCAAGCATATCTACCAAATCACCCACGCAACGTGCTTCTTTTTTAAAAAGAATTTGAAATATTTTTAGACGTGTCGGATCAGATAGGACTTTGAATAAATCGATAGGTCGTATCGTAAAATTATTATCAGACATAGGTGAATTCCAATGGGCTTCGTTAATAGGGGTTCAATATAACAGCAGTTATCTACAAAATCGATTAAAAAATAATCAAATTTACAGTTCATCGTCAATTCACTACCTTTGACAATATTCGGTTACACGCACACTTATATCCACTTACATAAATGAACTGCCTGTAATATAAGGATACTGTCTCGAAAAATAAATATATCGAATGTGATTGAAAATGATAATAATTATCGTTATTATACTGCAAGCGATAAACGTGATTTCAACGACTAAGTTTTCATTGCTAAAAAACAGTAAATTATCCGTTTATCAATGACACTTATCACAAAGGTTTTTATATAAGTGTCGTATGCTGTCATTATCGAATAGTGGTATCCCGAGGAGCCAATCCATGTACGTATGTATCTGCAACAACGTAAAAGAAAAGCAAATCAAAGCAGCTATTGCTGCAGGTGTTGATACGCTCGATGGTCTAAAAGATACGCTCGATGTAGCAACGTGCTGTGGCTGTTGTGAGCCGATGGTCAATGACTACCTAGACGAACACCATGCAAAACTCGACAATCTAGCATACGCTGTTTAAATATTATCAATTATATAACTTATAATATAATACGATAAAATATATTCAATATTCTGCATCTAACTTTATTATACCTAAAGGGTCGGGTGCAAGCGTCCATATAATCTCACTCAAACGCCAACATGTTACATAACACATATCAATACTAGTTGTAGCTAATTATGATTCTCGATTAGCATCTTATTCTTAGTTCATAACGTTACACCCTATACTGCGCCTGTATGCTACTATATTTACCTAAGATTAGAAGCCATTTTATTGATTTTGATTTTACTGATCAGTTTGCCAATTATGCTATCCTTATATGATAAATTGTGGATGTATGGTGATCGGTAAAAATAAATAGGGGAGTACGCGTTATGATAGGTAGCCAGAAAGTCATTGATTATTTGAATTTCTTACTAGGTGGTGAGCTTGCCGCTCGTGACCAATATTTTATTCATTCAGAGATGTACGCTGAGTGGCACTATGGCAAGTTGTACGATCGTATCCATCATGAAATGGAAGACGAAACGCTACACGCACAGAATATCATTCGCCGTATCTTGATGTTGAGTGGCACGCCAAAGATGTCGGTCGACGCTATCCATATTGGTGCGACTGTCCCTGAGATGTTGCAGTTTGACCTAGATTTAGAGTACCAAGTACAAAAGCATCTAAAAGAAGGCATCGCACTTTGCGAAGCAGAGCATGACTATGTCACGCGTGAGATGTTGGTCGAGCAATTGAAAGACACCGAAGAAGACCATGCGCATTGGCTTGAGCAGCAGCTCCGTCTCATCGACATGATTGGTCTACCGAATTACCTACAAAGCCAAATGGCTGAAGTCACTCCTAATATTGTCTGATATCATCCTACGTATGAATAGCATTCACAGTATTTAGCATAAATAATAGAGATTAAGGGAGAAAGATAATGACAGGGGATAAAGAAGTTATTCGCGCGTTAAACAAAGTACTTGGGCAGTCATTGATTGCCATCAACCAGTATTTTTTGCATGCACGTATTGCACGTCATTGGGGGCTAGAAGCGCTTAATGACTCATTATATAAGCAATCTATTGCTGAGATGAAATGGTCAGACGACCTAATCGCTCGTATTTTATTGCTAGGCGGTTTGCCAAACTTGCAAGAACTGGGCAAAGTATTGGTTGGCGAAGATGTACCAGAAATCATTGAGTGCAACCTACGCCTTGAGAGACAAAAGTTCGATATTATTACTGATGCTGTCACCTTATGTGAGACAAAGTCTGACTATGTCTCTCGCCAGCTATTAGTCACGCTAAAAGATGGCAATGAAGAGTATGAAGACTGGTTAGAGACGCAGCAGGACTTAATCAAGAGTATTGGTGTAGAACGCTACATCCAATCGCAAATGAGTGATGATGACGCATAATAGTATTTGCTATTAATGTAAGTCATAATAAAAAAGCCAGTATGAGATTGATAATCCAATCGCATACTGGCTTTTTCTGTCTATAGATAAGCTATTTTTAACGTTTCGGTTATATAGAATAGAGACTTGCCGTACGTAAAATCTCACTCAATAGAAAGCTTATCTCGATTGAAGACACACCCTAGTATAAACCGCGGCCATCCTCAGGTTTTAGACGTAAAAAATACAGCCCCGAGAGAATGGTCAAAATGCCCAATATCCAATAAGTGGTTTGGAACGCTACTAACGTATCCATCTGTAGACGCTCACGTAATAGATTCAACACAGCAGCACCGAACGCAATACCAAAGCTAATCGCCAACTGCTGATTGACCGCCATTAAGCTATTACCGCTACTAGTCTGTGTGCCCTGTAAATCGCCAATAGTAATCGTATTCATCGCACTGAACTGCATGGAGTTACAGGCACCCATGATGGTCAGGATGGGTATAAACCATAGCCACTGCGAGGCATCATTAAACTGCGCTAGCACAATGATAAGCGAACCCATAAACAAGGTATTGTAGACCAGCACCTTACGATAGCTAAACCGCTGAATAATCTTGCTAACCCAAGGTTTAATACCTATAGCACCAACCGCAATCGGGGCAAGTAGCCAACCTGCCTGCGAAGGTGAGTACTCAAACACCACTTGTAGTAATAAGGGCAGCAAAAAGGGCACGGCACTGATACCAAGCCGCGTAAACAAGTTGCCTGTAATACCGATTCGAAAGGTGCGAATATCAAACAAGCTGAGTGGAAACAGGGGAGCTGTTCGCCGTTTGGCATGCCAGACATACGCGCCGATCAATAGACTTGCGGCCAACCCAAGCAACAACCCATAAACCCCGCGACCTATCTGTGAACCAAACTCGACAGCCAGTGTGAACCCGCAAGCAGCGGCAGCAAACAATACAAACCCTGTCCAATCAAGACGCTTGGTATCTTCAAATAGCGCTGGAACCAGTTTTTTGCCCATAATAAAACCTGCCACACCCATCGGTATATTGATCAAAAATATCCAATGCCAGCTGGCATATTGCACGATATAGCCACCCAATACTGGACCGACTAATGGTGCAACCAATGCAGGTATCACAGCGAAATTCATCACAGTGAGCAGTTTATTGCGCGGATAAGACTTAACCAATATCAAACGAGCGACAGGCGTCATCATGGCCCCGCCGATACCCTGTACCACACGTGAGGCAACCAAAAAATCTAACGTTTGCGACGCCGCGCACAGTAATGAGCCAACACAAAAAATGATGATCGCGGATAAAAATACGCGGCGTGTGCCATATTTATCCGCTAAAAAACCACTGATAGGGATAAAAATCGCTAGGGTCAATGCATAGCTGATGACTGCCCACTGCATTTTTAGTGGTGACTCACCCAGTGCTTGCGCCATTTGTGGCAACGAGGTGTTCAAAATAGTAGCGTCTAAAATTTGCATAAATAGCGCTACCGCTAGTACGTAAGGCAGATATTTATCTTGAGTCGGGGTGAGCGTTACCATGTGAGTCCCATTGAACGTCTCGTTATGGAATAAGAAAATAGCGGATTTGCGAGCAGATCACTATGCAAGCTGAGTAGTATAAGAAAGCCTGGCTTATAATAAAAGTGACTCAAAGTAACTGATATAAGATAACTTATATAAGAGCAACGATGCGAAAGGTAGCTAACAGACAGCTAAAGAGGCGAAATATGACAAAGAAATTGCTCAGTGCTAATAGCGTATCTCTCTTTATTTTAGCAGTAGAAACACAACATTGATTACAAGAGAGGACTTTAATATCGTTATGAGTTCTCGTTATAGTAAACCTTCGCGGCAGTCATAAATACAAACCGAGGATAAATTATGAGTCAAGATAATAATAAATACGTACCACCAAAAGTTTGGACGCAAGATAAAGACAACGGCGGTAAGTTTGCTAGTATTAATAGTCCAACGTCTGGAGCTCGCTATGATAAAGAGCTGCCCGTTGGTGATGCTCCGTTACAGCTGTACTCGTTAAATACACCAAATGGTGTCAAGGTAAACATACTATTAGAAGAGCTGGCAGAGCTTGGTATTGATGGGGCAGCATATGATGCCTACAAAATCGATATTTCTAAAGGTGAGCAGTTTGGCTCAGGGTTCGTAGAGATAAACCCTAATTCAAAGATTCCAGCTTTGGTCGATCATTCTACTGATACAGCAGGCGAGCCGATAGCACTGTTTGAGTCGGGCGCAATCTTAATGTATCTAGCAGAAAAGTTTGATAAGTTCCTGCCACTGGCTACTGGTAAAGCGCGAGCAGATTGTCTGTCTTGGATTATGTGGCAAATGGGTAGCGCGCCTTTCTTAGGTGGCGGCTTTGGGCACTTTTATGCATATGCGCCTGAACCTCTAGAGTATCCAATCAACCGCTATACGATGGAAACCAAGCGCCAGCTCGATGTATTAGATACGCATCTGAAAGATCATGAGTACCTGTGCGGCAATGATGAATCTGATTACAACATTGCGGATATGATTGTCTGGTCTTGGTATGGTCAGTTGGCACTAGGTAAGCTCTATGACGCGGCAGAATTTTTACAAGTAGAAGACTATAAACACTTGCAGCGTTGGGCTAAGAAAATCGCTGAACGTCCTGCGGTTAAACGTGCAGTAGCGCTAGAGCTAAAACCAATCGACTAAACTAAGTACTCAATACAGTTTAGATCTAACAGTACATTTTAAGCATAAATAAACCTTAAACACAGCAGCAAGGCTGATAAGCAAATAGCTTATCAGCCTTTTTACTTATATTCATAAAAATGAATATAATGTATGCTAGGTCTTTCTTTTGTCTTTACACAATGATACATTAGTACAACAGATAGAAACACTAGTGCGTTAAGATAGCCGGGCACCATTACAATAGACAGGTGTTTATACTTCTTCTACTGAAAGGTGATGATTATGAAAGACAATAATTATATAAACGATATGTCGCTATCAAGAGGCGCTGATTTAACTGGTGTTAGTAGGTCAGGCATTATCTATGACGATAATAAGTATGATGACAATAGCTATAAAAACAGTGCCCAGTCTAATAAAAATCCCAAAAACATCATTGTAGAGTATTACTCAGAAAACATACCTAAAAAATAAAAGAACAACCCACCTATATGATAAAAAATAAAATATTACTGCCTGTACTTGCAGCGCTTAGCACAGCTTTATTTAGTACCACCAGTATGGCCAGTACATCGACTGAGTTTACCAGTCAAGACTGGCAAGTCGCTTGTGATAATACGCGTACATGCCGGCTGGCAGGGTATCAAGCAGAGAATAACAGCGAGTTCCCGGTTTCTATATTGCTCGTACGCCGCGCAGGTGCGAATGCTGGCGTGGATGGTAAAGTAAAGCTTGGCGGGGCAAAGGACAGCTCGTCTAAAGCCCTAATGCAGCTCGGTAATCGTCATCGCATCTCGTTGTTTATTAATGACAAGGATTATGGTGAGACGAAGCCATATTCAGCCGCTGCAGGTAACGCTGAGCTTACTCAAGCGCAGGTAACTGCATTGTTAGAGGCGTTGACCAAATCTAGTAAGATTACGTTGGCCTTGCGCAATTCACGTTGGCAGCTCTCTGACAAAGGTGCCAGTGCTGCTATGCTAAAAGCCGATGAGTTCCAAGGTCGCGTTGGTACATCCAGTGCTTTTATCAAAAATGACGATGCTGCTAAATCTAGTGGCGGTATATTACCTCCCAAAGCCGCGCCAGTACTGCAGTTCATCGTTCCAAGCGCCAAAGCGGACGATGGTAATGACAAAAAGTTTGTAATGAGGTCCTCTCAGTTGGCAGCGTTGGTAAAAGGCACAATGAAAGATGCAGACAGCGTTTGTCCCAATCTTTCAGACAAATCACCTTGGCGTATCAGTCGTCTAAATGGCTCTCAGCTGTTGGCACAGCATGAGTGCTGGACAGGCGCTTATAACGCTGGAGCAGGGGTTTGGGTGCTCAATGATAGTAAACCTTATAAGCCAACGTTGGTTACGACCAATGCTACTGGCTACGATAAAGGCAAGCTTACCTCTGTACAAAAAGGTCGCGGCATCGGTGATTGCATGAGCAAAACCGATTGGCTATGGACGGGCCGTGCATTTGAAAAAAGCCATGAAAGCACCACTGGACTTTGCCGCTTAATCGAGGCGGGCGGGGCATGGCAGCTACCTACTTATGTAACAGAAGTCAAAGTAGTACGATAGATAAATAGTGAGTAGCTCATTTGCTTTAGTTATTCAATTCTGCTGTAGTTATTAAATAAAACAACTAAACTTGTTTATTATCAACACTGTTAGTGCTTATTTACTCAGTAATTGAAGAAATAGGTACATATATTTTTTATTGTGCTATACTGCGTCGCCACGTTAGCTTAGGCTTTCGTGAATTATGAGATTGATAACATCGCCTGCGATTTTGGGTCTAGGATGACCATAAGTAATTGTTGCCGATGATTTTGTGTACTTAAATAACCTTTAAAAATATCAGTTATTTTTGACTCATATCTTATCTACTGGCCTATAACTAGGGTCTAGATTGGTTGCTGTTTGCCTTTATCTGCTTTGGACAAAGCATTGATAATGAGCGTATATCAAGCAAGGATAAGACACTCGGCACTACCACCAAAATACGTCAGACAGCACGAACGCATTTATTATAAAGACGCTAAGCTCTATTGGCTTGGTTTCTAATTATCGACAATTTTATATTGCTCGGTAATGCTAATAAGAGCAGCGTGGTGAACGGTTATCAGTGGTATGCATCAAGTTTGCTGAATTTACAGCAACTTATACTTACCAAGGATTCTTATGACTGACATCTTATCTGCAATCGCCGCTGAAAACGGCATCATCGAAAGCACTGACACTCCAAATACTGATAACAATACTCAAGCGGCTGCTACTGACGCCACTGAAGAAAACAAAATCACTTTTACTGATCTTGGCATTGCTAAGCCAATTCTTACTGCCCTTGATCGCAGTGGCTATACCAATCCAACCCCTATTCAAGAACAAGCCATTCCTTTTGCTCTAGCCGGTCGTGACCTTTTATTGTCAGCGCAAACGGGTAGTGGTAAAACAGCGGCTTTCGTTATCCCTGTACTTGACCGTTTGAGCCGTGCGACTAGCTTTGACAAACTAACCAAAGCACTTATCCTAACGCCAACGCGTGAACTTGCTCAGCAAGTACATGACAGCGTTCGCACTTATTCTAAAGATATGCGCGGTCTATTTTGTGTACCACTAGTTGGCGGCGCACCATACAACGGTCAGATCACTGCTTTGAAAAAGGGCGTTCAAGTAATCGTTGCAACTCCTGGTCGTCTACTTGACCATATCAATGCAGGTCGCGTTGATTTGTCAAACCTAGAAGTATTGGTACTTGACGAAGCTGACCGTATGCTAGACATGGGTTTTGCTGATGACATCAGTGACATCCTTCGTGCAGCGCCAATCGATCGTCAAACGATCATGTGTTCAGCAACTTGGGATGGCCCAGTAGGTAAAATCGCTGCCAGTTTCACTAAGAACCCTGAGCGCGTATCAATCAAAGTAGAATCTGCACACATCGAAGAAAAAGTGTACTACTGTGATGATTTTGATCACAAAAACCGTTTACTTGACAAAATCGTTTGCCAACAAGATATGGAACAAATCATTATCTTTGCTGCTACCAAACGTAGCACTGAAAAACTGGCTAAACAGTTACAAGAAGCAGGCCATAAAGCAAGCTTCCTACATGGTGACTTGCCACAGAGCAAGCGTAACCGTATCGTTCAAGACTTGCGTAATGGTAAAGTAAAAATCCTAGTAGCGACTGACGTTGCTGCTCGTGGTCTAGATATCCCAGCTATCTCGCACGTTATCAACTATGACTTGCCGCGTCAGACTGAAGATTACGTCCATCGTATCGGTCGTTGTGGTCGTGCTGGTCGTACTGGTGTTGCTATCAGCCTATGTAGCATGGATGATCGTCCACAGCTTAACGCTATCAACCGTTATTTAGATCGCAAAATGGAAGTATGTGTTATCGAAGGTATGGAGCCTAAGAAAACTTACGTACCTAGCGAAAACAAAGGTAATGGTCGTGGCCGTGGCCGTGGTCGTTCTAACGGCGGTGGCGGTCAAGGCCGTGGTCGTTCAGGCGGTGGCTATGCTGGTAAATCTAGCGGTGGTGGTCAAGGTCGTGGTCGTTCAAGCGATAGCAACACTGGTCAACGCGCTAGCAATGACAGCGGTTATCAAGGTAAGCCACGTGACACGTCAGGCAAACCAAATGAGCGTTCAGGTGGCAAGCCGTATCAAGGCAAGCGCACTGGTGGCCCAAGCCGCGGTGATAGCAATGGCGTTCCACGTGGTGAGCGTGCTGCAACTGGTCGCGGTCGTCCAAGCGGCAGCCAAGGTCGTCCAGCTGGTCGTTCTGACAGCCGTGGCCAAGGTCGTCCAAACGGCGGCAACCGTGGTAACAACTCGTAATACAGCTATATTTGACGATTAAAATCATTGATTCATTAATCGTCTAAAGATAGCATTGAAAAAGCCAGATACTTGTTATCTGGCTTTTTTGTGTTTACCTGTTTTATATTGCGCCATGATTACTTTATGCCCTTACTTGCCTAACCGTTACCTTGCTATTTATTCCGTCAAATACTACTCGGCAAATCCTAGCTAATAGTCGATGGCTGCTTGCAGGAGTTTTTTGCCTTGTCTATACTGATTTACTTTTGCCCGTTGTAACTCTTGGAGCGCCTTGATGCCTGCCACCTCAAACTTAGCAATTGATAATTTGCCATTAGCCTTTGGCATCATCATGGCCATTATTGGTCTGGTTTTTTATACCCAAGGCTTACCGGGTAAATTTTGGCGTCGATTTTATGCCATATTGCCTGGTATTGTGCTTTGCTGCTTTATACCAGCTACTCTAAATAGCTTAGGCGTGTTTGCCGATGGTATTGGTTCGCAGATTTATGGTTTTACTGCCACTTACTTACTGCCAGCAAGTTTGCTGTTGATGACCTTGTCCATGGATGTGCCTAAAATACTGGGCTTAGGCTGGAAAGCAATCGCGATGTTTTTTGCTGCCAGTATTGCTATCGTCATCAGTGGCCCGATCAGTTTGGGAGTCGCTAAGTGGATATCGCCTGCGATGTTTACCGATGATACTTTATGGCGTGGGTTTTCTGCTGTAGCAGGTAGTTGGATAGGCGGCGCGGCCAACCAAGCAGCGATGAAAGAGCTGTTTGGGGTCAGTGATGATTTGTTTGGTATGATGATTTTGGTCGATACCACCAATGCCTCATTGTGGCTGCTGGCTATTTTATTAATGGCGAAACATAGCGACAAGATAGACCGTTTTTTACGCGCGGATACCAGTAGCATTGATAAAGTAGTCAAAGCAGTTGAAAGCTATGAGCGTGATCATGCCCGCCCAGCAACCATTAATGATTTGATGGTGATGTTTGGTTTATGCTTTGCCATGGTCGGAGTGGCGCACTTTGTCGGTGGCCAGATTGCAGATTTCTTTGCCCCTTATAGTTGGGCCGTTCAGTATAGCTTTGCCAGCTCGTTCTTTTGGATGGTGGTAATTATCACTTTAATAGGCGTCATCTTTTCATTTACTAAGATTCGTCGGCTTGACCATGTGGGTGCATCAAAAATCGGCACCGTATTTATCTTTATATTGATTGCTGCTATTGGTATGCAAATCAATCTGGCTGGAATCGTCTCACAGTGGCGACTATTGCTTATCGGTTTACTATGGATGAGCATCCATGTCGTTATCATATTTGCCGTTGCTAGAATCATTCGAGCACCGTTCTTCTTTTGGCAGTTGGCTCTAATGCCAATACGGGCGGTGCTTCTTCTGCACCGATTGTCGCCACAGCTTTTCATCCATCGCTAGCGCCTGTTGGCGTGTTCTTGGGTATTTTAGGTTACGCAGTAGGGACATTTGGTGGTTATATCAGCACCCAATTGATGCGCTTGGTTGTGTCTTAATGTCTAAATTTTCAGTTCTTGCTAAACAAAACCCGCCTTGATGCGGGTTTTTTATTATTAATGATTGGGTGACTTGAGTTATCGTTTTGTCTATCTATGCTATTGATATGTAAGCCTAGCCATGGCCACACATGAGTACGTGTTAACCTTTCTGCTAATTAAATAAAGACAACTAATCAAGTAAAGAAAACTAAGCACGTTAGGAATAAACAACGATTCGATAGGAACAATAACGCTATGGCAAATTCAGAAAAATTAGAAGAAAAAACAAGTAAAACAAGCACAGTGAGAAATACCCTTTATAACCCTGACCAAGATAATATTCAGGTCAGAGGTGCGCGCGTACACAATTTGAAGAACGTTGATGTTGACTTACCTCGTAATGCCTTGGTGGTCTTTACTGGTATCTCAGGCTCAGGCAAGTCGTCATTAGCATTCGGTACACTATTTGCCGAGTCACAACGCCGTTATCTTGATTCTGTATCGCCTTATGCCAGACGACTCATTGATCAGGTCGATGAGCCAGACGTTGATTCTATAGAAGGGTTACCACCAGCAGTCGCTTTACAGCAGAAGCGGGGTACGCCTTCAGTGCGCTCGTCTGTGGGTAGCGTTACGACGATATCCAATGGCCTGCGTATGCTGTACTCACGAGCAGGAGAGTATCCCGCAGATCAAGAGATTCTATACGCTGATGCATTCTCTCCCAACACCCCAGATGGCGCTTGTCCGACTTGCTCAGGTATCGGCCGTGTCTTTGAAGTCACTGAAAAGCTGTTGGTGCCAGACAATACCAAGACCATCCGTGAGCGGGCGATTGCAGCTTGGCCACCAGCGTGGCAAGGACAAAACCTCAGTCGTATATTGACCACATTAGGCTATGATATCGATAAACCATGGCACACACTGCCGAAAAAAACACGTGATTGGATTTTGTTTACAGATGATACACCGACGGTACCTGTCTATCCTGAATACAACATCGAACAAACACGCGATGCGATTGAGAAGGGCGAAAAGCCAAACTATATGGGTACTTTTACCAGTGCCAAAAACTTCATTTTGCACTCTTTTGCTACCACTCAGAGCCCGCGTACCAAAAAACGCGTCTCGCAGTTTATGCAGATATCTGAGTGCCCTGAATGTCATGGCAAGAAACTAAAGAAAGAATCGCTATCGGTTAAGTTTGCAGGACTCGATATCGGAGAGCTATCACAGCTAACACTGACTGAAATGGCGGAAAAACTGGAAAAAACAGCGCGGACTAAGGTAACTGATGACATGCCAAACCACGAGAAAGCCATCGTTGCCCAGCGTATCGCCAGTGATATTCTCTCTCGTGTTGAAGCGCTAACAAGGTTAGGGTTAGGCTATCTCTCACTTGAGCGTACCACACCGACACTCTCTCCTGGTGAACTACAACGATTACGTTTGGCCACTCAAATTCGCTCGCAGTTGTTTGGCGTAGTCTATGTCCTTGATGAGCCATCGGCTGGTCTACATCCTGCTGATACTCAAGCATTGCTAGGGGCATTGGATGAGCTAATCGCAGCTGGGAATTCAGTGTTTGTTGTTGAGCATGACGTTAGTGTCATTAGACATGCTGATTGGATAGTCGATGTCGGGCCAAAGGCAGGCACGCATGGTGGCGAGATTGTCTATAGTGGTCCTGTAGATGGTCTTCGTGAGGTTGAACAGTCGCATACTGGTCAATATCTCTTTGCCAATACTACGTCTAACGCGAAGTCAAAATCTAGCACGAGGCAGCCGACAGAGTGGCTTAAGCTTGCTAACATCGAGCGAAACAATATCACAGGATTAGACGTTGAGTTTCCGCTTGGGGTCATGACCAGCGTTACAGGGGTCTCAGGCTCAGGCAAATCAAGTCTCGTCAGCCAAGCATTGGTAGAGCTTATCAATGAAGCGTTGGGGCAGAAGACAGTTACAGAAGCGCCTGTCGGTGAAGCGGACTTACTTGAGCAGGAGCTTGAGTCAGTAACTGGCGGTGAAATCGTCGCTGGCATGGAGCATGTCCGACGTCTCATTAATATTAATCAAAAAGCAATTGGACGTACACCGCGCTCTAACTTGGCAACCTATACGGGTCTGTTTGACGATGTGCGCAAACTGTTTGCAGCCACTAAGCAAGCAAAATCTCATGGCTATGATGCTGGCAGGTTCTCATTTAATACGACCAAAGGTCGTTGCCCAAATTGCGAAGGTTTAGGTTTTGTCAGTGTTGAGCTGTTGTTTCTACCAAGCGTCTATGCGCCTTGTCAAGTATGTCATGGGCAACGCTATGACGAGGAAACGCTGGCAATCACTTATCGAGACAAAAACATCGCCGAAGTATTGAACTTAACAGTGGAAGCAGCTCATGAATTTTTTGTTGATGAAGCGCCTATTTTGCGTGCATTAGATGCGTTGCTGCAAGTTGGGCTTGGCTACTTACGTTTAGGTCAGCCTGCCACCGAGTTATCAGGCGGAGAAGCGCAACGGATTAAACTTGCCACTGAGCTGCAACGCACACAGCGAGGCGACACCCTATACATATTGGATGAGCCAACCACAGGTTTACATCCTGCTGATGTGTCGATGCTCATGACGCAGTTAAATGGTCTCGTCGATGCGGGCAATACTGTCATTATGGTTGAGCATGATATGCAAGTGGCTAGCAACAGCGATTGGATTATTGATATTGGGCCAGGAGCAGGGGACGCGGGCGGCGTGATTGTCGCTCAAGGTACGCCATATGACGTTGCTCAATCAAAGGACAGCGGTACTGCACCGTTCTTGCTGGTGTGATGAAAATAACGTTTTGGGTAAAATAGCTCTGTACTGATATGCTTCACTTAAATGAGTATTAGAAATGGGATTTTCTAATACTCATTTTTTATAACTATAAAGAAATATCTATGCAGGTGTCTCTTGCTGTACTTGCAAACGCTCGATTCTAGTCAGATAGTTATGTCCCAGATCAGGCTCTGCCGAAGCTATCCAAGCGGCATATCCTGATAGCGTATTTAAAGTCTCATCCGCGCGCAATTGTCTGCCTTTCTCTAGGTTGTGAACGGCCGCTCGCAATATTTTTTGATTTGACGAGATACCCTAGGTACGCCTTGTCCATTGACCACCATGCCTGTCACTTGTTGCTGATTGCCTTTACGAATCACGCGCGTTTTATCATTATTCAACGCAAACCCTTCTTCGCGTAATATCTTATGGACTGAGCCGAGCAATTGACCAATTAATTTATTGTGCTGCGTATCGGCTTGTTTTTTTGTGGTGCTAATTTTAGCCTTTGGTTTGGATTTAACCTCCTCAATAGCGGGCACACTAAAGGTTAAATCATCGGCGTAACGGCTATAACGCAGCCCCAACTCTTCTGCTAGACCCGTCAAGCGACGATCTAAATTTAAGCAGACGATGTTCGTTAATGCTGGACTGGTAGGAGCGCCTTGTGGCAAGGCTCTATCACCCAATGCGACATAATAGGTGACGCCATCTTGCTGCACCACTTGTCGGGGTGATTCGGTACACAGCAGTGCCAATAGGGTAGCAATTTGCTCTGGATAGCCGGCATGACGGAATACACCTTTGACACGGCGCCAGTTCACGCTAGGAAAGAAATCTTTAACATCCAGCTTAATAAGCAATTCGCTGTTGCTATGTACTGCGGCGTTGGTCACGATAGACTTACCGCGTACAAATCCATGGGCGGCACCATGCGTCGTTAGGTTATTTAAAATATTGTGCAAAATCCAGCGCTGCACAAACTTCAAACGCGGTATCGGTGACCATATTTGACGCGCTGTACCATTGCGTTTGGCAATCGTAAAATGCGAATAAGACAGATTGGTAGCGACTTCTCTTTGATAGCACAGTCCTTTTAATTGCGGGATAGTAAGGTTCACAGCCTCTGCGAGTTCATTGTGTTTATTTAACAGTGGCAACTTGTTTTCAATCAGCCGATTGGCCGCGTCTTTTACGTCCCACTTATCGATACTGGTATCGTCCGTCCAATATACATGACGACCAAGGTAAACCATGTGATGCGCTTTGTATGCTTGCCAAGCAGCTTTTTTGAGACTTTTTCTTCAGCTGCTTCCTTTTTTAAGGCTTTTTTATAGCGATCCCGTTCTTTTGGGCTCATGTTATCGACAGGTTGACGCTCGACCATAAAGCCTTGACTGACCAGCTGCTGCTGAACATATTGGTAACGTCCGCCTGCCAGCTCAATATCTTGCCATAGTTGCTGCCACTGACGCTCAAAAGGAGTGGGTGCTGGATCAGGGCTGATGTAATCGTTATTGTTGGCTGTGTGTGTGGTCATACATTACATCCCTTGGTTTTCGATAAAGCCTTTGGCTTCAAATCTGGCAATATGTTGTAAAAATGCGGCTTTGGCTTGGGCAGGCTGATTGAACACCAGCTGCTGGCGCGTATCCTTGTCACCTATTGTTTGTTCAATGGTAATCTTCTTATGGGCAATGGTGATGTAAACATACGCAATAGCGGTCTCTTGTGCGGTTAACGCTTGTGTCTTATCGCTTGTAGTCGCGTGTATCTGAGCAGCTGGTTGGGCTAAGGCCGTTAAATCAAGCGTCGGTGCAGAAGGTAATGTCATCAACGAGCTATGGGCTGCTACTTGTACGCTTTCTTTTTTATTCTTAGGCTGATTAAAGCGCTTACTCGGTACGCGTTTACTCAAGACACGAGTGTCATGCCAATTATCATTGCCCGTATTGTTTGGGTCGTATTGATTATATCTAAGTCGTAGCGCAATAAGATGCGCGCACACGCCATGAGTGAGACGATGTTGCAAGTACTGCGGACAGCTACATTCCGCCTTGGTAACTAGCCCTTCATCGCCTAATTGCAGCTGGCTGTGATAAGTACGTCTGTCTTCTTCGACATGAATATCTGCACGAATAGTAATACCTTTGACAGCGACAGTCTCAACTGTGAATTTCTGCACAGCATCTGTACGGCCAATCAAATCAAAGCCTGCTTTTCTGCTTCGTTGTGATAAGCGAACTGTGCCATATCAAGCGGCACTTGGCTCAAAGGTCTGTAGTGATACAGCTGCGTCGCCATCTCATAGCGAATCAAGCCTTGCTGAGTACCTGACAGTAACCACTGCTGTACTTGTGAGTGAGAAACAGGCACAGACGTTAATGAAGCATCTGCTGATAGCGACTTTACCAAGTCTTCTAGCGTACTAGGGGTATTTTCCAGGGTTTTAATCGATACGGACAAGCTATTATGCTCATCGTTACTATCATTATTGCTGTCATTTAAAGTTGCTTTACCATTGTCTGACAAGTTTTCACTAGCAGCTAATGTATTGTGTAATGGGCGCTTTGGCAGTAACAAGTCAAAGTTTAATGACTGTGACCAATTGGCTTGGCTAAAGCCTGTCATAGCAAAGGTGAAGTGAAAACCTTTGCCTTTTAGTGTCCAATAGCTTGGCATGCCTTGACCCAGTAGCGATACCGAAACGCTATCAGTATGCGGCAACAGACGTTTTAATAGGCTGAGACGACGGCGACCCCATAAGCGAATCAGCTTTGCTTGTTGACCTTGATAGGGCTTTTGCTGTTGGCTAACTTGGCTAGTGACAGTGATGTCAAAAGGTTCCAATATAATCACCGGCAGCTGCTGGGGTCTAAGCTCAATCAGCAATCCTCGGCGTTTGCCTTTGATATCAGCATGCATACGCAGCTCAAATAGCACGTTATACAGTGCGATTGGATCAAGATGGATGGTGTCTTGTGGCAATTGACCTGCAGACTGTACTTGTAGCAGTGCTCTGACCCAGCTTTTGGGAACATTGATACGCTTTTCTATGATCTGTTTTTTACGGTGGGCGTGGTTACTGTACTATCAGTATCTGCTTCAGCTGTCTCTGGTTTGGCTTCGAGCAACTGTAAACCGACCGCTTCATGACCAATGTCTAACATTGTTTGTTGATGATCGCGAATTTTCTCAATACCGTTAAATAAAGCCGCACTATAATCAATGCTTGTTGTGCCAAGGGTGGGTTTGGTACTTTGATTAAAAATCTCATTGGTCAATGTCAATTGAGCATAGCAGCCTTCATCACGGCTAAATACCTCAAAGCTAACACCTTGCTCGTGCACCTGAATAATTGGGTCCAAAATACAAAAGGCGAGTGGGTCATTATCGAACAGCCATGTGAAGTAATCACGCTGCGCAGTAAACAGGTTTTTATTGCTGCTGGCACGGCGCATCTGCATAAATACCGTGTACGCTGAGCGGTCTTTTGGCACATAACGGTAGTCACTACTGACCACATCAAACAGCGCTAGTAAACTGTCACGAAAAACAAGGGGAGACTTGACCTTACCGTGGAAGTTAACCTCCGATCGATTCAGCTGAGCAAATAGTGCCACATGCTGAGTGTGTTCGCTTGTTTGCGCCTCCGACAATGAATCTGACGATTCGTTAACTTGACTAATCTGGCTAGGGGCGGCGTAGTCCAACTGCATCATCAGGCCATCAGTGTTTGCCACTACTTCTGATTCTGTTTCTAATGCTTGGTCTAATTGATTATCTATAGTCATTGACTATCTCCTTCACCCTGATTGCTTTTTTGACTGCTGTCCTGACTACTTTGTGCTGCGATGGATGACGACGGACGTTTTCGCTGTGCTCGTATCATGGCACGCTGCCAGCGGCGTAGTACTTTATAAGCAAGCTTCTGAATGTCTGAGTTTTCATGTGCCATGAGCGTCGTCAGCCACTGTTCAATATTTGGATCATGTAGCTGTCCAAGCGCTTCGATGGCACGGATGCGAACTGTCATCTCCATGTTGTCATTATTTGCACAATGATAAAGTGCGTCAGCGTCTTTTGCTTTGATCCACTGTAGTAGCTGCTGATTGATTGGTATCTCGGTAGACGAGCCCGTATGTTTTAGCGCATTGTTTTTCAGCGCATTTCTGACTACAGTTATTATGGATTTTTGGGTAGATGTACCGCTTTGTTCAATACGAGCAATCACAGTTCCTAGCAAGGCTTGGTTGTCGTAAGTGAGCTGCGATTGAGTTGCTGTCGAGACAACGTTCAACGTTGGCAAGATACTTGATAGCACTTTATCGTCAGCGACAGGTCTAGCCAGTAGTGCCAACAGCGCTTGCTGCCACCAATCACTGATGGTCGTAGAGAGCAGTGGAATGGAGGTGATGGTCAATGGTTGACGAGCATCATTGAGCCAACTAAGCATTGCCACGATCTGCTTAGTAGCCGCTTTATCGACAGCACCTTTGGCAGTGGTAATGGACACATGACGCATGATTAGCCAAACCAGCTGTTTGATGGTGCTACCCACTTGCTCAACCATATCAATCCATTGACTATTATTGATGGTCGTTGGACTGCGGTTGATGGTGTCGATAAGCGTGTGCCATTGCTCGCTTGCAGTGTCAAAACGCTGCTGCAATGTCGCAACCATTTCTTTGTCTAGATAGCTGGATGGATACTGAGTCAGATAGCACAGTCCAATATGCTGTGTCAGTGTGTTACTACTGGTAATCAACGCGGTAAGCTGCGATGTTGGCATGTCTTGCTTGGCCAGAATGGCATTTTGCAGTGCCGTCAAGGCGTCAGCTGGCAAGTGCGCGCCATGCTGGGTGATAAATGCTGCCAGCTCATCGATGCTGCTATTATCAATGATACGCTTTAGACTCAAATGCTCCGTCTCTTCTATAAAGTCAGTATTATGGCTTTGGATTGCTGCCCAATCATAAGGATAAATCTGCGACGCGAGACTGCCCCAGGTTTTCTGTGCCGCAGTATAAGCCACCATGAGCACAGCACGATCTAGGTTGCTCATTTTTAAAATATCTAAAATTAATGCTTTATTGGCATCGCTATCATTCATCTGCAGTAGCCATACCGCATGCCTTTGTGGACGGAAAAATATGGCTTTATCAAGATGAATGCGTATATAGTGGCGTATTTGTTCCCAAGCAGGCGTTGTGTTGAGCCAGCGCAGTCCATTTAACCAATGGACAATGGCGGGATTGGTGAAATGGACTGCGGGGTCTGACAAGTGCGATTTTAATAGCTCAAAAATATGCGGACTATGCTCAAAGTCACCACCTTGTGCAAGGCGACCTAAGGCTTCACTGGCCACGTCTTGCAGGTAATGCTCGTCGTTTTCGGCCAGTTTGATTAACTTATCATAGGCTTTGTACAAGGTATGAACCTGTAAGTTTTTATCGGCATTGTCCGCAGGTGAGCTAGCATTAGGCGAGTCAGCATTTTGATTTTGGTTTTGATGGTCACTGCTGCCTAGTAGCTCGCCAATGGCCAACACACTGCAGCTGCGGAACTCGACATCAGGGTTATAATCGATCGTGGCCATCAAGATATTGACCCCATCAGCATGACCGCATTTAGCGAGTCCTTCAGCCGCGGCAAATTGTACATCGGCGTCTTTATTACGCAGGGCATTTTGTAATGGGGCAATGCTGCCGTGTCGTCTTTTGGCACGATATGCCAGTGCCTCGACCAATTTAAAGGTATGATTAGCTGGCATCTGCTCGTAGGCTAACGCCAAAGCACTATCAATGCGCGAGGGTAAATCACTGTCATCCGATTGCACCCATGCAAGTGACGGCAATAGCTGTGCGGCATGCGCATAATCACTATGACTCATAAGCGTAGTAAACAGTGACAATAAGACTTGCGAGTCTCTAGGGTGCTGACGTTGTAACCAGCGCGTGTCTTCACGCTCATCTAGGTAGTCATCGATGTTTTGATCGTAACCACTGATTTTTACTAAGGTATCAAATAAATATTTACGCTCTTCTTTATTTTTTGCGGCGTGTGGTCAAACAGATTCTCTAAACGCTGTAGTAATGGCGCAGCCAGATGCGTGTTACGTAGATCAGCGATATCTGAGTAGATAACTTGTTTGGGTTTGTTGATATGTGGATCATCAAGTAAGGCTAATAATCGTAAGTGCGCTTCATTGGCAACCTGTTCAGCAGTTGCAATATCAAAACTGCTCTCTAAACCACTTTCAAAGCTACCATCTAAAACATTCTTATGTATGAACTGGTACGATGTGAGTGCATCGATAAGCAAGTTCCAGCTACGGTAACTCTCATTACTGGCCTGAGCGTCTTCAGCAAAATCAAATAAACTATCAAATAGCGTGCTGTCCGCAAAGAGTACGTCATGAAACTCGACCAGTTGACTCAGTGCTTGATATTTTGCATTCCAATCATCACCCTTCACAGCCTGCAGCAAAAACGTCAGTTTGTCTTGACGCTGCACTGACGGCGACTGACTGTTTGCAAAAGGCGTGACGATGACTTGTTTCCACTCAGTAACGATCTGAGGCAGTAACGACTGACAATAAGTCTGTAGCCCAAGCAAGCTGGCTGGCAGATGGCCTAGTCGGCCTTTTAGCAGCTGATAGGTCTCTTCTGCTAAGGTGTGATTATTGGTTTTTAACAAATCAATGAGTTGTTGATCAGCGCTACTGATGACAGTCACTGTATCCGATGGTTTGCTTTGCTGCTGTACGGCATTGTTATTTACGGTATCTAGCAATAGATCCAAGCCGCGTTTTACCATGTCACGGTAGGGCGTGCTCATGGCATAGTCAGCCAGCTTTTTGGCAGGCATGTCCAGCTTATACAAGTATGTCCAAGCCAGCTCGCGAGTGTCAAAACTACTGTGGTTCAGTAGTGGCAACAACACACGACTGGTACTGTCTCGCCAGTCCTCATTGTTATTAGTGTTGTTATTGGTGTTAAGCTGCGATGATTGAGTAGCAAGCCACATTAGCCCTCGAATGGCTTGGTCTGTGGTGCTGCTATTAGCATAATAATCATCGCCTGCGCGTATGACGCCAATCCAAGCGCCAAAGGCAAGAGACTGGTATGGATAATGCACCTCAGAACTGTCTTGTTTATCAGTAGGAGAGCTATCTACTGTTTGCGCATTGCCTGCCATATTAATAGCGGCTGTAGCGGGGTGAGCACTTAACAATGCCTGCAAACTGCGTTGCCATTTTTGTAATGTCTCAAAAACATCGTCCTCATCGTCATAGTAGTCATGGGCGAGTAATTCAGATAAGTTACAAATGACCCTAATGGTTTGCGCGCGTACCAATGGCTGCTGATGTCGACTGAGGTTGGCGAGCTGTTGTAAGTTTTCGGTACTTACCGTCGTTAGAATACTTGCTCGGATAGAGGCCGTATTATGCGATTGTCCTTTAACACCACCTTTATCTGCCGTGTTTGGTATAGCATCCATCATCATCGTGATGACGTCAGAGTGAGCGGATAAAATACCGCCTAATTGACGTGACAAGTAATCACTTAGGTACTGCCACGTTGACGATAGTGCTTGCTGATTATTAGTGTGTTGTACGTCATTTGGGTAACGAGCGAGTATGTTGGCGTAGACTACTGCCGTGTCATTATCTGCAAAGCTTAGGGCTTCTATCAGTCGGTTAGGTCGACCAGTGCTGGTAACGTTCGTTTCAGGAGCTTGCCAGCCACCTTGCAAGCCATTCTGTAAGTCATTAAATATCAATAACAGTCTGGCTGCCACTGCATAGGACTCTGACTCAAACAAAGGCTGTAATTGCCGTGCATGTGTAATACCTAAACCGTGCTGCGCTTGAAGCCAATGCGTAGGCGTCATCGGTGCAACAAGCGTACTTAGATTGTCTGTTTCGTTTCTTATGTCATGAGTAAGGAAATACTGCCCGCGAGCGTCACCCAAAATAGCCAAACACAAACTGGCTGATTGACTGATAATGGCGCGCTCATCTTTTTGCCATTTCACCAGTAGATCAATATCTTCAAAAGAAACTATTTGCGTGAGTTTTGGTGCAAGAGGTTTAAAATCAGCATCAGGGTGGTGTAGATATTTAGCATACCAACCTAGCGCATCATGCTTTGATGGGTATGCCAGTTTAGACAAGCCAGACAGTGCTTGGCTTACATGATTGTGCCACTGAGTATAGCTGTCATTTTTCTTGCCTTGAGAGGGCATAGGCAACTCTAAGTAGTGTTTAAAGACTTGATACGCTTGTTCATCACTTCGCTGTGCCTGTTCTTTGTCAGTGTATAAGCGTGATTGGCTGGCAAGTAGTTGAGCGACTGTTAGCTGAATATCAGGATAAGGGCTGTTGAGGGCTGCGGTAATCAATGCTTCGTGATGATTCGGTTGATCATCGGCGCTACTATCATCTAGGCTACTGCGATCCGCTAAAATAGTAGGCTGTAAGTCTGTCAGCGCCAGAGCGACCGTCAAAGCTTGTTTACGCAGCTCAAGACTGTCATCAGCGAACATAGCCACGAGCTGGCATCAGTTGTGTCAGCTGAGTCGTATTGGCTTTGGCTTGCACTGTCGTAAGGGCCAGTTGCTTGGTATCCGCATAAGGGCTGGCAAGTGCGTTTAACATTACGTCAGCAAACCCTAAATGCTTGCTTTGTTTGAGTGCGATGTCAAAGGCTTGTTTGCGAATAGCGGCAAACGTATCTGCAAAAAACAAGGTTAAGACAGCTTGATTAGTCTTTTGGTGATTCGTTTCTTCAATTTTATTTGTTTTATGCTTCGAATTCATCGCTAGCAACAGTCGTTGCCATTCTTCTATCGCCACTTGATGCACATCTTCAAAGAGGCTCTGCTGCAATAGCTCAATGATGTCAACGATGGCGCTGTCAGAAACGTTTTTAGAAATAGTGTCAGATGACTGCTTAAATTGGCGGTTTAATAGAACTTTAACCACTTCTAACCGAATGCTGGTAAAAGGATTATTCAATGCCTGTAGCAATATGTCTGTCATCTCTGACGACATCTGAGCGCTTTTATCACTGCTATTATCACCACTATTTGAGCTATCTGGTGCAACATGCTTTAAAAACAGCGCTAAAGACTGCTCGTGAATGTCTTGATGTTTAGAAGCAAAACCCGTCGCTGCCCAAGACAATGCATTGTCTGCCAATTTGCCATAGGCTTGCATAGCCACTTGTCGCACGCCAGCGTCTTTATCGTCTAGTAATGTCGATAGGACTGCTTTGGCGTCTTCTATATTTAAATGACCAAGCGCGGTGGCGACACCAGCACGGATGATGGCACTGTCTTCATGGCTCATCAGACTAATCAGAGTACCAAACGCACGTTTGTCTTGTAGGCAAGCCAGCGCATAAGCCGCTCGGAAACTGATATCTTCGTGACTATTGCTTAAGCTTTGTAATAAGGGCTCTAACGTGTCATTGCTTAGATTTATGGATTCAGTAGCAGGCTTTTTGGATTTGGCCGTTTTAGCCTTATTTTTAGACTTAGATGTTTGGGTATTATCTGCTTGAGAGATAAAATCTTGCGTGGATAAGGTTAAACGGATCGCCTCATCGGATTGTTTAACCTTATTATTCGCCGCTGTACTGCTAGCACTATCTAGTAGCGTGCCACGCAGTAAGCGAAAGTCATCAAAATCAGATAGGGTACGCAATGTTTGCGTGTCACCTTGCTGTTTCAACGCCTCTACCAACTTAGGCTGAGACAGCAATGAGACGTAAAACGCCGTTTGCCTAATCTCCGTATTACGATGATTCTGTAGCAGCATCAATTGACGTGAGACTTCAAGGTGATTTAGCATGCCGCGCTGATACAGACGAATCAGTCCTGATTGGACAATGTCTGATTGATTGCAGTCTAATGCCATCAAATCTGCTTGAGGACTGTGCTCTGGCAACAGTGTCTCAAGTGAGGCCAATGCTTGCTTACGAATATTCGCAAAACTGTGTGACAACGCCTCTCTTAAAATAGGTAAGATGCGGCGCTTGCTCGTGGCATCCTTCATCGCGACCTTTAGGTAACCTTGTAACGCAGAAGCCACCACTTCTTCGTAGTAACGGTTTTTAAAGGCTTCTTCTAGATAATGCAGCGGGCGCTTCGCCGTACTTGCGCGGTCGGCCAAGGCATGAAAAGCAGCAAGACGTACTTTTGCACTGTGCGCCGAGCTTAGTTGCTGCTCTAAAACCTGGGCAGTTTTATCAAGATTAGTAGTAGCAATCCACTGTACCGAATTGCAATGCTTGGTTGGCCGTGAGTGTGTCGCTATCAGCAAGTAATTTTTTAACCAGCTCTAACGTTTGGTTATCTGCTTGCGCCTGTAGCAGCGCTAGGCCTTCTTTAAACGACACATTGTTATTGTTTGAGGTATCTGTCAGTAACTGGCCGATTTTCTGATAGCCGTCTTTGATGATATAAGTAACTGGCAGCAGCTTACTGTTTTGTGCCGTACTATTTTGTGAGGTGCTACTCTGTGACGAACTTCTAGTATGGTCAATAGGTATGAAACGTAGGCTCTGATCGGCACTGACTACGATGAGCATTGGTTGCTCAGCGTAAGAAGATAAGACGATCTGTCGAGCCT
This sequence comes from Psychrobacter sp. ER1, assembly GCF_048631835.1. Taxonomy (NCBI): domain Bacteria; kingdom Pseudomonadati; phylum Pseudomonadota; class Gammaproteobacteria; order Moraxellales; family Moraxellaceae; genus Psychrobacter; species Psychrobacter sp. ER1. The sequence continues at coordinate 1,606,828 of NZ_CP184640.1, read as the reverse complement.
TGGTTAGATCCTCTTTACAGCTGTTTGGTTGACCTTTATCAAATGCCCACGATTTAACACTCTTGTCATCTGCTGCGGTAAATAACCGTGTGTCTGAGACACAAAGCGCCGTGATCATTTCACTGTGTTGGCTAGACTTGGCTCTATCAATAGGGTGCAGGTCGCCTTGGACATGAGTACGGTACAAGCACTTATCTGCACCTGCTGAGAAGAAGTATTGACCGACCGGCTCAAAACAAAGCGCGTTCACTTTACCTTGATGGAGCTGTTTGCGGCTACTTAGATTAAGCTGAGCACCATCTGATGCCCATTGATAGCTACTAACATCTCCTGCTTTATCTGCCACCACGAGCCACGAGCCATCACTTGACGTTGTTAGCGCGGTTAATGCAGGCTCCTTACTTGATACTGCTATAGAAGACGAATAAGGTTCAATGATGACAGTACTGCTGGCTTGGCTTTCCTGATAAGGCCATACTACGATATGTTTTGGGTATAGAATAGCCAACGCATATTGTAGTGGTGCCATTGCTACAGCATGGCCTATAGCATTGTTGTTATTTTTAGGTGCATCGAGCAAGGATTTGGCACTGGTCTTCTTAACTTTCTTGGCTTGCCAATCCGTTTGATAAAGATGACCATCATCACCAATCATAATAATAGTGCTGTCATCTATTTTGGTGATGGCTTGCATCGCACAAGGCAGCGCAGTTGTCGATAAGCTAAATTGTTCACCTTGTTGATCAAGGACGTATAAGACCGTAGCAGATGCTTGCTGCTGGCGAGTAATAAAAAGACTGCGCCCATCTTGCTTGGTTGTCTTTTGAGTTGCCGCTTGGGTACTGTTGGCCTTACTGACTAAGCCCATAATTTGACCCCAATAGGGGAGTGTTATTGTTTTCATGGTGTTATCTCAGTTGAGGTGACGTCATATTTTTTGAGTATCTTTTTTTGAATATAAAAGCTTGCTAGTAGCTATTTATCTATATCTGTTTGCCAAAGCCGTTAAGCCGATGCCACTGGCTGCAGATTTTTAGATAGCTCAGGATAGCGATGCAATAGCCGCGTGACGGCAACCAAACACGCATGACGCTCCATCTTGCCTGCCGAGTGCGTAAAGGTGAATAGTGTTGGCATAATGAGCGCTGCAAAGGTGCTGTCAGCCAATGCCACATCACGAAAAGTCTCAATCAAAGCCAATTTGGCACGACTCGCAGATATGGGTTTTAGCGTGATATTGCTATCTGACTCAGTTGCCTCATATGACTGTGATGATGCTGATCTTTTATCTGAGTAGCGTTGTTGTTTATGCTTACTGCTGTCACTAGCAGCCGGCTCTTGCGAACCGCCTAGACGGCCAGGTGGTAGCTCAAAAAGACCACGGCGTAGCAGCATTAGTAGCTGATCGATTTCTGCAGGCAAGCTTGCCAAACGTCTATCTGACTGCTCTGTTATGACTGGTTGATTACTGCTGTCTGTATTTTTGACAACATCTTTATCGGTGCTGGTTGGTTGCCAGTTTGGGGATACGTGACGCGCCTTATAGTGTTTCCATAGCATGGTCACGGCGGCATAACGTACTTCTCGGTCTGTGCTTTGGGTTAATCGATATAAAGACTGCACATCTTGGAAATTGGCATGACGCTGCAGTAAGGTGATACCGATTTGGCGAGCGACTCGCGCTTTGCTTTCAATCAACGCATTCAACATGCCAGCATTCAATTGTGCTGACTGAACGTGATAATGTCGATTGGCAACGGATGGCTTATGCAATAGCGCACGCTTTAGCAGTTGCGTGACCTCAGTATAGGGAGATTCTGCCATCATCAGCCATAGGGCTGGCGTCGGTTGCCATGTCGCCATCTCATACTCACTCAGTAATAAGCCAAATGCTCGCAGCTGGCTGTTACGGTGTTGCAACAAAGGAATGACACGCTCCGCATCAAAAAACGAAGAAGGAACAATCGCATCAGGATCGACAGGTCTGTCTGTCAGTGCCATACAGATCTGTTCATGATGATGACTAAGGTAGCTGATCGCAAGCTCACTGATGGGTGCAGTGGCGTCATCTGTTGCCATATGCCACAGTGCATTGGCACCTGCAAAAGTATCGTCTTCAGACACCTCTCTCGATTGACCACTTAACATCTGCAAAAATGCGGTTTCGGAGATAATCTTTAGCGGCGCACCATCGGCGATTAAGCTTTCGGCCTTAACTTGCTTGCTACCTTTACGGCCATTGCCATATAATGGTGAACCATCATCACCGATGACCAAGTAATCTAACTTGCCGTTGACGGCGCTGCTAATAGCACCATTAGCCGCTTTCACAACTTTTTCGGCCTCGCCACGAGTCATGCTTTGCATCTTGCCTGTGAATAAATAGCGCTGGCCGGTTAAATCTACTTCAGTAGCAGCATCGCTATTTGAGTCTTTATTGTCAGTGCTATTACTGGAAGCGTTATCAGTAGAGTCGCCTTCATTGCTGTCGAGATATGCGATAAAGTCGGCAGGCAAGAACCCTTTGTTAATGCGTTCAATCGCAAATTCACGATAGAGTGCTTGTTCGCTATGCGCAAGGTTCATAAGCCAGTCGAAACCTAAATCTATCGGCGCAAACCGACGCACATCAGACAGCCAATCTCTCACGTTTTCTGCTAAGTACTCATCAAAAGCTAAGTGCTTTTGCCAGTTTTTAATAGAAGTATCAGCAGATTTTAATCGTTCAATATATTCACTCACTTGCCAATCACGCTCATAGGCAAGCGCATGCCAATAGCTCATATCAAGCGTCGCGGCTGACAGTACATCTTCATCAAACCAATCGGTAATAGTCGCTTGCGATAGTGGATGTAATAGCAGTATTTGCCATACGGCAGCATCTACTTGGCTCAAATCCAAACGTCTGAGCTGGTCCAACGCAAACTCCATACAGTCGCTGTCGTTATTAGCAGAGAAGTCGTGTACTTCTGGTATATCTAGCTGCTGGGCAACGCTAATAAAGTATTCAGTCCCTAGCTCTTTGGCACTATAAAGCTCAGGCAGTTTTTTTATCGCAAACTTTACGCTGTGTGTTCTACCGCTAGTCAGTCGTTCAAAAAACCACTCAGGGGTCAAATCGCGCCTTGTAAAGTGTTTGCTAAGTTGTTTGCTCGCGGTTTGATAGTGATGCTCTGTGTCCAATAGCTGACCCCAACCGTTGACACCGATATAAGCAACAGGATCACGACTTAAGATATTGTTGATAGCAAATGCTCTAACAGGCTCATAATCTGACATTGCCAGTAGCATCAGTTCAGTGAGCGATAAGTCTTGAGCGTAGCTTTTGGCATAGCCAATCGCATATTGATAGGCGGCAGGATAGTGTGAATGGAGTAGCTGCAGTACCACTTGACGCAAGCCCAATGTTTGAAATTTAGACTTTTCAAAATGCGGTGAGTTTTCCAATAGCCAAACTATCATCTCATCACGCGCTTTGCTGTGCGCTTGTCCGGCAGATAAATATTGTAGCGTCTCACCACTCACATCACGTAATTGGGTCTTAAAGTCGTGTTTTAGGCTATCGGTTGCGAACTGTCTGATAGCCTCGTTTTTGGCGATAGCCAATAGCTGGATAAGTGGTTCTGGGTCTCGTTGCCACGCCTCAGAGAACGCGCGACCTTTAGCATCAAAAAGCTTGCGAGGTGAGCGGCTGCTAAATCGATTGACGCCATAATCAAGGCTGTTATGGAAGCAGATATGATTGAGTACCCAGCTGTTTGTTTGTTCAAGGCTGCCTGCCGTCATGGCTGCGTCATAGCTGGCGAGTACAGAGACGGCAGCATCAATATAGCCAATTGGCATTTGCTGTCCCAGTTGACGCAAATAACGCCATGCTCTAAGGCTCATATAGGTTTTTGTAGCTAGGCTGACCGCAGAGTTGGCGGTTTGATTAAAACGCTGCAAATCAATCTTGGCAGCTATTTGTCCAAAAACCTCATAATCTTGAGAAAATTCAGCTTGCTTATAAATACGCTTTAAACCCTTCCACACACCATAGCTGATTGGCAAGGCCGTAATGGCTTGTTTTAAAATAGTTCTAGAATACGCGCTGCCATCTTCCCACAGTGCGGTCAGTATTATGTGGATTTTGTAGCGATCTGGGAGAGGGTAAACGCCTTCGTCTGCTTCCAATTTGGCAATCATTGCCACGCGCTCTGCAAATTGTACTTCGGGATGTTGCTCCCGAAATTGATGACTAAATATCTTATCTAAAAACCGATCAAAAGTAAGCTCATGCTCAGGGATGGGCGACTCAGGAATATCATCAACTTGTGTTGCTAATAAACATAACTTATCAACCAAGCTAGGATCTTGGGCTTGCCAAGCTTGCTGAATTTGTGCGAAGGACAGACTCATAGCAATTTGCCTTAATTTTTATTTTGTCGGTGCGCGTAATTTTGTAGCATTATAAAAGCGCGTTTCACAGAAAATATCAAGGACTTTTGTAAGGAAATATATGGACTGCGACATATAGCGTCGCGCATGATTTTATTTGCAATTATATATTGACAATAACAACTATTATGAGGCAAACTTAACGAGTTGTGAGATTTAGCGTTTCACCGTTTACGGTGAGGGGCGACGTTGCGTCGTCCACGAGTCAAGCCATTACATTTTACCCAAGGAAGACTGTTTCAGTCCTGCTAATACCTAGATAACGGCCCTAGTGTCATTAGCTCGCTGGCGCAATCACGCAATCGTGATTGAGCTAATGCACTAGGGCCGTTATCTAGGTGCAGTCCAGTGAGTCTTCCATGTACCAGGTCATGAGGTAGATTACACAACAATTGAGTGTGACATCGCTATGATGACATTCAAGGTCGTTAAAGCAAAACCGGATTAGGGCTGTTTATTCAGCGCTATTCCGGTTTTTTATTGCCTGATTATTAGTTGACAATAAAAAAGCCCTTTGTCTATCACAAAAGGCTTTTTAGTGCAGAAAATATGATTTTATACGGAACTATTTATCCCCAATAACCATCAGGACATTTAGGCAATTCAACCAAAGTCCGACGTAACGCATCTGACCACTGATGACGAATCGTATTAAAGTACTCATCACGCTCATCAATACGTCGGCCATTGGGCAGAGCTAGGCTGTCATTGTCATAAAGTACAAAATCTATCGGCATACCGACTGATAGATTTGAGTGAATCGTGGAATCAAATGATAGCATTAATGCGCGGGCTGCGTGTCTTACATCCGTGTTATAGCTGACAGAACGATCCAAAATAGGTTTGCCATATTTGCTTTCACCTAATTGAAAAAAGGGCGTATCTTCTGTGGCTTTGATGCAATTGCCTTCAGGATAAATCAGGTATAGCTCAGGTGGCTGTCCTTTGATTTGACCGCCAAGCATAAACGAGCTGGTAAAGGCACCATCACGACTAGAATTAGCGACTGCTTTTGCATGATTCATAATATCACGCATACATTCGCCAACCATTTGCGCTGCATCAAACAACGTCGCTACCGTATTGAGGTTGCTCTCAGCACGCTGGTCAATGTCGTTTTGTAGTTTGTTGAATACGGCTTGCGACGTCGCTAAGCTACCCGCTGTCTGTAGCACCATAAAGCGCTCGCCCTCAACGCCATATTGATACAACTTTCTAAATGTCGATATGTGGTCGACACCGGCATTGGTGCGCGTGTCACTGGCAAAGACCATACCGTCTTTTAGACGAATGGCAGCACAATAGGTCATAAGATACCCTTGATGAAAAAGTAGTAAAAAATAGCAAACGCTATGATAGCTTTTTGACTAATACCAAACTGTAAAGATTTTCGTAACCGCCACCCATACGCACGCCGCGAACAGGTGCTGTGTCTAGATAATCTCGCCCAATCGCCACATACACATGTGAGTTTGGGGTAAATGCTTGATTTGAGATATCAAAAGTATACCAGTAACCATCCAGCCAAACCTCAGCCCATGCGTGACTGGCCATGTGATTTTCGGTATCATCATACAAATAACCGGACACATAACGCGCTGGAATCTGTTGATCGCGCAAGATACTTAAAAATACATGCGTATGGTCTTGGCACACACCTGCACTTGTCGCAAAAGCCTCAGCAGCGGTCGTGCCCACATGCGTGACATCTTTAACAAAAGGCATTTTCATGATCAGGGCATTCGCCATTGCCTTTAGGCTGTCATGAGTGGGCGTTTTTAGATATGGCGCTGCAAATTCTCGCATCTCTGGTGAGCATTTGGTCAACGGGGTTTGTACGGTAAATAATAGGTAGGGGACATGATCCATATCCTCTAGTCGTTCGGTTTCGGTGTTGATCTCAACAATACCCGACGCCTGCATTTGTAAGTTGTTATGTGCCTCGTTACGACTGAGCGTGAGCCATGCATTACCAAAGCCGTCCTTTTGGTTGGTCGCCACTTTAGGGAGCATGACATCCCATTTATGAATGGTTTGGTGCGGCATTTGCATGGGTGTCATGCGTATATACTGTACACTGCGCTGCGCCAGCTCATCGTAATAATAGTTGGTTTGGTGACTGATTTGAAGTTTCATGGCATTTTCCTTATAGCATCTTTCTATTTTCTGTTTATTCCATATGTCTCATGAGCCATTGCTATTGGTTTTTGGCTAGACACCTTCTATACACCTTGACGCAATATGAGATTGAACTCTTTGCTAATCAGCGCAAAATCACTAAATTTCTTTGACCTGATCATCTGATTGGTCAAGCGGATAAGTTCACGCCAGCGCGTATTTTCCGGCAATTCATTAATCCAGTGTCTGAATTCAAAACTGATCTCTGTTGAATCCTCTCCCAACAAGACGGCACGCTCAAGCTGCTCAAAGTGACGCCCCAATTGCCAAAAACACGTCACTGTCGGATTTTCTTGTTTCATCGCAGCGTTACACGCATGTAGCTGCAAGGTCGCCGCTCGATACGTGCCAGCACTCGATAACCGCTTGATTAGGTTATACAGCTCAGCGGTATCTTTACCAATGACACCTTTGGCCTCTTGGACATTGTCCTCAATCGATTGCACGATATTGGGTATGATATTTTGTTCCAAATCAGACATCATTTGCGCTTTCATGGTGGTAAGCGACGTCTCACCATCAGCGGCAAACCCTAAGTGGCTGATTAAATGTTTGATCTGTGATTTTTTAAGATCGCCTTTGATGAGCTGTTTCATAACATCGTCGTAGTAATACAGGCGCTCACTATATCGACCTAGCCATATTAAATGACTGGCGGTAGAGAGTAGCAGTATCATGGGTGCATCGTCTAAACTCTCGTAGCCTGTTTCTAAGGGCTGGACGCGATTATAGTAGTTCGCATGCCCTGAAGCGTTGCCTGCAGAATTGACCCCTACTGATGATAAAGGCGCGCACTTGTCGGCTTGCTGACTGTCTAAATCACTGTCATCAATAATCCAAGTGTCTTTGATACCGCCGCCTTGGGATGAATTGACGACCAACGAGCCTTCAACCATGGCCACTCGTGTCAGACCACCGGGTACGATATCTACCGTGCCATCACCATGACTGAGAATAAAGGGACGCAAGTCAATATGACGCGGCGCGATACCGTCGCTCACCGCAGTAGGGTTGGTAGATAGTGAGATGGTTGGCTGAGCAATAAAGCCGGCTGGATTTTCAAGCAGACGTACGCGATATTCTTCGATCTCTTTTTTGGTTGATGTCGGACCAATAAGCATCCCGTAGCCGCCTGAGCCTTGCGTTTCTTTTACCACCAGCTTGTCCAGATTATCAAGCACATATTTGAGATCGTCGGGCTTACGGCACTGGTATGTCTCAATATTAGGTAGGATAGGCTCTTCATTTAAATAGAATTTAATCATATCCGGTACAAAAGGATATAAACTCTTATCATCGGCCACGCCCGTACCTGGGGCGTTAACAATCACTACGTTACCAGCACGATAAGCACTCATTAGCCCTGATACACCCAATATGGAGTCAGATTTAAAGGCTAACGGATCAATATAGGGATCATCAATGCGGCGGTAGATTACATCTACTTGTACCTTACCGCGAATGCCTTGCATATAGACTTTGCTGTCCTCAACGACCAAATCATAACCATGGACGAGTGGCACATTCATCTCATGCGCTAAGAAGGCATGCTCATAATAGGCACTGTTAAAACGACCTGGAGTTAAAATGACGACTTGTGGATCATATTTGGATGTTGAGCTGGCAAGACAGGCTTTGAGACGATTGGGATAATCACTGATGCCCATAATAGGCGTTTCAGTAAATATATCAGCCAAGAGCGTTTCTGATATATTGCGACTCTCAAGCATATATGAGACGCCTGATGGGGTACGCAAGTTATCCTCTAACACACAAAACTTACCTGTTTCGTCTCGAATTAAATCGATACCGCTGATATGAGAATAAATAGGTTTGTCGAGCTCAATGCCCATCATCCATGGCTCATAGCAGCCACTGGCATAGACGTAGCTGGCAGGGACAATATCTGCCTTCATGATGGCTTGGTCATGGTAAATATCATGTAAGAATGCATTGAGAGCGGTGATACGCTGTTTACAGCCTGCTTCTATTTGTTTCCATTCGCTCGCTGCAATAATGCGTGGAATGATATCAAACGGAATCATACGCTCGATGTTTTTGGCATCGCTATAGACGGTAAAGGTGACCCCTTTACGATAAAAGATATTTTCTGCTTGTTCGTTTAGGTAATTGAGGGCATCCATGTTGATGTTATCAAGCCAATGGCCAACAGCTTGTGCCACTGGGCGATACTGACCTTTACCTGTTTGGAGTTCATCAAAACTTGGTGCGCGTGATGGGGGAGTGTCTGTTGAGTTACTGTCTGCTGACTTATTTTGTGATTGACTCTGGGATTGAGATGATTTTTTATTCATAAGTACCTCACGTATCCTTGGTAAAGTTATACTTTATGATGAATACACTGTCTATGCTAAGTAGAGTAGCACTTGTACTGCGCCCAGCAGGTAGTCTATCTCCTGTATGAACTATACAACGGTTACTGAGCAATATACAACAAGAGTTAAATAATAGATTTTTAAAAACTTGAACCTAATTCCAATAAGTTTAACTCAATAGAAACAGTAGGAGAGAAGACATGAAGCTACGTGGTAGGTTCTTAATGCTGGCAGGTATAGGGTTGTCAGCGACTATCAGTGTGACTGGCTGTGGTAGCGAACCACAACAAGATATCTTGCCTGCTGGTAGCACAGTGGTCGCACTTGGCGACTCATTAACCTATGGTTACGGCGCAAACCCTAAAACAGCGTATCCTACGGTGCTAGCAGAGCTAAGCAAATGGAACGTCGTTAATGCAGGCGTCAATGGTGACACTTCTGCAGATGTGCTTACTCGCGTGAATGAGATTACTGAGCAAAAACCTGATTTGGTCTTACTGGGTGTGGGTGGTAATGATGTATTGCAGCGCATTTCGCCTGATACGACGCGGGCTAATATCATCGCGACTATAGACACTTTGCAATCCAACAATATTGATGTTGTCCTAATCGCTGAGCCGTATTTCAGTACTAGTGCTTTGTTTGGAAAGGTAAGTGATAATCTACTGTATGAAGATATTGCGGAAACTGAAGGCATACCTCTGTATTCTGATGGCTGGTCCACTGTACTGTCAGATGATGCATTGAAATCTGATAAAATTCATGCCAATGCGGCAGGCTACAGACAGTTCGCTGAAGGGTTGCATGGTTATTTAAAAGAGGAAGGTTGGGTACATTAAACCGCGAATATTAACCTCGAAAACGGTCAGTAGGGCGTATGCGTTTGGCATCTAGAATACAATACGGAAAAAGCAGAGTGCCCAGTCAATAGGCGCTCTGCTTTTTTATTAATGACGAATAAACAATTTCTATAGCCAGGCTTTTATAGCCTAGCCATTCTAATCACCCATGACTACTACCAAACCTTCATCAGCAGCTATTTTACCTTCGCAGATATCTTTATAAACCTCCAGTAAACCCTTAACTCCATCAAGCTCCTGAATCTTTAACCACGCACTAGTTTTTGCGGTGCTATTCATGATGTAACGCATAGAGCGTTTATTGAACTCTTCAGGGCCCCATTCTTTCATACGTTGCTGTACATGACTGGGCGCAAAAAACTGCTGGCTACGTTCTTGAATGATACCTTCGGTATGACGTGGTTCGTCCCAGTGCGTAAGACCGACATTGCTGGTGTAGCGCATGTTATCGCCTAAGTGTCTATGTAGACGGCTGAGCACGTCGGTATTGGCTGACATATCCACAATGACCGTAGGCTTAGTGGCATCAATCTGCTCAAGGGTGTCATAGCTAAGCACACTGTCATAAGCATCAATTGAGTTAACGAAATCTATATGACGGTTTGAGGTGAGACCGATAACGTGAGGCGCATCTTTATCATTTACTAAGCCATATGCCAAACCTGTACTGGTCTTACTAGAGGCACTGATAATCACTACTTGCTCTGCACCAAACCAGTCATTACTCTTCAATAAGTCATGTAAGCAGAATGAGGTAAGGTGCAAGACAAACAACAGCATGCGCTGATCGTCATGGGCGCGGTCATAGCCTCGTTCATGATTGACGCGCTGGTATAGGTTATAACCGGGTGGTAACTCGGCACGATGGGCACTGCCATCTAGCAAGCTGGTTTGGGTGACTCGCTTGGGTGCTATGATTAATTCATTGGCGGGCGGAAAGTAACCAAATAGCCGCTCACCAACAGGTAGTGCATCACTATTTGATTCGATCACATCGCCAAATCCCCATACTGGAATAATACCCCATTTCTCAGGCTCGTCACCATTTGGCGGGAAAAACTGCCAATAGCGTAATTGGTCTCCCATCACAGCATAGGTGATATTGTTTGCGGTAAAAGCAAAACGATCAACCTTGACTCGTACTTCGCCATCGCTCAGGGTAGAGACTGGGGTGTCTTGTAGACGGGCTTTGGTGAGGTCGGCTTTATTGGTCTGAAACTCTTGCATGTCTGTGTCCTTGATTCACGATGTTTTTAGGTTTATTTATATTGAGTCAGTGAGTGTTAGGCGGGCGCTGCACTGATCGCATCTGATGGTTGTGATACCTTGGCTCGCCGAGCGGCATCGATTTGCATTACTTCTCCCATGAGTTTTGGCATGTTGGCGGCAGCTTTCGGGGCGGCAGCTTTTAAACGCATCAATATAGCCAGTTGCTCAGGTGTGCTTTCGTCAACCGCTTGCACCATTTTGGTAAAGCCGTCTAATCGATTATTGACCAACCACTGACGTAATTCAGGCTCTTTTGACCAACGCATTTGGTTTTGCATTTGAGCCACCACGCCAATCAACCAGTCCGTATCATGATTGGGCAGTGGCACCACGCGGCATAGGTCGTTTTTGATGGCTTCATCATCATAAGTGGCTTCAATATGAGCGATAAATGCCGCACTAAACACAGGCTGATAAGTGCGCATGTTTTGTACGATGACTTTATTACTCTGAAACACAGTATAGGTCTCGGTGACTGGTACGGCGCGAGCAGAGCAGTCGATATGCATGGTGTTGGGAGTGGTAGAAATGCTGTCCTCACCAAAATAAATTTTGTCAGTATCTAAGCGGGTCACGCGCCCTTTGCGCACAATGTTTTTAACCCTACGTAACTGCTTAAGCTCGTCGCTACTAATGGTAGCGCCATGGAACATTTGCGGGCGTACATTTGGATCAATACGCATTAATACGCCACCTTTTTCTAAACGGTCAAAAAGGTCTTCGATGTTTTTAGCCTCAGCAATCGCTTCTGCTTGAGTAGCCTGTGCTCCAATAGTATGGGTGAAAAAATCACGAGAGGGTTGGGTGTTTTTACGATCGATCAGCCAAGCATCTCTTGGCATAATCCACGTGATATTGTCTGGGTCAATTTGATTCTCTAGTAGCCATAAAACCGCATCTATACCCGTTTTTCCGCCACCGATAATCACGTAACCATCACGGGGTTTGGTTAAACTCGGCAAATCATTTAATGGGCCAAACTTAACACCTTCAGCAATCTCAAAGTTTGGGGTATGGGTTGCTGGTACTGAGGTTTTAAAATAAGTACCATCAATGATTTTCTTATTAACCTTAACCTCATAGCTGGTATCAGACAGTAATGATGAAAACTTGCCGTCGCCTTTGTACTCACACATCGGGAAATACTTCACGCGGCCACTTGGTAAAAACGTGTGTTTCATGACTTTATCGAAGTACGCCATAATTTCTGCGCCTGACGCCAGCTCAGCCAAGCCCTTATTTAAGCCCATACTATCAATCGTGCCGCCACACAGCTCGCGCGAGCTGACTCCATAAAAAGACGATGGCTGATGCAGTGTGACAAACGAATAGGCATCGTTCCAATGACCACCTGGCTTATGATGTTTATCAACGATAATAATATTAGCATCTGTTTCTGTGAGCAGCACATCGGCAAAAGCCATGCCTACCGCGCCACTACCAATGATCAGATAATCCGTTTCTAGCTGTTGAATACTCATAGCGTCCTTACTCTAAGTTGAGTTTCTATCAACACAATCAATTCATAATTGTTTGTGTATAACAGTGTTATATACTAGAATAACACTGTTATAATTGTCAAGACATAGTGAGAGCTAAATGGACGCTAGAACCAAAATACTAAATGCTGCATCTGAGCTTTTCTTAGAAGGGGGCGGTGCGGCCTTGAGCGTGCGTGCCATATCCAAGCGAGCAGGGCTATCGACGATTGGTATATACAGTCACTTTCAAGGCAAGCAAGGTATACTAGACGCGCTATACATCGAAGGGTTCAATCTGGTGCGTGAGGCCATGGACGTGATTCCTGATGAGGGCAGGGCCAGTAAAGAGCAAGTGCTAGAGGCCTGTACTGGCTACCTCAATGTCGGCGAGCAGCATGAGGCGCATTACCGCCTGATCTTTGGAGAGTCCGATGCAGGGTACCAGCCTTCAGAGGAAGCGACGGCTGCTAGAGACAGCGCTTTTGCAAAATTGGTACGGGTGGCAGGCTCTTATCTGACAGATAGCTCGAGCATGACAGAGCGCCGCCAAATTGCTTTGGATATATGGGCGATCGTTCATGGGTATGTGAGTATTAGTCACCATGTGGTGTTCGCCGATGAACCGGAGCTAGACTGGAAGACGATGGCACTTCGTGTGGTTGGAGTACAGTTGGATGCCATTGACCTAACCAAAGCTAAGCATCAATAAAGCCTTCCCGAACAACTCGGTAAATCAGCAGTATGAAGGTGACAATGAATATCGAACAGCGATTTGTAAGTATTGATTATAAACATGTACATAGCGTTTAAATAATCCATCGCTTTACTTAAAAATCAAATAAGCAAACATATGTCTTTTATCTTGTAAACTGCATTATTTTAGGTTATTTTTCACTGTTGATTACCGTTCTTTAACCAAGGAGAAGCAGTTTGGATACTAACTTATCACCGCTTAAGATTTCAGTGGTTGCGGCGCTGACACTGCTTACAGGCTCGCAAGTATTTGCAGAGGCCAAGTATGGTGATTATGGGACAGAAACCGCGCTGACGCTTGCCCGTGACTATGCTGGTCGTTATACAGGTTCAGATAAAGAAGTCCAAGCTGCTGATTATATGCAGCAGCGTATGACCATCGATGGCAGTAACAACCAAGTCAATCGTCAAACTTTTGATTTCGTAGCGCCTCGTGGTTTATTCAGAGGTCAAACGTTAACGAGTAATAACGTTGTCGTGACCCAAAAAGGCAGTGCTGATACTAACAGGACGTTGTTTGTTGGCGCACATTATGATTCTGCCGTCGCCTATCCAAACTACGAAAACCTAGAAGCATTGGATGACAACGCTTCTGGGTCTGGCGTCTTAACTGAGTTAACAAAAAACCTGACTGGCATTGAGACAGAGCACGATATTCAGTTTGTGGCATTTGGTGCAGAGGAGGGCGGTCTCAATGGTTCAAAGGCGTTTGTTGATCAGCTCACGGACGCAGAAAAATCAACAGCGTTGGGTATGATTAACCTAGACAGTCTGATTACAGGCGATAAAATGTATGCCAATGCAGGGCGAAACGCTTATGATAATGATGGCAATGAAGTAACAGCCAATGTAAGCTTGCGTGAAAACGCACTGCGTATTGCAAAAGAGCTTGGTATTACACTAGAAGTCAATCCAGCCATTATTGCACCAGGTGAGACAGAGCCATACGAGCCTTATGGCGTTGGCTGCTGTAGCGATCAGGAGTCTTTTGATAGTGTCATGCAGGTCGTAGGGTTTGAGGCTACTAACTGGGGCCTTGGGCCTGATTATGATGGTTACACACAAACTGAAAACCCAGATATTCCAGGTGGCTATACGTGGCATAACCCTGCATTAGACAATGAGGAAGTACTTAATGCGGCCTTTGGTGAAGAGCGCATAGCGCAAAGAATGCGCGACTACTCTCGTATCATCAGCAAATTGATTGTGGAGCAAACCAATGCTGATATCATAGTATCAACCAAAAGTGCGCTCAATCTTCAAAATACGATGGGCTTAGCTTTGCAGGACAATGCTACTGACTCGCACTCAGCGGTGCTTGAGCGCGCCAATGCTTTAGCATTACATACTCTCGATGATGCGCAGCCTTTTGATACCGAGTCGCGTACTCAGGTTTGGGTAGATGGCTCCCAAAGCTACGTGGATACTGAGGACGCACAAGAAGGCATTCGCGCCAATATTGGTCTATATGGCGAATATATGGTACAGCCGAGCTGGCGTGTTGGCGCAGGTGTACAAGCTGCCAATCAAAACAATAAAAGCGTAGAAAACGGTATTAAAAAAGATACAAGCTATGGTATTCAAGCCTACTCTTTATTGGGCGGTAAAGACACGGCTTGGTGGAACACCACATCTATGAGTTTATCTAAACATGACTTGGACGTTAATAGAACTGTAAAACTGGATGGCAATAACGGCATCAACATTATCAACAATAGCGAACGCGGTAGTTCTGATGCCGATGTGTTTAGCGCATACAATGAGCTTGGCTATAATTTTATTATCAAGAAAAACGTCGCGCATGGTGTATTTTTGGGTCTGAATTACAGTGATACAGATATAGATGGCTATACTAGCGGCAATGCAAACTCTCGCACTGCGTTAAAGGTTAATAGCACCTCTAGCGAAGCATGGGATTCAGAGCTTGGTTATCAGTTGCAGTATGGTTTTGATTTGATGGGCACGCCTGCCAAGCTTCAAGGCAAAATCGCTTATGTGCATGTGATCGAGGATGGTTCAATAGATAGTTTATCGACAACGTCTTTAGCTGATGGTCAAACAAGAGAGGTTAGCATCACGCAAGCATATAAAGACGACGACTATGGACGTTTTGAGCTGAGTGTTAGCAACAAGGTTCATAACAATGTCTACGCGTATCTAAATGGCGATACCACCTTTGCACGTGATGATAAAGACAGCTCGGTACAGATGGGTTTGCAATATCAATTTTAAATATTAATGTGAGGATGTAAGTCTGCGCTGCTCAATAATTCATTTATGAGCAGCGTTTTTTGCTTATGCATGTCAATATATTAATTATAAATGCGTATTACTGATTACCGCTACAATACTTAGATGCAGTAATACCAACGTGTTCGAAATATTAAAGGGGTAGAGGTAACGTGTATGTTTGGCATCATAAAGGATTGGCGTGAGCAGCGTATATTAGAAAACAGCGAATTTACTCAGGCTGACTGGATTAAGGCGGCTGAGCGTATTGTGATACTCGATAGATTAAGTATTGACGAGATGACACATTTATTTGAGCTAGCAACGTTATTTTTGGCTGATAAGTCCATCACAGGTGCGCAAGGGTTTGAGATTACCGATGTAGTCAAACAATCTATTGCCTTGCAAGCTTGTCTGCCAATATTAAACCTAAGTCTCGATTGGTATGCTGGCTGGTCATCGATTATTATCTATCCTGGCTCGTACAAGAGTGACAGCACCACGGTAGATGAGTTTGGTATCGTTCACGAAGGCACTCAGCACCGTAGCGGAGAAGCATGGCTGCGAGGGCCTGTTATTCTTTCATGGAAAGATGCCGAAGCACTCAGGCGAACGTGATGGTCATAATGTTGTTATTCATGAGTTTGTACATAAGCTCGATATGATGAACGGTCGCGCCAATGGTTTTCCACCGATGCAACCTGATATGGATCCTGCAAACTGGACACAGATTATGAGCCGCGATTTTGAAGATTTTCAAACACATCGCAAGTCAGGGCTTGATCGTTATGGCGCAACCAATCCTGCAGAATTTTTGCCGTCCTCAGTGAAGTGTTTTTTGAGACCCCACAAAAGCTAGTTGATGCTTATCCGGATATTTATGACATCATGGTCAAGTTCTTTCGTCAAACGCCGCTATAGTCATTCCATTATAAAAGTATGACAGCGTTAACCTCGCTTGAAATATTTAAGATACGTCTACACTCGGTTGCCTTGTATTACTTTTAAATTGAATCGACTATATGAATAAGATTCATAGGAATTGTAATAGTAGACCATCTTAAAGGTAGCGTAAGCGCATATATTAAAACTAGGAAGCTGAGATGATTAACGCGACAAATGACGACATAGCAAAAGTAGAGATCTATGAAAGTGCTGATGGAGAGGCGCAAGTAGATGTACGTTTTGAGCAAGAGACGGTCTGGTTGTCACAAGCACAAATGACCGAGCTATTTGGTCGTGATCAATCAGTAATTTCTCGTCATATCGCCAATGCCATAAAAGATGAAGAAATCGCTGAAAAAAGCAATATACAAAAAATGCATATTGCAAATTCAAACCGTCCGGTGATTTTTTATGACTTAGATGTGGTTATATAAGTAGGCTAACGAATCAAATCTCCTCAAAGCGTGCAATTTAGGCGTTGGGCAACGCAGCGACTACGTGAATACTTAGTACAAGGCTATACGCTCAATCAACAGCGCTTCTATAAAAACTCAAGCAAGCTACAACAAGCGCTAAAATTAATCAAAAAAACCGCACAAAGTCCCGAGCTTAGAACTGACAAAGCTTGTCATCAAAAACTATACCAAAGACCATGTAGTACAAGCTGCTATATATATTCTCGAATACATATAGCATTTATAAGCAAATAGAGTAGGCTGCCAATTTAAACAAGTCTTATAAAAGTTATCAATCAATCGTTTCTCTACGCCTTAAACCGTCCATTGGTCATTAATGATAGCCACTAGATATCGCTTGCCTTGATACTCATCAAATACCAAGCGTAGTACCCGCCAGTCCATGCCATCATACTCATCTGTGCCTTCATAATAAAACTCTACAACATCTGACGCTTGGTATATTTCTTTTAAGTTATTGATAGAATTGCCATTATTTTTGAATTCATTGACATTGATACTAGCGTTATTAAACTTTTTGCCATCCACCCAAGTATCCAGATAAGCAGGCAACGGTGTTACCAATAGGTCGCCAGTACCGTCTTTTTCGCCCCAAATAAATTGGATGTTAGACTGCTGTAAATACTGTGCAAATTGCCCGCGGCTAAAGACTTTATCTGACTCAGGCCGTACATAAGCGTACATCGAAAAACGAACGCCACGTGTTGGATGGATGTCATTAGTGATTCTAGAAAAGTCCTTATTGGCCAGTGCGCGCTGTATACGTAACGCTTGCTGTCTAAGGGTTTGCTGACTGATATCAGTATTAATAGGTGTTGATGAACTACTGGTTGGCTGAGATACAATGGCTTCACTGGACTCAGAAGCAGACTGACAACCCGTCGCAGCTAGCGTAAATAACAGAAGGCTGCTAGAGGCTAATGTCGCAGATTTTTCCTTAAAAAAAGCAGGTAATGTCATCATAAAATCATCCTTAGCACAGTTATTAGCGAAAGAAACATCACTATAAATTGTCATGGGAACCAGTAAAAAATACCACAAAAGCGCTATGTAATAGATATTTTGGTAAGTAAACCTGAATGATACGATAATACAGCAGAGTCCGAATATAGGTATGATGTAATAGTCGTAACACTTATAGGACAGAAGCTCGCTGAGAATAAGATGCCAACATATAAATCGCTGACATTACTATTGACCATAGGACTGATGACTGTCGGTAACGCCATAGCCGATGTATCAAAAGTAGATCAGAAGCAAAATGCCATGGCTGATATAAAGATTGCGACTATCACGAAAATGTACCAACAAGATATTGATGACCAAGGTATGAGTAATCCTACGGTGCTGCAGCAATACGCCGATGCTGATTTGCAAGCAGCCATGCAACTTGAGCAAGAATATTTTGATAAAACTCAGACGTCCTGCAATATAGATTACGATGTACTTTGGAACTCGCAAGATCCTGACTATACGCAAGACAAAAAGTTTTCAATAACTGATCAAGGATTGGTTCAGGTTAGCTTGGCGCAAGGTAGCGATATTTATTATGAGTTGTCATGTGATGACAATGATAAAAATTGCCAAGTTGCAGATGTGGTTTTAGATCGGGATGGCAAAACGTTGCGCCAGCATTTACTTGAAACTTGTCGTTAGTAAAAGTCTATAACTAATATTAAATCCGATCTAAGGCACAAGAATGACATGGTATAAATAGTTTTTCGCCTAACTGCTAAAACCATTGGTTTGTTTTCGCATAATGTATATTATGTTAAACTAAGGCTACCGTACAATAAGTTCATGGAGTTATGATTATATGATAAATCTTTATCAAGATTGGTTGATGATCGATTAATTCTCATACGTACTGCCTATTCATAAAATCATCTTCATCAACACTAATACAGTTACTAGCTAAGCTGTCTTAAGGAGTCAATGTACAGAGCTATTACTGATCCTATTGTATTTGTAATCGAACTTAACGTATTAAACTATGTCGCTAGTTAACCTGTTTGATAAACTTGTTCTATTCATCATTGCTAAGTTTACTACCTTCATACGGCACAATAATCCCTCTGAATAACCTGTCATTCCTAATCATCATCTAATAACCAAATTACTCATCAATCGATTGTTGGTAGCTTAGCCGATTTCCTCATTAATGCGAATGTGCTTGAACTACGTTAGGTACAGAAGTATTCGCCACCAAGTAACAATCAGCTCAAAGTAAAAGCAATAACCCTTCTGGATGCCTATTACTCTATATCATTGATAAGAACGTACATAAGCTCTGATAATGCTCCTACTTGGCATCTTAGTAAGTCTAAGTCTATATACACCTTATAGCTGCTATTATCATAGCTAACTACGATGTAATACGTTTTCATTTAGAGTCACCAAAAGAGCCTTCCTGATTAGTGAGACATTCATTGGTATTTTCTAACATCTCTCGTTCTTACTGAAATATCTTAATCTAAAGCATTGGTTTGATACCTTCCAAATTTGCACAGAACAGCACTATCACCCTGATTAAGCTATTCTGTGCGAGTACAAGAGCACGGTTTTTCGTGCAAATATTTCGAAGGACTCTATTGCCAATAGCAAACAGCACTCTTACTTTTAGTCTATGTGAAGTTTATTCCTTCAAACGCCATATATATCAACAAAAAAATAGCTTACTCCTTCTTTCTCTACTATAATACAATTATCCCCAAGTGAACCTTGGGGATAATTACGTCTTAAAAACTATTATCTAAAAGGCTTTACTAACAACACTAACGAATACCAGTGTCCATGATAGTGTCCAATACTTCTATATTTTTCTACAGAAGAGACTTTTTATAAGTCATCAATCATAAACCTATCATCAACCTTAATTATCATATGACGGATATACATTATGGCTATCGACACTGCAAACGATATCAATAAGCTCGAATGCCGAGACAAAGATTATTCTGTCAGCGTCTCAGGTGTGGCTGGCCTAAGTCTGCGTATTTATCCAAATGGCAAAAAGGAATACTACTTACGTTATTCCCATCCGCATATCGAGGGCAAACGCCCTAGGATGATGTTGGGTAAGATTGAGGATGTCAGTCTGCATGAGGTTAAGTATAAAGCAGACACCATTCTTGATATGGTCGCAAAAGGCTCTGACCCCAAAGCCATTCAGCAAAAAGAGCAAACCAATAAATATACTCACCTAAAAAACGCACCATTTTCTGAGATTGCTCAAGCATGGCGAGAACACAAAACAGCAGGTCGCAATCAAAGTAAATCTAAAAAACCGTCATACAGTGAGTCAACCCTCAAATTTTGGGATTTATGTTTAGGATATATGTGCCAAGAAATTGGTGATTTAAGAATGGACGATATCACCAGTGAGATGATACTGAGTGTGTGTGAGTCTATCCAAAACAATGAAAACCAAGCAACTTTCGTTGGTGCAAGCACTCGTCTGTATACTGAAAAAGTGTTTTCATTCGCTGTTGCTCGAGGGTTGTGCGATAGAAATGTGGCAATTGATACCCGTGGTGAGCTTGCACCTGCTAACTCAGGTAATCACTTGCCAGCCATCACCAAACCAGATCAATTTGCGACGCTTCTAAAGGATATGTCCACTTTTAAAGGTGCAAGTAAGATTACATTAGAGGCAATGAACTTATTACCTTATGTGTTTGTACGTAGTATCGATCTGCGCTCGATGCGTTGGGATGACATCGATTGGGATACTAATACATGGGCATTCTCCCCGACTAAGGGCGAAGGTCGTGACGATATGGTCTCGCACTTAGTTGTTCCCTTAGCCACGCAAGTAATTTCGCGATTACGAAACATCCAATCAATTACTGGGCATAAGGAACATGTATTTGCGTCGATGCGCGGTTCAAGCAATGCTTATATTAGTAAAGCGACGTTGGTACAGATATTCCATCGGCTTGGATACAAAGATGTGCAGTGTGCGCATGGATTTCGAGCATCCGCTAAAACTTTGCTCATGGAACAGCCTGAGCTACGCTATTCAGATATCGTCACAGAATTACAGCTAGGTCACAGGATAAAAGACACACATGGCGGGGCTTACAACAGACTCGATGAAATCGATACTAGGGTACAGATGATGCAAGATTGGGCAGATTATATAGATAATCTTCGGAGTCGTTAGAGAGTTATTTTAGAGTCAAAAACCATATTTTTTGCTTTTATTTATGGTTCTTTGAAATGTATTTTACGGAAGTTCACAGGAGACATGCCAGTAAACTGCTTAAACTGTCGACTAAAGGCACTATGATCACCGTATCCACAGTTTAAAGAGACCTGAGTTACTGTTAGCTTATGATTCGCTAATAGTCGAATGGCATGCTCTAAGCGCATTTTTTGTACAAACTGAATGGGTGACATATTCAGTACTGCTTTGAAGGTACGCTCCAATTGCGATTGACTAAGATTTGCCAATTTCGCCAATTGACCAATATTAATTTTTTGATCAAGATTGTCTCGTACGTATTGATCTACACTTGCCAACCGAGCGTGCTTACGTAATATCCGCTCGTTATCTTCATCAATATCTACTGATATACCTACCATTGCTACAATATGATTTTCTACATCATAGACGGGGATTTTTGCGTGATACACCATCCCAGCTGTCCTGATGCATAGCTATGAAGTTCTAGTTTATCAACAATTTCCCTACCTTTCCTCAATACTCTCAAGTCCTGATTAAGATAATCCTTCCCTTGAGATTTCAAAAATACTTGCTCTGTAGTCAGTCCTATTAGTGCTTTTTTGTTTTTAAGCCCGCTACGTCTAATGAGCGTTTTACTGACTAATCGATAGCATGCTTGGTCATCTTTAACAAAAAACACCACATTTTTCATAGTATCAAACAGAGGCATCAATAACGATATATTGCCAACAAACTCATCAAAATTGGCTGGTTGATAAGTCTGTAGGTGCTTTGACAGTTGTTTTGTAGGTGTTTCTAATACTAACGGCCGCATCGGTATATTCTCATATAGCATCTCAAGCTTGTCGTTGAGCTTTTCAGGTATTTTAGGGTGCTACACAATATTTATACTCCTAAATATCTTTATAGCCTGTGCAGAAATGCGCATTTATTCATATAAAAACATCAAGACTGCTTTTCTGAAAAACGTCATTCTATATTTACGCCTTGTTCATTTATGAATAACGCTAACAGTATATTAACTCACGGATGAATCAGGTAGGCAGTCATGTTTGATACGCTTTTCACTCTTAAGATTATTGATTCGCATACTGGCGGTGAACCTACTCGTATGGTGTATGCAGGATTTCCTGAGCTTAGTGGGCAATCTATTCAAGAAAAACTTCAAGACTTCAAACAGAATTTCGATCATTTACGTCAAAGTATTATCCTAGAACCTCGTGGTAATGATGTGCTTGTCGGAGCGATTTTGTGCCCGCCTTCTGATCCTCGTGCCACGGCTGGCGTGGTCTTCTTTAATAATCATGGCTATTTAGGTATGTGTGGCCATGGCACTATCGGCGTTATTACATCTCTAGCTTATCAACAAAAGATAACCGCTGGTGATCACTATCTAGAAACAAGCGTAGGCCTAGTTAAAGCAACCTTGCATGATGATGGTAGTTGTAGCGTCCAAAATGTCCCCTCTTATCGCTACCAAAAACAAGTAGAAGTTCAAGTACCCAATATCGGTCCTATCTATGGAGATATCGCTTGGGGTGGTAATTGGTTTTTCTTAGTCAACGATCATAAGCAAGCTATTGAAGCCAATAATGTTGAGGCGCTTACTCAATTTAGCATACAGATCAAAAAAGCTCTTCATAAGTCTGGAATCACGGGTGCTGACAATGGCGAAATTGATCATATAGAACTGTTTGGCAAGAGCGATCTCGCCGGCACTAACAGCAAAAACTTCGTATTATGCCCTGGATCTGCCTACGATCGATCTCCTTGTGGTACTGGAACCAGTGCCAAATTGGCTTGCTTAGCCGCAGACAATGTACTCGCACCTGGTGAGACTTGGTATCAGCAAAGCATCATTGGCAGTGTCTTTAGTGCCAGCTATCAGCCTATTGATGTACTTAGTCATCATAGCTCTCTTCATAACCACCCTATCAGTACTATTATTCCCACGATCCGAGGGTACGCCTACGTATGTGCAGAGACCTCTCTCATCGTTCAAGACAGCGATCCGTTCAAATGGGGTATTTCTTTATAAATACCAGTTTGTATGGCTTCTAGGAAGTAACCAATCACTGCTCAGCAAGCTCAGAAAAGCGAGACTCTCATGGACACACAAGTGTTTGATATACATATCATTGGTGGTGGCATTATCGGACTATGTGCTGCGATTACCCTACAGTCTCGTGGGGTAAAAGTTGCAATTTTGGAAGCCGATAAAATTGCTCGCGGTGCAACTTATGGCAACGCAGGTCACATTGCCACTGAACAGGTTTTCCCTATCGCTGATGCCAGTATCTTACGACATGTTCCTGCCATGCTACTCAACCCTGAAGGGCCTCTGCGTATAGATTGGCGCTACCTTCCACGCTTAGCACCATGGGCATTCAAGTTATTACTTAATATGCGTACCGAACCATTTGCACGCAGTCACCAAGCGCTTTTGGCACTAAATGCGCAGAGCCTTCAAGCTTGGCAAGATTTTGCCAAAGAGTGGCAGTTACATTCTTGGGTACAAATACAAGGATCTGTTTTAACCGCAGAGACACCTAACAGTCTAAAAATGCTGACTGAACACGGCCAACGCTTAAATAGTTTAGGTGTCTCTAACAGCCTACTCTCACAGTCAGCATTGACAGCTCTTGAGCCTGCGTTAAAAGACAATCAACTGGGTGCTTTGTTTTTTCCAGAGACAGGTCATATCACCAATATAGAAGCCATTACCCATAAATTAAGTACTATTTTTAGATCGCTTGGTGGTCAAATTTATGAGAATTGCCGTGTTCTGAGCGCGGAAGTAATAACTGATGGTATTCGTTTGACGACGACACAAAAGCAGCTTCATGCCAGCAAAGTTATGCTCGCCGCAGGAGCTCATTCCAAAGCCTTAGCCAAACAGCTAACAGGCGTCTCAGTACCAATGGATACAGAGCGAGGCTATCACCTGATGCTTCCTAACGAAAGTCAGCGTTTCAACATCCCTATTTCTAGCATGGATCGCCGCTTTATTATGACACCAATGGAAAAAGGGCTGCGCTTGGCTGGTACTGTTGAGTATGCAGGACTTGAGGCGCCGGCAAATATGAACCGTGCGAATATGCTGTTGAAACAAGCTCAAGCAATGCTAAACACCCCACTAGATAGTGACAGCAATACGCAATGGATGGGGTTTAGACCTTCTACAGCAGACTCGCTACCCATCATAGATAGACATAACTCAGTCTTTTTAAACTTTGGTCATCAGCATCTAGGTCTGACCCAAGCTGTGGTAAGCGCACAGATGATCGCGGCTTTGTATTTTGGCGATACTGCCATGGTAGATCCTACTGCCTATCGTCTAAACCGCTTCAAACGTAAATCTTTTAAATAATAATCGAACATTTTATCTCTATGACAACTCATAGAACCAACAACGTCGCTAATAGCTCATGGCTTACTAACGGCTTTTACTTCCAAATAAGGATATTTATATGAACATTCATGGCGTTTTAGTCCCTATCGTTACTCCTTTCGATGTTAATGAAAATATCGACACTCAAAAGTTAACCGAACTGGTCAATGTATTCGTAGAAAAGGCGTTACCGGAATCGTAGCTTGCGGTACAACGGGTGAATACTACACGTTCTCGCCTGCAGAGCGCGAACTGGTTTTGACCACTATCGCTGATGCTGCCAAAGGCAAAGTCACTCTGATTGCAGGTATCAACAGTTTATCGACCAATCATTCTATCGAACTTGCTCATCAAGCCAAAAATCTGGGCTACGACGGCTTAATGTTATCAGCCAATCCGTATAGCCTACCAGACCAAGACGGTATTATTGCGCATTTTGAAACCGTCGCTGATGCCACTGACCTACCTATCATTATGTACAATTTTCCAGCACGCGTCGGTGTGAGCATTGAATTTGAAACCGTCGCGCATTTATCCAAACATCCCAATATTGTAGGTGTCAAAGAAAGCAGCGGCGATTTTAGCCATGCATTACGTATGCTACAGGCTGATTTTGAAAACTTTGAAGTGGTTTGTGGTTGTGATGACCAACCAGTAGATTTCTTCTTTTGGGGTGCTAAGAGCTGGATCGCTGGTGCGGCTAACGTATTTCCAGCAGAACAAGTTGCATTGTTTGAAGCCACAAAAAAGGCGATTGGAACCGTGCTAAAGAACTAATGACAGCCATGTATCCTGCTATCCACTCTATGGAGTCTGGAAACTATAACCAAAAGGCCAAAGCAGGCTGCATTAACGGGAGCATTAATGTTGGGTCAGTACGACTACCTTTGACTGATATGTCAAAAGAAGAGACTCAGTCATTTTTAGCACTTCTGTCTTGATACATCGAACCATTCTTATCGTTCCTACCATTGCATAGAAAAGGACAATCTAATGAGTATGACCACAGCACAAGTCTTCGAACTCGCCAGCAACCAACAGCTTTGGGCAGGCCATTTAATAGATACCACAGCACCAGTATCCGAGACAACACTCCCTAACTACAGCCCTATTGATAATACCTGCATAGGTAGTATTGCTAATGGGAGTCAGCAAGATGTTAATACGGCGGTCGCGGCAGCCCGAGACGCTTTTGAACAGGGTGAGTGGCGACGAAGGTTGCTCCTACTGGAGCTGATGCGCTAGGCCTTGTGGTACAAGAGCCTATCGGTGTAGTGGGTGCAGTACTACCATGGAACTTTCCAGCACAAATGTATGCATGGAAAGTTGCACCCGCATTAATAACTGGCAACTCAGTCATTGTTAAACCTGCTGAATTAACCTCGCTCTCAGCATATCGATTAACACAATTGGCGTACGAGGCTGGCGTGCCAAAAGCGGCGTTGCAGTTAGTCTGTGGGCTTGGTGAAGAAGTAGGTGCGGCACTCGGTCAGCATATGGATGTTGATATGGTTTCTTTTACAGGATCAACCGAAGTCGGTCGACTGTTTCTACAGTACTCTGCACAAAGCAACCTTAAGGAAGTCGTCTTAGAGTGTGGTGGCAAAAGCCCTCAAATCGTCTTTGCAGATGCCATTATCAACGAACAAACCATCGAGCATATTTTATCCGCTGCTTTTTGGAATATGAGCGAAAACTGTAGCTGTGGTTCACGTCTACTTGTCCACTCTAGCCAAAAAGAAGCCTTGTTAACGCTATTAAAAAAGGTCTTCAGTCTTGGAAGGTGGGTCATCCTTACGATCCCGAGGTCGCTATTGGCCCAATGATCGAAAAAGCGCATTTTGAGAAAGTAATATCACATCTCAATACTGCAAAAACGGAGGGTGCTCGTTTGATCGCAGGTGGACGTATCCACGATGAACTCGGTAGTGGCTGGTATATCGAGCCTACCATCTTTGATAATGTCAGCCCGGATATGACGCTGTTTAAAGAAGAAGTTTTTGGTCCACTTTTAGCTGTCACAAGTTTTGAAACCGAAGAAGAAGCTATTCAGCTCGCCAATCAGAGTAATTATGGGCTTGCCGCTTCCTTTTATACACAAAATATCCATCGCGCATTCCGCGTGGCATCCGCTATTAAAGCTGGTACCGTCTCGATTAATGGTTTTTCTGAGGGCGATATTACGACACCTTTTGGTGGTTATAAACAATCTGGCTTCGGCGGTCGTGACAATGGCTTAGAGGCATTGTCCCAGTATACCCAAACCAAAACTATCTGGTTGGTGAACTAAAAACTGACATTGTCCGCTATCTACGCCCAAGTCAGCATAACCAAAAACATTACAAGGAAGTAAAGTTATGGAAAATATCATCAATACTATCGTCGGGTATATTTGGAGTGACGCCCTAGTCTATCTTGCGTTAGGCGTCGGCATATATTTTACAATTATGACTCGTGCCGTACAAATCCGTTATTTCAAAGAAATGATTAGGCTGTTGTTCGACAAACAAAGCTCATCAGCTGGGATTAGCTCCTTCCAAGCTTTCTGTATGGCGCTATCAGGACGTATTGGTGTGGGTAATATTGCTGGGGTTGCAACAGCCATTGCAGCAGGTGGCCCTGGGGCAGTATTTTGGATGATTGTCATGGGTGTGTTAGGTGGTGCTAGCGCTTTTATTGAGTCTACCTTAGCGCAGGTATACAAACATAAGGTCGGTGATCAATATCGTGGCGGCTCCCGTTCTATATTGAAAGAGGATTGAAGCTAAAACCTTTTGCTATCATCGTCGCTATCGTGACCTGTCTATCTTACGGCGTGTTAGTGCCTGGTGTTCAGGCCAATACCATTGCGGACTCTTTTAATACAGCATTTAATATTCCGCCTGTTGTAACAGGGATTATCCTAGTCGTACTCTTAGGTATCATTATATTTGGCGGTGTAAAGCGTATTGCTAATTTTGCAGGAAAAGTCGTACCTGTCATGGCAATCGGTTATATCCTTATGATGGTGATTGTATTGGCATTTAACGCTCAAAATATTCCTGCAATGTTTGCACTTATCTTTAAGAGCGCTTTTGGTATGGATGCAGTGTTTGGTGGTATGGTTGGGACCGCAATCTCTTGGGGCGTACGCCGTGCTGTTTTCTCAAACGTTGCGGGTGCTGGCGAGGCGACCTTTAGCTCAGCGGCAGCCGAAGTATCACATCCTGCTAAACAAGGCTTAGTGCAAAGCTTCTCTATCTACATCGATACGGTGCTTGTCTGTACTGCAACAGCGCTAATGATCCTATCAACTGGCATGTATAACGTGGTGACCCCTGAAGGTGTAACCCTAGTTGATAATATGCCTGGTGTTGAAGCTGGTACGGCATTTACCCAAGCGGCTGTCTCTACTGTCTTTAACCAGTATGGAAGTGGCTTTGTTGCGATTGCTATCTTTTTATTCGCCTTCACCTGCTTGGTTGCTTATTACTATATCGCCGAAACTACGTTGGTCTATTTGGACAATAAACTGCGCTACCCCATTCTCAAGCATGTACTCAAACTGGTATTTTTAATCGTTTGTTTCACTGGTAGTGTTCAGTCAATCGGTATGATGTGGGCGTTAGGTGACATAGGGTTTGGCAGTATGTGCTACCTGAATTTCATTGCCATTTTACTGCTAAGTAAAGTTGCTCTAAAAGTTCTAAAAGACTACGACGAGCAGATGAAATTAGGTATAAACCCTGTCTTTGACCCTAGAAAGGCTGGAGTGGATAATGCGGACTTTTGGATAGAATATAGCAATGAGCATGGTCACAAAAAATCGCTCTAATAATAGTGCATTAGAGGTCTGCCAGTATCTACTAGTAAAAAAGTTGCTATCAACATCAAGCAGGCCTCACCTATTTATGTTAAATTGCAAAAAACCATAAGGATATTACGTATAAGATAACCATAGTATTGTATCCACTCATTTGATAGGA
The DNA here is from genome assembly GCF_048631835.1 of Psychrobacter sp. ER1. Taxonomy (NCBI): domain Bacteria; kingdom Pseudomonadati; phylum Pseudomonadota; class Gammaproteobacteria; order Moraxellales; family Moraxellaceae; genus Psychrobacter; species Psychrobacter sp. ER1. Next base: position 1,578,319 of record NZ_CP184640.1, on the reverse strand, counting down.
AGGTTGAAGATGACACTAGATAACAACGTACTACGTAAACGCACCAGCTTGTTGGGTTCATTATTAGGTGATGCTATTTCTCGCCAATCTGGTGAGCAGACGCTAGAGACGATTGAGACGCTGCGCAAAGGCTTTATTCAACAGCGTCGTGAGCCGAATGAGGCACATAAACAGCAGCTTATCGATTTTATTGCTTCTTTGGATAATCAAACCTTAAAAAACGTCATACGCGGCTTTTCTATCTATTTTTTCCTAGCCAATCTAAGTGAAGAGAATTACTTGCGTGAGCAGCGTCATGAGCTGCGTATACAATCTGAGCAAAGCTGGGAAGGGTCATTTCGCCGTACCTTACTTGAGTGTCGTGAACGCAATATCGAGCCTGCTCAAATGCAAGAGCTAATTGATCAGCTGAAGTTTACACCTGTATTTACGGCGCATCCTACCGAAGCGCGTCGCCGTACCACGATGAATATCTTACAAAGTCTATTCACGCATAGCGACGCCCTAAACAATGTGTCTGAAAACAGCTTCGCCTACGAGCAAGCCAAAGAGCAAACGGCGCAAACGATTGATCTACTATGGTCTTCCGATGAAGTGCGCACTCGTAAGCCATTGGTATATGATGAGATTAACAATGGCTTGCATTACTTTAATGCCAGTTTGTTCAATGCCATTCCTAAAGTGTATCGTAATATCAAAAAAGCCATTGTCGATATCTATCCAGAGCTCACAGACTATCCACTGCCTGCATTTATGAGCTTTGGCTCATGGATTGGTGGTGATAGAGATGGCAATCCTTTTGTGACTTTTGAAACCACAGAGCGTGCCGTGTTGATGCATGCTGATACCGTGCTGCGTCACTACCAAGTATTGATCAAAAAACTGCGCCGACAGCTTATTCATAGCGACACCATTGTCACCGTTTCATCTGACGTCTATGCCAAAGTCAAAAGTTATGATGAGCTCGATCAGCGTGTGTTTGACTATAACCTCGATGACTATGGCAATGAGCCATATCGTCGCCTGCTCTCTATCATTCTGAATAAAGTTAAAGCCACCAATCGCCGTATCCAAAGCAAAGGCACGGATATCGAAGCTGAAAAAGATGCCTATGCCAATCCAGAAGAATTACTAGAAGACCTGCGCATTATCCGTCAAAGTGTCAATACACACGATACGGCACACGCAGAAGGATTACTACTAGATGTGATTCGTTTGGTCAAAACTTGCGGCTTTCATTTGGCAGCGCTCGATATTCGTCAAGAGTCGTCATACCATGGCGAAGTGATTGCAGATATCTTTGCTAGTGCCTCCAACCTGCCTGATTATCAGACGCTAAGCGAAACCGAACGTCAAGAGTGGTTGACGCGCTTGCTAGAAAAACCAGGCACGCCGCTTATCTATACTGACAACCTGACAGACAAAACGCGTGAACAATTATCACTGATGAATTCGGTCGCTACTCTACGCAAATTGGTGGGACAGGCTACTTTTGGTAGCTATGTTATCTCGATGACCAATAATGCTAGCCAGCTACTAGAAGTATTGCTGCTCATGCGGTTTGCAGGCTTATGCAGAATTGATGACGAAGGTCAATTGTCTGCTGATTTGCCAGTTGCGCCGTTGTTCGAAACCATCGAAGATCTCAAAAATATCGATAAAATCTTGCCTGCCGTGTTAGATAATCCACTATATCGTGGACTGCTACGGAACACGGATAACACGCAAGAGATTATGCTAGGTTATTCAGACTCATCAAAAGACGGCGGTATTATCACCTCTGCATGGCAGCTTTATAGTGCACAGCAAACCATTAATAACATTGCTGAACAATATGGTATAAAAACACGTTTATTCCATGGTCGTGGCGGCTCGGTAAGCCGTGGTGGTGGATCAACGCACAAAGCCATTGCGGCACAGCCAGCAGGCACGCTGCATGGGCAGATTAAGGTAACTGAGCAAGGCGAAGTGCTCTATGCCAAGTATGCCAATACAGATACTGCCGTGTTTGAGCTGACCATGGCGATCACGGGTACACTCAAAGCCTGCTCGACAAGGTTTGTGGTACAACCGACTGAGTTGCCAGAGTATGAAGCGCTGTTTGCACGCTTAGCAGATGCTGGAGAGCAGCGCTATCGCGAGCTGACCGATCATACCGAAGGGTTTTATAAATTCTACTCCGAGGTCACCCCAGTACAAGAAATATCTCTGTTAAACATTGGCTCACGTCCTGCTCATCGTAAAAAGGCCTGCCAAGTAAGACCACCTTACGAGCGATTCCTTGGGTATTTGGCTGGTCACTCGCACGCTTTACCTTACCTGCTTGGTATGGCGTCGGTAGTGCGCTAGATAGCGTCAAAAAAGACGAAGCATTGATGAAAGAGATGAATCAGCATTGGCCTTTCTTTAGCGTATTTATCAGTAATATCGAGATGGCCTTTACCAAAGCCAATATGAATATCGCTGAGGCTTATAGCCAACTGTGTGATGATAAGCCGTTACGCGAAAAAATCATGACAGCTGTCACGGATGAATATATGCTGACCAATTCAGGCTTAAACTCTCTGCTTGAGCAAGATTCTTTATTATCCAATCAGCAAAACCTTGCTTCATCCCTGCAATGGCGAGACGCTTATCTAGATCCTATTAACTATATCCAGATTGAGCTGTTAAAGCGTGCCAGACAACAGGACACCCTGAACGATTCGGCACATGGCGACCTTAATGTAGAAGATCCATTAATCCGTAGTATCAATGCGCTAGCTGCAGGGTTACGTAATACTGGTTAGGGTAGCTTTTCGATAAGTAGCTTTCGAATAAACAAAAAATTTATACCAATTATCCAAATATTAGGGCTTCGTTCGCGAAGCCTTAATATTATTCAAAACCCTTAAAAAATAGCACACTAAATCCAAATCACAATTTAGTACTGCGTTGATTGATATTGCCCATTAGGTGATTCGTAATTCAGTGTTTGAATAACCGATTCTAACAAGATACCGTAAAATATATTTTTACTTCATGTATATGTAGGGTCTGCTCCAATGGAAACGCCTCAAGCAACACCATCTCTAGACATCGCCGTAGCAAATGACTTTCAAATAGAATCCGTTGCGCTCATTGATCACGCCATTCAAATACGCTGGAATGATGGTATCGACAGTACGTATCACTATATCTGGCTGCGTGATAACTGCCCATCGGCTTTTCATCCGCACACTGGCGAGCGCAGCTTTGATTTGCTGAGTGTCTCAAAAGATATCCATCCACTCTCTGTCTCTTTTGATGAGACAACGCTGACGATTGAATGGTCAGAACAAGCGCATATCAGCCACTTTGAACAAAGCTGGTTACGTGAGTTTGGGTATTCTAGTGCATTGGCCAAGGACCATAGCAGTCCTTATGAAAGCTGGGATGGCACGTTTATTGACCATATCCCCATGTATGACCAACAGAGTATCATGACCAGTGACAGCGCTTTATATGAGTGGATGAGTGCGCTGGATAAATATGGGCTTACCATTATTAATAATATGCCAGATGACTCTGACGCTAGTGTACAGACCGCCATGCGAGTTGATTATTTACGGCAGACTAATTTTGGCATGACCTTTGATGTCATATCAGAGAAGTCGCCGATTAATTTGGCTTATACCTCGCTCTCATTACCTTTGCATACCGACTTGCCAAATCAGGAACTGCCTCCAGGCTATCAATTTTTGCATTTTTTGAGTAATGAAAGCATAGGCGGCGAATCTACTTTCGTAGACGGATTAAAGGTGTTAGAAGGGTTAAGAGAAGAGCAGCCTGAGTATTTTCGCTTGCTTGCCGAATATGCCATCCCCTTTCGTTTTCATGATACTGCCCATGATATCCGTGAGCACCACCCCGTCATCAATCTAGACAACTTTGGCAATATTATCGAAATTAAATACAACGCGCATCTTGCAGATGTTTTTGATTTGCCAAGTGACGTTATGTACGACTACTACCTTGCTTATCGAGAGCTGATGGCCCGATTAAAAGACAGTCGCTATAAAATTGAATTAAAATTAGCAGCGGGTCAAATGGTGGTTTTTGATAACCGCCGAGTCCTGCATGGGCGTAACGCATTTGATGAAAATATCGGTGAGCGTCGTCTCAAAGGCTGTTATGTTGACCGCTCAGAATTTAAAAGCCGTTTACGAACCATCAAAAAGCAGCTGGCTTAAAATGATCTGCAAGCTAGCTAAAGCATGGAGCATTAAGCCCACAAAAAAGCCCCATTACTCTTCTCTAAACATGAGAGAAGAGTAATGGGGCTTAATGTTAGTCACTTACTGATTTATAGCTGTTAATATAATTTTATAGCGCTAATAGCAGCTCTAATAACTGGATTCACGATATAAGGTTTTATGTGCTTCTATCTTAAAATCTGCAGCGCTGACAGCAGGCGTAAGACCATGTGTACTGTACTTAGCTTGTATGATCTTTTCTTCCTCACGAAACAGCACATTTTGCGCTTCTTGCTTGAAGTCATGATAGCTAATGGCGGTGTCATCTTCATGACCGTCAATAACTATAGGTCTGCTAGGTTGATTTTGGCTATTCGAATGCTGTTGTACAGTCTGATTAGCATTAGCTTCTTTAGTAATATTGCTGACTGTTAAACCGTTATTAGTCGTCGACGCTTGAGATAGCGTGGAAGAGATACGGTTAGACATATAGAAGGCAGATATTAGAACAATACAGATGACACTGATAATAGCAAGAACAAGACTACGGGGTCTGATGCTTTTTGGCTCGATATCATTATTCACGTTTTCTGAGTCGTTCATAGTTACGTACCATATAATTCATATCATCAATGGCACAGAACCATGCCTTTTACATAATGATACGAATTTTATATTGTGTTGCAACAATTTCTAGTACGAACGCCTCGAATAAATTGATAGACGGTTATCTAACTGTCTGAAATGGTATAAAACGTAAACCATTTAATCATTGGTTTCGCGGTACAAGGTAGTCTGCGACTCTTGTCTAAAATCTTCATAAGTTATGGCAGCTTCTTCAGTAGCTATAACTGCGGCATCATTCTCTGATGTAGGAGCTTCAGAAGTTGACACTGATTCACTAACAGCTGGCAGGTCCTGTCTATTGTTGTCCAAAGTATCTTGCTGAGTAGTGGCTGGTTGCGTACTTACAGGGTCAACGCCATCCGTAGTTGTTTGACTGTCAGTAGACAGTACTGGATCAGCACTAACAGCTGGTGTACTGTCTATCTCTACATTACCATCAGTGCTGTTGTCTATACTATCAACCGCAGAAGTAGATAAGACTCCTGAAAATACAAGCATTAATGCAATAGCAGCCAATACGATTAAACCAATCGCCATAGCCATCATGAGAGGTTTCTTGATTTTGACCACTTTATTGTCTATGACTGGCTCTTCGATAACTGATTCAGGCATATCCTCAATGTTTAAAGGGATGTTTAAAGAATCATCATCCGATATCTCATTTATGTTAGATTCACTATAGTCAATCGTAGAGGATGACTCTGTTTGATTGCTACTATCTATATTGTTGCGATCTATATACTCTGAGGCTTCTGTATCTGAACTGACATCATTGACATCGATACTAATGCTGTCGCTATCGTTAGCAATATTCAGCACATTATTTTCAGATATATTTTCAAATACTACATTTGTATCTGAAGCTTCAGAGGTAGTGTTTGCTGCTGTAGTATTTTCTGTTTCTAGCAATAACTCTTGCTCACTGCTTTGATCTTCAAACAGTTGCAACTCTTCTGTGCTCAAGGGTTCGAAAGCGGCAAGGTTCTTTGCACTTTCTAGTGTTTCAAACTCAGCCTGATCGTTCTCTTCAGAACCATGGACTCGATTGATAAAGCGTTCGTAGATGTCATTATTATTACGCTTACGCGATTTTTGGTCAATAATTCTAGCCAATTTTTCATCAAAATCGGTGCCAGCGTCTTTTTTTCGTCGCTCATAGAATAATACCAAACCAGTTTTTCTACTGGTGTTAAATGATTGCTAGAATGAATTTTCTTACTATAGTGTAACAGTGTTATTAGCCAACAATATAGTTGCTCGACCTATTATCTTCAAGCACAATTTATGGGATAGCACTAATATTGATAAGAACCATTCTAAATAATATGATAAATCAACCTTAAGAACTGTTCTATGTAGAGATAACATAGACTATGACAGGCTCAATAGTATGGATTTAAAACAGCTCAATGCATTTATCGCGGTTGCAGATTTGTGCAGCTTTAGCGCTGCCGCCACCAAGACAGGACTGTCACAGCCGACCCTGAGTCGCTTGCTAAAACAGCTAGAGACTGACATGGGCGTGGTGCTTATTGATCGCTACCACAGGCCACTACATCTGACTGAAGCGGGCAGTTTTTTCTACGATAAAATAAGCACCATACTGACCGAGATTGATACGGTGACTAGTATGACTCAGCGTCTATCAGCACCCAGCAGCGTTTTAAATATAGGTTTTGTGCCCTCAGTGCTATATGGCCTGTTGCCTGAAATCATTGCCACGCTTAAACAGTTCAGCCCTGATATCGACGTTAATTTAAAAGACATCAGCTCATATCAACAAATGGATGCCCTCAAGTCTGGTGAGATTGATGTTGGTTTTGGCCGATTTGCACACCAAGATCCATGGATTCAGCAGATTCTGCTACGTCATGAACGCTACGTGGTGGCATTACCAAAATCACACCCGCTCGCCAATGTACGTAAGCAGCGCTTGATAGACCTAGCGAACAATCGCTTAATTTTATACCATCAAACACATTTGCCAGTATCGTCCACGGTGACGATAGAAACAGCTACCCAAGCAAACGACAAGCTGTCTACAAGTAGAGTCAACCGTGCTGCTACTCACGAAGCAGCATCTAGCGAGCCTATCACTGAGCCTTTACTACATCTTTTTGCTCAGTATGGTATCTCGCCTTTTATGACCACGACAGTCAGCGATTTGCAGGTCGCATTGGGGCTGGTTGCAGCAGGCGAAGGCATTACATTAGTGCCTGCCAGCTTGCAAACCGTACGTACAGAACAGATCAGCTACCAACGTTTGGTTCATGAAAATGTCACCTCCCTATTTATTTACACACCCTCAAAGACTTTGTACACCCAAAAATACCTGACTTGCTCACAGCCATTTATCACGTCTACGAACAGCGCGGCATTACTTATCGGCAGCAAAATTTTGTGTCACAGGCCTAAATGGGCAGATATCCGATGAATATTGTGTTATAAAGAACCGCCAAAAATAATTCATTTTAAATATTGATATTATTTTATAAGTATGCTAACTAACAAGAATAGCAATGCAAACAAATAGTAATAATAACTAGAATAATCATTCTCCTAGACAGTGTTGGTGTGATAAAGTCGATACGATGTAAATCGTTTTATATTTAGACGATTTATAGGACGTTCTTTCATGATCATTGGCAAGCTGACACAGGTAAGTGATAATTTGCTGTTTTAACCATTTCGAGGTATTCATGTCCACACAACAACTCAACAACCCAAGCGCCCCTGACGATAGCGTTGCCTCGCAACAAGAGGGCTTTAGCTGGCGCATCTTTGGCCCAGGCATTTTGATGGCAACTGCTGCCATTGGTGGTTCGCATTTGATTTCGTCAACACAGGCCGGTGCTATCTATGGCTGGCAACTGGCCATTATGATTGTATTGGCCAACGTGTTTAAGTATCCGTTTTTTCGCTTTGCAACTGACTACGTCTACGATACTGGCGAGAGTTTGATTGCAGGCTATGCCAAACGCTCAAAGGTATACCTTTGGGTATATTTTATTCTTTCTATCTTGTCAGCGGTTATTAGTACGGGTGCGGTCTCACTTATTGCGGCCGTAATTTTGGGCTTTATGTTGCCAGCCTCACTTGGTCTGTCGACAATGGCGTTATCTCTCATTATCGTCGCGGTCTCTTGGTTCTTTTTGATTGCAGGGCATTATAAGTTGCTCGATGGTGTGACTAAGTGGATTATGATTGCGCTTACCACGGCTACTGTTGCTGCAGTTATCATTGCTGCTGGCAAGCCAACCGTTATGGCAGTAGATTTTGTGGCGGCCTCTCCTTGGAATTTAGCCACGTTGGGCTTCATCGTAGCACTCATGGGCTGGATGCCAGCACCGCTAGAGTTTGCAGCGATTACCTCTATGTGGACCTCTGCCAAAGTCAAAGCAGATCACACCACGCATAGCCAAGGCTTGTTAGATTTTAATGTTGGCTATGCAGTTTCAGCGATATTGGCGTTGTTCTTCTTATCGTTAGGTGTGTTTGTCCAGTACGGATCAGGACAAGAGATTGAGTTGGTCGGCGGGGCTTATATCAATCAGTTAATCAATATGTATACCGCAACCATTGGTGAATGGTCGAGGCTGCTGGTCGCTTTCGTCGCCTTTATGTGTATGTTCGGCACGACCATCACCTGTGCTGATGGCTATGGACGCGCTAATGCTGAATGCTGGCGCCTGCTAAAAGGTGAAAGCGAAATCAATAAAAAGCAAATCGCTTTTTGGACGACCTATGCTATCGGTGGTGGTCTAGTGATTATCACTTTCTTCACAGGACAACTAGGCGCTATGCTTAAGTTTGCCATGATATCGGCGTTCGTCTCTGCGCCAATTTTTGGTTGGTTAAACTACTCATTGGTTAAAAAGCATAAGAAACTGTCAGCAGGTATGAATGCTCTGTCTATCGCGGGCTTGATATTCTTAGCAGGCTTCGCGTTATTGTTCTTGGCCAATCTTGCAGGTCTATTTTCTTAAGCTTTTGCCTATTTAAAACTCAGCACTTAGCAATCTTATTTAAGCGAAACATAAGCCCTAATAGCCTAGCTGTTGGGGCTTTTTAATGGGTGTAACTATATCAATAAAGCAAGGCAGCTTTAGTAATTGTAACTAAATGTAAAAAATAGAAGATTCTAAAAGCTGTGATTTTAAGCAATATGAATACTTATCATAAGAAATTACCAACAAATGCATAATGCTATTTGAATCATGAATACTATTAAAAATAATACATTCAATTATTATTTAAATTAAATACCAATCAAGAACCCAAACTTTTCAGGCATGAATAATTGAGTATAATCAACTACAACAATTAGAATATTTTCCCTCCATGTAAGGACAGTCACATGACTTCATCTTCAGCAGGCGCGCGCTTTCGCAGTGCCCTCACTCAAAAAAATGATAACAACCAACCATTACAGATTGCAGGCGCTATCAATGCCTATACAGCGATGATGGCGACCCAAGTTGGTCACCAAGCGTTGTACCTCTCTGGTGCTGGCGTGGCCAATGCCTCATTTGGTTTACCTGATCTCGGTATGACCAGCCTTGATAACGTACTAGAAGATGCTCGCCGTATCACCGATGCCGTTGACACACCGCTATTGGTTGATATCGATACTGGCTTTGGTGGCGCGTTTAACATCGCCCAGACCATCAGAAAGATGGAAAAAGCAGGCGTCGCGGCGGTACATATCGAAGACCAAGTGGCACAAAAACGTTGTGGTCATCGCCCTAATAAAGAAATCGTTAGTATCTCAGAGATGGTTGATCGTCTAAAAGCGGCGTTGGACGCAAAGACTGACCCTGACTTTGTAGTGATGGCTCGTACAGATGCCCTATCAGTAGAAGGTTTGGACGCTGCTGTTGAACGTGCCGTCGCATTTCAAGAAGCGGGCGCAGATATGATCTTTGCAGAAGCGCTGACCGATATCGAGATGTATCGTAAGTTCACTGATGTACTCGATATTCCAGTACTAGCAAACATGACAGAGTTTGGTCAGACAGATCTATATACCACTGATCAGTTGTATAGTGTGGGTGTCGAGATGGTGCTATATCCACTATCCGCTTTCCGCGCTATGAACAAAGCGGCATTGAATGTTTATCAGCATTTATTAGATGATGGTACACAAGACAAAGTCGTCGATACCATGCAGACTCGCATGGAGCTCTATGATTTCTTGAACTATCATGAGTTTGAGCAGACGCTAGACAAGCTATTTGCTGATAATAAGTAGTTAATAATTGCCAATTAGCAACGCCGAAACGATAAACCATCTCTGTGGACTTTATTGTTTCAAAACCCGTCTTTATTTACCTTTAGGTTATTTATGCCATTTTTTACTGCTCATACGGTTGTTAAATCCTCACTACTTAGTAGCACGCTTGCAGCGCTGTTATTCATGACGGGCTGTGATAAAACACCAGAAACCGTTGACGATACTGCCAGTGATACTAGCGAAACTGTTGTTAGTGAAAGCGAAGCTACACCTTCAGAGACTGATGCTCAAAACGATTTGATCATGACGACGATTACATTAGATACCGTCAACAGCCTATTGTTTGCACCAATCATCAATAGCGGTGCGCTCAGTGAAGAGCAAGTCAGCTGCCTTGAGTCACGCGACAAAGACTTGGGTAAAGCCGAAGTCGATCGTTTTTATAAGAGTCAGTTTACCGATGCAGAGTTAAAAGAGCTAGATGATTTTTATACGTCGGATGTAGGGAAAAAACTGCTTGCTTTTGGCAATGAGCAACTACGCGTCATGAATGGCGAAGAAGTAGCAACGCCGATGGCTGACCCTACCCCAGAAGAAATGACTGAGATTCAGACATTTATGGAGTCACCACTGGGTGCCAAATATATGAAAATCAACAATGCAGAAGGCGAAGGCAGCGCAATGGATGTCTTAAATGGCCCTATTGAAGCTGAATTTGAGCGTTGTAACGTCGATTTAGACGGTCCACAGCCTGAACAGCCTGCGTAACGCTAGACTGGCGCTACAGTCAGTCATTAACTGATAAATTTATTATCAGAAACACCGTTTTCACTCAAAAAAGCTACCAACAAAAGGAATGTAAACATGGCAGCACAGAAAGAACTTTCAGGCGCAGGTCTACGTGGACAAGTCGCTGGTAAAACCTCTCTATCTACCGTTGGCAAATCAGGCTCTGGTCTGACCTATCGCGGTTATGATGTATCAGAACTGGCAGATAAGTGTATTTTTGAAGAAGTAGCGTATTTGCTGCTATACGGCAACTTGCCTACTCAAAGCGAGCTTGATGCTTATCAAGCTAAGCTCAAAAGCTTACGCGGCCTACCACAAGCATTAAAAGACGTGCTTGAACGTATCCCAAGCGATGCGCATCCAATGGATGTGCTACGTACTGGCTGCTCTATGCTCGGTAACCTTGAGACCGAAACTGATTTTGCTCAGCAAAACGATCAAACTGACCGTATGCTAGCGGCCTTCCCATCGATTATCAACTATTGGTATCGCTTTACCCATGATAATGTACGTATCGAGACCGATACAGATGATGCCACTATTGGCGGTCATTTCTTGCATTTGCTCAAAGGCGAAAAACCAAACGAGCTACACGAAAAAGTGATGAACGTCTCGCTGATCCTTTATGCAGAGCATGAGTTTAACGCGTCGACCTTTACTGCTCGTGTGTGTGCATCTACCTTGTCTGATATCCATTCTTGTATCACTGGTGCCATCGGTTCACTACGCGGTCCATTGCATGGTGGAGCGAATGAAGCGGCGATGGATATGATTGAAGGCTTTAGCTCACCTGATGAGGCTGAAGAAGAGATGATGGGTATGTTAGCTCGTAAAGACAAAATCATGGGCTTTGGTCATGCGATCTATAGCGAGTCAGATCCGCGTAACGTGGTGATTAAAGGTTGGGCTGAGAAGCTAGCTGCGGACGTTGGTGACGAAGTGTTGTACCCAGTATCAGTACGCTGTGAAGAAGTCATGTGGCGTGAGAAGAAGTTGTTCTGTAATGCTGATTTCTTCCATGCATCTGCTTATCACTTTATGGGTATTCCAACCAAGCTATTCACACCTATCTTTGTCTGCTCACGTCTGACTGGTTGGGCAGCTCACGTGTTTGAGCAACGTGCCAATAACCGTATCATTCGTCCAAGTGCAGAATATACAGGTGAAGATCTGCGCCCAGTACCAGATATGAGTGCTCGTTAAACGGCTGTTATTTAGCAATTATTAAGATGATTTGTGTTAAATAATCTTATCAGCTAGCGGCAGTGCTAGCTGATACAGGTATGATGATTGAGCCTTGCTATGAGTTTTTCAGGTTTAATCGTCATGCGCTATCTTTTTTATAGACCATATCCTTTTAATTTTCAATATCGCTTCTTTAGCAAAGCCTATGATAACGAACGATGATTTTGCTAAAGGAATGAATTTTTACCTAATATCCACGCTTAACTACTTATTATAATTAGCCAACAGCCAAAGGTGACTTATGGACAACGCCCTAGTACAACCAATGAACGAACAATTCAAGAAGCCACTTCCCGGTACTGATTTGTATTATTTTGACACCCGTGAGGCCGTCGAGAGCATCGAAGCTGGCGCGTATGACAAGCTACCATTTTGCTCAAAAGTATTGTGTGAAAACCTAGTACGCCGTTGCCCACCAGAAGAGTTAACCGATGCGCTAAAGCAGCATATTGAAGGCAAGCAAGATCTAGATTTTCCTTGGTACCCTGCCCGCGTCGTTTGTCATGATATCTTGGGTCAGACGGCCTTTGTTGATTTGGCAGGCTTGCGTGATGCTATCGCTGAGCAAGGCGGTGATCCGTCCAAGGTAAACCCTATCGTGCCAACCCAGCTTATTGTTGACCATTCATTGGCCGTTGAGCACGCAGGCTTTGAAGACGATGCGTTTGAGAAAAACCGCGCGATTGAAGAACGCCGTAACGATGACCGTTTTCACTTTATCAACTGGTGCCAGTATGCTTTTGACAATGTAAACGTCGTACCGCCTGGTAACGGCATCATGCATCAGATTAACCTAGAGAAAATGTCACCTGTCGTACAGGTCGTGCACAATAAAGCGGGTGAAGAAGTTGCTTTTGCCGATACATTGGTTGGTACTGATAGCCACACGCCGATGGTCGATGCACTAGGTGTGATTTCAATCGGGGTTGGCGGTCTAGAAGCTGAAAGCGTCATGCTAGGTAACCCATCCTATATGCGCCTGCCTGATTATGTGGGTGTCAAATTAACGGGAAAATTGCAAAAAGGCATCACTGGTACGGATCTTGTACTGGCAATGACTGAGTTCTTACGCGACGCAGGTGTGGTCTCTACCTATATCGAATTCTTTGGTGACGGTGCACGCCAGCTAAGTGTCGGTGACCGCGCTTCTATCTCCAACATGACGCCTGAATATGGTGCCACTGCCGCGATGTTCTATATCGATGAGCAAACGACTGACTATCTACGTCTGACGGGGCGCTCTGAGGAACAGATTAAACTGGTTGAGCAATACGCCAAGCAAACGGGTCTATGGGCTGACGGCATGGAAAAAGCCGAATACGCACGCGTCCTTGAGTTTGATTTGTCATCAGTCGTACGTAATATGGCAGGCCCGTCGCGTCCCCATGCCCGTGTATCGACTACCGACTTGGTTGCCAAAGGTATCGCTCATGGCGCTGACGAAAAACTGCCTGAACCAAAAGATGGCCTGATGCCAGATGGCGCGGTGATTATCGCTGCTATTACCAGCTGTACCAATACTTCAAACCCACGCAACATGGTGGCAGCAGGTCTTGTCGCTCGTAACGCCAATGCCAAAGGCTTATTACGTAAACCTTGGGTGAAGTCATCATTAGCACCAGGCTCAAAGACCGTTAAAATGTATCTAGAAGAAGCAGGGCTGATGCCAGAATTGCAAGAGATTGGCTTTGATGTAGTCGGCTTTGCCTGTACCACGTGTAACGGTATGAGCGGTGCGCTAGACCCTGATATCGAAAAAGAAATTATCGACAATGATTTATTTACCACGGCTGTGCTGTCTGGTAACCGTAACTTTGATGGTCGTATCCACCCATACGCCAAGCAGGCATTTTTGGCATCGCCGCCACTGGTTATTGCTTATGCCATCGCTGGTAACATCCGCTTTGATATCGAAAAAGACTCATTGGGTAAAGACCAAGACGGCAATGACGTCTATCTAAAAGACATCTGGTTTGATGATGAAGAAGTGGATGCAATTGTTGCTGCTGCTGTTAAGCCTGAGCAATTCAATGCCGTATATATCCCAATGTTTGATGAAGCCAAAAAAGACACAGGTAAGGCACTAAGCCCATTATATGACTGGCGTGAAATGACCACTTATATCCGCCGTCCGCCGTATTGGGAAGGCAAAATGGCCAAGAAAAATAAACTGACAGGCCTACGCCCGCTTGCAGTCCTTGGTGATAACATCACAACCGATCATATGTCACCTTCAAATGCTATTCTTGGCTCATCAGCAGCTGGCGAGTATCTCGATACTATGGGCTTGCCTGCTGAGGACTATAACTCATACGCAACCCATCGCGGCGACCATTTAACCGCGCAACGTGCCACCTTTGCCAACCCTAAGCTATTGAACGAAATGGTACGCGATGAAGATGGCGAAGTTGTCCAAGGATCACTGGCGCGCGTCGAGCCAGAAGGTCAAGTCATGCGCATGTGGGAAGCGATTGAGACCTACATGAACCGTGAGCAGCCACTTATCATCATCGCAGGTGATGGCTATGGTCAAGGCTCAAGCCGTGATTGGGCTGCCAAAGGTGTCCGTCTCGCTGGCGTAGAAGCCGTCGTCGCTGAGGACTTTGAGCGTATTCATCGTCAAAACTTAGTTGGCATGGGCGCGCTACCTTTACAGTTCGAGGAAGGTACGACTCGCCATACGCTAAATATCGATGGTACGGAAACATTTGATGTCACAGGTGAAGTCTCTGCTGGCGGGTTGATGACTCTAGTGATTCATCGTGCCGATGGTAGTACCGCTGAGACGCCTATTATCTGCCGCTTAGATACAGCTGATGAAGTGAAAATGTACAATGCTGGCGGTATGCTACAACGCTTTGCTAAAGAGTTTATCGAAGGTACGCTTGATATCGTCTAAGGCTATCCTGTAGGTTTCAGCGTGATAAGCAGTAAAGTATAAAAGTCGCCGATGTTGTATAACTTTATATGACATCGGCTTTTATTTGCTAATGTTAAAGCTTGGTTCAAAACATGGTTTGCAAGCTACACACTGAGCCTTCTTACTTATATCTTAATATTGAAAAATAGCTAAATATTGAGTTTGCTTCACCAATAGCGTAATATGTACGATATATTGTACAAGTTATGCAAAATGTCATGAAAGGAGTAAGCCATGAGAGTCGTTAGTTTTTCAGAAGCCAGAAAGCACCTAAAGTCCGTCCTAGATACGGTAAACGATGATGCCAACGCCACTATCGTAACCCGCCGTGATGCTGATGATGCCGTTGTGATGTCGCTTGATTATTACAATAGTCTGATGGAAACCGTTTATCTATTAAAATCTCCTGCCAATGCGGCGCACTTAGCGGACTCTATTGCTCAATATAAAGCTGGCAAGACTGTTACGCGTGAGCTAATAGATACGGTAGAAGATAGTGATAAAGGTGATGGTAGCAGCGATAATAATGAGCATACGTATAGCGATATTGAAAGTGCTTGAACTCAAAGACTGTAATCCATCCAAAGGAAAAGGGTCTAACAATTAGTGAACAACTAGCATGGACAGATGCTGCGTGGAAAGACTACCTATACTGGCAAACGCAAGACAAAAAAACACTCAAACGTATTAACAAACTCATCACCGAATGTAAGCGTAATCCGTTTGAAGGCATTGGCAAACCTGAACCCCTAAAAGAAAATCTATCTGGATTTTGGTCAAGACGCATCGATGACGCCAATCGGTTGGTATATGCCGTCGATGATAACTATCTGACGATTATCTCTTGTCGCTATCATTATTAACGAGCGCTCTTAGTCGTTCATACTTACTTGCTAATGACACCGCACCCAATCTTATAACAATATAAAAAGGACTTAATACAGTGGCTCAAACCAATACTCAATCAAAAGCCTCTTTCGCCCCGCAACTATCCGTTCCTGCTACCTATATGCGCGGTGGTACTTCAAAAGGCACTTTTTTAAATTATCTGATTTACCTGAGCGCTGCCAAGTCGCTGGCGAATCACGTGATAACTTCCTATTACGTGTCATCGGCAGCCCAGATCCTTACGGCAAGCAGATTGATGGTTTGGGCAATGGTAGCTCTAGCACGTCAAAAACGGTTATTTTATCGGCCTCTTCTAGCTCAGATCACGATGTGAATTATCTATTCGGACAAGTTAATATTGCCAAGCCAATGATTGACTGGGCGGGTAACTGTGGTAACTTAACCGCAGCCGTTGGTGCCTGTGCCATTAATATGGGTTTGGTCGATGCCGACAAGATTGCTAACAGCATCGATGACAATGCAGATAGCGGTATTTGTGAAGTACGCATTTGGCAAGAAAATATCGGTAAAACGATTATTGCGCATGTTCCAGTCTATAAAGACGCAGATGACAAAGTACAGGTTCAAGAGACGGGCGATTTTGAATTAGACGGTGTAACCTTCCCAGCGGCTGAAGTCAAAATTGAGTTTATCGACCCTGTAGATGCCACTAGTGACATGTTCCCTACTGGTAACTTGGTCGATGACTTCAATGTTTCTGGCTGCGGTTTAAATACCGACAGCGTCAAAGCGACCTTCATTAGCGCTGGTATCCCAACCATCTTTATGAAAGCAGAAGATTTAGGCTTTACGGGTACTGAATTACAAGGCGACATCAATAGCGATGGTGAGCTACTTGCCAAACTTGAGAAAATCCGTGCCACAGGCGGTGTGGCGATGGGATTATTTAAAGACGTTTCTGAAGCACAGACCAGCCAACACATTCCTAAAGTCGCTTGGGTAGGTGCAGCACAGAGCTATACGGCCTCTAGTGGTAAGTCGGTCGATGCAGGTGAGATTGACTTAGTGGTACGTGCTATGAGTATGGGGCAATTGCATCACGCTATGATGGGTACAGCAGCAGTCGCTATTGCCGCCGCAGCAACCACACAAGGAACCTTAGTAAATGAGGCCGCTGGTGGTCAGAAGTTCGATGAAGTACGTTTTGGCCATCCATCAGGTACATTGCTCGTCGGTGGAAAAACTGAACTGGTCGATGGGCGCTGGCAAGCCAAAAAGTGTCGATGAGCCGCTCAGCAAGGCGTATCATGGTAGGTGAAGTTTTTGTGCCAGCGGATGCGTTTTAAGCGTAGTCATGGCGTATTTTAATTTGCGATAGAGTTTTATGCCAACATCTTCCCAACCCCGCCGTGTGCAATTAGACAAGAAAGCTCCCGTCGAGAAAAAGAACGGCGGGCGCTGCTGTGGGATATTCTAAAAAAACTGGCGGTATTTGCTAAACCTTACCGCGTACTTATCATTGCCACCTTAGTGCTGACCGCCCTAGGCTCCTTTACCGCTCAGGTTAATGCGTTTGTGCTGCGTTATACCGTTGATACGTTGACCGAAATTGCCACGCTTACCGAGCCATGGCAGGCAGGTCTGCGAATGCTAGGGATTATTAGCGCTGTCCTCCTGACCAAAGAGATCCTGTCGATATTTATCTCGTTTGGGCAACGCTTCTTCGGCGAAAAGATTCGTATCAATCTATCACGTGATTTATCGCAAAAAATCATTGAGCGCATCTTGACCTATCGGATGGCATTTTATACCAGTAGCGAAAACGACAGTGGCAAGTTGCAAACCCGTATCGATTATGGCGTCAGCAGCTTAACCAGTTTAGTGCAAAACTTTTTTATCGATATGCTACCGCTGTTTGCCAATGCGATCGTGGCACTTATTATCATGTTTTCGACCAATTTTTGGATAGGCTTGGTCGGTCTTATTATCATACCCATTTACTTTTTTATCAGTCAAAAGCAAGCACGCCGTCTGCAAGGTTTTCGTCGGCAGATGCGCGGGTTTCGAGAAGCCAAAAGCGGTTTGGTGATCTCTTTGATTAATTCAATCAGCGTGGTGAAATCCTTTGTCCGTGAGTCCATCGAGGCTGAGAAGCACTTAGCCATTCAAAAGGAAATGACCGACAATCAACTGCGCATTCGTAGTATTGGCTTTATTTATGATGCCATCAAAACCTTTATCGAGCAGATTGGGGTGGTGGTTATCATCCTTCTCACCGCTTATTTTGTGCTACAAGGTGAGATGACCATTGGCATGATTTTGTTTCATGTCATGCTGTTTCAAAACGTCGCCGCCCCTATCCGTCAGTTGCACCGCATCTACGACCAGATAAATAATGCATTGACCTATGCCGAAGGTTTTTTCGATATTTTAGAAGACGATAAACAAGTCGAAAACATCGATGGCATCAGTAGCGAAAACCTAAAGGGCCATATCGAGCTTAAAAACGTTGATTTTACCTACCCGAATGGCACACAAGCGCTAAAAAACGTCAGCTTTACTATCAAGCCTAATCGTATCACTGCGTTGGTTGGCCTTTCTGGCGCAGGAAAGAGCACGATTATCAATCTATTGGTCAAGTTCTATGCCCCAGACGCTGGCACGATTTGCCTAGATGGGCATGATTTGGCTGACTGTGATACCCATGAGTTGCGTCAGCGCATCGGCCTAGTCCTACAGAGTAATCATATTTTTTCGGGTACGATTAGTGAAAACATCCGCTATGGCGATATGAATGCTAGCGAAGATGACATCATCGTGGCTGCAAAAAAGCCTCTATCCACGAGCAAGTCATGTCTCTACCAGATGGCTACGAGAGTACCGCCAAATCCTTATCAGGCGGTCAGCAGCAGCGTATTGCATTGGCAAGGATGTTTTTAAAAGACCCGCCCATTGTATTTTTGGACGAGCCAACCGCCAGTCTAGACGCTATCGCCAGTCAGCAGGTCAAAAAGAGCCTAGATCTGATCAAAAAGACCGTACCGTCATTATGGTTTCGCACAATATTGCCCAAATCATTGATGCGGATGATCTCGTGGTGATAGAAAACGGCGAAGTCGTCGAGACAGGTACGCACGAGGCACTTTATGCCCAGCGCGGCAAATATTTTGAAATCTTTAGCGCCATGTCTGATAGCCTAAACTTAGACAAAATCAGCCAGACCCTAAACGGTTAGGAATGGTTAATGCTTGCCTAAATCGTTATAATGCCAATCTTTTACTGCCTATTGCCAGAAGCTAGCCCACTATGACTTGTGAATTCTCTTTAAAAACCTTTGACGAGCTGACCTCAGTTGATCTTTATCATATTTTAAAGGCACGCTCGCAAGTGTTTGTCGTCGAACAAAACTGTGCCTATCAAGATATGGATGAAGTGGATTTTGATTGCTTGCACCTAATCGCTCATCAAAATGCAGCATTGGTTGGCTATTGTCGTATCATTCCACCTGAGTTTAATAAGCTGAAATCCAATCTATCGGTTGCTGACCCTACGATTAAAACCAACCATACTACTATGCCTGCCATCGGTAGAGTGCTGGTATTGTCAGAGCACAGAGGTGATGGCCTAGCACGGCAGATGATGACTCAGGCCATTGCACACTGCCGAAAAAACTATGGTAAGAAGCGACCGATTATTATCTCTGCACAGGCTTACTTACTTAGCTTTTATGAGTCTTTGGGTTTTGTACCTGAAGGAGAACATTATCTCGAGGACAATATCGAACATGTGAAGATGGTGCTATACGTTGCTAAGAAAAACAAAATCAAAAAAGAGAGCACGGATACTGCGTCAACCACAAACAAAGTTTTAAGCTCTCTACTCTTTATCTTGGCAGCAATGTTTATTCTAGGCTTGCTATATTTAATGATTTAGACAGCTTGTAAGGTCTTAATTCTTAACATAATTCAAATTGGTTGTTCCATATTGAGTATGCTACTTTTAAATGATGACTCCTTTAAAACGATGGCTGAGATAATCAGTCAAGGAAGTAGCACACTCAGGATGAGGAACCAACCATGTCAAATAATCACTTAGATAACGATTCAAATACAGCCAATTCAAATATTAACGATGCAACTGTAGAGAGCAACGTTCGTCCAGAATATGACGATGAAATTCAAAAAATCGCCGATTACGTTCTTAATTATTCAATAGACGAGCAATCCCTAAACCCTACTGATGCATGGAATACCGCGCGCCACTGTCTAATGGACACGCTTGGCTGTGGTCTATTGGCGCTGCGCTTCCCTGAGTGTACCAAGCACTTGGGGCCTGATTGTCCCGATCAAATAACGCCGCATGGCGCTCGCGTCCCTGGCACATCCTATAGGCTAGACCCCATCAAAGCCGCTTTTGATATTGGCTGTATGGTGCGCTGGCTTGACTATAACGATACATGGCTTGCTGCCGAATGGGGCCATCCTTCTGATAACCTGGGTGGTATCTTAGCGGTTGCCGACTATATTAGTCAAAAAATATCAGCCAAGGACAAGCACCATTAACCATGAGAGCCGTGCTTGAAGCCATGATCATGGCGCATGAGATTCAAGGTGTACTGGCACTAGAAAACTCATTCAATCGTGTGGGGCTCGATCATGTGTTCTTGGTCAAGTTGGCATCAACAGCCGTCGTTGCCAAACTTTATCAGCTGTCCCGTGAGCGCATCATGGCAGCGATTTCACAAGCCATCGTCGATGGTCAGGCACTGCGCACCTATCGGCATGCACCCAATGCTGGTAGCCGAAAATCATGGGCAGCAGGCGATGCGACCAGTCGTGCGGTACGTCTGGTAGATATAACGGCGCGTGGTGAAATGGGTATCCCTGGCGCATTAACTGCACCGCAGTGGGGATTCTATGATGTGCTATTTAGCCATACCAATAAGGATCTAGCCACAAAGCCTGAAGACGATCGTCGCTTTAAATTCCAGCGAGATTTTGGTAGTTATGTGATGGAAAATATCTTATTTAAAATAAGCTTTCCGGCTGAGTTTCATGCGCAAACTGCTTGTGAAGCGGCAGTTATTTTGCACCCACACATCGAAGACAGAATTGACGATATCGAAAAAATCGTCCTGACCACCCATGACTCAGCGATTCGCATCATCTCAAAAGAAGGCGCGCTTGCCAATCCAGCCGATCGAGATCATTGCTTGCAGTATATGGTGGCTGTACCGTTGTTGACAGGCGATCTAATGGCAGAGAACTACGAGGATGACTATCACGAACAGCATTTGTCAATCGATGAGCTACGCAGCAAGATGTTTGTAGAAGAAAACGCGCAGTATTCAAAAGATTATCATGACCCAAGTAAGCGTTCTATTGCCAACGCCATTCAAGTATTTTTTAACGATGGCAGCAGTACAGAAAAAGTGGCTGTAGAGTATCCTATTGGCCATAAACGCCGCCGCGCTGAGGGCATCCCTGTGCTGGAAGCTAAATTCCGCGCCAGTCTGGCCACTCGCTTTATTGAAAGTCGCTGTCAGCAGATCATTGAGTTGTGCGACGATCAAGAAAAACTGGAGCAGACGCCTGTGAATGAGTTTATGTCACTGTTTGAAGCGTATTAGATTGATGGCTTACTAGTACGCTAGCGTCAGTTTAACGGCTACCAAGGTATTGACTCTCCAGCCCAATCGACAAAACTGCCTGACTGGGTAGCAGTCATACCTGAGAGCACTTCCAATAAGCACTCCGCGCTATACGCTGGTGAGAACAGATGTCCTTCAGCGACATTGCCTTGGAACGGTGCGGAGAGTTGGGTGTCAACAGTGCCTGGTTGCATGACAACCACGCAGACGTCTTTTAGTGACCTACCCCATTCGATACTTAGATTTTTCATGCCCATATTAAGCGCCGCCTTACTCATTCTATAGCTATACCAACCGCCAAGCTGATTGTCAGTAATACTGCCAACACGGGCTGATATGGTCGCAAAAATAGCAGGATGATTGGCGCTGCGATTAGCCTTGGCGAGCAACGGTTTGATGTGTTTGGCTATCAGCAAACTGGCTAGCGCATTGATTTGCATATTTTGCAAAAGAACTCTGTTTCCATCTGTCGCAAGGCCTTTTCTGGCTGTGCGGTCCCTGTATGCAATAACCCCACACAGTTGATCACCCAATCCACATGACCGACTGTCTGTTTGATGGTATCGGCAGCTTTTTTAATACTATCCTCATCACTGACATTCATTGGCAGCCAATGTAGGTTTTCTGCTTCAATATTCGGCTTATTTCGATGATAAGTAGCAAATACTTGTGTGCGATGGCTTTGATTAGACTGACTGTCCGTTTGATTAGCAGTCGTTTTTTGTATTAGCTGCTGTACCATGGCTTGACCAATGCCGCCTGTTCCACCGATGATAAGATAGGTTTTATTATTCATTTCGTTATTCATATGGCACCTTCCTTTTTTGATATGTCTCTTTTATACGTTTTTTGACACGATTGGGTTTCATTTATTCATTTTGGCTGACTTTATAAGCGTTTACTATGATAAAAATAATACAAGTCATCCTCATTCTATATACGCTACAATAATCTATAACGATTAGAACGCCTGTTTTCGGATTGCTATTTATTATATTGACGCTTTCATACGGATATTATCGCATTATGCTATCACCCCAAGATCAACTGACCGAGCTGGTACGTGCTTTAGAGACCGATCAGCACGTTTTTGCCACTGACCCGTTATTAATCACGGAAAAACTACAGGGCGAGGATGGCACGCCTATCCAAAAGCTGCATCGACGTGCATCACGTATAGATAGCAACGGGGCGCTTGCGCGTGTTCTAGGCAAGATTGATGGTCGTATAAAGGGCATCATGATTGTTATGAGCGTGGTGTGGTGTATCTCGGGATTTTTGGGACTGTTCACGCTATTGCAGTCTAATGTTGTGAACTTCTTTTATGTGTTGGTCTGTCTACTTGGTTTTCATACCATTATGCTTGGTGGCTGGCTTGCCATGACACTCATCAATCGAGATCAACAATCGCCCAGTTGGTTTGCGAGCTTTGTCAGTCCAAGTTATCTCATACGCGGTAAGGACGATGTGACCAAGGCGGCTGTCGATCTGTATGAGCGGCAGTTGCAGCACAGCGGTATGCGCTGGTATTTGGGGCGGTTTAGTCATCAGTTGTGGCTCGCGACATTGACCGGTATGCTGCTTGCGATTATATTTTTGCTGGTTGTACGTCAGTATAGCTTTAGCTGGGAGTCAACCTTACTCTCTGATCAGGCGCTTGTGAGCCTGACTCAGGTATTAGGCTGGCTACCGAGTATGGTAGGATTTGGTGTGCCAGACAGTACGGCAATCGCACAGAGCAGGCTTGTCACTGAAGCCATGCCACTGTCTGTTGCAAGGCAATGGGCAGGATTACTGGTCGGTAGCTTGCTGATGTACGGTATTGTACCGCGAGCGATAGCATGGGCGTTCTGTGCATTGATGTTCCGCCGCAAAAAATGCGTTTGGATATCAAACAGCCGTATTATCAAAAAATCCTAAACTTTTGGCAGCGGCACGTGGTAGATGCTGATGACTTTATAGAAGCGCTAGCCCCTATCGCCCCAAAAGCGACGGTCAGTATGGGCAAAAAGTTAGTTGCGCTGCTTGAATACCCTGCAAATCAGGACGAATGGTGGCAGTCAGGGCTTGATGGCAGCAACCATGGTTTTGAACAATCAAGCGAAGTTGAGGATTTTGGCATCGTTGATGACCGTGATGATATGGCACGGCTTAAAAACTATTTAGATGCGCATCCTGTACAGGTCTTACTTGGCATTCATAGCAACGCACTGCCCGACCGCGGTACGCTACGAAAAATCGATCAAATCGCTACTCACGCCAAAGATGGGCTTATTGTACAGCTGCTTAGCGATACCAACTCTGCGGCTAGCTTGACTGATGCACGTACCGATGATGAGCCATTAGACAAACAAGCAGTTCGCTATCAGCAATGGCAAACAGCGCTCTCTGCACGAAAAATTGGCTTGGTTGATATAGATGCTTAATACATTCTAATTTTTAATCTATTACTTGCAATCTATTTTTCATATATGAACTTATCATTATGACTCGCACGATATACAATAAATAAATATTATAGATCTATAACCTCAGACAGGCTTAAAGACTTATTGATATAACAGTTGTTAAGATATATTTTGATAGCTGTGACGTCATATCAAGACGACAAGGATGTTTTATAGTGGCTAGGAGCCCAAGATGGCAGCAGATAACTCTTTAAACAGCCCCCTTATGACCCTAGGTCAATATGGTCAACTATTGGATGGTTACCGAGAGGCATTAAACCAAAGTATCTTAACAGCTGCGCCAGAGGCGTGGCAGCCAATGCTAGCGAGCATTTTGCCTGCGTATTGGCAAGAGTGGCTGCTACCGCTGGCTGGTGGTCCATTTTTCTTGTTATTTTTGGCAGAATGGTTCTATCAGTCCAAGCGTGGCAATAGTAGAAGCTTTAGTTGGCGCCGTGCGATGACCAATTTTAGCTTGGGCGGCTCTTATTTAGGGTTTGAATTGATTGTCCAAGCGCTTATCGTCATACCTATCTGCTTATGGTTATATCAATATCGCTTATTTACTATTGAGGTGACATGGCTCACCGCCATTCCTATATTCGTCGCGGTTGAATTTAGCTACTACTGGTTCCATCGTGCGTCACACCGTATGAATTGGTTTTGGTCAGCGCATGTCGTGCACCATTCAGATGACCATATGAATCTGTCCACCGCCATGCGTCAAAGCCTGCTGTACTCAGTGACGGGATGGTGGCTATTCTTTGTCCCGCTGATGATGTTAGGCGTACATCCTGTCTGGGTATTTTTCTTTTATGGGTTGGATTTGATTTATCAATTCTTTATCCATACCGAAACCGTGGGAAAATTCCCCAAATGGGTGGAGTATGTCTTTGACACTCCATCTAATCACCGTGCTCACCATGGCACCAATAACGAATACATTGATCAAAATTATGGCGGCGTTCTCATTATTTTTGATCGCTGGTTTGGCACTTATGTAGAAGAAGATACGGTCAGTAATCCAGTTAAATACGGTGCCGTTGGTGAAGCCAGCCACGATAATATCATTAGCCTGATATTTGGCGTCTTTTACCGTATGTGGCAGCGCTTTTTCGTGCTAAAGGGTTTAAGAAAAAGCTAAAGGTACTGCTGCGTCCACCAAGTGCTGTCTAATATAGTCAATTCTCTATACTTTGGATACGGTATCAGTCTCGCTTAGCATACTATTTGTAGTGCTTTCACTCGTCTTCCTTGTATTCAAAGTATATTGAACCGACTAGAGCATGATTATAAATGCGTGGACTACGATTTATGAACCGATACCCAGTCAGATTTGTTTTACAATAAAT
The DNA here is from genome assembly GCF_048631835.1 of Psychrobacter sp. ER1. Taxonomy (NCBI): domain Bacteria; kingdom Pseudomonadati; phylum Pseudomonadota; class Gammaproteobacteria; order Moraxellales; family Moraxellaceae; genus Psychrobacter; species Psychrobacter sp. ER1. The sequence goes on along the minus strand of NZ_CP184640.1, from coordinate 1,552,993 downwards.
GGCTACTATGTGTTTTTGCCATCAATAAATATAAGACTTTACTATGAATAATGACAATAAAAATAATCATGCAGGTCTCTTTGCAGACAAGGCTTATGAGCCAACCCCTGATGTCTCAAGCACTCCTTCAGACAACACCTCAAAATCTACAGTAGCTCAGTCAATAGCTACTCAGGATAATCAACCTGTATCAACCGAAGCATCAGCAACGACAGCACCAGTGTCAAGGGTAACAAAGAAAACCATCGCCAGTGGTGAACCGCTCAAATTGGCCGTTGTTGGTCATACCAATACGGGTAAAACCTCTATACTGCGCACGTTATTGCGAGACGTATATTTTGGTGAAGTCAAAAACGAAGCTGCGACCACGCGTCACGTTGAGCAAGCACAGCTGACAGACAGTCGAACTGGTGAGGTGCTGGTAGCACTATACGATACGCCTGGTCTGGAAGATGCTTCAGGGCTTATGGACTGGCTAGAGGACAACACTGCCAGTCGCCGTGATGGTATTGAACGTCTGCAACAGTTTTTGGCGGCGGATGTCGCTCAAGGTTCAGACAGCTATGACTTGCCCTATGATTATAGTCAAGAAGCCAAAGTAATTCGTCAGCTGCTGACAAGTGATATGGCCATTTACGTGGTAGATGCTCGTGAGCCTGTATTGGGTAAATATAAAGACGAGCTATCGATTTTGTCTTGGGCTGCTATCCCCGTCATGCCTGTTTTTAATTTTACAGACAGCCAGAATGCTAATATCGACGACTGGCAAACGATGCTGGCAAGACGCAATCTGCATATTTCAACGCGTTTTGATTCGGTCGCGTTTGAGTTTGAAGATGAGATGCGCCTATGGAAAAACCTAGCCACCATGCTCACCCACTCTGAGATGCTTGAGCAGCTGATGCAACGTCGAACGGAAGACTGGGCTCAGCTGTATGATGAGGCCAATATCATCATCGCTGATTTTTTATTGAATGTTGCTGCCTTTGTGCGCGAGATCAATGAAGATGACGACCCACTGCCTGTGTTACAGCAAATGCAAGAAGCCGTTAGACAAAGTGAGCGTGCGATGCAGCATAATCTCCTGAACCTATATAAGTTTTATGACAACGCGGTCGCAGCAACACCGCTTGAACTACAAGCCTATCAACAAGATCCTTTCGACCCTGAACTTCTCAAGAGCTACGGTATTCGTACCACTTCTGGTGCAGCAGCTGGTGCGCTTCTAGGATTAGGTATCGATGCAGCAGCCCTAGGTACGACCCTTGGATTGGGTGCCGCAATAGGTGGGATCGCAGGCGGGTTGCTATCGAATACCAGTAGTATTGCCGATAGGATTACTGGGGTAAAACGCTTATATATCGATCCTGCTACGTTGACGCTATTAGCAACGCGAGCATTAGACTTACTTACTGCATTACGCCATCGTGGTCATGCTGCTACAGATGCCACTCAGTTATTATATAAAGGCGAAAACAGCAGTCTTGGAACGTCGCTAACTAACGACATTAACCATGAAGATGAAGACAATAATCCAATTACTGTATGGCCAACTCATAAATTACCAAGTGAGCTCAAAAAAGCGCGTGGTAAACCACAATGGTCGTCGCTTAGCAGCGGCAAGTCCGAACAAGCTCAGTTACTACGCACAGACATGGCATGGTCGCTGTCAGGTAAACTACAGTCGTATAAGCGTGAGTCATAAATTACCAGCGAACTATCTATGCACTTTATACACTTAACAACGCACTCAATGCATCAGTACCACGTACATCCGTCTGTTGCAGGTAAATCGGATACAGCGGGTACTTGGTAAAGCTTTGTTCGATATCCTGCAGTAGATGCTGCTGACGCTCAGCGCGGCGTCGCCAAAACTCATCCGACTGCGCAGTTGATATCAGCTGATTGATGACGATTGCTGCTGGCATGAGCTTACTATCTTCTAATTGCTCGATAGCGCGCTTGGTCTCAGCCAATGGTAAGACGTCAGCGGTCATCACCAACACAATCGCTGTTTGTGTACGGTCATGTAATAGCAACCCTGCTTGGCGGAACAATTGCTTGCGCTTTTCTAATACTGAGACAGCTTGCTCCCAGCGATCTGATTTTTTTGCTGCAAATGGATTGGCCACGTCGTTCTTTTGCGTGCTCTGTTTCTGATTGTGATTGTCCAAATGCGTCGCCACCGAACGTAGTTTGGCCTGTCGTCGTTGCTGTGCAAGCAGCCCATCCGTCCACGCGCCCATCATTTCTGGTAACACCAACAATCGCAAAGTATGACCTGTCGGTGCAGTATCAAAGATGATGTGTTCATACCCAGCATCTGCCGCTTCGACTAAGTGATGGCACATAGACTCAAGCATCGCGGCTTCTTGGGCACCAGGTGCTGATTTAGATAATCGCAGATGCTCACGAATTTTGGGCATCATATCTGGGTTGGCATAAGCTTTAATCGTACGTTCGACTTGAGTAAAATGTTCATCGACAATCACGTCAGGATTTAACTCAATCGCATCTAGATAAGGTGATATCACCGTTTTCTCATTATTGAGTCGTACATTCAATACATCACCCAAACTATGCGCTGGATCGGTTGAGACAATTAAGGTTTTTGCTGCTGGCTTGCATAGTAGCTGGCTAGAGCTGCTGCCGTGGTGGTCTTCCCTACACCACCTTTGCCGCCGATAAATATAATAGGTTGTGTCTTTAACTGCTCTACCAATCCATGTAAAGGGTGTAATGCCATATCGTTATCTCGTATTTTGTCTCATTATCTAATAAATGCTTGGCTACTGTTTATATAGTCAACCCACTACTGTTAGCAGCAACCAACATGGTCAAATGGACATCTATCCATTCCCATACGTGTATGCCATTCATGAAAGTTTTCTAAAAATAATGGTTGCAATTCTAATGTATAAAAGCTGGCGGGATTATCAATCCCCAAGCTCTCAGCAAACATGAGCAACATAAAAAATCTTCTTCATCACGTGCCGCGCGTGCCATTGTCTGACGATAAGGCGCATGATAAAACTCATTTAATCCACTCTTAAACCGTTGCCACCATGGTTGAGTGTCCTCTAATTGTTGAACATTTTCTATATTATTTGATGTGTTTTTATTTTCCATAATGTACTCGTATTTTACTTAATTCTTATGATCTATCATGCCTATATGATACAAAAAACGCCAGCAGTTGCTGCTAGCGTTTTTATTAAACAGACAATCAATATGGTTTAACGTTTAAACCTCACCGTTTTTGCCTTTATGTAGTGACCACTCTTTACGTAGTACAGACAAACTCTCAAACGTCACCAAAATGGTCGCGATTAAGATAATTATATCCATAATAATAAGTAGCCAATTACCATCAGTAAAGAAGGTTTTGAGCTGAATCAATAGTGCAAAGACAGTCATAACCAACAAGAACGACAATGGTGCCAAGGTGTACCAAACTGGCTTACCCTTACGTAACAAGATAATGGTAACGATCATCAAGGTTAAGGCGGCCATTAACTGGTTGGTTGTACCAAATAGCGGCCAAATGATCATACCGCCCGCGCCATCGATACCACCAGCACCGAACGCTAATAACAAACAGCTTCCGACAGCAAGTAACGTTGCAACGACACTCTTATTCAATACGGGTAAATTATAAAATTCACCAAATTCTTGGAAGATGTAACGCTGTAAACGTACGCCAGTATCCATCGTCGTACCAGCAAACAATGCAGCCATTACCGTAAGCATCGTCTGTGATAGCACCATGTCGATGCCAACGCCGGCATTCAATATGGTCGCACCGCCATCGATGAACGCACCGATAGAGCCATCACCAAATTTTTGATAGACCGCTTGCCAATCACCAAGAGTCGCAAAACCTGCGGTTGCTGCAAGGATTGCCCCAAGTGCTAGCATACCCTCACCCAATGCACCGAAGTAACCAACGAAACGAACGTCTTCTTCTTTATCAATCTGCTTAGAAGTAGTCCCTGTGGCGACTAAACCATGGAAACCTGATATGGCACCACAAGCAATTGTCACAAACAACAATGGCAGCAGTGACGGTGTATCAGCTGGTAACGCAGTGTTAACCGCTGGCGCAACAATATTAGGCGTGCCAATAAAAATAGCAGCATACAGTAGAATCAAACCGACAAATAACTGTAAGCCATTAATATAATCACGAGGTTGAAGTAGCATCCATACAGGCAACAACGACGCAATCGCCGCATAGGCGAACAAGATCAAGATCCATACTGCGTTATCAGGCAAACCCATGATGGTTTCAGGTAACACAATCGGGAACATAGGGCCAAGATAAATAAGCCCGTACAAGGCTGTTACCCCGATAATGGACACCCAGACCAAATTCATATTGTAGCGATAGATACACTGCCCGATGATAAAGGCAACCACTAAGGCACCCCAAACTGGCAATACCGCAGATGGCGTCTTGATCATCATATTGGCAATAGCTACGCCAAATACAGCATTGACCATCAGTAGTAATAAGAAAATGACAACCATCATCAAGCTGCGGACACGTGTGCCCATAACAGTACCAGCAATAGAGCCAATCGACTGACCTCTATTACGCATACTTGCCCAAATAGCAGACATATCATGTACGCCAGCCATAAAGATAGTACCTACCACTACCCAAATAATGGCAGGCACCCAGCCCCAAATAACTGCAATGGCAGGACCGATAATTGGTGCAGCCCCTGCCACTGACGTGAAGTGATGCCCCCACAATACATACTTATTAGTAGGAACATAATCGATCCCATCTTTCATCGTATGTGCGGGTGTAGGACGGCTGTTGTCCAATGCTAAAATTTTGGTGGCGATAAATTTTGAATAAAACACGTAGCCGCAGAGCATAGCGGCAACGGCGAATAGTAGTACGATAGCACTATTCATCTCATCTCTCCCTAGACAAGTAGTCAATAGCCTTATAAGTTCAAGCTTTTTGAATTAAAATATGAAAAATATGCTAAATTAGTGTGCGATGAGTGACTCAGCTCATCTATCGTTTAGGTAAATTCTAGCAATTTGCAAAATTATTACCAATCAACAAAGTCATTTATCTTATAACTAGGGCATGTCACTAATCAGCATTTGGTGTGATGAGCCTGAGACTAAAACTTTGTTTAAATAATAACCGATTTGGTGATCAATGTAACGCAAGTAAGACATAAAAAACAACAAATAAAGGAAGTGCAATGGCACATTATTTTGGATTCGTACCCTCAGATAAACTAAAAGCTTTAATCAGTGAGGCCGAACAAGTCGTTGCTTCAAATGAGAATGTAGAGTACTACCCTTATCGCGATGCTCTTACGCATCAGACAGCGCGTGATCTTACTGATAATTTATTGGTTGGTTTGGTAGATATTATTCCTAACCCTGAGCGCCAAGCTTCTATGCGTAAAATTGTTGGAACGATTGAACGCGCGACAGATACTTTGCTGAATATCTTATTGGGTAAAGAAAACAACAAAGACGTATTACCAAGTTTTCATTTTCTAAGAGATCATGCAACCTTTATTGATAATGAAGGCATTAAACGTGTTGGCTTTAAACTGTCAGAAAAAGATGCCAATACCATCACTGAAGGGTTTGCTGCTATCACGCCTGAACAGGTAGATAGAGCCAAATTTAAAACAGCACTCGAAACCATGAACGAAGAAACATTGACCCATTTTATCAGTCGTTATGCCGAGACATTAAAGCTAGGCATGATCAAACGTAAGTCAGTTCCAGTTGCCAAATCGGCAATTGATAAAGGCATGAGTATGGCACTTAATAAGCTATTACCTGACCTACCAAATGACTCATTGAATAGATTGGCCAATTATTACCGTCCATTTATTATAGAAAAGCCAGAATAACCCTAAAAGTTGGATTAATTTTGTCCCAAAAGTCATATGACGTTGGGCAAATTCACTAAAATTTGCTAAAATAAGCGGCACTTTTTACCAAAGGCGCACCCGATGACCCAAATCAGTAACCAAGAAATTGAAAAAACCTTACGCAACTCAGAGTGCCTTATTAGCAGTATCGAAGTAGCTGCTGCTTATGAGCGTTTGGCCGCTCAGCTCAATCTACATTATGCTGGTCTAAACCCAATTGTTATGGTCGTGATGAACGGCGGATTGATTCCAGCTGGTCAACTACTGACTCATCTTACGTTCTACCATCGCATGCACTATATTCATGCGACCCGTTATCGTGATAACGAAGGTACTAATGAGCTTGATTGGAAATTCAAGCCTGATGTTAGTATCGAAGGTGAGCACGTATTGTTAATCGACGACATCTTTGACGAAGGTATTACCCTAAAAGCAGTTGTTGAAGAATTAAGCAAAGAAAAGCCTCTATCACTTGAGTCTTGTGTCTTGCTTAACAAGCAACATGATCGCAAAGTTGCAGATTTTGACGTAGATTTTGTGGGTATTGATGTTGCAGATCGTTATGTTTACGGTTGTGGTATGGATTTCCATGGTTACTTGCGTCACCTGCCAGGTATCTATGCAATCAAAGAAGACAAAGTTTAATTCTAAACTTAATTGATTAAAATAGTTAAATCCTAAAAAAGCATCCAAATTGGATGCTTTTTTATTGCGCTGACTTATTGCGCTGACTTATTGCGCCGACAACAACTTGAATGAATCGTTAAAACTGTAATGCCAAACCAGTATGGCGTTCAGTTGGTGTTTGAACCGCTTTTTCTAAAGCGTGTTTGGTACTATATATCGTTACCTGCTTCTTAGCACGAGTCACTGCCGTATAGATAAGCTCTTTGCTCAGCAATCTTGCATGGCTGTTATCGAAAGTAATAGCAACATGATCAAATTCGGATCCTTGTGACTTATGAATAGTCATTGCATATGCCGTGGCTATCACCTCTTCATTTAGCAAATTAACAGCTATCCCTTGTGTCTTATTTTCAAAGAATACCTCTAATTGGCTCCTTTCATCTGATGTTTGTAAGCAGAAACCAATATCCCCATTAAATAATCCAAGCTCATAGTTATTTTGTAGCACCATAACAGGACGTCCATGGAACCACGTGTTTTGACCCAATGGTAACTTTAGCTCAGCGAGATGCCATTGAGTAAGATAGTTATTGATATAGTGGTCGCCCCACTCACCATTATGGCCAGCAGTGAGGATTCTAAATTGATTAAATACCTCCATTAACGAAGAGGTAGTATTTTTAACTGATTCTGGCACGGATTTTTCTATTGGATTCCTTAGCAAACTTTTAACTTTATTTACGTATAACTGGTAATTATCGGATATTCTTGAAATAATTTTTTCTTTGCTTAGGCTATTTTTCATCTCATTATTTGATATGGACTCTGCTTGTAACGTATTAACATATTGAAAACTCAAAGCAGCGTCTTGCCTTAATAATTGCCAAATAGCTTGAAGACTTGTCTCTGCTTTATTAATTTGAGTGGCCAGTTTACCGATACCTGACTCGGCGCTAAATCTGCGGCTCTCGGTTAGTTCTGCGTGAATAGGTTGCAATAGTGGAATACGGCATAGATCAGCCAATACTGCTCCTGCATCGACTGCTGCTAACTGATTAGCATCGCCTAATAATATCAGCCTAGCACCTGGCTTTACAGCGCTCACAAGATAATTGGCTAACTCAACTCCGAGCATAGATGCCTCATCAACAATGATAATATCTTCACCGAGTGGGTTGTTGGAATCGTAGCGCGGTCTACCCGTTCGACCGATACCTAGTAGACGATGGATGGTTTTTGCCTCTTGCAACTGCAACTCTACATTTGCGTCATCTAAAGCCGTCTGTAGAGACTCTTGCATACGCTGGGCAGCCTTACCCGTCGGCGCTGCTAATGCTAGACTAGCACTGTCTGTGCTAAACCTAATATGTTCAGACTCATCTCCCCTACTCTCTGTCGCCTGTTGTAACGCGATAACTAATTGAGCCACAGTGTAGGTTTTACCTGTCCCTGGGCCACCAGTAATAATACTAAACGCATTATTATTAGCGACATTGATTGCCTTCACTTGGTGCTCATGAAGGTTTTCAGGTATTGCTATCTGTAAAGGACTTACTTGCTGATTTAAGATATTGTTGATATTTTTTGCTAAATTAAACTCTGCTTGCCAAGCACGGTGTAACCAAAATGTGATTTTCGAACTTCGAGTTTGTGCACTTTTAGCTATGTTGTAAATAATCGGTTGATTATTTTTGCTTAGGCTATTTTGATAGTTGTTATAATTAGTATTTGCCTCAACGTTAGCAAATAAAGCATGCTCATGGATTGAATGAACGAAAGTATTTAAGTCGCTATTTTTCAAGCGATGATATAACGTAGTTATCGCATTAAAACGTTTGATCAACGTCTCTTTTTCATGATTACTCAGTGCTAGCTGCGCCCACAGGTAATCTCGCTGACCAAACAAAGTATCTAGTAATACAAATAGCGATGTCTCCGTTGTAGTATCATCGTTTGATTGCGTGTCTATTTGCGTTTTTATCTGAGTATCAATCAGCGCAAAAATTGGTGTTGCCAGTATCTGTAATAACTGCTGCTGCCATGTATATAACGTGACCACTTCCCCATTAATCTGACCTTGCATGGGAGCTTCATGATCGGCTGCATTAATGGTCAATACAGTATGCCCTTCTTCCAAATGAGCCGCTAAAATAACAAATAGAGCCGTAAATAAATCGCTATCTTTTGACTTACCGATTCTTCCGTTTTCATCATTGGTATTTGCATCTGTTGCGTCATACGCTACATGTGTTTGCTGACGGCGCAGCAAAATATAATCACTGAGATTACTGGCCCAGCTCTCTTGTAAGCTAATGGCTGACTTGCTCTTGTTGTTATTATTACTCATCGTATATTTATCTCTTTTAATCCGATTAACTGCTATAACAATTTTTGACTATTTAATTGTCATAGCAGGTTTATTAATTAGGCAGACCAAATAATGCGTCTAAACCTTTAATAAAAGCAATGGGTATATCCCAAGTGACCAATCCATAGCAGCCATAATTCTCTAAGTTGTTACTGCTATGTTTATTATTATCTTGAGAGGTAGTGTCAGCGATTTTAGCATTCGGATCATACACACCGCGTAAAAACACGTACTCTACAGCGCCTAAGTACTTATCTTCGTTACCCGTATAATCACTGATTCTCATGGCAAGAAATCGATGTAATGCTACTTGATAGATTGCTGCTTGTAGCCAGTACCCTGCTTTAGACATTGCTTTCTTGAGGGTATCTTCATTGTAGTCACTTAGGCTATTTCCTAGAAAGTTACTCTTATAATCGACCACATAATACTTGCCAGCATGCTCATACACCAAGTCAATCTCACCACGCAGATAACGATACAGATGTGCTTTATTTTGTGGCACTAGAGTAACGTGTTTATCTGCCTCGTCAGGTAAATACCGTTGAAAAAGCTTACTAATATCCTGTGCTTTAAAATTCTCTGACAACCCCATATTGAACTCTAACTCGGCAAATCGCTTACCTTTATCAAGAGCAATCAAGGGTTGATTGGAGGCCAATAGTGGCGCATGCAGCACTTCTTCAATCCAATTAACTAATGCCTCATGCTTCGTTGTATCTATTGACTCAAGATCAAACCCATCACTATTTCTTTGTTTCTTGCCTTGTGATCTGCGGCTCTGCTGTTCCGCACTGCTATATATCAGCGGCAACTGATAGCTACTAATCGCTCTATCAATAACCTGAGGCCACTGGGCTTTATTAGTGAAATCTATTTGTTCAAATATCTCATGCAAAAACGTACCGGCATTGGCACCTTTTACAAAGGTAAAGCGGATATCATCTTCTACCTTGAGGCTTAGTTCACCGTCTTGTTCGAGAGACTCACCGTTATTAAGTAAAGAGAGGTCTGAAACTGAAGACTCCGTCATATCAATGTCTATCGCATCATCAATACGCTCATCCACTATCGCCATTGCTTGTGTAGATTCATCTAGCTGACGCGCTAAGGCGGTAAAGCTAGTCTTAGCCCAACCATAAAAATAATTGGTTTTCATCACCTCAGAAAATGGCGCGTACTCAATAGCCTCTGTTGTAGGCTTATGAGCACTTGGTTTGGTTGCGGCTAGCTGAGCACTGTCATTTACGCCTGCTGAGTTAGCATTGTTGTTTGCGTAATTATTGTCATAAAACTCATTAACTTTATGACCTCTGAGCATGCCTACAATGCCTTTGAGTCTATCTGGTAGCTCAAACTTTGCTTCTGGCGATTCAAACCAATAAAACACTGGCTTTAGCTCAAATCCTGTCTTGTTACTCGGATCTCGCAGCACCACATAAAGCTGCTCACTGGCTCGAGTAAATGCCACATAACCAAGCCGTCTTATCTCATCAAAACCTTCCTGTGTTTCGATATCGGTGTAGTAATCCTCAACTGTGGCAGAGCTTTGCAATGGTGAGAAGCGGCGCTGATTACCCGTTAATTGATTATCTGTCGACTGCTGTACTTCTATCGACTGCCGCACTAGCGCTGAAGGCGCTTGTTGCGCATTATATAGATATAGCCCATAGTCTTCTTTATTCCCAGACTTCCTACTGGCGTCACCCATTCCCAATACATAGACAATAGGGAACTCAAGCCCTTTTGACTTATGAATGGTCATCAGTTGCACGCCAGACTCTGTCGGTAGCGGATATTGCTTAGCCCAATCACTGTTGGGTGCTGTATCTATCTGCTGTCTGAACCACGCCAACAACTCATACTCACCCATTCCTAAGCCATACTGCGCCAAGATGTCCATTACATGACGCAAGTCCATGATATGACGGTCACCTTCTGGATGAGCAGCTAGGGCCTGCCAAACGCCTTGCGGCTGCACAGGACTTTTATCTAATAAATAATGTAGCGCTGATAAGATGCCAAAGTGCTGCCAACGCTGTGCCCCTTCTTTTAGATAAGTAATAAAGTCTTGATAGCTTTTTTAATATCAGTAGCTTCATTCGCTGAGAAGTCTTTCGAATTAGACTTATTTGAATGGGCGCTTGGTGCACTGCTACCTTCGGTAATGCCTGACTCATGATCCGTCATCATGGCTTTGATGTTTTTGATACTCAGTCCATATAGATGACTGGTCAATACCCGATTAATCATGTCATGACGATACGGGTATAGCATGGCACTCAGCAATGCTGCCACATCTTCTGCCATAATAGTCTCAAAGATGCTGACGTCACTGGTGGTCAAAGTCGGCACATTCAGTTTTACCAGCTCGTCTTCGACCCTTTTCAGATCTTTTTTGGCACGTGCCAGCACCCCAATATCACTGGGCTGTATCGGCTTACCTTTTAGCGTCTGACCACTACTGAGCAAAGTGGCTATATGGCGAGCTGTTATTTCATGCTCATCATAATCAAATTCTTTGTCCTTGTCATAAGGCAGGTGCAATAGGCTCACTGGCTGAGCAGAAAGCACTTCTGTCACTAGCACATCATCCAGCCTATCTAACGCATTAAACCAAGACAGCTCATATTCCGGTTTTGCCGCTTTGATATGTTGGTAATGAATGCCAGTACCTAGCTGCGACAGCTTATTCTCAGCAGTTGTGGCATCAGCCATACCAAACCAGCAGTTCAATGCGTTAATCACACCCGCATTAGAACGGCGATTGATATCAAGTGTCCAAAGCGTACTCTTGTCAAACTGGGCTTTCATATAATTATAGTTGGCCACATCGCCACCACGAAACCCATAAATAGCCTGTTTGGGATCGCCAACCAATAGCAGAAACTCATGATTGGCTTTTTTAGTGGTTGACTGCTTGTCATTGTCCGACTGTTTACGCTTATTCTTTGGCAAGTAAATGCTTTCAATCATAATGGCTTGCTCGCCATTGATATCTTGCGACTCGTCAATCAGCGCCACAGGATAGTGATGACGAATATAACGCGCCAGCTTATCTCCTTGACGACCAGTTAATGCTTGGTTTAAGCGTACCATCTGCAAACTAAAGGTCGTCTCGCCGCGCTCTTCTAAAATAACTGGCAGTCTATTACGCACAGCCAGCACAATATGACGGTTAAGATTGGCTAATACCAACAAAATATGCTGATTTAAACTATCAAGCATGTCTAAGATCGCCATTAACTTACTAATGGTCTCTAACTCAAAAAGTGTCTGATGCTCTTTTTCTTTATTCTTATTAAAGTTCTTAATTTTGCCATCTTCATCGGGATATCTAGAATCCTGCAATGATGTCAGAATCTTATTCTCGCTTTCATTTAAATAGCTATTAAATGTCAGCTGATACTGCGATATCTTTTGATGCACCTCGATAATGGCATCAAACTGTTTGGTTAAATTGGAACCACCACGGAATCCTTGAGACTTTCTATAATCAGGATTTAAATAAGGCTGGATATCTACTAAATCTAACTGAGAAAACTCATTAATTAGTTTTTCGTATGCATCAAAGTCAAAGCCTTTCTCAATCCTTATCTCATCAATCGGCGCAGAGATAAAATTAAGCGAGCGAGTCACATATTTCTTATGATCGCCAACTGCAGTCAGCTTACCCTGCTGATCCATCAGCGCGTAAAGTTTAGGCTGCTCATAGTATAAGCGGCTCTGAAACTGACGCAGCTCATCATGAATAATACTGTCAGTCACCTGTTCAATACTGCTGTCTTCAATAATCCCCATACCCTGCTGGTGACCAGTTTCGCTACTGTACTCCGTCAGCCATTTTTGCGCCAAGCTATCGAGCGTGCCTACAAACAGCTTATCCAATGTGGTTAGTACCAGTGCCGTACGCCTAATAGCTTCCGCCATGGGGTAACTGTACACGTGATCTAGCAAATAGCCGACGAGATGCAAGTTAATAGGATCTTGCATGATGCTATCTAAGCGCACATATTTGGCCTGATTAACCAACCAATCTTCGCGGTCTTTTTTGCTTGTTTACGTTTCTCTGCCGCCGCTTGCTTATCAGCAGCAAGGTCTTGATTTAAATCGTCAATATCTGTCTCAACGTTTGCGTCTACGTCTGAATTACTGCCTGCTTGTGCGTCTTTATTACCCTCAGGCATGACTTGCAACATGTTGGGATAGAGACTCTCTTTATTGCCAGTATCAGCACTTAGGCTATTAACCCATTGTAATAATTGATAAAAATCTACCAAACGATCATGAATACGTTGACGCATTTCAGCAGCGGCGGCTCGTGTAAAAGTCGTGGCAATGATTTGCTCTGGTGCACGTCGCGCTTCGATCAGTAGGCGCAGCACGATACCGGTCAACGTCCAAGTTTTGCCCGTGCCCGCTGAGGCTTCAATCAGGTGTTTACCCGTTAGATCAACCTCAACTGCCGGTATGACATCATTTTTACGCTCAGGCACAGCAGATAAAGTCAGTTCATCTGAATATTCATCAAATAAATTCGGTTGTGTAGACAAGTCAATGGTACTGGTTGGATCGCTAAGGTCTGTCATATGGGCGCATACTTTTAATTATTATTTATCAAAACAAAATAGCAAAAACTAATTAGAGGCTGTTCTAAATAACTGGCTAACTATCTAAGTTAGTTAACGCATTAAACATCGGCGCGTATAATGGTTGGGCTAATGTAGTCAACGCTGCCGATAGCGCTTTGAATGCATCTTGGTCTCGTAGTACGTACTGCCAAATAGCATGCTGCGAGCAAGTATCGTATACCGTGTCTGAGTTGTAGTTAGGTCTTAACCAGTCTGAGAAGTCGGCCCGTTTTGGCCAGTAGCTATTACCGTCACCTTCCTCAGCGGTTAGATATTTATCAAGGTAGTTAAGTGCATATTCTGGTAATAACGTAATGGGCACTTGACCCGTTAATTTGCCAAAAACAGCCCATTTTATCAGCTCAATGACTGCATCTTCATACACGATCGGGCTTAATTTAAATGCGATCACTTTGTCATACTTTTTGACTTGTGAGCTAGGCTTATTAAAACGCCAAATACTTACGCCATCATTTAATGCTACTTGCTCGGCAGTGGTACGTCTAGCCACTTGCCAATATAAATGTGACAACCAAAACTTGAGTAAATGCCTAGGACTGGCAGAATTGGGTAATATATTTAACCACTGCTTGGGTGATTGCTGAGCATAGGGCACGCCTGCCTGAATAACTGATATAGGTGCTAATATTGGTACTGAACCTTTGATCTTAATGATTTTTGGCAACAGCTTAAGCAGTGTCTCTATACCCTCTATATCTGTCTGGTCTTTTGAATCATTATCAGTGTTATTCAGTATATTTTTTAGCTCTATCTGAACAGGATGTTCGGCGGTTGGGGTCAGTAGCTGTAATACACTGCTGATATCTGCCGTACTCTTGTTGAGAATACTGCTTTCGTCAAAGCCATTAGCCATTAACTGCTCTTTGAATTCCAAGCATTGCTGTTGTAGCTTCTTTTGTTGATTGGGTAGCGTGGTTTGGCGAGCAACACCTGCGGGCATAATTTTTTGATACATCAGAATTGGAGTGGTGGTTTCAGCCGCTGCATCACTATCACTCTTCTTAGTCTCATCAGTAACAAATTGTTTAATCAAATGATCTTTGATTTGATAGGTAGTTAAACTGTCTAAAAATAAGGGCTCTTGTTGCGACAATGCTTCTTCACCTTGTACCACATGCACCTTTTGAGACCGTAAGAATGCTTTGGCAGGATGACGCACTTGGTAAGCCAATGCCCCTTCAATATCTATCTCTCCGATGTTAAATATGCTATCAGATAGCACCTCTGTCATGTTATTGCCATTGCCATTGCTAGTATCGACAACCGTATCTAGCGCCAACAGTTCAACCAATGCAGACAAGGTTTGATTGTCTACTTGCCCTAGCTGGCCTAAGCCTTGACCCAACACCTGAGCGATTGACTCATACTGTACTTTTGTAGGTAAGCCGACCAGTTGCATAGGCTCACTAGATACTCGCCCTTTCAATGTATCAAACACCGCTTGCCAAAGCGGCGCAGGCGGAAACTGTTTTTTCTGAGCTAGCTTGGTTTTGCGCATGGCTGTATTTAATAAAGTATCCAGCTCGTCAATCATATCGACATGGCTGGTATCCTGAACATTGCTATTAACGTTGGCATTAGCATTGTCATCAATATCAGGAGACGCTTGCTCAGAAACATCAATGCCTTCGATTTCTGTCTCAAACAGACTCTCATGAAAAGGCAGTGCAGGATGCTCAGTCACTAGCCACTGCTTAATCAATTTAGGTAAGTAACGCTTAAGGCTTTCCGTGGTGGGATCAATATTCTCAGGTAATGTCTCAAGCGAGTTCACCTGCCATTGCACCTCGCCTTGTAGGAATTGCAATAGCTCACTCACTGGGTTGGCTGGCAAATGCTCATGGGTGTCCGTCAAGCTTTGGCCGTTGTAGAACATCCAACATGCACTGCGCGCGCACAGTAGCGCATCTAAAAATGCCCCGTTGTCATCATCTTCACTAACTCTGTCACCGCGGCGTGCATTGGTCGCTTTCATCAAATCATAGCGGTTATCACGGTCACGCCCAGGAAACTCAGAGAGATCCATATTGAGCATAACCACCAGCTCAAACGGCACGTTTCTGAGTGCACCGAATCGACCAAAGGTAATCACCCCCGTCGGCTCCGCACTGACCTGCTGACTTTCAAGCTCGTTTTCGATACTGTCTAGCATAAAGCTCAGCTTGAGCGGCAATTGCTCCACACCTGCCAGCCTCTGCTCCACTTCTCTGTTGTCGACATCACCACTAGCGTACTGCCTATAGTGACGATTGGCTCGCAGACTTGATTTAAAGCCATTCATCGCGTTGTAGATGGCGCGCATGGTACGCGTTTGGTCTACATCACCAAAGTAGCGATGGATAACTTGTGTCTCAATCTGATCGAGCCAATCTTCCGCTTTCATTTTTTGTGTATGGTCATCACGTCGTGCAACCAAGCCCGTGTAAATACGACAAAGTGCTTCAACGATCAGCGCATCATTTAGGCTCACTTGTGGCAATGGCAAGGTCATTTCTGGTAAAGCTGTACTTGGCCATTCATCATCATTTAGATCATATAAGCAGTCGCTCAACTCAGCCTCTGGCATGACCAGACCTAAGGTCAATCTGTCTAATGCCTGTGCAAAGCTAAAGCGATAGTCGTAATCATTACTGTCCAACGTTTGTTTAAGATGCAGCTCGTCAAAACCGCGAATAAAGCCCGCCTCTACCAATAAATCACAGCCACGGCTCATTTGCTCATGAGTCAGTCCAAAGCTTTCAAATAAAGGCGGTAACATGAGCCAGTCTAAGACTTCAGCTGCTTCAAAACGAGCGCTATGACTACCCAATAGTTTGTAAAAACCGATAATGGCTTCCCATAACTGGCGAATATCGGCATCAACAACACCAGTCACTTTAGCAGGCAAAGTCAAACCGTCTTGACCTTTACCATTGACGAAAATAGAACCAATCAGTGCATGATGACGTTCAACATCGGGTAGCAGCACAACGATGTCGGAGATATGGCGTTTCTTTTCACCAAGTTTGATAGGTTCATTTAGCCAACGACCAATCATAATACGCAGCACTTCAAGCTGACGCTGCAAACTATGACACGAATGAATGCTTAGGCTATTATCTTGGGAAGAGATTGCCCAAAAACGGTCTTTCTCAAAACGCTTATTCTCTAACGCTTCATCTTCATACCAAGCCGTTGCTGGCTTATCTCCATCAAAGCTTGACTCTATTTGCTTGCTTACTGCTTGTGAGACTGTAGCAGCCGTTGCTTGCTGGGTCGATTGCTCATCAAGCATCAACACATCATTTTGCAAACGCTTTAACAAACTTGGACTATTCTGAGCACGAACATCATCAATATGCTCAGCAGCAACCTCATGATTAGAACCAATGCTCAGTGTATCGTCGAAATTATCTTGCCATTCAACCAGTGCATCGTCGTACTGCTCATTACCCGACAAGTTGGCAAGCATGGCAAAAGCATCGCGCGATTGCTTGCCCAGACGTGACAACAAACTGTGACCGTAATCACGCAAAAACACGCTTTCAGGATTGATAATCTGCTGACGCTGTAACCATGATTTATCGACGATATCCGCCCAAAACAGCTTTGATGGATTGTAATGCAATAGCGTGATATTCATGTATTGCGACAAGCGCTGTAGAAAGTCGAGCTCGGTCTGTGGCAGTTGCTGGATGGTAAATATACGCAATACTTTGGGTAACTGGTCACGCTCATTCGCCTTGTTATTTTTAAGGCTGACCAGAACGCACGCTCCAGTGCCACACGGTGTAGATGAACATCAGCAAACAAATGCGACCACAAGAATCGTTGGGCGATTTCTAACTCTACATAATGGTCGACCAACCACTCAGGCGTGCCGCGCGCATACTTATCAAAGCGCAGGGATAAGGCGTCTTTATCTGCTATCAACTCACTTACGTTCAACAGCTTATTTTGCGACCATAATGCCAACCAATCCTCACGATGAGTCAAATAGCGATTAAACACCTAGCCAAATCGCTTGCCAGCTGCCAAATACGGGCATCTTGTTGCGCCTTATCCTGTTGTAAGCTGTCTTGTTGAGCAATTGCCTGTGGGTCATCAATCAAAGACGCTAGCAACGGATGAACTGGATGCTTTTCATCTGCAACGATTGTCTCTTGATAATAAGTCAAATACCCAAACAATCGCCACTGCATTACTGTCGGTGACAACACCGCCACTTCCGGCACGTTTAGAGTTGTCGCTTCAGGGTTTTGCGCCAGTAAGTATGCATTATGGCGGGTCAATACATCTTGCATCAGCGTCCATTGATACTGGCCCCAAAATTTAGTACGCACCAAGGTACTAATACCAGCACGGCTAGCAATAGTTTTATCCAACCAATCACCCAATACCATTGACGGTACAATGACAATGAAGGGTTCAAAAACAGGCTGATCCTTGGACTGGTACTGTACAAGCAATTGATCAACGAGGTTTTCGGTACGGTGCGACTGAATAATAGTGAACATAGACAATAATCTGATTGAAATAAGGGTTAGATATTAGGATTAATAAAAAAGGCTTCACTTATAAATGATGCAGCTGATAAAAATAGTGATAATAGTACTACGCATAATAAAGATAAGATGAGATGTCTGTATCCAATGTCAAAAACGCCATAAAACGTCTAGACAAAACAAAAATCGATACTCATCAATCCATGTTTGATGGTCGTTACTATGATGCATTTCTGCTAGCATGAGGGCCAGAAACAAAAACAATCATAGTAGCAAATTCTACATATCCATTGATAACGTTGACTTGCCAAATTTGCTATCAGTGTGCCATTGATGGTTATCGTTTACTAGTGTAAATGCCGATATTATAATAAGCTTGCGACATTTAGTGTCGTTTTATACTATCATTCATATTTACAATGAAATAATCTCATTGCGGTTTTTAAATTGGCCTTTACAACCTGTATCTAAATAACACTTTCTATTGACGGGATTACTTAATATTATGCCATTGCGTCCCATTGATGCTATTTTTGTCCATCCAAAACAACGCGTATACGTCGTGTATTATCGCGGTGAGTTGTGGCAACTGCCACGTATGAAAATCGATGAGAGATCATGGAAAAACAGACGACCCTATACCGATGATAGTAGCTCACTTTATTTGAGTATCCATCAAGCTATCAGCGACCCTATCCTTGCGCAGAAATTGAGAACGCTAGATCTACCTGTAGCGGTACGTAGTAGCACGTTGCCACGTTTTGAAGCATGGTGGGAGGCACATGGGTTTAGATGGTTAAAAGACAGACTATTAACCGGTGAATCGCCGTTAGCAGCGCATCAAACTACTACACCTGCTGCCAAGGTATTAAACGACCAATCTGATCCTCTAACAGATTGCCAAACCAATGGCCATACTGATGAAAGTGGTGAGGTTAATGAAGAACAAGTATCTACCCCTTCTGCAGACACGGATATCTTTGCAGACATGTTGGCTGAATTAACCGATGAAGTACTAGAACAAAAGCTTTGAAAACTAGATACCACCCTGTATATAAACGTTGCTATGAATCAACTAATAATAAAAGAGCAGTAATATATGAAAGACTACAAACTACTGCTGGCTGGGCTAATCTTGCTACTGCTCACAATCTTTATCGCGGTCTTCATTTGGTTGTGGACCAGTAATCAAAAAACACAGACCCATTGCCAATCATGGCAAGTGAAAGTGAAGCAGACCCTATTACGAAAGGGGATGAATCAAGAGAGATTGCTGACAGTGTTTTATACATTCGAGCAGAGGAAAAGTTACAGATACCTTTGGACGATATCATTGTGAGCTTTGAATCTCGTTATCCGCACGTACAAGTGTTAGCGAGCTATGTCTTCTCTAACGACCTTCTTACAGTACCAAGTAGTGGTTCTACCAAAGACAAACTCTCTGACTTTGTCTTTGATACAGATATGATTATTACCAATGACGATAGCCTATCCACAGAACGGGTATCGCTCCTACAGTCAGAGTTACAACAGGCACAAGATAGAAATGATCAAAGACAAAAAGTACTGAGGCCAGTGATATAAGTAATGCATCTGATAAAAATAGTGATAATAGTACGCATGATAAAGATAAAAAGATACACACTCTAAACCCCTTTAACTATGCGCTAAAAGATGAACAGGCGCTTGAAGGTGTCATCCTGACAGACGATACAACTGCTATTAACTTCCGTAATTTTTTACTATCGAGCACAGGTCAAGATATACTAAAAAAATATGATTATGAGAACATTAGTGGTTATAAGAACAGTGTAAATGACTTATTTAAACCAACCTCACAGGCAAAAAATGCATCAGGTGATCATGCTGTAGATGTCACTGACGCGCTTAGCAATGGTGAGTAAAGATAAATTGTCTCTATTTGTCTTTTGTTGATTGCTTTTATGACTGCTTTTTTCTACAATGTCACTCCATAATGCGCCTATAGCTCAACAGGATAGAGCAGTTGCCTCCTAAGCGATCGATCCGAGTTCGAGTCTTGGTGGGCGCACCAGTTAAGATATGAGTAGTACCGATTAAACCCTTGTAAGCCATACGCTGCAAGGGTTTTTTATTGCGTGTCTATAATACACCCTAACCTTCCATACCTTAATGATAAAGGTATCGACTAACACTTCTTAGAATAACTTTAAAATATCTGAAATTATCAAGGCGTTGACTAACTCACCACCAAAACAAGCGACCATACAGACCCTATAGTTTTATATCACTACATAGATAAAAAAATCACCCTAACTGTTCAAGTTAAGGTGGTTTTTTATGGTGTTTGCAATATTGATAATAGCTAACTATCTAACCTAGAAAGAAGTACGGCGATAGTTACGATATTCAGGTAACCAAAAGTTCGCTTTTAATCGGCGTTGTAAATTCTCCGATGTGATAGGTAGTGCTAGCTTATCTTGAGCTGCTTGTAATGCCACTGCATACGCTATTTTTTCACTGATCTCTCTGATAACTTTGATCGGCGGTAAGATGGCACCAGGTGCTTTTTCGTATTCCATGGATATATCTGCAAGGGCTTGGCTTGCTGCCGTTAGCATATTATCGCTGATACCTGTCGCACGTGCTGCTAAAACACCTAGACCAATGCCAGGGAAAATATAGCTGTTATTACACTGAGAAACCTCAAACGACTGACCGTTATAAGTGGTATGAGGAAAAGGACTACCCGTTGCGATAATTGCCTTGCCTTTACTCCAATTAGTCACTTCTTGCGGCGTTGCTTCCACGCGAGACGTTGGGTTTGAAAGCGGTAGTACAATTGGGTGCTCAGTATTAGCACATAGCGATTCGATCACTTCTTGGGTGAACAGACCTTTTTGTCCGCTAACACCAAATAATACGGTAATTTTTGCTTGTTTAACCACTTGCGCTAAGCCGAGTTTCTTACTTTTGTCCCAGCTTGCAATAGCTGATTCTTTTTGTACTAACGGTTCTTGGAATTTTTGCAGTTCTGTCATGCCATCTGTTAGCAGGCCATAACGGTCAACCATGAACACTTGACTACGAGCTTGCTCTTCAGTCAATCCTTCACGCTGCATTTGGCGAATAATATGCTCAGCAATACCGCAACCTGCAGATCCTGCGCCTAAAAATGCGATATTCTGTTGGCTAAGTTTTTGACCTTTATTTAGACACGCTGCAATCAGAGTACCAACCGATACCGCAGCAGTCCCTTGAATATCATCATTAAAGCAGCATAACTGATCACGATATTTATTCAATAACGGGGTCGCGTTTTCCTGAGCAAAATCTTCAAATTGCAATAATACCTCTGGCCAACGACGCTTAACGGCTTGAATAAATAAGTCCACAAATTCATTATATTCATCGCCAGAGATGCGCGGATTTCTCCAGCCCATATACATAGGATCGTCAAGCAGCTGTTGGTTATTGGTGCCGACATCAAGCAAGATAGGTAGACAATAAGCTGGGCTAATACCACCACAAGCCGTATATAAAGACAACTTACCGATTGGAATGCCCATACCGCCAATACCCTGATCTCCTAGACCCAAGATACGTTCACCGTCAGTAACAACGATCACTTTGACATTTTGTTTGGTGGCATTTTGTAGCATATCGTCGATTTTGTGACGCTCAGGATATGAGATAAACAAACCACGTTTACGACGATAGATTTGCGAGAATTTTTCACACGCCTGACCAACGGTTGGGGTATAAATGAGCGGCATGACTTCTTCGATATGCTGCTCAATTAAATGATGAAATAAGGTTTCATTGGTATCTTGGATGTTACGCAAGTAAATATGCTTATCCATCGCATCAGTGAATGAGCTTAGTTGATGATAAGCACGTAATGATTGCTCCTCAATCGTTTCAATATTATGAGGTAATAGCCCCGTTAAATTAAAGCTACTACGTTCTTCTGATGAAAAAGCACTACCTTTATTCAATAAAGGTGTCTCTAAAAGAGCGGGTCCAGCAACAGGAATATATAAAGGACGCTTGTTTGACATAATGTAATCTTCTTATTAAAGGCATATGAGTGAAAGCCATACTGAGTGAAAGCTATGCTAGTGCTGCATTATACATAGCATCGACTGGTATTTAACAATAGATAACAAAATCATTTTGAATAAATGTACTTCTGAACTCGAGGCTGCTGATACATTTACCGAGAAATAATAAAAAAGCACTACCAATCGGCAGTGCTTCTGAGGGTGTATTGAACAATTTATAATAGACAAACACTGAACTATTTAGCTACTTAGCTACTGATAAATAATCAGCCTAATACCAGTTTTAAAGTTCAGTTATAAACAACACGAGCAATTGCGTTTGGTTTTCAACATTTTACCAATACCCGGATTAAAGGTATTGGTTGGGTCTAGACTTTTATAAAAGTTCTGCAAATCAGGTTCCGCTTCGTACAGATGACCTACATTGTGCTCAGCGGGATATTTGGCTCCGCGTGCGCTCAACAGCTCTAACATCCTTTTTTGACAAGGTGTGCATCGCTGCCCTTCTTCAAAATATAATCCTGATGAAATACATAACAAAAGAAGTGCCCGTAATAGAGTTTCTTTTCCAAATGCTGTTCAATGTCTTTAGGTAGCGTTTCGAGCCATTCTAATTCGTTACGTGGTATAGCAATATCCAATGCCAATATATCGCCGACGTCTTTTTCATGTATGACTTCATACCTTAGTGCGGCACCTGCAGCGGCAAAGCGATGTAAAAAGGCGCTTTCTGATTCTTCTTGACTACATTCAAAATAGTTACCCGTATTTGAAGCGTCGAAAAACACCTTCAGAAAATCCTGTGCTTCTGCTATGCCGTCATCACTCATTTTTAAGATGAGATGATGCTCATATTGGTCGCGATACTCTAGCATTCGTTTCGGTAAATGCTTTGGAAATATATTGGCGATGAACTGCATGACTTTGTCAGTGAAATGCTTTGGCATCCATGACCATTTATGGAATTTTGCGTCCATAGCGCCTTTGATAGAAAACAATCTAGGTAAGGCATTGGTACCGAGATGCTTAATACTCAGGAACGTGTCTTTTCCGTATTTAGCAGATACATCAAATATATCACGATGCATGTACTCACCCACTTCAGGGATATTATCGAAGCTTGATAATATTTGTCTTCTGAGCTGTGCAAGCTCACTCACACTGTTGGTGCCTATATAAAATGTTTTCTCTTTTGCAGCCGTTGGATAGGTATCAAGACGCACTGCAAACACGGCAAGTTTACCAGCGCAGCCACTGGCTTCATACAGTCTTCGCTTATCCGCATTAAAACGACTTGGCGTACTTGCATCAACATCTTTTACTCTGGCGATATATTCTTTATCAGATGCCATCTTACCAGTATCAGGTAATGCTCTTTTATCAAAATTACCTGTTTGCAGATTAGTGAGTATTTCTTCTGGAGTGTCGCCTAACTCTACATCTAGGTGATTAACCAGCACTAGCTGACCGTGCTTGTCTATTTGGGCAAACAATGCCAGCTCGGTATAAGCAGGACCTCTTTTCACCAGTGCCCCACCTGAATTATTAGAGACACCGCCAATAATTGACGCACCTAACGTCGATGAACCGATGACCGAGTGAGGTGCTCTATTTACGGCTTTAAGCTGACTTTGCAACTGATGCAACGTGGCGCCAGGTAAGCTAATCACTTGCTCGTTATCATTCACCAAATACAACTGATTCATTGCAAGGGTGTTAATCACAACCACTGGTCTATCGTAGTCATTACCGCTCGGGGTTGAGCCTTCCGTCAGCCCTGTTTTTGCTGCTTGCATGATAATAATGCAGTCGCCTGCCACACATATCTCTAAGCTACGCCAAATCTCGAGCAGTGTTTGCGGAAACAAAACGGCCAATGCAGCTCCGCCGCCAGAACGCCACCCCATTCTATAGTGTTCGTTTTTTCTGGATCGGCCTGTACATTGCTGGCTCCCAGTAAATGGGTTAGCTTATCTAACACTTGCTCAGGACGGAGTGTGTCTTGATGCGCTATATTTGATGAGAAAAGGTTTGGTGAAGCTCTATTTAATGACGGCATATGACGCTCTTTATTTAGTGATTGTGTGTCACTCATGATGCTAAAGGCCCTTGAAAACCAAAGAGGTAAATGGCAGCCATGACGATAATCCCGCAGAACAACACATAATAGATGGTAGGTAAAATAGTACGCCTAAGTGTGGCGCCCTCCATACCGAGTAGGCCCACCGTTGCTGATGCAGCCACCACATTATGTACTGCAATCATATTACCAGCAGCCGCACCAACGGCTTGAGCCGCGATGATTAGAGAAGGTGAAATATGTAAGCTCATGGCGGCTTCATATTGGAATTGACTGAACATCATGTTGGATACGGTATTGGAGCCCGCGATAAAGGCACCTAACGCACCAATGGTTGCACTAATTAAGGGGAAAACACTGCCAAAAGTACCCGCAAACAACTCTGCACTGGCGACAGGCATACTCGCCACATCTGATAAGTTTACGCCTGAATTAATAAAAATCCTAACCATTGGAATCGTGAAAATAAGGACAAATCCGGCCCCTAGTACAGTTTTGCCTGATTCTTTAAAGGCATTGTTTAGTGCACTGGCAGGTTTGTTCGTTTGAAAAGCGGCAGCAACCAAGGCGCTAATTAATAACAAGCCGCCTGGTAAGTATAAAGGACTAAAGCTGGCACTGATATCTGCCTCACTTAAAATCGAGGTTAGGTCTACTGTCGCGCTGTTCAGCAAAGACTGAAAGCCTGTTAATACTCTAGAACACACCAATAAAAGGGCAACTAATAGATAAGGAAACCACGCTATGACCGTGGACATCTTTTTATCACTCAACGCAGGAGTGATGTCTTCTTTGCTAACTATTAGCTTACCAAGCCATTCACTTGGCCAGCTTTTTTTCGGTTCAAAATCCCATGTGGTTTTTGGTACTAAAAATCCACGTTTTGCCGCATTAACAACGATAGTGATACTGACCAAACCGCCGACCAATGATGGAAACTCTGGCCCTAAAAAATACCTGTTAGGGTATAAGGGACTGTAAATGCCAAACCCGCAAAAATAGCAAATGGCCAAATAGCGAAGCCTTCTCTCCAGCTTTTATTTTTACCAAAAAGCGCGTGAGCATCATCACCATAAAAAGTGGCATAAATGTACCAATGACACCATGCATAACGGCTACTTGGCTGGTAATCAGTTGTAAAAAATCGCCCCACTCTAGTCCTTGTTGTGCCAATTGGGTGCTAATGGCTACTGTATCTAATCCCTTGTTTACTCCAATAACGATAGGCGTACCGACTGCCCCAAACGATACAGGCGTACTTTGTATCATCATTCCCATTAACACGGCACCTAGCGCTGGAAATCCTATCGCGACGAGTAAAGGCGCGGCAATAGCGGCCGCTGTACCAAAGCCAGCCGCTCCCTCAAGAAAGCAGCCAAAGCACCAAGCAATAATAATGGCTTGCACCCGCCTATCTGGCGATACATTGGTAAACCCAGCACGGATAACGGCAATGGCACCCGTATGCTTTAACGTATTCAATAAAAAAATAGCACCAAATACGATCCACAATACTGAGACGGTAATGACCATTCCCTGAATAATAGATGAAGACACGCGATTAAGCGTCATATCCCATACAAAGAGGGCAAGCGCGGCAGTAACCGCCAGAACGATTGGCATGGTTCTTTTGGCTGACCATTGCAAGCCTATCAAAAAATACCACAGAGAACGATTGGCAGTAATGCCAACAGTCCATATATTGTTTGATTCAACATCATAATCCTTTTTTTATCGTGTAATCTTTCCTTGAACCACTTCATTTAAGCATTTGTTTTTATAACTTCACGCTGTCGGTCAGACGAAGCCGAAGACAATCTCTGTCAGTGACATGATTAATAGAATGGTTAAATAAACAAATGCTCAAAATTCCCTAAAATATTCTACGCCTTGTCGATACATTGATATATTGCATCAAAGGATAATGTTATTTTCTTTTTTGCTATAATCCAAAACGTATTACACCAATTGGGGAACAAGTATGGGCAAAGCTGACGATATGGTTTTATTCGTCCAAGTGGTTGATGAAGGGTCATTTTCTCGGGTCGCTGAAAAGCTGTCATTAACGAATTCAGTGGTAAGCAAACGTATTGTAAGATTAGAAGAGAGCTTAAATGCACAGCTACTGTATAGGACAACCAGAAAGTTAAGCTTAACCGATGCAGGAAGGACACTTTATAACAAAGCTAAAATCGCTAAATTTGCCTTTCAGGAAGCTGAAAATGCCGTAACAGGCTATGGTGAGGACATGAAAGGCAACATACGTATAACCATGCCAGCGGTCTCTGCGAATCTAATATTGAGCGAATCCATTGCCGAATTCTGTAAACAACACCCAGAAATATCAGTAGATTTACAGATTACCAATCGATTGGTTGATTTGATAGAAGAAGGGTTTGATCTGGCGATAAGGACAGCAGAGCTTGAAGACTCATCACTCATTGCAAGACGCCTTATAGATAGCCAGTGGGTCATATGTGCAACACCAGACTATTTAGAGCGACACGGTACACCTCAAACCCCTGAACAATTACGGAGTCATGAGTGTTTGGTCTATAAGTTTGATCATACGGCAAATGGTATATGGCCGCTATATATAGATAGTACAGAGCAATTGCTTCCTGTACAGGGTCGGTTTCATAGCAATCATCTTAATGCGATTAAACAAGCGACGCTCAGCGACCTAGGTATCGCCTTTTTACCACAAGCACTTGTTTATGAAGAAATGCAGCAAAATACGCTCACCCAGATTTTGCAACGCTTTACAAGAAAGAAAATGGGTATGTATGCGGTTTACCCCAAAGCACGGCAACCGGACCAAAAATTGAAACTGCTTGTAGCGCATCTGCGAGAATCATTACATCAAAAACAGGCTTACTACTGCTGAGTAATAAGCTTATTTTTGATGTGAATAAGCAAAGATGAATGAGAGTGTTTGTCGATAATAATCATATATGTCGACTTCGCTTTAATCAGAGCAAAGAATGTCTGATCACTATTAGCTACAAGTATAAAGTACTCAGACATAAAGTTCAGTTTTACTAGACAATGTTATTAACATAGGCGTTTAATAGCTAAAACTTTATTACCGAGTAGCTTTCATAAAGGCTGACCAATCTAAATAAAATTCTATAATCCATTGACTGTATAGCGTACGATAACTTCATTATCGAGTACGACATTGGTTGACCAAATGAATTCAGCATCTGCTTTTTCATTATCAAAAACATCTATGAAATTGGTATAAGCTGATTTGTTGTCTACCCCAATGGTTTGGTTACTATAGGTGGTGGCATTCGGCCAACTAGAGTCATCAAAGTCTGCTTGTTGCCAGTTGGTAGGCAATTCCCAGTGTAGGCCATAATCTGCCGAACTATTTGGCGTCATCCCAAACTAACTCTTAAAAGCACCAAAAAACTGACTATTAGAATGATAACCCAGTAAGAATGCCGTATCTGTAGCTGATAACCTTTGCTCTATTAAGTATTTATAAGCTAACTTTTTTCGAACTTCCAATGGCAACGCTTTAAAAGAAGCACACTCTTCTCTCAGACGCCTTTGCAAGCTGCTAACACTTTCTTAAGAGAGTAAGTCCTATACAAGTGTACGAAATTCAGTTTTACTAGGCGATGTTATTAATATTACTGAGGGTGCACTAGTTAACCTATAAGCCTTACAGTCACTAAACGACAAAAAGCCATAATAAATTATGGCTTTTTGTTGTATTACGAGTGAATAGCAAAGCAACTAACCTACTTATAGTATGGTGATGTCATTATGGATATATAAGTTAACTGCTGGATCTATGGTGCTTTGATACTGAGTGTAGTCTGCTTGATCAGACACTTGCTGCGCCACAAAATCTGCGGTCAAAGATACCTCATCACCATTATTACCATTATCACCGTTAATAAATAGCTCATTATTGCTGTCGGTCATGGCGATGACGTCACTAGTACTGAGATTAATCAATGACTGCGCACCATTCCCAGTCATGTCAATTATTTCCATGTTATTAATCACGCTACTATCAAAGTCACCAAAGTCGATAGTGGTATTATCCACATTGATCAGTAGAGTATCAATACCATCACCACCATCCATCAAGGCATTGATAGCAGAGAATACTAGCGTATCATTGCCAGCGCCGCCTATTAGTGTATTGACACCAGTACCGCCATCGAGGAAGTCATCACCAGCGCCGCCAGTGATGCTATCATCGCCTGCACCAGAGTTTACAGTAGTGCTACTATTTGTGGTGGTGATAGTGTCGTTCTGCTCCCCTGTTTCGATAGCGACAGACTCACTCAGGTTCAGATCCGCAGTTTTGATCTCTTCGCTAGAGAAGACTTGATCAGGGTCTGAGGTCTCGACAGTTTTGCCTGTATAAGTGATAGTGCCGTTATACGATTGATACAGAATCTGTATATCGTTAATACTACTGCTAGGCACGCCACTTAATACATAGCTACCCGCTACAAATTCAACAGATACCTCATCGCCATCGTTATCGGCATTACGTAAGCCGATGACCTCTCCTGTGTCGCCAATCCTAAATAGCATGGACTCGTCGAAGGGTTTGCCATCTTCAGGAGTAATCGTCAATGTTAATGTCTCACTGCCTCCTTCACCAGTGTCATTGCCATCGGTGTCTTCCATCTTAGCATTGGTATTTAACTCGACCCATGTATAGGCCTTGCCAGCTGAGTTTTGCGGGGTTAACTCAACACCATCAGCTATTGGGTTAAATACTAGATCTACGGTCGTGGTGTCACCCTGTAGGCCGTCTGTACTTAATACTGAAATAACTGCGCTACTCGTACCACTATAATTCTCTGGTGCTTGGATAAATATCTCGGGCGTCGGATTTGTCTCGGTACTTGGCAAGCTCCACGACCCTGTCCCTGTTTTATTGGCTATAACAATATCTTGGCTATCATTGACATAGTACACGGTAAAGTCATCATTGATATTGTTGATTATGAAGGAAGCAGGCTGATCGTTATCACCTTCATCTTCATCAGTTTGTACGGTGTCATACACAATACTAACGACATTGACGTCAGTAGTGTCACCGATCTCGCCCTGATCTTCATCTACAGTTAAGTTTGACGCGGCCTCATTGACGACGAACAGCAAAGGATCTGCGCCTTTTTCCACAGTGACTTCAAAGTCTTTGCGTGATACTAGCGTGGTTGTGTCATGATCTGGGATATCTGTCGTTTCCTTATGCACTACATACGCCTCAATCACAGTCGCGCCATCTTCGTTCCGTTCAGGAATGAAATTGAAGTTAGCAGACGTAGGATTGTTTGCGCCTACTGGCAACACAAAATACTCTCCTATAGGCAATCCTGCAGGATTAGAGACTGTAGCTAAAGGCACGCCGTTAGAGTCCTCAAGCGTACCATTAACGGAAGCATTGTCAGCGAACTGAAGATAGACATTACCACCAATAATTTCGACATTACCTACATCAGCAGTTTTGGTCAGATCTAAGGTTAATGTCCTAGTCTCATCTTCTGCTATCACGATATTATCGTCATTCTGTGCTGCTGTAGGATCGTTTTCATGGAAATCGAAGTAATCGGTAATGGGCAGCACAATCAATGTGCTGTCATTAGTGTCTGGATCACCTATTGGAAACGCTGGATCGTCTGCTGTCACAGTCTCAGAGTCACCATTACTGTCAGTCGCTGTAAATGAGATATCTAAAGCAACTGCCTCACTTTGGTTGTTTGTACTGTAATCACTGGTGGGAACAATACTAATATTAGACAGTAAATCAGCAATATCACTATCACTATCACTATCACTATCACTGGTTACATTGCCACTGATCAACCATGTATTGCCTTGTTTGGATAACGAGACCCCGTTAGACGCTTGTAACACCACATCATCAGGCAAGTTAGCAATGGTGAATGATATCGGTGCAGACGTTTGGTTGTCATAAGCCACCTGATTAAGTGTGCCAGTGATAAAGCTATCTAAAGATTGACCGGCTCCATCCTCAGTCAAAGTTATCGGCTGCACGATGAGATCGGCTACCAACTCAGGAGGCACCTCTCCACCACCGTCCGTACCCGTAACAAGCGTCAACTCAAAGGTTGCGTCAGCTGATTTCTCAACGTCAGGTGCATCTTGGTTATAGGCAGTTACGGTGATAGTCAAGCCATCTGCATTATCTACGTCATATCCTGCTTTTACACTGAACTTGATGTCCACACTCGCCGTAATAGAAGTATCTATGGTTTCATCGGCAAAGTCGACATACCAAGTATCACCTGCTTTGACCGCATCAACGAAGGTGCCATCACCACTAGCATCCACTTGTACCAAAAATACCATCAGGCACACCGTCTACTTGCACTCGTGTAAACACCTCTGAACCATCTAGGTCTGGTGAGGTGAGAGTGACCGTTTTAATCACCTCATCATCAGCCGCATCGGCGTTATCGATATCAATAGTCTCTGAAGTCTTAATCTCAGCAAGATTGACCAATGATGGCAGATCAGTAGTAGGAAGGACATCTACAACGAAGTCCGTCTCACGGGTTGATGTCGTCTGATAGACGATATCTGCCGTCTCATTATTCATAGCTCTAACGGTATCGGTCACTGTATATTTAATGCCAAATTGATAGACATTATTGCCTGATTGATGATTGACAAAATCAGGTTCAGCACTGGCAGGCTCAGCTGCAGTAGCCTTGATACTGGCGTTAAACGCACCCTCTGAATCACGCTTGATGGTATAAAACCCTTCAGAATCAGCGTCAGCACTGGTGATAACAACGCTATTGACACCCACACCGTCAGTGAGCTGAACGCCTAGTGCCTCAAGGTCAGTGACGCTAATAGCCACACTCTTTAGCTCTTCAACGCCTGATGTCCAATCATCTGGATTATCCGTACGTCTAAAGGCGCGCTCAAAGTCTAACGTGACAGAATCGTTTTCATTCTGCTCAGCAGTAGGATTAACCACATCATTATCAAGCGCATCCGGCTTAACAAAAATTTGCACAGGCTGGAGGTTTTGACTTGCCTCACTACCTCCTGTTTTCTCCGTACTGACGCCTTTGATATTAAAGTTAATCTCGCCTGCGAAGTTGTCTGCGGTTTTGAGTATTATCTCGCCATTATTAATCGCTTCATCAGTCACAACCCACTGCCTAGCAGTGCCTTCACCACCGATAAAGGTTACATCTGCTCCCTGCATCGCAAACCTGTCATCGAGACCAGTAATGACGTAGGTCACGATTTCAGATCCATCATCATCGTAAGATCGGATATCTTCTGGCGTCTTAAAAATAGACCTAAAGGCTATCTCACTGTTAGCGGCATCCAATGCGCTTTCTTCAAGGATAACCGCGTAGTTATCAGAGGTTTGCCCACCATAATCAAAGGTAGCTTTATTCAATTCGTCATTGAGGATTTTATCCGCAATCGTGTCAATCTTGATAGGCAATGCCAATGACGCACTAGGCTCACTGGTGTCCGTGCCATCTACTGATACACCAGTGACTTGTAGCGTATAGTTATCATTACTATTCAGTGGCGGTATAAACGATGGTACTTTATCACTTTGATAATCAGTCAACGTGACCGACCATGTATCATCAGCATTATCTACTGTGGTAACATCATTGACTGCACCATAGTTTTGGTCAATCAAGACATAGCCACCATTTGCGCCATTATCAGCATCCCACACATAAAGGTAGGCACCATCCGGTATCGCATCAATAGTGACATTAAAGGTTTCAGAACCGTCTTTATCTTTGGACTGTGCCTTTATCTTAAGCGCAATGCCTCCCTCAGGGTTGTCAATAGTGTCATCTGGTGTATAGCTGTCTTCATCGGTTGGATTGCCATTAGATCTACCTGCATCTTCCTCTCCTTTAGCAGGTTGCACGCTAAGCAGTACATCATCAGCAACAGGCGTCACAGTTAGGTAAAGAAAAGACTCGCCAGATACGACTTTATCTGTTGCGGTATCATCATCTTCATCATAGTCGATGGTGACCGCTTGCTCTTGAATACGTAGTTCGCCTGAATAATTATTAGGCGGAATAAATGCCAAGCTGCTAAGCCCAGCCACTGGTACGTCTACACCATTTTTACCTGCTGTGACAGTCTGCGTCTCACCGGCACTGTCATAACGGAATTGAGCCCCGGCAGCGTTGACCCAGTCACCGTTCTCATCTCTAATCTGGACGATCAGACGGGCAAAGGTCTCTTCTGACTTGGTATAA
Organism: Psychrobacter sp. ER1; assembly: GCF_048631835.1. Taxonomy (NCBI): domain Bacteria; kingdom Pseudomonadati; phylum Pseudomonadota; class Gammaproteobacteria; order Moraxellales; family Moraxellaceae; genus Psychrobacter; species Psychrobacter sp. ER1. The sequence goes on along the minus strand of NZ_CP184640.1, from coordinate 1,520,563 downwards.
ATGTTGTTGTTGTCGTTGGTATCATCTTCATTTGACCAACCATCAAGTAAATCAAAGTTGGTATCACTCGGATCAGTCGATAGATCGTACCAAACAGGGGCTGTACTGCTAATACCGTCTGCATCTCCGTCTTCAAATACTAGTGCGCTATAGGTATGGTCTGGGTTGAGAGTGACATCATTGCTATTGTCACCATCGCTATCGATATCAGCCCTCTCAGCCACTGGAGTGACCTTAATAGTGACATCAAAGGTTTCATTTTCAGTAATAGGGTTATCACTATCGACTGAACCATCAGTAGTCTCTACAAAATAGGTTAAGCTGATATCAGTACTACTATGCGCTGGCGGCGTAATAGTATAGCCATCCAAATCAGTGACATCAAAACCGTAATAAGGCTCTTCATCTGTCAGATCTGCCGTTGTGATAGGCGTACCATTTAGAGAAATTTCGGCACCTGCAGTAATCAAATCATCAATTTGATCTTTCAAGATACCCACTATTGACAAGGTCTCACTACCATCTTGATCAGTAATGATAAAGACTGAATCGCCAACAGCATTTGTTGTAAATAATGCAATCGCTGTATCCTCAGCCCCCGCCTGTGGATTCACTGCTGTCACATCGATGATGGGATTGACTGTTATATTCAATTGCACAGAGGCGGTCTGAATGGCAGGGTCGATACCTACAGAATCAGCATCGGTGTCTTGCGTATTTAGCGTAAGTGTTGCATTAATCACACCCGCAAAATCTTTCGGAGGCGTAAACGTAAAGCTTGGGTCCAAATCACTAGCCGTCACTCGCGCTTTTGGAAGAGTGACTGTGCCATCAGCTATGGTATAGCTGTTACCATTGATCGTCACCACCTGACCATTTAGCGCATCAACGAACCCTTCAATAGAATACCAATACTCCTCTGAGCCATCGGTATCTATAAATGTTTCATTCAATATAGACTGCAAATCTAGACTGCTGTCTTTCGTCGATAACCGCATTGATCGTATCGTTTTTATCAATGCCATTGTTGGGGTCGTCTGATAGAGTGATAGAAGTAGTACCAGGCGGGAGTGGCCTATTAGGATTAGGCTCTGCTAAATCAATAATCGATGCATCTGTCACCGCTTGCACATTGATGAGTATATCTACTGATGTGGTTTCTCCTATCAAGCTACCATCAGGATCAGCACTACTGGAGTCATTAGGCTCTAGCGGATAAGGGATGCCCTTTTCATCAACTTCATACTCAGTGACACTCATGGTTACTGTAAAGTTAGTGGCATCTTGAACTGAAGGAGAGACGACTAATGATTCAAAGTCAGCAGTGTCCATTTTAACATCATATGTAAACTCACTATCGGCAATATGAGTGCCATCGGTGAGTTTAATCGTAACCGTACCATCATCTCCTGTTCGGTCAATAATGATCTGCTGAACACCATTGCCATCAATATAATATAGCTGGGCACCATCAGGAAATCCGCTTAATGTAATCGCCCCAAAACGTTCGCTACGATCAACAGATCCACCGTTTGTATTGTCATCATTCTCGCTCTTAGTGCCATTAACATAATCATCACCATAAACTGGATCATCATAGATACTTAAATCCGTACTGGCCTCACCGCCATTATCACCAATGATTGGTGCTATAAAGCCAAGCTGAGTCGATGAATCTTCTTTAACATCGTTTGTATAAACACCATCAACGATATCAACTTCAGCCGCGTCGATAACGATAATAGGCGCATCAGCAACAGGGTCTACTTCGATATTGATTCTACTGGTTAGAGTTTGCCCCCGTCTTGCACACGAATGTTAAACATCACACTATAAAAATCGTTAAACTCATTAGGAGTCTGCTCATAACTGTTAGGTATATTTGGTAAATCTAATCGGTTATTTGGCGTCGCGATAGAAGAATAGTTCTCTTCTGGATTAAACTCAATTTGTCCATTGCCAATATTTCTCAAACTCACCGACGACGGCTGGGTTTTCAGCCGTATACAAACCATTGGCATCACTTGCATTACCATTGACATCAATATAAATCAAATCGCCACTTTGCAAAACTCTCGATGACGATAAATCATAATTCAATATGGTAACCACACCGCCATCGAAATTTTCAGCAGCATTGATTAATAAGGCATCTTTACCATTTGGGGCAAGGTTTTCATCCCCAGTGATGTCCCCAAAATCCCCTTCATTGATAGTGAAATCAAGATCTTTATTAAATAGTCTATTTTCCACTTCGACATCGAATTGATCTTCAGTTATCGAGCCATCTTCATCGACAACCGCGTAATCGAGATCAAATATAATATTGTCCAATCTACCGTCATTATCGGCATCGATATTGTCGTGCCTGATCGTATCATAGAGGGTGGCGGTATAAGTCAGGGCATCTGCACTGGTATAAGGCAAGCCCTCAGGATTGATTTCCACTTTAAATATGACATTGTTATTAGGGTTATCAACGGTATCCGCAACCAGTTCGCCGCGCTGGGTAGTCGACACATATAGGGTACTATAATCTATTACGCCATCGACCTCAGCATAGCGGTAATAAAGCGGTAGCCCACTGCTCTGAAACGGCCGTTTATTGGATCGCCATCACCCATGGTAAAGTAAATATCAGAGATATTATCCTCATTGCCAGTGACCGTAAATGCGGAATCGACTTTGACCACATAAGTGCTAGCCGTACCAGAATTAGGGAACAATTCGTCTTCTTTTAAGATGACGCTTTCATCGCTTTCGATAACCGGTGCTGTGTCTGTCACGCTTATAGGCTGCCTAGCAGTGCTCGATACGTCACCATCGGCGTCGATTAGTGTGTAACTAAATGAGCCGTCGTCTTGTAGGTTAGGCACAGGGTTACGATTATCAATCGCTTTATTAGCGGCAAACGTCCAACTGCCATCTTCATTAACCGTTAGAGTACCTGTTGGGCGTTTCTAGACTCACCCCAAACTCGGTAGAATCTTCAACCGTATTTCCATCTTTATCTAAATAAGTAAAGGTATTGATTTTTAAATCCGCATCTGCACCTTTATCGTTATCAATCACATTACCCGTAAGCAATGTACTATCATCACCATCAATGTACGAGCCTTCCACCACACTTACAGGTGTATCATCTTTAGCCTCAACATCATCATCTTTGATAAAGACATTAAATTGTTGCACACTAGTGCTATCTGTATCTTGAAGTTCATATTTGATAGGCAAGGTTATTTCATCAAAGCCATCGGTATGGTCTAGCTGACCTTGTAGCTCAAATACAAATGCTTGCGTATCTCCAGTGCTATCCGTGGGACTGGTCAAAGTCATGGTAAACACACTATTACCTGTGGCACTACTAGCAACCACTGTATGACCGCCATTGCTCACCTGGTAAGTCAACGGCTCACCATTGGACTCAAGCGCTAAGGCCTCTAGCCCTGCTGTGGTAACACCAGTGAATACCACATCGCTGATGTCATCTGCAGCCTTAGTGATACCAAGGTTACGCGTCGTTCGTAGCGCATCAGGCGCCGTATCGGTACCGCCAGTTAGATCATCTTCATTCAGCGTAACTTCAGGAATAAGTGCCGTGGGCTGCGTGTCATCCACTGTGATATTAAAATCAGCGGTACTGGTATCACCATCGGCGTCTGTAATCGTATAAGAGATACTATCGATAATGCCATCCATATTGTCCGATGTATCATCCGATGTGTATGTCCACGTGCCATTTGCGTTAATAGTTAATGAACCATATTGAGTATCGACTGCAGAGCCTATTGTTACTGTTTGACTATCGCCATTTTCATCTAAATATGTGAATGACGTAATGGTTGTATTTGGCGTACCCAAATCATCGTTGGTTAATAAGTTTAGAGAAGTGGTATTCGACGATATGGTTTTACCGCCTTCAGTAACCTGAGCAATATCATCAACTGCTTGTGGCGTCGCATCCACACTGATAACCGTCGTCGTTGTATTACTATTAGCATTATTTATATCAGTGACTGTCACTTCAATGATACGGTCTATTTCGTTAGGTGTGGCAGAGGTATTGCCAAAAGTGATGGCATCAATAGCAGACTGGTAGTCAGCTAAGCTTGCATTCCCACTCAACTCAATTCGGCTATTTCCTAACAGGGTAGCTGAAATACCTGCTGGTAGATCACCATCATCAATGGCAATTAAATCGCCTGTTTGTGAGTTGGTTAATACAATAAGTGCACTGCTAATCGTATCGTTATTATCAATGTCGGCAATAGCGCTACTATCACTGATAGCAACGGGAACACCGCCCTCTTGGTAAGCCGTTGCATAATTGACAGTGGCACTACTGTTACCAGAGACATCCAATGTTGGCGCATCGTTGGTACCAGTTACAGTGATGGTTAGGGTTTGAGTAACCTCTCCCACCTTATAAGTAAACAATTGTTCAACTACCTCCCTCTGGCAAGGGCTTGTACTGTAGAACTGTCATTATTTAGAACATAGGTGTACGAGCCGTCATTATTTAGCGTCAGCGCACCATAATCATTTGCATCGCTAGGTTGACTCTGTAAACTGACGGATGTTTCGGTACCGATTTCATCATTGGCTAGTACATTGCCAGTTGCGGTTAAAACACCATCTTCTTGTACGGTATTGACATCAGGTTTGAGATCAACGTCATCGACAACCTCTCCTGTGACACTGTTTTCGGTATCAATTTTGACAGACTCAAAGCCACTATTGGTACCATCAACAGAGCTTATTGCTAGCTGATAATTCTCGACACCTTCTTTTTAATTGATCATTTAATACCGTATTGGTCAGAATGATTTGATTACCAGTGCTGGCATTAAACGTCACCGTAGTCAGCTTGCTACTCGCATCAAAATCAGCCGCAGTGGTCTCATCGTTAAGATAAGATAAATTAACCACCACACTGCCACCTACAGGTAATTCGACAGGCTGACCGTCAGCATCCACAAGCGATAAGGTATGGGTCAGTACAGCATCGTCTGCTTCTATTTGGCTGTCATCGCCGGTTAGTTTGACATACACAATATCATTGCTATCAAGTCCACCTTCATTCGCGCTGTCGCCTGCATTGTTGCTGTCGATGGTGGTGGTGACGGTGTTCGTGGTTTCGTTACTAAAGTCAACCGCTTCAAATTCGTTGGCGCCAACACTGGTGATGGTGAGGCTGTAGTTTTCGCCATCATCGGCAAGATAGTCATCGATGGTATCAACGTCAAGCGCGGCGCTCGATTGTCCCGCGGGTATGGTGACCGTGATGGTTTGGGCGTTGTTATAGTCGGTGTCGGCGTCTTGGGTACTGCCATTGTTAAAGGTGACGGTGACATTGGTGTCTTGGGTGACGATGACAGGGTTGCCGCTTTCATCTAAAAACTTGACTGTGTATTCAGCCTCTTCACCTTCAATAACATTTTCGTCTCCCTTAATAACAACATAAGTGATGTCAACAACAGGAGTTACGGTAATCTCAACGGTGGCAGGCGCTGATATGGCACCATCATCGTCGGTAGTGGTGAATTGGATATCACTAACCGCACCATTGAAATTAGGTGCTGGGGTAAAGGTAACCGTCTCAGCTTCCGCTGCACTTAGGGTGGTATTTGGGGTAAGCTCAACCACTTGCCCACCTGCACGGGTATAGCTCAGTACCCCTTGATTGGCAGGCGGTACTTGCAATACGGTGACACTCACAACCGTGCCATCGATGTCAGCGCCTATGAGCGGCACAGACACCGCGGTGTCTTCATCGGTCGTCAGACTTTGATCGTCAGCCGTTGGCGGGGTATTCACGTCAGTGACGTTGACCGTCACGGTGGCAGACGCTGAGTCTAGGCCATCATCGTCTGTGGCGATAAAGTCAATGGCCTCTACCGCACCATTGAAATTCTCAGTTGGGGTAAAGCGCACGGTGGCCGCTTCAGCAGCACTCAGCGGGGTGCCGGCAACGACAGGCACACTGTCCCCTGCCGCATTGGTGTAACTTAGGACGCCTTGGGCAGCATCTGGCAAGGTAGTGATGGTGATACTCGCCACCACGCCATCGATGTCACTGGCAATCAGCGGGACGGCGATAGCTGTACCTTCTGCGGTGCTGATAGCGCCATCGGTTGCCACAGGGGCATCATTCACATCATTGACTGTAATCTCAACGGTGGCAGGCGCTGATATGGCGCCATCATCGTCGGTGGTGCTGAATTGGATGTTGCTGACTCGTCCGTTGAAGTTCGGCGCAGGAGTGAACATAACACTGGTGATTTGGTCAGCGGTTAATACGGTACCTGGCGTGAGTTCAACCGTTTGTCCATTATCTTCATAGCTCAGTACCCCTTGATTGGCAGGCGGTACTTGCAATACGGTGACACTCACAACCGTGCCATCGATGTCAGCGCCTATGAGCGGCACAGACACCGCGGTGTCTTCATCGGTCGTCAGACTTTGATCGTCAGCCGTTGGCGGGGTATTCACGTCAGTGACGTTGACCGTCACGGTGGCAGACGCTGAGTCTAGGCCATCATCGTCTGTGGCGATAAAGTCAATGGCCTCTACCGCACCATTGAAATTCTCAGTTGGGGTAAAGAGGACGGTGGCCGCTTCAGCAGCACTCAGCGGGGTGCCGGCAACGACAGGCACACTGTCCCCTGCCGCATTGGTGTAACTTAGGACGCCTTGAGCAGGGTCTGGCAAGGTAGTGATGGTGATACTCGCCACCACGCCATCGATGTCGCTGGCAATCAGCGGGACGGCGATAGCTGTACCTTCTGGGGTGCTGATAGCGCCATCGGTTGCCACAGGGGCATCATTCACATCATTGACTGTAATCTCAACGGTGGCTGGCGCTGATATGGCACCATCATCGTCGGTGGTGCTGAATTGGATGTTGCTGACTCGTCCGTTGAAGTTCGGCGCAGGAGTGAACATAACACTGGTGATTTGGTCAGCGGTTAATACGGTACCTGGCGTGAGTTCAACCGTTTGTCCATTATCTTCATAGCTCAGTACCCCTTGATTGGCAGGCGGTACTTGCAATACGGTGACACTCACAACCGTGCCATCGATGTCAGCGCCTATGAGCGGCACAGACACCGCGGTGTCTTCATCGGTCGTCAGACTTTGATCGTCAGCCGTTGGCGGGGTATTCACGTCAGTGACGTTGACCGTCACGGTGGCAGACGCTGAGTCTAGGCCATCATCGTCTGTGGCGATAAAGTCAATGGCCTCTACCGCACCATTGAAATTCTCAGTTGGGGTAAAGAGGACGGTGGCCGCTTCAGCAGCACTCAGCGGGGTGCCGGCAACGACAGGCACACTGTCCCCTGCCGCATTGGTGTAACTTAGGACGCCTTGAGCAGGGTCTGGCAAGGTAGTGATGGTGATACTCGCCACCACGCCATCGATGTCGCTGGCAATCAGCGGGACGGCGATAGCTGTACCTTCTGCGGTGCTGATAGCGCCATCGGTTGCCACAGGGGCATCATTCACATCATTGACTGTAATCTCAACGGTGGCTGGCGCTGATATGGCGCCATCATCGTCGGTAGTGCTGAATTGGATGTCACTAACCGCACCATTAAAGTCAGGTGCTGGGGTAAAGGTAACCGTCTCAGCTTCCGCTGCACTTAGGGTGGTATTTGGGGTAATCTCAACCACTTGTCCACCTGCACGGGTATAGCTCAGTACCCCCTTGATTGGCAGGCGGTACTTGCAATACGGTGACACTCACAACCGTGCCATCGATGTCAGCGCCTATGAGCGGCACAGACACCGCGGTGTCTTCATCGGTCGTCAGACTTTGATCGTCAGCCGTTGGCGGGGTATTCACGTCAGTGACGTTGACCGTCACCGTGGCAGACGCTGAGTCTAGGCCATCATCGTCTGTGGCGATAAAGTCAATGGCCTCTACCGCACCATTGAAATTCTCAGTTGGGGTAAAGAGGACGGTGGCCGCTTCAGCAGCACTCAGCGGGGTGCCGGCAACGACAGGCACACTGTCCCCTGCCGCATTGGTGTAACTTAGGACGCCTTGAGCAGGGTCTGGCAAGGTAGTGATGGTGATACTCGCCACCACGCCATCGATGTCGCTGGCAATCAGCGGGACGGCGATAGCTGTACCTTCTGGGGTGCTGATAGCGCCATCGGTTGCCACAGGGGCATCATTCACATCATTGACTGTAATCTCAACGGTGGCTGGCGCTGATATGGCACCATCATCGTCGGTGGTGCTGAATTGGATGTTGCTGACTCGTCCGTTGAAGTTCGGCGCAGGAGTGAACATAACACTGGTGATTTGGTCAGCGGTTAATACGGTACCTGGCGTGAGTTCAACCGTTTGTCCATTATCTTCATAGCTCAGTACCCCTTGATTGGCAGGCGGTACTTGCAATACGGTGACACTCACAACCGTGCCATCGATGTCAGCGCCTATGAGCGGCACAGACACCGCGGTGTCTTCATCGGTCGTCAGACTTTGATCGTCAGCCGTTGGCGGGGTATTCACGTCAGTGACGTTGACCGTCACGGTGGCAGACGCTGAGTCTAGGCCATCATCGTCTGTGGCGATAAAGTCAATGGCCTCTACCGCACCATTGAAATTCTCAGTTGGGGTAAAGAGGACGGTGGCCGCTTCAGCAGCACTCAGCGGGGTGCCGGCAACGACAGGCACACTGTCCCCTGCCGCATTGGTGTAACTTAGGACGCCTTGAGCAGGGTCTGGCAAGGTAGTGATGGTGATACTCGCCACCACGCCATCGATGTCGCTGGCAATCAGCGGGACGGCGATAGCTGTACCTTCTGCGGTGCTGATAGCGCCATCGGTTGCCACAGGGGCATCATTCACATCATTGACTGTAATCTCAACGGTGGCTGGCGCTGATATGGCGCCATCATCGTCGGTAGTGCTGAATTGGATGTCACTAACCGCACCATTAAAGTCAGGTGCTGGGGTAAAGGTAACCGTCTCAGCTTCCGCTGCACTTAGGGTGGTATTTGGGGTAATCTCAACCACTTGTCCACCTGCACGGGTATAGCTCAGTACCCCTTGATTGGCAGGCGGTACTTGCAATACGGTGACACTCACAACCGTGCCATCGATGTCAGCGCCTATGAGCGGCACAGACACCGCGGTGTCTTCATCGGTCGTCAGACTTTGATCGTCAGCCGTTGGCGGGGTATTCACGTCAGTGACGTTGACCGTCACGGTGGCAGACGCTGAGTCTAGGCCATCATCGTCTGTGGCGATAAAGTCAATGGCCTCTACCGCACCATTGAAATTCTCAGTTGGGGTAAAGAGGACGGTGGCCGCCTCAGCAGCACTCAGCGGGGTGCCGGCAACGACAGGCACACTGTCCCCTGCCGCATTGGTGTAACTTAGGACGCCTTGGGCAGCATCTGGCAAGGTAGTGATGGTGATACTCGCCACCACGCCATCGATGTCACTGGCAATCAGCGGGACGGCGATAGCTGTACCTTCTGCGGTGCTGATAGCGCCATCGGTTGCCACAGGGGCATCATTCACATCATTGACTGTAATCTCAACGGTGGCAGGCGCTGATATGGCGCCATCATCGTCGGTGGTGCTGAATTGGATGTTGCTGACTCGTCCGTTGAAGTTCGGCGCAGGAGTGAACATAACACTGGTGATTTGGTCAGCGGTTAATACGGTACCTGGCGTGAGTTCAACCGTTTGTCCATTATCTTCATAGCTCAGTACCCCTTGATTGGCAGGCGGTACTTGCAATACGGTGACACTCACAACCGTGCCATCGATGTCAGCGCCTATGAGCGGCACAGACACCGCGGTGTCTTCATCGGTCGTCAGACTTTGATCGTCAGCCGTTGGCGGGGTATTCACGTCAGTGACGTTGACCGTCACGGTGGCAGACGCTGAGTCTAGGCCATCATCGTCTGTGGCGATAAAGTCAATGGCCTCTACCGCACCATTGAAATTCTCAGTTGGGGTAAAGAGGACGGTGGCCGCTTCAGCAGCACTCAGCGGGGTGCCGGCAACGACAGGCACACTGTCCCCTGCCGCATTGGTGTAACTTAGGACGCCTTGAGCAGGGTCTGGCAAGGTAGTGATGGTGATACTCGCCACCACGCCATCGATGTCGCTGGCAATCAGCGGGACGGCGATAGCTGTACCTTCTGCGGTGCTGATAGCGCCATCGGTTGCCACAGGGGCATCATTCACATCATTGACTGTAATCTCAACGGTGGCTGGCGCTGATATGGCGCCATCATCGTCGGTAGTGCTGAATTGGATGTCACTAACCGCACCATTAAAGTCAGGTGCTGGGGTAAAGGTAACCGTCTCAGCTTCCGCTGCACTTAGGGTGGTATTTGGGGTAATCTCAACCACTTGTCCACCTGCACGGGTATAGCTCAGTACCCCTTGATTGGCAGGCGGTACTTGCAATACGGTGACACTCACAACCGTGCCATCGATGTCAGCGCCTATGAGCGGCACAGACACCGCGGTGTCTTCATCGGTCGTCAGACTTTGATCGTCAGCCGTTGGCGGGGGTATTCACGTCAGTGACGTTGACCGTCACGGTGGCAGACGCTGAGTCTAGGCCATCATCGTCTGTGGCGATAAAGTCAATGGCCTCTACCGCACCATTGAAATTCTCAGTTGGGGTAAAGAGGACGGTGGCCGCTTCAGCAGCACTCAGCGGGGTGCCGGCAACGACAGGCACACTGTCCCCTGCCGCATTGGTGTAACTTAGGACGCCTTGAGCAGGGTCTGGCAAGGTAGTGATGGTGATACTCGCCACCACGCCATCGATGTCGCTGGCAATCAGCGGGACGGCGATAGCTGTACCTTCTGCGGTGCTGATAGCGCCATCGGTTGCCACAGGGGCATCATTCACATCATTGACTGTAATCTCAACGGTGGCTGGCGCTGATATGGCGCCATCATCGTCGGTAGTGCTGGAATTGATGTCACTAACCGCACCATTAAAGTCAGGTGCTGGGGTAAAGGTAACCGTCTCAGCTTCCGCTGCACTTAGGGTGGTATTTGGGGTAATCTCAACCACTTGTCCACCTGCACGGGTATAGCTCAGTACCCCTTGATTGGCGGGCGGTACTTGCAATACGGTGACACTCACAACCGTGCCATCGATGTCAGCGCCTATGAGCGGCACAGACACCGCGGTGTCTTCATCGGTCGTCAGACTTTGATCGTCAGCCGTTGGCGGGGTATTCACGTCAGTGACGTTGACCGTCACGGTGGCAGACGCTGAGTCTAGGCCATCATCGTCTGTGGCGATAAAGTCAATGGCCTCTACCGCACCATTGAAATTCTCAGTTGGGGTAAAGAGGACGGTGGCCGCTTCAGCAGCACTCAGCGGGGTGCCGGCAACGACAGGCACACTGTCCCCTGCCGCATTGGTGTAACTTAGGACGCCTTGAGCAGGGTCTGGCAAGGTAGTGATGGTGATACTCGCCACCACGCCATCGATGTCGCTGGCAATCAGCGGGACGGCGATAGCTGTACCTTCTGGGGTGCTGATAGCGCCATCGGTTGCCACAGGGGCATCATTCACATCATTGACTGTAATCTCAACGGTGGCTGGCGCTGATATGGCACCATCATCGTCGGTGGTGCTGAATTGGATGTTGCTGACTCGTCCGTTGAAGTTCGGCGCAGGAGTGAACATAACACTGGTGATTTGGTCAGCGGTTAATACGGTACCTGGCGTGAGTTCAACCGTTTGTCCATTATCTTCATAGCTCAGTACCCCTTGATTGGCAGGCGGTACTTGCAATACGGTGACACTCACAACCGTGCCATCGATGTCAGCGCCTATGAGCGGCACAGACACCGCGGTGTCTTCATCGGTCGTCAGACTTTGATCGTCAGCCGTTGGCGGGTATTCACGTCAGTGACGTTGACCGTCACGGTGGCAGACGCTGAGTCTAGGCCATCATCGTCTGTGGCGATAAAGTCAATGGCCTCTACCGCACCATTGAAATTCTCAGTTGGGGTAAAGAGGACGGTGGCCGCTTCAGCAGCACTCAGCGGGGTGCCGGCAACGACAGGCACACTGTCCCCTGCCGCATTGGTGTAACTTAGGACGCCTTGAGCAGGGTCTGGCAAGGTAGTGATGGTGATACTCGCCACCACGCCATCGATGTCGCTGGCAATCAGCGGGACGGCGATAGCTGTACCTTCTGCGGTGCTGATAGCGCCATCGGTTGCCACAGGGGCATCATTCACATCATTGACTGTAATCTCAACGGTGGCTGGCGCTGATATGGCGCCATCATCGTCGGTAGTGCTGAATTGATGTCACTAACCGCACCATTAAAGTCAGGTGCTGGGGTAAAGGTAACCGTCTCAGCTTCCGCTGCACTTAGGGTGGTATTTGGGGTAATCTCAACCACTTGTCCACCTGCACGGGTATAGCTCAGTACCCCTTGATTGGCAGGCGGTACTTGCAATACGGTGACACTCACAACCGTGCCATCGATGTCAGCGCCTATGAGCGGCACAGACACCGCGGTGTCTTCATCGGTCGTCAGACTTTGATCGTCAGCCGTTGGCGGGGTATTCACGTCAGTGACGTTGACCGTCACGGTGGCAGACGCTGAGTCTAGGCCATCATCGTCTGTGGCGATAAAGTCAATGGCCTCTACCGCACCATTGAAATTCTCAGTTGGGGTAAAGAGGACGGTGGCCGCTTCCAGCAGCACTCAGCGGGGTGCCGGCAACGACAGGCACACTGTCCCCTGCCGCATTGGTGTAACTTAGGACGCCTTGAGCAGGGTCTGGCAAGGTAGTGATGGTGATACTCGCCACCACGCCATCGATGTCGCTGGCAATCAGCGGGACGGCGATAGCTGTACCTTCTGCGGTGCTGATAGCGCCATCGGTTGCCACAGGGGCATCATTCACATCATTGACTGTAATCTCAACGGTGGCTGGCGCTGATATGGCGCCATCATCGTCGGTAGTGCTGAATTGGATGTCACTAACCGCACCATTAAAGTCAGGTGCTGGGGTAAAGGTAACCGTCTCAGCTTCCGCTGCACTTAGGGTGGTATTTGGGGTAATCTCAACCACTTGTCCACCTGCACGGGTATAGCTCAGTACCCCTTGATTGGCAGGCGGTACTTGCAATACGGTGACACTCACAACCGTGCCATCGATGTCAGCGCCTATGAGCGGCACAGACACCGCGGTGTCTTCATCGGTCGTCAGACTTTGATCGTCAGCCGTTGGCGGGGTATTCACGTCAGTGACGTTGACCGTCACGGTGGCAGACGCTGAGTCTAGGCCATCATCGTCTGTGGCGATAAAGTCAATGGCCTCTACCGCACCATTGAAATTCTCAGTTGGGGTAAAGAGGACGGTGGCCGCTTCAGCAGCACTCAGCGGGGTGCCGGCAACGACAGGCACACTGTCCCCTGCCGCATTGGTGTAACTTAGGACGCCTTGAGCAGGGTCTGGCAAGGTAGTGATGGTGATACTCGCCACCACGCCATCGATGTCACTGGCAATCAGCGGGACGGCGATAGCTGTACCTTCTGCGGTGCTGATAGCGCCATCGGTTGCCACAGGGCATCATTCACATCATTGACTGTAATCTCAACGGTGGCTGGCGCTGATATGGCGCCATCATCGTCGGTGGTGCTGAATTGGATGTCACTAACCGCACCATTAAAGTCAGGTGCTGGGGTAAAGGTAACCGTCTCAGCTTCCGCTGCACTTAGGGTGGTATTTGGGGTAATCTCAACCACTTGTCCACCTGCACGGGTATAGCTCAGTACCCCTTGATTGGCAGGCGGTACTTGCAATACGGTGACACTCACAACCGTGCCATCGATGTCAGCGCCTATGAGCGGCACAGACACCGCGGTGTCTTCATCGGTCGTCAGACTTTGATCGTCAGCCGTTGGCGGGTGTTCACGTCAGTGACGTTGACCGTCACGGTGGCAGACGCTGAGTCTAGGCCATCATCGTCTGTGGCGATAAAGTCAATGGCCTCTACCGCACCATTGAAATTCTCAGTTGGGGTGCAAAGCGCACGGTGGCCGCTTCAGCAGCACTCAGCGGGGTGCCGGCAACGACAGGCACACTGTCCCCTGCCGCATTGGTGTAACTTAGGACGCCTTGAGCAGGGTCTGGCAAGGTAGTGATGGTGATACTCGCCACCACGCCATCGATGTCGCTGGCAATCAGCGGGACGGCGATAGCTGTACCTTCTGCGGTGCTGATAGCACCATCGGTTGCCACAGGGGCATCATTCACATCATTGACTGTAATCTCAACGGTGGCTGGCGCTGATATGGCGCCATCATCGTCGGTAGTGCTGAATTGGATGTCACTAACCGCACCATTAAAGTCAGGTGCTGGGGTAAAGGTAACCGTCTCAGCTTCCGCTGCACTTAGGGTGGTATTTGGGGTAATCTCAACCACTTGTCCACCTGCACGGGTATAGCTCAGTACCCCTTGATTGGCAGGCGGTACTTGCAATACGGTGACACTCACAACCGTGCCATCGATGTCAGCGCCTATGAGCGGCACAGACACCGCGGTGTCTTCATCGGTCGTCAGACTTTGATCGTCAGCCGTTGGCGGGGTATTCACGTCAGTGACGTTGACCGTCACGGTGGCAGACGCTGAGTCTAGGCCATCATCGTCTGTGGCGATAAAGTCAATGGCCTCTACCGCACCATTGAAATTCTCAGTTGGGGTAAAGAGGACGGTGGCCGCTTCAGCAGCACTCAGCGGGGTGCCGGCAACGACAGGCACACTGTCCCCTGCCGCATTGGTGTAACTTAGGACGCCTTGAGCAGGGTCTGGCAAGGTAGTGATGGTGATACTCGCCACCACGCCATCGATGTCGCTGGCAATCAGCGGGACGGCGATAGCTGTACCTTCTGGGGTGCTGATAGCGCCATCGGTTGCCACAGGGGCATCATTCACATCATTGACTGTAATCTCAACGGTGGCTGGCGCTGATATGGCACCATCATCGTCGGTGGTGCTGAATTGGATGTTGCTGACTCGTCCGTTGAAGTTCGGCGCAGGAGTGAACATAACACTGGTGATTTGGTCAGCGGTTAATACGGTACCTGGCGTGAGTTCAACCGTTTGTCCATTATCTTCATAGCTCAGTACCCCTTGATTGGCAGGCGGTACTTGCAATACGGTGACACTCACAACCGTGCCATCGATGTCAGCGCCTATGAGCGGCACAGACACCGCGGTGTCTTCATCGGTCGTCAGACTTTGATCGTCAGCCGTTGGCGGGGTATTCACGTCAGTGACGTTGACCGTCACGGTGGCAGACGCTGAGTCTAGGCCATCATCGTCTGTGGCGATAAAGTCAATGGCCTCTACCGCACCATTGAAATTCTCAGTTGGGGTAAAGAGGGACGGTGGCCGCTTCAGCAGCACTCAGCGGGGTGCCGGCAACGACAGGCACACTGTCCCCTGCCGCATTGGTGTAACTTAGGACGCCTTGAGCAGGGTCTGGCAAGGTAGTGATGGTGATACTCGCCACCACGCCATCGATGTCGCTGGCAATCAGCGGGACGGCGATAGCTGTACCTTCTGCGGTGCTGATAGCGCCATCGGTTGCCACAGGGGCATCATTCACATCATTGACTGTAATCTCAACGGTGGCTGGCGCTGATATGGCGCCATCATCGTCGGTAGTGCTGAATTGGATGTCACTAACCGCACCATTAAAGTCAGGTGCTGGGGTAAAGGTAACCGTCTCAGCTTCCGCTGCACTTAGGGTGGTATTTGGGGTAATCTCAACCACTTGTCCACCTGCACGGGTATAGCTCAGTACCCCCTTGATTGGCAGGCGGTACTTGCAATACGGTGACACTCACAACCGTGCCATCGATGTCAGCGCCTATGAGCGGCACAGACACCGCGGTGTCTTCATCGGTCGTCAGACTTTGATCGTCAGCCGTTGGCGGGGTATTCACGTCAGTGACGTTGACCGTCACGGTGGCAGACGCTGAGTCTAGGCCATCATCGTCTGTGGCGATAAAGTCAATGGCCTCTACCGCACCATTGAAATTCTCAGTTGGGGTAAAGAGGACGGTGGCCGCTTCAGCAGCACTCAGCGGGTACCCGCGACGACAGGCACACTGTCCCCTGCCGCATTGGTGTAACTTAGGACGCCTTGAGCAGGGTCTGGCAAGGTAGTGATGGTGATACTCGCCACCACGCCATCGATGTCGCTGGCAATCAGCGGGACGGCGATAGCTGTACCTTCTGGGGTGCTGATAGCGCCATCGGTTGCCACAGGGCATCATTCACATCATTGACTGTAATCTCAACGGTGGCTGGCGCTGATATGGCACCATCATCGTCGGTGGTGCTGAATTGGATGTTGCTGACTCGTCCGTTGAAGTTCGGCGCAGGAGTGAACATAACACTGGTGATTTGGTCAGCGGTTAATACGGTACCTGGCGTGAGTTCAACCGTTTGTCCATTATCTTCATAGCTCAGTACCCCTTGATTGGCAGGCGGTACTTGCAATACGGTGACACTCACAACCGTGCCATCGATGTCAGCGCCTATGAGCGGCACAGACACCGCGGTGTCTTCATCGGTCGTCAGACTTTGATCGTCAGCCGTTGGCGGGGTATTCACGTCAGTGACGTTGACCGTCACGGTGGCAGACGCTGAGTCTAGGCCATCATCGTCTGTGGCGATAAAGTCAATGGCCTCTACCGCACCATTGAAATTCTCAGTTGGGGTAAAGAGGACGGTGGCCGCTTCAGCAGCACTCAGCGGGGTGCCGGCAACGACAGGCACACTGTCCCCTGCCGCATTGGTGTAACTTAGGACGCCTTGAGCAGGGTCTGGCAAGGTAGTGATGGTGATACTCGCCACCACGCCATCGATGTCGCTGGCAATCAGCGGGACGGCGATAGCTGTACCTTCTGCGGTGCTGATAGCGCCATCGGTTGCCACAGGGGCATCATTCACATCATTGACTGTAATCTCAACGGTGGCTGGCGCTGATATGGCGCCATCATCGTCGGTAGTGCTGAATTGGATGTCACTAACCGCACCATTAAAGTCAGGTGCTGGGGTAAAGGTAACCGTCTCAGCTTCCGCTGCACTTAGGGTGGTATTTGGGGTAATCTCAACCACTTGTCCACCTGCACGGGTATAGCTCAGTACCCCTTGATTGGCAGGCGGTACTTGCAATACGGTGACACTCACAACCGTGCCATCGATGTCAGCGCCTATGAGCGGCACAGACACCGCGGTGTCTTCATCGGTCGTCAGACTTTGATCGTCAGCCGTTGGCGGGGTATTCACGTCAGTGACGTTGACCGTCACGGTGGCAGACGCTGAGTCTAGGCCATCATCGTCTGTGGCGATAAAGTCAATGGCCTCTACCGCACCATTGAAATTCTCAGTTGGGGTAAAGAGGACGGTGGCCGCTTCAGCAGCACTCAGCGGGGTGCCGGCAACGACAGGCACACTGTCCCCTGCCGCATTGGTGTAACTTAGGACGCCTTGAGCAGGGTCTGGCAAGGTAGTGATGGTGATACTCGCCACCACGCCATCGATGTCGCTGGCAATCAGCGGGACGGCGATAGCTGTACCTTCTGGGGTGCTGATAGCGCCATCGGTTGCCACAGGGGCATCATTCACATCATTGACTGTAATCTCAACGGTGGCTGGCGCTGATATGGCACCATCATCGTCGGTGGTGCTGAATTGGATGTCACTAACCGCACCATTAAAGTCAGGTGCTGGGGTAAAGGTAACCGTCTCAGCTTCCGCTGCACTTAGGGTGGTATTTGGGGTAATCTCAACCACTTGTCCACCTGCACGGGTATAGCTCAGTACCCCTTGATTGGCAGGCGGCACTTGCAGTACCGTGACACTTACAACCGTACCATCGATGTCAGCGCCTATTAGCGACACAGCCACTGCCGTGTCTTCATCAGTGCTCAGGCTTTGGTCGTCAACCGTTGGCGGGGTATTCACGTCAGTCACGGTTAATGTCACGGTGGCAGGCGCTGAGTCTAGGCCATCATTGTCGGTGGCGATGAAGTCAATGTCGTCTACCACACCATTGAAGTTCTCAGTTGGGGTAAAGAGCACGGTGGCAGCTTCAGCAGCACTCAGCGAAGTGCCGGCAACAACAGGCACACTGTCCCCTGCTGCATTGGTATAACTTAAGACGCCTTGGACAGCATCTGGCAAAGTGGTGAGGGTGATGCTCTCAACCACGCCATCCATGTCACTGGCAATCAGCGGTACGGCGATAGCTGTACCTTCTGGGGTGCTGATAGCGCCATCGGTTGCCACAGGGGCATCATTCACAGGTGCTATGACATTGTCATCCCCTCTTCCACTTAACGCCGCAGCTATACCCGCTAGGCCTAATGTAGCTGCAGCAGGTATCCACCAAGGAATAGCAGCGGCTATATAATCCTGTCCACCCAAAGCTTGCCCTTCAACGTCGCCCACTTCTAATTGCGTGACGTAGTCATACGTCTCACCTGTATCTGGTATGTAGTAGTAGTACTCACCATCTTCAGCAATACCAACTAAAGCACTATCTGGATCATCATAAAAACCTTCAATAATAAGGTCGCTCTCTTGTCCTTCTTTTTCAAACGACACATGTAAATCATTTTTAATACGCTTAGTAATAATATGATTAGGCGCATAACCAATGGAAGTATCGTGAAACTCATAGTTCACTTGTCCCTCCAGCAGCAATAACAGTTGGTACTCCGTCCTTGGTGATGATTTGTACTTGGCTGACAGTTTGAGTGGCATTATTGGTTTTGACAACGATAGTATTCATAGTCGATTTACCTTTTATTTTTCTAAATCAAAAAATTCTTTTAAGAGATTTATGTATTCATAATAGTCACTAGCGACAACCGCTTAGATCTAAGCTAGTACTCATTTTTTAGGGCTTACTTAGTAGTCAAGCGTTCTTCAACTATCGCTATGACACGGCGGTTGAGTTGTCGACCTTCGGCACTATCGTTACTGGCTCTTGGTTGCAGTTCTCCATAACCAATGGCATTTACACGTTCTGCTGGAATATTAAAGTTTTCAATCAATACTTCTTGCACTGCATTGACTCGGCGCTGTGACAAGTCCTGATTATAGTCATCGCTACCACGACTATCAGTGTGTCCCTCAATGGTGGCAACCGTATTGGGGTACTGAGTCAAAAACTCTGCTAACTCAACTATTTTTGAATAATAGTCTTGTCGCACTATGGCTTTGTCTGTCTCAAATAATACTTCAAGATCAATCGTTACTTTTTCTGCTAAGACAGGCGCTGGGATATTGACAGGAATTACCATTGGTATCGCTTGCGGTTTGAGTACAACAGGCGTGGGACAATTAGGAATTACGCGGCTAATTTGATGAGACTGATAACGTTTGTTTTTTAGCAATTGCATAGCACTTTCAGCAGTAACCTGTTTCAGGTTGCTTTGCCCTGTTTCTGCCATATCGACATAAAAAAGTAAGTCTGACCACCAGCAAGCTCAAAGTCTTTTTTGTTTGCAAGTAAATCATTGTTCTTAAATCCTGTTGCATGAGCACTTAGCTGATTAGTACCTATACAAGAATTCACTACCGTATAGTTGCCTTGTTGCAAGCTCACCTGAAATCTATTGTTTATAGCGATATTGGCACTAGTTTGCTCAGAGTAACTGTCATTACTTCTAACAAATACCAGTCTCGTTTGATCGGTAGGTGCTTTTTTTGCTAATAGACTGTCAATGTTAGCGTCTACTTGTTTGTTCCACATCACACCATCGATACGGCGACTGTCACCACTATTATCAACACCAGTCACAGTACAAGAAGGTAAGCCAAATAAAGCTATTGGCAAAATGAGAGCAATCATATTTTTATTAAATAACTTATCCATAGTTTTATCCTGACTTCTTGTATTATTTGGTTGTTGATACTTTATTGGCAACGAAAACACATGTTAATCAAAAGCTTATTAATTCCATTTATTCTTATAAATCTGTAATTAAAGAACTTTAGTTCTATACTCTCTATAGTATAGCAAACTAACAAAGCTTAGTTAGCTGCTCATAACCTGTTTTCAACCATTCATCACGTTTTACTAAGCTAATTGTGATGAAATCAAAAATTAATGGTTTATTTTTTAATACCTTAGCTCACACTCATCTTTTAACTATTGCGGCTTCAGGTTGTTTGAAAATAATTCATTTCTCTTCTATAGCGATACAGACCTCACAAATCTATATCGATGCACAAATAAAAAACCACCCTCACTATTCAAGTTAGGGTGGTTTTTTTGGTTTGAAATACTCTTTTATAAAGAAGTAAGATCTATGCAAGTATACGAATTTTAGTTTTATTAGACGATGTTATTGAGATTAGATCTTACTGTCATAATTGCATTTTATTATAGTCTTACCGCTGTCGTCACTCATTTTTACTGCAGCCAATCAGTCACTGCTTGTTTAAAACTAGGGCGTGCCACAATTGCATTTTTCCAACGCTCAAAATGTGCATACTGCGCAAAAGGATAGCCTACTCTACCTAAAACAACCAGTTGCGGAATCCAAGTAATATCCGCCAATGAAAAGGCGTCGCCAACTAGCCAATCATGATCTTTGAGACGTACGTCCATTTTTGCAAAACAGTCGTCAAGAACTGCGGTTGCCTTATCAATATCCTCTTGACTAAAACCATGTGTGCTACGATGCTCATGAAACGCTAACAGTGCTTTGTCGTAAGTTTGGTTTTTTCGGTATTCTATTAGTTCTTCTTCGCTAAGACCCGTGGCACTTAATTTATAATACATATAAGTTTTTATAGACAGATGATTATCTTTTGCCATATGCATCCAATCATACATGGCCTGCATTTCGGCTTCAGTATCAGGACGCAACGAGTTTGGTTCATAGATGGTGTCTAAATAATCAATGATATCGGTCGAATCAATAATAACCACACCCTCATCTACCAAGGTTGGTACCACACCATTAGGGTTGATTCCTAGATATTCTTTGCTACGCTGTTCACCTTTAGATAGGTCAATAAGATGGCTTGTCCACTCTAGCTGCTTCTCTGCTAATGCAATCCTTACGCGCATGGCACAGTTGGAAAATGGCGCGTGATACAAATGTAAACCTTCGAATTTGGTAACGGATTTATTTGTAGGCGTAATCATAGGCATAGCAGTCTTCCTTACATTTTGCATTACATCAAAGAGCGTTCAAATAATATCTAGCTTGAGTATGCGCAGTCTTATTAATTGTTAAAGTACTCAGTCCAGCTCATATGTTCGCGCCCCACTACCTTGGCAAAATCGCTTTGGTTGTGCATAGCACCTATTGCTATTTGCTCGTAAATACCAGCGATCACTGTACCGATAAACTCGCCTAGTTCATCAATACGGTCTTGTTTGAACGCCTCCACGGTCATATAGCGATAACTAAGCGTTGTACCAAACCTGTCATTCAAGTACTGAGTGAGCTGCTGCTGGGTAATAGGTTCACCATTTAAATTATAAGTATTGGCATCGTGCTGAGCGTTAATTAGCATTTGGCTATAAGCGACAGCCAATTCCTCATGAGCGGTATAGCCACACTTGCCCTCACCTGCACAGTTAGCAATCTCACCCTGCGCCTTATAGCTATCGATATAATCCACATCAGGCTCGATATAGATACCATTGCGGCCTATCACCCAATTGAGACCACTATCTTTGATATCTTGTTCTGTTTGCTGATTACTCTTCACAATCGGCGCAAACGCAGTTTGAGTACTAGAACCCTGAATACTGGTATACACGATTTTTTTCACACCATTTTTTTCGCAGACTCAATGACATTGCGGTGCTGATCAATACGCTTAGCAGGCTCATCCATACTAGACACCAGTAAAACGCTATCTATACCTTGTAATGAATTCTCAAGCTGTTGTACATCATCATAATCACCTGCTCTGACCTCGATACCATACGGCTTAGTCAAAAACTCATCTTTGGCAGGAGTGCGTGCCAGCGCTACTATGTCTTTTGCGGCGTGCGCCTGTAGGAGATTCTCAATAATGGCAGACCCTAGTTTTCCATTGGCGGCTGTAACTGCGATTTTCATAGTGCACCTCTTTGATTCGCTTAACTAGAATGAAAGTCGATTAAGGTTTATCTATTAACCCTAATCGGCTTACTGGTTTGCAACTGATTGAAATTGCTGTTTATTTCAAACTAATCTACTAAAGTATAGCGATTCATTGCCATCGTCTTTAAATCTATACTGCCCATAAATTCAGCTGCCATAGGTGTTTTAGTAAAACTTGTCATGGAAACATCCGCATCCGCTAACGTTTCCCAATGCACCACAACCACCCATTCGCCGTTTTCACCCATTGCTGACTCACGAGATACAAAGCCTTTTGTTTTGCCACATGATTGACCTCAACGCTATGATCAAGAACGGCAAAGTCATCGTAAGAGATACTTGGTTTAAGTTTGAAAGAGGCAATCTCAATCACTTTAGCCGTTGCTGGTTCGACTCGATGAGTTAACGCAGATCCAAGAGTTTGAGCCAAATTTAGCTCATTTTGATTACACAATTTTGGCAAATAATTATCAGGTGGGGGTGTTCTTAACATAGGTAATGCAAAAAATTAGCGCACAAGTGGCCTCGTTTCGCTTAAACATACTGCCTTCTCGCAAGCCTAATATTGAGCAACTCCAGCAACATAATGTTGATGTTGTCGCGGCTACTGATATTTTTAGAACGTCCTAGAATCTGTTGAGTATTCCTACATCACTGCTTACGTCCTCCTTTACAACCTCGTCGACAATATTTTGACATCAACAGTCATTAAAAATGTCAATATGATATTAAACTAACCTTCAGTTATCGTAAAATCATTAGGTGTGAAGCTAGCAATATTGTTTTTAAGTTATTGAATTATTTAACAATATAATAAGTCAAGTGATATGAACTAATCTGATGCTTGCATAGCGAGATTTTTGGGTTCTCTTTAATGTTTTTATAAAAACGAAGGTTGAATAATGAGGTAAAACAATCTAATAATAGGGTTATAAGTTCTAAACATTTATCTAGCGACTTATATCCACTATTTTTAGGAAATTAATACAATGACGTATAAAAATGTAACTGTCGCTGGAAGCGGCATCCTAGGCTATCAAATTGCTTTTCAGGCCGCATTTCATGGTTTTAATGTCAGTGTCTACGATATCAATGATGAGGTTTTAGAAAAAGCAAAGTCAAAATTTCAATTGATGTGCAAGGCTTTTAGAAAGGATCTGAGGGCAACTCAAGAGCAATTGGATAAGGCTTTTGACAATCTCAGCTACACCTCAGACTTAGCAGAAGCGGTCAAAGATGCTGATCTAATGATTGAAGCCATTCCCGAGATTCCTGAAATTAAAATCGAATTTTACGAAAAACTTGCCAAACTAGCGCCAGAGAAAACCATCTTTGCGACCAATACCTCTACCTTACTTCCTAGTCAGTTTGCAGAATCAACGGGACGACCTGCGCAGTTTTTAGCGCTACACTTTGCCAATAAAATTTGGATGCATAACGTCGCCGAAATCATGGGACATCCTGGGACAGATCCTAAAGTATTTGATGAGGTTGTTGCTTTTGCTACTGCCATCGGTATGGTGGCAATGCCGCTGGATAAGGAGCAACCCGGCTATATCATGAACAGTTTGTTGGCGCCTTTTATAGATGCAGCTTTGCAATTGGTTGCAAAAGAGGTTGCCGATCCACATACGATAGATAAAACGTGGATGATAGTAACTGGCGCGCCGTCAGGTCCCTTTGCCATATTGGACACTATCGGTATCCACACTGCCTACAACATCACCAAACTATCTGCTGAAAAAACTCAAAATCCTGCGAGGTTTAAAGCTGCTCAATATTTAAAAGAGCAATTAATCGATCAAAACAAACTAGGATTCGCGACTGGTGAAGGATTTTATACGTATCCAAACCCAGCCTTTATGCGCCCTGAGTTTTTAAAATAATAAATAGCTTTCAAACTGGCTCCAAAACACAAAAGGCCATTCAAGCTGTATATTGCATCGCTTGAATGGCCTTGTCAGTCGCGCATTTTATCTAACTAAATATCTTAATATTAGGATTTACTTTCGGTGATGACTATCCAAACCTATCTAAGTTATGTTTGTTCACTAAAAGAAAAGTCATATCGCGTCAATGCAACGATCTCAATTGGCACTGCATACTTCCAAGGCATACCGCCCGTACAATAGAACTGGCCATCTTCAAAAGCCACAATGCGAGATGTGAAGTCATTACCTACCTGATCTTTTAGAGCATTCTCATCACTCTCATCACTTACAGCACACCATATACTTTGATGACCGTCCTCAAGCATTGAACGAGTTAGTTCGCTTCCAACAATTACCGTATCCATGTTGTTACTCCTATTCAATGACAATGATTAGTAAGCTAAACAAGTGGCTTCATAACAGCAATTACTTGAGCATCTTCGAACTTGTTTTATCTATCGTTGCAAAATATTAGTGGCTAGACAGATGAGCTTATAAATAGATAGTACAGATGTATTGTCAACTAGAACAAGAAGTTGTAGACAGATGGTAGATTTTCGTGCATAGGCTGCAAAACTAATCTGCATGCAGAGTATAACAGTCATTCTATTAATAGTAAGTTATAGCTCCACATCATCTTGAGTAAGCGCCACTCTCTTTACTGAGACAGCATGTTCCCATAGCTCACCTTTATCACAAACGAACTGGTCGTTATTGAAAGCTACAATAGGAACCAATAATTCGTAGTAACCATTATCTATGGTTGCTACAGCATAATCATCGCTAACGTTGCTGACAGCACACCATACATAGTTGCAGACATTTTCCAAGATTGCTTTGGTTAACTCACTGCCTTGTAATTCAGCAATCATCTTCAGGCTCCAATATCTATCAAGTTAATCTATTACTTTATAGATAAATTCGGTTTTTGCAATATATCTGTATAACTCATAAGTTCTCGAAATACGCTTAACTCACTTCGAGCAGATTTTTTATAGTTATAATTTATACTCAAACTATTCAAAGATATTTTTAATCTTATGCTCGATATACTGTCTTTTCGGTATGATAAATCGGCTTTGATTTATGCTATAAAAGACTGCTTAATCGATGCTCGTTAACGCTTTACTAACATCTAAGAAATTGACAGCGGGGGCAGCTTATACTACCCTTTATCACTCATTCACTTTATTAATCTTACTTCTTAAATAGTAAGATCGTTCCGGAGTAATCCCATGCAGTGGACCAAACCAGCTTTTCAAGACATTCGTATCGGTTTCGAAGTGACTATGTATTTCGAAGCCCGTTAAAACTCATTAGCACTCAATCCATTAAAAGCCCTAGATGATTAGGGCTTTTATTTTTTTGGAAATATTGATTTATGTATATTCACGTTTTAGGCTCAGCTGCTGGTGGTGGTTTCCCGCAGTGGAACTGTAACTGCGATAACTGCCACGGCGTGCGTCAAGGCACGATTCAGGCAAAGACCCGTACCCAATCTTCGATTGCCATATCAGAAAATGGTGTGGATTGGATCTTATTCAACGCATCCCCTGATATCCGTCAACAATTATTTGAGTTCAAGGCAGCACAGCCAGCACGTCAATTGAGAGATACAGGCATCACCAATGTGGTGTTGATGGACAGTCAACTTGACCATACGACGGGGCTATTGACCCTGCGTGAAGGTTGTCCAATTCCTGTTTGGTGTACTGACATGGTCTATCAAGATCTAACGACAGGATTTCCTCTCTTTAACATGTTGAAGCACTGGAATGGCGGCTTGCAATACAATCAAATTGATCCAGAAAAAGACGTTTAAGATTGAAGGATTTGACAATTTAGAATTGACGCCTTTAGTGATTAGAAGCTCAGCACCGCCCTACTCCCCGCATCGTAATGATCCGCATGATGGCGATAATATTGCGCTGATTGTAAAAGACTTAAAAACACAAAAACAACTCTTTTATGCGCCAGGTCTCGGTAAGATTGACGATCAAGTGATGCAGATCATGAAACGCTCTGATTGCGTAATGATTGACGGTACGCTATGGACGGACAATGAAATGCAAGAGTGCGGTGTCGGTACGAAAACCGGCCAAGACATGGGGCATTTACATATCAGTGGTGAAGATGGCTCATTGCATTATCTAGACCAGCTCGATAACGCTCGTAAGGTGTTGATCCATATCAATAATACCAACCCGATATTGAACGAACAATCCGAACAGGCCGCGACATTAAAACAACATAATGTTGAAGTAGCATTTGATGGTATGCAGATTGAGCTTTAAGACAAACGGTAAGGCAAAAATAGCAATCGTAAGGTGAGAACAATGCAAGAAGAAAACACAGCGCTAAGCCCAGAAGCGTTTGAACAAGCGATTATGGCTAAGGGTCAGTATTATCATATTTATCATCCCTTTCATATCATGATGCATGAAGGCAAAGCGACCCAGCAGCAGATCCAAGCGTGGGTCGCCAACCGTTTTTATTATCAGATCAATATCCCATTGAAAGACGCGGCCATTATGGCAAACTGTCCCGATCAGCGCGTGCGTCAAGAATGGATCCAGCGCATGATTGATCAAGATGGCGTCTATCCTGACGGCGGCGGCCGTGAAGCATGGTTGGGTCTGGCAGAGGCAGTTGGTTTGACTCGTGAGCAGGTGATTTCTGAAGAGCTAGTCCTACCGGGTGTGCGTTTTGCCGTGGATGCCTATGTGAACTTTGCGCGGCGCACCTCATGGCGAGAAGCCGCCAGTAGCTCACTGACTGAGCTGTTTGCCCCTCAGATTCACCAGTCACGTTTAGAGTCTTGGCCCAAGCATTACCCTTGGATAAAGGAGCAAGGCTATACCTATTTCCGCTCACGCTTGAGTCAAGCGCGCCGCGATGTTGAGCATGGTCTGACTATCACACTCGACTCGTTTAAGACAGCCGAGCAACAAGAGCGAATGCTAGAGATATTGCAGTTTAAGCTCGATATCTTATGGACGATCTTGGATGCATTGAGCTTGGCCTATGTGCATAACCAAGCCCCTTACCAAAGCGTTACCACTGACAATGTCTGGCATAAAGGATTGTTCAAATGAGTATACCTGCTAGTTTACCTGAGCTGGATCAATCCATCGTACCGGTATGGCGTCACGGCTATCGCTTTCAATTTGAGCCAGCGCAAAATGCCTATGTCTTGCTCTACCCTGAGGGTATGATTAAGCTCAATGACAGTGCCAGCATCATTGGGCAACATATTGATGGTCAAGCGTCCATTGCTGATATTATCCAAAAGGTGCAAGCTATGTTTGGCGATATTCCTGAAATCGAACAAGACATCATTGAATATATGCTGGTCGCCCAGCGTGAACATTGGATTGATTTAGTATGAATACGCCAGTCGGGCTACCGCTATGGCTGCTTGCTGAGCTGACCTATCGCTGCCCCTTACAATGCCCTTATTGCTCAAACCCTATCGATTACGCTCAGTATAAAGAGGAGCTAACGACAGAGGAATGGTTTGATGTGTTTGATCAGGCGCGGCAAATGGGCGCGGTGCAGCTTGGTTTTTCTGGCGGTGAACCACTGGTTCGTCAAGACCTAGAAGAACTGGTCGCTTATGCGCACAATCAAGGTTTTTATACTAACTTGATCACGTCGGGTATGGGGCTTACTGAGGTTAGAATTGCGCGTTTAAAAGAAGCAGGTCTTCAGCATATTCAAATTAGCTTTCAAGCCAGTGATCCAACGGTCAACAATGCCTTGGCAGGCTCGAAACATGCCTTTGAACAAAAGTATGAGATGTCACGTCTGGTTAAGCAATACGACTATCCGATGGTGCTCAATTTTGTCATTCATCGGCAAAACATCGATGAGATTGATCAGATTATTGATCTCTGCTTAGAGCTGGAAGCCGACACGGTTGAGCTGGCTATTTGTCAGTTTTATGGTTGGGCGTTTGAGAACATAGAGGGTTTGCTACCAACCAAAGCGCAAGTGGTCCGAGCTGAACGCATTACCAATGAATACCGTAAGCAGATTGAAGAACGTGGTATCAAATGCAAACTTATTTTTGTGGTGCCTGATTATTATGAAGAACGTCCAAAGCCCTGTATGGATGGCTGGGGCAAGATTTTCTTAACAGTGGCACCAGACGGTACAGCCCTACCTTGCCATGCTGCCAGACAAATGCCAATACAGTTTCCTAATGTACGACATACACCACTGTCGGATATATGGTATGAGTCTGCGAGCTTCAATCAGTTTCGCGGTGATGACTGGATGCCCGATATATGCCAAAGCTGCCCAGATAAAGAACGCGATTATGGCGGCTGCCGTTGCCAAGCGTTTATGCTAACTGGGGATGCCAAAAACGCCGATCCTGTCTGTGGCAAATCGCCTTATCACTACCTGATTGAAGAGGCACGTATCAACAGCGAGACGCCTGTACCTTTTGAAGAACTGCGCTTTCGCAATCCAAAGAATTCTAAATCACTGAGTAACAAGCAGCTGAATAAAGACAAATTGATTCCTACTCGTATGGTAACAGGTGAAATATGAATGCTAATACTAAGCCTGTGATATTTGATGGACATAACGATCTGTTGACCCGCCTTTGGCTAAGTTCAGCTGCCGATCCGGTACATGACTTTATTTATGGCACGCTACCAGGGCATTTGGACTTACAACGTTGCAAAGACGCGAACTGGATGGGCGGATTATTTTCTATATTTTTACCGCCCTATGCTTATGTGAAAAACAACCATCCTGAAAAACTATCTGACCCCTCAAATTCGGATTTTACTCCGCAAGAAATCGTCGATATCTGCTGCACACAATTGAAACTAGCCCAGCAACTAGAGGCAAGATCTGACGGTCAGATTCAGATTTGCACCTCATTAAAACAAATCCAAGCCTGTCAACAGAATAAGCAACTGGCCATTGTATTGCATTTGGAAGGTGCTGAGTTTTTAGCCATACAGCCTGACCTGCTTGATATGTTTTATGAGGCAGGCCTCAGAAGCATTGGCCCACTATGGAATAGAAAGAGCCTCTTCGGTGATGGCTTAAATGCGTCTTTTCCGCATTCTCCCGATACAGGATCTGGGCTCACGACTCAAGGTAAAGACCTCATTCTTAAGTGCAGTGAAAAGCAGATGCTGATCGACGTGTCGCATATGAATGAACGCGCTTTTTGGGATACGCTAGAGATTGCCTGCCAGCCTATTGTTGCGACACACTCCAATTCGCATGCTCTATGTCAGCAAGCACGGAACTTAACCGATCAGCAGCTGGCTGCTATTAAACAAAGCGACGGTATGGTTGGGGTGAATTTCGATGTGGCATTTCTTCGTGCAGATGGGCAACGTAATACGCAAACTTCGCTTGATGTGATTGTCGATCATCTTGATTATTTAATTGACCATCTAGGCGAAGATCATGTTGGTTTTGGCTCTGATTTTGATGGTTGCCTACTACCTGATAAGCTATCTGATATCAGTCAAATCTCCATGTTGATTGAGCGGATGCAACAACGTAACTTCTCAAATCAACTGATTGAAAAGGTGACGTCAAAAAACTGGTTTACGGTGCTTGATAAGATATGGCAATAGTTAAAAGAGTCATCAAGCAATCACCGTATAGGGACTGCTGTTTTGCTCATCTGATTAAATAGGATAATAATTAGTTTTCGTTTTACCTTAATACTTGCTCTACTCGTTCAATCAAGTATTCTTTGACCGCATTAAACAGTGGATCGATTAATCGCCGTTCTGGGCAAATCAAATATAGTGGATAGTTGGCCACTTGCCAGCCGTCCAACTCCACCTCGACAAGTCTCCCTGCCTTTAAATCGCCGGCTATATCTAACTGAGACTTTAATGCGATGCCTTTACCCGCCACTGCCCAGCGGTGCACAACGTCACCGTCTTTACTTCTACGATTCCCATCCACTGCCACACGTTTAGTCTTGCCCTCTTTTTCAAAGGTCCACTCGCTCAAATACTTTTCATCATGACCCAAACGTAAGCAGTTATGCTGCGACAAATCTTCCGGCATTTTTGGGATACCGATATCCTTATAAATTTTGCTCAAATACTCCTTTGACGCACACAGTATAGGGCGATTATTCAACACTATGGGTAATGCGACCAGTGATGAATCTTTGGGTGCGCCATAACGTAGTGCCAAATCAATCTGCTGACCGTACAAGTCCACATAGCTGTCTGACATATGTAGCTGCACCGTCACTTTTGGGTGAATGTCTATAAAATCGTCCAGCCAAGGCAAAATTAAGTTTCGTCCCAAATCTGATGATGCCGACAGTCGGATGGTACCGGTCAGCTCAGCATCATTGTCATGTAGTCCTGCGTAAGCATTGTCTAAGATAGCCACCGCATCTCGGCAATGCTTCAAATATTGCTCACCCTTGCTAGTTAGACGCAGCCTACAAGTAGAGCGAACAAATAATACCGTCTCGATTTCGGCTTCTAATCGCTTGACCGCTGCACTCACAACGGCAGGCGACAGATCTAAGTGCCGAGCACAGGCAGATAGGCTACCTAAGCGAGCGGTCTCAATAAAAATACGTAAATCCTGCAAATTTTTCATCGTCATGCCTTCGTTCAATTAGCGTCTAACTTAGCAACCACCATCGCTTGCTGCTGCTAGCCTCATCATTATATAAAAATTATTGAAACTGTTTCTCTAAACCTGCTGATTATCAAAATCATTAATTATAGTAGTATGCACCTATAAGATTTACTCACACATTTGGAGATACACGATGGATACTATAATACGGCCTACAAGCACACAGGTTACTCAACACCATAGCCACCATGATAGAGATAATAAACAAAGCGCACTACAGCAAGCACGCAACTTACCACTACCTTCAAAATCAGACATGCTTAGACGTGCACCATCGGTAGAGCATTTCTGGCATCAAAACAGCCAGTTACTAGAGCAAGCATGGGCAGAGTGGGAAACCACTGAGCATGACTTGCCTGTACTCGATGACTCATTATTTGATCCAACTCTACGTGATGCAGTGACGCAAGCATGGCACACTCCTTCTACGGAGACGGCTGTTAAAAATTTATGGCAAGAGATACTACCTGACGTATACCAAGGACAACTCTTTGATCCAGCACAACTATCAACGCTGCGCCGTTATCTGCAAGCAATCGCAGACGCTAATATCCCAATACGTCCTCCTTATGGTATCGCATTGAACAGTAATGGGGCCATGCTAGATGCGCGCTCGTCAGGCTATTTGGCCACCCCTAATTTTCAGGCGTTTTATCATAAAGTCATGAATCAATATATGCGTCCTATCGCTCGGCTATTATTTGCCAATGTTTATGGCTATGACACTCAGACCTTTGGGTTCTCGATTCAATACCAGCCGACAGGCGACACATCGCTACAACTGCATACTGATGCTTCAGCGGTGACTATGAATATTAACCTAAATCTGCCAGGCGAAGACTTTACTGGATCAGAAGTTGACTTTGTTGATCGCCATTTGGGGCAAACCAAACGTGCCATCTTTAAACCTGGCATGGCGATTATTCATAGAGGCTCGGTGCCGCACGCCGCACATCCAATTACTAGTGGCAAACGTACCAATATGGTGCTTTGGCTGTATGGCGATAATATGCAAATACCACGAGGAGTTGGGCTTAATAGTCATATTGATGCCAATCAACGTTGGACTGCTACGCACAGTCAGCCTGATAATTTCGCACCGTTTTAAGATCAGTTTATGCGTTTAATAAATTTATCAATTGATAAAGTACATTCATTATACGTCCTAATATAGCTAATAAATAACCTTTAAACAGATTAGAAACGCCATATTCTCAAAATAATATTGAAAGTGTTTTCTCTTGTAGTTAGTGGTTCTAATGTATGAACTTTACTATTATGAGTCATCGCTAGGACGGGCTAATCATTCAACTTATCTATGCACGAATAAGGATTGAGTAGCACCGTTTGTTAAATCCGTTTGTATTACCAGCTGACTAAAAAACTGAAACTTACTTTACTTAAGGACAATCATGAAAACCATTAATGAAGCACTAAACTGGCGTTACAGCACCAAAGTATTTGATGCCAATAAAAAGATATCTGCTGAATATTTTGAGCAGATTAAAGACATGCTACAAATGAGTCCATCAAGCACCAATATTCAACCATGGAGCTTTGTCATTGCAGATGATGATGCAGGTAAAGCGCGCATTGCCAAAAGCACGCAAGGTGCCTTTCATTTTAATACACCTAAAGTCCTAGATGCCTCACACGTGGTGGTTTTCTGTACTCGTATCCATGCCGACGATGAATACATGCAGGCGGTGTTAGAAAAAGAAGATCAAGACGGTCGTTATGCTCAGCCAGAATTCAAAGCACAGATGCATCAAGGTCGCCAATTGTTCTTAGATATGCATCGCTTCGATGCCAAAGATGAGCCACATTGGCTTGCCAAACAGGTATATCTCAACATGGGCGGAGTACTATTGGGCAGCGCGCTTTTGGGTATTGATACCGTCCCTATGGAAGGCGTTGATTTACAGGCGCTTGATACGGAGTTCGACTTACGTAGCAAAGGATATTCTGCTGTGGCAGTGGTATCGTTTGGCTACCGCAGCGATGATGACTTTAATGCCAAAATACCTAAATCACGCTTGAGTGAAGAGACTATTTTTATTAAGGCTTAAGCAATCATTAGGGTCTAAACATTATCAAATGGTCAATAAGCATAATTTTAGCGTTGCTATTGGCCGTTTGAGTTTCTGCTATAAATTTTCTGACGTTTTTTAATAATATTTCTTATTAATCTACTATGTTGTTTTCAAAGTAAACATAAATAATAACTGGAGCCGACGATGAATTTGGCAAACAATAAAAAAATGCTATCGCGTTCTATAAGACCGCTTACGAGGGTAATCCACAAAAGGCCGTCGCTGATTATGTAGGTGATGATTATATTCAACACAATCCCGCTGTAGCCAATGGTAAATCAGGATTTATTGAATACTTTGAACGGATGCAAGCACAGTATCCAAATAAGTCAATTGAGTTTGTACGTTGTATCGCTGAAGATGACTTAGTCTCATTGCATACCCATCAAGTCTGGCATAACGAAGATAAAACCATCGATGAATTCGTGACGATGGATTTCTTTCGATTTGATGATAGTGGGAAAATTGTCGAGCATTGGGATTCTATCCAACAAATACCTAAAGATTCTGCTAATCATCAAACCATGTATTAGTTCATATATAGAGAGGTGACAACCCCTTTTATGCGTAATCAGACTGTGCATAATCTACGCCTTTAATCCTTAATCATAGTAGTAATAAATACCTATTGGCTAATGTTAACATTAGAGCCGTCGTAAGATATTTCCTATCTATTAATATCCTAGTTTATGAGTTTCTTGCTACCAATAAGGCGAACGCTTTATTGGTAGCAAGAAAATCAATAAACTTTCTTTGTAGTGGTGTCACCTGCTTTCGATTGGCATAAACCACATAAACACCCAAGGTTTTGGGTTTCCATTCAGGCAATAACTCAATAAGTTGTCCAGATGCAATCAAAGATTTGACTGCGCCAGATGGCTGTAAACTAATCCCATGTCCACGCAACGTGGCAGAGAGCAAGACTTCAGAGATATTGGCGCTAATATTGCCAGAGATAGGAACAGACTCTGGACCATTTGGCCCGTCAAACACCCATGCCGACCGTCCAAAATACGCAAATGATAGACAGTTGTGATGTACAAGCGACTGTACATCTGTAGGTCTGCCACGCCTTTGTAAATACTCAGGTGCAGCGCATACGATAGAGTGGCACTCACCGATACGTCTGGCAACGACATTTGGCTCCAAGTCATTGGTGATACGAATCGCCAAGTCAATACGGGCATCAACTAAATTGACCGAATCATCAGTGGTAAGAATATCAATTGCTGTTCGGGGCCAGTGAGAAACAAAGCGACCAACCACATCCATCAAAAGGCTATCAATCAGCGAAAAGCTGGCAGTGATTCGCAGCTGACCTTTTAGCTCCAAAGTATTTTGATTGCGTATCTGATCCAACGAGTCAGTCAATCCAAGCAACTGGTACGCCACCTCAAGAGTCTGCTCACCAGGTGCAGTGAGGCTCAGACTTCGAGTTGTGCGATGTAATAAGCGCATATCCATCCAGCTCTCAAGCTCTGTCAGATAGCGCGTTACCTTAGCTCTAGACATGTCTAAATTGTCCGCGGCACGGCTTAAGCTACCTTGTTCAACGATCGTAACAAACACCTGCAACGCGGTCAGCCTATCCATCTCTCCATCCTTATTTGCGCGAAAAATGAAACAGTAAATACCGAATTATAGCGTATTTAAACGAAATACAATCGAATAGAATAGCCGCTAATAACGAATACCGCCATTAACGCGGTCTATTTACTCAAATGAAAATACAGGTAGATTATGAAAAAATTAATGACAGCTTCTATGGCGGCCAGTGTGCTACTGCTCGCAACCCAAGTAAACGCAGCCGATCTAAAACTGCAAGCATATAAACCTGATCAAAATGCTATTTTCCCAGTGACCTCTGTGCTGGCAAGTGGCGAGAAAGATGCTATCTTGTTCGATGCACAGTTTAGTGTCAAAGACGGTGAGGCATTGGTTGATATGATCAAAAAGAGCAATAAAGACCTAAAAATGATTTATATCACGGCAGGCGATCCAGATTACTATTTCGGTCTTCAGCCTTTAGTCAAAGCCTTCCCTGATGTAAAGGTTATGTCTAGCCCTTCTATTATTAAACACATTGAGGCCACTAAAGATGCAAAATTAAAGCATTGGGGCCCAATCCTTGGTAAACATGCGCCTACCAAGATCACAGTACCGCAAACACTTGATCAGTCTACACTGACCCTAGAAGGTCACAAAATCGAAATCAAAGAGATGGGAACCCATCAAGCATATATGTGGGTACCAGAGTCAAAAACCGTTTTCGGCGGTGTGTCGGTAACATCAGGTATGCATGTGTGGACTGCTGATACCCAAACTAAAGAAGCTCGTAGCGAGTGGATGCAATCATTGGAACACATGAAGCAATTAAAGCCAAACCTTGTGATACCAGGTCACTATTCAGGCAACCTACTCAAAAAAGACTATGCTGTTGATGAACCGCCCCGGTATTGTCGAAGGCTCAACGCTCCAAGAGAATACGACAATGAAAACACGAAACTACACTCCTGAGATTAAAGAACGCGCCGTCCGTATGCTGATCGAAGCAGCAAACGACTATCCCTCCATCTGGTCAGCCATCAAAGCCATAGCGCCAAAGATAGGTTGCACGCCTGAGACCCTACGCTCGTGGCATAAGAAGCACATCGATCAAACCATTCCTGCAAATGTGCAAGCCCAAAGCCAAGAGCAACGTATTAAAGAGCTTGAACGCGAGAATAAAGAGCTCAAGCAAGCCAATGAGATCATCAAGAAAGCTGCTGGTCTTGAAGTCCAGGCGGAGAAGGGCCGTCCACCCAAGTAATGGTCGACTTTATTGATGATCATAAAAAAATTATGGGATCGAGCCAATCTGCCGAGTACTACCGATTGCCCCATCAACCTACTACCGTGCTAAAAACCTAGAGTATTGCCCTGAGAAGCGCTCACTACGCAGTCAACATGACGACTATTATCTCAGCGAGATTAAACGTATTTGGCAGGACAGTAAATTCCGTTATGGTGTGCGTAAAGTCTGGCAGCAGATGAAAGCTGACGAGTTAAAGGTTGCTCGGTGTACCGTAGAGCGATTAATGAAGCAGTATGGCCTACAAGGCATCTGGCGTGGCAAAGGCAAGATTACCACCAACAGCCGTGACGACCAAAAGCGCGCTGATGACTTAGTCAATCGTAACTTTAATGCGCATCGTCCTAACCAGCTGTGGGTTGCTGACTTTACTTACGTTAAAACATTGAGTGGCTGGGTATATACCGCTTTTATTATTGATGTGTTTGCCCGTGCTATCGTTGGTTGGAAGGTATCTAATCGTATGAACACCGATATGGTGATGGCGGCATTAAATCAAGCCATAACAGATAGAAACAATCCCAAAGATGTCATTCATCATAGTGATCGCGGCGTTCAGTACTTATCCATTCGCTATACTTCTAGGATGACGGATTCTGGCGTCATTGCCTCTGTTGGTACCAAAGGTGATTCATACGACAATGCGTTGGCTGAAACGGTTAACGGGCTGTATAAAACCGAGGTGATTCATTATTTAAAGCAAAACTGGACTGGCGTTAACGATGTTGAACTGGCAACCCTTGAATGGGTCGATTGGTTCAACAAAACCCGTTTGCATAGTAAAATTGGTTATGTGTCGCCTTTTTAGTTTGAGAGACGATACCATGATAGTCTTAGTGAGTCAGATAAAGCTGCCTGACTCAAGTAGATTAGCCTCCGATATAGTCGGGCGGTTCATGATTTCACTCTCAGTTATCTAAAAACTTTTGAGCAAGCACTGGGCGAGGCAAAAAAACAAGATTCTAAGCAATCAGAAAAAGTAATTTCAATTATGAAATCGGCTTATCCAGCGTTGCCCGGAGGAAGTGATTTAGAGTTGAGCAGTCAAGTCAATACAGGTGAGATAGAGTGGTAAATACAGGGCAACTATTAAGTAAAAAACACTAATACTTTACTAAACCCACTAACCAGATATTAGTAGCAAAATGCTGGCGTATTAATGCTTGGTCAATCAGCGTACGCCAGTACTTTTAATGATAAAAGAGAGCAACTTATGACAATACAGTATCGTCGTGCTACGCCTGAAGACTTTGCAGCCATTGTTGAGCTTTTTATCGTCAATATGAATTTGAGTGTATTTACTACTGCAACAGATAAGCAGGTTCTAAAGCAACTGGCTACCCTATTTCTAGCTAAAGACTGTCATCATGCTACTTTTATACAAGTTGCAGAATATGATGACATCATTTGTGGTGTGGTGATAGGGATCACTAGACAAGATCCACATAAAGCTTTGTCATTCGATGATAAGATAGAAAACAAGCTGCGTCTATCTGATCAAGGTCGACAGGTATTAATTGATTTACAGAAAAAGAAATGGCTGGTGCAAAACGAAAGACAGTCAATTTTGATAGCGAGCTACAGTTTTTCTGTGTAGATCCAAACTATCGTCGCCACCGTATTGGAGCGATGTTGATTCAAGCATTTGAGACTTATCTCGTGGCACAGGGTGCAGACACGTATGCACTACATACAGACACCCTGTGCACTTATCAGTACTATGATAATAATGGCTATCAGCATGTTGATGAGTATCCCAACCATCTAAACCCGCAGATAATGCACTATACCTATGTCAAATCTTTATCTTAACAAGCTTGTATAGACTATCTTTAATTAGCCAATAAAGCAGCTTCGAATGGATAGTTAGTAAGGTTTTCAAACCCAGTGTCTGTAATAATGATTTGATCTTCAAGTTTGACACCATTTTTACCACCAACTCGACCTACATACGCTTCAACGCAGAGTGCCATACCCGGCTCCAGTACACCACTATAGCCATGGCATTCAAGGTCTTCGGGGTAACGAATAGACGGGTATTCATCACAAAGACCAACGCCATGCATCATCACACCATATCTTTGCGCTCTATATTCTTCAGGCAGCAATAAACCAGATTTTGTCACCTCTTCAAATGTCATTCCTGATTTTAATATAGTCATGTTGTGTTGGATGTGTTCATAAGCTACTTGATAGAGATGCTTTTGCTCTGCACTTGGCAGGCACTCCCCAATCATCCAAGTTCGAGACAAATCTGCACACATTCCATAAGGGCCGATCAGATCTGTATCGAATGCAAGTAACTCACCCTCCTTCATAATTCGAAGGCCACTTTCTTGAAACCAAGGATTGGTTCTCGGCCCTGAAGAAAGAATTCGACATTCTATCCACTCACCACCTCGACGAATATTTTCCGCATGAAGAATAGACCATATGTCATTCTCAGTGATACCGGGTACTGTTGCTTCTTGCATGCACTTCATCGCAACCTCTGTTGAGGCAATTGAACATCGCATGGCATTAATTTCATCTTCGTTCTTAATAGATCGAGCAAACTCCATCACTTCCTGACCATCAAAAACATCGATTCCTAACTGTTTTATCTTATTGAAACCAGCAATTTCAATTTTATCGATAGCCAATCTTTTATTGTCTCCAGCATGCTCCTGTAAAATAGATTGAATTTCTGAAGCAAACCTAGAGGCATGTTCGTCAGTTCTATCACCGGTTTCAAAGTAGAAGAAAGAAGCGCCTCCTCTGACTTCTTTGATCAAAGGAAGGTGTGCTGATAAATGCTCACAATTGTGAAAATCCCATAAAATAAGATGTCCTGATGCAGATACAAAACAGGCTCTAGAGTGATTGTGGGTCACCCATACCTGCATATTTGTGGAGTCAGTCGCATAGCGAATGTTAAGAGGATCAAACAATAAGATGCCTCCAAGATCTCTTTTCTGTAGTTCTTTTACGATTCTTTGGATGCGGTATTCGCGCATTCGTGTAAGGTTATGAGGTGTCAGCCCTAGCTCAGCCCACTCATTGAATGCAAGATCTGTTGGACCTATCTCGACACGGTCATTGTCGTTAAGAGAGCCATCAGCTTTAAACGCGCCACCTCGACGCCGTGAAGGGTCGATTTTTCGATTTGAAGATGTGACTGAGAATGTGGTTATATTGCTCATTATTTGGCCTACCTCATAGTAATAACTTCAACAAACAAGAGCGCCCTTGAAGACTAGAGCCTTGCCTGAATGGTTGTGTCTATAGTAATTTGCCACAAAAATGAGTATGAAAAAACGATTTAAACACACGAATTCATGACATAAAGTCATGCTAATATTATGACGCTTTTTTTATCCGCTCTCTATGTTTCAAAACGCTATAAGGCTGTTCTTTTATATTTAATGGACTCAAGCGTGGCGAGCCAAATCAAAGGTAAGACAATCAGAGCCGAACCTATCAAAAGACTGATATCTGGTATTTCATCAAACCATACGATGCCGATAACCACTGCTCCTAACAGACCGGTATATTCTGCACTAGATATTTTATGTGCTTCAACCGCTCGGTAGACCAGTACGCAGATACCCGCATAGATCAAAATAAACAAATTTGAGCCTGCTGCTATCCATAGCGCGTACCAACTCAAAGGGGCATTTTCCCAAATAGCCAAACCAAGCCCCAACGGTATTCCGACTAAATTGGTCAAAAACAAGGTCTGAGCAACGGTATGATTCGAAGGCAATTTACGAACCAATAGATTGTTTGTCGCCATGGTTAAGGCCACGATCAACGCAAATATAGCACCCATATTAATTTGTGTCGGTTTTACCACGACAAGAATACCTATAAAGCCTAGTATTGCCACAATGATGCTTGGTGCTGTAAGTCTGTCTTTATAAAACAGGAATCCTAACGGCAACATCAGTAAAGGTGCAGTATAAAAAATCGCATTCACCGTTGCCAGCGGTAACGCTTGGATAGACAACACCATGAATACCGCGCCAAACAACCAAATATGCCCACGTACAAAATGCCATTTTACGTTACTAAGTAGCTTGGCTTTTTGGTTAAATAAACAAAACGGTAGCAGCATCAAGATAGCTGTTAGCTGACGCAATAGCACAAACTGATAGACCGCTGCGCCATCTGGCAACTCTTTTATCAGCGCATCTGAAAGGACTGCAATCATGTTTCCTGCAACCAACAGTATCATTGCAAATCCAACACTCATCTTCGGCATTATCATGCTTATACCTATCTCAAAATACATAAAATTTTAAATTAAGCCATTTAATCTAATGGTCAGATAAATAGTATATTCACGTATACTCATGACGTATAATGATATAAAAACGTTTAGTATTAGTTGAACTCATAATGAAACTTCCTCCATTACGTGCCATACAATGCTTTGAATCTGTAGCAAGGCTTAATAGTTTTTCTAAGGCAGCAGAAAGCCTCAACGTGACGCAAAGTGCCGTGAGTCATCAGGTTCGAATGCTTGAAGAGTATCTTGGTGAAGCGCTATTTTATAGGCAGGGCCGAACCCTTTCTTTAACAGATATAGGTGCTCGCTATTTCACAGAAGTAAATCAATCGCTGACTACTCTATCCAATACCAGTCAGGCCATTCGCCATGATAAGCCTGGCCATATTCGCCTAGCGCTGTATAGTTCAGTGGCTGTCAATTGGTTGATTCCTCGGTTAGAAAACTTCCGCGAACAGCACCCAGAGATTGAGCTGACCTTAAATATGGTGACAGACCAAGACAACTATAATGAGCAATGTTCGGATTGCTTTATTACCGTCAATCCACCGAAACGCAATGTAGTCAGCAAGCTTTTATTCGCTGAGAAGCTATTTCCTGTCTGTGGCCAAAAGCTTTGGGCGGAAATAAAGGATCAGCCATTGCCTGAGGCGTTATGGCAACACCCTATACTGTCCGTAAAATATTCTGACAAAAGTGAAGGTACGGCTAATGATTGGCTAAAATGGTGTAAAGCAGGCGGGTTTGAGCTGCCAAGCGAGGTAAAGATTAATCAATTTAGCCATGTACTGCTTGCCGCACAGGCTGCACGTTATAACTTAGGTATTACGCTTACCGACAACTATATGATGCTAGAACAAACACATCAGCAAAATCTTGTCAAAATCCCAATGCATGAATTACTCACTGGCGACAGTTTCTATTTCTTTTATAATGACTTAAAGTCAAATCAACCAGACATCATTAAATTGAGTCGTTGGTTAGAGTCACAATGTCTTTAAAAGTGTTTTAAATAGCATTTTAAATAAGTGTTTCTAAAGACCGTCATTAACGAATATTACCTATCATTGCGACCAATAAGCACTGTGAAAGTATCACCCCCCTACGATAAAGAGCAAGACCTATGCAAATAATCCTCAATCAAATGGATATTACCGATTATCAAGTATCAGTAAATGCTGCTGCGATATTAAAATCAATCCATAATCATCAAGCCTGCGATGGCTTTATGATTTTTCCAGAACTTGCTTTGACTGGGTTTCCGACGCTAGACAATATTGAAGCGTTGTATCATCAATCAACAGAGCACTTTCACAGCATATTGGAAGCAAGCAAAAATACAGATTCAACCATCATTATTGGACATATTGACAAACAGGATCAACTTTTCTATAACGCATGTTCTTTTATAAAAAACGGCAAAATCATTCATAAACACCGAAAGTCAAAGCTTTGGCTTGATGATGTTGGGGTATTTACCAGCGGAGAAGACCTGTCAGTGGTTAGCATTAATGATGTGGTTTGCGGTGCTCAGATTTGTTTTGAGCTAGAGTTTCCAGAAGGCTCAAGAGCACTGGCAAAAAAGGCGCACAGATCATATTTATGCCAAATGGCAACATGGTTCCCTATGCAAATACCCACTATGTATTGACTCAAGCTCGGGCTATAGAGAACCAATGTTTTGTGATTACCTGCAATGGTGTCGGCGTCGGTCATGGCGGTCAGTTTGTAGGAGAGAGCCTAATCGTCTCTCCTACAGGACGAATTATCAAAAAACTTGGTTCGTCGCCAGATATAGTAACAGTAGATATAGATTTAGAGGAACTAGAGCAGTCTAAACAAAACTATCAATATATAAACTTGTCTTAATGTAACCATAGAGCTTAATCATTAAACTGAGTGGCAAGGTTATTTTCTGGAGAAACCACAGTGAAGAAAAATCACGGTTACTTATCGCGGCTGATGTCTGGTGGATTGAAAGCCAATGGACTATCGTTGAGCTAGTACAGCGCAATCTATATATCCTATGACTTACTATTCTCAGTCTCTCAAAGCATCTTCAACAAAGCTCAACCGGTCTTGACCAAAAAACATCTCACCATTTACGAAGAAACTTGGTGCCCCAAATACGCCTCGTGCTACTGCTTCTTCGGTACTAGATTTTAAACGCGCCTTGACCTCAGGCTCACTAATACGCGCCATAAAATCAGTCGCCTCAATGCCTACTTTCGACAGAACTTCAGCCACGACTTCTGGTGATTCCATATTTAACTTTTCAGCCCATAGCCCATTAAAGACAGCGGATAAATAACTCTCAAATTTGGGTGTCCCCAAATAAGCGATAACACCGCGCATAAGCTGCATCGTATTGACTGGGAAAAATGGATTGAAGCGGAAAGGCACGTCATAGATGGCTGAAAAACGCTTAAGGTCTTTGAGCATATAAGCGCCTTTAGCAGGTACGGCAGCTGGTGAGGTATTACCAACGGCTTGAAACACTGCGCCAAGTAACATAGGTCGCCAAACGATCTCGGCATTGTGGCGCTGCGCGATACTTGCTAATTGAGTCCATGCCAAGTAACTGGCTGGGCTACCCACATCAAAGAAAAACTCTACTTGTTTACTCATCTTTGCCTTCCTTGCAATATATTAAAAATCCATTAAAATTTGACGATTACTAACCAGATAGGATTAAAAAGTTTCCATCCATGGGCGTAAATCCAGCTCATGTGTCCAGCTATCTCTTGGCTGACAGTGCAACTGCCAATACTGCTCAGCGATATGTTCTGGATTTAAAATACCGTCTTGGTCTTTTAGCTCATAACGCTCGGGAAAGTTGTCACGAATAAAATCAGTGTCAATGGCGCCGTCAATGATAGGGTGTGCGACATGGATGCCCTTTGGCCCCAACTCTCGCGCCATGCTTTGTGCCAGTGCCCGAAGAGCAAACTTAGCGCTAGCAAAAGCCGAAAAACCTTTACTACCGCGTAAAGACGCTGTTGCACCCGTAAAAATAATTGTCCCCCTCTCACGTGGAATCATGACTTTTGCCGCTTCTCTACCTGTCAAAAATCCAGCCAAGGCACCCATCTCCCACACTTTTCGATAGACCCTCTCTGTCGTATCTAAGATGGAGAAATGAACGTTTGCCCCGATGTTAAACACCACGACTTCAATCGGCCCAATGTCTTTTTCAATATGAGCAAACAGCTCAACCATCTCTTGCTCGATACGCGCATCACAACCAAATGGCTTGACCACCCCTCCAGCCGCTTCGATATCACTGACTAATGTCTCTAGCTTCTCAACAGTCCTTCTGGTCACGCACAAAGTAAAACCTTCTCGCGCAAAACGTCTGGCAACAGCGCTGCCAGTGGCATCGCCTGCGCCGATTACAACTGCTACGGGTGCTCTGTTCATGTCTATTTCCTTATAGGTTCCTTTTTAGAACTAACAAAAATATAGCTTTATTTTTGGACCCTGTCAAGCTAACCTATAGCTTAAAGATAAAGGAGATAACCTATGCGCTGGGATGAACTGGACCAACAGTCTTGCTCGGTAGCTCGCACTTTAGCAGTCATTGGTGATCGTTGGACGCTCATTATTTTACGTGATTGTTTTTTGGGAGTTAGACGATTCGACGTATTTGAGCAACGCTTAGGCATTACACGTCATGTCCTATCTGACCGTCTTCGTAAATTGGTTGAATACGATATCTTAAAAAAGTCGCCTAT
Organism: Psychrobacter sp. ER1; assembly: GCF_048631835.1. Lineage (NCBI taxonomy): Bacteria > Pseudomonadati > Pseudomonadota > Gammaproteobacteria > Moraxellales > Moraxellaceae > Psychrobacter > Psychrobacter sp. ER1. Next base: position 1,476,884 of record NZ_CP184640.1, on the reverse strand, counting down.
CAGCAGCGGCCGCTACGTGAGGAATATAGACTGACAGAGTGCGGATTAGATTTGCACTCTGTCGTACTGGCATTGGTCAGTTGGGGTGATAAATACATGGCTGATGAACGCGGGGCACCGCTGTTGCATAGACACAAGGCATGTGGTCACATTATGCATCCTGTGACAGTGTGCTCCGAGTGCGCTGAAGCCGTTACCGCACGTGATATTGAGGTTGAGATAGGACCCAAATGGATCGGTAATGATGAAGTGAGTATTTAATATAGTAGAAGAGTATAGATCAAACCTATGAGATAACTGTCATTTCAGTGACGACAAATTCATCGACCATCCCATCTGTTACTTGTACATAGTTTTGGAAATGCGGGCTTTGTACATGTTGCTGAAGACACTCGTTGTTTTCCCAAATCTCATAAACCACGAAACCGTTACTATTTGCATTTTTTGATGTAAGTCATATTGGATACAACCTTGATCATCTTGTGATGCTGCTGTCAGTTTAAGCAGCTCAGTTTTGACTTGTTCAACGTGCTCAGGTTTGGCTTTGATAGTGGCGACGATGGTAAGTGGTTTGTTTGCTTGCGTGCTCATCTATTTATCCTATGTTTATTATTATCATTGATTTAAATAGGTCCAACGTGTCTGCTAAAAGCGTCACATTGGACCTATTAATCTAAATGGGGTTATGCGTTATGCAGACCAGCCTTCTAATACAATCTTGCCATGCGCTTGCTGTTTTTCTAGCATTTGGTGCGCACTACGTAGATGTTCAGCGGTGATAGCCCCAAGATTGTGAGCGACCGTGGTTTTGATCTCGCCTGCATCAATCAATTTTGCCACCGCATTTAATAAATGATGCTGTTCAATCATGTCTGGCGTATTGAACATTGAACGTGCAAACATAAATTCCCAATGCAGACTTAAGCTTTTGGTTTTAAGAGGGTTGGCATCTAATGATTTTGGATCATCAATCAGTCCAAGCTTACCCTGCGGCTTTAAGCATTTAATGATTTCTTCATAATGATCTTCAGTGTTATTGAGACTCACCACGTAGTCTACTTCAGCAATACCTGTTTTTTGTAGTTCATCAGACAATGGGTTACGATGATTGATAACATGATCAGCACCCAAATCTTTGAGCCACTGCACGCTCTCATCTCTCGAAGCCGTACCGATAATCGTGGCAGATGTTCTTGTTTTTAATAACTGAGTTAAGATAGATCCAACGCCGCCCGCTGCGCCAATGACCAATACTGAGACGTTATTAGCATTCTCGCTACTACCGCTGTCATTCGCTGCGCTATCAGAGACAGGCACTTGTAAACGGTCAAATAACATCTCCCAAGCCGTAATCGTCGTCAGTGGTAATGCCGCTGCCTCAGCGAAAGACAAAGAGGCTGGCATGTGTCCAACGATACGCTCGTCGACCAACTGATATTCAGCATTGCTGCCTGAACGGGTCAAATCTCCAGCATAATAGACGTTGTCGCCTACTGAGAATAAACTGACGTCTTCACCGACAGCCGTCACAGTACCAGCAGCATCCCAACCAATAACAGCATACTCACCCTCTGCGGCAGGACGCCCTTCACGGATTTTGTAATCTACTGGATTGACTGATATGGCTTTCACTTCTACGAGAATATCGCGGCCTGAAGCAACTGGCTTATCAAGGGTAATGTCTTGTAGCGATTGTTCGTTATCGATAGGTAGATTGTTTTGATAACCAATGGCTTTGATAGTTTGCATAATATTGTATCCTGTTTTTAATGAAAAATTTTTTAATAATAAAATTTGAAAATATAGTTAGGGCGCGTCCTCAATTCAATCAATAGTCATCTAAATGGGTTAAAAATGGCTAAACCTTGCAAAACAGCGTCAAATCGCTGGTTAATATCCCGATATTATCTGCACTATTTTCCTCGTTTGACGGCAATTTACCTCATTTTTATCACCATTTTTGAAATGAAGATACGCCCTAGTAATGGTTTAATTGTTTGAAATTCATTGATGCTGCAAAATATAAATCTTATGCATCTTATGCAAAAATTGACTGCAATACTGTCTGAGTCTGCTGCTCAAGCTCTGCAATGGCTGCTTGGTTTAGAGCATCAGCATGTGGTCGACCAAACGCCCCTCTTGCATCACCATGTGCGCCGTCTTTTATATCGTTATCAAAGTATTTACCAGTATCGTTAGCGAACTCATCCGAGATGGCCAACTCCGTTAGGATATTTGCGCCCTTGTCTGCTGATGACCAATATTGACCATACGCCTCATCGACCATTTTTGTGTTCAGTAGCGAGCCTGGATTGACGGCGATGACATTGATATCGTTGGTAGCGACGGTGTCAGCTAATGCCATACTCCACATCGTGAGTGCCAACTTACTTTGGGCATAAGCATCCTTATCATCAAGGCGAGTCTGGCCTGCAAGTGCTTGATAAGATATTGACGCTTGCGCAGCTGAGCTTAAGTTCACGATACGCGCTTTATCAGACTGCTTTAGCAAAGGTAATAAAGCATTGGTCAGCTCATAAGGTGCTAGGTAATTGACTACGAAACGTACATCCAAACCGTCTTTCGTCATTGCTGATGCCGTGGTATAAATCCCTGCGTTATTTATGAGCACATCAAGCTTTGGCAGTTTTTCATTGACGTCTGCTGCCATCTTTAGCACATCCGTTAGATCAGAAAAATCAGCCACAAACCCATTAATATTATCTACTGCTGCACCTGTCGCGACTGCTCGAACTTCTGCAATGACGCTAGCAAGTTTGTCAGCATCGCGGCCATGCAAGTACACTTGGTGCCCAGCTTCTGCCAGTTTTAGCGCTGCCAATTTGCCAATGCCATCTGTGCTGCCAGTAATTAAAATTGTTTTAGTGATATTCAGAGTCATAAACCGCCCTTATTGTTTGAATTATTGTTTCAGTTTTGGATACCTGTCCTATTTTATCCATCGTGATAGCGCCCATTGTAATGAAAGTGTTGTGGGTCAAACAGTAGCCATCACCTAAAATACTTTCAATATAATTTTGAAAGTGAGTTTTATTTAAGGGGTTATGTAGAGCCTTATCTAAGCAATTTGCAGTTATACTTAGGTTCAAACTTCATGAGGAATGTTAAATGCAGTATCCCATAGCAATTACACCAAGTAATAAAACAACAGCTTATGGCATATTTATCCCAGACATAGTGGGTTGCTATTCAGCCAGCGATGAACGTGTAGATATCTTTAATAATGCTAAAGAAGCGATTATGCTCCATCTAAAAGGATTGATAGAAGATGGCGAAGCCATTCCTCTACCTACCGATAGTACTAGACATAAAGATAATCCAGATTTTGAAGGAATGGATTGGGCAGTAGTAGATATTCAGATACATGAGCTTTATGAATGACATCAAAGAACCACTCATGCCTTTCAGATATAATAAATGAACTAAAAAATTCATATAACAAAAAGGACAAGTAATATAATCATGAAAAAATCAGTGTAAACACTTTTTAGCCGAGTTGGTCTGACTGCTGTCATTGCTGCCTCATTGATATCTGGACAAGTGCAAGCAGCAGACAGCGACAGTCATCTGAAAAGCACAGTCGATGCACAAGCCAAGTCGCTAATGAAAGCACATGATATTCCAGGTATGGCGTTTGGCATTACTATCGATGGAAAGTCGTCTTTTTATAACTACGGTTTGGCTGACAAACAATCTGGCAAGGCTGTTTCAGAAAACACTATCTTTGAGTTGGGCTCTATCAGTAAGACCTTTGCCGCGACTTTGGCCAGTTACTCCGAACTCAATGGCACACTCGACTTGGAGGATACCGCTCATAAATACATTCCTTATCTACAAGACAGCGCCATTGGTAATACCAAGCTTATCAACCTAGCCACCTATTCGGCTGGTGGTCTACCACTTCAAGTACCTAACGATGTCAAAAACAATAAGGAATTGCTCCGCTACTATAAGTCGTGGCAACCTGCCTTCCCTATTAACTCAAAACGTCTATACTCTAACGCCAGTATAGGACTGTTCGGCCGTATATCAGCCTTGAGTATGGGCGCTGATTACACACAGGTGATGGAAGATAAAATACTGCCCTTACTCAATATGCCTAGTACCTTTGTCAATGTTCCTAATGACAAGATGGACGATTATGCGTTTGGTTATAACGCTGCTGGAGAGCCAATAAGAGTTAACCCTGGGATTTTGGACGCCGAAGCCTATGGTATTAAATCAACCAGCGCGGATATGACCCATTATATGGCGGTTAACATGGGGTTAATCCCTTTGGATAAAGATATTCAACAGTCATTGCAAAACACTAGAAAGGGATACTATCAAGCAAGCACTTTTACACAGGGATTGGCCTGGGAGATGTATCCATTCCCCACTCACCTAGACACACTGCTTGAAGGTAATTCAACGGATGTGGTACTCAAGCCACAGCCCATTACAGCAAACAATCAGCCGACACCTGTTTTAAACGATGTATGGGTGAACAAGACAGGCGCTACCAATGGGTTCGGTGGATATATCGCTTATATTCCCGCAAAAAATCTGGCATTGTCATTTTGGCAAATAAGAACTACCCCAACGCAGAGAGGGTCAAAGCGGCTTACACCATCCTGCAAAGTGCGATGGCTAATTGAAGTAGAAGAAAATAGAACGTTGCTGTGTCTCTAGTGATATCCACCTTTTTAAACCAATATAATGAATGTAAAAAGTCCTTTATATCAATATAAAGGACTTTTTTCTAAAATTGAGAGTGTTAATTTATACTATTTTTCAAACTCTTTAAAATCTGCTTTACGAATTTTGGCATGAATACCTTTGGTCTTATCCACGACTTGCGATACTTCAAAATCTGTTGCTGCACTTAGGTAAGCATAAGCGATTGCCTCATCAATACCATACTCTTGATTTAAGAAACGAATCGCTTCACGAGTAGACTTCTTCATCGCCTCATCCAAATCTTCATCTAGCCCTGGCGTGATCCAAAATTCAGCATTCTCTGCCAAAGGTTGCACAATTTCTTTACCCGGAATCTTATCCTTACCTGCTTTTAGCAATGTAAATTTAAAAGTGGCGCGAGCAGATGCTTCAAGGGCAGTCAATGCAACCTCGCCATCGCCTTGGGCAAAGTGGCTGTCACCTGTATAAAACAGTGCACCTGCCACTTGTACCGGATAATAAACCGTCGCCCCTGCACCCAACTCATTGATATCAATATTGCCACCATACATAGCAGGTGGAACTGAATGTACTCGCTCTGAGGTGTTTGCTGCGACACCCATTAGACCCATAAAGGGCCTGAGTGGAAAACGTATAGACTTACCAGAATCTGTTTTTAGGATACCTTCGTATTCACCTTTGGCATTTTTTCGATAGGCGTAAATACGGAGACATTGCCGTAGCGCTCAGGGTGAGCGGCAGACGCGTTGTCTTGTTTTGCTTTTTGGGAAACTCGCCTGCCAATGCGCCTTTGCCATGGCGGTTAGAGATGACACCATACGGCACGCGCGGCTCAACGTTGATGACTTCTACTTTTAGGATATCGCCTGGTTGCGCCCCTTTGATTTCGATAGGGCCTGTCACGATATGTGGACCATCTTTATCAAAGTCATGTTTTAATTTTGATTTTGTTATTGTTTTTGCTTCATCTAAAATAAAGTCGTCTTTGACCCCTTTTGACTTAAAGTATTTTGCTGCATCACGGCCCTGATCTTCGAGCAAACCTTCGTGTGAGACGGTATCAAAAGTCACCACACTACCAGAGGTAACAGACATAACGGGGCTGGCGTCTCTGTTGGGCAAATATCCCCATGTTATGGTGTCTAAAGTAGAAGGTACATAGTAATTGCCTTTGTATTCACCACTACTCAACTGAGTAGGTTTATCTGCTATTTGCTTAAGAACCGTAAAGTCTTCTGCTTGGGATACTGATATACCAAACGCGCTTAGAATAAACAGTGAAAGAATGGTTTTTTAAACATAGAACATACCCTCTTTAGTTAAAGCATGACAATACTGTCATACCTGTATAAAGGGCAAGTTCTATGCCATGTGCAAAACGGTGTTTTCTACTAAAGTTAGGGATCAAAGCACTATATTGATACAATTGTTTGCTTTATCGTGGTGCCCCAGCAAAAAAGAGCATTATTTTAGAGCATAGACATTGCATGCAGAGGTATTAAATTAAAAGGTATTGAATTAAAAAATATTAAATGAAACGATAATGGATAGAAAACTGCATTATCAATATTATTTTAAGACACGCTATGCAAATTGGCGTTCGAATGACGTCCAGTTCTCAATATAGGCTGGCTAGCAAATAAGACAATCACACTAACTAATGAAAACACACCAAAGGCGTAGAACGCAGTAGCAGCACCATACCTATCCACAATCAAACCAGTAAAGATGACGGGTACACTAAGCCCTATATATGCCATCAGAAAATAGCCTGCACTTGCACGTGCCTGCTCATTTCCAGCAGATTTTGCGACTCCTAGCATACCGCCCAAGTAGACAAAGCCATAGCAACTCGTACTGGCCAAAAATGCCGCCAAAAGAATGACTGGTAGATTGGCATTCAACGTCCCCAAGCCAATAAAGCATAAGCTGGTAGTAAGATCAGAAGACCGAGCTTGCTTGAAACTTGAGGGTCAAGTTTTCGGGCGATTGGCTGAACGATCAACCCACAACTGATGGCTAACATAGAGGATACCCCTGCATACTTAGCCAGTCCATGCGTGGCCAGCACTGAGGGAATAACTGATAATACCAATCCTGTCGTCGCCCAACAAATCAAAATACCGCTGCCATACCAAATGACCTCACGGTTAAAATAAGGTAGCTGTAGCATAGAGGTGGGCAAATTAGTGCGTTTAGGTGCTGTCTCTGGTAATTGATATAACAAAAACATAGCGAACAGCCCACTCGCTAGCAGTAAGAAAAAACTGGCTGGCTGATCGGTTTCATAAAACATCAAAGAAACTGTCGTCAATACAGGGCCAAGACCAAAACCTATCGTTGTACTGGCCGTCACCCACGCTGTCGCACGCATCGTATCTGATGAACCAAGCAGCTCAATCATAGATGAACCAAGCAGCTCAATCATATAGGCAGTCGCCGTCGCAGCCATTAGAGCTGTTCCCACACCCAGTATGAATCGCGCTACTGCTAGCGCTCGCGTGTACGGATAAAACAACATAAGAGCCGTTGCTGCTACCGATAGTGCCAAAGAGATTAAAATCACCTTACGTCGTCCGATCCGATCCGACAACCCACCGAAAGCTAATAATACAGGTATGACGCCTAATACATAAAAGGAAAACGCTATCGTAGTTGCTAGTACACCATAGCCATCATTGTGTGCATAGACGGCATAAAGTGGGCCTTGGATATTGACACTTGTCGTTATCACGCATAAGGCAAAGGCTAGATATTTGTTATATTTTTTAGTGGTCATATATCGCTGCTTTTTGAAGAATGATCATTGAATTAGCTAGGGTTAGTGCGATTCACAATAGAATGACACCTACCTCTACATCGTTTACGTTCAATGATTAAAACAAAAGCGCAGTAGGTTATCTATATACAATCCAGTACAATTAGACAGAACTGTTTGGACTATAGAACCCATACAGTTCGGATATCAAATCAATATATTGTCCTAGCTGTACCCTTAAGATAAAACCTTCACAAAATCCGCCCTACCAAAAATTGTAAAAAATATGAATCAGAAGCTAACACGCATCGAAGTTGTCATGGCTGACGTAAAAGAGAAAATAGCGACCGTTATCTACATGCCAGAGTCGCGACTACCCTCTGTCCGTGCCGCTGCCAAAGATTATGGGTTCTCACCATCGACCGTGGTTGAAGCCTATGAACGCCTACAAACTGAGGGAATCATCTACTCACGTCCGGGTGCAGGGTTCTATGTAGCAGAGACGACAGCGCCGCTATCATTGACAGATATAGCACCAAAAATTGATCGAGTGGTAGATCCATTGTGGGTATCGCGGCAGTCGCTGGAGCCACCCGATGGTGCGCTAAAGCCAGGCTGCGGCTGGTTACCAGCGGACTGGCTATTTGAGGCAGGTATACGCCGTGGTCTGCGAAATGTAGCAAAAGCTGACGCGTCTATTATCAGTGAGTATGCAACGCCGCTAGGACTGTTAGCATTGCGCCAATTACTCACGTGGCGTATGGCAGGATTGAGTATCAATGCAGAACCGTCACAGATAATACTGACGGATTCGGGCACTCAAGCGATAGATTTAATTTTTCGATTTTTGCTGACACCAGGTGATACGGTCGTCGTCGATGACCCTTGTTATTTTAACTTTCGAGCACAGCTGCTAGCCCATCGAGTCAAAGTGGTTGGTGTCCCTTATACGCCAAACGGGCCAGATGTAGAGGCCTTTGCAGCGATTTTATATGAGCATAAGCCGCGCCTGTACATCACCAATGCTGCCATTCACAATCCTACGGGCGCAACGTTATCACCTGCTACGGCATACCGTGTATTACAATTGGCTCAAGCGGCTGGTTTGTACATTATCGAAGACGATATTTTTGCAGACTTTGAAGTTAAGCCTGCAGCGAGATTGGCGGCTTTAGATGGTTTATCACGAGTATTCTATATCGGCAGCTTTTCTAAAACGTTATCCGCATCCCTACGCTGTGGTTATATTGCCGCGCCTATGGAATGGATCGAGAGTTTGGTAGATTTAAAGATAGCCACTGGCTTTGGTGGCAGTCAGTTAGCAGCAGCTGTTGTGTTCTCCGCCTTGACTGATAGCGGCTACCGTAAGCATATGAATGATATCCATACTCGGCTGGCAAGCGCACGTACTCATACGCTACCACGATTGGCTAAATTAGGCATCGTACCGTGGCTGCTCCCACAAGCAGGTATGTTCCTATGGTGCCGATTACCTGAGAATAATAATGCGACCGAATTGGCCAATCGCTGTTTATCCAAAGGTGTGGTATTGGCGCCGGGCAACGTTTTTAGCCAATCAGACAATGCTGAGAACTTTATGCGGTTCAATGTGGCGCAGATGAGTCATTCAAAAGTTTTCGAGGTATTGGCTCAATCGTTAGACTAACCAATCAGAGACTTATATAGTCATTCCACTATAAAAGTATGACAGCGTTAACCTCGCTTGAAGTATCACATGTACATCTACACTCGGTTGCCTTGTACTACTTTTAAATTGAATCGACTATAGTGCTAGTACCGTCCTATTATATAGTGACCTTTCGACTATAATTCTAAGCCTAAATATCAGCCGAACACAAGCCGAACACAAGCAAATCTAACCACTCCCGACAACGGATAATAACTCTCTAGGATAGCTCATATGTCCCCTATATATATTGCATTGGCTGTACTGGTTACTTTTATCTGGGGCGTGAATTTTACTTTTATTGCGTGGGGTCTTGAGAGCTTTCCGCCATTGATGCTTACTGCTCTGCGTTTTTTCTTTACTGCTGTGCCTCTGGTTTTATTTCTAAAGCCACCTAAATTCAACCGTACCTTGTTTATCTATGCCATCGGTACATTTGTCATGCAGTACGCCTTTGTATTTACAGCGATGCATCTGGGTTCATCCCCGGGGCTGACGGCACTACTGCTACAAATTCAGATTTTTATCACGGTTTTGCTAGCGTACTTTATATTGGGCGAAGCAGTCAGCCGTATGCAAATCGTCGGTATGTTGGTTGGTGTACTAGGACTCAGCGTGATTGCGTTAAACCTTGGCGGTGATATGCCTTTGGCAGGGTTCATCTGTATTTTGATTGCGGCCATCGGTTGGAGCTTTGGTAATATTGCATCCAAGCAAGCATCAAAACAGGCTTCAGAAAAAGTGTTAGAAAAAGCATCAGAGCAAATGGCTCTAAAGGCGATGCAGCAAGGAACAAGGGGATCTGTTGCCACATCTAGCACTGGAAAGAATAAAGCCTCTGCTCTGTCTGCGCTAGCGCTGGTAGTCTGGGGCGGTCTCATTGCTTGCGTGATGTTGACGATATCTTCTCTTACATTTGAGACTGATGCATGGCAGATGGCGACGTTTACTGAAGCATCACTCAAGTCTTGGCTCTCACTTGGATTTATCGTCTATATCTCAACCTTAATTGGCTTTGGTCTATGGGCACACTTACTCAGTCAAAATACCGCCTCCAAGGTTATGCCGTTTGCACTATTGGTACCCGTATTCGGTATGGTGACCTCAGTACTACTCACAGGAGAAGTAGTGACGTGGTGGAAGATGCTGGCCATGATGTTGATTTTGTCAGGACTGTTATTGGCGAATGTGAAAATAAAAATTAAAAAAAGCTGCTAACGATGACCACTAAAACACTCAGCCATCATTAGCAGCTTTCTATTTTCTGCAGCTTTTTTCTATAGTTATCGTAAGTCATCCACCACAGCTAGCATTGCTACCAGTGATGCTTCCCCTAACTTGATAGAACGCTCGGGTGACCAACCCATCTCTTCATCGGGCAGATTATCATTGTCTTTAAATGGCATCTCTAACGTATTAGCAAGACAATCAAAACGCTCTGCTACCCAATTGGTAGCAACGGTCATATTGGCAGCACCTGGTGCATCGATCTCATAGCCAATCTCAGACTGAAAATCAGCACTGGCTAACTTTAATACGTCTGAAAACTTATCACGTAGTCCAGCAAGACGGTCACTGTAGCTTGGCGTCCCTTGTGAACCAGCGAGGAATACGTACGGCAATGCTTCATCACCATGCACATCATAAAATAGATCCACGCCTGTCGCTTCCATTTTATTAATCACATGAAATACTTCAGGGCTTTTGTCTAAGCTTGGACTTTGCCATTCACGATTTAAGTTGGTTCCGGCAGCGTTAGTACGCAAGTGACCACGTACACTGCCATCAGGGTTCATATTAGGGACAATATAAAAGTTTGCCTTGTCTAATAACTGTTTGCCAGTCGCATTATCGCTATCTAACAAGCTATACAACAAGCCCTCGATCAGCCATTCAGCCATCGTTTCACCTGGATGCTGACGTGCAGTAATCCATATATTGCGCTTGTGGGCAGCACCGTCACCTATTTTGACTAGGGTCAAGTCACGTTTATCAAGCGTTTCGCCTAGATGCTCTAACGTCACTAGCGGATGCACTTGCACGGCGGACAATAAATCTTGATGACGCTCATAGCTATAAGGCGCAAAATACGCAATCTGAATGGTTTCGCATTCTAACTCTGCCACGATGGTCAATTTGCCATCTTTGTAAGACGTTGGCAAACGGAACCAATGCTGACGATCATAAGAAGCCACCGCTTGGTAGTTCTCCCACCCTTCTAGATAAGACGCCTCTCCTGCATTCAGAATATTGAGAACATACTGCTCCCCTATTTGACCTGACAAACGAAAGTTAAACCACTGAAAAAACTCGCCGCCAACATCTGGACGAATCGCTAATTGAATGTCTTTTTTGTTGTCTGCATTAATAATGTCAATGTTGCCTGCATCAAAATTAGCTGTGATATGCATAGTCATTCCCTAATTGATTTTTATGATTGTGTTTTAAGTATTATGTTCGTTATCGACTTACTATTTTACCTATTGCCTTTTAATAATCTCTAGCTTTGTATGGGGCATTCGACATACATTTACTTGGTCATTACCAGCTCGTTTTCAAGGCAATCATCTATCAAATATATCTATTCGGATTGAATATCTATATTTGACTGCTAAAAGATTAAACGTCCGCCAATAACTCGACACTCACTTGAAAGTAATCATCGTCCTTTATAGTAATACTGACGTTACCGTTATGCGCCCCAACGATAGACTGTACGATGGATAGACCCAAACCTGTTCCTGTATGGCGATCTATTGTTTTGTGATGTCGATAGAAGCGCTCAAACAACTTATCTGCCTCACTTTGTGCTAATGGCTCATCTAATTGGTTGGTGATGGTCATTCGTAAAACAGCTTGTTTGGATTGTTGAAAACTGGTTATCGTTGTGTCCACTATCTCATCTGAGTTTATTCTATCTGCCCTAATGGTTATAACGCTATCTTGAGCAGCATAATAAATCGCATTCGATATCAGATTAGCAAAGAGCCTTTGTAATAAACTTTTGTCTCCTAAGACAGCGCTAAACTCACCTTTGGTCTCAATAGCGATACCTCTGTCTTCTGCAATCATTTCGTAGTAATCAATGAGCTTGGTGATTAAATTGTCCGTATCCACGTGACTGATTTGCGAGTCACTCAATCCTTTTTGGGTTTTTGCCAGCAGCAACATATTATTTATCATGGCCGACAGCTGCTCTAACGTGTCATGCTGATGATGTAGCTGCTCAATGTATTCATCACCAGCTCTCGGTTTATTTAACATGACTTGCGTTTGCGTGCTGAGTGTCGCTATTGGAGTGCGCAGCTCATGGGCGATATTGTCTGAAAACCGTGACAATGATTCAAAGTTACTTTCAAGCTTGGCCATCATTGAGTTGTAAGATTCTGCTAATGGTCGCAGCTCTAACGGCATATCACTGACCGTGACTCTGTCATCCAATCTGTCAGGATTCATTGTTTTCATTTTTTGGACGATGGTCGCCAAAGGGGCAAAACCCCAATACACACCCAGCGCCGCTACTGATACGAGCAACAAGGTAATCGCGAACAAAATCATACTAAGCTGACGATTGAACTGTAATAAATACTGATGATGCACATCTATAGGCAATGCGATAAGCGCGAGCATTTTGTCGTCTTCAATGACCATTGCTCGATAGTATCGGCTATTGATATTCATCACAAACTGTTGCTTATCATTATCTTGTTTCAGTGATGACAGATTAAACCCCTCTCCTAGCTCTTGAGCAAAGTTATTGGGGGTACTAGACAGTATCTGCCCTTCTTTATTAGCGATAATGGTTTTTAGATCGTAATCTAGCCAAGAAGAATGCTGATGATCAGTTTCATCTGATATCGCTGCGGTAGAAGTATCTCCATCAGGCATTACGTCAGGTGCCGCTCTTAGCGGCTGTTGACTATTCAATGGATATTGAGAGCTTGGTAGGGTTTGGGAAGTTATAGGGCTACTAGGTTCTATCACTCGTTTACGTAGATTAAAAGCCGCATGAGTCATAATTTCAGCGTCCATTTGCTCGAAATGGCCTTTAACAGAACGCTGTATCCATATATAAATGATAACCTGTGATATAACAACAAATATCGTGAGCAATAGCACAGTACGCCATAATAGTGGCAAACGCCGATTATCAAACTTATATTTCATATTAGACATTACCATCTTCGTGAGATGGTTTACTATCAAGCGCCGTATCGACAGCTTCTAACCGATAGCCCATCCCGCGCACTGTATGAATCAGCTTTGCGTCATGATCATCGTCTATTTTTATACGAAGACGCCTTATCGCCACATCAATCACATTGGTATCATTTTCAAAATTCATATCCCATACTTGAGAGGCGATGACTGAGCGAGGTAGCACCTCACCTCGGCGCTCTAATAGAAACTGTAATAATGAGAACTCTTTTGCCGTGAGCTTAATAGCCTTGTCTTTTCTATGCACAGTGCGCTTAGCAATGTCCATTTTAAGATCTGCTATTTGCATAATCGTACTTTGATAATCGGCTTGATTGGCACGTCGTAATAAGCTTTTGATTCTGACGATCAATTCTGCAAACGCAAAAGGCTTGGTTAAATAATCATCGCCTCCAATTTCAATCCCTTTTATTTTGTCACTTAAGTCATCTTTTGCCGTTAGAAAGAGCACAGGCGTATGCTTGCCTGCCGCTCGGTAATTGCGCACTAGCTCAAAGCCACTAACATCAGGTAGCATGACATCCATCAGTATCACGCTAAATTCTTCCGTCATCAATGCATGATAGCCATCTAAACCTGTTATGTGATGATCCACAATAAACCCAGCTTCCGTTAAGCCTTTTTTATGTACTCGCCAAGCTTCAATTCATCTTCTACCAGCAGCACTTTCATAATAGCTTCCCATATACCTTTCACGCTTACCTAGCATAGTAAAGCATAACCCCACTTTGAACATCAAAAAATCTCAAGATGACAGAATTGTAATCTTACCGTCATCTCTCTGTCAGAATCACTAAAGTATGCTTTAAAGTAACTTAATATCTTAAAGTCTTTTCGACTACATACCAATTTAAATAAGGATTTACCATGTCATTATTCAAACCAATGCCACTGCTCAAATCAATGCCACTTTCTAAATCAATCGTAGCAACTGCTATAGCCTTAGTTGTTTCAACCTCTGCGTTGGCACACGATCCCAAAATGCACGCTGAAAAAGACCAAATGAACTGTGAGGAAATGCAAAAGCATATGCAGATGATGCAAAAAATGGATCATAGCAAAATGGATATGAATGATCCTGCTATGAAAGCCATGATGGCTAACATGAGCAAAATGAAAGCGATGTACCAAAAGCACTGTGTGAGCAGCGATAGCGATTCTTAAATATCAATTTATAAGTTCAATACTATAGTCAGTTCAATATAATTTCGATACAAGGAAACCGAGTGCAAGTTATACATTAGTATGCTTAGCGAGGATGACGCTGTAGCGGATTTATATAGACTTGACTATATTGTCAGAGAAGCTGATCAAGCAGTAATGGGATATTAAATAAAATGGATTTTTAGGACAAACCTATGAAGTTTTTGTTAGGAATACTTTTTACTGTCTTTGTCGCTATTGTGGGCATTTTTATTACGGTGACTAGCGGCATGATAAATATCGGTGCTGATCGAGCTCATAGTCCGCTGGTTTACGATTTTTTAGAAACTGCCCGCACACGCTCAATTGAACATGCCAGTAAGAATATTTTGGTTCCCAATTTAAAGAAGGCAGAAATGATCAGCTCGGGCGGTGCAGATTACAAAGATATGTGTGCTGGCTGTCATTTGTCTCCTGGCGTCAACAGCACAGATTTAAATAGCGGTATGTACCCAAAGCCTCCTAACTTTACTGAGGCGGATATCGTTAAGCGCTATCAAAACGAGGCTGGTGCCAGACAAAGCTTTTGGGCGATTAAACATGGCATTATGGCGTCTGGCATGCCCGCTTGGGGCGCTACTCACGATGATGACAGAATATGGGCGATGGTTGCTTTTATTAGATCGTTACCTGACTTAAATGAAAACCAGTACACCATGCTAACGACTCGGTTAGACGATAGTATGTTGGATATGTCATTTGATGGTGAGATGGATATGTCAGGTGATGGATCCGGCATGCAACATTGATTTTTTGTACAAAATGCAGTGCTCAATAGTGCTGCTTTTTGCGATTTGAATTTTAAGCTTTGCTAGCACTATTTTGTCCAGTGCTATTTTATCCAGTGATGTGGCTCTAATTTTTATAATATTTAATCGTCAGACAGACGCTCGGGAGTGGTTTTATGAATAGATTTATTAATGAACATAATCTGATATCTGGCCGTGTGCTCTCGGCGATCGTGGTATTGCCGTTATCGTTAACGATTGCCGCTTGTAGTCAACCTAACTCCGCTGCTGCTGACTCAACACCAGCGACTGAGCCAACTGTTGCTACGCACACGGAGCAACCAACAGCTGAAATAATGCCAGTCAGCGCTCCTTCAGATACCCAATCAACTATCCTAAAAAACATCTCAGCCACCGTCTATAAAGATGCCAATTGTGGCTGCTGTAAAGAATGGGTCGGTTATGCCGAAGGTCATGGCCTAAACGCAACCGCACAGAATGTCGAAGACGTGTCCTTGTTTAAAGAGCGATACAGCGTACCGCAGCAAATGCGCTCTTGCCATACCACCGTCACTACTGATGGCTACGTATTTGAAGGTCATGTCCCTGCTAAGTATATGGCGCAGTTCCTAAAAACCCGCCAAGTGATGCGATCGGTCTTGCCGTACCGAGCATGCCAGTCGGTAGCCCAGGTATGGAATACCAAGATAAATTTATGCCATATAAAGTGATGCAGCTTAATAAAGATGGCTCAACAGCTATTTATGCAACTATTGACACACCGCAGCAGCAAATCTAGCTTGGTTGTCGTTTAAATCGCTTATCCAGCTCTATTAATAAGTGACCAAAGTCATAGACTTAGCTGATAAATACAGACTCAACTCTCACTTTATGGATATAAATCAGGTGAATTATTATGAACAAAACTATGCTTAACCGCAGGCGTTTTTTGACAGGATCTTCTACCTTGTTAGGGGCATCCATGCTGTCCACCCTACCGTCTATTGCCAATAGTGCGCTCGGTAAAGGCCAGCAGAATGTAGCCGTCAACAGTGATAAATCTGACCATATCGTACCTATCCTAACCGGTAATGAGTTTGAGCTGTATGTCAGCAAGAAGCTCGTTACTGTTAATGGCAAGTCGAGTATGGCGACGCTGATTAATGACTCGCTGCCAGCGCCAACGCTAAAGATGCGTGAAGGCGATACAGTAACCATTCGTGTTCATAACCAGATGAATGAGTCAACCTCTATCCATTGGCATGGCTTGCTCGTACCTTTTGAGATGGATGGCGTACCAGGTATCAGTTTCGATGGTATTCCTGCAAATAGCACCTTTACCTATAAATTCAAACTTAAACAATCAGGCACCTATTGGTATCACTCACACAGTGGTTTCCAAGAGCAAACCGGTATGCTTGGTGCTATCGTCATTGAACCCAAAGGCCGTGAGCGTCATCCAATCGAGGAAGACCATGTAATCGTGCTGAGTGATTGGACGCACCGCGATCCGCACAATCTCTTGAAGTTGCTCAAACAGCGCGCTGATTTTGATAACTATCATTTGCCGGATTTCAAAAAACTATTGTCTGATATTGCCGCAACAGATATGAAAACTGCGTTTGATAAGCGCAAAATGTGGAATCAGATGCGCATGATGCCGACGGATTTCACCGATCTATCTGGTGAGAAGACTTTTACGTATCTGATGAACGGTAAGACCACAGCCGCCAATTGGACACAGCTAGTGAAAGCGGGACAGCCCGTCAAACTACGCTTTATCAACGCCTCAGCACAGACGATATTTGATGTGCGTATACCGGGTCTCAAGATGACTGTGGTAGCAACAGATGGTATTGACGTCGCACCCGTTGCGATTGATGATTTCCGCATTGGCGTGGCTGAGACTTATGACGTCATTGTCACGCCTACTCAAGATGCACATACCATATTTGCCCAAAACATTGATCGTTCAGGCTATGTCGCGACCACGCTTGCAACCAAAAAAGGCGCTCGTGCTGCAATACCTGCTATGGATAAGATCGAATGGTTGACCATGGCCGATATGATGGGTGCGATGGGTGATAAAGGCTATAAAGCAAAGCATGCTAAGACCGAGTATGACTTCAAATCTGATATGCGTGTCGATAGTCCACGTATGAACCTCGATGATCCCGGTATTAATCTGCGCAATATCAATCGAGAGGTGCTGAATTATAGTCAGCTGCACTCTGTCGATGAGGCCATATTTGCAGAGCAGCGTAAGCCTACCCGAGAGATCGAGCTACATTTAACGGGTAACATGGAACGCTATATTTGGGCGTTGGATGGTGTCATGTTTAAGGATGCAACGCCTGTCAATATTAAGCCAAACGAGCGTGTGCGTATTACCTTAGTCAATGACACGATGATGAACCATCCGATGCACCTGCATGGTATGTGGAGCGACTTGCGCACGCCATCTGGAGACTTTCAAGTACGTAAACATACGATTGTAGTGCAGCCAGCGCAAAAGATTAGCTTCGATGTGACGGGAGAAGTTGGACGATGGGCATGGCACTGTCATCTGCTGTATCACATGGAAGCCGGTATGTTCAGAGAAGTTGCCGTCGTTTAACAAACCTTCGAATATGAGGCTTATTATGAAAATATCTAAGAAAAATCTGTCATTCATTGGTTTGTCATCGCTAGTCTTACTCACATCCTCTTTTGCAACAGCTGCTGAGATGTCGAGTATGGATCATAGTGGCATGGATATGTCTGATATGGACCACAGTGGCATGGATATGTCGGGCGATATGTCTGATATGGACCACAGCGGCATGGACATGTCAGGCGATATGTCTGGTATGGATCATAGCGGCATGGACATGTCAGGTGATATGTCTGATATGGACCATAGCGGCATGGATATGTCGGGCATGCAAGGTGGGCAGCCACCAGCCGATGCTCGCAGTCCAGACTATTCAAATGGGGTTCCTTACGGGCAGTATGGTAAGCCCATGATGATGGGCAGCATGCCATTATGGGGAGTCTCAGTAGACGATTTGGGTTATCAGTTTGATGAAGACCAAATCAACTTCGAGTCGACGGGTTGGTACGGTACTGATAGCAATCGCTTAAGACTACGTACCGAAGGTAGTGCTCAGACTAAAGATGATAAAGAAATCGATAGCTTGAGCTCGCTTGCTTATTGGAAACCACTAAGCATTTTCTGGAATGGTGAAGCTGGTGTCGCTTACGATACTGAAAACGATAACGCTGCCATAATGGCAGGTATTGTCGGTACCGCGCCTTATTTTATCGAAACGGATGCGAGAGCCTACTTATATACCGATGGTCAACTTCGTCTTGATTTGGGCGCAGAGTACGAATGGCGTTTGGATCAACATTGGGTTGTCATACCGGAGGTTGGACTGACAGCCTTTAGTAAAGATGACCATGATAATGGTATTACCAAGGGCTTTAATGAGATGGAAACTGAGGTCAGGCTGACTTACGAAACGTTCAATCGCCAGCTAGCCCCTTATGTGGGGGTTAGTTATGAGACAGCGCTTGGCAAGGCTCGTGGCCAACGACGTCAAGAAAATGAATCAGTTGATAGCAATAGTTTGACTGCGGGGTTAAATTCTGGTTTTAACTGTCTACCCATTTTAATTTAACAAAACAATGGAGGTCATATCATGGAAGCTGCTAAGCAAAAAAATATGAACCCTTATGTAAAATTTACCTTAATGATTCTGACATCGACTGTCATCATGTATATCATGATGTACTTCAATACCTACCAGTGGGATCACATTTACTTTAGTGAAACCCGAGCTTATATGGCGCTATACATGGGTGCCGGTATGGCAGTCGTCATGTTGGCATTTATGACCAATATGTATAAAAAGACCAAGGTCAATTTAATGATCTATGGTCTAAGTGTATTGATGTTTGCAGTTGGTATCTGGGGCGTTAGATCTCAAGCAACGGTCGACCAAGTCGATTGGATGCAGGCGATGATACCGCATCACTCGATTGCCATTCTCACCAGTAGCCGCGCTGATATTGAAGATCCGCGTGTACAAAAGCTTGCTGATGATATTATAAAAGCACAAAAGCGTGAAATCGCTGAGATGAAGCAGTTGATTGATGAGCTTGAATAAGAGAATGGTGTACCAGTGAACGCTGCGAAAAGCGATCACTTTTTTCTGCTCAGACGCTCAATGACCCAGCCTGCTAGTGGGAAAGACACCAACTGTGTCAGTGGAACAAGTATTATCGTTTCAATTAATACCACCACTGGCAGGCTTAATCCTTGGGTCACAGGCTTCAATAACGTCAATACGATTAGGAGCGTTGGATAAAGTCCGACATATCCTATCAATATGCGTATAAGTCTGTCTTTGGAATTCTGATTCATTGCCTACTACCTATTGATAAAACGATAAAAGAAAAACCTTTAAGCGACAAAAACAATAATTGTCGCTTAAAGATTGACTGTCTGTGAATATCCAACAAGTCACAAATTTATAAATGAAAATAAGGCCATTAGTATTAATGGCCTTATCTCAGTCACTGTTTATGTACTTTGCTATTCTTGATAGTAAGGATAATCACTATAGCCAACATCGGTACCACCATACATCGTGGTAGGATCTACTTCATTGAGTGGCCAATGATTGGCAATACGCTCTGGCAGATCAGGATTGGCGATAAAAGGACGACCAAACGCGAATAAATCACCGTAGCCTTTTTCTAAAATGTTCACAGCTTTTTGTACCGTGTACTTGCCAGCATAAATAATACGGCCTGAAAATTCTTCTCTGACTGCTTGATAAAAAGTGTCTGGTAAATCAGGCGCATTGTCCCAATCAGCTTCTGCAATGGACAAATAAGCGATGCCCGCTTGCTCAAGGACTTTAATCGCTTCAATATACGTATGATGGGGATCTGACTCTACCAAGCCTAAATACACGCGCGTCTCATCCGTACTCGCAAATAATGGCGCAAAGCGTACGCCTAAACGATCAGCACCCACCACATCACTGACAGCAGCGACGATTTCTTTTAAGAAGCGCAAACGATTGGTCAACGACCCACCATATTGATCATCACGGTGATTGGTGTGCTCAGAGATAAACTGATTGACCAAATAACCGTTAGCACAATGCAGCTCTACCCCATCAAAACCCGCCTCCAATGCATTGCGCGCAGCGGCCGCATACATACTTACCAGTTCACCAACTTCATCGGTACTTAGGGCACGCGGCGCGCCTGGATCGGCCAATGCACCTTCACCCGGACCTGTTTCAATAAATACTTTGACGTTATCAGCAGTAATATCAGACGGCCCTACCGGCTGAGCACCATTAGGCTGCAAGCTGGTGTGCGACACACGGCCTACGTGCCAAAGCTGAGCAAAAATAATACCGCCTTTGTCATGTACTGCTTGCGTGACTTTTTTCCAACCTTCAACTTGGGCTGGTGAATGAATACCTGGCGTCCAAGCATAACCTTGACCTCTTGGCTCAATCTGCGTACCTTCCGTCACCATAAAGCCTGCTGTCGCACGCTGTGCATAATAGCTGGCCATTAAGTCATTAGGGATATTGTCAGGTTGCGTGCTACGAGAGCGTGTCAATGGCGGCATGACGATGCGGTTTTTGAGCGTATAAGGCCCAAGTGCTACAGAGGAAAATAATGTCTTTGTATCTGGAATAGTTTGTGTCATAAGTGTCTCTTTTAAAGCAGCTGATGGCTTATTATTGAATGTATTGAGCCTGTTTTAATGCTTAATAGCTCATTTAGTGGCTACTTAAGCAATGTTGGTCAGCATAGCGTTTTGCAGGTACAATTAGAAACAACCGTTTCTTGTTTAAGATACAATTATTAATGGTATGAAATTATGAATGGTATGAATCGGCTCGATATCAAGCAACTTAGAGTATTGCAGGCGCTGCTTGATCTGAAAAACCTCTCACAAGTTGCACGTAAAATGGGGCTGACCCAACAAGCCATCAGTGAGCAGCTGCGTAAGTTGCGTGAGGTGTTTGATGATCGTTTGTTTATTCGTCAAGGCAATAGCATGGTGGCAACACCAAAAGCGCTATCGATGCAGCAACCTATTGACCATATATTAAAGCAGTTGGAAGATTTGTTAGAGCCAGAGATTTTTATGCCGCACACATACAAAGGCATATTTACGATTAGTGCGACTGACTATGCGACGCAAGCCTTATTACCGCAGTTGTTTAACATAACGCGACGCAACGCACCAGATTTGAAGTTAATCGTGCGCGACTTTGCCTCGGACAATATCAATCAGCTGATAGCAGCAGGTGAGCTTGATTTGTTGATTACCTTTCCTGAATTTATCCCAGATAACTTATCGTATGTGACTTTATTTGAAGAGCAGCATTTATGCGTGACAGGTTGTGAAAATACCTTTGCCACAGAGCCATTAACGCTGGCGCAAGTGGCTGCACACGCGCAGCTAGTCGTGTCACCCTCGCGTGCCAATTTACGTGGCTCTCATGATCAATGGTTTGCAGAAAAAGGTCTAAAACGAAATATTGTGATGTCGGTTCCTAGCTTTTCGGCTGTACCAGATATTTTGCACACCACTGACATGATTGCGTTTTATCCTTCGCGATTGTTGCCGAGCAGCAAGGTCAAAGAGCTTAAGGTTGAAGCGTTGCCCCCACTTTTAAAGTCATCGCGGCATGGCATCCACGTACCAACGACAGCGGCATACATCGTTGGTTGATTGAGCAGTTGAGAAATCTATAATAATTAACTTAGCTATAGCCAACTTTGAAACGACATCGAACATTTTTAAACTTGAACTTGACGGAAATAATGTAGTGGCAAAGTATGAATAATAAGAGACATTATCTCTTATTTTGATATGCCATTAATAATTGCTGTATTAATCTAAAACATCCTTTGAGTCTGAGATTCAAAGGATATTTTATTTTTGACAACCACGCTGAAACACCATGCATTAAATTTTTCAACACACCTAACCAAACTGAAAAGCTGACAACTGTGTTTTTAGCACTTGCTGGGAGTAAATCTTGTGCCCTTTGTCACATCCTGCTGCACCCACCGCTATCATAAGCGGTAACAAATGCTCCTCTGCCCCTAAAGGATGTGAGTCAAGCGCGTGAGGAGCATTTTTCCAATTGACCAATGCCGCAAGTCGTTTATCCGAATCTGCTAATTCCACAGTATTCGTTAGCCATTCATCAAAACGCTCTGATGGTTCAGTAAAGCTGGTATCGCCATAACCGCGCATATTATGAAAGCTCATGCCGCTACCGACGATTAGTACCCCTTCTGTACGCAGTGACGCCAGTGCTTGACCAGCAGCTATATGCGCTTGTGGGTCTAAATCATGACGCAAGGATAGCTGTACCACTGGAATATCCGCCTCAGGGAACATTAGCTTAAGCGGTATAAATACGCCATGATCAAACCCACGCTCCGCATCTTGTTTATTACCTACTCCTGCCTCTGTCAATAGACTACTGACTTGCTCCGCCAATGCTGGTGCGCCTGAGGCTGGATAAGTCAAACTGTAAGTATGTTCAGGAAAGCCATAATAATCATAAATGAGATCAGGTTGCTTACTAGCGGTGATACTAAATTCAGCTGTCTGCCAATGCGCACTAATGATTAAGATAGCCTTTGGTCGCTCAGGCAAACGAGCAGAAATGCTCTTTAAAAACGTTGCCATCTCATACCACGTATCCGCTGGTTGCCAATCCATGAAAAAGCACGGCCCTGCACCATGCGGTATAAACAATACAGGCTGGCTAACTGACTCATTAGATAGAAGTGTTATCATGGCTTTCCCCTTGTTGCTTTTCTTAAATGGCTCTTATTAAATAGCTTTATTCAGTAAAATTGAATAAAGCTATTTACAACTATAAAACCTATCCTAATTTTTCTGACAATACCTTATCCATACTGAAGGAACCGCCACCTTGGATGGCTAGAGCAAGCGAAGCCACCATCAATGTTAGCGCGTATTCATAACCGCCATTATCAGCAAATAGCCCATTGCTAATATGGACAGAAAAAATAGCCACTAACATGGTAAAGGCTGCGGCTAAAGCAGCTGGTCTGGTTAGCAAACCTAATACCAGAGCCAGACCACCAAAGAACTCAGCACCGCCTGCTAGTATCGCCATCAAGTAACCCGGCTCCATACCCATACTGCTTAACCATTGAGCCGTACCTGCTAGCCCATTACCACCAAACCAGCCAAATAATTTTTGGGCGCCATGGGCTGCCAGAATTAGGCCAACTGGTACACGAAGCACCAAGGCCGCTGCTCCGGCTTTTGATGTCAAAATAGTATCTAATAGTGATGATTTCATTGATGCTCACTCCATAACGTATGATTAAAATAAATAGTGTCGAAAATGATATAAGCACACTTTACTATCAACGCTATAAAAGAGTAAGCTCAGTTATATTGAATAATTATCAATATACTGTTTATAATGGATTTGATATCGAGAGAATTATAGGGACAGATATGGATAGAATCGATGCCATGCGCGCTTTTGTCGCGGTAGTGACAGAAGGTAGCTTTAGTAAAGCGGCTATTACGATGCAGCTCTCGCCGCAGCTAGTAAGCAAATATGTGGCAAAGCTAGAGGAGGAACTGCATACTCGCCTGCTCAACCGCACTACACGCAAAGTCAGTCTGACAGAAGCTGGCAGTCAATATTTTACGCATGCACAGCAGATTTTATTGAGTATTGATGAGATGGCATCGCAGTTAGGCGGCTTACAACAGCATCCCAAAGGCGTCTTGCGCATCAGTGCGCCCGTGTCCTTTGCCTTAAAGCATATGGCAAAACTCATCACTGATTTTCAGGAGCGCTATCCGTCAGTTACCGTTGATCTACAGTTGAGTGATCGAAAAGTGGATATCGTTGAAGAAGGCTTTGATATTGCCCTGCGTATCGGACAGCTCCAAAGCTCGTCACTTATCGCCAAGCAGATTGCTCCGATTCGCGTGGTATTATGCGCCTCGCCCGAGTACCTCAAAAATCATGGCACCCCCAAGCAACTTGAGGATTTAGAGTCGCATCGCTATTTGCATTATAGCTATATGAATGTAGAAACTAAGGGTCAAATCTACAAATACCTAAAGACCAAACAACTCAAAGAACGTAGCGTTTTTCATAGTAATAATGGCGACGTACTCGTTGAAGCAGCTATTGCAGGTGGAGGATTGATACTACAGCCGACTTTCATTGCTAGCGAAGCGTTGAGTACGGGCAAGTTGGTCGTAGTATTGCCAGAATATGAACCTAGCCCTTTAGGCTTGTATGCTGTCTATGCCCATAGAAAACTACTACCTCACAAAGTCAGATGCTTTATCGACTTTATGATCAACTACTATGGCACGCCGCCGTATTGGGATGAGAATATATAGCTTTAAACATAGAGACATAAAAAAGCCACGACACATTATGTATCGTGGCTTTCGGTTCAAGCAAACTTAAGCAAGCACTGATTTAATAATCAGATCCAACCTTCTTCTAATAGGTGCTCAGTATTGCTGATTTTAAAATTATTGCATAAGTCATAGAATGCCATTGGGTCTTCAACATTATCGAGCAACTCTCTTTTATGCAGTGCCACAAACAGCGCCAACGCATACGCTGCACTATGGATAGATTTTTTAGGATTAAAGGTAATATCAGTAAACCCTTGATATTGAATCACTTCCTCATGCAGCTGAGGGTTTTGCTTGAGCGCATTCACGTACAGCCAATCATAAAATGTCGTTAACGGCTCTACGCCCCATTCCATACCAAAGTAGTTGTAACCAATGAGCTCGCCCGAGGTCATCAATCGCTCATCTTTTCTGGCTTGTCTTGGCGCTACTGTTAGCAAATCTGTATAAGGACCACCATCTTCAAAAACCATACTGGCTTGAAAAGCATTTTCGACACTATATGGATTGCCATCATGCTCATCCGTAATCTGTAAGCTGAAAGGGCTTAGCGGAAAACTTAGCTTATTACCAGATTTACTAGACAGCTCGAGTACGTGCTTAAATCCATACTTTTTACGAATGACTTGTTGTAGGTCATTGATGGATTTTTTCTTTTGTCTGCTCGCAAATCCCACATGTCGCTCAAACATAACCATATCCGTTTTTACCAAATTGTCACTGTTGACTTTGGGCATGAATACGGGTCTTTGCTCTATCGTATTTGGTACTTCTTCCATAGTGATGTGCCTTAATATCAATGGTCTTGTATAAATGTTTTATGTTAACGGTGCTGATATCACCTGCTGTTGACAGCGTACTCTGTCATTGCTAGCCGTGTTTATTATTGGTGTTTTATTCGCTAGCAGCCAAATACAGTGAATTGATCGAGAGCTATCGAACCCTATCAGCGCTCGCTGGGCAGTTTATCTTATTATTAGTCATTTATCCTGCCCTATTTTAGAATTAATGCCGCCACACCTTCAACAATAAACCATAATCGAGCTATTTTAAGCTTAACAACGAATATAAGACGCTACTATAAACGGGTTTAAAAATATTCAAAGAAATACGCTTGACCTTACCATGATGTCAACCTATATGCTGTCACTGTAGATTTGAAAATAAGATTAAAAACAGAATTAAAAACGACAGAGGTTGTTATGAAAACAAAAAATACTAAAGCCCCTACTTATCATGAAGTACTGAGCATTGAAGGCATGAGTTGCGCGTCTTGTGTTGGGCGTATCGAAAAACAATTAAAAAATATTGAGCATGTTGAAAATGCCGAGGTAAACCTTGCCACTGAACAGGCGACTGTTTACTCATCTCAGCCTTTAGATGTAGCCCAGTTAAACAAAGCGGTAGAGCGCGCAGGTTATAAGGTGACTGAAACCAAGCCTATCGAGCTATCTATAGAAGGCATGAGCTGTGCCTCTTGCGTTGGACGAGTAGAAAAATCCTTGGCAAAAGTCGCTGGCGTGCAACAAGCTACTGTAAACCTTGCGACTGAACGCGCTTGGATTAAAGGCGATGCTCAAATACAAACGAGCGACTTAATTGAGGCCGTTAAAAAAGCGGGCTACGAGGCCAAACTGGTAGAACAAGATCAAAGTGATCGACAAGATAAAAAAGCCTCAGAGCAAAATCAGCTTAAACGAGATTTAGGGCTTTCTGCGCTGTTGTCACTGCCCGTATTCATTCTAGCAATGGGCTCGCATATGATTCCCGCCTTTCATATGTGGGTGGTGAATAACCTCGGCACCCAGCAAAGTTGGCTAATACAGTTTGTTTTGACCACATTGGTACTACTCTTTCCAGGCCGACGCTTTTATCAAAAAGGCGTGCCAGCCTTATTGCGTTTTGCGCCAGATATGAATTCGCTAGTGGCGATTGGTACTATCGCAGCGTATGGCTTTTCCCTCATAGCGACCTTTATCCCGCAAGCGTTACCTGAAGGCACGGTGCATGTCTATTACGAAGCCGCTGCCATGATTGTGAGCTTGATATTATTAGGTCGTTATTTTGAAGCAAAAGCCAAAGGTCGTACTTCTGGGGCCATTCAGCATTTAGTAGGCATGCAGGCAAAGACGGCCCGTATACAGCAAGATGGCAAAGTCAGTGAAGTCCCTGTAGAAGACGTCACTGCACAAATGATCGTTGAGATTCGTCCAGGCGAGCGTGTACCTATCGATGGCGAAGTCGTTGACGGCCATAGTTATATTGACGAATCTATGATTACTGGTGAACCTGTTCCTGTGAAAAAACAAGCCGGCGATCAAGTGGTCGGCGGTACTATCAATCAAAACGGTACCGTGAATATTCGAGCAACGGCCATTGGTGAAGATTCTGTATTAGCGCAAATCATTCGTATGGTAGAACAAGCCCAAGGCTCTAAATTACCGATTCAAGCATTGGTGGATAAAGTCACCATGTGGTTTGTACCAGCGGTGATGTTTTTATCAGCATTAACCTTTATAGTTTGGTTGATTTTTGGCCCTGACCCTGCTTTAACCTTTGGTTTAATCAATGCGGTTGCCGTGCTCATTGTAGCCTGCCCTTGTGCAATGGGATTGGCCACTCCCACCTCTATTATGGTCGGTACGGGTCGTGGTGCAGAATTGGGTGTGCTATTCCGTAAAGGTGAAGCGCTACAAATGCTTCAGGATGTGAGCGTGGTTGCCGTTGATAAAACAGGCACATTGACTGAAGGCAAACCTACCCTAACGGATTTCCAAGTCCAACAAGGGTTTGAGAAAGAACAGGTCTTACGTGTGATGGCATCGGTTGAAGCAAAGTCTGAGCATCCCATTGCCTTAGCCATTGTACAAGCCGCAGAACAACAGAATATTCAACTGCTACCTATCACTGACTTTGAGGCGATGACAGGTTTGGGTATTCAAGCAAACGTGGCAGGCCAAGTGATTCATATTGGCGCGGATCGTTATATGCAACAATTAGGGCTTGATGTCGCGCCTTTTGCACAAGATGCGCTATGTTTGGGGCAAGAAGGTAAAACCCCACTCTATGTCTCTATTGACCAGCAGTTGGCCGCTATCATTGCCGTTGCAGATCCTATCAAAGAGACGACTCATGCCGCCATCGCCGCACTACATCAGTTGGGCTTAAAAGTAGCCATGATTACAGGCGATAATCGCCATACAGCCCAAGCGATTGCCGCAACATTAAATATTGATCAGGTAGTAGCAGAAGTATTACCCGAAGGCAAAGTGGATGCAGTACGCCAGTTGCAAGAGCAATATGGCCGAGTGGCATTTGTTGGTGACGGTATCAATGATGCCCCTGCATTGGCTCAATCCGATGTTGGCTTGGCCATTGGTACAGGCACAGACGTGGCGATTGAGGCGGCTGAAGTGGTGCTAATGTCAGGAAGTCTGCAAGGCGTACCTACTGCAATTGCCTTGAGTAAAGCAACTATCAGTAATATAAGACAAAATCTGGCTTGGGCATTTATTTATAATGTTGCTTTGATTCCGATTGCTGCAGGTGTCTTGTATCCCGCCTTTGGTATCCTGCTCTCACCCATTTTTGCGGCAGGCGCAATGGCACTGTCTTCTGTTTTCGTATTGGGTAATGCGTTACGCCTAAAGTATTTCAAAGCAACTGTCATTACAGAGTGAATATAGAATCGTAAAGGATATCCATATAGGGTTTAAACATTAATGCTTAAGCCCTTTCTAGGTTAGGAGGAAAAATATGAATATTGGTCAAGCATCAAAGCAATCAGGTATCTCTACCAAAATGATTCGTTACTATGAGCAGATTGGCTTGCTAGAAACCGTAAATCGCTCAAATTCAGGTTATCGCTTGTATTCTAAAGACGATATAGACGACTTATGCTTTTTAAGACATTCTCGTGACTTAGGATTCTCATCTAAGCAGATGAAAGAGTTACTGTATTTGCGCAAAAATGCCAACCGTCAGAGTGCAGATGTTAAGCAACTGACACAAGAACACATCGAGACACTGAATCAAAAAATTGCGCAATTGCAGGAGATGGTCGACTCACTACAGAATTCTTTTGATCATTGTGCAGGCGATGATAATTCAGATTGCGCTATTTTAGAGGATCTTGGGCAAGCCAAATAGAATTCTTAACGAGCATCTCCTAATTTAGAAGGCGTTAAAACGTCAGGTTATGCTGTTTCGCATAACCTGAATAGAAGTAAATATTCATACAGCTGAAGTGTTGAGCCTTTCCTAAAAACTGTGTAACTGCTTATAATCCATTAACAGGAGAATAAGCAATGACTACTCAATCTGACATTAAAAAACTGGCCGAGCAAATGGCTGGTAGCATGAAAAGCTTTGATAACATCAAAGACTTCCAAAAGCAGCTCATGCAATCCTTTATCGATACTGCCTTAGAGGCTGAGATGGAAGACCATCTCGGCTACCCCAAGCATGAGAAAGCAGATAAACCAAACAAGCGCAACGGACACACTAAAAAGACCGTCCGCAGTGATACAGGCGATCTTGAAATCTCTACCCCAAGAGACCGTGATAGCAGCTTTGAGCCTGTACTCGTTAGTAAGCATCAAACCCGTATCTCAGGTCTCGATGACAAGATCATATTCCTTTACGCCAAGGGTCAAACCACCACCGAGATTGTAGAGAGCATTAAAGAGCTCTATGACGTCGACATCTCAAGCAGCTTGGTTTCTAGAGTCACCGATAACATATTAGAGGACATCACCGCTTGGCAGAACCGGCCGTTAAGCAGTGTTTATCCTATCGTCTATTTGGACTGCATCGTCGTGAAGATACGTCAAGACAAGCAGATCATCAACAAAGCCATTTACTTAGCCCTAGGCATCAATCTTAGCGGTAAAAAGAGCTGCTTGGTATGTGGCTCTCAGAGAATGAAGGCGCTAAGTTCTGGCTAGGTGTTCTTACCGAGCTTCAAAACCGTGGCGTACAAGACATCTTAATCGCTTGTGTTGACGGTCTAAAGGGCTTCCCTGATGCCATTAACACCGTCTATCCAAAGGCACAGGTTCAACTGTGTATCGTACACATGGTGCGCTATTCAATGAAGTTTGTACCATGGACGGACAAAAAGGCCGTAGCGGCTGATTTAAAGGCCATCTACGGCGCTGATACGCTTGAGATAGCAGAGGCTAATCTTGAGCACTTTGATGAGACTTGGGGCAAGGAGTATCCGCATGTCATCAAGTCTTGGCGCAATAACTGGGAGGGCTTAACGGTGTTCTTTGGCTACCCTAAAGACATCAGAAAAGCCATCTATACCACCAATGCGATAGAATCACTGAACAGTGTGATTCGGACAGCGGTGAATAAGCGCAAGGTATTCCCATCTGATCAGGCAGCATTCAAGGTGGTGTACTTAGCCACCCAACAAGCATCCAAAAAGTGGTCGATGCCGATCCGTAACTGGACGTCTGCTCTGAATCGTTTTATGATTATGTTTGATGATCGTATCAGCAAGCATTTAATCTAAAGGGCAGTTACACAGAATCTGGGATGGGCTCAAAAGGGGCGACTTATCTTAAGTCGCCCCTTTTATGTCTCATCACTTTTAGTCGTTTAGACCCTTTCGAGTCCACGCAAAAACTCCTATTCCTCTCATTTTATAGCTATGACTTCAGATGAAGTTGAGTAAGTATTATCTCTAGAGTGTTGCTAGCCTGCCGTCCCTTAGCAAAAAGCTCCTAAGATTGTATTAATGGTTCAGTATCTGCTAGAAAAAGTCACCTTTCTTTAACTTTCATAAAAGTACGTAACACTGCAACCCGCTATTATCTACTTATGCAATAGAGCGACGTTCTATTTATATATTTTTAATCACTTAATAAATACTCATAATTATAATGAGCTTAAAAGGACCCTATTATGAAAAACATCAACTTGAAAAATATCGCCATCAGCTCACTAATTGCTTTATCTACTTGTTTTGCTGCGATTGGTTCAGCGAATGCTGCTCCTCAACCAGACACACATCATTTAACGCAAAAACAAAAAAATACGATAGAAGCTAAGCAAAAAGCAAAACATAACGCCGAACTCAAAGCAAAACAACAAGCAGCACTAAAGGCTAAACAAAAAGCAGCTCAGCAGAAAGCAGCATTAAAGGCTAAGCAAAAAGCTCAGCACGGTAGTAAAACAAAATACAAAGATAGCAAGGTTGAACAGAACAGAAAAAATAGCTAAGTAACGCCTACAGCTATTAAATAGGGAAAACCACTGCCGCATCTCCCTCCTGCCATGGCTGAAACTTAGTCATGGCTTGTACAAATAACGGGTGTTCCAACCAATGTTGTAGCCACAGCTGTAGCTTGGGATAAGGCAATTCATAAAAGACATCACGATCTACATGGGCAAACTGGCGAACAAACGGCATGATACCAATATCAGCAACCGTCACGTTATTACCTAGTAGATACGTATTCTTAGTCAATAGCGCTTCTAAATCCTGCAGAAAAATCTCACCCTGTTGCCGGTACTCTGTCTGAGTCATTTCAGGGTGACGATCAGCATACTTGTAGCGATCGAGCCACTGCTTAAACTCATTGTCGTTTTTTGCTATCAGTGCATTAGCTTCAGATGAAATCTTTTCATTGAGCAGTCCCTGAGGATCGTTTTGCTCAAGCGCCCACATCATGATTTCTGCACTCTCTTCAATGACGGTCCCATCCGCTAACTGTAAAACTGGCACCGTGCCTTTTGGACTAATCGCTAGCATCTGATCTGGCTTATTTTTTAACGTGATTTCTCGCAGCTCTACGGACAGCTCGGCGAATATTAGACCGAGACGA
Organism: Psychrobacter sp. ER1; assembly: GCF_048631835.1. Taxonomy (NCBI): domain Bacteria; kingdom Pseudomonadati; phylum Pseudomonadota; class Gammaproteobacteria; order Moraxellales; family Moraxellaceae; genus Psychrobacter; species Psychrobacter sp. ER1. Next base: position 1,445,287 of record NZ_CP184640.1, on the reverse strand, counting down.
GCGCGCATAGCATAAGGACAGCGACGAAAAGAGTACAAGCGAGGCAACGAGGTGTTCATAGATTCCTCCATAGTTGAATAGGAATTAAGCAAGAGGTACAAAGCAAATAAAGAAAAATTAGCAGACGCAAACCTACTGACATCGATAGTTATTAAGGCGCTATTGAATAGGTGACAAACTTATAATTGGCCATAGTTTCTACTAATGACTTTGGCAAATAAGCATCTTTTAGGTGCGCGTTCGGATAATGCTGCTCAATCCACGACTGATAGTTATAGGTGGTTAGCGTACCACAATATAATAAATATAAAACCTGTACACCGATGCTACGTGACAGACCCATTACGCAATGGAAATTGATAAGTGTGATGAGGCTATCTTTTACCTGATTATCTTCTACCTGATTACCCTCTACCCAACTCTCATTATTAGCGGTTATCGCTTGTGTCTCTGCTGATCGTATTAAAGCGTCAATTTGTTTAAATAAATCAATATAGTCTTGGAGCAATACATCATTTAATGGCTGCAAATCTAACAAAGGCAAATACAAGTAATGAACTGTCGTACTCACGCTGCTATTAGCAGCTATTCTAAGATTATGAGCGTGGCTAGATATCTCAGCGGCCAAATCAACAACGATTATCTGATAGCGAACTGCAGGCCGCTTACTTTCTAACGGACTTGACCATTCTAATGAGCTGGAGCCAAACAACCAATACGTTAAGTGGCTATGCAAATCAGCCTGCCTCAATCGAGGGGAAGCCACAACTTTGACCCTATCATTAATAGCATATGGTGTGAGCAGATGTCTTTGACCTTTTGAAAAAACTTTAAAATACCACTGTCCCAAAAACGACATACCATTATAAATGATAATGATTGGCCCAAACTTCATCCAAGTATATATGGTGAATCTTCCACTATTCGACTTTTGAAACCAGCGTATATCTCGTATTGGCTTGACCTGTTGATAGACACCAGCCAACATCGTAAAGCTGATTAACCAATATGAAGCAATGATGATAGCTAAGGTTTCTATAGACTCAAACGCTATCATACTCATATTAGCAAAGCAAAACCCTGCAATCGCTATCAACAAAAACCCGATACTACCCACTGCCAAATACTTGATTACCAGTGCATTACGGATTCGATTTGAGAGTATCAGCACCAACACTGCCAATACTACCCCGCCGAACATATCTAGCAAATGATGTTGATACGTCAACACTGTCGACAGGGCAATCAATGTACATATGCCAGTCAGCAACAATCGATAAGCCGCTGAAATCCATCTCTTTTTAGACGCTACAACATCCCATAAGGATACGCCAAGCAAGATGGCATAGCTGACATGCAATGATGGCAACTGATTAAATGGCTTGTCCACCAACTGCAAAAACTGATAACCAAACTGCGTCCAATCATCAGGTATCGATCGATTGAATGAGAAACGAGCGGGATAGAGATAGAAAATTAAACAGGCAAAGATGGTCGTCAGAATCAAGCGATAGCTCAATAAAGATAATTGTGTAGACGTCCGCACTAAGAAAAAACTAGCCACAAATAAAATCAACGACCAGCTATAAGGAACAATCATAGCGGGAATGAAAGGAATCATACTGTCAAATGGCGTGGTAAGATTATGAATTTGCGATGGGTAGAGTGTATGTAAAGAGACGCTATAAACAGTCGTCAAATTATAGAGCAAATAAAATATCGATAACGCAAGACCTAGGTGCTTGAATCGATTTAAATTTGATGGAGTTTGCAACACCTAGTACCTCATTTGACTATTGAATAAACATTTCAAAAAACTTTGGCAATATAATCATAGTTAAAGTTGTCATAATAGCAACTTATTGTTTGCTAAAAACTGCCTAAACCCATTGGAAATACAGTGGTTTTGAACTTATACTTGACTATTTTCCAGACTTAGAAGGATTTGAGAAATGCAGTTTTTGAGGGTGATAAGTCAGCAGTTGAGTCGATTTACGGCATTGGTTATTATTTTAGCGGCCGCAGTGACATTTATAGAGCCTGCGACTTTTTCTTGGGTGACAGGTGATGCCCAAGTCATCGTTCTGGGTGTCATTATGCTCGCAATGGGTATGACACTAGGTAAAGAAGACTATAAGGTGTTGGCCCAGCGCCCGCTTGATATTTTTATCGGTTCAATTATCCAATATACCATTATGCCGATTTTAGCGATTAGCGTGGCCAGATTGTTTGATTTATCGCCTGGGTTAACACTGGGTCTAGTATTGGTTGGTACTTGTCCTGGTGGTGTGTCTTCAAATATTATGAGCTACCTTGCAAAAGGTGATGTGGCATTTTCGGTAGGTATGACCACCGTATCGACCATCATTGCACCGTTAGTGACGCCGCTTTGGCTCAATTATTTGGTTGGTCAATCTGTAGAGATGGATGGCTGGGGTATGTTCCGCTTTATGCTATTAGTGACATTGTTGCCAGTCGCTATCGGCTCTATGTTAAACATACTATTTCAAAACAAGCACTGGTTTAATGATGTACGTGCGGTGATGCCAGGCGTAGCTGTATTAGCCTTTGCCGCTATCGTCGGTGGTGTTGCCGCTGTATTTGGCGATCAGTTCTTGCAGTCAGGGCTAGTTGTTATTTTAGCCATTGCGGTACACAATATCGTCGGCTATATATTGGGTTACTACTCAGGTGCCTTATTTGGTATGAGCAAACCCAAAAAGCGCACCATATCTATCGAGGTTGGCGTACAAAATGCAGGGTTGGCCACGGGCTTAAGCACTAAGTTTTTCCCTGGCAATGCAGAGTCCGCCATCGCTGCCGCCGTTGCTTGCATTTGGCACTCTGTTTCTGGCTCTATATTGGCCAATATCTTCGCTTGGTGGGATAAGCGTCAGGAAGCGAAAAATCCTACCGTCATTGAGACTGAAGAGACCGTAGAGCTTGGTAAACCAATTAGAAATCATTAGTACCGAGAAAGGTAATGCTCAGTAAGGTAATACTGAATTAGGTGATATTGAACTAGTTAGTAAAGCTAAAACGCTATGAGTTAAAATACTATGCTAGATTATTGTTTCTAGCATAGTATTTTCTAATAAAGCACCTCTTAACATAGAGACTTTTAACATAGTGTTTTTTAATATAGCGCTCTCCAGCATAGTATTTTTAGCATAGCACTATCGACAATTTGCATGAACTGCTAGCCTCTCTTCTAGGTTCTCACCTAACGCAGTCTATCGTAACTCATTTCCAAAACGTTTACGCACCTGACGCAAGTATAAAGCTGGCGCAATACGCCACAGTAAACTGCCAAAGCGCGAGAGAGGGTCCGGCAATATCCAACGTTTGCGCCGCTGCAAACCTTGATCGATCCGTTCGGCCATCCACTCAGCACTACGCATATTACCGATCATTGAGCGTGGATGCTTTGCGATACTGCCATCACGGCCGAGCGCGTGGTTCTCGATAGGTGTATCAAGAAAGCTAGGATAGACCATAAGGATATGTATACCCTCAGACTCTAGCTCCAAGCGCAATACTTCAAAGAACTGTGTCAGCGCCCCTTTTGCCGCACAGTATGCAGCCCGTCCAGGAACGGGCATCCAGCCAGCCATTGAGCCGATATAGATAATTTGACCTTTAGATTCTCTTAGCATCGGTAACGCAGCCATGGTCAGCTCCACTGCTCCTTGCCAATCTACCGCCATAACTTTGCGGAACACCGCAGGATCAGTCTGATGTGCTGGTGATCGATGGGTAATCCCAGCATTATTCACCAATAAATCAATACGGCCAAAGCGCTCGCTAACTTGCTCAATAAGGGCAGCAATATCATCAATTTGAGTGATATCAGTGACGACTGTCATGACTCTAGCAGAGTCCTCTAACTCACGAGCGCGGGCGATCAGCGCTTGCTCATCTATATCAGCGAGTACTAAGTGATGCCCAGCGTCATACCAGTGCCGTGCCATCGCCCAACCAAGTCCTGATGCAGCGCCAGTGATTAAAGTAACATTTGTTGATGACATTGATGGCATTGATGGCATTAATGACTTTCTCCCTATCAAGGTTTACGCAATCCATTGCATTCGATGAAGTACTCAAAGCTTTCGGCAGACGTTTTTGCCAAAGAGTAACCAAATTCTTCTTTGAGCCGCCTATTACTCAGTACTGGTCGATAACGCAAAAATTAACCTGCTCTGGTCCAGTTGGCTTACCGGCCCACTTTGCCACTTGTAAGCCAGCTTTAACCAAACCCACTGGCAGGGTCAATAGCGGTTTATTAAGTCGGCTTGCGATGTCCTTCATCGTCAGTGCGCCATCGCCTGCCATGTTGTAGATGCCAGTTTTATCCTCGCAAATACCTATTTCCATCGCGCCGATCACGTCTTGATCCCAAATAAACACAAAGGGCGACTCACTGCCTTTGAGCGCAAGTACACGCGGCGCCATAAACAGACTGGTAATTTGATTGTGCGTATCAGCGCCTAGTATGGTGCCAGGTCGAAAGATTAGCTGCTGTAGTTGTGGATGCTGCTCGCGAAAATCTGCAAGCATTTCCTCGACCTGCCTTTTGTGATCCGAGTAAGCAAACTCAGGGTTACCACGTAGGGCATCTTGCTCATCAATCCATTCAGGATTGTCAGCGTGATAGCCGTAGGCAGCACCCGAGCTGGTGAGCGTTATATGTGCGACACCTGCTTTGATGCAGCAATCAAGTACGTTGCGCGTACCATTGACATCGATATCATAGTCACGAGCACGATCTTTTGACGCTTGCAAGATAGAAGCGAGATGCACGACATGGGTGATGCCCTCTTCTTTTAGTAGCGTTGCCAAACCCTCATCACGCACATCTAATACGTGAATTGGAAAGTCTAGATCATCGCGCTTGCGAATATCTGTGCCGACTACATGATAATGATCAGCCAGACGATTGCCCAACTGATGGCCGATGTAACCTGCTGCACCAGTGATTAATATGCGTTTATTCATTATGCTTTTGTTCACTATGCGTTTATTAATTGCGCTTTTATTCATAGGGTATCCGTGCCCAAATTTGTGAAAGTGTCAGTCCTGACACCAAATGCCATACGCCCCAGAATGCCGTAATCAGCATCATGCCGCCTGCTTCTGGGAAAAAAGTAAATAAAATAACCAGTCCTAGCCCTGAGTTTTGTATTCCTACTTCCAAAGTCACCGCGCGCCGATCCGCGACTGGCAACTTGAGCATCAGCCCCATGCCATAACCTAACGAAAGCGCCAATAAATTATGGCCAACGACCAGCCAAAAAAGCTATGAAAACGCTCTAAAAATAGCGCGAAATTGCTAGAAAAAGCGATCGCCACAAAAGCCATCAGCACGAGCAAGGAGAAAATACGTAGCGGTTTTTGGATACGTACGACCAGATCAGGCAAGCTTCGCCCCGTTACCATCCCTAGCACTAAAGGTAACGCTAACACTAATAGAACCAGTATCAGAATACTGCTAGGCTCAATCGTTATCTTTGTCAGATACTCACGTGTGTATGGGTTAAGCCAACCATAAAAGGCAAAATTGACTGGTGTTAATATAGCCGCAGCGAGACTTGATACTGCAGTCATACTGACTGACACCGCGACATTACCGCGTGCCAGCCAAGTCATAATGTTGGAAAAACTACCACCTGGGCAAGACGCGACCAAAATCATTCCTAGCGCCAACTCGGGATCGATATTCAACGCCCACGTAAACAGACACGTGGCTAGGGGCAATAGAAAGAATTGAGCAAACAGACCCGCTATCGGCGCAATGGGAGACAAAACGACACGCTCAAAATCTTCGAGACGTAAACTCAATGACACGCCAAACATCATCAGCGCCAAGATGAGATTGAGTAGAATCAAGCTCCGTGGCTCAAACGCCACTGCCGCTATCATACCTCTGATGCCAATACAGGCTGTTCTGTTTCGAGCTCAGCGATATGCTTGGACAGTGTCTCTAAGTATTCATCTTTGTTCACATAATATGCCATACGCGCAAGCTTAATATAATCATAGCCACCATCAAGCGTTTTGCCTGCACACTTACGTTTCACTTTATTGAACTGTTTGACAGCTGCTGTATTTTGCTGACGCTGCTGAATATATAGTGCAACGAGCCTAGCTTGTTGATTTCGACCCTCCCAACCTAATCCTGCTGCCTCAACCATGCCCATCATAAATAAATTATCATGCTCAGGATGAAAGACATTCATATAAAGCTGCGGCGCGTCATGATTGGCAGGCCAATTGAGCTGCGCGCGCTCAATAAATGGATAATCAAGCAAGTATCCCGTCGCCATAAGAATCAAATCATAATCCTGACTTTCACCATCATTAAAGCTCACCGTATGCCCATCGATGCGGCGAATATCACGGCGCGCTTTAATATCACCATGACCCAAATGATGTAATACCAATGAATTGACCACAGGGTGTGATTCGTACATGCGATAGTTTGGGTTTGGCAGTCCATAATCAGAAGGTTTTCCGATGACCATACGAATCATCGCCGCATCCATGCGCTGCTTAACTGGACGCGGTAACTTTAGTTTTCCGCCTAATGTGTCAATCGGCTGACCCTTGATAAATTTGGGCAGAAAGTAATAGCCGCGGTGCAGACTGATATCCACCGATTTGGCATGATGGACCGCATCAACTGCAATATCAGCGCCCGAGTTACCGCAGCCGACGATCAACACACGTTTGTCATTAAACGCTGACGGGCTACGATATTCAGAAGAATGCATCAACGTGCCTGAAAATTCGCCTGGCAAGCTTGGCATATTGGGAGTATGCAAAGTGCCATTTGCGATGAGCACACCATCAAACAGTCGCGACTGCTTTTGACCATTGCACTCGCTAACTAAGCGCCAACCATCCCCTTCAGGCACCATGCTGATCACGCGCGTGGAGAATTCGTAAGATGATTTTAGGTTGAACGTATCTGAAAAATCGCGAAAGTACTGACGGAGCTGGGTATGATGAGGATATGCCGCGACTGAGTCACTCATGGGAAACTCTTTGAACTCCGTCATACGCTTGGACGAAATCAAGTGGGCACTTTCATACATAGTGCTATGCGGATTATCGATATCCCATAGGCCCCCTACATTTGTATGTAGCTCAAAGCCGATAAAAGAAATATTGAGTTTTTGCAAATTTCGGGCTGCAGCGAGCCCCATTGGACCTGCTCCAATTACTGCGTACATAAGCGCCACCTTAAAAATCCGTTTTAATTATATAAATCAGTCAATTCCGTTTGACTGCACCTCTGGTGGGCGATACCAGCGTACTCCATGCCCGTAATAAAACAATAGCATACATTGATACATGAACTGGCTCAAATGAATAAATTGTCCATATAGACTACTTATAATAGGTAAACCCATCCTCTGCTTTATACTTCTTTTTTACTTATCCTAAAAAACCTACTCTTCACCAGATATAAAAGCACTGCCCTATTTATAGAGGATGCTATTAGCACCTTATCAAGCAACAGCCGTACTTTACCAAACCTAGTATATTTAAAATTGACTCAGTAATTCATTGTAATAGAAATGATTATCATTATAATAACGATTTAAATTACATGCTGGAAATATTCATGCAACTGTCTCGCTTATCTGCTGCTTTGTTTCGTCTTAATTCTCTGAATGTGTCTGGCGCTTCTCTACGATTGGCGTCCATACCCTCAAGTTTGCCATCAACGAAATCGCTACCTCTAAAAACACTATGTTCAGTCATCATACTAACCACAAGTCACTCGGCATGGGCGCTAGTAGATGATGTAGATGCTCAAACCACTCCTAATGTGGTACTTGATACTATCGTAGTCACCAGCAGTGCTGATGCGTCAGCAGATGGGTTACCTAGCGCATATGAAGGTGGACAGGTGGCGACAGGCAGCCGAGTCGGACTCTTAGGCAATCAAGACATCATGGACACGCCGTTCTCTACAACCTCATATACCAATGAATATATCACCAATCAACAAGCACATAGTGTGGGCGATCTACTCAAAAAGATCCTACTGTACGTGTGGCTAGAGGTTTCGGTAATTTTCAAGAAGCGTATTTTATGCGTGGGTTTATCACCACATCAGATGACACCATGTACAACGGTCTATACGGCATCTTACCAAGACAGTATATTGCAACTGAATTATTTGAGCGTGTTGAAGTCCAACGCGGCGCTTCTGCCATGCTAAATGGTGCCGCACCTAGTGGCGGCAATGCTGGTGGTACAATCAATTTGCTACCGAAACGTGCTGGTAATGAGCCATTACGTGAAGTGACGCTTGGTTATGGTCAAGGTGACCAAGGCAAAGTCGCAGTAGATGTCAGTGATCGCTTTGGTAGCGATGATGCGATTGGCGTTCGTTTTAATGCTGCTTATCAAGATGGTGACAGCGCTATCGACGATGAGTCATCGACTTTGGGTTTGGCTGCCCTTGGTTTAGACTATAGAGGGGATCAGTATCGCCTATCGGCCGATTTGGGCTGGCAAGACAATAAGCTGTCAGAGACTCGTCCTAGTGTCAATCTTGGTGGGGTGTCTAGTGTACCAAATGCTCCAGACGGCTCAAAAAATTGGGCGCAACCTTGGACCTACTCCGATGAAGAGGATGTCTTTGGTACCATTCGAGGAGAATATGATTTTACTGATAACATTACCGCTTATGGTGCTTACGGTGTGCGAAGTGGCGAGGAAGAAAACTCACTAGCCACTTTAACTGTCAACAACGTTGATGGTGCGGGCACGATTTATCGCTTTGATAATTCCAGAAAAGATTTAGTACAAAGTGCCGAGCTCGGTCTGCGTGGTAAATGGCAAACGGGTGAAGTGGCTCATAATTGGGTGTTAGCAGCTGATCTCTATGACCAAGAAGAAAAAGGTGCATTCGCATATGATTTTGGCAATCAGCTAGCGACCAATTTTTATCGCCCTACCGACTACACGGAAGTCCCTTTTACAAGCACAGCAATCTTCGGTGGAAATTTAGACGACCCAAAATTAACCAACAAAAAGCAGTTTCAAAGCTTTGCGCTAGCAGACACCATATCACTGTTCAACGATAAGCTAAAAACTACGGTAGGCGTACGTCATCAAAATATCAAAACAACCAGCTATGACTATAATACCCAAGCCAAAACAGCTAGCTATGATGAAAGCGCATGGACACCAAGCGTCGGTATCATTTATCAGCCAACGATGGACTGGTCTGTATATGGTAATTATATCGAAAGTCTAGCACCAGGAAAAAGAGCGCCTCTAACTAACGATAATGAGGCTGTCACTAATGGTGGTCAAAATCTAGATCCGTACGTGAGTGAGCAAACTGAACTGGGTGTGAAATACGACAATGGTATGATTGGCAGTAGTCTCGCTCTCTTCCGAACTGATGAACCACGTGCTTATATCAACAACTCAAATACGTTTACTGCGGCTGGAGAAAACCGCCATCAAGGTGTGGAGTTGACTGTCTTTGGTAGCCCAAGTGAAAACATGCGCCTCAATGCTGGTGTTACTTACTTAAGTGCTAAGCAAAAAGACACTGGTGATAGTGCATTAGATGGCAATCGAGTGATTGGTGTGCCTACCTTACAGAGCAATGTCAACCTAGAGTATGATTTAGCCGCCGTTGAAGGACTGACATTGACGGGTGATATTATCCACACAGGCTCTCGTTATTCGGATAATGCCAATACCTTAAAGGTTGATGGTTATACTACCTTAGACCTTGGTGCACGCTATCGCACTATGTTGGCAGGACAAGACGTTACTCTAAAAGGCATGGTAACCAATGTCACAGGTGAAGACTACTGGCAGTCAGTAGGCGGTTATTCAGATGCAGGCTATCTAAATGCAGGTGAACCAACGGCCTTAAAAGTATCGGCAACGTTCGATTTTTAAGCTTTATTAGTAGGCTTTCTTAGGTTTTATAAAAGGGATTAGGCGCGACCTACTCCCTTTTCTGCTATCAAAAATTTATTTTATTACTGAGTTACTATGTCTTCTCATACCACAGCGTCTTTATATCATATGATTTGGGCGAATTATCGTCTGCCTTTTCTCAAAGTCATTTTGCTAAATCTGGTCAATGCCGCTGTCAGCGTCGGTATAATTGCCTATATCAACCACACCTTTATCAGTCAGCCAGTATTCGATACTTTATCTTGGCTCAGCTTGGCGCAGTTTTCCCTGCTGGTACTGTTACTGCTAGTGACGACATTTTTGTCGCAATATGCCTTAACGCGATTGGGACATCGATTCGTCTATGAGCTTAGAACAAAACTGGTCAAACAAATCATCGATACTACCGTTCCTCAGATAGATCATTTGGGTAGTGCACGCTTACTTGCCAGCTTATCTTCAGACATTCAATCGATTACTGTCGCTTTTGTCCGTATGCCAGAGCTGGTACAAGGCATTATTTTGTCTGTTGGCGTTGGGCTATATCTGGGCTGGTTGTCGTTGCCATTATTGTTTATTGTCATGTTTTGGATTGTGATGACGATTTGGATAAGTACTATATTGGTCAAGCACGTCTATACCCATTTGACCGAATTGAGAGAGATTAATGATGCGTTATATCAGGATTATCAATCGATAATAGAAGGTCGTAAAGAGCTGGCACTTAATCAGCACCGAGCAGAAAAACTGTATACAGATGATTTTTTGGCTCATGCTAAATCGTACGAGAAGACCGTAACCAAATCTGATACTTTTCATTTATCAGCGGTGAACTGGTCCAATATTATGATGTTCGCATCGATTGGTATCGTGTTTGCAGTAGCCAATTATCTTGATATACCAATGGGGGTTGCTACTACTTTTTCTTTGACGATTTTGTTTATGCAGTCGCCGCTCCTACATGCGGTTGGCGCTTACCCAACATTGCAGACCGCTCAAGTTGCGCTAGAAAAGATACAGTCTTTAGAATTGGCCGAGCATCAGCCAAGCTTTGCGACAGATACTGTTGCACAGGACTGGCAGTCCATAACTTTAAATAATATCAATTATCGCTATGTAGGCAGTAGTAGTCATGCACTAGACACAGCGGTTAATGATAATGCTCAAAATAGCGACAACAGTGATAACAATCAGAACCCTTCCAATAATATCTTAAAGTCCGTCAATTTAACCTTGCAACGAGGTGACGTGGTTTTCTTAATCGGTGCGAATGGTAGCGGCAAATCTACCCTTGCCAAAGTCATTACTGGTATCTTCACTCCTACTACAGGAACGGTACAAGTCGATGGACAAAGCGTTAATTCAGAGAACAATGCCGATTTTAGACAGCTGTTTTCTGCAATTTTTAGCGACCAGCATCTATTTAAGCAACTGATTGGAATTCAAGGCAATGAGCCTGATGCTGACCTAGTGTCTGACTGGCTGTATAAGCTCAATCTACAAGAAAAAGTAAGTGTGTCTGACCATAAACTCTCTACAGATAAGCTGTCGCAAGGTCAGAGAAAACGCTTGGCTATGCTAATCGCTGTCGCCGAACAAAAGGACATATTACTGCTCGATGAGTGGGCGGCCGACCAAGACCCTGCCTTTCGCCGCGTATTTTACCAAACGCTAATCCCTGAGCTAAAAGCCATGGGTAAGACACTGTTTATTATTAGTCATGATGACGGTTATTTTGAGCATGCTGATCGATTATTACTGATGAAAGAAGGCCGTCTCATTGAGCTAAATGCCGAAGAACGACAGCGTGCCAGTAAAGATGCCATTGCTATGCTCAAGTAAGCAATGCTTTAACTACTAACATGAACCGAGCTATTTCAAGCCCATAAAACGTTTGATCAACTTTAAGCTAAGTAGCAGTTAATCTGAGCATTTTTCGAAATAATCAGCTTTTAAAATCAGCAATTTTTAAGCAAAAAAAGGAGCGCCTTACTATAAGGCGCTCTTTTACTATATCGAGAACAACGATATCTTACCGTTCGCTTATTTTAACCATTTCTGTAAAAACCCAACTCGAGAAATCACCAAGAAGTCTAATAGCGCGATAGCTATAATCGCGATAATAGCAGTCGGGAATATGATGGCCACAATTAATAAAGGAATAGCAAGCGGCCACCAGACGGAAACATTTAAGCCGCGAGCTGGTGGGTTTAATCCCGCGCTATCACTCGCCTGACGAGGGCGACGCTGCCACCACATGATATAGCCACTGACACAAATAGTGATTACTGCTAGGCAAAATAGTACATTAGCCAGTACGCTCCACCATCCGAGCGTGCCCATATGCAGCGCGATACCAGCCGCCATAAACTTACCAAACGCATTATAATCGTCAAAATGAATATCAGCTAAGACATTACCCGAATAACGGTCGATATGTACCGTACGATCTGCTATCGGACTTTTCATATCATAGCTCATTGAATCTTGGCTAATGGTCCAGACGCCTGTACTACCTTGTGGTAGGTTCAATTGATAACGCCCTACAAAACCGATTTCACGAGCGTAGCGATCCACTGTATCAATCATAATCGGGATATTAGCAGCGATACCATCTTTACCCATAGTCGTGCCTGACACAGGCATTGGCGTCAGCTCAAGCACCCAAGGAATTTCTTTGGTGTCGCTTGAGTTTAGAGCACTGCCATGCGTGGGTGCTTCAGTATGCGCTTCAGACGCTGCCGCACCATGTACATGCGGCGCTGGTGTAGACTCTTGCATAGCAGCGTGTTGACTGTGATCAATCGATACAGGAACAGGTGCAACGCCCCACTTACCCGCAGGAAACTGGCTCCATGCTTGCACCACTCTTTCGCCCCATACACCTGCCCATGCCATACCTGATATACAGAAAAACAGTAGCAGCACAGATATCCAACTACCCAATGTCGCATGAATCGTACGGATAAAAGAGCGCTTTTTCTTATTGGTTACCCTCTCATTAGGTATCAACATCGCTTTGACTGATTTACGTTTTTGCCACCACAGATACCAACCAGACAAAATCATTAAAATGGTTAATGATGCCGCCGTTTCTAACAAATAATCACCGACTTTGCCAATCAGCAAATCACTGTGAATATCATTGAACGTACTATAAAGACCACTACTGGTAGGCACACTTTGGACGATATCGGCTGTATAGGGGTTGACTGCCACCATATTGTTTTGGTCGTCTGATTTTATCTGAAATAAAGCCACCGTATCGGTATCACGAGGGGCGATATATTTAATCAGCGTGCTATCAGGCAAGGTGCTCAGCGCGTTCTTTGCTTGAGTAGAGACAGGTGCTTGAACCGTAGACTCTGGCACGATAACCGTTAAGCGGTCGTTATCACGTCCTACTGTGTTGGACATAAACAGCATACCGAGCGCCGTTATCGCTAAGACAATTAAAAAGGGAGCAACAAAAATGCCTGCATAAAAATGCCAACGCCACACTGTGAAATAGCGTTGGTTATTGGTGGATTGGTTGGAGGGTGTGTCCATAAATGTGACCTTAAACAATCTTTGGTTGCTCAATAAATAACGTAAACCTATCGATAATAGTGATGTATCTGCTTGCAAGGCCAATCTTAAAAAGTCTCGCAAAGAACTAGGATGACGCCGTATGATGACTGCAATACAGCGATGTAAAAATCCTACTGTAAATAATTGTATTCAGAATGCTGCTGCATAATACGAGAAAAATCTGACAAAAACCATCGTTTAAAATACATCGCTCCAAATAGTAAATCTGCGTGACTCTATTCGTAATACTGCTTCATTTGCAACACTGCGTCTCTACCTTTTTAAGTTCTGCAAATACTTCTCAAAACTGTCTCGTTGTAATTTTTTAATGATAATAATTATCATTAGTGTTATTATTAGCGTCGTTATAAATTTGCTTCAACTGTTATAAATAATATTCAATCATTTTAGTCCAAGAGGAAATCTGATGCGGTCTCATCTAACCACTAACGTCATTCGCAAAAAATATCTCACCACAGCAGTACAAATTGGCCTGATTATGGGTATGAGTCACGCCGCTTACGCTGTAGAGGCGACAAACAATACTGAGAACGATGAGGCTGCTACACCATCAGCCACCTTAGATGCTATCACCGTCTACTCAGATGGCTATCGTAGTACTGGCACCAAAACTGCATTGGACCCAAACGATGCGCCAATGAGTTATACCAGAATTGATCAAGAACTTTTGCAAAAGCGTCAGGCTGATAGTGTCAACGCTGCTCTGCGTTATGAGCCTGGTGTCAGCTCTGAAAGCCGCGGTACGGTGTCTATATTTGATGAGTACAATATTCGCGGGTTTAAAACCTACTCAAACTTTTATGACGGACTAAGACTGCCCTACGATGGCGCTTGGAATCTAATGCCACAAGTCGATGTTTATGCGACTGAGGCAGTAGAAGTCGTGAAAGGTCCCGCCTCTTCCCTTTATGGCTATGCAGCTCCCGGTGGTATGGTGAACCAAATAGCCAAAGCCCCTAAGAGCACTCAAGAAAATGAAGTGCAGCTACGACTTGGCAATCAAAACCTAAAAGAAGTGGCCGTCGATAGCACGGGGCCTATCACAGACACCTTGAACTATCGCTTAGTCGCGCTAAAACGCCAAAAAGACGGTCAAATGCAAACCACAGAAGAAGAGCGATTGCTGATTAATCCATCGCTTGAATGGCAGGCAACTGATGATGTCTCGGTACTTGCCAATCTGTTTTATCAAGATGATCCAGAGATGGTACCATCTACCCCCTTACCTGCTGTCGGCACTGTCTACAAGGCAAGCTATGGCAAGCTCGGCAGTGATGCCTATGCAGGCGATGAATGGAATAAATTTAGTAAAGAAGTATTTATGCCAAGTGTTACTGTGAACTGGAATATCAATGACCAGTTAACTTTTAAACATATTACGCGCTATACCGATGCCGAGGCGCAGCAACGCAATATGTATAACCGTGGGTTTCTTGATGATAGTGACGAAATTTTGAAACGTAGCGCTTATACCACTGATGAGAGCATGAATAACTGGACCACAGATAACCAACTGGCCTATAAGTTTGATACTGCAAACACTTCTCATAACTTATTATTTGGTGTTGAATACCAAGATACTGATAGCACTGTTACTTATCAAGATACACTCCAAAGCGAAGACTTACCTATTGACCTATCTAGACCTAGTTTTTCTCAAATTAGCACTGATACGCTATCACTAGACACCTATTATCAGAAAGATGATATCGAGCAAAGTCAACTTGGTGTTTATGTACAAGATGAAATGAAATGGAAAGATTTAACACTAGTGGCAGGCTTACGCCATGATGATTTTGAAAGTACTAATGAGCAATATTCAATTTATCTAGGTGCACCAGGCTCTAAAACTATTATTAATGATGCGTCAGAAACCAGCGGACGTCTTGCTGCCATTTATGATTTTGACAATGGTTTATCACCGTTTGCTAGTTACTCAGAGTCTTTTCAGCCCGTTGTTGGTAGCAACTTTATTACTAATGAACCTTTTGAACCAAGCACTGCTGATCAGCTCGAAGCTGGCTTCAAATATCTGTCTCCAGACCGTGCAACTCAAGGAACACTTTCCATATTTGATATCACACAGAAAAATGTCATAGTAACCAACCCCGCTAATTCTCAACAAAAAGTTCAAACTGGTGAAATTGAATCAAAAGGCTTTGAGATATCAGGCAGTCGCATGCTTAATGACTGGGTAGATCTCGCGGCAAGCTACAGCTACACCGATGCTGAGATCACAGAAGATGAGTTCAACCCTGATGTAGTCGGTAATACCCCTGCTCAAACTGCCAAACACAAAGCCACGCTATGGGCAGACTACTATGCTACAGACAAACTCACTCTCAATGCTGGTGTTCGCTATGAAGATGGTATGCAGATTGACAAGCAAAACTCAGATGAACTGCCAAGTGTGACGCTGGTAGATGTCGGAGGCAGCTATCAGATAAACCCTATGCTGGCTGTGGGTGCTAGTATCAACAATCTGTTTGATAAGACCTATGTCGGTGCTTGTTACGACATCAATAACTGCTGGATGGGACCTGAACGTCAAATATCAGTCAGCCTAAAAGCTAATTTTTAATCAAATTTACAAGCAGCGGGTTGGTGCTATTAGTAAGCCAACCCCTAACCCCTAACCCGCTGTTAGAAGGAAAGCACAATATGGCAAAACCTACTCCAAGAGTACTAGAAGTTATTGGCACTAGATACATTACGCCAAATATGTGCCGTGTCACGCTTGGCGGTGCTGGCATGGTTGATTTTCCTATCGATCAAGAAAGTGCTTATATCAAACTGATATTTCCTCAAGATGTAGATAGTCGCCCACTGATGCGTACTTATACGGTGAGCGTGCAACGTGATGGCGAAATAGATGTTGATTTTGCTTTACATGAGACGGAAGGACCTGCATCGGCATGGGCACGACATGCGCAAGTCGGCGATCAAATTCTAATAGGTGGTCCAGGGCCAAAGAAGCTCATTAACGATGAAGCAGATTGGTTTTTATTAGTCGGTGATATGACCGCGCTACCAGCGATTACGGTCAACTTAGCACAGTTACCTACTGATGCTCGTGGTTACGCAGTACTTGAAGTGACGACTGAGGCAGATCGTCAGACGCTCAAAAAACCAGAGAACGTCGAGATACATTGGGTGATTAATGCCCATCCAAATGCAGACGATAGCCCTTTACTGAGCTGTGTTAAATCATTGAACTGGCTTGATGGTCAACTTGCTGTTTGGGCTGCGTGTGAATTTCATAGTATGCGTACACTGCGCCAGTACTTCAAAGTTGAGCGCGCGGTACCAAAGACGCATTTATATGTTTCTAGCTACTGGAAAGTCGATAGCACAGAGGATCAGCATAAAATCGTCAAAAGTCAGGATGCGCAAATGGAAGATCAGTAAATACAGATTTCATATTCAAAAAAGGCGTAGCTCATATGAACTACGCCTTTTTTATCAATCATTATCTATCACGCTTCGACCACCTTCCCTTCTTTAACCCGACTAATCGTCAGCCCCGTAAACCCGAATAGCAGCGTCAGCAGCAATGACAAATAACAGAAGAATGCATAAGGCAAGTAGTCTAATACCGGCACCCCTAGCGCCTGACTGATAAACACCCCGCACACACTCCAAGGCACTAATGGATTAATCACCGTTCCCGCATCCTCAATCGTCCGAGATAAATTCTTAGGATGTAAGTGTAAGCGCTCAAACGTTGAACGAAATGCCGTACCCGACAGTAGAATACTCAAATACTGCTCACCGATTAGCACGTTAATGCTTAGTGCCGACATCGCTGCAGCGAATATCGCTCGGCCTGATGTCGTCAATGTATCCTTAATACCAGATAACAGTGCTGGCAGAATCCCCAGTGCCGTTAATAGACCACCTAAGCTTAATGCCAGTATCACAATTGCCTGAGTAAAGAACATACTCTGTACACCGCCGCGTGACAGCATACCACCTACCTCACCCAACTCTAATGACTCAGCAGGGGCATAGCCTGCAAACAGATAACCACCCAATTGACCAAAACTTGGTGAACTGTGTACATAAGTAATGATCAATGCCGCGGCAATCGTACAGATAATCGTATAAATCGCATTAACCCGAAACAGTGCCAATCCGACTAATACCACAAAGGGTAATACCGAATACCCATGTACTAGACCACTGTCTATCAGTTGTCCTTGCAATATGATTACTTGACTCAAATCAGCACTAGTCGTCTGTCCTGAGAACATCCAAAACAAGATCACTGTCAGTATCCACGCAGGTACGGTTGTATACATCATATTGCGAATATGCTCAAACAGATCAATACCAACGACAGAGGATGCAATCGTACACGTATCAGACAAGGGTGACATCTTATCGCCGAAGAACGCGCCTGATACTACTGCCCCTGCTGCTATCGCCACATTGGCATCAAAGGCATTACTCATACCAATAAAGGCTACGCCCAAGGTAGCTGCAGTCGTCAAACTACTACCCAATGCAATACCGATAATAGAGGTCAAGATAAAGGCAGAGATATAATAGTACTCAGGTGAGATAAGCTGAAAGCCTACATACATCAGTGTAGGTATTGCTCCTGACATCATCAGAGCCGCCACCATCAGTCCAATAAAGAAGAACAAATAGATGGCACCAATACCACGCATGACACCTGAGGCCATTTGCGCTTGCATGTCATCAAAGCTGAGTCCTTTAGTCATACCGATAGCCAGTAGTACACAGATAGCTAAGATAAGAGACAGGTGCGGTACCCAGCCAAAGCCGATCATGGTGATGCCCATGATACCGATGACGATGGCAGATATGATAAAGGCGAGCTTGGCACTGATTAAGGTGAGGGGTTTTGGTGGCATGACACATCCTTAAAATGCCAGTAAATACTGGCACTAAATTGGGTTTGATTTTAATTTTAATTTTAATGGTAGAAGTACGATTAAATTGACTTGTTAGTAAAGCAACCTATTACTTATCGATTAAGTCATCGGTCTTAGCTGCCATGACGAAATCATTGCGATGCAAACCCTTGATACTATGCGACCACCAAGTGACCGTAGCCTTACCCCACTCTACCAATATACCCGGATGATGTCCTTCGGCTTCAGCGATGTCTGCCAGTTGATTGGCAAATGCCATTGCTGAGACGAAGTTTTTAAATTTATACTGACGCTGCAATTGCTGAATACCACCCACCTCAATTAGTGACCAATCAGGAATTTGCGGTAATAATTCTTTTGCTTCGGCTTCATCAACTTTCGGTGCGCCAATGCGGCAAGCTTCGCAGCTGTTTTGTGATAGTGCTGTCATAATAAAATCCTTTTATAGTGGCTATTTTTTAATACTCGTACATCCATGTTGATATAGCTTTGCTGCTATCTCAATATTCCGTACTGAAGTGTTGGTTTTCATGTTTAATTTTGAATTGACGTTTTTAACGAGTTTTTTCTGGATAGGTCGGCTCAAATAGTCCAAGCGAAATTGCCTTTTTGACCGTACCCATGATGTCGCTATCAACGATATCAAATAAGGTATCTAATTCATCAATGACATAGTAGATCGGCTGTATCTGATCGATACGATAGGGTGTACGCAACACATCGAGCAAATCAAACGCTCGGTGCTCAGGTTGAGACTGAGGTTGAGATTGCGGCTTATTTTGAGCGATTGAAAGCTCTTGCGGCGTCCGATCAAGTGCGTAGATCGTTTCAGAAGGTGAGCTTAATATACCGCCGCCATAGATTCTACGATTTTCTATTCGACTGCCGACCAATCCAAACTCGATGGTAAACCAATACAGCCGTGCTAAAAACCAGCGTTCTTCTTTGGTTGCGCTAAGACCAAGCTTACCATATGTTTCATTAAAGGCTGCAAACGCAGGATGGGTCAATAGCGGGCAATGCCCAACGATTTCATGAAAGATATCAGGCTCTTCAATATAGTCCATATCATCAAATCGACGAATAAACGTCGCCACAGGAAAGGACTTATTGGCCAGTAGTTTGAAAAATTTACCAAAGCTGATTAATGCAGGCACAGCGGCGGTCTGCCAACCTGTGGTCGCTTGTAATACCTCGTCAATATCTCGTAGCTGAGGAATACGTGTGGTCGGTAGGTTTAACTTAGTTAAACCCTCTAAATATGCAGTACACGCACGATTGGGCGTTTGTTCCGCTTGACGTGCCGCAGCGCTTGCCACATCGCATGCTCATCATCACTATAGTGAATACGACCATGGTTATCGGGCTGGTGTGAGATATACGGCTGTTTTTTATTTGTCGCGTTAGAATGACTGGACGCATCGTCACTTTGCTTATTAGTCGCAACGCTATTGGTACCGATGGCAGTATTAAGAGAATCTATCTGTGATAGGCGTTCCATGCCTGTATTCCTTTTATCGCAATGAGAGCATTACCTTTGCTGTCGTGCTTGTAGGTAATACTCTATTAAGGACAACACAAACTCCTTTTGTCTTGTCCGTTTGTTAGATGTGGTCTAGGCTTTAGATGGTTTTATAGCGTTTCAGTCTCTGGCTGACCGACTGTGCCGCGACGTACTTGGTCGCGCTCTATCGACTCAAACAACGCTTTAAAGTTACCTTCACCAAAGCCATCTGCATAATCGCCTTTACGCTGAATAAACTCAAAGAACACTGGGCTACCCAAGATGGTCTCAGAGAAAATCTGTAGCAGCAGACGCGGTGCGCCGCCTTCTGTGGTGCCGTCTAATAAGATACCGCGCGTTTGTAAGTCAGCGACATTTTCACCATGATTTGGCAAACGCTCACTCAGCATTTCATAGTAAGCAGCATTTGGTGCGGTCATAAGCGGAATACCAGCCGCTTTTAGCTTATCGATGCTGGTAAACAAGTCATCACTGGCTAGCGCAATATGCTGAATACCTTCGCCATTGAAATGCATTAGATATTCTTCTATTTGACCACCGCCCTGTTTGGCTTCTTCATTGAGCGGAATACGGATTTTTCCATCAGGTGCGGTCATGGCTTTACTGGTTAGTCCCGTGTACTCACCTTTGATATCAAAGTAACGAATCTCGCGGAAATTAAAGATACGCTCATAGAATTTTGCCCAGTACGCCATGCGTCCACGATAGACGTTATGCGTTAAATGGTCGATAACTTTGAAACCATAGCCGACAGGGTTTCTGTCGATATCTGCAAAGAACTCAAAGTCGACATCATAGATAGATTCGCCGTCTTTATAACGGTCAATTAGATAGATTAGTGAACCACCGATGCCTTTGATCGCTGGCAGTCTAAGCTCCATCACACCAGTTGGTACATCTACTGGCTGCGCACCCATCTCCACAGCACGCTCATATGCTTTTTGGCGTCTTGTACACGAAATCCCATACTACAAGCACCAGCACCATGCTCTTCAACGAAGTAACTGGCTTGGCTTTTTGGTTCGCGGTTTAGGATAAGGTTGATGTCACCTTGGCGATATAGAGCAACATCTTTTGAACGATGATTGGCGACATGAGCAAAACCAAGCTGCTTAAACAATGCGTCGACCGCATCAGGCTGCGGAGAAGCAAACTCGACAAAATCAAATCCATTCAGTCCCATTGGGTTGTCAAATAAATCTGCCATTGTAATTATCCTTAATTTCAATTGGTGGTAAAAAGTTGGTTATTAGCGAAAGTCTATAAAACGATTAATAATCAATCTTTATTGTTGACGTTGTATTTATATTAGATTAGCTTTATTTATAAGACTAATTGTTTTTTATGATTTATTTATCAGGTTTACTTATGAATATCAGCATTCGCCAATTGACCGCATTTATCAAAGTCGCTGACAACGGCAGCTTTACTCGCGCCAGCGAACAGATGTATTTGACCCAATCTGCCGTCAGTGGATTGATTAAGGAATTAGAGACTGGCCTCGGTATCGTGCTGTTTGATCGCACCACTCGCCAGTTGTCTCTGTCAGCAGTAGGACGGCACCTACTACCGCAAGCGCGGCGCATCTTGAATGAGATGCAGCTGTTTGAAAATGAAGCGAGTAGCTTGACCAGCTTGGCCCAAGGTCAGGTGCGCTTGGCGGTATCACAGTTTGCAGCATCTTCCCTACCTGCTGTCATCGCTCAATTTGCCAAAGAATATCCAAATATCGGCGTCTCACTATTGGACTGTTCAGCCGAGAATTTGCTTAAGCATATCCAAGATATCGAAGTCGATTTAGGGGTTGGTACCGAGCTCGGTTTTATAGAAACTGAAGATGATATCGGTGCTGACCTGTTGTATCAGCTACCATTTTGCGTGGTTATGCCAGACAATCATGCGCTGGCACAAAGAGACGAAATTACTTGGCAAGATTTATTAGAAACGCCACTAATTACCTTGCAAGGTCCGTTCCTTGAGCAAGTAACCGCAGAGCTCGACGACTCTATCTCCGCTCACATTCAACAAGCCCGCTACAAAGTGAACTTTATGTCTACCGCGCTTGAGATGACACGTCAAGGCTTTGGTATCACGCTGTGTCTGCCCTATATGCCTGAAGTTATTGATTGGGTCAGCGCCAATGGTCTACTGATGCGACCACTCACTCAACCAGTCAAAATGCGGCAATTCTTTATCTATCAACGTGCTTCACGGGCGCTCTCTCCGGCGACCATTGCTTTTAAGCAGTTCTTGCAAACCTATTTTGCGACTCATTATAACGACCTACATCACTCTGAATCATCGTCTAGCGAATGACGTATAGCATGTCAAATGCGCTTGATAGATGGATAAACAATCTATTTGGCTATTTATTTTATTAATTGCCTCATATAACCCACTCTCGTGTTGAGTTCAGCCGCGATTTGCTCTATGATTTTCGGCTGCTCGATTTATATTTTTATAAGGAAATGGCATGTTTGAACGTATCGATTATTACGCTGGTGATCCAATCTTAGGTCTTATGGAAAAATACTCAGCAGATAGCAATCCTAACAAGGTCAATTTAGGCATTGGTATTTATTATGATGAGAATGGCGTATTGCCTGTACTCGACTGTGTAAAAACAGCCGAAGAGCGTATTGCTGATCCTATCGCACCGCGTCCATACCTGCCAATGGCAGGCCTGCCAGGCCACCGTAAAGGCTGTCAGGAATTACTATTTGGTAAAGACGCCCAGATTTTAAAAGACGGCTTGGTCGCTACTATCGCTACAATCGGTGGTTCTGGCGCATTGAAAGTTGGTGCTGAGTTTATCCATGACTGGTTCCCACAAGCTAAGTGCTATGTGAGCGATCCAACATGGGGCAACCATATTGCTATCTTTGAAGGCTCTGATGTAGAAGTCGGTAAATACCCGTACTACGACAAAGCCAACAGCAGTATCAAATTTGAGGAAATGATTGCGTTTTTTGAGACATTGAACAAAAACGACGTCATCTTGCTACACCCATGCTGTCATAACCCAACCGGTATGGATTTGACCCAAGCGCAATGGGATACTGTACTCAACGTCGTGAAGGCACGTGAGCTGATTCCATTCATGGACATCGCTTATCAAGGGTTTGGCGAAGACATGGACAGCGACGCTTACGCTATTCGTAAAGCCGTTGAGATGGGCCTCCCATTGTTTGTTAGCAACTCATTCTCTAAAAACTTATCGCTATACGGCGAGCGCGTCGGCGGCCTATCAGTCGTCTGCCCAGCCGTAGACGAAACCGAGCGCGTATTCGGTCAACTTAACGCAACCGTACGCCGTATTTACTCAAGCCCCCATCACATGGTGGACGCGTGGTCGATATCGTCATGAATGATGAAGCACTACATGAGCAGTGGGTTGGCGAAGTTTATGCGATGCGCGACCGTATCAAAGCCATGCGCCTAAAGCTAAAGTCAGTGTTAGAAGCCAAAATCCCTCACCGTAACTTTGATTACATCACTCGTCAAAACGGTATGTTTAGCTTTACTGGCTTGACGCCTGAGCAAGTCGAGCGTTTACAGACTGAGTTTGGTATCTATATGGTATCTAACTCACGTATGTGTGTGGCTGGCCTAAATACCAGCAACATCGACTATGTGGCCAATGCCATGGCAGACGTCTTAAAAGATTAATTAGTCCAAGTTACTTAACATGTTCCTCAATATGTAACTTTATAAAAAATAAACATAGATAAGAAAGGCTGAGCGATTGCGCGGCCTTTTTTGCGCCTAGCATTTAATCAAAACCATCTAGTCAGAACCGTTTAGCTAAAACCCTTTAGTCAAACAACGGCAACAACTTTTCAAAGCAGCCTTTTCACAAAAGACGTTGCACAAAAAACTTGCAATCCATATATCAATAAATTACATTATACGTAAGTAATTAATTATAACGTAATTCATAATTTATATTAGCAAGGAGCAAATCATGTCAATGACTGACAGCACCCTCACCTCTTTTATCGATATCGCTGCTGACTCTGACTTTTCTATTCACAATCTCCCTTATGGTATCTTTAGCGAGACTAAAGACGCTGCTGATAATAACAAGCGCCGTGCAGGTGTTGCCATTGGTAAGCATGTACTCGACTTGTCTGTATTAGAGACAGAAGGACTATTAAGTTTAGACGGTGGTCCTTATTTTAACCAATCTACGCTAAATGCTTTTATTGATTCTGGTCGAGACAATTGGACGCAGGCACGCACGACCATTCAGACACTGCTGTCTAGCGACACTGACACCTTACGTGACAATGCAGACTTTCAGAACAAAGCCCTGTTTAAGCAGGCAGACGTCACCATGCATTTGCCAGTGCAAGTACCGGGATTTACCGATTTCTATTCATCGAAAGAGCACGCGACCAACGTCGGCACCATGTTCCGCGATCCAAACAACGCCCTATTGCCTAACTGGACTGAAATGCCTGTCGGTTATAACGGACGCGCCAGCACCGTCATCGTCAGTGGAACTGATATCGTGCGTCCATCAGGTCAGCTAAAGCCTAGCCCTGATGAGCGTCCTATCTTCTCAGCCTGTAAGCGCTTGGATTTTGAGCTAGAGACCGCATTTGTCGTTGGCAAAGGCAATCATATCGGTCAGCCAATCGCCGTAGATGATG
Source organism: Psychrobacter sp. ER1 (assembly GCF_048631835.1). NCBI lineage: Bacteria > Pseudomonadati > Pseudomonadota > Gammaproteobacteria > Moraxellales > Moraxellaceae > Psychrobacter > Psychrobacter sp. ER1. Next base: position 1,420,679 of record NZ_CP184640.1, on the reverse strand, counting down.
CCGCTGATCATATCTTTGGTATGGTTTTGCTCAATGATTGGTCAGCTCGAGATATCCAAAAGTGGGAATATGTGCCTTTAGGTCCATTCAATGCCAAAACGTTTGCCTCCGAGGTGTCGCCTTGGATTGTCACTATGGATGCATTGGCACCGTTCAAAACAGCTTGTCCAACACAAGAACCCAAGCCACTTGCTTATCTAAACGGAAAAGCGAGCGACAACAGCTTTGACATCAATCTATCGGTTGAGTTACTACCTAAAGATGCAGAGACAGCGACGGTCATTTGCGAGACTAACTTTAAGTACATGTACTGGTCAATGACACAGCAGCTTACCCACCACACCATCACTGGTTGCAAAGTTGAAGTCGGTGACATGATGGGCTCAGGTACGATTTCAGGCCCAACACCTGACTCTTATGGCTCAATGCTAGAGATTGCTTGGAACGCTACCAAACCAGTCACGCTTGAAGGCGGTGAGACGCGCAGCTTCATCGAAGATGGTGACACGGTCATCATGAAAGGCTATAGCGAAAAAGACGGCATCCGTGTTGGCTTTGGTGAAGTACGCGGCAAGGTATTACCAGCACTGAGCTTTGATTTTGACAAGTAGTATTTGAAAAGTAATGACTGATAAATAGCATTTAAGAAATAACATAGATAGAGAAATAGCAAAATAGGCGTGAAAATTCTCATGCAGGCGGATAGGAAAACAAACGCATTCACCTACTCATCGTTATGTGAATAAAGCTAAATGAGTGACACGACTTATCAAAAGGACATTGATATGAGCTTTCAAATTGAGAAAATCCATCATGTGGCTTACCGCTGCAAAGATGCCAAAGAAACCGTCGAATGGTATAAAAAAATCTAAACATGGATTTCATCTTAGCATTCGCAGAAGACCATGTGCCTTCGACCAAAGCCTTTGACCCCTATATGCACGTCTTTTTGGACGCTGGTAATGGCAATGTCTTAGCATTTTTCGAAGTACCCAACCAACCTGAGATGGGCTTTGACCCGAATACCCCAAGCTGGGTGCAACATTTAGCGTTAAAGGTTAAGGACCGTGACGAGCTAATCGTTGCCAAAGAGCATTTAGAAAATGCAGGCATCGATGTCATTGGCGTGACCAATCACGGTATATTCCACTCGATTTACTTCTTTGACCCTAATGGTCATCGTCTAGAGCTAACCTATGACGATCCAACTTCAGAAGATAAAGTCTCGATGATTACAGATGCCATCAAGCAAGACATGCTAGATGAGTGGTCTCGTACCAAACGCGCTCCTGCACATACACAGTTTTTGCATAGTGATGAGTTAGCTGAAGCACGCGAAGTTGCCCCTGTCGGCGAGTGACACAGAACATTAGAGCATCTTTAGAAATAAATTCTCTAAAGATACTCTAATTATGCAATTTGATAACGCTGTGCTATCGCCAGTATTTGCTTAATCACGTTATGTTGCTCACTCATAGGCAATTGCTCTATCGTCCCAATGATAGTAATAGCATATTCTAGCAATAGATCTTCACTAGCAATTTTGTCACTACTCGTAGATGGTTTATCAGCACTACTGGCAAGCTGTGGCAATATAACAGGAATCGTAATAGCGTTAATCCCCATAAGCATATCGCCCGTCACTGTCGCATAGCCTTGAGTACGAATTTTGGCCTGTAGCTGGGTAAAGTGCTGCCACTTCTCGGCCATATCTGCGGCGGTATTACTCGCATGCCATTCAGCTGTGACCAATGGTTGAATGACAGCATCAGGTTGATAACTGGCAAATAACTGCCCTGTGGCCGATGTTGTCAGAGGCATACGTGAGCCGATGCGAGTAATGATGCTAATCGGACTGTCTGGCTCAACGGACTGAATGATAATTGGGCCTTCGCTAAACCATTTGGCAATTTGCACACCGCAATTTAACGTGTCTTTGATTTCGTTAGCCACTTGCGTGAGACGTGCCAAAAGATTGTTTTGGTTGAGTCCAGTATGTCCTAGTGATGCCAATGCATTGACTCTATCGCCAAGCCCATAGCGACCATCATCAAGCTTACGCGCGTAGTTTTTGCGGATGAGACTGACCAAGTAACGATGGGATTTTGCTGGATGCATTTGCATGGCTTCAGCGATATCCTTTAGCATCATAGGCTCATTGCGATCGATCAACACATCTAGAATCGACAACCCAATCTCAAGCGACTGAACCCCACTTTGGTTTTTACTGCTGATAGAACTGTCTATAAGGGGTTTGTCTGCTGGCATGATTTGCTCGATTCTGGTGTGCTTGGTTATTTTTTAATTTTGCTTGTTAGTGGTTTGTTCAATAAGGGTTTACCCGATCAAATATCGATGAGATACAGATCCTACTTCATAATGTTTATCTTTATAAAACACATCTACATAAGGACATGAATCATGATGACACTTTATGGCTACTTTCGTAGTAGCACGTCTTACCGTACTCGTATCGCTATGAATCTAAAAGGCTTAGATTACAATGATATCACGATCAATCTGGCACAGGATGAACAGTTAGAGTCTGCCTTTAAAGCGATTAACCCGCAAGGATTAGTACCTGTCCTACAAGCTGACGATTTATTATTATATCAAAGTCCAGCTATCTTGGAGTGGTTAGAAGAGGTCTACCCTGAGCACGTACTATTACCTAACGATGCTGTTGGGCGTATGCAGGTGCGCGCGCTGAGTGCCATGATTGGTTGCGACATCCACCCAATTAATAATCGCCGCATTTTACAGTACCTACGCAATGAGCTGTCAGTAGACGAGAAAGATGTGATTGCATGGTGCAATCGCTGGATCAGTGAAGGTTTTGCCGCTTTAGAGACACGTTTGGCAGCGGATAACAATCGCGGACAGTTCTGCTATGGGGACAGTCCTACTCTCGCAGATTGTTATTTGATTCCGCAAGTCTCTTCTGCTCGCCGCTTCAAAGTAGATTTAAGCGCTTATCCTAGTATCGTCGCTATTGATACTCATTGCCGTACACTAAAAGCATTTGCAGATGCGGATCCTATGATGCAACCTGATGCGCCGAAACGTGATGCCTAATTTGAGACAGTTTTTTGAACAGCACGCTACTTATATTCTTAGGGCATGTCATAATTTAGATTACGGACCCTAAAATAAGACGAATTGTAGCCAAACAAAGAAGAACTCGTTGTTTGACAAAACTTGCTATTTTAAGGCCACTAAATGTATTAATGTGCTAATTGATGATATACCCTAGTTAACCACCCTTTATCAAGCCGTAAAAAGCAAGACATCCAATGTCTTGCTTTTTTATAGTCTATCGATAACTACAGTCGAAAGGTTTTGTTAATCAAAATGGAAACCTGCACCAACTGCCCCACCTACGTTGCCTTGAGTATCTGCTGTACCATTTACCTTGATGACCCAGCGACCATCATTAGATAATTTAGAGAAACCAATTGCTACAGCGCTCTCTCCATTGTAGGTACCAACACCGCCACCGATCAATGACTTACCTGCGATATAAGCTTGAGGCATTGCCGACATTGCCATCGCAGCTGAGATACCTGCGTTTGCATCGTCTTCTACTTCGTCAATTTTGTAGCCAAGATCGCTCATATTGTTATTGAGTCGACTATCAAGCGCGCTAAGCTGACTATAATTGACGGCGTCTGTTGCTTCGATCCCATCGGCGACACCAGTCATACGTTGGTTACCAGCATATAGACCTTGAGACGTCATACTTGGCCCATCTTGCATACTGATGCCCTCACTATTGATAATCGCTGTCCCAACTGTGACACTATCAACGCTGATATTACCGTTTAGATCAAACTTAATACTACTGCCATCTGCTGTGGTGGTGATGTTATTGCCACCAGTGAAACTGAGGACACTCTCATCGCCAATTGGTTTGTTAATATTGGCACCACTGTCTGCGCCAAAATTGAGTCCAGCATCTAGCTTATCTTTATTGGTTTTGATATTCGTGGTATTGGTCGTGATATTGCTGGTATTCGTAGCAATATTTGTCGTATTGGTCGCGATATTGGTTGTATTAGTGGTAATGCTCTCTGTGTTAATTTGCACATTTTCACTAATTTCAATCGTGCCTTGTCTGATAGAAGCAATCGCACCATCGATATTGCTTTCACCCGTTCCACCAATGTCACTGTTGGTAAAAGTACCATCTTCGGCATCATAAACAGTGTCACCACCGATAATACTACTGATACCAGCTCCTTGGGCGTAAAGCTGACCACCATTTATAGCGTCCTGACTTGTCGCCGAAACTTCCCCATTTTGAACGTTGGTAATTTTGGTATTAGCGGCATCAATACCACTTTTCGTAACACTTGGACCACCTGCAATGGTCAGTCCATTGTCATTCATAACCGTACCACCAGTGGTTACGCTATTCAAAGTAATATCTGGGTTCAGATCAAAGCTAATATCATTAGCATTGGTAGGTATGGCTGCAGCTTGTAGTGATGGACTACTATCGAAAGCAGCCACATCACTCACTGATTTCCGAGATACCTTGATATTACCGTCTTTACTACTAAGGTCGACAGCATCTCCTTGTTTTACCATCGTAGCGATATCACCTTGAGCGGTGATGCCCCAACCTTTATCCAAGGCAATGGCGACATCTTTTAGCTGCCCAACATTAACAGCATCCGTATTTAGCACACCTTCCCCAACGTTGCGAATGGTGTTGCCTCCATTGTCTAGACCACGGCTACTCAATGAGACCTGCGAAACCATTCTATTCACGCCATTTCCAACGAAGGTAAAGCCTGCATCACTCATGATGCTATTGCCTATCTGTATACTGCCATCATCTCCGAGGTCTAACTGATTATTCAGTTTCACTTGGATGCCAGTCGCAGAAGCGACAGTAGTCAGATTACTATCACCTGTGACATTTATGGTATCGCCTAATGCAAATTGCTGATCATTATCGCTATTGCCGTCACCAATTTTGATACCTTTAGCAATCTCGTTATTGGTCTTAAACAACTGACTACCGTTAACCGCATCTTTACTAATATCACTCAAAAAACCATCAGCAACATTGGTAATTTTGTTTTTGCCATTGTTCAGACCATTGTTAGTCAGTGCTACCTGGTTATTATCACCATTATATAAAGTAATACCTGCATTATTCACCTGAGTATTGCCAGTGGTAACACTGCCTGTATTACCAAGATTAATATCTTTATCCAATCTGATAGTCAAGGTATCTGCGCCATTAGCGGTAACACTGATGTTTTTGTTGCTGGATCAGCATTGATAGTATCGCCACCTTTGACAGTTAGCTTTTGACCAAGTTTACGGTTGACATCGGTACCACTGTCACCCCCAAAGTCTAGACCTTGGTTGATAGTAGAATTGGTTTGATTGAGCTGGTAGACATTGACGGCATCAGTATCGTCCTCACCAGCAGCAAGACCCGTGATTTTACCGGTATTTTCAGCATTGATGACTACCTCACCAAACTTCGGTGAATCAGCCATTTGAATCTCAATACCACCATCTTGTGTCGCAATCGTATTGATATTGCCTGATGAATATGTACCAATAGCTGTTTTACTACCAACAATCTGCATCTCCTTGTTTAGGTTGCGAGTGACATAACCAACAGTTGGATTGTCATTACCAGAGAATCGTAAACCATCATCTTCTAACGTCGCTATGGTATGACTGTTACCGTCAACATCTTCGTAACTTAAGCGAGTGACGTCTGTGTCATCATCAAATACGTCGCCAGGCCGGATTTCTGGACGCATGGTCAGCGTTGGACTCACACCGTCTATCCCTGCAGGACCCGTTAGACCGATTGTGCCATCAGCGCCATTAATCGCCACGCCAGATGCACCGTCTGCGCCATTCACACCGATGAAGCCATCTACACCATCTTCACCGTCTTGACCTGCTCCACCAACATTGAGGTTGTCGCCCAATGCAAAGTCGATTTCATTATCTGCCACTGTAGTGACGATACTGCCATCTGCACTGGTGTATTTAACCGTTTCACTGAGTTTGACTTTGTCTTCAGTTTCACCAAGGGCTAATGAAGCGTTGTCAGCGGTGATGCTAAAGCCTTTGTCGATGATAGTGCCACTAAGCCCTGATAACTGCTCTTGAGTAGCTGCCTGTCCACCAGTGTAAGTTGTCGTTGAATCAAAGGTTCTATTAGTTAGACCTGAGATCGTACCTGTATCACCATTGATCTGTACTGGACTAGCAGTACCAATGTTCATCACTGGGGCTAAGCTAAGCTCAATACCGTCGCCTGTAGAGAGTGGAGTTGTAATTAAGTTGCTATCAGTGTCAAATTTTATTTCCTCCCCTAAAGCAAAGGTTCTATTGAGACCATTATTGACGTTGAATTTGATACCTTTGGCAATTTCATTATTAGTCTTAAAGAGCTGCCCACCGTTAACCGCATCCTTACTATTATCATCAATCAAACCATCAGCAACATTAGTAATTTTATTGTTGCCATTGTTCAGACCATTGTTAGTCAATGCTACTTGGTTATTATCACCATTATATAAAGTAACACCTGCATTATTCACCTGAGTATTACCAGTGGTAACGCTGCCGTTATTGCCTAGATCTAGGTTGTTGTTGAGCTCGAACGAGACATCATTGCTGTTTGCTGTTTTGGAGACGGTGATATTGCTATTTTTACTATTGAAGTCCACTGAGTCACCAGGCTCTACCGTACTTGCGGTAGCACTGTCACCTTGTACACTGATATCCCAGCCTCTATTAGCCGTTTCTGTGACCACTTTTAGCTGAGATACGTTCACTGCATCGCTGTCATTGGTACCGGCAGCGACATTGACAATCTGACGAGTGCCACCCGCTTCTCCGGTCCCGACTGAAACAGCACCATAACTTGCGCCACTTTGGGTTGCTATGATTGCAGCATCATTATTACCTGTTGGATCATAACCTATAGCGCCACCTGCAACATTGGCCACTGAACCTGCACCAAGTGCGACTGATCCTTTTTCACTTGCTGAAGCACCGATGCCAAAGGCAGAAGACGCAACACCAGATGAAGAGGACTGTACGCCAACAGCGGTAGATAGTGCACCTTCAGATAACGACTTTGCCCCAATAGCTATAGAGGCGGCACCACCTGACTCGGTGTTTACCTTGTAGCGCGGCGTCTCAACCAAATCACGACCTGTATAGGAGAAGAAAGTAGTATTGACATCACCACCATTGAGTGTGGATACAGAGGTTCCATCGATGTTGGCTTTTGAGGCATCATCTAGATCATCGCCGCCAATGGCGATAGAAGAATGCCCTGTTGACACGACGTTTGCACCGATGGCGATAGACTGTTGTCCACTCGCTACGGTGTTCTGACCACTCTCTCCACTACCAATAGCAATAGCTTGCCCGCCAGTAGCACTAGCATTACCACCCATTGCCATAGCATTTGGTGCCTGTGCACCATCGTTGTTTTTGTTTCCTGTAGCACCACTGTTCACACTGTAGTACTTGGTTTTGTTGGCGATAACTGTACCGCTCAAATCATCAATTGCTTCGTTAGTGGCATGTAACTGACTGCCGTTGATGGCATCTGTACTACTTGCACTCACAGCACCTGCAGCTACGTTAATTATCTGACGTTCGCCACCAACAAAACCAACACTCATGACACCATTTGTAGCAGAGCCTTGACCAACATAAGTGTAATTTTTTCCGTTGATGGTAACGCCAGCTTCAGTCGTAGCAGCACGATCAGTAGATAAGCTACCTAGCACAACGCTGTTGTCTTGTGTTGTGCCAACATTATTACCTAGAACAAAAGTATTGTTATTAGCAATATTGTTGTTATTACCAACCGCATAACTGCCGCTGCCGCTAATAATATTAGGATCACCAAAGGCACCTGAGTTATTTCCAGCAATAGTATGACCAGTACCCACAGCAATTGAATTAGTGCCGTTCACTGTATTACCTTTACCGATCGCAATCGATTCTTTTCCATCCACTACGCTTCGATCACCTAAAGCCACAGAGCTAATACCATTTGCTTCTGAACTAAATCCTGTAGCTGTTGCCCACTGCTTAGTAGCCTTAGAACCAACACCAACTGCCGTGCTTTGTACTGCACTAGCGAGCGTACGTGAGCCAATAGCAGTACCTGTCAACGTAGTAGCTTGTGCACGTTCACCTAAAGCCACTGAACGGTCGCCTTCGGCTTTCGCTTTATAACCAATTGCCGTGGCTTGTTCACCTTCCGCTTCAGCACTAACCCCAGCTGCTATCGCATCAACGCCAGTCGCACCATTATTATTATAATTGCCACGGGTCGAATCCGTGCTATTGACACTATAGAAGTGCGTTTTATTAGCCACAACCGTAGTACTTAAATCTTTAACAGACTCATTGGTTGCATGTAACTGACTACCGTTAATCGCATCGGTACTGGATGCACTCACCTCACCACTAGCAACATGTTTAATTTGACGCTCACTTCCTTCTGAGCCAACAGAGACCTGTGCCCCTTTATCATTTGTCTCACCAGCGTATAAATAATCCTTACTGCCAATAGTAAGCTTATCTTGGTAAGTCGCATCGGTGAGTGTGGTTGAACCCGCACCAAGTGCCACTGAACCTTTCTTGGTTGCTGAAGATCCCATACCAAAGGCAGAAGAGGCATCACCAGATGAGCTTGAACGCACACCAACAGCCGTAGAGAGATTGCCTTTGGAATGGGCTTTGACACCAATGGCAACAGATGCTGCTCCATTAGATTCAGTGTGATTACTATAATCGCCAACTGTAACAAGTCCGCCTGTGCTGCCTGTATAAGTGTCAAATAATGCATTAACCCCATTTACCTTTGAGGCAGCATCTAAATCATCACCACCAATGGCGATAGAAGAGTTACCACTTGATACAACGTTGGCACCAATGGCGATAGACTGTTGTCCACTCGCTACGGTGTTCTGACCACTCTCTCCACTACCAATGGCAATGGCTTGACCACCTGTAGCACTGGCATTACCACCCATAGCCATGGCATTTGGTGCCTGTGCACCATCGTTGTTTTTGTTTCCTGTAGCACCACTGTTCACACTGTAGTACTTGGTTTTGTTGGCGATAACTGTACCGCTCAAATCATCAATTGCTTCGTTAGTGGCATGTAACTGACTGCCGTTGATGGCATCTGTACTACTTGCACTCACAGCACCTGCAGCTACGTTAATTATCTGACGTTCGCCACCAACAAAACCAACACTCATGACACCATTTGTAGCAGAGCCTTGACCAACATAAGTGTAATTTTTCCGTTGATGGTAACGCCAGCTTCAGTCGTAGCAGCACGATCAGTAGATAAGCTACCTAGCACAACGCTGTTGTCTTGTGTTGTGCCAACATTATTACCTAGAACAAAAGTATTGTTATTAGCAATATTGTTGTTATTACCAACCGCATAACTGCCGCTGCCGCTAATAATATTAGGATCACCAAAGGCACCTGAGTTATTTCCAGCAATAGTATGACCAGTACCCACAGCAATTGAATTAGTGCCGTTCACTGTATTACCTTTACCGATCGCAATCGATTCTTTTCCATCCACTACGCTTCGATCACCTAAAGCCACAGAGCTAATACCATTTGCTTCTGAACTAAATCCTGTAGCTGTTGCCCACTGCTTAGTAGCCTTAGAACCAACACCAACTGCCGTGCTTTGTACTGCACTAGCGAGCGTACGTGAGCCAATAGCAGTACCTGTCAACGTAGTAGCTTGTGCACGTTCACCTAAAGCCACTGAACGGTCGCCTAGAGCTTTTGCATGACTACCCTGCGCAATGGATTGATTTCCAGTCGCCTGTGCTTTGTTTCCTAAGGCTATATTGCTATCCTTGGTTGCTAAAGATTCGTTGCCCAGTGCTATAGCGCCTATACCAGTGGCCGTATTATCCTTACCTATTGCTACTGCACCTGCACCAGTCGCTACGTTTGGATCACCAATAGCTACTGCACCATCACCACTAGCGGTATTCTCTGAACCAATAGAAACGGCTATACCATTCTTTGCAATTGCGCCTTTACCGATAGCTACTGCTTCACGGTGCAATGCTTGCGCATCCTTACCCATAGCTACTGTATAGAGACCATTGGCTTGAGAGCCACTGCCTATAGCTAAAGCACTGTCACCAACAGAAGTAGCCCCGATACCCATAGCAATGCCATGTCGGTTTTCGACATTAGCGTTAGTACCCAAAGCAATGGCGTCCGTGGCTGTCTTTGTATCTGCACCGTTACCTATTGCCGTCGAGCTACCGTTGAAAGCTTTTGCACCAAGACCGATAGCAACAGCTGATCTTGCTTGAGTCTCTGCATTATCACCGATTGCGACACTTTGATGCCCTTTTGCCTTTGCAGCATAACCTAAGGCAACAGATCTATGACCTTCAGCTAGAGCTTCTCTACCTATGGCCGTGCTCTCTGAAGCGACTGCTTTCGCCTTATAACCAACTGCCGTGGCTTGATCACCTTTCGCTTCAGCACCTATTCCTGCTGCCATCGCATTATTGCCTATCGCACCGTCATTATTATAGTTGGCTTTAGGAGTTCCACCATCTTTAACACTATAATAATGTGTCTTGTTAGCCACAACCGTAGTGCTCAAATCTTTAACAGACTCATTGGTTGCATGTAATTGGCTGCCATTCACTGCATCAGTACTTCCCGAACTTACTTCGCCACTAGCGACATGCTTGATTTGACGCTCACGTCCTTTTGAGCCAACAGAGACTTGTGCTCCTTTATCATTGGTCGCACCAACATAAAAATAATCTTTATTACCAATAGTAAGTTTCTCTTGGTAGGTGGCATTATTAAGCGTGGTGGAACCTGCACCTAAAGCAACCGAACCATCTTTACTTGCTGACGATCCCATACCAAAGGCAGAAGATGCCTGTCCTGATGAGCTTGAACGTACACCAACAGCAGTAGAAAGATTGCCTTTGGAATGGGCTTTTACACCAATAGCAACAGATGCTGCTCCATTAGATTCAGTGTGATTACTGTAATCGCCAACTGTAACAAGTCCGCCTGTACTGCCTGTATAAGTGTTGAATAATGCATTAACCCCACTTACCTTTGAGGCGTCATCTAAGTCATCACCACCAATGGCGATAGACGAGTTACCACTTGATACAACGTTGGCACCGATGGCGATAGACTGCTCACCACTAGCTACGGTATTTTGACCACTCTCTCCACTACCAATGGCAATGGCTTGTCCACCCGTCGCTAAGGCATTACCACCCATAGCCATGGCATTTAGTGCCTGTGCACCATCGTTGTTTTTGTTTCCTGTAGCACCACTGTTCACACTGTAGTACTTGGTTTTGTTAGCCGCAACCGTACTGGCTAAGCTATGAAGTTGCGAGCCATTAACTGCATCTTTGCTCCCTACCATAACGTCGCCATCGGCTACATTAATGATTTTATTACTACCATTGTTTAGACCACTACTGCTCAAAGTGACACTATTGGCTGGATTTATGGCTGTAATCTTAATACCTGAATTGTCAACTAAAGTATCACCCGTTTTGAGACTGCCATCAGTCCCTAAGTCGATATTTTCATCAAGCTTTATCGTTAGCGACTTATCATGCCTATTAGCAGTCACGCTGATATTTTTGGTATTTGGATCACCAATGACCGTTTCTCCACCCTGCACCGTTAGTGTTTGATGAAGGAATGAATTGGTATGTATTCTAGGTGTTGGGTCGTCTCCAACAAAGTAAGTACCCAATGCATTTGCCTGCATGCCAAAGCCAGCAGATAGTAGCCCAAGCGCTATAGTGCTCAGACGTAACGTATGGATAACGGATAGGTTAGACGTTGTGTTGATGGTAGCGTTAGAGCTAACACTCGATTTGGAAGATTTGCCACGTCCCTTCGCGTATTCACCAACGGCGGTAAAACAATTTAAGGCTTCATTCCAGATGACTTTATAGATGCGGTTCATGATGCGTACTCCCTTACAGACTTGTCAGATTTAAAAAATCAGAATTAAAATCCATTTTGCAGAGAGTCGATATCACAAAATAAAACGGTTATATGCTTATAATAACGAGACCTTGTTCAAATAACAGTTGTATTAGTCTTTAAGGAATAAGACGTTCTGTTTTGTATAATCTTTATCACTCTCTGTATATATTAGTATTACCGAATATATAAAGAGAGACAATGCCGTTCATCCGTATTTTGATACCGTTCGTCGGTTATATTCATATAAACGAATATAAATACTTTTCATTTTTGTCTATTTATAATAAATTACGTCGATTTTAAGAAGAGTCAGCTTTTATCTACTACTAAATATGCGCTTATACACATTGCAAATACATGATAAGCGCATATTGGTTACATAATTTGTTTCTACATTATTTATCTTTTTATCTGCTAGGTAGCACTATTTGAACCACCAACCCTTGGATACCATCTTGGCGGTTATGAGCATTGATATATCCTTTATGCGCCATGACCACAGCATGAACAATGGCCAATCCAAGACCATAGCCGCCAGTATCACGATGCCGAGCAGTATCGAGCCGCACAAAGGGATGGAAAATACGTTCTAAGTCTTTGTCTGCGACACCGCCGCCTTCATCTGTTATATTAATTTGAACGGCTGGTGCCTTATTGTCCATCTTGATTGCTTTGACTTCCGCAATCACTGTCGAACCCGCTGCTGTGTGCATAAAGGCATTGCGAATAACATTTTCAAGTGCACTATACAACTGTTCGGCATTACCTTGGACTGTCCAAAATCCTGCCAAATCATCTAGCGCTGAGGCTACAGGCGGTTGCCATTGCCAATGCACGTCTTTATGTTGAAATTCAAAGCAGACATCCTCTCCGATATTACTAATAGTGTCGGATATATCGACTGCCTCACTCTCCAAATTATCGACGGTATATTGCTGCATTTGTAGAGACTGAATATGAATGATTTGCTCAATTAGCTCATTCATTCGTGTAGATTCTTTATCGATACGGTCCAGATAACGATTGGCATTGGGCGCAAAGTCTCGAGTCAGCTCAGTCGCTACATCCAGACGAGCAAGTGGCGAACGCAGCTCATGTGAGATATCACTGAGCATTTGCTTACGTGCCAGCTCACTGTCAACCAGTCTGGTCGAGAGATGGGCAACGTCTTTGGCAAGTAGCCCCAACTCATCATCGCCCATCTTGGACAGTTCTGGGTTGGCTTGATAATTACCATCAATCATACGGTGTACGGTATGTTGTACACGACCAATTCGCTGGGTTAGCGTACGACTGAGCCATATGCAGACCAGTACACTAAAGATAACGATCAATAGCAAACGTATTGGAAAATTGCCGTGCTGTATCTCTACTACGTCTGAAAAACGCAAGTGCGGACGCAACTGTATGATAATTGACTGACCATCAGGTAATTCAACAGACATATCGGCCAGTTCAGGACGAGTATCGATATCAGCTACTGCTGCACTACTTGCTGTTCTTGGTCTTAGGAACTTTTGCCAAAAAGACGGCTCAATTTTCGGTATTTCATTGTCGTGTTCACGAAGTCTATTGTCAGCATTGCGACCTTCTGCACCATAAGCGTTATTCTCTACTCTAGGTGGTATTTGCTGCAACGGTTGTATTGCACGATCCATTAGCTGCCGACCACTTTGCAGTTGTCCTTGCGCGCGATCGTCTTTGTCACGGTAACGCGGGAATATAATAGCGCCCTGCTCATCATAGACTCTGATTTGATTCATCAGCTGGCGGTCTTGACGATACATCTCCCTGACAGACTCCACATCACCAGCCCGTAGTGATGCGACCATCTCTTCACGCTTTATCAATAGGCTATCGATTTGCACATCCATACGAGAGGTCAGCTCTTTTTCAGCTAGCCAGCGCTCTACCACGATGGACAGTACAGAGGTAATTAAAATCGTCAGTAATAGGCTCAGGAACAAACGCCAAAACAGAGTAATGCGAACCTTAAACTTAGGTGATTTTTTGAGGGTCTGCTCAGAAGCTTTCATCGATATGTCCGTCATTACAGTACCAGTTGATAACCTTTACCACGCACCGCTTTTATTGGCTCATCGTGAAAAGGTTGAAGTTTTTTGCGTAAGCGAGATACGTGTACATCGAGGCTACGGTCAAATGGCTGCAACTCACGCTGCAAGACATTTTCTGACAGCCATGCTTTACTGACCACCTCCCCTTTTTGTTTGAGCAGAGCCACGAGCAGATCAAACTCTGTACCAGTGACTTGTAGCGTTACCCCATCTATCTGACAGGCACGTTGGTTTTGATCGAGATGCAAACGACTCTCTGGCAACGGAGTATGCTCTGATGCGGTCGTATTGGTACGTTTAATTACTGCATTGATACGCGCTAGCAGCTCTCTAGGGTTACAAGGTTTGGTGATATAATCATCAGCACCAAGCTCTAGACCAATGATACGATCAATCTCTTCCCCTTTTGCTGTCAGCATAATGACTGGGATATCGATAATATTTGGTAATTGGCGCAGGACGCTCAGACCATCTAGTTTTGGCATCATAATATCGAGCACGAGTAAATCATAGACCGTCTCTTCGTGTGCCACCGCTTTGAGTCGTTGTATGACTGCTGCACCATCATGCACGCAGTCACAGCGAATACCGTGATTGTCCAAGTACTCTTGCAATAACTGAGTCAACTCTTCGTCGTCATCGCCTATCAGGATGTTTGGCATGCTTCTCTCCTTTAATTTTTATTTATCTCTATTTACTCAATCCAATCACTCTATAGTAATCATGACGCAATAAATCCGCGTACAAGTGTCATTGTGATATGGTTAGCGAAATTGCCGCCGTGGCATTTTTATTGTCGGTAGACGGTAGTTAACCATATTATCAGGCAAGCACTTGCCAATTCACCAGAAACGTTACCTTTCTTAATACTTCATAAATGTTCGTAACCTTTAACTGTCGTAATATACTCCTATCAACAGCAAGTATTGCATTTCTAAGATGGCTGACCATAACGAGCGATAACGTTAAACAAATGCTACTTGCGAGATAAAAATTTAGTGTTTATTAAACCAAACTCAATGTAATCAAGGATATTATGATGAAAAAATTACTATTAGGCTCAGTATTAGCAGCGTCTAGCATATTTACAGTAACGGCTTGCACCAGCGTTAACGCAACCACTGATACAACGCCAACTGCACAAATGCAAAAGAACCACAAAGATGGCGCGATGAGAGGCCCAATGTCAAAATTGGATCTAACAGCGACACAGCAAGCGCAAATCAAAGCCATCATGCAAAACAAACGTGGCGATCGCACTGCTGACCGTGCAGAACATCAAGCAGAACGCGCGCAAATGGATCAGCAAATACAAGCACTGACCAATGCCAGCACTTTGAATACTGCTGCTTTGAACCGTCTGGCTGATCAACGTGCGGCAAAAGAAAAGCAACGCTTTATCGAACGTGTACAAACACAACACGCCATCGCTCAAGTGTTGACTGCTGAGCAACGTGCAAAACTTGCACAAATGAAAGAAGATAGAAAAGGTGACGACGAAGGCCGTCGTGGTCCAGACCATCGTGAGCAACGTGGTGATCGTGCACAGCAAGGTATGTAATAAACCACTCCGGAAAAGTGTTATTTTACCCAGCTGTATACGTATAAACTAAAAAAGCGCGCCGTTAATAGGTGCGCTTTTTTTAATGCAAAATTATCCTGTTCAAAAACTAATAATGCTTTCTATCTACTTATTAATACTCTAATCAGTTACTCAACCGAACCAATACGCTCTCTGACTATCGGCAACATGTTAAAGACCATTTTACCTACTGCCGTGCCATTACCATCTTGGTAGTATTGCAGCAGCTCTGGAGCATACTTTCGTAAATCAATGCTATTGCTAGCGTTCGGCGACTGCACATTACTTGGTAAGTTAGGAAACGCCAAGTCCTTAGTGCTGATAGCAGAATACTGCTGCAACACATCTATCCTCATGCCCTTATTACTATTCGCTTCGCTAGTATTGTCCAACTGACGACGTAAGTGCTCCCATTTGAGTTGACCACGTTTATCAAACCCGTACAGTTCCTGTACTTCTGTATTGGCAACGGCCTCACCTGTCGTGGCTTCCTCATTCATTTGATCTTCTATCATAGCCAGTATTTTTTGTACAATAGACTTACTGGTAAATGCCTTTGGATTTTGAATCGACTCAAACGCTGTCATCGGTTCGGGTTCTTGTACCAGCTCTGGGTATTTTTCACTGATCCGATCATAGAAAATCTGCATATATTTCTGTTGCGACGCTTGATAATCCCCAAAGCGTTGTACTCGGCGAATGATTTGATCGCTTGGTAGCATAGCCGATAACTGGTGCGCGGGCAGCTTTGGAGACAGCGAAGCAAGTGAGTCAGGGGCAACATAATTAAACTGGCTGACAGGAGCCGCATCATAAGTCGCATCTAATGCCGCAAAGTGGCTTTTTATCACTTCACCACCAAATCCTTTAGGCAATGTACCATCATCAATGGCTATTTTTAACCACTTATTTTGCCATTTTGTACCGAGTTTATCATCTAACAATTCTGAGTTTAGAATTGCAAAATTATCTGCCCATAGGTAAATATCACCGTTTTTAAAATCCATATAAATAGGCTGGTTGATACTGCTGTGATGATTACGTGCTTGATATTGCGCACTAGCGAGCATCGTAGCCTTGCCTGCCATCGGTTGGTAGATCCCTAGAGAGTCGATAGAGAGCGGCTTTAATAGATACTCATCTAATAACTGTGCTTTCTTCCTATCTAACGGTCTTTGTTTATCTTCATAATTATCAAATAGCGCTTGATAATCTGGTGCTACTTTTACATCGCTATCGTATTGATGGTCATCCCATGCATGATAGGCATCTACGCACTCAAAGTACGACTGCCTTATGCTGTCACGCTTAGTATCGTAATCCACCGCTAAGATATCTTTGTTTTGCTGTTCGGCTTGCAAGATTAGAGCGGCGTACGCTTGGTCATGCGCTTCTTCGCAGTGTTCATCTACATAGTCTGATACCGCCATTTTCTCCGTACCAGTATCAGTATCAGCATCTGTAAATTGTTGGTTATTGCCAATCTCAAGATTGCTATGATAGCTAAAGGACTGACGTCGCTGTTTTTTCAGGGCTGTCTCTAGTGTTTTTTGGCAATGCTAGGTGCTTGTTTTACAGCCGCCGTGTTGGACTGGCCCAAACTGGTAGACTGGCAACCTGTTAACAACAGTGCCCCTGTCAAAAATGCGCTGGTCACTAGCAGATTATTTTTAGTCTTAAATGGCATACATTGTGCAATGGTGTGATGTACTGTTTTCATTTTTTATCCTTAATAGATATGAGCGTAAATGCAATGAGATGAGGTCATTTGACTTCTATTCTTCATTCATATCATCTTGAGCATCGTCAACTCGGCTCTCATCGACAGCGTCTGCGCCATTGTCATTATCGTTACCATACTCATCACTGCTATAAGCACCTTCGACACCGCTATCTTGATAGTCGTAGCGTGCATAGCGAGCCGTTTGTAATCTGTCTTTTTCTCGCGCTGCTTAGCTATCCATGCATTGCCATCGATAGGAGGCGTAGCGTCTGGACCAAAAGACTGAGCAAGCAATGGAGTCAAGGCATGACGGTTGAAGCTGGCTTTATCGTAACGTACTTGGTTTAGCATGGTTGTGGTCGACCCCATAAAATCACTACCGATATTGACACGTTGCTGCTTGGCCAGCAGTCGATCTGAGCTGTCTAAGTAATAGTAGTTGATTTGATTAAACGAGATAGGACCGATAGCTTCGATCAGCTGCAATAGCGAACCGACATCCGCGCTTTGATAGCCTTTATTGTATAATTGCGCTTTAGCAAGTGCTGTCTTTAGTGCGGCACCATCAGGATATTTATCTGGATTGGCATCTACGTATTCTTGCAGTGATCTCGTCACATATTTGAGCGTCTTACCAATCATTTCACCGCTTTGCTGACTACCAAAATAGACTTTGACTGCGCGAGTCGCACCGACTTCTTTGGCAAACGTGTCACCACTGATATCTACTGCGCTAAAATGCTCAGGCGCCAGCTCAGCCATGCTGCTCTGTATCGCATTGAGCACCGCATCGTAGAGCACCGTTGGTGGCAATTGTGCCGTGATACTTTCAGGCAAACCAAAACTCACCGTATGCGAGGTCATATGTGATGGTAATGGCGTATTCTCAGGGTTGACAAGTGCAACAATCGGCATGATGGCCGATGGATCTACTACGACACTGCTACTATTAAAATCAAATGCTAACGGTATCTGTATCGATGAGCTAATCGTTGGTGTGGCGTAGTCGTAGCTATAGACGCTTTGTAGTTGGCGCTGCTTGGGACGGTATTGACTGACACTATTGAATGTTAAATGCTCATACTGATAAGCATTGGATGCAGCTATTTGCTCAGGAGTGCGGTGGAACATATCAAGTATATTGCCAATCATACCTGTAGATGACATTGGTAGGCTGCCACGATTTACCGTCTCTGTCTTAGCTTGCTGTTTTGCCATTTGCATGGCTTCATACTTTGCAGCCATTGACTTGGGACTTAACCCTGACATCCCTGAGAGCATACCTTCAGCACTGCTGCTGTATTCATCATGGTCATTACTATCATAATCTGCTATATCGTAAGCATACTCGTTATCGCTGTTGGTATCACTGCTCGTCGGCTCATTCTCCCCGCTTCAGCCAATATAGCAGCAATGGCTCTTCTTTCTGCTTCAGCTTCTGCTCTAGATTGATCATAATCACTAGGATAGCCGGACTCTATCGAATTTTTTGCGTCATCATAATCGTAGTTAATACCCTCTACCACACAGACTTCATAAGCATCATCGTCTTCGTTTTCATTGCATTTATTCGACTCTACACCTACCGCTGCTACTTCTGCTCTAGCCTCAGCTTGCGCCTCATCATCACTTTCGCTATATACTCCTTCAGGCTGATACGCATAGGTTTCTATGATCGTTCTGAGCAAGCTACTCGCTCCTGCGTCGATACTATCTGGGTCAATGAATGGTGCTGAGCGATAATTGGCTGTGGCGACTGCGACATGCTCGGTCGCCAAGTGCTGACGAATGGCTGCAAGCAAGTGTGATTTGGCTTGGTTTTCGGTGCTTGGATACTTCTCTTGATCAAACAGCTGCTCATAACGCGCGGCCTGAGCGTTTTGACTGACAGTGAAAGCTTGACCTTGACGTTGGCTCTGCGCGGCATCTGCAACACTAAAGTCCATCATGGTACTAGAGGCACTGCTATTCGACGACAGATTGGAAGCTGAGCTGGCTGGAATTGATTGGCAACCTGCGAGTACAAGTGAAGCACTACCAACTAGCAGTGCGATAGAAGTCAATTTACTGGTTGGATATAGATGACCATTGTTATTTTTACCATTATAGTTTTTATGATCAGTGCTAGATAAATAAGCAGGCGCAGTCTCAGAGTAGCGCTGTCGATTGCGGTTATTAATATGGTGTGATGACATAGTAATCTCTTTGTATGAATAGACAGTCGATAATGAGTGTACATTGGTACCGTTATTTATATCACAAGACGTTACAATTTAGTAATATTAGCGAATATTTTTAAAGAACTCCTTCATTAATAAATAATTTTCTCTGTATAACTGCTGTCTTATCAGTAGCTTCATTTACTTGAAAATTAGCCTCATTTATTTGAAATGTAGCTGATACAGCTAAGCGCTATAAAAGCGTACACCACAAAAGATAATAAACAACTTTCTACTATTTCATATTTTCGTTACTATTTAGGCTTATCTATTTCCTAGCTCTATTCTTTCCACTCGCGTAAAAAGGACTTTGCGATGTCACAGTTATTATCTCGCCACCATCGAACCGCTCAGCAGCGTAAACCGAAAACTAATACCTTACTCAAATCTAGCGCCGTGCTCATTACCAGTACGCTACTGCTATCTATATCCGCACAGGCTGTAGAGTCAACGACCTCAGTAAGTAATGCGACAGTCAACAATACATCAATCAATACCAGTGCCATAAACTTGGCTATCATGGCTGATAGTCCAACGGTACTCTCTGAAACCAAGCGCATCACGCGAGCGAAGGCCAATACCCTTAACACCACATCGAACAATGCTAACAATACTAATAGTGACCAAGCCATCTATTCTGAAGACGCCATTCATCATCCAGTTTGGGCAAAAAACGGCATGGTCGCTACCCAAGAAGCGCTTGCCTCTGATATCGGTTTACAGATTTTAAAGGACGGCGGTAATGCGGTAGATGCTGGCGTTGCAGTAGGTTTCGCCCTAGCAGTGACCTTGCCGCGCGCAGGTAATATCGGTGGGGGCGGTTTTATGATGATTTATGATGCCAAGCAAGGCAAAACGGTGGCGCTTGATTACCGTGAAAAAGCACCGAGTAGCGCTTCACGCGATATGTACCTTGATAAAGAAGGCAATGCTGTCAGCGACTTGTCTCGCTATCATGGCTTGGCCGTTGGCGTGCCAGGGACAGTAGCAGGACTACTAAAAGCGCTAGAAGAGCATGGTACGATGAGCCGCAGACAAGTTATGGCACCAGCGATAGCACTGGCTGAAGACGGTATAGAAGTCACTGCTGGCTTGTCAGAGTCACTCACGGCGCTGAGCGATCGCTTACAGAAATGGCCAAGTACCAAAAAGTGTTTTTTAAGTCTGATGGCAGCGCCTATCAACCGGGTGAACGTCTAAAACAGCCAGAGCTTGCACGTTCGCTAAAGCTAATTGCCGCACAAGGTGCGGATGGGTTTTATAGGGGTGAGACTGCTCAAAAACTGGTCAAAGCAGTCAATGAAGCAGGCGGCAGCATGAGCCTGCAGGATTTAGCCAATTATCAAGCCATCGCTCGCGAACCTGTCAAAGGCGACTATCGTGGCTATGAGATTGTCTCTATGCCGCCGCCCTCTTCTGGTGGTATTCACATCGTGCAGATTTTAAATATCTTAGAAGGCTATCCGCTCAAAGACTACGGCCAAAATAGCGCCCAAACCATTCATTTAATGGCGGAAGCGATGCAACTGGCTTATGCAGATCGTGCTGAGTATTTGGGTGATGCTGACTTTATCGATGTACCTGCCAGCGGTCTAACCTCACAAGCTTATGCTGACAAACTGCGTACGTTGATTGACCCCAATAAAGCCACGCCAGCATCTACCATCAAAGCGAACAACCCGCTACCTTATGAAAGCGATCAAACCACGCACTTCTCTATCGTTGATAAAGATGGTAATGCGATAGCCAACACCTATACGTTGAACTTCTCTTATGGTACTGGTCTCGTTGCGGATGGCACGGGCATTTTGCTCAACAATGAAATGGACGATTTCTCTGCCAAACCGGGCGTACCAAATGGCTACGGCTTACTTGGTGGCGATGCCAATGCTGTGGAAGCTAATAAGCGTCCACTGTCTTCTATGAGTCCGACGCTCGTATTCAAAGACAGCAAACCTTATATCGTTACTGGTAGCCCAGGTGGTAGTCGTATCATCACGACTGTCACTCAAATTATATCTAACGTCATCGACCATGATATGAATATCGCTGAGGCAACACATGCGCCGCGTATCCACGATCAATGGTTACCTGATGAGATTCGAGTCGAAAAAGCACTGAATCTTGATACTGTCAAAAAGCTCGAATCAATGGGTCATACCGTCAGTCCAAAATCCGCGATGGGATCTACGCAATCGATCATGCTCACACCAAACGGTGTTTATGGATCGTCTGATCCACGTATTGTCGATGCGGCAGTGGTTGGTTACTAAAAAACTGCCTTTAATTATCAATCACATAGCCCTCTATACCTCGTTGTATTGAGGGCTTTTTGCTGTTGTCTATAACCGAGTTTTTATACCTTAATGACTTAACTCTCTCAGATTAAACCCTTTGAACCTGTGGCTGTCTGCGGCAAATAATGCTATTATTGACGACCCCATTTAAAACGTATCAATATAGCTATCGAGGTCTTGTCGGCCACTAGATATCAGCATAATTGATTGATAATAATCAATTATTTTATCGGTAGCTTATTTCTTTGATCGTACCAGTAAGAGTCTTCTATGGCATTTGTACACCTTGGCATCCACAGCGAATATTCCATTACCGATTCTATCGTGCGTATCAAGCCGCTGGTAAAAGCTGCTGCGGCTGATAACCAGCGCGCGTTGGCATTGACTGATTTGTCCAATTTATATGCCACGGTGAAATTTTATCGTGCCTGCTTAGGTGCGGGTATCAAGCCTATCATTGGCAGTGAAGTCATCATGGATAATGAAGACACACGCCTTACCTTACTTGCGATGAATAACGAAGGGTATCAAAACATTACCCGTATCGTATCGCTCGGGTTTACCGAAGGTCGTGCTGATCCTGTCAATCATGGCACGCCAGTTATCAAGCGCAGTCATATCTTAGAGCATGCAGCAGGTGTGATTGTACTGCTCACCGAAAAGTCAGACGTGGGTCAAGCATTGGTCGGCTCGATGCCAGAAAAAGCCGATGAACTACTTACTGAATGGCAGGCAAAATTTGATGATCGTTTATACTTTGCGATCAAGCGTACCAATCGTTCAGGCGAAGATGCTTTTATTAGAGCAGCCATCCATTCAGGTGCCAAACACAACATCCCTATCATTGCGCATAATGACGTGCGTTTCTTAGAGCAGGATGATTTTGATGCTCATGAAGCCCGCGTTTGTATTGCAGGCTCTTATGTTCTTGCTGACCCAAACCGTCCGCAGACTTACTCGGATGAGCAGTATCTAAAAACACAAGCTCAGATGGAGCAATTATTTGCTGATATTCCGCAAGTAATTGATAATACCTTGCGCCTCGCTACACGTTGCAATGTCACCTTAACGCTTGGTATTAACGTCCTACCTGACTTTCCTGTGCCTGAAGGCGAGACGATTGAATCGTTTTTCCGTGCCGAGTCACAACGCGGTCTTGAGCAGCGCTTAGACAAGCTGTTTCCTGTCGAAGCGCGTACTGATAATTGGAGCGATTTCCGTCAGAGATACGATGAACGCCTTGCATATGAATTAGATATTATTCTATCCATGGGCTTCCCTGGTTACTTCCTAATCGTCATGGACTTTATCCGTTGGGCAAAAGCCAATGGTGTACCAGTAGGCCCTGGACGTGGTTCTGGTGCAGGTTCATTGGTCGCATACGCATTAAACATTACCGACCTTGACCCGATTCATTACGATCTACTATTCGAGCGCTTCTTGAACCCTGAGCGGGTATCGATGCCCGATTTCGATATCGACTTTTGTATCGAAGGTCGTGACCGCGTTATTGATTATGTCGCGCAAACCTATGGCCGTGATGCCGTCTCACAGATTATTACCTTTGGTACGATGGCCGCAAAAGCGGTCGTGCGAGATGTGGCACGTGTACAAAGCAAATCGTACTTTTTAGCCAATAAAATATCCAAGCTGATTCCAAAAACGCCTGGCATCACACTGAGCCAAGCGCTTGAGCAAGAGCCACAGCTCAAAGACTTGATCTCTAATCCCGATAATATGGATTATGAAGATGCCATCGAGATTTGGGAGATGGCGATTAAGCTGGAAGGCGTCTGCCGAAACGTCGGTAAACATGCCGGTGGTGTATTGATTGCTCCGCACAAGATCACTGACTTTAGCGCCATTTACTGTGATGATGAAGGTCACCGTGTCAGCCAGTTTGATAAAGACGATGTAGAAGCTGTTGGTTTGGTAAAGTTTGACTTTTTGGGTCTACGCAACTTAACCGTCATTAATGCGGCAGTTGAAAACATCAATTTGCGCCGTGCAAAAGAAAACGTACCTGCCTTAGTTTTGGAAGGTTTGCCACTAGATGACAGCAAAGCCTATAAGCTGCTGCAAGATGCCAAAACCACAGCAGTCTTTCAGCTAGAAAGTATGGGCATGAAAAAGTATCTGGCCAAATTACAACCGACCAATATCGAAGATGTCATCGCCATGTGTGCGCTGTATCGTCCTGGCCCACTCGATGCAGGCATGGTAGAAATGTATATCGACCGTAAGCATGGTCGCGAAGAAGTCATTTATGACCATCCCAATCTTGAGCCGATTTTAGAAAACACCAATGGCGTTATTGTCTATCAAGAACAGGTGATGCAAATCTCGCAGGTGATGGCAGGCTATAGTTTGGGCGGTGCTGATATGCTACGCCGTGCGATGGGTAAAAGAAACCTGAAGAGATGGCGAAGCAGCGCGATATTTTTGTCACGGGTGCCACCTCACAAGGCATTGATGAAGTCACGTCAGGCGGTGTGTTTGACTTGATGGAAAAGTTCGCAGGTTACGGTTTTAACCGCTCGCATTCTGCTGCTTATGGCGTATTGGCTTATCAAACGGCTTATCTAAAGCAATACTACCCTGCTGAATTTATGGCAGCGGTCTTAACTTCTGATATGAACAACACCGACAACGTCGTGTTCTTTATCAATGACTGCCGTGAAAACTTTGGGTTAACCGTAGTCAATCCTTCGGTCAATCGTAGTGAATGGCACTTCGTTGCCGATACTCCAACCAATATCATCTATGGTCTTGGCGCAATCAAAGGCGTGGGTGAAGGTGCGGTAGAGTCTATCGTAGATGCCCGCCGCACGGATGGCCCTTTTAAAGATTTATACGACTTCTGCCGCCGTGTGGACATCAAGAAAGTCAATAAGCGCACGCTTGAAGCGTTGGTCAGTGCTGGCTGTTTTGATGACTTTGCCGCCACGCTACGACCTGACTTGCCAGCCGACGAAGCTTACGAGATTCGCGGTGCCTTGATGAGTCAATTGCCAAGCGCCGTACAAGCCGCTGAGCAAGACCGTCAAAACCGCGAAATCGGTATGATGGATTTGTTTGGTGAAATGGACGGTGTGGTCGCAGCGCCGCCGTTAGTGATGACGCCAGAACTAATCTGGGGTGACAAGCACCGTCTAAAAGCGGAAAAAAACACCTTGGGACTGTACTTAACGGGACATCCAATCAATGAGTATTTGGATGAGTTAAAACGCTATACCTCTGGTGCGCGTCTCGATAAGTTAACCGATACAGGCTATAACGGCAGTTGCTATTTCTCAGGGCTTATTATAGATATTGCCAACTTTGGTAATCGTAACGTGATTACTTTAGATGACGGTACATCGAGACTCGAGGTCAGCTGTTATGCTGAGCGTTTTAACCGTGTCAAAGAGCAGTTGAAAATCGATGAAGTCGTCATCATCAAAGGCAGTATCCGTGAGCGTGATGGACGTTTGTTTGCACGTCTTGATAGTGCCATGAGCATGGTAGATGCGAGACTACGTTGGCTCAAAAAAATCAGTATCAAAGTTCACGGTAGTGATATTAATCTGCTCACACGTCTACAGCCATTACTCAAATCAGCCCAAGCTGACATTATTCCTGAGCCGCGTCTGGCTTATAACCAAGAGCAAGACGAGCAAGGTAGCAGCAGTAACAATGTCTACGACCCTGCAATGGGTGGTAGCTTGTATGATGAGAACGGCAATGATTTATTGGCATTAGAGAGCGACATGAACCATGATGCGGCCAATCAAAACGGTATGTCAGCCAGTTATGCCAATAACGCCCTGAGTAATACTGACGCTTCTATCAATGATAATTGTCTGCCACTTGGGCTAAGCATTTATGAGGTCTATGGCATCGCAAATGTCGGACTGTCTGAGCACTGGCGTGTTTACCCAAATGACGACAACCTGCAGACATTAAAGACTTTGGTCAGTGAAGAGAACTTACATTTCCATTACAGCTAAGACGTACATTACGTTTTAAAAATTCATTATAGTAATCTTATTGCTTTAACTTTTATAAATTGGACAACCACGATGGATGACACTACAAATAATAATATGCTCGGACAAACTGATGAAGAAATTATCAATCATGAACAGTTCGAGGACATGCGTGACCTGCTCGAAGAAGACTTTGTTGATTTGATACAAGTATATTTTACTGATAGCAAGCAAAGAGTTGCAGCGCTGCGAATTGCTCATCAAAAAGACGATAATGCCAATGGTTTTGAAACTGCTCATGCTTTAAAAGGTGCCAGCGCCAACTTGGGTACGACTCAATTAGTCCGTCTTAGCAGCCAGTTACAAGAATATTGCCGTGAGCGCCGTATCAATGAGCAAGCCGTCCTGATCGAAGAGATTGCCATTGCATTACACCGTGCTGAACAAGAAATCAATCAGAGACTGGGATAACAATGAGTAACGACGCTTCATTAGCAGTATCATCACGCACAGTGAACGACTACCTTGATTGCCTACAAGTGGTCATGGTTAATACCACTTTACCTGCCAATATTGGTTCGGCTGCCCGCGCGATGCATACCATGGGCTTTTCTCGCTTAACGGTGGTCGATCCCAAATTACCGATTGATGAAACCAGTGTGTCTCATGCAGCGGGTGGCAGTGAATTATTATCGTCAGCTTTGATTGCACCAACCTTAGAGTCTGCTATCTCAGAGTGTCAGTTGGTATTTGCTGCTAGCAGTCGTAGCCGTCACTTACCTCGCCCTGTCGTGACACCTACACAAGCCGCTAAGATTATGTTTGACTTTATCGATGCACAGGCAGCTTTAAGTGCAGACGATAGTAATGTTGATACCTCATCTGCTGCTACTTCTAACAAACCAAATATTGCTATACTGTTTGGACGTGAAGACCGTGGATTGACCAATGAAGAATTGGCTTATGCCGATTATCACATTCAAATCGATGCCAATCCTGCTTACCCTGTGCTAAATGTCGCATCAGCGGTGCAAGTCATCGCCAGTTTTATTTTTGCTTATGCTCAAACGCACACTCAGACAGCTGATAGTCTAGATTCGGATACAGGCACAGACGCCCAATCGACAATCAATGTGAATTTGCGTCAGCAATGGGATGAGCCTGCTATTAATCAGCAGCAGCTGCAACAGCTCACTCAGCGCACCACTGACCTTATGGTACAGCGTGGCCTAGCAAATAGCGAACATCTGAAGTCATTGCCATCACGCTTGTCTAGACTTGGGTCACGCCTACAGCTTGATCAAAAAGAATATCAGCTATTAAGCGCTTTGATTGCAAAACTATCAAAAGACTAAAACAAGCCATTGCTTATCAGCTCGCTTTTATTTGACAGCTTTTTACTATATTTTGCGGTATAAAGCTGTTATAACTTGCAGAAGCTTAGCGAAAATATATATTCCTGATTATCCGAACTTTATGACCACAGATTAGAGACATCGCTGTTTTCGCAACGACACTCTACCGACGAATAGATAGGACGCTTTATGTCATTGCCATCCAAATTGTTCAAATCACTTGTTACCATCAAGAACGATTTGAAAGAAGATATTGATGCAGTATTCACCCGAGATCCTGCGGCGCGTAATAGTCTGGAAGTGATCCTAACTTATCCGGGGATACATGCGCTTGTTTTGCATCGCGGTGCACACTGTCTTTGGAACAATGAACAAAAACTAGCCGCTCGCGTGATCTCCTACGGCTCGCGCATCATGACAGGTATCGAGATTCACCCTGCTGCTAAGATTGGTAGACGCTTTTTATCGATCACGGTGTCGGTGTCGTTATCGGTGAGACCGCTGAGATTGGCAACGATGTGACCTTATACCACGGTGTCACTTTAGGCGGGGTGTCTTGGAACAATGGCAAGCGACATCCAACACTAGAAGATGGTGTAACAGTCGGCGCTGGGGCCAAAGTACTGGGGCCATTCACTGTCGGTAAAAACGCTAAAATCGGCTCGAATGCAGTGGTAGTCAAACCAGTACCAGCAGGCGCCACAATGGTCGGCAGTGCCGCGCGTATGATCTCAGATCATCACGATGAAAAAGGCAACCCAATCGCGACAAAAGTACAAGACGCTAAGCAACAAGAAAAAGTTGCGCAAGCTGGCGAGAACAGCGATCAAACTAACGACACTACCCCTACTGCCAAACGTACCAATACCTTCCGTGCTTATGGTATCGATCCTTATTCACAAGACCCTGTCGCAGAAGCATTTGCTAAAATGCTTGAGCACATTCAACAATCAGAGAATCGCCTAGATCAATTGCAGTCAGCAATGTGCGATATCGACCCTAGCTTCTGCAAGAAAAAATACGATAAGCTGTGTCTAGAGGATTTAGATGTGATTGGTCGTGCTGATATCAATGACGTAGATAATGAGAAAAATCGCTAAGACAGTCGTTAAATGTAGGCAGTACTATTGCCGTATAGACTGATAACAAATGCTTATATAGATTTTAGTGAAGAAACAATGAAATTAAAGCAGGATTGGATAGAATCTACCATGTCCGCATACATGGTAGATTCTATCCAATCCTGCTTAACTCTCTAGAAAATGTCAATCTTGCGAGTCGTTGCTTTTCATCTCAGAGTAAGCAGCACGAGCTAGTAGCGCGTGATAAAAGATGTCTTTAATCGACTGTGACATAGTATTCTTCCTATTTTAAAATTTAGTTATCTATTAGCATGAATATTGAATAGCGATCTTTCAGGAGTGAGTAGTTTTTCTTCGGTTATATACTCTTCAGTCTGAACTTTCCCAGTGCCTTTCTCTCCGTATCTATTGTTGCCCCAGAACCATGCATATCCGTTATTATCAATAAACCCATGAAAACTATTTCCTCTTACAAACTGCTCAACATGAATATTATTCATTATTTCTATAGGGTTAGTATAATAATTCATCGAACTACCATTATTTGAACGAGTCGCATATGCTCCCCAAATAAATAGTTTTCCATTTACTGTATTTGCAGCACTATCACTAATAGCAACAACTTTATTCAGACCTTGTATTTTTGTTGGCACTGAAAAATCTTTACTTGTTGTACCCTGTGCAGTTTCACCGTTTACACTATTTCCCCAGCTATAAACTGAACCATTATCAAGCAATACTACTCTGCCATTACTATCTGCTAAACTCACTGCTTTACTTGGAAGTTCTACTTTATTAGGTGGGTAATATAGTTCACCTCTATCGTTCCTCTTGGGTTCAATATCTAGAATTCCCGTTTGAGTCGTTCTTAATCCAGTCGTAAATACTTCACCCTCTTCACTTAAAGCTAATATTGATCCAATAGTTAAATCAATAGATACAATACTTTGAAACCCATTAATTCTAGTCGGTTTATCTAAGTGCTTAGCAGTTCTACCATTGATTAAACCAAAATTATTACTACCTAATGCATACACATCACCATTGGCTAGAACGAATAGCGAATTGTCAGATCCAGCTACGATATCTACTACATCTTTAATCTCCTTGATCTCTCTTAGCTCTTCAATAAAAGTATCTTTATCGTTAGGATCTATCTGATGTTCGTTATTGCTACCCCAGCCCCATACTGTGCCATCTTTACGGAGTAATAACATATGACTCCCATCACCTGACACAGCCACCGCATCATTGACACCCTCGACTTGCCTAGGCGTTGGGTCTTGTCCTGTCTTAGTCTCGCGCAGTAGACCATCTGTACCCCATGTCCAAAGCGTACCGTCGTCTTTTACCCCTGCACTCCATGAGCTGGTCATGGCTAAGCGCTTGGGTTCAATATTTATCTCAAGCAGAGTTTCTAACGGCTCATCTGGCATATTTGCCACAGGGTAGTTATCTTCGGTCAATGTCTTGATATGTTCGGAAGGCGTTTTATCGCAGGCAATCAGCATTGTCAAAGATAATATCAAAGCCACTACAGAGAGTGTGGACGAATACTTATGCATAGTAAGGTTTTGAAAAGACATAGATTCTCTTATTTTTAGTTTGAACAGCTACTATCACTATTTTCATCCATGTCTTCATAAGCAGCACGAGTTAGTAGCGCATGATAAAAGATATCTTTGATGGACTGTGACATAGTAAGTTTCCTGATAATTAAGAAGTTTAATTTAACGTAAATAGTGATTTTTCGGGGGTTAATACATAATCTTTTTCCATGCTTTCTACAATTTCACCCGTGCCGCGTTGCCCATTTTCATTCCAATTCCAAAACCAGACATTGCCATCATTTGTGACCACAGCATATGATAAGTACCCATAAACTATTTGGTCTGGATCAATATTTTGCATTATTAAAAAAGGTTTATTATATGTATACGCTGAAATAGAGTTTTTATTCTTCCCAAACCCGTATTTACTCCAAGTATATAAGTCACCTTGAGAAGTTACAGCAGCATGTATTCCAATATTTACAACCTTATGTAAATATGGATTTTTTCTGGCATTTTAATATCTTCAGAATCTGATAAGGCTAGGTTAGCAGAGCTATTGCTTCCCCAGTTCCATACGCTTCCATCTTCAAGAACTGCCATTGCGCTTGTAGAGGTTACTGAGAAATCGATAGTTTTTTTAGGTAATGCGACTTTAGCAGCAGGATGATATTCTATTTCAGGTTCTTGTGATTGATAGAGAAGACGTCCTAACGCACGTTCTGATTTTCCTGTAGAGTACAACTCGCCTTTTTTATCTAACGCTAATAGAACTCCATTTCTAAATTCAATACGGATTATATCTGAAAGATTAGGAACTTTAGTTGGGATAATAAGTTGCTTTGGGATTTCATTAACCCAACCACCTTCATTACTGCCTAATACATAGACTTCACCGTTATTAGTTAAGAATATGGAGTCCATTTCACCAGCAGCGATATCTACAACATTCTCAATCCCTTTAATCTGTCTCAATTCTTCAATAAAGATGTCACCATCACTAGGGTCTATCTCTCCATGAGAGTTACTACCCCAACCCCACACTGTGCCATCTTTTCGTAGTAGTAACATATGACCAGCACCTGACACAGCCACCGCATCATTGACACCCTCGACTTGCCTAGGCGTTGGATCTTGTCCTGTCTTAGTATCACGCAATAAACCGTCTGTACCCCATGTCCAAAGCGTACCATCGTCTTTTACTCCTGCACTCCATGAGCTGGTCATCGCAAGGCGCTTAGGTTCAATGTTAATCTCAAGTGGGGTTTCTAACGGCTCGTCTGGCATATTTGCCACAGGGTATTTGTCTTCGGTAAGAGATTGAAGATGCTCGGAAGGCGTTTTATCGCAGGCAGGTAAAGTAGATATAATGATTATTGCTACTAAACTCTTGATTATTTTTCTATTCAAAAAGTTCATTGGTTTTTGCATAGGTAGTAGTATCTTGAAGATTACATCGTCACTTATACTAACAACTGCTTAGATAATCGCATAGTTTTTATTAGATTTTTGTCTAGGAAACTGATGGGTTAAGGCAGAGTGAGTACTGAACAGCGATGGTTTCAGATAACAAGATACAATTGTGATTAAGATACTGTCACTTACCAGCCAAATTAGAGCTTGGTTAAAATCAATTCTTTAACTCCCGCTTCCTCATGCGCTTTAAACGGATAACGATCTGCCATTACTATCCAATCAGACATTGATTTAAATATCGAATCTTTGCTTAGGCTATTTTCTATATTAGCCAATTTAATCATCAAAATATCAATATCCATTGTCACTCGCCGTACTTGATTCGGCTTAGTCTGTCGACATCTATGACAATCTCCTTCAAGCGTTTTGAAGGTTTGCTGTAGTTGCTGCAGGCTTATCGGTGTGATCAATGTTAGATGTACACACTGATTGGTATAATCAGGCTTTGGTAATTGGGTAGTCGCAGTAAAATCAGGATTTTGAAAAGCCGTAGACAATCGCACCTCACCTAGCGCTGCCAAGCGCTGCCGAGCAAGCGGTAGATACTTGTCGGCTTGATAGTTACTACCTAGCGCTAACACTACCTCTACCACGGGCTGTGCTTGCACAGTCTCAGGTGCGCATTGTGTGAACGTTGCCAAATTCAAATCCACTGACGTTTTATGCATCATTGACTTGGCTGTCATTAACTTCTTTGGCAGCTTCTTTAGTAGCTAGCTCGTCGGTTGATGCTGGCGCATAGCGCGTTATTTGCACCCCTACCGCATCAGCTTGAGCAATAGCGGTAGGCTTAGCAATGCTCAACGTTATTTTTTGACAGTCATATTTTGCAAATATCTTATCAGAGATCTGACCAGCCAAATGCTCAAGCAGCTTTGCTTGAATCTCTTTGCACCACTCGCTCACATCATCGCAGACTTCTTTATAGCTCAGCGCATCGCTGACATCATCTGACACAGTAGCACGGCTAATATCCGTTTCAAGCACGATATCAATGAGTAATGGCTGAGTGATAGCACGCTCCCAATCATAAACACCAATTACTGCATCGACTTTTAGACCTTTTATAAATACAACATCAGACTGAGTATGAAACATGCTTTCATCCTTGTTTGCTAATTTTTTCGTGTTTTTAATGTTTACTTAACCGATTTTAGCGCTTCTTCACGTAGGCGCGCCGCTTTTAACACTTTACTTGGACGATGGCGCCACAGGTCGATGCTAAATAATAGCAGACCTAACCAAATCAGACCAAATACCGCCAGACGATGCAAATCGAACGGTTCTTTATAATAGAACACCGCCAAAAGAAAATAAAGGTCGGCGTCAGATAATTCATAAAGCTCAGAATACTGTATGCCACGAGCTTGGTAGATTTATTGAATAATAAAAGTGGTATTAGCGTAATCGGACCTGCGATCATAAGCAGCCAAATATTTGAGCTAAACCAAAAGCTCAGTTGATGACTTGCTACATCAGATTGCCAAAACCACCACAGACATAACGGTACTAGCATTGCGGTCTCGACAAACATAGCATCGACAGCAGTCAATGGCGTTTGTCGTTGAATAGTCCCGTAAGTACTAAAGCTAAATGCCAAAATCAACGATATCCACGGCAGACTACCAAGCATCACCACTTGAATGACCACAGACAGTAATGCAAAGCCAATGGCTACCCATTG
Source organism: Psychrobacter sp. ER1 (assembly GCF_048631835.1). Taxonomy (NCBI): domain Bacteria; kingdom Pseudomonadati; phylum Pseudomonadota; class Gammaproteobacteria; order Moraxellales; family Moraxellaceae; genus Psychrobacter; species Psychrobacter sp. ER1. Next base: position 1,387,626 of record NZ_CP184640.1, on the reverse strand, counting down.
CAAAGGACGCAAACGCTCTTTGAATAAAATCATGGATAGTGCAACGCCAACCAATGGCCCAATAAAATAGCCCAAACTGGCCTCAAGGATACGGTCTTGATTGACCGCCCATACATAAGTCAGCCAGTTGGTTGCGATAATCACACTGGACAATAGAGATAGTGCAATCCATCTTGGGTTTGCTTGAGTGTTTCTATCCACCCCCAGCGTTTGGTAGCCACTAATACAATCAATAGGCAACAAAACGTCCAAACGATACGGTGACCAATGATCTCCGTTGCATCATAATCAGATAGCTGTTTGAAGTATAACGGAAATCCGCCCCAAATAAAGAACGCGATAAGCGCAGTAATAATGCCGCGTCTGGTTGTGGTTATCGGGGCAACGGGGTTTTTGATGACATTTTGGGTAGTCATAATATAGGACAACTTTTTAGAGCAAAGCGCGCTCTCACCTAATTCTAATTATTATTGTCAATTGAATAGTGAAAGCGCAGGGTTACTACAGTGAGATTATAAGGTAAAAAGCAATGTACTCATGCCAATAGTGACATGAATACATTGCTAACGATGTTAGATTAAATTTTTAAGAGTTAATGGCAGCTTAGCGACTTACTCAGCACCAGTATCCACTTGGATAGACATACCAATTTGGTTGGCAAGTTCAGCAAATCCTGGGAAGCTGGTATTAACCGTTTCAACCCCTTCAATCGTAATTTTCTTGGATGCACGCAGACTGGCAACAGAGAAGCTCATCGCAATACGGTGATCATGATGCGAGACAATATGACCGCCACCAAAGACAGGCTGGTCATTGTTGACTTCATCGTTTTCGGTAGCTACGCCTTTACCTTCAATAATGAGACCATCATCAGTCACAGTACAATCAATACCAAGCGTATGTAACCCTTCTGCCATCACAGCGATACGATCTGACTCTTTGACACGCAGCTCTTTAGCACCAGTCAATACCGTACGGCCTTTTGCACAGCTAGCTGCGATAAATAGCACAGGGAATTCATCAATCGCCAACGGTACGAGATGCTCTGGTATTTCAATACCGACTAGGTTTGAGCTGCGAATCGTAATATCAGCAACTGGCTCGCCGCCCACATGTGTCTCATTGCTTAGGCTAATATCTGCATTCATTAATTTTAGAATATCAATGACGCCAGTACGCGTAGGGTTGATACCTACTTGGGTCAAGGTCAGCTCACTGTTTTGACTGATGGCCGCTGCCACCATAAAAAACGCTGCAGATGAGATATCAGCAGGAACCGCGATATCGCCGCCTGTTAGCGTGCCGCCGCCAGTGACACTGATACGATTGCCATCTACAGTCACAGGATAGCCAAAAGCCGATAACATACGCTCGGTATGGTCACGGCTGATCTCAGGCTGCGTGACGGTTGTTGTGCCCTCGGCCCATAGACCTGCTAGGAGCAAGCAAGACTTGACCTGCGCTGAAGCAACTGGCATATCATATTCAGCACCTTGTAATGGCTTACCAGCTGTATCACGACCAGTGATACTCAGCGGTGCGGTACCACTGTGCCCAGTGCTCTGAATCACAGCTCCCATCGTGCGTAGCGGTGCCGCCACGCGCTCCATTGGGCGTTTATTCAAGCTAGTATCACCTGTCAATACACTATCAAAAGATTGCGCAGCTAAAATACCAGACAGCAGACGCATACTGGTACCAGAGTTACCCATGTACAGTGGGGTCTTGCTAGGTTTTAAACCATTCATACCGACACCATGAATGGTCAAGTTGCCATTGTCAGGTCCTTCGATAGTCACACCCATATCACGGAATGCTTGCAGCGTCGCTAACGCATCCTCCCCTTCCAAAAACCCAGTAACATTTGTCACGCCTGTGGCAAGACTACCCAGCATAATGCTGCGATGCGAGATAGATTTGTCACCAGGAATCGCGATGGTGCCAGAAACAGTGTTGCTAGGGGTAATATTATAAGAAGCTGACATAGCAGAAGTATCCGTATAAGGGGTGCTGGCTAACATATGGCCGAAATGTCGCCGTGCGGCTTGCGCGCGGCCCAAAAGTCCCATCAGGGCGGTTGAATCTTTATCAATGATAAGCTGGCGCATTGTCTGTAAATAGACACCATACTCATCAAGTGCGCTGACAATCGCGCTTTGGTTGGCAAAAAATATATCATGCCACATTTTAGGGTCACTGGCAGCGATACGCGTAAAATCGCGGAATCCACCAGCGGCATAACGAAACATATCTAAATTGTCATCATGGCTTGCCAATTGCTCAACCAAATTAAAGGCAAGTAAATGTGGCAAATGACTGGTGTGCGCTAGTATGCGGTCATGATGCTCAGCATCCATTGACATGACATTTGCGCCCACCGATTCCCACAATAGTCGCAACTTTGCAATAGCAGTTGCACTGGTTGTCGGTAGCTCGCAAATAATGACGCTATGATTGACAAATAAACTGGCGCGGCGCGCATGATACCCTGAATTTTCAGCCCCAGCAATTGGATGCGCTGGCACTAATCCTGTCGGCAGCGAGCCGAACACTGCTTTAGCGGCATCAATGATATTGACCTTAGTACTACAGACATCCGTCATGATGCAGTCACTGGCAAGCTGTCCGTTATCCATCGCTTGCTTGATATCAACAAACACTGCTTGGACTGCCTGTACTGGCACTGCAATAATGATTAAATCACTGCCAGCGATGACGTCCTGTAAGTCTGCACTACCTGCATCTAGCAGACCATGCTCCATAGCTTCTGCAATACTTGGCGCATGTCTATCGACTGCTACCAGACGCGCGCTTAAGCCATTATCTTTAATGGCTTGCGCAAAACTGGCACCAATCAGCCCAAGTCCAATCACACAAACTTGTTTAAATATAGGTGGCGTAATATTTAGAGACGATTGAAGTTTATTATTTTTCTGACTACTCACGGCTTTTCTCGTTGGACACACTAAGACATAGATAGAGCCAGTCTTAGTGTTATAAATTTTAATGGCTAATAAAGAACAATTTTTAAGTTAAAAAATATTAATGGATGCGCTTAGTCTTCAGTCAAAATAGAACGCAAAGTATCAATCAAACGTAGGTTGTCTTCAGCCACACCTACTGTGATACGCAGCCAGTTAGGCAATCCATAAGCATCCAACGGGCGGACAATAACGCCTTGTTCAAGTAGTGCCTGATGGATAGAAGCAGCGGTTATATCTTCCATCTCAACCTGCACTTCGACCATAATAAAATTGGCATGCGACTTCACAAAACCCAATCCTAGCGCGTCAAACTGCTTTTCTAACCAACGCATTTGCTCATCGTTTATCAGACGAGTTTTTCGATAAAGTCTTGATCGGCAAGTGCAGCAGCAGCAGCAGCCAAACCGACACGGCTGACGTTAAATGGCTGACGAATTCGGTTCAATAAATCCGCCACTGCCACCGAGCTTAGAGCATAACCGACGCGTAAACCTGCTAGCCCATAAGCTTTAGAAAAAGTACGTACAATAATGACATTATCAAACTCATCCAATAATGCGCGGTTGTTACTCTCAGGACTATACTCGATATAAGCTTCATCTAGTACCACCAAGACTGAGCTTGGTACACTGGCAACAAATTGACGCAGCTCTTTTTGCTCTAGCTGCGTACCCGTTGGATTATTCGGATTGGCAATAAAGGCAATTTTGGTATTTGGATTATCTTGTACCGCTTGGCTCATGGCTTTTAGATTGTGGCCGAAGCGCTGAGCAGGCACTTCCAATCCCGTGGCACCTTGCATCTTCGCTAGCATAGGATATACCACAAAAGCATACTGGCTATAGACGATGGCATCATCAGCACCCACAAAGCTGCGTGCTAAAATATCGAGCAAATCATCAGAGCCATTACCCAAGGTAATTTGATTGGCATTGACATCGTTAAAGTCAGCCAGCGCTTGCTTTAGATAGTAGCCATTGCCATCAGGATAGCGCGACAATTGCCCTAGCTGCTCAGTCACTGCTAGCGTCACTCGTGGTGAGCATCCCATTGGATTCTCATTGCTAGCCAGCTTGACCACATCTGAGACACCGTACTCACGTGTCAGCTCCTCAATTGGCTTACCAGTTTGATAAGGTGCCAATGCCAAAATACTGTCGTAAGCTGGCGTTAACGGCGATAGATCTGACGCGGTCAATTGAGTAGTCTGCATGATTTATCCTTAGATGGTGTCTGTAAATGCTTTTTTAATGCTATCTGCAAAAGCTAAGACCCATCTATTATGTATGAATACCAGTGAGTAAGCCTGTAATTATCTATAGGTGATCGTCTATAGGACAGCTTTTGGATATGAGCCCAATATGCGCAAATCTTTGACTAATGGACGAATATCATTGATAGCAGCGCTAACGTTTGGATCATTAACATGACCATTCATATCGATAAAGAATACGTATGCCCATTTGTTAGGACGCTCAGGACGCGTCTCAATACTGGTCATCGATACGCCATGATATGACAAAGGTTTCAATATTTCGATCAATGCGCCGGCTTTATCATGAGCTGAGACGACGATAGAGGTTTTATCTTGACCAGATGGCGCAATTGCTTCATGACCGATAATAAGGAAGCGTGTGGTGTTACTTGGATTGTCTTCGATGTTTGAGTAAAGCTTATGCAAGCCGTACTCCGCAACAGCAACATCACCTGCAATCGCAGCTGAATGCCATTCGTTTTTGAGGCGGCGAGCGGCTTCACCATTGCTTGATACTGCCACACGTTCAACATTAGGGAAGTTTACATCTAGCCAATGACGGCACTGAGCAAGCGACTGCTGATGCGAATAAATACGGCTCAAGCCATCAATCTTAGTATGTTCAGCAACCAAGAAGTTTTGATGAATTGGCAATTCAACTTCGCCAATGATTTTCAAAGTAGAAGATAAGAAGCCATCTAGAGTATGGTTGACGACGCCTTCTGAAGAGTTTTCGACAGGAACCACGCCATACATCGCTGTCCCCGCTTCGACTTCGCGGAACACATCAGTAATGGTTGTCATCGGTACGGTATCCGCGGCTTTACCAAAATGCTTGAGCGCAGCGGCATGCGTAAAGGTACCGACAGGGCCCAAGAAGGCAATACGCTGCGGCGCTTCTAAATCCAAGCATACTGACATGATTTCACGGAACAAGCGCGCCATTTTCTCATCAGCGATTGGACCTGCATTACGCTCCATGACAGCTTTTAATACCTGTGCTTCACGCTCAGGGCGGTAAAAGATAGGGTTGCTATTGTCATCAGCAGCAGTATGATTTTTCTTTACCATGGCTACTTGCTGAGCCAGCTTTGCACGGTTATTGATTAACGTTTGGATCTCACAGTCTACTGCGTCAATATTTTGGCGAATATTGTCTAAAAACTCTTTTTCAGTTGCGGTATCGCTAGCGCCTGTAGTGGTTTGATTTAGATTATCCATTGTTTGCTCTGGTGACTGCTCGCTCATTACCGCCCATCCTTTTTAGATTTTATCGCTGTTAGATATTACTATTATTTAAATTCTGCTATTACATTGCTATTACTTAGGTAGCACTATTGCCAAATCTGACTGTTTGCTGTTTTTAGTTAAAGGCTAAGCCTGATAATAGAAACTATATTCAAAATCAACCTCAAAACAGTCTATCAAAAACACCTTATATTGCTAGTGCCATTTGGCGTTAATGCTATATTTACTGCCAAATACAGCAGCTTGATACATAGCCGGCTCTACTATAGCAAAAACTAAGGTCAGTGCCCATTCGTAAATGCGTATAAATATACCAACTGTTATTAATATTAGCACAGTTGAGCCAGATAACAGCGATGCATAGCATAACTATGAGGCAACACCTGCCCAAAACTGTGTTACAGTTCCAGTTCAGCTCCCTACCCTGTTATATATAAGAGGAGCATCATGTGATTAATAAGAAAAAGGATACCTGATGAGCGCATTACAACAGCTACGCACTATGACCACGATTGTTGCTGATACTGGTGACCTTGCCGCTATCGCCCGTTTAAAACCTATCGATGCAACCACCAACCCAAGCCTTATTACCAAGGCTCTGATTCATCCTGATAATCAAGGCATGTTGTCAGAGACCATGAGTCGTCACAATGGTGACGTGGATGCCGTAATCGATGCGCTGACCATTCAGGTTGGCTGCGATATTTTAGAGCTGATCGAAGGCCGAGTCTCTACCGAAGTGGATGCTCGCTTATCTTATGATACTCAAGCGACGATAGATAAGGCACTGGCTTTTATGGATGCTTACCAAAAAGCGGGCGTCGATTCAGAGCGAGTATTAATCAAGATGGCGGCAACTTGGCAAGGTATTGAGGCGGCGCGCTATCTTGAGACTCAAAATATTCACTGCAACCTGACCCTACTGTTTGGACAACACCAAGCTATTGCCTGTGCAGATGCTGGTGTGACCCTGATATCACCTTTCGTCGGCCGTATTCTAGATTGGCAAAAACGACAACAAAGTCGTCAAAACGTACCGGCTTCTGATGACATGGGCGTACAGTCAGTCAAGCTCATTTACCAGTATTACAAACAGCACGGTTACGAGACACAAGTAATGGGCGCTAGTTTCCGCTCTACCGAGCAGATTTTGGCATTGGCAGGTTGCGACTTATTGACGATAGCTCCCAACCTCATTGATGAGTTGGCAGCCATGGATACCGAGGTAACTCGCCAACTGTCTCCGAGTATGTCGATGGATATGAAGGCGATGACTCAAGTAAGCTTAACGCACGAAGAGTTTAGTGCTGCGTATCAGCAAGACAAGGTTACACAGGACTTATTACCTAAGGGTATTGATGGTTTTATCGGAGCGCGTGACGAGCTGGCTAAGACATTAGCAGCCATTCGCGGACAATAATAGCCACACGACGGATACTGGGCTGGCACAAAAGATATTTGCCTACTAATAGTAAGTTGGCTATCATTACCTACTTCAAATGACAAGAAGCAAGGCTTATATGAAACGGCTATCAATATTATTGGCAGGCAGTGCTTTAGCAATCAGCGCCCAGGCAGTCAACTGGGTAGAGGTGTCCGAGAGCAGCTCTGGATCAATTTTTAGTATAGATTTGGATTCTATTGAAAGCTCTGACATCAGTATCATAGATGAAAAAGACTTCGAAAATATCACGGTATCTATCCTTAGAACCTATCCTAAAGACAAAGATGCCGATAAAGATGACTCGAAGGAAGAAAAAACAGTATTGACCATAGTGAGCAGCAACTACTCATTTCATGCAAAGATGCCAGTTACTATAGACGAGCCTTTGTTAACTACGGTGCTGAAGGCAAAGTAACCAAGTCATGGCAGTCAGAAAAACCAATATTGACTACAAAAGACTTTAAAGTCACCACACCAAAGACAGTTGGTCGTACGGTGATAGAGCAGTCTTGTAAAGACTACGAACAAGACGAAGAGCAATAAATACAGCCTACTCAACACAGTATTGAAAATACCTTAACACAGTACTAAAAAAGCGCCCTGATACTATGTCAGGGCGCTTTTTTATTTGGAGAATCGTTTAACTATATCGACAATACAACCTGTCTAGTAGTCAAAAACATAGCAATTCAGTTTAAGCTTTTAGTACCGTATAAACAGGTACTGGGAACTCGCCATGCAAGTCGACCAAGTCCAGTAACACTAACGCACCGACCACAGTATGGTCAGCTGATTGACACAGCTCGTAGGCAGTGGTCAACGTACCACCAGTCGCCAAGATATCATCAACCAATAGTACGCGCTCAGGCGGTAGATTGTTTTGCATCTCAAGCGTGTCTTTACCATACTCCAGTGCATAGGCTTTGTTGGCAACTGGTGGCGGTAGCTTACCTGGTTTACGTAGCAAGATCATGCCTTTGCCCAGACGACCTGCTAGCATACTGGCAAATACAAAACCGCGCGCTTCCACTGCACCCAGACAATCTACCTCGTCCATAAGCCCTTCTGGCAATGCAGCAAGTAGCGCGTCAATGACAGCGTCAATATGACTGCGCAGTAACGGGGTAATGTCATAAAAATCAATGCCAGCTTTTGGAAAGTCTGGTACTGTGCGAATAATCTGCCAAAACGGATGGTCAGTATTGAGCACACGAGACGTCTCATTGTTGGTGGCGGATGTGGCGGCGGCATTGGTACTCATGATGACCCTTAGCTTATGTATTTAGATGGTTTAGTTAGTTTAGATAAGACAACAACTGGATGATATATCAGCGATAAATGCTAAGCATTACTGTGAATTTAGCGGCGATTATTATAGCATAATTGGTTTTCGTATGGCGGGCTGGCGTCCAGTCTTGTTATTAAGCACTAATAAGGTCACATATGTGATTGACTTGATAAAAGAAAAGTCATCTCAATATACAAGTGTAAACTTAACTATGAAAATTGCGGTTATATGCTAAACTACGTGCGTTTTTGCAGTCTAATATAATAGCTGTAATATTAAAAATGAGCGTTTATAGCACGCTGTAACTGTAATACTGGTAATGATCGATAGGACTATTTATGAAACGTTATGAATGTATTGTCTGCGGCTGGATATATGATGAGGCGCTTGGCTGCCCAGAAGAAGGTATCGCACCTGGCACTAAGTGGGAAGACATCCCTGATGACTGGACTTGCCCTGAGTGCGGTGTCGGTAAGCTTGATTTTGAGATGCTTGAGCTGTAGTAGATGACCCTCTAATTAGGACACTTCATGACAAAATCAAATGACATCAATAGTGCCAAATTGCCTGAAACGCTAGATAACAATCTAGAAGATCATCTGAATAACTACCCTACTCCTGAGTGGCGCAAGTTTGGGGAGCATCAATGGCGCGACTCTGACTTGAGTAAGCACCTTCGTCAAGCAATGATTGACATCGGTGATGGTATTGAGTTGTGTGTCGAAGCTGGCGGTAATCCCAATAATCCGCCGCTGCTGATGATCATGGGGCTAGGCTCACAAATGATATTTTGGCCAGACAATTTTATTAAGCGCTTTATCGATGCTGGTTTTTTTGTGATTCGTTTTGATAATCGTGATATCGGCTTGTCTTCTAAAGTACAGATAGAAGGCTTGCCGCGTATTAGCCAGCTCAAAATGATGGTTCGTCTACAGACAGGGCTGTCTAACAAAAGCACACAGGTTGCTTATAACTTGACGGATATGGCTGAAGACACCGCACGTTTGATTAAAGCACTCAAGCTTGGTAAGACACACCTGCTTGGGGCTTCGATGGGCGGTATGATTGCACAAATCGTGGCGGCACGTTATCCAAGCTTAGTGCAGCGAATGGCGCTTATGTTTACCACGACCAATCGTGCGTTTTTAAAGCCGCCAAAGCCCAAACAGCTATACACCCTTATCAATCGTCCAGAGAGCCACTCTGAGCGTGATATCGTGCGTCATAGTGTTTGGTTTATGAAGACCGTTGGTACACCAGGTCATGTGAATGTGCGTATGGTCCGTGAAATCGCCAAGATTCGCTATCAGCGCAATTTTCACCCGCTTGGTACAGTACAGCAGCTCAATGCTATCTTAGCATCAGGCTCTATCAGTCGGTTTAGTAAGCAAGTCAAAGCACCGACGATTGTATTACATGGTAGCGCTGATGGACTCCTGCCTGCCTCACAGGGCCGAGTCGTTGCCAAGACCATCCCTAATGCTACGTTCCATCTCATCGAAGGTATGGCACACGATATTCCAGAGTATTATCAGCCTTATATGGTCGACTTAATCAGTAATCATTTATCGAGCAAATAGCTGTAGAAGACTAAGCCTTGTCTTCGATTCAATCGATAGTCATCTAAGTGAGCTAAAAGCATTAGTGTTAAAAAAGAGTGTAAAACCTATCGCTAACTCACAGGTTTTACACTCTTTTTATTGCTTATTTAATCCTAGGGCGTGTCCTCAATTCAATCGATAGTTATCTAAATGGGTTAAAAATGAGGACACGCCCTAGCAATTGCATCAATCACAAGCAACGCCAGCGCCTTCCTTATCAATACACATTTTATTCCCATTCTTTAGGTTGCCAATCCACGCCTTACCACCTATAAATACGAAGGATGGTTTGCCCTGATAGCTATCGTTAGCGTTCACACCATTATTAGCAAAGCGAAAAGGAATCACCAGCTCACCGCCTAAATTGACAAAGCCCCACTCTTCACCGATACGCACGCCAGCATATTCCTCAGAAAACGGACGCACTTCATCAAATGAATACGTAATCATCGTGACATTATTGTCATCGACGAAACCCCATTTACCATCTTGCTGACGCGATTGAAGTGTCGTAAAACGCGCTGGTGCAGACTGTGATGCTGCGCTAGGTTTTTCGTTAGAAGAAGTAGATTTATTCACTGCCTGAGTGTCGTTCTGGGCATTTGGATCATTCGCTGCATTACCGTTTTTATCCACCCAACTGGTTGCACGGCCTTTGCGTACACGCGCCACCCCATTACGATAATTATCAATATCATCAATCGCTGCAGAAAATGAGACAACAGTACTATTGGCTGTGTTAATCACACCATAGTTACCCTCTTTTTTACCACGATACGCCCATCCGATACAGGGCGCGCCCAACCTTGACTCTCTGTCAATATATCGTACATGGCAGGCACGACTTCGCGGCCCTGCATATTAAGATAACCAACGCGACTGTTGCGCAGTACAGGCAACAGACCGCCCGATAGCTTATCGGCATCGACTTTTTGATAACGTGACAAATCCACGACTCGTTTGCCTTTTTTATCGATTAACGCCACCGGCGCACCAAAGTCTTTAATCGCCAAAAAATAATTACTACTGGCCGTGCAGGAGACGTTTTTGTAATAACTTTTTGGGATTTTACAACTAGCCGCATGTGCGCTAGGCATTAAAAACAATGCGCTAGATAGCATCGTCACGACGACACTGTATTGCGATATTTTTGGTAGCAAACTAGACAGTGTATGTGGCTGTTTTTTTGATAGCAATCGTTGAAGCATAAATAAACCTAGACAAATAATATAGATTGTTTGGTATAACAAATCAGACGTCAAGTACATTATATCGTCAATCTACTATACATGTGTTGCAGCGTTAATGTCGCTTAAAGTGCTACACACATATCCTCCGTACAGAAATATCACTTGCATACATTATGCGCTTTCATACTCCTACGAATCGTCGCCCTGATACAAATATTTTGATATAAATACTATTACCCAATTATCATAATCCTATTGTGAAAAACGTAACTATATCAGATACTTTGGTCATTTATTTGCGTCTAACGTGCCCAATAATTTTCCTTACAGCGATAGCATCTGCATTCAGCATAATAAATTGTGGTTTTGCCATTTCATTTTGCGTTTAAAACCACGACAATATGGCTCTATGTCAACATAAGTTCTGACATGATGCAATGATAATAAGAGTGCTGTTATTCAAATACTGTTATAAGGATAAATTATGGCTATTGCTTCAACGCGATCTGCACCTATTGGCTTAGTCATTGGTTGTATCATTTTTGGATTGGGCAGCTTAATTGTCGCTCACGTCGATATTGGTGGTTGGGCCATGTCGTTTTGGCGATTGGCTGTTTCTGGTATTGTATTTGCGGTATTGGCTAAGATAATGGGCCAACGTATGCCCAAATCAAGACGCGCCATTTTTTATGCGCTACTATCAGGGGCGTTTTTAGGATTAGATTTGGCGCTGTGGCATGAGAGTATTTATGCAGTTGGGCCTGGTATTTCGACGCTGCTTAATAGTCTGCAAATATTTTTCTTGGCTGCGATTGGGTTTATGTATTTTAATGAGCGTCAGTCTATCGTGCAGCTTATTAGTTTGTTCTTAGCCATGATAGGCGTGGCGATGATAGGTAGCCCTGAATTCGCACACAACACCGCTGCGACTTGGGGCTTTGTCACTGGTATTGTATCGGGTGCCATGTTAGCTGCATCAATGACATTTATCCGCAAAACGCACGACACTGAACCGACGCCTATATTTATGCTAATGCAGCTAATCAGTATCGGCGGCGTCTTAGCCATGATTATACCGATGTTTGTATTTGACACAGGTAATATCCTACCCAATACATGGTCTGAGATTGGCTGGGTACTTATCTACGGTACGGTGATGCAGTGCTTAGCATGGGGATTGATTGCCTACTCTATTCCTAAGCTATCTCTGGCACTGACTGGACTGCTATTGTTGACTGAGCCTATTGCAGCCCTTGTCATTGACTATAGCTGGCTGGACAAGCCGATTAGTACTTTGCAGTGGAGTGGCGCACTATTAACGATGTTTGCTATTTACTTAGGCTCATTGAAACCAAAACCACGTGCACTTCGCCGCTATCGTTTTTTTCAAGATTTTATAAGCGAGATTATAAATAGTTCCGATACTGTTGTTCTATACTACTGTTGCTCAACACTGCCATAAAAAAGCGCCCATGCTATCGGTAGCATGGGCGCTTTTTGTTAGATGAGATATGCTTTGACTATCTTTATTTGATAAGCTCAAACTTCAATCTCATCAGTATTACTTATTTCGCTTCAGAGCTTTGGTTAAACAAAGCATTCAATACGATAGCGGCTAAAGTAGCAGTACCGATACCGCCTAAATCAAAGCCGCCTAAGTGCAAGCTAAAATTACCAGTACCCATAATGACCGTCACTGCCGCGATGATTAGATTGCTGTTTTTACTAAAATCAATATGGCTATCGATCCAGATTTTTATCCCAGCAACCGTGATAAGCCCAAAGACAACAATAGAAGCACCGCCCAATAGAGCCGCTGGTATGGTCTGAATGATCGCACCAAACTTTGGTGACAGTCCCAATATGATAGCAACCAAACCTGCTACGACAAATATCGTCGTGCTATACACTTTGGTAACCGCCATGACTCCAATGTTTTCAGCATACGTAGTGACACCTGTGCCACCAAATCCTGCTGAAAAAGTCGTGGCTAAACCGTCCGCCAAAAATGCTCGGCCCATATAAGGGGTCACACGAGCCTTGGTCATGCCCTCTACTGCCTTAAAGTGCCCTAGATTTTCAGCCACCAAAATAAAGGCCACAGGTGCAATTAGGATAATAGCGCTCATCTCAAAGCGCGGCGTATGAATGCTTGGTAGTCCAAACCATGAAGCGGCAGCTACTGTACTAAAATCAATCGCAGTACCAAAGCCTAGAATATTGGTCATGACAAAGTAAGCAACGTATGATAGAACCAGACCGACGAGTAGCAACAGACGACGCAACATACCGCGAGTAAATACTGCCACACCACTAATGAGCAGTACGGTCAAGGTGGCCATCCAAGCATCAAACTGATTGGCAGACACCCCTTGAATGGTCACTGGCGCCAAGTTAAGACCGATAATCATGACAATCGCACCTGTCACGATAGGCGGCATCAAACGCTCAATCCAACCTGTACCTGTCTTCATCACTAGCAGACCAATCAATGCGTAAATAATACCGCAGGCCATAATACCGCCTAGCGCAACATTTAGATTGTCATTGAACCCTGCGCCTGCATAAGCGGTCACCGCGATGACTGGACCAATAAAAGCAAAGCTTGATCCCAAGTAGCTCGGCATGCGCCCACCGGTAATCATAAAGAACATTACCGTACAGATACCAGACATCAAGATAGCTAAGTTAGGATCAAACCCCATCAATAAAGGTGCAAGCACAGTTGCACCAAACATGGCAAACGTATGCTGTATGCCGAGCAATACGCTTTTTGATGGAGGTAAATAGTCGTTGATACCGACTGGATCACGATCCAAGTCACCCTTATAAGGACGCCATGTCGGAAACCAACGGCCATTTTCAAAATCTGGATTATGCGGATAATTAATAGCGGCTGAATCAATGCCTGCAGACTCCAAGGCATTTTGAGTCGATAGATCTTGAGCGCTATTGTCTGACGCTGATGAAGGGTCTTTTTGAGATGGCATGCGCGCTTGTCCTATGTGAGCTAAGCTAAAGTAATAGGCTAGAATAACTGATAAAATAAGAATATTAATAAATGGACATATTTCTAAGGGCTTGTATAAATAGCAAAACGTTAAGTCTTTCTATCTATAATATGTCATCCTAATTCATTCATTTATGTTGTAATATGACAAACCAAAAGTATTATTTGGTATGATAGCCATATCTTGCTAGATGTATGAATACGGATATGTCTGACTGAAAATTCAGTCAGACATATCCGTATTATTTTACGATGATAACCAACTTACAGGATGTTACATAGTTGTTGACTGCGAGCATGATAACGGAGTTTCAAAATAAATAAAAGTTATTATTCAACTGCCCTCAGTGCTCATTTACCTTATAACCTTCATAAATAGTGTCTCGCGCCCACCTATCAATGGTGACTAGGAGCGATGGCTGTCTATTATATTTTTCACAAAAGCGCCCAATGCCATAGATAAAATAGGCTAAAGCGCTTAAAATTTTTGGTGACTTATTATGATCAGTGTTTTTGATTTATTTAAAATCGGCATCGGCCCATCCAGTTCGCATACAGTCGGACCGATGGTCGCTGCAAACTTATTTTTGACCTCGCTAACTGAGCAGATGGAACTGACTGCAATTAAGACCATTGAGATTGAACTGTATGGCTCTTTGGCGGCGACTGGAAAAGGCCATGCAACAGATACGGCTATATTGTTAGGACTGCTTGGACATACGCCTAGCACGATAGACACACGCATGACCAGCAGCTACCTATCTCCTATCTTCTCTGACAAAATTCTCAATGTATCAGGCACGCATACGATTGCTTTTGATACAGAGCAAGACATCTACTGGTATGACGATACTGTGCTACCTTATCACCCTAATGCATTGACGCTACGCGCTATCTCAACTGAAGGCGTTCGCTATCAGCAGACGTATTATTCAGTCGGTGGCGGTTTTGTCATTAATGAAGAAGATGCGACTAACCCAAACGAAGATCATGCCAGCCCGACCATCGATAGAGTTCCCTACCCGTTCAATAACGCAGCAGAGCTACTAGAGCAATGTCGTGAGCATGACTTGAGCATCAGCGAATTGGTACTGGCAAACGAATGTCACTTCCATGCCAAAGAAGAAGTTTTTGCTTATCTAGATAGCATTTGGGAAGTGATGCAAGACTGTGTCAAGCAAGGCTGTGAAAATGGCGGTATCCTGCCGGGCGGATTAGATGTAAAGCGTCGTGCCCAAGATTTACATACACAGCTGTGCGCTGAAAAAGACCAACCTATCACCAAAACTGATAAGTTAGCCGCTATGGACTGGGTCGATTTGTACGCGCTTGCCGTCAATGAAGAAAACGCCAATGGCGGCAAAGTAGTCACGGCTCCAACCAATGGCGCAGCAGGTATCATTCCTGCCGTACTGCACTACTATCGTGATTTTTTGCCCAACTACAGCCAAGATGGCGTTCGTAAGTTTTTGCTAAACGCCACTGCTATCGGTAGCCTTATCAAGCAAAATGCTTCAATCTCTGGTGCTGAAGTCGGTTGCCAAGGTGAAGTTGGTTCTGCGTGTGCAATGGCAGGCTCTGCACTGGCAGAAATCATGAATGGCACACCAGCCAAATGTTTAAATGCGGCAGAGATTGGCATTGAGCACAATCTAGGTCTTACTTGTGATCCTATTGGCGGACTGGTACAAGTGCCTTGTATCGAGCGTAATGCGATGGGCGCAGTCAAGGCAATCAATGCAGCGCGCCTAGCCTGTAGAGGTAATGGTCAACACTTTGTCTCTTTAGACAAAGCGATAGAGACGATGAAGCAAACAGGTGCCGATATGTCTGATAAATATAAAGAAACAGCACGAGGCGGTCTGGCGGTCTATGCTGATAATAGAATCCCTACGGCAACACGCGGTGTCAGTGTTAATTATAGTCAGTGCTAGGTTGACTCCCTTAAAAATGATTTACTGACAACAAAAACAACAAAAACAACAAAAAGGCCTCTAACGAATTAGAGGCCTTTTTGTCATGTATAACTGCTTTATTGTCTATATATTGCTATCAATATTATTCAGCAGTTTTTGATACCACTTCATTTAGAATCCAAACTGGCTGCACTACATTTGAGCCTTCTGCGGTTACTGCTTCTTGGCGTACATCTAGCACATAACGATAGTTCGGCTCATAGGTAAAGCCTTGAATATTACCGTTTAGCGTGGTGTAGTTTTTCTGATAGGTCTGACGATACTGCAAGCACTGTGATTCAACCATGCTGCCATCAGTAGCAGTCAAGTCACATACTGCTTTACGCGGTGCAATTTCCACTTCAAAGCTTGGAATATTAACTACTTTTACATTCATAGGTTGTCCTTCAACGACCATCGTGCGCTCATCATCCATACTCATCGTAGAGCAACCAGAAAGGGCAAAAGTTGTCATCAATGCTGCAAGTGCTAATTTCTTCATTATTCAATCCTCAGATAATTGTTATTAATTCTTTATTAATAGTTTAGTTACTGGCTTAACTACTAACTTATGGTTGCTTAGATAAAATTATTATTTTGAACACCTTATCTTGCTTTGCTACAAGCTAATAAGGTTGTTTGCTTCTTACTGAAACCAGTATAGGTCGCTAGTCGTCTTCCCCTCTATGACTACTTTGTAAATTAACGTCAGCTTTTGCAACTGATGTTAATGAAGCGTATTGAATAGCAGAGTTATTTGCTACTGAGCAGAAGTTTGACATTAAAAAGCCAGAACAAATATTGTTCTGGCTCTTATATAACTATGCACATTCTGTTTTGTTAAGAATGACTAGCTACGATAATCAGCGTTTATTTTGACGTAATCGTATGATAGATCGCAGGTATATACGGTATCGCTAGCATCACCACGTGCAAGGTCGATATGAATGGTAATCTCAGGTCGGCTCATGACTGTTTTGCCCGCCTCTTCTGTATAGTCAGGTGCAATACCGCCATTTTGGCAAATCATTACCTCGTCTAGATACACATCGACTTGCTCTGTGTCTAGATCTTCGATACCAGCATAGCCCACTGCTGCTAATATGCGACCCCAGTTAGCATCACTAGCAAAGAATGCCGTTTTTACTAAAGGTGAATGTGCGACTGCATAAGCCACATCGCAGCATTCTTGCGTGGTTTGACCGCCAGTCACCTTGACCGTCATGAATTTAGTAGCGCCTTCGCCATCACGTACAATCAGTTGTGCCAGACGAACAAACACATCAGCCAATGCATCAAATACAGGCTGATAATGTGGATGCTCTGGACTATCAATCACCTCTGAGCTAGCAGCACCTGTTGCGATTAACACACAACAGTCATTGGTTGAGGTATCGCCATCGACAGTAATGCGGTTGAAAGACTGCTCATTGATAGCGCTTAGCATCTCTTGCAGTAGATCAGCAGCGATATTAGCATCTGTCGCCACATAGCCTAGCATAGTTGCCATATTCGGGCGTATCATTCCTGAGCCTTTAGACATACCAGTAACATGATAGCTAGTACCTGCTACATCAATTTTTTGGCTGGCCAATTTAGGAATGGTATCTGTTGTGCGAATGCCATTAGCAGCGGCTAGCCAGCTATCAGACGCTAGGTTAGCCAATGCATTATCCAGACCTGCGATGACCGCATCACTATTTAACGGTTCACCAATCACACCAGTAGAGAATGGCAATATCGTATTGCTATCTACACCAGCCTTGTCAGCCAATGCTGTACAGATATCAATGGCTCGGCGCTTTCCATCAGCGCCCGTACCTGCATTTGCGTTACCAGTATTGGTGACTAAATAGCGCGGACTGACCTTAGCAAAGTGCTCACGCAATACTCGCACTGGCGCGGCACAAAAGGTGTTTTTAGTGGTGACAACTGCAGTAGTAGCTTTGTCAGATATTTCGATAACTACTAGATCATCGCGGTCCTTATAACGGACACCTGCCGCTGTGGCACTGAGTTTGATACCATCGATAGGATAGATAACGTCAGGTACTGATACATTTCCAACAGCCATAATAAAATCCTTATTTCTCAATTTTTATTGTTGTTTACGGAGTACGAAGTGATAAATATATAGTCAGTTCAAGACAGTTCAGATACAAGAAGAACTAGCTGCAGCATTACAACCAACAGAATTAGCGAACTCAGCATCGTCTCTAATTGACATGAGATTGACTATATATAGGGTATTACAGTATATAAGTATTACGGTTTCTTTAAGTCAAATGCTGACCAAATCGGTGCATGGTCAGATGGTTTTTCCATAGCACGTAGCTCATAACTGATACCAGCATCGATACATTTATCGATTAAGTCTGAGGTACATAGAATATGATCAATACGTAACCCGCGCTTAGGTTCATCATTGAAGCCGCGACTGCGATAATCAAACCAACTGTATAACTCGGTACTCTCTGGATAATGCAGACGGTAAGTATCTGTCAGCTCACGTGACATCAATGCTGAATACCATTCGCGCTCTTCCGGCAGAAATGAGGTTTTTCTGTTTTTCAGCCAACGCTTGGCATTAACTTCACCAATACCAATATCGATATCTTCTGGTGCAATATTCATATCACCCATGACGATAATCGAACGACCTTCAGATTTTAGCGTATCGATATAAGCCATCAAATTGGCATAATAAGCGCGCTTCATTGGAAATTTGGTCGGGTGATCTTGGCTTTCTCCTTGCGGAAAGTAACCATTGAGCACGTCCACTTCACGACCTTCAAACTCATAACGTGCATGGATAAAGCGCTTTTGGGCTTCTTCATCTTCGCCAGGAAAGCCTTTTTGTACAAATACAGGTGCAGCTTTGGATAATAGTGCAACGCCGTAATGCCCTTTTTGTCCAAAGTACTCGACGTGGTAGCCCAGTCCTTCGATATCGCTAAGCGGAAATTGATCATCATGAACCTTGGTTTCTTGTAGGCCCATGACATCAGGATCGATTACCTCGCGCACCGCCTCGAGCTGATGCTGACGTGCACGGATACCATTGATGTTAAAACTGACAAAACGGGTCATAAACTGTCCTATACTGATTGGTTAGAATATAGCGCTCTATAAATGGGGGAAATATAAACGGCTATGATAACAAATGTAGGCGGTTCTAGCGGTTGCATGGCCTGATATCTTGAGCTAGAGTAACTCTATTATAAGCACTATCTATTATTGGTCTATCTGAAACACTTTTATTCAACAATACTTATTAAGAATATCGAGCATCACTATGACAACAATTAAGCAAAAAAATACGACATCAGCCATGAATGATGACACCAAACCATTATTTGCTAAAGATTATAACGTCTATATTAACCATACTGATGCTGGCGGTATAGTCTATCACGCCAATCACTTGGTGTTTTTTGAAAACTGCCGACGCGACTGGTTTACTAAGCTTGGCTTAAATGGATATTTTTGCAGACTGACAGTGGTGAAGTACAGCATTTTGTCGTGAGTCAGGCAGACTTGCAATACAAAAGAGCCATTCTATTAGATGAGGTGATCAGCGTACGTATTGATAAAGTGGAGCTAAAACCTGCCAGCATCATATTTTACCAAAGTATCTATCGCAATTTACCAAATCATGGCTCTACCGAAACAGATAATAGCCAGCTACTAAGCAGCACCAAAATCGTTATTGCCTGCGTACAAAACCTCGTCAAACCAGAGCCAATGAGTAATGACGAAATAGACAGCGATAAACCAGATACTGCAGCGACAACCCCACCAATGCGTCCTATTCGTGTACCAAAAAAACTGCGCGTTACGATTAAACAAGCTATCGACGAGCAAGTGAATGGTCAGCAGTAGAGCGCTATGAGCATAGATACGGGTAGAGTGTTGCTTGAATTTGATAACCTATGGGTACATAGCCAACGGACGATAAATGCTCAAAGCATTAAAAATAGCAAAGAAGCACTGAAAAAACCTTCTATGCCGTCTAGCATTTATCAAAAATGGGCAAGCAAGCTAACCGCAGACGCTTCACTGAATAAAGAGCTATCAACTCCTGCTCGAGCACTAATAAATGGTGCAAGCGGCACACTACTGTCAGGGCAAGTCACTGTTTTGACAGGAGCGTCTGGTAGCGGTAAATCATTACTGCTGCGAGTATTGGCAGGATTATTGCCAATGAGCAGCGGCACTGTTCATTTGAGCGATGACACGTCAAGTAATGTTTATCACGATATTCATGAGACTGCACCTATACGGTGGCGCAAGCAAGTTGCCCTACTCGCTCAGCATCCACAATTGCTAGACGGCAGTGTCCTTGAAAACTTACAAATGCCTTATCAATTGCATGCTCATCAATCGCAGACTTTTGACACAGACTGGCATGTTGCTCAGCTTGAACATTTGGATAGAAGTGCAGATTTTTTGCAACAAGACGCCAAGCACTTATCTGGTGGCGAGCGCCAACTGGTCAATACATTGCGTCTATTGCAACTCAGTCCACAAGTTCTATTGTTAGATGAACCAACTGCTGCTTTGGACATGGACACTTCAGCACAGCTAGTCAACTTACTTATCAGCTGGTTGCACGCAGATGCGCAGCGCACACTCTTATGGGTAACTCACGACACAAAAGATATCATGCCTTTGGCAAATAGACATTGGCACATGCAAGCCGGTGTGCTCACTGCAGACTCTTGACATCTTCTTGATTGGCAATATTTAATCAAATGCGTAAGTCTTCGTATAGTTGCTCAGACAATTTAGCACGTTAATAACCTCAATTCCCACCTTATATTATTACCGTAATTACTTCCTAAATAAGCTCATATGAGTGGTACGAATGATATGCAAATTTTTCTCACTTATAGTGATATCGCTCTTGCTAGCAGCCTAATTATCATCGTATTGCTCATCTCTTGGCGCTTACGTTTAAAGCTAAGCAAGACGCTTTTAATAGCGGCATTTCGTACGATCATACAGCTTAGCTTTATTGGGCTGATACTGGCGTGGATTTTTGCACGTGAACAATGGTATGAAGTGCTACTTATCTTAACAGTCATGACTTTAATTGCAGGAAGTGCGGCCAAAAATCGCGTTAAACGCAGCTATAAAGGGTTATTAACAGATACGTTATTGGCAGTCAGTATCTCAGCAATACTGGTAACGACGATCGCAATTATAGCGATTTTGAATGTTCACCCTTGGTATACACCGCAATTCATTATTCCTATATTGGGTCTGATATTAGGGAACTCTCTGACTGCCATTTCGTTGACAAGCAATCAATTGATTGAATCCTTTCATGAGCAATCTGGACGTATCGAAATGATGCTCAGTCTATCTGCTAAGCCATTCGAAGCCGTCCATGAGCAGATAAAAGCAGCTATTACTAATGGCATGACTCAACTTTAAACTCTATGCTAGTCGTCGGTATTGTTAGTTTACCAGGCATGATGACGGGTCAAATCCTAGCGGGCGCCGATCCCACTCAAGCCGTACGCTATCAAATAGTCACTATGTTCCTGATATGTGTCAGCAGCACGCTTGGCTGCACCATCAGTGCCTTACTTATTTATCGAAGATTCTTTAATAAAAAAGATCAATTCATTTTACCGCAATAATCTTAGCATCTACATTCCTGTGTTTTTTGTCAGCTCACCAATATTAATTATCTAATCCTTCTTTTGTCAGCCAGCAAAGTTACTATATTCTTATAAGTTAATATATGTACTGATCAGTATTGCTTACTGTTATTGTTTTAGACTAAATTCATGCTAATGTATTGCTCAAATGTATCGTTTTTTTGATACTCTATTTGTAAGCTATAGATAAATAGTTTTAGAACGAGCATTATTTTTATTACTGAACTTTTTATTTATTTGTTCTATTTAATGCTTTATATAAATACTCATTGAATAAAATGCTGTGACAGCAGCAAAAAACTAGCTATTAATCAAGAGACAGGGATGCTATTGATTACGGTAGATACCACTTAAATAAGTAGTGGTTTGTACCATTGATAGATTGATAACTACCTTTTCAAAATACTTTAGCCTATATCAAATCGCAAGGATGCTAACTATGATATCGAACAAACCTTGGCTTTCTCAATATCCAGCCGGTGTGCCAAAAACCATTAATCCCGATAGATATAGCAGCATTATGGAGCTGTACGAAGAATGCTTCGATCGCTTCCGTGGGCACCCAATGAGCATCTGTATGGGAGTGACTCATACCTATGGTGATATTGATAACGCTTCAATGGCAGTCGCTGCTTGGCTACAGAATCAAGGCTTGCCAAAAGGTAGTGTCGTCGCTCTCATGATGCCAAACGTTCCACAGTATCTACCAACCATGATTGGGATACTGCGTGCAGGCTATGTGTGCACCCCTGTCAACCCACTATATACTGGCCGAGAATTACGCCATCAGCTGAACGATTCTGGTGCTCAAGCAATTTTTGTGGTTGATAACTTTGCCCAAGCGCTTGAGCAAGTCATTGAAGAAACAGCTATCAAACGTGTCATCCTATCGAAAATGGGCGATATGATGGGTTTGAAAGGCATTTTGGTCAATACGATTATTCGTCAGGTCAAACGCTTAGTACCCAAGTACAATCTTAACGACCCTAAATACCATGTCACTAAGCTTCCTGAAGTATTGAAAAAGGTAAAAATCTACCTTTTCAGCAACCAAAAATGTCTTTGGATCAAAAAGCATTTTTACAATACACAGGTGGTACCACAGGACTTTCGAAAGGCGCTATTCTGTCACAGCGTAATATCGTAGCAGCAGCGATGCAATCAGAAGCATGGACTCGCCCTATCACGTCAGAAATCAACGAAGTATATATCAATATGGTGATGGCACTGCCGTTGTATCATATTTTTGCATTTATGTTGAGTTTACTTGGTATGCGTTCAGGCTATACCTTTATACTAGTACCTAATCCACGTGATATTCCTGGATTTGTTAAAACCTTGTCAAAACAGCCGTTCCATATTTTCCCTGCCGTTAATACCCTCTTTAAAGGACTGCTCGATAATCCAAACTTTAAAGATTTGGACTTTAGCTCGTTACGTATCTCACAAGCTGGTGGTATGGCGGCTACTGAGCAAACCGCGAATCGCTGGTTAGAAGCGACGGGCTGCGCGATGATCGAAGGTTGGGGTATGACAGAAGGCGTTGCAGTTGGTACCGCCAACGTTATTACCAATCGTGAGTTTAACGGTACTATCGGTGTACCAGCACCTGGTGTCGATGTCATCATTATTGATGAAGATGGCAAGCATGTAGGTTTAAACGAAGGGGGCGAGCTATGTATTAAAGGCCCTAACGTAACCTCTGGATATCTGAATAGAGACAGTAGTGCTGACTTTACTAGTGATGGTTATTTCCGTACTGGTGATATCGTCAGTATGAATGATCAAGGCTACATCAAATTATTAGATCGTAAAAAAGACATGATTTTGGTTTCAGGATTTAACGTATTCCCGAACGAAATTGAGTCTGTGATGCTTGACTGTGACGGCATTCTTGACTGCGCGGTGATTGGCATTCCTGATAGTCATCAAGGTGAAGCGGTCAAAATATATGTAGTACCTGAGGACAATAATGTTACCAAAGAAGTCATTACAGATTTTGCGCTAGACAATCTAACGGGTTATAAGTGTCCACGTCACATCGAGTTTGTGAGTGACCTACCAAAGAGTAATGTCGGTAAAGTGCTTCGTCAAAAATTGCGTGAAAAACACAATGCAGACCATCCACAAAGATAAACGAACACCAAAGTTTTAATTTTTCAAAAATATGATTTTATTTTCACTCAAGAGCATTTTACATTTAATGTAGGATGCTCTTTTTATATATTCACTTTATGTCATCCAATTATGAAACTACCCTACTATAATTACTGCAAATCTACTTTTATATTCAGTTATATGACATTTTTTGAATAAATTTCATGTTAATTACTTGATAAGAAAGTAAATTATTTGTCTAGTCATTTTCTGATTATTCAACATATATTATTTCATTTATCAAATTTAACTGTAAACTATCAAGTTCTTGTATAAGAATAACAGGCACGGTTGTAGTTATGTTAATGTATTGCCAAAATGTGTCACTATACTTTCTGTTATTTTGATCTTATATAATTATGATTCATATCGATTGATTAGCAGCATTACTAGTAGCTATTTTCATTACCAAAACATTAATTGGTTTTTTAATCTGATGAGCTATTTATGCTCTGTGATTAAATCAAACTTTATAAGGGCCCCGTATTTTAGCAGTATGTGAACATATAGGATAGCACTCGACAATTTCTTGCTAACGGAACAGCGATTTAAATTGTTGACATGGATGTGACTACTTTTTTATAGAGCCTTAATTTATTTTAATATTTAAGGACGCTAATCATGACTGTAGATAAACCTTGGCTTGCTCAATACCCAGAAAATGTACCTAAGACGATTAATCCGGATCAGTATGAAAGCCTCATAGAGTTATATGAAGAGTGTTTTAACCGCTTTCGTATGCATCCGATGACTATCTGTATGGGTGTTACGCATACTTATGGTGATGTTGATAACGCTTCACTGGCAGTCGCAGCATGGTTACAGGCTCAAGGTTTACCTAAAGGCAGCGTAGTAGCTCTTATGATGCCGAACGTTCCACAATACCTACCGACTATGATTGGTATTCTGCGTGCAGGTTATGTTTGTACGCCGATAAACCCACTATATACGGGTCGTGAACTGCGTCACCAATTGAATGACTCGGGCGCTCAGGTTATCTTTGTTGTTGACAACTTTGCCCAAGCGCTTGAGCAAGTTATTGAAGAGACCAATATCAAACGTATCGTGCTATCGAAAATGGGCGATATGATGGGTCTGAAAGGTATTTTGGTCAATACGGTGATTCGTCAGGTTAAACGCTTGGTTCCAAAATACAACCTGAATGACCCTAAGTACAATGTCACTAAATTC
Organism: Psychrobacter sp. ER1; assembly: GCF_048631835.1. Taxonomy (NCBI): domain Bacteria; kingdom Pseudomonadati; phylum Pseudomonadota; class Gammaproteobacteria; order Moraxellales; family Moraxellaceae; genus Psychrobacter; species Psychrobacter sp. ER1. The sequence goes on along the minus strand of NZ_CP184640.1, from coordinate 1,362,634 downwards.
CCTGAAGTATTAAAAAAGGGAAAAAACCTACCTATTCAAGCACCAAAGACTACCCTACAACAAAAAGCGATTTTGCAATATACAGGTGGTACGACTGGATTATCTAAAGGTGCTGTACTAACTCAACGTAATGTCGTTGCTGCGGCTATGCAATCAGAGGCATGGTATCGCCCTGTGACCTCAGGTATCAACGAAGTATACATCAATATGGTTATGGCTTTACCGCTGTATCATATTTTTGCCTTTATGCTGAGTTTGCTCGGTATGCGTTCAGGTTATACCTTTATCCTAGTGCCTAATCCGCGCGATATGCCAGGGTTTGTCAAAACCTTATCAAAACAACCGTTCCACATCTTCCCTGCAGTCAACACTCTATTTAAAGGGTTACTTGACCAACCAAACTTTAAAGACTTGGACTTTAGCTCGCTACGTATTACGCAAGCAGGTGGTATGGCGGCAACCGAGCAAACCGCAGCACGTTGGTTAGAAGTGACTGGCTGCCCTATGGTTGAAGGTTGGGGTATGACTGAAGGTGTGGCTGGCGGTACTGCCAACGTTATCACTGATCGCAAGTTCAACGGTACTATTGGTATACCTGTACCGAGTGTCGATATTATCGTGGTTGACGAAAATGGTGAGCGTGTTGGCATGCATCAATCAGGCGAGATGTGTATCAAAGGTCCAAACGTAATGTCAGGATACTTTAATAAAGACAATAGCAATGACTTTACTCGCGATGGCTACTTCCGCACAGGTGATATCGTTAGCATGGATGAGAAAGGCTACTTTACTCTACTAGATCGTAAGAAAGACATGATCTTAGTTTCAGGCTTCAATGTATTTCCGAATGAGATCGAATCTGTCATGCTTGATTGTGATGGTATTGTCGATTGTGCTGTGATCGGTATTCCTGATGAAAATCAAGGTGAAGCGGTTAAAATTTATATCGTACCTGCCGATAATAACGTCACTAAAGAAGTCATCAAAGAATTCGCGCTGGACAATTTGACTGGTTATAAGTGTCCACGTCATATTGAGTTTGTTAGTGAACTACCAAAGAGTAATGTTGGTAAAGTACTACGTCAAAAGCTGCGTGAACAGCATATGTCAAATAATCCTCAAACGTTGTAATACTTGCTCTGCTATTTCAGAGCAAATAGAAGAAGCCTACTATTATTGTAGTAGGCTTCTCCTTTTCTACCTTAGGAAAACCAATTTGATTAGCTTAGTTTATTCATTACTTGTAATGGCAAGTGCTTCATCGCATGACTGACCATAGACCAAGGCAGGCTCGGTACACAGGCTTCATCTACGCCCGCTTCGATAGCTGCGACAATGGCTTTAGTACCAGTATCTGTATCGACTTCAAATGGTAATGGCTTAGACCCTTCATTGATTTCGGTGCGAATATAGCCCGGGTAAATTGTAGAAACTTTGATAGGAAGATTGGTCAAAAGCATATCAGCACGAATGCCTTCTGCTAAATGAGCCAAGCCAGCTTTACTTGCCCCATAGGTTGTCAGATGCCTAGGCAATCCACGCATGGCTGACATGCTCGATATCACGACCAAATGGCCATTGTTCTGAGCACGGAAGATATTCATGGCGGCTTCACACTGTGCCAGTGCGGCGACAAAATTGACATCGGCAGTGCGACGATTGGTTTCAAAATGCCCTTTACCAATGCGGCGACTATCACCAATGCCAGCATTGACCACTACTCGCTCAATGCTACCGAAATCATCTGCAAAAGCATCAAATACTTGAAAAACCGTATCATAATCACTCACATCTAGTGCTTGGTATTCGACTCGGATATCAGGATATTTCTTCATCATCTCCGATTTTAAATGCTCTAAACGATCAGTGCGACGCGCACATATTGCCAAGTTGTAGCCAAGGCTAGCAAACAGTCTTGCCATACCCTCGCCCAGACCTGAACTGGCACCTGTGATAAGCACCGTTTTACCGTTGCCTACTTGCTGCTTACTCAAGCCTTTTAGATAGCTTGCAGGTCGAACCGCGCCTACTATCTGGTTTTTGCTATGGCGCGCACTTTTAGCAACCAATTTTATTAATTTGTTTTGCATGTACAGTCCTTTGTATATCGATATTGCACAGAATCAAATCGGTATTTCTTAGTATAAACGCTGATAGTGCTTATACTTTAAGCAGATATGACACTACATTATTCGCAAAATTACACGCAAGTTTATCGCCATGTCACAAACGGTTTACCATCAGAGAATAAATGACTGTATTCATTTAAAGACAATAAGCGAGAACTTTGATTTTTTAAAGTAATAGAGGTCACACCCGTATTAACCAAGCTTTTATTCAGCTGATAAGCGGTCTGACTGCCTTGTCGCAATAACTGTGCAGTGATTGCAGCGATGACGCCGCCTGAAGTGAATACGAGTACGGTGCTGTCCTGATCTAAGCTCATACTTGCTACTTTTGTACGTACTTGTTCAAGGGCTTGCTGTGCACGATCATTAAACTGTGGCCAACTTTCAAGATAATCTTGGTCATTGTCACCAGCATGCCAGCGCTGCATCGCTTGATCAAATAGCTCAGCCAGTCGTGTGGCTGGCGATTCTGCTTTGGCAATTTCAGCTGAGATGTCAGATCGATTGCCCGATGCCGATGCTGACTTAACGAACACGTCTTTATGATTAAATTCATCAAATTGCGGCAGAATATAACTATCAGGCTGATCAAAGTTGATTGCGGGCGCAGTAGCTGTGCCATCGCTATTATTGGCATGTACAGACGATTGGTAACGCTCCCAAAAATGACGTGCTGAGTCTTGCTGCCGAACCAACCTACCAGTAAATATGGCATCAATACGGCGCTGCGTAGCTGCATAGTGCTGACCTAACATTTGTGCCTGAACAGTGCCTAGTTCTGAGAGTTGATCATAGTTTTCTTGTCCAAAAGACGCTTGGCCATGACGTGCTAAAAGTATGGTTGTCATAAATTATTACCTTTTATCATATTTGCTAAAGTACAGTTTGCTGAATGCTTACGCTTCAGGAGAGTCAGGTGCTTTTGCAAAATAACCTTTTGGTAAAATACTTTTGACCACTTTTTGAACAGGGCTTGGCAACTGCTCGATAGCAGCAGCATCTACACCTATGTCTTCTAAATGCGGCTGAACATACGCATTGAATAAGGCTTCGCCTTCATATTGCGCAATTAGTTTCAAACATTTAGCATGCATGACATGTATAACGAGCCAAGCATTTTTGAAAGCTGGATTGGTGGTTTGCTTATGATAATAACGATAGTAGATTTGCTGAATAATGCCTGAGAGGCGGAACAATCCGAACACTTCATAAAAGGTCCAGTTATCTATCTCTAAACCTGACTGTTTTAGATAATATTCAACCACTTCATCACGTGTCATCATGCCTTCTAAATGTGTTGGCTGACGACGGAATTGCTGCATGATGATATTGTCATCTTCTTCAATCCAGTAAGCTAACGCACTACCCAAGTCCATTAATGGATCGCCAAGGGTTGCCATCTCCCAGTCAAGCACGCCAATAACTTTGGTCGGCTCATCTGCGTCAAGTATGACGTTATCAAAACGCCAATCATTATGAATAATACAGGTTTTACTATCAGCTGGTGTGTGCTTAGCAAGCCATTGTCTGACCAGTGCAAAGCTCGGTACGTTTGGCGTCTTTGCTTTGACATAACGTTTATCCCAACCACTAATCTGGCGTTCACAGTAACCTTCACCGCGGCCCAAATTGACCAAATCAGGATGTTCGGTATAGTCTATCTGATGTAACTCTACCAAAGCGTCTAATACATTGGTGCAAAGCAGACGCGTTTGCTCAGGATTTAGATCGATACCTTCTGGTAATTCTGCACGAGGGATAATACCCTCCATACGCTCCATCACATAGAAATCAGCGCCGATAACAGCTTCATCCGTACATAGCGCAATCATCTCAGGTACATAAGGATAAGCATCTTTTAACGCTTTTTGAACGGTGTACTCACGCACCATATCATGGGCAGATTTTGCTTTGGTACCTTTTGGTGGACGACGTAATATGAGATCTTGGTTTTTATCTTCACCTTCATATTGTAGTCGATACGTCCAGTTTGATGCGCCGCCTGAGAACTGAGTGACCGTAGGCTTGCCTACCACGTCGACACCTTGATCGCGAAGCCATTCACTGACTGCTTTGGCATCAAGCTCTTCACCCTCGCGTACGGCACCGCCTTTGTCTAGTACTTTATTATCAGTTGCCATGAGACATTCCTTATCATGTGGTCATTTATTTTTATAACAGATATGAGAGCTAGTTCTCAATTCAGTTTATCTCATTCTTCTTACTATTTTGGAGATGAGGACTCGCTCTAGTGATGAAAAATTCACTACTAAGTCGTTAATAGTGAATTCTTAATTAGCATGTTGATTGGCTTATTCTTGATAGTTGCGTGAGCAAATCGAAACTAACTCACACAACCGTTTGTTAAGATCAAACTTAAGACTAAGCTTTGTCAGATTTAGCAGAACGACTAAAACCCTGACGTTTCAATTCTAGTTTGGCAATCATGGTTTTATGTACTTCATCTGGACCATCTGCTAAACGTAGTACACGTGCTTGCGCATAAAAGTTTGGTAACAAGGTATCTTGGCAGACGCCCATACCACCATGAATCTGAATCGCCATATCGACGACTTCTTGTAGCACAGTTGGCGCCACTACTTTAATAGCAGAGATTTCCGTCAATGCGGCTTTGGTGCCCTGAGCATCCATTTTTTGAGCGGCGTACAATGTCAGCAAGCGTGCTTGGTCGATTTTGATACGGGCCTCGCTGATACGCTCAAAGTTACCACCCAGTTGTAGTAACGGCTTACCAAAGGCAGTACGTGACATGCCACGCTTGACTGCTAATTCAAGAGATTTTTCGGCAGCACCGATACAGCGCATGCAATGATGGATACGGCCTGGCCCTAGACGACCCTGTGCAATCTCAAAGCCTTTACCAGGTCCACCAATAAAGTGGCTGACTGGCACACGCACATTCTCGAAGCTAATTTCACCGTGCCCGTGCGGTGCATCATAATCACCAAACACTTTCAGCATACGTTTGATGTTCACACCCGGAGTGTTGACTGGTACAAGCACCATCGAATGCTGATGATGACGGTCTGCACTTTCATCAGCGGTATATGCCATCACAATCAAGACATCAACCGCTGGATCACCAAGACCAGATGACCACCACTTGCTACCATTGATGACAATCTCATCACCATCTACTACGGCGGTTGCTTGCATATTGGTTGCATCACTTGACGCCACGTCAGGCTCAGTCATACAGAATACAGAGCGTGTCTTACCTTCTAGGATTGGGGTAAGCCACTTGTCTTGCTGCTCTTGAGTACCGTAGCGCCATAACAGCTCCATGTTACCGCTATCAGGTGCATTACAATTAAATACATGAGGTGCTAGCAAACTACGACCAGTCAATTCTGCAATAGGCGCATAATCAGTGACTGACAGTCCTGCACCTAGTGTGTCATCTGGCAGGAATAAATTCCATAAGCCTTCTTCACGTGCTTGTTTGCGCAGGTTTTCGTAGGCTTCTGGCCATTCCCAGTTTTCCCAATTACCATCAGGGTTTTTCTTATGACAATCTTCCCAGAATTGGGCTTCGATAGGCTCAATATTCGTTTCAATGAACGCTTTGACTTTGGCATGCATGGCTTGACCATGTTCTGTTGCGGTAAACATTAAATTGTCGTTAGACATAAATGACTTCCTTTTCTTTATTGATTGTCTAAATCAAATGTTGATAAAAAGCTCTACTAGAGCTTTAGTGTACGCACGTATACTGTTTTCCGTGTGCTACATTTATAACACAGCAATTGTCAATAAACAGCAAAAAGGCGCGACCAGCTAGGCCACGCCTTTTACAAAATATAAACAATGTATCCAAAAACTTCTGAGCGCTGAAATACCATTATTTAACTATCATAATGATAACTAACATTATTTCAGAATATTTAGGCGGCTGTTCAAATCAAAACGTGCAAGTGCATCAGGTAATTTATCTACGGCCATGCTCAGTGTCGCTTCTGCTGCTTGAGCGCAATCCTAACTTTTCTGCTAACGTCGGCTTCTGACGTGAATATAGTGCATACACTTCGTTGTCTTCCATACGCTCTAAAATATAGCTGTCTGAAGTCTGTAGACTATCAATCAGGTTAAGCTTTAATGCATCTTCGCCATACCAATGCTCACCCGTAGCTACTTTGGCAACATCGAGTTCTGGACGATACGTGTTAACGAAATGCTTAAATAGCTCATGCGTCTGCTCTAGCTCTTCTTGGTATTTGGCACGGTCTTCGGCATCATTTTCACCAAATACAGTTACCGTACGCTTGTAGTCACCAGCGGTAAACATCTCATAATCAACGTCATGGTTTTTAGCCATTTATGAAAGTTTGGCAGCTGCGACACCACGCCGATTGAACCAATGATAGCGAATGGTGCGGCTATTACCTTGTCTGCAACGCAGGCCATCATATAACCACCGCTTGCCGCCACTTTATCGACACAGACCGTCAATTTTAAGCCAGCATCCTTTAGGCGAACCAATTGCGCTGCGGCCAAACCATAACCGTGTACCAAGCCGCCGCCTGATTCAAGACGGACGATAACTTCGTCACCTTTATTTGCGGTACTAATTAAAGTACTGATTTCTTCACGCAAATGTTTGACCGCAGTTGCTTTGATATCACCATCAAAATCGAGCACAAAAACTTGTGCTTTATCATCAGTATGTTTTTTCTTATTTTTAGTTTTTGCTTTCAATGCTTGCTTAGCTTTTTTGGCCATGACTTTTTTGAACTGTTTGAGGGCAGCTTTGCCTTGGGTGGCTTCCATCAAATCTTCACGGCGCTGCTTTTGAGCATCATTTAAGTGGCGTATTTTAAGCTCGACAGGGTTTTTAGGGGATGAAATAGCATGGTTACAAATCCTCAAGTCAGTAAATATATTGATATGGCTGTTTTTATTAGCGTGCGGTTGATATGTGCACACTAAGCGGTGTTTTCAAGCATGATGACAATATTTAACCCAATATAAATATCACTGAATAAATACGTCAGATACTTGCAGACTCCCGTTCTTTGATTGACCTCAGCCGGTTGTATAACAAAGACAGATTAGGCATAATATGCGTTTATATCAAATTTTCTGCAGCCAACGTGATGACCCTTTGTCTTGATCGCGTTGTTTGTGTGTTTTTTGGCAAATAGCTTGAAACGCACAACAATGGCTGCATTATTGTACTTCGAATTGGGCTGATAACTGGATAACCATATTATGACGCAAAGCACTATGACGCATAGCGAATACCGAGACGAGTATTGCGGAGCCGTAACCGAGAGCTTGCTTGAGCAAACCATTAGTATCGTAGGCTGGGTACATCGTCGTCGCGATCACGGTGGCGTGATTTTCTTAGACATGCGTGACCGCGCAGGTATCTTACAGGTCGTGGTCGACCCTGATACCCCAGAAGCTTTCGCAGCTGCTGATGCTGTACGTCCTGAATACGTGCTAAAGATAACTGGCCGTGTACGTCGCCGTTATGAAGGTACTGAAAATAATAATATGACCAGTGGCCAGATTGAGCTATTGGGCAAAGAAATTGAAGTACTGGCTAAGTCTGAAACGCCGCCATTCCCATTGAATGACGAAAAACGACTGTATCTGAAGACCTGCGTCTAAAGTATCGTTATCTTGATATGCGTCGTCCGCAAATGCAAGAGCGTATGGTATTCCGTGCCAAGGCAACGTCAGCGATTCGCCGTTATTTAGATGATCATGGCTTCTTGGATGTTGAGACGCCTATCTTGACTCGTGCAACGCCTGAAGGTGCGCGTGATTATCTTGTACCATCACGCACTCGTCCAGGTAACTTCTTTGCCTTGCCGCAGTCACCACAGCTATTTAAGCAATTATTGATGGTGTCAGGTTTTGACCGTTATTATCAAATTGCTAAATGCTTCCGTGATGAAGATTTACGTGCCGATCGTCAACCTGAATTTACTCAGGTTGATATTGAGACTTCTTTCTTAAATGAGGAAGAAATCATGAACATCAACGAAGGTCTTATCAAGCATTTGTTTAAGACAATGATGGACGTTGAGTTCAAGCAGTTCCCGCGTATGACTTACGCAGAAGCCATGCGCGACTATGCATCAGACAAGCCTGACTTACGTATTCCTCTAAAGTTGGTTGATGTTGCAGATTTGATGAAAGACGTTGACTTTAAGGTATTTGCTGGCCCTGCGAACGATCCTAAAGGTCGTGTGGCTGCCCTACGCATCCCTGGTGGCGCATCATTAAGCCGTAAGCAAATTGATGCTTATACCAAGTTTGTTGGTATTTATGGCGCACGCGGTTTGGCTTATATCAAAGTCAATGACGCTAGCAGCATCAACAACGGTGTGGATAAAGAGTCTGGCCTACAGTCTCCAATTATCAAAAACATGACTGATGATGTGCTTGTGAGCTTGATCGAGCGTACTGCTGCAGAAGATGGCGACATTATCTTCTTTGGTGCGGACAAAGCAAGTGTCGTGAATGATGCGATTGGTGCATTACGCCAAAAAATCGGTCTAGATCTTGAAATGACGACTTGTGAATGGGCACCACTTTGGGTAACTGACTTCCCAATGTTTGAAGAGACTGACGATGGTCGTTGGACGTCAATGCATCATCCGTTCACTAAGCCTAAAGGCTCAGTTGAAGAGTTGAAAAACAACCCAGAATCTGCCCTTTCTATCGCTTATGACATGGTATTGAACGGTACTGAGATTGGTGGTGGTAGCTTACGTATCAATACTTACGATATGCAGCAAGCTGTACTTGAAGCCTTGGGTATTGGTGAGCAAGAAGCTGAAGACAAATTCGGTTTCTTACTTGATGCTCTAAAATTCGGTGCGCCACCGCATGGCGGCCTAGCGTTTGGTTTGGATCGTTTGATTATGTTGATGGTAGGCGCAAGCTCTATCCGTGACGTTATCGCCTTCCCAAAAACCAAAACAGCTGACTGCCCATTGACCCAAGCACCTGCTGGCGTTGATAGCAAACAACTACGTGAGCTTGGTATCCGTGTGCGTGAAAAAGCACAGGCTGATACCAACAAGCCTGCTGAATAAATCGTTTGATGATGCGCGGTTGCTGTCTACAATGCCTGTTACGTGATTCATTACCATGTGAGTGGTCATGAATCCGTATCATATTTTCAAAGTCGTGCCATTGTCTGTATTGCAGATGCTGGCACGTTTTGTTGCGTGGGTTATCATTAAGATACCCAGTCTAAGTATCATGCGTACCATTCAGATCAATATGGCGCTGATTACTCATACACTGTCTGAGCAGCAAAAGCGCGCGTTGACCAAAGACATTATTTATCATCAATGTTTGACCAGTATTGAATCTATAAAAAGCTGGGCGATGCCTCCTGAGTGGAGTATCGCTCAGATTAGTGATGTCCATAATAAAGACATTTTTTAGAAGGTCTTGCCAATCCAAATGGTATGCTTGCTATCGTACCGCATCTCGGCACTTGGGAGATGATGAATGCTTGGCTCAACCAGTTTGGTGCGCCAACCATTATGTATAAGCCAGTTGATGGCAAATTCGCTAATGAGTTTATCCTTCAGGGTCGAGCGCGACTTAACGCGACTTTAGTACCTACTGATGGGAGCGGCGTCAAAGCCGTGTTTAAAACACTCAAGCAAGGTGGTTTTAGTATTGTACTGCCCGACCACGTTCCAGAGCCATCAGGCGGCGTTGTCGTTCCGTTCTTTGGTATCAAAACATTGACTAGTACCCTTGCCTCCAAGTTGGCAAGTAAAACCAAATGTGCGCTGGTTGGCTTATCTTGTATTCGCCGTACCGATGGACGCGGTTTTGACATTTACTGCTACAAACTCGATGATCCAGCCTTGTATGACCGCAATGCTGAAGTGGCGACTCATGCTCTCAATCAGGCCATGGAGCGTATGATTACAGACAATTACAGTCATTATATGTGGGGCTATCGACGTTTTAAGCGTATACCAAACTTAGGCAATCCTTACCGAAAAAATAAAGAGACTTTAGCAGCCTTTATCCAATCTCACCATTCTAACGTTTCTAATCGTTCTGCTAGCGATATCAACGATAGCATTAAAAATGACAACGTTAAAAGCGACAATGTTAAAAATAATAACACTAAGCTCGACAATCATTAGTCATCACTAACCTAACGTTGCACTATTTAGACATACCATCAGTCACAGCTATGTTAATATTGGCTGAACTCTATATTTTTTTATTTTTATTAGTCCTTCATTTATCTGACTATTATCTCAATACGAGTGCATTATGACATCTGACGTAACTAAGACCTCATCTATAGGCCCTAAGCAAACCAGTACAAATGCTGCTGAACAGCGTTATATCATCTGTATGAAATGGGGTGACAAGTATGGTCCTGAATATGTCAATCGCTTATACAATATGGTCAGCAGACATTTGACTTTAGACTTTCAAATGCTCTGTCTCACCGATGACAGCACTGGTATTGACCCTGCCGTTCAATGCTATCCTATTCCTGAGCTTAATCTACCAGCTGGGCTACCTGAACGCGGCTGGAAAAAGCTACTACCTTTAAAACTGAATTATATGGTCTAAAAGGTATCGCACTATTTTTAGATATTGATATTGTTATCGTCGATAATATAGATGCTTTTTCACTTATGAAGCCAAGCATGATGATAGTGTCGTCATTATCCGTGACTGGAAAAAGCCATGGCGCATGGTGGGTAACAGCTCAGTGTACCGATTTAAAATTGGTCAAAACACCTACCCCAATTTGCTAAATAACTTTGAGCAAAACTTTGCTAAAATCAGCTCAGAAGTACGCCATGAACAGGCTTATCTATCAAACTATTTACGTGAACATCACCATTTAGAATACTGGAATAAGGAATGGTGCGTCAGCTTTAAATATCAGTGTATTGCACCCCTTCCTTTTAATTTGATACGAGCACCAAAACTTCCTGACGGCGCAAAAATCGTCATCTTCCACGGGGAGATTAATCCACCAGATGCGATAGCTGGAGACGGTGGTAAATGGTATCGTCATGTCAAGCCAAGCCCTTGGTTGAAGGAGCATTGGCAATGAGTTTAAATAAGAAACTATGCCAATAGATGCTGCAGGTTAAGTCATAACTTCTTGAAAACAATCAACCACCTATAACATTGGACTCTTCATGAATATCACCGTAGTAGGTACAGGTTATGTCGGATTATCTAACGCTATGTTGCTTGCACAACATAACGAGGTCATAGCTGTTGATATTGTTCCTGAAAGAGCTGACCTGCTTAACCTCAAGCAATCACCTCTTGAAGATAAAGATATTGAAGACTTCTTAGCCAACAAAAGCATTAACTTTAATGCAACTTTAGAGGCAAAAGTAGCATATAAACATGCTGATATCATAATTATTGCTACTCCAACCGATTATGACCCTGAGACAAATTTTTTTAACACCAAAAGTGTTGAATCAGTTATCGATGAGGTGCTCGCAGTCAATAAAAATGCATTAATCGTTATTAAATCTACGGTTCCTGTTGGATTCACCGAAAATCTAAAAGATCGTCTATCTACAAAAAACATTATATTTTCACCTGAATTTTTGAGAGAGGGTCAAGCTCTACATGATAACCTCTACCCTTCTCGAATTATTATCGGTGGTCAGCTAGAAAAAGCTAAGCAATTTGCTACGCTATTGCTTGAGGGTGCTATTAAAAAGATGTTCCTATTCTTTATACTGAATCAACTGAGGCGGAAGCTATTAAGCTGTTTTCAAATACCTATCTCGCAATGCGTGTGGCTTACTTTAACGAACTCGATACTTATGCTCAAACTTACGGACTTGATACCAGACAAATTATTGAAGGTGTAGGGCTAGACCCACGTATTGGTAGTCATTACAACAACCCCTCATTTGGTTATGGTGGCTACTGCCTACCAAAAGATACCAAGCAGTTATTGGCCAATTACGATGAAGTTCCAAGCAATCTAATTAAAGCTATTGTTGACTCTAATAAGACTCGTAAAGACTTTATAGCCAATACTATAATTTCTAAAAACCCTAAGATCGTCGGTGTACATAGATTGACAATGAAAAGTGGCTCAGATAATTTTAGAGCTTCATCTATTCAAGGTGTGATGAAGCGAATCAAGGCCAAGGGAATTGAGGTAGTTGTATATGAGCCCGCTTTACAAGAAGATCTATTTTACAACTCAAGAGTCATTCGGGATCTAGAAGAATTTAAGTCTATCAGTGATATCATTGTCGCTAACCGTAGGGCAGATGAGCTAAATGACGTGGCTGATAAAGTATTTACCAGAGATTTATTTGGTAACGATCAATAGTTTTATTAAAAAGTAGACTGGAACTATAATTATACTTAATGCTTTTATATATACTAAACAATATATTTGATTGCCAAACTGTGAATAAAAGTCTATCTTATGAAACCTCCAAAGTATGTTGAAATTAAAGCCTTTAATAATTCATATTCTATTGTCAGATTTACACAGAAAAACGATTTAGTTAGCTATAAGGATTTGTCTGTCAATATAATAGCCTCTGGCCCTTCAATAAGTAATATGAATTATGACAAGGACTTTCTAGATAGCCCTACTATTTTTGTTAATGGCAGTATTACTCTACTCGAAAATTTTAACTTTGCTAAAATAATTGGCTATGTGATTAGTGATGATAGATTCATTAAACATAATCCCAAAATCATAGAGAATATATATTCTGGTCAACCCTTGTTCATTACTAAGCCAGTTCTATATTCGCTTGCAGAGAGCTTACCTGAACTCATAGAAAAATATCACGATTTTATTAATATAATCTACCCTGTAGATAGACCGTTACTTGTTAATAATAAAACTAGCCTTTTAAAGTCTCTTCCTATACTGGACAAAGTAGCTAAGAAAAAACTTTCTTTGAATAAGTTTAAAGACCATCAAGACTTTGTAATCGACTCTACAAGCTACCCTAAACCTATTGGCGTTTCTTTAAATATAGAAAATGGCTTTGTTGAAGCTGGCACGGTAGCTTTTGTCGCTGCCCAATTGGCTTATACTTTGGGAGCCAAACACATTAACTTATACGGCATTGACTTAATTAATAGCAGCCAACCTAGATTTTATGAAAGTAAAGATGAGGTTGCCCCTTGTAAACTTGATAAGGCCATCACCGATCGTATCGTACCCTCATTTGACTTGATGGGTAAAGTGTATAATCAGCATGGGGTTAAAGTTACTAATAAGTCTCCTGTATCTAAGGGTTTATTTAGAAACATATAGAACTTTAAAATAAACAAGAGGAGTGATGACTCAATGAAAGAGTTGTCTGGATGGAAAAGAAAAGCAGTTCTACTATTTGCTAGTGAAAAAAGTTGGGTGCCAGCGAAGCTCTATCGAGTTACTCTAATAAATTCTATGCAGATATGAAAGCCAAAATCCTAACAGAAAACGAAGTTGAATTGGTAGAAGATGCTCACAAACCGCGTTTAAAAATCTATCTGATCATCTTAATAAGGTCAAGGCAGAGTTTATTAATCAGCCAGAAATCTGTTTTTATCATGCCACATTAATTATTCTTTTACGCCGTGGATACAAACTGCAAGAAACTTTTAAAGAGTTTGAAAGGTTATGGGAGGCTGAGTCTGATTTTTATTGAACAGTCTATCTTTACGCTGGATAGTATCTGCATGCGATACTTTTGTCGACCATTCAACGGATCCTCTACGCTCTGCGATTTTGCTCAATGTGACTACACTGGTAAATACACTTAAAGTATATGAAACGCAAACATACTTGTGCGGATTGAAAGACATAAAGACCACCCATGAGGAAAATATAAATGCTCTATATGCCGAGCATTTGACCTTATATAATGGGTTAACGTACTTCCGTATTGGTAAAGACGATACGCTTAGAAATATGCGAGAACGTTATGAGGGTTTTAAAAAGTTAGACCCGTTAGCAGCAAAAATTTTATTATTTGTATTTGATAAAGTTCAGGCCTTAGGCACCGCCTTTTCTTTAGTAAAAAGTTTACATAAAGATGAAAAATCACAATGGTGGGTATAAAAACCTAGTAGAGAAACTCTGCCACCTTATTCATCTAATAGTTTATCAAATAACCATTCAATTTGTTTTTAACTTATCGAGAATTTTATGAGCGAATTAGTTCAAACCGACTCTATTACTAATGTTAGCGATAATCAAAGCTTCATTGTCTGCTGCTTTTATACTGCAAGCTATCAAGAGCATGCTATGCGTTTAAAGTCCTCTCTAGATGAGTTTAATATTAGCTACTACTTTAGTGAAGTTGAGGATGCGGGCTATTGGGAAGCTAACACATGTCTTAAACCACATTTTGTACTAGAGTGTTTAGACAAGTTCACAAACAAGGATATCTTGTATTTAGATGCAGATGCTATTGTTAAAAAACCGATTGACTACTTTAATGACATAACTGCAGATGTTGCATTTTATAAAACCAAAGGTATGCCAGGTATGTCGCACGACTACCTAGCTAGTACTATGTTCTTTAGAAACACTAAGCTAACCAAAGCGTTAGTAAAGCAATGGATCGCTGAGCAAGTAGATGGCAAAGAAACTCAGGTTGATCAAGACAGCCTTGATGAAGCAATGATTAAATTTGAAAATAAAATTTCAGTTGAGCCTTTACCTGCTGGCTATATCAAAATCTTTGATAAGGACTATGAGGGTGAGATATATATCGAGCAATATCAAGCCAGCCGCGGGCAAACTAAATTAAGACGTCAGAAAATTCGTCGTCGTAATAGAATAGCGGGTGTCGTTCTTATCGCTACCATTGGTATTGCCCTATATTCTGTGATTAATTAGATTCTTGATAAGAAGCTTCTTTGCTTAGTCTTGCAAATTCTTGCACAGCAACTGATTACGTAACTTCATATCAACTAAATTTTAAAAGATATTATATGCATATTCTCATTACAGGCGGAGCAGGCTTTATCGGGTCCGCTCTTATACGCTACTTAATCAAGAATACTGACCATCAGATTTTAAATATTGATAAATTAACCTATGCAGGAAACTTAGAATCACTGGTCGAAGTTGAAAGCAATCCCAACTATACTTTTCAAAAAATAGATATATGTGATGCGGCAGCTATCGAGCAGTCCTTTAGTGAATTCCAGCCTGATCTAATCATGCATCTTGCTGCTGAGTCACATGTTGATCGCTCAATTGATGGCCCTTCTGAATTTATAAACACTAATATCGTTGGTACATATACGCTTCTAGAAGCTAGTCGGAAGTACTGGCAAAGCTTAGACCAGCATAAGAAATCTCAATTTAGATTTCATCACATATCTACTGATGAAGTGTATGGGGATTTAGAAGGTACTACTGATTTATTTACTGAGTTGACTCCTTACGCTCCAAGCTCTCCCTACTCTGCCTCAAAAGCCAGTTCAGATCACTTGGTTCGTGTTTGGTATCGAACCTATGGTCTGCCTATTGTTATCACTAACTGCTCTAACAACTATGGCCCTTACCACTTTCCAGAAAAACTGATACCTCTAGTTATCTTGAACGCATTAGATGGAAAAGCACTCCCTATCTATGGTAAAGGTAACCAAATACGTGACTGGCTTTATGTTGAAGATCATGCAAAAGCACTTTATAAAGTTGTGACTGAAGGAGCTATTGGCGAAACTTATAATATTGGTGGCCACAATGAAATGCAGAATATTGAAGTCGTAAAAACGATTTGCCACATCTTAGATGAGTTAAAGCCTCAATCGAACAATCAATCTTATGAAGAATTAATTACTTTTGTTGAAGATCGTCCTGGGCATGATTTACGTTATGCTATTGATGCCTCCAAGATTAAGAATGATTTGGGTTGGACTCCAGTAGAAAGCTTTGAAAGTGGTATTCGTAAAACAGTTGAGTGGTATTTAAACAATTTAGATTGGTGTCGCCGTGTTCAAGATGGCAGCTATCAACGCGAAAGACTGGGAGTAAAAACTTAATGGCTACTAAAGGAATTATCTTAGCAGGTGGTTCAGGCACTCGACTCTATCCAATCACTCAAGGTGTCTCAAAACAGCTTTTGCCAATCTATGATAAACCGATGATCTATTATCCACTATCTGTCTTAATGCTAGCAGGCATTCGAGAGATACTGGTTATCAGTACACCCGAGGATATCGATGGGTTTAAGCGCTTGTTAGGAGACGGTAGCCAGTTAGGCATTGAAATTACATACAAAGTGCAGCCGAGCCCAGATGGGTTAGCACAAGCATTTATTATTGGTGAAGATTTTATCGGCGACAGTAACGTGTGTTTAGTACTGGGAGATAATATTTTTTATGGACCCGGTCTAACTCCCTTATTACGAAATGCGGTGAATCAGAAGTCTGGGGCTACTGTATTTGGCTACCAGGTGAAAGATCCTGAACGTTTTGGAGTGGTCGAGTTTGATGACAATAAAAGAGCAATTTCAATAGAAGAAAAGCCTACCAACCCTAAGTCGAACTTCGCAGTGACTGGCCTATACTTTTATGACAATGATGTTATAGAGTTTGCTAAACAGGTAAAACCCTCAGATAGAGGTGAGCTTGAAATCACCACTATTAATCAAATGTATATGCGGCGTGGAGATCTAAAGGTTGAACTGCTAAGACGTGGCTTTGCTTGGTTAGACACAGGCACTCATGAAAGTTTAATTGAGGCTGGGATGTTCGTGCAAACCATTGAAAAGCGTCAAGGGTTCAAGATTGCTTGCTTAGAAGAAATTGCTTATCACAATGGCTGGCTAAAAAAGAAGACTTAGAAAGAATTGGCAAGGCACTTAGCAAAAACAGCTATGGTCAATATTTATTAGACCTGGTGACACAATAATGAGTCATAAGATATTACATATAGGCTCAGCTGAAAAGTTTATGCCAAGTTTCATAGAGCTGGTAAAAGAGAACTTCGATTTTAATTGCCATGAGTTCTATTTGTCTAAAGGTATGGCTGAAAAAGACTTACCTCAATCAGATAACATACACTTACTTCCTAACAAAAAAGACTGTCTAAGTTAAAGCATTATTCTCAGATTTTAATAAAGATGCATCAAGCCGACAAAGTAATACTGCATAGTCTGGTTGATATTAGCATCGTGAAACTACTTTTTTTATCTCCTTGGCTATTAAAGAAATGTTACTGGGTAATTTGGGGAAACGACTTATACACTTATAAATTTGACAAGCGCAATCGCAGATGGCGTGTCAGAGAGGTATATAGACGACCTGTCATTAAGAAAATGGGCTATCTCGTTACCTATATGCAAGGTGATATCAATTTAGCTAGGGAGTGGTATGGCGCTCAGGGCGAGTATAAAGAGTGCTTAATGTATACCAGTAATATCTATAAATCAGTTGAAATTAAAAAGTCAGCCAATAGCCAGGTTAGCATTCAACTGGGAAACTCCGCTAATAGTACAAACAATCATATAGAGATAATTGAAAAACTAGCCCGATTTGAAGACAATAATTTTCGAGTATACACACCACTCTCCTATAGCGACCAAAATCATGCCAAAAAGTTATTAAAATAGGAAATGAGTTGCTCAGCGATAAGTTTTATCCAATGACAGACTTCATGCCATTTGATGATTACCTAAAGTTTCAAGGTTCTGTCGATATTGGGATTTTTAATAACAGTAGACAGCAGGCATTAGGTAATATCATTACTTTACTAGGCCTGGGAAAAACAGTATATATGCGTGATGATACCAGCCAATGGAGATTATTTAAGGACAAAGGCTTAAAAATCTACAATATTCAAGATTTCAATAATATAAACTACCGTCACCATGAAAACAATGTTTTATTAGTTAAACAGTATTTTTCCAAAGAGACTTTAATTCAACAACTTACGGAACTTTTCTAAGATGGCTTATTTAAACTCTGAGCAATTAAGAGAGATGGGATTTAAGTCTCTTGGTAAAAATGTAAAAATTAGCGATAAAGCTAGTATTTATAATGCCGATCAAATTGAAATCGGTGATAACTCAAGAATTGATGACTTTTGTATCATATCTGGACATATCCAAATTGGTTCATACTGCCATATCACCCCTATGTGCTTACTAGCAGGTGGCATAAAAGGAATTCAACTTGAGGACTTTTGTACGCTTGCATATGGTGTTAAAGTTTTTTCACAGTCTGACGACTATAGCGGAGAGACAATGGTAAACTCTCTCATTCCAAAAAATATAAGAATGAGAAAATGGAGAAGGTAACTCTTAAACGTCAAGTAATTGTGGGTGCTGGTAGTATTATTATGCCTGGTGTCACTATTGCTGAAGGCTGCTCAATTGGTGCTATGACGCTGGTTAATAAAAGCACAGAAGCATGGGGTATATACGTAGGAAACCCTGCTAGAAGAGTTAAAGATAGAAAGCAGGACTTACTACTATTAGAAAAGACATTTTTAGAAGAAGAAAGTATTAATGATTCCATTTAATAAACCCCCATATACTGGTAATGAAGACCAGTACGTTTTACAAGCCATGCGCAGTGAGAAAATGTCTGGTGATGGGGACTTTACTAAGCGCTGTCACTCTTGGTTTGAAAAAGAGCTTTCTTGTAAAAAAGCGCTACTTACCCCTTCTTGCACAGCTGCATTAGAAATGGCTGCCCTCTTGATAGACATCCAGCCAGGTGATGAAGTGATTATGCCTAGCTACACCTTTGTTAGCACGGCAAATGCTTTTGTCTTACGTGGAGCGAAAGTGGTTTTTGTTGATGTCCGTCCTGATACGATGAATATCGATGAATCTAAAATAGAATCAGCTATTAACTCTAAGACCAAAGCTATTGTTCCTGTTCATTATGCAGGGGTTGCCTGTGAGATGGACACCATCATGGATATAGCAAGCCGCCATAATATCTATGTTATAGAAGATGCTGCCCAAGGCATGATGAGTACTTATAAAGGTCAGGCTTTAGGAACTATTGGACATATAGGCACTTATAGTTTTCATGAGACTAAGAACTATACAAGCGGTGGCGAAGGTGGCTTATTAATTATTAATGATGATCAGTTTAAAGAAAGAGCCGAGATAATTAGAGAAAAAGGCACCAACCGAAGTCAGTTTTTTAGAGGTATGGTAGATAAGTACTCGTGGGTTGATATTGGCAGCAGTTATCTGCCCAGTGATATTCAAGCTGCTTACCTTTGGGGACAGCTTGAAAAAGCTAATGAGATAAACAATAATCGTCTAGACTCCTGGTCTTATTACTTCGAAAACCTTAAGATGCTTGAGTCTAAAGGTAAAATTGAACTAGCTATTATACCAAGCCACTGTAAATGTAATGCTCATATGTTTTACATGAAAGTATCAGACATGCAGACCCGCTCTGACTTAATAAATCATTTAAAGGACTGCGAGATAGTTGCTGTCTTTCATTACATACCTCTGCATACATCAGTAGCTGGAGAAAAAGTGGCAGGATGCATGGTGAAGATACTTATACAACCAACCACAGCGAGAGACTACTTAGACTACCTATTTTTTATGGTTTGACTCGGGATGAGCAGAAAAGTGTTATACAAGCGATTATTGATTTCTACTCTTAACTAACTATCTTCTTTACTATAACATTCATTCTAAAAACCCGCTCTACTTAACAATAGAGCGAGTTTTTATAAAAGCTTATCTATTAAACAACTTAGATAAGAATCCACTCTTTATTGGTCGAGTTATTTTATTACCTTTATATCGCTTATGTGACTTCTTGGGTATGACACCAAATGGCTCTACACGATAGTCTTCTAAATTATAATCTGCCGCTATAGCTTCATTATAGTAAGTATCAAACAAATCGCTAAGCTCTTGCCTGGGGTGAGGCATAATTGCACCATCAAACCAATGCCTCCCTTCTTCTTTCTCTAACCGTGGTATGGAGTATTTATGACTGAACTGCGTTCCCATGT
Source organism: Psychrobacter sp. ER1 (assembly GCF_048631835.1). Lineage (NCBI taxonomy): Bacteria > Pseudomonadati > Pseudomonadota > Gammaproteobacteria > Moraxellales > Moraxellaceae > Psychrobacter > Psychrobacter sp. ER1. The sequence continues at coordinate 1,342,534 of NZ_CP184640.1, read as the reverse complement.
CAGAATAATGAAGAATTTTAATATCTTCAATATCTAAATCCTCACCATCGATACAGTTATAACTATCTATATAAGGAGTGATTAGCTCTGGATGCTCTTTAAACTGTTTCATCAGCTTGTTATGCCCTTCTGGATCAGCTTTTAACTGACTGACAGGCGTTAAAACCTTCTGAGATTTTTGGCAATCCCATACGCAAGTACAAAGACGGGCAATGGCATCCTTTGTTTTAGCCGCGACTACACCCTCACCTTGGATAGGGTGATTCCACAGTTCTTTTAAGTCGCTAAGCACAACCATATCGGCATCCATATAGATTGCACGGCCTTTAAAATCACAATACTCAGGGATTGCCCAGCGGAACCCCGAAAAAGGCGTTGCCCATTTTCGAGTATCCCATCCCTCGCCCTTTTCTGGGTTCGAATACCAAAAGCTGTCAGGATCACGAGAAAGCTGCATCCATACGATTTCAACCGCCATACTCGTGTGCTTTTTATACTGTGATCTAGCACCATCATCTGCTCTAGATCACTATTGTTAGGATCGCAGCCAACAAACACTTTTACAATTTCATTACTCATAGGTTCTCCTGCCATATGTGGATGTTGTACAGTTTATCAGTACCAATAATTTTTTATTCTTTCCAGTTCTCTTTAACCCAACCTACTGGCAATATAAAGTGACGTAAATGACGTATTGGATGCTTAAGGTTTTTAGAGTCTTTTAGCTGTCTTAAATGGTCAGCAGCATTATCAGCAGATTTAGAGGTATATTGTCCATTGATAGCATTTGTCGGATACAAACCACCTGGGAAAATAACTATTCTGGCACCTTTAGGGATTTTAGGTGGGATAAAATAGTTTAGAGGGAAAGGTTGGCGACATTTACGTCTAAAATGAGCGACCCACTTTTTTGGAAATATCTTTACACCCCCGGCACATTACGAGTCACAAAGCGTTGTTCAAAACGATATTTATCAGCAATACCTTGCGGATCTGCCTTAAATTTCTCTTGTAAAGAAACCATTGAACCCACTTGAAATCTAAAGCATGAGGTCTGTCCAAGTTTCTCTAAAGGATTACTTGGATTGTATGACAAGATAACGTCATCTGGCACACCATACTCAAAGAATGGATCAAGACTATCGACTATCACCACATCCAAATCTAAGAACAAAACAACACCTGTGACATCACCTAGCTTCTCACCCCACAAACGAGACTTGGGCCACTTGCCTAACGTATTAGTGGGCATAGTCACATCTAATAGCGGTAATTCCTGACATTCAACTTCAGGTCTGACATCGGTAGGGTCATCTGTAAAGCAGATAAAACGAAACGGTGGCGTAATATTTCGAGAAACCATGCCGTATAGCTTATTGGCATAATGAGCACCGTATTTTGTACCCCATTTAATACAAATAATTTGTTTGAGGTTTTTATTATCGGCTGTACTAGAATCTATTGGCATTGACTGCTCACTTTGATCGTATGAATAAATATGATGGCTATATTAGCACAAAAAAGACTGAACAATTATGTTCAGCCTTTTTGGTCTTTAAAGTAACTTTATTATCAGTCGATAAAACTTAACCAATCCATATACTGCTCATTACGGCCATGTACTACGTCAAAGTACAAGGTTTGCAATTTCTCAGTCAACGGACCACGGCCACCATTGCCGATAGTACGATCATCGTATTCACGAATTGGTGTGACCTCAGCTGCCGTACCAGTCATAAAGATTTCATCTGCTAAGTAGAACTCATCACGAGTGATACGGCGTTCAACGACTTTGATACCTAAGTCTTCAGCAAACTGAATAATAGTACGACGGGTGATACCATCTAGCGCGCCGCCACCTAAGTCCGGCGTATGCAGTACACCGTCTTTGACTAAGAATAAGTTCTCGCCAGCACCTTGGCAAACATAACCTTGCGGATCCATCAGGATGGCTTCGTCATAGCCATTACGCGTGACTTCTTGATTGGCCATAATAGACACAGGATAGTTACTAGATGCTTTTGCTTTGCACATGGTCACATTGGTCATGTGATGCGTAAATGATGAGGTTTTCACACGAATACCATTTTTGATACCGTCTTCACCTAGGTATGCACCCCAATGCCATGCTGCGACCATCGCATTAACACTATTATCACGCGATGACAGACCCAGTTTTTCAGCACCAAACCAAATCAGCGGACGGATATAAGCTTCTGCTAAGTTATTTTGTTTGACCACATCTTTTTGTGCTTGTTCAAGTGCCGCTGCATCAAAAGGCACACTCATTTGAAAAATCTTTGCAGACCCTAGCAAACGCTCAGTGTGTTCTTTTAGGCGAAAAATCGCCGTGCGGTTGTCAGCAGTTTGGTAAGCACGCACACCTTCAAATACTGCCATGCCATAATGCAAGCTATGGGTAAGCACATGGATTTTGGCATCTGGCTGTTCGATCATTGTGCCATTCATCCAAAGCTTACCATCTTGTGTTGCCATATTCATTTTATAATCCTTATGCTAGCACTGACGTCTAACTTTTTTAGGTAGGTTTTATTTAACAGTAGTGATCAACATCGTATGATAACACCGCAGTGCCCATTTTTATTGCTTAAAGCACAGCTTGATTATGACGAACAGCTAACAGTATTAAGATGATGTGTGACCGATTATATCACTGGCCGTATTGGCAAATGAAATCTTTTGGTTTGAGACCCTATAGTTTTTAATTACGCTTTTTAATTATCACAAGGCCTTACAGTTTAAGCGTCTCTTGGACTATCGGCAAGGCCTGAATCATACAAGTTACGATATTACTCGTCGTCTGTCTCCACACCCATAAGATGCTGCCATTGTGACTGTACTAACGCTCGCGTCTCCTGCCACAATGACTCATCAACGAGCAAAGACTGCTCTGATAGTGCCAATTGATGCGTGGCAGCACGTATTCTTAGATAGGCATCGGTCAAATCCTGACAGACTTGGTCATCCCAAATACCAAGCAAGGCAACTTCTGCAAAAATTCGCACATTATCGCTCCATTTCGTCAAACTCGGATATTCATGTGAGTAAGCCAATACGGCAAACTGTGCTAAAAACTCAATGTCTACAATCCCGCCTGCATCTTGTTTAAGATGAAACTTGCCCGCCTCCTGCTGCCATTGGCTCGTGCCTAGATGCTTTTGCATTTTGATACGCATGCTAGTGACTTCACTACGTACTTGATCCAGTGTCCGTGGCAACGACAAGACATCGCGGCGAATATCACAAAAACGTGCAGTGACTCGCTTGTCTCCACAAATCGCGCGAGCACGTACCAGCGCTTGATGCTCCCATGACCATGCTTTATCCATTTGATAGGTTTCAAACGCATGACAAGACACCACCATCATGCCAGCATTTCCTGAAGGCCGCAGACGCATATCAATCTCATAGGCACGGCCATCACGGGTTTGAGTATTGAGATAATTCATTAGCTTTTGTACAAGACGCGCGGCAAACTTCATACCACTGACTGATTTTTCACCAGTGGTCATACCTTGCTCTTTTATCTTGTGTAAGAATACCAAGTCCAAATCTGAAGAATACGATAGCTCTAAGCCACCAAGCTTGCCATAACCAATAATTGCAAAGCCGCAGTCCGCTTCAGTGACTGGGTCGCCATCTTGGCCAATAGGATATCCATAACGGTTAACAATCTCTGCAAAAGCGCGCTCTAATGCTGCTTCTAGTACGACCTCAGCGATATAAGTCAATGAATCCGACACTTTCATAATCGGGCGTTCCGCCAATACATCGCTAGCAGCAACCGCCAACACTTGATTCTTTTTGAACAGTCGCAGGACGCTTAACAGCTCTTCTTCATCGTTTGGCTCGACGCGTAGCAACTGTTGGCGCAAGATATCACGCAGCTCACGCTTATCTGGCAGATGACGATAACGCTGCTGCAAAAAAGTATCCAATAATACAGGATACTGGGCCAACTCTTTTGCGATCCACGGGCTGGCAGATAGCATTGGAATCAGCTCAATCGTTGCATTGGGGTTTTCAGCAATCATGACCAAGTAGATAGAACGGCGGCAAATCGCTTCAAGCAGTGAGATCAATCTTGGTAAAGCAGTATTGGCAAGTTGCTGCTGTTCTTGATGCGCTAACAACGCATGGACAATGACAGGATATGCGTCGTCTAAACGCTCTCTGGCCTCATCACTTAAGTTAGCCACCATTTTTGATTGCCAAAAGTTCTGTAGTAACTCGCGATTTTCTTCTGTCAGCACTTCTTTTAAACGGGCAATTTGCTCATCTAAGTGCTCTGGTTCTAGGTCGGTGTCTTCGTTATCAGGTACTTGGCGCTCAGTGACCATACGCTCAAACGGCACATTGACACTTTCGCGATGACGATTAAGCTGATCTAATAAGGCATGCCAGTTTTCAAAATTCAGCGTCACTGCTAGATTATGCTGCCATTGCTCATCGTGTGGTAAGCGCTGGGTCTGCTGATCATTAATCGCTTGAATAGCATGCTCAAGCCGGCGTAAGAACCGATACGCTGCCTGTAGCTGCTCATAAGTTGAGTGCTCCAGATAGCCAAGCTCACACAATACTTGCATCGCTTTCAAGCAAGGTTTGATTTGCAACTGTGGATGCCGGCCACCATAGATAAGCTGAAAAGCCTGTACGATAAACTCGATATCTCTAATACCGCCCGCACCAAGCTTGATATTATCCAGATCTTCACGCTGTGCAACTTGGTTTTGGATAAGAGACTTCATCTCTCTCAATGCTGAAAACGCACTGTAGTCCACGTAATAACGAAACACAAATGGCTTAATCAGCGCTTGTATCTCTTCATAAAATGGCTGGTCTATTTGTCCGACTACGCGCGCTTTTAACCAAGCAAAACGCTCCCATGCACGCCCATGCATCGTAAAATATTTTTGTAATGCAGACAGATGAATGGCCAAATCACTTCCATCACCCCATGGACGTAAGCGCATATCTACTCGAAAGACAAAACCGTCAGCGGTCTTGTTATCAAGCAGTTTAATAATGCCTTGACCCAATCTGGTCATAAAGCGTTTGTTGTCTATGCTACGTGTGCCTTTTGCCTTATTGCCATTGGTCTCGCCGCGTGCTTGATGCACAAATATTAGGTCAATATCACTTGATAAATTCAGCTCTTGCGCACCAAGTTTACCCATGGCCATGATTGCCATATCATCGATTTGTATATTGCCTTGTTCATTGATAAAGGTCGGCTCGCCATATTTAGCAACCAAGTGCTGATAGGTATAATCCTTAGCAAAAGAGATACAACCATCTGCAAATTCAGACAACTCATCGGTCAGCTGCTCTAGACTGATCGCTTGCAAGGCGTCTTGCCAAATCCAGCGCATCATTAGTAGCGTGCGCAAGTGACGCAGACCACTCATGACCTTGATTTCATCAGCAAGTTGATAGTTCTCATCTAGCGTATAATCTTGTATCAGATCATCGATTTGCTGACGGGTCAGCGTACTATTCAATGGATAGCTACGCAAAAACGTCTGACATGAGACGGTCCGACTCTCCCAAATCTGATAAGCAAATTCGCTCGCTGTCTGCAGGACTTGCAGTTGTTCTACGGTAGGCTGATAATCTGTACCATTGTTCACACGTGAGGGCATAGCAGGTAACATAGTGACAAAAACTCCTTACATAGAATGGTAAGACTACGTGAACCTAGCTCATAAGTTTATTGTTTTTTCTTACGAGGCAGTCACAGCATCAAATAATAATACTCAATGTGCCTACACTTGAGATAAAACCACGTTAAATAACAGTGACTCTACTTGGTTTGCGGCGCTTTATGTTAGCATAAACAACTTTGATAGAGACGACGCGCCGCTCTTTTTATGACATAACGATATTTGATGTGACAGTATGATCCGCTGCATGTCTCATTATCAGTATAAAGTCTGTTTTCTGTCACGCAAATTTGCACACAAGCACTATAATAATAACGACCAAATGACTTTATACAAAGCATTTATAGCAACTCGGCCATAATTTCTAAACTCTTATTTATAATATGTGATACTGCGCCTTATGACGACCACTCCCCGTTACTACTGATTACTGCTGACCCTAGTCACCCATTGGCACACTTGGCGTTACGCTATGCACGCGCTTACCTGAAGGGCGCAGCGAATAGTCATGATATTGATCACAATGACACTAATAGTACAGGTACAGGCAGAAGCGATAATGCTACCTCTGAACAACCCCTGCTCAATGTCTTCTTTTATGGCGACTCGGCTCACATAGCCAATCGATTGCGTTGGCAGTCAGCCGATCAATTAGACTTGACCAAAGAATGGCAGTCATTGGCTGAGCAGTATCAATTACTCCTACCTGTCTGTGTCAGTACAGCCCTTAGCCGCGGCGTGAGTGATGTAGACAACAGCTCACGCCATCAGCTTGACGGTGCCAATCTTGCAACAGGGTTTACCTTAGTGGGACTCAGTGAACTTGCGATGATGATGCAAGATGACAGTCGTTTGATACAGTTTTGATAGCATGTCGTTTGATAGTTTGTCTATTAACATCACTGGTAGCGGTAAATATTTTTAGGAATACATAATGAGATTATTAATTCAGCTGCACACGCCCACTGAAGCAGCAAGCTACGAAGGTTGTGCGCTTGCGCTAACTCTAGCGACATTTGGTCATGAGGTGCAATTGTTCTTAGATGCGCCAGTCTTTGGCTTGTTGATGCAATCTGACTCGCGACTGCATGGCATGATTCAGTCACTTGAGCTTTACGATATGCCTGCAGCTTGGCTACCTGACGACGTCTTTAGTGGCTGGGTCACTGGTATGTTGCCGACAGATCTGGCATCACAGCTCACACTCGTGCCAGAGGTCATTAACTCGCAAGACTTTGAGCAGATACTTACCTTTTAAGACGCTGTATAACTTAGATTTATAAAATAATAAAGCACGTAATCGGACACCTTTATGGCAACTTTATATCAATTGCATAGCACGATGGCTACCCTTAGACGCAGCACCGAAGAGATGTCTCGCACTTGGCGCACAGGTGATAGTATCCTTCTACTTGGCAGCACTCCTGCTTTTATCGACTGGCTCAATGCTTATTTAAATGATAGCGATATCGAGGATATTGCTGGTATTTACGCATTGGCAGATGACATAGCCCAGCTCACAACAAATACAACTGGCAAACTTAATTTAGAGACTAAGTTGACTGCTGTTTTAACCGACGCAGAATGGGTCGAACTGACTCAGAGCAGTCAGTTTGATAAAGTGGTGACAATTGCCCTATGAGTAATGACATGACCACTCACAACGCTGCATTATCAGCGGCTAATATCGAATTAGATCAAGACGGTCATCTGTGTGACCATACGATTTGGACACCTGTTATCGCGCAGCAATTGGCAGACACACTAGAGGTTGATCTAAGCGATGAGCATTTAGAAATTTTGCAACAAGTGCGCGCGTTTTTTGACAAATTCAATCACGCGCCAGCAACCCGTCCATTAATCAAATGGCTACAAAAGACTTTGCCAGAACTCGATATTAGCAATCAAAAGCTACAGCAATTGTTTAATACAGGTTTAGTCGCGCGTCATGTCAATCGCTTGGCAGGATTACCCAAACCACCAAATTGTTTATAAGTACTTTATAAGTGCTTTATAAACGATAAGATATGCTCGATGTCGCACTAGAAACTCATCATATGCTTTGAGCAGTGTATAACTGCTCATTAAGTACGCAAAATAAGTCTATAGCTATTGTTTAAACAAATCGCTATTTTGGGTCATAGACTGTTAATGTCTCATACCCAATACTACGACCCTCATCGCCTGTAAATCCTTGCTGTCGCCATATTTCGTACAAACAAATGGCTACGCTATTTGATAAGTTCAAACTGCGTGAGTCAGCTAGCATGGGTAGTCTTAACCAGTTATCCGCACCGATATCTTCACGTATATCATCTGCCAGACCTGCTGTCTCAGAACCAAATACTAGCGCGATATTGGGCATAGCAGCATTATCAGATGCTTCAGATTCTGAGTTTTTACCAAAGTCATAATCATAAAACGGTTTGCTCAGTTTGGTTGTCAATGCGGTAACGACATTGCAATCAGCAGTTTTTAGAGCTTGTCTCGCAGCCGTCCAATCATCATGCACTTGCAAATGAGCATATTCATGATAATCGAGACCTGCACGGCGTAGCTTTTTATCATCAAGCTCAAACCCTAACGGTCTGACCAAATGTAGCTGTGCCCCGCTATTGGCACACAGTCGAATAATATTGCCAGTGTTACTTGGCATTTTTGGTGCTACTAGCACGATATGGATGGTCATTCTTACTCCACAAATATTCAGCGCTCTATTATTTAAATTTATGAGCGGTAGGTAATCGAAAGTTACAGTTTACTGCCAATAATTACATTTTGATACTGTGCAGCGTTTTTAACTTTCACTATGATGTCTGTAATGGATAACGCGATAGCATTTATGTATGACTGTCTCATCCAATACCCCTTCAGTGAAGCTTGAGCACGATGCTTAGCGTCACTGTTGTTATTTATAACCATTCATTTATCTTTGAGGATACTATTATGAAAAAGTAATCATCGCATCTTTAACTGCTATGTTCGTTCTAACTGGTTGCAACACGTTCAAAGGCCTTGGCCAAGACGTATCAAGCGCCGGAAATGCTGTAACTGGCGGCGCACAAGACGTACAAGATAAAATCTAAGGTCTGCTTTTTTAGATTTTTAAAAAGGCTTATCATTCATTTGATAAGCCTTTTTTGTGTTCTTACTTCGCTGCTGTTAAACAATTACTCAAGCACGATTTTATAAAAACGCGCGTAATATCTGATTGAGATAACGCTGACCTAATACCGTCGGTTGCAACTGCGTATCACTATCTACCAACAACCCTTGTTTGACCAGACTGTTTACTTGTTCAGCAATACTATCAATGGTTAATCCAGTTCTCTCTTCAAACAGTGACCAAGCGACGCCGCCATGTAAGCGCAGCGCGTTTAGCATAAATTCACTCACTAACTCCTCTTGATCAATCGCTTGCCAGCCAACCATCTTTGGTGTGATTTGGCGTATGTCAGATTTCTCTGTGGCATCTGGATTTATTACTACATAATCTTTTGGCAAACGTGATTTGCTAAAGCGATAGATACCTGACGCTATTAAAAAGTCATCTTCCATTTTATCTTTTACGTCTGACGAGTTACTACCATTGCTATCGTTACGACCAATCGTTACTTTACCATGTGCCCCAGCGCCGATTGCTAAATAGTCGCCAAACTGCCAATAGTTGATATTATGACGACATGGTTTATCTGACGCACCTGTCCATGCCGACACCTCATAATTACTATAGCCTAATTGCTGCAATAACGATTGCCCTGCTTGTTCGATATCTGCCAAATTGTCTTCATCGGGTAAAATAGGCTGGCTACGGTAAAACACGGTATTTGGTTCAATAGTCAGTTGATACCAAGAGATATGCGTTGCGCCAGCATCATGCGCCATTTGGATATCTTCTAGCGCTTCATTCATGGTTTGCTGCGGTAGACCGTGCATCAGGTCGACATTAACCCGTACAAATCCAGCCGCTTTGGCAGCTCGAATTGCTGATAACGCTTGCACAGGATCGTGGATACGCCCCAGTACCTTTAGCTTATCGGCGGCAAAGCTCTGTACGCCGATAGACAGACGATTGATACCGACCTCTAAATACTGAGAAAATGGTGCATACTCAAGCGTGCCAGGGTTCGCCTCCATCGTGACTTCGATGTCTTCTGCAAATTCAAAACATGACCGTAAACCAGTAAACAGTCGCTGATACTGAGCAATGGGTAGCAAAGATGGCGTACCACCACCAATAAATATCGAACCAATTTTTCGGCCCTGAGTTAAAGGCTGCTGCATTGCGGCGTCTAGCAGTAACGCATCGACGTATTCTTCATACATGGATAGCTCACTGTCCATCGGTAGCTCATGCGAATTAAAATCGCAATAAGGACACTTTTTCACACACCACGGGATGTGAATGTAAAGAGACAATGGAATGTCTGTCACATTGACCTCGATAGTATCCGTCGTTGGTTCAGTAAGACTTAACGTATTCAGGTCATTTGGCATACTGTCTGTATTCACTTTGGGCATAAATAAACTTATTTTGTAGTGAGCAATAATGATCGATATCAAAAGTAACGCTAGGATAGCGACTAGATGAGATAAAGAAAAGCCTATCTATCATAAAACTATTAACAAAAACACGTATAAACGCCCTATTCACCATGGCAACTTATGGGCAATATATAGAGAATATGTTAAAAACAGCTTCTACTAAGAACAGAAACTATTAAAAACGGGTTTGAGAATGAGTTAAGAGAAACTAACTCTGATAATTTTAAGAACAAATTGAAAAATAAATAAAAAATCGAAGGATAGGTATATGGCGTATTGGTTAATGAAATCTAACCCTAAATTTTTTGGTATCGAAGATTTGCAGCGCCTGGGCACCGACGGTTGGGACGGCGTTCGCAACTATCGTGCACGTAATTTTATGCGTGATGATATGAAAGTTGGTGACAAAGTGTTCTTTTATCACTCTAGCGCCAAGCCGTCTGGAGTCGCTGGTACTATGACAGTTACTACAGCAGGGTATCCTGATCCTACTCAGTTTCACCCTGAACACCGTCATTATGATCCTATTGCGACTGAAGAGGAACCTCGCTGGTATATGGTCGATCTTACTTTTGAACAAGCTTTTACAGAGATATTGCCACTATCAGAGCTAAAATTTTTGCCAGCTTTGGAAGATTCGTTATTACTAAGGAAAGGCTGTCAGCAATTAACAGTGATTCCATTAGAGCCCAAACATTGGCGGGCGATTATGAATATGGCAGAGACACTTGAGTTGTTACCGGAGCAAACTTATTAAATTGGCTATTAGCTGTTGTCCATCAACTATAAAATAGAGTACAAAAAACCTAAGATTAATACCTGTATAGCGGCGCTAAAGCGTTGACATCATAGTGTGGCTTCTTTACCATCTTACTATGTATATGACCTGTCAATCCACTACTTGGATCGACGGGTTATTTTTATTTTAGTGTCTTTACTTTTATTTTCATACTCTGTCTATCTACTTATGCAACATTATAAGCTTGCTCATATTATTTATCGGAGTATTATCGTCGGCACTACGCTCTCCTTGCTGCGTCAACCTTAATCGATTGATAGCAGTGTTTGTTTATTAATAATAACCTTAATAACAATTACCGCAAAGAATAAAAAGTTGCTTACCATGGTTTTTCCATTGTCTTTCAAAGATTTTAAAAGCTACAGCTTACGTCTAGGCATACTCGCCCTCCCTATTTTAATCACTCAGTTTTGCCAAGCCGCACTTGGCGTGGTCGATGCCATCATGGCAGGTCAAGTTTCGGCGCTTGATTTGGCTGCAGTAGCCGTTGGGTCTGGCATTTGGCTACCACTATTTCTATTGGCCACAGGTGTGCTTATCGCAACCACGCCTCTAATTGGTGAAGCCATTGGTCAAGACCAGCATGGCCAAGTACCGCATATCACGCAGCAGTCCTTATGGACCGCAGGTGTCATTGGCATTATCGGTTTTATCATTGTCAATTTGGCTCCCAATGTTCTTGGCATTATGGGTGTCCCAGAAAACATTCAGCCGATAGCGACGCAGTATTTACATGGTGTCTCATTTGGTTTCCCAGCGCTCGCTGTATATGCCGTCCTGCGCAGTTATTGTGAGGCATTGGGTCGTCCTGAGCCTGTAACTGTCATTAGTATCATTGGCCTGCTCGCAGATATCCCTTTGAACTATATTTTTATTCATGGGTTATTTGGCATGCCGGAAATGGGCGGTGCAGGTTGCGGGGTGGCAACAGCATTGGTGTTATGGATAAATGTCCTATTGCTTGCAGCCTATACTAGCTTCACGAAACGTCGCGAATTTGTGAGCACGCGATTCTTTTATGGCTTCTCTAGCCCTAATCGTACACAGATCAAAAAGCTGTTAAAACTTGGTATCCCTATTGGTATCTCTATCTTCTTTGAAGCCAGTTTATTTAGCTTAGGCGCACTCGTTATCAGTCCATTGGGTGAGCTAGCAACAGCATCGCATCAAGTGGCGCTGTCAGTGACCTCACAGCTATTTATGATACCGATATCGGTCGCCATGGCGCTCACTATCATGGTCTCCAATCGATTTGGCCAAAAAACCTATTGGCACTGCGCCAAGTGCAAGCTACTGGACTGGTATGGACCGTATTGATCGCTTTAACCTGTATGGTTGGGATATGGCTATTCAGACCAGAACTGGCAGCAGCATTCACTGATAATCCAGAAGTTAGAGCCCAGTCTATGCATTTGCTTATCTTTGCACTCGCCTATCAGTTATTTGATGGCTGGCAGGTTAACGTCGCTGGTATATTGCGCGGTATGCAAGACACCACCATACCGATGTGGGTAACGCTCTTTTGCTATTGGTTAGTTGCCCTACCACTTGGCGTCTATCTAGTGCGTTTCACTGACGTTGGTGCACAAGGGTTTTGGATGGCGTTGATTACAGGTTTGTTCTTATCATCTATTTTACTTACTTTGCGTCTACGCTATCAGCAAAAACGCTTAACTATGCTATGGGGTTAAGCCAATTGCTTATTGATTGAATTTTATAGTCATTGTTAGCGTCATTTGATCATACAGACTATGAAAAATCGTGGAGATTTTCTTACTAAAAAGATGGCTTACGTCAAAATATGTAAAAATTCTCAGTTAACAACTGTACATTGATTGCTCATTGCCCTGAATCTAGGTATCATTAGCAATTAATTAGACAATATTTAGTTACACTATTTCTCGAATTTAGTACAAGGCCAGATAAAAACTATGGATATTGAAAAAATACGCACCCTCATCGCCCTTATGGAAGAAAGTGAACTGGTTAATTTAGAAATCAGTTCTGACGACGAGCATATTAGCTTAACTCGTCACTATGACGCGCCTGCGCCAACTATGATGGCCGCCCCAGCTGCGAGCGCTGCTCCTGCTGCCGCTGTCGAAGGCAAACCTGCAGAAAAAGCGGGTAGCGTTGAATCTTCACCAATGGTTGGTGTTTTCTATTCAGCACCAAGTCCTAATGACCCACCATTTGTAAAAGTCGGTCAAAAGGTTCAGGCAGGTGATACCTTAGGTATCATCGAAGCTATGAAAATCATGAACCCGCTTGAAGCGACTCAAAGTGGTATTGTTGACGAAATCTTGGTAGATAACTCTGAAGTCGTACAGTTCGGTCAACCTGTCATACGCTATAAAGCGTAACGATATTTGCCATACTTTATTTCATTATGGCTGACTTTTGGTATATATACCGCGTCACTGCTAAATAACATGATGCTATGTATCGAAACTCAGTCAATGACTGACGCTTCGACAAGGATGAACCCATGATAAAAAAATTGCTCATTGCCAACAGAGGTGAAATTGCCCTGCGCATCGTCCGCGCCTGTAAAGCGCTAGGTATCGAAACGGTAGGTGTCTACTCTACTGCGGATGCCAACTTGATGCACTTGCGCTTTGTTGATGAGGCAATTTGTATTGGCAAGCCTAATGCTAACCAAAGCTACCTTGATATCAATACCATCTTAACTGCTGCTGAAATCACTGGTGCAGATGCTATCCATCCTGGTTATGGCTTTTTGTCTGAGAATGCTGAATTTGCTGAACAAGTAGAAGAAGCAGGATTGACCTTCGTTGGTCCTAATGCTGATCATATTCGCCTTATGGGCAACAAAGTTTCTGCCATCAACGCTATGAAAAAGCTGGCGTACCAACTGTACCTGGTTCAGTTGGCGCTGTGACCCTGCATAATGCTGAAGAGCAAGCACGCAATATCGGCTTTCCACTATTGATTAAAGCGGCCTCTGGCGGCGGTGGACGCGGTATGCGTGTGGTTGAACGCTTTGACGAACTAATTGGTCAGGTACAAGCCGCCAAACAAGAAGCTGAGCTATGGTTCGGTGATGACACTGTCTATATGGAGCGCTATCTACAAAACCCGCGTCACGTAGAAGTACAGGTGCTAGGTGATGGTAATGGTAATGCTATCCATCTATATGATCGTGATTGCTCATTACAGCGTCGCCATCAAAAAGTCCTAGAAGAAGCACCTGCCCCAGATATCCCAGATGATGTACGTGAGCCAATCTTAAAAGCTTGCGTAAAAGCGTGTGAGCTTGTTAAGTATCGCGGTGCTGGTACGTTTGAATTTTTGTTTGAAAATAACGAGTTTTTCTTTATTGAAATGAACACTCGTGTACAGGTTGAGCATCCAGTGACTGAGATGATTACTGGTATTGATGTTGTTGTCGAGCAGCTCAAAATTGCTGCCGGTTACGGCCTATCTTATCGTCAAAGCGAGATTGAGATCCAAGGTCATGCGATCGAATGTCGTATCAATGCCGAAGATGCAGCAACTTTTGTACCTTGCCCAGGCACTATCAGCCAACTGTTCACGCCAAGTGGTTCTGGTATCCGTTTTGACTCTCATCTATACCCTGGCTATGAGATACCAACCTATTATGATTCGTTGATTGGTAAGCTTATCTGTCATGGTCAAACTCGTCAGCAAGCTATTGCTAAGACAGTACATGCCCTTGATGAGCTGATTATCGAAGGTATCAAAACCAATATACCTTTGCATCGTGATGTGATTTTGGCGGATGATAACTTTACTCGTGAAGCGCAAAATATTCACTATCTCGAAAGAGAGCTGCTGACTGCGAATAAAGCCAAAAAAGACTCGTAGGCTAAAATACTTGTAGAGTTCGCTAAGTTTATTAAATTTAGTCGCGACTTTGATTAAAACAGACATAAAAAAACCGCTATTAATATAGCGGTTTTTTTATGTCATCAATATGCTATCAATCATACATAAAGTGCAACGAGCATCTCTAATTATGGCAACACTCTATTGAAGTTCATAAAGCATTCGTTACCATCAGGATCAGCGCACCATTGCATCTGATTACCATCATGATTGATAAATGCAATCAACGCTTCATCAGTCTGGTCGATCTGATTGCCTGAGCAATCCACTTCATTATTGTCATAAACGGTCTTGATCGCAATAACTGGCAGCCCTTCTTCACGGTGAGTGACCAGATAGCGGCCGTATGTCCACTCTTTACCACTAACAGACCACATCTCATTATCCGCACCAAAGTTATATAGCTCACGGCACTGGTCAGACTTATCAACTGACGCAAGTAAGTTCTTACTAGTAGCTGGTTGAATGTTTAGAACCCGCTCTTCACTTTGAGTCAGTACGCCGCCGTCCATGCCTGTTATCACCTTGGGTTCTACACTGCTAGGCTGTTGCGCAGTATTTGCCGACTGATTAGCTTCCGCTTCCTTGGTCATCATGGCGTGAGTAGAATGAACGCTGCTGTCCAAGTCTATTTCCCACTGTCCGGCAATGGCTGGACTAATATGAGTGGTAATGGTCGGCTTGGTAGCCTCACCGTTCGCGGGCAACGAAGCCAAAATAGATGCTAGCGTGAATGAAGCAAATGAGATAGGTTCCATAATTAACCTTTTATTTATAATATTTTAATATATACATTAGCGTAAGTCTTAGACACTAAAAACACAAGTAACATTATGCTATTGCTCATAAACCTATAGTCGGAATGTCATAGGTATTTATAGCAAAAAATAACGCCATCGCTTTACTTGCTAGAGACAAGGAGCGATGGCGTTATTAGCATACAGAATTTTGCGTGATATTAATGACTACTTAATATTAAGCAGCTTCTGTATTTAGCGCTTGAGCAAAGGCTGATAACGCCCCTTTTAACATGGCTGATACCGTACTGCTACAAGTACCGATGCCAGAGTATACCTCGCCATCTACATTAAGCTGTATATAAGCGGCGGCATTGGCATTGGTTTTGTTATCACTATTGGTATCATCATCGATACCATTTCCGCTGTTATGATGCGGGTTAATCGCATGCTCTGCATAGTTAATAATATGCAAGGATTTGCCCGTATGCTGCGCAAGTCCATCAATAAACGATGACAATGGGCCGTTACCCGTGCCATCAATATCGATGGTATCGCTATTCATTTGTACTTGACCACTAAAGTAAACCGCGCCGCCTTTATTGTTGACGCTATAATCTAGTAGTTCAAACTTGCCCTGCTGCAAGTAAGTATCCTCAAAGGTCTGCAGGATTTCATCATTCTGCAATTCTCGTGCTGCTGCTTCAGCTTGCTTTTGTACCACACGGCTAAAGTCAATCTGCATCCAACGTGGCAAGTTAAAGCCATAGTTACGCTGCAAGATATATGCGACGCCGCCTTTGCCTGACTGGCTATTGATACGTACTACATCTTGGTAGCTACGGCCAATATGCGCAGGATCGATGGGTAGATAAGCCACGTCCCAGACGTTATCCGTTTCGCTCTGATTGCTTTCATTGTAATCGAGAGATTTTTTGATAGCATCTTGATGTGAGCCACTAAAGGCCGTAAAGACCAACTCGCCTACATAAGGATGACGTGGGTGCAATGGTAAATTATTGCATTCGCTCACAACCTGTACGATTTCACTCATGTTGCTAAAATCAAGCTCAGGATCAATACCTTGGCTAAACAAGTTCATGGCCATGACCATGATGTCCATGTTACCTGTACGCTCACCATTACCAAGCAATGTGCCTTCGATACGATCCGCACCTGCAAGTACGCCCAATTCAGCTGCTGCTACCGCACAGCCACGGTCATTATGAGTATGCAAGCTCACAATCACATGCTCACGCTGCGCTAGATTGCGGCAGAAGTACTCTACTTGATCAGCAAAGACATTGGGCATAGAAGCCTCGACCGTCGCTGGCAAGTTAAAAATAACTTCCTGACCTTGCTGTGGTTGCCACACATCACACACTGCATCGCAAACCTCTACAGCATATTCAGTTTCTGTCTGGCTAAAGCTCTCTGGCGAGTACTGAAATACCCAATCTGTCTCAGGGTATTTTGCTGCATATTCTTGTAATAGCTTGGCGCCTGCAATAGCAATTTCTTTGATTTCGGCTTTATCTTTGCCATAGACTTTTTCGCGTTGTACACGGCTGGTTGAGTTATAGACATGGACAACCGCACGTTTCGCACCTTTTAATGATTCAAAAGTACGGGCAATCAAATGCTCGCGCGCTTGTACCAATACTTGTAGCGTTACATCTTCAGGTACGTGGTTTTCTTCGATAAGCTTACGAGCAAAGTCAAATTCTACCTGCGCCGCTGATGGAAAACCAATCTCAATCTCTTTAAAACCAACATCTACTAAAGTCTTAAAGAAGCGCATTTTTTGTTCAATGGTCATCGGATCAATCAGTGCTTGGTTACCATCACGCAGATCCACACTTGCCCATATCGGTGACTTCTCAATCGTCTTGCTTGGCCAAGTACGATCTGGCAGCGATGGCGCAAATGCAAATGGACGGTATTTACGGAAGTCAAAAGCGGCACTTTTTGGTGTAATCTTTGCAGTCCCTGTGGCTGCAGTGTGCGTGGCTTGGTCAGACATAATCAATCCTTAGATGATATGGTTATTTATATATTTAGCTAGGCGATTAGCTGTTGATTAGATCAGTATTTATCATACGAGATAACTAGTGTTCATACCATAATAATATCAAAGTTTCACAGAGAGAAACCTGCTTTCTTTTACTTTATTTTCTGTTATTTTAGTGGAAAAACACAATTTAGACATTATAATCGAATTAATTCACTATTAAGGCTTGAGAAATGCCAGACAATTATATTGATAGTACAGGAACTGCAGATATAGACGAGATAGATAAACAGTTGCTACGCTTACTGCAAACGCAGGCGCGCATGAGTATTACTGAACTTGCTGAACGCGTCCACCTGTCTGCCACCCCTTGCGCACGTCGTATCAAACGCTTAGAGGATGCGAACATTATCACTGGCTACCACACCAAAACCGATGCGCAAAAACTTGGCTATCCGCTAGCCGTGTTTATCGCTATTAGTATGGATCAACATACAGCAGAACGTTTTGAGCAGTTTGAACGCAAAGTTCAGAGCTTTGAGGAAGTTATTAGCTGTAGTATTGTCACAGGACGCACGGAAGACTATCTGATTAAGGTCAGGGTACGTGATATGACACATTACGAAGAGTTTTTATTGCATCGCCTCAATCGTATCGAAGGCGTGGCCCAAGTTCATACCAGTTTTGAATTACGAGAAGTATTTAGCCGTAGCGTGGTTTAGACGAGCTTAGCTGTCTTTGGCGACTGTCGACGAAACCATACCAATAGTACAAATCCGATCATTAATCCGATAGCAGCGACAAGCAACCCTGCGTTGAAATTACCATCCTTCCCTGCCAGTGCCACTGTCACCAAAGGTCCCAAAAACTGCCCCAATGCATAAGCCAACGTCGCTAGGGCAATCAGTAAATTAGAATAGGCCGGATTGATATTTTTAAACAGCGTTAGTGTCATTGATACCATACCGACGAAGGTCAATCCTAAAATCGCAGCATTGCCATATAATCCAAGCGCCCCATCAAACCATATCGGCAAGCACATGCCAAATGCTTGCAATACCGTCAGCCCCATTAAGGTTTTTATCTCACCGATACGTTTGGCAAGCGCGCCCCATAGGGGTTTGACAACATCGCAAAAATACCAACGACCAACCAAACCATGAGTCCAGCATACGTCTGTGTTGTTAGACGTTGTGCTGCCATAACGGGCAAAAAAGTTGCCGAGCTAATATAACCAAACCCTGCCAGTACGTAGCTGACAAAAAGTAAAGCAAGCGCTTTATGATGTCCAGAAATTGCTTCGTATAAGGAGCGTTTAAAGTTTAAATAGGTTTGGTGCACTGACACGTGTTGTTTGGCATCAATCTGTTGCGAGTCCAGACTCTGTATTGTTCTTGGCTTTATCGCATAAAGTAGCCATACAAGTGGCAAACTGGTGACACCTGCGACTAGCCAAATTACATCGAAGTGATAGCCTAGTTTTAATAGCCACCATGTCACGATGGCAGAAGCGCTGATGCCGACACCAATACCTGCATAGTGGACTGCTGACAATACAGAACGGCGCTCAGGGCTAAGATTTTGAATAACAAAAGATGAGCTTAGAATCATCGCCACGCCACTTGCAATACCTGCAATTAAGCGAATGATATACCATAGCGTGAGCGACATATTTGGTATGACGAGTAACATCGTGGTGACAACACTGATAATCGCCCACAGCGTCATCGCCTGCCATGTCGAGCGCTGAGGTACAAACATAGCGATAAGAGCGCCAATAAAGTAACCAATATAATTGATTGATGCCAGCCAGCCTGCAATCGTCGTTGATAGCGACAATTGCACCATAATATCAGGTAAGGTGGCGGTAAAAAGAAAGCGGCCATAACCCATGACGACTGCCATGCAGTACATACCGATACAGGCAATGGCAGCTTCGTTGGTAATTGTCGGGACCATACGGCTTCTAAAAGCAGTCATCATGACAGAGCCATTTTTGCGGCAATTAGCACACAATCCTTTGTGTTAGACAGTCAAAAGCAGTAATAAATAAACGCAGAAATAGAGAGGTTATTAGATATATTAGGCCAGCATAAAGTTATTAGCGAAAACTATGATACGTCTAACGTTGTCGTCTCTACTGTATCCTGCCCTAGCATTTGTACCCGCTGATCGCTAAACATATCCATATCTGGAGCTAGCGTACGCATAAACCGATCAAAATACAACATCTGTTTGGTCAATAGAGCAAAGTCGCGTGGGAAATGGATACCATGACGTTTGCCAACTTCGACAATCTCCAGCATCATTTTATTAAGCTCATCGGCTTGCTCTTTACTATTGAAAGGTACACCGCTCGTAAAGGTCTTATCTTCTGCCATGATGGTTGTCATCATACGCTGCAAATCATTCCCCAATGCAGCCACATCGACTTTATTGCCACCATGTGTCATTTCCATATCAATCATATGGCGAGCCATGGCTTGATAGTCGCTGTCTTGCATGGCTTGCATCATGCCCATGCACGCACGCCAGCTCTCAGCTTTGAGTTTACCGACAATACCAAAATCCAAAAATCCAATACGACCATCAGTCAATAGCATCAAATTACCAGCGTGTAAATCCGCATGGAAACTATTGCATAACATGAGACTGGCAAACCATGTATTTAAAGTGTCTGCCATGACTTGTGCAGGATCAGCACAGTATTGGCGCATGAGCGACTCATCGACCATAGAGACGCCATATAGACGGCTCATCGTCAGTACACGCTTGGTGGTCAGATCCTCATAGACGGTTGGTGCAACGACACGAGTATTGCCTGATACCGCTAAGAACTGCTGAAAATCGCGGATGTTCTGTGCTTCGGCGATAAAGTCAGTCTCGGCAAGCATACGCAGGCGAATCTCATCAATAATCGGTGCAATACTCGCAAATTTCATCGATGGCATCAATATTTCAAGTAGCTTAGTTACGCCATGTAATACACCCAAATCGGTCTGCATGATGGTCTCGACGCCAGGCTTTTGTACCTTTAGCACTACTTCATCACCATTGTGCAACCGTGCTGCATGCACTTGAGCGATAGAAGCTGATGCCAATGGCTCTGAGTCAATATGCGCAAACGTATCATCAAGGGTCATGTCATCAGTCGCCAGCTCTTCTTTTAGCACTTGCTCGATATAAGCATAAGACAATGGCGTGGTTTGATCCAAGCAACTCTGGAAAGCCTTGACATAATCACGTGGAAACAATGACGGTGTACTGGCGATAAATTGACCGATTTTGATATAAGTCGTGCCTAACTGCTCAAAAGTTTCTTTGAGTAGCATCGCGTCAGGTTTCTCACCTTTTGCCACTCTTAGCGCAGACAGACCTGCCACGCTCGCTGTTTGGCGAACACGATTAACGACATTAAAAGTATGTTTTAATAAATGCGGACGATGAATTTTCATAAAAAACAACTATGGTAATAAGAAGAATGTTTGAAGATAGGCAATACAATATAAAAATGCGTTAAAATCAGATTACTCAGTTATAGTAGGTTCAATATAATTTGGATACAAGGAAGGCGAGTGAAAGTACTACAAGTCGTAGAATAAGCAAGCCTGACACCGTATCCAATTTATAGTGAGTTGACTATAGGACTACTACAGACAGGACACTGCGGGTCTTTTCGATAGCCCATCAGCCGCTGCTGCATCTGACTACCATCCCATATGAGCAGCTTGTTTGTCAGCGGATTTTTGGTTAATCCTAGATATTGCAGTGCAGCATTGGCTTGTAGGTTACCCATAACAGCAGTGGTACTAGCCAGCACTCCTGAATTGGCACACGTACGTTCGTCAGCGGCTTCGTCGAGCACTACTGATCCAAACACGCAATGATAGCAACCAGTGTCGAGCTGAGGTTCGAACAGTGCTAACTGCCCTTGCATCGCAATCGCTGAGGCAGATAACAGGGGAATCTGGTAGCGTACACTAATACGATTGATGATGTCACGCGTGGCAAAATTATCCGTACAGTCTAAGAGTAAGTCAGGCTTGCCTGCTGCCATATCGAGCAATTCATAAGCGTTATCTTCATCTAATCGTGCGACTGTGCCGCGAGTCTTTATCAAAGGATTGATGCGCGCTAACATATGCGCTGCGGTCAGTGCTTTAGACTTACCAATATCTTCTGGCAAAAACAGCGTTTGCCGTTGTAAGTTACTCGCTTCAATCTCGTCATCATCAATCAGATGGACATGACCCACCCCAGCCCGTACCAGTGTCTCAGACGCAGGACAACCAAGGCCGCCTGCCCCTATTATGACCACACGTGCTGTCTTTAATCGCAGCTGAGCGTCCATATCCCAACCATCTAATAATACTTGCCGAGCATAACGGAGCAGCTCGTCATCTGATAGCTGTACCATCTCTTCTACCATATTCATCTACAACCTATAACCAAAGAAATCTACTATCAAAAAACCATCTACTGGACTTGCCCTAGCGTGACGCGATCATTACCACCGTAATCTTTTACGGTATGTACTGACTCAAAACCATTATCCAAAAACAACTTGCGAACAGCATCACCTTGATCATATCCATGCTCGATAGTTAATAGCCCACCTGTACGTAAATACTTTGTTGCTTGCTGGACGATATGCTCGATATCAGCCAAACCCTGATTGGGTGCACTGAGCGCACTGATCGGTTCAGCTGTTAGTCCTGCCAAATGCTCGTCTGTCTCGTCAATATAAGGAGGGTTAGAGACGATGATATCAAACTGCCGCTCATCGTTAGTAGGTAACGTTTGATACCAACTGCTTTGGACAAACTCAACATTGGCAACGCTATTGCTCACGGCGTTATGCTGAGCAACTTTAAGCGCCTCTGACGATAAATCAACTGCCACGACCTGCCAATTAGCTTGCTTGAGTTCATGAGCAAGACTAATAGCGATACAACCTGACCCTGTTCCCAAATCTAGCAATCGTTTGTTACAAAGTTGCGCTGAATGAGCGTTTATCCAGTTCAATACTTGCTCAACCAATACCTCGGTATCGGGTCTAGGAATCAAGGTATGCTCGTTTACCCTAAAGTTAAGCGACCAAAACTCCTGCTGCCCAGTCAGGTACGCAAGCGGTATGCCTTGCTGCATTTTTACCACGCCGTCATTGAACCGTGCGACCTCACTATCAGTTAGCTGATAATCTTCATCAGTCATCAACGCTATCGCAGGCTTATCAATGACACACAACAACCAATCCGTTAGCCAAAATGACGGTAGCCGATTATTTGACTCACCATTCGTCAGTTGTTGAATCTGCTGCTTGATTTGACGAATGGTTGATACGGTCATAGATAGCTCTTAAAAAACAGTGGATGGATAAAGGTAAAATGCTGCTGAGCCTACTCTGATGCGCGTGGTGGCTCTTTGGTATCGGTCAGGTTATGATTGGTTATGATTGGTTTTGCTCAGCTTGTCACCTATCCCGTTACCACCGCTGCCATCATTATTATCATCGCCATAAATATCATCGTTATCACCAATGACAATATGTCTATCAACAAAGTAAATCAGTGCCAAAATTGGAATACCAATAGCAAAGGTAAAGATAAAGAAAAACGGATAACCCATATTATCGACGATAGCACCAGAATAACCACCCATTACTTTTGGTATCAGGGTCATCAATGAGGAAAAAATCGCATACTGTACCGCGGTAAAGCGAATCGATGTCAGTGCTGATAAGAAAGCGATAAATACAGCGCTTGCAAGGCCCGCAGCCAAGTTATCAAATATCACTGCCATATACATGATTGGCAGGCTACCTGGGTTATATGTCAATACCACAAACAACAGGTTGGTCGCACACGCTAAAATCGCGCCTATCATCATGGCATGCATGATACGGAAACGCTGAGCCAAAATCCCGCCCAAGAAGCCACCTGCAATTGCCATAATCACACCGACCAGTTTTACGGCATTGGCGATATCTGTTTTGCTAAAGCCCATATCTTGATAAAAGACGTTGGAGATCACGCCTGCGACGATATCTGAGATACGGTATAGACCAATCAAGGCTAAGAGTAGCAGGGCTTTTTTGCCATAACGTCGGAAAAAATCTAAGACAGGCTCGATCCATGTTGCCATGGCCACTTCTTTTTCACCAGTCCTACTTGTACTAGTGCATAACCTGCTGCCATTGCCGCGCCTAGGCTTACTAACAAGTGCAAGGTTTCTACAAAGAAACTAGAAAACGCGCCTTCGAACTCTGGTAAGACTTGTCCCATCAATATATAAGCAGCGATAAAGGCAATCACTGAAAATACAAACAACGCTACCAGTCTGACGTAGTCTTCACGAGTTTCAGCGACCAACGGGGCTTTGTTAATGATTTTTGGTTGATTAATAATAAAGTAAAGTAATAACAATGGCGCGCACGCGACCAATGCTAAAAAGTAAAATTTAATCGCTGGCATTACCATTAGTGGTATCAAGGCCACTGTGCTATCAAATACTGTATTGATCAAAATATTAATCAGGTAAATAACACCAAACAGCAGACCTGGGATAAGCAGTAACGCCGAATAAATTAGGAATACTTTTAAGTTACCCTTCTGCTTTTTACTTTGCAGGGTCTCAGCGGTTGGCTCATAACTAGCAAACGTCGTTAATACCCCTAACGTCATGACTCCTGCCATGATGTAATAGGTATTGCGCCATGCTTCATAACTATAAAACGCCTCATTTGAGCCGAAATAATCAGCCAAATATAACGCGCCTGCCCCTGCGACAATCATACCGATACGGTAGCCTGACACATAGATAGAGGACAAGATAGACTGCATAGACGGCGGCGCAAGCTCAATACGGTACGCATCAATCACGATATCTTGCGTCGCAGAAGAGAACCCAAGCAGCACGGCCGCGCCTGCCATATAAACCAAGACATCTTCGCTAACAGGATTTACCCTTGCCATCAAAAAGATTGCCAGCACGATAAGCAGCTGTGATACCACCATCCAACTACGACGACGCCCTAGCCACTTGGTCAAAAACGGTACAGGGAGCGCATCAATCAATGGCGCCCAAATAAACTTGAACGAATACCCCAGTGCCGCCCAGCTGAACATAGTGACGACACTACGATCAATGCCTGCTTCTCTCAGCCATAGCGACAGACTTGAGAAAATCAGCAGAATAGGTATACCCGCTGAAAACCCCAAAAACAGCATAATAATGACACGAGGATCGAGATAAGCTTTTGTAGCCTCGCCCCATGACTTTTTGGCAATTGGTTGATTGGGCGGTACAGATTTGACAGCAGACATAATAACTCACCAACAATTCAGACAAAGAACACAACCGCGCACAATTTTTATCAATCTTTAGAATCAGTTATCGACAAAAGGATCGATAAAAATTGCTCTACGTTGCACCAATATTATGATTACAACAAAATCCAGTTATGGTACTTGAGAACCTTTATCTTGACTAGATGTTTTTGCATTAACTTAGCGATTGCAGGCCATGTACAATCGCTTATATTTCTTAATAGTAACGCAAAAAACCGCAGTGTTTTACCAAGGTTATCTTAGCTCTCTTTTTTATTGCTAATTTCTATTTTGAAGGATGTCTGACAATGACATTATTTATAGGTAATATAAAGGTAGTAGTAAAACTGACGCAGGCTTGATTGGTTAGGTGCACTCTATTGGTTTACTCTTAACTGGCGATGATAAGCAAGGGCGTTAATAATGATTGAGATAAACAAAACATCAAGTATTTTATGATTGGTAATTTAAAACTTATAATTCTTATATATTAGTTTTATAAATCCACTCAGCTTAGTTGTGCTTTGTACATAAACAACGAATACCGAGATTCACGGTTTGTTCTTTCGATTATCATAGCCTAGGAGTTATACCATGTCCAACTCAACCAATAACACCACCGACAAAAACACTGCCCCAGATGCTGCTCGTTGTCCTGTAGATCACGAAAGCAATAATAATGCGCCTACTAACACAACCTATGATCAGGGTGATGGTCAAGGCCCAACGATCCATAGCGAAAACGTCGATAACTCGCACGAGCCTCAGCGCCCAAGCATGGGTGGCTGCCCTGTTATGCATTAGGCACATACTACCACTGCTTCTGCTGCGACAGATTGGTGGCCAAACGCATTGAACTTAGACATATTGCATCAGCAAGACAAAAAGACTGACCCAATGGGTGAAGACTTTGATTATGCTGAAGCTTTTAAACAGCTAGATCTAGAAGCGGTCAAAACTGACTTAAAAAACCTAATGACTGAGTCGCAAGAATGGGGGCCAGCGGATTGGGGTCACTATGGCGGCTTGATGATTCGTATGGCTTGGCATTCAGCTGGTACGTATCGCGGTGCTGATGGTCGCGGCGGCTCTAATACTGGTAACCAACGCTTTGCACCATTGAACAGCTGGCCTGACAACGTCAACCTTGATAAAGCCCGTCGTCTATTGTGGCCAATTAAGAAAAAATACGGCAATAAATTGTCATGGGCCGATTTGATGATTTTGGCAGGTAACATGGCTTATGAATCTATGGGCTTCAAAACCCTAGGATTTGCCGGTGGTCGTGCTGATATCTGGCATCCAGAAAAAGACATCTATTGGGGTTCTGAGCGCGAATGGTTAGCCGCTACCAAAAACCGTTATGATAGTGACGAAGATCGCGCGTCACTAGAAAACCCACTAGCAGCAGTACAAATGGGCTTGATTTATGTCAACCCTGAAGGTGTCGATGGTAACCCTGACCCACTAAAAACTGCTCAAGATATGCGTACTACCTTTGCTCGTATGTCAATGAACGATGAAGAGACTGTCGCTCTAACCGCTGGTGGACACACCGTTGGTAAATGTCACGGTAATGGTGATGCGACGATACTAGAAGACGAGCCAGAAGCCGCTGACATTAAAGAGCAAGGTCTAGGCTGGCGCAATCCTAAAGGTCGTGGTAATGCAGGCGATACCGTTTCAAGTGGTATCGAAGGCGCATGGACCACCAATCCTACCCAGTGGGACCACGGTTATTTCGAGTTACTATTAAACCATGAATGGGCACTAACCAAAAGTCCAGCGGGCGCATGGCAGTGGGAACCAACTGACATCAAAGAAGAAGATCGTCCGTTAGATGCTCATGATCCAAGTGTCCGTCGTAACCCAATCATGACCGATGCAGATATGGCGTTGAGCAAAGACCCTATCTATCGTGAGATTTCAGAGAAGTTCCATAACAACCCAGAGTACTTTGATGAAGTATTCGCTAGAGCGTGGTTCAAACTGACTCACCGTGATTTGGGACCAAAATCTCGTTATTTAGGTGCCGATGTACCAAGCGAAGACTTTGTATGGCAAGACCCTATTCCTACAGGTAATGCAAACTTGACTGCTGATGATATTGCAACGCTAAAATCGCAAATATTAGACAGTGACCTTAGTCGTCGTGAGTTAATCATCACAGCATGGGACAGCGCTCGTACTTTCCGCGCTTCGGACTATCGCGGCGGTGCCAATGGTGCACGTATCCGTTTAGCCCCACAGAAAGACTGGGCAGGCAACGAGCCAGAACAGCTACAACGTGTACTTGAGACATTGACTAGCATTCAATCTGGCTTTGATAAAGAAGTTAGCCTAGCAGACCTTATTGTATTGGCCGGTAATGCCGCTATTGAACAAGCAGCAAACGATGCAGGCGTAGATATTACTGTACCGTTTAATCCAGGTCGCGGTGATGCTGACGCTGAAATGACTGACGCCGAATCTTTCGCTGATTTAGAGCCGCTACATGATGGCTATCGTAACTGGATTCAGGGCGACTACGCGGTATCACCAGAAGAGATGCTACTTGATCGCACGCAGTTAATGGGATTGACAGCACCTGAGATGGTCGTATTGCTTGGTGGTATGCGAGTGCTTGATACCAACCACGGTCAGAGCCAACATGGCGTCTTTACTGAACGTGCTGGCGTGCTTACCAATGACTTCTTTGTCAATTTAACAGACATGAACTACACATGGCATCCTGTAAAAGCAGCCGACAATACTGCTAATAGCTACGAAGTACGTGAGCGTGGTACAGGAAACGTCAAATGGCAAGCAAGCCGTGTAGACTTGGTATTTGGCTCTAACTCTATATTACGTGCTTATGCTGAGCTATACGCGCAAGATGATAACTTAGAGAAATTTGTTCGTGACTTTGTCCGCGCTTGGAACAAGGTTATGAATGCAGATCGCTTCGATATTGCTAAATAAACCAAGTTTGAAGTTGGTCAATACCCACTAATTAATAGTAATAAATAACTTTATAATCAATGAACAGCTATCTTTTAGAAGGTAGCTGTTTTTTTATGCTTAGTTTTTTATGCTTAGTTTTTTATGCTTAGTTTTTTATGCTTAATAATGACCGCTCTTTATGAGTTGTTAGGTCAAATGGCTTCACTGACTAGACAGCGTTTACGGAACGAATAATTTTTTAGCATTGCAAAATACAAATTCTATATTCATAATTATCATAAATTGATAGCTATTTATTATATACAAGAATAATAGCTTTGTTTTACACTACTTTATTACTGTATGTTCAGACATTTTTACTTTCATATACAGACGAGGTTTGTATATTTATACAATAGGATTAAGTTATGGCAATCGACGTAGTGGTCAACCAACGGCATTTGCAGATTCAGCTCAAACAGCTAGAAACAGTATGGCATACGGTGATTAACGGTTATAACTTAAGCCAAGCGGCGACCGTGCTACATACCAGTCAATCAAGCTTATCAAAGCATATTGCTGCACTAGAAAACCAGTTAAAGACGGAAGTGTTTGTGCGTCAAGGCAAACGCCTGACGGGACTGACCACTATGGGCACAGCGCTCATGCCGCATATCGAGTCTATCTTTGCTGAAATTCGTACCATTGAAAACCTAAGTTTAGACTTTAATAATCCTAATATCGGTACGTTGACGATTGCCACCACCCATACGCAAGCGCGTTATGTACTGCCGCAAGTGGTTAAAGAATTCAAAGATCGTTTCCCAAAAGTAAATTTGATTTTACAACAGGCAGATCCTGAGACCATCGCTCAGATGGTCATCCGTGGTCAAGCCGATATCGGTATTGCCACTGAGTCCTTGCTGCATAATAATTATCTTAGATGCTATCGTTACTATGACTGGACGCATCGCGTTATCGTACCAAGTGATCACGAACTGGCTAGTCAAGAGTCTATTGATCTGCCCACGCTTGCCAGCTATCCGATTGTGACTTATCACGGTGGTTTTACAGGACGCGGCGCGATTGACAAGACGTTCGACGAAGCAGGACTGGAGCCAGATATCGTATTAGCGGCGCTCGATGCCGATGTAATTAGCACCTATGTCGGTCTAGGCCTAGGTATTGGTATCATCGCAGAAATGGCATTTGAGCCAAGCCATTATCAAAACCTGACGGCCATCCCCGTCGATCATTTTGGTCGCTTTACCAGTTGGATGGCGGTACGCGATGATGCAGAAATCCGTCAGTATGGTCGCGCGTTCATGGAGCTATGCCAAAAGCAATTTGCAAATTAATGAGCATTTGTTAAATAAAGTATCTCAGACTTGCTCACCCTTACTAGACTGAGCTGTGGATGATAAAATAGATTCTAGAACGTTATTCAATGTTTCTTTTATATATTATTCACACTTGTATTGATATTTGGTCGAATGAAATTGATTAGCGACTAAATATCAATACATATTAACTTGCTCTTCTGTAAACAGGTGATACCGCTCATGGAAAAATTCGTAGCGATCATTATGGCAATTTTTGCCGCCCCTCTACTCATTGGCGGCGCTTATTTATTGTCCTTAGGCGGTAGTCCTTACTACCTCATTGCTGGCGTCATTATACTAACGACAGCTTTTTTATTGTTCAAAAAACACTGGAGTGCTTACGGGTTATATGCGCTATTTATCGTAGCGACCATGGCTTGGGCACTTTGGGAATCTGGGTTCTATTGGTGGGCGTTAGCACCTCGAGTTGGCTTCCCGCTTATATTTGGTTTGCTCATGCTACTGCCATGGATATCCAACAAAATGCGTGGGCCTAAAACTCAAATAGCCGCAAATAGCACACCAACCACAAACAATGTTAAGAAAAGTCCTCTGTACTATTGGGGACTGCTCGTAAGCGTAGTCGTAGGTGCACTGCTCTCTTTTGGTAGTCTAGCCAACAATGCCACCGACAAACTCGGTGAGCTTAACTTGATTGCTGCAAATGATGACGAGCAAAACGTCAGCTCAGATGAGGCGTCAGCCAACCTTGGTGACCCATTATCAAACGGTCAGCAAACGCCAGATGGCGAATGGAGCGCGTATGGTCGTACTGATTATGGTCAGCGCTACTCACCTCTAGATAAAATCAATACTGATAACGTCAAAGATTTAGAGCTAGCATGGCAAATCCAAACAGGTGATGTCAAAGGTCCTAACGATGTCGGTGAGACCACTTATCAGGCAACACCATTAAAGATTGGCAACGGTTTATACTTATGTACCCCTCACAACTGGGTACTAGCGCTAGATGCCGACTCTGGTGAGACACTGTGGAAGTTTGATCCTCAAGTAGAGGAAAACTTACAACGTCAGCACCAAACCTGTCGCGGCGTATCTTATTATGCTGGTCAAGCAACCAGTCCTGTGCAAGTACAAAAAATTGCTGGTAATACCTTTGAAAACGCATCTAAGCAATGTGATGCCAAGATATTTATCCCAACTTCTGATGCGAAACTATATGCACTCGATCCAAATACTGGGCAACGCTGCCAAGACTTTGGTGATGATGGTGCATTAGACTTGATGCATAACATGCCGTTCAATCAAGCAGGTTACTATTATTCTACGTCACCACCAGTCATCGCCGGTGATACCATTATCGTAGCTGGTGCTGTCAATGACAACTATGATGTCAACTCGCCTTCTGGTGTAATCCGTGCGTATGATGTCAATACCGGTGAGCTTCTTTGGAACTGGGACTCAGGTGATCCTGATAATACAGCGCCTTTTGATGTCAATGATCCAACTCAAACTTACAAGACCAGCTCACCAAATTCATGGTCAGTCGCTACTGCCGATGAAGAGCTTGGATTAGCGTACTTCCCTATGGGCAACCGCACACCGGATCAGCTAGGTAGCTACCGAAATGCTGCTGAAGAAAAATATGCAACGTCTGTTGTCGCTCTAGATATCGAAACTGGTGAAGCACGCTGGGTTCAGCAGTTTGTCCATCATGACCTTTGGGATATGGATACACCTGCTCAACCGACCTTACTTGATCTAGATACGGCCGACGGTGTACAGCCCGCGCTGGTTGTACCAACCAAACAAGGTGATGTATACGTCTTGAACCGCGCAACGGGTGAGCCTATTGTACCGATTAAAGAACGTCCTGCACCGCAAGGCTATCTCATAGCGGGAGAGCACGCAGCGCCAACTCAGCCTTATTCTGGCTTGAGCTTTGAGCCTGAACCACTGACTGAAAAAGACATGTGGGGTGCCAGTCTCGTCGATCAAATGATGTGCCGTATTGAGTTCAATCAGCTCAACTATGATGGTCGCTATACCCCGCCATCAACCAATGGTAGCTTGGTCTATCCTGGTAACTTTGGTACCTTTAATTGGGGCGGTATTGCAGTCGATCCTGAGAATGGCGTGATGTTTGGTATGCCGACTTACTTGGCATTTACCTCAAAACTCATTCCTAGAGACACGTTGGGCGATGCAGAAACCAATAAAGGCGAGCAAGGCGTCAATGCCAATGAAGGTGCAGATTATGCAGTAGAATTGGGGCCCTTCTTGTCACCATTAGGCGTACCTTGTCAGCAGCCACCATGGGGCACGATCGCTGGTGCTGACCTAGCCACAGGTGATATCGCTTATCAACGCAAAAATGGTACGGTACAAGACTTGTCTCCTATTCCTATCAAACTGGAACTGGGCGTACCTGGTATCGGTGGACCTATCATCACTAAAGGCGGCGTCGCATTCTTGTCAGCGGCGACAGAAAACAACTTCCGAGCTTATGACTTGAAAAATGGCGACGTGCTATGGAATGTCCGTATTCCAGCAGGTGGTCAAGCCACGCCAATGACTTACTTAAACTCTAAAGGTGAGCAAATGGTCGTATTGGTTGCAGGTGGTCATGGTTCAGTTGGAACAACCATCGGTGATTATGTCTTAGCTTACAAACTTAGCGACCAAGATAAATAATGTTGCATTTGGTTCTTAAGATAATGATTATTTAATTTATCATTATATTATAATCTTATAATTAGAGAAGCAGGTAACTTAGGTTGCCTGCTTTTTTTAATGCCATCTTTTTTTAATGCCATAGTATAATGCTGCTAAATCCTTTTATGACCTTACTTATGGTTTATTTATCGCTTATTTTGACAAACGACAACCTTTATAAATACACCTTAATAATTGTTAAGCGAGCTTAAAAACATAGTTAACTGACTTTGTTATGATTCATTAACAGTGACTAGCGGCACTTGAAACTACCACTGTCTATAAGCATATCAGTAGAAAATAATTTACACACTACTGGAACATTTATGAGTAACAAAATCCCTTTATCTTTTTAGATCTTGCGCCTGTACCTCAAGGCAAAACCATCGCTGAAGGCATCGCCCAAACGGTCGAAACCGCGCAGCAAGCAGAAAAGTCAGGCTTAAACCGCTACTGGATGGCAGAGCATCACAATATGCCGGGCATCGCCAGTGCAGCTACTTCAGTACTACTATCGCATATCGGTAGTCAAACCGACCGTATCCGTATTGGTGCGGGCGGCGTTATGCTACCGAACCATGCCCCTCTCGTGATTGCCGAGCAGTTTGGTACTTTGCAGGCATTATATGGCGACCGTGTAGACTTAGGTCTAGGCCGTGCGCCTGGTACTGATGGAGCGACGTTTCAGGCACTTCGTCGACAAATGAAAGACGCTGAACGCTTTCCACAAGATGTGCAAGAGCTGATGTATTTCTTAGGTAATGATACAGATGGTAGTCCTGTACAAGCATTTCCTGGCGCAAAATCAGGCATACCGATTTGGATATTAGGCTCTTCTCTATTTGGTGCGACCTTGGCTGCACATTTAGGACTACCCTATGTGTTTGCCTCTCACTTTGCTCCGCAAATGCTAGGGCAAGCAATTGAGGCTTACCGTGAACAGTTTAAACCGTCTGTCTATCTAGATAAGCCTTATGTGATGCTAGCTGCAAACTTATTGCTGGCTGATGATGATGCGACCGCCGAGTATCATTTTACTTCAGCACAGCAGAGTTTTGTACGTCTGCGTCGTGGCGAAACAGGTCAAATGCCTAAGCCTACCCACGATATGGACAGTATCTGGAGTCAAGCAGAGAAAATGATGGTAGACAATGCATTGTCAGTATCATTCATTGGCTCTGTCGACACGGTCAAACCAAGACTCGCTGCGTTTTTGGCAACCTATCAGCCAGATGAGCTGATTGTGACGGCCAATATATATGACCAAGCTGCCCGTATCCGTTCACTTGAACTTACACCGGAGCTAAACTTATTTACTTTACAATGAAATGAGACACTTGCATAATTATTGATGAACCTTAACTGGATTTTTGACATGGAAGCAACTCCCATTATCGGTGCATCGCTCATGATTGGCTCGTCGATATTTATGTATATCGTCGCCTTTCTTGCCGTTATGGCTATCGGTGGTTATCTGACCTATCGTACTAGCCCAAAGCGCAAGCAGCGCAGTGAAGACAAGCGTAATAGCGAACGCTAGATTAATACCAAAAGCCCTCTTTTCTTATTTGAAAAGAGGGCTTTTTTAAGACTATCAAAATTAGATAAAGCGAAAGTACTTGCTTATTTAAAGATAGTATAAAATCTGCATTACATCAATCCAAGCGCACGTAACGTCGCTGCCCCAATCGCCATACCAAACATACCGACGACGGTAGTAAATGCCAAAATATTAGCCGCTAATACGTCATTGCCACCCATTGCTTTTGCCATGACATAGCTGGCTGCAGCTGTTGGTGATGCGACCATCAAAAACAAAACCCCCATATGCACGCCTGACAACCCGAACCCAAGTCCAACAGCGATAGCAATCAATGGCGCAATGACAATTCGCCCAATGCTCGCCTGCATGGATAAGCCCGAAGGGTGCAACATAGACTTTAGGTTAATACTAGCACCCGCACAGATCAGGGCTAACGGCAGAGCCACCGCTGCTAATAAGTCGCCAGTCGTATGAATCACCCCTGTAAGTGGTGGCAATGGCAGTGCTTTATAGACGAATGCCCCAACCAATGCCAAAATTAGAGGGTTGGTCAGTAATTTTTTCACAATCATCGTGCCGCGACTAACCCATGTGTCATCCACGCTTTTGGATACGCGGCTTAGGGTAATGACCGCTAAGATATTAAACAGTATCGTCACCACGCCCATATAGACAGCACCGATACTTAACCCTTGCGCGCCGTAAGCGTTGGCCACGGTTGCAAGGCCAATGATGGCCATGTTGCTACGGAATACGCCTTGTACAAACACACCTTGGTCTTCAGGACGCTTGACGAAGCGTTTGGCATAAAACTCTGCGCCAATAAATAATATAAACGTCACCAAGATACCAACAAGAATAAGCGTAATTTGCTTACCATAATCGACGTCGCTATCGACCACGCTAAAAAACAATAAACACGGCAAGCAATAATTAAAGACAAAACTTGATGCCTGATCGATAAAAGTTTGGCTTGCTTCACCCCGTCTTTGCATAAAAAACCCAACCACATTAAGGCAAGGTTGGGTAAGACAATAGTAATAGCAAAAACAATAGCATCAATCATAAGTAGACTCAGTTCGGTGACAAGCCCATCAATATATGGACATCAGCGAGAAAAATTAACAAGTATTAAGAAAATTTACTGACCTAGTATAGAGACAAAGTAGCAGGTAGGACAAGGTTACATGTGACTTTCTTTTAGAACTGACTATTTTTTTGATAAACAAAAGCCCGTAACGAAACATCGTTACGGGCTTCTTATACTATAAGTGCTTTATTATAAAAGGCTTTATTGCATAGCTGTTATGAGTCCAATGCAGCTTTTGCTTTTTTATGCTTTTTAACCGTCATCGCCAACAACTGAATAGCAGCAGGGGTTACACCGCTTACGCGTCCCGCTTGAGCTAGCGTCGCAGGACGAACTTGCGTAAGTTTCTGTACTATCTCATTTGATAGTCCAGATACGACGCTATAGTCAAAGTCCATCGGTAGTGCGGTATTCTCGAGACGTTTCATCTGATCGATGTCTTCTTGCTGGCGATCGATATAGCCTGCATATTTAACAGAAATCTCTATCTGCTCACCTACTTGTGTATCAACCGTTGAGTCAGTGATAGCGGCGATATCAGCAAAATGTATTTGCGGACGCTTTAGCAAATCAAAGGCAGTCGACTCTTTAGACAGCACTTCACCTGTTTGCTCGGCTACTTGCTTACCTAAAGCATTAGCAGGCGTGGCCCACATATCTTTTAGGCGTGAAGTTTCTGTCGCGATAGCTTCTATTTTCTCTTGATAGGCTTGCCAGCGTACATCGTCTACTAGACCTAGCTTACGACCAGTCTCAGTCAAACGCTGATCGGCATTGTCTTCACGTAGCAATAAACGATATTCTGCACGGCTCGTAAACATACGATATGGCTCGGTAGTACCGTGGGTAATCAAGTCATCGACAAGCACGCCAAGATATGCTTCATCGCGGCGCGGTGTCCATGTATCAAACTCGCTATTGTTAGTAGTGACCAATGCCGCATTAGTACCTGCTAGCAAACCTTGTACGCCCGCTTCTTCATAGCCTGTCGTACCATTAATCTGACCCGCAAAGTACAGACGATCAATCGACTTAGTCTCAAGCGTTGGCTTGAGGTTTTGTGGATCAAAGTAATCATACTCAATCGCATAACCTGGACGAGTAATATGGGCGTTTTCTAAGCCTTTCATACTATGAATAAAGTCTAACTGCACATCAAATGGCAAACTGGTTGAGATACCATTTGGATACAACTCATGTGTGGTCAGACCTTCTGGCTCGATGAAAATCTGATGGCTGTCTTTATCCGCAAAGCGATGAATTTTATCTTCGATAGATGGGCAATAACGCGGGCCTACGCCTTCGATTTTGCCAGAGAACATTGGCGAACGGTCAAGGTTTTCACGAATGATGTCATGAGTACGCGCATTGGTATGCGTGATATAACAGTTGACCTGCTCAGGATGCATAGAGACGTCACCCATATAACTCATCACTGGCAATGGCGTATCACCTGGCTGTACCGTCATTACACTAAAATCAACGCTACGCGCATCAATACGTGCTGGTGTACCTGTCTTTAAACGACCAACTGGCAGCTTAAGCTCACGTAAACGATCTGCCAACTTGATAGAAGGCTGATCCCTGCGCGGCCACCCTTTGAGTTCTCTAAACCAATATGGATAACGCCACCCAAGAAAGTTCCTGAAGTCAATACCACTGTTTCGGTCTTAAAGACAATACCTGTAGAAGTAACGACTGCCGTCGCACGACCGTTTTCAACCAAGATATCATCAGCAGCTTGTTGAAATATATCCAGATTTGGCTGATTTTCTAACGTATGACGGATAGCCGCTTTATACAAAATGCGGTCTGCTTGCGCACGCGTGGCACGAACGGCAGCCCCTTTACGGCTGTTTAGTACGCGAAACTGAATACCAGCCTTGTCCGTTGCCAGCGCCATTGCACCGCCTAGCGCATCAATCTCACGTACTAGATGCGATTTACCGATACCACCAATCGCAGGGTTACAACTCATCTGCCCGAGCGTCTCAATATTATGCGTCAACAATAAGGTCTGTGCGCCCATACGTGCAGCCGCTAGTGCAGCTTCTGTACCAGCATGACCACCGCCGATCACTATCACGTCGTAATGTTTTGGGTATTGCATGTGTGCCTCACTTGACTCATAACGCTGCTGATTGCCATATCCTATGTTCAAATAAGAAAACAATCAGCAAATAAACGTCAGTCGTATTTATAAAAAAGATAACGACTCAGATAAGTCGTTCATAATTGGTTAGGGCGGGTTCTTATTTTGAAAATGGTGATAAAAATGAGGTAAATTGCAGCCAAACAAGGAAAGTAGCGCAGATAATATCAGGATATCAACCAGCTATTTGACATAGTTTGGCAATATTTAACCATTTTTAGCCCATTCAGATGCTTTTGTTCAGATTAAGGACACGCCCTGAATAACCCATCATTATAACAATTTTTTCACGCTTAAAAAACGCTAGGATAAAAACTATTATAATTAAGCGCAAAGATACTTACGCCAGCATCACTTTGGTTGTTAGCTTTTGAGTTCGTAATGATCTCTTAGTTATTACTGTTTCCACGGCTCAAGGGTACGATCTGATCCGATTGACCGCTAGACAGCATATGATGGCTACCATATCCTTCTGGGTTTATCTGTAGATAGGCATTCATTTGACCAATCGCCTCACCATCATCACTCGCTAAAATCTGCGCTTTGATAAGCTCAACTGGCGGTAATGGTAAGTTTTTGAGCAAGGCCAAGCGCTGATGATTATCACCTTTATTAACGACTAATTCGATAAGCTGACGAGCATCGATTGGCAAATCTGGCGTGTTTTGAGCCAATAATGCCAAGTGATAAGCACCTGCAGGATCTTGGTCCACAACAATGCGCTGTTCAATAGCGATATACGTCGCTTCAGTTGCACCGCCCGCCACACTAAGCTGATGAATACACTTGAGTGCTGAATATGACTCGTTGTTAGCAATTTCAATAATGCGTGTAGATTCATTTTTTAGACGCTCACGGCGCTTTTCAATCGCTGCCTGCTCAGCCGCTTCTCTTTGCTCGTTTGACTGTTCGCTGGTTTGGTTATTCATAAAGCTCTCTTACTCATCTGATAATTATTATTTATATCGCTGGTATCTTGGACACTATATGGGGGTAAATCCTATAAAAACAACGAGACATAATGACATAGGCGCGTGGAAATACTAGTAGGGACAAGAATAGATACGCTACTAGCGACATTAATAGCGACAATAAAAAAACCCAAATAGCCATCAAATGACTATCTGGGTTTGCTATGCTCGTATCTTACAAAGGCTAATTAGACATCAAAGACATCCAATTCACACTTTTAAGTATTAAGCAGCAGGGCTGTTTGCTTCAACCAATGGCTTTAGCTCGCCTGACTGATACATTTGTAAGATGATGTCTGATCCGCCCATTAACTCACCATCAATCCATAATTGCGGGAACGTTGGCCAATTCGCGATTTTTGGCAACGTTGCACGGATTTCTGGGTTTTCTAAAATGTTTACAAACGCAAATGGACGACCAATCTGAGTCAACACTTCAATAGAGCGCGCTGAAAAGCCACACTGTGGAAATTGCGGTGTGCCTTTCATGTAGATAATGACTTTATTGTCACGGATTTGATCACGGATCAATTGTTCAACGTCGTTTGCAGCAGTGTTTGGGGTTTGCTCACTCATAAAAGCTCCTATTGATAAAGCGGTTCATTAAAATGATTATTTATATAAAATAATTGTGTAAAGACGTGGCTGATACATGGGGCGACTGCCGCTGTATTACAAGCACGAATTACGATCTATGTAGGTTCAACAGCATTAGGGACTAATAATACCACGGCATTGGCCATGATGCCCTCTTGACGACCCGTAAATCCCAATTTTTCAGTTGTGGTGGCTTTCACACTTATATCGCTAATATCCGTTTGCAGGTCACTAGCGATATTAGCGCGCATGGCTAGATTATGCGGCGCTAACTTTGGACGTTCACACATCACGGTAATATCAGCATTGCCTAGGCTATAACCAGCCTCTTGCACTTTACTATAAACATAACGCAGCAATACTCGTGAATCCAATCCAGCATGTGCCGCATCGGTATCGGGAAAATGCTGCCCGATATCGCCAAGTGCTAAAGCACCAAGAAGCGCATCAGCAAGTGCGTGCAAGACCACATCCCCATCAGAGTGTGCGAGCAAACTGTGAGTATGCTCAATAGGCACGCCCGCTAGAATGACATATTGTTGCTGCTGACCATTATTATGAAAAGCATGAACGTCGATACCTTGACCAATTTTTATCATTATTATTCCAAGATGAGTTAAAGGTGATTAAAATAATTCAAAACCACTATCTGAATTTTCAAAGTGGTTTTACTAGTAGCCAGACACCATCGGTCGCCACCAGTTTCAATTAACTGGTATAATATGACGTTTATTTTATCATAATACCAGATCCAAAAGACAAGCTGACGTTGCTGTGCTGAGACTACGTATTGTAGTGATTGCATAACGCTTGGCGTCGGCATGTACTTTGGATAACGTATAAATAGTTGAGCCGTTTTATGTCAGCCATACAAAATACCTCAAGCACAACCGTTTCTGAGTCTTTTAATGCTCATCGCCCTTTAACACTTGCTGATGTCGAAAATCCTAGTACCAAGCATGTGATTGTCGGTATGTCAGGCGGGGTCGATTCTTCTGTATCGGCCGTTCTACTTCAACAGGCAGGCTTCAAGGTCGAAGGCTTGTTTATGAAGAACTGGGAAGAAGATGACGGCACCGAATACTGTACGGCGATGGATGATTTAGCAGACGCGCAAGCCGTATGTGACAAAATCGGTATGAAGCTGCACACGGCCAACTTTGCTATGGAATACTGGGATCGCGTATTCGAGCACTTTTTGGCAGAATATAAAGCAGGACGCACTCCAAACCCTGATATCTTGTGCAACAAAGAAATTAAGTTTAAGGCGTTTTTGGACTATGCGTTGACCCTTGGTGCTGATTATATCGCTACAGGTCACTATACGCGTCGCAGTGTGAATTACAAAAATGACGACGGCACTGAGGTTGCTCAGCTCTTACGCGGTCTTGATAATAATAAAGACCAAAGCTATTTCTTACATGCGGTTGGCGGTGACAAAATCGCCAAAACGCTATTCCCAGTTGGTGAGCTTGAAAAGCCGGTGGTACGTCAGATTGCTGAAAAGCATGACCTAGCGACGGCTAAGAAAAAAGACTCTACGGGTATTTGCTTTATTGGTGAGCGCCGTTTTAAAGACTTCTTACAGCAATATCTGCCTGCCCAAAAAGGCGAGATACTTACTGATGACAATAAAGTCATCGGTACTCATGATGGCCTCATGTATTACACATTGGGTCAGCGCGGCGGCATCGGCATTGGCGGTGTCAAAGACCGTCCCGAGGAGCCGTGGTTTGTATTGGCAAAAGACTTAGAGAAAAACCGTTTAATCGTCGGTCAAGGGCATGAACATCCCATGCTAATGAGCAACGAGCTAAAAGCCTATAAACTCGATTGGGTTAATGGTTTACCACATGCGGATGTGTTTAGCGACGAAGGTCTAGCCTGTATGGAAAAGTCTCGCTATCGCCAGCCAGACCAAGCGTGTCGCGTATTTGCGACCAATGCCGATGGCAGCGAAGTGCGCGTGGTATTTGATGAGCCACAGCGCGCCGTCACCCCTGGTCAGTCAGCCGTATTTTATATCGATGAAGTATGTCTAGGCGGCGGCGTGATTGAATCTATCGATGCACCTTGCGGATTTTAATTACTTCTTAAGACCCAACTTAAGGTACAGATGTTGATGCAGTGAATAACATAATTTTAACGAGCGTCAAAATCGCTTTATTTGCATAGACCGCTTTTTTAATATCATATTTCTGCTATATTACGCGCAACGATTTCGACGTCGTTTATTATATGGTAATTTTTTATCTAGACTCTTGCAGTTTTTTATTTCATAACTACTGAGGCATAACCATGACCCCACTTACCGCTCTCTCTCCAATTGATGGTCGTTACGCATCAAAGGCTGACAGCTTACGTCCTTATTTATCTGAATTTGGTCTAATCAAAGCTCGCGTTACGGTAGAGATTCGCTGGTTGCAGTCTTTAGCTGACAACAGCGCAATTGGTGAATTAGCAGCATTTGATGACCAGACCAACGCTTTTTTGAATGCAATCGTTGATGACTTTAGCGAAGCGGATGCTCAAGCTATCAAAGACATCGAAGCGACGACCAATCACGATGTAAAAGCGGTTGAGTACTTTATCAAAGACAAGTTCCGTGGTCAGGATGCCTTGATTGACTCACTTGAGTTCATTCACTTTGCTTGTACCAGTGAAGATATTAACAACCTATCATATGCATTGATGCTCAAAGACAGCCGCGAGCTAGTCGTTGCCAAAATGCAGCAAGTGACTGATAGCATCGTTGACTTATCTATTGCTCACGCTGATCAGCCAATGTTATCACGCACACATGGTCAGACAGCCAGTCCAACGACATTGGGTAAAGAGATGGCAAACGTAGCCTATCGCCTAGCCCGCCAAATCAAGCAAATCAATCAAGTAGAGCTATTAGGTAAAATCAACGGCGCAGTCGGTAACTATAATGCGCATTTTTCAGCGTACCC
This sequence comes from Psychrobacter sp. ER1, assembly GCF_048631835.1. Taxonomy (NCBI): domain Bacteria; kingdom Pseudomonadati; phylum Pseudomonadota; class Gammaproteobacteria; order Moraxellales; family Moraxellaceae; genus Psychrobacter; species Psychrobacter sp. ER1. The sequence goes on along the minus strand of NZ_CP184640.1, from coordinate 1,301,273 downwards.
TGACGTCGACTGGCAGAGCCATGCTGAAGCGTTTATCAATCAGCGTCTTGAGCTAACGTTTAACCCTTATACGACTCAAATCGAGCCACACGACTATATCGCTGAGTTGTTTGATGCTGTTAAACGCTTCAATACAATCTTGATCGATTTTAACCGTGATATTTGGCAGTATATTAGCTTAGGCTATTTTAAACAGCGTCTAAAAGACGGTGAAGTTGGTTCTTCTACCATGCCGCATAAAGTTAATCCAATCGACTTTGAAAACTCTGAAGGTAACTTAGGCGTTGCCAATGCGATGCTAGCCCATTTGGGTGAGAAGCTACCAATTTCACGTATGCAGCGTGACCTATCGGACTCAACGGTGTTGCGTAACATCGGTGTTGGCCTAGCACAGAGCATGATTGCGTTTGATGCTTGCCTAAAAGGTGTGGGTAAACTTGAGCTAAATGCACAGCGTTTAAATGATGACTTGAATCAAGCGCAAGAAGTGTTGGCAGAACCAATTCAAACAGTCATGCGTCGCTATCGTGTTGAAAATCCGTACGAGAAACTAAAAGCTTTGACTCGTGGTAATGCCATGACTCGTGAAGCCATGCTAACGTTTGTCGAAAGCGATGAGCTATCGGCAGTTAGTGATGCGGATAAAGAACGCTTGCGTGCATTGACGCCTGCTACTTATATCGGTAATGCCGCTGAGCAAGCACGCGCTATTAAAGAATGGATTGCCAAGCTTTAATAGCTAATAAGAGCATACTGATAATGGAATCAGTCTAGAAAGGTAGGAGCGCCTAGTATTATTTACTCGCTCCTATCTTGATAGTAATTTTATCTTATTCACTTATTATCTTAATAGCTATTATCTGAATAAACAGTAACCTTACTTTGAACGCTATGATTGGTTTTGATTCGATTGCTTTTGATTCAAAACCCATAGTTGATAAGTAAGGTTTTATTTTTATCATCATCGTCATCACTGTCGCCCGGTATGATGGCTTTACCCACAGCAACGGTTCCTTTGACCACGCCTTTGGTAGTTTTATAAGCGATTTTTGCGGGTACTGTGACGATTTTATGGACACAGGCTTGTAGCAAAAACACGCTAGCGATAATGACAACAAAATGCAGCTTTTTCATAACGTTCCTACGATTGAGTGGATGCTCTGATGACAGCTATTATTTTGATAATCGTTATTGTTTATATGTACTATATAAACGTCACCAAAATAATAGACATCAAATAGATGACAATCTTAAACTATTAAAACCTTCCTATAAAGCATCCCTTATTATTAATCTTGTACACCGCCAAAATATGGATTTATCAATGACTTCTATTCCTCTTTGTTTACCCGACTCTATCACGCCTGAGCAATTCTTATCTGAATACTGGCAAAAGAAGCCACTGCTTATTAAGCAAGGGTTGCCGCAGCTAGTTGATATGTTTGAGCCAGATGACATGATTGGTCTTGCACTTGAAGAAGATGCTAGTGCAAGACTGCTGACCCAAGCAGCCAGTAAGAAAGAAGGTCAGGCACAGTGGCAACTCAAAAAAGCCCACTGAATGAGACTGATTTTGAAAACCTACCAGAGCAATGGACTGTATTAGTGCAGAATCTGGAACAGTGGTCACCAGAGCTAGGTCAATTATGGCAAGCGTTTGACTTTATTCCTCAGTGGCAGCGTGATGATATCATGGTCTCTTATGCACCAGCAGGTGGTTCGGTCGGTAAGCATTATGACGATTATGATGTATTTTTGGCACAGGGATACGGCTCTAGACGTTGGCAGTTGGGCAAATTCTGTGATGAGCAGACAGAGTTTGTGGCTGATGAGCCTCTGCGCTTGTTTGACGATATGGGTGAGCTTATCTTTGATGAGATACTAGAAGCGGGTGATGTGCTTTATGTACCGCCTAAATTATCACATTTCGGTGTAGCACAAGATGACTGTCTGACTTTTTCTTTTGGTTGCCGCCGTCCAAACCTGATGCAAATCATCGATAGTGTGGCCGATATTGCGACTAACGACAGCAAGCTATTTATCCCGATGCTACTACCGCAAGCGCTACAAGCGTCAGGTGAATTGCAAGCAGATAGTATTGCCGCTATCAAGGCGCAATTACTAGAGATGCTACAATCTGATCGCGGTGATGATATGATTCGCCAAGCAGTTTCTGAAGTAGTTAGTAAACGCCAATATGATGCGCTGATGCCAGAAGAGACGTTAGATACCGATGAGCTAATACAGGCCCTATCAGAAGGGGCCACATTGCAGGCGGACTATAGCAACCGCCTACTCTATAGCCAGACCGATGATGGCACTGTACTGTATGCTAATGGTCAACGTATCGATGGGCTTGATGAATCGGCGATAGCAGTACTAGTACGCTTGGCCAATGGTGAAGCATTACAACATAGCGACGTCACCGATGTTGATGCAGATGATTTGAGCGAATGGCTAGAGAACGGCTGGGTATGGATTGATATTGCTGAATAACATTCTATAATCAATCTTCAGCTAAATAACGCAAACAAAAAAACCGCTAACTGATAATGACTCAGATAGCGGTTTTTTCTTATACATCTTATGCAATCACTAGTTTGGTAGTTATAGCGCTACCAAACACCGCTTAGCCTTTATAAAAGTTGATATAAAAGCGAAGCGGATTCGTAATTAATGCAGTGATTCTACTCTGTACCAAGCTCAAGCAAGCTCGCGTTACCACCGATTGCTGTGGTATTGATAGTCTTGACTCGCTCAGTAACAAAACGATGTAGGTAGTCAGGCGTTAGCATTTCTGACAAGCCTTCCATATCAGTAACACTAATAACCTGCGTCAAAATACCGTCAGTATTGGCAAGCTCTTGACTGACGGCTTGCACTTCGCTGCGGCTACCAGAGACAGCCACTTGCGCTAGACGATCGATATATAAAAGCGTCACAGTTTGCGAATCATTAGCCACACTTAATACATCTTCGCTGATACCTGTATCGTGCAATATCTTAGCAGCTTCATTACACATCTCATCTTGGCTTGGGCAATGCAATATAACTTCATTACCTGTTAGGAGTGCCGCGATAAGCTGACCTAATACTGCCATGGCTCTAGCAGTTTCGCCGCCGATGACCATCGTCTTACCACGACCAGTCACATACAAGTCATTAGACTCGCCTGTTGCCCCTGTCATACGATGCATCTCATCCAAGCTAGGCGCAGCGCTCAACAAATGGTTGAATAAACGCTTTGCTTTATTGGCATCACCAGTGAGCAATGCCAGTTTTGGAATGGCTGCTTGTAGATACGTTGCGCGGTTGACTGCGCCGAGTAATCGCCAAGATTCACAAACCTGGGCATGATTTTTTTGAATTCAGTCGCCATGTTGCTACTCCTTATGCGAGTTCTGTTTGAGTGGTAGTTTGGGTTTCGGTTGCTGTCATATGAGCAGCTGACTGTTCAGCATTGACTGATTCTGAGCTAAGTTGCATGAGACGCGCGACATAGTGCGGGCCACCAGCTTTAGGGCCAGTACCAGACAGACCACAACCACCGAATGGCTGTACGTTTACGACCGCGCCGATTTGGTTACGGTTGATGTAAGTGTTACCGACAAATGCACGGCGCTCAATGTGCTCAACGGTATTTTCGATACGGCTATGGATACCTAACGTCAAACCAAAGCCTGTATTGTTGATAGCATCAATCAGCTTATTCAAATCACGCGCTTGATAACGCAGTACGTGTAGAATTGGGCCAAAGTGCTCACCACCGATCACATCAATGCTTTTCACTTCGATTGCGGTTGGCAATACAAAAGTAGACTTCTCTTGACTGACGACTGAGCTTGAGCTCATCGGCGTCTGTGCCAAGATAGTAGCAGTCGGCTCAGCACTCATACGTTCGATGTGCGCCTCTAAACCATGCTTAGCATCTGCATCAATCACTGGACCTACATCTGTCGCAGCATATAAAGGATTACCTACAGACAGCTCAGCCATATTACCTTGTAATAGCTCGATTAAATCATCCGCCATCTCTTCTTGTACGCACAATATGCGACAAGCTGAACAACGCTGACCTGCTGAACCAAATGCTGATAGTACCGCATCTCTAACGACTTGCTCTGGCAATGCCGTTGAGTCAACGATCATCGCATTTTGACCGCCAGTCTCAGCGATAAAGACAGGCAATTCGCCACTGGTTTGTGCATGGTCGTTTAGGCTTTGGTTGATACGTTGGGCTGTTTGAGTAGAACCTGTAAATATCACACCTGCGATATTATCAGCAGCCGTCAAAGCACCACCTACGTCGCCTGCACCAATGACTAATTGCAGTGCTTCTGCAGGTATACCCGCTTGATACATCAACTGGGCACCAAAGTGAGCTACCAAACTGGTTTGTTCAGCAGGCTTAGCGACTACCGTATTACCTGCTGCCAGTGCCGCCACGATTTGACCCGTATAGATAGCCAATGGGAAGTTCCATGGGCTAATACACACAAAAGTGCCACGTGGTTTATAAACTTGACGCGATTGCTTACCAGACAAATCTGTAAACTCATGCACGACATCGTCTAGGCGCTCTGCTTCATCAGCGTAAAAACGACAGAAATCAACGGCTTCTTTGATTTCATCGATGCTGTCTTGCATGGTCTTACCAGCTTCGACTTGGCACAATGCCATCAGCTCAGCATAGTTCTCTTCAAATAGCTCAGCGATTTTACGCAGTATTGCCGCACGCTTGGTCACGGCTACGTTTTGCCACATGCTTTGACCCGCTACAGCCACATCAATCGCTTGGCGCGCCACTTCAGCGTTGGCATAAGTTACTTCACCAGCACTAACTTCATGGTTCCAAGGCGCAAGTACAGTCTGCGTATCAAGCTGATTCGTTTGACCATCTACTTCGTAGGTATCAACAGCTTTACCATTAATGATAGAGGTTGCTGACCATGTTTTGTGTAGATGGCTATCAATAGCTGATTTGAACGGCAACCATTGTGACTCTACAAAGATATTAGGGCCAAAACTTGCACGACGTTCACCGTAAATCTCTAACGGTAACGGGATGTCTGGATTGTGCAATGTTGCATTACCAAGCAGCTTGTCGTATGGATGCACTGTTAGCTTTTCGATTGGATAAGACTTATCTAGCAACTGATGAACAAACGAGCTGTTGGCACCGTTCTCAAGCAAGCGGCGTACCAAGTACGGTAGCAAGTCCTTATGTGCACCTACTGGCGCATAGATACGTACAGGAATCTCATAAGCTTGCAAAATATGATCGTAAAGTGCATCGCCCATGCCGTGCAGACGTTGGAATTCAAAATCTCTATGTGCACTCATGGTCATGATTGAAGACAGTGTATGCGCATTATGCGTTGCAAACTGTGGCCAGATTAGCCCGCGCAGATGGTCTGACAATAAGAAGCGCGCACAAGCAAGGTATGCAGTATCCGTACCTTCTTTACGTGTCCAAACTGGATAGCCTGATAGGCCTTTTTGCTGAGCAAGTTTGATCTCAGTATCCCAGTAAGCGCCTTTTACTAGACGTACTGGAATACGATCACCGACTTCAGTAGACAAACGAGCAAGCCATGCTAATACAGCGATTGCGCGTTTAGAGTACCCTTGTACAACGATACCTAAACCATCCCAGTCCGCCGTTAAATTATCACGGTACAAAGACTCAAACAGTTTTAGAGAAATCTCAAGACGATCTGCTTCTTCAGCATCAATACTGATATCGACATTGACTTCACGTGCCGCTTCAATCAATAGTAGGCAGCGCTGACGCAATAATCCCATTACTTGCGCTTCTTGCGTGGCTTCATAGCGAGGATGCAGTGCTGATAATTTGATAGACACTGACGGCTTTGGCATGCCTTCTTTGACTTTTACGTTGGCCGTAGCTCTGATCGCATGTAGATAGTCGTTGAAGTATTTTTCCGCATCTTTATGCGTGATCGCCGCTTCACCTAACATATCAAATGAATAGGTATAGCCTCTATTACGATATGGTTGGCTGTTTTTATTGGCGTCTTCGATGGTCTCGCCCAATACAAACTGATGGCCCATGATACGCATGGCTTTTTGCATCGCACTACGAATGACAGGCTCGCCCATCTTTTTAGTCATGCGATCCAAGAAACCTGATGCAGTGATGCTGCTGTCAATACTGACAACGCGACCAGTCATCATCATGCCCCAAGTAGAGGCATTGACCATAAAGCCATTGTCATTTTTAATGTGCTTTTTCCAGTCAGCCACACTCATTTTGTCATGAATCAACGCATCAGCCGTATAGTTGTCTGGCACACGAATCAAGGCTTCTGCCAAGCTCATTAGCAAGATACCTTCTTGGGTATCAAGGCTATACTCAAGCAATAATGAGTCAACCATCTTGACGGCTTTACCATCATTACGCACGTGCTCGACCAGTTTGCGCGTTTGCTCAGCAGCAGCATCGCGTTCTTCTATACTGGGTTTGGCAAGTGGCAATAACTCAGACAACCAACGTTCTTCATCGGCGCTATATAGCGGTGAGATACGCTCATTTAGCGCTTCTGCTGACTGGGCGAGATACTCAGGCGACAGCATATCAACAGGATTAAACAAGATCGGCTCTTGCGGGGTAAACTGGTCTACTGGGTTCATAATAACTCCATAACTATCGTTTAAAAACCATAATAAATGGTGCTTTAGGAAGTCTGATCGTCCTGTATAACTGCTCATAACCGCTATCAAAAAAATAGTGGTTATTGACGGATATTCACAGCAATAATCAAAAGACCAAACGGCGCCATCACAAAACTAAAAATCCAGCATAGGCTGGAGACGGTTAAGTAGGTCGTTCGACTGTTAAACGGGCTACGTTAACAATACAAAGGCAACAACGAAAAGCTAAGCGGCATTAGTGCCTTCTTCTTGTTAGTAGTGAAAGGAGTGTGATGACCAAATATCGCCTTATTGAACCGAAAAATCGCTCTAATAATTACAAATCTGTCATCTTTGATGATGCTAATTCACTGTAAGAAAAACCTCTACGGCGTTGATTGAGGTGATGCGCTTAACTCGGCTATAATATCACGAAATTTTTTTCAAACTAACGAAATTAATCATTTTCAAATAATTAATTTCTATCTAAATAACAATAACTTACAAGCAATTTACTGACTATGACTCTTTGGTTACGTTTTTTGTTTGCTATTGTCTATAGTTTGGCATCACCCTACTTAATACTGGTATCAGAAATACTAAACATTAACCATAAGAATATCGGGATTAAATTAAGACGATAGTCTTATAATGCTGACAAAAAAACCCTCCTTATCATCAGCTGATAAGGAGGGTTTCTTGTTTAAGACACTATTAATGTCTTACTACACTTTGCATTATAGGAAGATAATCTTGAACAACAATATAGCAGTCAAAATCCAGACAGCGATACTGATATCTGCAAACTTGCCTGCAATTGCTTTTACAGCTGTAAAGGTAATAAAACCAAGTGCGATACCGTCAGCGATAGAGTATGTAAGCGGTGTGAATAGCAATACCACGACCACTGGTGCCGCTTCTGTTAAGTCGCTCCAGTTAATGTCCTTTAGGGTACCCATCATAAGTACGGCTACATAAAAGATAGCGCCAGCCGTTGCATAAGCTGGAATCATACCTGCTAGTGGCGAGAAGAAGATACTGAACAGGAATAACACACCTACCGTAACAGCCATCAAGCCTGTACGGCCACCTGAGCGATACCAGAGATACTCTCAATATAACTGGTCGTCGATGAAGTACCCAGTAAAGAACCTGCTACTGTCGCTGTTGAATCAGCGAGTAGTGCTTTACCCATGTTCGGGATATTGCCATCTTTGTCCGTTAGCTTTGCTTGGCTAGTGGTAGCAATCAAAGTACCAGCAGTATCAAACAAATCGACAAATAAGAAAGCAAAGATAACACTGATCATGCCCACATCAAATGCACCAGCAATGTCTAACTGCATCAGCGTCGGTGCAATAGAAGGCGGTGAAGAGAGGATACCTGTGAACTGCGTATAGCCCATTAATAAGCTAATCAGTGCAACCAATAAAATACCAATGGTTACCGCACCTGGGACTCTCTTGTAAGACAGGCCAATGATAACAACAAAACCTAATGAAGCCATGACAGGACCAAATGACGTCATGTCACCAAGGCCAACTAAGGTTGCATCATGATTGACGATGATACCTGCACTTTGCAATGCAATAAACGCCAAGAACGCACCAATACCAGCGACTACGCCGTTTTTAAGAGACGTTGGAATGGCATTAATGATTGCTTCACGAATCTTAAATAGACTCAGTAGTACGAAGATACAACCAGACAAGAACACCGCACCTAGCGCTGTCTGCCATGCGTAGCCCATACCAAGCACCACACCATAGGTAAAGAAGGCATTAAGACCCATACCTGGTGCAAGCGCAACTGGTAGTCGGGCGTAGATACCCATGATGAAACAACCTACTGCTGCTGCTATACAGGTCGCTACAAATACGGCCCCTTTATCCATACCCGCATCGGCTAAGACGTTAGGGTTGACAAAGATAATATAAGCCATCGTCAAGAACGTGGTTATACCAGCGATGATTTCTGTTTTGATCGTGGTATTTTCACCATTAATCCCAAAATAGCGTTCAATTGCATTCATAAGTGTCGCCCCCGACTGGATAATAAAAAGTCATCATTACCTAAAATTAAACATGACCTCAGCGAAAAAATAACGATGCCACAATAAGAATAATGTAGTAACAAAGCGTAACATATTAGACCAGTTATCTTACAAACTCAATCGTTGATAATATCTATCTCGTACAAAATAGGATTTTGAGAGACTTCAAGACTATTGGCCAGAAAAGCCACATGAAAAGCTATATATAGTCATGCTGCTCGACGCTATTCGAAAAACTACTTTCTACTCGTCATTGAGGAAATATTCGGTTTGAGTCATAAGTTTTAGGTAATAAGTATTTGCTCGGTCATTATCCATGTTATCCAACTAACTATTGAATGAATCAGTAGTAGCCCAACCAAATAGTCGTTTAACACATTAATAATGACGTTTCTTTCATTTAGAAGTAAACTAGGGGTTATTATACCGATACCTAAATCGCGATACTTACTGTTGCAGCATTTTTCTAAGCACAGTTACAAATTTTTAGTGAAGAAACGTGCTGCGTATTAAATAATAAAAAGTAAATAGTGTTTGTTTAGGGGTTGTCTGGTTCGGATACCACTATTCCAGCCAGCTGTTATCAATTATTCGTGAGTCCATTACATGCCTGAATCATTAAATATTGTCGATCTTATTACCCAAGCCAGTCTATTGGTGCAGATTGTGATGGCACTATTGTTATTAGCCTCTTTACTCAGCTGGGTTATTATCTTTCGCATGAGTGCTCGACTTGGTACAGCCAAAAACTTTGATCAACAGTTTGAGACTTGGTTTTGGTCAGGCGAAGACTTGGCCAAACTATATCAAGGCATTCAAGGCTCTCCTGATCGTCAGGGACTTGAGCAGATTTTTTATGTGGGCTTTTCAGAATACCTAAGAATGCATAAAAAGCGTCAACCTAAAGACGACATTATCGATGGTGTTGAACGCAAGCTACGCGTCGGCCTAGGTCGCCAGCAGCAATTGCTAGAGTCGGGACTGACGACGCTAGCCAGCATTGGCTCCGTTGCTCCGTACATCGGATTGTTCGGTACAGTGTGGGGCATTATGAATGCCTTTTTGGGACTGTCTCAAACTGAGCAAGCTACCCTCGCCTCTGTCGCTCCCGGTATCGCCGAAGCACTGATTGCCACAGCCATGGGTTTGTTTGCCGCTATCCCTGCGGTATTGGCATACAACCACTTCACAGCAAAATCGAGCCGATTATATGACTCGCGTGCCTTATTTTGTGATGAAATGACAGGCATGCTACAGCGTGAGACCAGCGTACAAGCGCCTATTAGTAAAGAAACCCAAGTTAATGCAGGTCAGGTGACAGGGCTATGAAACCAAACCCCTACGGCCGTGAAAAAAAACCCTTAATGCGGAAATGAACGTCGTACCTTACATTGACGTCATGCTGGTGCTACTGGTGATATTTATGGTGACAGCGCCGATGCTGATTACAGGCGTCGATGTTGATTTGCCAAAAGAGCAAACCAATAATATGAATCAAAGCCAACTACCTGTGATTGTTTCTTTGACTGACAAGGGTGATATTTTTATCAGTTATGAAAGTAATATTGACGTGCCAGTAAGTGAGTCTGAGCTGATTAATACATTATCTAACCTGCAGTCTCAGAGCGATAATAGTAATGCTGAGCCAGTACAGGTGATGATCAATGCCGATCAAAACAATCAGTATGGTGCCATCATGACGCTCATGGCAACTTTGCAGCAAGCAGGTATCGAAAAAGTTGGATTACTGACCGGTGCGCCTCTACCCACGCCTTCTTTATAGTGATAAATATCCTTTAGTAAACGTTTCATATCATAATAGCCAATCCTAGTAATCCATCTGACAAATCACGTTCATGAGTATCCTTACCATGCATAATGCTCCTGCCGTCTATGTACCTACCGAACCAGAAAGCAACGGGCTAAGACTGCCGACGTTGCTAAGCTTACTGGCGCATGGTCTTATCATCGGCATACTGGTTTACAACTATCAAACCATTGAGGTCGAGACTGCTGGTAGTATTGAGACGGTCATGGTATCTCCTGAGCAACTTGCTGAAATGCAAGGACAAATATTGGCCAACCGTGCAGCAGCTAGCGCAATGCAGATGGATAGTAGCACTAGCGACTCGTCTAGTAGTGCCCAGCCAGAAATATCTGGTAGTAGCGTAAGTGCGCAAAATCAAAGTCAGTCAAGCTCTCAGCGCGTGCCTGTATTTACACGATCTGAGGAACCCACTGGTCAACCCATACTGATGAGCGAAGACCATCAACAACGTCTGCTTGAGCAAAATCAAGAATATGAGCAAAAAATGGCTGAGTGGGCAGCACAATTAGACGAGTCAGCCATGGAAGAGCTTGACCAAGTCGATCAAAGCAAACGCGATCAGCTTATAGAAGAACAAAAAGACTGGGAGAGTTTCGTCAGAAGCAAAACAATCCACCAAAGATAAAACGTCCCACTGCTAGCGATCGCAATATTGAGATTGATACTGCTGGCTCTGGCAATGCAGGAAAAACCTTTAGCCTATCAGATGGGCAGTCTACTATGTCTGGTGATACGTCAACCTCTAGTACGTCCAAGGGCAGTAGCCGCTCTGCATCCAGTGGCAGTCGCGGTGCCAGCAACAGCGAAATTATCAACTTAATTAAGCGCAACTATACGCCGCCTACCGCCGCGCGGGGTTCTACTCAACGCGCCACCCTGACCATCACTGTCAATGCAAATGGCGATGTGATCAATGTGTCCGCCTCTGGACCTGATAACACGGTCAACGAAGCGGCAAAACAAGCGGTACTCAATACTGGCAGTCTCCCGATTGATGCTGATGACCCTAAATACCCGACTTTTACCATACAGTTTAAAGGCAGCAATTAATCAGTTGCTAGGTTCTTATAATATTGGTAACGTGACGTTAAGCGGCTTGTCTCGCATAGGTTGCTGCCTCATCTAGATGCTTGTCTCATTAAATAAAAAATGAATATCATACTAATTTTAGGAGCTCCCTTTACTCATGCGTACCCACAAAAAACTACTAGTCTCATTATTCGCCAGTACCTCAGCATTGCTAATATCGCAAAGCGTGCTCGCTGCACCTGTTGTACTAGAATTGGACTATGAGATTCCTGTTCAGCAAAACCAAGTTGCGTTTGTATCGTTTGCGGGTGACTCTGTCTTATCACCGATTGTATTAAATGACTTGAGTAAAACCGAGCTAAAAGTAACCAATCAAGATCTACCACAGCAGCCGCACAGCAGTAAAGAGCTGACAGGTACATTACCCGTTTGGCAAAGCATGGGCATACCGTATCTGGTTGTCGGCAGTACGCGTACCAATCGTGGCAAAATAATCACCGATTATGAAGTCATCGATGTCAAATCTGGTCGTGTGATAGAAGGCAAGCAAAGCCTAACCGCCGACAATAATAGGGAAAGTATGCGTTATGCCGGTCATGTCATCGCAGACAAAGTGTACGAGCTGATTACTGGTATTCCAGGGGATTTCTCAGGACGCATTGCTTATATTGAAGAAACAGGAACTGGCAAACAAAAGATCTCTCGTCTCAAAGTAATGGATGCTGATGGCGAAAACGCTAGAACCATTACTGAAGTGGCAGGCTCTATCTTCTCACCAGCATGGTCACCTGATGGCAACCGTATCGCCTACTCGGTACAACGTGAGAAATCATATCCTGTTATCTACGTGCAAAACGTCAGTGGCGGCGGTGCAACTGCTCTGACGCCTTTTTCAGGTAGTAACCTAAGCCCCTCGTTCTCTCCTGATGGTAGCAAGATATTATTCTCTAGTAGTTTTGAAGGTAGCGCTGATATCTATGAGATGAGTGCCAGCGGCGGTACACCTAGAAGGCTTACCAATTTACCAAGCAGTGAAGTACAACCAAGCTATGCACCAGACGGCAAATCTTTCGTTTTTGTCAGTGATAAAACTGGCTTTAACAAGCCGCAAGTCTATCGCTACGAGTTTGCCACGGGACAAACCATTAAAGTTTCAAATGGAGGTTATGCGACCAGTCCACAGTTTAGCAGTGACGGTACACAAATTGCCTTTTTGAGTGGACGCTCAGCGGCTATTATGAATAGCAATGGTGCTATCACTACCAATCTTGGCAATACAGGTATCGACGAAGCTCCAAGCTTCTCACCAAACGGTAAACGCGTGGTCTACGCCTCGACCCAAGGCGGCAAAGGGGTGCTGACCATCAAATCTCTCAATGGTGGCGAAGCGTTTGGTAAATCAGGGCAAGGCGTTATCCGCTCACCCGTATGGTCATCAAGCCCAAAGTAGCAATTTTGGTTATAGTAGAATAAATATCAAGTAAGCAAAATTGAAATGCCCCAATCATATTCGTTATGGTTGGAGCTTTTTTGATTAAAAAACAGCAATAGAGCTGGCGATAGATCTTAGTATTTATTTACTTTCAATAGTCAGCACCCCTCGTCTTTGATCTACCTTCCAATGTTACCTAACCCTCCCTCTTTCGTAACAAACCTGTAAACGCACTAGTACCAAAAAAACATTGCAATAACTTGTATTTTACCTACACCCTAAATAGACCTGACTAATTGGTCAGGTTGTTCAAATATTAGCCAACATATATTAGTCATTTTCATTGTTTATCTTACAGACGGATGCGTACCCCTATTGTTTACATCGATAAAAAACAAGTCAAAGATTGGGTTAAAACTTTGATCTCGTGATTTACCACATTGTCTGATATCTACAGTCAAGCGGGTACTAAGCAGTTAGTTTAGGAGGAAACCACCATGAGTGAAAACGTTCCAGCGAATACCGATTTACTGTATAGACTGCATGACCGTCCTACCCCCATCAAAGCATTTTTAGGTGCTATACAGCACGTACTTGCAGCGTTTGTAGATATCATCACACCCTCTCTTATTATAGGTGGCACATTAGGTTTAGGAGAGCATATCCCCTATCTTCTTAGCATGTCGTTGATCGTATCTGGGGTAGCGACTTTTATTCAAACTCGAAAAATCGGTCCCATCGGCTCTGGTCTCATGGCGTTACAAGGCACCAGCTTTGGATTTCTGGCAGCGGTACTGACAGCAGGGTTTGTGGTAAAAAACCGCGGCGGTGGCCCAGAAGAGATTCTATCAGTTATTTTTGGTGTTTCATTTCTCGGTGCATTTGTTGAGATATTTTTGAGTCAATTTATTACCAAACTCAAATCTTTTATGAGCCCTATTGTTACAGGCTGCGTGATTGTCACGATTGGTTTGTCATTAACCAAGGTAGGTCTGACTGACTTAGCAGGCGGGTTTGGTGCTGAAGGATTTTGGTAGCATTCCGAACTTACTTTTGGGCGGTGGTGTGCTGGCAAGTGTCGTACTGATTAGCATCATCAATAATAAAGTCATTCGCTCAAGCGCCATCTTTATCGGTTTGATGCTTGGCCTTATCGCGGCCGTATTTATGGGACATATCGATTTCTCATTGGTTTCTGAAGCGGCTTTTTTACGGTGCCGATCCCTTTTAAATATGGCTTTGGTTTTGATTGGCAAGCTTTTATTCCTATTGCCTTTATGTATATCATTACCAGTATCGAGACCTCAGGCGATTTGACAGCTACCTCGATGATATCAGGTGAACCGATCAAAGGCCCTCTCTATGAGAAACGCATCAAAGGCGGCGTACTAGGAGATGGTGTTAACTCTCTGATTGCGGCGGTATTCAATACCTTCCCTGTGACAACCTTTAGCCAAAACAACGGTGTGATCCAAATGACGGGTATTGCCAGTCGCTACGTGGGTTTCTATGTTGGCGGCATTCTATGCCTGATGGGACTATTCCCTGTCCTTGGTGCTATTTTTACGCAGTTACCGAAGCCTGTCGTTGGCGGCGTCACGCTACTGATGTTTGCGACGGTAGCGACTGCTGGTATTCGTATCTTATCTACCGTGCAATTTACGCATCGTAATGTCTTAATCATTGCCACCTCACTGGGTCTGGCAACGGGTATCGCCTTTGTCCCTGACGTACTGTCACAAACGCCGCAGTTCTTTCAGAATATCTTTGGCTCAGCGGTAACGATGGCAGGGATTGTGGCTATCACCCTTGATATGATTTTACCCAAAAACTATGGCATCGAGTTTGATACCAAAGCACAGCATGCAAAAGACAACTTGGAACCAACGCAAGAAGTAGCATAAGGCTAAGTGTAAGCTAGGGCTGAACATATCGAAGTGTTTCGCCGTAAACGAGGTGCGTAAACAGGCAAATAGCAACAGTTTATGCACCTCACTTATCAAACAGCCACCTTGTCATCATTCAAGGCCACAGCCTTTTAAAATAAAAGGCACCAGAAAGTCTGCCGCACGCGCTTCATCTGCTGCGTCATACGCCGTCTTATCCATCAATCCAACGATTTCAATCTCGAATTCAGCATAACGTTGGGTAGTCGCCCAAATCAAAATCAGTAGTTGTAGAGGATCAGTAATCCCAATTTTTCCTTGCTTGTGCCACTCTTTCATTACCTGCGCTTTATCGTGTACCCACTCCTTCATCGTAGTGGACATAAATTCATGCAAATGCGGTGCACCACCGATGACTTCAATCGCAAATAATTTATGGCGACTTGGATTGACAAATGCCTGATGTAGCTTGGTACGGACGAATTTTTCGATGACTGTTTTTGGGTCGCTATCTACTGTCATGGTTACCAAGCCTTCATTCCATTCTTGAATGATCGAGCGTAGCACTGCCATGTAGAGATTCTTTTTGTTTTTAAAGTAGTAGTGAACATTGGCTTTAGGCAAGCCTGCTCTATCGGCAATACCCTGCATCGTAGCGCCGCGATAGCTTTGGAGCACAAACTCTTCTTCAGCTGCCGCTAAGATAAGCGCTTGGTTCTGTGCGCGAATGGCTTGTTGGCTACGGTGCGAGGGCGTATCAGTCACTGAGGTTTCTTCCTTTTGATTATTTTGAGTCATAGCAGTGGTATCTCACTTTAAGAGACAGGTTCGACAAAATAGTCGCTATATTTTGCTGTGTATTCTTGTATAAATACATAGATTTGATCAGCATAACCTGTTAAATAAAAATATTTCGCATAAAACAGTTGACCAATTAGTCAGGTTTTAGCAAAATGGGAACTGTAAATCAATTACGCCGTCATTAATCACTTCTTGCCATACGTTTTGGACGGCTAAAATATCAGTGTTTCCTTAGCAAATCTGTTTCATATTGTCAGTTCACTATAACTTGAAATTATGCAAAGCGTATATAAGCGCTAAAGATCTGACTACGAACACATAGATTACTGGCTTTTGTTTTCAAGCCAATTAATAGCTGCTAGCTTAATCAAATCATCTATGAAGCTGAAGCAACCGCTACTTATCAAAATTACTGCTTGTACCTATAAGTTTATGCAAATAATCATAAGGTATAAACCTCTATCAAACATTTATCGCCCAATACAGATAACGGGCTACCCTATTAGAAAAGGATGTCATCGTGAGCTTAACCTTAGCGCAATTCAACGACCTATCACAAGAAGTCGCCATCGCTCAGCTATTGACTTGCTGCACCAGTAAAAGCTGGGCCTATAAGCTTGCAGTCGCCCGCCCTTTTGCAGACTTTGATGTACTGTTAGCAAGTAGCGACGCTATCTGGGACAAAGTACAAAACGATGAGGCTAGCCTATTAGAAGCGTTTGATGGGCATCCGCAAATCGGTAACGTGGCATCTCTAAAAGAAAAATATCGCAACACACAAAGTAGCGCTGCACACGAACAATCAGGCGCTAATGATGCAGCAGATGAAGTCCTCGAAGCACTTGCCAAAGGCAATCGCGACTATCTTGATAAATTTGGTTTTATTTTTATTGTCTTTGCGACCGGTAAAAGCGCGCAGCAAATGCTAGATCTGCTATTAGCGCGCTTGCCTAATGATCGCGCTACTGAACTGGCAAATGCAGCCGCTGAACAAAATAAAATTACGCGTCTACGTTTAACTAAATTGCTAGGTAATGCTTCGACAAGCAAATAGTAGTCGCAAAGTTAGACTAGCATTTTTACCCGATTTATATTTCTCACAAATTTAAAGGAAGCATTATGTCTGCCACCCTATCATCACATATCCTAGACACTCATCTTGGCAAACCTGCGGCTGATGTCGCCGTTACCTTACACCGCGTACAAGACAATGGTGTCGCCACATTATTGGCACATGGCACAACCAATAGTGATGGCCGTGTCATACCAGATGCTTGGCAATTTGATACAGCCATCGATAGCACAGAGCATCAGCTAAATACCGGACGCTATACCGTAACGTTCGATACTCAGTCTTATTTTGATGCTCAGCAGCTAACAGCATTTTACCCGCAAGTGGTTATCGACTTTGTAGTAAACGATGCCAGTCATTATCACGTGCCGCTTCTGCTTAGTGCGCACGGTTATAGCACTTATCGCGGATCGTAGCTTTGGTGCTGTTTAGCTCTCTGCTTTGTTTTTAGCTTGCAAGAAATACTATCAAAAGAAATTACCAAGACATTTTATTAAGACACTGTCATATTAAAGGACATTTATTACATGGGCGCCTATCTTCTCGAATGGTTGAGTTTATTTTTCCGCTGGTTTCATGTTATCGCTGGGGTAGCATGGATTGGTGCATCGTTTTATTTTGTGTGGCTAGATCTAAGCCTACGCAAACCGCCACAGTGGAAAACAGACAAAGGCATTTCAGGTGATCTTTGGGCTGTCCATGGCGGCGGGTTTTATGAAATTGCCAAATACAAACTCGAACCAGAAGAGATGCCAAAGACGCTACATTGGTTTAAATGGGAAGCTTATACCACTTGGCTGACGGGTGCGGCGATGATGTCTATCGTCTATTATGCCAATGCAACTGCCTACCTAATTGACCCAAGCAAAGTGCCTTTTACCAGTATCGGTGCCATTGCCACCAGCTTGCTTTTCTTATTTGGCAGTTACTTCATTTATGAAGTGATCGTACGCAGTCATTTGGGTAAAAACGCGTTTATCTTTAGTACCTTGATTTTTATCTTGCTGGTCATCGCGAGCTGGGGCTCTTATCAGCTGTTTAGTGATCGCGCTTCGTTTATTCATATCGGTGCCATCTTGGGCACGGTGATGGTAGGTAACGTATTCTTCGGTATCATGCCGGCTCAGCGTGCGCTCGTTGACTGTGTGCGTCGCGGCGAAAAACCAGGTAAAGAAGTGGCTGAATTGGCATTACAAGCCAAAAATCGCTCACTGATGAATAACTACTTTACCCTACCGCTGATTTTTACCATGATCAGCAACCATTACCCAATGATGTATGCTCATGAGAAAGGTTGGTTGGTATTGGTCTTCGTCGGTATCATCACCGCGACTGCCCGTCATTACTTTAACCAAAAGCATTTGGGTCATAAAAAACCGCGCTACTTGGTCATTCCAGCCGTATTAACTGTATTATTAATTATCTGGATGCGACCTGAGCCGATTGAGCCAGCGCCAGCAATGCCTGCTACTACTTCAGTAGCGCCTACGACAACTGATAGCACGCCGCCAGCTACAAGCGCGACTACTAACTCAAGCACTGATGCTGTTGCTAACGCTAATACCAATTCTAATAGTAATGCTACTAATAGCGTTAACAATGATGCCGCTATTGCTGAAGCCGTACCAGTGAGCGCGTCAGCAGATGACGCCATGATGGATGTCGTGCATACGCGCTGTAGCACCTGTCATGCGGTACAACCGACACAGCAAGGCTTTGCCGCGCCGCCAGCAGGAATCATTTTGCAAACACCAGAAGACTTAAAAATTCATAAAGCGAAAATCGTCACTGCGGTACAGACTGGCTATATGCCGCTTGGTAATATTACTCAGCTGACGGATGCGGAGCGCCAGCAGCTCGTGGCCTATGCATCATCACTTTAATTTTTGATAAAAAATAACTGTCCTTTATGAGCAATATTTAAATAAATATCTAAGGCTCTAGCGATATAGGAATATAGATAATGAGCAAAAAAATTACCAGTGACTTTGATATCAGTACGTATCCCCGCGACCTAAAAGGCTATGCTGGCAACCCACCAAAAGCGAACTGGCCAGGTGGCGCAAAAATCGCCGTACAATTTGTATTAAACATCGAAGAAGGTGCAGAAAATAGCGTCATCCATGGCGATGGGCAATCAGAGCGTTTCTTGTCTGATATCTTAGGCACACCAGAATTTAACAACCGTCACCAGTCTATTGAATCTGCATTCGAATACGGTAGCCGTGTCGGTGTATGGCGTGTATTAGATGTATTCAAAGAGTACGGCGTGCCAATCACCACGTTTACCTGTGCTGCCGCTGCTGAAAAGACCCCGCATATCATCGAGCGTGTATTAGAAGATGGTCATGAAATTGCCAGTCATGGTCTACGCTGGATTACTTATCAGGATATGTACCGTGAGACGGAGCGCGAACACATTCGCTGTGCTACCCAAATATTTAAACGTATGCTAGGCGGACAACCTCTCGGCTGGTATACAGGACGCGATAGTCCAAATACTCGTGAACTGGTTGCCGAGCAAGGCGGCTATACCTATGACTCTGACTCGTACGGTGATGAGTTACCGTATTGGCTCAATGTAAAGGTCCAAGACGGCAATCTGATCACGCGTAAACCGCACTTGGTCATCCCTTATAGCCTCGAGACCAATGACATGCGTTTTTCTTCTAGCCCAGGATTCACCCACGCTGAACCATTTTATCAGTATCTCAAAGACAGCTTTGACACCTTATACGAAGAAGGCGAGCACACCCCTAAGATGCTGACCATTGGCTTGCATTGTCGCATTATCGGGCGTGCAGGACGCATCAAAGCGCTAAAGCAGTTTTTGCAATATATCACCAGCAAGCCTGACGTATGGATATGCCGCCGTGATGACATTGCCAAGCACTGGTACGAAAATCATCCTGCCACCTCAGACAATACTGCCAACTGGATGTAAGCTTAGGCTATTGTTCTAGTTCTGCTTAGCTAATCGAGTACTAATGAGCATAGGTTAATATATAAATAAGCCATACGTTATTAATAAACACCATTATTAAAAAAGGAATCATTGTGAGTCAAAACACTTCAGAAGTTGGACAAATTATCTCCGCAAACAATCTACCTGATACTCTGCCAGCATTCACCAAAAAATCAAACGTAGCCGACAGTCGCTTGGGTGCAAAATCCCTATTCGCTACCGATGATTTCTTTGCAGATAAAAGCCGTATTCTAAACCCTGATGCGCCTATTTTTGTTGTGGGTAAATTCGATAATAATGGTAAATGGATGGACGGCTGGGAAACACGTCGTAAGCGTCATTTGGGTTACGATTACTTGGTTATCCAACTGGCCCGCCCAACCAAAATAGCCGGTCTCGATATTGATACCAGTCATTTTACGGGTAACTTTCCATCTTCTGCCAGTGTCGATGCATTATACGCGCCCGAGCTGCTGCAGCAAGATGAAGCTGAGCTTGCTGGTCTAAACAAAGAAGACTGGGATGGTAAAAAATGGCAGGCGCTAGTGGGTATGACCCCGTTACAAGGTCACAATCATGAGCTTATCGAGATTGATCATGAGCCAACGGTGACCCATATTCGTTTAAACATTTATCCAGATGGCGGCGTTGCCCGAATACGTGTCTATGGTGATATCCAACTTGATGCCAGCCTAAACATACAAGGCGAGACGCTTGACTTGGCTGGCGCGTTAAACGGTGGTCGTGCTATTGCCAGTAACGACGCGCATTTTGGTGCTGCTAGTAATTTACTATTGCCGACTAAAGCGCCTAATATGGGAGATGGCTGGGAGACTCGTCGTCGCCGTGAACCAGGTAACGATTGGAGTATCATTGCGCTAGGCCAAGCAGGTATCGTTGATTCTATCGAGATAGATACTGCTCATTTTAAAGGCAATTATCCTGATAAAGTCTCGATTCAAGCCGTCTACTCACCAAATACACCAGAGCAAACCTTAGTGACTCAAAGCATGTTTTGGGATACCTTGCTTGAACCACAAAAAACCAGTGCTGACGACGTTCATCACTTTGGCAAAGACAAGCTTCAACTTGATACACCCATTACTCATATTCGGGTCAACATCTTCCCAGATGGTGGCATTAGCCGTGTTCGCGTATATGGCAAAATTGCTGAGGCTAATATTGATACTGGTACTGATGTTGATAGTAAAGAGGCAAAATAATGAGTGTCACTCTGACAGCCAAGCCTTTGACCAAGGCAAATTTTGCACCTTACGGCTCGGTCATTGAGCGCTATAGTATTGATGAACAAACCGCTGACAATACTTATGAAATTAACAATGGCTACGCGGTTCGCCATCATGCACTTGCCGAAAGCAAGCTTGATGGTGGCTCAGTCGGTATGAGTATCTTTCGAGCTAAAAACGTGACAATCCTATTGCGCTCTCGATCATGGAATACCATCCGCTTGGAACACAGGCGTTTGTATCTATGGAAGGTCAAGATTATATCGTTGTCGTTGCTAAAGCTGGCACATCGCCGAAAACTCCTAACGATCTAGCCGTATTTTATGCCATGTCTCATCAGGGCGTACAGTATGATGCCAACGTCTGGCATCACCCTCTACTCGCGCTTGGGTGTGACAGTGATTTCTTAGTTATTGATCGTATCAATGGCGAGGGTAATAACTGTTATGAGATTGATATCACGGATTGGCATGTGTTTATTGAGTTAAAAGGCGAATGCAACTAAGCTGTCATTAAGCACAAATCAATTTGATAAAGCCCTGTTTATGTTTAACATAAACAGGGCTTTTTCTTTATTCATATTTTTCGCTAATTTATTAAGCAGTTGATTTACGATAACGACTCACGCCTGCGATGACTGTCTGATCAATTACTCTGTCATCGCCTAGCATCATTAGTACAAACAACTGCTCTTCCAGTGTTTTGGTCTGCGCCATACGTCGCTCAAGCAATGCCGTTGCACCCATATCGATGATCACAAAATCCGCTTCTTTATTTGGCATAAAGTTACCGATTTTATCGTCCAATAATAGCGACTGGGCATTACCCAACGTAATTTGATATAGCCCTTGATGAGCGGATAGTTGATTGCTTTGTAGTTGTTGGATTTTATACGCTTCTGACAGAGTCGTCAGCATCGACAGACTTGTCCCTGCTCCAACGTCAGTGGCGATACTGACACCGGTATAACTTAACGTCTTGGGCAAATCGAATAGTCCACTTCCCAGAAACAGATTGGACGTCGGACAGTGTGATATCTGCGTACCAGTCGCACGCAGACGCTCATACTCAGATATTTCAAGGTGAATACCATGTGCCAAGGTGGTGCGTCGACCCAGTAATCCCATCGTATCATAGACATCGAGATAGCCTTTATGATTGGGATACAATTGTTTTACAAACGCAATTTCATCATGGTTTTCTGCTAGATGCGTTTGCAGATAAACACTCTCGTAACTGGCATACAGCTCACCTGCCATTTGTAGTTGCTTGGGTGTCGAAGTAATAGCAAAGCGCGGGGTAATCGCCACATGCTGACGTCCGCGCTCATGCCAATTATCAATGATGTTCTGGGTATCTCGAATGCCTTGCTCAGCAGGCACACACAAATTATCAGGCGCATTTTGATCCATCAGTACATTGCCTGTGATCATACGAGTATTGAGCTCGTGGCTTTCCGTAAAAAATGTGTTCACTGATTCAGGGTGACTGGTAGAAAACACCATGGCACTCGTCGTACCATTAGCTAGCAATTGGTTTAAGAAGAACTGCGCCGTATCATGTGCTACTTTTGGATTGCCAAAATTGGCCTCGGTGACGAAAGTATAATTGTTAAGCCAGTCAAGTAATTGCTCACCGTAAGCAGCAATCATATCTATCTGTGGATAATGCACATGAGTGTCAATAAAGCCTGGCATGATAAGTTTGTCGCGATAGTCGTGCACTTTAATTGCTGGCTTGCCCTCTGCATTGGCGTACTTTGGCAGTATGGTCTCACTATGACCGTACTCGACCACGCATCTTGTCACATCGTCAACCACTAATGCACCATCAGCGATATATTCAGGATAAACCTGTACACCTTCAATCACTGGTAGCAACGTAATGTCTCGTTCCACAGCTAATGTCTGTGAATGATCAGAGGTTGTACGCTCAGTACGATCGCTTTCGGTCAAGTAGTGCAGCAGTCGAGCTTGATAAATATGTAGCATTCGTAGATCTCACAATGGCTTAGTAGTCCTGAGCGTTTTGATAAATAGTACTGAGCGCTTTAATGATTTAATGAAAAGTGTCAAAGTTATATGGAGTGAGCCGTTCAAAGAGTAGCCTGATGATACTGTTGTAGGAGCTGTGCCACGATAGAAACTGCCACTGCCATCGGCTCTTTGCCGCCAATTTGCAATCCAATTGGCATGACCAACCGATTCACCAGTTGCTCACTGTAGCCACGCTGAATCAAACGATCTCTAAAACGCTTGGCTTTGGTTGCCGAGGCAATGCAGCCTATGTAAGGTGCTGAAATATCTGAGCTTTTATCATGAGGTGAGCTAGTGTCAGAAATAGTATCTAATGCCGCCCGCACTAACTCAAAATCAACACTATGGTCATGAGTCATAACCAGAATAAAACGCTGACCACCCTGCTCGATAAATGGGCGCACAAAATCTACAGGCTCATCATCGATATGCGGACGGATATGCGCTGGTAAGTTATAACGTTTGGATTGATTAGTAGTAGATTCATCAACTAAGTGACGCTTAAACATCTCTGGGCGACTGTCCACCCAATCTACCTGACAAGGTAGCTCAGCGAGGATGGTCATTAGCGCTGATGCTACATGCCCTGCACCAAACACTAGTACTGACATCGGCGGCGTTACATTGAAGCATTCGAACATAACGGTGACGCTACCGCCGCAACACTGTGCCAATTTCGCACCTAGCGGGTAGTGCTTAGTATAGACAGCATCACGGCGTACCCCTTTAGAAGGTACTGATGCGCTTTCACCGTCAGTTTCAGCGACTTTTGGTTTGACTTGTTTGGATACCGTGGCGGATATCTCGCCATTTAATAGCTGACGAGCAGTGGTAATCACATCGTGCTCTAGACCGCCGCCGCCTAGCGTATCTACGATGCCATCTTGCGTGATGATCATCTTTGCCTGTAGCGCTCGAGGAGCAGATCCATTCACAGCCACGACCGTCGCCAACACGTGAGCGATACCTCGCTGCTGATATCGCGCTAGACCTTCATACCAAACGACTGGCGGTGCTAACGACTCATTCACTGTGCGCAGGACCTCTTGCCCCTGCTACATTTGGATGCTCTATCGCGTTAGGCTGGTCATCAGTTTGTTTCCCTTTAACTTCTTTTGGATCGATGTCTTTGGCATGACGTACGTCTTGTGGCATTGCTTTTTCGTTGTAAAGGTCACTGTTCTCTTCTGCGCCTTTTACTAAACTATCAACCGTATCTGTATCTGCTTTAGTTGTTAAATCCCACGGCATGCCTTGCATACGCATGACTGCTTTTAATACCGCTTCTGGCGTCGCAGGCATAGTCAGTTCTGGATTCTTCTTATACTCCCCAAGGCTCGCGACTGCATTATTAAGGGCACACCAAACACTGGCTGCCAACATAAACGGCGGCTCGCCAACGGCTTTAGAGTTATAAATCGTTTGTTCTTCGTTTTTGCGATCGTACAGTTTGACATTCCACTGCTTAGGCAAGTCATGCGCGGTTGGGATTTTATAATTAGCAGGACTGTCAGATGCCAGCTTACCTTTATCATTCCAGATTAGCTCTTCTGCTGTAAGCCAACCCATACCTTGCACAAAACCACCTTCAATCTGCCCAATATCAATGGCAGGGTTGATCGACTGCCCTGCGTCATGTAGCACATCACAGCGCAGCACTTGATACTCGCCCGTCAAGATATCAATCTCAACCTCAGCGCAGGCAGCACCCAAAGCAAAGTAGAAGAACGGGCGACCCCACGCTTTAGAGCGATCGTAAAATATCTTAGGCGTTTTATAGTAGCCAGTAGACGATAGACTGATACGGTTCTGGTACGACAGTTGAATCATCTCAGCAAAGGTCAGCGTTTCTTTATCGCCGATATAGACATGGTTCTTTTCAAAGCGTATGTCTTCTTGCGCTACTTCGAAATGCTCAGCGGCAAATTCAAGTATGCGAGCTTTAATGCTTAAACAAGCATTTTGAGCTGCCTTACCATTAATATCTGTCCCTGATGACGCGGCGGTTGGTGAGGTATTAGGCACTTTGTCTGTACGTGTCGCTGATACTTTGACTGTCTCTAAGTCAACATCGAATTCATTGGCAACAATCTGGGCGATTTTTATATATAGGCCTTGCCCCATCTCCGTACCGCCGTGATTGAGGTGGATACTGCCATCAGTGTAAATATGTACCAATGCACCTGCCTGATTGAGCGTTTGCACCGTAAATGAAATACCGAATTTTACGGGCGTCAACGCAAGACCCAAACGTTTATCACTGCCTTCAGCGGCAGCTTTTTGATTGGCTTCTATAATTTGTTGACGGCGGTTGTCATAATCGCAATCATCTGCCAACTTGGTCATGATGGTGGCCAAATCGAAATGCTCAATGGTCTGACCGTAATGGGTGCTTTGACCATCTTGATATAAGTTTGCCAAGCGCACTTGTAGCGGATCTTGCCCCAAGGTATAGGCAATATGATCCATCATATATTCAGCGGTCATCAGGCCTTGCGGACCACCAAATCCTCGATAGGCAGTATTGGATACGGTATGCGTTTTGCAGCGATGCCCTGCCACATGAGCTGCTGGGTAATAGTAGGCATTATCACAATGGAACATCGCTCTATCAACGATGGCATCAGACAAATCTGGTGCATAGCCACATAAGCCAGCCAATTGCATATCGACGCCCAATATACGACCAGACTCGTCTAAACCAACTTCGTAACGGTTGGCAAACTCATGACGCTTACCCGTCACCACCATATCATCTTGACGATCTAGACGCATACTAACAGGCACATTGTGGCGCTTGGCAACAATACCGCACAGACATGCCCATGCAGCGGCTTGCGTCTCTTTACCCCCAAAGCCCCCACCCATACGGCGCACGACTGTGTTGACCGCATGAAATGGCAAGTCTGTCACTTCGGCGACGAGCTGCTGTACTTCGCTTGGATGCTGTGACGACGTGTACACCTCTAACCCGCCATCATCGCAAGGCACCACATAAGATACTTGGCCTTCGAGATAAAAGTGCTCTTGCCCGCGCATATGAATATGACCTTCAATGCGAATCGGTGCGTTCTCAAGCGTAGTCGCCGCGTCACCACGCTTCATGAAGTGACTCGGACGTACAAAGAACTCTTGCTCTAGTGCCTTATCAATACTAAGTACCGCTGGCAATGGCTCATATTCTACCACTGCTTTAGTGGCGGCTTTTTGGCAGCGCGATGGCTGGTCGCCACCACCACGAATAGCGTCTGACCCACATACTCTGTGATATCATTCACCATCAGTGGCTCACCATCAAACACCGCACCGATATCTGTTTTGGCTGGTAAGTCTTTAAAACTTAAAACATCTACCACCCCATCCGCATCTCTGACAGCGCTCAAATCCATACTCAATACACGTGCGTGAGCGTGGCTGCTTTTACCTACTGCCAGATGTAGCGTGCCTTGCGGTTTTGCAATATCATCCACATAAGTCGCCGTCCCCATGACATGGCTGATCGCACTATCATGCTTAGCCGAGGTGCCAATTTTGTTTTTTGGCGGACGCACGCGGCGGATACTATAACTGTCAAATAAGGACGAATGATGGCTCATGGCGGATCTCTTTTATTAGGACGCTTTGATTAATGCTCTTTTATTCTTGGCAAATATAACGATTAGGCGGTATTAGCAATTTACAACTCTGCTAGTTAAGCGGTCTTGGTCTGTCTACCTGCTACCAATTGCTTACCGCACTTCACCAGTAGACGCTGTACCACATGTGAGCGATATTCACGGCTGGCTCTGACATCGGTCATAGGCGTAACGTCTGCAGACAAGACTTGTGCTGCTTGCTCAAAACTCGCAACTTTAGCAGATTGTCCCACGAGCGCTTGCTGACAGGTTGTGGCTAATAACGGTATGGCAGCCATGCCACCAAGCCCAAGCTTTGCATTCTCTATCATCATGCCATCTGCTGATACATCGATTCGCGCAGCCAATAGACACGCTGAAATATCATCTTCGTAGCGTTTGCTAATTTTATGAATAAATAAGTGCTGATTGTCATGCATCAGAGGAATATGGATAGCGACTACGTAACTGCCTGCTTGCAGTTTGGTCTTTTTATAATCTAAGAAAAATTCTGATAACGGTATGATTTCATCCGTATAAATCGAATCGCTATTATCTAAATTTTCACCTGATTCTTTACGATTAGGCGCGCAATGACGCAGATGAATTGACGCATCTAATGCCAATAAAATCGGTGGCAAGTCACCAATCGGCGATGCGTTGGCTATATTGCCGCCGATGGTGCCCATATTACGGATTTGCGGAGAAGCAATACGCTCAAACACTTGCGCGAAACTTGGAAAGTACTGTTCAAGCACAGGCAACATTTGCTGATAGCTCATGCCAGCACCCAGTACTAGTGTTTGGTTAGAAGCTTGCTCGTTATCCGACTCTTCATTGCTTGAGTCAGACTTGGCGTCAAATAATGACCATGACTTTAATGCCTCAACACCTGAAAGCTGGATAATGACCTCATGATCAACCAAATGCTGGGTTACACTCAATCCCAAATCCGTACCGCCTGCCCAAATCGTTGCTTTTGGATTGTCTGCTAATATTTGATTAAGCTCGTCTAGTGACTTGGGTATATATAACCGTCGCCCAGCATCATTGAGTGCAGGGGCAATAGCTGTTGACTCTACATTGTCCGACTCGGCTTCAGCTGGCGCATTTGCAGATACTGCTGATTCCTTTGTACTACCCATCGCGTCTGTGGCTAGACTGATAGTCAAGTCTTTCACCGCCGACTGCTCTGCTTCTCTCTGCTGACCGATATCGCTCATCAGTAGGCCCGCCTCGATAATTGGACGATAACCTGTACAGCGGCATAGGTTGCCAGATATTGATGCAACCACTTCATCATAGCTCAGCTGCTTTGCATCGTTCTGACTTGCTGCTTCTGGACTTGTCTGCATACGATTGTTTTCGTAAACACAAGCCAGCGACATTACAAACCCAGGCGTACAAAAACCGCACTGTGATCCGTGACATTCAACCATCGCTTGCTGCGCTGGATGCAGCAGAGCACGTTCTGGATGATGCTCAGGATTATCTGCTAAATAAGAAGCCGTCATCAGATGATAACCATTCATGAGCGACACTAGCGTAATACAGGAGTTAATCGTATAGAACGGTGGCGTAGCATTTTT
Source organism: Psychrobacter sp. ER1 (assembly GCF_048631835.1). Taxonomy (NCBI): domain Bacteria; kingdom Pseudomonadati; phylum Pseudomonadota; class Gammaproteobacteria; order Moraxellales; family Moraxellaceae; genus Psychrobacter; species Psychrobacter sp. ER1. The sequence goes on along the minus strand of NZ_CP184640.1, from coordinate 1,273,067 downwards.
TCGTCGGCATTTTCATCATTAAGCGCTGGCTGGCTAGCGTTAGGCAGGCGCTGAACCATCACAGTACAGGCACCGCAGTCACCACTGCCGCAGCCTTCCTTCGTATCCGTTTGGCCTTCATGCAATCGTAGATACTCAAGCACCGTCGTATTAGGGTTAAGCTGGGTTAGCTCGTGGCGTTTCCCATTTAAGTAAAAACTAATCATAGCAAGACTCGGCTAAAATAAAATAATGAAGATAAGCATAAGGCTTAAAGAATTTGATGGCTCAAATGCTGAACGTAAGCACTTGGTTTGTATCTTGCTAACACATTCTTAAGAGATAAAAAAATCAGCACAACGCACTTTTTTATATCAAGTAAGCTGGTTGCAAATATGAGCATTCATCGAACAAATTTGTTAGAAAACTCGTACTATAGGATACTTGACTATTTGGTCAGCTTTCAACATATTATCACTATTCTTATTTATAACACAACCCGTTAAAATGCCTATAGATACTATCGAACAGTTGGCAAATAATTGGTGAATAATTTAAATCTAAGTAAATACCTATACGTTTTGTAGATTTTATTCGTTACTCAGCCACTCAAAATCAGACACTGTTTTTATAAATATTTCTAATTTTATACATGACAAATCAAACGAAGCGTTAGATAAGCCATATTACAAACAGCGAGATAGCCTGCGTAAGAACAGTACCGAATACATATATCGCCTTTAAACTGCTATCAGCAGCTGATTTTTATATATAATGTCTACAAATAAGCCTGACTCTTTACTGTTGTGACTTCTAATGATAAGCAATCGTGACATATCGTTGGGCTAAAATCGTTTTTGAGATATTACTATGAAGTCATTCGCTTTTACCTATTTGCTAGTAGCAACGATGCTGTTAGGAGGTTGTCAGTCGTTTCAATTCGTTGACAGTCCTATCCCCGTGAAGCCTGCTCCCACTAAACTTGTTGCTTCATAAAAAGCCTAGCGCTTAATCGCACTTACCGCTCAATAAAAATTAGCACAAAAAAGCAGACATCAATAATGTCTGCTTTTTTATTCGATCGCTCTGTCGGTTCTAGCTGTTTTTATAGCTTAGCATCAGCTGGTTGATGCTTAATAATCGTTTTGGCTAGATGATCACCAAACCAAATAGCAGTATCAATATCCCCTGAACCTGGTGTCTCTTCAGGTGGCCCATCAAGCGACTGAGTCATTAGACCCAAAAAGCTAGACAGACGGTTTAAGTCGTGAGCCTCATGACCTGTCGGCATCAATGGCAGACCAATCCAATTCATACCATGTTGCATTGCATATAGAGAAATCTGCTGCAATACAGCAAGTTTATCACCGCTCAGGCCGCCCGAATTGGCAAACGCTGCTGCCCACTTGCCTTCCCATTTACGATGATACCAACGCTTGGATGTCTCATCCATAAAGGTCTTAAATTCAGCTGTCACGCTACCCATATACACTGCACTACCGAAAACCAGCAAATCTGCCTGATCTAAATAATCCCAATCAACATCATACACATCGACAGCCTTGGCTTGCGCTTCTGGCAATTGCTGATGCGCACCTTGTACTATCGCCTCAGCGACACGCTTGGTATGACCATAATTACTATGGAAGATAACAGCGATTGAGACATTAGGCGCGTTATCAGTAGATGTAGAGGTGTCAGACGATTTAGCAGGTGTATTCATACGTACTCTAATAATAAATAATTGATTGAATATAAAACTTACAAAATATTGGATACTTAGCCACAGTCGATAGCTAGTGACTTCACTTTCACGATAAATGCTTATCGATAGCTCAAGCTCTTAAGCTTTCAGGCGATATAACAGAATCAAGCAACGCTTCTTTGAGTCAATTTAACTGGTAAAAACATCAATAATGATAGAGCAATCGCATAGTCTTTAACTGCACTGTCTTTAATTACATAGTCTCTATACGTCAGCGTATACATACCAGTATATATGCGACGACCTTCATTGAATTCAAGTCCATTGTATCAGACGTATTTTTGTTTTTAAGTTATTTCTTAAAGTCTGACTAATCAGAGCACATATACTTTTAATATATTTTGTATAAATGGGTAAGTCGCATTAACTGTTGAAATAGTAAAAACCATTCTGTGATAACTGATAATCCTGTAAATATCAGCACTATAGACAACTATTGATACCAGGTCATATACACAGCAGTTTATTTATTCCATATCATCATATAATAATTCTACTTTTTCTAACTACTTCGTATTTACATTAATGACAATAGGATTATGATGTAACGCTTCTTACTGCTTAACCAAATCAATCGAATTAACAGAAATACAGTTTCCAATTCTGCAAACCTGCGCAACTATACTCATATAAATTCTTATAAAAATGATATCTGATAACATCATCGGATAAGGAAGCTATTACCTTGACTACTCTCGTTCAACCTGTAAATGACACAAAAAATCCTATCATCAGAGATGATTTGGCCTTAAATGCACCACAAAAATCCTTGATTATGGGTGGTGGCATCGTAGGATTGATGGTGCTTGCGTACCTACTGGTCACTCAACATATCTCTCAATCATTGCTACTTGGCATAGGTCTTTTGTTAGGCTATACCCTTTTTCATGCTCGCTTTGGCTTTACCTCTGCTTTTAGACGTATGATGGCAGTGGGCAACGGTCAAGCGATGCGCTCACACATGCTAATGTTGGCGGTTGCTGTCACGCTGTTTGCGCCAATCCTTGCTTATGGCACGACGCTATTTGGCGGTCCTGTCGCAGGTTATGTCGCGCCATTAGGGGTCAGTCTAGTTGTAGGCGCATTTGTATTTGGTATCGGCATGCAACTTGGTGGCGGCTGTGCCTCTGGTACGCTCTATGCAGTAGGCGGTGGACGCTCTGTTATGTTCATCACCTTTATCTTCTTCATAGTGGGCGCCACGATTGGTGCTTATCACTTGCCATTCTGGACAGAAGAAATGCCCGCTTATGCGCCTTTCTCTTTGGCAACCTCTACAGGTCTTGGCTATACAGGGGCGTGGCTGGTGTCGCTGGCAATATTCGGCATTATCGCATGGGTGACGTTAGTCGTTGAGAAAAAAGAAACGCACCAAAGATGGCGCCTGTACCTTCTGAGTCTGGCTGGAAACGAATCTTCCGTGGTTCTTGGCCACTATTTGCTGCCGCAATCGTCTTAGCTTTACTTAACGGTCTGACATTACTTACACGTGGTCAACCGTGGGGCATTACGTCAGCATTCACATTATGGGGCTCTAAAATTGCAAGTGGCTTTGGCATGGATGTGGCTAGCTGGAGCTATTGGCAAGGCGCTAATGCAGCAGTGCTTGAGGCTTCTATATTTGCAGATTCGACCACTGTATTAAATATCGGCATTATCATTGGCGCGTTTATCGCCTCTGCTGCGGGTGGCTTGTTCAAGTTTACTAAGATTACTGCAGGTAACTTTGCAGCGTCAGTCATTGGCGGATTGATGATGGGGTACGGTGCACGTCTCGCGTTCGGTTGTAATATCGGCGCTTACTTCGGTGGTATCGCTTCTTTTAGCTTACATGGTTATATCTGGGGCATACTGGCAATGGCAGGTACGTTCTTGGCACTGTATTTACGTCCTCTATTTGGCTTATCAGTACCAAAATCTAGCGACTCTGTTTGTTAATACAGATTTTGTACCAATACAGACCTTGTATTAATACAAATGTAGCATTCAAATAAAAAACAGCAGAATAATCTGCTGTTTTTTTATTGTTTATCACTTTGTTTCTACTATTCATTATTATATAGTCAAAGAAATCTAAAACAGCTACAAGGCAGCCGACCGTAGATTGTACATATAGTACATCTAGGGAGGGTAACACCGTAGCGGTTTAGTAGTTCGCTGACTATAAAGCTGCTAACGACGAACGATGACCAGTGCCATCCGACCCGTTGCAGGTTGCTGCATATGAGTCTGACGGCGATACGAGTAATAGTGAGTATCAGCGTAACTACAGTCAACAGGTAAGTCATTCATGACTGTAGCACCAGCAGCTTCTAACTGCATGGCAGCAAGCTTCGGTAAATCCAACTTTATCTTGTCATCATAAGACGATATAGAAAATAGCGACACAAAGTTATCGATATGTGCCTGTGATAACGTCTGGTTAGCTATACACCCAGATAATAGTTTATCGCGAACGTCTGTATTTACTTCATAGTTTTCCTGACTGATACAAACGCCTATCCAAGCTTGTATAGGGCCTGAATCGGTAAAGCGATTAACAGTTTCTTGTATCACACCGCAGGCCAATCCTTGCCAGCCTGCATGAATCGCTGCGATTTTGCCACTGGTAGGTTGATATAACACGATAGGCACACAATCTGCCGTCATGATTGCCAGACCGCGACCATTTTGTTGACTGACCATCGCATCAGCAGACAGTGGCGCCATATTCAGTGTAGTAGCATCGACATCATGAATATGTTTACCATGAACCTGACTGACCCAATGCAAGCGATTAATAGCCTCATGCTGCTCATTTTGTACAGACTTATCTGTCAGTTGCTCATTGATAGCAGCCAATAGACTCATGCGGTTATCTAATACTTGTAGTGCATTATCATTGACATGCAGACCTAGATTTAGCTCACCGTAATTTGACTGACCCTCATACCCTGTACGCTGATTTTTAGCAGCAGAATCATCAATATCATCATACACAAAAGCAGCCGTCTGAAAAACAGCCACATCATCAATTTGCGCAATCATTGTCATCGGGAACGTGTTCGTCATGGCTGCTCGCTCTCACCTCTCATCTAGTAAACGTTAGCGTTTACTCTTCATAATAACCGTCGCTTAGTACTGCCATGAGTTTTTGCATATCTTCAGGTAGTGGCGTCGTTACTTCAATGTCTTCACCTGTCGTCGGATGCACAAATCCTAACGTATAGGCATGCAATGCTTGGCGCGGAAATTATTGATAGCTTGGCGCTGAGCCTCTGTCAATCCAGAGCGCAACTGACGACGGCCACCATAGACACGGTCACCGACTAGTGGATAAGTAATGTGACTTAGATGCACACGAATTTGATGCGTACGTCCAGTCTCAAGTCCAACATCTAGCAGACAGTAGTTTTCGTTCAATGGTGTGACATTTAGTAGATGCGTTACCGCTTCGCGACCAGCAGTCATCACCGTCATCTTAGTACGCTGGTTGCGATGTCGACCAATCGGTGCATCGATACGACGATGACGAGATAAACTTGCTTGGTCCCCTGCCACCACACACTTATAGTGACGATAAACAGACTTGTCTTTTAGTTGTTCCATTAGTGCCATCTGAGCAGGTTTGGTTTTGCCAATCAATAGCAATCCAGAGGTGTCTTTATCAATACGGTGCACGAGACCTGCACGCGGTAAATGATGCTGCTGAGGATAATGATATAGCAATGCATTGACCAAAGTGCCGTTTTGATTACCCGCGCCTGGGTGAACCACCATACCGACAGGTTTGTTGATTACCAATACGTCGTCGTCTTCATAGACAACATCGATATCTATATTTTCTGGTTGGTCTTCGCCATGCTGCTGTAACGTCGTTGATAGATGCAATACGTCATCTGCTTTGACACGGACTTTCGGTTTTTGAACACTGCCGTTATAGAGCAAACTGCCGTCAGTAATCCAGTTCTGGAGTTGCACACGTGAAAAGTCTGAAAACGCTTGTGAGGCGACCTTATCAATACGCAGACCAGCTTGATCTTCTGTGACCACATGCGTCATATCTACAATCACTGGTACAGCTTGACCCGCTACTGGGGCTTCATCGTCGTCGCCGTCCATGTCGCTGTCATCAATATCATTATCATCAATGTCGCTATCGTTCAGATCATTACCATCATCGATGAGCAACTCTTCATTATCAAGCGCATCATCATGCACTTGCTCACTCATCATTGGTTGATTATCAGGTAGCTCATTATTGTTCAAAACATCATTTGGCATTGGTGACTCTTGTGCTGATGAATCAGTATCTAGCGATTGATTCGGTGATAAATTGGTAGTCATGGCATCATTATTCATAGCGGATTGATACATTGATACGTGGCAAAGCCCCTAACAGTGTTTTGTGAGGTGACTTCGAAGATAGTATTATAAATAGCAGTATAAAAAATTGTCGTTTTCTGATTATCGTTTTTTGCCTATAAACGGCAGATAACCACCTTCAAGGTACAAAAAAGCGAAGACAATACCGCTCTAGTGTATCATGTTGCAGGCATAAGCCCTATAGAAGCTGCATGCTATCTGTTAATTTTTGAGCATGCTTTTAGGCTGTAAGACGTCTCGCTTAACTCTCTAGAACATGACATTGCTGTAATTTACTGTATATTTACTCACGCTAGCGACATTCGATATCGCTCGTGACAGCCGCTCATGTTAAACTGCCTATACAATATAGATGGCGAAAAAATAGACGTAGCAAATGTTATTCTATAAAGTATAGCCATGTTTTGCTGTATGCTATGGCACCGTATGCGAATGCCATACTTAGATACAGTATGAAAATAGCATTGGGTTTTGTTGACCGTGTTTGCCATTTAAACCGTTTGATTATGGTTGAATGCATGTGGTCTATGACTGACTTACTATACAAGCACTATGTATCAGACCCAATCTATCAGTACAATACGTCATAACAAAAACTGCATTCGATAAAAAATTTTTGCTGGTGGATCGCTGACTATTTAGCGTCGTTTTTTATCACTAACCTTTATATAGCATGATAGCGCCGCTGCTATTATGCGTCTTGTGTCGGAGAAGAAGTATGCAAGCTGTTGGCAATACGTTTATCAAACTGTCCTCAATAACCCTACTGGCGCTTAGCGTCAATCTAGTGGGTTGCCAGACTTTCAAAAATCTAACTGGCGCCAAAGATGGTGAGGCAGTAGAAACAGCTGAAAAATCAGAGCAAGGGTATTATAACGAGGCCGTCAATCAGATTGACAAAGGTCACTATATCCAAGGTATCGAAGAGCTGACCAATCTGCGCACATTCTACCCAACCGGACAGTACGCTGAGCAAGCCTTGCTTGATATGATGTATGCACAATACGAAGGCGACAAGTATGAGATGGCGGCAGCTAGTGCTGAGCAGTTTATCCGTCTGTATCCGTCTAATCCACAAGTCAGCTATGCCTACTATGTGCGCGGCGTTGCCAATATGGAAGGTTCATCTGAGAGCCTAAAGCTCTTTAAACTGAACCAAGCTGAGCGTGATACCGCGTATTTGCGTATTGCCTTTGCCAACTTCCAAGAGCTTATCAATAAATATCCAAACAGCCCGTATGCACCAGATGCCGCTCAGCGTATGACGTTCATCTATAACCAGTTTGCTGAGAGCGAAATGAGTGCAGCCAATTGGTATATCGAGCGTGAAGCTTATGTAGCAGCGGTCAACCGTGCCAAATGGGTATTCCAGTACTACCCGCTTAGTGAGTCAACGCCAGATGCTCTTGCGGTATTAGCTTATAGCCATGAAAAACTTGGTCTAACCGATTTGGCCAATGAGTACAAAACGCTATTGCAGATCAACTACCCAGAAATGCTAACCAGCAACGGTAGTGTGAAATTAAGCACCAAACGTGACCGTACTTGGCTCAATAAGATTACCTTTGGCAAGCTTGGTCGTTCGAACACAACTGACAAATCAGTCGCATCTGGCGAGTATAACGGCGCCACCAAGACACAAATGATTCGTAATGCAGCCCAGTTGAGATTAGCAGGGGCTAACACGACGCCTGCCAATACTCCAGTCGCCAATAATGCTGCTGCACGTAATGGTATTAGCGTAGGCTTAGGTCTGCCTGAAGCGTCAGCTGAGCGCGTAACCAGTCAATCAAGTACTGGCTCAACTGCAAGAGAAGCCAACGTCGATCCACTAAATACCAATCCGACACGTCGCACTACACTAAATGACGACAGTGTGAATGATATGGATAATAATTGATTACGTTAAGTCTTTTAGCCTAACTAACACAGTCTGTATTCATTGATAATAAGGTCAACATTATGTTGGCCTTATTTTTCTAGCAGCACCTTATTACCTCTGCCCCAACATAATCGACCTATGGTAAACTGTTTTTTGTATGAGCATTCCTAACCATATTCTTGAACAACTAAATAGCCAAGCTGACCTGATCAGCATCATTGGCAAACACACCACGCTTAAACGCGCTGGTAGTGAATATAAAGGCTGCTGCCCTTTTCATGGTGAAAAATCGCCTTCCTTTTATGTCAATCCACAAAAAACATCTATCACTGCTTTGGCTGTAGCGTCGGTGGCAATGCCATCAGTTTTTTGCGTGATTATGAAAATTTGACATTTATTGAAGCTGTTAATGAACTATCAAAGCAAACAGGCATTGAAGTACCCAAAGAAGAACAGCAAAACGTTAGTTATCAACGTCGCGCACCCAAACCTATTGCACCGCCACCAGTTCACAATGTGCCTAGCCCAACTGTAGAACATAGCAAAGTAAGCCAAGACGGTACAAATAAAGACAATCATCAAAATAATCGTCAAGGCATTTATCAAGACAGTCATCAAAATAATGTCGTCCAAAGTGACCAAAACTACATCGACCAGCCCATTTATAATGACAATCAGGGCTACGATGACAATCAGGGCTACGAGAACTTTCCACCATTAGAGGCGTATGATTCAGCGCCCTATTCGATAGACTCGTATTCCTCAGAGCCGTATTCACCAAACCATTCAGATGACAGTGGCTATCCGCCAGCATGGCTGACAGATACCGATACTAGCGCTGGTATGCATGATGCTCATAACATTGAGCAAAGCGATGATAAAGATGGCAACCTGTATGAGCTGCTAGAGCAAATCCAGCAGTTCTATCAGCACAATCTGACCACGCATCCCCATGCCAAACACTACTTTTTATCGCGCGGTATTACAGAAGATATCTTTGAGACCTTTGGTCTGGGCTATGCGCCATTTGGTTGGCAGCATCTTGAACATCAATTTCCGCAGGATATTGAGGGTCTAAAAGCCTTAGGATTGGTACGTCAATCAGAGTCTGGCCGTGACTACGATCTATTGCGCGACCGAGTCATCTTCCCAATTCGTGACAACCAAGGTCGTACTATCGGTTTTGGTGGTCGAGCGCTCGATGACGAAGTAAAGCCTAAATATATCAACTCCTCAGACTCACCCGTCTTTCATAAGCAGCATGTACTATACGGCTATTATGAATCACGTCAGCAGCGCGCAGACAGCTGGCTGGTGGTCGAAGGCTATATGGATGTGATTGCCCTGTATCAAGCAGGTATTTATGGGGCAATCGCCTCGATGGGTACAGCGATTAATGAAAGCCAAATATCGCGTCTACTGACACTCAATCCAACGCTTACCTTGAGCTTTGATGGAGATAGTGCAGGACAAAAAGCCGCTTGGCGTACACTTGAAGTTGCGCTGCCTGTACTGGCCGATGACAAAGAGCTGCGGTTTTTAACCCTGCCGAACAATCATGATCCTGATACTTTTATTAAGAGTCAGGGCAGCGATGCCATGCGTGAGCAAATCGCTAATGCCATGCCGCTATCACAGTATATCTTTGCGTATTTGAGTGAGCGTTATGACATGAGTCTGGCTGAAGGCAAAGCCAAGCTCATGTCTCAAGTACGCTCGTTGACGACCGCCTTACCCAAAGGCAGTAGCTTTCGCTATTTGCTCAACAATGACGTTTATCAAAAGCTTGGCGGCAGGCGCAGTCAGAATGTCGAGGCCAAAGATGCGCTGCTAGATTTTGATGGTGATATGACCATCAGTCAGCAATTGCAGCTGTGCTTTTTGTTTCAGCCGCGCGCGTTAATCGATGACCCTATTGAGTCGATTTGGCAACAGTCAGGTATTAATGGCTTACACCTACCTGCTCATATCAAACAAAAAGCATCGCCTGATACGCTGCGTCCTCTTGCGTGGGAAGACTTGCAAGATGCTGCTCTGCTAGATATCGTAAGTACTATCAAGCGCTGTCTTAATTACCTACCAAAAGATGTCAATGCAGCGGCGCATTTTATCTTATCAAACGTAAAGCCTGCCACCCAAGATATGCTTAGCCGTAACTGGGGCGGCTTCTATAAAAGCGCTAACCGCACGCAATATTCTGGGGCTTGATGGCCTAATCGAAGAGCTAGTCAGCCAGCTGCTTGAGCGCAATATGAAGAAAAAATACAAGAGCTGATACAGAACCCTGATCATATTAAGCTTGCGATCGTCCGTAAACAAACCCAATTATTAAATGATTGGCTACGCGCACAGCAGGCAGAGCAATCGGCACAGATGGTCACTGTGCAGTCTTAATGTTTAATTTCAAATGTTGACCCTTTAAAAGTCTAGCAGCTGCCCCCACTACTAATGATTATGCCCAGTAGCATGAGTCGCTCCCAAATCATTTAGCTGATATTAAATAATCAGTAAAAAATGGTCGGTAGCTATCACTAGCTCGTGCTTGACGACTGTGGTCTGTGTTAAACTGTATCGCTGTATATTGACAGCACTGCTTGGTGAATGATTGTGAGCATGCATCGTTAAGCACAAATTTTAGGTATTATTTTTACGTATCAGCTTTTAGATACTATTTTTGAGTATTAAATTTTAAGTACTATATTTTTTGGGTACTGTATTGAAGTCTTTTTAGCTTTTCTAATTTTTAGCTGTTTATCAGCATTGTTATTGTAGTGTTTTGAGCCTTTATTCATATCAACTCATTTTTGATATTATTGACAACCTCTACGCCATATTTTGATCAATCGATTGATAAGATCAACGCAAAGAGCGAGCGATAGCGTGTCACAATATAAAAATGTCCGATGCAAGTAAGCGAGTATTTATGAACGATAAGTCAGTTTCTAAGTCCACATCTCAACTGGCCACCTTAATCCAAATGGGCAAAGAGCAAGGGTATCTTACCTACGCTGAGGTGAATGACCAGCTGCCCGACTCTATTACCGAAAGCGATCAGATCGAAGACATTGTGCAAATGCTGACCGATGTCGGTATCAAAATCTTTGAATCAGCTCCTGATGCCGATGACATCTTGATGAACGATGATTCAAGTGATGATGATATGGCAGCAGATGAGGCAGCGGCAGTACTCGCCTCTGTTGAAACTGAGCCTGGTCGTACCACTGATCCTGTACGTATGTATATGCGTGAAATGGGTACGGTTGACCTACTAACTCGCGAAGGCGAAATTGCCATTGCTAAGCGTATCGAAGAAGGTATTCGTGATGTACAGCATGCCATGTCTTACTGGCCTGGTACCGTACAGTTTGTCCTTGACGAGTATCAAAAAGTCCAAGACGGCGAAAAAAGCTATCTGACGTCATCACAGGTTTCTTAGACCCTGAAACCGAAGAAGACAAAATCGCAGCTCAAGAAGCAAAGGAAGCGGCGAAAGAAGAGCGTGAACGCATCAAAGAAGAAAAAGAAAACCCACCGGTTATCAAAGCTAAGGTCAATGCGAAAGCAGCCGCGCTTGATAATGACGACGAAGATGAAGATGACGTTGAAGACGAAGCTGAAGAAGAAACCAGCGGTCTTGATCCAGAAGAAGTTCGTTTACGCCTAGAAGAGATCGAGCATCTATTCATTAAAGCCAAGCAAGCATTGCTTGATTATGGCCGTGGTAGCGTACAGGCTGATACCGCGTATGCCCTACTTGCTGAACGCTTTATGATGTTGAAGCTAAACAACCGCTTGTCAGATCAAGTCATGGCTATCATGCATGACGTCTATGATGACGTGCGTAAGCAAGAGCGTCAAATCATGCGTTTAGTGATTCGCCGTGGTCGTATGCCGCGTGAAGAGTTCCGTAAGACCTTCCCTAGCAATGAAACCAATGTTGATTGGTTGATTGAACGTATCAAAGGTAAGCCTGCCTTTGCTGGTACCTTAGAAAAAGTCACAGACGACGTCATTTTACTTCAACGCCGCATTCGTGATTATGAGCAGCAGCTCGACATGAAAATCCACGATATGAAAGATGTGGCACGTCGTATGGCAGTTGGTGAAGCGAAAGCTCGCCGTGCTAAGAAAGAAATGGTCGAAGCCAACCTACGTCTGGTTATCTCTATCGCGAAAAAATATACTAACCGTGGCCTACAGTTCTTGGATCTCATCCAAGAAGGTAACATCGGTCTGATGAAAGCGGTCGATAAATTTGAATATCGCCGTGGTTACAAGTTCTCGACCTATGCCACATGGTGGATTCGTCAGGCGATTACCCGCTCTATTGCTGACCAAGCGCGCACCATTCGTATTCCTGTGCATATGATTGAGACCATCAACAAAATCAACCGTGTCTCACGTCAATTGCTACAAGAAATGGGGCGCGAGCCAACACCTGAGGAATTAGGCGAACGCTTAGAGATGGACGAAGTTAAAGTCCGTAAAGTACTGAAAATTGCCAAAGAACCTATCTCTATGGAAACTCCGATCGGTGATGATGAAGATTCGCACCTAGGTGATTTTATCGAAGATGGTACGATCTCAAGCCCTGTCGATGATGCGACTGCTGCTGGTCTGCAAGAAGCGACTCGTGATGTATTGGGCAACCTGACTGAGCGTGAAGCGCGTGTCCTAAAAATGCGTTTCGGTATCGATATGCCAACCGATCATACTCTAGAAGAAGTCGGTAAACAGTTCGATGTAACGCGTGAGCGTATTCGTCAGATTGAGGCGAAAGCATTGCGTAAATTGCGTCATCCATCACGTTCTGAACACTTGCGCTCTTTCCTTGAAAATGACTAAATTTTCAGAAAAATATTGAGCCTAGCTAATAGGCTTTTGATAATCGTTAAAAATAAAAAAGCTGAGTATATCTCAGCTTTTTTATGCCTGCTTTTTAATTCTAGAACTTATTAATCACAGCATTTGTTAATTACAAAGCTTATTAATTACAAAGCTCCTTAATTGCATAGCGTCCTAGTCATAAATCCCTTTAATCCAAGAGCTCCTCCTTCAAGATATACCCTTATTTTTCTTACTTCCTAATAACTTATTTCATTGAAAATTATCTAACTATAGATACAGACGCTCCTTCAAAAATCACTTTATAGTTGACACTATCAACTTTATTATATATAGTTGCTTCTATCAACTATATCAAAGAGTTTTTATGTCTAACAATTCATTGAGCGAAACACTACATCAATTGATGCATACCTATACCAATCTACTGTTAGAAGGCATTCGTCAGCAAGGGGTAGAGTTGTCAGTAACCAATATCAGAACCTTAAAAGGTGTCTGCTATAACCCGAATAGCACTGCGCTATCTATCTCTAAACATATACAGCGAGACAAAGCGCAAATCACTCGTGCCTTAAATGACCTATTGGCGGCTGAGCTAATCTTGAAGACAGATAATCCGCTTGATGGTCGCAGCCAATTACTACAGCTGACCCCTAAAGGTGAAGAGATTATGACAAAGCTTGATGCAGCGGAAGAATGGACAAGACAGCAATTAACAAAAGATTTAAGCCTCGTAGAGCTTGCGTTATTTTTCCGTGTCAGTCGCACCATGATAGACAACGTTAGCAGCAGCAAGACTACCGATAAATAAGTAAGGAAAGATCCGTATGAATAACACAATAAATCAAAAACCAGTACGCGAAATCATGACCGTTGCTCATAAGCAAATGATTACTCCGCACTACATCCGTATATACCTCACAGGGCAAACAGATACTATTGCCAATATCGCGACTATGACAGTTGGCGCAAATAACAAAGTACTTATTCCTGTCGATAAAGCTCAGCCAATTGACCTAAATGACAATACTACATTCGTTGTTCGCACTTATACTCATCGCGGCGCTGATGTAGCAAAACAACAGATCTGGATTGATTTTGTCGCTCATGGTGACGAGGCGCCTGCTTCAGGTTGGGCTACTCATGCTGAGGTTGGCGACGAGATTGGTATCTTAATGAAGCCTAAAACCAAAGCGCTTTGTCCTGATGCAGATAATTTTCTACTGATTGGCGATGCCACAGCGATACCTGTGCTCGGCTCAATACTAGAAACCTTGCCTGCCAGCGCGACTGGTCAATGCATCATCGAAGTACACGGTGTAGAAGATGAACAAAAGTTGTCGACAGCAGCCAATATCATCATGACATGGTTACATAACCCAGATCCAACACAAGGCAGCCAATTAATCGACACAGTAAAATCTCTCGATTTGCCAACTGCAGAACAGAGCCGTTTTGCTTATATCGCTAGCGAACTCTCATCTGTCAAAGCGCTACGCCATTACCTAAAGGTCGAGCAACAGTGGTCTAAGGATGAGCTATATGCCTTTTCTTACTGGAAAGCAGGTGTTGCAGAAGACCAGTCTGTAAGCGATCGACAAGCAGAAAAAAACACCGACTAAGTAATTGCTCTTTATGATAGGAAAATAACGATGGCTCCAAATACTATGCCAGTAAATACCGAGACCCTGCTCATTGATGGTTCTAAAAGTGGTGGCGCTAAGAATGATGGCACTAAAAAACACCGTTGCTCTACAAAGTGTTATTAATACTTGCCTTAATGACTGTCATAGGTGGTCTCTTAACAGGTGTGATGACCTATATGAATGTCGGATATTCCGATACATTTTTTATAGACTGGTCTAGAGCGCTAATAGCAGCGTATGCGATTATGCCGATTGGCTTCTTACCGATGGGTCTGGTCACAAAATTTATTAATCATAAGTTACCTAATACCAAAGCGTACAAGCGCAATCTCATTACAGGTATATTGATGGCTTGTATAATGGAGTCTATGTTGGCCTTTAGTACTGCCACAAAGACAATTGGTTTTGCTAATCAAACAGCATTTTTAAACGGTTGGTTAGAAGGGTTTCTAGTTGCATTACCAGTAGGATTGACTTTAATGGTTATTGTCTCTATGACTATTAAACCAAAAATTGAGGCATTTCTAAAAAGCTAAAATATCACGACGATGCTTATTAGATTTTTTGGCACTCTGCCGCGACGCTAACCAGATTAATAAAAAAGTTTAATAAAATTTAAGAACATAAAGCATTAAGGGCGTGTTGAATATTCAACACGCCCTTGTCATGTCAGAAGCTTTCTAATACTATTTTACTGCTGGTTTGGCAAAGAACTAACGTGTATTTAATAAGTCAGTCGTAACAACGTTTACTGTTAGATTCGATTTAAAACAATCTTTTTTACCCGTCATATATTGTTACTATTCGACAATATTCCGATGACTAGACAGTACAACTGTCATAATTAATCTAGTTTTGGCTGTATACTCTACTGTTATAGAAACGTATAGTCAGAATATAAACGCTAGTTATAAGCAGTATCCTACTAGTAGCCGTTTATTTGTATATGGTTGGCACATTGGCGGTAAATAGATTCTACTCCGCTTTAGTGTTTATACTCATAATGAGTAAACTAAAAATCTAATGTTCCACTCTGACAGTTGTTGATTATTAACTAGGTATCGATATCACACATTTTATGAATACAGAAAACATAATATCTGCACTTAACAACCCCATGCGTCGTCAAATCATAAAGTGGTTGAAGGACAGGTCGAACTTTCCAGCGTCATTACCAGAGCATGCTAATCTGGATGGGGTATGCGTCAGCTACATCCAAGAAAAAACTGGATTGTCGCAATCAACCATTTCAAACTATATGGGTGTGTTAAAAAAGCAGGATTGGTTACGTCCGAACGCCATGGACAATGGACGTTTTATCAGCGTCATGAAGCTAACATCGAAGCATTTCTCAATGAAGTTGAAAAAGAGCTGTTGAAGCTTTAAAAATTTCTCATAATCTTTAGAGCTATTTTTCTTTGTTAAAAAACATCTAGATATTTCAATATAACGATTAACTATCTTCATACCGCATCATCCAAACCAGTACTTCTTCCCTTCTAGCTATTCCTTCTCTTCTGCCATCCTATTAGCTTGTAAAAACTTTATCCATAAAAGAATATAGTCTTCTAATCAGGTTTTAATCTGCATAAAAAAAGCCGAGATATACTCAGCCTTTTTGTATTTATCAATATGACACTATTGATACATAGCTAATTTAATGCGCGCCTAAGCTTTGCTCAGCATCTGGCTTATCATGCACACCGAAATTGTCTATCATCGCCTGGCTCGCCTCGTTCAAACCGATGAGCTCTACCTCAGTGCCTTCACGGCGAAATTTAATAATCACTTTATCTATGGCAGCGACTGCTGTCACGTCCCAAAAATGCGCGCGCGACACGTCAATGACCACGTTAGAGACAGATTCTTTAATATCAAAGGAGTCAATCATACGCTCTGCTGATGAGAAAAATACTTGTCCGTCCACTCGATAATAACGCGTTTGCGCTGCTTCATTCATGTGACTATGCACACTCATACAGCGCTCAATCTTATTGGCAAAGAACAATGCTGACAGCAGCACGCCAATCAATACGCCATAGGCCAAGTTATGCGTTGCGACCACCACAGCAACGGTCGTAATCATGACCACATTACTTTGCAGCGGCTTGGTTTTTAGCTCTTTAAAGGAACCCCAGTTAAAAGTACCGATAGACACCATAATCATTACAGCGACCAATGCGGCCATTGGAATAATCTTTAGCCAATCGCTTAAAAACACCACCATTAATAATAAAAATACACCTGCTACTAAAGTAGAAAGACGCGTATAACCACCTGATTTGACGTTGATGATCGACTGGCCAATCATCGCACAGCCTGCCATCCCGCCAAAAAAACTGCTAACAACATTGGCAATACCTTGGCCTTTGCACTCTTGCGTACGGTCGCCTTTGGTATCAGTTAAATCATCTACGATAGTCATGGTCATCATAGACTCAAGTAAGCCCACTATCGCCAAACTGATAGAGTACGGGAAAATAATGATCAACGTATCTAAGTTCAACAGGATATCAGGTATCAAAAACATCGGCAGGGTATCAGGTAGCTGACCCATATCATTGATGGTTCGAGCCTCTGCACCTAATAAGATAGCTATAGCCGTAACCAGCACAATACTGACCAATGGCGATGGAATCACTTTACCGATCTTTGGAATATATGGATAGCCATAGATAATGACTAGACCTAGCGCCACAAGACCGTATACGTGTACTAGGTTTGAACCTGCCTGCGGCATCAGCTCAGGAACCTGTGACATAAAAATCAAAATAGCCAAGGCATTGATAAAGCCCAGTACCACAGATTGCGACACATATTTCATCAGATTCCCCAGCTTTAAGAAGCCAAATATAATCTGTATAACACCTGTCAGCACACTGGCTGCTAACAAGTACTGCAATCCATAATCCTTGACCAGCGTCACCATTAGTAACGCCATCGCACCCGTCGCCGCCGAAATCATCGCTGGACGACCGCCGACAAACGCAATCACTACTGCGATACAAAATGAGGCATAAAGCCCTACTTGGGGATCGACACCAGCAATGATAGAAAACGCAATCGCTTCAGGAATAAGCGCCAAAGCGACGACCATGCCAGCCAAGACATCGCCGCGCGCATTGGATAGCCAATGCTCTTTAATTGTATTTAACGTATTTAACTCAGTTTTGGGTAACTGCTTTAGTCTGTCAATAAACGAAGTATCTAATCACTATTTAGAAAGCATCTATTTGGAAAGCATCTAAAAAGTAGTTAAAAATCAGCTCACATGAAAAGTTTGACGCATCTCGATCTAGGTACATCTTTATCTAGATACTTTGCCCATTGCCTATCAAATGACAAATATAAAAATGTGAACGTTCATAGTTAGCGAGTGATCGTCATAACGTACTTTTAGTGGGGTAATCTTTACGATCCATTAGATATATCGAATAGTGATACAAACGTTAAAGCAGTGCATGCGCACAAGAAAAAGCGTCAGACGCTTTATGAGAGTAATTGCTATAGGAAGCAATCATTACTGAGGAGGGGTACAGCTAGGGTGGCGTATTCATCTCTGTGGTGACAGCTTTTATAGAGTTAAGAAGTGATATTTGGCGTCATTTTAACATACATAAAGTAGATTAATAAAAACATTTCCCTTTTTGCCGAGCATTCAACTCCTTTAGCTATCCCAATTACCGAGCTTAAGTAATCACCTTACTCTTTTGTTTGAATAAATTTATAGCCTTTTGGGCTTTACAGATCTCGATTCTGTATTAGAATCACACGAGACATTTAATAGTGTCTCCATATACCCCATCGCTAGGAAACTGACATGATTGTCCGGCAAACACCCAATGCCCTTAAGATATTTTTCACTCTACGTGGATCAATCATTCCAAAAATTTATCCGCAAATTTTGCTGATTACTATTCTTAGTACGCTCATCACGATTATTCAGCACTGGATGCCTGACTCGTTTCCTTATTATGGTATGGCAACGTTTACCTTGCTCGGGATTGCCTTATCGTTGTTTCTTGGGTTTCGAAACAATGCCAGTTATCAGCGTTGGTGGGAAGCGCGCGGACTATGGGGTCAGCTGGTATATGACTCTCGTAGCTTAACGCGCCAAGTACTGTCTTTTATAGATGAGGACGATGCGACTGCCATAGATGATAGCGAGGATAACAATGCGACTGCACACGATACTCAGCGAACGATGGTATATCTGACCATTGCGTTTGCCCATGCGGTGCGCCACCGATTGCGTGGTACGCCACCTTGGGCGGATATCGAGCCTCTTGTTGCAGCGATACACCATGACCGTATGCGCCAAGCGAAAAACGTACCTGATTATATAATGCGCCTAATGGGTAAACAGCTTGGCGATATTCGGCGTCAAGGACTGGTATCGGAACAAGTCATACAAAATATGGATGAACGCCTGACCTCTATGACAATTGTACTGGCAGCGTGCGAGCGCATTCATAACACACCACTGCCCTTTGCTTACATGCTGCTGGTACATCGCACGACCTATTTATATTGCATTATGTTGCCCTTCGGTTTGGTGGCATCACTCGGTTGGGCAACCCCGTTGGTTTGTGCGGTGATTGCTTATACCTTTTTTGGTTTGGACGCGCTTAGTGAAGAGTTAGAAGAGCCTTTTGGCTTAGCGGCTAACCAGTTACCTTTGACTGCCTTGTCACGCACTATCGAGATTAATCTACGAGAGGCATTGGGAGAGACGGATATTCCGCCTGATATCACTCCTATCAATGGTTATTTGCAATAATAGCTTCCATTAATAGTTTTAATAAAAGCCACTTAACTTACTACTTTAAGATGAAACGGACTAAATACAGACTTTACTTGAATAATCGTCCATAGACCACTATAAACAGTGCATATATTCTCTGCCTAATATAGCCATTCCACTATAAAAGTATGACAGCGTTAACCTCGCTTGAAGTATCACATGTACATCTACACTCGGTTGCCTTGTACTACTTTTAAATTGAATCGACTATAGCTTGACCGATTTAAATGCCACTTACGACCATACTGAGCCTGTCTCAGTTTCTGGCGTTATGCTTTTGGCATGATTTGAGCAGATGTCTAACTAACTAAATGTCTATAGCAAGCAGCGATTTTCGAATGACTTAATGTTAGTTACTTATTTACCGCTAATGACTGATTAACTTTTTCTATTTACCTATATAAGCGAGGCTCATATCATGAGTGATGATTCAAAAGACAACAACGACAACAGCACAAATAACCCAACCAGCAATCAGCCGTCAGTTAAAGTCACTGACCTGACGCCAAATAAAGGCGCATTGGTAGGCAAAAAGACTGATATTCAAAACCCAGAGCTTTGGGAGTTCCCGATGAACTACCCATTAAGCATCATCGGTCATGAAGGCGAGCGTGAGAGTTTGCTTAATGAAGTAAAGCTAATTTTGGGTAGCCAGTTCCCTGATTTTGATTTGGCGTCTATCGAAGTTAAGCCGTCTAAAACGGGTCGTTTTCACTCAGCACGGGTTAATTTGTACCTAACGGCTGCTGAGCAAGTGAATGCGCTTTATGCGGCACTCGATAATGCAAAAACGGTTCGTATTGTTTTATAAGTCGCATAGAAAACTTTCACGCCTTTTTAGTCCAAATCGTCACTCGCTAGTAATAAGTTATGGGTGGCGATTTTTTGTGGTTTGATGTACAATCTGCGCCCGCATTATTGCCGCTATGACTCCCAGTATCAGTCGACAATAACCGAGAGAATGAAAAGTAAATCGTCACGAAATTTTTACAAAAATTTTATTATTGACCGCATTTGCGTCTAACCCTTATCCCATCGTCCTTTGCCAAAATTTGGACTGCCTACAACCTTGTAGCAACATAGTTTTATTCTAAAATCAATATAGTATTTTCAAAATTTTCCCGCTATATTGTGCCTACCAATTAACAAACACGCTATATGTAGTACTCAGTGATTTTAACCATCACTATGAGTAGTGGCAGTCTTTTGTCCAAAAAACGACCTATCACAATCCCGCATAATAGCGTTATAAAGAATGTCTGCCGCCCACTCGGCGCGTAGCATCACTATAAGCAATCACAATAGAGGCCAGCATGACACATATTGACAAAATCCAAGTAACCAAACGTGATGGACGTTTAGAGCCTATTGATTTAGACAAAATTCACAAGGTAATCGCATGGGCTGCGGATGGCTTGGACA
Source organism: Psychrobacter sp. ER1 (assembly GCF_048631835.1). NCBI lineage: Bacteria > Pseudomonadati > Pseudomonadota > Gammaproteobacteria > Moraxellales > Moraxellaceae > Psychrobacter > Psychrobacter sp. ER1. The sequence continues at coordinate 1,252,359 of NZ_CP184640.1, read as the reverse complement.
ACGTGTCGGTATCGCAAGTTGAGCTAAAGTCACACATCCAGTTTTATGAAGGTATCAAGACGCGTGACATTCACGAAACCATCATCAAATCTGCCGCTGACCTCATCTCTGAGACCACGCCTGACTATCAATATCTGGCTGCGCGTTTGGCCATCTTCCATCTACGTAAGATTGCTTATAACAAATTTACCCCGCCGCACCTATATGACCATGTCAAAACTTTGACTGACGCTGGCAAATACGATCAGCACATCCTAGCTGACTATAGCCGTGCTGAATTTGATGAGTTAGAAGAGTATCTTGATCACTGGCGCGATATGAACCTTGCTTATGCCGCTGTTGAGCAAATGGCTGGTAAGTACTTGGTACAGGATCGTGTGAGCAAGACTGTCTATGAAAGCCCGCAGTTCTTGTACATGCTGGTCGGTATGTGCTTGTTTAGCCGTTACGAAAAATCAGAGCGTATGAACTATGTGAAGCGCTTCTATGATGCGACCTCACAATTCAAAATCTCACTACCGACGCCTATCATGTCAGGTGTGCGTACGCCATCGCGTCAGTTTAGCTCGTGCGTATTGATCGAATGTGGTGACAGCCTAGACTCTATCAACGCGACCACCAGCGCCATCGTACGCTATGTGTCACAGCGTGCTGGTATCGGCATCAACGCAGGTCGCATCCGTGCCCTTGGTAGCCCTATCCGTGGCGGTGAAGCACAGCATACTGGCTGTATCCCGTTCTACAAATTATTCCAGACTGCTGTTAAATGCTGCTCACAAGGTGGCGTCCGTGGCGGTGCTGCGACTCTTTTCTACCCACTATGGCATTTAGAAGTTGAGTCATTACTGGTACTGAAAAACAACCGCGGCGTCGAAGACAACCGTGTCCGTCATATGGATTACGGCGTACAGTTAAACAAAACGATGTACACGCGCCTAATCAAAGGCCAAGATATCTCGCTATTCTCACCAGGTGACACGCCAGGCCTATATGATGCATTCTTTGAAGATCAAGACAAATTCGAAGAGTTATATACCAAGTACGAAAATGATCCTAACGTACGTAGCCGTCAGATCCCAGCAGCTGATTTGTTCAGCCTAATGATGCAAGAGCGCGCGAGCACAGGTCGTATCTACATCCAAAACGTCGATCATTGCAACACGCATAGCCCATTTGACGCGACGGTTGCCCCGATTCGCCAGTCAAACCTATGTATGGAAATCGCGCTACCGACCAAGCCACTGGACAACATCAATGACGAAGAAGGCGAAATCGCCCTTTGTACGCTATCAGCGGTCAACTTGGGTAAAGTCGAAAACGTTAGCGACATCGAAGAGCCAGCTGAGCTAATCGTGCGGGCGCTTGATGCCCTGCTCGACTATCAAGACTATCCAGTAAAAGCGGCTCAAAACGGCAGCATGCGTCGTCGTACGCTCGGTGTAGGCGTAATCAACTATGCTTACTACTTAGCTAAGAATGGCGCACGCTACTCTGACGACAGCGCACTTGGTCTGACCCATCAGACGTTTGAAGCGTTGCAGTTCTATCTCTTGAAAGCGTCAAACAAATTGGCAAAAGAGCAAGGCGCGTGCCCTGCGTTCAATGAGACCACGTACTCACAAGGCATCTTGCCGATTGATACGTACAAAGCCGACTTGGACAAAATCTGCCAAGAGCCGCTACATCTCGATTGGGAAACGCTACGCGGCGAGATCACTGAGCACGGTCTACGCAACTCTACCCTAACCGCCTTGATGCCGTCTGAGACCTCTAGTCAGATCGCCAATGCGACCAATGGTATCGAGCCACCACGTGGTCTGGTCTCTATCAAAGCGTCAAAAGACGGTATCTTAAAGCAAGTCGTGCCTGAGATTGCTACCCTAAAAGATCAGTACGAGCTACTATGGCAAATGCCAAACAATGATGGTTACCTAAAGCTGGTCGCTATCATGCAGAAGTTCGTCGATCAAAGTATCTCTGCCAACACCAACTACGATCCAGTTCGTTATGCTGGTGGCCGTGTACCGATGAAGATATTGCTAAAAGACTTGCTAAACGCTTATAAAATGGGTGTGAAGACGTTGTACTACCATAACACTCGTGATGGTGCGAACGATGCCCAAGCGGATATGGAAGATGATTGTGCTGGCGGTGCGTGTAAGATTTAAGAACCGTTAAAAAATTGCATTGCAATTTTAGGTTCGCAAGAGAAATTCTTTAAATAGAATTTCTGACGGGTTGCGGGTTTGGCTTTTAGGTTAGACCCGCTGTGCGTTGTTATCATATATTTATCTACTAATATCGAGATAACTATGATCTTCCCTTATAAAAGTCCTCAATTTGAAAACCTAAAGCGAAGGTTTGAAAACCAGATACATAAGCATTCTGAATATTTAGATTTGAGTACAGAGACAAATGACCTAGTTAAAGCCGTACTCAATATATTAGACAGTAAGAACAAAAAAAACTTATCTATTTTAGATAGTATTAATCTTAAGTATCACAACTGGGAAAAAATAGGTGTTGCACTGAATGATAACGCCTTAGCGGAAGACAATAAATGCTTGTATGATTTCTCTAAACAAGAGAAACCTCGAGCTAGTTTAGTTAGAAAAGTTATAGAGTCTATATATATAGTATTGCTAGCAGACATATATGAGGCTTCATTAATAACTACTGTTGAAACACATAGATCTTTTTTGAGCAGGCAGTAGTAAGCTTACAGTCTTACTCTTATACATTGACATATGACAGTCTAAATAAACTTTGCTATTTGTGGTATATCATTCCACAAGAAGTATTCTCAAGACATTTAAATCGACGTCTTAATAGTTCGGTCATCCAAACTATTAATAAGTTGCATGAACATCAAGACATCATTGAGGAAGAAAATAGAAAAAACATTCTACTGAAAAAGGATATTATAGAAATACAAGAAACTCTGAACAACCAAAAAAGTGAATATAACTTTGTCGGCTTGTCCAATGGTTTTAGAACACTTAGAGAGCAGAAGAAAAAAGAATTGAACAGTCAAGGCTATATATATTATGGTCTGATGGCTGTAATAGTTTTACTTATAGTCTTAAAATCTGTCTGGTCGGCTTATTATTTAAGTTCCAATAGTTTTGAGAACCCAATATTTATCATAGTTACTATCTCGACTATCTTGTTTCTTTTCATACTTCTTTATTTCTTTAAAATATCATTGGTTAACGTTAGGTCTATCAAATCACAAATATTACAAATAGACTTACGTCTCACTCTCTGTCAGTTTATACATAACTACGACTCTGACACTAAGGGGTTAAGAGAAGGTATGAAAGAAAGCTTCGAAAGGTTCGAGAGTGTCATTTTCGCTCCTATCGTAGCTACTGAAGACCAAATGCCATCGACATTTGACGGAATTGAACAATTGACTGGAATGATAGGTCTCTTTAATAAGAAGTCGGACTAACGAGCGTAAGCTTAGTTGTAGGGTACGCCCAAACGGAAAAATCATTAAAGAAAAAAGAAAGCCGCTTTAACACGGTCGTTTAGCCCCGACTATAGCGGTATCCTGCTGACGACGATGGCGATGCAGTCTGAGGCTGAACGTAGTATCGAGACAACAGGAATGCGGTCAGACACGATAGACTGCACGCCAGCGGCAAGGCAGATACAAGCGGTAGGCGGGATTGGCTACTGTTATAATTAAAACATACAGATAGAATTAAAACGACGGAGGTCATGTGCAATATACCGCAATCATCAAAGACGGTGGTTTGTTTATCCCAAACGTATTTTCAGACCTAAACGATGGTGGCTCGCATATCGTACAAGTCGAGGTTGATATTGCAGAGGTGCGTCAGCAGTTAGGTGTGGATGAAGCACCAAAGACAACTGTCGCCAAAAAAGCGTGGCAAAAGCAGCCAAAAAACCCGTATCGAGAGCGGCTAAAAAAGACTTAAAAACAGCAGCAGAAGAGTCTGATGTGAGTACCCTACGCAAAAGCGCACTTGATGAATTAGAAGCACTCGATGATAGTGAGCTGAGCGAGATATTCAAAGCCTATATGAACGATGGCAAAGAGCCTTCACAGATATCGCTAGAGAATCTTTAACCCAAAAAGCCATTGACCAAAATTTATAATATAATCATATCCAATTTATATAATTTCATAACCGTATCAATGATAAAGGCAGTCCCATGACTTACTCGATTTTTTCGCAAACGCCAAACAATGCGCTAACAGAGCCGATGTTCTTTGGTCAGCCCGTCAACGTGGCGCGCTATGACCAACAAAAACACCCTATCTTTGAGCAATTGATTGAAAAGCAGCTATCGTTCTTTTGGCGTCCAGAAGAAGTCGATGTATCACGCGATCGTATCGACTTTAGCAATCTGTCCTCGCATGAGCAGCACATATTTTTGAGCAACCTCAAGTACCAGACCCTACTCGACTCTATCCAAGGTCGTAGTCCAAACGTGGTGTTACTGCCGCTGGTGTCTATCCCTGAGCTTGAGACGTGGATTGAGACATGGTCGTTTAGCGAGACCATTCACTCACGCAGCTATACGCATATCATTCGTAATATCGTCAATGACCCAAATATTATCTTTGACGACATTATGCAAAACGAGCACATCTTAGGTCGTGCCTCTGATATCGCCCAGTACTATGATGAGCTGTATCGCAACTCGCAGCTATATAGCTTGTACGGTCCAGGTACACACAATATCAATGGCGAGCAAGTGACGGTTGATTTACGATCGCTGAAAAAGCAAATGTACTTGTGCATCATGGCGGTCAACGTCTTAGAAGCGATTCGTTTCTATGTGTCGTTTGCTTGCTCGTTTGCCTTTGCTGAGCGTAAGTTGATGGAAGGTAATGCCAAAATCATTAAGCTAATCGCTCGTGATGAAGCGCTACATTTGACTGGTACACAGCACATGCTAAACCTGATGCGCAATGGTCGTGACGATCCTGAAATGGTCGAGATTGCCGCAGAGTGCTATGAAGAAAGTATTGAAATCTTCCGCAAAGCTGCTGAGCAAGAAAAAGAATGGGCAGGCTATCTGTTCAAAGATGGCTCAATGATTGGTCTAAACAAAGACATTCTCTGCCAATATATCGAATACATCACTAACTTACGTATGGAAACTGTCGGCTTGCCAGCAGCGTTCCCGAACTCAAAATCAAACCCAATCCCGTGGATTAACACGTGGCTATCGTCTGACAATGTGCAAGTAGCACCGCAAGAGACTGAGATTAGCTCATACTTGGTCGGTCAGATTGACTCTGATTTGTCAGACAGTGATTTTGATGACTTTGAATTATAAGAGCTGAGTTGTAAGAGCTTTGAGCTAGAAAGACTTTATATGATAAAGGCTTGAGCGGTAAAGATTTGAAGTTATAAAATTTCTATCGCGGTAATCGTCTTATGGGTTAATAGTAGGGATAGCAATAGCACAGACATATCCCAATAGGATTCACGATGACTTGGGTAATGACCAGTAAAAAGCAGTTCTATCTGCATGATGACGAGAGTCTGCTAGATGGACTGCTACGCACCGGACACGAGGTAAACTATCAATGCCGCGAAGGCTACTGTGGTAGTTGCAGAGTCAAACGTATTGCTAGCTCGCATACGGTCGACTATCCATTTGACCCATTGGCGATGATTGAAGAAGATGAAATCCTGCCCTGCTGTTGCCGTGTGCAAGGTGTTATTTATATCAATCATGACCCTATTGAAAAGTTATAGCAGGGTTATAAGCAAGAAGGATTATAAGTAAGTAAAATTAGCCTTTAAAATTTAGAAAAATCAATTCCAACAAAAAGCGCGCTCCTTTATATAAGGAGCGCGCTTTTTGTTGTTATCAGCTAAATAAAAATGCTGACTCATATATACATTATGAGTCAGCACCTAGTGATAAGAACCACCACGACTTACTGCGACGCGGCATCTTGTTCAAACAGTTTCATCAGCTCTTCGCGCATACGATCACGCTCTGCTTTTGACATCATTGGCGTTTCTTCATCGCCTTGGATGGTTGGCTGCTCCATTCCGCCCATGCTCTCGTTTTGTAGTACGACAGGACGCTCAAGTGGCTCTTGTGCTGGACGCTCTTCTAGCGTGATTTTTACTTGAGCATTTTTACCTTGACGCAATATCTGCGCATCCAGTTCAGTGTTTGGTGGCTTACGAGCAACATACTGAATCAAAGTATTGGCATCTGTCATCTCGACATCGTCGATGGTTAGGACGATATCACCGACGCGTAGACCACTTTTTGCCGCTGGACTGTTATCAATGACGTTTAATACTTCTACGCCTGTTGACGTCTCTAACTGTGTTGGGTCACGTAGCTGTGACTGAATCTCGATACCCAACCAACCACGACTGACACGGCCGTCTTTGATCAAGGCATTCATCACTTGCTCAACCAACGCGGTTGGAATCGCAAAGCCAATGCCCATCGAGCCACCAGAGCGCGAGAATATGACGGTATTGATACCGACTAGCTCGCCATGAGCATCGACCAGTGCGCCGCCTGAGTTACCGGGATTGATCGCCGCATCAGTCTGGATAAAGTCTTCAAATTTATTGACGCCCAGTCCAGTACGACCAGTCGCTGAGATAATCCCCTGCGTCACTGTCTGACCCACACCAAATGGATTACCAATCGCTAAGGCTAAATCACCCACACGAATCGGATCTTCGCGGAAGCCAAGTGGTGTCAGCCCTGTCATATCGACCTTGATCACAGCTAAGTCGCTATCAGGATCTGTACCAATGATTCTGGCACGGCTCTTACGACCATCATTGAACGCGACTGTGATCTCATCTGCTTTTTCGATCACATGGGCATTGGTCACGATATAGCCGTCTTCTGATACGATCACACCAGAGCCTAAATTGGTATTGCCCTGCTCTTGTGATGGACCACCATGATATTCAAAAAACCGGCGCAGTACAGGATCATCCATATAAGGATGCTCGGTCATCGTTTGCGTCGTATAGATATTGACCACAGACTGCGATGCACGCGCCACCGCATTATGATAAGAAGAAATAGGCGCTGGCGTGTCCGACACTGGCTCTGCTGCCTGCTGCTCCGCAGGCGGGGTTCTCGGCGGCTCCCATGTGGCCTCCGACGTCGATTTCATACTCGTGAACAACCAGATAAACGCTGCCAACACTAGCAGCAATAAGACCCAAGGTAACCATTTTAATAAAGACGTCTTGTTATTGGTGTTCCGGGATGACGACATATAAAACCTCTATAAATTTATTGCAAACAGACAGTGAAAAACGAAGTGAGATAATGGCGACCGCTTAGCTAGTGTTGACCCATTCATCAGATGGTCAAATGCTATACAGCTAGGCAGACTCACGTATATAAATTATAACCGCAATACCAGTAAATAGTAACGTATCGTGTACCATTTCAGTTATCCAGCTTGTCTGCTTGCTTACAACGGCATGTTAAAATAGCTTTTACGATACTCGACACTTCAGCATTTCGAGAATTGAACATAAAGATAGAAGCTCAAAACCAAATATTCTCAAACATGATAGATAATACATAATTTTTGCTTAGTTAATCTATAGCACCTTACGACCTACATTTTATTGATGACAGGAAAACATAATGACTGCAAATCATACGACAGCTGAATCCAATACTCAAAGCATCAGCGCCCAGGCATTGACACAGTTCTGTGACGACTACTTATCTACTAGTGCGTTTAAAGACTATGCGCCAAATGGCCTACAAGTCGATGGTGGACAACCGATTCAACGTATTGTCACTGGTGTCACGGCTTGTGAAGCCTTGATAGATGCTGCGGTCGCTGACAATGCCGATGCGATTATGGTGCATCATGGATACTTCTGGAAAGGCGAACCTGCTACGCTTACTGGTATGAAAGGTCGACGCGTGCGCAAGCTGATGCAACACGGTATCTCTATGCTTGGCTATCATCTACCGCTTGATGCACACCCAATCTCTGGCAATAACGCAAAACTTGCTGACATGCTCGGCATGACGATCAACGGTGCTCTCTATCCTACCGAGTCAAATCCTGTGGGCAATATCGCTACTTGCACACCGCAAACTGCTGACGATCTCATTGCCACCATTACTCAAGCTTTAGGTCGCGCGCCATTACATATCTCAGCTGAGTATCATGCAGACTCTTCTACTCAGACAAATGGTAGGCTGATAGAACGTGTGGGTATATGTACGGGCGGTGCGCAGGATATGATTGAACAAGCGGCTACTATGGGCTGTGATGCATTTATATCTGGTGAGATATCTGAGCGTACCACGCATAGCGCGCGTGAGCTTGGGATTGATTATTTTGCTTGTGGTCATCATGCAACGGAGCGTGGCGGTATTCAGGCGTTAGGAGAGATAGTCGCTCAAAAATTTGGTCTGCCAGTTACTTTTATCGATATCGAAAATCCAGCATAAACTAACCACTTAAAAAGCCATTTTAAACGGTTGTCATTGATAGAGAAAAACTTATAAAGGAAATGATAATTTAAAAGCCAAACTAGACTTGCTAATACTATAGTCACACCATAAGCATAAAGTCTAGTTTGACTACTATTTAAACTTTGTTATTCTATTTTTGATTATTATGTACCAAATATCTGGAAAATTAACCGTTTATATCTCAATTGTTAAGTTTTATCGCTTTTTTCTTAACTCCACTTGAATAATGCAATTAGTAACCGCATATTACTACTCGTAAGAAAGAACGTTTTGTCATGAAACTTCCCATTATTACAGCTTCCGGTTATGGCACTAAAATAATGCTGGTAGTTGTTTAAGACTTTATCATGCTATATCAGTGATGAGGTTTTAAACCGCTACCCATTGAAATACTATGTTTGCACTATATATGTTAGCAGCATGGTATTTTTTATTTTTGGTGTCGCGATGACGGTATGACCTAGCCAGTTTGATAGACAGCTATAAACTATCAATTCTGGTTATTTTGCTTACCCTCATTGCTGGACAAACAACTTTAGTAGCCAGCTATCCTATTACTAGTAACTTAATATTAGTGATTCAAAGTATAGCCAGCCATCAAAGTTAGCATAGTTAAAACAGATGAATGTATTTGCCTCATTGGCAAAACCTTACATCAATGTTTCAAGCGATGTCTTTGTCTCAATAACTTAATCATGACCTTACCTATGTTTGATATATAGTTGTTTGGCCACTAGCCATATTTAGTTATCGATGAAGGAATCATCTGATTTATATCCTTCGCGTTGTTGTGCGTTCAGTATTTTAAACCAGTACTAATAAATACGGTTTAGAACGCTTTTATGACATATTGATAGCTGGCTGACGACAAACTATCCCACTAACTCTTAGAGAGAGTACGCTAGTGGCGCTATAGTCAAACAAGATAGAGCGGCATTTATCCTATTAAAAATGCCACTCTATTTAAGATACGATATCGATATATGTCAATATTATGCACATATATGTATACGTGTTTTTGCGGTAAGAAGGATGGCTAAAATCAGGAGACATCCATGCAGCGTATTACTTATCGTGTAAAAGTATCTGCGCAAGGGGCCAGACGCCGTATTTCTTATTTACTGCGTCCATCTAAACGCCTACTAAACACCAAAAGTAACATCGTTTCATCCGTTACCCCTATTGCGTCTAATCGTTTTGCCAGAACCAAGAAGCTGGCACAAATCTCTAGCATCGCTCTACTCTCGTTGCCCGCTGAGAGTTTGACGACCATGAACACATCGGTACCAGCCTATGACAATGTCATGCTGGAAAATACCTTGACCATTGCTGCGGTACCAGGCGATAGCACTTACTTTGCTACCGATGGCTTCCAACATGGTTTTGGGTTTGATCTGGTGCGCACTTATGCCGACGAGCTCGGTGTCGATATCAATCTAAAAGCCTACGCCAGTGAAGAAGCGGCACTAAAAGCACTAAGAACCGGCAACGCTGACATGGCATTGACTACGGCTAGCACCAAGCTAAAAAGCCAGCTGAACCTATCGTCTATCAATGTCAGCTGTGGTTATGACTCTAGTCTGACTAAGAATGGTCTACATCCTAAGGTAAGTTGGACGTTTAGCTCATCCAATGACCCACTATCAAGAAAGGCCAGTTACTTTTTGTGCGATAGCATCAAGCTAAAAAACACACAAAAACTTGCCGCGTTCTACAATCAAAACTTGCTTAAAGACGCCTATAGTCAGGATCATTTCCAGAAGACGTTGACGGAAAAGTTACCGGACTATCAATCTTCGTTTGAAGAGCAAGCACGTAATTATAATCATGATTGGGAACTACTGGTCGCGATGGGTTATCAAGAGTCACATCTTGATGCCAACGCTGTCTCGCCGACTGGCGTACGCGGGTTAATGATGCTGACCAACAACACTGCAAAAGCGATGGGCGTCTCAGACCGCGTTGATCCTTACCAAAGTATTGGTGGCGGTGCACGCTATCTAGAGCAAGTGAAAGCAGACTTCTCTGACGTGCCAAAAACTGACCGTATTTGGTTTGCCCTTGCAGGTTATAACATGGGTCCCAATGCGGTAAAAAGAATCCAACGCGAACTACGAGCTCAAGGTATCGATGATAAGAGTTGGGCGAACGTCTATGCTTATTTAGCAGATAATAGAGCGTCGAATAGCCGCTATGGTCAAGCCATGCACTATGTCAGTAATATCCGAAGCTATCTTGAAACTATTAAAACTCAGACGGTCTAATTTGTAGCTATTATTAGGCGATTTGCAAGCTAAACCTTCACAGTTATTTATTCTTGTTAAATAAAAAAAGCTGCTCTTATAAAGAGCAGCTTTTTTTGTGCGATACGATTAATAGTTAATATTAACGACGTCTTATGTAAACAGCATTCATTAATACTTTATTCATTAACGATTAGGTACAGTCAGACGCTGACCGCGCTGCAACATAGTATCAGCGGCGATATTGTTCATATCAGCCAGCTCTTGGGTTGAGACACCATATTTACGTGCTAGACCAATCAAGCTGTCGCCCGAACCAACCGTGTAGCTTACTGTCGCTTTTGGTACTTTAAGTGTTTGGCCGCGTTGTAGCTGAGCATTGGTCGCTAGATCATTGGTCGCCGCCAAATCCTCTACTGAGATGCCAAACTGACGTGCCAAAGCAATCAAACCATCGCCAGATTTAACTTTGTAGCTTTCAGTGTTACCTAATTTCGTACCACTACTTGCTGAGCTACTATTGCTACTAGCAGCAGAGCTGCTGCTTTGACTGCTACTAGATGCACTTGCCACACTGCCGCTAGCAGGGATGGTGATAGTACGGCCCAGTATCAGATTCGAATTGGTATTCAAGTTATTCGCTGATGCCAAATCACTTAAGCCAATATTGTAACGTTTAGCGACACCCGTTAATGTATCACCTGATTTTACTTTGTAGCTGACCGCTTTGTCATTTAACTGACGGTCGACCAATTCTTTAGAAGCAGGTACTTTAATCGTTTGACCACGTTGCAGGCGAGCCTTTGCATCAAAATTGCTATTTACTGCAGCCAGCTCCGTTGCACTCACTCCGATGCTGTTCGCAATACCAATCAGCGTATCACCTGATTTTACTTTGTAATTGGTGGTCGCGACCGAGCTTGAGCTGTTACTACTGCTCGCACTTGTCGTACTTGTAGCATCGAAATCAACACTGGCTGGCACTTTAAGCGTCTGACCAACATATAGCGAACTTGTGCTGTTGATACCGTTGAGACTGGCTAAAGTATCTGTCGACACATTGAATTGACGTGCCAATGCAATTAATCCGTCCCCTGCTTTTACTTTATAGTTTTTGGTCGCAGTGCTTGATTTACTCGGCTTGGTAGAAGGCGCTGCAGGTGTCGTCGCAGGTGTAGTCACTTTACCCGGTATGAGCCATAGTTTCTGACCTCTGAGCAGATCAGCACGGCTGCTCAGGTTGTTATAGCTGGCTAGCTGAGTGACCGATAAGCCAAAACGATTAGCCGTACCGATAAGCGTATCACCGCCTTGTACGACGTAACTGTCAGGCTGACTAGCGGCGGCGTTATTAGCAGTACTCAATGGCTCGATAGTCTTGGCATTATATAGATATAACGTACTGCCAGAGAGCAAATTGGCACTGGCATCTATCTGGTTCCATTCTGCGATATCACGCCAGCTAACCCCTGCTCGACTCGCAATGTTCGAGAGCGTATCGCCACGTTTGACCGTATAAGTGGTACGAGTGCCTTGAGGTTTTGGCTTACTTACCGAGGTTTTAGCAAAGCTAAGTTTCTTATCTGCACCACTCGCTTCTAAGATAGACTGCTGTGTTTGTACGGCTGATAGATTAATGTTGCCATCAGCATTGATAACATTGGTCTCAGAGGTATTTCTCCGGATTTGATTGGCGATGAAATCACGCTCTTCTTTGCTAAGCGGTGGCTCTTGGACAATCGTATTGTTCTGAGTAATCTGAGCTGAGGTAGTCGGTAGACTGTTACTGCTCTTAAGCTCAGCATTGATTTTGTTAGTCTCTGCTGTGGTCAGTGGTGGCTCAGTACGAGCTGAAGAATTGCCACTGTATACCGAGCTGCTAGTTGGCGTCGCAGATGGTGAGATGTAGCTGGTAGTCTGCTGAGGTACACTTGCGTTAGCGGCATAATCAGCCAATGCACTACCAGTAGACGGTAGTGATGAGGCAGTATAGGGTTTGTTATTATAGATTGGCGTAGTCGCTGTCGTGCTTGAGCTACCTGCGTTGTTTAAGGCGAGTACATTGCCTGTACCGTTACCTCTGAGCCCACTTAATTTGGCATCAGCATTGAGGCTGACGTCGTTAGGAATGATGACACGCTGTGGACCTGAAGAATCAACGCGGCCTGATGTCAGTGCAGTGTTTAGACGCTCTAGCTCATCATAGCTGACTCCAGTTAACTGCGATACTTCTGCCAAGCTCACACCATAGTTAACTGGTACACTACGGAAATGCTGACGGTTAGCGATAGCTGGTAGATACACACCATACTGCTCAGGCTTAGCGACGATTTCGGCTACAGCTAAGAAACGCGGCACATAGTTCATCGTTTCAGTCGGCAGTTGAAGCGACCAATAATCTGTTGGTAGTCCGCGCGCTGCGTTGGCATCGATTGCTTTCTGTACACGGCCAGGTCCAGCGTTATAGGCAGCCAATGCTAGCTCCCAACTACCGAACTGGTTGTGCAATGCTGTTAAAAAGTCATAGGCAGCACGTGTCGACTCGATAACATCGCGGCGACCGTCATAAGTGCTGCTTTGGTTCAAGCCATAGATACGGCCTGTACTTGGGATAAACTGCCATAAACCCGCAGCTGCCGCACTACTCGTACCACTTGGATCGTAAGAGCTCTCGATAACTGGTAACAAGGCAAGCTCTGTTGGGATATTGCGACGCTCTGCCTCTCGTACCGTATGATAGATATAACGACTGGCACGTGCAGTTAGGCGATTTAGATAATCCTGTCTACTGGTAAACCAGCTTTTTTGACCTTCAATACGCTGATTGTAGATTGGCTTACCACCATTCATGCGGTAGCCTGCGCGTAGACGATTCCACAAATCACCATATTGCTGAATAGCAAGCTGGTTACCTTCTACCATGGTCATGTCAGTGGCTTCTAACAAGTCAGCCAACTCATCCAAACTCTCTGCGTCCAAAAACGCAGTTGAGTAGTCTGCACTACCTGTATTAGCCCCTTGATTGGCAGGACTTTTGGTGATGACAGATGAGCTATTGGTCGCACCTTTGTTTTTTACCGCTGATGTATTGCTACACGCACTAATCAGTAAAGTGGATACCGCAAGCGTCAATGGCAACGCAATAAATGAGCGAGAGTGTGATAGCACAGTAGACATGATATTGGAGGTTTCCTAACGACAGAAATTAATAAGATAAAGTTGATGGATAGTATAGTATGCAATGTAAAGCAAAGACTAGCCTAATATAAAAGATAATAATAGACGCTCAAGTAGCCTATAAAATTAAGTAAGAACTGTTTAACCAACTAAAACCCTTTATAAGTTAGAATCTCAGCCAGTTAGATTAGCTATTGCTTATATGACTTATTGTATTTTGAGTCTTGCTTGATCGATGATGACTTAATTAATAGCCACCTGTGATACTGCGCGCAAGAGCACTGCATTACCAGTAGACAAGGTTAAGGTCACACGAGATGTGGTAACAAATGATACTTGCTGACCATTTTTTACCCAGCTCTCATTGGTCGTCACATTGGCTTTGGCTTGTGAACCAGTAATCACCACATTATCTACCGAAATATCATAGCGATAATTAGACGTATCATTCCAGCTGTTTTGAAGCAGCTTTAAGTACGCGTCTTTGTCTAGACTGGTAGATTTGCCTTTTCTAGATAAAGAAATAAGCGCGTCATCTGATACAAGGCGCGATACCTGATTGATACTTTGGCTATTCGCTGATGCTTTCATTGCGGCGGCATAATTCTGTACCAAACCTTCGGTCATAGTTGCCGCTTGTGCATTGATACTGATGGTGCTGGCTACTGCTACGATTGCAGTGATGCTGGCGCTTTTCACCAATAGAGCTAATAGCCTATTTCCCAATAATTTTTTCATGATAATCCTTAGCGATATTTTTTCGTTAGTGTCATATAGTGACGATTAACGCTCTTTTATCATTTATTTTGGCAGTGTGTCTGTATAGATATATCTATATAAGTATACTCATATCATATGCCGAGCCTATCATCGAATTCTCACAGCCATGTGACACCCTGTGTAATTATTGCGAATAAAAACACAGGCTATCAAATCAAATATCCATAAGCATTTATACTGCAGACTCTAGCCATAATAACTATATACTTTGTGGCTCTAGCTTGATAGTCAGCCCATAATGAGCTGACCATTTTTAAACCATCAATCTTTAGAACCATCAATCTTTAGAACCATCAATACTTATGGTTAAACTGTCAACGTTATAGTTTGGCTTCATGAAGGCATCGTTAAAGCTTCGTTAGGACTTAGGTTCGCTGTTACTGTCTTCATACTGTTCATCATCGCTGAGCTTCATGCCTAAACGCTCTACCCGTCTATCCATCATCTGACGAGCCAAGGCCTGCATGTCTTCGACGCGGTCTATCTCATCAACAATCTCAAGACCTAATAATGTCTCAAACACATCTTCTAGCGTGACTAAGCCTTTAACTTCACCATATTCGCCGACTGTAATCGCAATATGAATACGGTTTTTTAGCATCAACTCTAACAAGTCAAACAGCTTCATTTTAGAGAAGACAAAAGTGATGTCTCGTTGAAACTGCGTCAACGGCTTGTGCATAGCATGATTAACTTTAGCCAGTAGCATGTCCGTTTTTAGGACAAAGCCTGTAATGTTATCCAAATCACCATCATAGATTGGCAAGCGAGAAAACGTCAGCTTTGGACGATCAACCAATAGCTCAGCGACGGTCTTATTCTCTTCGAATGCGAGCATCACCGAGCGCGGTGTCATGATATCTTCGACTTTAATAGCGCCAAACGCGAGCAAGTTACGAATGATACGCGACTCTAGTGGGTCAATTTGACCCGACTCTTCACCGATACTAGCAAGAGCAGCAAACTCACGGCGGCTAAATGTTTGCGGCTCTTTACCGCGTACTAATAGTTTCGTCAGACGCTCTGAGAACCAGATTAATGGATACAAGAGCATGATGATGCCGCGAACGAAGTAAGCAACCAGACCACTTAGTTGACGCCAGTAAACTGTACCCAAAGTTTTTGGGATAATCTCAGACAAGAATAAGATAGCAAGCGTCATGAGGGCAGAAAACAGACCAAACCACGCACTACCAAAGACGATTGTGGCCTGTGCACCCGCACCGATAGAGCCAAGTGTATGGGCAACGGTATTCAACGTTAAAATAGCGGCTAGTGACTGGTCGATATTGTCCACTTTCAGGCTTTTAAGCATTTCTGCTTTTTGGGACTGGTCTCTTGCACATCCGCAATAAACGATGGCGTCATGCTCAGCAAAACAGACTCTGCTAATGAACAGACAAAAGAAACGCCAATAGCGAGTAAGACAAAAAATATCAATAAAGAAACGCTAAGCGCAGTTGGTGCTGCCGCCTCGCTGGATGTTGATACAGCACCAGCTGCCCACACTGCCTGCGGTAGCATAAGAATTGCCAATGCAGATAGTGCTGAAAAAGAAGTATAACCAAATCGAGAACTAGTAGTCATTCTCGGGGAGGTTCTGCAGATGCGTCTTTACGATGAGCGCGCGGACGACATAAACGAGGTACAAACATAAAAGTGGTGAACAAGTTAGGTAACCTAAAAAGAGTAAAAGGAAGATAATGTCATGAGCAATTTATATTGATTTTTAGATTATCTTTAACAAAGTAATAAAAGACATCTGTCTATCGTATAAATAGTTACTCAAAGCTGATTTAATCGCTATTTCAAAGCCATACTATGCTTCAATAAGCCGTAATATGGTTCAATATGTAGCATACTAAATCCATGCAATCATTGCCATTTGATAGTAGCATTGATGATACCATTTCACAATAAGTCACCATTTTTAAGTTTTTGTTTTTTGATGACTTTTATTGCCCTACTATTAACGGTTGTATGACGACATCTTTACTAGCCAATTCATGACAGCTATTTAGCCTGACGCTTTATATAGGTTATCTGAATGTAGTAAAAACATTGTTGTCCTATCCGTTGGCTGATAGTATGCCTTACGCTAAGAAAAACACGCTCAGCCTATGATTAACAGTTACCAAGTCTGGGATTTTTTGTTACTATGCGTCTAATTTTATTATTGTCTATGACTTACTGAGAGATATTATGAGCTTATTTATTCAAGCTGCCCATGCTGCACCAGAGACTGCAGGTGCTGCAGGTCTATTCGGTCAGATTTTACTGCCTGTTGCGTTTTTTGCGATTTTTTACTTCTTGGTCATTCGCCCGCAGTCTAAGCGTACCAAAGAACACCGTGCCATGGTTAACGCATTAACCGTTGGTAGTGAAATCATTTTCGCTGGTGGTTTAATGGGTCGTATCAAAGCAATCGAAGGCGATTATGCCGTTGTGAGCCTAAACAACAATACTGACGTGAAAGTACAACGTGCTTCTGTTATTTCAGTATTGCCTGCTGGCACGATCGAAAGCGTCTAATTAGAATGTTCACTAGCTTTTATTAGTGAAAATTTATTAGTGAACATTCGATAGTCGTCACATTAATGAATGTAATGACTAAAAAATGACCGTATATAATTTACGGTCATTTTTCACTATTAACACAGTAAGGTAAAATTGCTATATAAATTAGGCTTACTGTTTAGATGTCCTATCTTTATCCAATCTAGCCCTATGATTTTAGGTGACCAGATAAACAGACATCTGTATTATTTGCTTTACTGTTTTATGCGTTACTATCATCGCGGATGATCGCAATGGTGCATGATGACGGCTGCTGAACATAGCACTCGACCGTTGCTATCGCTAACTTCCCATCTGCTAACTTGTGGCCTACGTCGCCAGTCGTTTATCAACTTAAAGAAGTGATTATGCAATATCCCGCTTGGAAATACTTACTAATTGCCGTCGTGCTACTCGTTGCCGGTCTATATGCTGCCCCCAACCTTTATCCTGACGAACCTGCTGTGCAGATTACGAGCGCAGCCGCAGGAACTCAGCTATCTGAAGGTATCTTAACCGAGTCTCAAAGCTTACTCGAAGAGGCAGGTCTAGATAACCACGATGGTACGTTTGAGGGCAACAGCGCGCTGGTACGCCTCAACAACCCAGTCGATCAGCTAAAAGCGCAAGAAGTGCTACGTCAAAACTTGGGCGAAGACTATGTCGTTGCCCTTAACCTAGCACAGACTACCCCGCAGTGGCTACGCGATATCGGTGCAAGACCGATGAAGCTTGGTCTCGATTTGCGTGGTGGTGTACGCTTTGTACTCGAAGTCGATATGGACAAGGCGCTTGAACAGCGTTTGACCAGTGCCAGTCGTGATATGCGACGTGAGCTACGTGCTGAGCGAGTAGCAATTAAAGGTATCAAGACCGAAGATCGCGGCGTGGTATTGCATTTTGCTGATACTGATACTCGTAACCGTGCCCAAAACGTATTACAAGGCTCAATGAGCAATACGTTTAACTTGCAGTCTTCTATTGATGATCAAGGTCCTGCATTGGTCTTATCGTATAACGATGCGACACTTGACGAAATCAATAGCTACGCGGTCAACCAGAACTTAACGACTTTACGTAACCGTATTGCTGAGTTGGGTGTTACCGAAGCTTTGGTACAGTCGCAAGGTGCTAGCCGTATCGTCGTTGAGCTACCTGGTGTACAAGATACTGCTGAAGCAAAACGTGTGCTTGGTCGTACTGCTAACCTTGAGTTCCGTATGGTAGCAGAAGATGCCGATACCTATACTGGTGGCATACCACCAGCGGGCACAGAAGCATTCCCATTCGAAACACTCGATGGCCCGCCTGTATTGTTAGATCGTCAAGCGATCGTTACCGGGGACAAAGTAACCAACGCGCAAACTGGCTTGGATGAAAGCGGTCTACCTGAAGTAAGTATTACCTTGGATAGTGCTGGCGGTAAGCTCATGCAGAACGCCACTCGTACAGCGGTTGGTCAACAGATGGCTGTATTGTTCATAGAAAACAAACAAAGAATCACTTACGAAGAAGATCCAGCCACTGGTGAGACGACTGAAGTACGCACACCTTATGCTGAAACCAAAGTCATCAACCGCGCCAACATTCAAGCGGTATTGGGTTCATCATTCCGTATTACTGGTCTAGACAGTAGTGCTGAAGCTGCCGAGCTTGCGCTATTGCTACGTTCAGGCGCACTTGCCGCACCGATGTACTTCGTAGAAGAGCGCACTATTGGTCCATCACTCGGTCAAGAAAACATTGATAAAGGATTGTTCTCTACGCAAGTCGGCTATCTATTAGTCTTCGCGTTTATGATTATCTTCTATCGTCTGTTTGGTGTGATTGCCAACGTTGCGCTAGCCGTTAATGTTATTATTATCATTGCGATTATGTCAATTTTGGGTTCATCACTTACCCTACCGGGTATCGCAGGTATCGTTTTGACCATTGGTATGGCGGTTGATGCCAACGTACTGATTTTTGAGCGAATACGAGAAGAGATTGCCAACGGTGTACGGCCAAAATCAGCCATCGTGGCAGGTTTTGATCGCGCATTTAGCAGTATTTTTGATGCCAACATTACAACCTTATTGGTCGCGTTTATCCTATTTGCGATTGGTACTGGTCCGATTAAAGGCTTTGCGATTACGCTAGCTATTGGTATTGTCAGCTCGCTATTCACCGCAATTTTGGTGACACGTGCACTGGTACAAATTGCTTATGGTAAGCGTAAATCCATCAAAAGTCTGAGCATCGGTTAGGAGAATATTATGGCGATCGATAATAACAACCCTTTAGAACAGCAGAATAATCCTGATCGAAATGGCTCAAACGGTGACATGACCAATGCAAGTACGCGTCGCCGTAACAAACCGCGTCGTGATGGTAAAGGTAGCAATACTAAAACCAATAACCCTACTACCGCAAAGTCAGGCAAAAGCTCTAGTCATCGCGGTGGTAAAGGTCAAAATGCCAAAGACAGTCAAGCACTGTCTACCGCTGTTGATTCTGACGTAATATCAGGTGACGCCGCTGATGATGCCGCAGCTGTCGCTGAAGGTGGCATCAAAGCGGTTGGTAACCAGCGTATCATTCCATTTATGAAGATAGAAAAGCCGATGGCCCTACTATCTTTGTTTATGGTGATCGGTAGTATCATTGCTATCGCGGTAAATGGTCTGAACTTAGGCCTCGATTTCACTGGTGGTGTATCTGCTGATGTCCGTTATGAGCAGCCTGTTGAGCAAGTTGCTGTTGTACAAGCGCTGGCAGACAATGGCTTCGATGATGCAGTTGTACAGTACCTAGGTACGCGTGAAGAGCTACTCGTACGTCTGCCCCTCAGTCTGATAACGTCGATGGACTAAGCGCAAATCTGACGCAAGCACTGGCATTACCTAGCAACACCGCTACGATTAGCAACGTAAATATCATTGGTAGCCAAGTTGGTAATGAGGTTTATTTAAACTCAGTCATGGCATTGGTATTGGCACTAGTATGTATGCTTGGCTATGTTGCCCTACGCTTCCAGTTCAAACTGTCTCTAGGTGCTGTACTGTCACTATTCCATGATGCTGTCGTAACCATCGGTGTATTTGCGTTATTCGGCTTCCCGTTTGATTTGACGGTATTGGCTGCGGTATTGGCATTGATTGGTTATTCATTGAACGATACCATCGTTGTCTATGACCGTATTCGTGAAAACTTCCGCCGTGTTCGTGGAATTACGCCAGAACAGACGATTGATTTGTCATTGACCGAGACGCTACGCCGTACGATTATGACCATTTCAACTGTTTTGTTGGTCGTACTAGCCATGCTCTTCTTGGGCGGTGATGGATTATACTGGTTCTCAGTAGCTCTGTTTATTGGTTTGCTTGCGGGTACTTACTCATCGACTTATATCGCCAGTTCGATTCCGCTACGCATGGGTCTATCGCGTGATGACTTTATCGTAAAGGTAAAACCAGAGTTTGAAGAAGAAATCGTTACTTTCAGTGATCCAAAAATGTTTGAGCAAGACAACGTTTAGTAAGGTATATTAGATGGATTGTTACGTTGAACTAGCTTGTTATCACTTTTTATATAATTACTGAGTGCACAGCTACAACGTTTAAATAAGAGCACCTGACTCATGAATAATGAGTCTAGGTGCTTTTGTCTTTATAGCTATTTTGTCTCTTATATTAAATATACTGCATTACAGTTTTATTATCATATAACGAACACACCTCTTTATCGTTCACGTATAAACGAGTTACCCATGTCAGCTAATTCCGCAACTTCTCACGCGATGCCACCTATTGATACAAGCTATAAACGTATTGTCGCGATTGCATTGCCTGTACTGCTGGCTAATTTGGCTATGCCATTGCAAAGCGTGATTGATACGGCCATTGTAGGCAATATGAATAACACGGCGAAACTTGCTGGCATGGGTCTAGCCATACAACTGCTGTCGCTATTGCTTGTTAGCTTTAACTTTTTGCAATATGCATCATCTGGACTTGCTGCGCAGGCATTGGGACAATTAGCTAATAATAGCAATACATCAGCCGTAACAGTGCCCACGCCTTTGCTGTCTATCTTACAGCGCGCGTTGCTATTGGCATTTGTTATCGGAGCAATATTGCTACTCGCAAAGCCATGGCTGATTGATTTTGGCTTACAAGCACTGTCAGCCAATCCTGAGAGTGGACGCGCGGCGAAAACCTATTTAGACGTACGCTTTTGGGGTGTGATCGCAGAGCTGATGAATTTTGCATTTATTGGTTGGTTTGCAGGACAAGGCAAGACCCGTTATATGCTTTACCAGCAGGGTTTTATTGCCGTACTTAATATCGTACTGACTCTGTTTTTTGTATTTGCAATGCAGATGGGATTGGCTGGTGTCGCACTAGGAACCACTATCGCATTTTGGTTTGGGATAATGATGGCATTATGGTTGAGCCGCCAACATTTAAAAATATCATGGACTGTATTATTCAAAGCGGATCGACAGTATTTTACGAAAGAAAAAATGCTTAGGCTATTTTCTTTAAACAAAGATATCTTTGTACGCACCCTCATCTTAACGCTAAGCTTTGCTTGGATTACTCGACTGTCTGCGCAAAGCGGAGATGTCATACTGGCTGCTAACGCTATTTTATTGCAAGTATTAAGCATATCTGCCTTCGCTTTAGATGGCGTCGCTGTTTCTGCTGAAACGTTAAGTGGACAAGCTGCAGGGCGACGTGATTGGCCACGTTTTCGTATTATCATAAAGCGTACAGGCATAGTTAGTTATGGTCTTGCTATCATGTTGAGCGCCATTTGGTGGCTTGCAATGCCTACTTATTTAGGATTTATGACCAATATTGAGTCGGTGTTTACCCTCGCCTATGACTACCATTTATATGCCGTATTATTGCCTCTTGTCGGTGTTGGTGCCTATTGGCTGGATGGGATATTTTTCGGTTTGACGGCTGGTAGCGTGATCCGTAATGCGGCGCTGATACTGGCTGCTATTTTCTTTCCGTTAAGCTGGTTGCTCTATCAGCAATGGTATATGACTGGTATTTGGCTTAGCGTGTGGTGTCTATTATTATTGAGACTAGTCATCCTAGGTGGGTTTTTGTACCGTGCTAATCAGACTGGCAGTTATGAGAAACTACAACCTGAAGCTTAGTTAGTTTTATATTATATTTGCTCTATCAATTTTCGATAGAACGTTTTTATTAAGCTCGTTTTGCACTTTTTAATTTTGCAGCAATACCGTTTGAATCAATAATTTTTATATCAATAGATTTATAAAAATATCATAAGAAAAATTTAGGATGTTATGTGAATACTCATTCAAATGAATTAAGCCATCAACATGAAAACCGTTACCACTGGGCTGAGGGCTTTAAGAAAAGCTTGCCAGTTGCTATGGGCTATTTGCCTGCCGGTATTGCCTTTGGTGTACTCGCACAGGTAGCAGGTATCCCGATATGGGCAACGATTATGCTCAGTATCGTTCTCTATGCTGGTGCAGCTCAGTATGCTTGTCTGCCAATGCTGAGCGCGGGCCTACCGATTGGCAATATCGCCACCAATATTGCTGCGATTAATCTACGTCATGTATTCTATGGTATGCCGTTATTACAGTATTTACCGAAAAATAAGCTGGCCAAGACGTATTGTCTGTTCGCTTTGACTGATGAGACTTTTTCGATCATGACCAGCTTGCCAAATGAGTCGCGACGAGCCCTGATACTTCCTATCAGCCTATTTAACCAAAGCTGGTGGGTACTGGCGAGTACGGTTGGCGTCATGATTGGCAGTACGCTCAGTGATTTGGTGCCAAATTTAGATTTTGCTTTGGTTTGTCTGTTTGCAATTCTCGCGTATGAGCAATTTCAAAGTATCAAACGCTACTTCCCAATTGGTATTGCCGTGCTTGGCTTAATCATTGCTTCACTATTTACCAGTGACTGGTTGCTACTAGTAGCCATCACTATCTGTATGTTTATGATTTTGGTACGTGGGTTTTGGATAGAGCGTCAAAAGACGGGAGACTCTTATGACCAGTAGTTATCTTATTTTTGCTACGCTTGCCATGGCAGCAGTGACCTTTATCACTCGTGCGCTACCCGCACTGATACCTAGAAAGCTGCTCGATACACCTTGGCTACATCGATTAAATGAGAGTTTGCCATTATCAGTGATGGTGCTGCTTATTTTGACTAGCCTCTCCTATCAAGACATATCGACGACTGTTGCTTTCAGCGATACCGAATTACATCTATTAATGGCACAAGTCGGTGCACTTATTTTGGTATTATTTATCTATCATATCAGCCGTCAGCTTTTGGTCAGTATGGTTGTTGGTATAGCAGCAATCAATGGTCTGTTTTGGTTATTTAACAGCTTCTTAGGCTAAAACTGTTTTGACCATTTATATAAACGTCAGTACTCTTAGCTATACCTTAAACATAAAAAAGCTAGATTCTAAATAGAATCTAGCTTTTTGTTATCTGAAAATAATGACTTCAATACTACTTAAAGTTCTTCTACACCCATCATATCAACTGGGGTATCAGCCACTATTTGTACGCCTTTTTTACCAGTTTTGGCAGTATCATTACGCTGCTCTTGCAAGTGATCAAGATACGCTTCATTGATCTGACCAGTGATGTAGCAGCCGTTAAATACCGCACAATCAAAACCTTCCACTCGGCTATGTTTAGTATCTTTTACTGCGTCGATCAAATCATCCAAATCTTGGAAGATCAAACGATCTGCGCCGATGATATCACGCACTTCTTCAACACTATTGCCCGAAGCAATAAGCTCGCTACGTACTGGCATATCAATGCCATATACGTTTGGAAATTTCACCGGTGGCGCAGCGCTGGCAAAAAACACCTTGTTAGCACCAGCATCTCGTGCCATTTGAATAATTTCATGACAGGTCGTACCACGAACGATAGAATCATCAACCAATAGGACGTTCTTGCCTTTGAACTCTAACGGCACAGCGCTCAGCTTTTGGCGAACTGATTTTTGCGTTGCTGCTGACCTGGCATAATAAACGTACGACCGATGTAGCGGTTTTTCATAAACCCTTCACGGTACTTGACGTTCATTTTTAGCGCCAGCTCCATCGCTGAAGTACGCGAGGTGTCTGGAATTGGAATGACCACATCGATATCATGATCATCACCCCATTCAGCAAGGATTTTATCTGCCAGTTTTTCACCCATACGTAGGCGTGATTTATAAACTGAGATATTGTCCATAATCGAATCTGGACGAGCAAAGTAAACATATTCAAAGATACAAGGCGTGTATTCTTTTTGCTCGACGCACTGATGCGTATGTAGTTTATGGTTTAAATCGATAAAGATTGCTTCGCCTGGTTTTACATCACGAACGATAGTAAAGCCAGAACCTGTCAATGCAACTGATTCAGAGGCAACCATATACTCAGTGCCGCCATTCGGTGCCATACGCTTACCAAAGATAAGTGGACGGATACCATTTGGATCGCGGAATGCTAGCAGGCCATGACCAGTAATCAAAGCAACTACGCCATAAGCGCCTTCACAGCGTTTATATACAGCTTTGACCGCTTCAAAGATATCATCAGCCGTTGGATGTGTTTTGCCTAGATTCTGCATCTCATGTGCCAGTACATTTAACAGTACTTCAGAATCTGAGTCAGTATTAAGGTGGCGGCGATCTTCGATGTACAAAGATTTGGCCAAACTCTCAGCATTGGTCAAGTTACCATTATGCGCAAGGGTAATACCATATGGTGAGTTGACATAGAATGGCTGAGCTTCGGCACTGCTAGAAGTACCAGCTGTCGGGTAACGAACGTGACCAATACCGAACTTACCAACCAGTTTCATCATATGACGATTCATAAATACGTCACGTACCATGCCGTTTTCTTTACGTAGATAGAGTCGCCCATCTTGCAAAGTGACAATACCTGCTGCATCTTGCCCGCGATGCTGTAGCATCGTCAAACCGTCATAAAGAATCTGATTGACTGGTTCGTGAGCTGCAACTCCAATGACTCCACACATAATAGCTATATCCTATTTTGACTCATACATTAGTACGACAATAACGGCAAACTTAACGACAGTATATTGCTAAAATCACTCACTGTCGCACGCCGCTAACCTGATGATATTGTAAGAAACTTAACGAGATTTTTCGATAATCTGTTTTTGATTATCAATGACACGTGCAAACATTTAGAAGTATAAAAAGAAGTAAAATAATAGACAATTAGATAAAATAATAGGCAATTAAACAATTACGACTGATTGACCTGATCCCAAGCCATGCCTAACACATCTGATACCAACGCCTTGCCCATCGGTGCATATGGCATTAGCTCTGGCGCTAGTACTGAGGTTTGCCACTGCGGCATCTGTACTAGCAATGGCGCACTGACGCTCAGTACAACCAAGACCATCAATACGTTTTTGGCAGCACCCAATACGCCGCCCGCCATTTTGTCCAAGACGCCCAAACGTAAGGTTTTGAGCACGCCTGAGAATACAAACGCCATCAGATGCATGACTGCCAATATGGCAATCACTACCAATAAAAAGGCCATGGCCATCTGTAACACAGGGTTTTGTACGATACCCGTCAATTGGGGTGACACTACTCCCGCCAGCCTAGTAGCAGTGATAAGAGCGATAAACCAACCTACCAAACCTATTGCTGTTTTAATCAGTCCTACTTGAAAGCCTCGCCATAAGCCAATCAAGACAACGATAGCAATCACAATATCTAAACCACTCATGCTTTACGCCTTATTACCTTGTTTATTGGATTAGCTTTCCATGGCATCGTAATAGCCACCGATTGCCTGAATGCAAGACTGCACCAGCCCAGGGCCACGATAGATAAGCCCCGTATAGAGCTGTACCATGTCTGCGCCTGCTTCGATTTTTTGACGGCTTTAGCACCACTATCAATACCGCCTACGCCTATCAAAGCGACTTTACCATCTAACTGATCAGAGAATTGTTGCAAAATCTGGGTACTAATATGACTCACAGGACGACCAGATAAGCCGCCCATTTGGTCCCCATCACGCAAGTCTTCGACACCTATGCGGCTTAGTGTTGTATTGGTCGCAATCAAACCATCAATCTCAAAGTCTATTAATTGCTGCGAGATATAATCAACTTGTAATGGCTCTAGATCTGGAGCAACTTTAAGCACTAATGGGACATAAAAACCATATTCAGTAGCCAGCTGACTATGACGATTTTTAATCGTATCCATTAACTGAGTCAGTGCTTCACCACTTTGCAAATCACGTAAGTTTTTAGTGTTTGGCGAGGAGATGTTGACCGTAATGTATGAGGCATGCGGATACACACGCTCTAAGCAATACACATAATCATCAGCGGCTTGCTCTACTGGCGTATCGGCATTTTTACCAATATTAATACCAATATTGCCTTTATATTTACAGCGTTTGACATTGTCGATCAGATAATCAACGCCTTCATTGTTAAAGCCCATACGATTGATAATCGCGTCTGCTTGCTTGATTCTAAACAGCCTTGGCTTGTCGTTGCCTACTTGCGGTCTTGGCGTGACGGTTCCTACTTCTATAAAACCAAATCCTAACTCAGCCAGCGCATCAATATAATCGCCGTTTTTGTCCAAGCCTGCTGCCAGACCGACTGGGTTAGAGAACTGCAAACCCATACAGTCTGTTGGTTGCATTGACTGACCATACGCCAAGCCTAAAACACGCGCTTTATGCGCTTTATCCAATAAAGATAGCGTCATCTCATGGGCGTGTTCGGGATCCATATTAAACAAAAAAGGACGAAGTAAGGCATAAGACATAGTGATGGCAGACCCTGCTTGGAAGAAATAGTGAATAAAAAATGCGAATGAAATCGAGCGCAGCGATTATATCAGCTTAACAGAAATAAGAGCAAAGTTTCAGTCGCTAAATTTCTACATTTAAGCAGTAACCAATACTGATGAGTCTCTACTACGTAACGATAAGCTGCAGCTTTCTAAGTTGAAGACATAGCACGAAGGTACTCTTAAACATCTACGGTACTGGACGCCCATCAGTCAACGCAATCCAACCACGTATAATGCGATATAAATGCCAGATAAAGGTAAAGGTCATAATCAGCAAACCAAGACCAGCCAATAATATTGAGCCAATAGCGATATTGCCACTATCCGCCAATAAGCTAACGCCAAAGCCGCCTAATGCAAAGGTAATCAAAATAATGCCAATGACGAAACAAACAACACTGTACCAAAAGGTCTTGATTTGCCAATCGAAATGCGTGGCCAACCATGACCCACTAGCATCATGGCGCTTGGCATAGTTCATGACAATCGGCACAACCCACAACAGACCTGCAGTAAAGTAGCTGATCACATATAAGAAATAAGTGATGTGGTTATAAGTAATTAAAGAACGGCGCTTATCGTTGCTCATACTGTCCCGCATTATGTGAGGTTTTCCTTACTGGTAATATTTTTATTCAATAGTCATATGATTAACTATTTAATGGAGCCAGATAAATGGCTTTTCAATGATACCAACGATAAAGCATTATTTTGCTGTCGAGGATTGAGTGTCGAGTAAAAGGCACACAGTGTTATAAGTATCTAAAATTTCTATCACAGTCTGACGCGTTTTAAGAAGTGACCGTTGCTTGTACCTGAATAGATTTATTGGTCAGGTCTTGCTGCATAGATAGCTGTGTAAATTGCCAACCTTGCTGTTCAAGCTTACCCAGTGCAGTGCTGACAACCGCTTGACTAGGGTGCGTAAAGCTCAGTTGCACTGCATCGCCAGTCGCAATCACCTGAGCACCTGCTATACCTGAGTTATTGAGCAGCGCATTGATACGACTAGCAGGCAGCATATCAGCCTCTCCAGTAGCGTTATTCCCAGTATTCAATGCACTACTATCAATATTACCTGCTTGAGCACGCAACCAAAAATAATCCGCCACTTGCTCCTGATAGTCGTTTTTACTATCGCTCGCTGCTTGATGAACGCTATAGCCACCATAGCCGCCAATAAACAACAGTAAAAATATAGACAATATAGCTAATGCTAGCTGATCACGGGAGGCAATGTTTGCCAGCGCGTCATTAGTACATTTTGATAATTGTTCATACGCTCTGACAATACTTGAGCCTTAGTACTGGTTGCAGAAATAGCTGCATTACGTTTGGTACGGCGTTGTAATCGTTTCATGTTTTGACCTTTATTACCAATACCTTGATGAGTTACGACGCTGCCGCATTATTTGCCATGTCGCTGCTTTCTACAATATTATTTTCTACTACGTTGACAGTGACTTGACCACTAAACTGACCTTGCTCATTACTATTCACTTGCGCAAGTTTGGCATTTAAGCCTTGTGCTACCAGTGTGCTCGTAAATTTATCAAGGCTACCGCGATCTGGAGCAATCAAGGTAAAACTGAGCGCCGATGGTTGCATTACTAATGATTGTGCATGCAATGAAGACTGCTTGATTAATGGTGATATGCGTGACAGTGCGGCCATATGTGATGCAGGCGCTTGGCTATCGCTACGTAGTTTTGGTTGCAGCTGTACTTGCAGTTTGGTGCGCGTACTCAGTGGCTCATCGGCAAACCAAGATTGATACTGTGCTGCAATTGCAGTCTTGGTTGCTGCGGTTGCTTGATTATACTTGTACCACTGCACACCATCGGTTGCCATTTGCAGTACTAACGCTGATAGCGCAACCATCATCGCCACCCGTAGGTATGGTGATAATTGTGAGTCAGTAGATTTCATAAAGAAATTAAGCGCGTGACGTTCGGGACTGTCAATTGGCTTAGGTACTGTAGGTAGGATCGTCAGTAGCAGCTGATGATCAGCGATCAACGCTTTAGTTTGCGCCACTAAATCCGTGGATGATGAGGAATCTAGCGAGTCAAGCGATACGTCAATAGCTGCCTCAATAGAAGGCAACACCATTACCTCACTTAAATGCGGGAAACGCTCAAACATTAGTGGTAAATAGCTGACGGCCATACCCTGATGCAATGATTGGCTCAGCAGTATAGTCTGTGAATCTTGATAAAGGGTCACTTGTTGACCTGCGCCCTCTTCTGGCGGTGGCAACAATAAAAAGTCTGGCAGTAACGCTACTATATTCATACCGGCTAGCTGCGCGCTTTGTTGCCAGGATTCAATGTCGTTTTGTGCCAGTGCGTACAGTTGCGTCGTATCAGTATGGCTCAATTGACGGATGTTTAATTGCTCAATAGGCGTTAATGAAGTTTCTTCAAATAAATATTGCTTGCCGCTATTACCCAGCTGTTTAAGCTGAGCAGCATTGAGCGCCGTATCCACTTGTAATGCGTGACTTGATGGAAAATATAGACAAAGTGCCTTTTGGCTATTGGACTTATAGTTACCATAGATTGTTTGCAGCTGTTGCCAACCGTCAACCATTTGCCATTGCTGTACATCTTCGTGCCAGACAGCTAGCGGGCTATGCTGCGCTCGTAACCAAACATGTAACACTAAACGTGTCCTCAATTATTGCTGCGGTTATCAAAATATCGTTAAGGATTGATGCGGTTTTTGAAACAGCTGGATGATTTTATATGATTAATAAAGGGCTGAACTTTGTACCAATACCATTTTAAATCCGTTATATTCAATCAACTATGCTCTAGCAAAGCGTTCCTAAGCAAAATATTAGAATATCTAGTCTAGTACGGCTGGTCAGGAACAAAACGATCAACTTCCGTTGCCATGCCAGTCATCACAAACTCCATGTCAAACACTCTGGCTTCCGCTAGAGAAATGACTCAGGATAATCACCTGTCAGCAATCCCGCGATATAGGCGACGATAGACATATGACAAACAACAACCAAACACTCAGCTTCAATATTGGCAATATCTATCAAAGCTTGGCGAGCGTCATCCGATGGCGTGATATTGTCCTGCACAGATGATGGTACTTGCGGCGCTCGCGACTGGAACGCAGATAAAGTTTGCTGCGCTCTCGTATAAGGGCTAACCACAAAACGATCTGGGCTATAGTGAGTGGTCACATACTCTGCCGTTTGCGCTGCTTGATGCTGACCAAAGTCCGTCAGCTGACGTGCACTATCTGGACGTGTCTCGTATTCTGCTTGACCATGACGTACTAATATAATTTTCATAACCTTCCTTGGAGCGCTGAGTTCGACTGTCTCAATACTGTCTTCTAGTAATATATCTTACTTATCAGCATCGCTGTCTTTGTTTTTGGTATTACTGCCCGAGGTTTTCATATGAGCGGTAAGTGCTGCATTGCTATGATCATGCGCCATGACAAACTCAACATCGCTACGGAACCCAGCTTCCATTAGATGTAGCGCAACGCCTAGAGCGGCCTTGTCTTCATAAATGACGGCATAGAGCGCATGGGTAATTGGCATATAGATACCCGCTTTGGTCGCTTTTTCATGAACTTGCTGAATAGTATTTACCCCTTCAGCAGTTTGGCCAAGCTTTTTGACCGCGGCATCAATACTCATGCCGCGTCCAAGCATATTACCGATACGATAGTTACGACTTAGCTCTGAGCTACAAGTAGCATATAAGTCGCCTACCCCTGATAAGCCCAAGAAAGTGAGCGGATTGGCGCCTTCTTCAACACCAAAACGACTCATTTCTGCCAAAGCACGAGTAAGAATCATCGCTTTAGTATTTTCACCTACTTCATAAGCTGCCGCCATACCCATGGCAATTGCGTAGATGTTTTTTAGCGCGCCGCCAAGCTCGACGCCGCGTATATCATCACTAGCAAATACTCTAAAGAAGGCACTGTGTAACGCTGCTTGTACGGCATGACGTAATGGTTCCGATTCACTTGCGATAACCGTAGCAGACGGCATATTTTTCATGATTTCGATAGCGAGGTTCGGCCCTGACATGACGCCAAAGTTCACTTCTGGCAGCACTTCTTTGATGATGTCACTCATCATCGCAAAGGTATCTTTTTCCATACCTTTGGTCAACGATACAATAGACTGACCACTGATAAAAGGTGCGATATTTTTTAGCGTTTCGCGAAAGGCCAAACCTGGCACAGCAATAAAAATAATGTCTTTATCTTTGACGCTTGCCGCCAAATCATGGCTGTATTTCAGTCGATCATCAAGCTTATAGCCTGGTAGATACTTTTTATTGGTCTGTGTTTTCGCCATCGCTTTTACGGTACGTTTATTACGTACCCACAGCGTAGTATCACAGCCATTACGTGCGGCTAAATTTGCCATTGCCGTACCGAAGCTACCACCACCTAAAAACGCCAAACGCAGCTTGGTTGGATTGCTATGAATGTCGGCCATATCCTTTGCCACAGCTGATTCAACAGGACTAGGATTTGACTTTTACGGCCGAGGCCTGACTTGGTTGCTCGCTCAAGAATACCTGCAAGCATACCATTCTGCTTTTCAGACGACTCTTTGTCCGTTTCATTATTAGCACTGGTGTTGTTTTTATTACTATTGTTAGGGCTTGTCATGTTCTTTTATCCGTGTTGACTGACGTATTATCAATAGAATCTATCGTGCTCAGCTACTGGCCTTATTATCTTTGAATTACAACTTTGTGCAATTATAATATTGATAATAGACAATACTGAGCTACATTACGACTCGAAGCGAACTAGCGGCTCGATATCAATAGGTTTGCGTTTGGACTCATCCTTGGGACTTGTGCCAGTATAAACAAAAGCGGTCACATAATCATCTGCGCCTACACCAAAATACGCTTTTACCGCAGGCTCATTGCATAACAGCCCAGTGCGCCAAACGGTACTAAACCCTTGGGCTTTTAATGCTAAAATTAGGTTTTGTACAGCAGCGCCCGCACTGAGCATCTGCTCAAAAGGTGGCACTTTTTTGTGTTCTTGCATTTGAGTCACAGCCGTTATGATCAACGGCGCTCGCAGCGGCATATTTTGAGTTTTAGTGATGGTCTTTTCAGACAACTCTTCGCCATCTTCTAGCGCTTTTGCTTGGGCCGCTTCGAGCAAGGCACGGCCTAAGTCATGGCGCGCCTCACCTTGCGTCACGATGAAGCGCCGAGGACGCAATTTTTTATGATCTGGCGCAGTTGCCGCACATTCAATGGCAGATTCAATCTGCGCACGCGTCGGTGCTGGCTCATCTAGATTGCCCATGCTGCGTCTTGAATTTATCCAACCTATCAGCTCATCACTGGTAGATGAGATATCATTCGCTGCTACGTTCTTCACAGGCAGTTTTTTGCCTTCTATTTCTTGGCTTTCATTATCAGCATTGTCAGTTGTAGTCATTGTTTTATCCTTATTTATTATTATCTATCACTACTTATTATTTATAATATTATTCTCTTATTTTTTAACAGTTATAGAGCAGTTGAGAGCTACACATAGGCAGTCTCAATTCAGCGATAAACTACGCAACATCTTCGACTCGGTGGTCCATGCGTAGATAGTCCTCTGACTGCATCTCAAGCAGGCGTGAACGAGTACGTTCAATCTCAAACGCCAATTTTTCTCCTTGATACAAATCTAGAATCGGCTGCTCTGCCCGTACCAATAATTTCACACGGCGATCATAAAATTCATCGACGAGATAAATGAAACGGCGCGTTGGATCACGCAAGTCGTCATCTAGTGCTGGCACAGAGTCAACTAAAACGGTGCTAAAGCGTTTGGCAAGCTCAATAAAATCAGCGGCTGAACGCGGTGCCATACAGAGATGACGGAAGTCACAGAATAAGATATCTTCGGTACAAGCGTTGATTTTTACTTCTCGTCCATTGATAGTAATGGGCTCTTTACTAATTTTCTGATTATTCGACAAGCTCGCAAAACGGTTGGCTAACCAATGGTAGTTCGCCTTAGTAAGCGGCGCTTCGTATAGCTCTGCTTGCTGCAATACGCGCAGACGATAATCAATTCCCGAGTCGATATTCATGACCGTCGTATGACGCTCAACTTCCGCAATGGCAGGCATAAAACGGTCACGATGTAAGCCATCTTTATACAGTCCAGCTGGCTCAATGTTTGAGGTGGCAACCAAAGTTATACCGCGATTGAACAACATAGTGAACAAATCGCCCAATATCATGGCATCAGAGACATTAGAAACGAAAAACTCATCAAAACAGATGATAACCGCTTCTTTATAAATAATATCAGCGACTTTCTCTAACGGATCGCTCTCACCTTGTAGTTTGTTAAGCTCTCTATGGACACGCTGCATAAAATGATGGAAATGCAGACGCATCTTGCGCTCGATCGTCAACGAGTCATAAAACATGTCCATCATCCAGGTTTTCCCGCGGCCGACACCGCCCCACATATAAAGACCCGTTGGCGCGACTGGCTTAGATTTTAAAAAGCCAAAAAACCTTTCTTTTGCGGTGCGCTATTGATGAGCTGATGGTATATCTCATCAAGATAGCTCATGGCCTGAAATTGCTGCTCATCCCGAGTAAACTCATCTGTACTGACGGCTTTCTCGTAACGTTGCAATGGAGATAAACTCATAATACGACTCATCGTTGGATTAAATAAATATCAAAATAGTAGGATAATTTAGCATAATGCTAGTGCTACCAAGCAAACCATGCTAAACCATATCAAAACGGAAACCATCAAGCTAAGTTAGCTATGAATAAACTTAGCTGTCCTGCCCAAAGCTATGCTTGTCTAATAAACCCTTGAGCTCTGATAAGCGACCATGGAAGAAATGACCCGCGCCATCGACCACGCTGACTTCAATGCCTAATCGGTCTGCAAATGCCTGCATATTATCAGGTTCAATCACCTCATCCGCATTACCATAAATCTCAAAAGTTCTATCCGCAGGCAAATTAATATCAGTACTGTCATTTTTTTCGACTGATGGTGCGATAAGGGCGATTTTCGTTACTTCAAAGTCACCCAATCCCCATATATGTGAGGCTTCAAGCACTTGCTCAGCCACTCGTGCAGTAACATAGCCACCAAAAGAAAAACCACCCAGCCATAGCTTTCGAGCGTTGGTTTTTTCAGCAATCCATTGTAGCACGGTCATTGCATCGACCACTTCACCTTCCGCATAATCATGCTCGCCTGTCGATTGACCAACGCCGCGAAAGTTAAAGCGCACCACATGCATACCATTATCACGGGCAAAGCGATACATGGTGGTGACCACCTTGTTATTCATCGTACCATCAAACAACGGATTGGGATGGCACAGCAGCGCCACCGTGTCTGTATTTGGGTCATTAGGATTGTCATTTTGCCACAGTGCGTCAACCTCGAGCACGCCAGCAGGAGCAGGAATCAATTGCATAGTATTACTTATTAATAAAAAATGAATGGCTCAATTATCCTAGATACAATTTATATTTCAAGTGATTTGCTGTGTACGGATGCGACTTGTTTTATTTTTGGTCAATAACGGTTGTCTGCCGTTTTGGAATATTGCTGTTCTTAAGATATTAAACTTGTTTATATCTAGTGCATGGTTCATCGGCAATATACCGGTAATACAGCACACAATAACTGTCTAGACAGGTAATATCTAGATAAGCTACATTCATAAAGCTTTGCCTATAGCTAAGACGTTCTGCTTATATAAATCAGGAATTATTTATGAATACTTTTAATAAAACTGCCAGTTTGACGGCAACGTTAGTGGCTGCACTTGCTTTGAGCGCCTGTCAAAGTACGCCTTCCTCACCCGTGATTCAGCGTGCCAACTCTATCTATGAGACAACCGGTATCGCTGATACCAAGGTCAAAGCACAACAAAATGCGATCGATAGTGCTCAAAAAACTTGTCGAAGCAAGCAAGTGATTATCGTTGATGACAACGTAAAATATAACGGTATCTTAAACGAACGCACTGGCCGTATGGTTGGCCAAGTAGGTGCTGTCGTTGGCTCGATATTTGGCACGGGTACACCAGATTTGTCACGTAGCGATGATTATGAATACACCGTTAACTTCCGTTGCCAATAAACATCATCAATACCATATAAATCAGATACAGTGTCAGGCTCACTCAGCCTAATATTTGTAGCACTTTCACTTGCCTTCCTGGTATCTAAATTATCTCGAACCGACTATATCTAGCTAAAAATATCTATCTACTTTTCTCTACACGACAATCTCTGTTAGACGGAAACAGGTTTACGATCTAACCGCTAACATTAAGTGAGATACAATTCTTCTCTGATTGAACAGCCAACAAACTGCGATATAGATAATATATCAATCAAAGCTTGTTGGCTTCGCTTTTGTGCTCTCCTTTTTAAGTTAAACTATCCGCTATCGTATTCAGCACATCCTCGTCAGTCTTTATATTTTCATTATCTTTGGTCTAATATTATGCGCAAACCCAATCTTTCAAATATTAAACAGGCCAAAGTATTAGCACCTGCCAAAGATTTGGCCACTCTAGAGGCGGAACTCGCTGAGCAGGAAGACCATCTAGAGGATACCGTCCTACGCCTAAGTGATTATTTATCAGCAGTTGAGATGGTCATCAAACAAACTTTTGACCACCGTGTCTGGGTAAAAGCTGAAATCCGTAATCTGTCGAGTAAAGGTGGTCATTACTACTTTGAACTGGCAGAAAAAGACGACGATGGCAAAGTAGTCGCCAGCTGCCGTGGCAATCTCTGGCGCTTTAAAGCTGCTCGTGTATTAGCTAAGTTTGAACGTGCGACTGGTATGCCGCTTGAGCGTGATTTGACCGTACTTCTTAAAGTATCGGCAGGGTTCCATGCTCAGTACGGCTTTTCAATCACCATTGAAGATATTGATCCCAGCTATACGCTAGGCGACTTGGCACGGCAATATGCAGAAATGGTTGACCGCCTAACAGGTGAAGGGCTATTACATCTTAATCAACAGCTACCTGCCCCTTTTGATATCGAGCATGTGCTAGTCATCGCCCCTGAAAAAGCAGCAGGCTTGGGTGATTTTCAAGCAGATGCCGATCGCTTAGCCAGTACAGGTGCGTGTCACTTCCACTACCATAGTGCGACTTTTCAGGGCAATCATGCACCCGCTGAAATCCGTCAAGCAATCGTTAGCGCCCAGCAGCAGTTTTACGATACTTATCAGCGTCTACCAGACTTGTTGGTTATTATTCGTGGTGGCGGTGCGGTTGGTGATTTGGCTTATCTCAATGATTATGAGTTGGCAGCTTTGGTTGCCGAGCAGCCTATTCCTGTCTGGGTAGGTATCGGTCATGAGCGTGACAAAGTCATCTTAGATGAAGTGGCACATACCAGTTTTGACACACCCTCAAAGGTGATTGCTGCTATTCATAGCTACTTGGCCCAGCTCGTCACTCAGACGCTACAATATCAAGCACAAATTAAGCAAGCGGCTCAGCGTCAATTGAATACTGCTGAGCAACAAACCGCACGCCAATTGAGCCAAATACAGTCGCAAACGATTGGGCAGCTCACCGCTCTACGAAAAGACAGTGACTATGCATGGCGCAGTATTCAACAAAGTGCCCAGCGCCAAGTAAAGCAAGCAGTCAGACTGACGGCTGAGCGATACACACAAACGCAAACCTTAGCGCATCAACAGCTCGCAAAAGTCGCTACCAATAGCAAAAGTTATCAAGAATCAATCATGCAAAACGCACAGCAGAAAATTGTGCAAGCACAGCGCGATAGCGAACATCTACGTGACATCGTGCTATTACATCGCCCCGCTCGCGTGCTCAAGCAAGGCTACACCATGCTCACGGATGCTAAAAACAAGCAAACACTCACTAGTAGTACCCAACTGTATCCTGAGCAAACCGTCAATATTATTTTAAAAGATGGCAACGCAAAAGCACAGATTATCGATGTCAATATGGATAAAGAAGCGACGAAAAACTCAGACACTCTAAATTAACCAAATAATAATATCTAACGATTATTCACCGACTTACCTTTAAAAATTAGGAAATTTTATGACTACCCCTACTCGCAGACGCAAAAAAGCCGCCCCAAAAACCTTTAAGGCGGCTTACGATATCTTAAAAACCAATGCAGCTGAACTACAGCAACAGGATGAGCCTGATATTGATAATCTAATGACAACGGTCGAAGAATCTATTGCCGCTTATCGCGTTTGCGAGACTCGTATCAATGCTGTACAGCAAGCACTAGATGCGGCCTTTGCCGAAGAAAAATCTACCAGCAGTGTTGATAGTTAAACGAAAAGCAGCCAATAAATAGCAGTTGAGTAGTCAAATCAAGCGCATCAAGCTCATTTGGCAACGCAACAGTTTGATATTCTGTTTACTCTGGTTCATCAACCTCAAAGACTTGGCGCAGATAGGCAAGATACGTATCATTATTGATCATGGTCTTGCCTGGGCTATCAGACAGCTTGGCCACTGGCTGACCATTGCACTCTACCAATTTAAGCACGATATTAATCGGTGTAATGCCCATATCATTAGTCAAATTAGTGCCAATACCAAAGCTCGTTCTAATGCGACCTTTGAAATATTGATGCAGCTCCCACGCCTTCTCTAGATTTAACCCATCGCTAAAAGTTAGAATCTTGGTTTTTGGATCTATTTTTAGCTTCTCATAATGGGCAATCGCCTTATCACCCCAGATGTAAGGGTCACCGCTATCATGACGCAGACCGTCAAACAGCTTAGCAAAATACAAGTCGAAATCACGTAAGAACGCATCCATGCCGACTACATCTGTCAATGCAATACCTAAGTCGCCACGGTACTCATGCACCCATGCTTCAAGCGCGGCCTTTTGTGAGTCACGCAGACGCACATCTAATGCCTGAAATGCTTGCATAAACTCGTGCGCCATCGTGCCTATTGGCGTCATTCCTAACTGCTTGGCCAAATACACGTTAGATGTACCACCGACTATCTTTGGCTCAGCTTTATGTAGTGTCTCTACAACATGTGCTTGCCAGCGTCGACTAAAGCGTCTACGCGTGCCAAAATCAGCGACGATAAATGGCGGTGTATCCTGATCGTACTGGGTTTGCTCTTCGGCATACTGATGTAATAGCGCTACTTTTGCATCGAGGCGACGTTGTCCTTCTTCAATCACGCTGTCATTAGATAGCGCATTAAAATACAGCTCATTGACAATGGCTAGTACAAATACTTCAAAGAACATCGCTTGAATCATTGGCCCTTCGATATCGATAAACAGGCGACCTTTATCGTCTGTACTTACCGTAATAAAACGACGTTTTAGCTTAAATAATTCTAGATAATCAACGAAATCTGAGCGAATAAAGCGTAGGCTACGTAAGTACTCTAGCTCATCTGGCAAAAAGCGCAATTCGCATAAGCTGTCTAGTTGCTGCTCTAGATCTTTTTGGATATCAGCCAATGGATAGGCTGCATCTTTGTTATTACGGCAGCGAAAGCGATAAACACCATGGGTTTGCGGGAACTGATGCAGCATAGCTTGTAACATCGTAAATTTGTACAAATCATTATCAAGTAATGAAGTAATAATAGGTGCATAAGAAACGGTCATGCTATGGCCTTAAAAGTGCAAAATAAGAAACAAACGTCATTTGATAGACAAAGCGACATCATATGTGGACGATAAACAATACACGCTCATTCATTATGAGCCATCGATAAGCCGTTCAGTATAACGAAGTTTGGTATTTATTTCAGAGTTCACTTTTGATTGCAGTGAAATGACAGTGAAATGCTAATAAAACGATTACGATTAATAGGGTCTGTTGAATATTTATAAAGACAACGCACAAGTCTATCCAGAAAATCTATTCATAAATGGTTAGCACAACCTATGATTTTGCACTCATAAACTGCTCGACGTAGTCATCAGCAGGATTATGCCGCAACTCGCTTGGCGTCCCCGTTTGTATGAGTCGACCGCCATTTAGCAT
Source organism: Psychrobacter sp. ER1 (assembly GCF_048631835.1). NCBI lineage: Bacteria > Pseudomonadati > Pseudomonadota > Gammaproteobacteria > Moraxellales > Moraxellaceae > Psychrobacter > Psychrobacter sp. ER1. The sequence goes on along the minus strand of NZ_CP184640.1, from coordinate 1,213,210 downwards.
ACTGATACGCTGACCTACTTTGACAGCTTCATCGATGTCATGGGTAATAAATACAATGGTCTTGTTCAATCGATCTTGTAGTTCAAGTAGTTGGTCTTGCAGTTGAGCGCGAATGAGCGGATCAAGTGCAGAGAACGCTTCATCCATTAGCAAAATTGGGTTATCCGTCGCTAAAGCACGAGCCAGACCGACGCGCTGCTGCATACCCCTGACAACTCGTCAGGGTAGCTGTTTTCCAAATTTGATAGCCCTACTTCATTGAGCCAATGCCGAGCCGTTTCATGTCGCCCGTTTACGCTCATTTTTCGGACACGCAGCCCATAAGCGACGTTTTGTATGACTGTCATGTGCGGCACTAAGCCGAAATGCTGAAAAACCATACTGACGGTCTGCTGACGATAATACTGCAACTGCTTATCGTTGAGCGCTAAAATATTAATAGCCGTAGCAGAACGCTCTTCTACTACCGTACTCATATTAGCTGTCGCTGATTGCCTATCAGTCATTGTATGAGTCGCATGTTCTCTATTCAGAGCAGTATCTACCCATATCTCGCCACTGGTTGGATCAATCAAACGGTTAATATGGCGTATCAGCGTTGATTTGCCAGAGCCTGATAGACCCATGATGCAATGCAACTCGCCTGCCTTGATATCTAGATTGATATCATAAAGACCCACTGAATAGCCCGTTTGCTCTTTTACTTTGATGCTATCCATACCCTCAGCCAGCAATGCCAATGCAGACTGTGCTTGCGTACTACTGGCATTATAAATCTTACTGATATTTTTTAATTGGATATGATTCATCGGTGATCTCACTATTCACGTGGTTTTTATTATTAGGGCTTCGGTCGATTACCATGGGTTCAATCGTATACCACCATTACACAACCTTCTACCCAATCGGACGTCTGCCTGCTTCGATGGTTTTTTGACGGGTACGCTTACCTTGACCGAATGCTTGCGTGATACGGTCAATAATAATAGCAACGATAACGATGGCCGTACCTGCTTGTAAACCCTGACCGATATTGAGCGTTTGGATAGACTGCAATACATCTTCACCAAGCCCCGGAGCACCAATCATTGAGGCCAGTACCACCATGGCAAGTGACATCATCACAGCCTGATTGATACCTGCCATAATACTGGGCAACGCTTGTGGCAATTTAATCCAGAGAAGTAGCTGTAAATGCGTACTACCAAAAGAGCGTCCTGCCTCAACCATTTCATGATTGACTTGTGTAATCCCTAATGTCGTCAGACGAATCAAGGGTGGCAGCGCATAAATCACAGTCGCGAATAATGCAGGCACTTTACCAATACCAAACAGCATCAGCACTGGTATGAGATATACAAAACTCGGCATGGTCTGCATGATATCTAGCACTGGCGTCACTATCTTGCGTAGCAGTTTGCTACCTGACATAGCGATACCAATAGGAATACCAATCACTACCGTGACCAGTACCGATACGATAAGCAGCGCTAAAGTATCAATCAGTGCGCCCCATAAACCAAAAGCGCCAATCAAAAACAGCCCTGCACCACATGCCAGCGCGAACCAAATCTTGCGGACACCAAACCAGCCAAGCACAGTCACAAATGCAATAATCAGCCAAGGCGGGATAACCGTTAATAATCTCTCAATAGGTAATAGCAGGTAAGTAAGTGCCATCGTGCTAATAGTACGGAATACATCGCCATAGTTTTGGACAACATTTGCTAAAGCATTATTAAGTGGGGTCTCAAGCGACCATGAAGGAAAGCTTGATGCAAGCGCTGACGCATTGATATTAGATGCAGTTGTACCGGTAGAGGTAGCACCCGTTGAGCTAAGACCTAACTTGGTAGCGAGGTTGGTAGCGGCCTCATCGGATAACCATGCTTGCCAAACCTCTGGGTTGTCACGCAAAAACACCATGGCTTGCTCATCGCCAGTGCGTTTACTTTCGCTCATCTCCAAGATAGCACCGTTGAGCTCATCAGAGGTAAATTGCACCTTTTCAAAGACAGCTGCTAGTTCAGGATTGGATTCGACAAACGGGGTAGAAACGGCAATGCCTAACGGCGATACTGGGAATCCTGACACACAATCCATCTTACCATCAGCGAGCAGCAGATTTTGCCAACAAGCATCCTCATAAGCTGGAAACTCTAATGGCGCAAGGTCATATTTTGCCATTAGCCCAGTGGGTTGCCAGTAGTAAAACAACAGTGGCTTATGCTGTTCAAAAGCGGAGGCAATTTCGGCATCGAGAGCAGCACCCGTACCAGGATGTGCGTTGTTAAAAAGACTGTCTAGGCCGGTGGTTTTTAGCAAACGTGTGTTAAAAATCTCACATGTCCAACCAGAAGGACAGTTCATAAAGCGTGATCTACCAGGATCTTCAGGGTCTTTAAATAGCTCAGTATATTTAGGCAAATCTTGATAGCTGCGTAGTCCTGGGTTCTCTTCCAATACATATCTTGGGACATACCAGCCTTGAGTTGCACCGCCTTTTAGCGTATCGCCGATGATAGCCACTTTATTCTGCTCAATGGCTTTTTCCATGATTGGCGAGCGACCAACCCACTGCTCCCCGATGACCTGAATGTCATTCTGTGAGAGCGCTGTATCAAGTGCAGGCCCTGCTCCTGGCACTTCTTCTACCGTACAACCGTATCCATCTTCTACGATATGTCTGAGTACGCCAGAGGTAAACTGCCCACTCTCCCAGGTTAGCGCCCCAAATTTAATCGGCGAGTTGCAGGCTGCAGACGCCGATACAGGCAATAGTATCGCGCTCATCCACAGTAAGCTTAATGCAATCCATTGGCGCATACTCTTTCCTATTATTATGTTGTATCGGCATGAAATCACTATCAAAACAATAGAACTAAAAAACAGCTGAAAGGTCTATATCAAGTTTACCAATGCTGGCTCTAGACCATTCAGCTACTATCTACTGTTGTTTAGACTTACTACAAAGTGTAGCGATTTATAGAAGTGATGACAAACGCTTATTTGTCGATTAACGCATTAGATAAATTTATGATAATTTTGATAAAGCTCTTATGAAAAGTCGCTCTTAATTTTAGAAACCTATATTTGTAAATTGGTATTTTAGATAAAAAATAGCACCTATCTGGATAGGTGCTATTGGTTATGGTATCGATTAAAAAGGTCACTATTAATTTCTATAGCTACTATAAAATGTCTAACTCAAGAATTGTTATTTTAAAAACAGCGCCATCGCCTTTTTAAACAGTCCACCATAAGGCGGCAATAATAAATTCAAGCCATTGAGCTTGGTTTGTACAAAAATCGGCTTCATATGGCTGAGACGTTCAAAGCCAGCCTTACCATGATATGCGCCAGTACCAGAGTCACCCACACCACCAAATGGCAAGTCATGCTGAGCCACATGTATCAAAACTTCGTTGATACAAAGACCACCCGAGACCGTATTATTACGCACGTTTTCGATACTGCTGTAGTTATCACTGAACACATATAGCGCCAATGGGCGTGGACGCGAATTTACAAAGTAAATGGCATCATCAAGCGTCTCATAATGCATCAGCGGCAATATCGGAGCAAAAATTTCATTTTGCATAAGGTCGCTATCAGGCGCAGGCTCGCTGACGATGACTGGCGGCATCAGACGGGTTTCTATATTGGGTTCGGCGCCAGTTAACGCATGCACCTCGCCACCTGTTAGCGCATCTAGATAGCCTTTTACCCGTTTAAACTGCTCACCATTAATAATGCGAGAGTAATCTGGGTTTTCTTCGATATCAGGATAATGCTTGGTCATCCACTCTTTTGCGAGTTGGATAAACTGGTCATGGTATTGGCGCTGAATCAAGACATAATCTGGCGCAATACACGTCTGTCCAGCATTTAGTGTCTTACCCATCATCACTCGATTGACGACAGACTCTAGATTGACATCATCTAGTACAATCACTGGTGATTTACCACCAAGCTCAAGCGTCACTGGCGTTAGATTTGGTGCAGCGGCAGCCATGACCTTTTTGCCCACCGCAGTCGATCCGGTATATAGCAGATGGTCAAATGGTAGCTCACTAAAGGCGGCGGCAATCTCAACTTCACCGAGCACCACACAGATCATATCTGGCGAAAAATAACGAGCAATGGCATCAGCAAACGTCTGAGCAAATTGCGGTGCGGCTTCACTCATCTTGACCATAATTCGGTTGCCTGCGGTGAGTGCATCAATCATCGGGCCAATTGCTAAAAATAACGGATAGTTCCAAGGCACCATGATACCGACCACACCCAATGGCTGCGGCTGAATTTCATTATGAGCTGGCATATATAGCGCTGAAATAGGCGCACGATGTGCTTTCATCCATTTTTTGCCGTGTTTTTGGCGTGGCTGATACCGGTAAAGCTAGGAAACAACTCAGCAAACTGCGTCTCTGACTGGCTACGATAGCCAAAGTCTGCACTAATCGCCTTTGCAAAACTCTCTTGGTTATCGCTAAGCATCACTTCTAGATTGTCTAGCTGCGTCGTACGTGTGCCCCAATCATTGATTGGCTGGGTACGGCTTAACATTTGCAAGCGTGCAAATTGCGCTTTCATCTCATCGATAGTCGTCGCCGTACTTAGGGCTTCAGGCACTCGCTGCAGCGCAAAACCTGTCTCGGTCACTGCCTGCTCATGGGCGCTTTGGTTGCTATCTGTCATGTGTCTTCCTTGTCATAATCATAGTAATAGTCATAAGGTTTGTAGTCACTACATTATATTGGGTTAGAGGCTCTATCTTTCTAGTCAGGTGCGCTCTTTGATAACCTACTCTGACTATAAATTTCATCAGATTCCATTCATCACACTTTAATGTAGCGCATCGACTGAGCAATGAACAGCATCTTTGGTTGACTACTGCGTCTGTACTAGCAGTACCTTTATAAGCGACTTACCACTGTTCTATACCTATTATTTCATCATCAATTGCTAGCTGATTGCTATTAGCATTTACGCCATTTACAGACATTGCGCCAGTATATATCTTTGGGCGATAGTCGCCAAAACTGCTACACTACCGATGAGCATTATTTATTTTAAACTTGATAATAATAAGACAGATATTCTCATGCAAAATGACACACAACCCCTTAATGACACGCTTGTCAGCAAATCTCTCTCAGCCGCCGATTATGTCCCTACTCTCGATGCGATGCTGGCACGCACCCTCGAACGTATCGATCTAAAAAAACAACAAGGGCAGCGTACGCCTGATGAATTGTGGATTGTCGATCATAACGACGTCTACACGCTTGGACAGGCAGGCAAAGAAGAACACATATTACAGCGTACTGATACGCCTATCATCAAGACCGATCGCGGTGGTCAGGTGACATGGCATGGTCATGGCCAGTTGGTTATCTATTGGTTGTTTGACTTGGACAGTCTCAAATGGAGTGTGCGCAATCTCGTCTCTCACGCTGAGCAAGCGATAGAAGACGTCATCAACGACTGTTTGCGTAGCTCACCATCTAATAGTGACAATATCAGTGCTCATGCGCGACGTGATGCCCCTGGTGTCTACCTATATGCAGATACTGCTGCAACAGATGACAGCACCTCTACAGACGACAGCTCTCTTGATAATAAGATTATGCTTGGAAAAATGGCCTCGCTAGGCTTTAAGATTAAGCATGGCTTTAGCTACCATGGTATTGCGATTAATTTAAATTGTGACTTGTCTTCATTTAACGCCATCAACCCTTGTGGTTATGCCGGCATGCAAATGTTGCGATTGTCTGACTTTGTAGCCATGCAGACAGATTCAGAGCAAACAGAGCTAACGGCGCAAACCGGGCAGCAAATGAGCGATTCATTCAGCTATGAGACAGTCACTCAAAAACTTATTGATAACATCGCCAAGCGTCATGCTGGGCTGATTGAGTTGCGAGCTATCGCGCCCAAGTAAATTTTGAGTCCGTTTTTGCATAATCTTTTTTGCATAATATCTTGCACGCTTAGACTTAAGCATTAAGAGAAAATTCAGTACAAACTTGCTATAATCGCATGCAGTACAAATCGGACGCAGCAACTATCCTTGCTGGATCCCTAGCTCAGCCCCTTATTCAAACATTTAAAACAAAAGCAAATTGGAGCATTTTATGGCAGATTTTAACAAAATTTTGGACGCAGGCGACGTAGACGGCGGCATCATCAACGTAGTAGTAGAGATCCCAGCTGGTAGCAGCCATAAAATTGAGTGGAATCGCGAATTAGCAGTATTTGAGCTTGACCGTATTGACCCACAGATTTTTGCTAAACCTTGTAACTATGGTTTCATCCCACAAACACTTGACGAAGACGGCGATGAGCTTGACGTATTGCTATTGACTGAGCAGCCACTACCGACTGGTATTTTCTTAAAAGCAAAAGTCATCGGTGTGATGAAGTTTGTTGATGATGGCGAAGTAGATGACAAAATCGTTGTCGTACCTGCTGATGACCGTGACACAGGTAATGCTTACAACAGCTTAGAAGACCTACCAAAGCAGTTGATCAACCAATTAGAGTTCCATTTCAGTCATTACAAAGACCTGAAAAAAGCTGGTACGACGGTTGTTGAATCTTGGGGTGATGTAAGCGAGGCCAAAGAAGTTATCAAAGAGTCTATCCAACGCTGGAAAGATCTATAATTATCAAATATTGGCAAAAATGCCGATAACGATAAATCACAAAATACCGCAGTCACCATAGTGGCCGCGGTATTTTTTGCTTGAACATTGCTTATCTAACATGGTTATAATGAGCATATTACTCATTCACACTTATACGCCGTAATAAGGACAGTCATGTTTAACCCCGACCCTAGCGCAAAACCGGTCAATACCAAGTTGCCAAGAGACGTCATTATGATGGTCGAAAAAAACAACCTAGTAATGGCCATTAAAACTTTGGCGGCAGACGAAAACATCAGTATGGATGAAGCCAAAAGTAGAATTGATGCTTATGAGACCCAACTGAAAGTAAAGCAACAACAGAAGCTCAATACCATCGCTAGTAAACAAGGCATTCCAAATCAAGCCATTAGCTTTGATAGAGAGCAAGAGGAAGACGAGCCTGGACCATTGGTAAAAAATCGTGTTAAAACCACCAAACAGAGTCAAGGGTTTAAGGGGCTGCAAGACGGTGTCGATAGTCAGTTGAATGACTTAGGCTATAAGAAACCCCTACTACCTTATTGGCTAAAACGATTGCTCGTGATCGCTGTCTTGATGATAGGAATATTTTGGATATTATGGCGAGTATTTGGTTAAGTGATTTAGCTAAATAAAGGACTGAATCAACATACCTTCTATAAAACTGCATACCGACTAGCTACAATTTAAGAATGTAGCTAGTCGGTATGCTAATTGAAACCTGCCCTTGAATCCTTTCAAGCGTCCATTAATCTCAAATTACTTAGAGCAATCCTTTATATAAGAAGTAACAGCCTACGACGGTCAATAGTACCGCAAAGCATTTTTTCAGCAACTGCGGCGATAATGCGTGAGCGACTTTTGCGCCTAGCTTGGCGGTAAAGAAGCTCATAATGCTAATGCCTAAAAAAGCATAGATGTGAACAAAGCCAATCGTATTGGGCACGTCGACTTGAGCTTGCATGCCAAAGAACATAAATCCTAGCGCACCTGCAATGGCGATAGGTAAACCACAAGCGGCTGAGGTTCCAACGGCTTTTTGCATCACCACACCGTAACGCGTGAGATAAGGTACGGTTAAGCTACCACCGCCAATCCCAAAAATAGCAGAAGCGATACCGATGCCAGCCCCTGCTGCTAATTGCTTAGGTTTTGAAGGCAAAGCTATATGAACATTACCAGCATCGTTATTTGCTTTCTTTTTGCCACCCATAAACATTTTATAAGCGACCCAAAGCAAAAACACACCAACAATCAACTGAAGATACAACCCAGATATCTGTCCTGCTATCCCTGCCCCTAAAAAACAGCCTATTACTAAACCTGGCGTCAGATTTTTAAAGACAGGCCACATGACTGCGCCTTTCTTATTGTGCGCCATGAGCGAGCTTATGGATGTAACGATGATAGTCGCTAGTGAAGTACCCAAGGCCAAGTGCATAATACTGTCAGGACTGTAACCCATTTGCGTAAAGACAATAAATAGCAGTGGTACGATAATAGTGCCACCGCCTACTCCAAATAGCCCTGCAGCAAATCCTGCTAGCGCCCCTATTATTAAAAAAGTTATTAATTCCACAGGATAGTTACTTCTTATTTAGATTTAATGAGATGATAATTATAGTTAAACGACTGCTCAATATTGAACGAGCAATAGCCCATAGGCTTAGGTGTTGGATAATAGGTATTGGATTAAATAAGCTCTACTTGCCCCACTCTAGAATAGGCACGATTAAAATAAACCAACCCTTCATCAGTTCCGCCTTGTGGCTCAGCCTGATTGATGGCGACAACGCGGCACATAAAGACGCTATGCGTGCCAACTTCTTGAATTTGTTCAATCTCACAATCAAAGCTGACCAAGGCATCCTCCAATACAGGAGCGCCTGTTTGTAATTGTGTCCAAGAACCATATTCAAACCGTTCTTCTGAACACAGCTTAGAGGCAAAAGCATTGGACAGCTGCTCATGTTGCGCGCCTAACACATTGACACTTAAAATCTTGTTTTCCAGAAAATAGCCATGTGACCGAGACGTTTGATTCATACAGACCAGCAAGGTCGGCGGTGTGTCTGTGACACTACATACTGCCGATGCTGTAAACCCATGCATGCCCGTCGCACCTGCTGTGGTCACCACATTGACCGCAGTCGTTAGCAAAGACATAGCATCTCTAAAGTCGGTCGCGTCAATCCTATCTTTAATCATTGCTTCAATCCCGAGAAACGTTAAAAAATAACGTTAAAAAATTGTGCTTCAATTTTAGTTTTGTAAGGGAAATTCTTTAAATAGAATTTCCTAAACGGCTAAACTCTAAGCAGTCAGTTCTTGACGAACGATTTGAGCACCAGCGCTTAAGGCTGCGAGCTTACCACGTGCGACTTGGCGAGACAAAGGTGCCATGCCGCAGTTGGTCGCAGGATACAGCTTGTCAGCATCGACAAATTGTAGCGCTTTGCGTAGCGTATCTGCTACCTCTTCTGGTGTCTCGATAGTGTTGGTTGCCACATCAATGGCACCGACCATCACTTTTTACCACGAATCAGCTCAATCAGATCCATAGGTACACGTGAGTTTTGACACTCCAGTGAGATAATATCAATTTTCGACTGTTGCAATTTAGGGAACGCTTTTTCGTATTCGCGCCACTCTGAACCCAGTGTCTTTTTCCAATCGGTATTGGCTTTGATGCCATAGCCGTAGCAAATATGGACAGCTGTCTCACATTTTAGGCCTTCAATGGCGCGCTCTAAAGTTGCAATACCCCAGTCGTTCACATCATCAAAGAATACATTAAATGCTGGCTCATCAAACTGGATAATATCGACGCCAGCCGCTTCTAATTCTTTTGCCTCTTGGTTCAGGATTTTAGCAAATTCCCAAGCCAATTTTTCACGGCTTTTATAATGACCGTCATATAACGTATCAATCATCGTCATCGGCCCTGGCAACGCCCATTTGATTGGCTGATCAGTTTGCTGACGTAAAAATTTGGCATCATCAACGAAAACGGACTTCGGACGGCTCACCGCACCAACGACTGATGGCACACTCGCATCATAGCGATTGCGGATTTTGACCGTTTCACGCTTCTCAAAGTCAACACCATCAAGGTGCTCGATGAACGTAGTCACAAAGTGCTGACGGGTCTGCTCGCCATCACTGACAATATCAATCCCTGCATGCTGCTGTTCTTGCAATGATACACGCAGCGCATCTTGCTTGGCTTCAAGCAACTGCTCGCCCTCTAACGCCCAAGGTGACCAAATTTTCTCTGGTTCTGCTAGCCAAGACGGTTTTGGTAAGCTGCCAGCGGTAGACGTCGGTAATAGTAGTTTCATACGATTTATCTTCTGATTAATTTATTTTTTATTATATTGATGAGTGATGCTCAGTTAAGCAGCTTGCTTCCTAGCCGTTTTCTTGTCAGCGGCTTCTTTTTGAGCAGTCTCGCCTGTTACATCATAGCTTGCAGCCCATTCCTCAAGGATTGTTTGATACGGCTTAATAAAATGCGTCTCGGTAAATCTGCCTTGGGTCACTGCCATTTGACTGCGTTCGGCACGGTCATAAACTACTTGCGTCAATGAATAGTCTTGGTAATTCAGGCTAGGTTGATACACTTGACCAGCGCTTGAGTTGGCATTGTAAATCTCAGGACGGTAGATCTTCTGAAAGGTCTCCATGGTACTGATTGCACTAATCAGCTCAAGATCAGTGTAATCACTGAGCAAGTCCCCTGCAAAATAAAATGCTAATGGCGCGGCGCTACCCTCAGGCTTAAAATAACGTACCGTTAAGCCCATTTTATGAAAATAGTCGTCGGTCAACGAGTATTCATCTTGCTTGTACTCAATGCCCAATACAGGATGCTGATTGACAGTACGGTAGTAAGTCTTGCTGGTTGACACGCTCAGGCAAATCACTGGTTTTTTGTGAAAATGAGCGTTGTAAGCCTCTGAGTTCAATAAATATTGAAACAGCTTGCCGTGCAACTCACCAAAATTATCTGGCGTTATGGATGCTAGGTTTTTGTCGCGATGCTCTGGTAACACAATACTAAAATCATAATCACGCACGTAAGAGGAGAAACTGTTGCCAACCATGCCGTCGATACGCTTGTTTTCTTTGTGATCCACAATCGTTGTTTTTAGCGTTTCGATAATAGGAAACGTCTGACCATTGCCTTTAACATCTAGATCGACAGAGATGATATCAACTTCAACAGAATAACGATCTGCTGTCAGATTATCCCAATGCGCCAATGCATTAAAGCGGTTATTGATCATGGTTAACGTTTTGCGTAAGTTCTCTTGGCGGTGCTCGCCGCGTGCCAAATTTGCAAAGTTAGTCGTCAAACGCGTGCTATCTGCAGGCTGATAGTTTTCGTCAAAACGAATGTGCTTAATTGAACAATTGAATTCTTTACTCATGGTGATTCGCTACCTTATTTATCTGAGATAAAACCAAATCTGTGTATGAGGTGAATCATACCGAAATCTAAACATGAATAAAAACGATACAATTTAAACATAAGATGAATTTTATTCATCTTCCTGAAACTTAGATATAAAGGAAATTTAACAGCGGAAGTTTTAAAGGTTTATTTAACGTATAACTAAGCCTTTCACATACTGGCGGTGAAGAAGGCTTTTATACTGCTTAAGAGTATTTGAGGCATAAAAAAGGATACCGTAGTATCCTTCTTATTCAAATTTGAGCCTGATAACAAATTGATTCTAGTGATGCTCACCAGGAAGAATTTTGGCAAAGGCGCGCTGAGCAAGGTTAGGCTTGCTATCCGTCGTTTGTGCAGCTGTCGAACTTGGGAAAATGCGATAACCAATGGACTGGACGCCAACGTTAAAGGCTGGTACCAGTGAATAAGTCGCCGAGGCAAATCTACCCATATTACTAGCAATGCTATTTGGCTTATGAACGATGGCTTTTGCGACCATCATCGCTGCTTCGTCAGGCATCAGTGCTGGCATATAGCGATATAGCTTGGTTGGCGCAATCATCGGGGTACGTACAAGTGGCATAAAGATATTGGTCACTCTGATGTTATCGCCTTTGACTTCAGCAGCCAAACAGCGACTAAATGCATCTAAGGCAGCCTTTGACGCGACATACGCTGAAAAGCGCGGACTATTTGCCAATACCCCAATCGAAGATATATTCACGATTTGACCGGTCTGGCGACCAATCATCGTTGGCAAGAAACCAAGAATGATTTTGACCGCGCCAAAATAATTAATCTCCATGGTACGTTCAAAGTCATGAAAGCGGTTGACCGACTCATGCACTGAACGGCGAATCGAACGTCCTGCATTGTTGACTAGTACATCAACATGCTTAAAGTCAGCCAAAATCTTTTCACTGGTTTTTTCAATCTCATCCATATTGGTCAGGTCACATGGATAATAACTGGCCGTGCCACCAAGTGTTTCAATGTTTTCTTTGACCATTTTTAGCTTATCTTCAGTACGGGCCAGCAAAATAACATGCGCGCCGCATTCACTGAGCAAAAAAGCCGTACGCTCGCCGATACCACTTGAAGCGCCTGTGATGATAATATTCTTGCCTTTGACGGCTTTGGTAATTGCTTTTTCGAGAGATTGGCCATAAAAAGTCCTTTTCGTTTACTCTATAGTTATTGGTATTCGGTTATAGCATAGCAAAAAAATGTCGTATGGAGTGAACAAAACCATAGTGGGCATTAGCTAACGGGACTTTTACAAATTTCGTCGACATAAATATTTATACATACATTTTTAGCTTATTGTTAATTACTAAGTGTTAAGTGTTAAGTGCTGAGTGCTGAGTGCTAAGTGCTGAGTGCTAAGTGCTGAGTGCTAAGTGCTAAGTGCTAAGTGCTAAGCTTTTTCTAATCAATTATGAGGAGTACCTGCTTTGATAGACACACTAACTCACTATATCGACTTAATTGCCAAAATGATCGAAGTCATTGGCGTCCTCATTATGTTTTTTGGGCTATTTCTTGCTTTATATAGGGCTTTTCGATCGTCGAGGCATTTTAATAATGATACTTATGTAGAGATCAGACAGACCGTAGGCAAGTCTATATTGTTGGGATTAGAGGTGCTAATCGCCGCTGATATCGTGGCTACTGTCGTCACTGAGCCATCGCTACGCAGCGTACTGGTGCTAGGTTTTATCGTACTGATTCGAACCTTTTTAAGCTTATCGTTACAGGTTGAATTAGAAGGTCGATTCCCTTGGCAAAATAGAAAACCTGCGCCTGACAAACAGCCTGATACTGATACTGTGCCAATCGATAAAGCATAGCTGTTAGATAAAAGAGCTATCAAAAGGCAACACGTAAAAGCACTATTAAAAGTAATTAGCACGAGTTTATAAAACAAGATTTAAGCGATTACTATTCGTGCGCCTGTAAAAAAGTCTCGACCACTTTGAATTGCCCAACCGTACTTTCTTCACCATACATCGCCTGTCTAAAGGCGTTAGAGTTTGGAATACCTGTCGTATACCATGCAATATGTTTGCGAGCGATACGGCAGCCTGAGTACTCTCCGTAGAAATCATAGAGCTCTTGCAAATGGGCCAGTACGATCTCTTTTATTTCACTAACGCTTGGTGCCTCTAGACGCTCGCCAGTACGCAAAAAATGCTCAATATCGCGAAATATCCACGGCTGCCCTTGTGCAGCACGCCCAATCATCACCGCATCACAGCCTGTCATCTCATAGACGTGTTGGGCTTTTTGTGCGCTATCGATATCGCCATTGGCAATGACAGGAATACTGATACTTTCTTTGACTTCGCGTATTAGCTCATATCGTGCATTGCCTGTATACATGTCTTCACGTGTACGGCCATGAATAGCAATTGCTGCAATGCCTGCCTGCTCAGCACGCTTAGCGACTCGTAAGATATTTTCACGACCATTCTCAAACCCTAGACGTGTCTTTAGCGTGACAGGTGCATCCACCGCATTGACCGTGGCATCTAGCAAGCGCGCGACCAAATCTTCGTCTTGCAACAATGCAGAACCTGCCAGCTTACGACAGACCTTCTTGGCCGGACAGCCCATATTGATATCGATAATCTGTGCACCATTATCAATCTGATATCGTGCCGCTTCAGCCAGTTTGTCCGGCTCAGCACCTGCTATCTGTGCCGAAATAGGCGCAATCTCATTATCAAAATTGGCACGGTACAAGGATTTTTGCGTGCATAAAGGGCCGTATCAGCGATGATCATCTCGCTGACCGCATGACCTGCGCCAAATGATTTACACAATCGGCGGAAAGGATTATCCGTCACGCCTGCCATCGGTGCGACCATCAAACGATTTTCAATCGTCAGGCCACCGATATTTAATGGCTGTAATAGCGGATGATCAGACAAAGTCGAGGACGAAGGTAAAATGGGAGAATCAATAGACATAAAAAAAACGGCTTGATTTGTAAGGAAAACAAGCCGTTATTCTAAGGATTCCTGCGTTTATTGCAAGCGATTAACGTGAATAGCTTGCATAAGCATTACTCGTTTTTGATACATTTCATGCATTATTTATCAAGCACACTGCCCTGCTCTAGTGTGATGTCATCATCATGCTCTTGCATGCGCCACGGCAGGCTATCAGGCGATACATTGAGGAAATGTAAATACTTCTCAAACTGATCAATAATGTCATTAATCACTGATTCAGATTTGTAGCCGTATAAGTCATAGGTCTGACCACCACGGCGTAGATACACCTCAGCGCGATGATGATGCTCTTGTGGCAAAGTATCTGCACTGTCTTCAGTATAATAGTCAGGCGCATCATGCTCAGATAAGCGCACCTCATACCAAAACTCGACATCGTCACCGCGTTGTAACTCAAGCACCGCACGGTTATTGACCGCGTCATAGTTGACCTCAGTCGTCCAGCCAGTTTCTGCAAATTTAGACGACACTTCCATCATCGAAGGCATCACCACTTCTTTGATATAACTTAAGACCTTTTCACGCGTTGGCTTATCGGTTATATAATCAATACGCTCGCGCCATGCAGACGGTTTGAGTAGATGCGGCGGCAGTCTGTTGTCATTACCAAGGCTCTGATTACGATGTCCTTCGATACGCAGCGCACGCCACATACCAAACATAGAAATAAGAATAATAATCGCAAATGGTAACGCACTAACGATAGCTGCTGTTTGTAGGGCTTCTAAACCGCCTGCAAGTAGTAATACTGCTGCGACAGCACCTTCAGTCACTACCCAAAAGCTACGCTGCCACCATGGTGTATCACTGCGACCACCTGCCGCTAGCGAGTCAATTACCAATGAGCCAGAATCCGATGACGTCACAAAAAAGGTAATAATCAATAAAATGGTCAACGACGACACAAATTCAGTAAACGGTAGATTCTCTAACAATTTAAACAAAGCAATCGCTTGGTTGTTTTGTACTTCACTGATTAATGAGGTATAACCATCGACCATAATCATGTGTAGCGCGGTATCACCAAACACCGAAAACCAGAAGAACGTAAAGAAGGTCGGTACTAGCATCACACCCAATACGAACTCACGAATAGTACGGCCACGGCTAATCTTGGCGATAAACAGACCCACAAAAGGCGCCCATGCAATCGTCCATGCAAAAATAAATAAAGTCCAGCTGCCGATCCAATTGCTATTTTCGTATGCCTGCAAGCTAAAGGTACGTTCAACGATATTACCCAAATAGCTACCTGTATTTTCCATAAAGGCATTTAAGATAAAAATGGTCGGACCGAAAACAAATACGAACAGCATCAGCGCAGTTGCCAATAGCATATTTAAAATAGATAAGCGTTTTACACCCTTATCCATACCTGCCAATACCGATACCAATGCCGCGGCGGTCACCAAGGCAATGGCAATCACCTGCACGGTCGTATTCACTGGAATGATATCTGGCAATAGATAATTGAGTCCCGCATTAATTTGCGACACCGACAAGCCAAGACTGGTAGCAATACCGAACATCGTACCCAATATCGCAAACACATCGACTGTATGACCGATAGGGCCATGAATCCTGTCACCAATAATCGGATACAGTGTCGAGCGTATTGATAATGGTAGACCATGACGAAACGCAAAATAAGCTAGTGATAAACCAACGACACCATAAATTGCCCAAATATGAAAACCCCAATGAAAATACGCAATTTGCATCGCCTCTTTTGCCGCGGCGATAGTCTGCGGATCCGACATTGGCGGACTAGAAAAGTGCATCACTGGTTCCGCTACCCCATAAAACAGTAGCGCAATCCCGTAACCTGCCGAAAACAGCATGGCAAACCATTCAAGAAATCCGTACTCCGCCTCAGCATGATCAGGGCCCAGCTTGATACTGCCATAAGACGAAAACGCCAGTACAATAATAAACATCAAAAACAGCGCCACTGCCAGCATATAAAACCAGCCGAAGGTCTCGGTCGTAAAGCTAAGCACATCACTAAACAGAGCACCCGCTGCTTCAGGATTGATCGCGGTACCAATGACCAATAACAGCATAATAATTGCTGCAGGTACAAAGACTGGTAATAAAATAGTCGAACGAGGTAATTTACTCATGAAAGATAATATCCTCAAAATTTGACGATGCCTTTTTATAAAAAATTTTAATTAAGGCAAAGATTAGAAAATGTGTGTGAATGGTTATAATAATTATCACACTCTTTTCCAAAACCCTAGACAAGCGTTCAACTCGTAACATGACTTTAACGAATGTTACATGACTATTACCAAGAAAATAAAAAAGGCAGCTTGCTAGCTGCCTTTTGATTGTATATGTATTTTTTAGTGATTTATAATCTATAAATGCTCGCTAATTTGTAAATACCAATATTTTTTATACCTAAACAGAAGCACTCTGTTTCCTGACTAGGCATCAATCACTACCGCCAACTTCTGCGCAATATCTGCCAAATCATTGTTGTCGGCTTGGGTCACTGCATGACGTCCTAACTCATGGATACTTGATGGAATGAGATGCACATGATAATGAAAAACCGTTTGACCTGCTTGTGAGCCATTCAACTGCATTTGGATAACGCCTTCACGCTCAAACACTTGACGCTGGGCTTGCATGACCTTTTAGACGTCATCAATACCGCAGCGGCATACTCTGGCTCCAGATCGGCCAAATCAACAGCTTTTTGCTTCGGTATCACCAATACATGGCCTTCTGCTTGCGGCATGATATCCATAAAAGCGAGCGTTTTATCATCTTCATATACTTTGTGATACGGAATATCACCATCTAACATTTTGGCAAAAATATTATTGTCGTCATAAGCAGTCTTTTGATTTACTTCAGTCATCACTTGTTCCTTTAAGAGTTTTATTATTAGTTATTGAATAGCTTAATAGCTATCCAAAATAGATAAAAGCATCTGTCATATAGTGGACGAAATATAGTTTTAGTACAAGTCAGTATGACAATCGAATTTGAAAAATATCAAGCCATATTCCAACCATGCTAGCTCACTAATTTATTGGCGGGTCATGCCCTTAAAATGTTATATTAACCCTCTATTTTAATAACGCTATGTTTATGGATTTGCCTACTTTGCCGACTCAACCAGATATGGATAACACTGCTATAACCCTTGATAATCAGGAAGAATACTCTGATATTGAGAGTGAAAGTGATACTCAAACCATCGATCCGAACGCTATCATATTAGCAGAAGCATTGACTGATAAAGCCATCAGCTGGCAGATACACAATTGCAAAATTATAAAGAGGACTGTCACGCAAGATTTGCCACTGCCCTTTTTGTATCACTATGACAGTTTAGATGATGCGATCAAACAAACGCACCCACTCACTCCTGAGCTACTGCTTCAATTCAATACACCCATGTCGGCTCATCAAGCTGCCAAGTTAATTGGCATTGACAAGGAGCTGCTGACCAGTCCTTGGCATGTAAAAATTATTGGCTCGTTGGTAGTATTTAGTGAGGCATTGCAATTGGCCGTACGGCTACATTGGACCAATACGGGTAAAGAGACTCAGCAGATATATACCAAAGATGCTGCCGACGCTATTATTGCCGCTTTTAAAGACTGGCAGTTTTTTGGTCGTGTAGACGTCCTGTATAAAAACACTAAGCAAATATTAATTAGTATTGACGAGCAAAACCCCAATACGCAAGCACTACCTGCCGAATCATTGCTGACGATTGAAGCTAGTGGCGATTATCAACAGCTACTGGCTACTCATGCGCTTGCAGCCATTGTAAAACTAGAAGCAGACAAAGCCGATCTTCCTTGGTTTGACAAAGCCATATTAGAACGTATTGAATAGCTATTTTGAATAACTGTTTTTTCGCTCATCGCTTGTGATTATTAATTCATTATTATTAATTCACTGTTATTAGCATATTGTTTTTAGTTATTCATATCTAATGGTATGGTAACGAATTAGTATTATTCACTAGTACTCACTCTCTATAAAAAGCACACTATCCCTATTAAAACTGAGGGTGCACATTTTAACAACCCCGCCTATTTGTAAGGAATATCACATGGATTATCGCTCAAAAACCTCTACCGGCGGTCGTAATATGGCAGGCGCGCGCGCATTATGGCGTGCAACCGGCATGACTGACGGCGACTTTGGCAAGCCAATCATTGCGATTGCTAACTCTTTTACCCAGTTTGTACCCGGCCATGTGCATCTAAAAGACCTTGGACAGCTGGTCGCCCGTGAGATTGAGCAAGCAGGCGGCGTTGCAAAAGAGTTCAATACCATTGCGGTTGACGATGGTATTGCGATGGGCCATAGCGGTATGTTGTACTCGCTACCAAGCCGTGATTTGATCGCTGATTCTGTCGAGTATATGGTCAATGCTCACTGTGCAGATGCACTAGTTTGTATTTCTAACTGTGACAAAATCACTCCGGGTATGTTGATGGCCGCCATGCGCCTTAACATTCCAGTGGTGTTTATCTCAGGTGGCCCAATGGAAGCGGGCAAAATATTAGCTAGTACCGTTGGTAAGAGCCATAATACTGATAGTAGTGACAGCAGTGCTGTTCGCAAACTTGACCTTGTCGATGCGATGATGGACGCTGCTGATGATAGCATCAGTGATGAAGACGTCGCTGCTATTGAAGCCTCAGCCTGCCCTACTTGTGGCTCATGCTCTGGTATGTTTACCGCCAACTCGATGAACTGCTTGACCGAAGCTTTAGGCCTAGCACTACCAGGTAATGGCTCACTGCTAGCTACTCATTCATTGCGCCGCGAGCTATTTTTAGAAGCGGGTCGTACCATTGTGTCATTAGCCAAGCGTCGTTATGAGCAAGATGATGACTCTGTGCTACCACGCTCTATCGCTACCAAAGCCGCTTTTGAAAATGCCATGAGCTTAGATATCGCTATGGGCGGCTCAACCAATACCATCTTGCATCTACTTGCTGCGGCCAATGAAGCAGAAATCGACTTTAAGATGGCTGATATTGACCGTCTAAGTCGCGGTGTGCCTTGTCTGGCAAAAGTAGCGCCTGCTTCACAGAAATACCATATGGAAGATGTGCATCGTGCTGGCGGTGTATTTGCATTACTCGCTGAGCTTGATCGCGCTGAGTTACTAAAAACTGACGTGCCAACTATCCATAGCGCCACGATGAAAGAAGCGATCGATAAGTGGGACATCATGAACCCTGACAATCATGAGGCACGCGCTCGCTTCCTTGCTGCTCCTGGTGGCGTACGTACCACAGAAGCATTTTCACAATCAAAAGAGTGGTCAAACCTCGACGTCAACCGTGAGTCAGGCTGTATCCGTAGTGCCAAACACGCCTACTCTACAGATGGCGGCTTAGCCGTATTATATGGCAATATCGCTGAGCGCGGCTGCGTGGTCAAAACTGCAGGCGTTGACGAAAGCATCTTGACCTTTACTGGTCGTGCGCGACTATTTGAATCACAAGATGATGCGGTTGCTGCGGTATTGGCTGATCAAATCGTTGCAGGCGATGTGGTCATCATTCGCTACGAAGGCCCTAAAGGCGGCCCTGGTATGCAAGAAATGCTTTATCCAACGACTTATCTCAAGTCAAAGGATTGGGTAAAGAATGCGCCCTACTGACTGATGGTCGTTTCTCTGGTGGTACATCAGGTCTATCAATTGGTCATGCTAGCCCAGAAGCTGCTGAAGGCGGTGCGATTGGTTTGGTTGAAGAAGGCGATAGTATTCATATCGATATCCCAAATCGTACCATCAACATGCAAGTAAGCGATGCAGACTTAGCTGCTCGCCGAGAAGCTATGGAAGCGCGTGGTCGTGATGCATGGAAGCCTGTCGACCGTGATCGTCATGTCTCGCCAGCATTACGTGCTTATGCGGCTATGACTACCAGCGCTGATACTGGTGCCGTACGTGACGTGAGTCAAGTGGAG
Organism: Psychrobacter sp. ER1; assembly: GCF_048631835.1. Taxonomy (NCBI): domain Bacteria; kingdom Pseudomonadati; phylum Pseudomonadota; class Gammaproteobacteria; order Moraxellales; family Moraxellaceae; genus Psychrobacter; species Psychrobacter sp. ER1. The sequence goes on along the minus strand of NZ_CP184640.1, from coordinate 1,193,099 downwards.
CGCTAGTCTGTAAGCTATCAATGCTCCAGACATACTGATAAAAACATATTAAGCCTGCGCAATGCAGGCTTTTTTCACCAAAAAACAACGTAGCTGTCGTTTTGATAACTATTTTTTGCGGTAATTATTTTATTTTGACGTCATGATAAAGAGTATCAGTGACTGACTATCAACTATTGCTGTGAATTGTCATCAATATATAGAATTACCCTCATAAAATCGACCCTTAAAACATAACGACGTGCGTAAACCTTATGATTGAAAAATATAACTTATTCTTATTAATCTGCGGGATTGCCTTTTTACTCGGGGCCTTGTTTCCTGTTATTTTTAAGCGCACTTCTATCTCGTTACCGATGCTCCAAGTCAGCTTCGGTCTGATGATGGGCTACTGGTGGACGTCTTTATCCTTTTTAGACCCACTTGATAACGGTTTACTCATCGAGAAACTGACTGAGATTGTTGTATTGGTCTCATTGGTTGGTGCCGGTATTAAAATCGACACAGAGTTGTCTTGGCGATTGTGGCGACCAACAGTAAGACTGCTACTCATTACCATGCCTATTGGTATTTTTGCGATGGCAGTCTTGGGGTATTACGCGTTTGGTTTGAGCCTTGGTGCTGCTATTCTATTAGGTGCAGTACTAGCACCTACTGATCCCGTGTTAGCGTCGAGCATTCAGGTGGGACCTCCCAATACAGGAGGAGAAGACACACCGCGCTTTACCTTAACGTCAGAGGCAGGGTTGAACGATGGTCTGGCTTTTCCGTTTGTGTACCTAGCGATTAAAATTGCGGAAGCATTCAGTGAAGGCAAAGCCTTTACTTACGAGATGCTATGGTCGTGGTTTACTCATGATGTCTTATGGAAGATTGGCGCAGGTGTAGTGGTAGGTGTATTGGTTGGTAAATTATTGGCCAAAGTCGTGTTTTCTAAACATACCCGTGAGACTACCATCTCGCAAGGTTATGTGGTTATTGCGTTGACGCTACTAGCCTATGGTCTTGCAGAGTATGTACACAGTTATGGCTTTATCGCTGTATTTGTGGCAGCATTTGCGTTTCGTCGCTCGGAGTGTGAGCATACTTATCATCAAAAACTGCATGATTTCGCTGAGCAATCAGAAGGCTTATTGATGTCATTAGTGCTGGTTATCTTTGGCATGTTCCTCGGTCAAGGGTTACAAGCAGGTGTCGAGTTGACATGGCGCGTCTATATCGTCAGCTTTACCTTCTTACTACTCATACGGCCGATTGGAGGTTTTATTGCCTTATCAGGATTGAACTTACCACATACCGAGAAATACGCAATATCGGCTTTGGGTATTCGCGGTATTGGTACTCTATATTATCTGTCCTATGCGCTCAATCAAGGTTTCTTCGCGGATGAAGATGCGCTTAAATTGTGGATTGTCTGTTCGATTGTCATTTTGACTTCTATCTTTATCCACGGTCTTAGCGCATCGAGACTGCTTAAAATGACACCAAACAAGCAGCATTAAAATTAATGCTGCTTATATTTGAAATAGAATAAATTCGCGATTGAAGTTTGCATTATTAAAGTATCTTTTCTACCCAGCTCAAGACGGCTTCTGTCAGCGCAAACTGACGAACGTCATTGAGCATAGTGGTATCAAAATTATGAATAAAAGCAAATGACAATTGGCGCTCAGGGTCGCACCAAGCAACCGAACCGTTATACCCCATATGCCCAAATCCTGATAAAGCAGGACTCATTCCCTTATCCGTATCATCATTGTTAGCATACAAACTAAATAATCTATGGTAGCCCAATCGCCATTTCATAGCTGCTGGCATAACCGCATCTAAACCCTCAACCTGCGGAGTAGATAACTGCTTAAAAGTAGTACCATCAATCAGCGTTTTTCCTTGCCATACACCGCCATTAGCGAGCATTGCATAAATCGTTGCCAGTGCTTTAGCGGAAGCGACACCATTTGCCGCTGGAATGACCGCCTGTAATGTTTGACGGTTATGATAATCAAGGGCATGTTTGCCAGCAGGTATCAGCGCTACCTTATAGTTTTTTAGATTAAGCTGAGTGGTATTGAAATATAAGCTATTAATACGTGCAGTATTTAATACATGTTGTACGTTATCAATATCAGAGCTATCTAGGCTGTCATCTAGGCTACTTTGCGTCTCAGCTGCACGTTTGTCATTTAGCATTTTCTGTTGCCAGTAATGATAACTAGGTAAGCTTGCATAAGTACGTAAAGTTTCTTGAGAGTCTACTTTTAAGGTTGGTTTTTGACGTCTCGATTTTAATTGAGCACTCGTATCCTCTGATTCTTCAAAATCTTTGGCTAATTTTGCCACCTGATCTACTTTGCTATCTGGCACACCAAAATAGCAGCTGTCGGCAATACCCAGAGGCTCTGTTAGATACTGGCGCAGTGCTTCAGCGAATGATAGATCTGTGACCGCCTCTACTACGCCGCCCAATACCCAGCCATAGATCAACGCACTATAAGCGCTATCATATTTGGGCGCATCTTCGGGAGAGGTAATAGGCATCGCTGCAATGTGACGCAGCATCGTATTCCAATCGAGTACCGTCTCGCTATCGACATCGATACTTTGAATCGAAAACAAATCGGCCTGATGTGGCATGACTTGTCGCAACGTAATTTGGTCTTTTCCGTTTGCAGCAAATTCTGGCCAGTAATGGGCAATAGGTTTGTCATATTCAAGCAGTTGCTGCGAAACCAGCACATGAACCAATGTTGCCAATACTCCTTTACCAGTAGAAAAATTAATGGCCAACGTATCAGGCTGCCACGGCATATCAGGACGCGCCATACCTGTACTGACTTGCGCAATACACTGACCTGCCTGATACACGGCCACAGCCCCGCCAGCAGGTACATCATCAAGCTGTAAATCTGTCAATAATTGCTGTAATTTTTTTGAAATTCAGCATTTATAGATGTATTAGAATTTTCTGTATTATGATCCATTATTATTACCTTGCTCCAGTGATATGAATTATTCTATTTTTAAGATGATAGGAATACGTAAGCTATATAAAATATTTGAACCAGTATAAATGAATTGTGAGCCAATAAAAAAGGCCACCCATTGGTCGCCTTTTTTATTATTTATTTTGATGTTATTTTTAGAGTTTACTCACGTCTAAGACAGCATTGAAATGCAGTGCTGTAAATTTAGTTAACGCGGTACTAGCAAACGATTATGAACTTCTTGTTCAAGCTTGGTCAAACCATGACTGCGACCACGTTCCATCGCTGTATCCATCTTACGTCCACGCAACCATCCTGCCCGCAGCGCTATTGCAGCTCCTACTCTATTACCCGACCCACAGTGCATAGCGATTTTTTGCCATGGTGCTGGCGTAATACATTATCAAACGCCAATATCTTAAGCTGCTTTAGCTCTTTAGCACCGCTGATAGGCAGCTGTTCGTAGTGCATACCTGCTTGCTCAACTGCTGATGCCTCATCAAAGCTTAATTCGTCATCAGGCTGCAAGTTGATGACCAGCTCGACACCTGCTTTCGCTAAAGCCGCAACTTTTTCGTCATCTAATGTACCGCACACGATAGTGTTTGCATCTGGACGAAAATAAGGCTCAAAGATATCGGCCAAATCAACGCCATTATCGGCACTAACATGAATGTTAGCGCCGCTATCGTTAGCAGCGACCGTATCGGTTGCTATCGAGCTATCTGTTTGATCTACGTCTATCACGTTTTCTTCTGAAGGCATGTTTTGTGAAGTCATAATAATAAATATGTACGTTAAATATGGCTGTTAAAATAGAAGCTTTATGATGTTTATATTACTTGCTGTCGCTATTTAAGGTTACAACACCCGCCAAATGCGGTTTATTGTTTTTAGAGCTATACAGTCCAAACTCACAAGTATCATCTACGTTTTTGAGCTGGGCTACTGGCTCAGCAATCAGCTCTACTTCAGCTGGCAAAAAGATAGGCAGCTTAAATGAGACGTCAATTGTGTAAGCATCAGGCAAGTCACCCATCAGAGCAAGGCACTTAGCCTTTGACCACATACCGTGCGCAATCGCTTTAGGGAAACCAAACGCACGTGCTGATAGTGGATGCAAATGAATCAAGTTAAAATCGCCTGAGACAAAAGCATAACGACGACCGATATCTTCTGGCACTTCAAAAATGCTATGAACACCTGCTTCGTTTACTTCAGGCTTGACCATGACTGGACGCGGCACGCTCTTCTTATCTTTACTGCTAGGTTTTTTGCTACGTGATAAATAAGTCGACGTACCTTCCCAGATGACTTCATCTTCTGACTTTACGATAGTCACGAAGTCAAACTGCTGACCTTGGGCATGATCGCGCAGGTTATCAAAAGTGACCGACATTGCTACCGTTTCACGCTCTCCAATCGGACGATACTGGGTGACGCTATTATCAACGTGAACAAGACCTAACATGGCAAATGGGAATGGCTCTTTGACCATCATGTTCATCTGCAGCGTCTGTGACAATACCGAGAAGTAAGTCGCTGGCACTTTGCCATCATCAGCAAAGCCGCAAATTTTGCGATAGTCATCTAGGTTTTCTTGATCGATATGCAAGTCATCTACATAGTAAGTAGATTGTGGCAACTGGTCTCTACTAACCTTGCCGCCATTACCGATAGGCAATAAGCTTTTGACAATATTGGCATAAGTGGTGTGCGCTTTTGGCAACGCATCATAATGTTTGTCTGACATAAGTACATCCTAAGTGTGGCTTGAACAAGTTCTTTAACGTATATAAAAATAATCTGCAGTCATTGACTAAAGCCTACTATTAAATCATCTAATAAGCATTAAATTTAATCAACCTCATGAGTATCTTTAATAGCAAAAAATAGTTTGGCTATTGGTTCTTGTGTTTTTATCATAAAAAAGCCACCCTTGGGCAGCTTTATTACACTTTATCAAAGATTATTTCGTAAGCATATGTGATACAAACGAGAAATAATAGCTTATATGATACAACTACTGTCTCTATCTGTACCTTATTTCTCACATATACCTGTCAATTAATCAACATTACGCACCAAGTAAGCTTTGACCACAGACGCGAACCGTGTTGCCATTTAGACCGCCAGACGCAGGTGAAGCAAACCATGCGATAGTCTCAGCCACATCTACTGGTAAGCCGCCTTGGCTCATTGAGTTCATGCGGCGACCAGCTTCACGAATAGCAAATGGAATGGCTTCTGTCATTTGGGTTTCGATGAAACCAGGAGCGACTGCATTGATCGTCATGCCTTTAGCATTGTCTTCTAATTGCTTGGCAGTTGCGTTAACCAAACCAATTACCCCAGCTTTAGAAGTGGCATAGTTGGTCTGACCCATGTTGCCCGCGATACCTGAAATTGATGACACACATACGATACGTGCGTTTTCTTTCAGTACGTCATTGTCCAACAAGTAGCGGTTCAATCTAGCGATACTGCCTAAGTTGATATCGATGACCATGTTCCATTTTTTCTCATCCATCTTAGCCAACGTCTTATCACGAGTCACGCCAGCATTATGGATGACTGAATCTAGACCACCACGTTTTTGAGCAGCGTCAGCGATTTCTGCACCAGCGTTTTCACTAGTGATATCTACCGTCAAAGCAGAGCCACTGATTTCGCTAGCAACTTTTTGTAGGTCAGCTTGCTGCTGTGGTACATCTAGACAGATAACATGCGCCCCTTCACGAGCCAATACGCGAGCGATAGCTTCGCCAATACCGCGACTTGCGCCAGTCACTAGCATCGTCTTGCCGCCCAAAGGCTGGTTCCAGTCGACATCAACTGAACTGCCTTTACTGACACGTACTACTTGTCCTGATACATAAGCTGAACGAGCTGAGGTAAAAAGCGTAAGGTTGAATCTAGGTTTTGCTCTGCGCCTTCTTCAACATAAATCAGCTGCGCTGTGATACCGCGTTTAAACTCTTTGCCCACTGACTTTACAAAGCCCTCAAGCGAGCGTTGAGCCATTGCTGTTTCAATATCCGTGATGTTCTCTGGCGTACGACCAACCACAACCACACGGCCTGATTTTTCTACGCGGCGTGCAACTGTATGGAAAAACTCATAAAGCTCTTTTAGCTGTTCAGCATTGCTGATATTACTGGCATCAAAAAGCAATACTTTGAATTGATCATCGCTGCCCGTGTTGGCTTTTGCCTCTACGCCTGCATCAGCAAGTGCGTCTTTGATATCATCACTGCTGTTTACATATACTTCAGCATGCACGTCTGACAGGATACGGGCAACAGAATCACTGACACTTTTGTCATCACCAGTAGCACGGCCAACCAATACACTACCACGCACCAAACGCTCGCCGCTTTCGAAACGATCAAGTGTCGTTGGCATCGGCAAACCTAAATTTTTTGCTACTTTTTTGCCAATAGAAGATTGAACAAAATCACCGTAACGGTCTGACATAATATAATCCTTATAATTAATGATTCGTATAATAATAAAAAATGCAATGAATCTATTATATAGAGACATTGACATCGTAATTATTTAAATTTAGTAAATCGCCTCAAAACTAGCCTAACTATACACTTCCCTCATAAACAAGTCCAAAAACAGATAATGTCTACAACAATCTGTAAACAAGTCAGTATACAAGCCAGTCGTTTTTAGCAGCGTTAAGCGCCACTATAACATGTTAAAATCTGACCTATAGGTTATGGCATACTTAATTATTGATAACAATATATTATCAAACGTACTGTTATGCAATGCTAATATTTCTTACTAGTCAGTCTATTAGAGCGATGCGTCATGGTCATGAATCTACTACCGACCTCATACAAGCGTCACATAGTTTGCTAAAGAGATACATTAAGTGAATAAAAAACGCCTTATGATAAACAGCTGTATTGCGTAATAAGTGATAATATTTGCTTGTATAAAATAACTTAACTATTTTTTATTATTACCTATCACTTTTTACTTCTACCCATACTTTTTAAGGATAATATTATGAGTAATAAAAACAATCATCCAGATAGCCCTGTTGTTGAAAGTACAGTTGTTAAAGCAACGGATACAAAATCAGATACAGCAAAAAAGAAAACGCTGCAAAAAGCACCTCGACTAAAGATACTAGCGCTAAAGAACCTGCTAGCAAAAAAGCGGTCGATGAAAAAGTGGAAACCACTGCTGCCAAAAAACCTGCTCCGGCTAAAAAAGCCAGCGAAACTAAACCGGCTTCAAATCTGAATCGTGTTGCGATCTTAGGTGGCAACCGTATTCCATTTGCGCGCTCAAACGGATCATACGCTGATGTTAGCAACACAGACATGCTAACCGCTGCATTGGACGGTTTGGTTGAGCGTTATAACCTGCAAGGCGAAACCGTAGGTGAAGTGGTATCTGGCGCAGTCATGAAACTTAGCCGTGATATCAACCTTACTCGTGAAGCGACATTGAATACCGCGCTAAACCCACATACGCCGACTTATGATATCTCACAAGCTTGCGGTACTGGCTTACAAGCGACCTTTGCTTCTGCTAACAAGATTGCACTTGGTCTGATCGATTCGGCAATCACTGGCGGTGTAGATACTACTTCTGATGCTCCTATTGCTGTCGGCGATGGCTTGCGTAAAGTACTGATCAAACTTGGTGCGGCAAAAGACAACAAACAACGTCTAAAAGCACTAATGGGTCTAAATCCAAAAGACTTAATCGATTCACCGCAAAATGGTGAGCCACGTACTGGCTTATCAATGGGCGATCATCAAGCGATTACCACGCTTGAGTGGAATATCAGCCGTGAAGCACAGGATGAGCTTGCATTTAACAGCCATCAAAACCTAGCACGCGCTTATGACGAAGGTTTCTTTGACGACTTGATCACGCCATACAAAGGCCTAACTCGTGATAACAACTTGCGTCCAGATACTACATTAGAAAAATTGGGTAAATTAAAGCCAGTATTTGGCAGAAAAAACGCAAATCCAACGATGACTGCTGCCAACTCTACACCACTTACTGATGGTGCTTCTTGTGTACTACTAGGTACTGATGAGTGGGCAAAAGAGCATGGCCTAAAACCACTTGCTTATATCGTCCATCAAGAAACCGCAGCAGTAGACTTTATTGGTAAATCTGGTACTACAGAAGGCTTACTAATGGCACCAGCTTATGCGGTACCACGTATGCTTGAGCGTGCTGGTCTGACTCTACAAGACTTTGACTTTTATGAGATTCATGAAGCCTTTGCTTCACAAGTACTATCAACCTTAGCTGCTTGGGAAGATGAGAAATTCTGTGAAGAGCGCCTAGGCTTAGATGCCCCGCTAGGTTCTATCGATCGTAGCAAATTAAACGTAAACGGTTCATCACTAGCGGCAGGTCATCCATTTGCAGCAACTGGTGGTCGTATTTTAGCTACTGCTGCTAAATTATTGGATCAAAAAGGTTCAGGCCGCGCACTTATTTCTATCTGTGCAGCAGGTGGTCAAGGCGTGACTTGTATCCTAGAAAAATAAGCTTAGTCACTTTTAAGTGAAAAAGATACGCTGACTTATTATTTCAATCAGTACATATTTATCAATAAAAAATGCCCTTTAATTTATTTAAAGGGCATTTTTTATTGTCTGTACTTTGCTATGATAGAAATGACCTAGATAGTAGCCTCTTAAAAAAGCCGATACGCAAAACAAAGGTAATATTTATGGGTAAGACAAAAATTTTATTAAGAAAAATGAGGCAAGTCATTTTTGGCTCTGAAAAACTGGTGATGACAGAACCGCTTGCAACCGCTGATTTTCAATCTCTAACGACTGAGGAAGATTTAGATCGGTACCATCAGGAACAAGCCATTCTTACTGAACGCATCGAAAAAGACATTCTTGATGATGATTTACGTCGAAAAATGCACCAAGACTTAATCGATACCTATGATGAAGAGCTAGAAAATGAAATAGATGATTATGCACGTGACTTTCGTTTTAACGGACGTGAGATGAGCGAGCAAGAAAAACTGGATCGACGCACCTACTTTCAAGAGTTGGTACGACTACAGCGAGAACTGATAAAACTACAAGATTGGGTCGTTGATCGCGGTGAGCGTATCGTCGTTATTTTTGAAGGGCGGGATTCTGCTGGTAAAGGTGGCGCCATTAAACGCATTACCCAACGATTAAACCCACGCGTTTGCAGGGTAGCTGCCCTACCGGCTCCCACTGAGCGCGAGCAAACGCAGTGGTACTTCCAACGTTACGTGGCCCACTTACCTGCAGCAGGCGAAATCGTATTGTTTGACCGTAGTTGGTACAACCGCGGAGGCGTTGAGCGTGTCATGGGGTTTTGTACTGACGCGCAATATGAAGAATTTTTTCAATCAGTACCAGAGTTTGAGCGTATGCTCGTACGCTCAGGCATTCGCTTAGTAAAATACTGGTTTTCTATCACTGATGATGAGCAACATGCACGATTTATGAGCCGAATATATGATCCGCTTAAGCAGTGGAAACTCTCACCAATGGACCTACAGTCGCGCCGACGCTGGGAAGATTACACCAAAGCAAAAGAAACCATGTTTGAGCGCACTCATATTCCTGAAGCACCTTGGTGGGTTGTCGAAGGCAATAATAAAAAACGTGCTAGGCTGAACTGTATTGCCCATTTGCTCGACCAAATCCCTTACAAAGAAGTGCCTCGTGACGAAATTGAGTTACCCAATCGCAAACGCGATGATGAATATTACCGCGAACCTATTCCCGATGATATGTATGTCCCGCCTCGTTATTAAGTGACTAGCACCTACTACTATAAAAATCTACAGAAACTTGATCTAAAAAAGCAGCCTTACTAAATAATAAGGCTGCTTTTTTTATATTTATAAGTTAAAAATCACAGCCAAACTTATTAAAGATACAGGTGTGACTTTTAGATACTACATAGTATAAGTCGATTGCAAGCTATCGATTTTTCCTGCTAGTAGGCGCTCAACTTCATTCTTAATTCTTTGACCAGAGACATCACTACCAATTTGCACAGCAAACCCTGCTGGGCGACTGCCTTGACTCTTAGAGTTAATCCAAACCACCTTACCATTCATTGGTAGACGTTCACTAGAGTTGGGTAACGTGATAGCGATAAACACTTCATCACCCAATTGCTGAGGTTTGTCAGACGGTACAAACAAAGCGCCATTACTGACAAAAGATAAATAGCTGGCATATAACATTTCGATACTTTCATAATGACAGGTTAAAATCCCGCCACGTCCTGGCATTGCCATAGTCAGCTTCCTTCATCAACTGGGTTTAATATGTTTATATAAATAATTGATAGTATATAGTTAAGAACAATCACAAATTTTAGAACACAAATTAGATGCTAAAACATGGCTCTATAAGCTTGCCAATTCTTGCATTAGCTTATCATAGGCAAATTTTTCTTGCATATTTTGTTGCAGTGCAATTTTGGTCTGCTGTACGCTGTTGGCAAATGCCTCTAACCCGCTATCAGTAGGCTGATAAGTCGCCAATATCGTTGATAGATTGACATCTTTTTGTAGTTCAACAAGGCCCAAACAGACACGGCGTATATCAAGAAGCATCAGCTCAGATAGCTGTATAAATTCTTTAATATTGAGCTGACCTTGCCAATAGTCACTTGCCGCCACACCACTACGTTTACCACTACGTAGCGCCTGCCATGTGGTCAGCCATAGGCTGCGCTTGCTATACCATGATGCTTGCGCCAAAGCGATAGCAGCTAACGGCGCACCATTGGCTAATTGTATTAACTGTTCAATCGCAGCGGTACCGACGGCTTCGCGGTTAATCGTATGACCTAACGCCTGCGTCACGTAATCGACAGCAACAGTCGGCTCAATTGTCTGTAGTGCCAACTGTTGCACACGACTCTTAATCGTTGGCAACAGCTGAGCAGGCGTATCACTAATCAAAAACAGATGCACCTGCGCTTGCGGCTCTTCCAATGTTTTAAGCAGCGCATTAGCAGCGGCCACCGTCATTTTTTCAGCGTGATCTAACACGCAGATACGCATCCCTTGCCCGCCTTGATAAATAAAAGGCTGCAAAGCACGAATATCATCTACTTTGATCTTAAGTGCACTATTGCTAGTAGCTTTAGCGCCTTTTTTATCTTTTGTACTGCTTGATTTTTCTTGAAGCGCATCGCTTTCGGCACTGATAGGCATACTAACGAGTGGTAATACTTGTAGGCTCGGATGAGTTCCCGACTTGAGCCATTGACAGCTCTCACATACTTCGCAAGCACCTAATGGGTGTGTACCACGCTCACGGCATAATAGCCAAGCGACCAACCGCCATACAAAGGCGCGTTTGCCCATACCTTGCATACCAGCAGCGAGCAATGCATGCGGCAAAGACTGCTGCTTAAGTACGCGCTCGGTCAACTGTAACCATAGTACTTTTTGCCATGGCAGTAGTGGCGCAAAATACATACGGTCTGTGTTATCTAGTGCGTCCATATTTCCTGTCAAATTATTCATGGTTATGGCTCTATCAGATGGGATTGGTTAAGACACAGCTCAAAACGATATACTAGATAGCTATCAAATTTGACTAAAGCGAAGCCATATCGCCCATTAGCTAAGATCAAAGTCAGCCAAACTCATCGCATTTAAGCGATCCAAATCTTCTTGTGTGTCGACACCTGCAGGCAATTGGCAGGCCGCAACGGCAATGGCAATATGCTCAGCGTTTTCTAAAACACGTAGCTGCTCTAAGCTTTCCATGATTTCTAGTGGCGTTTGTGGCCAGTGAACAAACTGCTCCAACAGACTGACTCTATACGCGTATAACCCTAGATGACGATAGGCATTTTTTGGGGCTGATGTTTGCAGCTCGTTTGCCAATGCAACATCACGGTCACAAGGAATCGGCGCTCGGCTAAAATACAGCGCACGCTGCCGACCATTGGCCTGCTGACTGACTACCTTTACCACAGAAGGTCGCACGAATGTCTCATAGTCCTCGATAGGCTCACACAGCGTCGCCATCACACTGTCTTCGTCAGCCACCAACAGTGCCTGCACCTGCTCTAATAATAAAGGCGGTACGAGTGGTTCATCCCCTTGCATATTGACAACGATATCATTACTGGCCCAGCCCTTTATAGCAGCCACTTCTGCCAAGCGATCTGTACCTGAAGCGTGCTCGCTACTGGTCATCACCACATCAAACCCCGCCTCTGTACATACTTTAGCAATACGTTCGTCATCGGTTGCAATACACAAGTCATCAGCGAAATCCGCAGCCTTTGCTTTTTCGGCCACCCACAATATCATCGGCTTACCATGTATCTGTAGCAATGGTTTGCCAGGCAAACGAGTACTTTTAAAGCGTGCAGGAATAACAATATGGGTCTTGGCAGGTGTGGTGACAGGCGACATGGTTTGTTCCTATAAATTTTTTGGCAATGTAGAATATTAGCGGTTATCTATCACGTAGTTTTTATACTGATATCAGTATCAGACTGAATACCTAGTGTCTTGAGTTGCTCGTCTAGAGTGTCATAACAGCTATCGGACAATATCGCTGTGACCGGCAACACCCACAGTCTACTGACCAGCTCTATATACTCATCACTTAATGATTGCGCTGCTGTATACGCTGATAGTAATGCTCTTATTTTGACCGCATCTTTACTCGTGACCACAATCGGATAGTCAGAGTACTGCAATAGCTCAGACAAGCCAAAATCATAATGGTCAGGATAAGGATGACCGACTACCTCAAAGCCAATAGAACCCAAGGTATCAAAGAAACGCTGCGGATAACCAATCCCGCTGACGGCGTGTACCTGACTGCCCTTTTCAGGCATGTCAATTTCCACTTTGGCATTAGTTTTGTTAGTACCAGTTGGTTCAGGTTGCCACAAGTGATGCAATTTGTCAGGCATTAAATGCATAGTCGAACGATTGCCTAAAGGCAGCATATTATTATCTTTATTATTACGAATTGCACCTGTCTTTAACTTTTCATGATAAATGACAGTGGCACCCTGCAGTCGTGACATTGGCTCACGTAAAAACCCTGTTGGCAGTAGTTGCTCATTGCCAAAACCGCGTGCTGAATCGACGACAATCCACTCAATATCACGTTGCAATGCATAATGCTGCAAGCCATCATCTGCAATAATTAATTGTAAATCTGGATAAGCATCTAATAAGGTGGTCACTGCTTGCTGACGATTGGGGCATACTGCCATCGCAGCCCCTGTCATATGGACAATTAAGCAAGGCTCATCCCCTACTACACTTGGCAAACTAGTCGCGGTAACCAATGCTGGCATTTGACTCGAATCCCCACCATAGCCGCGACTGATAATCCCGACTTTGACGCCTTTGTCTTGTAAATAATTAACCAAAGCAATAATCAATGGTGTCTTACCGCTACCACCGACACTGATATTTCCGATTACCATGATGGGAATGGGCGCACGATAACTTGATAGCAAACCAATTTTATAAGCTTGACGGCGGAGCATGGTAATGAGTCCGTACAACCAGCTAATGGGTAGCAATAGCCACAACCAAAGAGCCTGCCGTTGCCATGCACGTGTCACTGTCGTTTCAATGCTCATGTTTATTGACCACTTATTCTATAAATTCAGTGCCGCTTTATCATAAGATGTATATTAAAATAGAATCACATGACTCTATTCGAAATCACGATCATACATCTGTGCATAATGGCCTTGTAACTGCATCAATTCTGTATGCGTGCCTAACTCGACAATCTGTCCGGCATCCAACACAGCGATACGATCAGCAGACTCGATAGTGGTCAATCGATGTGCAATCACTAGCGTCGTGCGATTTTTCATCACATTGTCTAGCGCTTGCTGAATATAATGCTCTGACTCGTTGTCCAGCGCACTGGTCGCTTCATCTAAAATGAGAATTGGCGCATCTTTTAATAGTGCACGCGCGATAGACAAGCGCTGACGCTGCCCACCTGATAGTTGCAAACCTTCGGCACCGATTTCGCTTTGGTAGCCATTTGGCATCTTCATTATGAAGTCATGAGCAAAGGCATCTTTTGCGGCACGCTCAACGTCGGACTGACTTTTATTCGCTAAGCTACCATAAGCAATGTTGTTAAACACTGTCGTATTGAACAGCACCACTTGCTGATTGACCATCGCAATTTGAGCACGTAGGCTCTCTAGTTTGATATCTTCGATTGGTATACCATCTAAAGTAATTTGTCCTGCAGAAGTTGATAAGGTGCGTGTCAATAGATTTACTAAAGATGATTTACCAGCACCACTACGCCCTACCAGTGCAACGGTTTCTCCTGCACGTATATCTAACGTAAAGTCGCGCAGTGCCACTGTCGAATCCGGATAGATTAGACTGACATTATCGAGTTTCATCTCACCCGTTAGGGCTGAGCTGATCACACCAGTGTCTTTTTCTTCTGGCTCATCTAGTAGGGCAAAAATCGATTCACCAGCCGCAATACCTTTTTGCAGCTTTTGATTAATATCCGTTAATGAACGAACGGGTTTACTGAGCAATCCTGCGGCTGCGATATAAGCGATAAATTCGCCAGCTGATATATTGTCTATCACTGCTGGACGCAGGGCAAGCCATACCACAACTGACATTGCCATCGCCATCAGTAGCTGTACTGCTGGTGTATTGATACTATTAGTCACGACCACTTTCATGCCTTGGCGCAGGTTCTTTTTAGATATTTTGTCAAAACGTTCAGCTTCGTATGCTTGTCCACCATAGTTTTTCACCACCTGATAGCCACCAATAACTTCGTTGGTCACGTGACTGACATCACCCATTGTTTCCTGAATCCCCTTAGATAATCTGAGATAACGCTTAGATGCTATGCGAATGAGCCACAGTATCGGTGGCAGTACGAGGAATAGAATCAATGTCAAACGCCAATTGCTATAAAGCAAGAAACCAATCAACCCAATAACAGTCAAGCCATCACGTAACAAGGTTTTCATTGAGTCTGTACTGGCCGCTGTGACCTGTTCAACGTCGAATATCAGCTTTGATGAGATAGTACCTGCTGGATTGGCAAGATAAAATGAGCTTGGCAAGCGCAGCAGCTTATTAAAAACTTCTACTCGTAGCTCATAAACCAGATTTCGTGAAATCAAAGCAGAATAGTAATTACCCAAAAAGCTACCCACACCGCGAACTAAAAAAGCATAATAATTAGAACGGGAAACCAATCCCTTTTGCTCTGATCACTTTGCTTGATCGCATCAGTAATATATTGCAATAACTTCGCTGTCCCAATCTCGGTCGATGCATTAATAGCAAAGCCTATAATAGTCAACAGCAATGCCCACCAGTAAGGTTTTAAATACCTTAATAGACGTAGTAAAGTCTTATGCTTGGGCGTAGTCGATGGTTCCGCTGATGATTTCTTAGCAGACGTTTTTGGGTCAGATTGATATGTTTGGCTCATAAAAGCCTCAATTTGGGTATCATGATATGAATAAACTGCATTCAAAGCACAGTTTTATAGGAGTATGTATGACACTAATATAGCCATATATTATTGCGGTAATGGTTGACCAAGTGGCACAACTGTACTGATATTAAGGTTCAAAAACCCTAGTTTTCCTGCGACATCCATTACTCGCACAACAGACTGATGAGTAGCGTTAGCATCGGCAGCAATCACAAATAGCATATCACGATTACCACCTGCTTCTTGCTGTAGCATACTGATCAATTCAGCCTCATTGCTACTGGCAAGAGTGATGCCATTCACCAAATAACTACCATCTTCTTGTACCGCCACTTCAATGCTGTTGTTTTTTCTGTCAACGCGACACCTTCAGCTTCAGGAAGAATGATATTCAAGCGACTAAAATGATTAAACGAGGTAGCCAACAGCAAAAATATAATCAGAAATAATAAGCAATCAATCATTGGTGTTAGATTAATTTCAAGTGGTTCAACGGTTGGTTTTCTAAAGCGCATATCACTCTCTTTAATGTTCTTAATATTTTCACTATGCTTAGGGCGTGTTCAAAATACGAATAGGATGAATGGATAGTTCATCTAACCATTCACCCTAAAAATAGTACTAAGAAGTCACTGCTACCCCATCACTTAAACTTAGCGAACCTGCTACAAAATCCTTACCTACCATGCCATGTAATGATGAGGTATCAGGATTAGACGTATTAAAGCCAGAATCATGCGTATTTTCTAACAATTGATAATCATACAGCTCTTGAATCATAAGCCCTGCTTGAGTCTCGAACTGAGCGTTAATATCAATGATACGGCGCTGAAAATAACGATAAGCAACCAACGCAGGGATAGCAACGATCATACCTGCAGCGGTAGTGATTAGTGCCTGTGATACACCAGCGGCTAGCATCGTCGGATCTTGCATGGCGCCATCGGTAATCGCTAAGAATGAAGAGATGATTCCTAGTACCGTACCTAATAGGCCAAGCAACGGAGCTATCGCACCGATAGTTCCTAACATATTGATGTTTTTTTCTAACTGATGAACTTGGACGCTGGCACGGTTTTGCATGTGCATCGTCATCGACTCTAGCCCATACTGACGGTACAGTAAACCCGTTGCCAAGATATCGCCAAGCGCCGTCTTTTCTTTTACATTCATCAATTGTGTGCGGCCAATATCGCCATTTTCACGTAAACGAGTTATTAGCTGTTCGCGCAACCTGCTAGGAGAGACTTTATTAAACTGTAGCGTATGGCTACGTTCAATAATGATAATTAAAGCCAATATAGAACAGACAACGATAGGTGTCATTAGCCAGCCACCTGCTTTTACCAACTCCCACATACCCACTCTCTTCCATATTTTTGCAAAAATAGTTATTCAGAGGCGACTTAGCATTTGGATATATACGGCTAACTCGCAAACGTTATTAAGCTTGAGCTTCTATATGTTTAATCAATGCAGCTAATTGATCTTGATTATGGAAAAATATCTCAACACTACCTTGACCATCTTTTTTATGCTTTAGTTTGACTTCAGCACCCAGCATGTCTGTTAATCTTTGGGTCAAACGCTCTACATCACGAGATTGCGCTTGTTCAGCACGGTTAGTCTTGGGCGCTGGCTGCAAGATGGATTTGACCAATTTTTCTGCTTCTCGCACGGTCATACCGCCATCGATAATCTTTTGCGCGATGATAGGTTGTTGTTCAGAGGACAATGCTAAAAGTGTACGAGCATGACCCATATCTAGCGCACTGTTGGCTAAATGGTCTTTTACTGTATCATGCAGCTGATTTAAGCGGAGTAGATTCGATACTGTCGTACGCGCCTTGCCGACGACTTCAGCGATCATGGCATGACTCATACCAAACTCCGTATGAAAGCGCTGCAATGCTGCTGCCTGCTCAATCACTGATAAGTCTTCGCGCTGGATGTTTTCAATCAATGCTAGGGCAATCGCCAACTCATCAGATAAAGCGCGCTCAATCGCAGGGATAACTGCTTTTCCTGCCATTTTTGCTGCACGCCAGCGGCGTTCACCAGCGATAATTTCGTGAGTGACAAATGCTTCACTCTTATCTTCATTTGCCAATAGCGGGCGGATAACGATAGGCTGCATCACGCCATGCTGCTCAATGGAAGACGCCAATTCTGCAAGTGCTGTCTCACTCATATCACGACGAGGCTGGTACTTACCTGCTTGCAAGCGTGTGACATCAATCTGCACAAGGCTAATCTGATCTTCGCTAGCGCTCGTATCTGCACTATTGCCACGCGATTTGTTGAGCGACGCCTTACTATTAGCACGAGGTGAACGTGGCGCACGAGTGCTATTCTCACTAGCAGTATCGTTATCAGTAGTCTTCGCAGTCGATTTTTTACTGGCTTTCGTTGGAGTGATATCTGGCGCTATATCTGTGGACACAGTATCTATAGGCGCATTAGTATCTACAGGCACATTGGTATCTGGCGCAGCACTTTCACGCGCCACCATGTCGTCTTGCAAGGCAGAGGCGGTAATTTGCTTTTCTTTTTTGATTGACCCTAATAAGGCATCTAAGCCCCGATTAGCAGCCAACCCTCTTTTCTTCGCCATGATTACCTATCCTCTAACGCTAAAATAAAAGCCCATTGATTACTGATGCGGCTTACTAAATACAATGTTAAGTGTTCTATACTTATACTATTCATTCACTGTGCTAATCAGTGACGCTTTTTATCTAAGAACCCTTTGTAAGAACTTTAGATAAAACTAGCTGCTTTGTTTCATCACTTCAGCAGCCAACTTTTGATACGCGCGCGCGCCTTTCGACCATCTCTCATACGCAATAACTGGTAGGCCGTGTGCAGGAGCTTCTGCCAAGCGAATATTTCTTGGAATATGAGTCTTGTACATGATATCGCCAAAATGCGCTTCTAGCTCAGTAGAGACATCACGGGCAAGCGTGTTACGCGCATCAAATAGCGTTCTGACCACACCGCGAATATATAGCTTAGGGTTCAACTCTGTAAGGCGTTCAATGGTTTGTGATAAGTCAGCCAACCCTTCTAGTGCATAGTACTCACACTGCATAGGGATAATCACACTATCTGTAGCCACCAACGCATTAATCGTCAATAGATTCAAACTAGGCGCACAATCGATAATCACATAATCGTATGGCTGTTTTTGTGTGGATACCTGATCGTTAACCAATTCGACCATCGCAGTTTTGAACAGCTCATGACTGTCCGTCTTACTCATCAGCGTAATGTCCATGCCAGCCAAATCGCGATTGGCACCGATGACATCGAACCCTGCAGGACTAGTAACAATTGCTTCAGACAACGCGACACCATCTAGCAAAACGTCCGCTATGGTAAGATCCAACTCGTTTTTGTCAACACCTGTGCCACTGGTCGCATTACCTTGTGGGTCTAAGTCAATCAGCAGTACATGCTTGCGTTTAGCGGCCAAGCTGGCGGTCAAATTTACTGCCGTTGTGGTTTTACCCACACCGCCTTTTTGATTCGCAATTGCTATGATTTCCATACACTCACTCAATTTTATTAGGGTCTATTACTTTTGACTCGGTTGGTACGATTATTTTTGTTCAATCTTATACAGCGACACTCACTCAGTATTTAAAAATAAGCAATTCATGGTCTAAAATACTCAGTTTACGGTCGAGTATTTTAAATGCTTTTAAATACTATGTCATTTAGATACAGACGTAAACTGTGTTTCACAAAAAACAGTGCCTGTTTCATGACTGCGAAGTATTTATGCTTTAACTATCTTTAGCAGACATTTCAATTAAATGACGACTGTCGTGCAAACGTGGTACCGTCAGCTTGATGGTTCTGATATGCCAATCACTATCAAGTGCTTGCAGCTCTTCTTCACTCGGCACTTTGCCTTTCATAGCACATAAGAAGCCGCCATCTGCTAATCTTGGCTGCGCTACTTCTACAAAATCTATCAAACTGGCAAACGCTCGTGATGTCACCACAGCATAACTTGCTTCATGCGCTTCAATACGCGATGCAATCGGCTGCATATTACTCAAACCAAGCTCGCTGCTGATTTGCTTAATAAAACGAATTTTCTTCTGATTGCTATCAAGCGCCGTACACTGGCGCTCAGGCTGACAAATGGCAATAATAACTGCCGGCAACCCTGCTCCCGTGCCGATATCTAGCAACGATCCAGCGGGTAAATGCGTTATAATAGACAGACAATCTATCACATGCTTGATCAGCGCTTCTTCTGGATCAGTAATGGCGGTCAGATTATACGCTTTATTCCATAGTAAAAGCTGGTCTAAGTACAATAATAACGTGCGCTGCTGCGTTTCACTTAACGGCAGACCCAGCTCATTTATCGCTTGCGCTAAGATATTGGCCAGCTTTGGCAGTTGCGCACCAAGCTTTACGAAACCAGTCGGATCAATATTGATAGTATCCATACTAGCAGACGATGAAGAGTTTTTAGCGGAAGCTGACATACAACGAGTTATCCAGTTTTGACTTGTGAACCGTTTATTTTATCATGCAGTCTGCCCATTGAATAGTTGCAGATTGCGCCAATGTGGGACATCTTATACTATCTACGCTGATCATGAGGCGTTATTCTGCTTTGATTGCCTCCAATTCGTTGATTAATTCATTCGTTTTTTACCAGTTTTACTCAAGCATTTGTCTAAATATGATACAAAACTGCGCTTAATGACTTCGCTAATAGGTGACTATATCTTGTAAGATGTCATGATTGATTATAAAAAACTCAGAATACGCATGAACAGATAAAACCAATCACTTTTCATACTCCTTTAATACTTTTTAAGATGATTTTTCAAACGCCTATGACAGAACAACCCTACACCCCTATATCGCAAGTATCAAAAGACGCTAACAATATGATAGTACCTGCTACCGATACAAAAAATACTAAGCAAACAGCACCTGATACCCCAAACCCTATCTTCACAGAAGTTCAGCAAAATTGTCGCATTTCCGCTGAGCAATTAAAACGCTATAGCGACCCTGATGAATTGCCTACAGACACACGCACGGCGCCCGACTTAGATGTGGGCTTCGGTCAACAACGCGCGCTTAAAGCATTACATACAGCGCTGGATATTAAAGCCAGTGGTTATCATGTGTTTGCCGCTGGTGAAAACGGTTTGGGCAAACGTACTGTGATTAGTCGTCTTTTGACGCGTATTGCCGCCGACGCACCGACGCCTGATGATTGGGTATATGTGCATAACTTTACCGATCCACGCACACCATTGGCGCTGCGTCTACCAGCTGGTCAAGCCTCGCTATTACAGAAGCAAGTTAATAACTTATGGCAGCAAGCAAAAAAGCGTTTAAGCCAACGCTTTCGTAGCGATCAATACCAAAGCAAAATCGAAGCCATCAAAAACAGTACTCATCAAAAAGAAAGTCATGCCTATGACGCGCTTAATGCTGAAGGCAAACAATATGACCTAGCATTAACGTTTCGCTCGTTCGATAATAAAGCAGTATTTGTTCATCCTAGTCAACTGCCTACAGAAAGTAATAGCGATGATGACAAGCAAATAAAAATACCTAGCAATCGTCAAGATTCAGAAAAGCTCGATGATAGCGAAAAAGTTAACATTTTGAGCGATGAAAACACTGAAAGTAAGGAAAACAAAGGTTCTACATATGGCAATAATGAGTATGAAGCTGAGCTGAATAACTTTGTACAAAAGAACCATATGCAAAAGCGACTGAGTCAATTGACCATTGCTTTAGAGCAATTAGAAGACGAAGCCAACGATGAGATAGAGGCATTACATCGTAGTATTGCCCAACGTGCTTTACAGCCATTATTTACTCCTATTTATGAGCAGTTTGCGACTCATCCACTTGTCGTGGCATATCTCAAGGCTGTATTTGATGACATGGTCACTCACGTAGAGCGTATCGTTAATGGCGATGATGAAGAGTTTGTGACGGCAGTATTGGCTACGACGCCCAGTCGTTATGCGGTCAATGTTATTGTCAGTCACACACCTGACAGTGGCGCACCCGTGGTTTTTGAAGATTTGCCAACCCATCTCAATTTATTGGGGCATGTCGAGCAAATCACCCAATTAGGCACAGTAACCACTGACGTGAGTATGATTCGTGCAGGTGCTCTACATCGCGCCAATGGCGGCTACTTACTGTTAGAAGCCAGCCACGTCCTTGAGCATCCTTATGCATGGCAGGGCTTAAAGCGCGCATTACAATCACGAAAAATAAAACTGTCTAGTCTAGAGCAAATGCTGACGCTAACCGGTAGCTTATCTCTCTCACCAGCGCCTATTGATTTAGATATCAAAGTTATCTTGTTAGGTGAAGCAGATTTATATTATGAGCTGCTAGAGCTTGAGCCTGAATTTGATGCGGTATTCAAAGTCCGCGCTGACTTTCATGACGATGTGCCTCGTACCATTGAACATGAATTGGCATTGGTCGCAAAAATGGCTGATATCATCGACTATGCCGACCTTTATCCGTTTGAGAGCAGCGCGCAGGCCACACTACTTGAGCACTTAAGCCTGCAAGCTGAAGAACAAGATCGTTTAAGCCTACACAGTGATTTATTGATTAAACTACTGCATGAATCAAACCGTCACGCTCGCTTAAACAATGAGACTATGGTGACGGCAGATCACGTCACTCAAGCAATCGATGACATGGATGAGCGTTCAGGATATTTGCGCGATCTGTACTGGGATGAGCTTAAAAACGGCCAACAGCTGATTCAAACGCAAGGCGATGCTATCGGACAAGTTAATGCATTAACCGTGGTCAGTTATGCCGATAGTGAGTTTGGCATGCCAGCACGGCTTACTGCGGTCATTCAGCCCAATATTGGCACAGGTGAAATTCTTGATATTGAGCGTGATGTAGACTTGGGCGGTAGTTTACACGCCAAAGGCATGCTGATTATGACCAGCTATTTGCGTGCGTTGTTTAGTCAACATCATGCGCTGAATTTTAGTGCCTCACTGGCGTTCGAGCAAAGCTACGCGCAAATCGATGGTGATAGTGCTACTGTTAGCGAGGGCTGTGCATTGCTATCCGCGTTAGCAAACGTCCCTATCAATCAGTCTCTTGCGATTACTGGATCTATGAACCAGCTAGGCGAAGTACAAGCAGTTGGTGGCATCAATGCTAAAATCGCAGGTTTTTTCGACGCCTGCCGCGAGCAAGAGCTAACAGGCGATCAAGGCGTTGTCATTCCGATGGCCAATGTCAAACAACTGATGCTACGTGACGACATTATCGATGCAGTAAATAGAGGTCAGTTTCATATCTATGGCGTCTATACTCTAAGTGAAGCCCTGACGCTGATGACTGGTTTGCCCATCGACACCATGAATAAAAAGGCCGTTATCGTAAAGATACTTTATTTGGCAAAGTATTAAGCCGTCTGATGCTATGGGATGAAAACCAAGAAAGCACTGATGACATCGATGATGAAAAGTCCAAAAAGAAAGCGAAGAAAAAGCGTAAAGAAAAACGTCAAAAGAAAGAAGATAAGAGAATAAAAGAAAAGCGAAAAGGTGAGAAAAGTAATGAGAGAAACAGCGGGGAAAGTAACAAGCAAAGCGATGCTAAGCCTATTGATGACACCTTAAACGATAGTCAGACAACAGCTATCGATGAGGATGATAATTAAAATTTGAACAGTACTACCGATACGCACGCACATTGCTGTTCGACTAGATTCATTGTTATGTCTATGGCTAGATCGAGCAGCAACCATCGAATAGCAACTATTAAATAAACATACACATGCATGAACGTCGCTAGACGCTACGCTGCTTTTCTGCGATGATTAATGGTTCCTGATCGAGCAATATCGTGCCAGAAACCGACTTGTAACTTCATAAAGGGTATCTCTTAATGACTGTACATCCTACTGATGCTGATAACATCCAAGCTCAGTCCAATCCTAGTGAACAGGCAGGTGCGCTTGCAGCTGTAGACACTGGCACCTCAAAAGAGGCCAATGCCGCCAATATTAATGACAATCGACATGGTGCGGCAACGACTGCTCGGCAATGGCAGGTACTATCACAGCTGCAGCGCAATCGCTGGGTAGGTACCACGCATATTTATGAGCAGCTGATGATGGCAGGCTTTGATATCAGCCTACGTACTGTCCAACGCGATTTGAATGCCCTTGCCAAACGCTTCCCTATCGAAAAAAACAATGCCAATCCACAAGGATGGCGCTGGAAAGAAGATGCCCCATTACAAAGCTTGCCGCATATGAACTTATCACAAGCGGTTGCCTTTAATATGGTCGAGGCCAATCTGACCCAGTTACTGCCACCTGTTATCTTAGATGAATTATTTCCTTGGTTTGACTTAGCACGGCGACAGCTCAAAAACAGCAAAGTGACCCACTCTTGGATAGACAGAGTGCGTATTGAGCCTGCCACACAGCCACTCATCGCACCAGATATAGATTTGGACAGTAAAGACAATATTTACCACGCGCTATTTTATCAGCTGCAAATTCATGCTTGTTATACTCGTAGCAACAAATTACAAGCCAGCGAATACGTCCTAAATCCAATCGCAATTATCCAGCGTGGCGTGATTATCTATCTACTGGCAACTCGTACCGACGACCCAGAAGCCACCATTCGCACCTTTGCCTTACATCGTTTTGATAGTGTTGAGATTCTCGAAACCGCTGCAAAAACGCCAGAAAACTTCCAACTTGATACGTATTTGGATGAAGGCAGCATGGGCTTTAGTCACCCACTGTTTGGCGAATTGGATGAGCGTGGCAAAAATACTGCTGTTGAGCTTAGGTTCACTAGGCAAGCTGGTAAGAGTCTGACCGAAAGTAAGCTTAATGATAATCAAACCGTGACGCTAAATGAGGATAACACCCTTACTGTCAAAGCCACTGTTAATTTAACCTCACAGCTGGTCTGGTGGCTACGTGGGTTTGGTAGTGGGTTATTAGATGCTAAGCCTGAGCTGCTCTATCAAGCAGTATTAGATAAGTCTTCGACAGCAATCAGTGAGTGACATCACTGACCTGAGATAGGCTAACATCCGCACACCTTAAGTAAGCAAACACCAAATCTAGATAACAGTTAAAAACTAAGAATAAAAAAGGAAAGTTATGTCGACCACTGCCCCATCACCACTGTTGTCAGATAGTTTACGAGGACTGGGACTAGATGCAGGGACTTTGTTCTTTGCGCTCAATTATGAATTTACCAAAATTGAGCCAAAAGGCATGTTTAAGCGCTTTAAGAAAAATCAAAGCGCGATGGATATTGATTTGGCTTGTGTGTTATATGATGATAACTGTGTCATCAGTGACATTGTTTGGTTTAAACAATTACGAGATAAAGCTGAGTCGGTCAAGCATCAAGGTGACAGCTTAAATGGTAAGGATCGCGGTGAACAAGCCATGTATCTTGCCCCACTTGATCAAGAGCAAATCAGATTGGAGCTCGAAAAATTCCCGCTCATATTACTCATATTGGTTTAATTGCCAACTCATACCATGGCCATTCGTTTTCTAGGGTGAAAAAAGGCGAAATTCATCTGAGTGACGATGAAGGAAACCGTTGTTTTGAAGTCAACCTTAAGCAGCTCCCACGCGACTGCACCACGCTATGGGTAGCGCATTTGCGTCGATCTGTTGACGACTGGCATTTAACATTGCAAAACTTACCACTTACTGCAGAAGATCTAGCAGGTGCAGCACAAGAAGTAGCTCATGAGTTAGCACGTGCATTGCCTATTCCTCAGGGAATATAACAGCAACTAGTAATCGCATATAAAAGAGGTCTTATGCTATGTAAACACAAGACCTCTTTTTATGGTCAAAATATTAACTACGATTAATTGCTAAAAACCTACCTGTCATAAATCATCTTACACTTCGCTATAAAACTTCACCGCAATGCGGACAGAAGTTCTTTTGGCGCGTCTCAACTTCTTTCTCACGCCGTTCAAGCTCTTGCTCTCGAAGTACCTGTAAGACGATATTTTGTGCCTGCTCTTTATCTAAACCCAGCTCTCGACGAATTTTATCAATCATCATCTGATTCTGTACCAGATCAAAGTCGCTATCAATGAGCTGCTCACGAAAATGCTGTTCAAGCTCTTCACGGCGCTGAGCCAACTCATTTGCCAATCCTGTCGCTAGAATACCAGCTGGCAGTGCTGCGAGACCTACGCCCAATATCGTAATGACCGCACCCAATATTTTGCCCGCATTAGTAATTGGTGTGACATCTCCATAGCCTACGGTTGTCAGTGTCACCACAGCCCACCACATCGCTTTAGGTATGGACTCAAACTCGTCTGGCTGTGCGTGATTCTCCACTAAATAAATACCGCTAGAGGCAGTCACAATCATAATAATAAGAATAAAGATAACGGCTTGAAACGAACCTCTTTCCTTGCTAATTACGACTAGCAAGATACGCATTGAGGCAAAATAACGCGTCAATTTTAGGATTCGAAACAAACGTAAAATACGTAAGAAACGCAAATCAATGTTGACAAAGAAATTCAAAAAGGCGGGCACGATGGCTACTAAATCAATCAACGCTGATGGGCTTCTAATCCAATCCCAACGCTGTTTCCACGTCGTATTGTCAGGCTTGGCTTCAGCGACACTCCACAAACGCAATAAGTACTCAACAGAAAAAACAACGATAGAGAAGTTTTCGAATAAGGTGAAATAATCTTGATAAGGGTAATACCACTGATCGACAGACTCGGCTATCACAGCCGCTACGTTAGTCATAATCAAAAATATAAGAAAATAATCAACGTAACGGCTAAATAACGTGTCATGTTCTTCATTTTGTAAAATATCATAAACAAAATGACGCAAGCGCCGTATAGATTGGAATAACATGCCAGCCCTATGCGGTGAAATACCGATTTGATATTAATAGAATAAAACAACGGTCAAACCATAAAAACCAAACTTTCATCACAGGACATAGGATATATTTGCAGCAATCATCCATGATTTGTATCAGAAACGCTTCATTTGGTACTGACCTGTCCATTATCAGCCATGACTATCGGCTATACAAAATGCAGATAATAAATATAGACTGATACAAGCAGTATAAACACAATTAGTAGGATAGAGAACCTCAAGAACTGTTCGTCAGCGCGAAGCTGCTGACTAATATCCTGCGCAGGTATCAAAAACAAGTGACATTCAGGACAACAAGAGTCTACCTGATTCAGTATTTTCATCGTACGCGCATTCGTACAGCGTAGAGGGGAGTTACTGCAATAGCCAAGCATAATATATTGCACCTCTTGTTGAATCGTAAATAAGAGATACCGACTTACGTCAATGACACTTACTTAAAAAGCAGCTTTTGTTGTGTTTAATTATAGACTGTAGACAATTGAATTACACGTAAATGTAATTTATTGCAGAAACATTGCTAATTTATATTTAAAACCTTACCAACAATAATGATTTTCGTACTATAATAGAGACTAAATGTTACAGATTAAACATTAATCAGGACATTGTGTATCAGTAGCTAATGCCATCCCTCATTAGAACACTGCTGATAATTTTCTATTACGTTAAGGAATGAAATGATGAAACTACAATCCCTAGTTTTAGCAACTGCTGCTGCACTTACAATGACAACTGCTTTTGCTGTCCCAGCTGGTACTTGGTCTGTTGCTGCTGGTGCACACTATGTTGATCCTAAAAGTGACAATGGTACTCTAGATAACGGTTTATCTGTTGATGTTGATGGTGATGTACGTCCTACTATCAGTGGTGAGTATTTTATCGCTAACAACGTTGGTGTCGAACTACTAGCGGCGCTTCCATTCCATCATGATTTTGATTTAAATAGTGCTGATGGTACAAAAGTTTTAACAGGTAAAACACAGCACTTGCCACCTACTCTCTCTGTACAGTATCACTTCGATGGCTATAACCTGCCTATGAATGTGAAGCCTTTCGTTGGTGTTGGTGTGAACTACACCACTTTCTTTAAAGAAAGAGTTTCTAATGGTGCAGATTTAGATCTTGATGATAGCGTGGGTGTTGCTGGTCATATCGGTCTTGACATCCCATATGCACCTACTGAATCTTTCCGTATCGATGCGCGCTACAAGGACATCAAAACCGATGCTAAGTTGGACGGCGTAGATGCTGGTGAGATTGATATTAGCCCATGGGTATATGGCGTAGCATTCGTTAAACAGTTCTAAATTAGTCAAAATATTATGTGTAATAAAAGCCAGCTACCAGGCTGGCTTTTTTGTGCCCATTAATGATGGCTATTACTAGTTACTCTAGCTACTAAGCAATTATTTATAAAAATAGATAATAACCTGTAAGAACAAATAATCTCCATAAAAAGACCACCCGTGGGCAGTCTTTTCTAATTGCTAGTTAGCTTTAGATCAAGATACGACGTGGATCTGCCAATAGCGTTGCGATATAACGAGTAAATACAGCAGCGTCTGCGCCATTAATCACACGGTGGTCATAAGACAAAGACAGTGGCAGCATCAAACGTGGCTCAAAGCTTTGTTTTTAGCATCCCAACGTGGCTGCATACTTGCTTCAGAGACACCTAAAATACCAACCTGTGGCCAGTTGACTAGTGGAGTAAAGGCGGTACCACCCAAGTTACCTTGGCTCGATATAGTAAAGCTTGCCCCTTGCAAATCTTTGGTACTGAGCTTCTTATCACGAGCTTTTACAGCAAGCTCGCCGATCTCAATTGCGATTTGCTTCAGGCCTTTATCTTGTACGTTTTTGATAACAGGTACGATAAGACCATCATCAGTTGCCACTGCGATACCCATATTGACACTTTTACGCAATATGACCTGAGTATTGTCATCGCTTAAATGACTGTTGAATCGTGGATGCTGGGTCAATGCGTAAGCAGTTGCTTTAACCACAAAGGCCAAGATAGTAAAGCCAATACCTTCAGCTTTCATGCCACCTTTTAGCTCACCGCGTAGTTTTTCGGTCTCAGTGATATCAGACAGATCGAACTGCGTTACTTGCGGTAGCAAAGTATTGTAGTTGAGCTGTGGTATCGAGACTTTCTGCAAGCGACTGAGGTCTTGCGTTTCTGTCTCACCCCAGATTTCAGCGTTACTCATGTCAGGCAGTTTCGGTAGACCTGAGCCAACAGCGTTACTGCTCACAGGTGCTGCTTTCTGCTTGGCTAGACTGCTCTTAACATGTGCAAACAAGTCTTCTTTTAGAATGCGATCATTTAGAGCTGAACCATTCACTTGTGTGATATCCACACCTAACTGACGCGCTAGTTTGCGAACGGCAGGACCTGCATACACATCGACCAATTTTTCATTGACCTGTGCTTCAGTTAATTTACCCTCTGTTTTGCTAGCAGCTGTATCAGTATTGGTCGGTTTGGCAGCTTGTTTTGGCTCACCAGTGGTTTTAGCAGCTGGTTTATCTTCTGTGTTGGCGGGTGCTGACTCTTGTGGCTTAGGAGCTTCAGATTCACTATCACTAGCATCATCTGTGCCACTCGCCATGATAACGATAAAGTCCTGACCGTTAGCAACCATATCACCTGCTTCGACCAAGATTTTCTCAATCTTACCAGCAACTGGTGCTGGTACTTCAACTGAAGCTTTATCTGATTCGATTAGCAAAATCGACTGCTCAGCGCTAACAGTATCACCAACACTAACCATAATTTCAGAAACTTGTGCCTCATCAACACCTAAGTCAGGTAATGCATGAGTAGTTGCTTTACCAGCATTAGCGGCTGGCTTGGCAGCAGACTCTGATTGCTTTGATTCAGTTGCAGCAGGCTCAGGTTTTGATTCTGGTTTAACATCGTCTGTGCTGTTCGCTTCTTGCTCTTCAGCAGCATTGTCATCGTTGCTTTCTACGCTATCCTCTGCACTTTCAAGCTCAATTAGCACCATACCTTCGCTAACTTGATCACCGATAGCAACGCTAATCTTAGTCACTTTACCAGCAGCAGAGCTTGGTACTTCAACCGATGCTTTGTCAGATTCTAATAATACGATGTTGTCGTCTTTTGCGATGACATCACCAACTTCTACCATAATCTCGCTGACTTCGGCGCTATCCACACCTAAATCGGGGGCTTTAATGTCCATGATTTATTTCCTCGTCTTATGGTTATTATTATTTGACATCTTTATCATCAAGTACGTTTGCATCTGCTTGATCTTCAGCACGGCCTTCATTACTGATTTCATCATCGTCTTCAGCGATAAATTCAGGTACAGGATTTGGATTTACGTTACCTGGTGCTGGTGCATCTGGAGACTGGTCATAGTAAGACTGCTGTTGCCATGCGGGTGGATGATCCACATCAATACCTAAGCTTGAAATAGCGTCTTTAACCAAACGCATCTCAACTTCGCCTTCATCGGCTAAGCGTTTAAGCGTTGCAACAACGATATGCGCAGCGTCCACGTTAAAGAAGCTACGTAGGTTTTCGCGCGTGTCAGAACGTCCATAACCATCCGTACCCAAAGTCGTATAAGGACGGTTGTCTGGTAGCCAAGCACGGATTTGCTCTGAATAGTTACGCATATAATCTGTCGCTGCAACCACAATACCTTCATGCGGTGCTAACTGCTCAGTAACCCATGGCACTTTTTCTTCATCCATTGGATGTAGGCGATTGTAATCATCACAATCCATACCATCACGAGTCAGCTCGTTGAAGCTGGTCACGCTCCAGACGTTAGAGGTGATATTGAACTCGTCTTTTAGAATTTGTGATGCCTTTTGTACTTCGCGTAAGATAACACCAGAACCTAATAGTTGTACTTGTGCAGATCCGTTATCTTCAAGCAAGTACATACCACGCTTAATGCCTTCCTCTGCACCTTCTGGCATGGCAGGTTGCTCGTAATTTTCGTTCATCAAAGTCAAGTAATAGTAAACGCGCTCGCCTTCACCATACATACGGCGTAGACCGTCATGCATAACCACAGCTAGCTCATAACCGAAGCAAGGGTCATAGCTGACGCAGTTTGGCACGACATTGAATAGAATCTGTGAGTGACCATCTTGATGCTGCAAGCCTTCGCCATTAAGTGTCGTACGGCCAGCGGTTGCGCCTAACAAGAAGCCTTGCGCCTGACAATCACCTGCCGCCCAAGCCAAATCGCCCACACGCTGGAAACCAAACATTGAGTAGTAGATATACATTGGAATCATCGGCAATGCATTCACAGAATAACTGGTTGCCAACGCAATCCAAGTACTCATTGCGCCTGCTTCGTTGATACCTTCTTCTAACATGTGACCATCAATGGCTTCTTTATAGCCCATCAATGCTTCACTATCTTCTGGCGTATATTTTTGACCAACAGCCGAGTAGATACCTAGCTGACGGAACATACCTTCTAGACCAAACGTACGCGCTTCGTCAGGTACGATTGGTACGACGCGATCTTGGATGTCTTTGTTTTTGAGCATCGCAGATAGCAAGCGCACAAATACCATCGTTGTAGATTGCTCTTTACCATTGCTGCCTTTTAATACCCGATCGAACATCGATAACTCAGGGATATTCAATGGAATATGACCACTACGACGGTTTGGCAAATGACCACCTAGCGACTCACGACGACCTTTTAGATACTTCATCTCCGCCGAACCTTCTTCAGGTCGGTAGAACGGTAGGGTCTCTAACTGCTCATCAGTAAATGGCAAATCAAAACGATCACGGAAATACATCAACGCTTCTTGATCAAGCTTCTTCACCTGATGCGATTTGTTGACTGCTTGCGTTTGGGCAGACAAGCCATAACCTTTGACAGTTTTAACCAAAATAACCGTCGGTTGGCCTTTGGTTTTCATAGCTTCGCTAAAGGCAGCATAAACTTTAACTGGATCATGACCACCACGGTTCAGACGTGAGATTTCTTCGTCAGTCAGCGCATCTGCCATTTCTTCTAGCTCTGGATATTTACCAAAGAACTCTTTGCGAGTAAATTCAGGCGTACGCGCTTCGTATAACTGATACTCGCCATCCACCACTTCTTCCATACGTTGTTTAAGCACACCCGTATGGTCTTTACCAAGTAATGAATCCCAATTGCCACCCCAAATAACTTTGATGACTCGCCAGCCTGCGCCGCGGAATACTGACTCTAGTTCCTGAATGATTTTACCGTTACCACGGACTGGACCATCAAGACGCTGCAAGTTACAGTTGACTACCCATATTAGGTTGTCCAGCTTCTCACGACCTGCCAGAGAAATAGCACCCAAGCTTTCTGGCTCATCCGTTTCACCATCACCTAAGAATGTCCAAATCTTACGACCTTCTTTTTCTAGCAAGCCACGGTTCTCCATATAACGATGTACATGGGCGTGATAGATAGACATGATTGGGCCAAGTCCCATTGATACCGTTGGGAACTGCCAATAATCAGGCATGAGATATGGATGCGGATAGCTCGATAGGCCTTTGCCGCCTACTTCACGGCGGAAGTTATCAAGCTGATCTTCGGTCAAACGACCTTCTAGATAAGAGCGTGCATAGATACCTGGTGCTGAGTGACCTTGATAATAGATCATGTCGCCACCGAAGTGATCGCTAGCAGCGCGGAAGAAATGGTTAAAACCTGTCTCATATAGCGTGGCACTAGACGCGAATGTCGCTAAGTGACCACCCAAATCGTCATCGTTTTTATTCGCACGCATCACCATGGCAAGCGCATTATAGCGAATCAGTGCACGAATCTTACGCTCCATGCCTAGATCGCCTGGGTACATTGGCTCGTCTTCAACAGCGATACTATTGACGTACGCAGTGTCTAGTCTGTTGAACGGCAGTCCTTCTTGAACTGCCATATTGTATAAGGCTTTTAGGAGGAACTGAGCACGGTCCTTGTCTGCGTGTTTGACCACAGACTCAAAGGCTGCCAGCCATTCCTGAGTTTCGGTGCTATCAGCATCCTTATAATAATTCATTCTTGTTAATCCTTTTATATCAGTCATACCTACCTAATGGCAGGGCTTCATTGAAAAATGCATGATGAGAGATTGGTTTACTTATGACATCCTTGCTACGTCCAAGCATTCCATTGTTTTGTGCGATGATATACAGCTTGATTATAAAAATAGTATTACTTGTACCGACAAATGCATCAAATTAACACACCTATCAAATCGTCATAATGCTATAGCTATTCGTTTAATCGTTATTTGACTATGACATTCCATTATAAGCGTTTACGGGCTAGTTGTTTATGGCTGTAGAGAAATGATGAAATAACAAGTATTTTTTAAATAAATAATGATTAGTTGTTAGGTAAATATTATTAACCATTATTCCGTTGATACCAAGATTTTAGTAATAGGTAGATGAAATTTGCTGTCCATAGCGGTAGATATCTGCTTTTTTAATTAATAAATACACTAATCGAAAATACACTTCTTGTTACTCATACCCTATAAATAGACATTCGTCTCATTTGTGTATATTAATTGTGATTTAAGTATTATTCTTATTATAAGATTATATGTATATTCTATCCTTGTTCTCGGAGCTATTATGAACCCGTATATTATACCATCGACTCTAAAGTCAAGAGTAACGCATTGGATAGCTCTACCATCCTTATTAATCCTGCTACCTAATTATTTAGCTTTTGCAGCGATAACAACATGTCCTGCTGGTTACATTTCTGATGAGTTTGCAAGCACTGATTACAGTAACTTAGGATCGACAGCATCGCCACCTATCCTTGGTGTAAACCAACTTTTAAACGGTCTCAGAAGTGAAAGTTACACTATTGCTTCTAACAGTTTAGTGACTACTGGCAGTTTAGATGCTGGCGGCTCAAATTTTTATAGACCTAAGACGCTAGCAGGCAACCTTCAATCGTTTGAATTTTTTCAGGATTTTACTAATAAGGGATCGTCTCGTGCGGTCTCATACACTTTTAAAAACAGTTTCACCAACGAATCTCAAGCCCTTACCAATGTCAGCTTAAGTATTTATGATATAGATGTGAACTATTTAGGTACAGGGACAGGAAACGGAGGAACAACAGCAGGTACTAGGTATTTCGAGTTTTCCGACCAAGTAACAATCACTGGTTTTACTAGTGCGGGTGCTAGTGTGACGCCAACTTTGACATATAGAGGCATCGGAATAACGACTACTGCACCCTATCGTCAAACAACTACTACTGGTAGCGTTTTATGTAGTACAGATTCTGTAGATGAAAGATGTAAAGTATCCGTTGCTTTTAATCAACCTATCGTTAGAGTAGATGTGTCTTATGGCAATAACCCTAACCTAGAATACTACGATAATACTACTGGCACTGTAGGTAACCCTGGTGATCAGCTGATCAACATTGTATTTGATGGTTACTGCTACCTACCACAGCCGCGCCTAACATATACTAAAGCTCTCTCTTCTTCTCGTAAAACAAATACCGATCAATTTACTGTTCAAATCAAGGACAATGCAGATAACTCGGTTGTTACCAACGGCATCAGCTCGGTCACTACGTCGGGTTCAGGCAATACAGTTACTACGGGTACAGGCACTACAGGAACCTTTAAGGTGAACCCTGCCAAGACCTATACACTGACAGAAGCCGTCTCAGGAACGACCAACCTAGTAGATTATACTGCGTTATATGCATGTAGAAGATCGGATGGTACAACCGTTACTACTTTAGATCCAAAAAATCTAAAGCTTACGTACGGAGATAATTGGGCATGTACAATCACAAATGACAGATCCAATTATGTCTTTTCAGGTATTGTATTTAACGATAACGGTCAAATTACATCTCCAGCCAAAGATGATGTCTCTACTAAATATCTAAATAATAGTCTTTATTTTAATGGTAGATATGACTCACCAACTGAATCTGGAATCCCTTTTACCACTGGTCACACCATTACTTTGAATAAATGTGCTGGTGATAGTGGGACGTTTTCGCCTCAAACAGTGAATATCAATAGTGACGGTACCTACAGCTTCAATTTGACATCTGCACAAGTTGGCAGTTACACAAGACTCTGTGTCACTCAGAATGAACCTAGCAATTATGCATATTCTGTAGACACGACAAGCGATGTGCGACAAATAAACATTATTAATAGTCAGTACAACTATCCTAGCAATGATTTCGGTGATGTTATCCAAGAAAATGCTGCATTAGTATTAATCAAAAGTCAGTATGTTCATGACTGTAGTCTAAATAACCTTGCTACAATTGGTGTCAATTATGAAGGTAGTGCTAACAGCGCGTATAGTATAAAACCAATATCTGGCATTGTGCCAGGACAATGTATCGCTTATAGAATTGAAGCC
This sequence comes from Psychrobacter sp. ER1, assembly GCF_048631835.1. NCBI lineage: Bacteria > Pseudomonadati > Pseudomonadota > Gammaproteobacteria > Moraxellales > Moraxellaceae > Psychrobacter > Psychrobacter sp. ER1. The sequence continues at coordinate 1,158,236 of NZ_CP184640.1, read as the reverse complement.
ATCAACCGGGGCAATGTTTCTCTGACAGATATTGTTATCAAGGATACGCTACAGAGTAAAAATGACTCTAATAATTCGCTGATTACCTCTACCTTAGTTAATCCAACACCTATTGGTGAAAATAGCGGCACTCCATCATTTGCAACAAACTCGGTATCTATTGGTAACAACGGTACAGTGACTACCAATACTTTTTCTTTAGGTGCCACTACAACAGCCACTCGCCGTCATGCCATTCGTTTTAATACTAAATATGGTACTACCATTAGTAACTAAACACCTGTGTATCAAATTACTGAATACTCAATCAAGCCCTATCTTCCTAGATAGGGCTTTTACCGTTTGGTCATCTCGAAATACCATTTGTCGTCTTTATAATGAAAGTTTGTATTGGTTACGTGACAATAGCTTAAAGGGAGATGTGTGCTTTTTACAGACGAGCCTGATATCGAGTTATAGACAGCCTCACTGGAGCCCAAAGCATCAATATCCCAATGATAGCAACGGTATAAGAAAGGATTTTATATGAAACGTTTCAAGATTCTACGCAATGTTCTATTAGCAACGGTTGCTTCTACTTGCATGTTAGGCCTCGCGCATGCTGAAGATGCTCTAAAGATGGAACTGACTGCCAATCAAGTCATCAAAAATGCTGATGGTAAGACAGTATATACGGCAGTACGTACCGCACCAGCAGGTACTGTCATTCAGTACAAGGCAACTTATACCAATACCATTAATAAAGATATTAATGATCTGATGGTAACTCTACCCATTCCTGCCAACATGACCTTTACTGGTGATGCGATGCCAGCAAGCGCGCAAGCCAGCACTGATGGCAAAAACTATGCTGATATGCCGCTAATGCGCAAAGTCGATGGCAAAATGGTTAAAGTACCCTACTCTGAATACCGTACGCTACGCTGGAACATCAAATTACTACCCGCAAAAAAGGCAGCAGCTGTTGCCCTTAATACTGTCGTTAACAAATAACCCTTCACCCTTACTGATTTAATCTTTCGGAGATTTACTGCATGAAACCAAATTCTTTTAAATATTCAGTATTAGCCGTAGGTGTTGTGGCTGCAATGGGTATCTCTACTGCCGCTAATGCAGCTACTCCTAATACTACTGGTGGTATTAGTGCAGGAGCAGCACCGATTACCAACGTCGCAACCGCAAACTATAGCGTTGCTGGCATTGCTCAGCCAAACGTTACTTCTAACACAGTGACTGTAAGCGTTAGCGAAACAGCTAACTTTGCACTCGTATCGACTGTTGATGATGGTAGCATTGGTGACGATATTGCTATCAATCAGACTGCTACGCCAGGTGGTACGACTACCTTTACTCATGCCTTAACCAATACGGGTAACGTGACGGATACTTATACCGTTAATACCACAGGTAATGACTCAGCACTAGTAACAGCTACGCCAGACTATGCTTTAGGTACTGCGCCTGTCACGTTTACGATTGTACAAGCAGATGGCACTGCTTTGACTTCTGCTCAGCGCACCGCTTTAGGAACTCAAGCGGAGACAGGTACCCTAGCCAACGGTGGTACTATTAGACTACAACCAGGTACCAGAGCTAACTTAAGCTACGAAGCAGCTACACCAGCCGCTCGTAACGGTAATGACAAAGGTGTAGGCACATTAACAGCGACCAGTACTTTCTTTACTGCTAATCTTCCAGCAAATGCGACATTGGTGAACGAAAACCAAACTATCGTGAGATTGCCTACCTTCAAAATTACAAAAACAGCGACCAGTACTGTCGATTTGACAGTCGCTAACCCACAGATTGCTTATAGTATCGTAGTCACTAACGCGACTACTGACTATAGTACTGCTGCGACTGATTTTGTCATCCGAGATGTCCTTCCTGCAGGTTTGAGCTTGCCTAGTGGCACAGCATCAGATGTGACCGTAACTGGTGCTGGTACCGCGACGATCTCTACTGTTGGTACTCAACAAGCTATTAATGTTGCCGTAGCGAACTTAGCTGTTGGCGCAAGTCGCACGATTACTTTCACGGTTAACGTCGATAAAACTCAGTTTACAGCTGCTAATAGTTCAGTAACTAACAACGCAGAAGTCTACGATAAGTTCATCGGTCCGGTTAGTCCGTTAATTGCTGCTCCTGTACTTGATACTGACTATAACATTTTGGATAGTACAGATAGCACTATAGGCGTTACTAGAATACCTGATGATGCAGGTGAAGGTAACGGCGCTGGTATAGATACTGCTGGTGTGACTAACTTTACCAGACGAGCGGTTGTAGTGAGCAATCCAACGACTAGAGAAGTTCCCCTGCCTCAGGTACTGCTAGTCAAGCGACTCATTCAACTCTCATTACTAACAGCGGTCAAGATGCTGAAGGTACCAATGCTAACCCATTGACTTTCACTATTGCCGATGGTGGCAATAATGTGGGTGTCAGACCTGTTACTGGTCCTGTTAGTGCTACTTATACGCCGCCTGGTGGTGGAGCCCCGGTTACTATAACACTGCAACCTACCGTTGCTGGTGGTAATACATATACTCTTAATAGCACTACACTACCAACTGCTCAATTTCCAAATGGTATTGCACCTGGTGGCAAATTAGCGATCAACTACAATGTGTCGTCTGGCAATGTAGCTGCTCCTGCAACTGTTGATGATGCTGCAGCTGTTGGTAGCACTGAAACTTCTGTTGTAACGCTAACGCCTGCTGGTATTAATCCACCTGCTGTTACTTCAGTGACTGATACGACTAACGTTAGAGGCTTAACTTTAGTGAAGTCTCAAGCATTAGATGAGACTTGTTCAGGTACGGTTGCTGCAAGTACCTTTGTTCAGACTGCGCTCGAGGCGAAACCTGATCAATGTGTCATCTATCGTATTCAGGCAACTAACACTTCTTCAACAGCGTTAGGTTTTAATCTTAACGCTTTAACCATCTCGGATTTGTTGTCTAACTTCTCAGCTGGTGCAAATTTAGTAGCTGGTTCACCTGCTACTTCTGCGACTGCTTCATCTACTGCAGGCACGCCTAGTACGACTAGTGCTGCTGTTCTTGGCACTAACTTTACTATAGTTCCTGGCGGCGTTGGCACCTTGACTTTTAAAATCAAAATCAAAAACGATCGTTAATTTATATTTAATATTTCAAAGACTATAAGCGTCACAAGACACTTATAGTCTAACGCTCCAGCTTGACCTAATCGTTTTTGGTTAGCCAAACTGGAGCGTTACTAACCTACTCTTCTATGTTTTATTGGATAAGCGACATATGACTACATACTCAACGTCTAATCGTACTACGTTGCATACAGCGAAGATCTCTGCGCTGACAGCTGCAATGTTGCTTATGCAATCAAATATGGCGTCTGCTGCGCCTAGCACTCTCGTACAAACTATCAATAACATTGCTAATGCAACTTATGACGTCGATTCTATTGAACAAAATGGCATTTCAAACCAAGTTCAAGTCAAAGCCTCTACCTTACCTGAATATGGTATTAATTTAACTCAGCAACCCTTGCGTACTGTCGCACCCAATACATTGGTGAATTGGGTCAATGTTCTTAGTAATATTGGCTATAGTAGTCAGACTGTTGAGCTGACACTTGCTATATCACCAACTGTTTCTAATTTAAAGGTCTATCAAGATCTTAATAATAACGGAGAAGTCGATTCAGAAGATCGACAAATCATGCTCGATAACCTGAGCGCTCAGATCAAACTTGGTCAGAGTGAGAGTATTCAGCTTATCGTACAGGCTCTATCAGATGCCGAGGGTGAAGATGGCGATACCGCTGATGTAAAGATTGGCGCTATCATACTAGAAGATCCATCAATAGCAGCTGTCGAAGCAATTGACAGACTGGTTATTGTTGAACCTAAAATCAACTTTACCACGCCTCAATTTGACGGTACTAAAACTACCTCACAAATCGGCGACAACGTTTATATTGATGCCAGTTACGCGCACTGTAATGTACAATCTGATAAGCCTGATCAAGTATGGATTACCGTTAAGTCTCCTGCAACAGGTGATACCTATTCTCTTAAAGGAATTGAAACTGGTAATAATACAGGCAAATATCGTCTAACTGCACCGACACAAAACAACGCCAATGCTATTAATGATAAGTTCATTCAGACATTAGCTAACGATACTTTAACTGCTAGTCTAGAAGCGTGTATTGCTCCTTCTGTTGGTACAGATGCTGATCAGCTACCAAGTAATAGCGATTTTACTGTAGTTATCGAGGATCTGAGTTCTCAAGTAAGTATAATTGATAATAGTGCCAGTTTGGTTGTCACTAAAGAAAGCGATGTCAAAACTGCAGAGCTTGGTAATTATGTCAGCTATACCATCGATATTACCAATAACGGCAAATCGACTGCTTACGATGTACAACTAAAAGACGCTTTACCACGTGGTTTTGACTACGTTGAGAACAGTGTACGTGTTAGTCCAACGACTGATATTGATATCAACCAAGCGCAGACCACTGAGTTTAAAGCTGATGGTAAATATCAGGTATTGAACTTAGGAAACATGGCAGTTGGCGAAAGTAAAAAGTTACTTATCGTGTGCTCATCGGTGCGTCATCGCTAGGCGGCGATGGTATTAACCGCGCCACCGCAATTGCTAGAAATGAACAAGGTCAAAGCGTAAGCTCAAGAGAAGCGCAGTGGAAGATTGATGTAGAGCGCGGCGTTATGAATACTGATGGTATTATCGTTGGTAAGGTCTATCATGATATCAACCGCGACGGTATTCAGCAAAAGAAGACGGCGAGCTTGGTGTCGCTGGTGTACGTATCTATATGGAGAACGGCAACTTCATCGTGACTGATCCTGAAGGTAAATATAACTTCTATGGTATCAGTGCCAAAACACACGTACTAAAGGTCGATCGTACTACTATCCCTAGAGAGACTGAACTGGTTACCCAAAGCAATCGTAATGCTGGTGATGCCGGTAGTCGTTTTGTTGATTTGAAGTACGGCGAATTACATCGTGCGGATTTTGCAATCGTTGGTGGCATGGCAGATAGCACTGAACGCTTAAACGCTGAGCTAATTGCTCGTAGCAAATTAGTAGAAGCTAAAAATGACACGTTAGAGCAAGCGGTAAAAACCGAGCTGACTTTAGATCCTGATTATGATACCGATACTACTGACAATGTAGATGCTAGTGGTTGTAACATCAATGGTGACTTAGACCTTGGTAATAACTGTGATTCGGCTATCGTTAATGAAATGGTCAATCCAATAGATAGCCGTGTTGATATGACAGTGACCACTGTTGCTCCGCCAGTAGAAAAAGAGCTCGAAGAATACTTGAAAGAAGTGGCGAGTAACGATGTTGCCTTCATTAACCTGAACGAAGGTCAGCAGCTTAGCACTTATAAACAAATGGTACAGGTTCAGGCACCGCTTGGGTCTGTGTTCACACTATATGCCAACGGCAAAGCTGTATCAGAACAGAAGATCGGTAAAACTGCTGAGCAAGAAAAACAGAATGTAACGGCTTTCGATTACTATGCTGTTGATTTACAGCGCGGCAAGAACACCTTACGTGGTGTTGCGACTGATATAAATGGTCAGGTCATCTCTGAGCAGACGATTAAGGTATTAACTCCTGATAGCTTACAAGCTATCGACTACCGTACTCAAGCACAGTTAGTTCCAGCTGATGGCATTAGTGAATACCAAGTCGTCATCAGCCTAAAAGATCGCGATAATCGTCCTTATATTGGTACTACTTCTCTTACGCTTGATACTAATATCGGTCGTATCAATCTAAAGGATGACAGTCAAGATAAAGCAGGCACTCAAATCACTGTTTCTGGTGGTGAGCTATTAATACCCGTAATTGCACCTAGCGTACCAGGTAAGGGCGAGCTAGTAATTGACACTGGTAGCAGCAAACAAATCATTCCGTTACAGTTCACCGCTCAACTACGTCCACTACTTGCTGTTGGTATTGTAGAAGGCGCTATTTCACTAAAAGACTTTGATGGTAGCAGCATTACTGATGCTCAAGGTGCATTTGAGCAAGAGCTAAATGACTTTGCTGGTAACGATGATTACACAGCTTCTGGTCGTGCTGCGATGTTCCTCAAAGGAAAAGTACGCGGCGACTATTCTGCTTACGCTTGCATATGATAGTGATAAAAAAGGCGAGCGTTTGTTCCGTGATATCGATCCGGGCGAATACTATCCTGTCTATGGCGATTCATCAGCCAAAGGCTTCGATGCGCAGTCTACTAGCAAGCTTTACGTGCGCCTTGATAAAGGTCGCTCGTTCGCTATGTATGGTGATTTAAAAACGCAAATTGATAACGATGAAGGTATCAAGCTTGGTCAATACAACCGTACATTAACTGGTCTAAAAGCTCAATTTGAAGATAGCAACACTCGTGTTACTGCCTTTTTAGCAGAGACCAGTACTAGCCAACGGGTAAATGAGACTCGCGGTTTGGGCATTTCAGGCCCATATCCATTGGCTGAGAACTTCGATGCGGTATTAGAAAACTCTGAAACGGTTGAAGTTATTACTCGTGACGCCAACAACCCTGGGCTTATTATCAATCGTGAGACGCTTACTCGCTTTGCTGATTATGAGATTGACCCTATCAGCCGTAGCTTATTCTTGACGGTACCGATTGCTAGTCAAGACATCGAGGGCAATCCTATCTATATCCGTGTCACTGTAGAAGTTGATGAAGGTGGTGAAGATTATTTGGTCGGTGGTATTGCAGCGAAGCAGCAACTAACGAATAAAGTCGCCATCGGTGGTAGCTATGTGAATAGCGATGACCCATTGAACAAAGAAGAGTTGGCTAGTGTCAATAGTGTTGTTAAATTCAATGACAAGCTAAAGCTGGTCGCTGAATATGCGATGAACAAAGCTGAGAATCCAAATTTTCAGTCAAGCAATCAAATTAACGCGACAGAACTGACTGATAGTAATGTTGAAGGCAACGCACTACGTATTGAGCTTGATTTTGATAATAAGAAAAATACGCGAGCTAAAGCTTATTATAATGATGCTGACGAAGGTTTTGTCACTGGTGCATCACCACTTACTGCTGGACGTACTGAGTCTGGTGTAGAGGTTACTCATACTCTAAATGATAAGCAGACCGCTCTTAAGTTAGAAGGCGTACGCACAGAAGAGCATACTACTGACGCTAGCCGCGAAGGCGTGCAAGCAAGCGTTGAGCATCGTTTAAGCGAGAACATCGTTGGTGAAATTGGGGTTCGTTATTACAAACAAGACGCGACTGCTGCCTCACGTAATACTCAAGCCGCGACAGACGTTGTAGATATTACAGACGACACTCTGTTTAATGATGACATAATCAATCAGTCAGCGTTGAGCAGCGTTAGTAACGCTGAAGAAGATATTGAAGGTACGACTGTTCGCGCTCGTATTACCTCTCGTCTACCTAAGTTGAATAATAGCTTGGTATTTGCAGAGTATGAGCAAGATATCGAAAATAGCTCACGTAATGCGACTTCTATCGGCGGTGAGACAGCACTTGGGGACTTGGGTCGTCTATATGCTCGTCATGATTTGATTAATAGCCTGTCTGGTACTTATGGTCTTGATGATACAGATGAGCGCCAACGTACTGTTTTTGGTTTTGACGCGACTTACATGAAAGATGGTAAGGTTTATAGCGAATACCGCATGCGCGATGCCATTAGTGCACGTGAGGCAGAAGCAGCTATTGGTCTAAAAAACAAGTGGTATGTCCAAGAAGGTTTAACCTTAAACACTTTATTTGAGCGTGTTGAATCTCTGGAAGGTGAAGAAAGTAACACTGCAACAGCGGCAGGTATCGGTGTTGAATATCTTGCCAAAGAGAATTATAAAGCATCAGGACGTTTTGAAAAACGTTGGGGTGAAACAAGTGATACGCTACTTGGTAGTGCTGGTATCGCCTATCGCTATACTGATGAGATTACCTTCTTAGCCAAAGATATCTATTCACGTACTGACTATAGCGATGGTGATCGCACTATCAATCGTTTTCAGCTAGGTGCTGCGTATCGTGACTACGATAGCAATCAGTTAGATATGCTTGCAAAATTTGAATATCGTTTGGATGATAATAATACTGGCGATGACGCTTATCAAAAAGACACCATGATTTGGTCATGGAATGGTAATTACCATCCTACGCGTCCTTTAACGTTGTCTGGACGTTATGCTGGTAAGTATACAGAATACGAAGCCGATAGCTTAACCAGCGATAACACGGCTCACGCTGTTTATGGCCGCGGTCTTTATGACATCAGTGAGCGCTGGGATATTGGATTACAAGCAGGTACTTACTGGAATGATCAGGCAAATGACTTGGCTTATATGCTTGGTGCAGAAGTGGGTTATAGCCCAATGACCAACCTTTGGTTATCACTTGGTTATAACTTCATGGGCTTTGAAGATGAAGATATTGCTTATGACGACAGTACTCAGCAAGGTGCTTACTTTAGATTGCGCTTTAAGTTCGATGAAGACTTATTCAAACGTGAAGACCCACGTAAGAACCAACGTCTAAGCAGCCATTCTGCATTTTAATTGGATGATATTGTCGTAAGTATATCCTTATGACAGTATCATGCTTGTCTTATGACAAATTATTTTGTCATTTAGTAAACAATTAAGTCAGCCCTAGTAATGGTAAATAATACCAACGTTTATTACCTTAACATAAGGTTTACACCATGTTTGATTCAGCCATCAATGCAGCATCTTTCAAGCGCTCAGTATGCGTTACACTATCAGCTTTATTCTCGTTAACCTTTATGCAGCCAGCTTTAGCTAAGAGTGAGACTGTCCAAGTAGCTAACTCAACTAGCATGGCTAAATACTGCCGTGATGATAGTCAGACTCAAGCACGCTCTTATAGATATCAAAGCGAACAACACCGCCTGTTAAATTGTATGGTCACGCAGTTAAAACCCTATCAACAAAAAGACAAGACAGCCGCTCAACAGTATTTCGCTTATAAAGCGCAAGCGTGGTTGAACTATGCCATTCATCAAGACAGTATGAATAGCCGCTCATCCGCTGGTCAAGTTGCGTTAGAAATGGCAGAGCCTATATTGCAAGCGCTAGATAATGATACGGTACAAGAATTGGGCTTGCATCAAGATATTCCGTCTACCTCTGCCTTGATGCGTCCTGATCTATGGGCAACTTTAAGCGCGCTTAAAGACGGTGATGGCATAGCGTCAGCACCACGTGAGATGGCTTTTAGTGAAGTGGCTTTGATTTGGGCAGCAACCAATCAATGTGCGCAAGGCTGGCGCGAATCTGGTATGCATTTTCGCATGGCTGATCGCTGGCTTGAACAGGCCCGCGAAGCTTACGTCAATGCCAATGACTCACAGACCAATGTAGCGCTAGAGAAGTCAATAGTCAGTTATCATAAACAGTACTCGCCTTTAGACGCGAGCGATGATACTTGCCGTGGACAAGATTTGACATCTAACCGTTAGAATAGTCGCTGTTTTATTAGAGATATTAATCTCTATTATTTCTAATCTTATGCTAAAAACTAAACATAAAAAAGCCGACATATTTGTCGGCTTTTTCGTGTTTAAAGTAAGCTCAATTATCGGTTTTTACGTGGCAACTTTTCTGGTAGGTAACAACGTAAATAAGCAATAAATGCTGTATTTGCTTCTTGGATATACTCTTCAGTAATACTCTGATGACGGCGATAAGACAACGTAAAGATAGCATTTACGATGCTATAAGCAATCAACAAGGTATCTTGGATATCATGGAAGTTTGGCATCTCATAACGCTCTGACAAACGCTTATAGACCAGATCAACAATTTGATGATCCATATCTTCACCGAAGCTGTCACCTTCGAAATCAGGTGTATTGGTGTCATAGATAAGCTTTGCTTTTGTCTCATCGTTATGGAATATCGTAATACAACGATCGATAAGCGCCGTTAGATACCCTTGCCATCTATCATAGTTGCCAATATCGACCGTCTCTACCATCTCTAATATTTCAATCGCATTTAAAAAGCGTAATGCTAAAAATATTGCTTCAATATTAGGGAAGAAATGATAAGCAGAAGCTCTTGGTATGCCCGCTTCTTCACACACAGCTGCTAACGTAATATCGTTAATAGCATGCGTTTCGCTCAACTTTTTGGCACCAGCCAATAGTTTTTGACGACGTGCACGACCTTGCTGGCTAGTAAACTTAAACTTATTAGGTACAAGCTTCTTTGCCAATTCCGAATCTACCAACACATCTTCGATCTTTTCGTCTTTATTATCGCTCATTGTAAATCTCTTAATGTTACGCCCTATTTTATAAATATAACTTTCATCGAATAGTAATTATCCTCAAATCAAGGATAGTTGCCTGTTGGCTAAAATATAAAGCCTATATGGTCACTACTATATTCAATGCAGAGGCATCATAAACGCTTGTATAGCATCAAGCAAGGGACATGAATAGGTTAAAAACAATAATACGCTCAGCAATTTAATAGAGCTAACCGTCTAATTTTATAAAGTTAATCTTTGAGTTTTATTTTCGCCCTTATAATACCATGATCGGTCACTCTATCGTCATAGTCCCATTTCAAATGATCATTAAAATAATCGACTCGTTCAACATGACCGAGCGAAAACTTACTATCAGGCAAAAACTCTTCTGAGACAAATAACTGGTCGATAACTTCTGGCATACCTTGATATATATGGGTATAGGCAACATCTTTCATCCAGCCATATCGTGCCTGAATCCGAGCAGCATCAAAAAGTGCAACATCACGCATACTTTTATCGTAATTAACCTCCCCAGTTTCTGTCATCAACTGAGTAGTCACGCTACCTGTGACATCATTCATATCGCCCAATAGAATCAATGGTTCACGGGTATGTTGCAATCGCTCTATGATAGACATACGGATAGAGGCCGCTTCTGCCGCGCGCATACACAAACTACGAAGCTTGGCGCGAACTCGAATATTTGGATCGTCCATGTCTTCTAATAAATCACCGTTTTCGTCACGTAAGAAGAAAGCACGCTTGCTTTTTAGATGCGCTGTAATAATAGTAATGGGCTGTCCATACGCGTCAACACGTAATACTAATGGAGGACGGTTGAAGCGTTGATAAGGACCGATATCAGGTACATCAATAATGGCTTTTGGTGCTATATCTTCTAGTAAACTGGTTTCTAATTGCTCAAATCTGCTGATAATACCGACAGCAGGTGTATTCTGTGCACCCATGCCTTTGGTGTATATACTCGCGCTATCATTACTTGCAAGTGGAATGACCGCATGCTCGGGCTTAAAACCTAGTGAAATAGCCAGTGCCTCTAATGCATTACTATCCCAAACCTCTTGTACTGCGATAATGTCAGCATGCGCTTTAGCCAATAAATCTGTAAGACCTCGCAGCTTATGTTCGTAGGCTTTATCGTTATAAGCTGGCGCATTTTCATAATAAGTTCGATTAGGGTTCGCAAAGTTCAGCAGGTTGGCCGTTGCGATATAAAACTGTTTATTACCTTCAGTGTTATTACTCATATATTCCCCATCGTTCTCATTATTATAGTGCATAATATTCACGTATGTGTATACGTTGCAAATTTTATGCCTAAAAAACTCCCAAAGTTAAACTTTGGAAGTTTCAAAATAGCACAAATATTGATAAGTAGATTTACTAATAGAATTGGACATACAATTAATCTATTTTAAGTAATGGTATAGCAACCTCTAATATTAGCTAATTACTAAATGCATTGGTTGCCAAGCTGTTTGCCTAACCGTTCTATTAATTATTTAACTTGTCTTATGATACGCGGTTCCATGCATCACGTGATGCTTGACGCGCTTCGTTCCATTCCATACGAGACTCACCTTTTACTTCGTGCCATGAACGCTCTAGATCTGCTTCATGATCTTCAAAACGAGCATCTACTGGATAACGAGCACGGTTCGCATAACCGACTGCATATGCTGGATGCAAGTCACGGTCGAAATCGTATTCTTCTCTATGGTAGTCAGCATTTGCATACTCTGCACGCCAATACGCTTCTTCATGAGTTGGATCAATAGCTTCTGCTGCTGCATGACCTGCGCCGCCACCAACGATAGCACCAATAGCACCACCAATTAGCGTACCTAATGGACCTGCCATTGTGCCGATAGCTGCACCTGCAGCTGCACCGCCTACACCGCCGATACCTGTACCTACTGGATGTGAGCCTGGCTCACCGGTAATGATGTCTGCATTTAAATCTTCTTTTGTCTCTTTTGACATATGTTTTACTTCACTGCGATCGATAGCATCATGGTTACTCATAGTATTGTCCTTAAATTATTTATTATTTATTGAATTATTTATTTGCTAATTATTAGCGGTCTTACTAAATCCAATTGAAGTATAAAAATTTATAGGTAAGGACAGATAGTCCGATTATGTAAACTGTGTCCGTATTGCGATTATCTTGCGTTACAGCCTGTATCTTTATCACATTTGTGTACGGCAGCCTCATACTTTGAGTAATTATAAATGTACAGCTATGACAAATTTATTAAGTAAATCAATCTTATAACGGCATTAGAGACCTTTTGATAGCCTGTTGCCACTTAGCAAGATGTCGCTCACGAGTATCAGCCGACATACTTGGTTCAAACACGCGATCTACCTGCCATGAAGCTTTCATGGTCGATTCGTCATATAACCCAGTCTTTAAACCTGCGAGGAGTGCTGCGCCTTTTGCCGTAATCTCTGTATCTCTAGGACGTAATACCGGAACACCCAACAAATCTGCCTGAAATTGCATGAGCAAATCATTATTTGCAGCGCCGCCATCTACCCTCAGCTCAGTCAAAGGATGAGGGCTGTCCTTTGCATAGCGATAAGCACATCATAGGTTTGATAGGCAACGGCCTCCAATGCAGCGCGTGCAATATGTGCCTTAGTAGTACCGCGGCTCATACCAGTGATGCTAGCGCTGATATCAGAACGCCAATAAGGCGCGCCCAGTCCAGTAAAGGCCGGTAATAGAACAACATCTTCGCTACTGTCTACTTGACGGGCTAGGTCCTCGACATCACTACTCTGCTGAATCATACCCAAATTATCACGCAGCCATTGAACGATAGCCCCCGCCATAAAGACACTGCCCTCTAGAGCATAAGTGACTTCCTTTTTGGGCGGTTGTAGCATGCGTTTGCCTGACTGTACGATTTGGTCAAATGACAAATTATCTGGACGAATTGGTGACGTTTTGCGTTGCCATGCGATGGTGGTTAGCAGTTTATGCTCACTCAATTTTGGCTGTTGGCCAATATTCATTAGCATAAAGCAGCCTGTACCATAAGTGTTTTTGGCCATGCCTGCATCAAGACAACCTTGACCAAAGAGCGCTGCTTGCTGATCACCTAATACTGCTTGAATGGGTATTTGCTTTGCAAACAGACCTTTTTTGGTTTTGCCAAAATCGCCGTCGGACGGTAGTACTTTAGGCAATATATGCATAGGTATAGCAAAACGGTCACAGAGTGTCTCTGACCATGCCAGCTTATGGATATCAAATAGCAATGTACGAGAAGCATTGGTCACATCAATGACATGTTCACCGCCTGTGAGCTTATAAATCAGCCAACTATCAATCGTGCCGACCGCTATCTCACCTCTGCTGGCTCGTACACTCAGCTTCGGGTTGTTTTCGAGTAACCAAGCAATCTTACTGGCACTAAAATACGGATCTAAACGCAGACCTGTAATACGCTGAACCTCATGTGCCATATTGACACTATCAATGCTCTGATGCACAGGGTCATTCATGCTATTGGTAGCGCTTTCAGCAGCAAGCGTCTTACAGTAATTTGCGGTACGCCTGTCTTGCCAAATGATGGCAGGAGCCAGTGGCTTGCCAGTTTGCTTATCCCACATCACAATCGACTCACGCTGATTGGTAATCGCGATACTGGTAACGTCAGTGGCAAGCAACCCTGCCCGATTAATAACATCATGTGCACAGCTAATCTGAGTTTGCCAGATCTGCTGTGCATCTTGTTCAACGAATCCAGCTCTTGGTGTTTGCAGCGTCGTTGGCTGTTGTACCATTTTGATAGGACGCGCATGATCATCGTACAATATCGCTCGACTCGATGTGGTCCCTTGATCCAACGCTAAAATATACCCTGCCATGACACACCCTCTACTAATATTATTTATTCTACTTAATAGCCATTTAGTGACTATTCATTGACTGATTGAGCATTTTCTATTTGTTAATTACTGCCTAAATTTTTCATAATGAGATTAAAAACAAAATCTAACTAAAAATAAATTGCTTGAATTGAAAACGTCTTGTTGGCTATGTTGTTACTTATAAACAGATATTTAAAAATTAAATCAATCCTCTATCATACCGCTACTGGTCGCACAATAGAAAACGGCAAAATACTGAGCATTGACCCGTCACCATTGTGGCTCTACAGTGTACCTCTTATGACGAATGACCGCTTGTTAGCACTTTTAATATAGACGTATTTTTATATTAGAATATGAATGATTTATTTAAGCATCATTCTTTCGCTAGCTAGCAAATAGTCTATAATAGTTCAGCAACTTTATATCCTGAGCAATGAAACCTATCGGTGCTGTTCCTTATTTTATAATACCTTACATTCTAATTAATGGCTTATGTGACTTATGAAATTCATTTTATCAGCGCTACCGACTGCTATGATGACAGTTGCAGTCATGAGCGTGCCTGTCATGACTTACGCGAGCACTGCCGCTGACAGTATAGAAGTATCAGATAATGTTACACCAGTGGCTGTGACACAAATCATAGATGCTGATAGTCCAACTGATAATGATAAACCGGCTGTGGCGCCTTTTCATACAGTACCAAACCCTCAAAACGCTGAGTCGCAAGCACTGTCTACGCTTGTTGACCCTATCACACATAAAACAGTCGATAACAGCTACGCATTAGACGTTTCAAGCTTTTTGAGTTTAGAGCAAGCGCAAAAGCTGCTGGTACAAGTATCACCTAAAATTGCTGCCAATCAAGCAGCGATTGCTGCTAGCGAATACCAAACTGACGCGCTCAGAACTATCGACAATCCGCTCGTATTTGCTCGAGTATCTGCCAGTGCCTATCATTTAGATGAGGATATAGATTTATCTTCTCTCAGAAGCGGTATCGTGAACGAAGTAAACAATGGCGTAGATAACATAGTCCCTCCTACGGCAGACCTACCAGACTTTGGTGAGCTGGTCGGTGAGCGTATTCCCGACTCTTACAATCTCAAGCGCTCAGGCTCTACATCGGGTGCAGGTCTTGGAATCGTTTGGCCTATTTATACTGCTGGGCGCACAGATGCATTGACTGGCGCCTCGGATGCACGTACGCAAGAAGCGATGGCTGATAGCGTACTGGATAAAAATGAGCTTTATAATACGTTAATTGAGCGTTATTTTAAGGCACAGCTAGCGATTATCGCTGCTTACTTACGAGAAGACGCTTACGATACATTGCAACAGACCGACCATATGGCCGAGCGTCTGTTTGAAGAAGGTTTTATCTCACGTGTCGATAGACTAGAAGCACAGTCAGCGCTTGCGGATGCCAAGAGTGAATCCGTCAATGCGAATAATGACGCGCGCCTAGCCATGATTGCGCTACAGCGTCTACTACGTACCGACTATCGCATCAAACCGACCACGCCTTTGTTTGTCTCTAGTCGCCCCCTACCAGATGTGAGCTACTTTCAGGACTTGGCACTAAATAACCATCCCGGACTGCAAAAAGTTGCCGCCAAGCGGGCACAGGCTCAGCAGTTACATGCGCTATCAGATACGGGCTACAAACCTACGGTATTACTATACGGTTATGGTCAGGTAGAGAAAGATCCAAGCTGGGTCGCTGGTATCTCTGCCAGTTGGAAACTATGGGGCGGACTCGATAAAGCCGCATCGCTAGCATCCAGTAGTGCCAAAATACGTCAGGCCGATCTCTCTGAGATTGAAGTCAGTGACAATTTATTGCTACTGGTAGAAAAAACTGGCACGATGTCAATAATGCTCAATCACGCTATCAAGCATTACAAAGTAATGTTGATTTGGCAGCAGAAGTATTACGACTACGTCGCTTAGGATTACAAGAAGGTGTAAATACTACCGTTGACGTGGTGCAGGCACAGACGCAATCGCTCAAAGCACGTACTGAACAAGCACAAGCTGCTAATGACTATGTACAGTCACTGGCTGCCCTTATGCAAAGCTGTGGTACGCCACTTGCTTTTAATGCTTATCTCAATGCCGCTGACATTCAATTGCCTACTTTATATACTGAGCAATGATGTAACGTGAGAAACCATAAGTCGTGCTGATAAATGCTTTGTATTACCATGAAGTCGACATCAAAAATACTATTACCAACCCTATTACGAACAGCTGCTTTTATGAAAGAATTGACCTCTAAATCGATAAAAAACTGGCTACAGACGTTACTAGAAACGTGGCGTATTGCCAATAATTCTAATGTTTGGGCGCATTGCGCAAGCGTAGGTTTCTTTGGATTCTTATCAATTTTCCCCGTGATGGCTGTGTTTGTCCTGTTTTATGGTCTTGCGTTTTCTCCCGCCGAGATGCAAGAGCAAATCTCGCTTTTGAGTCAATTTATACCTGATACAGTATATGAAGTGCTCAACTCCCGTCTGAGCGAGTTGGTTTCTACAACTACGTCTGCCCTGACTTTCAGCCTGCTTATATCGTCCTTGCTCGCACTTTACGCTGGCTCTAAAGGTATCAAGTCTTTAATTATTCTTATTAACCTTGCGTTCCATATTACGCAAGAGCGTAGTTTTGTACAAAGCACGATTCGCGCAGTTGGTTTGACCTTTGCAGCAGTAGTCGTATTGATTATCGCGGTCTCCTCTATCGCGATTATTCCTTTGGGGGCGGCCTACTTCCCTTTCCCTCAGATAGCAAAGACGATTGCGCTTTGGAGCAGGTGGCCCATATTGACAGGTATCATATTCTTAAGCTTTTTAGGCCTTTATCGCCTAGCCCCAAATCGTGATGCTGTTGCCCTTAAGAAATTGATGCCGGGCGCTGCACTGGCAACGGTTTTATGGATTATATTGTCCATCTTATTTTCAATTTATGTGCAAAATTTTAATAACTATAGTGCTGAGTTTGGCGCGCTTTCAGCTGCTGTGGTCATTATGCTGTGGCTCTATTATTCAGCATTTATCGTCGCTCTTGGTGCTATTTTTAATTCTGAAACCATAGACAACGCCAAACCTTATGCGTTTCGAGTGTACTAGTAATAAACCCTTTATTTTCAACTTTGTTGCTTTAGGAATCTCATTGTCATGACAGAATTACCACGTGAATCAGACGACTCAAATAAATCAACTGATGCAACCGAGTCAGTGACCTCTCAAGATACACAAAATTCAGTCGATCCTGTAAAAGACGTGTCTGATATTAAACCAGAGCAACCGACACCTACTTATAATCGTGACGCCTCTAAAACTGACAAATCTGCACGTATGAAAAAGGATTACTTGCACTATTCATACTGATTGTCCTTGGTACGATTGCGTACGGCTTATACAAAAGTAATGCGCATAGCGAGCCAGAAGTTATTACGCTACAAGGGCAAATGCAGATGCAGCAAACGTCTATCGCTGCAAAAGTACCAGGGCGTATTGCCCAAATTATGGTAACAGAGGGTGATACGGTAACGGCTGGTCAGCAACTGGTTGAGATGGATTCGCCTGAGATTAATGCCAAGATTAATCAAGCACGTGCTGGTAAGCAAATCGCGCAAAGCCAATTAGACAAAGCAGAAAATGGTGCGCGCCCGCAAGAAATCGCCCAAGCAAAAGCCGCTTGGCAAGCCAATAAAGCCGCGTCTGACTTGGCAGAAAATACCTATCAGCGTGTCAATCGCCTTTACGAAGAAGGACTGATGGCGCGACAAAAGCGCGATGAGGCGTATGCGCAATATCTCGCTACTCAAGACCAAACCGAAGCAGCCCGCTTGCAGTATGATCTGGCGCTAGAAGGCGCACGTACTGAAGATAAGTCAGCGGCCACTGCACAAGTCGCACAGGTCGATGCAAAACTTGATGAGGCGTTAGTAGCAAAAGAGGAAGCGAACCTAAGAAGTCCTATCGCTGGTATCGTTGATAATGTCATTGTCAGTGCTGGAGAAGTCATCGGTCAAGGGGTTCCGCTCCTGACGTTGGTGGATACCAATGACCAATGGGTGGTACTTAACGTCACTGAGTCTTACTTAAATCAATTTGCTATTGGTCAGACATTTACCGGTACTATCCCAGCGCTGTCATCAGCGGATAAGCCTTATACAAAACAGTTTACCGTCTATGCGACATCGACCTTATCAGACTTTGCCACTTGGCGTCCGACCAACAACGATGATGGTTTTGATGTGCGTACTTTTGAGGTAAAGGCACGACCATCTAAGCCCGATGCCCGTATCCGCTCAGGTATGAGTGTGGTCGTACGTATCAATCCTACTCCTGTCAATCAGAACCAAGAGTAAGCCATGCACTTGACTAAGTTAAGTGAGGCTTTTTACGCAGTGCAGCCTACGAGCGCCGTTTTTTGGCAAAAAATCATTGGGACTTTAGCATGGTGGTATGGATACCACTGGCAACGGTGCTGCTAATATGGTGGATATTTTCACAGACTCAAATTACCGATTTGCCTATCGGAGTCATCGATCAAGACAACAGCGCTGTTGCCAATACTGCCGTCCGTTACTTAGAGGCCAGTCCTACTTTGACGGTCAGACAGCTGTATTACTCCCAAGCGGATGCAGAGGCTGCCATTTTACAGCGCGATATTTACGCTGTCGTCATTATCCCAGAGGACTTTTCTCGTAATATCTTATCGAGCCAGCCTGCTCCGTTGACTCTACAAGTCAATGCACAGTACGGTACGCACTCTGGTATTATTCAGGCAGGTGTCCAAGCGGTCGCTAGTACATTATCCGCAGGTGTAGAGATCAAGCGATTGGTCAAACAAGGCGTAGCGCCATCACAAGCGATGACGGCTTATGCGCCTATCAGTGTGCAGCGTATTAGCTTATTCAATGCTGCGACCAATTATCAGCAGTTTTTGGCTTCGACCGTCATACCTGCCTTATTACATATATTGGCAATGGTCATTGGCGCAACCACGATTGGCCGCGAGTTACGTGATAAGAATATCGGTCGCTGGTACCGTTTTATTGATACAGGAAAGCCTAATCTAACGTTATCCAGAGCCTCAGAAACATCATCTTCGCTATCAACCAAACAAAATAGCAGCTATAACAAAGCATCATCGAATGCAAAAATGCCCAATTCGGTCAGCCTATCAGTTTTAGTATTTGGTCTATTGGGTAAATACTTTTGGCCAATACTGGCTTATAGCTTGTGGTCAGCGTTGATATTGTGGCTGGCAACGTCAAATCAGAATATCAACATCATGTCTCTTATGGCAGTCTATGCTGGGTTTTTGTGCCTAATGGTATTGTCGTTTTGGCTGGGTGCTATTTTTACTTTGAATTCTTTTTCATTACGTATGGGTCTATCGACTACTGGATTTATTTCAGCGCCTTCTTACGCCTTTGCCGGTGTTACTTTTCCTTATATTGCGATTAGTGATAGCGCGCAATATTGGTCAAATGCCCTGCCGCTAACGCATTATCTCAAACTCCATATTGCACAGTTACAAATGCAAGCACCGATCGCCATATCGCTACCTATCGTCTATGGCCTCATGCTTGCAGCCATAATAGCGCTAATACTTGCGGCACTATTAACCAAACGCGCATTGGCGCATCCTGAACGTTGGGGAGCACGCTAATGTCTGCACACTCAAAAACTACACCAACCGACACTCCGGCATCACACAGTTTTTGGAACAGCTTTATTCAAACTTTCAAAGACGTCTTTGGCGATAAAGGCGTACTTTTGATGTTGATTATCGCCCCTATCATCTATGGGTTTTTCTACCCTTGGCCCTACTCGTCTGAGGTAGTCAATCATGTGCCAGTAGGTATCATTGATCATGACAACAGCAACTTATCGCGTACTCTCGTTCGCTATGCGAGTGCTAGTCCATACCTAGACACTGAACGATTTATCAATGAGCAGGCTGCCAAAGAAGCCATATGGTCAGATAAAATTGCAGGCTATATGGTGATTCCAACTGGTCTTGAAGAACAAGTTAAGTCCGGAGAGCAAGCACACGTCAGTGTACTGGGTAATGGCGGTTATTTTATTTTAAATAAAAACGTCCAATTGGGGTTCTCTCAAGCAGTGGGTACAGTATCCGCAGGCATCAAGGTAAAGAAAAGCATTGCGAAAGGCGCTTATGCATCTACCGCAGCACAGAATACTCAAGCTGTACCGCTACGGATTATGCCACTGTATAACCAAACCGAGGGCTATGGTGCTTATGTCGTACCTGCTGTCTCTGTTATTATTTTACAGCAGACACTTTTAATGGCGACTGCGATGCTGATTGGCACATGGTATGAGCAGCGCCGTCACAGTACCAGTATACGTGGCTGGCTAGGACGTATTGGGGCTTTGAGCTCACTTAGTTTTATCGTTGGCTGCTTTTATTATGGGTGGGCGTTTGAGCTACATCATTATCCACGTGGACAAAACATGCTTGGTACGCTGCTGTTTTTGGCACTATTTTGTCCGACAGTCGCAACGCTCGGCTGCGTGCTCGGATTATGGTTCCGGCAGCGTGAGCGCAGTATGCAGATCTTAATTTTTATCTCCTTACCGATATTCTTCTTAAGCGGCTACCCTTGGCCAGCAGACCAATTGCCTCAAGTATTACAAGTAATACGTTGGCTGGTACCGACCACGCCTGCAATCAATACCTCTGTACAGCTTAATCAAATGGGTGCCAGTGTCTCTCAAGTCGCTATAGGATTTTATGCGTTGGCTGGCTTATGGTTGCTCTATTTTGTTTTATTGCTATTTTTACGCAAGCGTATTCCACAGCGAAAAGCCTACTTATAAATTTTCAAATTAATGAAATCTATAAGCATAAAAAAGCGCCTGCTAATAATAGTAGGCGCTCTTTTTATTTATACGATATAAATAGGCAATGGTTTAAAAGACCCTGTTCAAACCATTCAATGCTGCCACACGGTATGCTTCTGCCATCGTAGGATAGTTGAAAGTCGTATTTACAAAGTACTCAAGCGTATTGTTACTCTTACACTTCATCACGGCTTGACCGATATGAATAATCTCTGAAGCGTGGTTACCATAGCAATGGATACCTAGAATTTCTAACGTATCACGATGGAATAATATCTTTAATACGCCCGAACGTTCACCGATAATTTGGGCACGTGCCAGATGTTTAAAGAACGCCTGACCCACTTCATACGGAACTTTTTCATCCGTGAGCTCTTGCTCTGTCTTACCGATACAAGAGATCTCAGGAATCGTATAAATACCCGTAGGCACACTAGATACTGGCTCAGCATCGCTATCACCGACCATAAAGGCAGCAGCACAGCGCCCTTGGTCGTAGGCGGCAGAAGCTAACGATGGCCAACCGATGACGTCACCAGCAGCATAGATATTGTCGACGTCCGTACAGTAAGTATCATCTACTTTTAGCTGACCACGGCCGTTTGCTTTTAGCCCAATGGCTTCTAAGTTCAAGCCTTCAGTATTACCTGAGCGACCATTTGACCAAAGAATGGCATCAGATTTGATGCGCTTGCCGCTCTTTAAGTGTAAAACCACATAATCATCATGAGTCTCAAGATGATCAATCTCTTCGTTACTACGGATAAGCACACCGAACTGTCTAAAGTCATGCGCGATGGCATCACTGATTTCGCTGTCTAAGTAGTTGAGCAACTGATCTTGGTTATTGATTAGATCAACTTTGTAGCCAAGACCGGTAAAGATAGACGCGTACTCACACCCAATTACCCCTGCACCATAAATGATGATTTTTTTAACCACATAATCCATTTGCAAGATTTTGTCAGAGTCAAAAACGCGTGGATGGTTAAAGTCTAAAATCTCAGGACGGTAAGGACGACTACCGACAGTGATGATGGCTTTATTAAAAGTGATGGTTTCA
Organism: Psychrobacter sp. ER1; assembly: GCF_048631835.1. Taxonomy (NCBI): domain Bacteria; kingdom Pseudomonadati; phylum Pseudomonadota; class Gammaproteobacteria; order Moraxellales; family Moraxellaceae; genus Psychrobacter; species Psychrobacter sp. ER1. Next base: position 1,136,064 of record NZ_CP184640.1, on the reverse strand, counting down.
TAAACATTTTCATCGACTTCAATACGTAGCGTATGTGCATCAATGAAACTTGCCCAGCCTTGGATGACTTCGATACGGTTGCGCTCATAAAAACGTGTATGGGTACTGACTTGACGACGAATAACTTGACGCGCTTTGGCGAGTACTTCATTTAGCGGTACTTGCTTATATTCCATCGCCTTGGTAAACATTGGATCACGGCGGAAGTTAATCAAGTTAAATACAGATTGGCGCAGTGCTTTACTTGGAATTGTACCGACGTGAGTAGAGTTACCCCCTACTTGATCACGTGGATCGACGACGACCACTCTTTTACCAGACTTGGTCAATTTCATAGCAGCGGCTTCACCAGCAGGGCCCGCCCCCAAAACAACGGCATCATACTCATACTCATGATCGTCACTTTTTAGACGACGAGAGTCTTTGGTAAAACCAGATTTAATATCGATTCGTGTGTCATCGAGCGGATTCACTAAGTCAGGATGATGCATGACATCATCAGTCACTTGCTCGTGAGTCTGCTCTATTTTTTCTTTTTTGTTCTTACCTTCGGTATGTTCAGGGCTTGGCACGTGTCCGCTAGATTTATTTGATACTTCGGTGTGAATATCTTTACCAGTATCGTTGGTCTCGTCGCTTGCACTTTTACTTACCATGATATCCTCTTTATTTGTTGATTCTATTTGTGTACGAGTTAATCTTCTTAAATTTAGGCAATTTATTGAGGTTGAGCCCACAATAAGCCATAAATGTAGTTTGTACACTATTCACATAGAGTAACCACTACAAAAGCCTTTAATTACCCGATACGGCGTTTGAGACCTGTCATCTGCAAAATACGCGTGGCAATCTCTTCAACAGACATCTCCGATACATCTAAGCTTGGGATACCGTGCGTGATATAAATACCCTGAATCGCGCGCTGCTCTTGCTGGCATTGCTGATAGCTTGAGTAACGACTGCCTGCACGGCGCTCTTGACGGATTTTTACTAAGCGATCAGTATCGATGAGCAAACCAAACAGCTTGTCTTTGTGCTCACGTAATGCTTTTGGCAACTGATTGTCGTACAAATCATCTTCAGTCAAAGGATAGTTAGCCGCTCGAATACCAAACTGTAATGCCAAGTATAGCGATGTCGGTGTCTTACCAGAACGTGACACACCCACCAAAATAATATCTGCTGCATTATAGTGACGAGTGCGCGCGCCATCGTCATTATCTAAAGCAAAGTGAACTGCATCGATACGCTCTTTATAGGTCTCGGAATCGACATCATCATGTGCATGGCCTGAATGACCATCTGGCTCCACACCAGTCTCTTCTGCAACACGGCCAATCAGACCTTCATACATATCTAAATTACAGCTATGTGCCGAGTTGATCTTTTCACGAATCTCAGGATTAACGATCGTATCGAAAACCAATGGCAACGACCCATCGCGCTGATACGCCATATTTATTTGTTCAACCGCATCTTCCGCACGCTCTAAGCTATCGACGTATGGCAATACTCTTGTCTCAAAAGGAACTGAGGCAAACTGACTCAAAATAGCGCGTCCAAGTGTCTCAGCTGTAATCGCTGTGCCATCTGAGATAAAAAACGCCGTTCTAATGGCTTGTGAGCTGTCCAAGTTTAGCGCGTGGCGATTTTGGATAGTGGACTTAACTTGTTCAGATGGATTGCTTGAGTACATATCGTTGACACCTCGGTTGAAAACTCAATAATGACCTTCATTTAGTTTTTGGTATAGACCTTAGTAATAATTCAGACTTGGTAAATGTTTAGCAGTTATTGACTATTAATAGCATTACTTTGACTATCATTAATAGTGTGGCTTTTACTTAGATTTTTACAGTTACCTTTATAACTCGTATAACTAGGCTTTATAACTGCCTACTTCAAACGAGCCTTTTTCAGTACCTATACCGCACATTTATTATGCAATGTGCATCAACTATCTATGCGCTACATTATACGCATATTAGCTTCTTAATAGAAATCAATGTTACAGGCGTACACTTAGCACCAACATTGTTTTTCATATTGTCGTCATAGTTAATTCACCTCTCATTAAGGCTTTTTTATGCTTCTTTTATATAGACACATAAGATTGAAACATAAATTATGGAAATACTCTAAATGTGGCTTATTGGAATACATCTATTTTATGCAGTAATTGGCTTTTATAAGCGCATAATATCGTCACTAACGATGATGTTTTCCATCTGAGTAAATACGAAACCTGATGGGACTGGCCCTAATTTATGTAGCAAACCCCACAATTTGTATATTTTTAACAAGTTTTTTGGTGAAAACCCTCGAAATTGTCCTAATATGGCGGTATAATTCACCGTTATAATCTTTACTAAATAACCTTATTTTCTGGAGTTATCATGGCAGCGCAATCTACAGCACTTGTAATCAATCTTGATCAGCTAGGAAAAGACGACATCGAAATGGTTGGTGGTAAGAACGCTTCGCTTGGCGAAATGATCAGCCATCTTTCTGATTTAGGCGTTAGTGTTCCAGGCGGCTTTGCCACCACTTCAAATGCATTCAACCGCTTTTTGACTGAAACCGGCTTGCTTGACAAAATCAACAATGAACTAAAAACATTAGATGTTGATGATGTAAAAAAACTTGCAGAAACTGGTAAAAAGATTCGTACTTGGATTATTGAGCAAGAACTGCCAAAAGATCTTGAGCAAGAAGTACGTCAATCATTTGAAACCATGAGTGGCGGCGAAGACATCGCTGTTGCTGTACGTTCTTCTGCTACTGCTGAAGATTTGCCAGATGCGTCATTTGCCGGTCAACAAGAAACCTTCTTGAACATTCGCGGTATTGATAACGTCCTAATTGCTATTAAAGAAGTATTTGCTTCTCTATATAACGACCGTGCAATCTCTTACCGTGTACACAAAGGTTTTGAGCACGAAGGCGTTGCACTATCTGCTGCCGTACAGCGTATGGTACGTTCAGAGACTGGTGCTGCTGGTGTTATGTTCACGCTAGATACCGAAAGTGGCTTTGATCAAGTGGTATTCATCACCTCAAGCTATGGCCTAGGTGAAATGGTTGTACAGGGTGCGGTTAACCCAGATGAGTTCTACATCTCTAAGAAATTGCTAGCCAATGGTAAACCGTCAGTTATTCGTCGTAACCTAGGTAGCAAGCATAAGAAAATGGTTTATGGTGAGGAAGGCAGCACGGCTAAATCAGTTAAAACCGTTGATGTTGAAAAACAAGATCGCATGCAGTTCTCTCTATCTACTGAAGAGCTAACCTCACTTGCCAAACAAGCGGTAACGATCGAACAGCATTATGGCCAAGCAATGGATATCGAGTGGGCAAAAGACGGCGATACTAACGAGATTTTCATCGTTCAAGCACGTCCTGAGACTGTTAAGAGCCGTCAAGACAGCAACGTAATGGAGCGTTATGTCATCGACACGACTGGCGCAAAAGTATTGTGTGAAGGTCGTTCAATCGGTCAGCGTATCGGTTCAGGTAAAGTGCGTATCGTTAGCAACCTAAACGAGATGGACAAAGTAGAAGAAGGCGACGTACTCGTATCAGACATGACTGATCCGGATTGGGAACCAGTTATGAAGCGCGCTTCTGCTATCATCACCAACCGTGGTGGTCGTACCTGTCACGCTGCTATTATCGCGCGTGAGCTAGGTGTGCCAGCTATCGTTGGTTGTGGTAACGCAACTGAGCTATTGGTTGATGGTCAAGACGTAACTGCTTCTTGTGCGGAAGGCGACACTGGTTTCATCTACGAAAGCCAGATTGATTTTGAAGTACAGACTAACTCTGTTGAATCTATGCCAGAGCTAGCATTCAAAGTGATGATGAACGTTGGTAACCCAGATCGCGCATTCTCATTTACCCAAATGCCAAACGAAGGTATTGGTCTTGCACGTCTAGAGTTCATCATCAACCGTATGATTGGTGTCCATCCAAAAGCCTTGCTAAACATGAACAGCTTGCCACGTGAAATTGCGCAAGCAATCCAAGAGCGTATAGCAGGCTATGCCTCACCTGTTGACTTCTATGTTGATAAATTGGTCGAAGGTATCTCAACCCTAGCTGTTGCCTTTATGGATCAGCCAGTGATCGTTCGTATGTCAGATTTCAAATCAAACGAATACGCTAACCTGCTTGGTGGTAAGTTGTACGAACCATCAGAAGAAAACCCAATGCTTGGTTTCCGCGGTGCTAGCCGTTATGTATCTGATAACTTCCGCGACTGTTTTGAGCTTGAGTGTAAAGCACTAAAACGTGTACGTGATGACATGGGCTTGACCAATGTTGAGATCATGATTCCATTCGTACGTACTGTTGGCGAAGCCAAAGAAGTCATCGAATTACTTGAGAAAAATGGTCTAAAACGTGGCGAAAATGGTCTACGCGTCATCATGATGTGTGAGCTACCAACCAACGCCCTATTGGCAGAAGAGTTCCTAGAGTACTTTGATGGTTTCTCAATCGGTTCTAACGATTTGACTCAGTTAACGCTTGGTCTTGACCGTGACTCAGGTATCGTCTCACATCTATTTGATGAGCGTGATCCTGCTGTTAAGAAGCTATTGTCTATGGCTATCGAAGCTTGCCGTAAGCAAAACAAATACGTCGGCATCTGTGGTCAAGGTCCATCAGACCATCCAGATCTAGCGTTTTGGTTAATGGAGCAAGGTATCAGCTCAGTGTCATTGAACCCTGACTCAGTACTAGATACTTGGTTCTTCTTAGCTGGTGAAGAAGCAAAGTAAACCGCTACCTTTAGTCACAGCGGTCATTCACACAGTCATTAAAGATACCACTATTAGGGTCTATTTGATTTTTTCAAATAGACCCTAATATAATGTCCTAAGACATGACTAACTATGCAGGCAATTATGCAGATTTTCCTTGCTCGAAATAACGTACAAGCTGGCCCATATCAGTTGGAGCAGCTGAACATCATGCTGGCATCTGGCGAAGTATTGCTTGATGATTTGATGTGGCATGAAGGCTTAGCTCAGTGGCAGCGCGTAGGTGATCTTACCAATAACCAAACGGTGTATCGCCCGACCAGTGCTAACACGCCTGAAGTAAACGACTCTATCATCAATAACGTGACCGTCTTCCCTGAAGATACTAATAAATCGAAAGATGATAAGTCAGTATCGTTAGACAGACTATATGGCAAGCCTGAACGTCCTAAAAACGTGAAAGCTGACATGACGACCAATCGTCATCAAACGCCGCACAACAATGTCTCACTGAATAAGTCTACTCTCAAAAAGGCTGTTGCAGACAATGATAAAGTCGTCGGCAACGTGGTACTTGCGCCAATCATGTCACGCGTATTGGCGACTGCATTGAATGGCCTACTTTATATATTGGCCATACTGCCGCTAGTAATGGCATTGACTAAGATGGATGTGGACTATACCAAGTTCCAAAACATCCAAGATATGGACGCCGCTTATCAATATTCCATGACGCTGATGGAAAGCCTTCCTAGTAGCACATTGATGATGTCACAGGTGATGGTCTTTGGGCTATTTGCCTTACAGTTGGTATTTATTACCATGCGTGGTCAATCGCTAGGCAAGCTGATCACTGGTATTCGTGTCGTGGATCAAACCACGCATCGCCTACCTTCGTTCATTAAATTGATTGGTACACGTACGTTATTGTTGTTTATTATCTATAACTTACTGTTTTCGTTTACCAGCTTTTTAGGCTTTGTGATTATCGCTATCCATTACTACATGGCATCTAAAAGCCCTGAAAATATTGGTTGGCATGACAAACTTGCCAAAACCTTAGTGGTCAAAGCAGACAGTAGCCAATTGGCAAAGAAGTCAAAATCTGAATAACAGTATTTAGTTTGGCTATTGGTTTTATAACTCGTTATACTTAAAAAAGCTGCGTACTATCGCGGCTTTTTTATTTAGCAAAGCTTATTTAGCCTTTTTTATATTTTATTGACAGTAGCTTGGTGATTAACCTTTGTGTTAGTTGCCGAGTACTGTTATAATACGGCGCTTTATAAACTAAGCTTATTCTTGATTGTTTTTTATAAAATATGACTAGAATTGGGCTTACCTTATAAATCTCCTTGCTATTAACATAGGGTTAATAGCTACTAATCCGTAAGGAGTCATAATGCGACATTACGAACTGGTGTTACTTGTACACCCAGACCAAAGCGACCAAGTGGTCGGCATGGTTGAGCGCTACATCAAGTTAGTTCAAGACAACAACGGTGTTATCCATCGTCTAGAGGATTGGGGCCGTCGTCAACTGGCTTATCCAATCAACAAGATTCACAAAGCTCATTACGTTCTTTTCAACATTGAAACTGACGGTGAAACTTTAGCTGAACTTGAAGAATTATTCCGTTATAACGACGCGATCATTCGTAGTCTAGTTATGCGCCGTGACGAAGCTGTCACTGAAGAGTCGCAGTTAGCCAAGAATGCCGATGAAAAACGCGCACGCAAAGCAACTACTCGTCGTCCAGATAATCGTGAAAACGATAATGACGACAACGACAACAGTGAAGACTAATTAAAGGAGAATACTCATGGCACGTTTCTATCGCCGTCGCAAATTCTGCCGTTTCACTGCTGAAGGCATCACTCACATCGACTATAAAGATGTTGAATTGCTAAAACAGTACATTAGTGATAATGGTAAAATCGTACCAAGCCGTATTACTGGTACATCTACTAAATATCAGCGTCAATTAGCGACTGCTATCAAGCAAGCTCGTTATTTATCGCTACTTCCATACACTGATAACCATCAAGGTTAACCGCTAACTAGGAATGACTCATGCAAATTATTTTGTTACAGCGTATCGTCAACCTTGGTAAACTCGGTGAAACTGTCGATGTAAAACCAGGTTACGGACGTAACTTTCTTATCCCTCAGGGCAAAGCACTACCTGCTACTAAAGCTAACATCGAAAAGTTCGAAGCACGTCGTGCTGAACTTGAAGCTGAAGAAGCAAAAGAGATCGCTGTTGCTCAAGAGCGTGCTGATGCATTGACTGACGTTAATGTTATCATGCGTGCTAAATCAGGTGACGAAGGCAAGCTATTCGGCTCTATCGGTACTCGCGATATCGCTGAAGCATTGACTAACTCAGGTCTAGAAGTAGACCGTGCTGAAATCAAGCTACCTGAAGGCACTCTACGTCAAGTTGGCGAATACAATGTTGATATTCAGCTACATCATGACGTTACTGCTAGCATCTTAGTTACTATTCTTTCTGAAGATGGTAACAATGAAGATTCAGCTGACGAAGAAGCTGCTGAAGAAGACTATTCTGAAGAGTAATCTTCTATATAGTTAGACTCAGTCTGTAAAAAGCCAGCAACTTAGGTTGCTGGCTTTTTTACGTGCGTCATTTTTGACATTAGAGTTTATGTATTTAGATTATTTATATCACTAACTTGCACCCCTTTATCTCAATAAATGTGGATTTTATATATTCCTAAACAGCTTAGGGTTCTCAAAAAATCTATTGCTATGATAGCGGTGTTATCTATGCAATGTTGTAGTAACTAAATGCAACAACTACCTTAAAAACGCTATACCAAACAACAAGATACTGCCTATATAATCATCTTTATTACTATTAGCAGAATTGATAATCTACTGCTATCTAATGTACTAATAGGGCGCAAGAACATGAAAGAAAATCATAACATTCATACCAATGACAAGCTTATCTGTACCCAAGGTAATGCATACTACTCCGAAGGAGAGGTGTATACAGTTGGCAGAATAGTCAATGACAAATACTTTCAGCTACTAACCAGTGGTAACGACGATCATTGGTATGCCACGTTGGATGATCAAGGCATTTACGTCAGCTTTGATACTGCAACTGCTACCAATAACAAAGCTTTTTTGATAAGATTGCCTAACTGTCAATCAGGGCACTCCTTAGAATACCTATTCTAAAAATAATCATTACTCAGGTAGGTAAATATTGTTTAGACAAAAACTGGTCATTATAGATGGCCAGTTTTTTTGGTTTGAAGTATTAGCAATTGCTAGTTATAAAAGTATTTCCACACACGTCTTCGACGTTTTATTACTAACTTCTCTCATTTCAAAATTAAGTATCTCTCGATTTTTTGTCAACAGCGCCAACTATTTAACGAATCTATTTCCTAGCGGCGTCTATTTGCTATAAAATATGCCCCTTTAAAATTTCGTATCGTTAGTGATGCAGATAGTTGGTCCAATATCGTTTAAATGTAGATATGGTAAAAGCACTTGCAAGCACTATGCAAAGTAGAATTAGCAAGCTATATACCGTATTTAATCTCGATATAATTGGCTATATTGGCATTGGTAATCAATTAAGATATAAACCATATTGAGACAGTGATGATTGTATTTTGGCTTGTGCTGACCATTCTTTTTATTATTTTCGCTACCGCAAAATTAAAGTGGCATCCCTTTTTAGTGCTGATTTTATCCGCTTTCTTGGTCGCACTATTTTATCAAGTACCGCTTAATACTGTCGCAAAAACGATCTCAGATGGTTTCGGCGGTATTTTAGGCTATATCGGACTTGTAATTGTATTTGGTACGATTATTGGCTTAATCCTCGAAAAAACCGGGGCTGCTATCGTAATGGCAGAGTCAGTTATCAAAGTATTAGGGCCACGCTTCCCTACTTTGACCATGTCAATCGTCGGTGCAGTCGTTTCGATACCTGTATTTTGTGACTCAGGCTATATCATCTTGAACTCTCTAAAAGAGTCTCTAGCTGAGCGTCTAAACGTCTCTAGCGTGGCAATGAGCATTGCCTTAGCCACTGGTCTATACGCTACACACACCTTTGTCCCACCTACGCCAGGCCCAATTGCAGCGGCAGGTAACTTAGGTCTAGAGTCAAACTTGGGTCTGGTCATCATGGTCGGTGTGGTCGTGACAGCAGTTGCAGTACTAGCTGGCTGGTGGTGGTCTAACCGCTTTCTCAATGCGACACCTGACAACATAAACGAAGCTGACGCGCCAGCAGCAGCTATGCCCGAAGGCATGAAAACTCGCGACGATTATAGCCATTTGCCTTCAACAACGATGGCATTTTTACCGATTATTGTTCCTATTATCTTGATCTGCTTATCTTCGGTTGCTAACTTCCCAAGCGCACCATTTGGCAGTAGCATGGTAGCGGAGATTTTGATATTCATTGGTAATCCGCTTACTGCACTACTTATCGGTTTGTTCTTATCGTTCTTCTTGATTAAATCAAGCCAAAAAACGCAAGAAATCAGCGACAGTATCTCGCAAGGTTTGGTAGTAGCAGCCCCTATCCTACTGATCACTGGTGCTGGTGGCGCGTTTGGTGCCATGCTAAAAGTAACACCGATCGGTGACTACCTAGGTTCGACGCTATCTGCTTTGGGTTTAGGTATCTTCATGCCATTTATCGTCTCTGCGGCGCTAAAAACAGCACAAGGCTCAACCACAGTCGCATTGGTTACGACTTCTGCTATGGTTGCCCCACTATTGAGCCAGATTGGCCTAGACAGCGAACTTGGACGCGTGTTCTGCGTGATGGCAATCGGTGCCGGTGCCATGACCATCTCACATGCCAATGACAGCTTCTTTTGGATTGTTAGCCAGTTTAGTCGCATGAGCGTGGCACAAGCGTACAAAGCTCATTCAATGGCCACTGGTATCCAAGGTGTGACTAGCATCGTATTTATCTGGTTATTGACCCTAGTGTTTATCTAGTTCATGAAATTGGGTATTTCTACAGACGTTTATTTGATGATTGCTAAGTAAACGTTTTAAAACATGACACTATCGCAATGATCGTGTCATTAAGATATTCAAAGAGAGCCGTATGAAAATTTTGATCGCCCCTGACTCGTTTAAAGAAAGTTTAGAAGCACTGGACGTGTGCCATGCCATTCAATCTGGCTTTAGCCAAGTGTTTCCAGATGCTGACTATAAGCTGTTGCCAATGGCCGATGGCGGTGAAGGTACCTCTGCGGTATTGTCTTATGTATTGGGCGGGCGCTGGAAAGAAGTCAGAGTACATGACCCATTGATGAGACCGATTACTGCGAAGTACCTATTATTGCCAGACGCGACCGCTGTTATCGAAGTGGCTCAAGCGTGCGGATTGCACCTACTGACAGCTGATGAGCGTAATCCCGTTATTGCGAGTAGTTATGGTGTTGGGGAGCTGATCGAAGATGCGCTAGAAGAAGGTGCTAAGCGTATCGTTATCGGTCTAGGGGTAGCGCAACCAATGATGCAGGCCTTGGCATGCTAATGGCGTTAGGCATAACATTTCATGACATCAATGATAGCCTACTCACTCATGGTGGTGGCGCACTTGCCAGCCTACATAAGCTCGATAATACTAGCCTGCATGCAAAGATATCAGACACGGTATTTGAGGTTGCTTGTGATGTGACCAATCCATTATGCGGTCTGCTGGGTGCAAGCGCAGTATTTGGCCCACAAAAGGCGCTTGTCCAGAGCAAGTCAATACCTTGGACAAGGCACTCAGTCACTTTGCGACCATCTGTGGACATCATGGCTATGAAGACTGTCAATACGTTGAAGGCGCTGGCGCGGCTGGCGGTCTTGGTTATGCGATGATGACGTTCTTTCAAGCTCAGTTGAAGTCAGGCTTTGATACGGTTGCTGAAGTGGCTCACCTGTCACAGCACATCGCAGAGACTGATCTTGTCATCACTGGCGAAGGCAAGCTCGATGCACAAACAGCCATGGGGAAAGTGGCAGGCGGTATCAGCCAAATCGCTAAAGCTAGCCGTACACCTGTCATCGCTATCTGCGGCAGTGTCGATGGACTAAAACCTGCTCAAACCAGTCAGTTCGATGTGGTCATGCCGAGTATCCAAAAAGTAGACACGATCGATAATGTGTTAGGTTCTGCTTACAACAATATTGAGACTACTGCTGCTAATATTGCTGCAAGTATCAAACTTGGGCAGACTTTAAGATAGACGTAATCTTTCATAGTCGCAATCTATCAATGAACCTCTTCTGTTAAATGCGCAGCTATTGAACCTTTTATTAGCCCTTTGTTAGCCCTTTGTTAGCTGTGCATGTATCATTCACTCTCAACATATCTATAGCCATTTTTTTACTTCATCAATGACCGTATGCATTCTATTAGAGAGTGCCTGCTGTCTTCTGACTGCCAGATATAGCGTTTCGCTAACGGCAACTGGTAAATGATGACTGTTAATCAGTTCAGGCTTTGGATAAGCAGCCACGGCATGTGCTGGCAAAACAGTAAAGCCGATTCCTCTGCTGACGGGCTCTAGTATCAGGCCAATCTGATTCGAAAAGCCCTTTTTCTCAAAGTCATTGATATGCTGGAATTGATCATAATTGGCGGTCAGTAGCATGCCTGCATGATGGGCGCCATCTGGATGATCGATAAATCCAAGCTCGATAAGCTGCTCCCAGCTAGGCTCTGCTGTAGCCGCAGGAGTTACTAGTATCAATGCTTCTTGCGCCATAGGTTTGCAACTAACCGTTTCATCATCTGAGATATCAGTCATAAAACCAATATCAATCTCGTGATTTGCCAGCGCCCGCTCAATATCAGAATTTGGAGCAAAACGGTAATCAATCACTAGTTTTGGATACTGCTGCTGTAAAGACAAAAGCTGCGGATATAACTTGAGTCCCACACTCCCCGGTGACATCAACCGCACCAATCCTTCATAGGGCGGATCTTCACCGATACGCTGTTCTAAATTTGATAATCGCTGCAATATCTCGCCTGCTTCTTTATAAAGCTGCTCACCTGCATTGGTCAATGAGAACTGCTTTCCTTGTCGAATTAACAAGTCTGTATCTAGCTGCTCCTCTAACTTACTTATGTGTTGGCTCACACCAGACTGCGTCATATATAGACGTTCAGCCGTACGAGTAAAGTGTCCAACTTCGGCAAGCGTACAGAAAGTTCGTAGCCATGTGATATTTATCATTAGATTTCATACTTATTTATATAATATTTGATAATTTTACATAATGACGGTGCATTTGTATACTGGCCTCACGTTAAACAAGAGTACAGCAAACAGGAACACAAGCTATGAACAACGTTTATCCAAGAAGCTTTTCGCACATCGGTCTGTCAGTCCCTGACTTAGATGCCGCCGTAAAATTTTATACTGAAGTGATGGGTTGGTACACCATTATGGAACCAACTGAGATTGTCGAAGATGACAGCCCGATTGGTGAGATGTGTACTGAAGTATTCGGTGCAGGTTGGGGCAGCTTCCGTATCGCTCACCTATCTACTGGTGACCGTATCGGTGTTGAGATTTTTGAATTCAAAAACCAAGAAAACCCTGAAAACAACTTTGAATACTGGAAAACAGGTATCTTTCACTTCTGCGTTCAAGATCCAAATGTTGAAGAGTTGGCTGAGCGTATGGTTGCAGCAGGCGGTAAAAAGCGTATGGAAAAACCACGCTACTACTACCCTGGCGAAAAACCTTACCGCATGATCTATATGGAAGACCCGTTCGGTAACATCGTTGAAATCTATAGCCACAGCTACGAGCTTATCTATAGCGAAGGCGCATACTAGGTTCAGTATAAATACAGCTTAGTATAAATTTAAGTTAGTATAGATTTAGATTATATCTGATTGAAAAACCAATAGCGTACTCATCATCTGAGTGCGCTATTTTTTTGTGCGCTCTATATTAATAAACTATTGTATAGAATATGAGCCATGCTATTATTTAAAACGCTTTATATAACTTTATAAATAATAATATTTGCCAAATTAAACCACCCATTATCAAGGATGATAAATGACACAATCTGACGTTATTCTAGACATGAATGACCTTCTGGTTATTAGAGAAGAGACTAAAAACAGTGGCGTCGTTACGCTCACCTTAAACCAACCCAAGCAGTTCAATGCATTATCCGTTGAAGTGTTGTCTGCCATGCAAGCAGAGCTAGACAAAATCGCTCAGGATGACACAATTAGAGTAGTCGTGATTCAAGCGACAGGCAAAGCATTCTGTGCTGGTCATAATCTAAAACAGATGCACACGCATGTAGATGCAGCATTTCACCGTGTCCTATTCCAGCAATGTAGCAAAATGATGCTTACCATCAACCGTATGCCGCAAGTCGTCATTGCAAAAGTACAAGGCATTGCCACAGCCGCAGGATGTCAGCTGGTCGCCGCTTGTGACTTGGCCGTTGCCGCTGATAATGCAAAATTTGCCACCTCTGGGATAAACGTTGGACTGTTCTGCTCCACGCCTGCCGTTGCTGTCAGCCGTAATCTACCTCGTAAGCAAGCGTTTGAAATGCTAATCACAGGTGAATTTATCGACGCGCATACTGCCTTACAATATGGATTGATCAATCGAGTAGCACCAGCGGAACAGTTAGAGCAAGTCTTACAATCGTTGATAGAAGCAATCACTGTCAAATCACCAGTAGCGGTAAAAACTGGCAAAGACATGTTTTATAAACAACTGGATATGAACATCGAAGACGCGTATGACTATGCCAGTGAAGTAATGACGGGCAATATGATGGCAGACGATGTGGGTGAAGGTATTGATGCTTTTATTGAGAAGCGCCAAGCGGTATGGAAAGGGTGCTAGTACCTATGACACTAATCACTGTATTGCTTAGCTGACGTCATACGGCGTGTGCTTGGATTAAAAAGCTAGCATATTTCTTTTCAATAATCGAGTTGGCTTATTGCGAAGCATAAAAAAGGCCACGATATCGCTATCATGGCCTTTTTTATTTCTATTTAATACAAGTGCTACAGATACTATGAGCCGTTTATTACTCAGCAGCGATAGCGATCATTTCAACCAATAGCTCAGGACGTGCCAATGCTGACTCACCACAAGCGCGAGCTGGTGGCTGAATACCTTCAAACCACTGGTCATAAACTTCATTCATAGCAGCAAAGTCAGCCATGTCTTTGATCCAAACCGTGACTGATAGTAGCTTTGATTTATCACTACCAACTTCTTCTAGCAACGTTTGGATTTTTTCTAAACAAGTCAATGTTTGTGCTTTGATATCGTCTTCAGCATTACCTACCTGACCACATAAATAGATAGTCTGGTTATGAATTACGGTTTTGCTCATACGTGGCGTGCTGTGTAGCTTCTTAATCATGTCTATACCTTTCATTTATTAATTTAATTCTGTGCTAACTATAGTCAACCCACTATAAAAGCGTTACAGCGTTAACCTCGCTTGAAGTATGACATATACATCTGCACTCGGTTGCCTTGTACCGCTCTTAAACTGGATCAATTATATATCAGATGCGCTCTTAGTTAGAAAAACGCTGGGCACTAAATGGTGCAAGATCGACCAATGTCGGCTTGTCGTGGATCATCTCTTCGACCAGACGCCCTGTCATTGGTCCTAAGGTAAAGCCTTGATGACTATGACCAAATGCAAACCATAGTTTGTCATGCTTGTCAGCAGGACCGATTACTGGCTTCATATCAGGCATACAAGGACGTGACCCTGCCCATGCTTCACTCTCAACCGCATCTTCTAGTGGCAAGATTTTTTCGCCAGCTTCAATACAGTTTTTAACTGACCAAAGTTCTTTGGCGCATTCATCGTGGTCATCTCAGCACCAGTAGTGATACGGATACCCTGCTGCATCGGCCCCATCACAAAGCCTTTGTCCATATCAAACATACTGTGATTGATGGTGTTCTTCTCTGTCACTTTGAAATGCTGATGATAGCCGCGCATTGGGAATAGTGGCAAGTTATAACCAAGTGGTCTGATCAAATCATTAGACCATGGGCCTGCTGCGATGACCAATTTATCACTATAGTAGGTATCGTTATCAGTGATAACTTTCCAGCCCTCACCGTCTTGAACGATTTCTTTCACATCGCTTTCTTTGATCGTACCCTGCATATCTTGGAAGTTCTTCGCGTATGCTTTTACTAGCGAGCTTGGGTTTGATACTTGCCAAGAGTTTTTCCAATGAATTGCGCCAACAAAACCTTCAAAATTGGCACTAGGTTCCATTGCTTTGAGCGCTTCAAGGTTCAGTACGTTATGCTCAACACCTTGGTTACGCGCGTCAATTGCTGATACTTGAGCTTCTTTGAACGTCTCTTCTGAGCGATGCAATTGCAACCAACCATCACGAGTAATGAGCTCATCAGCACCAGAAGCGCTAATCATGGTTTGGTGCTCACTAGTACAATGCTCAATCAACGTCTGCCACTCTGATTCAATCTTTTTGACTGAAGCTGGCGTAGAGTATTTCCAGTACTGAAGCAGTGCTTGGTGATAACGCAAAATTGCCGGGATACGGTAACGAATGTCAGTCCCTTGGTTTGGCAATACTCTGATCATTTCTGTCAGCTGACGAGGAAAAGGATGTGTATGAATGGCTTCGCGCTGAATCAATCCTGCATTGCCGTATGAGGTCTCTGACCCTGGCAATTTTTTGTCTAACAATAATACATTTGAGTTATTTTTTTGTAGATGCCACGCGATTGACGTGCCAGCCATACCTGCACCGATAACGATAACTTCGTAGCGCATAACCTATCCTTTTCTTAGGGTGTTAATACAGAGTATCAAATATAAGGGTCTAACAGAATTAGGTGGTAATAGTAACGCATTAGGATAAATTTGAAACCCTTATCTGAGAAATATTTTCGCGTCACATACTTTTGGTTATGGGGTTTTTGAGAAGGTATTTTTGATAGGAATAATACTGGCATTGAGCAATAATCTAGCAACAATCTTAGTGAAAATAGCGTCAAATTATCCAATGTTTTTAGTTATAAAACGCTCAAGTATTCGACAGCTCACTTATCTATATTACTGCATAGCCTTATTAGCTTATGTTTAATTGATTGTATAATCAACTAAACTTGAAGTATTACCACCAAATGGGGTCATCATCTTCTATCATGGTCCGCCTTGTCGTCTCAACCGTTACCTCGTCCGCAGATAGCTCAGCGATAAAACGTGACGGTTTGTCAAAGTATCCAGAATAACTAGAAAAGTAATTTGGTGCCGTCAGATATAACTGGGTTTTGGCACGACTGCAGGCAACATAAAACAGCTTACGCTCTTCTTCTAACGCTTCAAAGTCATCTAAAGAACGATGATGCGGCGTGATGCCATCTACTAAAGAATTCACAAACACTACTGGCCACTCAAGCCCCTTAGCACTATGAATGGTAGAGATAGTGACTTTGTCATTGCTACTGTCTTGTCCATTATCCAAATTGCCCATCACAGCCACCGAATCATTAGGCGGGTCTAAAGCAAGATTTTCTAAAAAGCTATCAAGGGTTGTGTGCTCTGTCGCTAAGTTCTTTAATACCCGAAAATCTTCGGTACGCTCACGCCAATTTTCTTCAATCAGCTTTAACACTGGAGTATAAAACTCAAGAATATGTCCAATAGCTGTCTCGACCGATTCAGCTTGCTGTGCCTTGGCAAGCGCATGATATAGAGGTTCTAGCTGATCGCTCTTTTTTGCAAAGGGCGCGGCCAGTAAGGATTCAAATGCATTATTGTCAGTAGTAATAGCTTGGGTTAAGCGCGTCGCCGTTACTGCTCCTACCCCTTTAAACAAAGTTAAAATACGATGCCAAGCAATTGTGTCATTTGGGTTGTAGAGTATTTTGACAAAGGCCAATACGTCTTTGATATGCCGTCTTTCAATGAACTTGATACCACCCACCACGATAAAGGGAATGTTGCGCGCCATAAACTCTAGCTGTACGTAATTGGACTGAAATGACGTACGGCATAATACCGCAAAGTCGTTGTAGTCATACTCTGACTTTAGCGCGACGATCTTATCAGTGATATAGCCCGCTTCTTTTGGCTCATCACTGAGTCGTCGAAATACTGGTTTGTGTCCTTCTATCGGCGCATCAGAATACAGCTGCTTTTGATAGCCTAGCGTGATTTGCGCGGACAACGCATTGATATAGTTTAAAACGGACGGCGAGCTGCGATAATTTTGCTCAAGCTTAATAAGTTTGGCATGAGGATAAGTCTCACCGAACAGCAAAATGTTTTCGTAATTGGCACCGCGAAACGCGTAAATACTTTGATTGTCGTCACCAACTACCATCAGCGATACCGACTCAGGCTCACATATTAAGTCGATTAGCTGCTTTTGCGGAATATTGGTGTCTTGGTATTCATCAACCATAATGTAACGATATTGGCTTTGCAGCAGCTGTCGAAAGGTGTCATTGGTTTTTAAATGACGCACTACTTGGCTGATGATGTCATCAAAATCATATAAGTGATTGGCGCGCTTGTACTCATGAAAGTCAACTGCCAGCTGCTCGATGATAGGAATATGCACGGCAATATCTGGGTAGTTACTTTCGATTAAGTCACGAATTTGTATACGTCTATTTCTAGACGTCGAGATGATATTTTGCAGCGTTTTTTGCGTGGAAAGGCTTGTGACTTGGTCTGATTAGGATACTTTTTTCTTTATGCACCAAGTCGATAGCATCCTCACTATCGCCAGTATCCAAAATCGTAAACCTTGGATTGATACCGAGCAGTCCTGAATATTGACGTAGCAACATATTACAAAACGAGTGAAAAGTACCACTAGTGATACTGTTTAATGCCTTATCGGTTGGCAGCTTATCCTCGGCAAGCTCTGCATCTGATAGTTCTTGATTTGAAAGACTGCTTGCCAACAAAGACTTAGCGCGATCTTTTATTTCATTTGCCGCTTTACGCGTAAAGGTCAGTAGCAAAATTTCTTTAGGCGACACCCCATTTTCCAATAGATAACTGGTTCGATAGGTGAGCGTTTTAGTCTTGCCCGATCCTGCACCAGCAATGACCAATACTTTGCCGTCGATCGTAGTCGCGGCTATTAACTGATCAGGATTTAACTCACTGGCATAATCGACCTTTAACCTCAATCCACTATCTAGCCTCTGCTTTAATAACTTGAGGTTTTTCGTCTCAGCAGTATCGATTAAATTCGCTTCTAACTTTTTAATAGCCTGCTCAAGCCGAGTCAGTTTAGGCTTCATCTCAAGGAAGTTCTGCGGGTATTTATAGTGGCGTGTGTCAAAAATCGAGGTTGTCATTGTCTAAAATTGCCTTACATTTTATTTTGGCGATATTATCAGCGTATGTCTGACTGTTTATAGCTTTAGAATAAGTATGATTTGCTAAAATTGACAGAATATATGTGCTGAATTTACGTGAAGTTCAAGCCCTTATCTATGCGTGACAGTTTAGCATATTAAAAAATAGGATTTATTAGCCCACATAAGCTATGCGTCACTCTTATTGATTCGCCTTATTCATTTTTAAGCCTCTAATATGACCTGCTTTTATCATAAAGTTGCTTATCATTATCAGGTAAAAACCTGAGCATATACCGTAACAACCTCACCCCTATTCAGGTAAATTTGCTACAATGTGCCCAATTTTGATTTATCATTTAACCAAACTTTATACCAACTGATTTTATTAATACATTGAGAGAATGTTATGGGTTTTAATTGCGGCATCGTCGGCCTACCAAACGTGGGTAAATCCACCTTGTTTAATGCGTTGACCAAAGCGGGTATCGCCGCTGAAAACTTTCCATTTTGTACCAAAGATCCCAACACGGGTATCGTGCCAGTACCAGACCCACGCCTAAAGCAACTGGCTGATATCGTCAATCCTGAACGCGTATTACCAACGACCATGGAGTTTGTTGATATCGCAGGTTTGGTCGCAGGCGCGTCAAAAGGCGAAGGTATGGGTAACCAATTCCTAGCCAACATCCGTGAGACCGATGCGATTGCTCACGTTGTACGCTGTTTTGATGATGACAATGTCGTCCACGTTGATGGCCGCGTTAGCCCGATTGATGATATCGAAACCATTAACACTGAGCTCGCATTGGCAGATTTAGAAGCTGTTGAGCGCGCAATCCACAACCAAACCAAAAAGGCTAAAGGTGGTGATAAGGACGCGCAAGCATTGCTTGATGTGTTCAAAAAGTTGAACCATTATTAGCAGAAGGTAAAGCGGCTCGTGCAGCTAACCTAGACGCTGATGAGAAAAAACTGATCAGAAGCTATGGTTTAATTACGCTAAAGCCGACCATGTATATCGCTAACGTCTCTGAAGATGGTTTTGAAAATAACCCATATCTCGACGCTGTTCGTGACTATGCCACTGGTGAAGACTCTATCGTAATCGCGCTATGCAATCAGATCGAATCTGAAATCGCCCAACTTGATGAAGATGATAAAAAGACTTCCTAGCTGAAATGGACATGGAAGAAGCCGGTCTTGACCAAGTCATTCGCGGTGGCTATGACTTACTTGATATGCAGACTTACTTTACCGCTGGCGTAAAAGAAGTACGTGCTTGGACTGTCGCTATTGGTGCGACAGCGCCGCAAGCAGCTGGCGTGATTCATACTGATTTTGAGCGTGGTTTTATTCGTGCTGAAGTCATTGCGTATGATGACTTTATCGAATACAACGGTGAAAAAGGCGCTGCTGCTGCTGGTAAATCGCGTTTAGAAGGTAAAACTTACATCGTACAAGATGGCGATGTGATGCACTTTAGATTTAACGTGTAACTTTAAATAGTATAGCTTGTTTAAAGTTAATTAGCCGATGTTGGATATTCTCCATCATCGGCTTTATTTTATATATTAAATGTTATATTATAACATATCTTTATTTTGCTTATTTGAGGGTTCATACTGTGAATAACTATTTTTCTAGACTTGCAGGTATTACGATATTAGGAACTGTGATAGCAGGCTCTTTACTGGGCTGTCAGCCGAACAACGATACCGATGCAGTGGTAACTGAAGAAGCACCAGTAGATAATCACGTCGAGCATGAACAAGATCATGAGATGCATGATGATAAAGAGCATGAAGAGCACGACCACGAAGAGCATAGTGATATGGAACATGACCATGAAGGGCCCGATGATGAAGGACACGATCATGAGAGTCATAGCCACGAAGAACATGCGCACGCAGGTCACGATCATGCAGCTCATGCCAGCAGCAGCATTCCTTTCTCTTGTGAGCCTACTGCTACTATCGGCGTTTCTTATCATAGCGACAGTACACCACAGACAGCGCATTTGCTCATCGATGGTATCGAATACGATTTAACGGCTACTGCTAATAGTGAAGCTGATGCTGATAAGGGCATCTATACCAGCGATATTGGATTAGACGATACCCACGGCATCATATGGCAAGTAAATGGAAACAAAGCCACATTGCTCAATAAGACACTGGACAGCGATGTAGCTATCGACAAAGAAGACGTACTTTTTAACTGTCAAAAGTCTTAATATAGTTGATTCAATATAATTTGAATACAAGCAAGGCAAGTGAAAGCACTACCAATAGTAGGCTAAGCGATACTCAAACTGTATCCAATTTATAGGACATTAACTCTAGTCAAAGAAGTCTAAAACGGGTACAAGGCCGCCGACTGCAGATTGTAAAAATAGTAGCTCTACGGAGGGTAACACCGTAGCCGTTTAGTAGTTCTCTGACTATATAGCTGTACCAAGGGCGCTATTTTGCTATGCTAGAGCCTCCCTTGGTTCCGGATGTTTCAATATGCTAAGTACACCAACCTCTTTGCCGTCCCCTACCACACAATGGTCACATCTCCTTAATTCACAGCGTCTTGGTGCTTCCAAAAATTTAACGCCAATACCAGTACTCGCTCTCAGTTTCACAAAGACTATGACAGACTGGTATTTTCTCACTCTTTTCGCCAGTTAAATCAAAAAACCCAAGTCCATCCATTGACCAATCAGCTCGGTATTCATACGCGCCTGACTCACTCGCTAGAAGTTTCTTCTATTGGTCGCTCTTTGGGAATGATGGCTGCCGAAAAAATTCATGATGCACTAGGTAGCGGCCTACCAGCAGGAGTTTCACCTGCAGACGTCGGTGTGATCGTACAAGCAGCTTGTCTCGCTCATGATATTGGCAATCCGCCTTTTGGTCACGCTGGAGAGTATGCAATTCGTGATTGGTTTAGACAGCCTGAACCGCAAGCAATTTTGCAAAATTTAAGCAGCAACGAGCGATTAGACTTACTGGCATACGAGGGTAATGCTCAAGGGTTTCGCCTATTGGCACGTAATGAACATCACCCTGATAAGGGCGGTATGCGGCTCACCTGTGCCACGCTAGGCGCCTTTATGAAGTATCCGTGGTTGGCAACTCACAGCAATGATGTCAATGACAACCATTATAACGTGCAGAAATTTGGCTGCTTTTATAGCGAGGCGTCTCAACTAGAAGAGTTAGCTGCGTGTTTGCATTTACCGCGCTCGGAGCAACATGATGGCTTTGCGCGCCATCCATTGGCTTATCTGCTAGAAGCGGCAGATGATATCTGTTATGCGCTAATCGATTTAGAAGATGGCATCAATCTGAATATGCTAACCTATAGCGAAGTGGCTACGATATTTTATGAGCTGATTGGTGAACGTCCGAGTAGCGTAAACTTGCCAGCGCATATGTCTGTCAGACAAAGTCTCGCCTCCCTGCGCGCACGAGCCATGATGCGTTTGGTCAATACCGTCACCGATGCCTTTGTAGCCAACAGTGATGCATTGCTAGCTGGCACGTTGCAAGGCAGCCTATTTGCCCATTGCGATACCAGCGTACAAAATGGTATTAATCAAGCTAAGCAACTGGCACGCGAAAAAATATTTAATCATCCGAGCAAAGTAAGAATGGAGCTGATGGCCAATCAGTGCTTGCATAGCCTATTGAATGCCTTTATGCCACTCGCTTGGACAGGGTCGCAATCTGCTACTATGCAGCCGCCGATGTCTTTTGAGCAGCAACGTCTGTTAAGATTACTACAGCCCCATCTTGACGAACATCGCCGCATCTTGTCTGACGATATCTATCATAATGTCTTAAATATTTTGGATTTTATTACAGGTATGAATGACCATGAAGCTTATCGACTGGCGCAAGAATTGCAGGGTCATTGGGGCACAGTGGTTTAAAAGACCAGTACAGGTTTAGTAAATTAACACGAATGACGTATTTCAGTCGTATTTATGCGTTGAAATGAGTATGATAAACACCTACCGGACAATTTTGAAATATTATGAGCAGTCGCGAACAAAAAAACTTCAAACTCGGCACGCCTTTTTTAATGCTGTGCTCGATTTATGTATGACAGGGCAATCTTTTAGCTCTATCAGTCTCAGACAAGTAACACGCGAGGTTGGCGTTGTGCCGACTGCGTTTTATCGCCATTTTGATGATATGGAGTCACTCGGGCGCGCTTTGGTCATTGAGGAATTGGGCGGTACGTTAGCCACGTTAAGTGATAGCCTGCAGATTGGGCGCAAACGTAGCTTCGATCGTCAAATCGCAAAAAGTATTCAGCTATTCTTGTATATGGTCAGCGATCAGCCTTATTACTGGCAGTTCTTGGTCAGTGAGCGTTATGGTGGGTCAGAAGCAGTACGAAAAGCCATCAATGAGTTGATTAAGATACATGCTCAAGGGTTGGCCGACGACTTAGCGTTGCAGCCAGCGTTTACCCATATCAATGCTTATGACCGTCGCCTATTAGCTGAGGCTGGCGTAAATATGTTCTTCTCTTGGATTATTGATTGGCTAGAGCTGACCTATACAGAAGATCATGATGATGAGATTGATCTAAACGAAATCGAAGAAAACAAGCAGCTAATGCTACATAACTGTACTCGTCAAGCACAGATGCTTTTTACGGGGCTTATAATTGGAAGTCTAGCGAAGAAACACGCCTAAAAGACTAAATGTTGCTCTCAATACCATCCGCTAAAAGCTCGGACGAAATGCCCATAGTCGCTGTGTTACTACTTTGACTTCCTTGGGCATTTTACCGTCTACCCCACTACTATTACTCGCCTGATTATTATTAGCTGTCTGACTACTATTAACTGCCTGATTATTATCAACGACGGTTTTACTAATCAAGACTGTGGCAAAACGCTCTCTAGCTTGACCGACAGTTGCATTATCAGTCGCTGTGATAAGCGCCATAAATGCTTGGCTATCAACGGCAAGCATGGGTGTTAAGGCTTTTCGTTGCTCATCATTCACACTGCCAAATATCGGTAATTGCCATACTGTATCAATAGACGCCAGCGCCTGCTGTGCGCGCATATCTACCAGTGATTGCATCTGTTGGCTGTTAGCATTATCAACTAGTGCGGCTAACAATACAGGACTGGCAGTATTGATATTAATCGGCACATAATAAGGCACTGCGGTAAGATAAGGCCGTAATACTGCTAATGCCTCAGCGCTTACCCCCGTCACTTCTAGTAGCTGATCGATACTGACAAAAGGCTGATTTGGCAGAGCATCTGTTGCTACAGCATTTGATTGCTGCGCATATACCGTACTTTCATCACCGCCATCTTGGTATACCTCACCGTCTGCATCTTGCCAATCCAGTATAGCAATAGCAATATCAGGCTCTAGATTTAGTTGCGTGAGTAGTCGTTGGAATACTGCTAAAGCAGTGGTGTTGGCTGACCCATCTTGATTCAAGTTATTAATGTTAAAACGACCAGACTCATCACGTAGCTCGATGCTGACACTGTGACTAGCCAATGTATAAGGTGGTATAGGCTGTGCCCAGATATCTTGCGCACTATCCGTATCATTGAGGTTGCTATCAGCGCGAATCATCGTCACTGCCAACTGTTGACCTGCATCGATATCTTGCAGCAATTGATTCTGATCGAACAACAAACCACTACGCCTAATTGCAATTTTTTGGCTAGCAAGCATCGATCCTGCAACCACAGTAATACTGACTACCAGTAATAAGATAGTCAGCAGCGCAACACCGCGTTGAGAGTTTGCAGTCATCGACATACATAGCCTTTGTTATTGAGCAATTGATGCATTTTAACTACTACCTTCTCAATTATTCGTTCCTAAATTGCTATTATCCGCACTACTATTATTGTCACTACCGCTGTCGTCGTTATTAGCGTTATCATTGCTGCTACTATCTGTATCATTGGCCATGCTTTGACTATTGCTAGGCGATATCGGTTGCGGGGCGAGTGCCCATTGCCAAGTGATTGGCATATCTTGGTATGTAAAGCTGACCGCGACTCCTTTCGGTAATAAAACAGCTGTTGGCTTAGGACTCGCTGTATTCGCTGATTGTCCCACCGCTGTATTTGTACTACTGCCACTGTTAGCGTCATCGCTCGGAAATCTGGTACTTAGCTCTGGTAGATAGGCTTGCCAGCTCCCTGCTGTGACACCTTCAAGCAATACGCTGTCCAAGCTGACGCTATCACGCCCGCCTTCCATACTGGTATACTGGCGACGTATCAAACGCTCATCCGCAAAAATATATTCGATACGTTGGAGGCTATTGCTACTCTGATATCGTGGATCAGGATCGGCAAAGCGTACAAAGCTGATAATTTCACTATCTAAGCTCATAAAGGGCTCAGGCGCTATTTCGTTCATTTGCTCGCTTGATTGGGAGCTAGTGTTCGCGTTAGTACTATCGCTTGGACTGTTATTCGTCGCACTGACACTTTGAGTAGTAGCCGCTTGATAAGGGATAATTTGACCCATGTCTTGCTGTAATTGCAAATAGGCGTACTGCAAGACAGCCAGATTGTCAGCATGAAATTGCGCGCGCTCACGAGCACGGTTGACCCCATCAAATACCTGCCAGCCTGCAACGGCTAGCATCGCAAATATTGCCATCGCAACCATTAGCTCAAGCAGTGTAAAACCACGCTGATGCCTCACAGACCGCCCCCTGCCTGCTCGCTATTACCTGCTATGCTTAGACCACTCAAATCCAAACTGCCTGTATCTTGCTCAGCATTACTTAGCATCACAGTGATATCAGTGACCGATGTGCGAGTCTGTCCATCTATAATAGGCGCAACTGCGATATTTACTTCTTTTAAGGCAGGTGTGATGGCGTCACCGACTGTCATTACTATTTGCCAATCACGCCCTTGTGCATTAACGGTTTGGGTGCGGTTGGCGGTCAGCCACGTCTCTTGAATACGTAAATCAGCGGCGGCATTTTGGGCGATGAAGTGAGCAAGCGTACGAGTACGCAATATATCAACTGAGCTCAGATATGCACTACTGGCACGACTCGCCGCGACTGCTACCACTGCCAAAATAGCCAAAGCAACCATCACTTCGATAAGGGTAAAGCCGCTCTCGCGTCCACACTTGAGTGATATAGATTTTGGTGACACAGGCTGGCTTGTCATAGGAGGTTTATATAATCTAGCCACTATAACCCCTGTCCGATTCGCATGCTACCATCTGGCATTATCGTAATCACCTCGCCCACTAAACGCGAATCATGAAGCACTTCAATGGTGACAGGCGTTGCTTGTCCCGTACCAAACCACAATACCTGCGGTACATTTTGATCGCTAAACCAAGGCTGTAACGTTTGGGTTCGTCCCGTACTCTGTAAACCGCTAGAATCCAAACTTTGAACTCTAATACTCACGCCAGTGGGCAGTTCAGGCAAATTGATATCCGACTCGACTTCCCAACTTGGCGTTGGTTTTTGCTCATCAGTAGAGCCTGATAGACCAGCAACCTCTGCCGACAGCTCCATAGCATTCTTAGGCTGACTGTCGGCGCTATCTGACATCATCTCTGTTGTCTGGTACGCGACATATGGATTTGATAATGTAACGATGACCGGCTCTACCTGCCCCTGCTTATCTGCCTGCATACGCAAACCCATCGGCTGCATACGTTCAGCCGACAATAGGCGAACGTAACTCAATGAATCGGTTAGATGCTCATAAAAAGCGCGGTTTTTGCGGGATTCACTGCTACCGACAGACAAACTCATTATGCCAGCAAATATAG
This sequence comes from Psychrobacter sp. ER1, assembly GCF_048631835.1. Classification (NCBI taxonomy): domain Bacteria; kingdom Pseudomonadati; phylum Pseudomonadota; class Gammaproteobacteria; order Moraxellales; family Moraxellaceae; genus Psychrobacter; species Psychrobacter sp. ER1. Next base: position 1,110,119 of record NZ_CP184640.1, on the reverse strand, counting down.
ATAAGATAACCACTACCACCACGATTTCTACCAGTGTAAAACCAGCCTGTGTCCGACTGTTTAACGATGAGACTGATGATAAGTGATAAGCATCATTTGATATGGAGGCGCAGCTGTGACAATGGTCTGTAGGTCTTGTATCTAAGCAGCTTGACTGAGACGTTTGACTAATTAGAGTAAAAGAGCAAGTAGCCGCTGAACTGGACTGCGTCTTAACACTGACCGGCATATTGCACCTATAAGCCCAATTTTAATTGTCGCAGAATGAGAAAGGGTTTTGAAGAATATTAGAAGATATATGAATTCGTGCTGCAATAGTAAGCATTACAACACGATTTATCAAAGCCAAAAAAGGTTCACAACCCAAAAATTACTTGCTACTTTATTAATAGTTCCTTTACTAAGAGCTACTTTACAAATAACTACTTTAGTAGTTGGTATTGCGGTGCTCTTCTGATTCAGTATCGATTTGCTCTACCAGCTCTTGCATGTCTTCATCCATGACCTCTTCATCATCAGCAGGATAATGGCTTGGCAACTCTAGCACTTGCTGAACAAAGGCATAACGCAGCGTATCACGGCGACCTAAGTAGCGTTGGTAAAAGCTTGAGTTTAAAAGCCCTGCGCCGCCCTGACCAATTGCCCAAATAGACGATAGATAATCACGAGTACTCAAATTACTGTGCTCATCTTTTAGGTATGCGCTGATGATATCAATCAAACGCTTCATGCGCTGGCGACGGATATCATATAACTCACCAAACAAACGATTGAGACCAGTCACTGATGCTGCCAAACGCTCTTCGATTTGGTTCAATAGCATGGCTTTTTGCGGGTTGAATAATTGTTGAAAAATCATACGGGCAACGCCTGCTGACGGGCAATCATCAATACGGTTAATCTCAAACAATTGCTCTTCGTAACGAATAATAATACGCAGATAAAGCTCATCTTTACTGGAGAAATGCTTGTACAGGGTGCCTTTAGCCAAATCGAGCTGATCTGCCAAACTGTCTAAAGTGATATCACCATCGCCTGACTCAAGTAGCAATTGTTCTGCCATCGCTAAGATGTTCTCTTCTCGTGCCTTGAACTGGTGCTGACGACTCATAATCTCTCCTAAAACATGACAAGATTAAGCATATGACCATCAATTATGTGCGTACATTTGGCAATGAGCGTATAAAACTATACAAGAACTGCTGAAATACCATAAAAGGGATATGCTTATATTTACAAATAGTCATTGATAATCATATAGTTACATTTAGTAAATCAAATACTAAAGGGGATTAAACTATGAGACCATCACATAAATGACTGACTGGTCATAGCATAACCATTTTAGCGATACTGTGCCAGTAAATTTTCAAAGTTTTTTGCGGTTAATGCTCCGACCTCGTTACTATCACACCCATACATATCTGCGATAAAGCTTGCGACGTAGGGTACGTAGGCAGGCTCATTGGGACGACCACGCTTAGGCACAGGCGCCAAATATGGACTGTCGGTCTCAATCAAGATTCTGTCTCTAGGCATGTGCCTTGCAGCGTCTTGGATATTTTGGGCACTTTTAAAGCTAACAATACCTGAGAAAGAGATATAAAATCCTAAATCTAAAGCACGTTTCGCAGTCTCCCAATCTTCAGTGAAGCAATGAATAATACCATGCTCAGCACCTTCGCTCTTTAGGATATCGATCGTATCTTCTTTTGCATCACGCATATGTATGACAAGCGGTTTTTTTAGTTGCTGACTGGCATGGATATGACGTGCAAGACTGGCTTGTTGCTCTTTTTTATTTTCTGTAGACCAGTAGTAATCTAGCCCTGTCTCGCCTATTGCCCATACATGATCTTTATCAGCAGTCTCTATTAGACGCTCAACCGTCGCTGATTTCAGTACATCAATATCCTCACAAGGATGAATCCCTACACTCATCCCTAGATTTAGTGTCTCGTCACCATAGGTGCTCACAATATTGGCAATCTCGTCATACTCCGCAAAATCACACATGATTGCCATTGCACGGGTAACATTAGCAGTTTTCATGGCGTCAATCGCACCAGATAATTTACCATCGTATTTCGTCAAATCTAAACGGTTGAGGTGACAATGAGTATCTGTAAACATAAATAATCTCGTTGTTGAAACTTTCTCAATTAAAAGTCTGGGAATTAAAAATTGAAATTTTCATTATATTGATTGCTGTGAAGGAAGCTGTTTTCAAGTGGCATCGTATTTCCTACTTTTAAAAACCTATTCACTAATGCACGTCTTGATACACATCCTCATACAATCGTTAATTAAGAGGCACAACTCGCATCACCTCTTCTATGGTTGTCACGCCTTCACTAATACGTTTTGCCCCTGATAAACGTAATGGCTGTAGACCTTCTCGATAGGCTTGTTGTTTGAGTACATCTAAGTTTGTATCGGCTGCGACCAGTTTTTTTAATTCGTTAGACAACGGCATAATCTCGTATAGGCCGACTCGTCCCTGATAACCAGTATGTCGACAATGCTCGCAGCCTTGAGCCATATAAATTTGTGCTGGGGCAGGCGCACGCCAAGGTTGTACCAACTCCTGCCATTGAATGGCAACCTCGCTGTCTGGCACAACGTCTACCGCTTTTTTGCAATGCGGGCATAGTGTACGTAATAAACGCTGTGCCATCACACCTAAGATAGTCGCTGATGTCAAAAACGGTTGAATACCCAAATCATGCAAGCGAGTGATTGAACTTGGCGCATCGTTAGTATGTAGTGTCGAGAGCACTAAATGCCCTGTCAATGAGGCTTGTACTGCCATATTGGCTGTTTCAGCATCACGAATCTCCCCCACCATAATAATATCAGGATCTTGACGCATCAAAGAGCGAATGCCGTCAGCAAAGTTTAAATCGACACCTGGATTCACTTGCATTTGGTTAAATGCAGGTTCAATCATTTCAATAGGATCTTCAATGGTACAGACATTGACTTGTTCAGTCGCTAACTGCTTGAGAGTACTATACAAGGTCGTGGTTTTACCTGAACCTGTAGGCCCAGTGACCAAAATAATGCCGTTTGGATGAGCAGTCAATTCATGCCATGTTTCAAGCTGCTTGCCGGATAGACCAAGCTGAGCGAAGGAACGTACCAGTACTTCAGGATCAAATACCCGCATGACCAACTTTTCACCGAAGGCGGTTGGCATAGTCGATAAACGAAGTTCTGTCTCTAACCCCTTCGGCGTTCGCGTCTTTAAACGACCATCTTGCGGTTTACGCTTTTCTGCGACATTTAGTCGCCCTAGAATTTTAATACGTGCGGTTACCGCGACGATGATTGCCAATGGCATCTCATACACCGTATGTAGCACACCATCGATACGGAAACGCACCTTACCTGTCTCACGACGTGGCTCTAAATGGATATCACTAGCTCGTTGCTCAAAGGCATATTGCAACAGCCAATCAACCACTCTGACAATATGCTGGTCATTGGCATCAGGGTTGGTATTGTCACCCAATTGTAATAATGCTTCGACATTGGTCACATCGGCAGCTGCACGTTTATGGACACTATTTGCGCCTGCAATCGCTTGGGTGACTTGATAGAACTCTTGCCGGTAGCGTTTGATCTGCTCAGGATTGATATAGACCGTACGATAGCTTTTTGATTTGATTAACTTTTCAATACTTGAGTGCCAGTCAGTATAAAAAGGCTGATCCGTTCCGATAACCACTTCGTCTACAGCGACCTCAATCGGTAAAATATGCTGCGAGCGTGCATATTCAAATGACATCAATTGTGTGACCGCAGGGACATCAACTTTTAGAGGGTCAATACGAACGAGAGACATGTCTGCTTTAGCCGCCAACCATTGGTTGAGCCAAGCCAAAGTTAATTTATTTTCAGCGCTATTGTCCGTCGCATGGCCATTCGGCAAGCCAAATTCACTAATCGTTAGTAAAGGATGCTGCGCTTTGTCGCGACGGCTAGTAATGACTAGATTATAGCCGCGTTGGTCAATCACTTTATCTGCCAATAGCTCATCTAAACACCAACGCAAATCAATCACTATCGAGTACTGTTGAGCAGACATATCTCTCTTCTTCTATTATTTTAAAATTTGTTGTCAAAAACGATACCAATGCAAGCTAGCTACACCGTAACCACAGCGATTATCTGTAGCTGTCCTGATTCTATCAACTGAAAACTCACATCAACGGATTTATAACGCATAACAAATGGCGTAGCGATCTCTGTCCGTCGATAAGCTGGACGCGGGTCTTGGGCAATTAATTCTTTAATAATGCTCATATCTGAGGCTATCAATTGATTTTGTATACGATGAATCGTAGACGCAACTGTCGCATTATTTAATCCAGTGTTTACGTCTTTAATACTTGTATCATTGTTGCTTGTATCACTATGAGCATTACTAGGCTTGCCTGCGCTTACTAGCATCATAAACTGTTCGTTAGCAGCATCGGTCACAGTCACAGTTAATAACTCTGGAGCAGTTGGTGCAAATCCACTCTGTGCTTGGGTCAGCGCATCACTATAGGCCACATATGGCTTTATATCGATGATTGGCGTGCCATCTATCATATCAGCACCTTTGATAATCAATAACACACGGCCTTGAACTATTTTGACCTGTTCGATCTTGACGACAGATAGGCCTAGCCCTGAAGGCCGATACATACTGCGACTGGCAAACACCCCTATTTTTTGATTACCACCCAATCTTGGTGGGCGTACTTGAGCGCGAAAACCAGTACTGGTCTCATTGTTATTTTTATATCGATAATTATGATGAAACTGCCAACTCACCCATATATGACTAAACTTGTCCAAACCATCAAATGCAGCTGGCGTATCATATGGCGCTAACATCTCAATGATACTAGTCAGAGCAACTAGGTTTGGCTGGCGCGGCGCACCGAATTTTTGTGATAGCGGAGCACGATGATAGCCAATAATAGGAGCTTGATGGTAGTTATCTAACAGGGAATTCTCATCAAGCATAGACCAACTCCAGTAATGCAAAACCACCTTGATAAGGCAGTTTTGCTAAATGATACAAAATTACTCACTAACGATATTCCATTTTATCATGCTAGACAAACACTGCTAGACGGATTTTTATTTTAAAGTTTGGTATTATGAGCAAGAAATTTGATGAGAGTCATTTACATTTGGGCGATATGACCGATAATGCTGTCATCGTTGACGCAAATTTACTATGTCTAATGACGTAATAGCTGGCTGTATATAAGCTGATAGACTGGCTCTATTGCGCTTACTCATCATTTACTCGTTCATAAAAATAGCAGTGTCGACAACGATTAAAAGACTGATACGTTTTTATAATGTTCAATCTAACATTGAACATTCTGATTTAATACTTATTCAAACTCAACACACAAATAACAACTTATTAACGAGGACTTTATGTCAAAACTTCGCACCGAAACGGTCACAGAGGTTCATCACTGGAATGATTCTCTATTTAGTATCAAAACCACTCGTGACGATGGCTTGCGCTTTCGTAATGGCGAATTTGCGATGATTGGACTTGTTGTTGATGGCAAGCCACTACTACGCGCTTATTCAATTGCCAGCCCTAACTATGAAGATCATTTAGAATTCTTCTCTATTAAAGTTCAAGATGGTCCGTTAACTTCACGCTTACAGCATATCAAAGTAGGTGATGAGCTGTTAGTCAGTAAAAAGCCAACAGGCACACTAGTATTGGACGATCTGCTACCAGGTAAGAACCTTTACATGCTCTCTACTGGTACTGGCCTTGCTCCTTTCTTGTCACTAGCACGTGATCCTGAAGTGTATGAGCGTTTTGACAAAATCATCTTAGTGCATGGCGTACGTCATGTTCATGATTTGGCTTATCGCGAGATGTTTGAAAACGAGCTGCCTAATGATGAAATCTTTGGTGAATGGTTCCGCGAAAAATTCATCTATTATCCAACCGTTACACGTGAAGAGTTTAGAAACCAAGGACGTGTCACTGATTTGATGAAATCAGGCAAATTGTTCGAAGATATTGGCTTGCCACCAATGAACAAAGACGACGATCGTGTCATGTTATGCGGTAGCATGCCGTTTAATGCTGAAGTTTCAGAAATTCTAGATGGCTTTGGTTTGACTGTTTCACCGCGCATGGGTGTGCAAGCAGATTACGCAGTTGAACGTGCCTTTGTTGGTTAGAATGATGCCATTTAGCACCAGTAGAATAAATAAAAAATTGTATAAAATAATACTTGACGCATGTAAATAGGCTGCTATAATACGCAGCCTATACAGTCAACACTGTAACCCAATTCGGTAATATTTAGTTAATAATTATTATCACCTAACATGCCAGTGTGATGGAATTGGTAGACATGACGGATTCAAAATCCGTTGCCTTTAAAAGCGTGTCGGTTCGAGTCCGACCACTGGTACCAATATTTAGTACAAACTAGCCTCCTTTATCGGAGGTTTTTTTGTGCTTATTATATTCGCCCTATCAAACTCTTAATTTATTTATATCGATACTTCAAATGGCATGACAGCGCTTATCTTAATCGGTACCGCATAACTCCATGGCATGCCAGCACTACAATAAAAATACCCATCATTAAACGACACAATATAAGCGGTAAAATCATTACCACACTGATCCATCATCGCTTGTTCATCGCTTTCATCACACACTGCGCACCATATTTTTTTATCACCCCGCGCTAGCATTGCTCGTGTCAAATCGCTCCCTTTTAATTCATGACTCATCATCAGCTCCTTAATTATCTTGAACTTTCTCATTACTATTTTTTTAGAAAGTTAATTTACCAGTACTCAATTCATAAGTTTGGTATGAGCTATAAACAATGTCTTATCAGGTAAATAAAATTCCTGTAAAAAACCATTTATTACTTTCATAACTATTAATTGTTTTGGTTAATATATTGTAAAACGATAGCATTAGAACTGTAACATATAACCATAATATTCATGATGTAAGGCAATAATATTCAGACAGGCGGTATGGAAAGTCTGAAAAATTTAAGGTATGTACCATACAGAACATTTATTAATGAACATATGTTAACTATTTTTAATTTATTAGTATTTTAACGCCATATATATCTGACTATTAACCTTACACTATATTTAATTATTGATATATAAATTATTCGCATATTGCCATATTTTTATGGTTCTATATTCGAAAAACCCCTTTACCGTTTCAGAAACGATACTAAAATAAAAGTATTGAGTGATGTAAAATATTAATAATGAAAACTCTTACAGCATCCAATCCACGTAAAATCATTCATATAGATATGGATGCGTTTTATGCCAGTGTAGAACAACGTGACTTCCCAGAATTACGGGGCAAGCCACTAGTGGTTGGTGGAGATCCAAATGGTCGCGGTGTTGTAGCAGCGGCTAGCTATGAGGTACGTCAGTTTGGAGTGCGCTCAGCCATGTCTTGTTATGAGGCTCGCAAACGTTGTCCAGAAGTCATATTTGTCAGACCACGTTTTGAAGTATATCGAGCTGTTAGCAGCGATATTCGCAATATCATGTACAGCTTAACGCCTCATGTTGAGCCGTTATCGCTAGATGAGGCTTATCTCGATGTCACTGGTCTTACTGTACATAAAGGCTCAGCGACATTAATGGCAAATTGGTTAAGAGCACAAATATTGCAACATACAGGATTGACTGCTTCTGCTGGCGTGTCCTTCAACAAGATGTTGGCCAAGATTGCCTCTGATATCAATAAGCCTAACGGCACCGCTATTATCACACCAGAAGACGCTGATGCTTTTATTAGTACACTGCCTATTGAACGATTTCACGGGATAGGTAAAGCAACGGCAAGACGATTACATGCGATGGGCGTGACTAACGGTGCTGATCTACGCCGTATGTCAGCCGAAGTATTGATTAATGAGTTTGGTAAGCGAGGACAGTTTTATCATGATATCGCTCATGGTCGGGATGAACGCGCTGTCAAATCTGAGCGCCTGCATAAGTCTGTTGGTTCGGAGACTACTTTTAGAGAAAACCTAAACGATGACAAGGCGTTACGTGTACAAATCTATGAACAAAATGCGGATGCCTTCGCGCAACTGCACAAAAAAATCTCATCGCTCATACTATAACGCTCAAGGTTAAGTATGCCGACTTTACTCAGATTACCCGTACGCACACGCTAACCACCGCTTTTAGTAGTGCTGAATCTGCTCATTACTGGTTAGACAAGTTATTCTTAGATATTCCGCGCCAGCTCCCTATCCGACTAATCGGGGTTACTTTTTCGTCATTGACACCTGCAGCCCAACTATTGCCTCAATTAAATTTATTTGAGTAAAATAAGCAAAGACTAACGTAACAAACATTAGGACAGTTAAAAGCTTATCGCTTAGGCTATTTAAGTGATTCAAATATGTTTTGTACACGGTGACTACTTAGTAAAGCAACCTTTTATAGCAGTATTTCTGCTACAATTATGCCAAAATTTCTATCCATTTAAAGACTGATTATGACCAACGCTCACACTGCATCTTCCGATTCTAATACTCCGCTTGATACCAATAACAATAGTGACGTCTTAGATTATCTAAGCGTGGAAGATTACGACTATGACCTACCAGATCGTTTGATTGCGCGATATCCATTAGCACAACGTTCTGCTTCAAAACTTTTGTACTTGCCTGCTCACACTGATACAAATGCTACGCTTGTAGAAGACTGTTTGTTTTCTGAATTGCCTGAATTGTTAGACGCTGGAGACCTGATTGTATTTAATGATACAAAGGTGATGAAGGCACGCCTATTTGGTCAGAAAGACACTGGCGGTAAACTTGAGGTCTTGATTGAGCGATTGGTTACTGTCTCAGACTTAGATATAGCAACACTGCATTTAGAAGATTCAGATAATGAGTCAGTCAACCAAGAACATATTGCCCTTTGCCATGTAAAAGCCAGCAAAGCACTGAAACTTGGGCAACGTTTTCAACTGGCTGATAATCATATGAGTGGCGCGATGATTGGTCGTCAGGACAACTTATTTATTTTAGCCTTTGATGCGCCAATATTGCCTGATTTAGAACTTTACGGCGAGTTACCTATCCCGCCCTACTTTGAACGTCATGCTGACGATACTGATAATACTCGTTATCAAACGGTGTTTCATGATCCTGCTAAGCTTGCAAGTGTCGCTGCACCGACAGCAAGTTTGCATTTCGATGAATTGGTGCTTAATAAACTTTCAGAAAAAGGCATCAATACTGCTTTTGTGACATTGCATGTTGGCGCTGGTACCTTTGCACCAGTTAAAACAGACAACCTACTCAATCATACTATGCACAGTGAGTATGCACATCTACCACAAGCAACTGCTGAGCTGATTAATAAAACGCATGCAAATGGCAATAAGGTCATCGCGATTGGTACCACGGTGACTCGCGTCCTTGAAACGGCGTATCAAAAAACGGCTATCAATGGGCAAGCACTCTCTAGCTGGTCAGGCGACACGGACATCTTTATTTATCCAGGATTTAAATTTGGTGTCATTGATCGACTGTTAACAAACTTTCATTTACCCAAATCGACGTTGCTAATGTTGGTATCAGCTTTTTCTGGCAAAGCATCGATTGAACATGCCTATCAACATGCTATTAAAAAAGAATATCGATTCTTTAGTTATGGTGATGCTATGTTACTTGACAAGAAAATAAGCTGAACATTAAATAAACATTTATGCATTGGACGCAACAGTTGTGAAATAAACTGGTAAACTAAACCGTACTTTGTTATAACAGCAAAGATAACTTATTTTGTAAAGGACTGCTCATGTCTTGTCATTTATCTCGTCGCTTGACTCCTGTACATCGCGCGGTATCGATGGCATTACTTTATTCTGTAAGTTTGGCCGCTATTATTCCAAGCGTACAAGCGGCAACTATCGGTAAGACCGTGGTTAGTTCAGCTCAGCATGAACCGTTAAGCGCAAGTATCGTGGTCACCGACATACGAGCGGCTGACTTTTCAGCGAGCTTGGCCAATCCAGTTATCTATCAACAGATGGGCTTGACTCCGACTGATTCAATGAATGTGCGTTTTCAAGCAACTTCAGCGACCAGTGGTCAGGTATTAATCAGCACATCACAGCCCGTATCCAAGCCTTTCGCTGATTTAGTTTTATCTATCAATGATAATGGGCAGCAAAATGTCGTACCGAAAACATTGTTAATGCCGTTAAGCGATAGTCTACCGATTAATAATGCTTCCAAGAACAGTGTTAAAGGCACTCAGAAACTCAATTTACCAAATGTTTCTGCAAGCACAGTTAAACCGTTAACCGTAAGAAAAGGTGCACCGCCGCCGCTAATATCAGTATCTAACGCTGCTGCAAATAAACCAGCTCTAGCAAACATAGCAACAGTTGACTCTTCTATTTCTAGATCAGTGTCTAACATACAAGCTCCGACATTGACAGCTACTTCGCAGACTAGCAACCTTACTTACGCGCCTAGTCGTCTTGATAATGGGCGCTTAAATAGCGACTCTGATATAAAAAATGCTAGCAGTAATGCAAAGAAGACTGATAACGGACTTAGTTCAGCGAACCGTTTAGATAGCAGTTCCTTAAATGCAAATAACAATACTGAAACTACGAAAGCTGTCATCAATGACAGCGATAAGGCAGGTATAAAAAGCACTCCTATCTTAGATAAAGTATTGATTGATAAACCACTCGACACTCTAAATATTCAAGTCACACGGCAGATACAGCCGAGTCGTAAAAAATAGACGCTGACGCATCACCGGTACCTACTCCAACTACTAGCATCTTAGCAAGCAATACTGAGAAAAATGCTACTAGCGTCGTGGCAGCTTCTATTGGCAATGCAACGTCGAAAACCGCTAATAGCGCTATCAATAATGCGTCTTCAAATGATAGAGCAATAGATAGTACGACAACTAATCAATACCAAGTACAACGTAACGATAGCCTATGGATTATTGCTCAGCAGATCGCGCAAGAAAATAATCTAGATACTTCCATTGTGATGAAGCAAATTCAGTCACAAAACCCTGATGCCTTTATCAATAAAGACGCAGATCAATTAAAAGCAGATGCTAAGCTTATTTTGCCTAGTTACGATGTCATACCATCGCAAAAAACTTAGAAGCAGCTATCGATGCACAAAGACAATATATTCGCAGAGCAAATACAGCAGCGATGCAAAAAACAGCTCAAAGACCTTTTAAAAAACCTTCTATAAGTACACAAGCGGTCAAACGCCCTGAGAAAGCCACGACAACTAAAACACAGACTTTATCAAAAGCACAGTTTTCTGTGCTTGCGCCTGGGCGAGATGGCAATGCAGATGGCACTCAAGCAAAAGCAGCATCAAGTACAGGGAATGGTTTGAGCACAGATATATTAGCGACACTCAAAGCATCGCGGCAGCAGGCAGCATCACAGGCTCAGCGTCTATCAAGTACCAGTAGCACTCTTAGTAGTTATACTAAAAAATTCAATTACAAAACCAAAAATTGGCTGAGCTGCAGGCTCGTCTCGAAAAATTACGCAATCAATAATTGCCTAACTGATTCATACATTAGATTGTGATCACAGGCGTAGGAATAACTATGGACAATATGCTATATATCATCGCCGGATTGGCGCTTATTCTGTTAGTGGCTGCTTTATTCTTGCGCAAAAATAAGGCGCAAGAATCGTCATCATCGCCTATTAATGCAAGAAAAGATACGTCTACTACATCACCAAAAGTAGATTATGGTACTCCTACCCACACTAATGTCAGCAATAGCCATAAATTTGACCATATCACTATTGCTCAGCGTTTTATGGATCAGCAGCGCTATGACAAGGCGATCGAAACCATTAAACGTGGTCTAAGTGAAAAACCTCATAACAGTGCATTGTCTCTTAAACTACTCAGCATATACGCGACGATAAATCAGCCAGAAGATTTTAATAATATTTATGAGTCTATAAGAAATCATAACGACAGTCAGACTATCGCTCAAGCAGACGAGATAAGAAATCTATCGTTTGATGAATTAGAACCTGCCGCTGCGCAAACACTGGCAACGGACAATGCCAAAGATGATTTTGACGCTATCGACTTCGATTTGCCTATTAGTCAGAATGATAGTACTAATACAGTAGATCACCAGTCAATTGAAGAAAGTAATAACGATACTGCAATAAATGAACCTATCGACAGCTTAGAGTTATCAGACAAAGTCGATAATGTTAGTTCTATTACCGAAAATCCGAATGATAGCTTTGATCTGACTCTCAGCGATTTAGAGAACGATTTCGCTGCGCCTAATATGACAAGTGAAACGCCTGTCATACCGTTAGACAATGTAGATAACGACGTTTTAGAGAGCTCTGCTAACGATAATGTTAGTAATAACGAAGATAACGATCTTAGTGACTTTGAGTTTGACTTTGATTCATTTGACGACAATACTTCGACAGAAGCTAATTCTTCGCATAGTAACGAGGCAACGGTACTAGAAGAAGACTTTATATTAGACTTCGATGATTTAGCAGCCGATGCAGACAAAGACGACGTCGTCACTAATGACATATCTACGAATTCAGAACCACACTCTATTGATACTATCCAAAACGGTGAAGATGACTTTGCTTTATCTTTGGGCAGTCTAGATACATTAGATGATATCAATACTGTCTCCAATGACGACCTATCTACGACTGAAAACGACAGTAGTTTCGACAATTTCATTCTGGAAAATACTGATTTTGGAAACAGTACTTCTGAGAGCACGACCTTTGAAGAAGACAACTTTGCAAATATTAATCTCGAGGAACCATTACTCAATGATGATATCGAGGTTAATGATTTTAGCGATGTTGAAGAATCGAATACCGCACCTACTGCATCATTGAGGTTTGATGATAATACGCTGATAGACGATGATTTTAATATTGACGATGCTGATTCTCTATTTGACGCTCCATCGGCCACTACCCCAGTCTCTATAGCTGCGCCAGTTGAGAGTGACACTTCTATCACGCCTCAAGAGGCTGAATCAGCAGAAGATTTTTCATCACGTTTCGCAGCAGATTTTGATTTCGTAAAGTCATTAGACAGTAATCAAGTGACGTTAGACTTGGCAGATCAATATTTACAGCTGGGTGAATATGACAGTGCAAAGCGTCTACTCAATGAGGTGATAGCTCAAGGTACTAGTGAGCAGAAACAGCAAGCACAGCTATTACTTGAGCGTACTGCGTAGTCAATAGTCTAGTCTCTTATCAGCAAGTATTTCCTAATCACGGGATGCTTGCTGATTTTTTTGCATTTAACTCTAATACTATCTATTATTGAACCCTTTAGCCATCGTTGCTCAATTCTCCAGCACCTCTTTTCTTCCATACTTGTTTACTGTGTTGATACTATGCCATCTTCTGTTATGCTCAAAAATCTATCCGATCCTATTCAACTGATTTATGCTGGCGGTACCTTTGGTAGCTACGGCAGACCTTTAGCGCCATTATCAGCAGAAGTGTTTTTGCCTACTTTACAAAAGCTTTTGTCTGCACAAGACAGTACAAACAATTTACCAACAGTCTCATGGTTAGAAAACACCCTGATCAAAGACAGCAGCCAACTTACCCCTAGCGACTTTGCGCATTTCTATCAACTACTCCTAAATGCTTATGCCAAAGGTGATAGACGCTTTGTACTCATCACTGGCACGGATACGTTGAGTTACTTAGGTGCATTTTTAGCAGAAGCGTTTGCAGGTAGTGATATCTGTATTATTTTGACCGCAAGTATGCGTCCATTATTAGACAGTGAGATATTGCATTCCTATAACATCGATGAACATAGCGATGCTTGGGGCAATCTCAACGACTCATTAAAACTAGCAGCTGCTGGTGAATCAGGCGTGAAGGTCAGTTTTGGCGGGGAAGCATGGCCTGCTCAAACGGTACAAAAAATTCACAGTCATGATCTGATGGCATTCACTGGTCATTCTCGCGCCGCTTACCCAGCCAATAGCTATATAAAAAATCTACCTGATACTCGTAGACAACATTGGCTTGATGACCAACAAGACTTGCTGTCCAGTATTAAAACACGTGCTGAAAACGCAAGTGTTCATGCGCTATATTGCCTACCTAACGATGTTTCGATGATAAACAACCAGCTACAAGCTTTATTGTCGCAGCCACCATGTGGCATTATTCTATTAGGATTTGGCGCCGGTAACATCCCTTATTCAGCTGCATTAGCAGAGACACTGTCCCTTGCTCATGAGCATGGACATATGGTGATATCAGCCAGTCAATGTCCATTTGGTGGCGTCAGCGATAGCTATGCGGCAGGCAGTTGGCAGTACGAGCATCATGTCATTGCTGGTGGACGTTTGACCATACCTGCTATTTATGCCCGATTACTATGGTTGCTACTTCGCTATGATAGTCCTGCAAGACGCAGACAGCGTTGGTTGAATAATGTCAACCAAACTGGCACTAGCATCAAAAAGCGATAAGCGACTTTTGATTAATTCCAATTTTATAAGTTTAGAAACCCTAATGTCTGAGACTGAAATTATCGAAACTGAACCAACCTACACTTTAGCGATTGCTATTGAGTTCTTAGGAACTCATTATCATGGCTGGCAACGGCAACGAGAGGTTTTAGGTGTACAAGAAGCCTTAGAGACAGCTATCGGCAAAGTGGCTAACGAGCCTGTAGAAGTCATCGCAGCTGGGCGTACTGATGCCAGCGTCCATGCGAGTAATATGATTGCCCATTTTACAACTCATGCGTATCGCCCTACTCATAACTGGTTACGCGGTGTGAACAGCCTACTCCCTGATGATATTGCTTTACGCTGGATACAACCCATGCCAGTTGACTTTCATGCGCGTTTTGGTGCTATTGCTCGTCGCTATCGTTATATTACGCTCAACCAAGCACAGCGCCCTGCGATACTAAATCACCAAGTAACTCATATCTACGAACCGCTTGATTTGGGAGCCATGCAGCAAGCAGCAGCTGATATCGTCGGTACACATGATTTTAGCAGTTACCGTGCTGCGGCCTGTCAGTCCAATCAGCCAGTGCGCACGGTTAGCCATGCCAACCTTTTTGCTCATGGCCAATTTATCGTTTTTGATATACAAGCAGATGGGTTTTTACATCACATGGTTCGCAATTTGATGGGCACATTATATGCCATTGGTAGACATGAGCTAGAGCCAGCAGACTTTTTGAATATTTTGCATAAAAAGGATCGAACGATTGCACCGCCCACCGCTTCAGGTGATGGATTGTATTTTATCAATGCCTATTATCCTGAACGTTTTCAAAGCTTATTGCCAGATGCACCATTAACGCCTGTCTGGTTAAATCTACCTGATTAAATCACTATCATTTGGCATACATATCACTTACATGCTGTCAAGTCAAAAGCAGGTTCGTATTGCTTTAATCCGCTAACTTACGTATAATATGGGCTTATTTTTTAATTGATTGATACAAATTATGGCAAAAGACGATATTATTGAATTTGAAGGCGAAGTCATTGATACCCTTCCTAATACTTTGTTCAAAGTTCGTTTAGAAAACGGGCACGAAATCATTGCGCATATCTCTGGTAAGATGCGTAAGCATTATATTCGTATCTTGACAGGTGATAAGGTTAAAGTTGAAATGACGCCTTATGACCTATCTAAAGGTCGTATCACCTACCGTGGTAAAAACTAAATACTGACTGACCAATATGGTTATGAAAGTATTAGCATTGGTAAGATACAGCCAATAGCCGAATAGCTACGTTATCGCTGATAGCTGATATGACGCTTGGGTAGTGAAACTGATAATAATAATGAAAATGCTAATCTGCTCATTATTGCCTATCAATATTTTAGTTATTTAGTATTGACTGTTTCTACTTACCACAAAAAATACCGCTAGATTTTAGCGGTATTTTTTTGTCCGTTTTTACGACTTAGTACTATCGTATTTAACTAAATTCGACAGTCGCGCCGTTTTTTATGACTCCGAGCAAACTAAGCGCATCCCAATTGGTCAAACGCACACAACCTGCTGATGCTTGACGACTGATACGAGCAGGATCTGGTGATCCATGGATGCCATAAGTTGGTTTACTAAGTCCAATCCATACTGAGCCCACTGGATTGTTAGGACCTGGTGGAATGATAGACTTGCTGCCGTCATTCGCCGTATAAGTATAGTTGGGCTCGTGCACCTTTACTTTGACAGTATGCGTACCTGTTGGTGATGGTGTCGCTGTACTGCCCACTGTCGTCGGATAGCTAGCGATCAAATTGTTGTTATCATCATAAGCGTAAAGTGTTTCAGTGGCTTTATCAGCGACAACGCGATGCACAGGCTTGGTATTAGGATTACCAGGGTTGTATACCGTAATGATTTCACCGGCAGTAAAACTGGCATCAGGATTAAGCGATTTTAAGTACTTTTCACTAATATGAAACTTCTCTGCCAACGCCTCAGTAAGACTTTCGTAGTACATCCCCTCAAGTTTGGATTTGGCAACAGAATCAGCAGGTATGGTTGTGGTTTTGACATTCACATCTGCTTCAGTGAGCTGATAGCTGACTAGCACTGGTTGAGTTGTGAGCTTCTCATTCTTGGTCAGCGCTTGCCACGTCTCATTGTTCAACGTATCGGTTACGTCTAAACCATTTGCTTTTTGAAACGCCTGCATGGCTTTGCGAGTATTTTTGCCCCAGTAGCCATCAACAGGCCCTACTCCGTTGTGATGCCAGTTTAATAGAGCCTGCAGCTTTGTTCCTACGTTACGATCAATATCTGCATCTGCCGTCCAAGTGACATTGTTTATCTTTTTGCATTGTCAGATAGGTTCTCAGTTGTGTATTTAATAGTAGGCAGTAGCTTATTCAATGAAGTCGCGGCTTTACTATCTCCTGTTAATTTTTGACTTACGCCATTAGTCACCGGACTGACTTCTGCCGGAGCTTTGACGCTATTACTTGAGCTCACACTATCCGTTGTCTCTGCTGCGATACTTTGCCCCATGAATAGTAAGCTAGAGAGACTAACCACTGTCAATGCTTTACTGATTCTTGTTAATTGATACATCTAACACTCCTCATTTAAAAAATTCTATTTTTGTTTTAAGTTTGCAAATACTACAGTTTTTTGGATTTTTAAAACTTGCCTTTGGCATCTAGATTTTTAATATTTTACTTCTGCTAAAAGCAAAATATTTTAGCTCCTTTATGAGCTATTAATGTTGTCATATTACCTTGTGAGCATATAACAGCTTTGTGTTAAAAGGAGCTTTATTGTACAGCGTCTCTGTTAATACAATGCTTAGAAATAAATTTGGCTAACAGATAAACAATAAAAAACCCATAAGCCACTTGGTAGCTTATGGGTATATAACACGCAAAATAAGACTGTGGAAAATGCTATATAGGAATAGCCTTTAAACGCAAGTTAACTTATATCAGTTTGGCCAAAACCGCTTGACCCATTTCTTTACAGCCTACCTGCTTAAGTCCAGCTTCACTACTATCTAAGATATCTAGCGTACGTAAACCATCATCAAGCACATCACTGACTGCCTGTTCAATTGCTTGTGCCGCTTCTTCTTGCTTGAAGGTGTAACGCAGCATCATAGCAACAGACAAGATAGTCGCTAATGGGTTGGCTTTATCTTGTCCTGCGATATCAGGCGCTGAGCCATGACACGGCTCATACATGCCCTTACCTGACTCATCTAAGCTCGCTGATGGCAACATACCGATAGAGCCTGTCAACATTGCAGCTTCATCAGATAGGATATCGCCAAACATGTTTCCCGTCACCATGACATCGAATTGTTTAGGATCTTTAATCAACTGCATGCAAGCATTGTCGGCATACATATGTGATAACGCCACATCGCTATACTCAGCTTGTTGCATCTCGATCATCGTCTGTTTCCACAGCTCGGTGACTTCTAACACATTGGCTTTATCAACTGAACATACCTTAGCTGCTGTGCCTGCTGCTTGCGCACGCGTTTTTGCTAATTCAAAAGCAACTTTACCAATGCGCTGAATCTCACTTGTGCTATACACCATCGTGTTATAGCCCTGCTGCTCACCGTTTTCTAATGTGCGGATACCACGAGGCTCACCAAAATAGATACCGCCTGTTAGCTCACGAACGATCAATAGATCTAAACCTGAGATAATTTCAGGTTTGATACTTGAGGCATTAGCCAACTGTGGATAGAGCTTGGCTACGCGTAGGTTGGCAAATAAACCAAGCTCACCGCGGATTTTCAATAGACCGCGCTCAGGGCGTTTACTACGCTCGATTGCATCCCATTTAGGACCACCAACTGCACCTAGCAATACGGCATCTGCGGCGCGAGCACGGGCCAATGTCTCATCTGGCAAAGGCTCACCAGTTGCATCAATAGCCACACCGCCAATCAATCCAGACTCAAGCGTTAAATCAAGTGAAAACTTATCATTGACAGCTTTGAGCACGTCAATGGCTTGGGTCATAATTTCAGGGCCAATACCATCACCCGCTAATGTTAAAATCGTTGCCATACTGATCCTTTTGGAAATATTTTTATTGGTTGATTATATTTTTGAGCTTTTCATACTCATATTTTATGCTGCCATTTTTTTGGCTTTAGGTGCTAGTGTTACTGCTTTGGTCATACCCGTCTCTACAAACTCACCTTGATGCTCAGCGTCTAGTTGCTTACAGAATCGGCGCTGTACTTTCATACCTTGCAATAGCTCAATACATAAAGGCTCAGGTGATGCTGTGTCCAATAGACTGCCTGATTTTTCGCTGTTCTTCTTCTGATAAGCACGTAACTGATAGGTACCTGCTTCAGTGAAATCATGAATCATCGCAAAACGCTCAATATAGCCCATGTTATTTTCTGGATAAAAATTCACATGTACTTCGTGTTTGGCAGGCATGACCCGTGCATAGTAGTTGGTCAATCCTGGCATACTCGAAGGCGCTAACGGCACAACTTTTATGGCATTTTTATTGACCAGTGGTGTCATATCCATATTCATCGATGTTTTTGCCATACCTTCTTGACGTGGTAAGGTTGTCATAATCTGAGGACTGATTGGCTCATGACTGTTGGGCGCAATAATGAGCGTTTTATCTATCTGCACAATTTCGCAATGATATGTACCCACACAGGCAATATTTACTTCACCAGCGATAGGTTTAATTTTACCTACCCATGCCTCGGCACTCTCTGCTTCATCTATTTTTTGATAGCCTGTCATCAATAGCTGACAGCCTGACAATAATAAGCTTGCAGCAACAATTGTACTTGTCCATAGAGCATAACGTTTTGTATTCATAATGGCGGCTACTATTCAAGAGAGATAATAAAATGTAGTGAAAAACTATTCTTCATTTTAGACAGTTCACCGCCATAACTCAACGCTGCGTTGCGACTACTCACAGTTTTATAAGCAGTAGATTATAGAATGACCTTCTACGCTCGTACGTCGTTAAATATCCACGGTGTTTTTTGCATCATTTGTTGCTCGTAATCTTTGATAGCATCACTTTGTTGCAATGTTAAACCAATGTCATCCAGTCCGTTTAACAAGCAATGCTTGCGAAAGGCATCTACTTCAAAGGCATACTCTTCACCAGTTGGTGTGATAACGACTTGACGTTCAAGATCCGCGGTCAACTCATAGCCTTCGTTGTCGAACGTTGCTTTCATTAATGTATCTACAATCGCTTCATCCAATACAATAGGCAACATGCCATTTTTAAAGCAGTTATTGTAAAATATATCTGCAAAGCTAGGCGCAATTACCGTACGGAAACCATACTCTGATAACGCCCAAGGTGCATGCTCACGACTAGAGCCACAACCAAAGTTTCTACGTGCTAGTAAGATAGTAGCACCTTGATAACGTGGTTTATTTAATACAAAATCTGGATTGATAACTCGTGTGCTATTGTCTTGACCAGGATAGCCTTCATCAAGATAGCGCCAATCGTCAAATAAATTTACGCCAAAACCTGTACGTTTAATAGACTTTAAAAACTGTTTTGCGATAATTTGGTCGGTATCGACGTTTGCGCGATCTAACGGGCAAACGATACCTGTTTGGGTGTTATAAGCTTGCATAAAATTTCCTATCAATTATATTTTTGCTGGCTGATGGTCTTGATAAGCGTATTAAACAGTAAATAAGTTTTTACCATCTTTGACACCATGCTCATATATTTATCATTAATACAAGCATGATGTCAGCTACTTATTATCAGTCTTAAAACGTACGAACGTCTACAAAATGACCTGCCAATGCTGCTGCAGCTGCCATTGCTGGGCTTACCAAATGCGTACGACCACCATTGCCCTGACGACCCTCGAAATTACGATTAGACGTTGAAGCACAGTGTTCTTGTGGCTCAAGTTTATCTGCATTCATCGCAAGACACATTGAGCAGCCCGGCTCACGCCATTCAAAACCAGCTTCAGTAAACAACGTATCCAAGCCTTCAGCCTCTGCTTGCAACTTCACCTGTCCAGAACCTGCAACAACGATCGCTTCTTTTACGTTATCAGCAACTTTGCGACCTTTGATTACCGCTGCCGCATCACGTAAATCTTCGATACGTGAATTGGTACATGAACCGATAAATATACGATCAAGTTGGATATCCGTAATTTTCTGACCTGCCTCTAGTCCCATATAGGTATAAGCACGTAACCAGCCCTCTTCTTGAGCTTCATCAATGGCTTGATCTGGTGTCGGTACAGATTGCGTGATATCTACTACCATTTCAGGCGATGTACCCCAAGATACTTGCGGTGCGATCTGACTACCGTCGATTTCTACCACAGTATCAAATACCGCGTCATCGTCTGAATATAGTGTACGCCAGTAGGCTTCCGCTTGTTCCCATTGTGCTTCGCTTGGCGCATATGGACGACCTTTGACATAGTCAATCGTCGTGTCATCTACCGCAACCATACCAACACGCGCACCTGCTTCGATCGCCATGTTACAGACGGTCATGCGACCTTCCATACTCATGTCTTCGAACACTTGACCTGCAAATTCAATCGCGTGTCCTGTTCCACCTGCTGTACCAATCTTCGCAATAATAGCTAATACCACATCTTTTGAAGTGACGCCAGCACCAAGTTGACCAGTGACACGGATTTGCATGTTTTTTGATTTCTTTTGAATCAAACACTGCGTTGCCAATACATGCTCAACTTCGGAGGTTCCGATACCATGAGCCAAACAGCCAAGCGCCCCATGAGTCGCTGTATGCGAGTCACCGCAAACAACCGTCATACCCGGCAAGACCAAACCTTGCTCTGGACCGACCACATGCAAAATACCTTGACGGGCATCATTGATAGTAAATTCAGCAATATCAAACTTGGTGCAGTTATCATCCAAAGTGACAACCTGCAAGCGTGATACCTTGTCTTTAATCCCAGGCACCCCTTCTAGGCGCTCTTTGGTGACAGTCGGCACATTGTGATCTGGACTGGCAATGTTAGCCGATAAACGCCATGGCGCTCTGTTTGCTAATTCCAACCCTTCAAATGCTTGTGGACTCGTCACTTCATGCAACAGGTGGCGGTCGATATAAATCAGGCTCGAACCATCGTCGCGCTTAGTGACTTCGTGAGCGTTCCAAAGTTTGTCATATAACGTTTGACCAGCCATGTTGCTATCCTTTATAGGTTACTAATTACTTAATTTTTTACTTACTTGCACATTGCCAAGCTAAGATTCTATGTAAATGCTATGTCTATCTACAATGTTTAATAATTACTGTCGTATCTAAAATTTAAATATTATTTCTTTATGAGACCCAACATATGACTAAAATTAACGCTTAAAATACGTTTTAAATGGCAAATAGCCAATTTTTTAGAATAAATATGTCACAATATGCCTCGATGTCTTGTGATTATAGCAGGCAAATCCTATAATAATAATTGATGATTTTTAACCAGACGCAAACTTTTATTTCTAATACGTTGTGATTGGGTCAGCCAACTTTTATTTATAGCTCGTAAAGTAGCTAAGGACATTCGTTTGAACACCACAAACTTGACGACATTCGTTACCGTTATGCACACTGGCAGTATCTCAGGCGCCGCAGAAAAGCTGTTTATCACGCAGCCTGCTGTCAGTAAACGTATCAAAAACTTAGAAGACGAGTTTAACATTACCTTGTTTGATACGGTAGGACGTGGAATTGTACCTACTCAAGCTGCCAGTGAAATGCTACCTCATGCCAAGCGTTGGCTGGAAGATTATGAGAATTTTAAAATCAACTTGCAGCATTCTCAGCATATCGTCTCTGGCAAATTAGTCATTGGTACTAGCCATCATATTGGCCTACATCATTTAGCACCTGTCCTTAAACACTTTATTCAAGCTTATCCAGCTGTTCAGTTAGAAGTACACTTCGTAGATTCTGAAAAAGCTCATAAAGCAGTACTAGATGGTGATTTGTCTTTAGCCTTTGTTACGCTTCCACCTGTCTACGATAAGCGGCTAACCTATCACACGCTCTGGTCAGACCCTCTTTATTTTATGACGGGTACGCTATCACCTTTGGCTACTAAATCTAATGTGACGTTGGAGCAGTTAGCGCGCTATCCTGCCATTTTGCCTTCTGCCAATACCTTTACCAGTCAGATTACCTTGGCTGAGTTTGCCAAGCACAATCTGAAGCCTTATGCCACGATGAGCACCAACCCTCTTGAGTCTATCCGTATGCTGGTATCTGTTGGTCTTGGTTGGTCAGTACTACCACAAACGATGGTCAGTCAAGACTTGGAACGTATCGATATGGCTGACAATATTGAATTACAACGCTATTTAGGTGTGGTCATCAATCCAAAATTAACTCAATCTAGCAGCGTGACCGCCCTACTAGACTTACTTGCGCCTATTGAATAAAAAGAGCTCGCTATAACAGTCTAACCATTAAGCTATTCGCATTTGTGACTCTCATGCGTTATAATACGCTTGACGTTGTTTTTATAACAAAAATTTACCACAAGGACACTGATAGTCATATATTGAATACTTCTAGTAAGATATGATGGTTAACAGTAGGTTTAATGGTTTTGGTTGATTGTGTAGGTTGCTAATACTCATATACAAATAGCAGATGCGAGCAATAACAATAGATAAGTGGAATGCGAAATTCCCATTGTTCTCTATCTCTATATGAGTGCTAGCCATAGAACAACATCAATCATATAAAACTACAGAAGATACTGAAAAAAGCCATTATGTCTCAATTAATGGCTTTTTTGTCTTTAAATATTGTTTTGGACATCGCCTTGTAGGACAGAACTTTTATAGTTAAAAAATAATTACAGCCAACCATGTTGGTTAAGGACAATTTATATGAACGGAGTTTCTAGTGGCGTGCTGATATCACTCGGCGCCTATTTCTTAGTGATGATTGGGATTGGTGTTTACGCTTATTTTAAGCAAGCCAATGATACTGAAGGCTATATGTTAGGGGTCGTAACTTAGGCCCAGCAGTAACCGCACTTTCTGCAGGTGCATCAGATATGTCAGGTTGGTTACTACTTGGCTTACCTGGTTATATGTTTGCCGATGGTGTGGTCAGTATTTGGATCGCGCTTGGTTTGACATTAGGTGCATTACTAAACTATCTCATCGTAGCACCTCGCCTTCGTGTTTATACCGAAGTGGCTGACAACGCTATCACCCTACCCGATTATTTCGCCAACCGCTTTGAAGACAAGTCGCACATGCTACGCGTCATCTCAGCCGTGGTCATCATTCTATTCTTTACCGTCTATACCGCTGCAAGTCTTGTAGGTGGTGGTAAACTCTTCGAAAGCTCACTTAACCTATCGTATAGTACTGGCCTTTGGGTTACTGCTGGTGTGGTTGTGGCTTATACGCTATTCGGTGGTTTCTTAGCGGTATCTATGACCGATTTCGTACAGGGCGTCATCATGCTGTTTGCCATGGTAATCGTACCTGTCGTTGCCTTTACTGATCTTGGTGGTATTTCAGCCACGACAGAAGCGGTTAGAAATATCGACCCTACCCTTTTAGACGTTACCAGCGGTATGAGTGTCATCGGTATTATCTCGTTAATGGCATGGGGTTTAGGTTACTTTGGCCAACCGCATATTATCGTACGTTTTATGGCGATTCGTTCAGTGAGAGATGTACCGACTGCACGTAATATCGGTATGAGCTGGATGGTTGTGAGTCTTATTGGTTCACTAATGACTGGTTTTGCTGGTCGTGCCTACGTACAAAAAACTGCGATGACGCTGGACGATCCTGAGACTATCTTCTTAGTATTCACTCAGTTCTTGTTCCATCCATTGGTTTCAGGTTTCCTATTAGCAGCTATTTTAGCGGCAATTATGAGTACTATCTCATCACAGCTATTGGTTGTATCAAGCTCTCTAACCAAAGATGTATACAAACTATTCTTTGATAAAGACGCACCAGAAGCTCGCCAGGTATTGGTTGGTCGTATCTCAGTTATCATTGTCGCTATTGTTGCCATTATGCTAGCGTCTAACCCAGATAGCTCAGTATTGAACTTAGTTTCTAATGCATGGGCAGGATTCGGTGCAGCGTTTGGTCCATTGGTTATCTTCAGCCTTACATGGCGTGGTATGAACCGTAATGGTGCTGTTGCCGGTATGGTTGTTGGTGCGTTGACTGTTATCCTATGGATTTATGGTCCTTTCCAAGTAGATGGTATGGCACTAAATAGCTGGTTATATGCTATCGTTCCAGGCTTTATCTTAAGTACTATCGCTATCTTTGCCGTTAGTATGATGACTGGTGGCCCAAGACCTTCAGTTTCTGCTAAGTACAAAGAGATGGAGTTAAACTTAAACAAATAAGTTTACGTAAAATCTTAAGATTATTGTTATAAAAAAACCTCGTCATTATTGGCGAGGTTTTTTTATGAGTAACGATTTAGTATATTTAACCTACTACAGTATTAAAACAAAAAAATTATGACAAATGAGACAGTTGTACGGACAAAGATAGTAGCATGGATATACTACGCTAGATTATCCTAGCCTATTTGGCAGTCCAACTGCTACACACCCTTGAACGGTAGGCCTTTATTAAGACAATTACCTTTATTTAGCACCGTATATTTGGCTACCTAGCTATATGACTTAGTAATATACAAATAATCTTTGCTGTTCTACCTATATTCGAGCACTAATAGTCAAATAGGTAATAGAAAGCCCATAAAAAAGCAACCCGTCACAGGTCGCTTTTTTATTATTTAACAATTATATAGAAAGATTATTTTCCTTGATAAGACAGTTTTACACCAGCGATGAAGCCATCATTGTCTTCAAAATCAGCAACGATTTTTCCACTAGGTAGCTGACCTTGTGCGTCACCGAACCATAAGTATTTGCCACCGGCAGACACTGCCCAGTTTTCAGTCACGTTGTATTTGGCCCCAAGACCAACACTATAGTAACCGTCAACAGGACCTAAAGATGTTGTCGGATCACCAGCACCACTATCCCAACCAACCGTACCGCTGATCGCAAGTGCTGGTGCGACACGCTTGGCCAGACCCAACTCTACTTGCCATTGGTCATCATCGTATTCAACCAAGTTCAAACCATCAGGGCGTGCTGCGTTAGTGCTTACTTCATTATACAGTGGTGGCGCGATAACAAAGTCGCTCCACGGTACCCAGCGTACTTTTGCGGTGGCTAGCGTTGTAGGGTTAATGCCAGTTTGGAAGTCAAAGTTGACTGATTTAGGAGTTGTAATCTCATATCTACTATCTTGAGTACTTGGAAGAACACGTGGAGGAACTCCAATTCCACCAATAGTTGGTGCTAAAGGGTAGGTTTCAGATATTTCAATATCATGATCAATCTCAGAACGGTAAGTTAACGCAGCTTTCAAAGCGATTTCAGGCTTACTAAAAGAGAAACCTGCAATATAACCATAGTCCATGTCAGGGTTACTGTTTGAAGTATAACCAGTGGCTGGACCATAAGCAAGACCACGTAGTTTCGTTGTAGATTCAATGCGCTGTGCAACTGGACCGCCATAAACTTGAAAGTTTTTATTGGCGCCAAATTTCATACCAAGAATACCTGTTAAGCTCTGGCTACGAACCTCTACATTAGTGTTTTCACCAGCAGTTCCAGCTTCAGCTCCAACTATCGCATTACCTAGTGGCCCGCTAGGTGCTGGATCATTAGCAAACTCACCACCTGAGTCAACTGGATTTGTATTTGCGACAAAATTATTATCACCGCTATATTCCGCCGCAGCACCGAAAGGCTCATCATATAGTAAACCAATACTAAATGTATCGTTGATATCGGTTTTTACACCATAACGGAAAAAGTCATAAGACTCAGCAATATCGCCCGTTTTGTTACCGCGTACATAGGTATTATCGAATGGGTTGTTATTGGAACTATCATAGCCACTAACATCAGCATCGATATAGGTATAAACGGCTTCAGCGTAAGTACCGTCTTGAAAAAGGCGGTGACATCTTGACCTGAACGATCAAGACCAGCAGCATTAGTCATGCTAGCGACAGAGAGAGTAGCGATTGCTACTGCAAGTGTTTTCAAGTGAAAGGTAGTGCGCATTGTGTATCTCCAACGGTCCTTGTTGTATTACTACTTTAATAATCAATATATAGCATTGCTGCGCTTAACATTGAGAGTATCAAAGTCGTGTCCTAAGTTGAATACTAATGCCTTTTTGACACTAAAACAACAATTAAAGTGCTTTATTTCTCAATTATGACTGAACAGTACAAATAAGATATAAATAGAACAATGTCATTTACTTATTGTCTTTAGTATGATTTTGAGATAGCGCCCATAGTCAGAAGATAAACTCTCATTCTTATTTGAAATTTTCTAAATATATTTTCATTAAGAAATCGTTCACAAAAAAAGCGACCTATAAAGAGTCGCTTTTTTATTAATAATATTTAGAAGTTTTGCTATATAGCTAAGTTGTGAATTACTGAGCTTGGTAAGAAACTTTTACACCAAGTACAAAGCCATCATTACTTTCGAAATCACTAACAATCGTTTTACTTGGGATTTGTCCTTCTGCATCACCAAGCCATAGATACTTACCACCAGCTGATATCGCCCAGTTTTCAGTGACATTATACTTAGCACCTAGACCCGCGCTATAGTAACCTTCAGTAGGACCTAATGAGGTCACAGGGTTGCCAGCACCGCTATCCCAACCAACAGTTCCACTTACTGCTAGTGCTGGCGCTAGGCGTTTAGCAAGCCCTAGCTCTACTTGCCACTGATCATCGTCATAGCTGACCAAATCCAAACCTTCAGCAGGAATGCCAGCACCAAAAGGTGATGCTGCTAGTGCTTGGCTAACACCATTATATGACGATGGAGTAATAGCAAAATCGCTCCATGGTACCCAGCGTACTTTAGCAGTCGCTAAAGTTGTAGCATTAATACCAGTTTGGAAGTCAAAGTTTACTGACTTGGGTGTAGTAATCTCAATACTGTCCACACTACTTGTTGGAAGCCCAAAAATAGCAGCAGCTGGATAACTTTCAGAAGCTTGCGCATTATGTTCAATCTCAGAACGATACGTTAATGCCGCTTTTAATGCAATTTCAGGCTTACTATAAGCAACACCAGCTAACCAGCCATAATCTTGGTCAGCATTGATATGTGTACTATAACCATCTGCTATAGAATAAGCTTGTCCACGTAGTTTTACATCAGCTTGGACGCGCTGAGCGACTGGACCACCATATACTTGGAAGTTCTTATTCTCACCAAGTTTTACGCCAAGGATGCCAGTAATACTCTCAGTACGCACTTCTACATTAGTACTTTCACCATTTGGTGCAAAAGGTAAATTAGGATTTTGTTCAACAGAAACAAAGTCGTTTTCACCGCTATAATCAGCCGCAGCACCAAAAGGCTCATCATATAACACACCAACGCTAAATGTATCGTTGATGTCTGCTTTTACGCCATAACGGAAAAAGTCATAAGACTCGGCGATATCGCCAATCTTATTATTTGAAGAGTCTTTACCAGTAACATCAGCATCGATATAAGTGTAGACAGCTTCTGCATACGTGCCGTCTTGTAGGAATGCGGTGATATCTTGGCCTGAGCGATCAAGGCCAGCAGCACTAGCAGCGCTAGCGAAAGATAGAGCAGCAATAGCTACTGCAAGAGTTTTTAAGTGAAAGGTGTGGCGCATTTTACATCTCCAAACATCCGCATTGTTTTACTGTTTTACTTAATTTTCTTAAGTAAACAGCATCCGAGGTGGAAGATAGTAAAGATTTTTTAACACTAAAACAACTACAAAAACACATTATTTCTATGTTATGACCACATAGTCATTAAACAGTATCTATATATAAAAATACGTATATATTTTCCGTTATTAAAAGATTTTCTTTCCAAATCTTACTTATCAATAATGTGGCGGTCTGTCTGCCATTACATCGAATGGTGCAATGCCACTTTCCGTATCTTGACCCTCGATTTGTTTATAAATAAGCTGTAGTTGACGTTGCAGCGTATGAATATCTCTGTCTTGTCGCGTGATTACGTCATCCAGTCGTTCGACAGTTACTTCAAGATGCGCGAGGCTCATTTGCAGATCGACTACTTGAGCTTGCAAATCATTTTGAACATCAGAAGTATCGTCTGTAGTTTTAGATTGGTTCATATTTTTCTCTAAATTATAGTAAGTATTAAAGTGAAAGAATGGATTGTTGAGAGGTACTGTAGATTAGTGATAAATCTACAAACATAATCATGGAATAGCAGCCGTTAGTAAAAGCAATAAATAGTACTGATAAAACTATTTACTCGCACTACAGTGACGCGGTGGCATGTTATACTGCAGGCAATTTTGCAACAACCCCTACCTCACTATTATATAAGCTTAAGATACTCTATGGCACTGATTCATTTAAAAGACATTCACTTAGCCTTTGGCGTCGCGCCTGTTCTTGATGGTATTGATTTTTCTATCAATACAGGCGAGCGTGTGTGCTTGATTGGCCGTAACGGCGAAGGTAAATCTACTTTGTTTAAACTGATCAATGGCTCATTGCAGCCTGACAGTGGCGAGATTATTACCAACAGTAGTATGCGTGTAGCGATGCTAGAGCAAGATGTTCCTGAGACTAGCGGTCGCATATTAGACATCGTTATGGGCGGTAGTCGTCGCACGGCTGATTTGCTCATTAACTATAATAAGCAAGTCGATATGTGCGCGAATGGCGATATGGATGCCTGTGAGCATATGGCGACCCTACAGCATGATATCGATGCGGTACATGGTTGGGACTTAGAACGCGATGCCATGCGTCTGATTACGACCATGGGCCTTAATCCAGAAGACGACTTATCATCTCTATCTGGTGGTCGTAAACGCCGCGTGTTACTTGCTCGTGCGCTAGTTACTAAGCCTGATGTGCTACTACTAGATGAGCCAACCAACCATTTGGATGTCGAAAGTATCGAATGGTTAGAGCGCTTTTTGCTTGACTGGCAAGGTTTGACGTTGTTGTTCGTGACTCATGATAGAGCATTCGTAAATAAGCTATCGACTCGCATTATTGAGCTTGACCGTGGCCAATTGACCAGCTATGACGTAACACAAGGCGAAGGTGGTTACGCGCGCTATCAAGAGCTGAAAGAGCTACAGTTACAAGCTGAAGAAAAGAACAATGCCAACTTTGATAAAAAACTGGCACAAGAAGAAGTTTGGATTCGCCAAGGTATCAAAGCTCGTCGCACCCGTAACGAAGGCCGTGTCCGTGAATTAAAAGCCTTACGTGAAGAGCGTAGCGATCGCCGTGAGCAAGTGGGCAATGTAAACATCACCATGGGTCAAGGCGAGAAAAGCGGTAAGCTTGTCTGTAAAGTTAAAAACTTACATCTTGAATATGACGGCAACATATTAGTAGATGATTTTACGACTACTATTATGCGTGGCGATAAAATTGGTATTGTCGGCCCTAACGGTGCTGGTAAAACCACGCTTATTAAAGCCCTACTCGATATGTCTGATGATGAAGTGACCAAGTCTGGTAGTGTCGAATTAGGTACTAATCTGAAAATTGCATTCTTCGATCAGCTGCGTGATCAGTTAGACCTTGAAGCAAGCGTTGCACAAAACGTTTCGGAAGGTTCTGACTTTGTCGAAGTTGGCGGTCGCAAGACGCACATCATGAGCTACTTGCAAGATTTCTTATTTGCACCAGAACGCGCACGTACACCTGTCAAAGCACTGTCTGGTGGTGAGCGTAACCGAGTACTACTGGCCAAGCAGTTATTGAAACCTGCCAATATTTTGGTACTCGATGAGCCGACCAACGATTTGGACATGGCAACACTTGAGTTGTTAGAAGAATCAGTCGCCAGCTTTGGTGGTACGATTTTGCTGATCAGTCATGATCGTTCATTCATGGACAATGTCGTTACCTCTACGTGGGTGTTTGGCGAAGATGAAGATGGCAAAGGCACTGTTAGTGAATATGTAGGTGGTTATCAAGAGTACCTCGTACAAAAGAACCGCGAAGAAGCATCTCGTGCTGCAAAAGCACCTGCCAACAATGCAGCAAGCAATAAAGCGACAAACAAGTCTGGCACAGCAGCGAAACCAAATAAGGCAGTCAAAAAGCTAAATTATAATGATCAACGCGAACTGGATAACTTGCCAAAAGAAATCGCTGCACTCGAAGCCGAACAAGCTCAATTGCAAGAAAAGCTGGCCGATGGCTCTTGGTTTAATACTGACTTTGATGCGGCGACAGCTGCTAGTGAGCGTCTCTTAACCATTGAAGATGAGATGATGCACAAGCTTGAACGCTGGAG
Source organism: Psychrobacter sp. ER1 (assembly GCF_048631835.1). Lineage (NCBI taxonomy): Bacteria > Pseudomonadati > Pseudomonadota > Gammaproteobacteria > Moraxellales > Moraxellaceae > Psychrobacter > Psychrobacter sp. ER1. Next base: position 1,079,141 of record NZ_CP184640.1, on the reverse strand, counting down.
CGAGCTTGAAGGCTAGTATTGGCAACTCTCTAGCTGAGTTTATTGGAATATCGCATGTGTATTTTGCATTGCGTATTTCGATAAACAAGTTTCTGATAGTCTGACAAAACCTTATTAATCATTATGAAAACATCACTACTTTATTATATAGAGTGGTGATATTTGTTTTACAGCAACTTACAAAGTAGTTAGATGGTGAAAGTTAGTGAACATTACCTTAATTTCAAGTATCATTCGCTATTGCTGAAAATCCTTATTATTTATAAGGTCATCACATCATAATCCTTGTTAAAGCAAAGTTAGCGTTAAACGTTGATAATCCAACTGTTTTGGTTTGATTATCATATTCAACCTTCTAATATGTCCTATTGAGGTTGCTTTATTTTTAACGCAATAATTTATTTTATCACCGAAATAGCTTAGAATAGCAACAATTAGCAAAATTAGGCACAGCTAAAGTGGCTTGATATTGTATATTTTCTAAGCCACAAACCCAGTGTGGGATAATCCCATTTCATTCACCTGGAGGAAGTATTAATGAGCCAAGCCGAAGGCGTTAATGTACAACGCCGTAGAGTTCTTATTGCCTCAACTGCCGCGATTGGTGCAGCTGGGGTAGCTGCCGTGGCGACACCTTTTGTCCGTTCTTGGTATCCAAGCGCTAAAGCTGAGGCTGCAGGGGCTGCAGTGACCCAAGACATTGGTTCTATCGAAGATGGACAAATGATCGTCGTCAAATACCGTGGTAAACCTATTTATGTGGTTAAGCGCACCGAAGACATGGTTGCAGGACTAGAGTCAGTCAAACCTCTATTATCTGATCCTGAGTCTGATGCGTCTCTACAACCTGAATATTGCAAAAATCCTACTCGCTCTTTAGATCCAACCGTATTGGTTGTCGAAGGCGTTTGCACACATTTGGGCTGTGCACCAAACTACCGTCCTGATGTGGGCGCGGTGGATTTAGGTGGTAATGATTGGTACGGCGGATTTTTCTGTCCGTGTCACGGGTCAAAATATGACTTAGCAGGTCGTGTATATAGCGGCGTCCCTGCACCACTTAATTTACCCGTTCCAGAATATGGTATGGATGGTACCATCTTGACGGTTGGGGAGGCTTAATATGAGTATGGGTAAAAAGTTAATGCATTGGGTGGACGCGCGTTTTCCAGCGACCGAAACCTATGAATACCATATGTCAAAGTACTACGCACCAAAGAACTTTAACTTTTGGTACTTCTTTGGCGTACTATCAATGATCGTACTAGTCAACCAATTGGTGACTGGTATATGGCTTACGATGATGTACAACCCAAGTGCCGAAGGGGCATTTGCGTCTGTTGAATACATCATGCGTGACGTAAAAGGTGGTTGGCTCATTCGCTATATGCACTCAACCGGCGCATCTGCGTTTTTCGTCGTTGTATACCTGCATATGTTTAGAGCGTTGCTATACGGTTCATACCAAAAACCTCGTGAGCTTATTTGGCTCATCGGTATGGGTATCTACCTAGCACTTATGGCAGAAGGTTTCTTTGGATACCTACTACCTTGGGGCAACATGTCATTCTGGGGTGCACAGGTTATCTTGAACTTACCTGCGGCGTTACCAGTGATTGGTGATGGCCTTGCTGAATGGGTACGTGGTGACTATATCATCTCTGGTATTACCCTAAACCGCTTCTTTGCTCTACACGTTGTTGCTATTCCATTAGTACTCGTGGGCCTAGTATTTATGCATATTGTGGCGTTGCACCATGTGGGTTCGAACAACCCTGATGGCATCGATATTAAGAAGCTAAAAGATAAAAATGGTGTGCCATTAGACGGTATCGAATTCCATCCGTACTACACTGTGCATGACATGGTTGGTATTGTTGTGTTCTTTATCTGCTTCTTTGCAGTGGTATTCTTCTTCCCAGAAGGCGGCGGTTTCTTCCTTGAACCACCAAACTTTGAGACAGCGAACTCACTGAAAACACCAGCACATATTGCACCAGTATGGTACTACACGCCGTTCTACGCTATTTTACGTGCGGTTCCTGACAAGCTTGGTGGCGTGATTGCGATGGGTGGTGCGATTGCCGTACTGTTCTTGATCCCATGGCTTGATAGGTCTCCTGTGCGCTCTATACGTTACAAAGGTATATTATCTAAGATTGCGCTGACCGTCTTTGCTATTAGCTTTGTTGTATTGGGTTACTTGGGTGCGACGCCTGCTACACCAACGGCAACCATCATGGCTCGTGTATTCACGATTCTATATTTCTTGTTCTTCTTACTGATGCCTTTCTACACTGCGATTGAGAAGTGTAAACAGCCACCAGAACGCGTTACCGGAGGTCACTAATGAACACGCTAATTAAATCCCTAGCTGGTCTAGGCTTAGGCGCGGCATTAACCTTGACTGCTGGTACGGCAATGGCTTCAGGCAGTGGCTGCGGTACATTCACCAATGCAGATGGCGTTGATGAACACCTGGCTTGTAGTACAGCTCCTATTGATTTTACCAATAAGGGCTCACTACAAAACGGCGCGAAGATCTTTATGAACTACTGTGCTGGGTGTCACTCAGCCAAGTACGTTCGTCATTCGCGCATTGCCAAAGATTTAGAGATACCGCCTGAGTTGGTTGAAAAGTATTTGATGGTTACTACCGATCAAATCGGTGACCACATTACTGCTGAGATAGATCCTGAGATTCAAGCGTCTTGGTTTGGCGCAGCGCCTCCTGATCTATCACTTGAGACACGTCTGCGTGGCGACGACTGGGTATATACTTACCTACTGTCGTTCTATGAAGATCCAAGCCGTCCTTGGGGCGCGAATAACTTAGTACTGGCCAATGCAGCGATGCCTCACGTATTGCATAACATGCAAGAAGAGTTGAGCCAAGAAGAGTTTGAATCTGAAGTTGGTGACTTGGTTAACTTTATGGCGTGGATGGGTGAACCTGCTCGTCACGACCGTCAAGTAATTGGTTTCTTTGTAATTCTATTCTTATTAGTACTGCTCATCCCAGTTTACTTATTGAATAAAGAATTCTGGAAAGATGTTAAATAAGTCATAGTCAGCAAACGGTTCTGAGAATTAAAAAGGCACTACTTCGGTAGTGCTTTTTTGTGCCTTGATATAAAGTGTAAATACTAGATAAGCCGGAAAATAAGTTGCTCAGCGCTAATGTTTACGTACACTACCTTGATAAACGTTGCGAGTTTGTTTACGATGACAACCTTCACTATTAACATTAGGCTTTCATGATTGATGCGAATGACATTCCAAGTAGTCAGCTAATTTTGTATGCTGATGACGGCTACGACAGTCATGTGGTACGCCTATTACTTGAAGAAAAAAGCTCGCTTACTATTTGTCTCGCTTACATTCTGAGCGCCCTGAAGATTTGACTGAGCTAAACCCCTATCATACCTTGCCTGTATTACAGCAGCGTGAGATTGCGCTTTATGAGATTAACGTTATTTTTGAATATCTTGAGGAACGCTATCATACGAACAAACTGCTCCCTGAGACACCGCAAGAGCGTGCACAGTTTCGCCAACTGGCTTGGCGCATTCAGCGTGATTGGTTAGTACTTGGTAAACGCTTGTTGACGCATCCAGACAGTTTTAATAAAGCACAAGCTGCCATTGCCAAAAAACAGCTCAGTGATTCATTAATTACTCTGTCACCGCTGTTCGCTCATAAGCCTTATTTTATGGCTGATGAGTTTGGCTGGTGTGACGTGTTATTAGCACCATTATTATGGCGATTAGATGAGATGGGTATTGAGCTGCCACGTGCCATTAGCCGTCCATTATTTGAATACCAGACGAGAGTGTTTGAGCGCAGTAGCTTCCAAAAAAGTGTGCGTTGATTAGACAAGTATCGAAAGCTGTCCTAAAATAAAGTATAAATAAGATAGATGTTAATTAGCATCTGTCATTTGATAAGTTGCTGAACGAGATATTTTTCATTATTAAAAATTATTAGTATAGGAAATCATTAAATGAGCGAAACCACCTCTATTACACCTACCCGCCCTTATATGGTACGTGCACTATATCAATGGATAGAAGACAACGCTCTGACACCATACTTGATGGTCGATGCCACTGCTGACAATGTGCAAATACCAACCGAACATGTGCAAGACGGTCGTATTGTATTGAATATCGCCAGCCGTGCTACTGGTAACATGAGTATGGAAAATGACTATATTCATTTTAGTGCGCGCTTCGGTGGTGTATCACAAGAAATCTGGGTACCACTTACTGCGGTGATGGGGATTTATGCTAAAGAGAACTCGCAAGGGATGTTCTTTGATCCAAAAGAGTATGACAACTATCAGCCAGAAGACGACTCAGCACCAATGTCTAACAACAGTCCTGCCAAAGCACCTAAACCAAAGCGCGATAATAAAGCGGGTTTAAAGGTTTTAAAGTAGAAAATCTTGAAATAAATAGAACCTTAGACCAATTCTATTTAACCCAATAAAAAAGCTAGCCATATTTAATATGACTAGCTTTTTTTGTTTTCTGTCTAAGGGCTTATCAGCTTTAGATAACTTATAAGCTCTTTCCCAGCACTTACTGATTAGGTTCTTGGTAGTGTCACACCGCGTTGACCTTGGTATTTACCACCACGATCTTTATAACTGGTCTCACAGACATCATCAGCATCGCTTTGGAAGAACAGCATTTGCGCAACGCCTTCGCCAGCATAGATACGGGCTGGCAGATTGGTCGTATTACTAAACTCTAAAGTAACATGACCTTCCCACTCAGGCTCAAGCGGCGTTACGTTGACAATAATACCGCAGCGCGCGTAAGTTGACTTACCTAGGCAAATAGTCAATACATCACGTGGAATACGGAAGTACTCCATAGTACGTGCTAAAGCAAACGAGTTAGGTGGAATGATACACTCGTCACCAACGATATCGATAAAGCTTTTATCATCGAAGTTTTTAGGATCAACGACCACTGAATGTACGTTGGTAAAAACTTTAAATTCAGGAGCACAGCGCACATCATAACCGTAGCTTGAGGTACCGTAGCTAACCAAACGCTCGCCTGCATCATTAAAACGTACTTGACCTGGCTCGTACGGTTCAATCATGCCGTGCTCTTCGGCCATTTTACGAATCCAGCGGTCAGACTTAATAGACATTGTTGTTCCTTAGCAAATATTTAATAGCGACGATTATACGGAATTGACGGCTAGATTTATAGCATGATGGCTGTTTTATCCTACATTGGTTTTAGACTAGCTAAACAACCAGCACCCTATTCAATCATTAGACACTAGAAAATCCGCTTATCATCGACAGGCTTTGCAAATTTATTGATATTGGTTTCGATATTTTTGGCAATATCTAGATAATATTGTGCAAACTCATCATCAGCTAAGACGCTTGGCACACCTTTATCCACTTGTGCACGAATGCCACTGGCAAGTGGTAGCTGACCCAATAGTGGTACCTGATATTGCTCAGCGATAAACTCACCGCCACCCGTACCAAAGATCGCTTCGGTGTGGTTGCAGTTGCTACAAGTATGTAGCGCCATGTTTTCAACCACGCCAAGCACAGGAATATTGGTCTTGTTAAACATCTCAACGCCTTTTTGCGCATCGAGCAAGGCAACATGCTGCGGTGTCGTGACAATGACAGCACCCGTGACTGGTATGCGCTGTGCCAAGGTCAGCTGTATATCTCCTGTACCTGGCGGCATATCTATCACTAAATAATCTAGCTGCGGCCAGTTGGTTTGATTATAAAGTTGCATCAATGCACCCGTTGCCTTCGGTCCACGCCATGCAACAGGGGTATTATCTCCATCGAGTAAGCTACCGATAGAGAGCATTGCCATACCATGCGCATCGACCGGTACGAATTGCTCGTTTTCTAGTTGCGGCTTCACATCAGCAACGCCTAGCATCGTTGGCATACTAGGACCATAGATATCGGCATCTAGCACACCAACGCGATTGCCAAGCTTCTGTAGTGCTAAGGCGATATTGACCGTGGTGGTTGATTTGCCAACACCGCCCTTACCTGATGCCACAACAATAATATGACGGATACGAGGATGCGCGGCCAACGATGCTTGCGTAGGTGCAGCTTTCGTAATCGGTGGCTCAGCGTTAGTGCTACTAGCGTTGTTATTAGCGCCAGATGAAGGCTTGGATTCCATCGCATTGGTTGTCTTTGGCATCTGCTTTGGTAAGCTTGATCCTGAACCCTTTTCTGGTGCAGGCAGACGCACATTCATATGAATCGTCGTAATACCATGCGGATGTAGCAACTGCCCGAGCTCCTGCTGGGTAGCTTCAGGGTTGCTGTCTTTTGGCAAACGCAGGTCTAACGTAAGTGTTTCGCCATCACGCTCAAGCCCTGTGACCATCGTGGCGATACTGACAGCACCTATTTCATATCCAAGTAGGACTTTGTCAACGGCGCTATCACGCTCTGCCTGCTGCTGAGGCGTTTCGGTTTTTGTGGTTTTTTCTTCATAAAGTTAAACATAGCTACTATTATGGCCTATACAAGTGGGTAGATCTGGCAAATCGCTCAAGTCGTCTCATTGCGTATCTCACAACCGATAGCATTGATGATTATATTAGCCAAACCTTCTATCGTGACAGTGTAGCTGAATTGGACTCATAAAAAAACCACAACGCCAGTAGGTCTGACGTTGTGGTATATGCAAATTGTACATATATTAATTCATAAACCAACCATGACTGGCCACGATAGATTGTCCAGTGAATACATTGGTTGGGAAAGCCGCCAAAAATAGTGCCAATTGGGCAATGTCTTCTACTGTCGTAAACTCTTTATCTACGGTATTGACCAGCATAATATCGTTAATAACCGACTCTTCACTGATGCCTTTTTCAGCTGCTTGCTCTGGGATTTGTTTTTCGACCAACGGCGTTTTGACAAACCCTGGGCAAATCACATGCGAGCGTACTTTGTGCGCTGCACCTTCTTTGGCCAATACACGGCACAGTCCTAGTAGTCCATGCTTAGCAGTCACGTAAGGGGCTTTATATAATGAGGCCTCATGTGAGTGCGCAGAGCCCATATAAATAACTGTGCCGCCCTTATCACCTTTATACATGTGCTTAATCGCGGCTTTAGTGGTCAAAAAAGCGCCATCTAAGTGGATGTTCAGCATTTTTTCCAATCGCTAAACGCCATTTTATCGATAGGGTCAATGATCTGAATACCCGCATTAGAAACTAAAATATCAATACTACCAAAAGTATCAACTAGCTGTTGTACACCATCGTTTACTGCATCTTCTGAGGTAACATCCATGGCAATCGCCAGAGCACGTCCACCAGCAGATTCAATAGCATCGACGGTTTTTTGCGCCGCTTCAAGATTGATATCGGCAATACCCACCGCTGCGCCTGCTTTTGCATAAGTTTCAGCGATGTCACGCCCGATACCACTTGCAGAGCCAGTGACTAATGCTACTTTGCCTGTCAAATCTTGTTCTAATTGGGTCGCCATACATATTCCTTATCATGGTCTAAAATACTATTAATTTTTATAAAAATAGAACTGAATGAATACGCCACTATAATTATAGTGGCGTTTTATCTGCGGGATAAAGCTCATTGATTTTAAGACAATCACATTACTGGATAATGTTGACGGGCGTTTTTTCTTGTAACTCGTCAAAGCTAACACCATCTGCTAATTCAACCAATTTTAGACCGTTATCAGTAACGTCTAATACGGCAAGCTCGGTGATGATACGATCAACCACGCCTTTGCCTGTCAATGGTAGTTCACAGTTTGCCAAGATTTTTGGTTCGCCATGCTTATTGACTTGTTCCATCAATACAATCACACGCTGTACGCCTGCAACCAAATCCATCGCCCCGCCCATGCCTTTGACCATCTTTTTGGGAATCATCCAGTTGGCAAGGTCGCCTTTTTCTGACACTTCCATTGCACCCAATATGGCCAAGTTGACATGACCACCACGAATCATAGAAAAGACTCTGAGCTACTAAAATAGCTAGCACCTGCTTCTGCGGTCACCGTTTGCTTGCCCGCGTTAATCAAGTCGGCATCAACGTTTTCTGTTGTAGGAAACTCACCAATACCTAGCAAGCCATTCTCTGATTGTAGCCATACGTCCACGCCTTCAGGAATGTAGTTGGCGACCAACGTTGGGAGACCGATGCCTAGGTTCACATAGTAGCCATCTTGTAGCTCTTTTGCAGCGCGTTGCGCCATTTGCTCTCTTGTCCATGCCATGCTGATTTCCTTATTTTTTGCGATATTCTATTTTTATTCATTTAGACGGCCAGTTGTTTAATCAATTAGCTGTCTAAACTATTATCAATCTAAAATTAACTATTAATGTCACGTACGATTAAGCGTCGACCACGTTTTTATTTACGCGCCTTCTACAGCTTTAGTCGTGGTCTTTTCGATACGTTTTTCAGGGCTAGCATTCAATACAATACGCTGAACAAAAATACCCGGTAGATGCACTTCGTCTGGATCAAACGTACCTGTCTCAACGATTTCTTCTACTTCAACGATCGTGATTTTACCGGCCATCGCACAATCTGGATTAAAGTTACGAGCGGTTTTATTAAATATTAGATTGCCCGCTTTATCAGCCTTTTGCGCTTTGATTAAGGCGACATCCGCGCGTAAGGAATGCTCTAACACATAAGTACGACCATCAAAATCACGTGTCTCTTTACCTTCGGCAACCAAGGTGCCCACGCCAGTTGCTGTGTAAAACGCAGGAATACCAGCGCCGCCTGAGCGCAGCTTTTCAGCCAATGTCCCTTGCGGCGTCAACTCAACTTCTAACTCGCCTGCCAAATACTGGCGCTCAAACTCTTTGTTTTCGCCCACATACGATGAGATCATTTTTTTGATTTGGCGAGTCTGTAATAATAGCCCAAGACCAAAGTCATCAACGCCCGCGTTATTACTGATACAGGTCAGCTCTTTAACTTTACTATCACGCAATGCTTCGATTAACGATTCTGGAATACCGCACAGCCCGAAGCCGCCGATAGCGAGTGTTTGACCATCATGAACGATACCTTTTAGCGCTTCTTCGGCACTGTTATATACTTTTGATTGACTCATGCTTGTCTCCTATGACTGTTATTTATATTTTTAATCCGTGCATAAACTAATGCTGAATTAAGTGTCTCAATTATCCGTTTGATTGTTGCTTTTAATAAAACCTAACAACGAAAACTCATCATGCTTATTTTTCTTTGGAGCGTTATAACCTTGTATAGTCAATTCAATTTAAGAATAGTACAAGGCAACCGAGTGTAGATGTATATCTAATACTTCAAGCAAGGTGAACGCAGTAATACTTTTATAGTGAAATGACTATACCAATAGCCAAAACACGCTCATGATAATAGCACCCGATACTGCCAATACTATTAGGCAGTAGCCCATGATAGCGCGTGCATCCAAACCTGCGATACCCAATAATGGCAAAGCCCAAAACGGCTGAATCATGTTGGTCCATGCGTCACCCCATGCAATCGCCATTGCAGTAATGGCTGGACTAACACCCAGTTCGATACCAGCAGGAATCATAACAGGGCCTTGTACCGCAAACTGTCCACCGCCCGATGGTACAAAGACGTTGACCAAGCCAGCACTTAAAAATGCAAAAATCGGAAAGCTGTCTGCGGAAGCGGAATTGACAAAAAATTCGGTCACTTGCGTACTGATAGAGATACCATCAGCGTTTGCACCCGTCATGATACCCATGATGCCGCCATAGAACGGGAACAATAGCACAATACCCGTGATGCCACCTATCCCCGAGTGTACGGCACGATAATAACGCTCTAACGTGCCATGCGATAGCAAACCTATAAATAGGAATAGCCCAATGACGATATTTAGCCCTAGGTTAAAACCGTTACTACCAAACTCGCTGATATAGTACATCAGTGCTAAGGCCAATAAGATGACAGCGATAATACGGCTATCATCTAGCTTTTGTGCAGGCGTGTCTCTTTGGGGCGCGACGTAGATCTCTTCTTTGATCAGCTTAGGATCAATAACCGTAGGGTTTTTAGGATGCATAAAGCGATTTAGCAGAGGCAAAATAATGATAAGTAAACCTACTAGCAGCATGTTGTAGCCTGCAAATACCGTCTGCGATAAAGGTACTGCTTCGGTCATGGTATTGCCTGACAGCGTCAGTAGCGTCTCACCGCCCGAGCTAAGTGTCAGCGGTATCGAACCTGAAAAACCGCCATGCCAAATCACGAAACCTGAATACGCGGCAGCGACCAATAGCGGATAGTCGACGTTGGCCACTTTTCTGGCCAGTGCCTTTGCAAAGATTGCCCCGATGATTAAACCAAAGCCCCAGTTTATCCATGAGCCGACCAACCCAACTAAGGTTGATACGATAATGGCGGTCGTAGGAGAGTGGACTCTACTAGCGAGATTGTCCAATAAGCGCTGGATAAATGGAGCGCTAGCAAATGCATAACCGGTTACTAGGACCAACGCCATTTGCATGGCAAAGCTATGCAGTGACCACAGTCCGTTGCCCCAGTGCCCTGCCATAGCAATCATGTCTTGGCCAGTAGTAGCTAAGCCAACGACAAAGGCAATGAGGGTTAAAACAATTGAAAAGACAAACGGAGATGGTAGATAGCGATTGACCAGCTGTACGCTCACGTTAGTGATGGCACTAAACATATTCACATTCCTTGTAAATTTGCTGTTTGTGATGAGATTTATGACCAGTTTTTATGGTTAGCGCTTATTATCAATAAACTTCCATTTGATAAGCGCGGCTCATATTAAACATTATACTTTATATTTTTATTTATAATAATACATATTATATCGGTATATCATGTATAAAATACTTATGCTAACTTAACATATAATTCTCGCAGCGAGAAGACAATAACACTAAGAACGAATGAGACAGTACAGTAGCGAGGTATGAGGCAAGTCAATATCATATTATTCTAAGATTAATATTTGATAAAAAATCAAAAATTACATATTTTGATTAATTTTATTGACCTACATCGATAAGCGCGACATACACGCTGTCTTAATTTTGCCAAGGAGGGCTATCATGTTTAGTACATTTGCGATTGTCATTACCCTATTATTACTCATGTTTTTTGCTTATCGCGGTTATTCTGTGCTGATCTTAGCACCGATTATGGCGACGCTAGCAGTCTTACTATCAGATGATTTTTTAAACACGATTCCCGCTTATACTGATATCTTTATGGGCGCGTTAAGTGGGTTCTTACTCAAATTCTTTCCTATATTTTTACTCGGGGCATTGTTTGGGCGTTTAATGGCAGACTCTGGCGCTGCAACTGCCATTGCCAATACAGTCGTCGAAAAACTCGGTGCTAGCAAAGCTATCCTCGCGGTGATTTTGGTCTGTGCTATTTTGACCTATGGCGGCGTATCGTTGTTCGTTGTGGCTTTTGCTATTTATCCAATCGCCAAAGACTTGTTTAGAGCGGCAGATATTCCAAAACGTTTGATTCCAGCAGCGATTGCCTTAGGGTCATTTACGTTTACGATGACTGCACTGCCAGGCACGCCAGCCATTCAAAACGCTATTCCCATTCCTTACTACAATACCAACGTATTTGCCGCCCCTATCTTGGGTATCATCGGCGGTACGATCATGTTTATTTGTGGTTGGATGTGGCTGCAATCACGTGCCAGAAAAGCCAATGCAGCGGGCGAAGGTTATGGTCAGCATGATGAAGAGGATGTAGGCGGCGTTGGAGCGGCTGCAAAAGACGTTGAGGTATTAAGCACGCATCAAACTTCCTTTACCATTGCGATGATTCCACTCGTATTGGTTATTGGCTTAAACGCTATATTGACCTATATGGTTTTCCCATCGATAGATTTCAGCAGTCTACAAACTCAATTTCCAGACTTAAATGTCGCAGGCTCACTTGGGTTGTGGTCAATTATTATCTCGTTGGTCGTGGCTTGTGTGGTGTTAATTCTGCTACGTATTGGACACTGGAACAACCTACAAAAAACCATCAACCGTGGTACTTATGATTCTATGTTGCCGATTTTCAATACTGCATCAGAAGTGGGTTACGGTGCAGTTATCGCATCGCTCGCAGGCTTCCTTATCATTCGTGATAGCATTTTAAACCTTACCCCTGACAACCCTCTGATCTCAGAAGCGGTCGCGATGACCACGCTTGCTGGTATCACAGGCTCATCGTCTGGTGGTTTGAGTATTGCGCTGTCGACCTTGGGTGAAGATTATCTGCGCATGGCCGTCAATGCGGGCATCGACCCTGAGCTAATGCATCGCGTAGCCGTCATGGCGGCAGGTGGTCTTGATACGCTTCCGCACAGTGGCGCTGTCATTACCTTGCTAGCGATTTGTGGTCTGACCCATAAGCAATCTTATTTAAATTTGGCGATGGTTACGATGGTTATTCCATTGGTCGCTGTGGTTGCTGTTATTATCTTAGGGACGATGTTTGGTTCATTCTAAGGTAGATTATCGCTTAGCCATTTATTGTGACTAACCACTGGTATCTAAACGAATAATAGATAAATAAAAAACCCACTCGGCATACTGCTTGGTGGGTTTTTTCATGGCTGATTGATAACTAATCTATAATGACCAGATTCAATGCAAGGCTATTGTTTGTGGTTAATTAGTGCTTGCCAAATGAGAAGTAATTACCAAGGAATATCACAAATTTATTTGATTTACGGTATCATAGGCACACTTTTTGAATTTTTATTATTTTTAGAAGTTTTTAGCATTAACGATGTCGCATCGATGAGCGATGAACCGCTTGAGATGTTCGATAACTAACCCGTTTATATAAAAATATAGGTGATTTTGTGCGTGAGATTCTAGTAACCAGTGCGCTGCCCTACGCCAATGGCTATATCCATTTGGGGCATCTTGTAGAGTATATTCAGACTGACATTTGGGTACGTGCGATGAAAGCGCAAGGCCATCAGGTCACCTATGTCTGCGCGGATGATGCACACGGTACGGCAATCATGCTCAAAGCAGAAGCCAACGGCGTAACGCCAGAGGAACAAATTGCCTCAGTTAAAGCCTCACATGAAGCGGATTTTTCAAAGTTCCTTATCAACTTTGATAATTACCACAGCACTCATTCAGAAGAAAACAAACAGTTCTCTGAGCTGATTTATCGTCGTCTCAATGATGCTGGTCATATCAGCACAAAAGATGTCGAGCAACTGTTTGATCCTGAAAAGCAATTATTTCTAGCCGATCGCTTTGTCAAAGGTACTTGTCCAGAATGTGATTCACCAGACCAGTACGGCGATAACTGCGAAGTATGTGGCACCACTTACGATGCAACAGATCTAAAAGATCCGCATTCAACATTGTCTAATGCAACGCCAGTACTTAAAACATCCAAGCATTATTTCTTTGATTTGCCAGAGTTTGAGCAGTTCTTACAGGACTGGACACGCAGTGACAATCGCTTGCAAACGTCAGTCGCCAACAAACTTCAAGAATGGTTTGAGGCGGGACTTGCCAGCTGGGATATCTCACGCGATGCGCCCTACTTCGGCTTCCAAATTCCAGACACCCCAAGTGATGAGCCAGACAAATACTTTTATGTGTGGCTAGATGCGCCAGTCGGCTACATGGCAAGCTTTAAAAACCTATGTGATAAGCGTGCAGGGACAGACCAAGCGCTTGATTTTGACCGCTACTGGGCACAAGAAAACGAGCACAAAACCGAGGTTTATCACTTCATCGGCAAAGACATCGTTTACTTCCATGCCTTGTTTTGGCCAGCCATGCTAGCTGGTAGCGAATACCGTACACCGACTGGCGTCTTTGCCCATGGTTTCTTGATGGTCAATGGCGAAAAAATGAGTAAGTCACGTGGTACTTTTATCAAGGCCGAGACTTATGCTGAGCACTTACATCCTGAATATCTGCGTTATTACTTTGCCAGCAAACTGTCTGATAAAGTTGAAGACATTAACTTAGACTTAGAAGACTTTATGCAAAAGGTCAACTCTGACTTGGTTGGTAAAGTCGTCAATATCGCCAGTCGTAGTGCAGGGTTCTTGGTTAAGAAGTACGACGGCATGCTGTCAGAAATTTGCGTCGAGTCAGAGCTATTAGAAGACATCACCAAAACGGGCGATGAGATTGCTGCTGCCTATGAGAATCGTGAATTCTCGCGTGCTATGCGTTTAATCATGCAATGTGCGGACAAAGCCAACGAATATATCGATGCCAAAAAACCATGGTCACTAGCGAAGTTGGAGGGTACTGAGCAAGAGGTTCAAGACATCTGCTCGGTCGCTATCAATATCTTCCGTCAATTGATGGTTTATCTCGCACCAGTATTGCCTGAGTTGACTAATAATGCCAAAGAGTTTTTGAACCTTGATGATTTAAGTTTTGCCAGTCGTAATGAGTGGTTGCTAGGTCATAAAATCAATAAGTTCAAACCACTGATGCAACGTATCGAAGAAAAAGATATTGAAGCAATGGTAGAGGATTCTAAAGCATCCTTAACTCAAGCAGACGCTCCTGCTGCGACTGATAATAGCAAGCCTGCCGCAAAAGACAAGGCACCTGCAACAGACGCGGATGCTGAGCAAACGGACTACATTGGGATCGAAGACTTCGCCAAAGTCGAGCTGAAAGTCGCACACGTTTTAGAGTGTAACCATGTAGAAGGCGCAGACAAATTACTACAGTTCACGTTAGATGTTGGCGAAGATAAGCCACGCAACGTATTTAGCGGTATTCGTAAGTTCTATGAGCCTGAGCAACTGACGGGTAAAAAGTCATCTGTGTCACCAACCTTGCCCCGCGTAAGATGAAATTTGGCATATCAGAAGGCATGGTATTGTCAACTGGCGAGCCAAAGACAGGCTTAACCGTCGTTACCTTGCCAGATGCTTGTGTTGTTGGCGACGTATTGGCTTAACGGTTATTTTTAGGGTTGAAAAATAAAAAAGATGCCCTAAGTGGCATCTTTTTTATGGTTGATTTAGCAAACTCCTAAAAACTAAGCCTTATATTTATCTGCTCAAAATATCGATAATCTGCAACGTATCATTCATCACCGTCACAATGTTATTTTTTGGCGTACGAATACGAACGTAACGGTCATCATAACGGTCTAAAACGACAGAACGGTCATAATCCCTTCTATCAATCTTGCCGACTACTCTATAACCGTATCTATCAAGATCACGCTTAAATGAAGCATTTGGGCTAGCATTTCGATAAGCGTTGATATTTGGGTGGGCATTGCCGCTATGCTTGTAGTTTTTACTGACATGGGCAGAGTTACCTTTGCTATTACCATGTCCATCACCGTGCCCGTTTCCATGACCATCTTTTGCCATAGCAGGCAATCCAATCAAAGAAGTAGCAGTGATACCAGCGATGGTTAATAATTTAAGATTAGCAGTGTTCATAATATTATCCTTAAAATGGTCATTCGAAAAAGTTAGATAAATAATAGCGTCTATTTCATATCCACTATGTCAGCACAATGTCATCAAAATGACTGGATTGTCTTTAGATTTATCATGTTTCTCGTATGAAAATTAGCTTACGTTAATTATGAAGTGAGTACGTAATAGATGCGTTGCTAGGATGTAAGCCTTTTGCATATGGTTTGAGCAAACAAAAGTACCCTAGTGGCATCCGTTATATTTAGATCTACATAAGAGCTTTAATGCACCACGCGTCTTGATAAGATAAAAAGAAGTGATGATTTTTTTATTATCCATCACCATGACCGCCACAAAACAATTTTTTATTGCGATAACTTACATTACTGTCATAATATGAACATAATAATCAATGGAACGATTACTTTATTTAATGGTTAGCCTGCTATCTCAGCATCAACATAGCATTGACTTGGCTAATCTGCATTCTTCAATATCATGGTAAAAAACCAAAGTACACCAAACAGATGAGTAAAATGACTACTATATAAGTTAGTAGGCTCAGTCAGTCTGGCCGTATCTACTTGGTTTTTGGGATTGATATAACCTATGAGTTAACCTAATAATGACTATCGCTTCTACTCTACGCTTAAGCCTATATGGCGTTGCTTTTAGTGCCATTAGCACACTGGGACTAATCGGCTGCTCAAACTCCTCTACCGAGACCGCAGCGACTGCTGAAAATAGCACGGCTACAGATAAGCCTGCCAAATCTATTGCCATTACTCAAATCGTTGAGCATCCATCATTAGATGATATGCGCCGCGGTATTATTGATGAATTGGCAGATAATGGTTATGTCGAAGGTCAAAACCTAACTGTTAACTTTCAAAGTGCGCAAGGAAACACAGCGACTGCAGGACAGATTGCCAAGCAATTTGCAGGAGACAACCCTGATGCGATCGTAGCAATCTCAACGCCTTCTGCGCAGTCAGTGGTAGCCGCGACCACCACTATCCCTATTATCTACACTGCTGTGTCAGATCCGCTAGGTGCCAAGCTCATTACGGCAAATGGCAAGCCTTTTCAAAGCAATTTGACTGGACTCTCAAGCCAGCTGCCATTAGAGCCGCAATTGGATTTGTTACAGCAGATAAAGCCTGACTTAAAGACCATCGGTTATGTCTATAGCCCAGGTGAAGCAAACTCAGTGTCATTGCGTGAAAATCTAAAACAAGCTCTACCAGCACGAGGTCTGTCACTATTAGACATCCCTGCCAATCGTCCAACAGATATCGGTATGGCGACACGCAGTTTGCAAGGACGCGCAGATATCATCTATACCTCATTTGACAACAATGTTGCCTCTGCCTTTGAGGCCATGACTCAAGCAGCAAATGAGCTAAAGTTACCGATTGTTGCATCTGATGAATTCAGTGTAAAACGCGGCGCGACTGCTGCTCTTGGTGTTAATGACTATGACTTTGGTCGTACCACTGGCAAGATGGTATATCGCGTGTTAAATGGCGAAGCGGTCAATACCATCAAACCTGAGGTCATGAATGATCTGACCCTATATGTCAGTCCTCAGCATGCCAAAACACAAGGTGTCAGCTTGCCAGCAGAATTACTAGAAAGTGCCATCAATGTTGATATTGATGCCGAAACCAAATAAAAAGTAGTAAGCTATCTATTAGCTCGTCAATTATTTATATAGTGTATGGACACACTATTATTTTAGGAGTAAGACCCATGTTGTCTCAAAATCGTTTTGGTCGTTTTAATTTCGGTAAGGCTTTATTATTAGGCGGTGTATGTACGGCTATCTTGACTGGTTGTAACCAATCAGCACAAGATGATGGCTCCACGAATGCTGCCGCTACTGGTGATGCAGCGACGGCCATGAAGACCGTTGCTATTACCGCTATCGTAGAACATCCAGCGCTTGATGATGTACGTAAAGGTGTCATCGACGAGCTAAACGAAGCAGGATTTAAAGACGGTGAAAACCTAACGGTTAACTTCCAAAGCGCGCAAGGAAACACAGCGACTGCAGGACAGATTGCTAAGCAATTTGTCGCTGATGCACCAGATGTTATCGTCGCTATCGCAACACCGTCTGCGCAGTCTGTTGCCGCTTCTACTAGCAGCATTCCATTGGTATTCTCAGCAGTTACTGACCCAGTAGCAGCCAAACTGGTACCTAAGCTAGATGGATCTGGCACCAACGTTACAGGCGCATCAGATGCCCTACCGTATGAACCACAAATTGATTTGATGCGTCAAATCATTCCATCGATTAAAGAACGTCGGTTATGTCTATAGCCCAGGTGAAGTCAACTCAACGATTATCTTAAAGAATCTAAAGAGAAGCTAACACCACTCGGTATCAATGTATTAGAAGCGCCTGCACAGCGTAGTAACGACATCGCGATGGCAGCCCGTAGTCTCGAAGGTAAGGTCGATATGATCTACACTTCAACTGACAACAACGTGGTATCAGCGTACGAGTCACTTTATCAAATCGCCAAACAAAGTAAGATTCCTCTTATTGCCTCAGATACTAGCTCAGTTGAGCGCGGTGCTGTTGCTGCTCTAGGCGTGAACTACTATGAGCTTGGCCGTGAAACTGGTAAAATTGTCGTACGTATCTTAAACGGTGAAAAAGCAGGTGCTATCCCTGTTTACACTCCACAAGCGCTTGATCTATACGTCAGTCCAAAACACGCTAAAGAAGAAGGCATCACGTTGCCACAAGCGGTTATCGATAAAGCAAAAGAAGTGGTAGAATAACGCACCTTTGTATTTGGCTCAAAATAGCAGGTATAAATAGGAAAGCGACACGAATCAATACTGTGTTGTCTACCTTAAAATATACGGCTAATGATTAAACAAGAAACCCAGCTATGAGTCATTAGGCTGGGCTTCTTGTCTAAACAGAGTCTTTTTGCAAGCGTGTTTAATAGTGCTGTATTTGTCTGGCCATTTATCTGATACTTGTTAAGTAGAGGATAGGTTTATTGCTCATATTACAGTGCCTTGAACCGTCGCTTCAAACCAAGGTAGCTTATGATCGTTGTTAATCGTGATATGTTTTGGTTTACCCTAACCGCAGATTGCTTAATCTGTTAAATTCACCGCTTAGCTGTTTAGCAGGTAGATGATTTTGGCCATTGCCATTTACTTATCTTGGTACCATACGCTAGACACTTGGTTATGACTTACTGATCTCTTATGTCTTTAATTGCTTTTTTCGGTGCGCTTGAAAGTGGTCTGATTTATGGCCTAGTAGCACTCGGTGTGCTTATCTCATTTCGTACGCTCGACTTCCCTGATTTGACCGCTGACGGTAGTTTCCCGTTGGGCGGTGCAGTCGCTGGTATTTCTATCATCGCTGGTATCAACCCATGGTTGGCCTGTGCTTTTGGGATGTTAGCAGGTTCAGTCGCTGGTATCGTCACTGCGTGGTTGCATGTCAAACTTGGCATCTTGCAACTGCTTGCCAGTATCTTGGTCATGGTTGCTTTATATTCTGTCAATCTACGCATCATGGGCGCGCCAAACCTACCCCTGCTTGGTGAAACCACAGTGTTTAGCACCTTGGTGACTGATGGTAATGGTTATTGGATGCGCTGCCTGATTATCGGTGTCGTCGTCGCAGCTGCTATGTTATTTTTGAACTGGTTCTATAGTACTGAGACAGGTCTGTCGATGCGTGCTACTGGCTCAAACCTAAGAATGGCACAGGCGCAAGGTATCAATACCTCGTGGATGACCATCATCGGTATGGCGATTTCTAATGGTTTGATTGCCCTAGCAGGTGCGCTGTTTGTGCAGACTCAGGGTGGCGCGGACATCTCAATTGGTATCGGCACGATTGTTATCGGTCTAGCAGCAGTCATCATCGGTGAGACAATCATTCCTGCCAAGCGTATTTGGCTGATTACCTTTGCCGTTGTTGTCGGTGCGGTATTGTACAAACTGTTTATTCAGGTCGCACTATCAAGCGATACGCTACGTAGTATCGGCTTTGGACCACAGGATTTGAACTTGATTACCGCATTGCTCGTGGTACTAGCCTTGGTATTGCCGAAAGCGAAAACCAAGTTTTTATCACGCAAGGTTCGCGCCTAATGACAGTCAAAGCAGGTATTTATAACACTTGCTTCGCTTAAAGAGACAATAAGGAATAACGATTATGATGCAAGCCACCGATTTACGGTTGACCTTTAACCCAGGCACGCCTATCGAAAACCCTGCCCTACGTGGTATCAGCTTAAACATTGCTGATGGTGAATTTGTCACTGTCATCGGTACCAATGGCGCAGGTAAATCTACTTTTTGAACGCGGTAAGCGGTACGACACGCGTCGATAGTGGCTCAATCTTGCTCAATGGCATTGATGTGACCAAAAAGTCTGCTCATCAACGTGCGCATTGGGTTGCTCGCGTCTTTCAGGATCCGATGGCGGGCACTTGTGAAGCGCTAACGATTGAAGAAAATATGGCTTTGGCCTACAAACGCGGCGGTAATCGCGGTCTAAAATTTGCATTGAACCAAAACAACCGTGATTTGTTCCGAGAAAAACTATCCGTTTTAAAATTAGGTTTAGAAAATCGTCTAACCGATCGTATGGGTCTGCTCTCTGGTGGTCAACGTCAGGCAGTAAGTCTGCTAATGGCATCATTGCAGCCCTCTAAAATCTTGTTGCTTGATGAGCATACTGCAGCTCTCGATCCAAAGACTGCGGCATTTGTCTTAGAATTGACTGATAAGATTGTCACGGACAATAAGCTGACTACGATGATGGTTACCCACTCTATGCAACAAGCCTTAGCACATGGTACACGCACCGTTATGCTACATCAGGGTCAAGTCGTATTAGATGTAGCTGGCGACATTCGTAAAGGTATGACTGTACATGATCTACTTGATATGTTCGAGCAAACACGTGGCGAAAAAGTTGAAGATGACAGCCTGATTTTAAGCTAAGTTTTTGAGCTAATGCTGTCCATGACTTACGACTTATAAATTTGTACCTGTCGAATATAACCATTTCCGACAACCTCAAAAACCTTCAAGAGAATTGATTTTTCTTGGAGGTTTTTTGTTATCTATAGTTAATGATCATATGAACTTCTCACTGGCCATTATATAGTTGTCGTCTATCAAAGCTTCGCCGTTGTCACTTACTATATGAGGTCTGTCATGCGCAAAATTCCTATTTATTCCCACCCTGCTGCTGGTTGGCCTGCGCTGATCTCATCTACCCAAAAGCTAATGGACTATAAGACATTTTTGCGCGGCGGTATAAGTGTATTTAAAAGCAATCAGCCCCAAGGCGGATTTGACTGCCCAGGTTGTGCTTGGCCTGATCATAAGTCGCACAAAGCTATCGATGTCTGTGAAAACGGCATTAAAGTCATTGCCAGTGAGACCATGACCCATAAAGCAGATGCTGAGTTTTTTGCAAGACACACCGTTACTGAACTACAGGGCTGGACTGGTTACGAGCTTGAGCACAGTGGTCGTTTATCAGAGCCGATGTATTACGATGCGGCGCAAGATCGCTATGTTCCTATTCCTTGGGAAGCCGCTTACAGCTTAATCGCTGAACAGTTAGGACAATTAAATTCACCGGATGAGGCGCTATTTTATACATCAGGCCGTGTGACTAACGAGCCTGCATTCTTATTTCAATTGTTCGTACGCTGCTTTGGTACCAATAATTTGCCTGATTGCTCAAATATGTGTCACGAGCCAACCTCAGTAATGCTAAGCAGACAGCTAGGTATTGGTAAAGCGACGGTCATGCTAGAAGATTTTGAGCAAGCCAAGCTGATATTGATGTTTGGGCAAAACCCAGCGACCAACCATCCACGTATGCTAGAGATGCTCGCCCATGCGCATGAGCAAGGCTGTCGAATCATCTCAATCAACCCGATGCGTGAGCAAGGCCTAAGTAAATTTAGAAATCCGCAAAAACCAACACACATGGCAGCCGGTCAAAGTGCTGATATGGTCGATGACGTTATTCAAATTCAAATCGGCGGTGATGCAGCCTTATTGACGGGCATTGCCAAGTGGTTAATCAAAAACGATAAAATAAATTATGAGTTTATTACCACTCATACTTCAGGCTTTGAACCTCTAAAACAGTGGCTAACAGAGCAATCATGGTCAGATATCACACTTGGCTGCGGTATTTCTCAGACAGATATTATCAATCTCGCTGAGCTCGTGGCTGATAGTCCAGCAACGATTTGCACTTGGGGCATGGGCATTACTCAGCACGTGCAGGGTGATGACAATGTCGCGATGATTACCAACTTGCTCCTGCTGATGGGCATGATTGGTATCGACGGTGCTGGTGCATCTCCAGTGCGTGGGCACTCCAACGTACAGGGCGATCGCACCATGGGTATCCATGAACGCCCTAGCAAAAGCTTACTAGACAGCTTAGAGCGTGTGTTTGAGCACCCTATGCCGCAAGAGCATGGCTACGATGTCGTCACAGGTGCCAAGGCTCTTATCGCAGGTAAATTGAAAGTCTTTATGGGCATGGGTGGTAACTACGCAGTGGCCGCCCCTGATACCAGCGCTATTGAGCAAGCCTTAACCACTACTCAGCTTAATATATTTGTTGGTACCAAGCTCAATGAGACCATGCTATACCCAGGTGCTAACAATTTGATCCTACCTTGCTTAGGCCGTACCGAACGTATTGTCACAACAAAGGGTGAGCAGTTTGCCACTATTGAAGATTCAATGTGTCAGATCGTACCAACTCAAGGTAAGCTCAAACCTGTTAGTGATACTTTAAAATCTGAAGCTCAAATCGTAGCGGATATTGCGACCCATGTACTCAGCGTCGACACGTCTATTCCTTGGCTGGCGATGAGTGAAGATTTCGATATTATTCGAGACTATATCGCTCAAGCGATTAATGGATTTGAAGACTTTAACCAGCGTATTCGCACCTCTGAGCGTGGCTTTCATTTGTATCATGCGGCGCGTCATCGTGTATGGAATACCGAAAGCGGCAAAGCTCAGTTTGAAGTACCACAATATCCGATTACTTTTGTCGCCGCACAAATGGCAGCCGCAAACGATATCGATGATGTTGAAAATACAGCACAAAAGGTTTGGCAATTGACCAGTGTCCGTAGCCATGACCAATTCAACACTATGATTTTTGGGTTTAAAGACCGCTATCGTCAAACGGATCGTCGTGATGTGCTATTCATGCATCCCGATGAAATAAGCCGTTTGGGTTGGCAAAAGGGTGACCGTGTTATGGTCACTCGCCAGCGTGCCAAAGATAGCCTAGAGCAACCGCGTATATTAGGTCCGTTGGTATTAAGCGAGATGGATATTGCCTCTAACGCTGTTGCAGCTTACTATCCTGAGTGCAATGATCTCTTTGATTTGGAGACACATGCGCCAGACTCCCATATCCCAGCGTACAAATCGACGACCGTCGTTTTAGAGCGCGTAGAGGCAAATACATCGATAGCTACGCCTGCGTAAATCATACTGCGAAGAGTCAATGAGAATGACACTTTCATTGGATCTCTAAATGACCATAAGTACGCTCATAATTAAGCATGCTCATAATTTTAGGCCATGATAAATCGTGATAACCATTGAAGATAACGCTGAGCAAAGTGATGCTTTTATCGACCCTACTATGATAGATAACTCAACCGACATTAAGAGAGTTGTACCTAAATCACCTAACGATGATAGGTTGTCAGAGACACCACTTGCTCGTAGTCACTTAGCACAAAAGCATCATTACCCGTCAGTTATTAGCAACCCTAATAATGACTCTCACCTTCAAATCGAATCTCAGACCACCAGCTTAGCAGTAGAAGCTGCTGTCTCTATCATTATTAATGGGATTCATTATGCTGTGTTGATGGCCAGTCCTCATCAGTTAGAGTATTTGGCTGTTGGGTTCTTATTTAGCGAAGGCTTAATTCAATACAGTCACGAGTTACTCGACTGGGAAGTGACTCACCTTGCAGATATCGCTAGCTACCAGAAGTTCGTTCAAGATTCGAGTGACGAAGATCTTGACTCAGTATCAATTGAGCAAAGCTTAGAACGATTTCAAGATTACGATATCTATGTCGTGGAGTTGGTATTGAGCCAACGCTGCCATCAACGTATACAGGCACAAAAGCGGCAGCTCGCAGGGCGTACAGGCTGCGGTATGTGCGGTATTACTGGACTAACGCAAGCTTTGCCTGATTTAAGTACTTACTCACAAGACCATTTACACCATGAACATAACCGACAGACAGGTATAAATGGCATTCAAACGAGCGCACCAAGTCTTGACTCCCTATTGGCACTGCGTCAACAAGTGGATGCCGCGCAACATACGCATCAACTGACAGGTGCGGTACATGCCGCAGCGACGATACATAATCAGCAGCTACATTTATTTGAGGATGTAGGCCGCCATAATGCACTTGATAAACTCATCGGTTGGCAATTACGCCAAAAAGCAGACGTTAGCTGTGTGCTTATGACTTCGCGTCTCTCTATTGAACTGGTTCAAAAGTCTATTCGAAGTCAAATCCCGTGGCTAGTTGGCATGTCAGCGCCTACCAGTACAGCAGTGCGCGTGGCTGAGCGTTATGGCCTTGGATTGGCTGGATTTTTACGTGATAACCGAGTCACTTACTATACCAAACAAGATAATATATAAAAATTCACTTCTACTTGTTCATTGAGAGCAACCATCATCTATCGCTCATTATCTATTTTTCTAATGAAAGCTTCAGCTACTCATTCATGGTTATAACTTAGCTCATAGCGATATATCACTCAATGCTACTAATAATAAAACCTTATCTTTCAATGCTTTATTAAAAATCTTATTAAATCTCTTTAAATAAATACTTATATATCATCTTCGGTCATTGTTTGGTAAATATCGGATAATGTTTGAGGTTAATGACATAATAGGTTACTCTTATCCCGCAAATATGTTACAGGCACTTAACAAATATGTAGTTTTATTTATTAATGCCGCTTAGTAACACATCAATCGCAATAGATGAGTAGAGATTTCTCAGCTATTGTTTATTACAGCTGATAAGGCTGTCTAAATCGAGTTCGGGTCATTTTATCATGGCTTAGTGCTTATTCGTAATTCCGCTATAGACACTCATCACATGAGTTTTCTTTAGCATGTAGCTACCTTTGTGTATGCCTATTAATAGCGTGATGGTTTACCCATTAACTGACGCCTATTGAAAGTAGTCCCTGTCTTTTTGATTTGACAGTATCTGTCTCATTAAGATTTGGGCGTAACACTTAGCATTTGCTTACCACTGCAGTTGGTATTTTCGCTATTTATATTAGCCACATACGTTCGGTATGAGGACTGTGTAGGCTATGCTGTATTCCTAATGGTTTGGTATCTTTCATTTTTGCTGAACTTTATTCATCAACTAACAATTGCGAGGTCTGAGTTTGAAAACTGAGTCATTGTTCCAATTTTCATCATTAACGATTATTTTATTATTATTAGCATTTTATGGCGGCACCTATTTACTGTCCTTATTAATCAAAAAAGATAAAGAGACCACTTCTGGATTTATGGTCGCAGGTCACGGTGTTGGCTTTGGTATGGGTGCAGCCAGCATGACCGCCACTTGGATTTGGGCAGCCTCATTTTACGCTGCGGCTACCTCTGGCTATAAGTACGGCGTATCAGGGCCGATACATTATGGCTTTTGGGGTGCATTGATGATTTTATTCATCTACCCTTTTGGTATGCGCTTTCGTGAATTGGCACCAGATGGCCATACACTAGGTGAACTGATTCATGCCCGCCACGGTTCATCAAGCCAATTAATCTTAGCCATATCCAATATTATGGGCAGTTTAATTAGCTTGATGGTCAACTTTACCGCTGCTGGGGCATTGGTGTCAGTCCTGTCGCCATTATCGTTCCAAACAGGGGTAATGATCGCAGGTATCGGTGTCCTGAGTTATACATTGACATCAGGGTTTCGAGCATCTGTCTTTACGGATTTCGCCCAGTTGGTCGCTCTAATGGCCATTGGCATTGTCATTATTCCCGCCGTGTTATTTGGCATGGGTGGCCCTGAGGTTATGGTCAGCGGGCTGTCGAACCTGACTTTAGAGCAGCAGAACTTTTTCTCCTCTGAGGCATTCTTTCAACAAGGTGCGCCTTACTTCGTCGCTGTATTAGCATATGCTATCGGTAATCAAACCATCACTCAGCGCCTATTTGCGATTGATAAAACTAAGATTAAAGCGACGTTTATCACTGCTACAGTCGGCTATGCTGGTATCGTTATTGGTCTTGGAATGATTGGACTAATGGCTGTGACGATTGGCGTGGAGCCACTCGATGGCAATATGAATAACCTCATTCCTCAAATGGTCAGTACTTATCTGCATCCCGTCTTTATCGCCTTATTCTTTATTTTAGTGATTGGGTCGTTGTCCTCGACCGCTGACTCAGATTTATCAGCGCTATCAACCATTATGATGGCTGATGTCTACGGTAAAAATATCGCCAAAAAAGGCCATGTTAAACCTAAAACAATGATGCTAATTGGTCGCGGCACGATGATTGTTGCGACAGCAGCTGGACTAATTTTTGCGAGCTTTAAGCTTGATATTCTCGTCATGCTAGTATTTGTTGGTGCACTATGGGGGGCTATTGTCTTCCCTGTTATCGCCAGTGTGTTTTGGAATCGCGTCACCAATACTGCCTTTACCTCAGCAGTTATCGTCGGACTACTCTTATTTTGCGTTGCCCGTTTCGAATTACTCCCAATCACTGGTGTCACCGCCCTATTCTTTGAAATACTGGCCAGTGTCGGTGCAGCGGTTGTTATTGGGCTAATGGTCTTTGGATTCTTAGGTCGTAAGATTGGCATGGTCGCCGCAGTTATCACGCTAGTGCTGATGCTTATCTTCGCTACTGGCTTCTTACGTCAATATATGGTCCTGCTAGCCTCTCTAACAGCTTACGGCGCTAGTACCGTCGTCTGTGTGATTATCAGCCTGATGGGAGACGAACACTTCGACTTCGACTTAATTAAGCAGCGTGTGGGCAATTACGATAAAAAGTCGGAAATCCCATCGTCACTTAAATCTTAAACTAAAGTCGCTTTATCCAAGTGCCGATTGGCCAGAAGTATTTGGCTAATCGCTACTTACTTAGCGATATTATAAGGAGATATCATGGACAACGTTTTTATCTACGGCTTATATATCTTAATTTGGCCCGCCATTACTCTTGGCGTACTCGTATTAATTTGCACGGCCACTTATCGTGATGTGAAAAGTGCCAAACGTAACAATAAAGATATAGTTTAGCGCACTATATTTTAAACCATCATCATTAAACACTGGTTTACTAATAGTTTGAAAAAGCCTATTAACAGTATAAACGCTTCTAAATTGGGGCTAAATATAGATAAGATAATAAATAAGCTGTTTTTAATGAAAAAAGGACTTGTAATTTACTATATTTTTGCTAATATAGGCGACCTTGATTGGCTGGATGGCAGAGTGGTCATGCAGCGGACTGCAACTCCGTTAACGCCGGTTCGATTCCGACTCCAGCCTCCAATTATTTATTAACTTTACGTTAATTTTGGCTTGCATTATTATCACAACCGATTATAATAGCGACCACTTATCTAGTAACTAGATGGTCTATCAGCTAGTTTACATCTTAGATAAAACAAGTTTTGCCCGGGTGGTGAAATTGGTAGACACAAGGGATTTAAAATCCCTCGCTAGCAATAGCGTGCCGGTTCAAGTCCGGCTCCGGGTACCATTACATAGTCCTATACTATCTTATAGAACAGCTAAAGCCCCTGATATCAGGGGCTTTGTTGTATCTGACGTTCTATACTGTCCTACTCTATCTATCCCAATCTATGCATCTGATGTACATGAATCTCTTAGTGCTCATTTAAAATAATCATGACGAGCGATATAGATGACGAGCATCTCAAACGCCCTACTCACCTATACCACTATTCTTAGAGAAATCTAACTAGACTACAAACTTGATTTTGCAAGTAGCATTGTCAATTTTTGCTTTTAACAGCTAAATCAGCTATCCAACAATACGTTGCCATAGTCATCACGCAAATCCTTTTTGACCATTTTCCCAGCGCCATTTAGCACGATGTTATCTACAAATATAACTTTATCAGGTATTTGCCAGCTGGCGATTTTACCTTCGTAAAAGCTCAGCACTTGCGACTCATCGATTTCTGAATCTGGTTCTTTCACCACAATCAATACTGGGCGCTCGCTCCATTTTTTATGCTTTGCAGCAATAGCGGCCGCCATTCTTATCTGCGGATGGGCGACTGCGATGTTTTCAAGCTCTACTGACGATATCCACTCTCCACCAGATTTGATCAAATCTTTTGAGCGATCCCGAATATTCATATAGCCATCGGCATCAATGGTTGCAATATCGCCTGTGTCGAACCAACCATCTTCAGTTATCGCATCAGGATTTTCTGTGTAATAGTCATTGATGATCCAATGCCCTTTGATCTGTAAACGACCTTGAGACATACCATCTTCTTCAACTTGCTGTAGCGGTTCATCAGTATCTATGAGACGTAGCTGAACGCCGTAGGGCGGACGACCTTGAGAGTTACGCAACTCATTAATCTCATCTTTACTCAGCGATTTATGCTTGGCTTTTATTTGATTCATCGTTCCAAGTGGGCTGGTTTCTGTCATGCCCCAACCATGTACTGCATCACAATTAAAATCCTCTCTAAACGTTTTGATGACCGATGGTGGACATGCGGCTCCTCCGACAATAGTACGCGTCATGCTATCAAGCTTACTACCTCTGGCTTTGGCAGCGGTCAATAGACTTTGCCAAATCGTTGGAACCCCTAGAGCAACCGTGACATGACAATCATCGATGAGAGATACTAGGCTATCACCATCAAGATTCGGACCAGGAAGTATGAGAGAGCAACCAGTCAAGGCAGCTGCATAAGGTGTGCCCCACGCATTGACATGGAACATCGGTACTACTGGCAGTAAAACATCTTGTGCAGAGAGCGCGGAGACATCAGGCATGCATAACGCCATCGCATGTAGCACAGAAGAGCGATGCGTATATAAAATTCCTTTAGGGTTACCGGTAGTTCCTGAGGTGTAGCATAAAGAGCTGGCTGTTGCTTCATCAAATTGAGGCCAGTCAAAGTCAGTCGAGTTTTCTGCTAATAGCTCATCAAAGAACAGTACATTAGGCAGTTTTTCGACGATACTATCATCTCGATCACTTAGACAAATGAAGTGTTCAACACCTTTGATATGCTCTTTGATTGCCATGATTAGCGGCAGGAAAGTAGTATCAAAAAACAGTACACGATCATCAGCGTCATTGATAATGTAGCTAAGCTGCTCGGGGAACAAACGTGGATTGATAGTATGGCAAACCATGCCACTACCTGAAATGGCATACCAAGCTTCTAAATGACGACGATTATTCCAAGCCAAAGTTGCTATGCGTTCTGATGATTTAAGTCCCAGTGTAGCCAACGCATTGGCCAGTCGTTTTGAGTTATCTGAGACAGTACGCCAATTGGTATGAGTCATCTGTCCATCGACTTCTTTGGACAAAACCGCCGTATCACCATGATAACGGGCAGCGTGTTCGATTAGACCACTGATCAGCAATGGCTGATACATCATTTTTCCTAACATAATACATTCCCTGTAGTTATTTGAAAGTCCGCTTATTCTTGCTACTGCATCGCCTGATGCGAAGAATAGGCCTCAACTAAGAATAATCAGAATTATTCTTTAAGACAAGCTAATATTATGTTCTCCATAGGCAACGAAAAATTGTAATTCAATTTCAAAGACTTGATGATTACTCTATATAAATAGTTTTTACTTTCTCATCAAAAGTTTGTCAGTATCATTTTTTTAATTAACCATAAAATTTGGACAAAAAAATCCGACCACCTAAGTGATCGGATTTTTAATGTTTGGTGGAGATGGCGGGAGTTGAACCCGCGTCCGCCAGCATTACGCTCATGAATCTACATGTTTAGTTTCTGTCTTTAGTTTTAATCCGCACCGATCCGACAGTCAGGATGGATTGGACGATTCTCTACTTTTGAACCCAAGCAATTGAGACAATCACTTGTGGCGAGCCTACATGCGGACGCTTCAACTTAGTTAACCAACTGTAGGTGATCAGCAACTAAGTAAGCAGGGTTTAAGCTGCTAGAGCGTAAGTTTCGTCGTTTGCGACTATAACAATATATGTTTGATTAACGAGAGGACATACACTCTCGACATGCATCATTGAGTTTCATCACCAGCGTCGAAGCCAGAACATCCCCAATAAGACTGGCTATTATATAGGAGATATCGGTGAGGTTTCAACCTATAAGTAGCCTGCATTACATTACGTTACAGCTTAATAATTTACGCCAAAACAATGTTTAACCATTTACCGATATTTTGAATCTGCGGCATACAGACCTGATGTGCCATCGGATACGTATTATAAGACACATTATAGTCCTTTGCCGACAATAACTGCTGGGCTTGCTCACCTAGGATAACAGGCACGACTGGATCATGCGTACCATGCTCAATCAGAATCGGCATGTCTTTATTGGCAGCACTATACTCAATATTGTCATTGGTCGCTAAGTAAGTAGAGAGCGTCATCAAGCCAGCTAAGCGCTCTGGGTAACCAAGTGCCACGTGATATGCCACTGCTCCGCCCTGCGAAAATCCTGCAATAACAATGTGCTCTGGTGATACGCCGCGCTCAATCTCACGGCTAATCAAATCTTGTATCTGCTGAGCAGACTCTTCAATTTGAGCCACATCTACTTTACGCTCCAGACTCATCTCTATGATGTCGTACCAGGCTGGCATTACCATACCACCATTTACCGTGACTGGGCGTTTAGGGGCATGTGGAAAGATAAAACGTACTGCCATATCATCAGCCAAGCCAAGCTGCGGTACAACTGGCTCAAAATCATGACCGCTAGCACCTAAACCGTGCAGCCAAATCACCGCCCGATCTATCTTTTTTGAGAGGGATTATGCTCAACGACGACGGCGTCTAAATAATTACTCATAGTTATCCTTAATAATGTAGTGAGATATGCCTTAAGCATTTCTATATTTTTTGCCAAAATAATGTGTGTGTCATTATATGGTCAATATCATCTGTTAGTTTGAGAGTATGGTCAATAGTGAGGTACTAAATGGCCAATAGCAAAAATGTGAACAGTATAAGAAGACACGTATGATTTTACGACCGATAAGCTCAATACTATCAAGTTTAAATACTGTCAAGCTCAAATACTGTCAGCTGTCTATTCTTTAGTACATGTGCCTACAATTGTATCCGCATTAATGCTAAGTTCTTACAAGGCTAAGCTCTTACAAAACTAAGCTTTTACAAGAATGCACGACACTTAGCTTCTTTTAGCAAGTAGCAACCAATAGTCAAACGTTAATTTTTCAATTCCTATCCATACGTCCGATGGGATTTTTTATAATTTTGCAGGAACATTTTACATGACAATTTCTAATAAATCAGCGCTTGAGCTGAGTAAGTACACGCTGGCTAAAGTTAATAAGATGAATCTCGCCTTACCTTTAACGCTGATCAGCTCATTATTGATAGTAGGCTGCACTACTGATAGTAGCTCAATGCTCACATCAAAAGCCCCTTTATCGACAGCGCAACCGCAATCACAATCGTCTTCACCTGTCGCATATACCTATGGAGTGCGTCCGTTTTATTTGATAAATGATATGGACGAGGGACCATTAAAAGAAGAGCTACAGGCGTGCAGGGGGCAATTGCCAAGTAAGACAGACTTCTCTATTGCACATCGAGGTGCGCCATTACAGCTGCCTGAACATACTTATGATAGCTACGTGGCGTCAGCACAAATGGGTGCTGGCATCTTGGAATGTGATGTCGCTTTTACCAATGACGGTGAGCTTGTCTGTCGTCATGCCCAGAACGATTTGCACACCACTACTAATATATTAGCCACGCCGCTGGCCAAGCAATGTACCGTACCGCCCATCTTAGATGCTAAAGGCAAACTTACTAATGCCGATAGTATCGAATGCCGAACCTCAGACATTAGCGTTACTGAGTTTAAAACCTTGACGGGTAAGATGGATGCTGCCAATAAAAAAGCAACCAGTATTAGTGAATATATGAATGCAACCGCGCCTTGGCGAACGGACTTATACTCGCAAAACGGCAAAGTGTTAACCTTGAAAGAACATATCGCGTTGGCTCGCAAGCTGGGTATGAAGCACACGCCTGAGCTAAAAGCGCCTGCAGTGACCATGCCGTTTAACGGCTATCGTTTGAACGACTACCGCCAACAGCTGATAGATACTTATAAGGCAGCAAATGTACCTGCAAGTGATGTATTTGCCCAGTCATTCAATATAGAAGATCTTGATTACTGGATCAAAAACGAGCCAGCTTATGGGGCTAATGCCGTCTATCTTATTGATGACAGCAATGAGACCGCTAAGAATAAAACATTTGATAAAAACGACACAACCACTTGGAAGCACTCATTGGCTGATATCAAAGCACGTGGCATAAACACCATTGCTCCAGCACTTTGGTTGTTAGTCACTACTGATGGTAAGGGAAATATGCAACCATCAGAATACGCAAAACAAGCCAAAGCCAATGGTCTAAAAATCATTACTTGGTCGATAGAGCGTTCAGGGCCATTAACGGATGGTGGCGATTGGTACTATAGCGGTCTTGGTGATGCTATCAACAATGACGGTGATATGATGAATTATATTGACGTACTAGCGCAAGATGTCGGTGTCCAAGGCATTTTTTCAGATTGGCCCGCTACAGTGAGCTACTATGCCAATTGCAAAGGTCTTAAGTAAGTTTTCGCTTAGTCTATTAATAAACAACCATGCTTAATCTTCGTTACCAAGGCCAGCTTATTTATTGAGCTGGCCTTTTTTAAATGCATTAAAATAATTACATCGCATACTATCTACTGAGCACCCTACTTTTCCATTAACTTTTCACTCCATTTAACTCGTGGCAGCAAGAGCAGTCTGCTGTTTTGTGCTACGATAATTTACTAAGCTTATCAGACGATGTAGAGACTATGACCCATATTTTACTGGTAGAAGATGATCCTGCGATCGCGATGTCGCTTAAGGTTACCTGCAAGCGCGAAGGCTGGCAAATAACTTGGTTGGATAATGCCAGTAGTGTGTTACCCATGTTGCATAGTCATAAAGCACAAGATCTATCGGCGATCATTATGGATGTCGGTCTACCAGATGGTGATGGCTTGAGCCTATGTCAGCAAATACGTCATACGCCTGATATCGACGCCTTAAAAGATTTGCCTATCGTGTTTTTGACAGCGCGTAGCGATGAGGTCGATCGTATTCTAGGATTGGAGATGGGCGGTGATGATTATTGCGCCAAACCCTTTAGTCCACGTGAATTGGTCGCGCGTTTAAAAGCCATTTGGCGACGTGAACAGCTAATTCAGCAGTCAGGCTCTCATACCATAAACTCAAATGAAAGTACTGATAATACTTCCTCGCATAATCTTTCAGGACAAGCATTAACGTTTGAAAATCAATCTGGCGTTTGGCATTATCAACCGCTCAATTATTCATTAACGTGGCAAGAACAGAAGCTGGAACTTAGTAATACTGAGCGCAAAATTTTGCTCACATTATTACAAGCACCGCAGCAAGTTTTTAGCCGTGAGCAGTTGCTTAATGCAGTAAGCGACTATCCCGATCATCGCCTAGCACGCACGATAGACAGCCATATCAAGTCGATTCGTAAGCAACTTGCGACTGTTGATACGAGTATTGAAGTCATTCATACGCATCGCGGACTGGGTTACGCATTATGTCCAGCTTAACAGTGGCTGCTAGTTTATGAATAATAAAATCAATCCTGCTGAGAATGATATTCATAACGACCAAAGCAATTGGTATGCTAAATTGCACCCCATTGGTACTGCTCAGCAAGCCCCTAAACGCAAACGACTGCTCAATTTAAGTATATTTTTTAGAATTTGGCTAGCCGTTGCGTTGGTGCTCGTCATATGCGGCGTGGTGGTGTTTACTCAGTTATTTGGCTACGTTAAGCCAACCGCGCAGCAAGTCATCGAAGACACGCTACTGGACACCAGTAAATTACTGGCGGCCAGTCTACAGGTGCCGTTATCTACAGGACAGCTCTATGATGAAGAGTATCAAGCGCAACTTGATGCTGCATTTGTCGGCATGCCAACGATGGGCGAAACGCTCAGTCCTGTCGATCAAACCAAAAGCTACAGTAGCTTTCGCGTGTATGTGACAGACAGTAGCGGCATAGTCATTTACGACTCCCTGCCCAAACCTGATAATAATGAAGGGCAGAACTATGGACGCTGGAACGATGTCTATCTCACGTTAAAAGGACAATACGGCGCAAGAAGCACGCTGCGAGATTATCAGCGGCGCGATGGTTCAGTCATGTATGTGGCTCAGCCCATCAAAAATCCGTCTGGAGATATCATTGGCGTGGTCAGTGTCGGTAAGCCTGTCGCTAGCGTATTGCCTTATTTAGATGACACTCGTAACCGCATGCTTATCACCGCACTACTTATCAGTATCGCCGCCCTTATACTGGCAGGTCTAGTAGCATGGTGGCTTAAGCAAAGTATTACCTTAGTGACTCAATATACCAGTGCATTGGCAGAAGACACCAAAAAGCCCTATTTCTATCTAGGTCATGAATTAAATAGCTTGACAGATACCATCGAGACCATGAAGCATCGATTGGAAAATCGTGCTTACGTCACCGATTACGTCCATACTTTGACCCATGAGCTAAAAAGCCCTTTAACCGCCATACGTGCCAGTGGTGAGCTATTAGAGGATGATGGCATGGATGGAAATACCCTTGATTATGATGATCGGCAGATGCTCATCGAGACGGTTGGTGAGCAAAGCGTAAAAATGCAACAGCTCATCGACCGACTTCTATTGCTTGCTCAAGTAGAACAGCCTACCTTTAAACTCAACCGACAACTGACTCCCCTATTACCACTTTTGCAAACTCTGATCAAAGATAATGCCGCCAAGCAGCAACAGCAGAACCTATACCCTATTGATATATATATTGATAATAAGAATGTGAACAATACTGCAAACTTGCCAGCAGAAATACTGGCATCGACCAGTGTGTATGCTGACCAATTTTGGTTAATACAGGTACTGCAAAACGTGCTTGATAATGCGATACACTTTGCAAAGCGTACCGTTGAAATTTCACTGCACAGCACTGCTCGCACCGTCACTATCGATATATTCAATGATGGAAAGCTGCTACCTGAATATGCTATAGCCAAAGCATTTGAGCGTTACTTTAGCTTGTCTCATCAAAGCCAACCCTCAGCTCAAGCAACGGAACAAACAACGAATCGCACAGACAGCAATAATCTATATACAGAGTCGGCAGATCCTACGACTGAGCCGAGGCAAAATGACCATAGTAGTAATATGCTCAAGAAAGGCACGGGCCTTGGACTCACCTTAGTAAAGCAAGTGATTGAACATCATGGTGGTCAGGTAGCCATTAATAATGTTCATGCCAACGATAATAAAATTAGCCCTGATAACACTGATACTGGTAAAGACCAACGTTCTGGCGTGATGGTTAGTATTACCCTGCCCTTAGCTTGAGAGTAATAATTTATAGTCGATTCAATTTAAGGGTAGTACAAGGCAACCGAGTGCAGATGTATATGTGATACTTCAAGCGAGGTTAACGCTGTAATACTTTTATAGTGGAGTGACTATATAATAGTTCATCAACTTTCCATCATGACTACACAGGATTTCTACTTCATTGTTTTACGATAGCACTAGGATCTGTTGAACCGTCAAATTCGTAAAGTAAATTAGGAGGAGAAAACCTATGTCACATCAATTAACTAATAACACTATCATCAAGAATCTAATCGGCTTTAGCCGTCATTACTGTGCACAAACATTAACGAGCCAAGGCGTCGATAGTATTGATTTTGGTCATTGGCTAGCGATTCCTAGTCAGCGGTTATTATTGGTATTTCGACATCAGCAGTGTGTGGCTATTGATGAGTATCAACTGGCAGCCTGATATTTAGCTAGCTCAATACATTAGTTGTATTTAGGTATTGATTGCATTTAGGTAACACCTGTATTTTATTTAGACATAAGAAAGCCCTTTATTATTTCTAGTATTAAACTACTGGAAACAACAAAGGGCTGATTACTCTACGACAAAAATACTAAGTAATCGATTGTACTGGCGGCTTCACATCGGCGTTTTGACCACGGTGACGCAGATAATGATCAAGCACTACAATCGCTAGCATCGCTTCGGCAATAGGCGTAGCACGCACACCAACGCAAGGATCATGACGACCCTTGGTTAGCATATCGACTGCTTCACCTTGAGTGTTGATGCTCTTGCCAGCAGTAGTAATGCTAGAGGTTGGTTTTAGAGCAATACTCACACGGATATCTTGACCTGATGAGATACCGCCCAAGACACCGCCAGCATGGTTGGCTGCAAACCCATCTGGGGTCAGCTCATCACGAGCGCTATGTCCAAATTGACCTGCCACCGCCATCCCATCACCAATCTCGACGCCTTTGACCGCATTGATACTCATCATCGCATGAGCGATATCTGCATCTAAACGATCAAATACTGGCTCACCTAAGCCTACTGGCACACCGCTCGCAATGATATCAAGGCGCGCGCCACAGCTAGTGCCTTCACGGCGCAAGTTATCAATCAAAGTTTCAAAACGGCCAATCGCTTCTTTGTCTGCACAGAAGAACGGATTGCTATTTACAAATTCCCAGTCAATTTGGCTTGGGTCTAAGACATTACTATGCTCATTGCCGATTTGGGTAACGTGACCACGGATTTGTACGCCCAGACGTTCTTGCAAGTATTTCTTGGCGATAGCACCAGCAGCCACTCGCATAGCCGTCTCACGCGCTGACGAGCGACCGCCACCGCG
The DNA here is from genome assembly GCF_048631835.1 of Psychrobacter sp. ER1. Taxonomy (NCBI): domain Bacteria; kingdom Pseudomonadati; phylum Pseudomonadota; class Gammaproteobacteria; order Moraxellales; family Moraxellaceae; genus Psychrobacter; species Psychrobacter sp. ER1. The sequence goes on along the minus strand of NZ_CP184640.1, from coordinate 1,042,568 downwards.
ATAGTCACGGAAGCCATATTTCATACTATAAGTATAGTCAGCGTGTCCAGGACGGAAAGTATCTTTGATATCGCTATAGTCTTTAGATTTTTGATTGGTATTGCGAATCAATAAACCGATAGACGTACCTGTGGTTTTGCCTTCAAATACGCCAGAAATAATTTCAACTTCATCAGACTCACGGCGCTGGGTTGAATACTTAGACGTACCTGGTTTGCGACGATCCAAATCTACTTGTAGGTCGTCTGCAGATAATGCTAAACCTGGTGGTACGCCATCAACGATGGCCATAAGGCCTGCCCCATGCGACTCACCGCAAGTGGTAACCGTAAAAACCTGCCCAATACTATTGCCTGCCATAACTGTCCTTAAACAAGTAAACGCTACTGATGACTGTGTGACCAATCACTCATGGTTCTTGCTTGTGTTGCTTGTAATGAGTGATTGTATTGTTGCTTATAGTTTCGGCTCGTGCAGCCGACGTCTATTTAACCTAATATCTGTCTATTGAAGGCTATCTAATAGCTGAACATAAGAGGCAAACAATTGACGGTTTGAGACTAGCTCATCATAGGTAATCGCAAAGACACCATGCCCGCCATGTGCAAACTTCAACCAATCAAATTGAATTTCAGGATAGGCTTGTTTTAGTGCCCACTCGCTATCACCTACTTCACAGATCAGCAACCCATCTGGGCTAAGGTAATCTGGCGCTTCAAATAAAATACGATGTACCAAATCCAAACCGTCTTGACCCGCTGCTAGCGCATGCTCAGGCTCATATAAGAACTCAGGCGGCAAATCTGCCATGATAGCAGCGTCCACATACGGCGGATTAGTAACGATAAGCTCATACTGGTTCTCAGCAGGTATCTTGGCAAACAAATCAGACTCGATTACGTTTACTTGATGGCCAAGATCATGATGATCGACATTGACCATTGCCACTTCTAATGCGCCTTTATCGATATCAACGGCATCGACCAACGCATCAACGAAACGAGTAGCAAGCGCAATTGCGATACAACCAGAGCCAGTACACAAGTCCAAGATACGCTCAGGCTGCGACAATTGCTTCACATCTAAGCCATGATCATAAAATACCGCTGACTTTTCGTTCGGACTGACACCCAGCGGTTTGGCCAATTCAGTAACTTCAAAGTACGGATGGAACTGCTGACGAATCAACTCTGCAATCGGTGAACGAGGAATAAGGACACGCTCATCGACATAAAAAGGCAAATCGCAGAAGTATGACAAGTTAATCAAATAACTGAGTGGCTTACGTTCAGCGATACGCTCTTCTAATAGTCCTAGTACCAACTGTTTTTCAGACGTGGTCAGACGACAGTCTAAAATCTGCTCATTAGCAGACCAATCGAGAGACAAAGAATGCAAGACAATGGCTGACGCTTCTGCAAACTCATCGGTCGTGCCTTGTGCAACAACAACGTCATAGTTACGCAGCTGCGTGACTGAAAAACGAATAAAGTCGCGAATACTGACGAGCTGCTCACGTGCTTCGTTTAGCTCTGCATGTAAGTTAGCAAATTCATCGTGCTCACCAAGAAGTCCAGTCTCTAAATCATACTCCATCTCACCGTCTAAGCCCTCAGACTCATCATTGAAGTATTGGTTTTGAAACTCTTCTGCACTCATTGTTTGGTCTTCTGACATATCGCACCTTGTGGATTAACTGCTAGCGGGTTAAATTGCTTTTTGCTAAAAACTGCTTTTTGCTAAAAGCCAGTTTATGAACTAAAAATTTAATCCTACATTATAGACGTAAACCTCTAGTAGCGCCAATAACTGTCATTTTTACTTGCACAAAAAATAGTGCGGATAATGAACAGTTTGCGTAAGAATCGAGCACGACGCCATACACACCTTGGTTAAATTATTACCCAACTGTAGCGAATACGTCAGCAGTTGACGTTTGGCAAGTCTTAAATGCAAAAAGATGTGTCAAAAGTTTGCGATGCAATCAAATTATGCGCATAATAGCCGCATTAGTAGCAACCACAAGTGACTCAATATGATGAAAATAAAGCCAATTATTACTGCCATATCTATCGCAGCTGTAAGCGCCAGTGTAGCCGCAATTGCTGCACCTGCCGATAGTACTCGCACATTGCCAGTACGCACGGCTGACGCTATGCCAGGTATTGCCAAAAAGGTTAGCCTTAATGTGCAAGAGAACCGTAGTCGCTCAGATGGCGCTGCTACTGTACAGTTAAATACAGAGAAAGCGAAACCAGTCGACAGCATGAACCAGCTTATCAATAATAAGCAAGAAGCCAACCAAAACCTGCCAGCCCCAGCTGCTGACAATATGAGCGCAGCAGAACTGACGCGCAAAGATGAGCAGGCTGACCGCAATGATGATATTAGTGAGGGTCAAGCCGTTGCGGCGCCTAGCGACCTATCATCTATCGACTCATCTGATCCACTCGCTTTTGAGTTACCAGAGAGTGAGAAGCGTCAAGACTTCAGTGATGACCCAACCATCAAAAATATCGAAGACAAAGATGGTAAGAAGCACACAACGCTGAACTTGTCGAACTATGCTAAGCAAGTGAACGGTGCTGTCTGGTCACCTAATATGAAAGTCAACTCAGCGATGACGATCAAAATGCAGGCGCTGCTCGATTGGAACCATGCTTCTCCTGGTCCTATCGATGGTGGTTGGGGCATGAACAGCAAAAAAGCCCTTGTTAACTTCCAAACGATGAAAGGCTTGCCAGCGACTGGTAAAATGGACCAAAAAACTTGGGATGCCTTGGTTAAAAATATCCCTGCGAACAAACCCGTACTGGTCACTTATACGTTGACCGCAGACGATATCAATACCAATTTTGCGACCACGCCTTCTGGTTCAGAAGCGAAGTCAAAAATGAAAGGTCTTTATTATCAAGATATCAAAGAGATGCTAGGTGAACGTTTCCATATGGATGTACGTTACTTAGACAAACTCAACAAAAATAAAAAGTACGCTGTTGGCGAGACTATTACGGTGCTAAATACTCGTGACAAGCTGAACCAACGTATCAATCGCGTAGTCGCCAACAAAGCCGACAAAACATTGTATGCCTATAATGGTGACAAATTGGTTGCTACTTATCCGACGACCGTTGGTAGCGATGCCACACCGTCTCCAAAAGGCACGTTCAAAATTATCAATAAAGTGAAAATGCCTTGGTATAAATCAACTGTCGGTGAAGGCGCTCAAAAGAAAGTTCATATGATAGCACCAGGACCAAACAATCCGGTCGGTGTCGTTTGGATGGGATTATCTAAGCCTTCTTACGGTTTACATGGCTCACCAGTACCTGAAGGTATCAGTCGTCAGGGCTCAGCAGGTTGTGTTCGTTTGACCAACTGGGATGTGTTAGAAGTGTATGCCAATATCGAAAATGGCGCAGTTGTCGAACTTCAATAAATAGAGCCTTATTAAATCTAGCTTCGATGCTAGTTAGCAGATAGTTTTAATGATAAAAAGACCTCAATATTGAGGTCTTTTTTTGTTTGTTGATGGGTGGTTCCACTTCATATCGATAATACTGTTCGCCTTTATGTCTTGTAGCCTTCCTCATTCCCAGTAATACTGCCAATTTTTTTGGTAAAGAATAATCCTGCAGGTATCGAAGCTAAAACACCCAATCCAACCGCTATTTGAATATGAAATATCTCATCGAACCCTGTAATGAGAGCACCAATCATAAAAAGCCCGATAGTCACGGTGGCTGTCATTGAGTAGATGACAGAAAACAATGGCCAGTTCATAAGTTACTCCTTATCTTTATTGTGGATATAATATATTTAACCTTAATTCCACAAAAAAGTAAGTATTTACCGTGAACCCTTGTAGCATCTATATTGAATGACTTTTTAATAAAAACCATGCTACTATTAAGGTTTTAGACTTAAATATAAGAAACATCAGTTCTTACTTCCATCTTCTTTCTACTCTTTTTTACAATTTTCAAGAATCTCCTATATCTTTATCTATTTATCATTACAATAATGACTTTCTTTATCTACTAAGAACGCTATCTGCTATGTCCTCATCTGAAAAAAGACTGCGCCTAACTCAGTGGATCAAAACGATTCACCAGCCACTAATGATGCCTCTCAAAATCAAGACGCGACAATTGACCCCGTAGTTGATGATGCCGCTGTAAACAATGATGAAAGCGAAGACAATCAACACAAGCAATCGACTGATACAGATGACGAAATAGACTCCGAAGTAGACACTGAATGTGCGCAGCCACCTGACGCTGAGATAACCATGGAAACCATCAGTGACGATGTGGTCGTAGCAACCTTAGAATCGACAGAACCTGAGTCACAGTCAAATACTGAAGCATCAGAAATTGCAAAGTCAGAATCTATAGAAGCAAAAGAAAAGTCCGATTTCTTTCAGTCGGATACGGCAGAAACAACAGAAAAAAGTGCTCAAGATGATAGTGATGCTGAAGTAACGGTAGAAGCAGAAGACGACTATGCTGATGACCCTGCTGATGACACAAATATCGCAGCACAGTCATCAGATAACAAAACAGCCAATCAACAAAAAACAAAAAATGCATCTAGTCGCGATGATGACCATCAAAATAATGACTCAGAAGATAAAAGCCAAAATAAAGACACCGCTGTAGAAGATAGCGACGCTCAAAAGTCTCAAGGTAAAAGTGATGAAGATGAGGTTCAAGAGGAAAAAGAAGCCAAACTTGAGTCTTATAAGCAGTTTGTCGCCGAGCAATTCAGCAATCAAAAGGTAGATTACCCAGAAGTACGGGTTAGGATTGAGGCGAACGCGCTACCTAGCAAGATGTACTTCATCATGAACATCTTATCTGCCATCATTGCCAGTTATGGCCTAGTGACTAATTCAGCAGCCGTGGTCATCGGAGCGATGTTGGTTGCGATGATGCTAGGCCCTATCACGGGTATAGCGCTAGCAATTATCGATCACCGTATGCCATTGCTACGTAAGTCGCTTTTTACCGTCATTATCGGTGTCTCGCTGGTGGTATTGGTCGGCTTTATCGTTGGTTGGCTACATAAAGACCAACCGCTAACCGCAGAAATCCTATCACGTACCCAGCCCACCTCTATGGATTTAATGATTGCCTTAGCAGGTGGTACGGCTGGCGCGTACGCGATGGTATCTCCGCATCTCTCGGTTGCTGTTGTCGGCGTTGCAGTTGCCACAGCCCTGGTACCACCACTAGCAGCTAGCGGTATCTTGCTCGCTAATGGCGAGATGCAGCTTGGGCTTGGTGCGCTATTATTGGCAGCGACTAACATTCTTGCTATCCAGTTTACCAACGCGCTTGTATTATGGGTCTTAGGCTTCCGTCGTTTGGTCGATGACGATTATAAATCCAATACTTATCTGACCTTTTTGCAGCGCAATGCCGTGACCTTGTTGCTACTTGGTGGCTTAGGTGCCTACTTAACCATCAATCTACAGACCAATGCCAAGCAGCAAGTATTTGAGAGTAGTGTCAAAGAAGCCATCAACAACTACTTTATCGATCAAGGTAATGTATTGACCAATACGCAATTTGATACCTCAGAAGAAAACCAAGTGGTGCGGGCGATTGTGCGTGGAGAGACTTTACCAAGCTCATACGATGTTCGCCAGATTGAAACGCTCATTACTAATGATATGGCAGAGAATTTCCCAGAGTACTTGCCAATCAAGCTCCAACTACGCTATCTACCCGTACAAGTAATCGAGTCCAATCCAACCACACAAGACAAATTAGATGAAACGGATGCGGCAATTTTGACCAATTAGTCTGCATACTCTACAAATTAGACAGTGACTAGCACACGTATAATAACCTAGTAGTTATAACTCTTGTACCAAGAGCTTGGGCGTTTGTGCTAAAATCGCTTGCAAAATTATTTTATGTCATTTACTCAATTCTATCCGTCAGTAAGGAGCCGCTGTGAGCCAGCCATTTCGCTCAGCCGATATTCGCCAAGCCTTTATCGATTTTTTTCATAAGCAAGCAGCACACCCAAGTTTCATCGTCTAGCTTGATTCCACACAATGATCCGACATTGCTATTTACCAATGCCGGTATGAATCAGTTTAAAGAAACCTTTTTGGGTATGGAACCACGTGACTATACACGTGCGGTAACCTCTCAAAAGTGTGTACGTGCTGGCGGCAAACATAATGATTTGGATAATGTCGGCTATACCGCACGTCATCATACTTTCTTTGAAATGCTTGGCAACTTCTCATTTGGTGATTATTTCAAGCAAGCAGGCATCGAGTATATCTGGGAGTTTTTGACCTCAGATAAGTGGTTAGCGATTGATAAAGATCGTCTCTATGTGACTATTTATGAAACTGACGACGAAGCCTTTGAGATTTGGAATAAAAACATCGGCATTCCAAGTGAGCGCATCATTCGTATTGGTGATAACAAAGGGGCTCCTTACGCTTCTGATAACTTTTGGACGATGGGTGACACGGGTCCTTGTGGCCCTTGCACCGAGGTTTTTATGACCATGGTGCCGATATCGAAGGCGGTTTGCCAGGTACGCCAGAAGAAGACGGCGATCGCTATATTGAGATTTGGAACTGCGTATTCATGCAGTTCAATCGTCAAAAAGACGGCACGCTGTTACCACTGCCAGCACCTAGCGTCGATACAGGCATGGGTCTTGAGCGTATTAGTGCCATTATGCAAGGCGTTCATGGCAACTACGAGATCGATTTATTTGTCCATTTGATGGATGCAGCAGCTGACATCTTAGAGATCAGCAACGAGCAACAATCATCATTAAAAGTCATCGCCGACCATATTCGTGCTGTAGCATTTTTGATTGCTGATGGTGTCACGCCAAGTAATGAAGGTCGCGGCTATGTATTGCGCCGTGTCATTCGTCGTGCGGTACGTCATGGCAACAAGCTTGGCGCTGATAGTGAGTTTTTCTATAAAATGGTTGCGCCACTCGTCGCTGAAATGGGCAGTGCCTATCCTGAGCTACAAGACAAGCAGAGCGTCATCGAGAGTGCTATTCAAAAAGAAGAAGCACAGTTTGCTAAAACATTGGCTCAAGGCTTACGTTTACTTGCCAGCGAACTTGAAGGCTTACAAGATGGCGATACGCTATCTGGTGAAGCTGCATTTAAGCTCTATGATACCTATGGTTTCCCACTTGACTTGACCGCAGATATCACTCGTGAGCGTGGTATTGCTATTGATGAAGCCGAATTTGATGAGCATATGCAGGCACAACGTGAGCGTGCGCGTGATGCTGGCAAGTTTGACGTCGATTACAGCAGTGTCATCCAAGTAGAAACACCAACGACATTTATCGGCTATGAGCAGCTTGAAGAAGACGGCGTGACTATTGACGCGCTTTATCAAGACGGCAACCCAGCAGACAGCTTAACAGAAGGCATGGAAGGCGTTGTGGTATTAGATCGCACCCCATTTTATGCTGAAGGTGGTGGTCAAGTTGGTGAGCTTGGTGAAATCCGTACGGCATCTGGCGTCTTTGAAGTGCAAGATACCAAAAAATCTGGTCAGGCGATTATCCATTATGGTGTCGTGACCATGGGTGATATCAGCACTAAGCAAACCGCTGAAGCGCAAGTACTGTCTAGCATTCGTGCAGCCAGCGCCAAAAACCACTCGGCCACTCACCTATTGCACGCAGCGCTAAGAGAAGTGCTAGGCGATGCGGTCACGCAAAAGGCTCACTAGTCTCAAGCGAAGTACTACGTTTTGACTTTGCTTATGACAAACCTGTTAGCGCCGCTGAAATCATGCGTGTTGAACGTCTCGTTAATGAGCAAATTCAAGCCAACACCCCTGCCCGTATCGAGCACATGTCGATTGACGAAGCGATGAATCAAGGCGCTATGGCACTGTTTGGCGAAAAGTACGGCAGTGATGTTCGAGTACTAACCATGGGTACAGACCGTATCGTCGATGGTCAGCGCAAACCTTTCTCTATCGAGCTATGTGGTGGCTTGCACGTACAGCGTACGGGCGATATCGGTGTGCTGAAAATCACCAGTGAGTCTGGTATTGCGGCTGGTATCCGCCGAGTTGAAGCTGTCACTGGCATGAATGCGGTCAAAAATATTCAGCAAAGCGAGCAACAACTGAGCGAATTGGCAAGTCAGCTGAAAGTAAAACGTCCTGAAGTAGCGCAGCGTGTCCGTACGATGGCTGATAAGCAACGTGACCTAGAAAAGCAACTAGAGCGCTTGCAGCAAAAAATCGCCAGTGCTCAAGCAGCCAATTTGCTTGATGATGTACAAACGATCGCAGGTACCCCAGTTCTTATCAGTACTTTAAGCGGTATCGATGGTAAATCTATCCGTACGCTGATGGACGATATCAAATCAAAACTGCCTGATAGCGTGATTGTATTAATTGGTGATAAAGATGACCAATTAGCACTCGCAGCGAGCGTCGCAAAATCTGTCACTGCCAAAGTGAAAGCTGGTGATATTATTCGTCATTTAGCAGGTGAGCTTGGTGGTAAAGGTGGCGGTAAGCCTGACTACGCACAAGGCGGCGCACCGAAGTCTAGTAACAGTGCAGCGGTTATCAGCGCTCTACCTGCTTGGATTGAAACCCAGCTAAGCTAAGCTAAGCTAAGCTAAGCTAAGCTAAGCTAAGCTAGCGAATACTAAACTCGCGAATATATTGGTATAGCGCGTCACAATGTACTTTATATTTATCGCATAGCTTTACTCTATTACACATAGAATACGTGATTGGTTATAACTACTATAACCAATCGCCATACATCTAAGCGCTCCTGAGGCTTAAAGTTATGCGGTAGATATGGTATAAAGGTCAACGTTTGGGCATATTGTTCATTCTATAAGGTTGATAGATACCATTAGAAGAATGAAAAACCTAAAGGCATAACTCTTATCATCTGGCTTTATCTATACAAGCATTGACGAGCATCACATTGACTCTCATCAATGACAATAAAAAGTCATTATTGAATAAATAGGTAGATTTTTATGGCGTTAATAGTACAGAAATACGGCGGCACCTCGATGGGTAGTATCGACCGCATCAAAAACGTCGCCAAACGAGTCAAACGCTGGCATGACAATGGTCATCAAGTGGTCGTCGTAGTCTCAGCCATGAGCGGCGAAACCAACCGTTTGATTGATCTAGCCCGCCAAATTAGCACGCAGCCTGATCCTCGCGAATACGATCAGATGGTCTCAACAGGTGAGCAGGTTTCTATCTCACTCCTCGCTATGGCGATTAAAGAGCTTGGTATTGGTGCCCGTTCAATGACTGGTCGCCAAGTCGCGATTAAGACCGACAACGCCCATAACAAAGCCCGTATCGAAAGTATCGATGACAAAAACATACGCGAGCAATTAGATGCTGGCAATATCGTTATTGTGGCAGGTTTCCAAGGTATTGACGAAGAAGGCAACGCGACCACATTAGGACGCGGCGGTTCTGATACCACAGGTGTGGCGATTGCTGCAGCCTTAGGCGCTGACGAGTGTCAAATTTATACCGATGTCGATGGTGTCTATACCACTGACCCTCGTGTGACCTCAAAAGCCAAAAAGCTTGAAAAAATTACGTTTGAAGAAATGCTTGAAATGGCAAGTCTTGGCTCTAAGATTCTACAAATTCGCTCAGTAGAATTCGCTGGTAAATATGGCGTGCCGCTACGTGTACTCTCTAGCTTTGATGAAAACACAGACGGTAGCTTTGACCAAGAGTTTCAAGACAACGTGGGTACCCTAATAACGATAGACGAAGGAGACAATATGGAACAGGCAATCATCTCAGGTATCGCGTTCAACAGAGACGAAGCAAAAATCTTAGTACGCGGCGTGCCTGACCATCCTGGTATCGCCTCTGCTATCTTAAGCCCAATTGGTCGTGCCAATATCGAAATCGATATGATTGTACAAAACCTTTCGGATAACGGTACTACTGACTTTACTTTCACAGTTAACCGCACTGATTTAGATAAGACGCTAAAAGTGCTTAACGAAGAAGTAAAAGATGAAATTGGCGCCAAAGAAATATTGGGCAACAGTGAAGTCGTTAAAGTGTCATTGGTTGGTGTTGGCATGCGATCACATGCTGGTGTTGCTAGTCTTATGTTCCAAACACTGGCTGAAAACAACATCAATATCCAAATGATTTCAACCAGCGAAATCAAAGTGTCGGTCCTAATTCAGGATCAACACTTAGAAAAAGCCGTTAAGTCATTGCACACGGCATTTGGCCTAGATCGTGAAGACGGTGAAAGCAAAATCGCTGGGCTATAAGACATAAAAACTGTTAAAATATAGCATTAGCTTTAATGGTTATCTATTAATCGCTATTAATGACTTTATACTTTATATAGTATGTAAATAAACAGCATTTAAATTAATAGCGTTTGAATTAATAGTATCTAAATAAAAACAGTACTTAAATAAAATAGGATCTTTTTAGGTCCTATTTTTATTTTTTAGCATAGTTGAAATGAGCATTTACCTAATAGTTTTGTGAAAAACCGTGACAGTATCTGTTATGCCGCCTATAATGGGGCTTTCATTTGGGCTAAATGAATCTACCTATCATTACCGCTATTGGCACGATATCTGGCATCGTGATAATGGTTATATTGCATGTTTGGTGCTGCGGTGATGTTCTGCAATTGAGAAGTAATCTGATGAGTAATAATTTGTTGATGCGACATAAGGAGTGTGACGCATGTTAATTTTGACACGCCGCGTGGGCGAAACGCTAATGATTGGCGACGAAGTAAGTGTGACGGTTCTAGGCGTCAAAGGCAATCAAGTACGTATCGGTGTAAACGCACCTAAAGATATTGCAGTACACCGCGAAGAGATTTATCAACGTATTCAGCATGAGCGTTCTGTACAGTCGCAAATGCAGCATCTTGAGCAAGGCAACTTTTCGCCTTCGTTTGATGACGAAGACTACTTTAATCGCTAAGCTAGCTAAATTATAATACTGAACGCTCAACGGCTACTATCATCATTGAGCACACATAAATATTATATTGTTTTTTTAATCTGCTCTGAGGTCATTTATTTATGAGTATCCGCCAATCAGATGTATCGGCATTACTTAATGGTTTGAACAAAAAAGCCATTGGATTCAATGATGTCATCAGCTTTATCGATGATTTTTATCGCTATGCACCTGCTCCTTTCGTAAATGGGATGGTACATAATGCAGCCGGTGAGAACGAAGGTAGCGCAAAGATTTTTGGTTTTGCTAAGCACCATGGCCTAAACCAATTGGACACGCTTAAACTATTTGGCGAACATTATGCCAAGGTGCAAGCAACGCCTAACGGTACCGATCATGCCAATATCCGTAATTTTTTACATTGGGGCTGGCAAGGATTCTTGATGCAAAAGAACCCGCTAACGGTTCGTCCTAGTGTCGATACGACTGCTATTTAATCATTTATAGTGATTAAGCTATTTCTGATAATTTAATTATTGGTAAAGTAAAAAAGCCACGCTATATAGCGTGGCTTTTTTATGACAATTGTCTTTATCACAACTATTATAGACTTCTTATAAACCTATTTATCACGAAACTTAACAGGCTGTACCGCACCTTTAGGATTCGGCATATTAGGGTAGTGATGCTCATGCTCGACATCACATTCAGCGCCAACGACAGTACCATCGTCTTTTACGGGTTTATGAATATAACCTGTACGCTCGGCTGGCGGTAGGTGCTCATGCTCCCATACCATCACTGCTTGCATACAAGTCTCGCGCTGCTCAGCGGTAATCTTACGACCGTCAGGCCATTTACCTAGCTCAATCGCCATACGAAATTTATCAACCACTTCGGGCGTTAGACTTGCTAGTATTGTTTGTTTATCCATCTTACCTACTCTCCACTACCATTTTTTGTATCATATTTTGGTCTAATAGATACGCTTATTCATCGTCTATAATATCATCATCGACATCAAGACTGAATTCTTCGGCATGTACGTTCCAGTGCAGCTTTGTACGGCAGGCCTCATAAAAGTCAAACCCAGGCGGGTGCAACAAGGTAAGCTTATCAGGATGCTTACGAATATGTAGGCGCTGCTCTTGCTCAAGTGGCACGCTTGGCTTACCGTCCGCACTCACCATCGGCTGAGTACGATTGTCTTCGTGGATACGAATACAAACCTCACTATTACCACTGACCACAATCGGTCTGCTAGATAATGTATGGGGATGCATCGGCACCAGACAAATAGCGTCCATACTCGGATGAATGATTGGACCGCCACCTGATAAAGCATAAGCAGTAGAGCCAGTCGGTGTTGCTGCTATCAAACCATCACTATGCTGTCTATAAACGTCATGTCCATCAATTTTCATCTGAAAATCAATCATATGTACGGATTTGCCGGCGTGCAGTACGATGTCGTTCAGTGCCATGTCTTCATGGATAATTTTGCGCCCTTCTCGTATCTCCATCGTCAATAAAAACCGATGATCCAGTTGATAGTCTCCCATCAATACTTGGCGTAACTTAAAGGCAGCTTCATCAGGTTTTACATCTGCTAAGAACCCTAAGCGACCACGGTTTACACCAAGTACAGGTACACGGTAGCGTGCTAGCGCTTCAGCAGCATGTAATATCGAACCATCACCGCCAACCACAATAACCAAATCACAAATCTCACCAATCAAACCACGTTTGACGATTTTGACTCTTTCTATGTCTGTGAGGTCAAGCGTTGGTAAATTGGCCGTTTGTACATCCATTATCAACGTCAAATTCATATCATTGACGGTTTGGGCAATCTGTACCAAGCTTTGAGTAACACTACGTTTACCAGCACGGCCCATTAGACCAATGCGCCTAAAGGCGGGGTTTTTAATAGCGTGGAATAGCTCTGATTCATGTAAGTGTGGCAATCTTGCTGACTGCGCTGAGTTTTCCATAAAACGACTCGGTATAACGGTGAAGTACAAGGTAATGATAGCGATAAATGCGCGCTTAGACTAGCATGTTTATGAATTATCGTTGTTAACTGTCGTAACTGACCCCATATAAAAGCTATCGAATGTTTTACTTAGCCGAATCTGTCTGTTCAGTTTTTCAATTAGCGTATTGAGCGATACAGTAGCCCGATGCGCTAGCCAATGAGCAGCCTGAGGTTGCACCGCAGCAGTTGTCACGTAAACACAGTTGACAATAATGGCGGTTTTGCTAAAGTAACTAACATTACTATTTTTATATTTTATTATTAAGGACTTATGTATGGCCAATCCTATTGTCAGTCGCGCAGAACTTGCGATCGGCGGTAATCCAATGACGGTCAAGGGCGTAATTCAAAAGACCAGCTTGTTACTTGGTTTATCAGCTATTACTGGTGTGGGCTTTTTCTTTTATGCGCTTATGGCAGGTTTATCGCAAGGTTTTATTACGATGGCAGCCTTTGGTAGCATGATTGCTGCGTTTGTTCTGGCTCTTTTTATTACCTTCAAGCCGCAAAAAGCCAAGACTTTGGCAGTGCCTTACGCCTTGTTAGAAGGTATATTTTTGGGCGGCATCTCATTATTTTTCATGAGAATGTATCCAACAGTACCAGTCACTGCAATGTGCGCAACTTTCGTCACAGCTGCAGTTATGCTTAGGTTATATCGTTCAGGTTTAGTTAAGGTTACTGAAAAGTTCCGTTCTATCGTGACCTCGGCGGTCATTGCCATTATGCTTGTCTATGTCGCACAGTGGGTACTTTCTCTAGCGTTTGGCTCATCATTGCCGTTCCTATTTGAAGGTGGCGCTATCGCTATTGGCTTTAGCTTATTTGTCATCGTTATCGCTTCTTTCACCTTGCTATTAGATTTCGATAATATTGATCGCGGTGTTGCGATGGGTGTTTCTGAAGATTACGAGTGGTTGTTCAGTATTGGTATTCTTGCGACCTTAGTCTGGATGTATATCGAATTTATGCGTCTATTAAGCTATCTACAAGACTAACTGTAAAAGCTACCTAATAGTATCTCTGTATAGAAAAAACCGCCTTCCATTTGATGCAAGGCGGTTTTTTTATGAGCAAACTTTACAGACCTGTTTATATTGAATGCTTTTTAAAGAGACTAAGCACGTTTTAAGCGCAATGCATTTAATACGACAAATAGCGAACTGAGCGACATACCAATTGCAGCAAGCCATGGTGGCACATAGCCTAAAGCCGCTGGTATCAGGACGATACTGTTGTAAGCGAGCGCCCAACGGAAGTTTTGCTTGATAATACGTTCCGTCTTATCAGAGATACGTTTAGCCGCAGTGATGGCCTCGATTTGTCCATTTAAGATAATACTGTCACTGGATACTTGTGCTAAGTCTGCCGCACCTGCAATCGAAGTCGAGACATCTGCTGCTGCTAACACTGGCGCATCGTTGATACCATCACCCACCATCAATACCACAGCACCGTTAGCTTGCAGCTGCTGAATATGATTGACTTTATCAGTCGGTGATAGGCCATTGTATGCAGCTTGCATACCTAAACTCTCAGCCATGACTAGCGCTTGCGGGCTTGGATCACCTGTCAACATAACAGACTCAATACCTAGTTCTTTGAGCGTATCCAGCATCGACTGCGCACTATCACGTACCTTGTCATTGAAATAAAAGCATGCCAGCGCCTGCCATTTTTTGCTATCAGTATTTTGACAAGACAATACTACTGCTGAGCTGGCTCGCTGCGCCACCAAATTGATGGTTAAATCGTTACTCTCAGAGACGTTATTGGCACCGTCATTTATTTTGTCTAATGCAAAGTCTTTATGACCGATTCGATATACAGTGCCATCAATCATCGCTTCTACACCGCCTGCTGGATAATGCTGTACGGCTTGCGTCGATGGCAGGTGTAACTGATAGGCTGCCGTCAGTAACGCGTGGGCAATTGGATGGCGACTCCCTACTTCTAGTGCAGCTGCAATGGCCAGCAGCGTATCTTTTTGCACTTTTAATGATAAATCGTCAGTTTCGGTCTGACTTTTCGATGTGATTAATTCGATATTTAATAAATTTGGCTTACCATAAGTCAGCGTGCCTGTCTTATCAAAAGCAACATGCGTGATTTCAGCTAGCGTTTGTAAGGTATGGCCACGCGTCGTCAAAAAACCATAGCTGGCTAAACGGTTCGTCGAGACAGTCAAGGCAATTGGCGTCGCCAACGACAAAGCGCAAGGACAAGTAGCGACCAATACGGCGACTGTTGCCCAAATAGCTTGGCTTGGGTCAACGATATACCAGCCAACAAATACTAAAACTGATAGCACCAAAATACGTGCCACAAACCAACGTGCCAGCTTATCTGCTTGCTGCGCCAGTTTGGGTTTTTCGCTCATGGCGCGGTTCATCAATCGATCAATCAGACCTATTTGACTGTCTTTTGGTAGCGCTGTCACCAACATCTCAAACGGCTGGCTGTCGTTTTGCGCACCGCCGACAATATAATCACCTTGGGATTTGATGATTAAATCACCTTCGCCCGTCAGTAGACTTTGTGACACTGTTGCAGTAGAGCTTAGCAAGATACCATCACTGATAATCTCAGAACCCGCTTCAACCAAAATAATATCACCCACTTGTAAACTATGGGCGGTGACCATTTGCTTTGACTCTATATCGTCTTCTACTTGTGATAGCGCATTCTGTTGGTTACGTGACTGCTGCCAATTTTGAGCAATACCCGATGTGAGCTGATGAACATTGGCGTCCATACTCTTCATAAAGTCGGGCATAACTTCTACTATAGCACTCGACGCGTTTTGATCTTCATCCCTATTGATAGCCAAATCGCTGGTCTGCTCAATAGCGTTCTCACTTAATGTAGCAGTCTCACCCTCAGTAGTTTCAGCTTGCTGAGACTCATTTTCTTTAAGCTGCTGTAAAATACGCTCGGCAGCTGATTTGTCTTCAGCGACTTTTTGTACCAATACCGGCTCAACCACAACCAAATCATTAGCCATAGTCGCGGCTTTTAGACGTGCGTTATGCTCGATATAACGCCCTGCCAACAAAAAGAAGATAAACATACTGACCGAGTCATAATACGTCTCCCCTTGCCCAGTGATGGTAGCGTAGAGACTGGCAAAGAAAGTAATAATCAACGCAAGACTGACGGGCACATCCATATTGACCTGGCGCGCACGAATTGCTGACCATGCAGAGGTAAAAAAAGGAATACCAGCATAGAAAAATACAGGCGTACTCACAAATAAAGACACCCAACGCAAAAAGTCACGCTGAAATATCAACATGTCGCTATACTCGCCAAAATAAAGCGCAACGGCATACATCATCGCTTGCATCGAACCTAGTGCAGCAATGCCTAGACGCAATAACATTTGATTATTATGACGTGCCAGCATGGCTTCATGAGTATCTTGCCGATAAGGCTTGGCTTCGTAGCCGATTTCGTTGATGACCGCTAAAATGCGACTGATGGGTAATTTGTTCTCATCCCAAATGACCCGCATACGTTGGTTGGTCAAATTTACCTGACATTTACCAATACCCTCTAGCTCATCGAGACGCGACTCAATCAGCCAAGTACAGGCAGCACACCGTAAGTTATTAACAGACAGCTCTGCTACTGACATGCCATCTTGCGCGTAAACGAACTGTGATTTTATCTCGTCATGATCGTAGACCTCGAGACGCGTCAGCTGAGTTGGCAAACTTGCCGTACGATTAATCTCTGAACGGTCAAGATAATATTGCTCAAGACCAGCCTCTACAATGCTTTGGGCAGCTAACTGACAGCCCATACAACACATCTCTCGTGACTGACCTAATATCTCGGTATGAAACGGTGGCTGAGGTACGGGATCGCCGCAGTGAAAGCAGTGGTCAGCCAACGGGAGCACTAAGCCTTCGATAATAGAAGTGTCTTCATAAGAATGATTGGTAACAGATGATACTGATGATGGGATACTAGACATAGTCGCGCTTACTTCCTTTGACAGGCTTGCTCAAAATGCATTCATTTAAAGCAAACTTGCTCGTATTGACTGTACTGTACGTCATGCCATAGAGCCGTTTTTAATCACATGAATATTACTACTGTTAGTAGCATAGTATTCATAACAAACGGCTAATAGCACACAATTAGCAACAGCGAATTCATACAAAATACATCGTGAGGACAATCGTAAATTGTTATCTTATATGGCGTTTATCTACCAGATTGAAAGTGACTGACGCTTTATTACAAGTATCGGTATTTTAATAGGGATTATACTATAAGCCATCGCTATGAGCAGTACCATCGCTCATGGTCTACGACCAATAAATGCCTGCGTTAACGATGATAGATTGAAAAATTTGTCAATTTGCGTCATTATGAGGCAGTTTTTTATCCAAAAATGGTGCGACATCCGTGCAAAAACCTAATTACAAGTTACCAAATACCAAGTTATCAGCGTCATCTAAGTCTGCTATGCATACGCTACCTTCGCAGCAGCGCGGCTTGGTCTTTAGTAGTCTGCTATTAGTTATCATTATCGCAGGCATGGTGCTGTTGGCACTGTATTTAATCAAACTTGATCGCACCATTACTCATAAGTTTGAGGGTAAGCGCTGGGACATTCCAGCCAAAGTGTATTCGCAGCCGCTTGAGCTGTACCAAGGCGCCAATGTCGATAGAGATACAATGAAGACATGGCTAGAGTTGCTCAATTATCAAAGCAACAAAGCTTATGACCGCACAGGTACCTATCACCGAACAGGTAATACTTACTTTATTCACACTCGCGGCTTTACGTATAGTGCTAATGATAAAGATGCCGAGCAAGTCATCAAAATGACGATTTCTGGTAATAAAGTAGAATCTATCCAGAGTACTCTGCCGGCTAAGAGCGGCATCATTCGTCTAGAGCCTGTCAATATCGGTGGTATCTATCCCGACAGTAATGAAGATCGGATGGTTGTGTCTTTGGACGAAGTGCCTCAGCCGTTAATTGATGCCCTTATCGCTACCGAAGATCGCGCGTTTTATGAGCACAAAGGGGTATCAGTACGTGGTATCGCCCGTGCCGTAATAAATAACTTTACTGGTGGTGCCAGACAAGGTGGCTCGACCATCACCCAACAGTTGATTAAAAACTTCTATCTCAATTCAGATCGCACTATCAAACGCAAAGCCAACGAAGCATTGATGGCCGTGCTGCTTGAGCTGCATTACAGCAAAGATGAAATTCTACAGACCTATTTGAATGAGATTTATCTGGGTCAAAATGGCAACCGCTCTATCAATGGTTTTGGTTTGGCATCACAGTTTTATTTTGACAAACCTCTTAATGAGCTGCGCTTAGATCAGCAAGCAATGCTGGTTGGTATGGCAAAAGGTCCAAGTATTTATAACCCACGTCGCAATCCAAATGACTCAAAAGCACGCCGTGATGTGGTGCTTAACAACATGCTGACCATGGGCACATTGAGCCAAGAAGACTACGACAAAGCCTTAAAGCAACCGCTTGGCATCGTGGATAAGCCTGCTGAAGGCAAAAGCCAGTTCCCTGACTTCTTAGATATTGTCAAACGTGAGCTAAATACCGTTTATTATTCTGATGACCTCAAGAACGAAGGTCTGATTATTATCAGTACTCTAGACCCTATCGCTCAATTGGCAGCAGATAAAGCCGTTGATAGAAAACTTGGTGAACTGCGTCGTAATAGTAGCAAAACTAAGGATTTACAAGGTGCGTTAGTGAGTGCCAACCCTGAGACTGGCGAGCTAGTATCTGTCGTGGGTAGTGGTAGTGAATTTACAGGGTTTAACCGCGCGGTCGATGCCAAACGCCAAGTTGGCTCGTTGCTGAAGCCTATCATTTATATGACTGCGCTTGAGAGCGGTCGTTATAACTTGGCCAGTTCAGTAGATGACTCCCCTATTACGGTCAATCTAAACGACGGTACTGACTGGAACCCTAAAAACTACGACAATCGTGATCATGGTTATGTTCCATTTACCACGGCACTGTCTCAATCCTATAACCAAGCGGCAGTACGCTTAGGTATGGAGTTCGGCGTTAATACCTTTGCTAAGCAATTACAGCGCATGGGTATCAAAGAAAAAATTCCACCTTACCCATCAGCATTGTTAGGCTCAGTTAATTTGAGTCCGATGGATATGCTTGGTATTTACCAAGTCTTTGCCACTGGTGGCTTCCGTACGCCTATTCATAGTATCCGTACGGTCATTGATGATCGCGGCCGTATTTTACAGCGTACTGGGCTTAACACTCAGCGCAGTATTCCACCTGAAACCAACTTTTTGACCAACTATGCATTACAGCAAGTCGTCTCAAATGGTACGGCCAGACGTGCGCAATCACTCGGCAGCAATTTAAACCTAGCCGGAAAAACGGGGACGACAAATGACTACCGTGATGCTTGGTTTGCAGGCTATAGTGGCAATTATGTAAGTGTCGTTTGGGTTGGTCGTGATGACAATAAACCGATTGGTTTGAGTGGTGGTACTGGCGCCTTACCAGTTTGGGTAGATTATATGAAACGCCTAAAACTGACTCCAGTTGCTCTACCAGAGCCAGAAGGTATTGAGTGGTTATGGCTAGAGAACAACTCAGGCAAACTGTCTAATGAACGCTGTGCGAACGCTCGCTACTTACCAGTAATGTCAGCTCATTTACCAGAAGAAGCTAGCAGTTGTGCGCTAAGCCTGTATCAGCAAGATCGTGCTCGTGAACAGACACAGTTCCAAAATCAGCAAGGTGATATCAATCAACAACGTCGCCGCGAAGGTTTAGAAATTCCAAATGGCGAAGCTGTTGAGTCTGATGGTGCAGAAGGTAGCAGCGAGCAAAGTGAAGGTGATGAAGACCGTGCTGATACTTGGTATGACCGCGCTGTTGAATGGTTCTAGTTGTTGAATGGCTTTAATAATGTTTTTGATATTTAGCTTTTAATATTTAAAAAAGGTTTTAACATGATGGTGTCATCTTTACGGACAACTACTTCAGTAAAACAAACCATAATGCTATGGCGTAATAAATTTACGTCAAGCAATACCTTACTTGCAGGCAGCGCGATCGTTGGCATGCTAAGCCTAAGTGCCTGTCAGACGGCACCTAGTACATCGACCACAGTGCAAACAACGCCTGTTCAAACATTACCAACGTCACAACCGACCGTGCCATCAACGACAACTGCTCAAGCGCCTGTCACGGAAGCAAATGATCAAAGCAACTATCCAACCGAGCCTTACGATGCAGTTGAACAGTCCGAAACCCCAAATCCGTTAACGGAAGAGACACCTGTATTTACACCTCCTGCACCAGACGTGATTCAGCCTGACCCTGTTATCATTGCGCCTTCTCGTAACGACTATATAATCTCTGAGCCATCGGTACCGTCGCATAATGAGCTACTAGAGCACGCTAGAAGAAACTCGCAGCAACGTACTCAACAATCTGCCAGCAACAATAGTAATCTGCCTGCGTTTCGCAATTTGATGCAAGTAGGCATCAGTCAATTGAAAGCGGGCAATCTAACCAATGCAGAAAGCAGCTTTACCCGTGCGCAGCGTCTAGCGCCCAAGTCATCGGCGGTATATTTTTATTTGGCACAAGTAGCATTAAAAAAGAACCAACCCCGTAAGGCAGAAGCGATGGCACGGCGTGGTCTTAGCGTCTCTCAAGACAGTAATCGTAGACGAGCACTATGGCAGGTTATATTGCAATCAGGACAAGCTCAGGGTAACTCACGCGTGGTCAATGAAGCAAAACAAGCATTACGCTAATAACTGATATTTGCATATTTTAGATTCATTAGTTAAAACCTCTATATACATCATACATTTCATTGTATGTAGATTTATCTAGGGCAGCCCCTAACACCTACACTTATTTTTATTTCCGCTTAAGGTTATCTTTATGGCATGGCAACAACTGCATTTACAATGCGAAAAATCAAACGTCGACTTAGCTGAAGCGCTTTTGTTAGAAGCAGGCGCATTATCAATAGCTTTAGACGATGCTGGCGATCAACCTCTGTTTGAGCCACTTCCAGGTGAATCACCGCTGTGGGATGAGGTGATACTAACAGGACTATTTGATGCGACTACTGATGCTGGTAGTCGTCAAGCGGTTGAGCAATTAAGTCATGAAATTGCTGCACAAGTACAGGCTACTCGTATTTGGCTAACGGCTGTTGATGATAAGGACTGGGAGCGCGAGTGGATGAGCAACTATCATCCTATCGAATGTGCTAATGACTTATGGATTGTACCTGACTGGCTAACGCCGCCTAACCCTGAAGCCACCAATATCATTATGGACCCAGGTTTAGCATTCGGTACTGGCTATCATGCTACGACTCGCCTATGTCTAGACTGGCTAACAGAGCAAGACTTAACAGACAAAGTGGTTATCGATTATGGTTGTGGCTCAGGTATTCTAGGGATTGCTGCTTTGCTATTGGGTGCGCGTCAGGTATATGCAGTCGACATCGACCCGCAGGCGGTACTTGCTACCAATCAGAATGCGGTACGCAACAATGTAGGCGATCGTTTACAGGCATTTCTACCAGAAGAATTTACAGAGTACTGCTCGCAACATGATGTGTTGCCTGTAGAAGTGATCGTTGCCAATATTCTAGCAAAGCCGCTTATTGGTTTAGCACCTTACTTTGCAACACTGATTGCGCCAAAGGGCCGTATCGTATTGGCAGGTTTGATTGAGTCGCAAACCGAGCAAGTCACTGAAGCTTATCAGCCATATTTTGCACTGGACCCTAAGCATGCTTTTACTGCGCAAGAAGACCAACACTGGCAGCGTTTATCAGGTACATTTACCAGCTAGCAACATTTAATTACATCTGTTACGATAGAGGGCAGTCAAATGTTATGTGTTTGACGCCACTCTGTCTTTGCCCATAACTCATCGAAATTGAAAAAGTACAATGAGTATTGTGAGCAGCTATTGGTGAGTGGCTAAGCGGTATTGATAACCATACTTTTTTGGATTCGCCTCTATGACCACACCAATAAAAACCCAATGCCCCCATTGCCAAGCTTGCTATAGCGTTAAACAAACTCAATTAAATCAAGTCAATGCTACCATCAGCTGTGATCGGTGCCAGCAAAGTTTTTTGGTCAATAAGCATCTTGTGGTAAATTCTGAGGTTATTCAAAAACCAACACCACAAAAAAATATTCCTGCTCAACAAAAAGCTCAAACTCAACCAATAGCAAACGAGCAAAAAGCGTCTACTAGTAGCAATCAGCATAAGCCTCAAAATATTCCAAAGCCCCCACAGCTTCAACCAATAAGAAAAAATCATCTGATGCTTTAAATTATGATGGTTTAATCTATGATGATATGGATATAGACGATCCAGAAGAAGTCGTTCAAGAGTATGACTCATTAGATAGCATGGATGCATGGTTAACCCAAGCCAGTAATACCAGTCCTAGCGTATCAACCATAGAAAAACCAAAAGCGCCCTCTTCTAAAGAAACTATCAAAAGCCCTAATCCATCAACAAAGAAACCATCCACTAGTACAATATCAGCATTCTCATCAACACAGGACATGCTCAGCTCGGCAGCGGCCAATGATATTCATGCCAATGTTGAGAGTACTGATAACAATTCATGGCTGCAAAAACTATTAGAAGAACAAAATCAAGACGAAGAAACACCGCCAGATGACACAGACTTATCACAGCTTCTATCTGATATGGGAGTACCCGTTAAAGATGAAGAGCCTGCTGTCGACGATCGTTTAAGAAAAACACAGCTACCGTTTGCACCAACCCAAACGACACGTTCTATTGCATCATTATTATGGATATTAGGTTGTTTGGTCCTAGCACTGCTACTCGCGGCTCAGTATGTTATTTTTAACTTAGAGAACTTAGTCAAAAACCCAACCTATGCTCAGCGTCTCCAATCAATATGCTCTGTCGCTGCCTGCAGCTTGCCCAGTGCAGATTTATCAGCGCTTACCATCAGCAATACCTTTCATAGAAGCAGTCAGATTAAAACTGCTGGTACATTTAGCGATATAGGCGCTACTCTGAGTAACGGAAGCCTGCAATCACAACTATATCCAAATGTAAAAATAAGCGTTTACGGTAAAGATGAGATTATTGGAGAGTTCATTGCAGATCCAAATGATTATTTATTAGGCAAGCAAAGTCAGTTAGCTGCCAATACAGATAGACAGCTATTATTTACTATCCCTGTCGCTAATGCACAGATCCGCGACATTACTATGACCGCTCTTTATTAAATTAAGTTGTCATATATAAATAAGCGTGAGTAGAAAATACACCGTAAATTCACTTTCAATTAAACCGTGATAGCCAAGATAACGATGAATCTATCAGCGCTAGGCGATATTAATTTGATATACTATGGTTCTGACCCCTTACAATCAGAATTTTTCTTCATCTCAAGGATATTATTTTATGGCACCTCATGCACAGCATAATGCCAATCATTTTGCTAAAAGCTCTGAGCACCCTGCCGATTATAATAAAGACGAATACCAATCACCTACGCACGGCTTTGATTTTGCTAGTCAACACTATACAAATAGTGCGCAGCAACCTCTACGAGTTCATGTAGAGCGTGTGGTACGTCAGTACTTTGCGATGCTAGGAGATGAGATGCCCACTGATTTATATGAATTGATTTTGAAGCAAGTCGAAGAGCCTCTCTTATCTGTCGTTCTAGAAAAAACAAGAGGCAACCAAACCAAATGTGCTCAGATATTAGGCCTAAATCGAGGCACCTTGCGCAAAAAATGAAGACCTATGATTTAATGTAGCATTGTTATATGAGCTTACCCATCATCATTGACTATCATTATGTATGGCAATCAAACGTTCCGCGCTTTATCTATCATGATACGGCATACCGTTGTCATCATCACCTTGCCAGACGTTTACGTCAGGCTTTTTTATGGAAAATTTCTTATGAGTACAACCCCACTTGCCCTACTATCGGTCTCCGATAAGTCTAATATCGTCGAGTTTGCTCAAGGCCTTCTCAAAGCAGGTTTTGGTTTATTATCTACTGGCGGTACTTATCGTCTGCTCACAGAAAACAATGTCGACGTGACTGAAGTATCAGATTACACAGGCTTTCCTGAAATGATGGATGGCCGTGTTAAAACGTTACATCCTAAGATTCACGGTGGCATCCTAGGACGCCGTGGTACAGATGATGCAGTAATGAGTGATCATGCGATCGAACGTATCGACTTAGTCGTCGTGAACTTATATCCTTTTGCTGAAACTATCGCACGTGCTGACGTAACTATGAACGACGCTATCGAAAACATCGATATTGGCGGCCCTACCATGGTGCGTTCAGCAGCGAAAAACCACGCTCATGTAGGTATCGTCACTGATCCAGCTGATTATGACCGTGTACTTAACGCCTTAGACGGTGGCACCGAACTGACGACTGCTTTACGTTATGACTTAGCAGTAAAGGCGTTTGAGCATACGGCACAGTACGACGGTATGATTGCAAACTTCTTAGGTAGCCGTGTCAACGAAACTCAAGAGCCAGAAAACTTCCCACGTACATTCAATGTACAGCTTGAAAAAGCACAAGACCTACGCTACGGTGAAAACCCGCATCAAAACGCGGCTTTCTATACTGAAAACCAGCCTTTAAAAAGCAAACAAGCCTCAATCGCAACGGCTAAGCAGTTACAAGGTAAAGCATTGTCTTATAACAACATCGCTGATACCGATGCTGCGCTTGAGTGCGTTAAAGCTTTCAGCGCGCCTGCTTGCGTTATCGTTAAGCATGCCAACCCTTGCGGTGTCGCGGTTGATAATGACCAAGTAGCTGCTTATCGTACTGCTTTTAGCACTGATCCTGAATCATCTTTTGGTGGTATTATCGCATTCAACCGTCCGTTGACGCTTGCTGCTGCAAAAGCCATTATCGACAATCAGTTCGTAGAAGTAATCATTGCACCTAGTATCGAAGACGGTGTACTTGAAGCGACAGCTACTAAGAAAAACGTACGCGTATTGGTATGCGGCGAGCTACCAGCACCAGATCAACGCGATATCCAACTTGACTATAAGCGTGTCAACGGTGGCCTACTGGTACAAGAGCAAGACCTTGGTTTAATCACGGCTAACGACCTAAAAATCGTCACTGATGTACAACCAACTGAAGCGCAAGTGGCAGATCTACTGTTCAGCTGGAACGTGGCAAAATACGTCAAATCTAATGCCATTGTCTACGCAAAAGGCCAACGTACTATCGGTGTTGGCGCAGGCCAAATGAGCCGCGTTAACTCAGCACGTATTGCTGCTATCAAAGCAGAGCATGCTGGACTAGCAACTGAAGGTGCTGTTATGGCATCAGATGCCTTCTTCCCTTTCCGTGATGGCATTGATAATGCTGCTGAAGTAGGTATCTCTGCTATCATTCAGCCAGGTGGCTCTATGCGTGATGACGAGACCATTGCAGCAGCTAATGAGCATGGTATTGCGATGGTATTTACTGGCATGCGCCATTTCCGCCATTAAACAATCACCTATTAATTTAAGACTGGGATTAGTCACAGCAATTGTATTTATTACTGCGACTAATTTTCAGTCTATATAACATTTGTGATAATTATCGTTAAAGCATCACCCAAAAAAAGCCACTGTATCAATCGATACAGTGGCTTTTTTACGTCTAAAAATAAGAATAAGAATAATAAACTAGCAAATACTTAGCGTCCTTGTGCGTTTGCCATGTTGCTTTCATTAATCTCAACCGTATACACCATACGTAGATAGTCCAAATAGTCTTGCAACTGGTCTTGGCCTAAATTGTCACGGATAATACTGGCTGTTTGCGCTCTTTGCATATCAGACAGTGGCGACTGCTGCTCAGTTTTAATACGGTCTCCAACCAGTAGCGTTGCACCCATCTCAGTCTCACTAGCGATCGCGACAACACCGTTATCAGCGGCTTGCTGACTAAATGCCAATCCACGCTCTTTGTCCGTTAGCTGCGTCGTTTGACGGTTAATCTCACCCAGTGATTGGAAGCTTACCGACTGCTTACTTATATCAGCTGGCGTCTTGATACCAGCAGCCAATGCTTTAGCGTCTTTTAAAGCTAATGCTGTCGCTTTCTGCTGACGAAGTATTTGAGTGATTCTTGGGGTTGCATTTGCTAGAGCAAGCGTCTTAGTAGGACGATAATTGCTTGGCTGTAGCCATACGGTACCGTTACCAACTTCTACGCCCGCCGTTACCGCTTGATCTTGAATAGTAAACTCATCAAAGGCCTGTTTAACCACTGCTGGTTGCGACAATGCAGACTTATTATTCACTTTACGATAATCTTTGATACGCTTTAAACTGACGTTTTCTTGCTGTGCGATATCTTCGATACTGAAGCCATCTGCCGCCAAATCATTGATTGACGTTACTTTATCAGCATAGATTTCCTGACGTTTATACTCTTTTGCTTTCGCAGTCAGCTCATCACGCATACTGTCTAGGCTTGGAATTTTTTTGCCATTGTCTTCAGTAACCGTAAATATCTGATAACCAAAGCTAGTCTTGATAGGCGCAGTCACATCACCAACGCTCAACCCTTCTAGTGCCTCTTGTACAGTATCTGCATCACTGCCAAACACTGACGGATTAAAGCGTCCGATATCACCACCTGTTTCACCTGATGGATCGTCCGACTCTGCTTTAGCAAGCGCAGCAAACGCTTCACCTTTATTCAGACGTGCTTTCACTTTATCGGCTCTTGTCTTGGCATCTTTACCAGTAAACAGTATCTGACTGACTTTACGCTCATCAGTAGCCGAAATGCTCTGCTTATATGCTTCATACTGCTGCTGCAACTCTTCTGCTGTTACTTCATCAACCTTGATAGTTTGCGGGCTGAGCTGGATATAAGCCAAGTCAACCATCGCTGCACTTTTCAATGTGTCTTTGTTGGCATCATAATATGATTGAATGTCGGCTTTGCTAAGCTTAACCTTATCAGCATAATCTTGCCAATTAAAGCGGTGTACCCAAACGTTGCGCGACTCAAGTTGCAAATCAATCAATTGACTGACCGCTTGCATAGGATAAACGGCCGTACCAACGATACTGGCATTTAATTGATCCAAGCTTAACTGATTGCGAAATTCTGCAAATAGCTGGTTTTTAGTCATGCCGCGTTGACGCAAGAAGTTTGAGAACTGATCGTTTGAAAAGTTACCTTCTGCATCTTGGAATATTTCTTCTTGACGTAACAGACGATTGATCGTGTCGTCAGACACTGTCATACCAAGCTTGCCTGCTTGCTGCTCTAACAACGTACGGTCGATTAGACCTTTTAATACTTGCTCATGAAGCACATCTTCATTCAATAAGCTGGCATCTTCGACTTGCTCTAGTACTTCAGAACGACGGCTATTGACAGCAGTTTGATACTCGGACAGTCCTACGCTTGCCTCACCTACCTGCGCAATCTGGTTAGGATCGACGTTGCCGCCAAAATAGCTTTCGACACCCAAGAGAGCGAGCGGCGATAGGCATAAAATCAATAAAATGCGACCTGGCCAGCTTTTTAAGAAATCGCGCAATTTATCCATAGTTATCTCTGCTTTATTAACCTATATTGATGAAAAACCATTGTAATACTGTTAGGAGCTGTTAAGTGCAACCTGCCAACATCAGTGCTATCTAAGCTAGCAATGGTAAGAGTAAGAGCGTATGCATTTTATAGTAAAAAACAAAATTTACTAAAGAAATCTGACTTAAATGACACACCTATCGCGCGCCCTATGATACGTGATTTTTCATGCAGACTCAAAATATTCACGACGCATGATACAAACTATAGCGATAAAAAAGCACCTAAATATTAGGTGCTCTCTTCGATGGCTAGCTCATTACTTCAGCTATAGACCATCGACTATCATTTTATGCTTAAAAAATCGGCTTAGTTCAAGCGCTCTTTTAAGTTTTTACCAGCTTTAAAGCTTGGTACTTTGCTTGCTGGAATGCTTAGCTCTTCGCCAGTCTTAGGGTTGCGACCAGTGCGTGCTTTGCGATCTTTTACACTGAAAGTACCAAAGCCAACTAATGAGATGCTATCGCCAGCTTCTAGTGCTTCGCCAACACTTTCCATAACAGCGTTTAGTGCATCACCAGCTTGGGTTTTATTTAGACCACTTTTGTCTGCGATGCTATCAATTAATTCTGACTTATTCATAAAATTTCCTTCAAGTTTAAGGGGTAATAAATGCTTACGCCAAGTATTGTAACGCTCTCATGGTGCTTACGCAATAAAAACTACCTAACTGGCGCATTAACAGGTTCTTCTTTGTTATCGTCTTTATATCAAGGCAGCATAAGGAGCGCAAGCGATTTTACATATTTTTGTTCTCTACACTACGTATTTGACACCTAATGTTACGCAAAGCGTTAAGAATTTATATATAACCGAGTCTGCATAACTGAGACGATTGGCTTTCCTATTTTCTACGCTTTGACAGATTTGTCAATTGCTGTCTATGCATTGCTATACATTAAGTTTGTATATTACTGGTCATAAATAAGAGTGTCTTTATTGACTGCTAAATTGTAATGTAATAGTTTAGCCACTACAGAAACTAGCGTTACTTTTTATTATAAAGACGTTACTATAAGCAAAATATCACTGCAAGTCTTGGGCAAATACAGACTTCTGTTTGCTCAATATCTAAAACTTGCTAAATAAAAAACGGATTACTTACATGAAGCGTTCTACGTTGTCTCACTCTTTTCTTAATATCATTTTAGTATTTATCGAGTCAGCGCTGACATTACTGTTACGTTTGGATCCTGAACTGCGTAAGGCCGCTTATCCGCTCGCCAAGCAAGGCACCGTGGTGGCGCTTCGCCTGTATTTACCGCATGTAGAAGTATTTGCCACCTTTAGTACCAAGGGCGTGTTACTAGATGCGCAACTGCCGATTGGTCGTAGTGAGCCTGACGTGGTTATCAATGCCTACAGCATTCAAGTTATCAACGCCATCACCACTCATGATAGCGAAACCACCGAAAAGCTACAGATGCGCGGTGAGTCGATTCAAGTACAACTGGTCAAACAATTTATTATGCAACTTGGGCTTGGCAGCTTGATTCAAGGTTTGATCAAAAAGATAAAGGGTGGCAAGACTAAAACCAAACCTACAGAAGCTGACTTGGAAGAAAAAAGAACAACTACAAACTTCGTATTAAAGAACAGCAAACACAGATTAATACCTTGACCATTAAAAACCGTGAACTTGAAACAACCGTAAGAGAGCTTCAAAGCAAGCAAAAGACGTTGATGATTGTCACTGTTGTGGCACTTGTGATTATGATCGGCTCAGTCATCGCACTATTGATGAATTAGTTTTGGTTCGCTGAATTACCTATAAATAAGCGTTCAATGTCTTTTATAGATATTGAACGCTTATTTTTTACTTAGTCAAATATATTTGTAGCAGACGAATTAAGCTACTTATGTCTCACTCATATATCTCTTCTAAACATCATTGTTTTTATCAATTACAGCAATAAGCTTGATTAACCATTGAACCACACTTTAATCTTGACTAAATTACTCGGGATTAAGTATAATTACCTTAATCGTTGCACACATCGGGTTAATCATCTGTTGTTCAATAACGATAAGACAAAACTTAGCTGACGTATTATTGGTTGCTCTTTTTATCTTATG
Organism: Psychrobacter sp. ER1; assembly: GCF_048631835.1. Classification (NCBI taxonomy): domain Bacteria; kingdom Pseudomonadati; phylum Pseudomonadota; class Gammaproteobacteria; order Moraxellales; family Moraxellaceae; genus Psychrobacter; species Psychrobacter sp. ER1. The sequence goes on along the minus strand of NZ_CP184640.1, from coordinate 1,012,823 downwards.
AGTACTTATTAAAACCTTTGGCTAAGATCGTTGTTAAACATAAATGACATTAAGTTTGGAGATAACACATGCGTTTGACTACTCGGGGCAGATACGCTGTTACCGCATTATTAGATTTGGCATTACAGACCAGCCAGCAAGACAGTGCTGTATCATTATCCGATATCGCCAAACGACAATCGATTTCAATATCGTATCTTGAACAGTTATTTTCTAAACTTCGTAAACGCGGCCTTGTCACGAGTATTCGCGGTGCTGCAGGTGGTTACCACCTAGCTAAACCATTGAATGAGATAGATGTGATGAGCATCATATCTGCGGTTGATGAGTCAGTAAACGCGATGCAGTGTGAAGGACGCGGTGACTGTCAAGGTGGTACAATGTGCCTAACTCACGATCTGTGGTGTGCACTGTCGAATCATATCGAACAGTACTTGAAAAATATAACATTAGCGCAATTATTAGATATGGAAAACGTGCAGTCAGTCTCAGAGCGTCAGCACATCTCTACAAAAGATATTTCCATAAAAGACATTAATACTATTAATCTATCGAACAGCGAGGCAAACCCAGCATGAGCCAACATAACAACCTTATATACTTAGATTATGCCGCCACTACCCCAGTTGCTAAATCAGTAGCTGCTAAAATGAGCGAGTATTTGACTGTAGATGGTGTCTTTGGTAACCCAGCTTCACGCTCACATGGTTACGGCTGGCAAGCGGAAGAAGCAGTAGAAACTGCTCGCGGTCAAGTTGCTGAAGTAATCAACGCTGATCCACGCGAAATCGTCTTTACTTCTGGCGCAACTGAGTCTGACAACCTAGCCATTAAAGGTGCAGCACATTTCTATCAGTCTCGTGGCAAACATATCATTACCAGTAAAATTGAGCACAAAGCTGTATTAGATACTTGCCGTGAGCTTGAGCAAGAAGGTTTTGAGATTACGTATCTTGAGCCACAGCCAGGCACAGGTCTTATCCTGCCAGAGCAAGTAAAAGAAGCACTACGTGATGATACGATTTTAGTATCACTTATGATGGTAAACAATGAGCTTGGTACTATTACTGATGTTGCAGCGATTGGTGAAATCACTCGCGAAGCTGGCGTAGTTTTTCATGTTGATGGTGCACAGTCTGTTGGTAAAGTAAAAATCAATCTTGAAGAAATGAAAATTGATTTGATGAGCTTCTCAGGTCATAAAGCATACGGTCCTAAAGGTATCGGCGCATTGTTTGTTCGTCGTAAGCCACGTATTCGCTTGAAAGCTGAACAACACGGCGGTGGTCATGAGCGCGGTATGCGTTCAGGTACTCTACCGACGCATCAGATCGTTGGTCTAGGAGCTGCATTTGCTTTGGCCAATGAGCGCTATGAAGAAGATCACGCACATGCAGCCAAACTACGTCAAAAGCTTTGGGATGGCCTACAAGACATCGAAGAGATTTACTTAAATGGTGATCTTGAGAATAGCGTACCAAACATTGTAAACATCAGCTTTAACTTCGTTGAAGGCGAGTCATTGATGATGTCACTTAAAGACTTAGCGGTATCATCAGGTTCAGCCTGTACATCAGCGACGCTTGAGCCATCGTATGTACTACGTGCAATTGGTCGCCCAGATGAGTTAGCACATAGCTCAATCCGTTTCAGCTTCGGCCGTTATACCACTGATGAAGACATCGATACTGTTATCAAACAGATGCATGAAGCTGTTGATAAACTACGTGCTCTATCACCACTTTGGGATATGTACCAAGAAGGTGTTGATTTAAACTCAGTCGAGTGGGCTGAGCACTAATTTCTAATATAGCTTTTTAGCATAGCTAGCAATATATATTTATTAAACAATTGATCAGACAATTAAATTAAGCGTTTGACCCCAATTATCGATGAGTAGTTAGACATTTAAAGTTGATAAACGACTACTCATCATCTAACTAGGAGAAAACCCCATGGCCTATAGTGACCAAGTTATTGATCATTACGAAAACCCACGCAACGTTGGTAATCTTGACAAAAACGCCAAAAACGTTGGTACCGGCATGGTCGGTGCCCCAGCATGTGGCGATGTAATGCGTCTACAAATCCAAGTCGACGATAATGGTATTATCGAAGATGCACGTTTCAAGACTTATGGCTGCGGTTCAGCGATTGCTTCAAGCTCGCTCGTTACTGAGTGGCTAAAAGGCAAGAGCTTGGATCAAGCTGGCGAAATCAAAAACAACGATATCGCTCAAGAGCTAGCATTACCACCAGTAAAAGTGCATTGCTCTGTACTTGCAGAAGACGCTATTAAAGCCGCTATTAGCGACTATAAAGGTAAGCATGGCGTAGCAGCTCCAGCAGAAGAAGCTGCGATCTAAGTTAAACTAGGCTAAGCCTGCTAGCGTATGCGCTATGTTGTACTAGCAACGCTAAAGTAGCAATGTGTAATCGCTACTGACGCTAAAGAGGTGACAATGACACTTATGTAATTGTCACCTTTTGTTTTCTAATAGTCGCAAGCCTATTGTTTTGGCAATCTTGTAATTCTGGTTGTCAGTTTATCTAGATTTTTTTATTGATATTTATGATTAATAGTCAATGGGAGTTGGCATGATTGAAATGACAGAACGCGCCGCTCAGCATGTTCGAGACTTTTTGGACAATCGCGGCAAAGGCGAAGGCATTCGAGTTGGTATCCGTACGGCGGGTTGCTCGGGCTTGGCTTACGTTTTAGAGTTTGTAGATACCCCTGATGAAAACGACACGCGTTATGAAAGTCGCGGCGTTAGCATCTTTATTGATCCTAAAAGCCTCGTGTATTTAGACGGCTTGTTGATGGATTATGAAAAGGAAGGTCTAAACGAAGGCTTTAAATTCACCAACCCTAACCAAAAGGGTGAATGTGGTTGCGGTGAGTCTTTCACAGTTTAATGGTTCAATGGCTGAAAACTGATAGATTTATGCTTCAACAAGCTTTCATAAGAATAGTGCAGTATCTCTGCTATAGCCATGAAGAAAGGTTAATGTAGTTAAGTAGCCAAGCGATTCAGTATTCTTAGCTAGGTCATGACTTCAAAAATAAATAAAAAGCAAGGCATCAGATTATGACAGATATTACTTCAGAACCACAGTTTGATAACTTCTTTGCCCTATTTGAGCAGCCTGTACAATTTGAAATCAACCAAAGTAATCTAGAGCAACGTTTGCGATTGCTGCAAAAACGCTTTCATCCTGATAATGTCGCCAAAAACCAGACCGATATGGTTCAAGCACAGTTGCAGTCTGAAAAAGCGTCGGCTTTAATTAATCAAGCGTATCAAACGCTAAGCGCTCCTGATAGTCGTGCCGGTTATTTATTAGACATGGCAGATCAAGCACAAAACATAGAGCACTCAATCGCAGATTTAGACTTTTTGGAAGATGCGATGCAGATGCGTATGGATCTAGATGATGCTATCGAAGACAAAGATCTTGTAGCCTTGCAGCAATTACATCCTCAAATTACAAATCGTCTAGCAATACAATCTGAACGCTTCAACAGTGCTTATCAAAATCAAGATTGGCAAACAGCGATTGATGCGACACAGAAGCTAAAATTTTTAGTTAAGCTAAATGCTGATGTGACGACTGGGCTTGATGATGTTGCAAATTCATCGCATTCAGATGATGATGACTTATACGTCTAAACATCTGTGGTTATGACTCTCACTAATAAGCTAAATTCTATATATTTGTTTAAAATAGTGACCGTGATACCGTATAATCTTTGAGTCTAAGCGCATCAAACTGTCAGAATCCGTATTCCATGGAATGAGATTACCGACGTTAAGCTCTCGTACTGCATATGTTATATTTGCTCCATTTCACTTATTTATTTTATCTCTGAGTTATCCTTATGTCTTTAATGCAAATTGCTGAACCCAATCAAAGCGCTCAACCTCACCAACATAAATTTGGCTTGGGCATCGACCTTGGTACTACACGATCGTTGGTTGCTGTGGTGCGTTCAGGTAAGGCACAAGTCTTAGAGGCAGGCGCAGCGACAGATACATTATTACCGTCTGTTGTCTATTATCCAGCTACTGGTACGCCATTGGTTGGCTATGACGCCCTAGCTCATTTAGCAGATGATCCAAAAAATACGATCGTCTCGGCTAAGCGTTTTATGGGTCGTAGTCAAGCTGATATCAAATTCTCTCATCCTTATGAGTTATCTGGCAATAAAGATGATATGCCTGCATTTGTAACGGCTCAAGGTGAGGTTTCTCCTGTTGCAGTATCGGCGCGTATACTAGCCGCTCTTGAGCAACGTGCAGCAAGCGCTTTACCTGCAGATAGTATTGAAGGTGCCGTGATTACGGTTCCCGCTTATTTTGATGAAGCACAGCGCCAAGCAACCAAAGATGCCGCTCAAGCAGCGGGTATCAACGTACTTCGCTTATTAAATGAACCAACGGCCGCTGCGGTCGCTTACGGGCTTGACCAATCATCAGAAGACAGTAAAAAAGAGAGCTATTACTTAATCTATGATTTGGGCGGTGGTACTTTTGACGTTTCTATCTTAAAGCTTACCGATGGTGTCTTTGAAGTGTTGGCAACTGGTGGTAATAGCGCACTAGGCGGCGATGATATCGATCGTCTTATTACCAATTGGATCATTAAACAATTAAATATCGATCCAAAAGACGTAAGCCTGCACGACAAATCAATACTAGCTCAACAAGCAAAAGCTTATAAACAAGCATTGACTGATGCTGAGCAAGTGGACATCAATGTCACTGTCAATGATCAATCTTATCAAGGCGTATTAAGCCGTACAGACGTGCTAACTATCGTAGAGCCTGTTAGCCGCCGTACCCTAAGCGTGTGCGAACAAGTCCTACGCGATGCCAAGCTGTCTACTACAGATCTAGATGAAGTTATCTTAGTGGGCGGCTCGACTCGTATGCCTGCAGTACAGCAAGTTGTGACTGAATTTTTTGCTAAGCAGCCACTTTGCCGTCTGAATCCAGATGAGGTAGTTGCTTTAGGTGCTGCCCAAACTGCTCATCAATTGGTTAATGGTGATAGTGAAAACAATTTATTGTTATTGGACGTGACGCCATTATCATTAGGTCTTGAGACCATGGGTGGTTTGGTCGAAGTACTTATTCCACGCAATACGCCAATCCCTGTGAAGAAACGTCAAGTGTTTACCACTTATCAAGATGGTCAAACAGGCATGGTGATTCACGTGGTGCAAGGTGAACGTGAGACGGTAGAGAACTGTCGTTCACTTGGACGTTTTGAGCTGTATGGCATCCCGCCAATGAAAGCTGGGTTTGCTCGTATCGAAGTTACCTTTAGTATTGATGCTAATGGTCAGCTTACTGTCAGTGCACAAGAAACTACGACCAAAACAGAAAGCAAAATCGAGATTGTGCCTTCTTATGGTCTATCAGATGAGCAAAAAGAACAGTTGCTGGTTGCAGGGTTTAAATACGCAGAAGAAGACAAAAATGCGCGGTCTTTAATTGAGACTAAAGTAGAAGCGGAACGTGAAGTACTTGCCCTAGAGTCGGCACTTAACGAATTTGCAGCATTACTCTCTGTCGAAGAACAACAGTCACTAGCAGAGAATATACAAGCGCTACGTAACTCTCTTAGCACTGATGACTTAGCACTTATTGAAACGCAACAAGCACAGCTCAAACCACATAGTGATGCCTTTGCTGCACGTATTATGAATCAAAGCGTCAAGACCAGTATGGCCGGTACTAGTGCCAAAGACTGGTAATAAATACATCGACATATATAGCTTAACTGACACGTTAAGCTAACTTCTAATATTTTTTAAATTGATTAGCATCGGACAGATAATTTATGCCAAAAGTTACCGTACTACCCCACCACGAAATTTGCCCTGAAGGCGCAGAAGTTGAGCTACAAGCTGGTGAAAACTTATGCAAAGCACTATTAGAAAAAGGCATTAAAATTGAGCATGCTTGTGAGATGTCAAAAGCTTGTACCACATGTCATGTTGTAGTACGTAAAGGTTTCAACAGTTTGGATGAGATGGATGATATCGAGGCGGATCTGCTTGATCGTGCTTGGGGACTAGAGCCTGACTCACGTTTATCTTGTCAGGTCATGCTTGATGACGAGGATTTGACCATCGAAGTTCCTAAATATACCCTCAATCATGCTAAAGAAAATCATTAAACACTGATAATACTTCCTAGTTAAGATTAAAAAGGCTAGCTATCACATAGCTGGCCTTTTTCTATATATGATTTTAATATATCAAACTTGAAACGCTTATTTGCGATTGGCATCCTCACGCTTACTTTCTGCTGCTATGTCCTTTACTACTTTTTCTTCCTCTTGCTCGATGAGTTCTAGCGCAAAATTCAAACGAGCTCTAATATCTTGATAATCATTGTCTTTCATATCCTTGAAATTCAAATGCAAATTGAAACCAGGCAATGTGTGGTCAACCCATTTAGACAGATGACCTGTACTGGCACTAGGATCAAGTACTTGCCATGCATCGACCTTTTCATCAATACCTTTCAAGCAAAATGCGGCAACGTGCTCGCATTCATAGTTATGGCATATATAATCGTAAGTGCTTTCACTGACCAATATCTGATCTTTGCCCGCACAGGACTCAAGCCTAGAGGCCAAATTGGCTTCTTTACCAATGATGGTATAGCTTAATCGACTATTACTACCAAAATTACCAACGTGACAGTAGCCAGTGGTGATACCAACACGTATATATAAGCCTTCAAACCCCATTAGCCGCCATTTTTGACGTAAAGTGCGCATTTCTCGGCGCATATCAATTGCCATCGCCACACAATCTAGTGCATCTTGACGCGAGCCACGGCTATTCGGTTCACCAAAGAAACATACCATACCATCACCAATGAACTTATCAAGCACTGCACCATGCTTATTAGCGATCGACGTCATGCAATGCATATAGGTATTAAGTATATCTGCCAAATTATCAGAGCTTAGACTATCAGATAGCTCGGTAAAGCCGACGATATCCGAAAACATGATAGTTATTTTTGCACGTTTATTAGAAACCCTAACAGGGCTATCCGATTTGACAATAGGCTCCCAAATTTGTGGTGGTACAAAACGGGTAAGCTTATTGATCACTGATACCATCGTGCTTAGGCGTCCCGCTGCCTTATGGGCGGAAGCCTTATAACCAATATATTCTTGATACATACGTCGAAACTGACATAGGATAACAATCATACTAGCTAGCAGTACTGTAGGTGGTAGCCAACTATCACCGCAGTCCAATTCATCATTACTTAAAATGGTAACCACGTAATAAAAAACAATAGCCGTTATAAATGACACTGTAAGCAATTTGAGCTGGTTCTCAGGCCGGCTAAGAATGATACGTATACCAATCAAAACAGCCAAGCTGATTGATATGATCATACAAAATTGTAGGGAGCCAATGACAACCGATAATAGAATAATAACGATGTTAGACGTCCAAAAGCTAGTTTGACGTCGGTAGTTGTATATCAGGATCAGGAGACTTGGCAATGTAATAATAACCAATAGTGCCATTGAGATAGGACGGAAGTCGTAATACATAGCACGCAAAACAACCGTCATTATTAAAACGAACACTTCTGGATAATCGAAACGACAAACTCCAGCATCTTTCAGCGGCGACCTTGATTTTAGTGTCTCTGAGAAGGTCATATGAGTTTCACTTAAATGTTTCGAGCGATATGAGAGACAAGGATATATCACACTAGCACACGTGCATCATTTGCCCTTATGACGATTTATCATAAGATATATCTAATAATATATTATACTTTCGAAATAAGGTAAAACAAGGTTACTGATGACTAAAAGACGACCTTTTGTCTAGTTTATTTGCTATTTTACAGTTTTATTAAAATTTAAATAAAGAGAGGCCAGATACATTTAAGTATCTGGCCTCTCTTTTATATATTGAATTTAAATTCAATCTACTCTTATTGAATGCAGGATAGAATGATAATTACATTTGCCAATCAAACGGCATTTGGTGATGACCACGTAATGCCATCATCAATGTTTGCTGCATTTGCGCCAATACTTCTTTAGTATATGGGACAGCTGGCACACCCCATACTGGGTTTGGCCATTGCATGTCATTTTGATAACGGACAATGTGATGAAAGTGAAGTTGTGGCACTTGATTACCAAGAGCGGCCACATTCATTTTATCAGCTTGAAAGGTTTTAGCTAACTGACTCGACAACCAGCTGGACTCTCGTAAAAACTGTGTTTGATCTGCCTCAGACAGCTCATATAACTCTTTGATACCGGAGACACGTGGCACTAATATCAGCCAAGGAAATTGGCAGTCATTGATTAAACGACAAGTGGATAATGGAAAATCCCCCACTAAAAAACTATCAGCAGCAAGTTTATGATGAAGTTGGAACATAATGACGGTTCTCTTGTTGTTTAATGCAAATAAAATACAGAGGGTTAAAAAGTTAGTTGGGCTATTTTATCAGTTATCGGGTTGATAAAATAGCACCATAATTTATTGGTTTAATATGACTACTGAGCCTACTGATATCTAGCCATGTACTAAGCAGGCTCTGTCACCATGTGCTCGCTAAAATAGCGCAGCAGCTCTTGTATGACCGTTACGCGCTGTTGCGGTGTGGCCAGTTTATCGCTATTTTGGTAACGGATACCAGATGCGCCATTCATACGATAATGCTGACCATTTGATTGGATCAATTTAATAATCGCTAACGCATCAACTGGAGTATCTGGCGCAAATTCCAGCGTCATACTACTACTGTTGGCATCAATTTTGTTAATCTTAAGCGGCTCTGCTTGTAAGCGTAATCCATGAATAGCGAATAGCTGCTTGGTTTGATCTGGCAGTGCTCCAAAGCGGTCTATCATCTCCGTACGAATATCCGTCAATGCTTCTTTATCATCGGTATTACTAATACGCTTATAGAACAATAAGCGCTGATGCACGTCATGTAGATACTCTTCTGGAATGAGGGCAGAGCTGTGTAGATTGATTTCACTGGTCAACGACAATGGTGTATTTAAGTCAGGCTCCTTGCCAGCTTTAATGGCTTTAGTCGCACGCTCAAGCATATCCATGTATAAGCTAAAACCAATCGCCTGCATATTACCACTTTGCTGCTTACCCAATATCTCACCTGCGCCGCGAATCTCTAAATCTTCACTTGCCAGCATAAAGCCTGCACCTAAAGTATTAGCACGCTCGATCGCATGCAAACGGCGCTTGGCATCGCCTTTGAGGCCTTTAAGGGAAGGCACTAGTAAGTAACAATACGCTTGATGATGACTACGTCCTACTCGGCCACGCAGCTGATGTAATTGCGCAAGACCAAACTTATCTGCACGCTCAATGATAATCGTATTAGCATTGGGCACATCAATACCCGTCTCGATAATGGTAGAGCAAACCAACACGTTGAACTTTTTATGATAAAACTGCTGCATGATCTGCTCAAGCTGACGCTCTTGCATTTGCCCATGTGCCACCCCTACTCGCGCTTCTGGAACTAGGTCACGAATGGTCTCTGCCATACGCTCGATACTAGCAACATCATTATGTAGTAGATAGACCTGCCCACCACGTAATAACTCACGCAATATGGCTTCTTTCATCAAAGCTTCTGTTTTTTGCATTACAAAAGTTTTGATGGCAAGTCGTCGTGCAGGCGGTGTGGCGATAATCGACATATCACGCATACCTGAGAGCGCCATATTAAGTGTTCTAGGGATCGGAGTCGCCGTCATAGACATGCTATCCACATCTGTTTGAATGGCCTTGATACGCTCTTTATGACGCACTCCAAAGCGATGCTCTTCATCAACAATCATCAGGCCAAGGTTGGCAAATTTCACATCTGGTTGTAGCAGTTTATGAGTACCAATGACAATATCCACTTTACCAGCGGCCAAATCAGCCAATACCATTTCTTGATGTTTTTTGCCGCCAAAGCGCGATAAGCTTTCAATGCGAACTGGCCAATCGGCAAAACGATCACGGAAATTGTCTTCATGCTGACCAGCAAGCAACGTAGTAGGCACCAGTACGGCAACCTGATAGCCAGCACTAACGGCAATAAAGGCGGCTCGCATCGCGACTTCTGTTTTGCCAAAACCAACGTCACCACAAATAAGACGATCCATCGGCTGGTTTTGTCTCATGTCTTCCATTACCGCATGAATAGCATTGGCTTGGTCGGCGGTTTCTTCAAAGGCAAACTGGCTAGCGAATAGCTCATACTGTGATGGGTCTATCTTAAAATGAATACCAACTTTGGCCTCACGTCTTGCCTGCATATTGAGCAATTCAGCAGCGACGTCATGAATTTGCTCCAATGCTTTTTGCTTGGCTCGATCCCATTTGCCGCTACCAATCTTATGTAGCGGTGCTAAGGCCGGATCGCCGCCACTATAGCGACTAATCATTTGCAGATTGGCCACTGGCACATAGATACTAGCGTCATCAGAATATTTTAAATGGATAAACTCTTGCTCGCCATCGCCCACATCTAAGGTAATCAAGCCATTATAACGACCGATACCATGCTCAATATGCACCACTGGACTGCCATCTGTTATCTCAGTAACGCTCTTGACTAAGAACTCTTCTGATACCCCGCTTTGGCGACGACGGCGTGTCTGTAAGACTTGACGACCAAACAGCTGTGTCTCGCTAATTAACACCAAGCGTTCAGGCACATAGACACCACGTTCGATCGGTGCCACGGTCAGACCGACATGCGGTAGGTGACTGTTGTTAATAGCGCTGGTTTTATCTGCGGCTAGAAAGGCCTCAAAGCTATCGTACGCCTTGATGTCAATTTTGCCTTTGAACAATTCAATAAGAATCTCGCGACGGCCTGCGGTTTCTGCAACGATTAGTACGGGTGTTGAAGTCTTTGATTGCGTATCCAAGAAGTCGAGCAATTCGGATAATGGTTCAGACTTTTGATGATTGACTGCTAACTGTGGCGGCTCTTGAGCACTTAATGTCACCAGTCCTTGTTGTTTAGTGACACTCACTGGCAATGGTATTTGTGAGGCATCTATACTTTCTGAAACTGCCACATCATTCATCGTAGCCAGTTCATCACGAGCACTTAATATCACTCTTGGATACTGGTTTAGCTGCTCGTTAAGCGCGTTAGATAATAGATACAGCATTGCTGGCTCTAATATAGGCTTATCAATATCATGGCGACGCTCTTCGTAGCGGCGCTGGATTTGTGACCAGTAATCAGCTTGTTTTTCATTGATTAATTCATCGGTGATAAATAACGCATCGCTTGGTAAATAGGAAAATAAACTACTCTCCGCCTTCCAGTCTTTTAAGTCAAAAAATAGTGGTTGATAATACTCTAATCCGCTACTAGCAATTCCTGCCATTACGTCTTTGTGCAGCTCAGACTTACGGCTACTGGTATTAGGGAACATCGCAGCAAAGTTCGTGCGGAACGTCTCACGCCCTTCATCGAGCGGGAATTCTTTTGCGGGCAAGATTTGAAATTGGTCAATAGGTTTAGAGATATCTGGCATTTTGTGCAGTAGTGACAATGACTCTTTTGCCATACTGGTATCATTGCCTGTTAACATCGCCTTCAAATCATCGGCAGTCAATGTACGCTGCGTTTGAGGATGAAAAAAGCGAATCGTTTCGATTTCATCATCGAACAAGTCTAAACGTAGCGGAAAAGGCTGACCCATGGCAAAAATATCAATAATACTGCCACGTACTGCAAACTCACCTGGTTCAAAGACATTTTCAACCGCTCGGTAACCTGCTTTTGCCAATAGCCCACGTTGGGTATTGATATCAAAACGATCGCCGACACTTAAATCAAAATGCTGTCCAATCAACCAGCTTGGCGGTGCGACGCGATGCATGAGGGCTTGTATTGAAATAAGCAGCACGCCCGTTTTTGGCATATCTGTCAACAGATTGATACGTTCACTGACGATGTCTTGATGCGGAGATAGCTCATCATAAGTCAGTGTCTCCCAGTCAGGGAACACATAAGCATCGACTCCGCAAAATGCCAGCTCAGTCTCTATCTGATTAAGTTGGTTCTGGTCACGTGCCACCACAACTTTTAGGCGCTCGGCAACATTCCACATAGGCGTTTGCACCAAGCTTGCCAACCATAAACTGCTGACCGCACCATGGACAGGCGCTAGCCAACGCCGCTCGGCATTTTGGATAGGAAACAACTGCTGGTTAATAGGGTCAAACGCGTCAGTCAAAGCAGTAATAGGCATAAAGAATAGGATCAAAGTTAAGGAGTCAGAAAGCTATTATACGAATATTTGAGCAATTACCAAAACTTATGCCGTAACGGTTTGTCACTTAAGAGTTTACCCATTAATGATTGAGGGTTAACAACGATTATTGCGCTTTAACTGTCGTTACATAACAAAAAACCCCAACTTATCAGCTGAGGTTTTCGCTTTTGCTAATCAAGCCAAGCCTAAAGCTTCAGCTGATAAGTGGTTTATCACTAGCGATGATGCCATTGTTATCCGCATAAACAAACATACCCGAATTCAACGTCAAATCACCGAAGCTGATTTCGATATCCGTTTGACCTTCATCACGGCGAGTTGATTTGCGCGGGATACAACCAAGCGCCATCACACCAAGATTCATCGCTGCCATGTCATCAATATCGCGGACACAACCATATACAATAACCCCAGCCCAACCGTTGTCGATAGCTGATTGTGCAATCATATCGCCTAGTAATGCACATCGCATAGAGCCGCCACCATCAACGACCAACACTTTGCCATTGCCTTCTTTATCTTTGCCATCGCTATTCAACAGTGACTTAACACGGCTATTGTCTTCAAAGCACTTGACCGTCACGATTTCACCGCAGAATTTGTCTTTTGCACCAAACTGACGGAATGACTTACCTTCGATATTTGGTAAGCATACTTGCGACTCAGGATTGGCATCCAATAGATCACAAGTGACAAAAGTCCCTCTATCCATTTGTATCGATTCTGACATTGCTTCTGCTCCTTGTTTTAGTGATTCAACTGACTGTTATTGAAATACTTATTGATGCTTTGATAATAGTTATTGTATTTTTTACTCTTGTATTCTTGTTCTAATGCAAACTTGTCCTGACATAATTAACAATCGGTATCTGTAGCTTTCCAGTTTTGAGACTGAATCTGTCACTAGAAAAACTGTCCTTTTATTTTTTGACACGGGTCATCGCTAGCATCTGCTTATTTTCGATAATGTCGATATGCTTAATTTGAGGTTCAGTACGATATTTACTACGATGGTAGATATCATGAGCACTCATGGCCATAGCACTGGCAACGCGTTTAGCAGAAATAGGATGTAACGATAGTGACTCTGACACGAGCGGCGAGATAAGTCTAAAGGCTTTTTGACCAATGCTCTCAAGCGGACGACCTTTATGCTTACCAAGCAATAATGACGGACGAAAGACGACCAATTGGCCAAAATCTAATGCCATAACAGCCTGCTCTGTCTCAGCCTTGACTCGATTGTATAAAAAACGACTGTCAATATCCGCATTCATTGAGGAGAGTAAAAAGAAATTCTCTACCCCTTTGTCACGACATAACTTGGCAAAGTTTACATTATAGTCTCGATCTACTTTGCGAAACGCCTCATCACTACCAGCCTGCTTTTTTGTCGTACCCAAACAACTAAAAGCATCCGTGGTTCGATCGGCACCGACACTTGCAAACACTTCAGAGAGATTATCAAAATCATTGATTTGATAAAAACGCATGCTGGCATTAATGTAGCGTGGCGGGCGACGAGCAATCACAATCAATGTGTCATAAAGCTCACTCAGTTGCTTTACCAAATGCTGCCCTACTAACCCCGTTGCGCCAATCACAATTGCTTTTCGCTGCATATCCTATCCACTTATATAACATTAGATGAACTATATTGATGAGAAAATACCTATATCAAGGTCTATCGTTAGAATATCATACCTAAATTCCTCAATAACTGACGCTATTATATAGGATATATTGTAAGAGATTTTATCAACCCTCTACGTCTATCAACGCTTACTATTGATTTAGTTACTAGAATGACCCAAATTCGATGATATTACGTAACTTCTTTGAGCATTAATCATCAAATATATTGTCCTTAGTTCAATAATTTGCTAAGATAATCGGCTTTACACGTCAACGCTGTTTAATTATTCCAAACAGCTCTGGCGCTTACGATGATCTATTCATATTAGATACTTTAATATCAGACATCGACATCATATTTGACGAGACGGCTGCTCGTCACCGATGATTGTTAAACCCATTATTGCAATCAACATTCATATTTTTATCTATCTTTATCAAGGAGATACGCGTGGCTAATACTGCACAAGCTCGTAAACGCGCCCGTCAAAACACCAAACGTCGTCAGAACTCTGCGTCACAACGCTCTATGGTTCGTACTTACTTAAAACGTGTTGATGCGGCTATCGCAGCTAAAGATTATGACGCGGCTACCGAAGCTTACAAAAAGCGGTACCAGTTCTTGATCGTATGGCTGACAAAGGTATTATTCATAAGAATAAAGCTGCTCGTCGTAAGAGCCGCCTAAACAAAACAATCAAAGGCCTACAAGCTTAAGATTTGTATTGGTTAGACCGCATTTCGCTTTTATAGCGTAATGATTAAAACCTTGTTACTGGTTCTAATACCGTGGCAAGGTTTTTTATGCCTATTCAAAATGTATTCGACGAATAGGGGCTCTATCAACTCATTTCAATGTTTAAACAAAACATTAATTCCACTGCACTTCTGGTGGCAATAGCAACTTGCTAGGATGGTAACCAGCTGCACGATAACTGTCTAACAATGAACTAATCGGCCGAGTATATACTTGACCCCGCCAAATGAAATGCGCGCTCGCTTGATCAAAGGGTTTATCATCGAACCATAAGAACACGCCTTCCATCATCTTTGGCCAATCATTCCAATCAATCTCTACCACATCGAACATAACCGCTAAGAATGCAGATAGCAACGTATCATGACTCACAGCGAGCATCAGATGGCCATGCTGCGGCTGATTCTGGTAAAAAAGCGACAGAATATCCAAACCGCCCTGATAGGTGTTTTTAGTCCCTTCCAAATTGCCTTGCAAAAAGCGATTGATAAAGTTCAGGACGCCAATTTCTTTAAATACTGGATTGGCTATTTCAGGTTCAGTGACAAGGCTACCAGGCTCAACTAACAATGATTGATGCGTAATGTCACGCCGTAGTCCTGCCCCCTCTTGCATCAGCTGCGCGGTATCGATACAACGTCCAATGGGGCTAGAAATACTATCGACGTCGAGCGAATATGGTAGATGACCTGATAACCAACGACCCCAAGACTTTGCCAGTATACGGCCTTTAGGAGTCAACGGTAACTGATAGCTGGCAAAACCATTACCATCAGAGCGCTCTCGTAAAGAGTGCCTAGTAAATAGAATCAGTCGCTTATTTTCAGGCAATAGACTGACGGAAGAGATCATGCTATCTGGTAGGTGCGAAGGTGCAGGCGCGCTTGGGGTGTGACTCGCAAGCTTGTCAGCAGATATTTTTGACAGGGTGTTATTCAAATATTTACTCATGACAGCAAGCCTAGCAGATTTCTTATCAGGAATGAACCACAGACAAATCTAGTTGCAATATATCTTATAAATACTATGTACTCTTTCGAAAAATGCGTTATTCAAAAGAGTCTATACCTAGAATAAATGGAGATTTGCCAAATATTTACACACGGTCCTAGCCAACATCAATGACTTTGTCCCACGCGAACTCTAATGCCGTACTGCTAACCTCATTTGGATAAGCTCGTGGATTGACAATCACTCGCGTATTACCAATTTTATAATCAAATGCTTCATGAGTATGTCCGTGTACCCATAGCATCGGTGCCCAGTCTTCGTGCATCCATCCTGACAAGTCACTAACGAAAGCCGCATTACTCGGTAGATTGGCATACTTTTCAGACACCGATAACGCACTGACGCTATGATGACTCATTACCACAGTTTTTTACCAAGTTTATAAGATTCGATCAAAGCTTGCTGTAGCCACTGACGATGCTCAGCATGAATCTGCATAGATACTTCAGGTGAAAACAGTTCGTTGCCTGCGTAAATCTGCTTGTAATCACGCATAAAATGCCTAGCAGCAGCCATGGTATCTTCGTTAGCATGATACTGATAGTCTGTCCAAAGCGTACAACCTAAAAGGCGTATATCACCGATATCGATATGCTGACATTGTAAGACGCGAACGCCTTTTTTAGACACAGTATCATAGTTATCCCAAGTTGCCAGTTTATGGTCAAAGCTCAATACGTCTTCATCAAAGTATTCATGATTACCAGCGATAGTAATCAGGGGAACTTCTAAGCGCGCCGCTTGTTCTTGCAACCACGGCATACCTTTGTCGCTATTAGCAGTATCTCCTGCTACCAATACTAGATCTGCATCAGTTTTAGGAATATGTCCAACGGGGTGCGATTGACGTGCATAACTATCAATATGTAAGTCACTCAATATCTGTAATTTCATATTATTCAACATCATTTAGTGGCGTTATTATTAAAAATCTAATTAGCGATAAACGCTCATAGCAGTACTACTGATATTTAGCTAAATGAGCGTTTTTAATATAGTTATTATATTTTAGAAAGGTTGTAAGAATAAATTTAAGTAGTGTAGCAGCTTTTTCTATACCATCAAAAAGTAAAAAGACAGCCATTTAGGCTGTCTTTTTCTTAACATTTATTCAAACTTAAATACTTTGAAGTATTGTCTGTAGTTTAGCAGCAGGATCTAAAGCTTGAGTGATCGAACGACCAATGACTAAATAATCAGAACCGTCTATTAGCGCCTGACTTGGTGTACAGATACGTTTTTGATCATCTGCATTGTCTTCAGCTAAGCGAATACCAGGCGTCACCAGTTTAAAATCCTGACCACATAATGCTTTAAGTGCCTTTGCTTCTTGAGCCGAGCACACCACCCCATCAAGTCCAGCTTGCTTAGTCAGTTGTGCTAGTCGGCTCACTTGGGTATCTAAGCTATCAGTGATGCCTGTTTGCATCAACGCTTCACTATCCATAGAGGTCAATACGGTAACTGCGATGAGCAAGGTATCAAGATCTCTATCTAGCAAACGCTGTTTTGCCAACGACATGGCCTCTAACCCTGCGCTAGCATGGACATTCACCATCCATACACCAAGCTCAGCGGCCGCTAACACTGCTTGAGCAGTGGTATTCGGAATGTCATGAAATTTTAAGTCTAAGAACACTTCAAAATCACGTTGATGCAGTGCCTTGATGATATCAGGGCCACAACGGGTAAACAGCTCTTTACCGACTTTTAATCGGCATTGAGATGGATCTAACTGGTCAGCTAACGCTAGAGACGCCTCTACCGTCATATTGTCTAGAGCGACGACAACTGGAGAGTTAATTACATTATTCATGGTTTTACCATATATTTTGAAGTTATCAAAGTATTGTATTTGAGGTCAGTACTGCGATCGTTAAGCTATCACCTAGCAGATCACCTAAAAAATCACTTAACGACTTAATCTCGTCTACGCTTGGACAGAGTAGAGCCTTCAGTTAGGCTAGTTGCGTCACTACTTTGTACATTGGCAGCAGAAGCACCATAAACAGCTTCATCTACTGTTGGCGCGCTTGCTTGACGATCGATAACTGTATTGGCTTGAGTCAATTGCTCTTGTAGATTTGCGTTTGCTTTTTGCAGACGTGAGATTTCCCACTTATTTTGCAGCACACGAAAGATAAGCAATGCCAGTAAAATACCAATAACAATACCTAGCATCAAACACAAAATAAGTAGCAACCCTAGATTCATCGTAGGTGCTTGTGAAAACAGTAGGTTGACTCCGACCTCAGTATTATTTGCCAATACCAAACCAAGTGAATAGGCAAAGCTCAAGAATAGCAATACAAATAGTAGAAAGCGCATGAGACAGTTACCTCTGTTTGGAATGATAAATTTTGACGGTTAGATAGCCAGTGCTGGTTTAATTAACCGTTTGCTACCGTATCGTTTACTGCTTCGCGTAAGGCCTTACCTGGCTTAAAATGTGGAATCGCTTTAGCCGGTACAGGTACGCTTTCACCTGTCTTAGGATTGCGCCCCATACGGGCACGGCGGTGATGTAGACAAAAACTACCGAATCCGCGAACTTCGACTCGGCCATCATTGGCTAAAGTATGGGTCATCAAGTTTAAGATTTCACGCACTGCGTCATCAACCACGGTATCTGCCATGTTGTCACAGTTTGCACTCAAATTACTAATAAATTCGGATTTGTTAATCGCTTGCTGCATTATTAAGCTTGCCTTGTTGATTGATGGATAAGCTGATGATAAGTCAACGCTCTATAGCATGAAATGCGTTTGGATAATTGAATTATAAAGACTGAATCTTTTAAAAAATCTTCAGAATCACATTATGACTATAAAAAGCTTATAACTATCATCTCGTTGCTCAATGGTGCAAATGATAGCGGATATTAGCGTAAATGGGAATAAGAGTTTTCCCATTTGGCTAAAAACCTCTATTACTAACTGTATTAATAAAATCTAATCATAAAAAAAGCGACCGAAGTCGCTTTTTTATATTACTTTTATATCAATAGCTTACAGCTTACTGCATTTGCTCTTTGATCAAATCACCAATAGTTTTTGGCTGTGCATCAGAACCTGGAGCAGCAGTAGTGTTGGTGCTACCAAGATCTTTAATCGCTTGACGCTCTTCAGCTTCGTCTTTCGCTTTGATAGACAAATTGATGTTGCGTGTTTTACGATCAACACTGATGATTTTCGCTTCAACGTCATCACCAACAGTCAGATGCTTAGTTGCATCTTCAACGCGGTCACGTTGAATTTCAGAAGCACGTAGATAAGCTTCAACTTCGTCAGCAAGTTCGATAGTAGCGCCTTTAGCATCTACTTCTTTTACTTTACCATTAACGATAGCACCACGGTCATTATTGACTAGGTATTCGTTGAATGGATCAGAGCTTAACTGCTTCACGCCTAGGCTGATACGGTTAGCTTCTGCATCTACAGACAATACCATTGCTTCAACGGTGTCGCCTTTGTTGTAGTTACGAATAGCATCTTCGCCAGTTTCGTTCCAAGAGATATCAGATAGATGAACAAGACCATCAATACCACCGTCTAGACCGATAAAGATACCGAAGTCAGTGATTGATTTGATAGTACCAGTGATTTTATCACCGCGCTCATGTTTCTTATCAAACTCATCCCATGGGTTAGCTAGAGTTTGTTTGATACCTAGGCTAATACGACGACGTTCTTCATCGATATCAAGAATCATTACTTCAACTTCATCGCCCACTTGAACCACTTTAGATGGGTGGATGTTTTTGTTGGTATGATCCATTTCTGATACGTGTACTAGACCTTCAATACCTTCAGAAATCTCAGCGAAACAACCATAGTCAGTCAAGTTGGTTACGCGAGCTTTTACAACACTACCTACTGGGTAAGTGCCGCCAACGTTATCCCAAGGATCAGTACCAAGTTGTTTTAGACCTAGGCTAACGCGGTTGCGTTCACGGTCAAACTTCAATACTTTAACTTTTAGGTCTTGGCCAACTTCAACAACTTCAGATGGGTGCTTGATACGGCGCCATGCCATGTCAGTGATGTGCAATAGACCATCGATACCACCTAGATCAACGAACGCGCCGTAATCAGTAAGGTTCTTAACGATACCTTCGATCTCGATGCCTTCTTCAAGCTTGTTCAATAGCTCTTCGCGCTCAGCTGAGTTTTCAGCTTCCATAACTGCACGACGGCTAACAACAACGTTGTTGCGCTTCTGGTCAAGTTTGATGACTTTGAATTCTAGCTCTTTGCCTTCAAGATGCGTTGTATCACGGATAGGACGTACATCTACCAATGAACCTGGTAAGAATGCGCGTACTGAACCGATATCTACAGTGAAACCGCCTTTAACTTTGCTTGAAATGATACCTTTAACGATTTCATCATTATCAGCGATTTTTTCAAGGAAGTTCCAAGTTTCAACACGTTTAGCTTTCTCACGTGACAGCAAGGTTTGACCCATGCCGTTATCAACCGCTTCAACTACGACATCAACGCTATCGCCAACTTCAACTTCAAGTTCGCCTTCTTCGCTTAAAAACTCTTCACGAGCGACGATACCTTCAGATTTAAGACCAGTATCTACTGTGATCCAATCGCTATCGATGGCCACAACAGCACCTGTAATAACCGAGCCACGCTCGATATCTAGGCCCTGCTCTTCAATGCTCGCTTCAAATAGTTCAGCAAATGATTCCATTATGTCTACCTTTGTATAGCCGTATCCTGTCCAGCACAGTACGGATCAAATTTATGATTGTATAGAACGAAATACTGGTTTTATATCCCATGCAATCATATAAAAAAACGTTTGTTGATAGCGAGCTCATCGTAATAAAAACTGACTAACAACAACTGTCTTATATCGAATACAACATCTTGAATAAACTAAATTTTTCTTACTGCTTCAATAAAATTTCACTTAACCGTATTATTTTATACTAAAACAATGATTAATAGGAAACTTTTTAGTACTTAATATGTTGTTTTTACTAGCTATTAAATGACTAACTAGTGAAAAACACACCTTTATCTTGGCAATGCTTTTTGACCTGCTCATATACTGCATCAGCATTAAGCGCTGAACTATCAAGTAATAAAGCATCTGCCGCAGGCTTCGACGGCGCTGTACTACGATTTTCATCACGGTCATCACGCTCTTTTATCGTCGCTAAAATCGCTTCAAAATCTGCTGTTTGACCAGCGTTCAACAACTGAGTCACACGGCGCTCTGCACGGGCTTCAGCACTGGCCGTCAAAAATACTTTAACATCAGCATCTGGGAAAACAACCGTACCCATATCGCGACCATCAGCTACTAAACCAGAACGAGTGGCCATATCTTGTTGTAGCTTGAGCAATGCTTGACGAACCTGTGGAAAGACAGCTATCTGTGATGCATAGCCTCCGACCGTTTCATTGCGTACTTGCTCACCTACCGCTTGTCCATTAACAATGATATCTACACGTCCTGAGTCATTGTTTGGTACAAACGCTATCTCTAAGCTTTCAGTTAATGTTAATACAGCATCTTCGTCAATTGGTTGGCTGGCATCTGCGCTGATTAAACCCGCTTGAAAGGCTTTTAGACCAACAATTCTATAAAGCGCACCAGAGTCTAACAACTGATAACCTAACACTTGTGCCAGACGCCATGTAACAGTACCTTTACCAGCGCCACTAGGACCATCGATACAAATAACAGGATAGCGCACTGATGAGATGTGGCTATTCTCTGTATTGAGTAAAACATTATCAGGTGTAGAACTAGTCATAATACTTACTCAATAATATGCGTTACTTATATCGTTTATCGTATGTCATTAATAAAACAATATTTATTCGTATGTTAAGTCTTTAATAGCCTATTAAGATGGGTGCTATCAAATAGGGCAATATTATAGCAAAAAATCATCGTGACCACTAGCACCAAGACTGATATCTTGTTTATTAGTATTTTGAGTTTACATAGTGGCCTTATTCTTTTTTGCCGCTTGCCTACGCTCACGAAAAAATGTCTTGAGTATTTGACTACTATGCTCGCTGCATAACCCGCTATAGGCTTGAATACTATGGTTGTAAAAAGGTTGTAATGATAAGTTCATTTGACTACCAACCATCCCGGCACGCGGTTCACTCGCTGCGTACACCAACTTGTTTACACGCGCATGGATTAATGCGCCGATACACATCGTACAAGGCTCTAGAGTGACATATAAAGTAGTCTGTAGCGGCAATCGATAGTTTTCTAAACGCGTACAAGCATCTCTTAATGCAACTATCTCTGCATGAGCAGTAGCATCATGGCTACTAATGGGTTGATTAAACCCTTGGCCAATAATCTGCTGATCATGTACCAATACCGCACCTACCGGCACCTCTCCTCGTTCAGCACCTTGCTTAGCAAGTTCAATTGCCTCTCGCATCCATTTAACATCTTCAACTGACCAAAAGGTGTTGGATTGAATAGTTGAAGATTGATATGGCATTAAGCTTATATTCTGTATATTTTGCATTTATTGTGGTAATTGCCAGTCAATTGGAGTTTGGCCATACTGCACCAAGTAATCATTTGTTTTAGAAAAAGGTTTAGTACCAAAGAAGCCGCCACGGTTTGCCGCCAGTGGTGATGGATGTACCGCTGTCAGGATCAAATGCTTATCGGTATCGATATACTTACCTTTCTTC
Organism: Psychrobacter sp. ER1; assembly: GCF_048631835.1. Lineage (NCBI taxonomy): Bacteria > Pseudomonadati > Pseudomonadota > Gammaproteobacteria > Moraxellales > Moraxellaceae > Psychrobacter > Psychrobacter sp. ER1. Next base: position 990,398 of record NZ_CP184640.1, on the reverse strand, counting down.
TGGGCTTTACTACCCCACAAAATAAATACGGTATGCTTTGTCTGTTCATTAACTGCATCGATGACAGCATCAGTAAACTGCTCCCAGCCTTTATTCTGATGACTGTTTGGTTCGCCTTCTCGGACAGTTAATGAGCTATTAAGCAGGAGAACGCCTTGCTGCGCCCAGTATGTCAAATCGCCATGCGCTGAAGGGCGAATGCCAATGTCATCTGCCATTTCTTTGAGCAGGTTATTTAATGATGGTGGCTTTGGAATGGCTTTAGGAACAGAAAATGATAACCCCATAGCCTGACCTGGACGATGGTAAGGATCTTGGCCCAAGATTACCACTTTGACTTGTGATAACGGCGTGAGATTAAGCGCATTGAACATCAATGGTGCAGGCGGATAGATACTATCATCCGACTGATAGGCTTCCTTTAAAAACGCGCGTAGATTGTCCATATTCTCAGACGTTAGTTCATCTGCTAACGCTGTTTTCCAATCTTCTGGTAAACGGACATTGTCTAAAATTGCTTGTTTTTGTTCTGGAGTCTTGGTTGTCGGTTCATCAAATAGTTCCATAGTGTGTCCTTTTTATACTTGTTATCTTGTTATAAGTTCCATAGCTTTGTTAAAGCTAGCTTACTGTAAATAATCATACTAACAAAAAATGGTGTACGCTTTGTTGATGAATTATAGCAATAAAAAAACGGCTACCGCAGTAGTACGGTAGCCGTTTTTGTGACATCAACATTAAACAACTTAACTGGCTAAAGACTCAGAGTCAGGTTGTGGTTCATGAGTTTCAACAACTGTCAGAATAATACGACTATCAGCTGAGCCTTTGTCTGACACCTTATCAGGCTTCATTGTATCATTCTCTTGGGAATCATCGACTTTAGGCTCTAAGGTCAGGTGTACGACACCGCCATTGACCAAATCACCAAACAAAATCATACTTGCCAACGGTTTTTTGATTTCATCTTGAATCAGACGTTGCATCGGACGTGCACCCATTAAACGGTCATAGCCTTTATCCGCCAAGTAGTCACGTACATCGTCATCAATCTCTAATGTCACTTGCTTATCATCAAGCTGTACTTGTAATTCAACCAAGAACTTATCGACAACCGATACAACAACTGACGTATCTAGAGGATTGAACTGAATAATGGCGTCTAAGCGATTGCGGAACTCTGGCGTAAAGACACGTTTCAGCGACTCTGTATTATCACGACTATGGTCTTGTTGCGTGAAGCCCATTGACGAGCGACTGATACTATCAGCACCAACGTTCGTTGTCATAATAACGATGACTTGCTTAAAGATGGCCACACGACCATTGTTATCAGTCAACGTACCATGATCCATCACTTGTAGTAACAAGTTGAACACATCTGGATGCGCTTTTTCAATCTCATCAAGCAACAATACACAATGTGGATGCTGATTGATTTTTTCGGTGAGTAAGCCGCCTTGATCATAGCCAACATAACCTGGAGGTGCGCCAATCAAACGTGATGCCGTGTGCGCTTCCATATACTCTGACATATCAAAGCGTACTAATTCTACACCTAACAGGTTCGCTAACTGACGCGATACTTCTGTTTTACCCACACCAGTCGGACCTGCAAACATAAACGAACCAATTGGCTTATCTGGTGCTTTTAATCCTGCACGTGATAGCTTGATAGCATCAGCCAACGTAGCAATCGCCTCATCTTGACCAAATACCAAGTGCTTTAGATCTCGATCTAGGTGCTCAAGGATACTCTTGTCATCACTCGATACAGATTTAGGTGGAATACGTGCCAGTTTAGCAATGATAGCTTCGATATCAGCCACATCGATTTTCATCGGTGGCTTTTGACCTTTTGATAATTTCACACCATCTGCTGATTTAGCACTATCGCTCGCTTTCGCAGTCGCTGCCTCATCCTGCATTTCATTATCTGTATCACCATCGATACCTTCGATATCAGCATCAATCTGCGCATCAAAATCTTGCTCTAAATCAGCAATGAAACTTTCTTCCGCTTCGATATCATCGACATCAGGCACCACGCCTAAGCGCTTATACGCACCTGCTTCGTCAATCACATCAATAGCCTTGTCAGGCAAGAAACGCTCATGAATATGTTTGGCTGATAACTGTACCGCTGTGACCAACGCTTCATCCGTATACTCAACATTGTGAAATTCTTCATAACGAGGTTTCAGACCGCGCAGGATATCGATGGTATCATCCACACTCGGTTCTTTAACATCGATTTTTTGGAAACGACGTGACAATGCATGGTCTTTTTCAAATACTTGGCGATACTCAGTAAAGGTTGTTGAACCGATACAACGCAGCTCACCGTTAGCAAGCGCTGGCTTGATAAGGTTCGATACGTCCATATTGCTGCTCATAGATGAACCAGCACCAATAATCATATGAATTTCATCGATAAAAAGAATAGCATTTGGTTTTTCTTTAGCGCATCAAGCAATGACTTCATGCGTTTTTCAAAGTCACCGCGATACTTAGTTCCCGCAATCAGTGAGCCAATATCAAGGCTATAAATCACGCAACCGTTAAGGGGCTTCGGTGCTTTGTCATTAATAATTAACCATGCTAAACCTTCAGCGATAGAGGTTTTACCTACACCAGGCTCACCTACTAGCAATGGGTTATTTTTACGACGACGACACAGTACTTGGGCAGCACGTTCAATTTCAGAAGCACGACCAATCAAAGGATCTGTTTTACCTTCAGCAGCTCGCTGATTTAGATTGGTTGCAAATTCAACCAAGGGATCTTTGTTGGTCTTTTCAGAAGCACTACGACGCTCAGTGCCTGCAGAACCACGTGATTCAGATGGCTCTTCTTTATCTTGACCATGTGATAAATACTGGGTTAACTCAAGGCGACTGATGCCCTGTTTTTTAAGCAGGTAGACAGCATAGGTATCATGTTCTGAAAACATAGAGACCAAAATATCAGAACCTTCTACCAATCGACCACCACCAATCGACTGCACGTGAAAAATAGCACGTTGCAAAATACGATCAAAGCTTTGAGTCGGCTGCGGTGACTGTTCTGTATCAGCATCGATAGTTGGCGTGTGTTTATTAATATAAACCTCAAGCTCAGTACGCAACGCCGAGACATTAGCATTACAAGCAGTCAACGTATTGGCAGCATGAGTGTTTTCTAATAAGGCCAAAAGCAAGTGTTCAACAGTGAGATACTCATGCGATTTTTGGCGCGCAAGCGTCATTGCTAAACGTAGAGAAACTTCAAGATGACGACTTAACATAACAACTTCCTACGGTTATATCTATCTTTATAATTGATAGTTTTATGAATGAGTTAGTAAGTAAATCAGGGCGATAGATGAATTGTTCAAGGGCTATATTCGTATTATTAGACGTCATGAATAAATGAGGTGAGCGGTAGACTATTGATTAAATACTATAATCTCGCTATCAGCCAACAGTAATCACAACTATCCATGGCCGCTTTTCTTTATATCAACACGATACTTCGACGGAGTCAATCTATTAACACAGACTAAAATGTATCAAAGCGTGCTACAAGCTAGTAGCGACAACCTTAATAACGAATATTAAATGTTGAAAAACTGATTAGATAGAAAGAGAGATTGATAGTTGAAAAGCTAGAAATGACGGAGTTTTATCAAGTTCAACGGAGATACTTAGTCTAAAACTATTGGACAGGCTGTTTAATAGATAGGGTTATTAGCTATAAAAATCAATACTATATGGATAATAAAACTATTTTAAAAGATTATACTTGTATATAAAGGGAATGACTGAAAAGTCGAAAAAGCTCACTATAAAGGTGAGCTTTGATATGGATTGCTTAGAAGTAGAGAACAATAGGTAAAGCTTTAATAGAGCCATATATCAGTATAAGAAATTAATAAATTGCTCTACTCGCCTTGATGCGGTTCGATTTGGGTCAATAGCGGATAACCTTCACGATGTGCCAGACTATTTACTTTTTTGGCCTTAGTCTCGGCGATATCTTTGGGATAAATGCCAGCAATGCCTTTGCTGCTATTATGAATGGTCAGCATAATCTCAACTGCAGAATCCATACTATGACGAAATTCTGACTGCAATATGTATACAACAAACTCCATCGGCGTGTAGTTGTCATTGTACATAACGACCGCATACATGGGCGGTTTGGCTACTTCAGGCTCTGCGACCAATACATCTGCTTGCGGTGACGTTTCGCCATCGGTATCACCGTCTTGTGCACGATGAGCAGGCATATTGGGAAAGTGCCAATCAGCAACCGTTGGCGTGGCTTGTGATATCATTTTTTTCATCATAATCAAAATATAATTATAAGGTAAGTTTAAGATAGAGAATGTTAAGGCAGGCGATAAGGCATGGTATAAAGCACAACCACTAATTAAGGTCATTGTGCTTTGATTTCAACCACAGCATCGTCACTGAGTATTTTATTAAGACATGAGGTAATTAAGGTACGATAGGACTTTCATCAACTTCTGGTAAATCTAGGAGCGATGGTAGCATGTTATCCACACTATCACCGAGCTTCCAGTCATACAATTGCTCTACTTTCTGACCACCAGCTTGCAAAGTCAGTTTGGCTTGCAATGGTCTAAAGCCTGATGGCATTACAAAGCGACCACGTATCCGAACGATACCTTCGATCATATGGTATGCAGGGTCAAGAGGTACTTCTACAAGATCATCATTGTTAAGTAGCGTCAATACAGGCCTCAATCGTTTGGCTTGACCATCGCTACTGAGCATCCCAATATCAAAACCATACTCAAAAGCATTTTCAGGTAATGGCGAAATTTTGGCACCTAATACCTGTAAAGGCATGCCACCTTTCTTACGGATGACATCTGAATATAGCTCATTGAGCTGCGATACTTGCTTATTTTCTACTGTTAATTCTTGCTGGCTTTCACGCAGTTCTTTTAAATTAGCCAAACTGATGGCCAGTTCTTGTTTGGCAGTTGCCGCTTGGTTAGTGGCTATCTTATTGCTAAGGCGCAAGTCTTCTAATGCTTGTGTCGCTTCAGTGCTATCGATGATTGCTTGCTTGGCTTCTGTTTCCATCGAATGAAGGCCACGTTGGTAACCAAGCTTATGACCGAATACCAGCCCAACCACCGCTGTCACTAATACAGCCACTACAAACAGTGCCAATACCAATGTAGAAGCGCCGCGTTGTGAGCTAGCAATACCACTTATAGGGACATTATTATTTCTAAAGGAATGCTGTTTGCGCTCCAAGCTATCTATAACCAAGTCTTTGCACGATAGACGTGCTGGCTGTGAGCAAAAGCGTAGTACGAGCTGAGAACGCATTTAGACAGTATCTCTTAAGGGTAAGGGCAAGTCATTATAGCCGAATTTATAATCAATACCTAGCACCGCAAATGTGAATGATTGGAATATGAAGTCGTTGATATTAAGGAACAATCGGTGCAAAGTTTAGCCCCATTGACTCGTCAAAACCAAACATCACGTTCATGTTTTGAACAGCCTGCCCAGCAGCACCTTTGACTAAGTTATCTTGAACAACGATAACTGTTAGCTCAGCGCGCTCATTGTCCTGATGTACCGCAATGCGTAAACGGTTACTAGCGCGAACACTGCGCGTATCGGGATAAAGCCCCTTTGGCATGACATCAACAAACAACTCTGACGCATAGCTATTGTCAAACGCTTGCTGCCAATCGATAGCCGCACCAGCATCGGTCAGTTCCATATGAATAGAGCTGAGCATGCCACGAATCATCGGTACTAAATGCGGCAAAAAGCGAATACGGTGCGTAAATTGACTGTCTAATAACTGTGCGACACCCTGCTCAATCTCTGGTAAATGACGATGACCTTCGACGCTATAAGCCTTAAAACTATCTGTTGTCTCAGCATAATTGAGTGCAAGTGATGCTTGACGACCTGCGCCAGATACACCAGATTTTGCGTCAATTACAATACGAGACTCGATCAAACGCTCTGCTTGCTTATTCTGAGCTTCGATAATTGGTTTTAGACCCAAAATCGCAGTGGTTGGATAACAGCCTGGGTTGCCTACTAGTAACGCATTCGCAAGCTTGTCACGATTGATTTCTGGTAAGCCGTAGACTGCTGTTTTCAACAATTCAGGGCAAGCATGTGACTGCTTGTACCAATGCTCAAAGTCAGTCAGTGACTGCAAACGAAAATCAGCAGCCAAATCGATAACCTTGACGCCAGCTTGAGTAAGCGCTTCAGCTTGCTTCATTGCTACGCCATGTGGCGTCGCAAAAAACACAACATCACATTTTTGCAATGCAGCAAGCGTATTATCACCCAAGTCGCTAAAAACGATGTCAGACACACCGCGTAAGCTTGGGAAGATTTCATCAGCACGAGTGCCAGCTTCGCTACGAGAAGTTAATAAATCAATAGAAACCTCAGGATGAGCAGATAATAAGCGAATGAGCTCAATACCCGTATAGCCTGTGCCACCGACGATCGCTGCTGAAATCATAAAACACCCTTTTCTTGGTAAATACTAAATACGCACTGATAGATTCTATATTTGCCTGTAATACGTGTAATTTTACAAATCATGCAATTCTACAAATACAGAACAAAGACAGAATCACTCTCTAAATATTCTGATTCTTAAATTTTATAGTCGTGTACTGCATCCACAAACACTTTGGCATTGTCAGGGTTGACCCACTGGGTGATACCATGACCTAAGTTTGCTATGTAACCAGTCTTTTCACCATCAGCGTAAGCACGGTCAAGCATCGCATTCACTTCCGAACGGATAGTTGCAGGCGAACCATATAACGTCGCTGGATCTAGATTACCTTGGATAGCTTTGCTGCTTTGCAGTTTTTTATGCTTTTTGGTCAATTGACGCTGACTTTCAGTCAATACTTGACGTGCACGATCAATCGGCATCGTCCAGTCTAGACCTAACACATCTGCTTCGCTGTCAGCCTGAATATCAAGCCATAACCCACCGCCTTTAGTGAATAGCACTACAGGTACTTGTGGATGACGTTCCTTTAGTTCGGCGACAATACGTTTATTATAAATGTGTGAAAATTCGATAAATTGACGATGGCCTAACGCCCCGCCCCAACTATCAAATATTTGTACAATTTGAGCACCAGCGACGATTTGGGCATCTAAATAGTCAATAACTGACGTTGCAAGCTTGTCTAATAACTGATGTAAAAAGTCAGGGTTACTATACAAAAAGCCCTTGGTATAACGATAATCCTTCGAGCTACCGCCTTCTATCATATAAGTAGCCAATGTCCACGGACTACCAGAAAAACCAAATAATGGAACTTGACCATTCAATGCTTTACGAATGCTGGTTACAGCACGCATGACATAGTCTAGAGAATCGTTTGGCTCAAGCACTGGCAATCTATCAAGATCTGCTTGCGTACGAATAGGATGCTTAAATTTAGGACCTTCACCTGTTTCGAAATACAAGCCCAATCCCATCGCATCAGGGATAGTTAAAATATCACTAAACAAAATAGCAGCATCTAAGTCATAGCGGCGCAATGGCTGTAGAGTCACTTCAGTAGCTCGGTCTGTATCTTTGCACAGGCTCATAAAGTCACCCGCTTCAGCACGAGTGGCCTTATACTCTGGTAAATAACGACCAGCTTGACGCATCATCCATACCGGTGTGGTATCAATGGGTTCAAAACGTAATGCACGTAGCAATCTATCATTTTTTAAAGGTGCAAACTGTTGCTGAACCGAGTTACTACCGTCTGAAGCACTCATGTACAAATCTCCAAAACAGCACAATATCCATATTTATAAATGGATATTTTGCTGGATAAAATAAGTTGAATAAAAAAAGTTATATGAAAGCGCTATACAGTTAATGCAAGATTGTCGCGGTGTACCATGACGACACGTTCTTCGCTACTGCCAAAGATCTTATCGAACTGTTCGGTACGCTCACGAGCGACGCGGCGCGCATCATTCGATGAGAAATTTACCTGCCCAACGGCTATACGTTCGCCTGTATCTTGATGGATAATTTCTACCACATCACCTTCATCAAAACCGCCCTGCACTTCTACAACACCCACTGGCAATAAACTTCTATTGTGCTCAGTCAATGCTCTTGCAGCACCTGCATCAACGACCAAGCTACCTGACATACGTAGATGCGCTGCTAGCCACTGTTTACGTGCGATGATTTTATCTTCGTCATTGGTCGTCAGCAACGTACCTACAGCTTCGCCTGATACCACACGGGTAATAACGTCATCGATAGCACCGCTGACGATAACGGTAGGACATCCGCCCATTGCCGCAAGGCGTCCAGCACGGATTTTGGTCAACATACCACCGCGTCCAAGCTTACCGCCGTCTCCTGCAATATCAAATAAATAATCCGCCATTGCACGTTCTTGACGAATCATCTTGGCATCAGGATTATCACGTGGGTTATCAGTGAAGACACCTTCTTGATCGGTTAAGATAATGTACAAATCAGCATTAACCATCGCGGCTGCCATCGCACCCAAAGTATCGTTATCGCCAAATTTAATCTCATCAATCGTGATGGTATCGTTTTCGTTGATAACAGGTAGTACGCGCCATTCTAATAACTGTGTCAGCGCCCCAGTCGTATTGAGATAACGACTACGATTAGATAAATCATCATGAGTTAGCAGGAGCTGCGAGCTTTGAATGCCATGCTGAATCAAAGCTGACCACCATGTTTCAATCAACCCCATTTGACCAATAGAAGCACAGGCTTGTAGTGCTGCTAGTTTCTTGGGACGTTCCTCAAGATTCATACGTACCACACCTTCAGCAACAGCACCTGACGATACCAGCAGTACCTCAACGCCTTTTTTGTGCAGCTTAGCAATTTGCTTTGCCCACTCATATATGGCAGTACGATCCAGCCCTCGACCGTTATTGGTTAATAGTGATGAACCAATTTTGACAATAACGCGCTGAATATCAAAGTTGCGAGTTTGCTTAACAAATCTTGCTTCTTCCATCGTGTTTGCTATGTCATCTGCCATATAAACTCCTTTTTTTCATATCAATTGATTGTAGGGATTAAATTCACAATTCAAGTATAACTGCTCAAGCATACTAGCTTAAGGAACGTACATTACCTCAACGCCATCATCATCATCGTCGTCAAAATCAGACGCATCCAAGCCTTCACGCGCCGCTTTACGAGCTGCACGATATGCTTCACGCTGTGCTTCAGTGTTAAGACGTACTTCAGCTTCTAAACGCTCAAAACGTTCTTTTTGTGCTTCAGCGAAGATAGGATCTTCTATTTCACGCTCACGCTCAAGTTCGATATCATTCATTAGATGATATTTGACCGCATCAACGCCTTCACCAGTTAGCGTTGCCGTACGGAAGACCATACCAGTCCAACCAAGCTCTGCGACAATATGAGTACAAAGCGCATTCAAATCTTCATCATTGACCTGATCGATTTTGTTTAATACCAAAATCTGCGGTAAATTAGCCAATTCAGGAGAAAAACGCTCAAGCTCGTTTAAGATAACACGGGCATTCTCGACTGGGTCGCTGCCATCAACAGGCTTGACATCAACTAAGTGTAGCAGACGACGCGTACGCGCAACATGTTTTAAGAAGCGAATACCAAGTCCTGCGCCTTCTGATGCACCTTCGATAAGGCCAGGAATATCGGCCATTACAAATGAGCGATGACGACCAATATCGACCACACCCAAGTTTGGTACTAGCGTGGTGAAAGGATAATCAGCCACTTTCGGTCTAGCAGCAGAGACTTGACGGATAAAAGTCGATTTACCAGCATTAGGCAAACCAATCAAACCAACATCAGCCACCACTTTTAGCTCAAACTTAAGAACTTTTAGCTCACCTTCAAAACCTGACGTCGCTTTACGCGGTGCTTGGTTGGTCGAGCTTTTGAAATGGGTATTACCTAGACCACCATCACCACCTTTGGCAATCAGTAGTGTCTGGCCAATCTCAATCAAATCGCCCAATACTTCGTCTGTTTCGGTATCAACTACCGTGGTACCAACTGGTACTGGTAAATAAAGATCATCAGACCCTTTACCTGAACAGTTTCTACTATGGCCGTTCTCAGCACGCATGGCATCATGACGACGCGTATAACGATAGTCAACTAGAGTGTTGGTGTTATCTTCTGCAATGACATATACATCTCCGCCCTTGCCGCCATCACCACCATCAGGTCCACCACGTGGGACATACTTCTCTCGGCGAAAACTGGCGATTCCGTTACCACCGTCACCTGCTTTTACCGTTACGACGGCTTCATCAATAAATCGCATCTTACGTTCCTTAATTCACAATCCAGTCTATAAACTGGTTACAACCAACGGTTGTATTTTGGGGTTTTGCTATGTTGTTGCGTCAAAATAAACACTGTATAAAGTCTACTTTTACTTAGTGCCCATTATGACAATAACACCCGATAATCAATCGGACTATCGGGTGTTTAAGTATGACAGTTAAAGTCCTACCAAGCTATTCAAAGTAGCATCTGCTACAGCGCCATTCTTGTGACACGATAGCGCTACTATACTTGGTATGACGTTATTGCTCTACTGTATTTAGTAATCTATGCTGGAATCTGAGCGTAGCTGATTCCGGCCATTTGCGTCGCCAAACGCAATACCTGAGTACTATAACCTACTTCGTTGTCATACCAAACATATACGATGGCTTGGTTGTCAGTCAAAATAGTCGCTTGAGCATCGATAATACCAACATGAGTCGTACCAACGAAATCCGTTGATACCGCTTCTGTAGAATCTGTATAAGCAATCTGCGACTGCCAAGTGCTGCTGTTAGCCATTTTACGCAAGAACTCATTTAACGCATCAGCGCTTGCTGGAGCAGTTTTCAGATTCACGTTCAAGATGGCTAAGCTAACATTTGGCGTCGGTACGCGAATAGCGTTACCCGTTAGCTTACCATTTAGTTCTGGCAATGCTTTACCAACAGCTTTTGCAGCACCAGTACTAGTGATAACCATGTTCATCACAGCACTACGACCACGGCGGTCTGCTTTATGATAATTATCAACCAAGTTCTGATCATTAGTAAATGAGTGAATAGTCTCTACATGACCATTTACAATACCGTACTCATCATTCAATACATTCAGCGTTGGCGTAATCGCATTGGTCGTACAGCTAGCAGCACTAACGATCGTATCGTCACCAACGGTATCATTGTTTACACCATAAACGACATTTTTAATATCGCCGCCAGCAGGTGCTGTTAGTAGCACTTTTTCACGCCAGTAGACTGCAGATGCTTACCAAGGCCCGCTTCGTCTTTCCAAATACCCGTGTTATCGATAACAAGAGCGTTGTCGATACCATAAGCAGTATAGTCGATTTCGCTTGGATCTTTCGCATAGATAACTTGTACAAAACGACCGTTAACGATCATACCGTTATTATCATCATCAATGCTGATGCCGCCTAAGAATCTACCATGGATTGAATCACGCTCAAGCAATGAGATACGCTTAGCCAAGTCACCAGCAGCTGCTGGACGTACAACGATCGCTTTTAGTTGTAGACCTTTTGCGCTTGACGCTTGTGACAATAGCAGACGAGTCAAGATACGACCAATACGGCCAAAACCATACAGTACAACGTCCGTTGCGCCATTTACAGCACCAGCGTTATTGATAGACTGTAGAGCGGTTTGTAAGTCAGTGTCATTAGCAATCAGTTGACCAACATCGATACGAGTGGCTTGGATATCAGTATTTTCTGAGATAACTTTTACCATTGCTAGAGTATCAGCGATATCGATAGCTTTGGCGCCATGGTCGCGTAGTGCTACTTTTTGATGTAAAGCAAGTATTTGACCAACTGAGGTAGAGTCTAGCGTTTCGCCAAACAAAGTCACTTGTACGTCTTGCTTGTTATAGAGCTTGTTTAGTAGCCCCATAAGCTCAATCGCTTGTTGCTCTTGATTGTTGTAGTTGTTCAAGTGGTCTTGATGTAATTGGCGTAAGGTATCAGCGTTGCTCACGAGAAACATCCTTATGGTCAGTAATGTATGATCAATAAAATATGAAGAAGTGTAAAATAGATAGGTCGTGTATGCTCTAAATGGCGACTCTAATATGATAATCAACCACTATCAATATGGGTTATTGACGCTAGAGTATTTGAATCGCCTAGATTTTAGCCTAAAACGCCTCATTTTGCCAGTAGTAACCGATTAGCTAGCGTCCATAATAGGTTTTACTCTCGTATATAGCTCCTATATATAATTCTCATATACAGCTAATAATAAAAATAAAGGCAGCTATATATGCTGCCTTATTCGAGACGTAATTAAATAATAATCGCTATATGGTTTAATTAAAGCAGTAAATTTAGTTATAACGCTTATGGTGCTAGATTCACCGTTTGGTTGCTCTGCGACGTCAAGGTAAACTCTTTTAAGTCATAACCTTGCTGCTGAGCAATTTGACGATATTTGGTATACGTTTCCTGACTGATATTTGGCGAGCGTGCTAGTAGCCATAAGTATTTCTTATCAGGTGTCCCTACTAGCGCAGTTTTATAATCTGCATCACGTGCTAGCACCCAATAATCAGCACGGCCGACCGGAATCCAGCGAATCCACTTCGGTAAGAACGTCACCTTTAGTTTGCTGCCGCTTTCATCGACTGGCTTAGCCAAACCTTCTGCCACGATACCTGAACCGTCCTTGCTCACACACTTATTAGTAACCGTGATTCCTGAGCCGTCATCTTTTTGAGCATAGTTGGCGGTCACATCGCCTGCACATTTACGTTGGAAATACATCGGCAAACGGCCAATCTCATACCAAGTACCTGCATAGGTATTTAGATCTACGCTATCTACGGTGGTTGGCGTGCTTGCAGTTTTATGAATGATATCACTCGGCTTAACCAGTAGCATATCGGTCGTGACCTTCTCACTCATCGCATCATCGGACATGCCATTAGTTGCCGTGTTATTAGTTGCCGTGTTCACTGGCGGCGTGGCCGCATAGGCTGAGAACGCTGCTAACGGTATAATAATTGCTAAGGCAATGCCTGTATGTTTGATCAGTCCATTCATAAATATGCGCTCCGGTATTTCTTTGTAGGATGAATTATTTGTTGATGCATCACTCATTTGCTCAGCGTCGATGGCGTGTTCAGAACTACTGTTTAGATTATCTATTTGATCCTCTAACAGTCCTGACATTAATGGCTCATCTTCATTTAGCTTTTGTGGTTGCTTATTTTGCGCTGACTTATAACCAGATGATTTATAGCCACCAGCCACGTCATGATTGTCCTCATTGCTATTTTTTAGATCTTTGCTTATTTCATTGTTACTCATAGCTGACTCTTTTGCCCTAGGGCTTTTGTCGGCGCTTTTGTATCCAAAATAGCTGTCTTGCGAAGACGTGTCTTTTGCCAGATGGTGCGAATATTCGCCATTCGAGCTGTCATGATTATAGCTAGCATCGTTACTAGCTTGGTTTGTCTGTTGCGTATCATCGCCATATTCATTGTCATTGAGCGATTGCTTAGGCTGCTGAAGTTGAGAACCAGCTGCCTGTGAATCAGTCCATGCTGACTCAGGTAACTTATTGGTTTTCATAGGAGTACCATTCTTAAATAGTGATTGTTAAAAACGCTTTATGTACGGCATCTATTTGGTCTCGTTTTCTAAAAGCCATTTGCTTTGGTATAAATTATTCGTGCAAAACTTGACTCTACAAAAGCTTTTTTATTATTGTATTTTGAACATTACTTTTGGTTAGTCACTCGTCTATAGAAATAAGATCAACGTATCGTAGATATGCAATATATATTAAGGACAACTGGACTATTAAAACAGTAGTGCAATGTAGGAAAACGCAACGGTTTGTAAGTAACTATGAGGTTTGAGTGTTGTTTGAACACATCATAACCACACAGTTACTTACTGGATAACTAAGTTAAAAATCAGTTATTTGAACTTACTAAGCTTAATACAGAAGTCTAATGCGGGTCACATTCAGGCAAATGGAACTATAGATTGTAGATAGCTTTCTTGAGTCATGCGGATTATATAAACTGACGGATACCTGCCATACTGATACCACCATACTGCAATGCTTGATTGAGCATAGCAGGCTCCAGCCCGCCTAACCCAATGACAGGCATATCAGCTAACTCTGCTAACTCCGACCATGCTTCCCAGCCAAGTGGTGTGTCATCAGGATGCGTTTGGGTAGCGAGCACAGGCGATACGAAAGCACCAATCACTGGTGGTAATGCATTCTGTATTCGCATGCTGGCAAGTTTGTTGGCTGCCGTTATGCTCGCGATGTCATGGCAGCTGACGATAAGCGGATGGTCTTTAGGTAACGACTGCGTGAGAGCTGTAGAACTGCCTACATCATTGAAACACTGCATCAGTGTCGAGTGCGTCAAATGCTTGGCAACTATTCGCTGGCCAGTTTCTGTCTCATTAGCGGTTAGTGATTCCTCAACATTCAAAGGTTGTTCTTCGTCATTAGGTAAAATCGCTAAAATATCTGGACGTGCCGTCATCAATTGCTCAGCAAGATGTTTAGAATTTGCGTCCTTCAAGCGGATATATACCCACGATTCTGATGCTAGATTTTCTTGGTGATATTGTAGCCATGCTGCTGCGTCAGTGTGTGTGCCGAAATGTGCTAGAGGATAAGTAATCGTTATCTTCGATGGGAGCTTCAACCATTCAAGTATTGTCTTATTAGCAGCGGGCAGATGATACGCTCCTGCCAAAAGCTGTGATTTGCTTACCCAAGTTAATGCCTGCCCTTCTAAACCCTGCTCACGGTGTTTATGCTGCTCGTACTGCTCTGCTGTCAGCTCAATCTTATAAACCTGTAAGCTGACCTGCTTATCGCCATAATCATGATGCAAACGCCCAAGCTTAACGATAGTATTATTATCAAGCAGGATCCCCGTCTCTTCCGCCACTTCTCTTATCAACGCCTGCGCTGCTGACTCATTCGCTTCTATCTTTCCGCCGACGAACTCGTAACGATTTCCCTGATGCTGAGTAGCATCTCGAAACCCAAGCAAATACTGATCTTTATAATGAATGACAGCCACTGCAACATTTACGATGCTAGGTTTGTTAGTTTTCGTCTTACTTTCCGGCTTCGTCTCTGAGTGTTGATTTGACCTATTCGACATACTTATATCCTTTATTTCAGTGTTTACTCTGATTATTTTTAATAATTTAATAGTTTTTATAGGCTAGATGACTTATTTAAATTTATCACCTAACCTATTAATTTATATAGATAAAAAATTCATTCGAGATGGTTTATGACAGCGAACTTAGATAAGTTTACATAATAACTGCATTTTATTTTATCAATTGCCTTGCAAATTTATCAAATCTAAATGATAATTATTATCGTTAAAAACAATTACGCTATGGTTAGCCAATTTTTTAAGCCACTTCTTCTCAAAAGGAATTTACTATGAGCATGGTCATCTCTCGTTATTTAAACTGTCGTGAAAACCGTTTACCTACTCTGCAATCACAACATCTATTTGCACTGACTAAAGAGGTACGTATCGAGCATGAAGGCGAAGAGTATCGACTACGCCTAACTCGCAACAATCGCTTGATTCTAACCAAGTAACGTCTATTTCAGTGACACCTTTTTCAATACTTCTATAAAAAAACGCCTTCATTATGAGGCGTTTTTTATAGGTTATCCAACTTAAAAATAATTTAAAAAGCTCTCTCAGTTGACATCGACTAGAAAGCAGTTATCCTCTGAACAAACGACTTAGAACTGCCAACTATAGACCACATCTACTGCATTTTCAGCTGCTGAGCTTGCTTCTACATAGATACGGCGTGTCAATTGATAACGAACAGAAAGACTGTTTTGCGCATTGAAAACACCCACGCCATAGCGAATGTACAAATCAGGGGTAACGTAACCTGTAACGTTGACATTGGTGTCCTCGCTACTACCTGAGGCATCGACTGTCAGACTTTGCAAGCCGAACGCTTGCCCGATTTGATTAGTCAGGCTACGAGTGCCACTCAGACCAAAGCTCAGTCCAGCGGCAGCCAGATTATTGGTCACTTGCGATTTAAACCCTTGCTCACTGATTTGTGTCGCGCTCTTGTTATCGATGCGGCCTGTCACCAATGCGTTCATTGCTTGTTGCTGGGTCAGTCCTGCATTGTTAAAGACGATAATATTAGGACTTTCAGTCGTCCCTTTGACACGCAGACCGACTGTTTTGCCGTTAATCGTTTTGGCCGCTTCAATACTCAGACTCGGTTTCATCACATCACCATTGAAACGCACTTGACCATAATTTAACTCTAGGCTTTGGCCAAAGGCATTGATGTTGGTACGGCGTGAGACCTGTACAACACCTCTGGCACGCATGATACCTGTACCATTCTGAGTCACATTAATCGCACCTGCCAATGGAATGACGGCGCCAAAACCACGGAAGTTGATATCATCGCCCAAATCAACACCGATATCAGCATTGATTGACCAAGGTTTTGAGATAGCCAGTACTTCATCGATATTACCAATCAAACGACGATCTAGTACGACTGCATCTTCGGTTTGAGTGATGATATCTTCGCTGGCTTCAGGCGGACGAATGGTCGCAGACGGCACACTAATCGCTCCTTTTATATCAACATAACGATCGCCTGGGCGCACGATAATATCAATATCAGGATCAATCTCAGCGACCAGTAATGGCGGCTGTGTAATGACTAGGCCTTCACCGACGACACTCAGCTTGGCTTGCAGTTTTTGTTGCCAGTTGACTGTTCCTGACAATTCGCCTTCACCTGTACCACTATTGAATGTGCCATCAATGGTCGCTTGCGTGCCGCGTATTTTGGCTGTCGCATTTACTTTGGACAGATTTACTGGCAAATCAAGCATGGCTATACGGCCGTCAGAGAGTTTTACGTCACCATAGAACTGCGGTTTGGTTAAGGTACCACCTAGACCACCCGCCATTGTGACGTTACCTCTTAGGACGCGCATACCAGGGAAGAAAGGCTTAAATATCGCAAGATCAAGCTCGTTCAGTACCAATGCACCGGAGATTGGTTTAGGGTCTTTATAAGGATCGACGATCACCTCAGCATAGCCACGCGCCCCGCGTCCAGTATTGATATCGGTGCGCAGCTTGATGCCCTCAGGCACAGACAGAGCAATGAGAGAGACACGTTTGTATGGCAAAGTCATTGATGTGCTCTCGCCATCTTGAACAAGGCCAATCTTGCCGTTATCTGAATATAGCGTGGTATTGATAGTTGGCGGACGACCACGTTGCCATCCAACGATTGCTTTACCATTAATCTTGCCATTCCAGTCAATATCTTCTGGCAAGAACACTGAGAATAACGACGTATCTAAATTCTGCAACGCTACATTGACTTCGCCTTGGTCCGGCGATGCTACTAGTTTTTCACGTAGACAAAGCTTGCCAGTTTGATCCGTGGCCTGCCAGCAGTGAGCGGCAAGCTGTACTTTTAGATCACGGTTCTCACCACCCTGATTGTAAGGTAAATTCACAATCAGCTGTGCAGGTTGTAATTGATTCAAAGTCGCATATTTAGATTTGATTCGGCCTTTTCCAATGACACCTGACCACCTTAGACTGTCTCGATCAAAACCACCTTTTAGCCTAGCACTGACATCGAGTTGCTTATTGGCCACATTTAGATCGACCACATGAGATTTTTCGGTACCATTAAAAGACGCTTTAACACTATCGAAACTTTGACCAGCAGCATCTAGACCTTCAGCCGTCACGATTAACTGGCTTGGGCTATTAGCCAAGTTGACAAGCTTGCCGCGTACACGGCCTTGACGCAATATAAATCCAGGTAGCGCGAGTCGCTCACCGACCAAATCAATATAAATAGTAGGCAGTGCTTGACCAGCTGGTTGAGACAGCGTGGCACCGCCAGTGACTTTACCAGCTAATTGGCTAGACAACTGATCTAGACTGGTGATGTTAATTTTGGTTTGTAACTGTTTGGCATTGCCGTTAGCCGTGACATAGTTGTCACCCCAACGCAGCACCAGATTATTAGCATTTAGGCTATCAATCAAAGCATTCACTTGCTTATATTGTGCTTGGGCATCTTGGGTCTGAAGCTGTTTAAAATAACTTGCTAAATCTTTAGGCAAACGCATCTTCGCTGATAGGCTGCCTTTGGCACTCAGTTGCTGCCCTTTTAGCATGCCATTTAGATTGACTTGTTTAATATTGACAATCTGCTGCGTGTCACTCCAGCGGCCATCTGTATCAATCGTACCAGTGATAAGGCTTGGGGTATCTTTTAGGAAATAACCAATATTAAAACGATCCATCACCGCGTTAATATCCCACGCAACGCCTTGACGCACGTCAACGGTACCGCTGGCATCAATACTACCTGCCGCACCCACATGACGGAAACGATTGATACGTATCAGCTGACTGTCACCACTGGCTTCTATGTTCAGCTTACCTGCTGGCAATTGCTCGGCATCTAATATGCCGTTGAAATTTACGGCAAAACGCTGCAAGGTACCTGCGGTGTTTTTGCTGTTTTTTGGCGCATTTTGCCACTCGCCACTGGTTTTTAGATCGCCTGTGATTATCGCTGGATTATTGGGTAAAAAATAACCCAAGTTGAACTGGTCAAAACGACCATCTATATTCCAGCCGATATTTTTACGTAAGTCGATGACCCCTTTCGCATCAACTGCGCCCGCCTCACCCTTATAATTCAGCTTACGAATACTAATCAGCTTTGGCGTACCCGCAGCATCGATAGATAAACGTCCCTGCGGTACATCTGCTGTATCAATCCGACCATCAAAACGCGCATCAAACACTGACAGCTCACCACCTACGATATCGACACTGGCATCACCAGCACCTGTGATACCAATAGCACGATCTGCTTGCGACGCATCGAGCTGCGCTTGCATATCGGTATTGTTTAAAGTAATCACATGACGTTGACCGCTGACACCATTTTTGGTGATGTTTAGCAATCGACCACGCGCACTTATACTACCTATTAAGCGCTCAAGTGGTAGATCGCTACGATATTTCTTAGGGAGTAGACCTTTAGTACTGGCATCAATTTGCCATGTCAGTGGACGCTGTTTGCTCGCTAACTGAATCTGTCCTGTGCCGGATAAATCTCCTACGATGCCGTTATAATTAAGACGATTGATATCTATAACATCACCAGCCTTACGTATACGTATATCATAGTTGCCCTTGGGGGCAGCATTTAGCTCATTGATAACGGCATTGGCATCGACTGATAGGGTTGAACCACGAACGATGACGTCTGCCTGCCCACTAGGACTGTCGATATTGCCAATATTGGGTACGTTACGGCGGGTCAAGTTTTTCCAGTTAGCATCAATATACCAAGGCGCGACCTGCTTAGATTTAGCAGAAGTTTTACCACGAACCATATTGGCATTGATATGCTCACCATCACGCTGACGCAAATCTGCATCAATCTGCGTGTTACCAGTGGCATTCTGCTGCTGATAACGCAGTGACAGTCTACCGTTAAGGGTTTGCGGCGCATAAGCTTTAAAGTCAGTATACTCAGCCGGAATAGCTTGGCGAATATCAAAATTGCTACCCGTCGCACGCACCGTGGCTTCAAAGCTGTCTTTCCAATCTAAAATACCTTGTAACGCCAAACGTCCCGCTGGCACGTCAGCATCTAGGCGATCTATACGTAGCTGACTATTCGCAATAACGGCGCGGCCTTGATAATGACCTGATGGAATGTCTTTGGCTGTCAATTCAGTATTGATACGCAATCGTATCTCAGAGATGACACCAGAAGCTGTGGCTGTACCGCTTTGTAGGCGAATGTTTTGACTATCAGCATAAGGGATAAGAATATCATCCCACTGTAGTTTTGCATCAAACGGCGCACCCGCATCTAGTCCCTGTACTACAAAGTCGCCTTTCACATCGCTATCGTTATAACGACTGCGCACCTTACCAACAGTACGTTTGAGTGTTCCTGTTGCAGAAATATTCAACGGGTCAATATAGGCTTTTTCAAGAGCGCTGACTTCCGCAATCGCACTCAAATCTAATGGATAGTCGCCCTGTAGGTCAATCTCTCCTTGTAAGGCACTGACTTTCACGATATCAGCATACTGCAGGTCACCACGGCCAACAGTCACCGTGCTGCCTACCCACGTCAGGTCACGCGCCGTAATATCTTGAATAACGATAGGATCTTTGGTTACTTGCTTATAAGTGATTTTCTTAATTTTTGCTTGATCAAAACGCAAGTTTACTGGCAACTTTAAAGTTTTATAATCAAACGGTTCACCAGTCGGCGGTTTTTTATTGATAATCTCTATGGTTTGAATATCTGCATCGCTTAAATGCACTTCTTTTGCAAATACTGCACGCCAGCCTATTTTTACATAGGCTTTATCTACTAATATCTCAAGATCTTCAGTCGCTTCAATATCGATATCAGTGACCCAAATACCATCGCGCAAGTTACCGCGTCCGTACTTGAAATCAATACCTGTTTCAACACTGATTTTTTCTAATATAAACTTCGTACCAGCGTCCGTACCAGCCGCATAAAAGAATATGGCAAACATGATGGCTAGTACGATAAGCACCAATACCAGCAGTTTAAGCAGAAATGACAACGGATACCAACGCCTAACGGCACGGGCATCACGCTGTGCTGGATCTTCATCTGGAGCATTATTAGGCGGGGTATTTTCTGTCAGCATGACACTCAACTACGTTAAAAAATGAAGACCAGCAATCGGTACGATAAGTGATAATTAGAACATTTGGAACTACTAAACATTTAGAGCGACTACATTAAGCGATTATAACGGTGAACCAATGAAGAAGTGTAGTCGTACTGGAATGCTTTCCTCTGTCACGCCAGCAGCCACATCGACACGTACCATTCCTACAGGCGATGCCCAGCGGATACCGACACCGACGCCGACTTTTGTCTCAGTATCAAAATCTTTGTCGTAGGCATTACCGACATCAGTGAAGAATGCACCCCGGAAACCTGGTTTAAATTCATAGTTATACTCAGCGCTACCGACCGCTAGCACCTGTCCGCCCGTTAGATAGCCTTTGTCTAATGGTGACAAGCTCTCATAGTCATAACCACGGATACTCTGATCGCCACCTGCAAAGAAACGCAACTTATAAGGCACATCGTAAAAATCATCTGCCCAGATATAACCTGCATTGGCACTACCTAATACTTGATGCTTTTTGTCTTCACCGAAGCTATAGATACCACTAACGCCTGCGCGAATAATCGCCATATCAGTATCACTGAATGCGCTATCTGTGCCAGCCTCGATTGAGTAGTACTGGCGCATGCCCTGCGTTGGATTGGTCGCATTGTCAGTATCTGTTTTATTCACACCATAGCCAAATAGCAGCGCGCGCTGTTTCGGACTTGAAGAGGTAAAGCGGATAGGCAGATCATCTAGTGCTGCTCCATCAACCCCCGTCTCAAGCTCATCCAAGCGGTAACGCACAGAGTAGCTACGGTTCCATCCAGTATCACTACGGATGTTACGTGCCAAAGCCGCTTTTAGTGTTGTGGTTGATAGATCAAAGTTACCTTCACCTTGGTCAATCACTTCCTCTTCATAAGTAAGACGTGCATCTAGCTTATCATTGAGCGGATGCTTCCATGGTCGACTGGCATACACAGCCACGTTTTTACTGATTCTCGATACTTCTGTTTCTGCACCTGCTTGATAGCCTTGACGGTTAATCAAGTTATAGTCTATTTTTGCAGTGGCGCGAACGCCTGTATCTGTTCCATAACCAAGACCAACTTGAGCATCACGTGGTTTATCCGCGTATACAAACACATATAAAGGTACTTTTTTGCTTTCTGCAACGTCTTGCGGCGTTTTACGTCCTGCTAGCGTTGGCGGTACAAAGTTTTCATCAGCGATTAGACTCTTTTCATCAGGGAATATTTTCTGTGCGACGTTACTGATTGAGTCACTGATTTTGCCCAGTAGATTTTCGGCTTCCTGATCTTTTTCGTCTAATACCCGATCATTTGGCAAGCGGCTTAGGCGTTCTGCTTTTTGTCTAATAGCTTGCAGCTTATCAAGGGTTGCTTCATCAGCCTCAAAATCAATAGCAGCGATATCCGCTTCATTGACTGTCTCGCCGCTGTTAGCACTCAGAGCATTATCGCTCTCTGCACCTATATCGCTATTATCATTGACCGTATCTTCTTTGCTAGCAGTGACATTTGAGGCAGCTGCGCCATCATTACTACTCAGACCTGCGACGCCATCATTGTCTACATTGTTAATGTCGTCATCTAATGTGTCGTTACCCTCGGTCGCAGCATTGTCAAACGCCAAGGTACTAGCTTCACCACTATCAGTTGGTGGTAGTATCGACTCGACGTTGACCGTATTAAAGTAACGAGTTGCCGATAAGTCATTACTAAACTTCGTAACTGCGGGACGATAAAACGGCTCACCCGGCGTAAAGCCATAGAGCTGTTGTAACAATGAAAGCTCTACTGGTAGCTTGTCAGGGTCTTGGGTCAGCGTATTGGTTTCTTTGTCGTAGGTAAAAACACCACATCGTCAAACTCGTAACGATCACCTGTGTTGTAAACCAACGAGACATCTGCCTTGTTGTCCGGCAAGATGATATCAACGGATTTGTTCAGCCAATACTGGTCAAAGTAGCCGTAGGTATTACTCAAAGATTCTAAAGCCGCTTTACTGCTCTTATAGACACGGTGATTAAAAATATCACCTTCTTGTGGCGGCAAGTCTGCCTCAAGCGATGCAAACTCTTCTTGCTCACTGCCCTCACCGCGAATCTCAATAATACGGCTATCTACCAGTACCGGCTCGCCCAGCTCTTCAATCACAACATTAACTGTGTCACGATCAGGTTGGGTCAGACGCAGCTCAACCTCGTAGTAACCAACGGCTTTAGCAGCATTCTGTGCTGTTTCGCGCAAACGTGGCAATGCTGCAGTAAAGTCTATAACCGACTGAACGGAAGTATCATCTAGTGCTGCTTTGATGTTTTTCATTGGCTGAATATCATTATCAGCCTCAATCAGCTGAGCCTTACCATTAGGAGAGTCTTCAGCAGATACTTGCTCTAGATAAATAGCGGTTTCTACATTTGGCAAAGCTACCACGCCACCGTCATTAAAAAAGCGATTGTACAGACGCGTCACGATATTACCTCTATTGCGCGCGCGTGGCCGTGGTCTATTGGCTTGTTCGATACTTTGATCGACGGCCTGAGTATCATTCTGATAATCTGGTAGGTAGTCATTCGGATTGATAATATCTGTCGTCGTACCTTCTACATTGGCAGGCACATTCGTACCAGTTATCACCTCATCACTACTATCATCAGTCGTCAGACCATTTTCATTCTTAACAATAGCTTCATTACTAACGACATCTTCATTGCTAACAGCGCCACTCACCTCAATCGGACGTGACATCCCTTCAGCTGTACTCGCCTGCTCTTGCGTTGTTTCATTTCTACCCAACGTATCAAGATTGCTAGGCGCTGGCAAGTTTGTCGCATCTAGCTCTACATCGAGACCAATTGGCGATGTTGTGTCATCTAACGTAGCGATTGGCGCATCAAAGTCACTGTCGTTATTACTGATATTGATACTATCAATATCTTGAGCATTCTGCGCATCCATTGCCGCTAGCTCACGATCGATCTGCTCAGGGGTCATCATTTGATAACCCTGCTGCTGTATCTCGGTTGCTTGTTGCAACAAGTCATCATTAGAAGCGATTGATTGAGCGTTATTTGGATTATATGAAGTACTTGGACTATCAGTGAAAGTTTCTAGATTTTGAGTGTTGTTGTTTTGAGAAGTTGCGTTTTGAGCATTGGCATTTTGCGTGGACGAGTTTTTAGATCCTGACTTTGTCGAGTTAGGTTTCTTAATGCCCAAGCTCTGTTCGCTATAGTCGTCCAATACTGACTGATCGATGATGCCTTGCTCTACTGCTTTTTTAGACGTAGCGCATCTAGAGCCATATCTAGCTGAGTGTCGTCATCTGACAATGTAGCTGACTGCTTTATAGATGCTTGCTCATTAGCAGCTTGACTATTGTTATTCTGGTTACTAAACGTTTGACTGCTATCAGTTTGGTCAGCAGCAGATGAGTTGGTGATAGCCGTATTGTTTGCATTATTAATGGTATCTGCCATTGCCGCAGGTGTCATACCGAACAAACTGGTCGCAAGCGCAGTGCACAGTGCAGAGCGTCTGAAATTTTTACGCGGCGCTGCTGGATATGTACTTGGATTATTACTATCGTTTTGGATTATGGCTGTGTCACGCTGCATCATTAGACCCTTGCATGCTCGAGTTGAAGGCTGCTTTATCATCTTTACGTCCTATCAGCTCACGCGGCACAATCTTATCAACGATAACGATCGTCAAGTCTGACCGGTGAATAAACTTATAGCAGTTATCTGGAATTAATGGTTTACTACTTTCATTTCGTGACTGGTTATCTATAGTGTCGGCTTTAGCACTGTGTGTCTATCGCCTTGTAGGCCTACTAGTTTAGAGAAGGCTACTAGTTTATAGATAGTGTTGATGAGTAGTAGCCTTTGTTTTCACTACTATTTATACCCTAAACCGCAATCACATAAAATTTATAAATCATAACTTAGTTAAATATCGAATCATAGCATTGACTGCATGTATTTTCACCGAAGCCTTGCTATTATACGGCTTAATATTGATAAAACCTATGCTATATCTTGATATAGTTTTTAATAAAATTGACGATTATTATCATAAAAAAATTGTCGTTCAGCGCCGGTATTTTCTCTATCAGTCGCGATTTATCTGTAGGAATGTCCATGTCCAACCAGTTTCAGTTATTCAAGCGCCGTCGTTTTAGCGCTATGTTTTTCACCCAGTTTTTGGGCGCATTCAATGACAATATTTTTAAGCAGGCGCTCATACTGGTGCTCACTTATACTGCCGCCAGTAAATTAGGCGTAGAGGTCAGCATCCTTAATAACTTGGCCGCCATGTTATTCATCCTGCCCTATTTTTTGTTTTCTGCTTTGGCAGGACAGATTGCTGATAAGTACGAAAAATCAAAGCTCACGCAGTTTATCAAACTTCTTGAGCTGGTCATCATGGCGGTTGCCGCAGTCGGCTTTGTCTTTGAATGGTATGCACTGCTATTTGTCGCGTTATTTTTGATGGGTACACATTCGACTTTCTTTGGACCGATTAAATACGCTTATCTGCCACAAGCGATGAAAGAAGATGAGTTGGTCGGCGCCAACGGTCTTTTTCAGATGGGTACTTCGCTGGCTATTTTAGTCGGTATGATTGTCGCTGGTATTTTGACTCAGCTATCACAATCATTATATTGGATTAGTGCCACAGTGTTGGTTGTCGCTGTTTTAGGATATCTAGCTGCGCGCTATATCCCTACTATGCCAGCGATGCAGCCTGACCTGAAGATTAACTGGAATATTATTACAACCAGCTTAGCCACTGTCCGTTACTTATACTCTCTGCCTTTTTTGTTCTTTATCATTATTGGTAACAGCTGGTTTTGGTTTTATGGGGCGACGTTTTTGACCCAAGTTCCAGAGTTCAGCAAG
The DNA here is from genome assembly GCF_048631835.1 of Psychrobacter sp. ER1. NCBI lineage: Bacteria > Pseudomonadati > Pseudomonadota > Gammaproteobacteria > Moraxellales > Moraxellaceae > Psychrobacter > Psychrobacter sp. ER1. The sequence continues at coordinate 964,658 of NZ_CP184640.1, read as the reverse complement.
GTGATTTTGCTTGGTGATGAGTCAGTTGTTATTTTCTTACTCACATTGTTTTCTGTTGGCGTGTCGATCGGTTCGGTGCTGTGCAAAACATTGACCAGAAATAAAGTCAGCTTGCGTTTATTGCCTTTTGGTATTGCTGGATTAAGTATCTTTGCTATTGATTTGTATTTTTCACTTTCAGGTTTAGATATAAATGTGAATAATGACACATTACTTGGCATCGGTGATTTGTTTAATATAAGTGGTAGCTGGCGTGTCTTCGCGGATTTATTCTTATTAGGATTCAGCGGTGGTTTGTATATCGTACCGCTATACGCTTCTATGCAAGCCTACGCACCTAAGAGTCATCGAGCACGTATTGTTGGCGCGAATAATATTTTTAATGCGATATTTATGGTCACATCAGCGATTTTTGCGATTGTTATCTTAAACGTTTTAGGGTTTACGCTACCACAGCTATTTTTGGTGACAGGGCTATTGAATATCGTATTTGGCGCATTTTTATACATCAAACTCAATAAACATATTAAGCATGCCGTTATCCAAACCAACGATGGTATGGCGCCTTAAATATGGTTAACGCCGTAAATAAGTTTGGCTCCATAAATACAGTCTAATGTTGCGATGATGACTTCGTTGCTTTTATTGCTATAGCAACCTACGAACTATCTATAGGTTATTTATGAGCTATCTAGACAGTAATATTCGGGCCGATAATTTGGATTGTTTGTTATAGTAATACGCATCATGCCGTTGCTTTTGGACGGTAACATACTTTATTTTATTGACAGTTTTTAACACCATCAGGAGTGAGTTATGACCCTGCGTCCTTTATCTAAAATTGACCAGTTGTTACTTGGGGTCGATAAGGCATTACGAGCTGTCGTGCCACATTCCAATCCAAGCACGCGTCCATTGCCCGTCAGTAGCGATGAGATTCCTGAGCTGACCATCACAGAAGCGCGGCACGTCTCAGGTCTTATGCGTATCAATCATACAGGTGAAGTATGTGCGCAAGGTCTATACCATGGCCAAGCGTTTGCCGCGAAAGATAGTGGTGTCAAACAAGCCATGCAACAATCGGCCGAAGAAGAAGTCGATCATTTGGTCTGGTGCGAGACTCGTCTAAGCGAGCTTGGTAGCCATGCCAGCGTATTTACGCCGCTTTGGTACGGTATGTCCTTTGGACTCGGTGCGGTAGCAGGCGCGATCTCCAATGAGTTTAGTCTAGGGTTTGTAGCAGAGACAGAAGCACAGGTCAGCGAGCATCTACAGGATCATATTAAGCAGCTACCTGAACATGATCAGCGCTCAAAAGAAATACTGGCACAAATGGATAAAGAGGAGCTGCATCATCGTGAGCTAGCACTTGCAAGCGGCGGCGCTGCTTTATCTCCTCCAGTACGTCGTACCATGCGATGGATGGCAAATCGTATGAAAGATACCGCTTATCACTTATAGCTTATGGCTTATGGCTTATGGTTACAGGTACTATTGTTAGCTGCTGTTGTCGACTTTCTTACTCATCAACGTCTGCACAGATTTACGTAGGTTTGCTTAATTCTAGCAATTAACAATCCTACCACAGATAGCGTGAAGCTTAATTTGCTACGGTATTAAAAATTTGTACGATTTTGCAGCAATGCGCTATTTATATTACCGTCCGATCAATGAATAACAACCAAATAAATTAAACAAGGTAACGATTTTTATGAAAGCGATTCTCTCTAGTAGCCACTCTATTAAGTCACCAAAGTTTGCGACGTTGACCGTTATGGCTGCAACCTGTGCCATGTTATTATCTGCACCTGTGAATGCAGCAGAAACTGATGCCACCGCAACGGCTGTACCTAGTGCGATGGATTCAAGCAAACGTGTGATTCGTCTTGCTCGTCCTAATGCAGCCATCAGTCCTGCTCAAGCCAACACTGCTCAAACAAGCTTGCCAGCAGCATCTGCGAGCAACAGCCAGCCGACTAATGCACAAATGATGACGCCTGCTGCTGCACCTGTTATGAACGGCACTACTCGTGTCTATGAGCCTGGTCCAATGACAGCTACTGGTATCGACTTGCGTAGCGGACAACTTCCGAATATTCCTACACCGCAAGTACAATTATCAGATATGAGCTTTGTCAAAACTGTACTAATTCCACAACAAAAAGGGCTAGGTACTGATAAGCTTGATGTCAGTTTATTAGATGACTTCATCGCTGACGTATCCCCTAACGCGCGTCACTATCCACCAAACTTCCCTAACCGCTCACAGCGCCATTACACACGTGAAAAAATCAAAGTATTGGCTGATTGGATCGAGCCATATGCCAAGTCGCCAGACGCGTCTTTTGATGTATTGCTTCGTGCCGCTAAGCTAAACGGCATGGGTCGTAACCTAGACTTAGGTTCAGACTACACGGTACGTGGTGGCCAGTACGTCGATCGCGCTATCAAGCTGCAACCTGATAGTGGTGAGGCTAACTTCCTATACGGCATGATGCTATCAGAAGGTGGCGGCTTCAAAGAAGGTCAAAAGTATCTAGATCGCGCTGTCGCTTTAGGATACACCGAAGCAGAACAAAGCTTGGCACAGTCAGATCTACTCAGTGACCGCCGTGCTAATGCGTTAGAGCGCCTACGTCGTCTTGAAGGGCAATACCCTAACAACACTGTCATTCCTCAACAAATCAAACTTGTTGAAGAAGGCAAATTCTATATTTGGGATATTCCTGCCCCTGACATCAGTGTAAAACCAGGTGCTTAGAAATTATGTGCTTGTTGAGATTAGCTGCTACTGAGGGTTTGATTCAAAAGATATTTGTTTAATAAGACTTTCATTAGGTCAAATCTCTAATAAATAATCTAAGCTTCAAATACCAAGCGCTTTTGTTTTATATCTATAAGACAAAAGCGCTTTTTTCGACTAGCAGAAACCCATTCGTTTTGAAACATACCTTTGTAAAACTGCAAATGAATAGTCTAACGCCAAAAGTTGCGCTACACTCATTATCAATTGCTACTTTCATTACTCATACTCTCATAACTACCGTTTATTGGACTGACTTATGACTTTCGCTGGCTTTAGCAAACAGACAGTAATGCCTATTAATAAAAAAAACTGCCTATTACTTCACTTATGCTTTTGGCGGCAGCAGTATTGCTACCAGCGTGTAGTACGGTGACGGTCGATAAACAAGCCTCGGCCAAGACCATCTCAGCCCAGCGCGGCAATATCGTCACTGACAATGCGTTAAGTAGCGACACAGCATCTGCTTTATTATCAGCAGGACTGAATGAGCAAGCCTGTATGCAGCAATTTGACTTATGCTTGACTCAGCTCTCTGACAGTATGCTTAACAAGCACTATCGGCCTGCTTTGGCCATTTTTGCAGAGCTGCACTATGCAAAAGCGCGTCAACTATCTGACTCAAAAAACTGTCGTAATGCACTTGCACGCCCGCCACTTGATCCGTATTACGCCAACGCGCCCTTAAGTGATGATGACGCAAAAACACAGCAAGAAGAGACCGACCTGTGCTTAACCGATTATCAAGCAAGGTTATTTGATGCCGTCAAATACAGCTACACCTATCTGTTTTATGACAGTTTGACCCATGACTTTGAAGGTGCAGAGCAAAACAGCAATAGCACTCGTGCGCAAAACCGTATTCCAAATGACAATGACATTCAAACCCAAGACATTTATAACGCTGCCAGTAACGACGTTATCACTCAAATCTATCAGTCGACTGAAAATGCCAATAAATTAATGGGTGATACGACAGTAGAATACCTGCCAATAACCTCTACCAAGCGTGATAACACGGATGAAGCAGCAATTGCTAATCGACCACCGCTAAAGGGCAAAGCAACAGACCAAGTCAAAGTCATGAAAGTGACTGTAGATGATTACAATCTTGATATTTATTTGCCCAACGAAAACAACTATCTGCAAAACGCTCATAAACAAACTTCCGCTTTGGCAGACTTATCATCCACTTATGAGCTACGGCTCTCCGGTCTCAATTCTGTGAGTAAGCGTCCCGGTTTAGGCATCAGCTTGGTGGCGTCGTTGGATGATCGCTATACCACCACAATCCGTCAGTTACTGGTCGCCTCCTTATCTGGTCGACTAACAAATGAAGATAAAAACACCGACGACAGCGAGCCAAGCTCACGTATTTATCCGACTGGACATCTTTTACTAACGGGTCTGATTAAGCCAGACGGCGATAGCGTATTAGATGCGCTGAGCAGTCGTAAGCTTGATATTCATTTATACAATCCGTACCAAACTGAATCCGTAAATATCCTCAATGATGACTACCCACTGGCAGCCAATTTTTCCGCGGGATATGGCTTATGGTTATCAGAAAACCAGTTAGATGGTGTGGGTTATTTAAACTTGATTACGCGCCAGCCAAATGCTCAGCTGCCCAAACTCTTCATGCTTGAGCCTTATGATCCTGATAAACGCGTGTTGATTATGTTGCATGGGCTAGCCTCTAGTCCAGCCACATGGGTCAATCTAACCAACGATATTCTTAATGATGACAAGCTGCGTGATAATTACCAAGTTTGGCAAATATTCTATCCAACCAATCTGCCTATTTTAGAAAATCGTTATCAGATTCAGCAGTTAATTAACAGCACCTACCAGCAGACTGATCCCAATGGACAAAATCGTGCCAGTCAAAACAGTGTGATTATCAGTCATAGTATGGGTGCCATTATCGCTCGTATGATGCTATCTGATGAAAATTTAGTCGATGATTTAGATAAGCTCAATGACAAAGATATCCTCTCTAGTAATGAGAAACAGCAAATCCGTAACGCGCTCAAAACGTCTTTTGGCGAAAATGAATTAAAGGAACGATTTGAGCTACAGGCATTGCCGCAAGTAGACACCGCTGTTTTTCTATCTGCACCTTTCCGTGGTACAGATTATGCAGATCGTTGGTTCACCCGTGCGCTACGCCGCATCGTTTACTTACCCGTAGGGCTGGTCAAGACATTCACAGATAACTTAGCGACCATTGCCACACAAGGCGATTTGGCGCAAAACCCACTGGGCGCGTTATATTTGCAGAACGGTGCCAGCCAGTTAAGTGACAAGTCTTCTTTTATAGAGTTAACCAAAGATATAACTATGAATGAGCGAATCACTTACCATTCGATCATTGCCAATAACGATGCCGATATCACTAAAGGGTTGGCACAAACGCAACCAAACGGTGCCAAGATTGATTTGTCTCAAGCGGTAAAAGACAACTCTGGAAATGAAACGGCGAGTGTTGATGTCAGCGATAATACTGAGACATCACAGCTACCACCTGAGCCGCTTGTTGCCGCTGTGACAGTTAATGATGATATCAGTCAAGCACTGACCGAGCGTTTGTCAGATGGTATCGTTCCTTATAATAGCGCCCATCTCGATGGCGCCGCGTCTGAGACAATTATCAATGGCGGCCATAGTATTCAGACCAATCCGCAGACCATTTTGACGTTGCGAAGAATTTTGCACAAGCAGCTACAAAAATGATGTAGATTTTTGTTATTTCACAAAGTTTTTGACGTATAAATCGCAACCTTCAAACATCAGTTATAGGTTTCAAATAAGCAGTATGTTCACGCATACTGCTTTGTTTTTAATAATATTAATTTTATTTTTCAATGTTTGAATTATGTTATTTTGATGACTCTTAGGTCTGCAACAGACAGACTGGGTTGCTTGCGTGTATATCTAGGTGAGCGCATAATATATCTATAGCACATGACAGTAATATGTAAATTTATAAGGACATAAATTATTCAATTCAGCTAAACAGTGAGTCGCAAACTTAGCCACAATTTATGTCTAATGGAGCTAAGTCCACGTCACTGAGCTATTGCCCGTAATGCTTGCCACTTTGATCGATGGATAGTTTACGGACAGTTACTTGAGCGTTGTATGGAAGTCAGCGCTATTCAGCTAACAGATGAGAGTAACCGTTTATGTTCGCTACATTTATGATTGACCAGCTCGATGCGCTGATGCTTGCGCGTATCCAATTCGCTTTTGTTATCTCGTTCCATATCGTCTTTCCTGCCTTTTCTATCGGTCTTGCCAGCTGGCTTGCGGTGCTTGAGTTCCGTTGGTTAAGAACTGGTGAACCTATCTATGCTGAAGTTTACAAGCATTGGGTCAAAATATTTGCTGTCGTCTTTGGTTTGGGCGTAGTATCAGGTGTGGTGATGTCCTACCAGTTCGGTACCAACTGGGCAGTATTCTCTGATAAGGCCGGTAACGTTTTAGGCCCATTACTCGCCTATGAGGTATTGACAGCGTTCTTCTTAGAAGCGTCCTTCTTAGGTATTATGCTATTTGGGTGGGGTCGCGTGAGCAAACGTATGCATTTTGCTTCAACCGCCATCGTTGCTATCGGTACCTTGATTTCAGGTTTTTGGATATTAGCCGCCAACAGCTTTATGCAAACCCCTCAAGGTTTTATGATGGGTGCAGATGGCCTGCTCTATCCTACTGACTGGCTTGAAATTATTTTCAACCCCTCGTTCCCTTATCGTTATGCTCATATGATGACCGCAGCCTTTCTGACCACTGCCTTTGTCATCGGTGGTATCGGCGCATACTACATTCAATCCAAAAAGCACGTCGAGCACCGCGCGCATGGTCGTGTGATGCTAGGTATGGCGATGATTATGGCCATCTTTGTTGCACCAGCGCAGGTATTAATTGGTGATGAGCATGGTCTAAATACCCTTGAGCATCAACCTGCTAAAGTTGCTGCGATGGAAGGACTCTGGGAGGATGAACGCGGTGCCGCACTACGCTTATTCGCGATTCCTGACCAAGAAAATCAGACCAATAAGTACGAAGTAAAAATTCCTTATGTGACTGGTTTAATCCTAACCCACTCGTTAGATGGTGAAGTCAAAGGGCTAAAAAACTGGGCACCTGAAGATCAACCACCCGTTATCATCGTGTTTTGGGCGTTTCGTATCATGGTTGGTATTGGCATGCTTATGGTACTGGTCGGCCTATTCAGTCTCTACAAATACTTCAAAAAACAGCAGTTCAATACTGACAGTGTATGGTTCCACCGTGCTTGGATGATGATGACTCCGCTTGGTTTTATCGCCTTATTATCAGGTTGGTTCGTAACCGAGACAGGACGTCAGCCTTGGACGGTTTATGGGGTCATTCGTACTGCTGAAAGTATGTCTCCGCTTGCAGCACAGCAAGTAGCGACGACATTGATTGGCTTTATCGTGTTGTACATATTTGTCTTTGGTGCAGGCAGCTTTTATATCTTGCGCTTGATTGCTCAAGGACCGAAACCTTATACAGACCCTGCAGAAGATAACTTCTACGAGCACTCAGTGACTGAGAGCCAAGGCCGCGCATTAAGTGGTGATAGTAATCCTGCCAAAGGTACTGAAGAAGGCTTAGATGAGCCTGCAAATGATGTCGATGATGGAGGATTACGCTAATGTTTAACTTCGGTGATGTATTAGATTTACCTCTCATTTGGGGCGGTTTGATTGCTTTGTCTGTCTTTGTCTATGTACTGCTTGATGGCTTTGATTTGGGCTGCGGTATTTTGTTCCCTTTTGCAGGCTCAGATAAAAACCGTAGCCGCATGATGAACTCTATCGCGCCATTTTGGGACGGCAACGAGACGTGGCTAGTGCTAGGCGGTGGTGGTCTATTCGCAGCATTCCCTGTTGCTTATGGCATCATTATGACAGGTCTATATTTGCCAGTAACTGCCATGTTGTTCGGTCTTATCATGCGCGGCGTGGCGTTTGAGTTTCGCTTCAAATCCTCTTCGCGCCGGCATGTATGGGATACCTTTTTCTTTGTCGGCTCAGTCGTCGCCACTTTCTCTCAAGGCATTATGCTTGGGGCGTTAGTGCAAGGGTTAGAAGCCAGTAACCGTCTATATACTGGTGGCCCATTTGATTGGCTCACACCCTTCTCGATTGTGTGCGGATTTGCCATGATTATTGGCTATGCCTTACTTGGTTCAACGTGGCTTATCATAAAAACAGAGCACACGTTGCAAGTGTGGGCGCGCCAAGTTTCTAGGTGGATGCTTACTGCGTTACTAGTAGCGATGGTTGTGGTCACAGCGTTTATGTACTTCTCAGACATCGACGCATTAGAAGGCTGGTTTAGTTTCCCAGATTTGTTGTACCTTGCTCCTATGCCTATCATTGTCATGCTCTTATTCTTTATCATGCGTAAAGACTTAAAAACTGAGCGTGAGTATCGTCCATTTTTACTAACGGTAGCTCTATTTTTAATGGGTTATATCGGGGTTTGTTTTGCCCTATTCCCTTATATCGTGCCGTATCAAATGACGATTTATGAGGCTGCTGCTGCCGATACCTCATTATCATTCATGCTGATTGGCGCCTGTATCATGTTACCGATTATCTTGAGCTATACAGCATTTGCTTACTACACCTTCAAAGGTAAGTCTGATCACAATCCGATGTACTAGTCGCTAATCGAGACGGGTAACGGATCGGCTAAAAAGGATGGCTATCATCGTTTATAGATGGTAGTCACACTTCATACGCTAGTCAGGAGATCTCTATGAAAAAGTTCAGTAAAAAACAATCACAATGGGCATGGTTCGTTGGTCTATATTTGGCAGGGTTTTTAGTGGTGTTTACCATTGCTCAGCTAATTAAACTGGCCATGGGTGTTTAGCGTAATTGTATAATCATACGATTGAGCATTTAGTTAGCTAATGAGTAGCTTGATAGATGCTAAATTTGCATTTTTGTCTTGCCAATATACCTTTTAGACATGTCGTAAAAAATATCTCTATATGCATAAAAAAGCAGCGTTGAATAATCAATGCTGCTTTTTATTTATCTTAAATTTATCAGTTTGGTTTACCTGCATGCTCGATATCATTCTGTTCGATAAACTCATTAACCTGTGTTAGACGCTCAGGTGTCCCCACGTCTATCCAATTATCTGTCCTCACTTCAGCGGTAATCTGAAACTTTATCATTGCTTGCTTTAGTAGTGGTGCTAATGCAGCAGGTTGTCCTGATACCAGACCTTCTACCAATTTGGGTGACATTACGCTAATACCAGCGAAGGTATACTTATCCGCATCGCCCACTGGTTGTTCACTCGCAAGGCCATTATTAATCGCAAAATCGCCGCCATTATTGTGCTCTGGATTATCAATCAATAATAAATGGGCGCGCTGATCCGCTCCCAATGTATAGTCTGTTAATTGAGAAAAATCATAGGTAGTCCAAACGTCAGAATTGACCAGAATAAATGGCTCATCCTTTAGTTTACCTGATTGTAATGCCTGAAAAATGCCGCCTGCAGTCTCAAGTGGCTCATCGTCTTCTACTGACCAATGCAGCTTTACGCCATATTGTGAACCGTCACCTAAGGCGTCCACCAGCTTATCTGCCAACCATGATGCATTGACCGTGATATCAGTAATGCCTGCTGCTTGTAGTGCTTTAATATGCCAAACTATAAGCGGTTGACCTGCGACTTCAACCAAAGGCTTAGGCGTCTCAAGCGTTAATGGACGTAGGCGTGTGCCCTTGCCCGCTGCCAAAATCATGGCTTGTGTAATCGTAGAGGTAGACATCTGCGCTCCTATCTTTATTATTTAAATTAATTTAGCTGAGCGTCATCTACGCGGAAGCAAACTTCTCTTTATAAGCAGGTAGCACTGCCTCTTGTAACCATTGGTTAAACGGTATAATTGATTGTTTGAGTTCATCGCTGCCATGTTTGGCAAGCCAGTTTAATTCAATAATCAAATCACGCATGACTTTAGGAATATCCGCCAAATAGCGGTCTTTGCCATCGCGTTCAGACAAACGAATAAAAATCCCTAATACCTTTAGATGACGTTGTACGCCTATGACATTTACATCGTTTTCAAACTGCACCGCGCTATCAGCAGTGGTCAGTGATTTTTGCTTTTGTAGCTGCCAAAAGTCATTAATCCATGCAGATATTTGGCTCTCTGACCACTCAACATAAGCATCGCGTACTAACGACACTAGATCATAAGCATACGAACCAATGACGGCATCTTGAAAATCAATCACGCCCAGCTTTGATTTATCTGCTTGATCTTGCATAAGGTTGCGGCTGTGATAATCACGATGGACCACTACTTGTGGCTGTCGCAAAATCTCATTCATTAATGCTGTTTTTAGTTTTCCCCAGACTTGCTCATTTAGCACTATACCAATATAAGGCATAAACCATTCGCTAAATAAATCCATCTCGCGGTCTAATAGTGCTGTGTCATAATCTGGTAGCTGGTGTTGCGACTTTGCCGTTTCTACTGGTACCGTTTGTAGCGCAACTAATGTCTGCATTGCTAGCTGATAGTAGTCATTGATTTGGTCTGCGGTGGCATCGACAAGCAAATGGGCAAACTCTACTGTGCCAAAATCTTGTAATACCAAAAATCCTTTTTCTACATTTTGTGCAGTCAGAGTCGGCACGTTGACAGCAGGTGCCATCAGCTTAGCAACATTGATAAACTGCAGCATCGCATCTTGCTCGTCAGCAGAGTCCATGACGATATAATGCTTGTTGGCGCTTTTGTCTGTCTCTGATAGTTCGATACGATGATATCGGCGGGCACTAGCGTCACCAGGTAAGCTATCTAGACTAAATGTTTGATCTAAAAATACTTGCTGTAACCATTGTTCTAATTGCTGTTGGCGGTTGTTATTTTCATCGATCATATCAGTCTCTAAAGTCATTTTGTCAGTCATATTAGGCATCGCTGGTTAAATATAAGTCATAAATAATTAAAGTAGTGATAAGTCGGACAAATACTTGCTAAAATAGCGATATGCGGCGGTGCTAAACAAGCTGCCACAGACGTATTGCTATATCATTCAATACTTGATGTCGGATAGAATCGCTATCGCTACTTAAAAATCAGCATGGCTATATTATAAATTTTGGTAAATAGTGTAGCTGATTTGGTTTTTTTGACTATGATTAGTCGTCATTATATGTAAAACATCCAAATTTTTGAGAATACATTAGTCATATTTTAGTCGCTTATTCATCGCTCTATGTCGTTCGGTGATACCGCTACTAAACTCAGTCATGCAATCCAATAAGCTCTGCAATCATAGGTGTGCCCTTGTTATATTCTCCGCTTTACCAAAGCATCCGCTTGATCTTATTTGGTGCCTTAGGTTTATCTAGCCTAACTGTCAGTGCTGCCATTGGTGATGCCAATACGCAAAAAACTGAATCACTCACTACGGACAGTACAGGCAGCTATGCGTCTAATAGTGTGGCGACTGACGCCAATAGTATTAGTCGTACTCAAAGTAATGATGGCTATCAAGAAGCAGATATTCTAAATGACAGCTATCCAGACGATGCTAATTCTGCTAATACGAATAACGCTGCTTTATCGAATGATACTGCATTAGATAGTAGATTTTCTGAGAACAATGACTTAGATATTACAGATATTACAGATATTAATGAGGCTGCTGACTCTGAAGCTTTTAGCAACGAAGTTTCTAATGCTAGTAATCTAAATACAGAAACTAGCAACCAACCAAGCAGTGACACACCAGATAGCAGTGCCTTTGTCCCTAAAGCGATAACAACGGACAATGGAAAACTAAACCTTAATGATGAGAGTATTCAAGCCAGCTTAATGCGCTTAGCAGAGTTTTATGAGCTAACACCAGATACCGATGCTTCAACATTAAACAATGAGGCTATCAGCACTGAAGCAAACAATACTCATAATAACGCCATGCCTGCCGCACAGACGATTCCAAAGGTCGGTAGAGATTTACGTCTACTGCCAAATGCCGTGGACAGTGCCCAGCGCTGTGAAGGTCAATGGGTATATCCGCAGAGTAACCCTAATTATCAACGTGCTGTGAATGAAGCTGGTACGGCAAACGGACAACCAGCACCAAATGTGGCTAGCGTTCCGAACAATCAAGCCCCTTTATTTACTGAGTCTGATTACGGTTATTACAATAATATTAATTATGCTGAGCTATCAGGCAATGTAAAAATTGACCAAGGCACTCAGCATATCGAAGCAGAAAAAGTCATGATTGACTTGAGCAATGGCGTTGCGGCTGCTCAAGGCAAAGTCATGTTTACAGATAATGCGACTGGACAGCGTACAAGCAACGTCTCTACAAACAATGCCGCTACAAATAACAGCCAAGCCAGCTTTAATGATAGAGCGGCACAAGGCGGCCTAATTGGCGTTGCAGACAGCTTGAATTACAATACTGAGACTGGTCAATCAACGGCCAATGATGTGGCATTTGCCAGTGTTGGTCTACAAGCGCACGGCTATGCCAAACGCTTAAACAAACCGAATGAGAGTGAATACGAGCTGGATCAGGTTATGTTTAGTACCTGCCCACCTACCAACCGCAAATGGCAGTTTGAAGCCAAAAGTATCGATCTAAATACCGATACAGGGCGCGGCGAAGCGTATAACACCACTTTCCGTGTGGCTGATATACCCGTATTTTATCTCCCCTACTTTAACTTCCCGATAGATAGTCGCCGTAGTAGTGGATTTTTATTGCCAAGTGCTAGCGTCAGTAGTGAAAGCGGTCTTGAAGTTGATATTCCGTATTATTTCAACTTGGCACCTAATTATGATGCTACCCTTAACACGCATATTTATACTGACCGTAACCCGATGCTGTCAGGTGAGTTCCGTTACCTGACTGAGAGTTATGGGGAAGGTATTTTAAACGGTTCATACTTACCAAACGATAAAGAGTATGACGACGAAGATCGTACCAGCTTGTTTTATGACCATACTTGGGCGTCGAAAAGCATTCCACGATTAAGCGCTGATGCCGAATACAACTATGTGTCGGATGCCGATTACCTTAATGATTTTGATACGTTGGGCTTGTCGGATAGCACCATAAACTTGCCACGTCGTGCTCGCGTCAATTACTACAATGATTATGTCGATGGTGAACTGAAGGTAGAAACCTTCCAGACTCTAGATGCATTCACTGATAGTGGTGAAGCGTTAGAAGACAAAGACAAGCCCTATTCACGCTTGCCACAGCTCAAATTAAATTATCGCCTGCCTTGGGCTGAGCGTTTCGATATCACTGGTATTCATGATTCTGCATACTTCAAAAAGTCTATCGATGATGGCTCTGAAAACGAAAAAAGTGGCGCACGTATTTATAATAAACTGAGCGCCGCCTATCCGATGGAAACCTCTTGGGGTTATATTAAACCTAAGCTTAGCTTGCAGCATCTATATACGTCATATGATGAAGATAGCTTAGAAGATAATCAGCTTAGTGAAGAAGATGGCAGTCAATCTGTGTTTGTTCCACAAGCCAGCATCGATGCAGGTCTACACTTCTATCAAGCGGGCTCACCATTTGGTGCGTTTGACGATACGATGGGCGGCTATCGTTTACTTAGTCCGCGCGTAAAATATACGTATTCACCGTATAAGAACCAAAACGACATTCCTAACTTTAATACGCGTATTGCCTCTATTAACTATGAGCAGCTATTTTCAGACAGTTGGTTTTTAGGTCATGATCGTTTGCAGGATTTGCATTCTATTACGCCTGGCGTCAATTATCGTTACATCGATGCAACGGGTGTGACACGTTTTGATGGTAGCATTGCAGAACAATTCTATCTAGATGATGGACGTGTAACATTTGATGACGATCAGCCCGTTTTTACCTCGTCTTCTTCAGGTATGGTATGGGAAACCAACACTCAGCCTTATAATAATTTTTGGGTTGATGTTAGCGGTGCCCTAACCAGTAATTATGATTTGAACTACATTACGACTGAACTACGTTATCAACCATCAAATAATAGTTTATTTAATGTGGGCTATGTCAAACGTCAGCGTGATGACAATACCGAGCAGTTGCCACTATCCGCGTTTACAGCTTCCGCTGTTTTCCCTATCAATAACAGCTGGCGAATATTGGCTCAAGGTCAATATGACCTGAACAGCGACAGAATGCTTGATTCACTCATTGGCGTTGATTATGAAGACTGCTGTTTCGGCTTTGCTGTTTATGGTCGCCGCTATTACAATGACCTAAACGTAAAAGACGAGCCAACACAAGCTATTATGGCAGAAGTTAGATTAAATGGTCTTGGCAGCGGTAGTAGCCGCTTGACACGATTGCTTGCTGATAAGATTTTGGGCTTTGAACCTGTACAGACGGCATGGAAAGACTAACCAGTTTTTTGCTAGATTAGAGTTATTTACGTAAATATTTATAAGACACTATTTGAACCCCTATTATGGGAAACGCTGTCGAATATTTTATTATTAAGGGTATCGGATAGAGTTGACCAACTACTATACGATGCAATGACATTGATGAGGAGCATCATGAGATTTTTTCTTTACGTCAGACTAGCAGAGCAGTATTGCTATCTATGGCAGGCCTTACGCTTACGTTAAGTGCCAACGCTGCTACTGTCAAACCTGCAGCAGCTCAAGCTTCTACTTCTGTTGCGCAAAGCTCAGTTGATCGCTTGACGCCAGCCAATAGCACAGACGGTATTATTGCTTTAGTCAATGAAAATGCTATCTTAAAAAGCGAATTGGTTGATGCTATCGAGCAGACCCAAGCACGTGCAAAAGCGGCTGGTGAGCCTATCGCAAACTCAGCACAACTACAGTCTGAAGTGTTAAACGCGCTTATTTTGCGTGAACTACAACTGTCTATGGTCAAACGTGCGGGACTGTCTGCCGATGAAGCAGAAATCAATCAACGTCTTGGTCAAATCGCTCAAGCTGAAGGCCTTAATAGCATTGCAGCATTGCAGCAACGTCTAGATGCCGCACAACCTGGTAGTTATGCCAATCTACGTGCCAAACTGATCGAAGAGGCTTCTATCCAAGCGCTACAGCAGCGTCAAATTACTCGCCGAGTACGTATTAGCGAGCAAGATATTGATGCATTTTTGGCCTCACCTGAAGCCAAACGTCTGAATCAAAGCGAATATCAAACCATTCACGTACGTGTGCCTTATATAGATGACTATAGTCGCCTATCAGCCGCTCAACGTGAAGAAGCATTAAAAGTCGCGCAAGCATTACGTACGCGTTTGCTTGAGCCAAATGTCAACGTCGCTGAAGCCGTTGCTGCTAGCCAAGGTAGCTATCCGATTCCATTGCAAGGTGGAGATATGGGCTTTCACAAGGCTGCTTCTTTACCGACAGAACTGTCTAGCAAAATTACCAAGTTAGACGTTGGTACCGTAAGCGAGCCATTATTGACTCCTGAAGGGATTGATATCATCAAACTTGCTGATAAAAAAGCCAGCAATACAATGTTGATACCACAGTGGCATACTCGCCATATCTTAGTTAAAGTCGATGATTTACAGACTGACGCGCTTGCTGAACAAAAAATTAACGATCTATACGAGCAGCTTCGTGGCGGCGCTGACTTTGCTAGTTTAGCCTCAACGTATTCAGACGATCCAGGTTCTGCGGGACGTGGCGGCGACCTTGATTGGGTTAGCGAAGAAGATATGGTTGGTCCATTTGAAGCCACAATGAAAAATACGGCTGTTGGTGACTACTCTGCGCCATTTAAGACGCAATTTGGTTGGCATATCCTAAAAGTCGACGGTAAGCGCGATCAAGATATTAGCGAGCAATATCGTCGCAATATGGCACGTCAAGCATTGTATCAACGCCTAGCTCCACAAGCTCAAGAAGACTGGTTACAAGAGCTACGTGCTGGCGCTTATATTCAGATACTTGGCTGATATGTTGCAATAAGCTAATAGTATTAAGTTAGCGAAAGCACTGAATCGAGTTAAATAAAGAAGGGTATATACCATTGCATATACCCTTCTTTATTTCGCGCAGTTAGATATTTAACTGGAAGCTTTGATGAGAAAATCCCAAAGTTAAATAGTTTAAATCTTGATAAACCAAAATCTATATGCAAAGAAAAACCCCGAACCTAGGGCGATTGGTTCAGGGTTTCAATACTTCATGTTATTGTTATTATCTCTCTTCCGTGCTGACTCATCCTAAGTCATTTAACAGTATTATATAAGACAGCGGGCTGACCTGTGCTTTTATTGATACCGTCTCAACACTACATCCATGCGTATCCTTGTGTTGATGGCTGTATTATAGGCCAATGAATTTGGTGCCGATAGAAGCTAAAGACTCTATTTTGCGTAAGCATATGCTTACATCACTTTTATGCATTACCGTTAATAAACGGCCTCTTTTATCAACCAAAACTGCGCTGTTCTTGTCTGTGCTCTTCTGACACTTTTTCGCCTTCTTTCTTGCCTTCTTCGATTTTGTTGTCAGTTTCTTGGATATCTTCTGCTTGTGCAGTAGGCGCATTGCCTTCTTGCTTGCTTGCTTCTTCTGGCTCATATTGTAAGGTAGTCATCACAGGAAAGTGATCAGATCCTACGGATGGCATACGCTGAATATCAACTACCGTAAAGCAAGCACTATGAAAGATATGGTCTAGAGCCCAACGCAGAAATGGGTATTTAACATGAAAGGTATTAATAAAATGTCGACCAATGCGAGGATCTAGCAGGCCAGAGATACGTTGGAAACGACGTGTGGTTTTTGACCATGCGACATCATTGAGGTCACCTGCCAGTATCGCCGTTTGGTCGTTTTCTTTTATATGTTTACCCACCATGAGCAGCTCAGCATCACGCGTGGTGGACTTATCAGCTTCAGTTGGACTAGGCGGCATGGGATGCAAGCAATATAACCAAACGACGCGACCTCCTTGCAAACGTAACTGTGTATGGATAGAAGGTATATCATCTATCATCAAATACTTAACTTCAGGATCAATTAGCTCAAGCTTAGAATACAAGTGCATACCATATAAATTATCTAGTGGCACTTTCACGGTATAGGGATAGTCAGACTCAACTTGCTGTAAGGCTTGCTCCCATTTCTTATCACTTTCTAATGTAATTAAGATATCAGGCTGCTTTTGCTTAACTAAATCGACCAGCTTTTGCGTTTCGTCATTGGGCGTCAATACGTTTGATACCATGATTTTTATTTGATGCGCTTGCCCTTCTGGCTTGTCTTTTGCCTTTTGAACTTCTTTTTTCCACAGCTTAGTATACGGCAGTACCATTCTCAGCTGAAATGCTAACGTACCGCTCAGTACAACAAATAATATCCACTGCCATAACTCCCACTCTGAGAAAAACACTATCATGCCAACCCAAGCAATAATACCAAGCACCATTATTTGAATGCGTGGAAACTCAACACCACGCACCCACCAGTTATCTAGCGGCAGCCAGCCCCAGATTGTGACAAAGGCGATGAATCCTGCTAGACCTTGTAAGGCGTAATATAATAGTGAGAGATCCATAAGTAGGTACTAACCGTTGATTGAAATGTTGATAGAGCCGATGATGTATATTGGTTAAGCTTTTGTTTGATAAGAAATATCGTGGTTGTAACTCACCTGACATTAAATAACTAACGTCGAGTAATTGTGTTTGAGACTTACTTTAGCATTTCAGAAGATTCTCGCCTACTGGTGAGTCTCAATTATGCGACAACTATCATAAAACGTTACAATATTGGCTCATTCAATATAATGAGTGCTTTATTAAACACCATATTTTTGAGGTCGTCAGATAGCCAAGTATTTCTTCAATAGTAATAACTTAAAGTTATAGTCGACATAGTTAATAGTGTATAGAAAACGACCAAATAATAGCCAAAACGCCTTGCTTTTTCGCGCCATTCACGGCATTGTTATCGGTTGACGATGCAACAAATAATTGTAAATAGGATTGAACTTCATGAGTGATTTAACAGTAGGTTTGGTAGGCTGGCGCGGTATGGTAGGGTCAGTATTAATACAACGTATGCAGGAAGAAAATGACTTTAACGGGATCAAACCCGTGTTTTTTTCTACCAGTAATGCTGGTGGTGATGCACCAAAATTCGATGGTATTGAAACCGGCCAACTAAAAGACGCTCATGATATTGAAGCACTTGCTGCTTGTGATGTCGTTATTACTTGCCAAGGTGGTGACTATACGTCAAAGGTCCATCAACCACTGCGTGATAGTGGTTGGAACGGCTATTGGGTTGATGCGGCAAGTACGCTGCGAATGAAAGATGACAGCATCATCATTCTTGATCCAGTCAACCGTAACGTTATTGATAGTGCCCTAGCCAACGGCAAAAAAGACTTTATCGGTGGTAACTGTACCGTATCATTGATGTTGATGGCTATCGGTGAGCTGTTTAATAAAGGTTGGGTCGAATGGGTCAGCGCGATGACGTATCAAGCTGCTAGTGGCTCTGGCGCAAACAACATGCGCGAGCTCATCAACGGTATGGGTGTGTTACATGATGCCGTCCAAGACGAATTGGCTGACTCTGCTAGCGCTATTCTTGAGATTGATAAAAAAATCGCTCAGACTCAGCGCTCAGCAGACTTCCCTACACAATACTTCGGTGTACCATTGGCAGGTAGCTTGATTCCTTATATCGATGCGCAGCTAGAAAACAAACAGTCAAAAGAGGAATGGAAAGGCGGCGTCGAGACCAATAAGATCTTGGGTAACGATGATACCAGTACGATTCCTATCGACGGTATGTGTGTACGCGTCGGCGCTATGCGTTGTCATGCGCAAGGTTTAACGATCAAGCTGAAAAAGACATTCCACTAGAAGAAATCGAAGCTGCACTCAAAAACAGTGGCAACGAGTGGTTGGACTTGGTCGAAGATGACAAAGAAGCTACCATGAATCGCCTAACTCCAGTGGCCGTAACTGGCACCTTAACTGTTGCCCTAGGTCGCTTACGTAAGCTTAATATGGGCCCTGAGTATCTAGGTGCTTTTACCGTTGGTGATCAGTTGTTATGGGGCGCAGCAGAACCATTACGTCGTATGCTTAATATCATCCGTGAGCAAAACGTCTAACTCAGATACTTTAGATGAAGCACAAAAAAGACAGCGATTGCTGTCTTTTTTATGTGCTGATTACTATTTAGATCGATAAGCAATCATCACCTCATTACGACGTAAGAATGGTAGCGTCCAAGGTGGGTTATAACGTGCTAATTCAGGCTCGCCTATAGGCGTCAAATTCTGGTTTTGCATCCATGTTTGCAGCGCTTCGGTTTTTTCCGCTACTTTGTCTTCTCCTGCGAGCCAAGAGAACTTAATCACACCATACGTCTGTGCGGGTACTTCTATAATCTCAACGTCTGGATTATTTGGCTTTGGCAGTGTTTGCATCGTATATTTACTAGGCATCGTAAATTGTACGCGCCACTTACCATCGTCTTGTTGCATACTGACTGGTGCTGTCATGGCAATTTTTTGTGACTCATTATCACTTTCTTTGTTATTAGCTTGCATCGTAACAGGTGCCGTCATACTGATTTTACTACTGTCTCCACTTGGTGCTGTGTTATTACCAAAAATATAGTCCGCTAAAACCTTAAATCCTTCACGACTTGCTGATTCTTGGTCACCACTCACCCACGTTTGCGCTACTAGCTGCTCATCATAACGACGCAGCTCAAAGTCATCTACTTGGGTCAATACTGTGTATTTCGGCTCTTCAGTAGCCATAGCCCCTCCTGATATCAATAATAAACCACTCAACAATAAGTAAGCTGTCTTTTTCATATAATGTCTCCAGCATCTAAAAGCATGGTGTGGCAATGATTATTACCTCACCTGTATAACTTCTACTGTATCAATAGACCTCTAGCACTGTCTGTGTCTTTTGGCGTGCTATCTGTATTTTTTGGTTATGAAAAAGGGATGTCAAATAAAATCCCTAAAGAACATATTAACTATGTATCGATACCACTAAATATCCATGTCCAAAAAAACCGCTAACAATGCTATAATTAGCGCCATTTTCATAGCTTAAATAGCGGTTATCATATGCAATTTGTCTTACATAAAACGGCCAGCGGTGCAACGCGTGCACGCCGTGGTACGGTTCATCTCAATCATGGCGACGTGCAAACGCCTGCTTTTATGCCTGTTGGTACTTATGGTACGGTCAAAGGCATGCTGCCACGTGATATCGAAGCCATCGGTGCTGATATTATTTTGGGCAATACCTTCCATCTCTGGTTACGTCCGGGTACTGAAGTCATTGATAAATTCGGTGGCTTACATAAGTTTATGCATTGGGACAAGCCTATCTTGACCGATTCGGGCGGTTTCCAAGTATTCAGCCTCGGCGCAATGCGTAAAATTACCGAAGAAGGCGTAAATTTTAAATCTCCTATCGATGGCGCAAAGGTATTTCTCTCACCAGAAAAATCTATGCAGATTCAGTACAGCTTGAACTCAGACATCGTCATGCAGTTCGATGAGTGTACGCCGTATCCAGCCACTCATGATGAAGCGAAAAAGTCGTTAGAGCTATCGCTACGTTGGGGACAGCGCTGTATCGATGAGCACAACAGACTGGGCAGCACCAACGCATTATTCGGTATTGTACAAGGCAGTATGTATCCTGATTTGCGTCAGCAATCACTTGAAGGCCTGTTAGAGATTGGCTTTGATGGTTATGCTATTGGTGGTCTTTCAGTTGGCGAACCTAAAGAAGAGATGATAGATGTCCTAGACTACCTGCCTGATGATATGCCAGCAGATAAGCCACGCTATCTTATGGGTGTTGGTAAGCCTGAGGATTTAGTTGAGGGCGTACGTCGCGGTGTGGATATGTTCGACTGCGTGATGCCAACTCGTAACGCGCGTAATGGCCATTACTTTGTGACGGGCGATGCAGACAATGCTGGTGTGGTACGTATTCGTAATAGCCAATATCGCAATGATGAAGGCTCATTAGATCCTGAGTGTGACTGCTATACTTGCCAAAACTTTAGCCGTGCTTATCTGTACCATCTTAATAAGTGCAAAGAGATGCTAGGTGCTCAGTTAGCGACCATTCATAACTTACGCTATTACCAACGTTTGATGCAAGGTATCAGAGATGCTATCGAGCAAGATAAATTTGATGAGTTTGTCAGTGAGTTTTATGCCAAACGCGGTCAAACGGTTCCTGAGTTAAACTTGCGTTAATCCTGTTTAATATTTACTACTTGTTATCTAAATCTGTTGAAATAAAAAAGGGTTTAAGAATAATCTTAAGCCCTTTTTCTGTGCTGCTTTTATCACTCAATGATTATCACTTAATGATTTAAGTAGAGTCTATTTTGACTACTATCCCATCAATGACGTCACAAATACTACAATAACAGCGATTGGCGCGATAAATTTCGCAACGATTTGCCACAGCTGCCATGTACCATTAGATAAACCAAGCTCTTGCTGGATATTGCGTTGATCCATTTTCCAACCAACAAATACAATTGCAGCCAGACCTGTTAGAGGCAATAGGAACTTACTAGTAAGCTTATCTAATGCATCAAAGATACCATTACCCATGATAGTGAAGTCAGACCATAGGTTGAACGATAGCAATGCTGCAATACCTAACAACCAGATTACTGTACTTGCCACGATAGTAGATACAGTACGACTCATCGACGTACGCTCTTCTAACAACTCAACGGTTGGCTCAAGCAACGAGATAGATGAGGTGATAGCGGCAAAGGTAATAAGCAAGAAGAACAATGCACCAATAATGGTACCCGCACCCATGCTACCGAAAGCAATTGGCAAGCTCACAAAGATAAGACCAGGACCTGATGCAGGATCTAGACCATTGCTAAAGATGATTGGGAAGATGGCAAGACCAGCAGCCAACGCAATAACCGTATCCAAAATAACAACGGTACGTGCTGTTTTTAGCAAGTTCACTTCACGGCCCAAATACGAACCATAAGCAACCATGATACCCATACCAATTGATAGGGTGAAGAATGCATGACCTAATGCTGCAAGCATAACATCAGCCGTTAGTTTGCTAAGATCTGGTGTAAATAGGTAAGCAACTGCTTCACCAAATCCACCGTTCATCACGTTATAACCGACGATAACGAACAGAATCACACCCAATAATGGCATTAAAATCTTAGCTGTTTTTTCGATACCACTTGTCACACCAATACCAACGATGACAGCGGTTAAAATCATAAATACCGTATGCCAAATCGTCAATGTGCCAGCTGATGCAAGCATAGCATCAAAGGTTGCAGCAACAGAATCACTGTCTTGACCAGCAAAACTACCTGTTGCAACTTTAGTGATATAGTTCAGCGCCCAACCACCGATCACACTATAGAACGATAGAATTAAGAAGCCACCTAAGATACCAGTAGCACCAACGATGCCCCAGCTACGTGACTTACCTTCAGTCGCTGCTACGTCTGAAAAAGTATTGACTGGGTTTTTTTGACCACGTCGACCAATTAACCATTCAGCAACTAATATCGGAAAACCGACCAGCGCGATACAGAACAAATAGGCAATAACAAAAGCTGAACCACCGCTTTCGCCAACCATGTATGGAAATTTCCATATGTTTCCTAAACCAACTGCTGAGCCTACTGCTGCCAATACGAAGCCAAAGCTTGAGCTCCATTGGGCATGTTCTTGTTTATTGATAGCCA
Source organism: Psychrobacter sp. ER1 (assembly GCF_048631835.1). Taxonomy (NCBI): domain Bacteria; kingdom Pseudomonadati; phylum Pseudomonadota; class Gammaproteobacteria; order Moraxellales; family Moraxellaceae; genus Psychrobacter; species Psychrobacter sp. ER1. Next base: position 942,051 of record NZ_CP184640.1, on the reverse strand, counting down.
TTTTTTCCGTCCTCGTGCTTCAATTAACGTTACTGATAATCTTCCTTGATCAACATAAATAGTCGGCCTTACCATTGAGCTATTTAGTAAACGCTTCGATGTGAAACGCCCAGCAACATTAAGAAAGAATTGATTACAATATCGTAAACGCTCAGTTTCTGCTAAGCGACCAAAAAAGTCAAGTGCTCATAAATATAAAAAGCCATAACAAATAGTTATGGCTTTTATCTAATTCACCTTCATTCCATAAGAATTTAGCTGATTAAAAGTATCTAACTCATCATTAATCGAGTTGTTTTTTTAGCGGACAACACCGCGGCTGCTATTTTGCAAAGAATCAATAAGTAGCTGAATTTTTGGCTCTTTAGCCAATAGCTCATTATGTAAGACTTCCAACGCTTGTGCAGTGGTCAAACCTGATCTGAAAATCGTACGATACGCTTGACGTAAGACATTAATAGTTTCTTTTGACCAACCTTTACGGCGCATACCCTCGATATTGAGTCCATGAGCCTTTGCTGGATTGCCAGATACCATCGTAAATGCAGCCACATCTTTTAGAATGAGGCTTGCTCCGCCAATCAAGCTATAGTCATCTACTGTACAAAACTGATGTATGCCTGAGTTACCACCGATGATGGTATGGTCGCCGATAGTCACATGCCCTGCTACACCGACATTGTTAGCCAGTACGTTATGATCGCCAATGACACAATCATGTGCGACATGGGTGTTTACCATCAGTAAATTATGACTGCCGATTTTAGTCAGCTCGCCGTCTTGCGCTGTACCGCGATGTAGGCTACAGGCTTCACGAATCGTATTGTGATCGCCAATTTCAAGCCAAGTACGCTCACCTGCATACTTTAGATCCTGAGGATCTTCTCCAACACTCGCAAACTGATAAAACTGGTTGTGCGCGCCAATACGAGTCAACCTAGTTACAACGACATGCCTATGCAACACAGTATGTGGTCCAATTGATACTTCATCACCAATGATACAGTAGGGACCAATGATGGCAGTCTCATCAATCTGTGCAGATGGCGAGATGATTGCTGTAGGGTGAATCTGACTCATGATGTGGGCCCTTGTATCATTTAATGCAAATAAATAGTCAGCCAAATGCAGCTGGTTTGGCTTCATGAATGAGGCCAATATCCGCTGCTTTGTTAAATATCAATATAATAGCTCATTATAATTGTGAAGATCGATTCGATATAGCGCTTTATGAATGCTAACTCATTGCAAACTTAGGCACTTTTACTGCTCTTGACGCGCAATCATGATTTGAGCACTCGCAGCAAGTTCGTCTTCGACATGTACCGTACAATCAAACTTATAAATACCATGGCGCTGCATCACTGTCTTGGCACGAATAATGAGTTGATCACCAGGAATCACTCGGCGCTTAAACCGCACTTTATCCACACCAGCAAACAAATACAGATAGCCATCTTCTGAAGTCAGACCTGCGGTAATGAACCCAAGTATGCCTGAAACCTGTGCCATTGCTTCTACCATCAATACCCCTGGCATGATTGGCTCGTCAGGAAAATGCCCATTAAAAAACTCTTCATTAATAGTCACGTTTTTGATACCAGTAATACACTCGCCTGGCGTACAAGCTACAATACGATCTACCAGCATAAAAGGATAACGATGCGGTAAGTAATGCTTAATCGTATGATACGTTAATGGTAGCGTAAGACCTTGCTCAGCTAAGCTTTTAACGTCTTCATCAGTTGGGATATCTATATTGTTATTGCTCATAATGACGCTTCCTTGCTGTGTTTTGAATATCTATTATTTGTTTGTGTTTGCATTAGTTATTGCCTAGCTGACGAAAACGTACAGCAGCACGTCGCCAATTAGCAGTTGGCATTGCAGCCGTACCAGATGAATATGAGCCAGCGGTTTTAATGGATTTGGTTACCATGGTCATGCCAGATAAAACAACATCGTCTGTAATCTCGATATGCCCTGTGATACCGACAGCGCCGCCTATTATACAGCGCTTACCTATCGTAGTACTACCCGCAATACCGGTTTGAGCAGCAATAGCAGTGCCGTCACCGATACGGACGTTATGGGCAACTTGTACCAAATTATCAATAATCACGTGATTACCAATAACGGTATCATCGATAGCGCCACGATCGATACATGTCTGGCTACCAACTCGTACATAATCACCAATAATGACACGGCCTAACTGGGCAATGCGCTCCCAACCTGTGTTACTAGGATCTTTAGTAGGCGCAAAACCGAACCCTTCAGATCCGATGCTTACTCCTGCATGCAATCTAACGTGATTGCCAATGACACACTCAGGCCCAACAACGACTTGCGACTTAATGACACAATCGGTACCGATACTGGTATTGGCCTCAACCACGACATGAGCATCAAGTGAGCTACGCGCCCCTATTTGTACATTGTCACCAATCACACAAAAAGGACCGATATTGACTTGCTCGCCAATAACAGCACTGTCTGCAATCACAGCACTAGGATGAATTCCGTTAGATAAAGAATGACGTGCAAACAGCTGACTGGCACTGGCATAAGCCAGATATGGATTTGAAACGACTAGCGCTATCGCTGAGGTAGGCACCTGGTCACGATATGCTTCCGTTACCAACACTGCCCCTGCGTCACTGCTCGCCAAGCTAGAAATATAGTGAGGATCTGCCAAAAAGCTTAACTGCTGCTGACTGGCTGTCGTCAAACTACCGACGCTACTGAATGGTTGACACAATTGCTCAGTATCAATCTCAGCCTTATTAATAATAGGCTGACGCTGCTCAATTCGAGTAATGAGTTGCTCAATCGTTATCATAATGACTATTAATAAAATGTGTTTATAAATGAAACGGTCGCCAAAATAACAATGCGTTTTGACGACCTACTAAGCTCTAATGATATTTCCGTCTATTTGAAACAATCTTTACAATTACTCAAATAGATATGAAAAATGTCATTAATTTAGAATGTATTACCAATCTGGAACTGGACTTTTTCAGTCTCATCGCCCTCTTTGTCACCAAATGGTACCGCGTAGCTAAGTGAGATCGGACCAATTGGCGTATACCAAGTGATACCAGCACCCGCACTGTAGCGGAAGTCATTATCTTGAGTCAGCAATGGAACATCTGAGTCATTAAAAGTACGATCTTCTTTATCAGAAGTGTCAAAGACCTGACCACCTTCAGCAAACAATACTGGGCGTACTTGATCTGCCCAGTCACCTTTGAACGGCATTGGCAAAATTAGTTCAGCACCAAACGTAGCTAGCGCATTACCACCAACCTCTTCTGCGGTAAAGGTTTGGTTGTCTGGATCATTGACCGCATCAAGATAAACTTGTGATTTAGGTCCTAGTGTCGATGATTCATAGCCACGTACTGAGCCATAACCACCAGCATAGAAGTTCTCATAGAACGGTAAATCATTACCATAACCAAGCTTAGTATAACCACGCGCGATCACGTCTTTATAAATAGGGTAATATATATTGCCGCTATAAGTTAGCTTTTGGTAGTTGGCATCGCCAAGACCGATGGTTGCATCAACCGCATGGCTCATCCCTTTGGTAGGGAATACTGGACGATCTAGGGTGCTATAGTCCCAACCAAACAATAGGTTGTAAGTCTGATAGTCATTCTTGAAGCTAGCAACACCATCAGTCTCGACTTCCGGCGTTTTCGTACCGCCCTCGTCTAGAATTTCTTGGACATTAGATATACCTAGATAACGACCACCACGAACCTTTGTGTTGTCTACATTTAGACCAGCACTAAGACGTTTGGTTTCGTCAATAGGATAACTATAGTTCAGCGTCGCACCATATGAATCGGTCACATAGTTACTAACGTTGTCGTCGTCATATTTGGTTTTGCGATAATAACCGCTGATACCTTGAGAGACACCGTTTTCTGTAAAGTACGGATCGGTATAACCTAGGCTATAAGAGTCACGTGTCTCTGAACGAGAAAGCGCAGCCTTAACACGGTTACCGGTACCCATAAAGTTGTTTTGGGTCAAATCCAACTGGAAAGTCACACCACCGCTTTGTGAGTAACCGGCTGCAATCGTTGAGCTACCAGAAGGCTGCTCTTCAACCACATAGTTCACATCGACTTGATCCGGCTGGTTAGGTACTGGCTTAACATCGACAGTGACATTTTTAAAGAAGCCAGTACGCATCAAACGCGTGCGTGACAGCTGAATTTTATCATTAGATGACAGCGTACCTTCTAACTGACGCATTTCACGACGTAATACTTCGTCTTGCGTTTTGATATTACCCGTAAAGTTGATACGACGAACGTAGATAGGACGAGCAGGGTCAATATAGTAATCAACATCGACCATTTTCGTATCGTCATTGATACGTGGTACTGGTCTGATTTGAGCTAGATAATAGCCTTCGTTACCATAGCGTCTTTTAAGAGAAGCAGTGGTTTCGTCTAGTTTTGCTTGCGAGTATTTTTCGTTAGATGCAAAGCTCACCAGCTCTTTTAGCTCACTGTTCTCAAAAGTAGGTTTACCTAAAAAGTTCACTTCGCCAAACTGGTATTGTTCGCCTTCGCTTAGGCTGACTTCGATAAACACACTACTTTTATCTTCGCTGATGTTCAATACGGCATTATCAACTGAAAAACGCACATAACCATCGTTTTGATATAGCGCCTTTAAACTCTCTAGACTAGCGGCCAGTTTTTCTTGAGCGTATCGATCAGACTTAGATAATAGACGCGTCCATGAAGACTCTTTTACTGCGAAAACGTCTTTGATCTCTTCATCACTAAAGTGCTTATTACCAATGATATTGATATCGACAACTTTAGCAGGCTTGCCTTCTACAAAGCGTACGTCAAGTTTTACGCGGTTGCCATCAAGTACCGTTTGATCTATTTCGATATTACTATTGTAGTAACCTTGGCTAATATATTGCTGTTGTAGCTCATTGGCCACGCCTTGCAAAGTAGACTGCTTGAGCACGTCACCAGCAGAAAGACCAGCATTCTTCAGTCCCTGCTCAAGCCCTTCTTTAGGAATAAGCTTGTTACCTTCAAAGGTTACTTCAGCGATCGTTGGACGCTCAATAACGTCAAATCTTAGCTTGCCACCTTCGACACGGCTTTGAATATCAGCAAAGTTTTCAGTTGCATATAGCGCCTTAATACTGGCAGCTAAGCTACTATCATTCACCGTATCGCCTACCGTAACAGGTAAGACCGGATAGAGGCTATCAGGGGTTAGGCGTTGTAAGCCATTAAAACCGATGTCAGTTACTACAAATTCTGCAGCCTGTACTGGCATACTCATCATCGCTACAACTAACGGCAACCCAGCCGCGCTCATAATTAAAGGCGTACGCATAAACACTATCCGTCAATAAAAAAATTGCTTAAGTTAAGTTAAAAGGCACGTATTGTCTAACCCGTGCGCATAAGGTTATAAACCCATGCAAGGGTAACTCAGAACACTTTATATAAATTGCATCACAAAATAAACTAAAAATTACGATTAGTACAGAGGCTGCGACACAGAGTAGCATGCCTATCATAACAATAATCAGCCTATAATAGGCGTAAAACCATTAGTATATCGTGCTTTATCAGCCATATTGCTCATCAGCTGACTAAAATAGCCGGCTGATGTCATTACCAATTGCTAACACCATGAAACCTGCCAGTAAGAGTAAACCGATATTTAGACCGACCATTTGCACACCTTCAGACAGTGGCTTACCGCGAATCAGCTCAATAAAATGATAGACAATATGACCACCATCTAATACTGGAATCGGCAAAAGGTTTAAGACGGCAAGACTTAAGCTAATAAGCGCCGCTGTCGATAATACCATCTGCCAACTGATATCAAAGCTTTGCTTGGCGACTTTGGCAATGGTAATTGGCCCTGATAGATTGTCTAAACCAATCATACCTGACAGCATTTTTCCCATCGAGCTTACGGTCATTACTGCGAGCTGCTCAGTCTTTTCAAACGACTTAACTAACGACTCACTAGGGCCATAGACCACGGTAGTCTTGTAATCATCAGGAATCACAATCTCAGTCTGATCCACCATCGCACCAATCTGTCCGTAATCATTACCCAAGTTGTCTTTTTTGCCTTGGGGCATAATTTGCAACTGTACAGGCTTGTCATCACGCAACACCGTAAAGTTCAACAGCGTTTCAGGATTATCACGAATGATACGCGTCGCAGTAATCCAATCTTCGATTGACTCATTATTAATAGCAGTAATGCGGTCACCAACCTTTAGACCTTGGCGGCTAGCGGCACCATCGGGAGCCAAACCACCTACAATCGGCGCAATCTGCGGCTGCCATGGCAACATACCAAAGCTGGTCAGTGCGTCTTTGCCTTGAGCCTCGCCTTGCATAAACTGCGTAACTGGTGCTTGATAGGTTTTAGTCGACTGATCGGTTTGGGCGTCTGACTGCAAGGTAATGCTGACATTATCCGTCTCACCCATACGTCCTGCAAGGCGATAGTTAATACCTTCCCATGTCTGCACATCGTGCCCATCAATCGCAACAATCTTATCACCGACTGGCAGCTGTGCCATCGCAGCAGGCGTATCTGGTAGTACCTGACCAATCTTAGTCGCCAACTGCTCAGATGGGGTCATAAATAGTACCCAAAATAGCGCGATAGCGATAACAAAATTCATGATAGGGCCAGCTGCAACGATAGCAATTTTCTTGAGCGGATGTTGCCGATTAAACGCAAGGTGCTGCTCATCTTTTGCGACATTACCTTCACGCTCATCTAGCATCTTTACATAACCGCCAAGTGGCAATGCTGAGATACGATAGTCGATGCCGCTCTTTTTACTGGTCCAACCAAAAACTTTAGGACCAAAACCGATAGAGTACGTTAGCACTTTGACACCGCAAAGCCGCGCCACAATATAATGCCCCCACTCGTGTAAGGCAATAAGCGGGCCCAAGACAAATATGGCAGCAAGAAGTGTTAGTAAAAACGTCATGATTTTTTCTCAGTATTGTCTCTCAGCATTTTTATTAACATCTTCGCTAATATCGTTTATCAATGTCATATATCAGCTAAGAGACGCTTGCTACGATTATGTCAGCTTTGCTACCAACTTATCAGTCAGATGGCGTGCAATCTTATCGATTGCCAATATGTCTTCTATGTCAGCAGTTTCTTTCAATGGTGGCAGCTGTATGTCATTTAAGGCTTGTTCGTTAATATTAGCAATGTCCGTCAAACGTATTTTACCATCGAGGAATGCCGCTACTGCAATTTCATTTGCCGCATTGAGCACAATTGTGGCTTGCGTTCCGGCTTGCATAGCTTGGCGGGCCAAACGCAAACAGGCAAATTTTTGCAAGTCAGGCTCAATAAACTCCAAACCACTAAGTGCAAATAAGTCTAACGGCTGCGAGCCACTATCAATGCGATCAGGATAGCTCAGCGCGTGCGCAATGGGCGTTTTCATGTCTGGACTGCCCAGCTGTGCTAAAAAACTCCCATCGCTATATTCTACCATTGAGTGAATGATACTTTGTGGATGAATAACCACATTTATCTTATCTTCAGGCAAATCAAATAAGTGACAGGCCTCTATCAGCTCAAGCCCCTTATTCATCATCGTCGCCGAATCGACAGATATCTTTTGACCCATTGACCAATTCGGGTGTTTGACCGCTTCTGCGACGCTTGCCTGCTGCATTTGCTCAAACGACTGCTGCAAAAATGGCCCACCAGAGGCTGTTAACCATAGTTTACGGACACCATGATTTGACTGATGGATTTGCGTATTATCTTGCTGAATAGCAAGTGGTAAGCATTGAAAAATAGCATTGTGTTCAGAATCGAGCGGCAGCAAAGTGGCTTTGTGCGTCTTGACCGCATCGATCATAACCTTACCTGCCATGACTAAGGCTTCTTTGTTGGCCAATAAGATACGTTTGCCTGCACGTGCTGCTGCCAATGTAGACGGCAACCCTGCCGCCCCTACAATCGCCGCTACCACCGTATCAGTCTGCGGATCAGTGGCAATATCTACTAATCCTGCCTCGCCCCTACGACCTCACTATCAATCCCTGCGGCTTTAAGCCTGTTAGCAAAATCATCCACGGCTGACATTGGCACACTGACGCGTTTCGGCAAAAACTGCTGACAGAGTGCAAATAGCTTATCTAAGCGATGATAGCCTGATAAAGCATAGACTTCATAAGTTTGCGGTTGCGCCGCTAATATTGCTAAGGTGCTATCGCCAATCGAGCCTGTCGCGCCTAGTACGGCGATGCGTTGCGTCATAACCATCAATGCCCATGATACTTAAAAATAATAAAAATAGAATATCGTCTATTAACTATAAAATTGTCATGCTAGTAGCCACGCTTGCCATACCAATGCATTGCTCGCTCTCGGCTGACTTATACCAATATTATGGTGAACTGACTACAGAACAGGTCTAAATAGAACAGTGCTGCTATATAACCTTACACCACTATCAAACCAAGCTGCTGTATCGCCCAAAAACCAAGGGCAAATATCGGTGTTGCAGACAACAGAGAATCGATACGGTCAAGGATACCACCGTGACCTGGCAAGATAGTGCCTGAATCTTTTACATCAGCACGGCGCTTGAGCATCGACTCGAACAAGTCCCCAAGTACAGAGGCAAGAATAGTGATGGCCGATAACGCTACAAATGCGATTAACGGTACACCGGTCAGCTGTAATTTAAAGACGCTAATGGCTACCACAACTAACAGCCCTGTGACGAGGCCACCAGCCAACCCTTCCATGCTCTTATTGGGTGAGACATTGGGTGCCATTTTTCGGCGACCAAGTTTGCGTCCAACGAAATATGCGCCACTATCTGCACACCATACTAATAAGAACACATACAGCAGCCACCACGCAGATAACTGCCAGAGATAGAACATCGCCGTGATAGATGCCGTCAAAATAACCGCGCCCATCATTGCCAGCTGGTTGCCGTACCATCTCGTCTGTGTTGGGAAGACTCGAACCCAAGACAGCGCCATCAGCCATATAATGAGTGACGCCACCCACCAAAACAACCAAGTTACCTTGAACATCAGTGAGAATATAGTAAGCGCTAAAATCAATAGAACGAATACCACAGGCTGGCGCCATTTAGGCATCAATTTAGCCCACTCATGAGCGGCGATAATGACCCCAATGGCCAACAGTGGTGCAAATAAAATAGGCGTTTGGCTCGCAAACATTGCAATACCAACGATAATAACGAGAACAATTGCCGTCTTAATTCGTTGCCACATACTTATCGAGCCTTATAATAATGAAGAACAGATGGTCAAAAAATGCATTATAGCAGCTAACTAACGATGGCCTAGTGATAGCATTCAATACTAATTCAAGCCGTTTATCATTGCATAAACCAACCCTATTGACCAGTTATACAATACTAACTGAACTGAACCGACTAAACTTATCTATCAGCTCACTGCTCAGTGCCCTTGCTGCTCTATCACTACCTGCTCGCTGGTTTTGCCAAAGCGGCGTTGACGTTTAGCAAACTCTGCGACCATCATTGCCAGCTCTTCTGCCGTAAAATCCGGCCATAGTGTCGGAGTGAAAAACAGCTCAGCATAGGCAGATTGCCACAATAAGAAATTAGAAATACGATACTCGCCGCCCGTACGCACTAGCATATCCACTGCTGGCGTGTCGGCAAGTTGTACATGATTACCTAGTAGCTCTTTGTTGATATCTTCAGCTTTTAACTTACCAGCTTGCACTTGCTGAGCCAGATGCTTTGCTGCATTTGCAATATCCCACTGTCCACCGTAGCTAATCGCAATCACCAGCGTCATCGCTTCAAACTCTGCTGTCTTTTCTTCTGCATCAGCCATTAGTGTTTGCAAGGAATCACTGAGTTGACTGCGATCACCAATAAAACGCAAGCGAATGCGATACTCATTCATGCGCGGCATTTGCTCGTGAATCGTCGACGTGAGTAGCTGCATCAATAGTGCTACCTCACTAGGCGGTCTCTGCCAATTTTCGCTAGAGAATGCAAAAACTGTCAGCACCTCAATGCCTGTATTGACACAGTAGTCAACGAGGGGATCTAGCGCATTTTTACCCGCTACATGACCTTGGCCTTGGCCTAAATTATTGGCCTTACCGTAGCGATTGTTACCATCCATAATAATGGCAATATGACGAGGAAGAATAGCGGACGCCAAAACGGCTGAAGTGGACATAGGCGGACTTGCTTATTGTTAAGGTAAAATAATAATAACGTGTGCAACGGCGAATAAAAAGTGCCATTTATATAATTCACTAACTTATCATAATTATATTGTGAATTTTTAATGCTCAGAATGCGATGAACAAAGTCTAATCAATCGCGTCTTTGGCATGTTCTAGATATGGCTGCATATAGTTGATTCAGTTTAAAAGAGAAACCAGGCACCCGAGTTCAGATGTATATGCAATACTTCAATCGAGGTTAACGCTGCGACTCTTTTATAAAGGATTAACTATATCAGCCTACACAATAATAAACAGCCAATAGCTACAAAGTATTGGCTGCTCAATTACAGATAATCTACCGAACTGATTCTTGCTATAAATGACAAGTATATTAGTCTTAAACTTCCATCAAATCGCTTTCTTTTTGCTTAAGCGAGCATCGATCGTTTCAATGTATTTGTCAGTGATTTTTTGAATGTCATCACTAGCGCGGCGCTCATCGTCTTCTGAGATTTCTTTTTCTTTTGCCAAATCTTTGATGTCATTCATCATGTCACGGCGAATGTTACGGATAGACACTCGGCTGCTCTCAGCTTCCCCACGTGCAAGTTTTTGCATATCGCGACGAGTATCTTCTGTCAATGCTGGCATCGGCACACGAATCACATCAGCAGACATTGGGTTTAGACCCAAATCTGCTTCACGAATGGCCTTATCTACTGCTTGTACCATCGTACGGTCAAACGGTTGAACCAGTAAGGTACGTGAGTCTTCAACGTTCACGCTTGCCACTTGGTTCAATGGTGTATCAGAACCGTAGTAGCTGACCATCACACCTGACAACATACCTGGATGCGCACGACCAGTACGAACTTTACTGAAAGTGCTTTCAAGCGCTTCCAATGTTTTTTGCATGCGTGCTTCGCCGTCTTGCTTAATCTCTTTAATCATTGTGTATCCTTATTTGTCGTTACCGACAAATTTTTTATTTGCTATTGGGATATTAATTATGTGTTGCTAATCGTTAGCTATTTACTGACGTTAGTTTCCAGTATCGCATCAATTAATGAAAAACTCGTGTGCCTTCATTCTCACCCATAATGACATTCAATAATGCATTAGGCTTAGTCATATCAAACACCTGCAACGGTACGTTATGCTCACGGCATAATGCGATAGCCGTTAAATCCATGACACCTAGCTTTTGCTCTAGTACTTCATCAAAAGTCAGACCATCATATTTGACTGCATCATCATGTAGACTTGGGTCTTTGTCATAAACGCCGTCAACCTTAGTCGCTTTTAAAATCAAACCAGCTTCGATTTCGATACCGCGCAAACAAGCAGCGGTGTCAGTGGTAAAGAATGGGTTACCAGTACCTGCAACAAAGATACAAACTTCGCCGTTTTTGAGATAACGAATCGCATTACGACTACTATAGCTTTCGGTAACTTCACCAATCGGTAACGCTGACATCAAACGAGTTTTGATGTTGCGACGCTCAAGCGCATCACGCATTGCCAGTCCGTTCATAACGGTCGCTAGCATGCCCATCTGATCACCAGTAACACGGCCAACCAGACCTTCTTTTTGTAATTGCGCACCGCGATATAAGTTACCACCGCCGACCACGATACCAACTTGGACACCAAGTCCACGCAAGTGAGCGATAGACAAGCTCATTTTATCAAGGACTTCGGTATCGATACCCATGTCTTTACTACCAGCTAAGGCTTCACCGGAGAGTTTCAGCAAGATACGAGCGTAACGCGGGTTTTTGTCAGACATGAGGTCACCTTGTTATCATGAAATTATAAAGAAAATTATCGGTAAAATACAAATCGAGTTTGCCCACAACGCTACACTTACAGCTAAGCGTATTAAAAAGGCTAAATTGCGCTAATTGTAGCAAAAACTGCCCATCATTGGGCAATTTTCACTCGCATATCTTATTGGATATCTAGCCTTGATAACTGGCGAATAGATCGTATTCGCTAGCATCGTCGATAGTCACGGTTAAGAACTGCCCTACTTTAACTTGAGCGTTGATGTCATCAACATAGACATGACCATCAATTTCAGGTGCATCAGCATAGCTACGGCAGATAGCAATATTTTCATCGCTATCAATTTCATCGACCAATACCGTTAAGGTCTTGCCGACTTTTTCTTGTAGCTTTTGCGCTGAAATATCTTGCTGTAATGCCATTAGTCGCTCATAGCGAGACTGCTTGACGTCTTCAGGGACATGGTCAGGCAAGTCATTGGCAACTGCGCCTTCTACTTCTGAATAAGTAAATGCGCCCACGCGATCAAGACGTGCTTCAACTAGCCAATCAAGCAGGCACTGAAAATCTTCTTCGGTCTCACCAGGGAAGCCAACCACAAAGGTCGAACGAATCACGATATCAGGACAGATATCACGCCACGCTTTGATACGGGCCAAGGTGTTTTCGCTATGTGCAGGACGCTTCATCGCCTTTAGGATGCGATGACTGGCATGCTGGAACGGAATATCTAGATAAGGCAGTAGTTTCTTCTCACCCATCAACTCAACGACTTTGTCTACGTGTGGATACGGATAGACATAATGCAAGCGTACCCAAATACCCAAATCGTTCAATGCTTGGCATAAGTCATAAAACTTAGACTTGAGCGGCATGCCATTCCAAAAACTGGTCTTGTACTTTAGGTCAAGACCATATGCCGAGGTATCTTGCGAGATGATAAGTAATTCTTTCACGCCAGCTTTTTTGAGTGCCAGTGCTTCATTCATCACATTATCAATCGGACGCGAGTCCAAATCACCGCGCAAGCTTGGGATAATGCAGAACGTACAACGGTGATTACAGCCTTCTGATATTTTTAGATAGGCATAATGGCTTGGGGTCAGTTTGACACCCGCTTCATTAATCAAATCTATTTTTGGATCATAGTTGGCGTCCTGACTGCGATTTGGCTTAGGCACATGCTGCGCTACTGCCGTAATCACTTCATCATAGGCATGTGCGCCCGTCACTGCTAGTACAGCTGGATGCATCTCACGGATTTTGTCCGCCTCTTTACCTAAGCAACCAGTAACAATCACTTTACCATTTTTGCTAATGGCCTCGCCGATCGCATCAAGCGACTCTTGTACCGCTGATTCAATAAAGCCGCAAGTGTTTACTACGACCAAGTCGGCACCGTCATAATCACTGGCCACTTGATAGCCGTCACGGCTTAGCTCAGTGATAATACGCTCACTATCCACCAATGCTTTTGGACAACCTAGTGACACAAAACCAATCTTTGGCGCCGCACTAACTGGCATCGTAGCAGTCGCATTGGCAGTCGTAACATCGCTGCTTTGGGCTACACTACGGTTCTGGTTGTGGTTAGCTTTATGATGGTAAGGTTGTTTAGCATCTGTTTGACTGACATCTGCCTGACTCTGCGCTTGTACTATGGTAGGCGCGGCAGGATTGAAGATAGTGGCAGTGTCTTTTACGGCAGATAGAGGAGCTGTTGCTGTCGTATTCACTGACTCGGTAGAAGTTTTGGACATGGCTGACCTTGCTAGAGATAAATTGGCTGAGCGCATTGTACGTTTTTTTGCAAAAATCACCAGTTTTGCCGCTCTATAGTCTTGATTTGTGGTTAAATATTATCTCAAGCATCTGACTTTTTTGGGCCCTACTGATGAACGCTGATTTTATAACCGCCAAAACAACCCCTGACCTCGCATTTATATCTCAGCATTTATTCACCGCTATTTTATGGGTCAACGATGAGCTATCAATCACGCGGTTGAATGCTCAAGCCGAGCAGCTACTTGCCATTAGTAGCGGCAGATTAATCAATCAATCCATCTTGACACTGCTCGCACCCGATGAATTAAAGACTAAAGATACTGCATTTATCGATAATAATAGTAATGATGCAAATGAAAATGAGCCTTCGAGCGAGCCAGCATACTCGTTGACCGAGCGCTTTGTGCAAGCGCAAAACTATCAACAACCTTTTATCGATCATGACCACATCATAAAAACACCGCTAAATGGTAATTTATCATTGTCAGTCGACTATAGCGTCACGCCAGTCATCTATGAACAGCAGCCTTATTTTATTATCGAGATGTGGGGCAAAGATCGGCAAAGTCGTATCTCTGAGGAGCAGCGTCAACAGCAGCAATATACAGTTGCCCGTCATATGCTACGCTCAGTGGCGCACGAAATAAAAACCCTCTTGCTGGTATTCGCGGGGCAGCCCAGCTGTTGCAACGGCAGTTCATTAAATTCAGCGACGCATCTACTACTAACACCTCTAGCGCTGATAATGCTTTGACAACCACCAACGCTGACACGCATCATGATTTGCAAAAAATGAATCAAAAACTGCGCAACTATACGGACATTATTATTTCAGAGACTGATCGATTGACTCATCTTATTGGGCAGCTTCTGGGTTCCAATCAACTGCCAAACTGGCAAACGCTCAATATCCATGAGCCTCTGGAGCATGTCTTAACCTTAGTGACCAATCAGTATCCACAGGTAGTGTTACAGCGTGATTACGATTTATCATTGCCAGAGTTGTGCGCTGATAAAGATCAGCTGATTCAAGTGTTTTTAAACCTCATTAATAATGCTTGTGAGTCGATGACTGAGTTCGAACAAACGCTACAACAGAATAAAATTTCAGAGTCTCAAGAATCACCACAAGCTACTATGCAAACTGATAGCAATTCTGATTATCAACCGACATTGCATATCCAAACGCGGGTTGCCTTTCAGCATACGATCGTCGGGCAGCAGCACAAGCAAGTGATGCAAATTACTATTACTGATAATGGCTCAGGTATTGATCCAGCATTGATCGGTCAGATATTTTTCCCAATGGTCACTAGCCGTGCAGCCGGTACAGGTCTTGGATTATCCATCGTCCAAGATATTATCAGTCATCATCATGGTATGATTGATGTGAGCTCGACAAAAGAGCAAGAAGATAAGCAAACCCGATTTACGCTATATCTACCATTTACTCAACCCATCACTGAGACATAAAATAAATTATGAATTAAAGGCTGCTAAGTTTAATAACGCCAACTCCCAATCCCCAACTTACCATCAATAATTGCTGATTAGGCCCAATACATGACTGAATATAGCGACGACCTCCAACCTAAAAGCGATGATCAATCACCACAATCACAAATAGTAACTGTGAATAATGCACCCAGCGACCACCCTGCAACATTGTGGTTAATCGATGACGATGCAGCCCTACGTATGGTGCTGGCCGACACGTTTGAAGATGCTGGATTGACCGTTATCAGTTTTACTCAAGCACAAGCAGCATGGACTCGCCTTAACGATGTGTTAAAACAGCAAGAGTCAGCTGAGCAATTACCTGACGTCATACTGACCGATATTCGTATGCCAATGATGGATGGATTGTCTTTTAGCGACTGGGTCCATCAGCATTTCCCCAAAATGCCAATCGTAATTATGACGGCACATTCAGACCTGACCTCTGCTATCAATAGCTATCAGACTGGTGCTTTTGAATACCTGCCCAAGCCTTTTGACTTAGATGATGCAGTTGCAACGATTTATAAAGCCATTAATTATCAGCCTAATTTAGAAACAACTTCTGTCCCCCTTTCAGATGAACCCAGTACCAATATAACGTCTGATACTTTCACTGAAGACCTGATAAAACCTAAAGCAGTACCTGCCAGTAAGACAACCAAAGACAATAAGAACAAAGGTGCCGTCGAAAACAAAAGTAATGGGAACCCTAGCGGCATCATTGGACAGTCTCCAGCCATGCAAACGGTGTTTCGTGCTATTGGCAGACTGGCTCAATCCCCCATTTCCGTCTTAATCACTGGAGAGTCTGGAACGGGTAAAGAGTTGGTAGCCAGTGCATTGCACCAACACTCTCCGCGTAAGCAGCAACCGTTTATTGCGCTTAATATGGCAGCCATACCACATGACTTGATCGAGTCTGAGCTATTTGGTCATGAAAAAGGCGCGTTCACTGGTGCAACGACGATGCGTCAAGGCCGTTTTGAGCAGGCAGATGGCGGTACTCTATTTTTAGATGAAATCGGTGACATGCCTTTTAGCACTCAGACACGGCTGTTACGCGTACTGGCCAATGGTGAGTTTTATCGTGTTGGTGGTCAGCAGCCAATCAAGGTCGACGTGCGTATCATCGCAGCCACCCACCAAAACTTAGAAGAGCTGGTAAAACAAAGCCGATTCCGCGAAGACTTATTTTATCGCCTCAATGTCATTCGATTACCCCTACCATCATTACGTACACGTCCTGAAGACATTCCTGCATTAGCCCTCTACTTTATGCAGTCTGCCGCAGAGCAAATGAGTACTACCCCGAAGCATCTCCATCCTGCCGCATTGCAAATTATGCAGACGTTTGACTGGCGCGGTAATGTGCGTCAATTAGAAAACGTCTGCTTGTGGCTCACGGTGATGGCCACTGGTGATACGGTGATGGCGACAGACTTGCCACCAGAGCTACTTGAAAACATCTCACCTAATACGGTGCTTTATGAAGAGCATGGCTCATTGAAGGAAGATGCTCAAGAGCATTTGGCACAAAGTGGCGATGTGTTAAATGGCAGTTCATTAAACAGTCATCAAAATGAGCGAAGTAGCCCGTTGCCTAAAAACCAAAGTTGGCAGCAAGCATTGGCTGATTGGGCTGAGCAGTCGTTAAGCACGGGTGAAACTGATATTTTGCAAACAGCAACCCCTGAGTTTGAGCGCGTTTTATTAACAGCAGCACTCAATCATAGTGGCGGTAAAAAGATAGAAGCCGCGAGCTTACTTGGTTGGGGACGCAATACTCTGACGCGCAAATTGCAGCAGTTGGATATCTCTGCCCCGAGAGTACCAACTAAAGAATAAAAAACGATAATAAATTATTATTAATATCAACTACTTAAAATTAATATCAAAAATAAATGATAAATAATTAAAAATAATTGCAAATAGGGGTTGCCAAACAATTAAAACTCTATATAATAGCCAACCACTGAGACGCACTACCGAATCAGTTAACTGTCTAGATAGCGTTTGAGTTTAATCGCTTTTGATGATAGAGTAACGAAAATGGGGCTGTGGCGGAATTGGTAGACGCACCAGATTTAGGTTCTGGCGCCGCAAGGTGTGAGAGTTCGAGTCTCTCCAGCCCCACCATTTTCGGATAGTACATCTTAGACCAAATATCAAAACCTGCTTTTAGCAGGTTTTTTTGTGTCTGAAATTTGGTATTAGAACTATAAAACATCTTATTAAAAGTATTAATCTACTTTTCTACCCTTTATAAGTCCTTTAACACTTCATCCATACGCTAATAGCGACACTCTACCCTCTGAATCAATGCTTTCATGCACCTACCATAGACAGAACTAATTAATAGAAAGGTTTTCCTCACTATCATTGAATAATGCACTACGTTGATTTTTACGAAGAGCTTCACGTTGAATGATATTTTTCGCATCGACTTTTTCTAAAGGTAATCTTGTTTCGCGGGAAAGATCACCATCGGCTATTAAAGACAAATAACGAGAACAACAAACTCTTAAAAAAGAGGTGAAATTGCCAATATCATGATCAGCATCGAGAGATTCAAGGTATAGCTTAGTGATCAGTTGATTAACCGTCATTTGATCACGAAATGACAACTCTTCTAATATATCCCAAAAAACACTTCTAAACGAATTGAGGTGACAACGCCCTGAATTCGAAGTGATTTGGTTTTAGAGCTCCACAAGCTGTCATCAGCACTAATAAAAGTTGGCACATATATCCTCTCTCGATACTGGGGTCTATTGAACATTCAACAGACCCGAATTAATGCTTATAGCAAAGCAACAAACTGCTTTAGCATCGCTGGGTGAGCAGGCCATGCAGGTGCCGTTACCAGTTGGCCATCTGTAATAGCGCCATCCATAGGTAACTTGACATACTCAGCGCCAGCCATTTCTATTTCTGGCTGACACGCAGGATAAGCAGATACTTTTTACCCTTCAATACGCCAGCAGCCGTCAGCATTTGTGGACCATGACAAACTGAGGCAATCGGTTTATTAGTATTTGCGAAATGCTGAATCATGGCAATGACCTTAGCATTCAAGCGCAAGTATTCTGGTGCACGTCCACCTGGCAAATACAAAGCATCGTAATCTTCTACATTGATATCAGCAAAAGACGCATTAAGGACAAAATTATGACCGCGTTTTTCGGTATAAGTTTGATCACCTTCGAAGTCGTGTATTGAGGTCGCGATGCTATCACCTGCCACTTTATCTGGGCAGACCGCATCAACCTCATGCCCCATCGCTAGAAGCGCTTGGAACGGAACCATGTTTTCATAGTCTTCAACAAAATCACCGGTAATGATAAGTACTTTAGCCATGATATTCTCACTGTATTGTAATAAAACATTGTAATGAAATACGGGAACCCAAATTAGTTTATAGCGACTTTGCTTAAAATGAGCCTGAATATCCATTCAAACATAAAAAACAACGACTAGGTAATATGTGAATACTACAAACAATCACTTTTTAAAATAAAATAATAAATTCAGCTATTTTCTAATAACTTTAAATCTATCAATATCTTATCCATATCCCGATACCGTCTCTCTATTTGTTTAGCCAATGCTTTATCGACCATACATTGATAGTGACTATATTCTGCTGGCAACGTTGGAATAGGTTGCTGGCAATGCTGAATCGCCCACATTTTTAATTTATCATGGCTATTGGCGCTTACCTGAAACGGGCGTTTCCCTGTTAGTATCTCAACCATCATGACGCCAAACGCGTAGATATCACTTTGCACCGTTGCACCCTGACCTTGCCAGCGCTCAGGTGCGAGATACGCTGGTGTGCCAGCAGGATTTGGTTGGCTATTAGCCATCGTCATACGTTGTGATAAAGCAAAATCAGTGAGTAACAATCTAGGGGGCAGACCATTACTCATAGTATCTGCTGACCACTCATCGTGAGCACCTTCAACCAAGATATTACTGAGTTTAATATCATTATGTAGCCAACCAGCGTGATGCAAATTGGCTATCAAGTATGCAGCCTGAGTGATGAAATGATGCTTTTGTGATGCTCTCAATGACAGATGTTTTGAAGCGGTCAGTTGACTCGCCAAGCTACCATTAGAGTAATAAGGTGTGACTACTATAACTAGTCGTTGCAACTGCGATAGTATCTGAACATCCACGCAATGATGAGCCAATAGCGGAGGTACGATAGCATTATCTTTGATTTTCGATGAAGCATTTACAGCAGCTAAAATATCCGCTTCGTGAGTTAAATCAGAAGCGATAGGATAAACGCCATCACTCAACTGCCATTTAATCATCACGCTACCAAATTGTGGATGCTGGGCACGTGTTAAACCTTGGAAGTAAGTCTTGTCGATATTTTGCGTTTTGATATCTTGCGTTTGTTCTGTGCTTTGCTGAGCAATACGTTGATGCACTATCTCCCTAAAATATTGTGCGTCCAGTTCTTGGGAAATAATGGGCAGTAGCTGCATCGCCTGCGCTTGCAAGGCTTGCGTAATAGACGGATTACTGGCACTATTTTCCATGGTATTGTTTCTCATAATATAGTGAGATTATTGCCTTCCCATTCGTATCATTTCCAAAGATAATAATAGCGCGAATAATGGTTACAAGTACTACGATTAATAGGTACTAAGATTGTAGGCATTGAAATTTTAGCAACGTTAATTGTATTTTTGGGTATGGTATTAAAGACAACCTTAATTGCTAGAGCCACTATGTCCCAACCAAATATCCCAACCACGCCATCTGATCAACCTACTTACGCCCTACCCGCACCTTTGCTAGATTTACTCAGTCAGTACTTACAAGAGCGAGTCACACCAACTATTGAAATCGATCCGAGTCAGCTTGCTTATCGCTGGGTTGGTGGACGCACTGGTCACCTCCAGCCTTTGTCGGTCAATTTGTTTTTGAGCTTAGATGACTTGCATGGTATCGATACGCAAAAGTCGAAACTGGTACAAAACACCCGTCAGTTTATTAAAGGTTACCCTGCCAACCATGTACTGATGTCAGGGACACGCGGTGCCGGTAAGTCATCATTGATTCGTGCTTTACTACAAGCTCACCATAGTGAAGGCTTACGTATTATTGAGGTGGCCCGCGATGATCTGCAAGTATTGGATAAGATTCGTGCTGCTATTAATGCCCTACCAGCAGATTGTCATTGCCGCTATATCGTATACTGTGATGACCTCGCTTTTAATGGTCAAGACGAAAGCTATCGTGCGCTAAAGAGCGTTCTCGATGGCTCGCTAGACTCTGAGCAAGACAAACTACTGGTCTACGCCACCAGTAATCGCCGTCGCTTGCTACCGCAGATGATGAAAGACAATGTCGATATCTATAATGGGCAGACGGATGAAGTCAATCCCTATGAGGCCATTGACGAAACCGTGTCATTATCAGATCGGTTCGGTTTGTCCCTCACCTTCCATCCTATGGATCAGCAGACTTATCTGCAAATCGTTCAGCATTATCTGAATTTAGAGCAGCAAAAAATCTCAGCTGATGTGGATAATGATGCTAAGGACATTTTAGCAAGTCAGTCTATGCCTGATAAGATCAGAAAGGATGCGCTACGTTGGGCCTCTGAACGTGGTGGTCGCTCAGGACGAGTTGCTTACCAGTTCAGCCGCTTTTGGAGTGGTGAAATACAATTGGCTATCGAAGACAGTAAGCGCTAGGTCATATTTAACACTAAATCATATCTAAGCTTAACCATGTCTAATCACTGCGTGCAGAGCCTATATACTGCACGCGACTCTCTTCTTGACAGCCCTCTTGACTACCCTCTTGGTTGCTTACTAATTCAACTGCACCATCAACCATATATTGGTCAAAATCTATTGCTAACCAGAGATTGCCTTTGTAGACGCTCTCAGCATCTAAACGAATATATGCCATATTTGGCGTTTCGCTATCTGGATTATCAAAGTTCTGATAACGGGCGCTAAAGTGCGTCAAAATTATATTTTTAAGTCCAGCCGCTTGCGCAAATTCGCCGAGCAATTGGGCGCTACTATGCATCGGATCATAGTCTGGATTTTTAGCTTGAATCTTAGTCAGCACTTCATGGGTATAAGTGGCTTCATGCACCAATAAATCCGCATTGACAACGGCTTTGCTCAAACAGTTTGGCGTATCATTGTCTCCTGCCACCACCACTCGCGTCCGCTGTACCTCATCGTCGACATAGTCTACTGAGTGCAATTGTCTACTATCCTCAGTCATGACATCTTCGCCTTGCTGTAACTTGCCCCATAGTGCACTGGCTGGAATACCATCTGCCACAAGCTTATCTGTATTAAGGATGCGGCGGCTAATAGTCTGAGTAATACCAAAGGCATGAGAAGCAACCCGATGTGAGAGCGGCGTGATATCAATATCAAGCTGATGTTGGTCGCTTAAGCTAATACTGACTTTGTTCGTAGCACCTTGCTCAGCTAACACCTCTTCAATTGCTATAAAATTGAGAGCAAAAGGTAAATACAGCTCTGTAGTGGCAGTAATGGCATCAAGCAAAGTAGCAATTGCTTTTGGTGCAATAAGTGTCAGCGCATCACGACGTCCTGACATAGCAGCACTAGCTAGCAGCCCTGGTAGGCCATAGCAATGGTCACCATGCACATGGGTGATGCAGATAGCAGCCAATTGATGTAGGGAGAGCTTGGTATGTAGTAATTGCTGCTGTGTGCCTTCTCCGCAATCAATCAGCACCCATGGGCGCGATTTCTTACTCTGATTGTTCTGTTGACGACTTCCTTGCTGTACGCCAGAGGTATGCGAATTCAAACACTCTATTGCCAGTGCAGTCACATTACGCTGTTTAGTCGGTACACCCGCAGAGGTACCCAAAAAGGTTAGCTTTAACATAATGATGCCTTTTATTTATCAGGAGTACTGGCTCAGAAGTACGAGAGCATCTCTTCATCGTAAATCAATGACAGAAATAAGATAAACGAAGAATATGCCCTAGCTACGACAGTTGGCATATCATGGTTTTTTGACCTTCAACCATTTGTCCACCATTGGCGGTGCACTCATTTACCATATTTGATTCGTAAGATTTCCAGCCACCATAAAAGCTCGCTGCACACAGAATTACCACTAGAATTTTCTGTGACCACGATTTGATAGAGACTTGCTGGCTATTAATCTGTTGGCTATTATTTTCTTGCATACTGGTATCTTACTTATTAAGTGATGTTTGAGTTGCTGACTGATTGTCATCTTTGTCTAGGCTATCTTGTTTCAGATGGTCTTTATTCGAGGTGTTTAGATCTTTCATGATATTATCCTAAAAAGGCTTTGTTTATTCATAAACAAAGCCTTTGGTCTACATGGCTACTTAAGCGTTGAGAGATGATTATACCAGTATCCTCTAGAAATTCAGACGGCCGCCCTTTTTTCTGCTCGCTTAAAGGCATCTCGTTCTTCGCAGCGTTTGAGCCAGTTCAAAAGATTGGTATATTTACTCTGATCTAAACCTGCACCAGCATTGGCACCCAAGACTGCAAGATGCATTTGAATATCAGCGGCGCTAAATTCACTACCTGCAAACCAATGGTTTTCATGTAGATGACGCTCCATCATATCTAACATCTTCTCCAAACCGCTACTGATCATGTTTTTTCAATCTGACCTTGGATTTTTTTGCTGATAGGTTTGATTAGCATCGGCGACTGAGACACTACTTTTGTGAATACCAAACGCATGACCAACAGTGGCATCAATGAAGCCTCTGCAAAGTGTAGCCAAAACGTGTAGGCTTCCCACGCTGCTTCGTTATTATCGTCAGGTTTGAACTGCTTTTCTTTATCATAGTGCTTAATCAAATATTCAATGATAAACCCTGACTCAATCAGCACCCGATCGTCCGCTTCTAGTATCGGTGCATTACCAATCGGATGCACTTGTTTTAGGCTATCAGGAGCACGGTATGCTTTATTGCGCTCATAACAAGTCAATTTATAATCGGCGCCAAGCTCTTCTAATAACCAGAGAATACGAAATGAGCGCGAGTTTGCTAAATGATGAAGATGTAACATAAACCGTCCTAGTTATATATTGTAGTAAATCAGCCATAATATCTCAGATATAGCGCCATATGTTCACTCAATCGCGGCCCTACTGCTCTCGATAATAGCGTAATTTCTACTTCTTTAATACTATGAGTTGGCAGACATGATGGAAAACAATGCCTACCGTATCGATACTGTCTAAGACGGTGTACTCTTTGACATCAATCTAAATGTAATGCTTCAATCTTGCGCGTCATTTTATCTATCTTTTGCTGATATTTTTTGATTTGGCGGAATCGATGCGCGATTAGCACGCCTTTGATACGGCGGTTTTTGAGACGGCGACGTGGTGGAAAACTGCCCACTTGTGGCTCATTATAGCCATGTAAGCGGTCTTCACGTTTACGCGCCATATAGCCCAACGCGCTATCAGCAATCATAATCAGCAGTGCGATGAAAATCATGCTGTACATCAGCATGGAGCCACCATCATGTAGGCTGCGATCTAAAATTGCGATTGAGAAGATGAACAAGAATATTGGCTCAAGGTAACACAGAGTGCCAAATAGTGAGACAGGCAGCTTCTGACTCGCTACCATTGTTAGTGACATCGCAGCGGTACTGATGATGCCTAATAACGGTAACAGATACCAAAGCTTGTGGTTGGTGATTGCTACTTCAAAACCACCATTCATATACAGCGCGACCAGTACGACTGGTAACAACAATACGAGGTCTGAAATCAAACCAGTAATAGGCGGTACTGCCAACTTGCGGCGTAGTAGATAATAAGGAGGATAACCCAAGCAAACAAATAAAGTTGCCCAAGAAATAGCACCATACTCAAAAATATCGTAAGCGATACCAAGACCTGCACATACGATAGCAGCCCACTGAAGTAAGCTCATGTCTTCGTTGTAAAAGAACCTGCCGACAACGATCATAATCATCGGATATAGGAAGTAACCCAACGTGACCTCAAGCCCCAAACCATTGACTGGAGCCCACATAAATATCCAGATTTGCGCGCCCAAAATCGGTGTGGGTAATATGAATAAAAACCACTCTTTTGCGTTCTTTAGTGTTTTTAGATAATCAAAAATGTGCTGCCATTGCTTTAGTACGCTGACCAGCAGCACGAGACTAAAAAACATTGTCAGCACGCGCCACGAAGCGACTTGCGTACCTGATAATGGTTGCAGCAATAGACCAAATAAGAACAGTAATGAGTATAAGAAGTTTGCAGCGACAGCGGTGATTGTACCCTGCGAGGTTTGGTTAGTAGTCAGCATCACAACAGCCTTTAAAGATTGGGGCACATCCATGGCAATTTTTAAAAAACAAAAGCCTCAGACGAGAACGTCTGAGGCTTTTGCATATAAGGTCGTCGCGCAATCTAAGTTGAACGCTTTTGATGTACTAGACTTACATCATGGTCGGCATTATGTCAAAGTCAGAATGAATAAGCAATGCCACTGTTCATCTAGTGTCTAAACTTTTAAATTGAGTAAATTTAATGCAGGTAAGTGCTTATTTTGCATCAAGTTGTTCGATTTTTTGCTGTATCTTATCCATCTTCTTTTGGTAACGACGAATCTTACGAAAACGATGGGCTTTTAGCACACCATCGATACGCTGATTGATAAAATGACGACGCGGTGGAAAGCCGCCAATCTGAAGCTCTCTATAACCATGCAAGCGGTCATTACGCTGACGAACAAGGTAGCCTTTTACGCTATCAGCCATCATGACCAGTAGCGCAAGCGTAATCATGCCATACATAAAGAGCGAACCACCTTCTTCAAGGCTTTGACTCAGAATCGTGATAGACAACACAAATAATAGCATCGGCTCTATATAACTTAGCGCTCCAAACAGTGAAACAGGCAACTTACTACTGGCAATCATCGTCAGCGACATCGCAAGCGCACTAAAAGCACCAAGCAGCGGTAACAGATACCAGAACTTCATGTCTTGCGCCGCAACATCAAAACCGCCCGTCATGTAGAGCACGATGAGCACTACTGGTGTCAACAGCGTCAAATCAAACAATAACCCTGTAATGGGCGGTACAGAAAGGGTGCGCCGTAACAGATAATACGGTGGATAACCCAAGCATACAAACAGTGTCACCCAAGAGACCGAACCATACTGAATAATATCGTAGCCGATGCCGAGCGCTGCAAATATCGCGGCAGCCCACTGCAAGATGCTCATATACTCGTGGTAAAAGAATCGACCAAGCACAATCATCACTAGCGGCAATAAGAAATAACCCAACGTGACATCGAGACCAAACCCATTGACTGGTGCCCACATAAACAACCAAATCTGCCCACCTAGGATTGGCGCAGGCAGTATAAATATAAGCCATTCCTTGATTGTCTTTAGCGTCTTTATATAATCAAAAACACGTTGCCACTGCTTAGTCAAACTGACCAATATAATCAAACTGAGCAACATCATGAGCACACGCCATGATGCTACCTGCGTCCCTGTTAAAGGCAGCATAAACAGTCCAAACAAAAACATCATCGAGAATAAAAAGCTCGATGATACCGAAGCAACCGTTCCCTGAAAAGTTTGATTGGTCGTAAGCATAACAACAGCCTTAAAAATAGAACCTTATTTACAGTATTGAAAATATGAGAGTTAAAAACAAAAGCCTCCGACGATAACGTCAGAGGCTCTTTTCTAGAAAAATGCTAAGAGACTAGACTCAAAAGCTAATTACCAAGATTATTACTCGTCATCGTCTTATGCATAGTGAGTCTATTATAGATTGTCACTTGGTTTATGATCGTTTGCAATATCAATCACATCATCGACGTCAGTAGTTGCGGTATTGTCAGTTGTCGCATCAATATCTATCTGCTCCTGACCTTCTACCTCAAACGTACCGTCCTCTCTCATCGCATCGATAAGCTCGTCATCGCTCTCTTCGTGCTCAACACGCGCCATGGCAACCAGTTTTTCATCTTTTGACAGACGAATCAATGTTACGCCTTGCGTATTACGACCAGAGCTCGCGACATGCTCAACTGGGGTACGAACCAACGTTCCTTTATCAGAGATTAAGATAATATCATCAGTAGAGTCAACCTTGGTCGCTCGTACTAGTGCGCCATTACGCTCACTGGTCTTGATAGCAATCACACCGCCACCCCCACGATTTTGCGTATTGAACTCATCGATAAAGGTACGTTTACCAAAGCCATTTTCACAAGCAATCAAAATTTCACGTACATCATCTTCGATAACGACTAATGATTTGATAAATTCGTCAGTAGCCAGACGCATACCGCGGACGCCTTTAGCCGTACGGCCCATCGCACGCGCATCATTCTCATCAAAACGAATCGCTTTACCACTTGAAGCAAACAACATTACTTCTTGGCTACCGTTAGTGATACGAGCGCTGACCAATTTATCACCGTCTTCTAATCCAACCGCAATCAAACCGTTCGATCTGATATTGGCGAACTGCTTCAGCTCTACCCGCTTCACTGTACCATTGGCAGTGGCAAAGAACACAAAAGGTGGCTCTGCTTGGTTACTATCTTCTACCGAATCGTCATCATTGCTTACTTCTGATACTTCACTTACTACTGATGTATCTTCTACGATTTTTGGAATTGGTAGTATGGTTGTAACGGTTTCGTCGCTATTTAGGCCAATTAGATTGACCAATGGACGACCACGAGCACCGCGACTGGCAATCGGCACTTCAAAACCACGTAAGCTAAAGACACGTCCACTATCAGTGAAACACAGTACCGTCGAATGCGTTGATGTCACGACTAAGTGATCGATTACATCATCTTCTTTCATTGCCGTAGCAGACTTACCTTTACCGCCGCGCTTTTGTGCAACATAATCATCAATCGGCTGAGTCTTAGCATAGCCAGTACGCGATACCGTCATGACGACCGTTTGCTCAGGGATAAGGTCTTCGCGACTAAAGTCCATGCGTGAATCGATGATATCGGTACGGCGCTCATCACCAAAGTTATCACGAATCTCAATCATCTCATTAGAGATAATAGCCATCAGCTTATCAAAATCGCCAAGGATAGACTCTAAGTGTGCAATTTCACGCAGTAAGTCTTGGTATTCTTCAGTCAACTTGTCTTGTTCAAGACCCGTCAAACGATGCAACTGCATATCTAAAATCGCATTGACCTGCTCAAGTGACAAGCGATAGCGCTCTTCGCCTTCGATCAGACCAAACGGCGCCTTAGGATCTTCGCCTTCGATAAACTCAGGACGTACTGATTGACTACCAGCAGCTGTAAGCATCGCAACGACGCTACCTGAACCCCACGTATTGTTCAATAGGCTTTCACGTGCTAGGCCACGGTTTGCAGAAGCTTTAATCGTCGCGATAATTTCGTCGATATTGGCTAGAGCAACCGTTAGACCTTCTAGCAAATGACCACGAACGCGGGCTTTGTTCAATTCATAAATCGTACGACGTGTCACCACTTCTTGACGATGACGGACAAATGCAGCGATAAGCTGACGCAAGGTCAATAGTTTTGGCTGACCATTATCCAGCGCCACCATATTGATACTAAAGCTAGACTCTAGCGGCGTTTGTAGAAATAGGTTATTAACGATAACTTCAGCCGTCTCACCGCGACGCAAATCAATAGCTATACGCATACCATCTTTATCAGACTCATCACGAATTTCGCTAATACCTTCGATCTTTTTATCACGAACAAGCTCTGCGATACGCTCAATCAACTTGGCTTTGTTAGCCTGATAAGGTACTTCGGTAAATACAATGCGCTCACGATCGCGGTTGACGCCAGAATTGCTCATCGGCTCGATATGATAACGACCACGAATATGCAAGCGGCCTTTACCCGTACGATAAGCATCTAAAATGCCCGCGCGGCCATAGATAATACCGCCCGTAGGAAAATCAGGACCTGAGATATGCGACATCAGCTCTTCGGCTGAAACTTGTGGGTTTTCAGCATAGGCCAGACAGGCATTGATCACTTCGGTCAGATTATGCGGGGCCATATTGGTCGCCATACCAACGGCAATACCCGTCGCACCATTGACCAATAGGTTAGGAATACGCGCTGGCATCACACTTGGCATGCGCTCAGAGCCATCGTAGTTGTCTTCCCAATCGACCGTGTCTTTGTCCAAATCAGCGAGCATCTGGTGGGTCAGTTTGGTCATACGTACTTCGGTATAACGCATCGCTGCCGGAGGATCATCATCGATCGAGCCAAAGTTACCTTGACCATCAACCATTGGATAGCGCAAGCTGAAATCCTGCGCCATACGGACGATGGCATCATAGACGGCACTATCGCCATGTGGATGGTACTTACCGATAACATCACCGACCACACGTGCTGATTTTTTATACGGTTTATTATAATCGTTTGATAGCACGTGCATGGCATACATCACGCGGCGGTGTACAGGTTTGAACCCATCACGCACATCAGGCAGCGCACGCGAGACGATCACGCTCATCGCATAATCCAAATACGACTGCTTTAGTTCATCTACGATGCCAATAGGACTGACCGATTCGCTCATATACACTCCTTCACTCACATTTTTTCTAACGTTGACACATCGCTTATGGCACCCATAGATCATATAAAAATACTGCCACATAAATAGGCAGTCATGACCAAAATAGATACCATAAAAAACACTGCTACACGTGCAAAACAATAGGAAAATAGCGATAGTTTTAATGTTTAATAAAAGAAGCTATTTTAGCACAAATTTGCTGATTTAGGGGTTCTGAGTACCATTAAAATCAAGCTAGACGGTTCATTCACAGTGATATTTTGAATTATTGACACACGCTAAAATAATTCTAATGACAGGTTTTTTTGATTGGCTGATTTTGCCATTTTTACAGACGAACTTACCATCTGCTGAGCAATGAGACAGCCCGCCCATTTTACCTGAACAAGGCGTATTTCGAGCTTGTGCTTGGCTCATAGATGTAAAGGCAAATACTAGGGCGAGTAGCGCTGTGCTGATTGATTTCATTGTTTATTCTCCGTATCTGATGGATATTAAATAGAAAAATACTATACTCATTAGCTACAGTTCGACAAGATTTATTTTGCCTAACTGAGTGAATACTTATATTTCTATCTACAGTTCAACATGACATTTAATTTAACGCTAAAATCTTGAGCATAGGGCTCATACGTGGTTTGCATATAAGCTCTATTGGCCAAACAACTAGGATGCTTAGAATATTTAGCTAGTCCAACGATGCATACAACTTGCTTTGTCATGAGCTAATAGCTTTCAAAGTCATATTATTCTCATAAGTATATTGTGATTTAAACCCCTTTAATGCAGTTATTTTTTAGTGATACTGGACAAAAAATTCTAAACGCTACACTACCTAATCTTTTATAGCACTTACATAACTACCTAACAGGCTACTTTTATTATGGATATCATTCTTGCAATTGTTTGGATTTTAGCAATGGTGCTATACAGCTTTTCGAGCGATTACGTTGCTAGCTTTCCTAACCATAATAATCGCGCTGTACCCTATGTCCGTTGGGGAGCAATTTTAGCCGCTATGGCTCTGTCAGCATACTTGTCAAAAGCCTATCAAGAAAACCTACAAGGCAATGGTATGTGGGTGTTTGTTATCGTGGTATTTGTCGTTATTGTATTAGCGAAAGTCGTTTTTAAATGGGTAATTAACAGACGCCTGAAACGCTAGTTAATACTGAATAGTTTTATTAATTTAAACCTCTTACTTATTGATCTAAATACCTTATGCCAATTAAACATCAAGATAGCCAGCCTGACTCAAACCTTTCTATACCAGCAGAAGACAAACGAGCAGATCGTAGTTTCGATGCCATTGCCGATCATTTCGAAAAAAGGTTTATGGTGGTTTAAAAGGCGAGATTCGATTGGCTGTACTACGCCGTGATATTTTTGAATATAGTGCGCAGATGAGTCAGACGCTCGGGCGACCTTTGCGTATTTTGGATGTGGGTGCAGGGCTTGCGCAAATTGCGATAGAGCTGGCTGCTCAAGGTCATAGCGTAGTCATCAATGATATATCCGCAAATATGCTTGAGAAAGCAAAAGCGAGCGCAGAACACATCGAGCAAGAACTAAACATCACATGGTATGTTTGCCCTTATCAAGCGCTTGAGGAAAAACTGGCTCAGACAGAAACAGAAAAGTTTGATTTGATTATGTCGCACGCGCTACTTGAATGGTTGGCAGAGCCCGCTGCCGTCATGGACTTCTTTGATCAATATCTAACAGATGATGGCGCGCTATCTTTGTGCTTTTACAATCCTGCAAGCTTTGATTATCGTAACCTTATCATGGGAAATTTTAATCTACTCGATAATACAGACTATAAGGCAGACAATAAGAAAAGCCTAACCCCAACCATCCCGTGGCCAAAGAAGAAGTCGAGTCTTGGCTCAAAGCGCATGATTATCAGACGGTACGTAACAGTGGTTTACGGGTGTTTCATGACTATGCACCGCTCAAACGTGGCGGTCATAACGATCCAGATGCAGTGATAAGAATGGAGTTACGCTACTCACAGTTAGAGCCGTATAAATGGCTTGGTCGTTACTTACACATTTTGGCTAAACGGTAAATTTAGAAGATTACCCAAGAATGATGAAGACTACTAAACCTCTTCATCCATTCTCGATGATCTATCGTATTCTGACCAAGTAGTGGCATTGATGTCTTTTTCATCAAAGACTACGACATGCTCTAGCAAAGGCAGAATACCAATATGCGAGCCGATTGCATGATTATGATGGCTCGCAACCAAGGATAAGACAGTCTGTCCGTCATCTAACTGCAGTCGGTACAAATAGTTGGCACCGCGAAACACACGCCCTATAACCAAAGCTGTCTGTGTACTGTCGTCATCATGAACAATGTCATCAGGGCGTACGAGTACTTTGATCGGTGTGCCATTTGGATAATCATATTCGCAGTACTGTGGTTGTCCTGATTCATCATAGACTTCCATGCGACGATAAATATTCCCTAGCGCCGTCTCAACATGACCTTCTTTGATGATACCGTCTATCATGGCACCTTCGCCTACAAACTCTGCAACAAAAGGACTGACAGGCTCATGATACAGCTCGCTTGGCCTTGCCCACTGTACCAATCGTCCTTTATCCATTACCCCTACTTTATCCGCTAGCGCAAACGCTTCGTTTTGATCATGAGTGACCAAAATCGCTGTGGTATTAGTACGTTTGAGAATATCACGGACATTCATTGCTAGTGATTCACGCAGCACCACATCTAGATTAGAGAACGGCTCGTCAAGTAATAGTAGTTTTGGTTTGGGTGCTAGCGCTCTTGCAAGCGCCACACGCTGCTGCTGACCACCAGAAAGCTCATTAGGACGTTTGTCTGCATGTTCAGTCAATTCAACTAAACTTAGCATCTCAGCCACTCGAGCTTTTTTGTCAGCAGATGACCATTTATTAAGACCAAAGGCGATGTTTTTTGCCACGCTTAAATGCCCAAACAGAGCATAGTCTTGAAACACCATGCCCATGCCACGCTTGGCTGGCGCAACTGCAAATGATTGGCGAGCTGTCTTTTCAGTTAGGCGTTGGTTGTTTAGGTAGATAGTGCCGCCGCGACTTTGCTCCAGTCCCGCGATAGCTCGAAGCGCTGTGGTCTTCCCGCAGCCGCTATAACCTAAGAAGCAACCAATCTCGCCTTGCTCCAGCATTAACGATAGACCATTAACGACGATAGTATCGTCATAGCCTACGATAAGATTTTGCACACTAAAATAAGGATCTGTCGCGATATGTTTCTCAGTATTTTGTTGTGAGGTATTGCTTTGTTCTACAATTTTATTCGTCTGAACTGGATTGATTCTATTTTGTGACAGTGGTGATTTTGCTACAGGCATGTGACTAGCCCGAGCCTTTTCTGACTTAGAATTTGTAGAGTCGTTCATTGAATTAGTGTACATAGACGGTACCAGTTCGCTATTAGTAAGTAAAACCATCGATAAAACAGAGCAAATTATAATATAGCTGACACTACGAGTGTGCTGTTAAACTTATGCCAAATTATTGCTATTAGCTTTGTTGTTACTAGCTGTGTTTGTCGCTTTGACGCAGTAATATCCAAACAGGGAGCAAACCAACTAGTACAATTAGTAAGCTCGGCAAAGCGGCTCGTCCCCACATACCTTCGCTCGTCATTTCAAACACTCGTACTGCAAGCGTATCCCAGCCTTGACGCCGTGTCATTAGCGTAATGGGCATCTCTTTCATCACTTCGACAAAGCCCATCAATAGTGCAGTCAATACACCAGGGCTAAGCACAGGTAGCATTACATGACGCCAGCGCTGATAAGGACTGTCGCTAAGTAATTTTGCAGCAGCTTCTTGATTGACAGTCAATCGCTGCAACTGTCTGTCAACAGGCTGAAAACTCACTGTCATAAAACGCGTCGATAACGCCAGTAGCATAACAATAACACTGCCAGAGAGCACTTGCTGTGAGGTGATACCAAAGGCAATCATTTGATTATCAAGCCACGCAATGGGTATAAATATCCCTACCGCCAACACAGTCCCCGGTACGACATAGCCTAAATTGGCTAAAGTGGTCATTAGCTTAGTCGATTTATCAGGGTACTGCCGTTTGATCCACGCAATGATAATGGCCAAAAAGGCAATAAACAGCGTGGTCATACTAGCAATCATGAGGCTATTGGTGACAAAATCAATGTAACGCGCATCAAAATCTTGGCGAAAATTAAGTGCTGTCCAATAGATAAGCTGTAAGAAAGGAATTAAAAAGGCAACTAAAAAGATCAGCGTACACAGCAGCGTCATGGCTAGTTTGGCAGGTTTGCTAGCGTCAAAGCGGTGGCTGCTACCTTGGGTAAGTGAACTACCACGCTTTGCTTGCCAATACTGCTCAAACAATACCACAATAAAGATCACACCAATGAGCAAGGCTGCTAACTGAGCCGCTGTGGTCAAACTAAAAAACCAAACCATGCTTTATAAATGGCGGTAGTAAAAGTATCGACATTGAATACCGATACTGCACCAAAATCCGCTAAGGTTTCCATACTGGCTAGCAACAAGCCACCTATAATCCAAGGCAGTGCCTGCGGTAATGCCAACCGAAAGAACACACGGCTACGGCTCAAACCTAGCATCTGCCCCGCTTCTATCGCTCGCCTGCCTTGTGACAAAAATGCCTGACGCGCGAGCAGATATACATAAGGGTAAAACGCTAGCGATAATACCAAGCCTGCGCCCCATACATTCCTTATCGACGGTATAGCGGTACTAATACCAGAATCGCGTAAAGCTGTCTGTAGCGGCCCACTGAAATCAACAATCCCGATAGTGACAAATGCCAACACATAAGCAGGGATGGCAAGTGGTAACATCAATGCCCACGAAAAGAAACGCTGACCAGGGAAACGATACATACTAGTAACCCAAGCCAAAGCAGTACCAATAGTACCTGAAACGACAGTCACCATAAGCAATAAAATCGCCGTGTTTTTGAGCACTTGCGGCAGTACATAATCTGCCATGTGTGTCCAAATCTCTGCCACTGGCTGAGTCCACGACAGCAGCACGATTAAAATCGGTACTAGCATAAACAACGAAATCAGCCCTAAGACTGATTTCGAGATAATACGTTTACGAAGGGCGTGGTCTTGGCTGACAGTCTGCTGGTCGTTAACACTGTCATTGACAGTATCGTTCTGACTAACAGACGCATCTGGCGTTGTGATCATATTATCATTACCGTGTCATACGTATAGAGACCTTGTAAGCTTGTACCAACCTCAAAAATCGTCATTACCTCAATAACTCATCTGTAATAACTAACCGTTGAACCTATTCTTTAAGAACTATTGTCTCGAAGTTATGGCTTTGAGATTGGTATCAGTATTACTGGCGTTCCCTTATTTATAACCCGCTTTATCCATCATTTGGATAGCTTGAGTTTGTAGTTCACCGAATTTCTGTACATTAATATCGTCTTTTTTGAACTCGCCCCATGATCTAAGCATGTCTGACTCATCGACACCTACTTTTACTGGGAATTCTTTGTCAGAGCTGGCATAAAGACCTTGTGCCTCGTCAGATGACAACCACTCTATCAGTTTAAGCGTACCATCTGGATTGTCCGAACCTGCAACCACGCCAGCGCCTGAGATGTTTACGTGCGTACCAGTCGTATCTTGGTTTGCCCAGAATATCTTAACAGGGAAGTTTGGTTTTTCGTCCAATAGACGACCATAGTAGTAGCTATTGGCGATACCCACTTCACACTGACCAGCAGCGATAGCTTCTAGCATCGCAACATCATCACTGAACACATCAGTCGCTAGATTATCAACCCACCCTTTGATAACCGCTTCGGTCTTCTCTTCGCCCAAATGCTCCATCATGCTAGCAACAAGCGATTGGTTATAAACCTTTTTAGAGGTACGTAAGCATAGTTTGCCTTTCCATTTTGGATCGGCCAAATCTGCATAAGTAGATAGCTGGTCAGCAGTGACTTTGCTTGGATCATAGAAGATAGTACGTGCACGTAGTGACAGACCAGTCCATTGACCTTTGGATCACGGTATTTTGCAGGGACGTTGGCTTCTAATACAGTAGATGACACTGGTTGTAATAGGCCTTGCTCTGCAGCCTGCCATAAGTTACCAGCGTCAACGGTCAATAGCATATCAGCAGGAGTATTCTGACCTTCAGCTTTTAGACGTGCCATCAAAGGCCCAGTTTGGTCTGTAACCAGTTCAACTTTTACACCTGTTTGCTCAGTATAGCGATCTAACAATGGTTTAATCAGCTGCTCATTACGTGATGAGTAGATAGTAATTGTCTGACCATCAGCAGTCGTAGCTTCGTCAGTTGCTGCTTGCTGCTCAGCACCTGTTTCTGTTGACTCTACTTCTACGCTCTCTTCTGTGGTTGAAGAATTACTACAACCTGCCAGACCCAACATCATGCTAAATACGGCTGCAGGTAGGATAAGCTTCGTAGAGGTTAGATTAGCGCTGATAGCGTTCAATGACATGGTTTTCCCCATAGTAATGCTATAAAAAAGTAAGACGGATGGTGAGACAAAATAACAGTGATTATAACGATGACTTGCTAAGCGTTAACAGTAATCAGGCCATAATATATCAAAGCAACATACTAATGGAAGTGAGATTAATTATCAATACATTTGTTTAACTGGCAAATATACCTGTGATGAGTCTTTAGCATTGATTTTTAAGAACTATTTTTTACTAGCTCTTTCAATAGTTTGGTCTAACGACGCGTTTTAGTGTCCATCTATAGCAGCCATTGTCCTAAAATTGCATTGACCGCAGCTTCTGTACGTAAGATACGAGAGCCTATATGTACAGGCGTGCAACCTTGTGCCGACAGCAGCTCTATCTCATAGTCAATCCAACCACCTTCAGCGCCTATGCAAACTATACTCGGTAGCTCTCGTGATGGTTGCTGTTGTAAAAATTCAGAAAAGGACTGCTGACTATAAGGATGCGCGACTATCGCTCGACTGCTCATTAAGCTTGCAAGTGTGTCTTCAACAAATGGCTTAAAACGTTTTTGTAGCGTAATACTAGGAACGATCGTATCGATGCTTTGCTGTAGGCCTTCTAATACAAACTCGTCTATCCGCTCAAGCATGGGACTTTGCCAATAGCTTTTTGGGTACGGTAACTATTGATAAGAATGATATCGCGCACACCAAGCGCTGTCATATCCATGATTAAACGCCGTAGCACTTTAGGACGCGGTAACGCCAAAATAACAGTCAAATCCAATTTGGCCGGCGGCACAGTATTGAGCTGGACGTTACTTAACTGAATGCTATTAGAGGTAATATCTTCGATAACAGCAGTACCAAGATTGCCGCCGATTTGTCCAATTTTAAGCCTATCACCGACTTTTGCACCCAGCACTTTAGTTACATGGCTGACTTGAGACAAGGCATCGATTTTTGCTGCGTCTGATGAGAGGTTTTCAGCAGGCAATAATATACAGTTCATAAGTTATCTTGGTTAGAAGACATCTCGATTGCGTCTTCAATCATCGTAAATTGGCGGGTCAATACCGCTTGCTGCTGTATCGTCATTTGCTCGCCAGCTTGCCCTGCCTGTGCGGCCAATGACAAATTGCACAGCCAAGTCTCTAGCTGCGTATAAATACTCACAGCGTCTTCACGGTTATAAGCTGTTTTCTTACGAGAGGATTTTTTGTTCGCCTTTAACTGATCATCACTGACTATCTGTGCATCCGAACTACTTGCGCGATTTGACTCGATTGGACGATAGAAGTCATTATTTGGCTGATATAAAGCGCCTACTTCAGCCAATTTGTCTATCACGCTTTGGCACGACTGAGTATAACATCCCATCAATACAGGCGTTGCCACACTAGCAGGCTCCACTGGATTATGCCCGCCAATATCTACCAGCGAGCCGCCCACAAATGCTACATTTGCCAATGTATACCAAGTCATCATCTCACCCATGCTATCTGCTAGATAGACTTGCGTATCTGCACTAATCATATCTCCATCACTGCGCCGAGCCATATTTAACCCAGTTTTTTGAATGAGATCTGCTACTGCATCAAAACGCTCAGGATGCCTAGGGACAATAACAAGCAACGTATCTGCTAATGTGGCTTGAGACAGTAATTGATGCTGCAATGACAACGCTGCGGCCTCTTCGCCATCATGAGTACTCGCAGCTACCCACACAGGACGATCTGCTATACCAAACTCTGCTCGCAGATCAGCTTTCTTATTATAAATACGGTTATCTTCTACCACTTTGTCATCAGTTTTGGACGCATTGATTACCCACTTTAATGAGCCTGCCACACGAATTTGGGCGCTACTAGCCCCTAGTTGCCTAAAGCGTTTAGCAGAGTCGCTGTCTTGCGCAATAATTAAGGAAAGATTTTTCATCATACTGGCACTGACTGCACCAATTTTTTGATAACTCTGAAAAGAAGAAGCAGATAGTCGACCATTGACCAGAATACTTGGAATACGGTGCTGAGATAATTTGGTCAAGATATTTGCCCACAGCTCTGTTTCTACAAACAATGCAGCGATAGGCTGTACATGCGTCAAGAAAGTCTCGATAACAGCAGGGCTGTCGACTGGCACATAACTATGACTCATCTGACCCTGAGCTATCTTTTCTGCAAAACGACTAGCGCCACGAGCAAAACCTGTCTGAGTCGTATTGGTCAACCATATCTGATAGCCATTAGCCAATAACATATCTAATAAAGGCGCGACCGTATTGGTCTCGCCTAATGAGACTGCGTGGCACCAAATCACCCCTTTATCGCTATCAGCATCGACCACTGGACATGGTGGATACTGCTTACCAAAACGCTGATCGATTTCCTGCTGATAATTGTCGTTTTTATGAGATCGACGCCATACCTGCAGACGATATAGTGGCTTTAGTAACCCAATAAGAGACTGATAATATAAAGGTGTCTCATATACCGCTCGACTAGACGATAATACAGAGTCAATTGGATTTGCAGAGTGGTCAGACGGGGTATTAGATGATGGCATGGAACAGCCCAAATTAGTTATGAATCAAACAATAAAAGGGTAAAGGTAAAGCGCGCCAATTCTACCTGAATTTAAGCTGTAACAATAAGCTTTTAAAAAGTTACTGAGTAAATAGTTATTAGATAATGATTGTTAGATAATGACTATTATCAATAAAGCGACTGCGATAATTGCACCAATTAACAGCTGATAACGCTTGGTGCTATGCTGCTCTTGCTTCTGTGTGGTCAGCAGCATTTCTGCTTGCTGCCATTGCTTGACCAGATTGGCCGCTTCTGCATGACCATTATCCGCTGCTTGCTCTAACCAGTATTTACCGCTATCTATATCTTGAGATAGCCCTACTCCTTGGTAATACATTTTACTGAGTAGACGCTGAGCACGGCTGTCGTTTTTGCTAGCGGCTTGATTAACCCAATCTACGCCAGATTTTTTTGATTGTCACTGTCCGCTGTCAAACCTTCACCTAACAATTCATACATGGCCAAACGTAACATAGCCGCTGTATTACCATCTTCAGCAGCCGCTTGTAGTAATAGCAACGCTTTGTTTTTTGCTGCGATATGATCATCTGAAAATATAACTTGGCGACGAGGTTTGTTCTGTTTGGCAATATGCTGCTCGAACTGATCTAATACTTTGCGTGCTTGCTGATATTGCACATCACCAGTTGGTTGTGGCACCGCTATCTCATCTAATTCTACCAGCAGTTGCGTAAACATCTCTGGCGTTGATGTGTTTTTTACAGGTGACGTAGGCTTAGCCGTTGGTTGCGCTACTTTAGTCAGCTCAGGCTTTATCGAGCTCTCAGACTCAGGAGGTACTACATTAGCTAGGTTATGCTCAGCTCCTATCGATACTTCCTCTGGCTTGTTAAGATGAGCATTTAATTGGCTAGTACCGACATGCGTATTTGAATCTGCGCTCGGATTACCACTATCAGCGACTTGATGAGTGGTTGCTTTATGTGTTGTTATTTTGTTTATTGCTACTTTATTCGATGTTAATTCGGACACTGAATGAACGTCGTTACTTAAAATAGTTGGTAGTCTAAGGCTAACCGCTTGATACAGCCCACTCTCTACCTGCCCACCTTGTACTGCATCAAACTGCCGATCAATATGACCAAACAGACGTAGCCCTATTGGCTCTAAAGCAAAAAATAAGCGCTCTTTAACCCCGTCATTATCATAACCAACCGCCATATGCTGATAAAAATCATCGGTGATCAACGTTAGCTCAGGGTAACGTTTACGCAGCTCAAACTGACCATACCAATGTGGCTTGTTTTGCCACTGCTGCGCCAATACACGACCGGCATAAAACGCCAAAAACACCATAAAATTACGATAGCGCTCATCAACCAACAGCGTCATCTCATCCCACATACCACTTTTAATCATATCTCGGCGCACTTGGGACAATAGCGTATCGACACGCTGTAAACTCTCAAGCGACTCATCTAACGTACAAGCGCGCAGCTCAGTTTCGTAAGCAATACCGCCTGCAATAGAACGCTCAGCCAAGAAATCTTGCCAGTAGCCTTCTGCAATATAGTCCAGTGGCGTTAAAGGTGATGCAGACATAGACAGGCGAGTCCTCTTTACAGATAGATAAACCAAAAAGCATAGGCTATAAAAGTGCTAATACTACTAAAATAATAGAACGGTACTGGTAGATTACCTTACCCTAAAAATCCGAGTGCTACAATAAAGGACTGAACAAGCGCACGACATTATCAAACAAGCGTTTTGATCCGTGACGCTGTTGCCACTCATCACTATCCAAGATTCGACAGTTTTCTAAATAGACTTCCTGACAGTCCGCTACTTGGGCGACCATTTCTGGCGTATAAATCGCCAAACTGACTTCCATATTTAAATAAAAGCTGCGCATATCAATATTGACGGTGCCAAATAAACAGTAGTCATCATCGATAACCACTGTTTTTGCGTGTAGCAAACCACCTCTAAACAATGCGATCGTTACCCCTGCATCCAACAACTCTTGATAATAAGCCTGAGAAGCATGCTGTACCAAAAACGAATCGACTTTTTCAGGAACAATAATCGTCACCTCAACGCCGCGCTTAGCCGCTATCGTCAGCGCACCCGATAGGGACTCATCAGGGACAAAATAAGGTGTGGTAATGCGAATGCGCTTATTGGCACGATGAATCACAGAAACTAACGTATTGTAAATCACATGAGCCGTTAACTGCGGTGCTGAAGGTATTAGTTGCGCTAAGACTTTGTCCACGACAGGCATCTTTGGTACGACAATCGAAGTGGCGCCAATATCTGGCTGCTCATGATCATCAATCGTATCCGCCAATACCTTCACTCGGCTATTTAGATCATTGATGGTCGGATGCATCACATATAACTTACGGGTGTAGTTATTAACCCGTTGATGCAGCTCGGCAAGATTGTCATTACTTTCAGCACCGATGTCGGTAACAATTACCTTGGCCATCGCTGTATTGATACTAATTGAGTGCTGGCTAGTCGTTCGTAGCGCCACATCAATCCATTGACCGACATTTTTGTTTTGCTTAAAAACCTTGGATCAACCAGATTGAAGCTGCCGATATAGCCAATATGTTCATCGATAACCACCATTTTGCGATGATTGCGCAAATCAGAACGTTTAAATAATGTCTTAAATAACCCTACTGGCAATGACTGATGGACATAAACTCCTGCTTTTTCTAATTTGCGGTGCACGCTACTATTAATAAAGCTAAAGCTGCCCACACTATCAGCCAATATATGACACTCTACGCCGCGCTGAGCCGCTACAGACAGCGCTTCTATGACCTCTAACACCTGTCCTTTTGGATAGACAATATAAAACTCCATGAGGACAATACGCTGGGCGGCATGGATATCTTCAATCAAACGCTGAAAGATAGAAGCAGGATCCGTCAACAGCTGCATTTGATGATTGGGAAATACACCAAACCCTGTCCAGCGCGTTCCTATTTGGCTAACACCGCGGTAGTTGGCTGGTAATAAGTCCTGCCCTTTATCAAAAATCAGATGCTCACGCCTTGCCATATCGTTCATCAAGATGCTGGCTTGATCTACGCGTTCACGATAGCGTCGTCCAATCATCGGCTCACCGAGCAAAATGTAAGCCACAAAACCAAATACTGGTAACGTATAAAGCACAGCCACCCAAGCAATAGACACACCAATATTGCGCTGCACAGAAACCACGCGCAGCGTCATTACTATCATAAGTACAATATGCAGCACCAGACCTAGACCCGCTAAGTCTCCCCAGGTCCAGCTGGTAAAAGTATCTTTAATAGTAAAAGTGTTTATATTGGCCTCCATCAACCGTGTTCAACGAATAAAGCATCCATAACGAGCAAAGCATCCATAGTATAGTAGCTTTTCACCTCTAAACAACAAGTAATGATAATAAGTGTACTTTTAGAAATGCTATATAATACATGGCTTTGAGTGCTATTTTTGATAGATTACAAGTGCGATTTATAATTATTTTCTAAAAATATTAAAATAATATTTGACACCCAACTGTAAATCTATATAATACACTCCCACAGCAAGGGGACTTACTTAGATAAGCCCAGCTGATTAAGTTAACATTGAGTGTGACAGCTAATGTTAATGAAGCAATACAGAAATTCTATTTAAAGAATTTCTCTTGTAGTAGAAGTTATACCTTATATTGGGTACTGAGCTTCTAGAATTTACGAAAATGTAAATTCTCTTGCGCTCGGACGAAGCAGTGCTTCGTTTGCTCCTCGCTCAGGGTGATTAGCTCAGTTGGTAGAGCGTCTGCCTTACACGCAGAATGTCGGCGGTTCGAATCCGTCATCACCCACCACTTCTTAGCAAGTGGCTAAACAAGCTAAGAGACCTAAGCAGCGGTAGTTCAGTTG
Organism: Psychrobacter sp. ER1; assembly: GCF_048631835.1. Taxonomy (NCBI): domain Bacteria; kingdom Pseudomonadati; phylum Pseudomonadota; class Gammaproteobacteria; order Moraxellales; family Moraxellaceae; genus Psychrobacter; species Psychrobacter sp. ER1. The sequence goes on along the minus strand of NZ_CP184640.1, from coordinate 900,120 downwards.
GTTAGAATACCGGCCTGTCACGCCGGGGGTCGCGGGTTCGAGTCCCGTCCGCTGCGCCATATTTAAAACGAATTTAAACCTTTGGGTTTAAGCAAGTTTCGCCTCAAACATTAGATTGTTTGAGGTTTTTTTATGTCTACATATTTTGCTTAGACATTGTTTATATAGCTACTGCGCCAGCTAACACGTCTTAACTCGCATACAAATATTTCAGTGCTATGGACGTTGACTTATTCGGCTCACACTAGCGATTAACGCTACCATCATTACCCCCATGATAATCAAAATACCAGACATCATATGCGCCGCCTCATAGTTGAGCGCTTCTACCTGCTCATATATAGCAATCGATACCACCTTAGTTTCGCCTGAGATGCTGCCCCCTATCATCAGTACGACACCAAATTCCCCAATGGTATGGGCAAAGCTTACCAAACTGCCCAAAATAATACCTACCCGCGCTTGCGGTAAGGCTACTTTCATAAACCGTCGCATACGACTTGGTTCTAGGAGATGAGCAACTTCCGTGACACTTTGCGGAATACGCAAAAACTGCGCATACACAGGCTGTATATAAAAAGGTAATGAGTAAATAATAGAACCAATGACCAGACCTTCAAAGGTAAAAATCAGCGGGCTAATATTATGTTCGCTCAACCATTTACCGATACCCACACTAGGACTGAGCAGTAACAGTAGATAAAAACCAATCACGGTAGGTGGTAGCACCAGAGGCATCGCAATGATGCCCATGAGCAGTACCTTAAGACGTCCTATTGCTTTTATACGGCTCGGCTTAGCCAACCAATAAGCGATAGGCGTTGCAAATAGCAATAGACATAAGGTAGTCACGCAAGCGAGCTTAATGCTCACCCAAAATGGACTGAGCATGTCTGACATAAGAGACTGGTCGATCATATAATGTCACTGCTCGTTCTATGATGAGAGGGGTTAGGGTCTGTTGAACATTCAAGCAACCCTAGTCTAACGTATTACTGGACGGCCAGATAGCCTACTTGTAAGAAGTGTTGCTGCCCTGCTTTTGAGCGCAGGTAGTCGGTGAAGTCTGCTGCTGGGGCGGTGTTATTGATAATTATGCCATCTTGTAAGATAGCTGGATAAGACGCTGGCAATAAGGTAATAAACTGCTCAGGCTTGGCTTTAATCGCAACAAGCTGAGACTGTGCTACAAACCCATAGTCCACACTACCCGTATACGCATATTGAAACGCTTGACCGATATTCTCTGACTGTATCAAGCTTTTTTGAGCATTTAACTTATCGTACATATTTTGTGATTGCAGATAGGCTTTGGCAGACGCACCATAAGGCGCAAGGTCAGGGTTCGCAATAGCTACCTTGCTGTCCTGAGTAAAGTCAGCACTGGTAAACACATCACCCAGCGATGTTGGCGTAAAATCGTTTAAAGGTTTGCTGACACTATAGAGCGCTAACTGTCCTCTAGTATATGTAAAGGGCTTAGTTAGTTTACGCTCTTTACTAGTAACATCAGCTGAATTTTCATCAGCCAATTTAGCAGGAAAATCTTGATTGGCAGACAAGAATATATCATACGGTGCCCCTGCTTTGATTTGCGCATATAACTTGCCAGAAGAGGCATAAGTAACTTCAATATCTGAGATACCTGAAATATTTTGGGCAGATGAGCTATTATCAGCCTGATAGCTATCAATGATATGAGGGAGTACATCAGATAAGTTAGCAGCCGCAGCAATACGCAATGTATGAGATTGCTCAGTAGTATCAGTAAGCGTCGTATTAGCGTCTTTGTCTTGCGTACAAGCATTTAGTGATAATAGCAGACAAGCAGATACACAGACAGTAACTAATGACTTAACCATTATTGCTGAGCCATTTAGACGAGTCGTCTTCGTAGTATTCTTGCTTCCACACAGGAATGTCTGCTTTGATGGTATCTAATATCCAGCGACAAGCATCAAATGCTGGATAACGATGCGCTGACACTACCCCAACCCACACAGCTACATCGCCAATCTCTAACGCACCGATACGATGTATCGCAATAGCATGCGTAATTTCAAAACGCTTTTGGGCCTCTTCTATAATGGCGCGGCCTTGATTGATGGCCAAATCTTCATAACCATAATAGGTAAGACGATCAACGCTCGTAGCGTTATTATGGTTGCGCACTCGCCCTTCAAAGCAAACGAAAGCACCGCAGCTGTCATTATCTAACGTACTTTTTAGCCTATCTTCATCAATCGCAATATCTAGTAGCGCAAAGCCATCACGCTCAGCGATAAGGTAAGCGTCGTCAGCACTACGTTTGATGCTCATTGAATGATCGTGGACGTTGTCGGTCATTTTTCTTCTCTATTTATTATTTTTTCTTTATAGCCACTGGATAGCCACTGACATTGAATAGCTACTGACAAAATGGACACTAATAAACGCTTGTTTAACCACCAGCGACTGGCGTGATGAAAACCACGCTATCACCATCGTTTATCTGGTCAGTCCATTTAGCAAAATAGTCATTTACTGCAACGCGTAGCTCTGACTGTGGACGGCTAAAGCGATGCTTTTGACTAAGCTGTTCGTATAGTTCAGTTAATGACGTATCCTGCTGCACGTTTACTGTCTCTTGCTGACAATTGGCTTCGTCAGCCAAACTGGCAAAATACATGACATTAATATTCATCGTTGATTCGATATCAGTTGTCATATCGATAGCACTCATAACCCTCTCCCTCTTGCGCAAGCTTCCTTGCTTGACACTTAGCACATTGTTATTGATTAATTAATTGATGACGCACTCTGCAATTTTGTTATTTTAAGCATGACTGTAGTCTGATTTACCACCTGTCTTTTTGACCAGATGAATATCATCTATAACGATGTCATGCGATAGTGCTTTAGTCATATCATAGATAGTTAAGCAGGCAACACTAACCGCTGTTAACGCTTCCATCTCCACCCCTGTCTTATGCGTAACCTTGACCACCGCACTGACCGTGAGGCTGCTGAGCGCGTCATTGTACTCAAAGCTCAAACCTATCTTGTCTAACGGTAGTGGATGACAAAGCGGTATAAGATCATGAGTGCGTTTGGCCGCCATGATACCAGCGATGTGAGCCGTTTGCGTGATACTGCCTTTTTGGTCATCCCATCAGCCGCTTTAATCTGCGTATAAATTTCACTGGGAAAACGAACTTGCCCAGAGGCATTGGCTTCTCGCGTCGTTGCTGTCTTGCCACTGACATCGACCATGGTAATATCACCATCACTATCCAAGTGAGATAAAGTAGATTGCTGATTTATCTGAACGCTGTCATTCATTTATATAACCTTTCTTATGTGATATTTTTATTATTTTGATAGAGCAGCACATGCCTGCTTGAAATCTTCAGGCGTATTGAAGTTGGTCAAATTTTGCCACTCTTTGCTAAATGGTACGGAGTGTACAAAAGGTTGAATAAACTGCATTACTCTACGCTGTCCGCTATCTATATAGTTTTTCAAATCACGCTCAATGCTTAACTGATACAGCCCTAACAATGGATATAGGTGACTGTCATCTTTCAAGCAAATTACTTTCTTATCAGCAGCACGGCTTATTTCACATTTTAGTTTTTGCCACAAGTCAGTTGCTGGTATTAAGCTATCACAGCTAATAACCAGTAACCACGAAGCTTGTACGTTTTTTGATACGCCTGAATCATTCAAGCTGATCAAACCGTTCAATGTTTGTAAGGCTGATTCAATAGCGACCAAAGCGCCGCCAGTTTTAATCTGCTCATCATGCTCACTAGAGTCAAGATCAGCACCATAATCAGTAATATGAATAACAGGCACATTGAGGCTTTCTAAATGGACATCTAAACCAGTTTGAAAGTCGCGACCATTATCTGCAATCAATATAGGAACTTGTAACTTACTCGCATGGCGAACATGATAATCTAACAGCTGCTCACCTGACGGTAGTGTCAGCATAGCCTTAGCCGTTCCCATACGTCTAGAGGCTCCGCCTGCCAAGATAACCACACCTGCCAAACCATCCAGATTATTTGAGCAGTTTTTCATCTACCATTACCTGTCAGGCTTGATTGTATATCACTCATAGCTCAATTATTTATAACTCAATCATGGCTAGGATTTTGTGCCAAAAAATGCGGCACAAAATTGCACGGACGAGTACGGCTATCAAACTGATCTCTTAAGATATTTTCCCAACCAGTACGGCAAGCACCAGAAGAACCTGGTAGACAGAATATACCCGTACCATTGGCCATGCCAGCCACTGCTCGCGATTGTACGGTAGACATACCGATCTCATCTTTTGAGATTAAACGGAACATTTCACCAAAACCATCGATTGATTTATCAAACAGTACCCTCACCGCTTCTGGCATGCTATCTCTAATGAAGAACCCTGTACCGCCAGTTGTAATAACCGCATGAACGTCTGGACTAGCAATCCAACCACTGATGACTGCGCGAATCTGGTAAATATCGTCGATAATTAGTTGACGATCTGCTAAATGATGACCTGCTTCGGTCAAGCTATCTACTAAGTACTGGCCTGACGTATCTTCTGCCAGCGTACGGCTATCAGAAACGGTCAATACAGCAATATTAAGCGGTGTAAATTGTGCAGCAGGCTTATTCATAAATAATCCTTTATAGATGTTATTTTATAATTGTATTAAAAGGCGGTTGAATCAAAAAGAGCTATGTTAAAAAAGATTGCGTTGGAAAACCGTTTCTATCAGCGTCATGATTGCAGACTCAAGACATCTTAACCACCGATTATCGATAGATTGTGCATGATGCCACTGTTAGAGTCATGCAGATGATGATGCTCAGGCTTGATTGGCATAAAGCTATGTAAAGTGTTCACCAGTCCTTGGATATCGTCTTGCTGTAAGTATGGACGGATATCATAGTTGCCTTGATCAAACAGACACAAATGCACCTTGCCTTGGCTGCTTACCCGCAAGCGGTTACAGGTATCACAGAAGTGCGCCGCATATGGGGCAATCATACCGATACGACCGATATACTCAGGGTGACTGTACTCTACTGCTGGACCATCGGCACTACCGCGCTCGTGCGGCTGCCAGCCATTTTCTAATAAGTAATCGGTGATAATATCAGACTGAGCATGCTGAGCAAAAAACAAATCTCTATTGTCACTGGTCTGCATAAATTCAATAAAGCGATAGGTCACTTGTCTGTCTTTGACATAGTCGATCGCCGTGATTAAGTTCTCAAAAGCAGTCTCTGCCATTAAGACACTATTTATTTTCAGTTTGATATCAGTCGTTTCTAACAACGTATCCATGTCAGCCAATATCTGCGGCAAGGTATCAAAGCCTGTCATTTTATGAAAAGTAGCGGCATCAAAACTGTCCATACTGATATTGAGCTGATCAAGTCCAGCCGCTTGCCAGTTGGCTATATGTTTACCCAATTTATAGCCGTTACTGGTCATCGCAACCGTCTCGATACCGTCAGTTTGCTTAATCGTTTCGATGATTTCGACAACATCACGACGAATAGAGGGCTCACCACCTGTAATTCTAACTTTTTTAGTACCTACTTGAGCAAAGCCACGCACCAAGGTGGCAATTTCAGAGATACTCAGCTCATCATCAGGGCGTTTACCTTGATAGCCATTTGGCAGGCAATACTCACAGCGAAAATTACAAAAGTCAGTAATAGACAGACGCAAATAAGTCAGACGCCGTGCAAACCCATCGGTTAGCGGCTGGTGATAGTCACTCATCTGCTCAGTAGGCACGACCAAGGAAGGCTCTATGTAGCCGTCAGATAATGCCGGTGCCAAGCTCGGTGAATACAGTTGCGGGCTGTCTATTTTGTGTTTGTCATCTATGTTGTCATCAATCATATGTTACTGCCATCAGTACTGCTTACTATAAGCACTATTTTGTTATTCGTGTTTAGCATACCAGTGTAAGGTTATAGGATTGCTCTCTAGCTTTGTGCGACCACCTTACAATAAATTGGCAAACGATGAATTAGCGATGTAGCCAAGGAAACGGTTGTACAACGACGTCATTACCAGCTGCTACGTTCCCACTGTCTTTATCCAACACAATGAAGCAATTAGCGCGGCTCAGCTGTTTGATTCTATGTGACTGCTGTCTTGAAAAGCACTCAACTTGATAATGACCTGTCTCATCTCGTGACAATACGCCACGCTGAAAGTCTTTGCGGCCGGGAGATTTTCTGATATCACTGATAAGTTTGGCTTTAATAGTTAGCGGCATCGGCTGCTCTGATACGCTAGCACCTGACATTTGCCATAATGCAGGTATCACAAACTGTAGCGTACCTACAACCGTAGAGAGCGGATTGCCCGGTAGGCCAAAATACAATACCGGCTTATCAATATTTTTATTCAATTCACCAAATACGAAAGGCTTACCAGGCTTCATCGCCACTTTATAATGGTTAATCTGACCTAGTGTTTCAATCACAGTGGTCAAAAAATCATAGTCACCAACTGAGACACCTGCCGTCGATATCAGTACATCACAGTCCTGCATGGCCTCATTGACTGCGATAGTTGTCTGCTCTAGGTTATCAGGGATAATGCCATAATCACGAATAGTGATAGGCAGATCTGATAGCAAGCTTTTGAGCGTCGGAGTATTAGAGTTATATATTTGGGCTAGGCTTTGCAGCTCATAGCCAATAGCTACGAGCTCATCACCTGTTGCTAACACACCTACGACAAGCGGCTGGAACACGTACACTTGGCTAATACCAAGGTTAGCCAGTAAGCTAATATCGGCAGAATTGAGGCGTTTGCCAATTTTTAGTACGGCTTCGCCAGACTCAATCTCTTCGCCTTGTGAGCGGATATTATTGTTAACTTCGGCAGTTTGCGTGAGCGTAATGTTATAAGGTCGAGATTTATCAATGGTTGCTCTGATATCTGCAAAATTCGTATTCTCTTGCATAATGACCGTATCACAGCAATCTGGTACGACTGCACCCGTAAAAATACGTACCCCTTGCCCTGCTGCTGTCTTACCAGTATAAGCACTGCCAGCTTGCGACTCGCCAATGATTTCGATAGTACTGTTTTCTGATAACTCACTACCTTTGGCAATCGCATAACCATCCATTGCAGACAGGTTTTGTCGCGGTACATCAAAGGGCGAAGCAATATCTTGAGCCAGTATATGGTTTAGGCTGTCTAGCAACTCTAGAGTATTGACGGCTCTTTTTTGTAGTGGAAAGTCAGTAATATGATAATTATCTATCCGTTGCTGTATCGCAGCTTGTAGTTCTTCCATGGTAATCATAAGGTCACGCTCTTTCTGTCGTTCTAATTACTGTCGTTCTAATTATTCGTAATCGAAACTGTTATTTAAAATGGTCATTGAAAACTGTTACTAAACACTATGCGTCAAAGTCATCGTCAAAAAACACATTATCTAGAGTCTATCATTCAAAGTATCAACTTTCTTGTATTAACCTTGTCCTGATAAGTTTTGAATAAAGCCAGATTACACTGGTCTTAATATTTGATATTTATTGCATGGTCCATTGTGTTAAAGTTGTCAGCAAAATCAGACATAGATTGAGACAAAAAAGCACCTTGGCAAGGTGCTTTTTGTAGAACAAAGTAAATTATCGTTCGTTGGCTAGTGGCTAATTAATAATGGCTAAATACCATTAAAAAGAGCCACTTTTATACAATGTATAAATACCGTCAGCCTACCTCACCATCCAGCCAGTGAAGACGCACTGTTTTGAGTAATGAATCCATCTGGCGTTTGACCATTATCTGCTTGCCAGCGCTGGAATGCCATACGAGTATTCGTGCCCACGATACCATCAGCGCCTTTGGTATCGTAACCCATACTAGTCAAACGACGTTGTAGGTTAGTCACTTGCGTGGTCGATAATGGACGCTCATAACGAGGCCAAGATTTTTGCAAACCGCTTTGTCCATTAATCGTTTTGCCTAGCAGACTGACACCCAACGCATAGCTTGATGAGTTGTTATAGACTTTAATCACATCAAAGTTTGGGCTTAGCAATAATACTGGACCATCCTTACCAGCGGGTAACCATAGCTCCATCTGAGTATTGGCATCTAGGTAAACGTCCGCTATCGTATCGACACCCATCGCAGCCCATCTAGCAGCAGGTTGTTTGCTACCAACCACTGAGTAATCAAACGATGCTGGCACCGTTGCCTCATAAAACGGTGCTAAGCCACGAACCCAACCTGAATTGCTAAGATAGTTGGCCGTCGAGGCTAGTGCATCACCAGTGGCCCAAGGATTGCGATGCCCATTACCATCACCATCAACCCCTTGTTTGAGCCAAGTCTCAGGGATAAACTGGGTTTGTCCCATACCACCTGCCCAAGAACCATCGAGCTGTGACCATGATGCATCACCGCGTTGTAGCAGTGTCGCTAACGATAGCAACTGCGTTTCAGCAAACTCTTGACGACGACCATCATAGGCAAGGCTGGCAAGCGAACTTGGCAAATCACTATTACCGGTCACAGCGCCATACGATGACTCCATGCCCCATATCGCAGCGATAATCTCTGCATTAACTCCATACTGAGACTCTAGCTGAGACAAATAAGCACGCTGCTCGGCAAATTTACGTTTACCTACACTGACGCGTCCACTTGATACCGCAGAATCTACGTATTCCCACGGCATCTTAGAAAACTCGGGCTGACCTGAATCTAATGAGATGACTTGCTGATTTAGATAAGCAGAGTCAAGCAATCGACCAATCACTTGGGCATCATAGCCTGACGATATGGCACGCATAGAAAAGTCTGACTTCCAATCAGAAAAGCTACTGTAGCTAGGCTTGGGCGCAGGCTGCGGCTTTACGACTGGCACAGGTGTTGGTTTGACCTGAACGGTTTGGGTTTGAGTAATCTCAACGCCGCCTTGACGAACAGGCTTACTTTGCATTGCTTGCTGGCTTGTACACCCGACCATCACTAATGCTGGCATAAGGGTGAGGTATTGCTTTTTTAATCTCATAAAAAATCTCAAACATGAATAAATAAAATGGCTCACAGTGGCCAAGCTATCCGTAGCTATTATTTAAGTTTAACGCCCAAGTACGCTACGTGGGTCAATAGGATTACCATTTAAGCGAACTTGAAACTCTAAGCCTACCTCATTGGTCTGACCACTGCTACCCATACTAGCAATACGTTGGCCACGCTGTACTGTATCGCCCTCTTGCACCAATAATTGGCTATTGTGCGCGTAGGCTGTGATGTAGTTATCACTATGACGAATCATAATTAGATTGCCATACTCTGGCAGACCGTTGCCTGAGTAAAGCACAGTTCCTGATTGGCTGGCAAGTACTGGATCACCAACTTTGCCCGCAAACCACATTCCCATATTGCCCGTAGCAGGGTCAATATTACGAGTCACTGGGTTACGCGTAGGATAATCATAACCAGAGGTCGAGTTGGTAGTGGCCTCATAAGCTGGTGTTTGAGATTGGGTCACAGGTGGCGTATAAGTTGGTTGCGTTTGAACTGGAGCACTGTAGCTATTGTTACTTGCAGTGGTTGCCACATTGCCTTGCCATAGTTTGAGCCATTGGCCACTATAGATGGTGTATTTACTATCTAGATTGTTCATCGCTCCGATTTGGCGGTAGTTCAGACGATAGCGCGCTGCAATCTGGCTGACCGTATCGCCGCGTTGTACACGGTGATAGTTAGGGACGCCTTGCGCGTTAGTAATAATCTTAGGACCTGCTTGGTTTGCTGATTGATAGGTAGGCTTCGTTGCACAGCCAACGACAGATAGAGTAGCGACTGCCATAGTACCAATCAACGCGGCTTTAACAAGGTGCGATCCAGCTATGATTTTTTTCATACAAGGTTCCTATTCTTTGTGTTGCTCATTCATTGTTTAATCATTCAAAAGCGCTTGATATCATACAAGAGTCTTCTGATATTCTCATAACACGTCAGTGTTTAATAAGCCGGTATGGACTATATCTTATAGAATTTATAGCGCGAGTGTTGATAATCTCTCCAGCGCTGCCGTTGGCGTATGATGTAGGCGTACTGGTGATAAACTGACATACCCTGCCGCTACAGCCTGATAATCTGTCATCACATCCTGCTTTGCTTGTATCGCATCGATTGACGTCTCTGATGGTCGCTCATTTTTACCTTTTCGTAGAGACAACCAATACGCATCTCGACCGCGTGGGTCTATCATATGGCGTACTGGCTGAGCAGCCTGCTTATGGCCTAGCGAGGTTATTTTTCGACCCTTGATATCATCGGCATGCTGCACATCAGGAATATTAACGTTTAATACATGATAGGGCAAACTTTTGAGCATCTCTAAAACCGAAGTTTCAGTAAGCAGCTTGACGATTTCATGTGCAGCCACTTGATAATCACTGGCTGATTCTTGCCCGCCGTTTTTGACACCCCCGCCTACCAAAGACGTTGCTATAGCAGGGATACCAGATAGTTGCGCGGTCAATGCAGCACCGAACGTACCAGAGAACATCACATCTTGTCCCAAGTTAGCCCCTGAGTTAATGCCTGTAATCACGCAGTCAAAGTCAGTATCACGATACAACTCATGGATTGCTAGATAAACACAATCAGCTGGTGAACCATTTACCGCTACAAATCCAGAAGGCAACTGATGCGTATGCAGTGGTCTTGAGACACTCAGCGCGCTGGCATAGCCGCTTTGTTCATCGTTCGGGGCGACGACCACTACTTCACCAATCGTCGATAATGCCTGAGATAGTGCCAATAATCCTGGCGCATACACACCGTCATCATTACTAATTAAAAATCTCATTTCTACTCAGTATGTGGTTAATATTTTGTTAGCTGTCTTTCTATATCTCTATTTGGTAATTCTGCTATCGTGCCATATCTGTTTAAAATATGGCATAAAAACACGATGCTCATATTTAAAATGAAAACATGATACTCTAATTCTCCAATGACATGACGTCTCAGTCTAGCGAAAAAGTATCGTTTTAATAGCATGGGCGATTATAACTGAATAATATAAAGACACGAACCCTGTGTTTAGCAAAGTATCATGCTCTTCTTATGCTGATAATTATACGATGAAAGTAGCGTAACAAGATCTGTATCAAACGAATAACAACCAGTAGATTAAGCATCGCGTTACAATACGCAACACCCCACAACAATACAAACCGATGTACTGATACTGAAGTAACGTCATTAGGGTATGCTACTGATATGTTGCTAAAAAATGGTGTTGGCTCACAAGATATCTACACATAAATCAATATTTTATGTGACTTTTGTTTTTTTACCGATTAACATATGACCATTAAATAAAGACGAGCGAGTGTAATACTGAATGAATAAACAATCGATATTATCTATAGCTTCTGTGATAGCAAATACTGCCTCAAAAGTTGGGATTGCAGGACTGATAACGTCTGTTGCTATGCTGTCTCAAGCTTCTAATGCTGCGAATAACTCTGGCACTACCATTCCGCTAGACATGTCTGGCATCAATATCACTAAGCACGAAATTGCGGTGATGCAGGTACTATCAGAGATATGCCCACCAATGCTAAATGGTAAGCAAAAACAGCGGTTCTATAAGTCGTACACTGTACAGCTGCATGAGCTAATGCCTTCTCTAGAAGATCCAAAAGCGGCTATTCAATACCTATCTACACAGCAAGACTACCGCCAGATACTACAAGGTATTCGTAGTTGGACGATGGGATTCTCAAAGCAAGAAAACAAAGCACTATGTGAAGATTTGGCAAACGCGGATTATTAGACAACTAGCTAGTTTAATTCAATAACTAGCGTCCTCTGCTTAATGTGTTAATAATATTGGTATCAATGATAATAAAATAAAAGCTATGTACTCTTTATAACATCAATTAAGCAAAGTTTATCAACTGATTGTCTAGATATCTGTAGCATCAAAGCTTGCTGTCACTTTACTTGTTATTCACAAGCAGTGCAGCAGGCTTTTTTGTGAGCGTTAAATTTTTATTACAGAGACTGGTCAGATGATAGACACAACAAATATATGATAGGCCTTCATTTTTCTTTTCAAACTTGCCTTATTTTTGCATTTATCGATTCCCCATCGGTAGTCATTTTGCTAAGATAAGGCGTTAATTTTATGTCTATTGTGTAGGCGTTACTATTTTCATCGATACATTATTTTAAACACTGCATTTAAGACATGCTGCTTAAAATAATGTATGGAAATAGGTACAAAACATAAGCGATAGATACATTTGGTTCCATGATGCGGTGTAATGATATATGACAGTAAAGCGTGTAAAAAATCAGCTGATACAGCTGGTAGTTGGTGTAAGTATCTCGATGAGTGCAGTAGTGGCAAACGCAGCCATTCAACCACCTGAAATGGACAATACTGCCTATGTGTTGATGGACTATAACACTGGCGAAATTTTGGCTCAAAAGAACGCCAATGAGGCGCTGCCGCCAGCATCTCTGACTAAGATGATGACCAGTTATATCATTGAGCAACGCTTAGCATCAGGCGACCTGAAAGAAGATGAACAGGTATTGATGAGTCCAAACGCGTGGTGCCGTGGTAGTAGCAGCCAATCTTGTATGTATGTGCCTGTGAACAAAACCGCCAGCGTCATCGATATGCTACGCGGTATTATTATTCAATCAGGTAATGATGCATCAAAAGCCATGGCTGAACATATTGCTGGTAGCGAAGCCTCGTTTGCAATCTTGATGAACGAACAAGCGCAAAAAATTGGCATGGAGAACTCTAACTTTGTCAATGCTACGGGTATGCCTGATGAAGGTCATTTAGCATCTGCTTTGGATTTGTCTAAACTCGCGCGCGCTATTATCAAAAACAGCGGCGACTACTATAGTATCTACGCAGAAAAAGAGTTCACTTATAACGGTATTACCCAAGGTAACCGTAATGCTCTGCTGATTACTGACCCAACCGTTGATGGCCTAAAAACTGGCCACACTGATGCAGCAGGCTACTGCTTGGTTGCATCAAGCAACCGTGAAGGCATGCGTCTAATCTCTGTCATTATGGGTACCAAGAGCCAACAGGCTCGCGCTGATCAGTCACGCGAACTACTTAACTGGGGTTTCGGTCACTTTACAACGGTTACCAAGGCGCCTGCTGGGCAGTTCGTTAGTAAGCTTCCAGTATGGTTTGGAGAAGCTGACGAGGTAGAGCTTGCAACTGGCGACAACTTGCAAATCCTAACCAGTAAAACCCAGAAAAATAAAATTACCACAGTGGTGGATATTCCTGAGAGTTTAGAAGCACCGATCAAAAAAGGTCAGGAAGTTGGTAAAATGATGGCTGTCATTGATGGTAAAGCGGTAGCCTCAGTTCCTATCATTGCAACCAACGATATCGAACAGTCAGGCTTTATGAGCCGTACGTGGGAACATATCGTACGCTGGATAAAGAATCTTTTCTAAGAGAAACTTTTAAAAAGTAATTTTAGCTAAAAACTGTTTAAAAAAGACGCCTCAAAATGGGCGTCTTTTTTGTTTTTATGCCTACTTTATTTTAAAAGTGCTTCAATATTGAAAAGTAGAAAATATAAAAAATGCTACCTAATAAAATGAACCTAACTAGGAACACGGATTTGGTAGAACAGCTCTACGTCCAAACCAACCATTGTTTTAATAAGTCGCTTAACGCTTTGTCCTTATAAGTAGCAATATGACAATAGTCAATACCAGCTGCTTTTAAACCATACTCAAAGCTGCCTACATAGCGCGCCCGATGCTGTGGATACCAATATACCAATAACGCACGATGCTCGCTCTTACTACCCTCATCGCTTTCATACTGACGAATACGTTTGGCTAGCATCGCAGCTTTTTCCGGGAAAACATCTTCACCAAACATCACCATGTCAACTTTCTGCTTACGCATCTCCTCTATGACGAGTTGGTTACCTTGGCAACAAATAATCGTAGCCCCTAGATATTCCAGTTCATTTAATAAGGAGCCTGTCTCATGATAGTAATAATAAATAATCGTTAGACCAGACAATAAGCGCTGCTGTTTTGATTGCTGTTGATTGGGCATCGCTATGGTCAGCGTAAACTGTGTACCTACACCAAGCACACTATCAACATCAATCGTAGCACCCATAAGCTGCGCCATTTGTCTAACAATCGGTAAGCCAACCCCTGAGCCTTCGTACTGGCGAGTTTGCGACGAATCTACCTGAAAGAACGGATTAAATATATCGTCTAGGTGCTCATTATTGATACCAATACCCGTATCTTTCACGCTAATCTGCCAACGATTACTTTTATTAAAATGTGTCAGTTGCGACGTAATCGTAACTTTCCCGACAGGCGTGAACTTAATCGCATTATTGAGCAGTATCGATAGTATCTGATATATTTTTTCTGAATCACCATATAGGCTATAGTCTATATGATGAATATTACTGATTAACTCTAGCCCTTTTTGCGTAGCCATATTTTCAAACTTAGCTAACAGATCAGCGATTAGCTGTAATGGGTTAAACTCATTTTTATGAATTCTTATCTGGCCTTTTTGGATCTGGTTCAACTGTATAATATGATCTAACGACAATACCAATTTATCACTACCACTACTGATAATCTCTACCGCGTCTTTTTGCTCTCTGCTGAGAGTCTCATAATCTAACAGTTGTAAACCGCCTACAATTGCATTCAACGACGTTTTTAACTCGTGAGAAATCATGCTTTGAAAATTGTGCAACTGCACATCAAGTGACATATCTTTATTGTGCAATTGCTGTTCAAAGGCCGCAAGGGTTTCATAACCTTGCCTTGCTTCTTGTAATCGATTGAATAACACAATTAATGCTTTTTTGATTTGGGTCAGTTCTTGGAAATTGAATTGTTGCGGAATAACTGGCAACTGCTCTACATTAGAGTTACTTATAACAATGTCACAAACATCAGTTAACACTTCAATATCTTTAACTGGCCAATTAAGCTTCCTAAAAATGTATAAGGCAAACATAACAATCAGTACCACTGTTGTTAGCCATAACCACAGGATATTTTGGAACCAATGTAAACGTAGCAACTCTACGTCCATCGTAATATTAATATAACCAATCAATGTACTATTTTCGGTAGCTGTATCAATCGCCTCATCTGGCGCTGACGATTCGCTCATAATGTTTGATAAAGTCAGTGCTAACTGCTGATTGGAATCGGACTTATTGGACGTCACAATACTGGCATCGAGGTCTTTACTAATCACTGGATAGTTGAAACTGACCGTATGCGCAAATAAAGCATTTTTCCAATCAGCAAGCGACTGATCTATATCCTCAATTGGCTCAGAGGTTGAATAAAACACAATACTCTGAATAGTCGGCTCGTTTTCTAACAAGATATTGACTTGCTCAGCCACAACATCTGCGCCATCTGCAGTCGATGCGCTAGTCGTTAGTAAAGATGCCAATTGTTGAATATGCTGTTCTTTTTCTTGATAGTGATGCACTAAACCATAAATAAAAGGCAATAAAAAACCTGCCAACACTGCCAATACGACAGCTTGTATGACAGAACGCCAGATAAGTACGGGTATGGTTTGAAACGAACGGTTGTTCATATCACTCTACTGAGTCGCGGGCAGCTTTCATTTATAGTACAGGTATTTTAAAGATGTGATAAGTAAAACATTTGAGTATTTTTGAAGCATTGAAGTAGCTATTGATGAGCTTAAACTACAGCGTATTAATAGAAAAATGTCATCGCGCTATCGAACGCGATGACATTAATCATAAAGCTAAAAATATAAAGCCTAAAATACGAGGATTAACGAGGCTTTTTATCTTTGGTAGTAAATTTCTGTGATCTATTACGCTCACGTTGACGCAATTGCTGAGCTTTTGCCTTAGTCGGCGTATCGCTCTTATTCGCATATGGGTTATCGTTCTGCTTCAAAATAACGTTGAGCGGTGTGCCTTCTAACTTAAATACTTGACGGAACTGATTCTCTAGATAACGCTGATAGCTCTTAGGAAGCGCACTGGTTTGGTTACCATGAATAACAATAACGGGTGGATTGTGACCACCAATATGCGCATAACGCAACTTGATACGACGACCAGCAACAGTTGGTGGCGGATTGGCCGTTACTGCATCTTGCAAAATCTGGGTCAAACGGTTGGTCGATACTTCGAACATCGAAGATTTGTACGCACGTAAGATAGAAGGATATAAATTACCAACGCCTGTACCATGCAGTGCTGAAATCAAATGTATTTTTACATAAGGAATAAAGCTAAAACGGCGATCCATCTCAAGCTTGATATAGTCTCTTTGATCTTGCGTTAGACCATCCCATTTATTGATCGCAACGACTAACGCTCGGCCAGCGTCAAGTGCGTAACCAATCATATGCAAATCTTGATCCACGATACCTTCGTGAGCATCAATGACAATCACGGTTACGTTAGAATCTTCAATCGCTTGCAAGGTCTTGATGACAGAGAATTTTTCTACTTTTTCATCGATTTTACCACGGCGACGTACACCAGCAGTGTCGATCAAAACATAGTCACGACCTTCACGCTGATAAGGAATATAAATACTATCGCGCGTCGTGCCTGGCATATCAAATACCACTACTCGGTCTTCGCCAAGCAGGCGGTTGACGAGCGTCGATTTACCAACGTTTGGACGACCGATAATAGCAAGCTTTAAGCCTCTTGGCTCTACTATGTTTTCTTGCTCAGGCATATCAGCCGTTAGTACTTCAAGCAAGTTGCCGACACCGCGACCATGACTGGCTGCCATCGGATACGGTTCGCCCAATCCTAGTGCATAAAACTCGGCAGGTGCTGCATCATGTACGCCATCGACTTTATTGGCAACAACATAGACAGGCTTGCCTAACGTATGCAAAAACTTACCAATTTCAGCATCAGCGCCAATCATACCGGCACGAGCGTCAACGACGAATACGATGATATCTGCTTCATGGATTGCTGTATGCGACTGCTCAGACATATAGTCATCAATATTACCGCTACCGTCATCAGCTTCACCGATACCACCCGTATCTACAACGATAAAAGATTTGTCTTCATAAGTTGCATCACCGTACTGACGGTCACGAGTCAATCCTGAAAGGTCAGCGACCAATGCCTGCCGACTTTTTGTGAACTGATTAAATAAGGTGGATTTACCGACGTTTGGACGACCAATTAAGGCGACCACAGGCTTGATACTCATGGGTTACTCTCAGTGAAAGGCACAATGACGGGCAGTACAGTTATTCTTATAACCAGTGACATAACAATAGTAATAGATATGCTGCAATTGACCGTGAATTAAAATGAATGATAGAACAATAGCAAAAATAATAGATGGCTATTTTACGATTAAAAATAGTATATAGAATGGCTTCATAATACCTATTATACATAAATAAGTAGTATATATGGATAGCACATCGGTCGCATAGAGTACGCGAAAGCCTGTGTTTAAACAAGCAATTTACACAAAGCACTAAACGCTGACTAAGCAGCGTTTGTGTTTTATAAATGATAATCAAGAATAGGCTTAAGGGCTATAGTGAAATATTACACTTCGTTGATTATCTATAAGCACCTATCTATATAGTTATTAGCGCACTAACTGCCAGATAGCAACTTGTCCTGACGTACTTTGAGTCATTAAACGGCTACCTTGGACTTGCAAGTTGGTCAACGCACCTTTTGTCTCTACACGACTAACGATGCTACCCGTAGCAGGGTCAAACAAATGCACTACGCCATCGAAATCACCAATGGCAATATAGTTGCCAATCATCACAGGATTGGTAAGATCACGATAAGCCAATTCGTCACTTTCCCATAGTGTCTCGCCACTGTTGCGATCATAAGCAACTACTTTGCCATCTAGACTGGTAGCGATAACTTGCTGAGGATTTACCGCCAGTGATTTGAGACTCGCAATTTCATTGACGAACATCACCTGACGCGAGGCCAAATCAATACCTAATAGCTGACCACTATAGCTGATCGCAAACAACTGATTTTTATCTAAGATAGGTTTGCCATCGACATCGCTCATGCGCTCAACTTCACTACTACCAGCGCCTACACCAACACGTCTTGACCATAGCGGAAGACCGTTATCGACAGTAATTGCATGCAAACGACCATCAGCTGTCGCCAAAAGTGCTGTCTCATTGTCTAATAAAGTTGGTGCAGCGCTACCGCGAACGCTGATAGCAGGTACCTGAGTTGCGAACTGCCATACTGACTGTCCAGTTTGCAGCGACAGACCATGTAAGAAACCATCATTCGCTGATAATACCACACGATTATTGTTAATCAGTGCTGGCGTCAAAACCGAACCTGACAACTGCTGCTGCCAACGCTTTGCACCAGTCGTGCTATCGAACGCCATAACCTTGCCACCACGAGTACTAACGATAGCTGTCTGGCTCAATGCATCTACTGCAACACCGCCGGTGATTTGATCATCAACATTGATTGACCATATGCGCTCGCCTGCACTATTGAACCCTGACAGTTCACCACCGCGTGATGCAGTAACGATTTGACCATTGGCATAGCCAACTTGCAAATCTAGCGGATCTTTTTGCTGGCTTTTTTATTGCCAACATCGGTACTAAAAACAGGCTGTAGTACGCTAATCGGCTGAGCGATTTGTACCAATTTTACCGGATCATTAACGACCGGCTTAATACCGCGATTACATCCAATCACTGCCGTGCTCATTACTGCCAGTACGGCCACATGCATGACTGTCTTTTTGATAGTCTTGGTGTTTAACATTTTGCTAGAGCGAATAGATTGAGTCATTGTATGTTCTCACTACAGATAAATTATTATTAATTGGTAAATTGGCCAACGGCAAATTAGTAATCATTAGGTTATATTAAAAAAGAGCTTTGGATGATTACCAACTCTCAATACTATACTACTGACTTAACATCTAGCCTACTGACTTACTGCCCTGCTTCGACAGCGACTTCGTTCGAGGTATCCATCACTAGCGACGGCTCAGGAGAAGATGGCTCTTGAATAAGACTGGTTTGCTCAGCAATCGGCTCAGCCGTGATACCTAAGCTTTCCATCTTTAATGCCAATACTGCACGCGTTTCTTGACGGCTACGTAATAGCTCCCACGCATTGCTATACGACTTAATCGCTGAATCTTTATTGTCTTGTGCTAAATAAATATCCCCTAGTAGCTCCTGCTGACTTGCTTCAAACGAGCTTGGCATGTCATTGTTTGCTTCTGACAGTGCAGCATCTGTATCGCCTGCGGCCAACAGCGTTTTTGCATAGCGCAAACGAGTAATCGCTTCTAGACCAGCATCACCCAAATCGATGGCCAATGCTTTTTTGAATGTCTCAGTCGCTGCTGCAAAGTCATCATTGTCTACTTGTTGACGTGCCTTTATCATTAGCGCTTGCCATGCATAAACCGACTCACCGTGCGTACTGACCAAAGTATCAATATCTTTGTCTAGCTGGCTACGACTTTGGGTAAGTGCTTCTTGAGCTTCTGCTTCTAAATCTGGGTTTTGCGAGGCCAATTTGACCTCTTCGTTTAGCTGCTGAATATCAGCATATTGATCGGCGGCGACGGTATCTACTCGCGCATGGTTGTTTTGCCAGTATGTCCAACCAAAGTAGGCGGCCAGTGCTAACAAAATCGCAGTAACGATATAACTACCATATTGCTTTAACGCTTGCATGGAGTTATCTGCATTTGGCGAATTAGGTGTCAGAGCCATATATATTTACCTGATAAAATTTACATTAAATTGCTAGTGCGACAAACAAAGCTGATTAGTCAAAGTCAATTAGCGACGAGAGAAGTTATCTTTATTTGATAGCCAATCTTGGGCGACCGTCTTTTGCTCACCTGTCTGCATATCTTTAATACTAATCGTATTATCATCCAGCTCTTGCTGTGCGATGATGACTGTCAATGCCGCGCCTGACTTGTCCGCCTTCTTCATTTGCGCTTTTAGACTCGTGGCACTGGCCATCTTTACTCGTACATCTGGACGACTGTGACGCAAGTTCTGTGCATAGCTTATACCAGCACTATATACCTCAGGATGGGCCACAACGAATACATCACAAGCAGGTATATCAGAAATCGGCGCAACCGCTTCTATCAATAACAATAGACGCTCAAGCCCCATCGCAAAACCAACACCAGGCTCAGATTTTACTGGTTTACTACCATCTGTACCGATTGATTTTAATTGCCCGACTAGCCCATCATAACGACCACCCGCACAAACGGTAGCTTGGCTTCCAAGCTTATCTGTTACCCACTCAAATACCGTTTTATTGTAATAATCAAGGCCACGTACTAAGTGCGGATTGATTTCAAAATCGATGTTAAGCGCAGTCAGATAGGCTTTAACTTGCTCAAAATGCGCCACACTCTCTTCACCTAAGAAGTCAGCAAGCTTTGGCGCATCTGCCAATACTGCTTGCGTACTCGCTTCTTTACTATCCAAGATACGTAAAGGGTTAGTCGTTAGACGGCGCTTACTGTCTTCGTCTAGCTGGTCTTTTTATCAGTTAAATAGGCAACCAATGCTTCGCGATAAGCATAACGCTCATCCAACTCACCCAAACTGTTTAGTTGCAAACGCATCTCATTGTTGAGACCTAGCTCTTGCCACATCAAATGAGTCATCGCAATCAGCTCAGCATCAGCATCCGGTAGTGCGCTACCGAAGCTCTCGACACCTAACTGATGAAACTGACGATAGCGGCCTTTTTGCGGGCGCTCGTAGCGGAACATTGGACCGATATACCAAAGCTTGGGCGTATCACCACGTAGCAAGTTGTGCTCGATAACTGCACGTACTGCTCCAGCTGTGCCTTCAGGACGCAACGCTAATGGCGTTGGTGGCTCAGATTTATCAGTAAAGCTGTACATTTCTTTTTCGACAATGTCAGTCGCGCCGCCAATAGCACGGGCAAATAGATCCGTTTGTTCAACGATAGGCAAGCGAATATGCTCGTAACCGTACCTACCAAGTACATCAGCCAATATCGCTTCTAAATGCAGCCACTTTGCTGATTGGTCAGGCAAAATATCATTAAAACCTTTGATAGCTTTGATCATGGTACGGTCGTATCCTTAAATGTTTAACAGGTATTCTATTATTGTTTTCTATATATTCAAATAAGCGCTATATCTGATTGATACTGTGACGGTATAGCCTAACGTATCAATCTATTCTATGGCTTATTTTACGCGAATGATTTCATTTTCACGTTTTTTGCCAAATCTTCTGCATGGGCGCGAACCATACCTTCTATTTCATCAACCAGATTGCCTGTATCAATAAGGTGGCTTTTTTCACCCATACGATAGACCAGTGATCTAGGGGCAGCACCAACGATACCGATATCGGCCTCTTTTGCTTCTCCTGGACCATTCACCTTACAGCCGATCACAGATAGATTCATCGGTTCACGAATATCTTCTAAGCGAGACTCTAACGCTGTCATTACTTTAATCACGTCAAACTCTTGACGCGAGCAGCTTGGACAGGCGATAAAGTTTACACCGTTCGAGCGAATATTAAGCGATTTTAGAATATCAAAACCGATCTTAATCTCTTCTTCAGGCTCAGCAGCTAATGAGATACGAATAGTATCACCAATACCATCTAGCAATAATCCACCTAGCGCGATAGCAGATTTGACAGCACCCGTACGGTAGACACCCGCTTCCGTCACGCCCAAATGTAATGGGTTATCAATTTGCGCTGATATTAAACGATAAGCATCCAATGTCAAAAACACGTTACTGGCTTTGACAGATACTTTGTACTGGTCAAAGTTAAGACGCTCTAAAATATCAATATGGCGCATTGCCGACTCTAGCATCGCTTCGCCAGTTGGCTCAGTATACTTGCGCTGTATGTCTTTTTCTAAAGAGCCAGCGTTGACGCCAATACGAATCGGGATATTATGATACTTAGCACAAGCGACCACTTCACGTACTTTGGCATCGCTACCAATGTTACCCGGATTGATACGTAAGCAGTCAGCGCCCGCTTCAGCAACGGCCAAAGCGATTTTATGATCGAAATGCACATCAGCGATTAAAGGCACGCTCACCAATTTACGAATTTCACCAAAGGCTTTAACGGTATCCATTGTTGGCGTTGATACGCGCATCAGATCAGCACCTGCTTCGACACAACGCTCGATTTGAGCGACCGTCGCTGCTACATCACAGGTGTCAGTGTTGGTCATGCTCTGTACGCTAATTGGTGCATCACCACCAACCGCGACATCACCGACATAGATTTTTTTGGTCAGACGACGATTAATAGGCGATGGCATTGACATACATAAATCCTTGAATCAAAAATAGAAAAGCCCTAGGCCTTTGTACATATAATATAAACCAGCTAAATCCGGATACACATGTGCGCTTTATTCAAACATATGAGTGCTTCATTCAAACATATGAGTGCTTTATTTAAATTTGGCGCTTATACAATTAACTATGGTGCTAATTCAAAAGTAGCTTGCTTATCTGTTGCATACGTATCTAACGCGACTGGTTGTTGATTAAGCATCAAGCTAACATTGTCGATATTATCAATTTGCACATTAAACGGTGGCATACCTGACAAGTCATAGTTACCTGCAGACTGAGAACCGTTTATTAAGCTGTTTCCAGAAGCATCCGTGATACTAACCACAGCGTCGCTTGTCAATACAAGGTTTAGGGTAGCAGTCGTTGCAGCAGTACCTAAATTCAATGCAGAGCCAGAAGCACCCACGCCACTTGCATCACTATTGATGGCGGCACCTTGGGCTTGCTCTATCGCTGACATGTCTTCAACAGCTGATACAGGCTCTTGCGTGTTTTCTTTGCTAGCGTTACTCACCATGCGGAATAGGAACACCGCCAAGATAATCAATCCGATAACGCCTATGATCAATAGTGGGTTAAAGCGGATGCGGTTGTGAGTATCACGCTGCAAAGTCCCCATTGGGCGTAGTGGCGTATCGATATTGCTGGTTGATTTGGCCTTTAGCTCATTAGGATAGGCAGCATCGAAGCTACTAGCGATTTTTGCTGAATCTAAGCCCAAATATTTGGCATAGTTAATCGCAAAACCACGAGCAAATGCAGCCTGTGGTAGCTCAGCGAAGTTTTCGCTTTCTAAGGCCTCCAAATGACGCTTTAGAATGAACAGCTCAGCCGCCGCTGCTTCTAAAGTTACTTGCTTGTTTTTGCGGGCTTGCTGCAACACGGCACCAAATGATCCCTGAGCGTTAGATTGAGTGTTAGATGATGGGGTGATCATTTCCATGGTGCCTCTGGATTGTTAAGCCAAGTCTTAAGTTGTTTTGCTTCATCACTTAGCGGATAAGCGGATAAAAGCTGCTGTGCCAATTGCTGGCGCGTTGTTATATTATTTTGTGCTGCTGCAAGCTTGATACCTTGTAAGAGCAAGCGCGGGCTAATACCCTGCCCCTGCACCAATATCAGCGTCTCATCATACAGTCTCTGTGCCTGCGGTACACGCTGTTGGTTGAGCAATAAATCTACCAGTTCGATATGAGCAATAATACTATTACGATTGCCATCAAGTGCCCGTAAAAATGCTTTTGAAGCAGCACTATTATCACCTAACTGTAGATAAGTGCGACCTAGGTTTTCTAGCGCGCCAATACGGCCTTCATAGCCTAGCGTCGCCCCTGCAATCTCAAACTGTTCTGCTGCTTCACGATAGCGCTTTGTCTGTGACAGATACACGCCATAATTATTGTGTGCTTGTACAAAGTCTTTATCTAGCACGATTGCTTTTTGAAGTATTCATCAGCTTTGGCTAGATTGATACGGCTGCCTTCTTGCTGCAACAAAACGCCCATCATATCATAGGCTGGCGCATAACGGCTATCGGCAGCAAAGGCTTTTTCAAGCTGCTGCTGCGCGGTATCAAGCTCATTTTTTCGGATGTATTGCGCGGCAAGTGAGGTACGTACACGGGCGATTTCCTGCTGATCTAAATTTCGATCGTTGCTAGCACGCGTAGATGTTTGATAAGGAGAGTTACCTAGCAAATCATTAGTCGGTGTGGTCTGACAGCCACTTAATACAAGGACGCCAAATACTGCCGACAGCACTGCACGCTTTGGCAAAGCGGTTTGGGCAGCATTGATACTCGACTGCTTATAAAATTTAGAAAATGATTTTTGATATTTGAACTGACAAGAATTTTTAGAAGTCATCATAGCCGCCATCATAAAACTGGGATTCAATGCGTTCGATCTTCGAGACCTCAGTTTAATAGATTTAACCCCTATAAGTACAATTTAGTTGTTATTAATTGCCACGTTCTGCAATCTTGGCAGTCATTGCTACATTTTCTTACCATTGCGACAGACAAAAGACAGCTAAAACGCTATACCAATCAGATACAACGCTTATTTTCTAAAGAACTACTAAACACTTTCGCGATCTTTGATGCTCTGCTGCCACGCGGCTGAGCGTCTGGTACGATCGGCAACTTGTCCAACTAACTGACCACAGGCGGCATCGATGTCATCACCACGTGTTTGACGAATCGTACAAACAAAACCTGCTTCGCTCAGTATATTGCTAAACGCATGAATACGGTTGTTGCTTGATTTGTCATAGGGTGCATGTGGGAATGGGTTGAACGGAATAAGGTTAATTTTACTTGGTAACCCTTCTAATAGAGCAACCAACTGATGGGCATGCTCATTGCTATCATTGACGCAATCAAGCATCACATACTCGATTGTAACGTGTTTCTTATGACGTGGATTGACATCATAGACATAGTTTTTTGCCGCTGCAATCAACTCTTCTAACGGATATTTCTTGTTAATTGGTACCAACTCGTTACGCAGCTCATCATTTGGTGCATGCAGTGAAATGGCCAGTGCCACATCAATGTCTTGCGCTAACTGATACATTTTCGGGACGACACCAGAAGTCGATAATGTGACGCGACGCTTTGACAATCCATAAGCATGATCGCTTAGCATCAGCTCCATTGAACCTACCACAGGCTTATAGTTCAATAGCGGCTCACCCATGCCCATCATCACCACGTTGGTGACGTTGTTTTCCCATAGGCTATGGTCGACGTTTTCTAAACTTTCATTTTCATCTGTCATATATGACGCATTAGCGACCCATAACTGACCGATAATTTCAGCCGCACTTAAGTCACGCTCAAACCCTTGCTTGCCCGTACTACAGAAACTACAGTCTAGTGCACAGCCTACTTGCGAAGACACGCATAATGTCTTACGGCCATTTAACTTGCTATCATCTGCAGGGATAAGCACCGTCTCAACCAACGAGCCGCCAGTGACTTCAAATACCCACTTACGCGTACCATCATCACTATATTGACGATGAATCACTTTGGGCGGTACCACACAAGCATTAAGCGATAACTTGTCTCGCAACGATTTACTCAAATTGGTCATTTGCTCAAAATCTGTCACGCCATGCTGATAAATCCACTTAATCACCTGAGTAGATCGAAATGGCTTTTCGCCAATACTCTTGAAGTAATCAGCCAGTTGCGCTTGCGTCATACCCAATAGATTGGTTTTGGCATGTGCCTCATCTACTAGCTTAATGCTATCAGTAATCTTAGCAGGTACGTGCTGAGTAGGTGCTTGAACAGTTGACATAATAGGTAACCTTTTTGCAGAAGCTTAGATAAGCGGTGCAATTATTTATATGGGCTTTGCCATACATACATGGGTGCATGAGCAATCCGCTATGAGCGCAGTTTTTCGAATTAATGAAAACATGCTGATAAGGGATTGATAACGCTAAGTAAAATTAATAATGAGGCAAATCATTAAGAATTTCAATGAATAATATAACTATAGAACTCTAAAGCGGATACAAGGCAGCCGACTGCATATTGTACAAGTAGTACATCTGATGAGGGTAACGCCCTAGCAGTTTAGTAATTATCGGACTATAGGATTATTATAATAGCTAAAACGGCCTATACCCATAAGATATAAGCCGTCTCGCAAACCAATTATAAACAATCAATGTTGTAAATAATTCGTCTATAGTCAATCAAGTATAAAACTCATACAGGTAAGATCAGTCTAAATCGTAGCTGTCTTATTATAGCAGTTACCTCAAACAAATCGAATGCCGTAAGAGCTTATAGCTGGTTTACTATATTAGCGTGTACGTGCACAAACTTCATCATCGCTGAAGAAGTAGCTGATTTCACGTGCTGCTGATTCAGCTGAATCTGAACCATGTACTGCGTTTTCGTCGATGCTGCTAGCGAAGTCAGCACGGATAGTGCCTTCAGCAGCTTCTTTTGGGTTAGTTGCACCCATGATTTCACGATGCTGAGCGATAGCGTTTTCGCCTTCTAGTACTGATACCAATACTGGACCTGACATCATGAAAGATTTTAGGTCGTTGTAAAATGGACGCTCAGCGTGCTCAGCGTAAAAACCGCCTGCTTTTTCATCATCAAGTTGTAGCATTTTAGCTGCAACGATTTTTAGACCGGCTTGTTCGAAACGGCTATAGATAGCGCCAATGTGGTTGCCAGCAACTGCATCAGGTTTGATGATAGATAAAGTACGTTCGTTAGCCATGAGAAGCTCCTAATAAATGATAAATTCAATAAAATATGAAAAATTAATGCGTTGTTTTAGCTTTAGCCACAATGTTGACTTGGACTGTTTTACACAACTCATGGTATATCAGTGTATAACCATAAGCGCCAACATCGGATTGCTGCCTATTATAATGATTAAGGCCATAAATGATAGGGTTAATTTATGACCATACCTTGCATAAAAGTAAATTTATAACAGTATCTTACTTACATCCAAGTTAAGTACTCATCAACAACAGATGCATGAGCTATCGACTTACTTACCTTATCGCTACTCATATTTATCACTTATAGCTACCAGACTGATTTTATAGAGCATTTATATCATTATTAATGATTAGAAAACCCTCAACACACCTTGCTAAGAGTTTTGCTAATACATACTACCAATCAAAACATTTAATCATCTAAGCGACTGTCTCGACAACTACCTGCATTGCATTCACGCACACGTTCATTCAAAAAATTAACTCGATTAGCTGTCTTATTGGTGGCACAGCTCATATTGACAAAGAAACCATCACCATCGTTATAACTACATTGGTCGTTGCGCTCGCGCATCCACGCTAATTGTCCGCGTTTAAGCGTGGCTTTTTGCTGTTTGTTTAGGAGTTTACTCAATTTACTGTAAGAGTTGTTAAGCTCTTTATCTGCTTCTAAGTATACTTTCGTCAGGCAATATAGCCCATCAAAGTCATTGTTTGGTTTGTCACAGTTTTCTGCACCCCAAGCAAACATAGGCAACATGAAAGCTGCGGATGTAACTATTGCTATAGAGGTATTGCGAATCGTGGATTTAAGCGTATTCGTTGTCATAGCAAATTCCTTTTTGTATGTTGATAAAACCAAATCCGTCTATAATATCTTACACTTAATTAAGCCAAAATAATGTCAGTATATCCATTATTTATGATATTTTTAGATGATATTATAGCTAGTAGCCCTACTCTTACACTGTTGAAATTCAAGGTAATCAATCAATTTCTTGAAGTAGCACACACAAAAAACCCCAACGCTTAGCGTTGAGGTTTTTTATTAATACTAAAAACTATTTAATCAAGTTTGTAGTAAAAACTAAGCGTCGTACGGATCACGCAGTACGATCGTTTCTTCGCGATCAGGACCAGTTGAGATAATATCAACTGGGCAACCAATCAATGCTTCGATACGTTTGATATATTTTTTAGCATTTTCTGGAAGCTCATCATAGTTAGTAATACCAACAGTAGACTCGCTCCAGCCTTGCATTGTTTCGTACTTAGGCGTGACTGACTCGTAGAATTCAGCATCATGCGCGCCTGCACACTCAGTTTCAGGTAGGTTATAACCCACACCGATTAGCAATTCTTCAAGACCATCTAGTACGTCAAGCTTAGTCAAGCAAATACCTGACATAGAGTTAAGTACTACTGCACGGCGTAATGCTTCAGCATCGAACCAACCACAGCGACGGGCGCGGCCAGTTGTTGCACCAAATTCATGACCGACTTTGGCTAAGTGAGCGCCAACATCATCGAACAATTCAGTTGGGAACGGACCACTACCAACGCGCGTAGTGTACGCTTTGGTGATACCAAGTACATAGTCTAAATACAATGGACCGATACCTGTACCCGTTGATACACCGCCAGCAGTTACACTTGAGCTGGTTACAAACGGATAAGTACCATGGTCGATATCAAGTAGCGTACCTTGAGCACCTTCAAACATTAGGTTTTTGCCAGCCAGACGTAATTGATTTAGGTCTTCAGTTACATCAGTAACCATACCTTTAATCTCTTCTTTCCACTCTTTACAAAGCTTAAGCGTCTCATCAAAATCAATCGCTTCAACTTTATAGTATTCAGTCAGTTGGAAGTTATGGTATTCGATTAGGTTACGTAGTTTTTCTTCTAGATCTTCACGGAACAAATCAGCAAGTTTAATCGCACGACGTGCTACTTTGTCTTCGTATGCAGGACCGATACCGCGACCTGTTGTACCGATTTTACCGCTGCCACGCTTGGCTTCACGAGCTTGGTCAAGTGCCACATGATAAGGCATGATAAGTGGGCAATTAGGAGAGATACGTAGACGCTCACGTACTGGTACGTTGTTGTCTTCTAGCTCTTTCATTTCTTTTAGTAGTGCATCAGGTGCTAATACCACGCCATTACCGATAAAGCAAGTGACGCCTTCACGCAAGATACCTGATGGAATCAAATGCAAGACAGTGGTTTTGCCATCGACAACCAACGTGTGACCAGCATTATGACCGCCTTGGAAGCGGGCTACTGCTGAGGCTTTTTCGGTAAGTAAATCAACGATTTTACCCTTACCTTCGTCGCCCCATTGGCTACCCAAAACTACAACATTCTTACCCATGATCAATCCTTACCTTTATGTATTGAGGTGTGTGCAATAAAAGCTGAAAATTAAAATGATTTTCTTAGCTATATCTTTTTATCTCAGTGATTTATGAAATAGAAACACTGAGATATCTAACAAATAATTTTACGTTCTCATAATTTGTACTGAATAATTTTGGCTGCGTGCGCCATTCAATAGCCTACTATCAGACAGTTAAATAGTCTGTAGCTGCCATTGACTGTCATCAGCCATGCTCAAACGATGCGTAACATCATCTGGACTGTCCTGTGCATCTAACGGCATAGTGACGCGATAGCCTTGCTGACGTAGACTCTCTACTTGTTGCAGTAGCGTCTGCATCTCATCTGTATTTGCATTAGACAAAGCGGCAAAATCAACCAAGACAACGGTTGGCGCATCTAACTGTGTATGAGCCAGCAATCGGCTAACATCCATACTAAAGCCCGTGGCCGCGCGTAACGCTTGCGTCTGGCTTTGCATACCATCAAAACGACCACCACGTACTAGTGGCTGTGTTTCACTATTGATATAACCATTGAAGACGATGCCAGTGTGATAGTGATAACCTGATAGCTCAGTCACATCAATACTGACTGGGCACTGCCATTGGTCTTGTAGATAGTTTTTCAGACGCTGTAGCTCATCGATTGCCGTTGCGATTTGACTGTCTTGCTGCGCTGCATCTGATAATTTGGCTAATAGATTTGCGATATCATGACCAAAGCGTGCTAACACATAAAAATCATCACCCATTGGCAAAGCACGGCAAACACGTTTGAGCTCTGGTAGGTTTTTATTGGCATATAAATACATCAATTGCTCAGTATCACTGTCTGATAACTCAGCCAATTCAGCCAAACGTTTGAATATCGCTACATGACCCAAATCGATATGAAGCGCTGCACTCATATTGAGTTTATTTACCATCGTAAATAGCACATCTATCAGCTCAATATCTGCCGCTAGTGATGCACAGCCAAATATCTCAGCACCTAACTGTAGCGGCGTACGAGAGCCAAACAGACCTGATGGCAAGGTATGAATCACATCACCAACGTAACAATAACGCGCAATACCCGTACCGCCATGATGCGCATCTATACGCAAAATCTGCGGGGTAATATCAGCGCGAACGCCCATTAGGCGACCAGTCAACTGATCGATAATCTTAAAGGTTTGACGTTTGAGATCTTCTGATGCATCACTTAGCAAAGACTCAGTAAACTCAATCATCGGTGGGCAAACCAGCTGATAACCATGAGTAATAAGCTGCTCGATTAACTGATATCTAAGCACTTCTTGCTTATGCGCATCTTCAAACAGGACATCAACCACCCCATCAGGCAATAGCCAACTATTGGCAACATCACTGCCAAAGTTACTCAAATATGGCATGCGATTGGGTGCAGCACTGTTTTCGGCAGGCTGAGACACTGTTTCGTTGGTAGAATTTGGCTGGGCAGGTTTTGCAGAATCAGAACTAACAGACACAATAAATCCTTGTTTGGCGTATCGCTTACCAAAAACGCGGTACTGATGCGGTACTTAAAGGGTGATTTGCCGGGTATTGACGCTGTGAGTATTTATTTTTAACGCGCAACATCATTGACCCAATTATTTATAAACAAACCAGGTAACCGCAAAAGGGTGAATAATAAGTATAATTTAGAATGATAAGACGAGTATCTTTATGCGCTAAAAAATTGCGACAAATAATCAAGGCACTTTATGCTTTAGTTTAGCATAGCACTCAAGGTTCGCCTAGTGACAATTAGCCACAATCACCATCTAATTACAGTTCAATTGCTGCTTATGAGCTTAGCAGATGTGACAGTCATCGTTGATGTATTTGGCTCAATATTGGGCGAATAGCCGAGAGGTTTATTTTTTGTTAACCATAAGATAATGAGCGTGATTACGGCAGCGTCTTCGGCACAGACTCATGATACACTAACACATATTTTTATCTCGGAAGCCTTATGTCATCTGATTACCACCCAAACCCTGCCATCAACCAAACCAATGTCTTAGGCACTGCACTTGCCAGCTGTTGTTTCGATCCAATTACTGGCTATTATCGCAATGGTTTTTGCCATACTGGCAACCATGATGTTG
Organism: Psychrobacter sp. ER1; assembly: GCF_048631835.1. Classification (NCBI taxonomy): domain Bacteria; kingdom Pseudomonadati; phylum Pseudomonadota; class Gammaproteobacteria; order Moraxellales; family Moraxellaceae; genus Psychrobacter; species Psychrobacter sp. ER1. The sequence goes on along the minus strand of NZ_CP184640.1, from coordinate 868,912 downwards.
GTCAACATACCGTCTGCGCTAAGATGACCAGCGAGTTTTTAAACTTCTCTGCCAGTCGCGGTAATGACCTAATTACCCCACTACCTGAATACAACTTTCCTGGTCTCAAACCTGGTGACTACTGGTGCATCTGTGCGCTACGTTGGGTTGAAGCATTGGACTTCGATATCGCACCGCAAATCAAACTAGAAGCTTGTCACGAGAGTCTATTGGCATTGGTAGATATCGATACGCTAAAAAGCTACGCCCTATAGAAAGCTATGCCCTATAGTTAGTATTGGCACACGATAAAACCGTAGCAGCGTTCACAGCATATTTGGATTATTGAATTTTTTTATTATATGACAGGAAAGTATATGGAAAATGATAATAATCAATTGATTAAAAAAACGGCTCATATTGCGCCTGATTCCAGTATGAATCATATCTATGCCAATATGAGTGACAAGCATCTCTATTCGGACGATGATGATAGCTATATCTATGGTGATGTGGACGCCACTACTGAAGACACTATCGAGACCATGACGGTCTACGATCCTGACTCTGAACGCTATGAAGATATTGACTCATCAAGTGCAGGCGAAGTGGTCAATTGCTACGCTTACTCACGTAAAACAGGTGAGAACCTTAATAGAGTGGCGCTCAATGATGTGAGTCGTACGCTAGGGAACAACGGTCAATTTATTTGGCTTGGGCTATATGATCCAAGCTTAGAAACCATGGTCAAAGTAAAGGAAGCCTTTGACCTGCATGAGCTAGCGATTGAGGATGCCTTTGCTGATCATCAACGTGCCAAAGTCGAAAACTACGATAATGACATGGTCTTTGTGGTGCTACGTACGGCCAAGCTAGAAGACAATGTCATTCGTTATGGTACTACTGCGATATTTATGGGTAAAAACTACCTCATTACGATTCGCAATGGTCCGTCAAACTCTTATGCGCCAGTACGTGAGCATTGTCATCGTCGTCCTGAGAAGTTACGCATGGGCCCTATCTTTGTACTGCATGCTATCCTCGATTTTATCGTTGATAACTATATGCCGATTACCGATCGATTGGGCCGTTACTTGCGCGAGCAAGAACGCTATGTATTTACCTCTGAGTTTGATAAAGGCACGCTAAAAAATCTTTACGAGCTTAAATCGCAACTGGTACATATGCGCGCCATCATCTTACCTGTGCAAGACATCTGTAGCTTTTTTATCAATCATAAAAAAGTGAGATTATCTCTGGATTTTCTCAAGCCGCTAAGCCTTACTTTCGCGATGTTAACGATCACCTATTGCACTCCCTAGATGCTATTAATGGTCTTAATGAAATGCTGAGCGTGGTGATGAACACCTATATGGCGATGGTCAATATGGGTCAGAATGAAGTCGTGCGTAAGCTCGCTGCATGGGCAGGTATTCTGGCAGTGCCGACAGCTATCGCTGGCATTTATGGCATGAACTTTGACTTTATGCCTGAGCTGCATTGGAAATACTCTTACCTTGTCATAATGGTCATTATTATCACCTTATGTAGCTATCTGTACTATAACTTCAAAAGATTGAAATGGTTGTAATACCAAACGCCAGGCATAAAAAAGAGCAACCGCTAGTCGCTCTTTTTATGTTGCTATCTTTTTATATTACTATCTAACTATTCACGGCGATGCTTGGTATGGCTATCGGGCGCTTGAGCATTATCAGGCAACAGTGCTTTAACCGTTAGATTTGCATGCTGCTTATCAAGATTATCCTCTGGGCGACCAAATGTTTTGGCCGTCCAAGTCAGGATTACAATAGAGCCGCTCAGTAGCATGATGGCCACGGAAATTGTCGCTAGCAGCCATAAATGGAAATAGTCTGAAACCGCCTGCACATCAACCACCAAATGTCGTGACAATGCTGTTATGGCAATAAATATCAAAAACTGTACTGGCAGTCGGTGGGTTTTAAAGTAAATACCTATCATAGCCAGTAGCTCAAGGTAAATAAATAACATTAATATGTCTTTTAGATCCGCTGAACCCTTTTGGACAATATAAATAAACTCTTTACCTGCGGTCCAAACAACAACCACACTGATTAGAAATAAAATAACGTAATGACAGACATCGACAAACTCTCTACCAATACCTTGTAGTCGCTCATGAACACCTACGTTTTTTTAGCCATGTTTAGGTCCTATCAACTGAAATGTGGTTGATTTAGCCTGAGTTTATGTTACCTCAGGCCCCTTATGTATCGGCAATCAGTATTCGTATGACTATCTTTTTAGCCGTTATTCAAACCCGCTGATTTTTCAGCAGCATCGACCGTTTGGCGAATAAGCGTGTTGATAGTCATTGGGCCAACGCCGCCTGGTACTGGCGTATAAGCACTGGCAATGTTTTCCATGCCTTGCATTTCGATATCACCAACACCGCCATCATCTGTCGGATGGAAACCTGCGTCAATGACAACCGCTCCTGATTTGATCCACTCCGCTTTAATAAGCTCAGGTACGCCTACGGCACCAGCCACGATATCTGCACGCTTGATATGTGCTGCCAAATCTTGAGTTCTTGAATGGCAGATAGTCACTGTACAGTTGGCATTCAATAGCATCATCGCCATTGGCTTACCTAAGATAGCACTACGCCCTACGACTACGGCTTCTTTACCTGATAGCTCGATATTATAATGCTCTAACAAATGCATAATGCCCTGCGGTGTGCATGAGCCATAAGCTGACTGCTGCATCGCCATACGACCAAAACCAAGACAAGTCACGCCATCGACGTCTTTTGCTAAGTCAATCTGCTCAAAACAAGCACGCTCATCAATATGCTCAGGAACCGGATGCTGTAGCAAAATGCCGTGTACATCTGGATTGCTATTTAACTCATCTATTTTTGCCATGAGCTGCTCAGTGGTCGTGGCACTCGGCATCTCAACGCGTATAGAGTCCATGCCAACACGCTTACAGGCGTTGCCTTTCATACGAACATAAGTGGCAGAGGCTGGATCGTCACCAACCAATATTGTCGCTAAGCTTGGGGTGCGGCCAGTCTTTTCCTTAATCGTATCTACGCGCGTGCGCAGATCCTGTTCTATTTGTTTGGCAAGTGCTTTGCCGTCCAAAACGGTAGCGGATTCTTGGGCAGTAGACATAGTAACTCCAATAGAGGGTACGATATAAAAAAATAAAGACAGCGCGCGCAAATACTTTGCATGCCTGTCCTTTGGTTCGTCAATCTTTGACTAAGAGTAATATTGTACCTGTGTACGCTACAAAATCCTAGCGTAAGATAAAGCCTGCGCACTGATAAATTTTCATAATAAGTCAATTAAATAGTATTACGTATTTATGGGTGAATACATCATTAACCAGTAAGGTATTGGTTTACGTGCTAAATTTGTTAAAATAGCGTAGAATAGTCAATCCAATTTTTTACATTGAGAAATGTAAACCCACCGACTCAAGGATATTATGATGAAAGACGAAAAATTACAGAAAGCACTCGCCCGTATGGGACTTGGTTCACGCCGTCAAATGGAAGAAGTCATCAAATCTGGCCGCGTAACGGTTAATAACGGTCCTGCGACCATCGGTGATCGCGTCTCGCAAGGTGATGAGATTCGCGTTGATGGCCGTCAAATCAAATACACTTCTGAAAATGAGAAGCGTCGCCGTGTTATCGCTTACTACAAGCCTGAAGGCGAAGTTTGCTCTGCTAAAGATCCAGAAGGTCGCCCAACTGTCTTTGAACGTTTGCCAAAGCTGACTCATGACCGCTGGGTAATGGTTGGACGCTTGGACATTAACTCAACTGGCCTATTGTTATTTACTAACGATGGTGAAATGGCGCATCGCTTGATGCATCCATCTGGTGAAGTTACTCGGGAATATGCGGTACGTGTATTGGGTGAAGTAACGCCTGATATCGCCCGTGCATTGACCGCTGGCGTCATGCTAGAAGATGGCCTTGCAAAATTTGAAGACATCAAAGAAGGCGGCGGCGAAGGCGTCAACAAGTGGTATCACGTCCAGCTAAAAGAAGGCCGTAACCGCGAAGTACGTCGTTTGTTTGAGTCACAAGGTCTAAAAGTTAGTCGTCTACTACGTACACGCTATGGCACGATTGTTCTACCAAAAGAGCTACGTACTGGTCGTTTCTTAGAGCTTGATAAAAAGAAATCAACACGTTGACGGATTTGGTCAGCTTGCGTCCACGTTATGGCACGGGTCTACATGGCGCAGCCAAAGAAAAACAAGAACGTATCAGAAACAAGCCGCTTAAAGCGCGTCGCACTGACACTCGTAACGATAACCGCAACAGCAGCGCGAAACCTAAAAGTAGTGCTAGCCCTGCCAGCCGTGGTACACGTAACACCCGTGATCGCAATGATAAGCGCTAGTTGATTTGGTTTAACATTACCCTAAATCTTTGATAGATTTAGGAGAAGCATGAAAAAGCGGTCAATGATGAATAGTCATTGACCGCTTTTTGTGTCTTTTTACAGGCCTTACAGTCGCTCAGTATAGATATAGCGGCTCAGCTATCGTGACTATTAATATAGTGTTTCATGACTCGCAGCTCTTGTAGCTGCTCCTCGTCTATTTGTGCCAGTAGTCTATCTAAACGCTGTTCGATGCTATCTAAAACACTCTGCAATAACTTACTAGCCTCTAGCCTCTTTTCGTTATTCTCATTATTGGCATTTATATTTGTTAATTGGTAATGAGTAGCTAGCATTTCGGGTAACCGTGTTTGCAGCATTTTATTTAATACAAACTGCGCTTCTGTTATCGCCGGTGTCTTATGTTGAGTTTGTAGGGCTGCTTGATAAGCGTGATAGCTGCTTACTTTTTCATCGATACGTTTTAACTGGCGCAATTTCTGCTCAGAAAACGTTTTTAAGTGCTGTTTATTTAACGTTAACTGCTGCAAACTTAATGTGGCTAATGACAAGGGTACATCGTAATCCTGATAAGTGAGTACGCCAGGTGAGATACCGACGGCTTTATGAAAAGCCTGCCAGCCTTTTCTACCTAAGTAAAAGGTAGTGACGGTCGTTACAATACCGATGCCTATTAAGATACTCATATACGCTTGCTCTTTACCCTTTCACCATTCAACTTTGTATTTATAGCTTAATATCTTTAGCGCTCACATTTTCACCAGTTGGGCTTTCAATCGCTTGGATATTTACATAACTGCTCGCATCACTACTGATATTACGACTGACATTGCTATCGGGCTTTTGAATATCTGTGTTATTAGCAGGGTTATCAAAACGTTTTTGGAGATAGCGATTGGTTGCAAGTAGTTTTTGACCGTCTTGATGATATGACGCGTTGAGCAGGTCATCGAACTGTATGTTAATTGTCTTAAGCACATCTAACAAGGCTTCTTTGCCCGTGACATTAGAATGTTTAATTTTGGTAGTGTCAGCGATTGCACTGTCTGCCACATCTAAATCATGCAAGCGGCGATAGTCAGCGACTGCTTGTGGTACATGCCTATCCATTAGGTTTTGAATCATAATATAAGTTTCATTGACAGTGTCTTTGTCATCAATTTTGCCATCATTATTGGTATCGCCATACATGACACGCAGCTTTTCGCCTTTTGTGTTAATTTGCTCCAGAGCAGTTTTGACTTCGACGGGTAGGCTTTTTTCAGGTATATAACCCAGTTGCGGCATCGCCTTATATTCGAGCATTTTGGGTGCTGTGACTTTTTAATGCCACGGTAACCTAGATATAATCCAGCCGCTGGCAACAGCCCATACAGAACAAACATTACGAACATCGCAGTCATTTGGGTCATTATATTGTCCTTATTACTTATCAGAATGTCGTGGCTGATTTCTTATGGTTGATATCATTAAACAAAAAAATAAGGCTCTATTAAAGCCCTATATTGTTATGCACCGGGTCGATTTTGTCTTTTGATAATACTTAACCTTTGCAAGTGTTCAAAAAAACATCATCAAAGAACATTTAACTTTGCGTACGGCTCTTAACATAACGGTGGGTTGAGGCAAGGCGGTTCAAAACTGTCTGATGCAATTCATCCAATAGTTCGTCAAGCTCATAGTCAATCTCTAAAAACAAATCTGTCAGCATATCACCGGCCGTCATCTTGCCCTGCACCATGTTATTTTTGGTGCGATGCGGACTGAAGCGTTGTAGCTGCTCATAATGATGCAATGCCTCAGGGATACTTTCGGATACTAGCTTGTCGATGACGAACTGACGCTCATTATGTTGCTGCTGTTGCTGTTCGTTTAGCTCACTACTCCACTCACGATAACGCTTTAGCTTACCGTTGATACGATCTAATATCGCAACGGCTTCGATAGGCATGGCATTTAGGGTGGTTTCATCGACCACATCAACAAGCTCAGTCATAATCGGACAACGTCCATGTTTGAGATACCACAAAGTATCTGGGTCAAAAGGCGGTCTATTGGTTGGGCGCATTTGAGCACGATTACTCAGATAGCGATCGGTCAAGGGTGTGGATGATTGGCTATCACTGACTTGTGCCAACGCATCACATATACGGTTTACACGTTCAGGCGGAGTCAGTGTAGAACGCTTTTGTACTGCATGATTGCTATCACTATTGGCAGCCGCATCCTGTTCATGATTGACACTCATCTCCTGAGCATTCCTTGCTGCCAATGTCGGTAGGTCATCTTGAGCTTGCCCAAATGACTGTAGCATTCTTGTCAAACTGACTACCATGACTTGCTCTGCCCCTCGTTTATTACACTCACATTGTGCTCATATTGCATACATTCATTCAATAGCGTATCTTAGCAGGTTTTTGCTGGCCTGCCAGTAATCAAAATGTCACCATTCCTACACGCCAACCGTTAAGCACCGTACTATGAATGCTCCCGATTATATTTCTGGTTTCCTACTCGGCCTCTCACTTATCTTAGCGATTGGCTCCCAAAATGCCTTTGTACTCAAACAAGGCATCAAACGTGAACATATCTTTTTTATCTGCCTGTTTTGCGCAGTGAGCGATGCACTACTAATTTCGGCGGGTGTCGCTGGTTTTGGTGCTGTAACGGCTCGTTATCCACATGCTGTCGACATAGCCAGACTGGCAGGCGCACTATTTTTGCTAATTTACGGCTTGCAGAGCCTATATGCCAGCATTAGAAAATCACATGCAATGACTGTCGAAGGGCAAGTCGTGAGTAGCTTGAAAAAGCTTTGTTACTATGCTTTGGCTTTACTTGGCTAAACCCGCACGTCTATCTAGATACATTGGTACTCGTCGGTATGGTTTCTACGGGTGCAAGCAGTAAATTGACGTTTGCCGCAGGTGCAATTAGCGCTTCGTTCTTTTTCTTCTTTGCGCTTGGGTATGGTGCGCGATTACTCAGGCCTCTATTCGAGAAGCCTAAGGCATGGAATATACTGGATGCTTTGGTGGGGTTACTGATGCTGTATCTGGCTTGGCATTTGTATCAAAGCTGATAGAAGTATGACTGAGAAATGATAAATAAGCTGATTGTTGAATAAACTGAATGACGTCGATATCCGCTAACCACTGTATAAATATATATGGTTAGCGATAATATTGTATTGATCATTTACATCAAGCTAGGAAAGAGCGTACGCAGTCCATTAACGATAATCTCGATAGAAACGGCTGCCAATAGCATACCCATGATTCGGCTCATGATGTTCAAGCCAGTATCGCCTAGTAAGCGACTGATACGACCTGCCGCCATCAATGCCAAATAGCAAAACAGACTGATAAATAAGCCAGCAATCAAAATGGCAGATACCTGCAAAATACCTGATACTTGTGAAGAATAAATAATAACCGTGGAGATACCACCAGGCCCAATCATCATCGGAATCGCGAGGGGAACCACGGCAGCCGCCATCGAGACTGGTGCATCTTTCACATGATCAACATCGAAGTTCTCTTGATCAGGTTTAACAGGGTTACCCTCTCCATTCATCATATTTAGGGCAATTAAAAACACCAAGATACCGCCAGCCAATTGGAACGATCCAATAGAAATACCAAGGGTTTTTAGGAGCGTCTCACCTGCAAGCGTAAAAAGCTGATGGTGATAAAAATAGTCAGACAAGCAACGCGCGCGACTTTACGTCGATTGTTCATCGAATAGCCGCGAGTCAAATCCAAAAACAACGTCAATGCGCTGAAGGGATTGATCAATACCATGAAGGCTAGGATTATCTTGATAATTTCAGTATTCACTGAGCGCTCACTTGTCTATTGATACCACTGGTGCAAAAAGATAAGGCCATCGTGCAAGTGCAACGATGACCCAATAGGCAGTTAAAAACGACATTGTAGCTTATATTCTAACATAGGCAGATAAGCTAATAAAATCATTAACTTTGCGCCGTTATGCCTACATGTCACCTTAGTAAAGTTTCAGTGTAAAAACAAGCATTTAACCGATTATCAGTACAAGCTGTCAGTATAAATTGCCATTCTATTAACTCGGTGATAGCCCTTGTCATAAAATCAAGCGTATATAACGCTATTAGCCTTTATTACGCCTGCACTTATGCACTAAAATCTAACCCAATATCTAAAGCAGTCGTACTGTGCGTCAAATAACCCATCGCGATAAAATCAACCCCTGTACTTGCCGCCGCTTGTACTGTTTCAGGCGTAATACCACCTGAGGCTTCAGTCTTTGCGCGACCCTTACACATAGTAACCGCTTGCGACAATGTTTCAGGCGACATGTTGTCTAATAGCACTAAACTCACACCTGCATCGAGCGCTTGCTCTAATTGCTCTAGCGTATCGACTTCGACCTCAATAGGAATCAGATGCCCAGCAAATTTCTGTGCTTGCTGAATGGCCGTTTTGATGTCACCAGCAATAGCGATATGATTGTCTTTAATTAAAATCGCATCATCTAATCCCAAGCGATGATTACGTCCGCCGCCGCAGCGTACGGCGTATTTTTGTACAATACGTAAGCCTGGAATGGTCTTGCGTGTACAAGTAATTTGCGCAGGATATTGCGCCACACTATCGACAATTTGACGGGTCGCTGTCGCAATACCGCTAAGATGGGTCATAAAGTTCAGTGCCGTGCGTTCTGCTGTCAACAGGTGACGCGCGTTACCTTTTACCGTCGCTAACACTGCGCCAGCCTCTACTGTTTCGCCATCCTGTACTTGTGCAATAAACTCAATTTGCGTATCGACTAAGGCAAAAGACAAACATGCCAAATCGATACCGCATATAACGCCTGCTTGCCGCGCCTTGATCTGTAGCTGCGCTTGCATATCTGCTGGGATAGTAGCTTGTGACGTTACATCACCACGCCTACCCAAATCTTCAGTTAGTGCATTCTCAACCAATGGCTTGAGCAATACGTCATCCAATGCTGGCTCTTTTTCAATTGTCATCTTTGACCCTTATCTAGGCATGATATTGATAGAAACTGCTCGTCATTTAAACTCAAAATGAGCATAAATATAGCGTAAAGTTAGCGACCCTGCAAGGAAAGGTGGCAAATTTTTCGTCTTACAAACCGATTTAGAGATACAACGGACTGGCTTGACATGACTATTTGCGCTTAGGAAGTTTGCTATCCATCAGTAAACTCTGTAGCTCGATATCATGGCGGAAGCGATATAACTTGGCAGGACGACCGCGCTGAGCAGTACTACTCTCTCCTGTCTCCATCACTAGATTTTGCGAATCAAGCAATCGACGAAAGTTTTGCTTGTGCAAACGCACTCCTGATAACGCCTCAACACTCTGCTGCAACTGCGATAAGGTAAAGACGTCTGGCATCAAACCAAAAATAAGCGGTCTATATTCAATCTTCGCGCGCAGTCTTGAGATAGCAGTAGCGATCACGCGACGGTGATCGTAATACATCGGTACACCTATGCGTTGTGACCAGTCTTCTGGCAAAGCAACAGCCTGATAGTTGGGCGGATAATTAGGGGCTTCGGGTATCAGACCTGCTTCATAAAGCATCTCATAGCGTAGTAATACATGCTCTGCAATCCATCCTCTACTTTCATTATCGTGTTCGTTGACTGATTGGCTGTCTGTCAATTTACCACTTGCTAAAAACGCTTCGTCCAGCCCCCAACATAAGCAAATGCGCTGACGCCTGCGCTGTTGGACAATCGGGCCGTGGGCAGTATTGGCCCATTCGAGTAGTGCTGGCACGATAAAGTCCATAATGATGCTGGGCATACCGTCCAAATGATTTTCCCATGGGAAGTAATCATACCAATCTCGCCAGAGTGCTTTGCTTTGGAGTACCTGCGTTTGCGTCTCTTGCACCAAACCCAAATAACTCACATACACCAACGCATGACCGTCTATGTTGCGTCTATTGGTATCGACAAAGGTATATAACTGCTCTAAATATCCAAGCGGTTGCTGCGTTTGCTCTTCTACCCACTGACGTACGCCCGCTTGTAGCGAGCGATGTAGCGGCATAAGTGGCCCATTTGGCAACAGCTTACCTTGGTCAACGGTTAGAACGCGCGCGATATGATCGGTGATAGCAACCAATACGGCGACCACTTCTGTCGTGCCGCTACCTTGCTGGTGCGCATGTGAATAAGACAACGTCATGGCTTTGGGAATTATCCTTTTTCTCTGAAATGTGAAAGGCTACTGGGGTTAATAGCTATGGTATGACTTAGTATAGCTCGAATCTAAAACTATCATAGTCTGTGGTTGTAAGTATGAAAAATCAATAACGATAAATAGTCATAAGAGGCATGAATTAGCATCATTTCCAAGCTCAGCACGGCTTAACTGCACGTCATTTTGGGCACTAAAAACCAATCTTTTGACTTATTGAGTATAAAAACCACTTGTAATTATGCTCAAAATGAGCATAATTAAGACAACTTATAGATTTGTTATGTCCAATTCCCACATTTTTAGCACATACATTTATCGTTATTGCACCAAAAAAGGCTGCCATTATGAAAAAATATCCTTACGACGCACCTATCATGAGTACGGACAATCGCATCGCCACTCAGATGAACATTGAATACGCCAAGGCTAAAATGCCAGCAGACTTGCCTCGCGCTGAACGCATCGTAGTCGAAGAAAATATCAAGAAGCTACTAAAAGAGAATAATGCCGTACTGGTAGCACACTACTATGTCGACCCTTTTATCCAAGACTTGGCATTGGCAACCGGTGGCTGCGTCGGTGACTCACTTGAAATGGCTCGGTTTGGACAAGCTCATAGCGCTCAGACTTTGGTTGTCGCTGGTGTGCGCTTCATGGGTGAATCGGCAAAAATATTGAGCATGGAAAAGACCGTCCTCATGCCAGATTTAGAAGCCGAATGCTCGCTCGATTTAGGCTGTCCTGCTGACGAGTTTTCAGCATTTTGTGATGCCCATCCTGAACGTACTGTGGTCGTCTACGCCAATACCAGCGCCGCAGTAAAAGCGAGAGCTGATTGGGTGGTCACCTCATCTGTCGGTATCGACATCGTCCGTCATTTACATGCCCAAGGTGAGCCAATTATTTGGGGCCCTGACCGTCATTTAGGCAAATACATCGCTCGTGAGACTGGTGCAGATATGCTGCTGTGGCAAGGGTCTTGCTTGGTACATAACGAATTTAAAGCCACTGAGCTAATGCAATTAAAAGAGGAACATCCAGAGGCCAAAGTCTTGGTGCATCCTGAGTCACCTGATAGCGTGGTTGAACTAGCCGATGTTGTCGGCTCGACTAGCAAGCTTTTGCAATCAACGTACGAGATGGATGCTGATACCTTTATCGTCGCTACTGATTTAGGCATATTGCACGAGATGCAAAAACGCTCACCAAACAAGCGATTCTTGGCCGCACCAACTGCTGGTGAGAGTGCAAGCTGTAAGAGCTGCGCGTTTTGTCCTTGGATGGCCATGAACGGTCTAAAAGGTATTGAGCAGTGCTTAACCAATCAAAGCGGTGAAGTGCTAATGACACCTGAGCTGGCGACTGCAGCAAAAAACCATTACAACGGATGCTTGATTTTGCTGAAGCACAAAAGCAACGTGTAGCCGCCAGTGGCGACATAGTAAAAGACCGTACACTGTTCGCTAACGTTGGGGCAGCCTAGCATGAGTCAGTCGCATTCAGTTGATCGTTCCAGCACCACTAGTTATATAAATAACAGAGGCAACAGTGATATGAGTAATATTATAAAAACTGATGTTCTTATCATTGGGGCTGGTCTGGCAGGTTTGAGCACCGCGCTATCTCTGCCAAAATCGCTGAATATCACTGTTTTAAGCAAAGCGGCACTTGAGGTTTGCTCAAGTCACTATGCTCAAGGTGGTATTGCTGCCAGCTTAGACAAAAATGACTCTGTGTCTGAGCATGTTGCTGATACCTTAGTGGCTGGTGCAGGACTTTGCACACCTGACAATACTGCCAGTATTTTGGGTGCAGGACAGCAGGCGGTACAGTGGTTATGTGAGCAAGGTGTGCCATTTACTCAAACCACTTTAACTAAAGAAAATGATAATGCATCTGATTTTGCAGTCTTAAAAACCAGTGACTTACACTTGACTAAAGAAGGCGGTCATGGCTGTAGACGTGTGGCTCATGCGGATGATGCAACGGGTCGACACGTGATGGACGCATTAACTATCAAAGCACAGACTGCGGCCAATATCACTATCTTGCCTTATCATGAAGCATTAGAGTTACTAACTTCACCTATGATTGGTGACTCTTCTTTTAGCATGAACGATAGCGAGATTAAATATTGCCGAGGGGCGCTGGTCTTTGATCATATCAATGAGCGCCAACTCACCATTTATAGTTCAGCTGTCGTACTCGCTAGTGGTGGCTTAGGTCAACTATTCAAGCGTGCCAGCGCGCCTAATGTCTGTGTTGGTGATGGCGTCATGATGGCATGGCAGGCAGGCTGCCGCTTAGCAAATTTAGAATTTATTCAATTTCACCCAACGGGTCTGGCATTAGATGACAGTAGTTTTTTGATATCTGAAGCGTTACGCGGTGAAGGTGGACGACTCTATTGTCCACAGACTGGTACGCGCTTTATGTTAGACGTTGATAAGCGCGCTGAGTTGGCGCCACGCGATATCGTCGCTCGGGCAATAGCCAATCAGATTAGTAGTAACGGACTTGGCTACGTGCATCTTGATGTCAGTCACTTGCCAGCCGCATTTATACAGGCACATTTCCCGCAGATTTATCAGACGCTGCTAGCACTCGGCATCGATATGACCACAGACCCTATTCCGGTCGCTCCGACTGCCCATTATAGTTGTGGCGGCGTGGTGACTTGCGCCAATGGTTTGACCGACATTGCAGGGCTGTATGCAGCAGGTGAAGTTGCTTATACAGGACTACATGGAGCCAACCGTTTAGCAAGTAATTCATTGTTGGAGTGTGTGGTGGTTGGTCGCAACATCGCCGCTAATTTGCCTTGTTATCTAAAAAAATTGGAACGCTTAAAAAACTTAGAAGCTTTAAAGAAAACGGCTGAAGCTTTAGAAAAAATGGCACAGCCATATACGACTGCCTATTATGGACTGCATCAGTTAGCTGCCGATATTTGGCAATCTCCGACACTAAAAAATACTCAATTTGTCATCTTGGCATCTTCCAAGCAGTCATCGTATCCAACTTATAAGGTCGATAAGGCGTTGCATTCTGACGTAGATATTGCAGAGATAACTATAGCATTGAAAGCTCTTTTGACAGCCAATATGGGCATCACACGTAGCAATGAAAAATTAGAGCAAGCATTGCGACAAATTGAGCAGTGGCAAGAGTCAATCGAATATAATAAAACCATGCTATCTGATATGAGCAGTAAAGCCCCTACTACTTACAGTGAGCTTGTCATTTTTCAATTGGCGAGGCAATTAGCGTTAGCAACGATGATTGTTCAATCGGCTTATCAGCGTTTTGAGAGTCGCGGTGGGCATTACCGTGAGGATTATCCTAACTTAGCTGAAACGCCTTTAACCAGTATCATTCTGCCATTAAGAAAAACTACGCTTAGCTCATTTTCTCACATTATAGAAAATGAGTGTTGTCCGATACCTGTTACTGACCATATTTAAGCGTACGACAGATAATAGCCAAACCCATTAAGGGCGATATCTAACACTATAGTTAAAGAGGCATTTAAGCTATCATTATGGATAGGCTTAAAATATTACCTTTTCTTTGAGTATCCACGGTATGACTTCTGATATTGTGTTTGTGATTGCCCTGATGATAATTGTCAGTTTGGCTTGGAGTGTACTTGCCGTACCTCGTCTGCGCAAACGTTTGCCAAAAATCTACCTGATAGCCCGCTCGTGGTGGTTGATGCTAGCCGCGCTCTGCACTTGCTATGTGATTGCAAAAATAACGAACGATACGCAAGGTTCTTATTCGCAAGTATATGCCTATCAATGGCTGCTCATTTTATTTTTTATATTAATTGGTCTACGCGGTAGCTACGAGATTAAACGTCTATGGTGTTTGCGCAGTAAAGCCGTGCTCATTCATAAACTCCAAGCGCAAGGCGTACAGCCAAGTACTTTTCTACTACCGAAGACCTCTCTCAACTCGACTCAACACTATACGCGGCTTAATTACTTAGACCTGCTACTGAGTATTGTATTCATCTCACTCATCATTAGCCTTGTAGCCTTACAGCAATTGACCTGGCAACGCGAACAATATGGCGTTTTACTCTTCGTATTATTTGCCAGTCAGTTCAACGATATTGTCCAATATCTATGTGGGAGACTGCTTGGACGTAAGCTGTTTAAACGAGGTCTAGCGCCGACTATTAGCCCGAATAAAAGCATTGAAGGTGCTGTCTTTGGTAGTTTAGTTGCGGCAATCTTGGCAGCGGTATTAGGTCTTTGGCTCACTCCTTTTGATTGGTGGGTCTGTCTATTAGCTGCCTATGGCTTGGCTGTAAGCGGTATATTTGGAGACTTATTAGAATCAGCCTTTAAGCGCCAGCACGGGGTAAAAGACACCGGAACGATGCTCGCTGGTCATGGTGGGGTATTAGATCGGATAGACAGTTTGCTAATTGGAGTGCCAGTATTTACCCTACTCTATTGGCTACTTGGTTAAACCTAGTCAAAGTATTGATAGACATATTATTTGGCTTTATCTAGTTTACTGCGCAATATCCAATTGAGCACAGGCTTAGGCAAATGATTTAAGGCACTTGTGATATAGCGCATCGAGCGTGGAAATATGGCTATTTCTACATCATCGTCAATCGCTTGCATAATATGATGAACCGCTGTCTTTGTGCTCATGATAAATGGCTTATGGCTAGCATCGCCATCGTTTAAATCACGTAATGCTTGGGTATCGATATAGCCTGAAGCAATACAGTTCA
The DNA here is from genome assembly GCF_048631835.1 of Psychrobacter sp. ER1. Taxonomy (NCBI): domain Bacteria; kingdom Pseudomonadati; phylum Pseudomonadota; class Gammaproteobacteria; order Moraxellales; family Moraxellaceae; genus Psychrobacter; species Psychrobacter sp. ER1. The sequence goes on along the minus strand of NZ_CP184640.1, from coordinate 853,544 downwards.
CTTGGATATCACAAGGTACAAGTGCCGCTCGATAAGCACTAGCCGTAACAATCATTGCGCGCTTGCTTTTTGCATAGAGGCTGGCATAAGGGTAATCCATCGTACCTGCGATAGAGGCAATACAAATAAGGCTAGGTCTCTCACTTCCAGTCACATCTAATGCCTGACATGACTGTTTTAATTGCTGCTTTAACTGACTGCTTGCCCATCTAAAAACTTGCTCAAACGCCTGCAAATTGATCGCTAGCATTTGGTCGCTATCTGCTTGATTTAGGTGATGGATACGCTCATTGGTATAGCTACCCGCACTATAGATCAGCCTTTGAAATGGAATACTTGATAAATTGTCTAATAGCGTCTGCGTTTGACTTGAGTCAGTTAAATCACACACATAAGTCACGATAGCAGGATGCTGGCTGTTGATATCAGCTATCTTTTCTATGCTACTTCCAACAACGCTGACTTGCCAGCCAAGCGTCTGATGATGCAACGCCAATCCTAAGCCAAGGCCACTCGTACCACCAACGATAATGATATGCGGCGCATGGTTTCTAGTGATACCTTTTGCGATGTTTTTCATAATTTATGTTGCTGTATATAGTTGACCGTACGCTGATAGCCATATTGCCATTGCGCCTGCATTTGCTGCACAAAACCGTCATAGTCGCTGTGTATTAGCTCAACAGTCATTTGCTTTAGGTTAAACCGCTTTTGCACATTTTGACCTGCTAACTGCTGTTCATTATCGGCAAATGGTAACCAATGTAGCTGACGGTTTTTATTAATGGTTTCAGTGAGCGCCGACACACTGACTGGTTGATAACTGTGTACTGCTGCCAAGCGCTCATTGGGATCAAAACCAAAGACGCGCTGAATCGCGGGAGCAGCCAGCCATGGGTCATAACCTGCCTTAGTCTCTGCAAATACGCTATCACCCAACTGACAGGCCAACTCAATCGGTGTGAGATTAATCACACCTCCTAAACACCAGCCAAGCTCTGTGATATGTGTTGGCGGTAGATAGTACATGTCAGCCATAGACGCGCGAATCACTGGGGCAAAATCCCATTGTGTTTGTACTTTTACAGACGGGTGTATGCGTCCGTTTGCAAATATATGCGCTGGTGACGTTATTTGTTCGTCAGCCAGACCTGATGCAGAATTTGGTAAATTTGCTAAGCACGGCGGCGCGAATAACAACTCTTGCAGTACAGGTTTTTTATTACATAAGCCATCAGCAGGTGCTTGATACAATCGACTGGCAATGATAGCTATCTCTGGCGTTGTTTTACCAGCAGCGCTACCACTATCACTAGCAGCAAACTGCGACAGCTCATCTAGCCAGTACTGCTCGTTATCGATACGAAACATCGCTAACTGCTGCAACTCACTTAACAGTCGCTCGTAGCTGTCTGCTTGACGTTGTCTTTGTCCATTATCCTTTTGCTTTGATAACCGCCAACGCTTAAGTGCATGGGTCATATAACGCAGCTTTAGACGTTTATTGGCTTCATCTGGCGCGACATGTCTGATGGCTGTGATGACGCGATATAACTCACGACTACATATCAACGCTTGCAAATCCTTGGGGTCAGGCGCAAATTGTACTAAGTAAGCAGACAAACTACCACCGCAAGTACCAACGATAATGTCTGGCGTCAAATCATGCGCTGCTAGTGCTGCATAACTGCCCAAATAGTAACCAAAACGTGACCCTCCCCTGAAAACAGCTGAACACGCTCATAAGGTTTAACCTGCTCATTGTTCATCTGTTACTCATTATCAGCTGGTACAGTTTTAATCGCTAACGAAACAGTAAATATCCCAAAGCGATCGATACGCATCGTGATTTTCCTAAAGCCTGCACGCTCAACCAGTTGATCCATCTCTGCTTGCGAACGACAACGCATTACCCAACTACTACCACGGTGATTATTTAGTGTTTTACTGATAAACTCCTGTTCAGGGTGCCACGGTTGGTTGGTATAAATCAGATAACCGCCCGATTTTAAACTGTCATAAATACCTGCCAAAGCTGTCGCTGGTAGCGCATTATCAGAGAACAATTCAAACAACCCTGAAGCAATAGCAAGATCTAATTTTTTAGTATCGGCGCTAGTGTCATTCGTATGTGCATCGATATAACTGGCAGGATCAAAGGCATCCTTTTGACTGGTCATTACTCGATTACTCACGGCCAAACGCTCCGCCTTTGCTTGCAATGCCTGTATATTATGCATCTCATAATCACGTAATTCAGCATGTAATTCTGTAAACTCTGTCAGCAGATCAAACGCATAAAAACCATGTCCACTAGCGATATCTAACAGTTTTGGTTGGTATGGTTTATTGCTGCTTTGGTTTTTATCTTTGATATCTGCAAGTGCTACGCGTGCCAACTCCAATATGTGCTCACGGCGAATACGAATACCTTGCCAGCCGATATTATTTAAATAAAACTTATCGACCGCCTGTCCAAACTTATTCTGACCGCTAGGCTTATTGTAATAGACATGATCCAGTGAATGACCTGAATCAAATCCATGCTCAAGCCCTGTCGCAATCGCATCGCTAACATGACCAAATTTTTGCATCGCAAAACGGGTAATCGCAAAGTTTGGATTGAATGGTTTAATCGCTAAACGATCCACTTTATCCTTACTGGCACTGTTCAAGTGAGCCGTACTTAGATCAGGGACTTGTACTTGTGTGCTAAATATTTGCTCAGCAAACTCAATACAGTCGGCAAAGACATCGGCTTTATTGGTCTCATGAAAGATTGCATGGTAGCTGTCTGGATACAACTGCCAGCGTTTGATCGGTGTGTTAATCGCTTCATAAAATGTGCGCTCAGCCTGTTTATCGACCACATAATCCTTGCCCGCACATAAGACGAACGTCGGTACGGTGATAGCACCAGCATCATCGAGTAGACGCTGACCCGTTGCATGGGTATCAATGAGTAAATCAGTCGAGATACTATTCGATATCAATGGATCGGCATTATAAGCTTGCTGCGCGTCTTTATCATGGGTCAGTACTTGTGCTTTAACATAGCTGCTGACACGTGACATCAGACCTAGCGTACGTGCTACCTTCAGTGATGGTATGGCAAAGGGCAAATACAAGCGAATACTGAGCGCAGGCGTGCCAAGTATCATCCCGCGAATATTAGGCGCATAATCGTGTACCCATGCTGCTGCCAACACTGCGCCGATACTGCTAGCGACAATCAGTGTATCTTCGATAGCAATGCCTGTTTGCCCAATCACCAGTTGTACAAAACCCTCTAAATCTCGCTCAAGCTCGGTAACGCTATCAGCATGATCTTTGATACCCCCTGAGCGCCCATTGCCGCGCGCATCCCAAGCAAACACTTGATAGCCAGCTGTTGCAAACTGCTCTCCTAGCTCTACCAATCGTCCGGAATGCTCATGCCCTCGGTGTAATAAGATAACTTGGCGCAACGGTTGGTTGGCTTGCTTGATAGCTAATTTTTTCATGTCTTCTAAAGGCTTTGTTAGCCAATAGCGATAATAAATAGCTGTGCCGTCGTAAGCGTTATAACAGCTTTCACCATTGATGGTTTCAGATGCAGGTAAATCAAAACCAACACTGGCCTGTTCTTCGAATTTTTGACTATCAACGGTTGTGGTTGGCATTTCTTTGAACTCCAATGGGCGAGCGTTATCAGTAGAAGTATTTGGCAAAACAACAGTAAGAGATAGTGAGTTGTTTGTTGACTCACCCAGTACGGATCGCAGCTGAGGTGGGTTACGCCTCAAGTATAACTCTGTCATATAACGTAGTCGATTGAGACAGGTCTTTAGTAGCATTATCTCTGTTAGTATAAATAATTGACCTATTCTGACGGCAGGCGAAGACGTCTGCGTTTTAATAGCTACTGGCGCTTTGGCTCTAATACCCATAAACGCACCAAGCATACCTAATAAGAAGGCACGATCGCTTTTGCCCAAAGGCCCTTGGTTAGCACGAACACCTAACATGGCATTACTAGTAACACCTAACAGCTCGGTGCCAACACTAAGGGCAATCAGAGCAGTGATATGATGCTGAGAAGTTGATATATTCGTTGGCAAATTAACTATTAACGTTTGCTGTTCTTTATCATTGATATGATGGGTCAGAATATGAGGCGCCAGGCTCGCCAATAGCGCCGTATCGGCAACCATATCACCTACCTCGTTTAACACGGCTCCTAGCCTTGATGCCTGTCCATGCTCACGCGCCATCATGCCATCGATGGCATTGAGTGCCATACGTACAAACAATGATGATGGTAATAAAAGCCACAGCCGCTGCTGTTCAGCCGCTGGTTTGGCAATCACATAAGCAGTACCGATACTTAATAAAACAGCGGATACCGTCACTTGGTTAGCGGTAATATTTTGCTCAACCAGCGTATTACTTATCGGGCGTAGTTGATTTTGAAACTGAGTTTTGAGCTGATATAGCGACATGAGTCTAGCCAAATATTTTCAGTACTTTAATGTAGCAACAAAAGTTTGTAAGGTAAAGAATTACAAAGCGCTCAAAAACGTTCAAACATTTTGAAAAAGATATTTATTAACATCATTATAATCGTCCAGTTTTTCCAGTTTAGCCAACAATGAGCGATGATTTACAATGAATCTCAGTGGCTCATATCAATACTATTAACCTTATATGGTACAATCTTCAGCTTCTTAAAAACGCCTTATTAAAAATGCTGCGAGCCCTTTATCATGGAAAGCCTAGTCACCCTTGTTCTGGTATTAATGCCAATGTTTATTGGCTTTGCCATTCCGTCTAACCCTACTATGACAAAATTGGCCGACAAAGGTCTATCATACTTGGTATTTATTATCCTAGCGTTGATCGGTATTGAGCTGTCTCAGGTAGAAGGTCTAGGTAATCAGTTGGGTGAAATTGCCTTATATGTCACTGTATTATCGATACTGACGATTGGTTCAGGTTTATTTGGGCTGATGTTGTTCGATCATCTGCGCCCGTGGCATGCCAAAAACCAAGCGTAAAATCTAAAGAGCATCGGGTGAGCATTCGAGGTAGCTTGGCGCAAGTGGTTTGTGTGGTGATCGGGATGGTGATTGGCTATTTCTTGCCTGCTGATTATATGCCGCCTGAAAACTCTATGACTGTCATGCTGATGATTTTGATTTTACTGGTCGGTATAGGCTTAAAAGGATCGGGCATCACCTTAAAAGAAGTACTACTGAATAAACGCGGCGTAGAAATGAGTGTCATCTTTACGCTAGCGGTATTGGCGGGTGGGCTTATCTTTGCACTACTATTTACTGATGTGTCATGGACGAAAGGCTTAGCACTATCGTCAGGGTTTGGTTGGTACTCGCTATCAGCGATTGTCATGACCGATGCTTATGGCGCGGTTTGGGGTAGTGTCGCGTTGTTTAATGACTTGGTACGCGAGTTCTTTGCGTTAATCTTTATTCCGGTATTTATGCGCAAATACCCCTCCGCTGCGGTTGGGCTTGGCGGCGCGACCAGTTTAGACTTTACCTTGCCTATCATTCAGCAGTCAGGTGGTCTAAAAGTCGTGCCACTAGCGATTAGCTTTGGCTTTTTGATTAACATTGTCTCGCCAGTACTGATGGTGTTCTTTTCGGCGCTTGGCTAAGCTATATTTTGTAGATCAGCTTATTCGTATTTGATATTACGATTATTTTATTACTAACCATCTGTTTAACTAGCTTATCGATGGTTTTAGAGTCTTCATTGCGTAAATGGCTTTTAAGATAGTTTATTAAACTTGACTTTTTGGATGGTCGAGTACCTGCTGGTCTACTTTTTAGCTGTGCTATTGCACGTTGATATGTTGTAGCAGAGTCTTTACTATTCTTATTATCATCTTGTGAAACTTTACTCGAATTTCCTTTGACATTATTGAAAGGTGAGTAATAGATAGCTTTGTTATCCTGTTTTATTATTTCCTTCTTTTTGAGGTAATTTATAACTAAATCAATTTGATCTTGACTATTTGCTTGGCGATAACTTGCAAGTTTTTGCTTTATCACATTATTCAATCCATCAATTTCTTTTGCCTTACTTCGTAAAACTTGATCAGTGACTAAATCTAATACTCCTTGACTGTCTACTTTATAACTTAGTTTCTCTTCGTTTTGATCGTGCCTAATAAGACCTAATTTAATAAACTTATCAAAAACCTGTTCAAAAATATAGTCTTGCTCAGTACTATTAAATCTCTCTAGTGCTGTCACTGGAACGTACTTCTTTATCGAGTACAATAGGTTGGATTTATAGCTCGGTAAAAAACCTTACGATTGACAATGCTATCAAAAACCAACACGTAACACTCATGTATAACCGATTTGGGAACGCTTCCTTCAAGGCTTTGCGCTAAAGATTTCTTATTGTCCATGGCAACGCTAGTAACGTCATCACACAAAACATGATGACTATCTTCGATGACAAGTTGGCTTTTTTTATATCTGATGCACTTTCTATGTTTGACTCGTAAGCCACAGTTAGCTGATTAGCATTTTCTAACCGCATGATGTTCATACCATCATAAGCACTATTGAGATGCTCAACCAAGATATCATAACCACTATCTCTTGCTAAAATACAAACATCAGCACTAGGGTCAATTTCAGAGATTTTGCCAAGATAAAAAGACAAGTAAAAATCTAGCGCATTCTTCCCTGCATGTTGCATCTTAATAATGTGCACATTTTCATTATCAAACCTGAGCAAGTTTTCAACCAATTCAAGAGGTAAACTCTTCTGCTGATTGATACCCAAAAACAGCCATACATGGCATTTATCCACCTCTACATTATCGAAGCTTTTAGGCTGAATGTTTTCATAATCAATTAAAATATGCTTCATCAAAATATTCTTATCATTTAATAAAAGTTACGATTACTTATACCCCACTCGCCTGCTTAGCAAATAAGCGCATCAATGGCTTGATTTTACCAACGCGGTACATGCCTTCATTACGAATTTGCTGCACAGGACGCATTTGGGCAAGCGACCCTGCAAATAACCAGTTAAGCGCAGAAAAGCTATGCATCATTAGGCTATTATGCGGACGACGCGAACGCTCATAATGACGTAGCGTTTGATTGCTGCCCCAAAGCGTACCGCCACTACGTGTAAAGTCATGCGTTAGCTGCTCACATAATACTGTCACGTCGAGCATACCGAGGTTCAGTCCTTGACCTGCCAGCGGATGTACGCCATGAGCAGCGTCACCGATCAGCACCAAGTTATCAACCACGTAGCTTTTCGCTTGCTGTGCCGCTAATGGAAAACTAGCGATAGACTCAATCTGATTAATCGCACCCAGCTCGTAATTGCTAGCAGCTGCTAACTTATCAGCGATAAAACGATCTTCTTCCTCTATCAATGCCAATGCTTGATTGCGCGGCAATGTCCATACGATCGACTGCCAATGCTGCGGATTTGTCTTATCAGCATCGGTTATATCTGCTAATGGCAATAGTGCCAGTGTACCCGTCGGTAGCATGGCTTGACGTGCAGTTGCCTGATGCGGTTTCTCAGTCTGAATCGCACAGCAAATTGCGGTTTGATTATAATCTAACGTATCTACGCCAATCCCTGCTTGCTGACGGACAAATGAACCGCGCCCATCAGCGCCAACTAATAGACGTGTATCAATCGCCTCGCCATTGTCTAGAGTTACACGGTAGCCTTGCTGCGCCCCTAGCCAATCCATATCAATAACTTTATGACCAGCGATAAGGGTCAGATAGTCACTGACATCAGCTTCATGCAAGCGTTGCCATAATGCGTGCTCGATAACAGCAGGCTCAACCATACTACCTAATAATATAGGCTCATAATTTTTACTGCTATTATCCTCAGCGCCGCTATCTTCACTTTCGCCAAATAATAGCTCACCCATCCCATTGAGCTGCCATACCTGCATTTGCGAGTAGTCTGCTTTGCGTTTAGAGGCGGCAATATGTTGCCAAGCGCCAATATCTTTAAGCAAATTAATACTAGCCATACTGAGTGCATAGACACGTGCATCACGTTTGCTAAGTACATGTTGCCAAGCTGACTCATCGCGCTCAGGACGGGCATCAATCAACGTCACTAACATTTTTGCTTGTGCCAACTTTAGAGCAAGCGTTGCCCCAACGATACCGCTACCGATGATCAACGTATGGTTTTTTTCATAAGGTGTCTCTCAACATTGCTCAATATTAGAATGCTTATTATCAATCTTAATTACAGTTAGTTGATTCAGTTTAAAAGAGAGACAAGGCAACCGAGTGCAGATGTATAGGCAATACTTCAAGCGAGGTTAACGCTGTCACTCTTTTAAAGAAGATTAACTATAGCGCTATGATTTTAGACCCATCGCATAAGTGGCGACTAATGGCTTGATATTCGGCAATTTATCGAAGGCCAATAGCGCCATATTTCGTGCCAGCTTAATCGCTGGGTTAGGATGCGTGAAGCCATGTACCACCGCATCACAAAAACGAATCACTCGCTTCTGGTCAGTTTGACGTGCTTTTTCATAACGCTTTAATAGCTGTGCATCACCGATATCTGCGCCTTTGAGCACTTGTGCATTTAGCATTTGTGCCAGCACATGCGCATCTCGCATACAGAGATTAAACCCTTGACCAGCGACAGGGTGTAAGGTGTGAGCAGCATTGCCCATAATGACGCAGCGCCCTTCTACCTGCTTATCTGCTAGTACGCGGGTCAATGGATAGGCGCCGCGGCGACCTGCAGTTGTGAACTTGCCAGCGCGTTGACCGAAAGCTTGTTGTAGCGTCTGCAAGAAATGGGCGTCGTCTTCTAAGTATCTGGTTTCTTCACCTGTTGGGCATACCCACACCACAGAGCGTCTGTAGCCTTGTTGATACTCATCATTGCTATCACCCTTTGGATCGGTCAGTGGGAGTACGGCAAGTGGGCCAGCTGGACTGAAACGCTCAATCGCTGCATGCTCGTGTGGCGTATCTGTCTCTACTACGCCGACGATGGCCGTTTGCTGATAGTCATACGTAGTTGTACTAATATCTAGCAGTTGGCGTACTGTAGAATCGCGCCCATCACAAGCGACTAATACGCTAGCTTGTAGCTGCTGCTCGTTTTCGGCTTCATCGTTATAATTAAAGCTAAGTGTCACACTATCGGCTTGCTGCTGGACAGTCGTCACATTGGCATTATCTATCAAGGTAATTAATGGCGCTTGCTGTGCGGCTAATAAAAGCTTACGACCCAGCCAAGCGTTTTCGATGACTTGCCCAAATGACTCAACGCGCTCTTCTGCTTTATTTAGCTGCGCGCGCCCAAAGCTGCCTTGCTCACTAATCTGTACAGTGTCGATACGGCAGGCATGGCTCTGTAACTCATCCCACAGTCCAATCTCTTGATATATTTGTACCGTGCGCCGCGATAAAGCCGTATTGCGACTGTCTAAATAATGGCTGCGAGTACTATCATCCGTTGGACTGATGGTTGGATAGCTGTTTTTTCTAACAAGGTGCTCGCAATACCGTGATGGGCCAATAGCAATGCAAAGGACAAACCAACATGACCACCACCCGCGATAAGCACTTGCTGGTCAGTTATCGCTTCTTTCTTTTTAGAGATGCTGTCGAACTTTTTAGGTATGTTGTCAGTATTGGATAAATGTGAATCAGTATCTTGCATTGTTATTTTCCTAGTATAATTTTTTGGACAAGCCATTTATTAATGATAGATAGCCGCTCGTCACTGACTTTATTTTATAATTTTTATCATGTTACTGCTCTGGTTAGATGAGTTGCAGCAACCTATGGTAACGCCCATAGATTACCACAAATTGTCTATTCTGCCGTGGTCTTAACCGTAGACAAATCGTTTCTCCACTATTATCGTAAATGAGATTTATATTTATAAAACTCAAATATCTTAATCTTATTAAAGCACTATCATACGATGGGTAGCGATGAATTATATAGAACTGATAGCAACATCGAATCGATCTATAGAAAATCGCTGTAGCAGTTGCAATCAGCATACAAAAACAGCGTTATCTATCTGATGTATGGCTTGAAATTTAAAAATTCTCTACCATAATGAAGGCAAGACTTTCATTACTTTCATTTACGACCTTTCACAAAAACAACAATAATATCGCCGTCATTTTTATTATCTACAATATTTGCATCACCTAAAAACTGTAATACCACTAACTATTTTATCTCTGCAACCCGTCACGCAATTAAAACCAAATCATAGCGGCGGGTACACAATAAAAGGATAATCGCTTGACTGATTCCATGAGCCGCCGTATAAAGTTTGAATCATTGACCCCAGCACAGCTAAAAACCGTGCTTGGTGAATATAACAATCACATGAAATATATCCAAGAACGCCTCGATATTAAAATCATGCAGCGCCAAGGCGATTTTTGCCTGAGTGGCGATGTGACCAATGTCGAACGCGGTGAACGTATTATCTACAAAATGGTAGATGAAGCACAGAACACCAAAGACATCAGTGCAGAAGAGCTGCATCTTATCATCCAATCTAGCCTCTCTCGTGATGAAGACATCGAAGAAGACGAACAAGATCACGATGACATGGAATATGATGAAGATTTGGATGAGGCTAGCGAGTTTACGCCCATCAGTTTACGTACACGTAAAGGCCGCATCGTTCCGCGTGGTGGCAACCAACAGCGCTACGTAAAAAACGTCCTGAGCTCTGATGTATCGTTTGGTATTGGGCCAGCTGGTACGGGTAAAACGTATCTAGCAGTGGCATGTGCCGTCGATATGCTTGAGCGTAATGAGATTGAGCGTATTTTGCTAGTACGTCCAGCAGTAGAAGCTGGCGAAAAGTTGGGCTTCTTGCCAGGTGATTTGACCCAAAAAATCGATCCGTACTTACGCCCGCTATATGACGCACTCTATGAGATGATAGGCTTTGAGAAAGTCGGTAAAATGATTGAGCGTCAGATTATCGAAGTGGCACCGCTGGCCTATATGCGTGGTCGTACTTTGAATAACTCGTTTGTCATTCTAGATGAAGCGCAAAATACCACGCCTGAACAGATGAAAATGTTTTTGACCCGCTTGGGCTTTGGCTCACGAGCCGTCATCACTGGGGATATTACTCAGGTCGATTTGCCACGGGGTCATAAGTCAGGCTTGGCACAAGCAATGGATATTCTAAAAGATATCGAAGAGATTCATATCACAAAGTTTGATTCAAAAGACGTTGTACGACATCAATTGGTACAACAAATCGTTGAAGCCTATGACGTATTTGATGAAGAGCAAATGGCTTTAGAAGAAAAACGTAAGTTTGAACGTATTAAAGAACAAGAGCGTAGACAAGCTGTCGCTAATGCAGCAGCCAATCTGTAATAATCAAGCTAATCACTGAATTACAGTCATTTGCTATAAGCATTTATCTTGCATAAGAAAACCGGATTACTAAAAGTAGTCCGGTTTTTTCTTACCGACAGTTTATTGAATTTAGCTCTTTCACTACTAGTCGCCTACCAGTAACTTAGCTATAGTAGCCTCTATACATTCTATACATTGGCCTCTATTTATTGGCCAAAAATTTAGCAATGAAAGACAATAATTAAGCTACTTTTATATTAAAAGAGCTGGCAAATAAATCACCTAGACGATGCAGCATTAGAAACACATTTATAATAAAAAGGACAGCAATATGAGCCAACCTGACAATACTAATTTTGACGACAAGATCGCTAGCAACCATGCCAGCTTAGCAGCCCTTGATATCAGTACGACCGACAGTATTGATGATGAAATATTAGATACTTTTTATAATCGCGAGCATTTATTATCAGTCATGATGGCGACTTTGGATTATATAGACGGTCGTATTAATAATGGTCTGACCCTACCCTATTTTGCAGATATCGATCCTGAGCTGTGGCAGGAAAAGTCTAAAACATTGGATATATATATCACTGATGACGTCGAAGGCCGTGCTTTAAATCTAGAAGCACGTGGTAAAGACTATGCGACCAATATTTTGTCTTATCCAAGCGAATTACCTGCTGCCGTCATTGAGCTGATGCCAACATTGCCTCTTGGAGAGCTGGTTATCTGTCATGAAGTGATGGTACGTGAAGCGGCTGAACAGGACAAAACCGTGGCGCAGCACATCAGCCATTTGCTAGTGCATGGCGTGCTACATCTACTGGGTTTTGATCATGAGCTCGGACAAGCTGAGCAAGATGAGATGGAGTACTTTGAAATTGAGATTTTGGCAGGCCTAAACCTACCAAATCCTTATATCTAAACTAGCACTGCTTTATTAAACAGTCTTCTAACTCTTAGACAGCTACTCATTAATCTTTAGTTAATGGCAACTTTTGTGCTTGACCCATCTGATTGATCATATGATCCAAGCCTTTAACATGGACACTGCGCTGCGGGAATGGAATCTCAATCTTCTCATCATCTAGAGCTTGCTTGAATTGCTCTAGTAACTCGCATTGCATCGACCACCAGTCGGCATTGGTTGTCCAAACGTTTAGGGTAAGATCGACTGAGTTGTCACCTAGATTGGTTACTCGTACGATAGGCTCAGGATCAGTGAAAGCCAATGGGTTATTTCTTGCCAGACTTAACATCACGTCTTTAGCCGTTTTGATATCAGCATCGTAGCCAATACCGACTGTAATATCGACGCGGCGATTGGGTAGCGCTGTATAATTGACCACAGGTGAAGTCGTGATATCGCTATTAGGAATGATGATATCGTGATTGTTAATGGTCGTCAGATGGGTATTAACCAAGGTAATCTCTGTCACTGTACCTGTGTAGCTACTAATCTGTACGTAATCGCCGCGTACAAACGGGCGAAACGTCACAATCATAATACCAGCGGCAAAATTTGATAACTGGTCTTTTAGTGACAAACCAACGGCAACAGCGGCACCACCTAAGATTGCGACGACCGACGTAGTCTGTACACCGACTTTGCTAAGTGCAGCTAAAATCACCACGACCAGTAGCACGCCATACAATAGGCGACTTAAAAAACTAGCAACTGTCTCGTCCAGATGGCTACGCGTCATCAAGCGATCGGAAAAAGCGACTGCCTTTTTGGCAAGCCAACGTCCAACGATAAATATAAGTATTGCTAAAGCGACTTTAATGACCAGCTCTAGGGCATTGCTCGTTAAGGTAGCGACATCGACGGTAAAACCTAAAAATTCCATACTGACTCTTTATTTTATAGCTGTGTGTTATGAACTTGGGTATCTGTAATAATAAAAAATGGTGCGTTAAGCTTTATTCTTAACAGTTGTGTTTTCAGTGACATTTTTTCCAGTAACTTTAATTTCAGTAGCTTTTTTCTTAGTGCTTGTCTTCTTAGCACCTGTCTTCTTATTGCACTAACCTTAGTACGTTACTTCGACTGTATCACTATAGCGGTAAGTACGTATCAAGCGCAGCTCGACGATATCGCTCATGTCTTCGGTGAATTTACCAAAGGGTGCAGCTTGTCGTACCGACTGCTTGGCCGCTTCATCCAATATCGTAGAGTTCGAGCTTTCAAGCAGTCGAATGGCTTTGATATTGCCGTCGTTACTGATGATAACCATAAGACGTACTTCGCCCGTAATACCTTGGGCGCGCGCTTGCACGGGATAGTGCAAGTTGCCCACTCGCTCGACATGCTCACGGAATGTATTGATATAGTCTGCTGCCGCACCCCGTGTGGTCGAATTACTATCCATCGTCACGACTTTGGATTTGGTCGCGTAGACCTGCTGACGCTGAGATAGCTGAGCTTCTAAGGTTGCAATCTGCTTACGTAGCCGCTCTTCTTGCGCCATCGCATCATCTTGCGCTTGCTCGCTATCATTATCCGACTCTACGCTCGCCCGACGCCAGCTTAACGTGGTGCGCAGATAGCTCTCTTGATAGCGCTGCTGTCGAACTTGGCGCTGTAGATTGATGACGTCTTGTGTCTCGCTCATTTGCTCAGCAGACATTGCACTTAACTGATTGTTCTCTTGTCTGAGCTGCTCTTCTATTGTACCGCCGCCCTCTTGTGAAGCGTTGGCAATAAAGTGTGCATCTTCATTGGGTTTCATATTGTCGGTCAGCGCCTTTGCCACATCTTGCATCATAGCAGCTGGGTCTTTTCCCATAGAGAAGCTAATTCCGAAAATAATCAGCACATGAACAGCCACCGCAATGCCAATAGCAACAGGCAAACTTATATCGCGCTTGGGCGCTTGCGCGGAAAAATGATAGCTCTGTGAGTCTTTTATATAGGCCACAATGAATCTCAGCTTGTGAGCACATCAGTACAAAGCACTATTTAACAAGTGTTGTAACGATAGGCATGATTTATACTGGCGCTATCATAACATGACATAGAATTATGTCGCCAGTATAAGCGCTGAGACGGCATTTTGACATCTGCCATACAGTATTGGTAACCTTATCCGCTAATTGAAAAACATGCATTTGGGAATATATAAGGCAGACGAAATACTGTCTATACCAAATGAATTGCTATAAAACGCATGTGTTCATTTTGAAGCCACTGTATTTGTTATATACTGCTTTAGCACAATAGAATTAGTAGCACGATACTTTGCAACAATCAAAACTGTGCATCGTCTTGATTAGGCACGGCAGATGATCAAGCAGCACAGTATATGTAGATTTACTATGCACTAGTATCAGAGGTCAGTTTTTCGCTTTTGCTACCTATCAGTATAAAAATTACTAATGGTCGTAGATATTCAGAAAGTATAGATAATTAGCTTTCGTTTAAATTAATGATAGCCTGCAAAGTTTGTTTAGCCATTTTTACGCCACCGATTGAATGACGCGCCCTATAAGGATAATAAGTTTGAGTGACTTTGATAACGTGAATAATTCAGACAATTTTGATGAGTTCTTCGAGAGTATTGGCTATCGTTTTGACGAGTCATTCGGCAGTGGTTGGGAGCGTATCGCCCAATCGGTTAAAGATATCTATAATAAGACGACGGACAAGTTCGAAGATGAGTTGTCATTGCCAGTGGCACAGACTTACGTTAATGATGCACTACAAAAATTCGTCACCGACAATGTAAAAGCCATTTTAGAGCTACGTGTCGAGATGCATGAGGATTGGTTTCGTTTGTACTGCACTGTCAATGCAGGCGGCATCTATGCCGAGGTGGCAAGTAACTTTAGCTTAGTTCACGTCCAACTCGATCGCAATGTGCAACGCTTTGTATTTGGTCAGCAAACTTATACCGATATATTGAATCTGCGCTGCGAATCTTTCGTGAAACGTCAAGGCGTCAAACTGGCGATTTGGTTTTATCATAGCGTCCTCAAAAAAGACCCTTTAGGCTTTATTCTGTCGTACGTCAATATTGCTCGCGCAAAAGACGAAGTGATTTATCTCGATATCCATCGTTGGTTAAAAAACAACAAGAAAATCATGAGTACCTTGCATAAGGTACAGATAAATTATGGCGAGCTAGAAGAAGAGCAAATGATTTTGAAGGCTCAAATCAACTATCGTGATTTACTGGCGGCCAGCAGTAACGAAGATATCATCGGTGATGATGATGATCCTGAATTGATGCAAGGCCCTATTAACCCTGTAGACGATGCGACTGAACCAAGCCAAGAGTAAGTCGCTAATGTTTCATCCCATAAGACAATGTTTTATCCCATAAAAAAACGCTGCAGCTTAGAGGTTATTGGCCTTATAAATGCAGCGTTTTTTTATTGGAGTCGTCAACTACCAGTAGTTCTCTACGGCAATATTACCCTCACCGCGGCGATTCATTACCAGTCCCAATGTCTTTAACGCCTCTTTGGTATCTTCTACCATGTCTGGGTTGCCACATAGCATGACATGCGTAGTATCAATATCTAATGCGATACCTGCGCGCTCTTGCAACGTACCCTCTAGTAGTAGCTTCGGCAGACGCTCTGACAATGCACCTTCGACAGGCTCACGAGTGACGGTTGGGATAAAGATAAGCTTTGCTGGATTATCAACCAGTGTACCGAAGTCTTCTTGTAGGCTTTCGATTTTCTCAACGTAAGCAAGTTCATCGAGCGAACGTGCGCTATAAGCCAATACGATGTGCTCGTAATCTTCCCATGTCTTTAAATCTTGCAGCATTGACAAAAACGGTGCTAAACCAGTCCCTGTTGCTAGCAGCCATAAGTCTTTGGGCAATGGTTTTTGGTAACGTGCTAACGTCAAAAATCCAAATGGCATCGTATTAAGTAGCAGTTCATCACCCACTTGTAAGTGCTGCAATTGCGACGTAAATGCACCATCAGGAATCACGATAGAGAAAAACTCTATCACCTCATCAAAGGGCGAAGAGACAATCGAATACGCGCGAAAGACATCTTCATTCAATGCGCTATCAGCAGTTTCATCACTTGCATCAGTCTGCTGGTAATATTTTAATTGACTGGGATTGACGCCTAAACGTACAAACTGCCCCGCTGTAAACTTAAAACTATCGGGACGGCTGACGGTAAAGCTAAATAAGTTCGGCGTCCATGTAGTTTTACTGAGCACCGTTACTGTTTGAATATTATCACTCATAACTGTTCATCACTCATATTTTATTAAATGGTATTTTTATAAGATAAGTTTGCCAAAGACAAAAATTAAGCAAAAAAGATGCGCCAAGCTTATCATAAAGCGGGCGCATCTTGGTTTTTTAACCGTAACAACAGATAAGCAACAAATGGCTTATCTTATCGCATAAATCATTGAATCTACCAAATACGAGCCAAGCTTGCCCATTCGATCATACTATTTGGCAAAATACCAAAGAACAGGATAATGGCCGTCACCGCAATAACCATAATACCGCCGGTACGAATACCCCATTGTCCAGACACATCAAACTCGATGAACTGCTTAGGACGCTTGAACAGTGTGAGTAACACGCGCAAGTAGTAGAATAGACCAATGGCACTACCTAGGATAATCATCGCCGCTAAGAACCAGTTGGTACCTTGTACAGCAGCCAATATCGCAAATAGCTTGGTGATAAAGCCGGCGGTCAATGGAATACCAGCCAGTGATAACATCATGATAGTCATCACAGCGGTCAATAATGGACGACGCCAGAATAGCCCTTGATAATGCGTCAACTCATCAGCTTCACCAGATAAGCGATACGGACTCGACATCAACGTCACTACACCAAAGGCACCGATAGAGGTAAAGGCATAAACCGCCATATACATACTAGAGATACTATCAGCGGCCGAGCCAATGCTGACAATCACGATCATCACGTATCCCATATGAGCAATAGATGAGTAACCGAGTAGACGCTTGAGGCTAGTTTGACGTACTGCCAATAAGTTACCTACCAAGATAGATAATGTTGCCATGACCATTAATAGCATTTGCACTGATGGCAATGCCAGCAAAGCAGTATCGATTAAGAAACGCACGGCTAGTGCCATCATCGCCACTTTTGATACTGATGCTAAAAAGGTAGCGATAGGCGCTGGTGCACCTTCATAAACATCTGGCGTCCACATATGGAAAGGAGCAGCCGAGAGTTTAAAGGCGATACCAAACATCATCATTGCCGCGCCCAATATCAGTAGTGGCGACTCAAAGATATTGCCTAGCACCATGCTGATTGGCTTAAATGCTAGCGAGCCTACTTCTGCATAGATAAAGGCCATACCCATCAGCAACGTCGCTGATGCAGTCGCCGACAATACCAAATACTTCAATCCCGACTCAAGTGACTGGTTGCGCATATAAGTATAAGCAAGCAAACCATATAGCGGTACTGATAGCATCTCTAGGCTCATAAAGAATGACGCCATATGCTGCGCGCTTACCATGAGTAATGCACCAATGGTCGATAGCAGCATGAGCAAGTACAGCTCTTCTTTATTGTCTTTTAGGTTAGCTAAATACGCATAAGACAGCGTACAACAAGCCAAGGCACAGATAAAAATCACCACCATATTAAACTGAGCAAAGTTATCAATAACAAATAACTGCTCAGCGTTTGGCGCGATAGATCCGCTTTCAATCACACCGATCATCTGACCGATAAGGGTGAATAGACCAATGTTTAAGCCTGCCACCGTAATCGTACCAGTGACCATGTGCGAGCGTTTAAAGGTAATCGCGATCATAACCGTCAGTACCGTAATCACTACGGCGATAATCGGCGCGTAAGGCAACAATCCTATCAAATCATTCATCGTAATATCATTCATGACTTAACGTGCCTCCATTACATCAAGCAGCTGCGACGCATCTACCTGTGTCACTTGACTGTATATATATGCGTTATTGATCCACTGCATTGCGTGACTTGAGGTATCAAGGAACGGCTGTGGGTACAGTCCGAGCCATACCAAACCAGCGGCTAACATCAGTAGTAATGACAGCTCGCGCTTGCCCAAATCTTTTAATTTGCGTGCCGGTAAGCCATGTGACTTAGTCTCTCGCTCTGCCAATGCGGCGATATTGTTTTCACCAAATAGTGCGCGATGAATCAAAATGAGCGAGTATAGTCCTGCGAGTACCAAGCTAAATGTCGCAAATACCACAAACACGGGATACTGAGCAAATGAGCCGAATAGAATCATGAACTCGCCAATGAAGTTACCTGTACCTGGAATGCCAAGCAACGCTGCACAGAAGAACATCAAGATCGGTGCGTAGTAACGGAACTGTCCCCACATACCACCCATCAAGGTCAAATCACGTGTATGCAGACGCTCATATAGCTGCCCTGCCATGATAAATAGTGCGGCTGAGCTAAGCCCGTGCGCAAGCATCTGAATCATCAGACCTTGCAGGCTGAGTAACGTTCCAGCATAGATTGCTAATACCACAAAGCCCATGTGCGAGATACTGGTATACGCTAGCAAACGCTTCATGTCGGTCTGCATAAACGCGAGCCAAGCACCGTAGAAGATACCAATCGTCCCTAAGGTTATCGCAATCGGTGCAAACTCTTGTGACGCTACTGGAAATAGCGGCAACACAAAACGAATCAAACCATAGGCGGCAGTCTTAATTAGAACCCCAGCCAAATCCACCGAACCTGCTGTTGGCGCTTGAGCGTGCGCATCAGGCAACCAGCCATGAAAAGGTACAATCGGCAACTTCACCGCAAAACCGATAAAGAAGCACAGCATAATGGGATATTCCCAGCCGCCAAGTGACGTACCGAGCAAGTCATTATAATTAAAGCTGACCACCCCAGTTTGCGCATAGCTGATAATGACCAATACCAAAATACCGATGAGCATGATAAGCCCAGACGCTTGGGTATAGATAAAGAATTTGGTTGCAGCGTATTCTTTGGTTTTGCCAACCACATCATGACCCCAAATTGCGATCAAGAAGTAGATAGGGACCAGCATCATCTCCCAGAAGAAGAAGAATAAGAATAGGTCAATGGCTAAGAAAACACCGATGACGCCGCCCAAACTCCATAGCAAGTTTAGGTGGAAAAAGCCAACGCGGCGCTGAATCTCATTCCACGAACAAGCAACGGCTGCCACACCAAGCAACCCTGTTAGGGCCACCATCATCAGTGACAAACCATCTAGTGCTAAGTGAAAGCTAATACCAAAACTTGGTATCCACGGCACACTAAATTCTGCTACCCAAGGCACTGCAGCATCTGGCGCAATGACCTGCTGGCTCATACCGCTAAAATCACCTTGCTGCCAAAGTACTAATGACAACGCAAAGGTCAACATCATACCGATTAAGGCAATCCAGCGCGGCAGACGTTTATTAAATCGCTCTACCAACCAGCATAGCAATCCTGCAATAAAAGGAATTGCGATTAATGCTGGTAGCATCCACGTTTGTTGTAACTCAATCATCTTTACACCACCGTCATCATTACCAGCACCAGCAATACAGCCATACCCAAGCCAAAGCTTGTGGCATAACCTCGAAGAGACCCTGTTTGCGTCGCAGACAATACTTTATTACCAGCTGAGGCCAGCTTAGGTAACAGCAACCACGTTTTATCGATAGGGTCGGCTTTTAATAAGCGGCCGATGAATAAAAAGGGTTTTACGAAAATCACATCATATAGCGCGTCGAAGCCTAGGCCATGGTAGCACCAGTGATATAGCGCCCCACCAATACGTGAGCGCTTAAAGCTAGTAAGCAAGCGACCTTTGTTGACGACATACAATAGTGCGGCCAATATCAAACCTGCTGCCATGGCACCCATCGCGATATACTCTGCGGTATGTTTAGCATGCGCTTGACCAGCAACTTCTAATAGATGGCCAACGCTCTCTGGCAATACACCATCTAATGGCGGTGTAATCCAAGCACCAACTGCTGTAGATAGCACTAGCAACACGGTTAAAGGCAACCAATACGACACACCTGATAGCTTATGAGCATGGGTTTTCTCTTCACCAAAGAAGATAATCCAAATCATACGGAACGTATAAATGGCCGTTAAGAACGCACCAAATACACCCATATAGAATAATACTAGATGACCTGTAGCATAGGTTTCCCAAAGAATTGCTTCTTTAGAATAAAAACCAACGGTAACCCAAGGTATGGCAGCGAGCGCACCACCACCGACGATATAACACCAAAATACCAATGGTATCTTTTTACGTAGACCACCCATTTTAAAGATATCTTGCTCGTGATGTACCGCAAGGATGACCGCACCTGATGATAAGAACAGCAATGCTTTAAAGAAGGCGTGCGTCATCAAGTGGAAGATTGCCCCTTGCCACGCGCCCACGCCAAGCGCTAAGAACATATAGCCAATCTGACTCATGGTTGAGTACGCAAGGATACGTTTGATGTCCGTTTGTGCAAGCGCACAGAATCCAGCAACAACCAACGTCAATGCCCCTACGCCGCCAACCCAATACAATAAGATACCTGGGGTCAACTCAAACAATGGATGTAGACGAGCAATCAAATAAACACCTGCCGTCACCATTGTTGCCGCGTGAATCAATGCCGATACGGGTGTTGGACCTGCCATCGCATCAGCAAGCCATGTATGTAGTGGCAACTGCGCTGACTTACCCATCGCGCCGCCGACCAACATCATGGTGGTAAGCATCATCGTTGGATTATTAATATCAAACACTTCTGGCGCGCGCGTAATAATTTCTTGAATATTGAGCGTGCCGAATTCGCGGAATAATAGAAACAAACCAAAGGCTAAGAATACATCACCGACACGCGTGACGGTAAAGGCTTTCATCGCAGCACGGCCGTTGGCTCTGTCATGGTAATAATAACCAATCAATAGGTACGAACAGATACCCACGCCTTCCCAACCGAGATATAGCAAGAACAGATCATCTGCGAGTACCAGTAACAACATACTGGCCACGAACAAGTTCATATAGCTAAAGAAACGAGCAAAGCCAGTGTCGCCTTTCATATACCAAGAGGCAAACAGATGAATCAAAAAGCCAATCCCAGTGATAACACCTGTCATAGTCAATGCAAGACCATCAAAGCTCAAACCGAAATGTGGCGCAAAATCGCCAACTTGGAACCATGTCCATAGCGGAACGTCAATTACCGTTCCAGCTGGATTGGTGGTCAAAAAGGTATAGCTAACCACTAGCGTACATAATGCTGATAACAGCATGCTACCCACGCCAACAATCGCTGCGACCGTCTCTGATAATTTGTCGCGCATAAAGGCTAAAATCAAAAAGCCAATGAGCGGGAATATAAAGGTTAATGGTAATAAACTCATGACATCATCCTTTCATCTCATTGGCGCTATCGACATCGAGATGCCCACGCTGATGATAAAAACGCAATAATATTGCCAGACCAATTGACGCTTCAGCCGCAGCCAAGGTCAAAATAAAGATAAACATAATCTGTCCGTCTGGATCGACCCAGCGACTACCTGCTACTACAAATGCCAATGCTGCCGCATTCATCATGATCTCAAGACTCATTAGCATAAATAGGAAGTTACGTCGTACCATGACACCGCACAGACCGATGGCAAATAAAATACCTGCCAAAATCAGTCCATGGCTCATGGGTATCATACCCAGTACATTTTGCGCCTCAGCAACTGGCTGTACTAAGCCTGCCACCTCATGGGCAAACGGCACGTTTGACACATCTTGTGCCACGCTTGCTGCTAGTACCATTAGTCTGACTCCTTGCGCGTAACTTTGTTCGCACCTACTTGACTACCTGCTTTCGTGCCAACCTTCATACCTACATAGTCATGCGGGTCAACATCTTTATATTCATAAGGCTTAGCCATTTCTACGCCGTCATGCTGTGTAAGCGTACTATCATTGTCGTATTGTTTGATACTACCTACACTTGGCTTAAAGTTTTGGCTATCGTTACCGATGACCTCATCGTCGACTGTCTCTTTACCTAAATGATAAGCGGCGACCAAGGCTGCCAATAATAGCAATGCTGCTACTTCAACCAACATAATGTATTTGGTAAATAGCACCGTACCGACTGCTTTGGCAGAGATAGTCGTACCACCCATCATGACAGCTTCATCATGATTGAGACCAATCATCGCATAGAGCACAACGGCAATGATTATCGTCAATCCTGTTGGTA
Organism: Psychrobacter sp. ER1; assembly: GCF_048631835.1. Taxonomy (NCBI): domain Bacteria; kingdom Pseudomonadati; phylum Pseudomonadota; class Gammaproteobacteria; order Moraxellales; family Moraxellaceae; genus Psychrobacter; species Psychrobacter sp. ER1. The sequence continues at coordinate 830,924 of NZ_CP184640.1, read as the reverse complement.
TTGCCCAAGTGCCTGCATCGAGCCAACGCTCTTCGCGCTCATCATTGCTCATGCCCAAATTAAGCATCATGATAACGAAAACAAATAGCACCATAATGGCACCAGCATAGACAACAATCTCTAATGCTCCTGCAAACGGCGCACCTAATACAAAAAATATCCCAGCAATTGCCAATAACGACACAATCATCGATAAGATAGCATGCACTGGATTGGCCTGAGTCACGACGCGCAAACTGGCAAATATCGCCACTGCTGCAAGTGAATAAAACCCAGCCAGTTCAGGATGGTTCAAAATATTCATCATGGTAGCAAGCTCCTTAGATCAATCGGTGCAGACTCATTTTGTGCTGCGCCTTTTGGTTTATCTGCTACCGCCATACCTGTCACACGATAATAATTATAATCAGGGTATTTACCTGGTCCTGAAATGAGCAAATGCTCTTTTTCATAGACCAAATCTTGGCGCTTATATTCACCCAGCTCAAAATCTGGGGTCATTTGAATCGCTGTCGTTGGACAGGCTTCTTCACACAATCCACAAAAGATACAGCGTGAGAAATTGATACGGAAAAACTCTGGATACCAGCGACCGTCTTCACGCTCGGCTTTTTGTAATGAGATACACCCTACCGGACATGCCACCGCACACAAGTTACAAGCGACACAGCGCTCGTCTCCATCAGGATCACGCGTTAGGACAATACGTCCACGAAAACGCGGCGGTACAGGTACCGGCTCTTCAGGATAAAGGATGGTATCACGCGGTCTGAGCGCATGACTATTGACCATCCACATGCTGCGGACAATGGTAAATATACCAATGACGGTCTTTTTTATGGTAGTAAACATGGGATTATTATCCTTATCAGCTTTACCCTAGTTCATCAGTGATGGCTAGTAATGACTATAACGTTGGGGAAAAGATCAAAATGACCGCAGCAGTAATCAACAAATTGATCAAGGTTACGGGCAGACATACTTTCCAGCCAAAGTTCATCACCTGATCATAACGCGGACGCATGAGTGAGCCTCGAGCCAAAACAAACATTGTCATAAAGAACAGCGTTTTAATCATGAACCAAAAAGCTGGTGGAATAAATGGAACATCTAAATTGAACGGCGCAAGCCAACCGCCAAAGAACAAGCAAGTCATCAATGCAGAAATCAAGACAACGTTGACATACTCACCAATAAAGAACATACCAAACTTCATGCCAGAATATTCGACATGATAACCTTCAGCCAGTTCTTGCTCTGCTTCTGGTTGGTCAAATGGATGTCTGTGAGTGACGGCTACACCAGCCACCACAAAGGTCAAAAAGCCAAAAAACTGCGGGATGATATACCAGCCATCCGCTTGTGCTTCGACAATGGCACGTAAGTTAAATGAACCTGTTAGCGCAACAACGCCCATCAACGACAAACCCAAAAACACTTCGTAACTGATTGTCTGTGCAGCAGAGCGCAAACCACCAAGTAGCGAGAACTTATTGGCAGATGCCCAACCACCGAACATCACGGCGTAAACAGCAATACCAGCCATGGCAAAGAAAAACAGAATACCAATATCCCAATCAACCACGCCAAGCGTTGGCGAGATAGGAATAATGGCAAATGAAGCTAAGGCAGTAAACATTGCGACTGCAGGTGCCAACGTGAACATAAACTTATCGGTAAAGTTCGGTGTCCAATCTTCCTTAAAGAAGATTTTGAGCATATCGGCGACTAACTGCAACGAACCAAAAGGCCCAACACGGTTTGGACCATAACGATCTTGCCATAAGGCCAACATACGGCGCTCATAGATAATCATCATCGCGGCAACCAATACCACGACTAAAAAGATAACTAGTGATTGACCCACCAAAAACAGAATAGACCAAGTATCAAAACTCATGCTATTGGCCAAAAAGCTTGGCACATCAGGGATAATACGGGTAACTTGCATATTACACCTCCTGTGTGGTGGTCGGCGCTGCGTTTATTTGCGCAGTATCGTTATTATTCATCATGTCGTTAGCCATGCTACCCATCATCGTTACTGGTGCATCCACTTTACGTACCGATGCTGGCATTGATGGGTGAATAATACTCACCTGCCCAACGGGGTAACCGATACAGCCTTCTGCCAAATAACCGACCAGCTGTACTGGCAAGGTGATTTGTTGCTTATCGATTTCTATCGCCAAGTAATCACCAGCAGCAATATTCCAGTCTTTGGCATCATCTATACCGATACGCCATGCAGCAACAGGTAGTTGCTCTGCGACGATTGGGCTACGTGATGCCATCATTGAGCTGGCATAGATATTATGAATCGGTACCAGTTTCGCTTGACCTTGCTGCAAGTCAGTTGTATTCGAAGACATCGCTTCTGGCGCCACATATTGACGAGTAGCTAGGCGCTCTAGCTGATCGAACAAACGCACACCTGGATCACCATTTTTCAGATGACCGCCGACTTTGTCTTGGTATTTGTTCCATGCTTGCGGTGAGTTCCAACCTGCCGCATTGGCAAAAGGAATCATCGAGCTTGGCGTTTCTTTACCGCTATAACCTTCCATTGAGAAAGTTAGACCAGTGTCCAAATCTTTTGGCTGCATTGGCTCGTGCACTGAGATTGGCGCACGCATAGCAGTACGACCTGAATAACGACGCGGTTGACGCGCGATTTTCAGACCCGTTATACGGTAATCAGCATCAGGCGCAGCGCCTTTGATACCTGCAAGTTTAGGATGGGTGGCAATCAATGCATTGATAACATCATCTAGCTGCGTCCAATCGACATCACGACCTTCGATGCTGCTATGCACAGCATGTATCCAGCGCCAGCCTTCTTTGATGCTGCTCATCGGATGGTAGTATTCGTTATCATAAACTTGGAAGAAGCGCTGAGCACGACCTTCAGCAGAGATCAGCGTACCATCTGCTTCAGCGAAACTGGCGGCAGGTAAGACGATGTCGACGTCTTTATGCCAATCAAGCAGTTGATGATCCAGTGCAATGACGGTCTTGTCTGCCAATAGTTGTGTTAGCTTATTGGCGTCGATGGCATCAGTCAGCTGATTTTCAGCGACGATAACCACATCAAAGTCAGTGGCTAATACTTCTTCAACTGACTGACCACCAAGCATACAGACACCCATGCTGTTGGCATCAGGCACCGTTAAGTAAATACCTGCTTGTGCATGATATTTTTTATTGACTTCTTTTAGCTCAAGTTTTTCCGCAGGCTCGCGCTCAACGTCATCTTGTGCTTCTGTATTCACGCCCGTTTCAGGTTTGTTTGGCTTAGCAGATAAATCTTGGTCTTCTTCAGGCTGGTCATTAGCCGCTTTTGCTTGCGCTGCCTGTACCTTGGCATTATGTGCCTCAACCTGCTGTTGCTCAGTCGCTTTAATTACTGCGCGTTTTTGGGTCAATGCTTGGGTAATCTGTGCCGCCGCTTCTATCAATGCGGTAGACGATAAGCTACTGCCCGAGACAACTAACGGCTTATCAGCTTGAATCAAGTCATAAGCGATTTGCTGCGCCAGTGCTTGCATACCGTCAGTTTCAGTACTTGCATCAGTATCTTGTTCAGCTGTTTGTGGATCTGCTATGTCTGCTAAATCATCAGCGAAATTAGCGATTTCATCAGCAACCTTGAAGCCAAGTTTAGTGATGTCTTCAGGAGTTGCCACTACGCTCACTTTACTGATATCTTCTAGCTTAGTTTGCGTTACATCGATGACATAGACTGGGCTTAGCGCATCTTGAGCGATACGCTTAACTGGTTCAGCAAGCCAAGGTTGCGTTTGCAGCGCCGCTGCCATTTTCAAGCCTTCATTTTTTGCGGCTTGACGTACTGACAGCGCAACACGTGATGAAGTTTGCGTGATGTCTTCACCTAATACGAGCACTGCATCATGCGTTTCGATATCGGTCATGCTAGGGTTATAAATGCCTTCAGTGCTAAGCACTTCGATGCATTTATTGACCAGTGCTTGCTGCTGATGATTCAGACCTGTTGAAAAGTTATCAAAGCCAACGAGATTTTTTAGCGCAAAGTTGGTCTCTAAACTGGCACGCGGTGAGCCAATCCCGATGACTTTTTTATCTTTGATACGTTTGATGGTTTCATCAAGTGCGTAGTCAATATTGATTTTGACATGCTTATCATTGATACGTTCAAGCGCTTGCGTTGGACGATCATCACGATTGACATAGCCATAACCAAAGCGGCCACGGTCACATAAGAAATAGCGGTTTACTTCGCCGTTATAACGGTTTTCGATACGGCGCAATTCACCATAACGCTCGCCCGGTGAAATATTACAACCAGCTGAGCAACCATGACAGATGCTTGGCGCATACTGCATGTCCCATTTACGGTTGTAGCGCTCAGAGTGAGTTTTGTCGGTAAATACACCTGTTGGGCATACTTCGGTTAAATTGCCTGAAAATTCACTTTCGAACTGACCATCTTTATCACGGCCAAAGTAAACGCGGTTGTTTGAGCCATAAACGCCTAAATCTTCGCCACCCGCGTAGTCTTTATAAAAACGTACACAACGATAGCAAGCGATACAACGGTTCATTTCATGCGCGATGAACGGGCCAAGCTCTTGGTTATGATGTGTGCGTTTGGTAAAGCGATAGCGACGACGGCTGTGACCTGACATATACGTCATGTCCTGCAAATGACAATGCCCACCTTCTTCACAGGTTGGACAGTCATGTGGATGGTTGGTCATGAGTAGCTCAACCATCGACTTGCGGAATGCTTTGGCTTCATCGTCAGTGACCGAGATGTACATATCATCGCCAGGAGCGACCATACAAGACATCACAAGGCGACCGCGACCCGCTTCCATATCTTCTTTATTTTGGAATTGTTTGACCGCGCACTGACGGCACGAGCCTACTGAGCCAAGGGCTGGATGATAACAAAAATACGGCACATCAATGCCGAGTGATAAGCAGGCTTGTAGTAAGTTGTCGCTGCTATCTACTTCGACAGTGGTTCCATCAATATGTATGACTGCCATGCCGCTCTCCTTATTTCACTACTGGCTGTTGGTTGGCTGCAGCATCAATAACATCGACACCAACCGCCTGCGCGATTTTTTGATCAAACTCTGGACGGAAATATTTAATCGCACTCATTAGTGGTTCCATCGCACCTGGCGCATGCGCACAGAATGTTTTACCAATCCATAAGTCACGCGTCAGGCCTTCTAGTTTTTCTACATCGCCCACTTGCCCTTCACCATCATTGATAGCGGTAAGCAGTTTAACGCCCCACGGCAGACCATCACGGCATGGTGTACACCAACCACATGACTCACGCTGAAAGAAAATCTCAAGGTTGCGCAGTAATGGCACCATGTCTTGTGATTCATCAACAACCATAATCAGACCAGTACCCATACGGCTACCAGCGTTTTGAATGGTGTCAAAATCCACCACCACATCTAAATGTTCTGCGGTCAAAAAGTCAGTAGATGCACCGCCCGGTAGCCAAGCTTTGAGTGTTTTACCATCTTTCATACCACCCGCTAAATCTTCAATGATTTCGCGAGCTGTATAACCAAACGGTAATTCCCAAAGGCCTGGATCATTAACCAATCCTGAGCAGCCGAATAGTTTGGTGCCTGGCGTTTTACTTTTGCCTTTAATTTCCGACAACGACTGATACCACTCAACGCCATGATTCAAAATCGCTGGCATATTACACAGAGTTTCAACGTTATTAACAACGGTTGGACGACCCCATGCACCAGAGATTTGTGGAAACGGCGGCTTGGTACGTGGGTTAGCACGGCGGCCTTCTAGACAGTTAATTAGCGCTGTTTCTTCACCGCAGATATAACGTCCAGCGCCCGTATGCACATGCAGATTAAAACTAAAATCTGAGCCTAAAATATTGTCGCCCATGAGATTATTGGCCAAGCACTCTTCGATAGCAGCGACCAAACGCTCAGCAGCCAAGATATACTCACCGCGGATAAAGATATAACCGTCAGTGGCACCAATCGCATGAGCGGTGATTAGCATACCTTCGATAAGCTGAAACGGTAGACGCTCCATGAGCAGACGGTCTTTAAACGTGCCCGGCTCCATTTCATCAGCATTACAGATGAGATAACGCGGCAAACCGTCCGGCGGCGACATAAATGACCATTTAAGACCAGCGTTAAAACCTGCACCGCCGCGACCTCGAACATTGGCCGTTTTAATCATATTGCCAACGTCTTTAGGCGACTTAGATAACGCTTCTTTTAGACCTGTAAAGCCTTTTAGAGATTCATAAGTAGCTAAATCAAGCACCGCATCATGATGGGCTAAACGCCAAGTCAAAGGCTTGGTTTCGCTAGTGGCTGTCGCTTTATCACCATAGATTGGAACACGCTGTGCATTTAGCTGGCTTGGCGCTTGACCTTGACCGCGACGAGCAATTTGCTCTGAAATCGTTAAACTCATGCGTATAGCTCCAATAATTGCGCGACCTCAGATGGCTGGACAGGGCCGTAAGTGTCTTCATCAATCAGTACCGCTGGTCCCTTATCACAGTTGCCCAAGCAGCAAATTGGCAATAGGGTAAAACGTCCATCAGCAGTAGTCTGACCATACTCAATACCCAGCTGTGATCTAATCTCAGCTGACAGCGCCTCATAACCTGTCAAATAACAAGCCACAGAGTCACATATGAGAATCACATGGCGACCGACAGGTTGGCGATAAATACGGTTAAAGAAAGTCGCAACGCCGTCCATATCTGACATCGGGATATCTAGGATATTGGCAATGGCATTTGCTTGCGCATCATCGACCCAGCCGTTGCGCTTTTGCACGATTTTTAGTGCATCTAGCGAGGCGGCACGCGCCTGTGGGTAATGGTGCATAAACTCATGAATGGCAGCGATTTCATCACTGGTGAGAATGCTTTCCACATCTACTTTTGGCATTTTGTCGGAAACAATTTTCATAATCTTCTGTCTTTCCTCACTCATCCTGCTCTATCACAAGCCAACAACAGTCTGATTAAAACTATGGTTATATTGGCGAGTGACAGCATTTTGGTGTGCCATCAGGCAATAATATATTGATGAACAAATACTTTTGAAGCACGGCTCTAACGATCACAATCCGCCATCACAATATCGATCGATGCCAAATACATAATGGCATCAGAAACCAGCGAGCCATTAATAACCGATGGCATCTGCTGCAAATGCGCAAATGTCGGCGTACGAATACGGGTACGATAGCTCATCGTGGCCTTGTCTGAGGTAATGTAATAGCTGTTCAGACCTTTAGTCGCCTCGACGATCGTCGTACATTCGCCCGCTGGCATCACAGGACCCCAAGACACAGAGATAAAGTGGTTAATCAACGTCTCAATATCATTTAAGGTACGATCTTTTGGCGGCGGTACTGCTAGCGGATGATCAGCTTTGTATGGACCTTGTGGCATATTGTCCATGCACTGGCGGATGATACGCAATGACTGACGCATCTCTTCGACTTTGACCATACAGCGATCATACGCATCGCCGTTGTAGCCAACTGGCACTTCAAAATCGTAATTCTCATAGCCCATGTATGGACGCGCTTTACGCAGATCAAAGTCAACGCCCGTCGCACGCAGACCAGCGCCCGTCACGCCCCAAGCAAGTGCTTGCTTGGCATTATATTGAGCAACCCCTTGGGTACGGCCTTTGAGCACGCTGTTTTGTAATGCCGCTTTGACATATTCGTCCAAGCGTTTTGGCATCCAATCTAAGAACTCACGAACCAAACGCTGCCAGCCACGTGGCAGATCAGCAGCAGTACCGCCGATACGGAACCAAGCTGGATGCATACGATAGCCAGTCACGGCTTCGATGACGTCATAGGCTTTTTGGCGATCGGTAAACATATAGAATACAGGGGTCATACCGCCCGCATCCTGAATGAACGTACCGACGAATAGTAAGTTATTGGTAATACGGAAGAACTCACTCATCATCACGCGGATGGTTTCAGCACGTGGTGGAATGGTGATTCCAGCCAGCTTTTCGACCGACATGATGTACGGCAGTTCATTCATCACACCGCCAAGATAATCGATACGGTCGGTATAAGGAATAAATGAGTGCCATGTTTGACGCTCAGCCATTTTTTCTGCACCGCGATGGTGATAGCCGATATCAGGAATACAATCGACGACTTCTTCGCCATCGAGCTGTAGCACCAAACGGAACGCACCGTGAGCAGAGGGATGGTTAGGACCGATGTTCAAGAACATAAAGTCTTCATCACGACCTGAACGCTTCATGCCCCATTCTTCTGGAACAAAACGCAGGTTTTCTTGCTCGTATTGCTGCTTAGCGGTATTCAAGAAATACGGGGTAAATTCCGTCGCGCGTGCATGATACTCTTTACGCAGTGGATGACCTTCCCAGTATTTTGGCAATAAGATACGGGTCAAATGCGGATGACCTGTAAAGACAATACCGAACATGTCCCACACTTCGCGCTCATACCAGTTGGCATTTGGCCAAATATTGGTGGCGCTCGGTACATTGACATCGTCTTCGCTCAGCGCGACCTTGATACGTACATCGCTATTGCGCTCAAGCGACATTAGGTGATAAAACACCGTAAAGTCACTGTCAGGCAAACCCGCGCGATGCTGACGCAGACGCTCATCTATCGCTGACAAGTCAAATAGCATGACGTATGGCTGTGGCAATTTACGCAGGAATAAGAGAACATCGAGCAAATCCGCACGCGCAACCCAAACCGTTGGAATCTCATCCACAGTCTGCTGCACGACAAATTTACCAGCATACTTTTGCTCCAGCTCTGTGATGACTGCTGGGACGGGCTTGATCTTAGGATCTATGTTTTCGACTACCGTGACCATGAATGATGTATTCCTTCATTAATCATAACTGAACTATGTTAGTCATAACCGAACTATGTCAACCATAACTGAGCTATGTTAATCATAACCGAACTATGATAAGCGCATAAAATATTGAAACTGTTGCTATAAGTCTAAATGCTGTTTGAAACTTAAATACTATCTGGGCTGCGCAAGTTTTTGACAGCGATACGATCTGCCTGCTTACGGTCACGCTCAGGCGTCATTTGTGGCTGATAGATACCTTGCTCATTGACATGGATACCCAGCGGACGACGCTCTTTGGTGATAGATTCTTGCAATAACATCAAACCCTGAATAAGCGCTTCTGGACGCGGCGGACAACCTGGCACGTAGACATCAACAGGGATAATCTTATCGACGCCTTGTACGACAGAATAAATATCGTACATGCCGCCCGAGTTGGCACAGGCACCCATAGAGATAACCCATTTTGGCTCAAGCATTTGCTCATATAGGCGCTGAATAACAGGGGCCATTTTGACAAAACAAGTACCAGCGACGATCATGACGTCCGCCTGACGAGGCGAGGCACGAATAACCTCTGCCCCAAAACGTGACAAATCATGAACAGCGGTTAAGGTAGTAGCGTATTCAACATAACAGCAAGAAGTACCAAAGTTAAATGGCCAAAGTGAGTTCTTACGCCCCCAGTTTGCTGTTGAATGAACGAGGTCTTCGAGACGACCCATAAAGACGTTTTTATTCACTTCATCTTCGATAGGGTCGTTGACCGTTTGACTGGTCTGTGCAGGATAGGTATCTGCATCGGGGTTGGCTTTTGTTAATGTGTATTTCATAACATACAACCTTCATATTAGGCTTGGCGTGGCAATCATCTTGCTCGCGCTGTCACCATAACTTTATTATTAATAAGTGGCTAATCATCAGCGATCATTAATACAAACAGAACTGACGCCTTCATACATTGCTGCTCGTTTTTGCAAACGCTATAAGCTGAGCATCAACTGCTACTAACGTTCAGTTTTGTCCTGCTGAGCAGACGTCGCAAAATCCACAGAAGTAACGTTACCCGTGGTATTAATATGATCGATGTTTTGTAGATGACGACGATTGGTCTCAATATTGTTTGAGACATTGATTTGACCGGATGACTGCGCTGGCACTTTACCTGTCGGATCGACCATTAGCTCATGAGCACCATCAAACTTGGTGATGTCTGCCAAATTAAAGCCTGCAGGCGCCGCATACAAGCGTGCTTTTTGCGTAACTTATCAGCAGGTGCCCAGTTCATCGCACCCAAGCTCAGCTCATAAATCAAACCGATAATCAGAATAGTGATAAACGTGCCAGCGGCGGCAAAGCCAAGCCAGCCAGCCTCTCGTACCGACACAGCATAAGCGTAGAGATATAGCGCCTCTAAATCAAAAATCACAAAGAAGATTGCGACCAAATAGAATTTGGCAGACAAACGAATACGGGCGTTGCCAGCTCCGACAACACCCGCTTCAAATACTTCTTCCTTTTGTGAGCCTTGAGAGCGACCGCCAAGTAAGCGCGGTACGACCAGCATAAAGACAACTAGCCCAATAGCGGCTAAGATAAAAGCAATGGCTGACCAATTAAAAGCAGACATGATAATACGTGCTCCTCACCCAATCGAGTGTTAGACACAGCGCAAGCACTGACCCACTCAGGCCATGTTGCGACAGGTATAACGCAGACGAAAACACAAAGTGACTTTATTTAAGTAATTGTCACTGCACTTCAGTAACTGTCACTGTGTTTAAGTAACTGTCATTGAGTCACATGTTAGGTATTTTGCTGGTAACAACCAATTATCAAGCTTATTGACGACGATGTCAGACGTGACCAACTGTAGAGATTCCGGTATGCGCGCGGATAAAGGCTGGTCGCCCAACGCATCTTCTAACAACGTAAGATCAACGTATTAAATCAATATCATATCCGACTGCTTACTTAATTGATTTAATAGCTCATTACACGTGGTCAACAATGACGTGACAACTGGCATAAATTATTTACGTACTATACGCATATCAGTGCCTAAAAGCTAGTTTTTAACTGTATTGAACGGTCACTTTCTGTGTAAAAAAATGTGTTTTTTTACTATGAATTATGATATAGACCTTACCTTATATTAACCCCAAATCCGTACTTTTGGCTATGGGCAAACACTGCCACGCTATTTGTCAAAAATCAAGTGTCCGAATACTCCACTTTCATCACCCAAGTCCTCCCCCAAAGTGAGCATTTTTGCTTTATAATGACCCACCAGATTTTTATGATATGCCATCATCAAACCTTAAATTCTATTATTCTTATAATAAAGATTATTAAAATATCGCAACGATACGAGTTTTGATGATGCGCGCTGCGTTTATCTATCTTTGTCATATCAGCGCTACCCTCTTTTTGCTTTTGTCTTACAGGTCACGTTATGAGTCAACTCAATCCCAAACAATCCGAGGCCATGCTCTACGTATCTGGTCCATTACTTGTACTTGCAGGTGCGGGCTCCGGCAAGACCTCTGTGATTACGCGTAAGATTGCTTACCTAATCCAAGAATGCGACATGCCAGCTGAGCGTATCACCGCCGTGACCTTTACCAATAAAGCGGCACGTGAAATGAAAGCACGTGTCAGTAAACTGCTACCAAGCGAAAAAATGCGCGGGTTAACGGTATCGACCTTTCACCAATTTGGTTTACAGTTTTTGCGCTATGAGCTGATTCATACTCCGTTAAAAGGCAATTTTTCCATCATGGACAGCGATGACAGTAAGCGTTTGCTGATGGAGCTGATGATGCGCGACAACTTGAGTGGCGCTGAAAGTCGCGAGTTGGTCGGTAAAGCCATCAAAATGATTTCGGATTGGAAAAATGACTTGGTCGAGCCTGATAAGGCGATGGAAACGCTAGACGATCCAGAAGACATGATTTTTGCCACGCTATATGCGCTTTATGAGCGTAACTTGCGTGCGTATAATGCGGTCGATTTTGATGATTTGATTGTACTGCCAACCAAGATATTACGTGAGAACAGAGAACTGCGTGACAAATGGCAAAACCGTATTCGTTATCTATTGGTCGATGAGTATCAGGATACCAATACCGCCCAGTATGAAATGATTAAGTATTTGGTCGGGCCGCAAGGTCGCTTCACCGTAGTAGGTGATGATGACCAATCTATCTATGCATGGCGCGGAGCAAAGCCTGAAAACATGGCACTGCTAAAAGAAGATTTCCCAAAACTAAAAATCGTTATGCTTGAGCAAAATTACCGCTCAACCACGCGTATTTTGACCTCGGCCAACGCCGTCATTCTAAATAACGAGCATTTATTCGAGAAAAACTGTGGTCAGATAAAGGTCAAGGCGAAAAAATCCGCATTATTAACTGCCGTAATGACGACGATGAATCTGAGCGTGTGGCCAAAGAAATCGTCACGCATAAGCTGCGTTTCGGCAATGAGTGGGAACAGTATGCCGTACTGTACCGCAGTAACTTTCAGGCACGTATGCTAGAGGCACAACTGCGCCAGCTGCAAGTACCTTATAAATTATCAGGCGGTCAGTCATTCTTTGCGCGTAGTGAAATCAAAGACATTATGGGCTATCTACGCCTGATTTTGAACCCTGAAGATGACAGTGCGTTTTTGCGTATTATCAATACGCCCAAGCGCGGTATGGGACCTGCAACGCTAGAAAAACTTGGTTTATTTGCGCAAGAGCACAGCATATCGCTATTGGCTTCTTGTACCCATGCTGGCCTGACTCATGTATTGCCATCAAAGGCTTATGGTACGATAAAAGAGTTTGGTGAATTCATTGAACACTATACGCGTGAGCTGGATCAACACCCAGACCCTGTACCTATCGTACGCCAGATGATTGATGAGACAGGTTATATTGACTTTGTCCGTAGCGATGCCAAAACGCCGCAACAAGAAAAAAACCGTATCGATAATATCGATATGCTCTACACCAGTATTCAGTCGTTGATTAATCGTGCTGAAGAAGATGAAGACCGAACGATTGACACCATCATTCGTAAGTTGGTTTTGCTTGATATGCTTGAGCAGCAGCAAGAAGAAGAGAATACTAATAAAGTTAACTTGATGACCTTACATGCGGCAAAAGGCTTGGAGTTTGATTTTGTTTATATTATGGGGCTTGAGGAAGAGATGTTACCGCATCGCAACTCTATCATGAGCGAGACGGTCGAAGAAGAGCGCCGTCTGATGTACGTGGGCATTACTCGTGCACGCCGTGAGCTGACATTGACGCTCGCGACCCAGCGCCGTGCCGGTGGTCAAATGCGCGTTACATCAGAATCGAGGTTTTTGGATGAGCTGCCCGAGGATCATATTGACTGGCCTGCCAAAGCGAAAAAGAAAAAAGCGACCAAAGATCCAGAAGCCGTCGCTGATGAATATCTGGCCAATATTCGAGCGTTATTGGGCAAGCGTTGATCTTAATCAAGACATTTAAGCACCTGAGTAATAAACACCTAAGTAAAATGCTTGCGAGAACACGCTTTAGACTGCGCAAAAAACGATTGTTATAATCGTTATTGTTATTGTTCTTTATATACTGTAAAAAATTGACTGTAAAAACTTGGAACACTTATGCCTACCCCGACGCCCAATCAGGAACGAACTGCCATGCTGTCAGGAGACTATAATTCGGCCGAATATAGTGCCGAATATAAACTTCTGTATCTGCAGGGATTGGTTGCTGATAAAGCATACGAGGCCATTACCGAGTTCTTAGAAAAGCAGTCCGAATATGAGATTGCCAACCTATTAGAGTCCTTCCCAACTCAAAACCGTCTGTTGATTTGGGCGCAGGTGCCAGAGCACATCAAAGGTGAAGTGCTTGCCGAGCTAGATGTCGATACGCGCCAGCCATTGATGGAGAATATTTCTTCTCAAGAAATCTCCTTGTTTACCCAAGACCTCGATGCGCAAGATATCTCTGAGATTTTGGATACTGTCACTGAGAGCGTACGTACCTCGGTTATGGCAACGCTGGACGAAGAGACGCGGGTTCAAGTCAATAAGCTTGATACCTATGCTGACTGGGAAGTGGGTAGCTATATGGATCCCGATATTATCCAGATAAGGGATGATATCTATTTGGCTGATGTGCAAGAGTGGCTGCGTGAAAACGATGACCTGCTCGATGACGAGAGCCAAGAGCTACTCGTTGTCGATCAAAGCCAGCAATTACTGGGACTACTGAGTCTAGTAGATTTAATCAAGCATAAACAAAACACCTTGGTCTCGGAGCTGATTGACACTGCCATTACAATTAATGATCGCTTGGATATCCAAGATGCTGCCGCGATTTTTCGTTCAGAAGACATTCGTTTTGCGCCAGTAATCAATAGCCATGGTGAGCTGGTTGGTCAACTAAACGGTGAAGACATCATGGAAATCATCCAAGATGATGTCGACAGCACCATGAAAAACCTCGCTGGTGTTAGCCAAGATGAAGAGCTGTTTGCCCCTATCCTAACCAGTGCCAAAAGCCGTAGCGTTTGGCTAGGTATCAATTTATGTACCGCCCTTTTAGCCGCAGCAGTGATTGGACAATTTGAAGAAGTATTGGCACAAGTCGTGGCGCTAGCGATATTGATGCCAGTGGTCGCCAGTATGGGCGGTATTGCTGGCTCGCAAACGCTAACGGTCGTTATCCGCGGGATGGCGATGGGTCAGATCGGTGGTTCTAACCGTGTCTGGCTGTTGAATAAAGAGCTGTGGGTGGGCGCAATCAACGGTATCATCTGGGCAATAATTATGGCGTTTATTGCTCAGTTATGGTTTCATGATATTAAGATCAGTGCCGTCATTGGTTTTGCCATTGCAATCAACATGACTGCGGCTAATGTCTCGGGGATCAGCATACCGCTGATGCTAAAACGAATGAATATCGACCCTGCTCTATCTGCTTCGGTTATCTTAACGACCGTCACGGATATCGTCGGCTTTATGTCCTTTTTAGGATTGGCCAGCGTATTGATACTTTAGTTTTTTGCTGAATTACTGAATAATTAAAATATAGAATTGTTATTTGTTTAAAACCCTAGTTCAAAGTACTAATTTAAAAAACCATCAAATCGTTAAGTGAGTGTGTTATGCAAGCTGTACAAGTTAAAGTGGTAAACCCTAAAATTACTGAAGACGAAGCGTTTTCTCTACCAACTCGTGCAACCGATGGCAGTGCAGGTATTGATTTGCGTGCTTGCATCGATGAGCCATTAACGATTAAAGCAGGTGAAACCCATTTAATTGGCACAGGCCTTGCGGTTTATATTCAAGACCCTAATTATGCAGGTATGATTTTACCGCGTTCAGGTCTTGGTCATAAGCACGGTATCGTCTTGGGTAACTTGGTTGGGCTAATCGATGCTGACTATCAAGGCGAGCTGATGGTTAGTATTTGGAACCGCAGTGGGGATGACTTTGTTCTTAATGTAGCTGAGCGTATGGCACAGTACATCGTGGTACCTGTTGCGCGTCCTGAGTTTGAATTGGTTGCAGAATTCAGTGATGAAAGCGTACGCGGTGCAGGCGGGTTTGGACACTCAGGTCGTCAATAGTAGCTATTTTGTTGGTCAATTTTTTAGATAGCCTTTAAGGTTTTGCTTAAGCTATATCTAAAACCTTGCGCTATTCATTTTTTATTTATCATTGAACACCTATCACGGTTATAAGGAGAGTAAGCAATGCCACCTTTTGCGGCGCAGCAATCCTTATTCCGTGCTTATGATATTCGTGGTGCCAACCAGTATTTCACTAGCAGTTTTATACACGCGTTAGGCGATGCTTTTGCCACTCTCTACAATGCCCAAGATAGCCAACCGACTCAAAACATCAATGCTAATGCCTCTAATGCTAGTACCTCTGTTGTTACTAAGCAGAATGTTGTCGTTATTGGTTATGATATGCGTATTGGTAGTGAAGCCATTGCCCATACGCTTTCTACTGTACTAGCTCATAATGGTTTACGTGTTATCCAGTTAGGCCTGATTACTACGCCGATGATGGCATTTTGGGCAGCGCAATATCAAGGTCATGGCATAGTCGTAACAGCGAGCCATTCCGCTAAAGACATATTAGGCATCAAATGGTTGATGAACAACAAATCTCCTAGTAGCTCAGAGATACAGACGCTCTATCATCAGCTAACGACCAGTCATGATCGTCACTCTTATCCCGATGGTCAAGCTAACAATTCTATCTTGTGTACTGAAAATATTGATAGTAGCCACGATTCAGAATTACCAAGCGACTTGCTTGAGCAACTACCTGCTTATCAAGTAGCAAACGTTTATATCGATGCTATTGCGCAGGTATTTGAACAATTATTTCAGCATAATCACTCGGCAACTGCAGACAATCAGAAAAGCGCTTATAAACTTGATTTGATCGTGGTTATTGACTGTATGCACGGTGCAACTGGTAGAATTGCTCAACGCTTGTTCGAACTTTTTTGCCAGCAGGTTATTTTTCTCAATGATACCCCCAATGGCAATTTCCCCTTGGTAATCCAGATCCTACCGAACCAAACCGTTTAAACGAATTACAGCGAGCCGTTGTTTCGAATGCAGCAGATATAGGCTTGGCGTTTGATGGTGATGGCGATCGTTTGATGATCGTTGATAACAACGGCAAGATAGTTACGCCCGATCATTTGCTCTATTTATTGGCACGTATTGCTATTACTGAACATCCTAACTCTCTTAGCGACTCTTTATTAGCATCTGAAGTTCTTTTCGATATTAAGTGCGCCCATCATTTGCCAAGACTGTTATCTGAGCTTGGTACTACACCTGTGATTAGCAAGACTGGCAGCAGCTTTATGCGCCAGCAGGTACAGCATCCTGACAATCAGATTGTCTTCGCTGGTGAATTATCAGGGCATTTCATCTTTAATGACAGCCGCTTTATTCCCTACGATGATGCGATGTATGCTGCATTACGGTTGCTGCATTGGCTTGACCAAACTCATAATGATATTAATGATAAAAAACCGCTAGCAGATATCATCCAAAGCTTACCCACTATAGTCAGTACTGCTGACCATTACTTGCCAATGCCGCAAACGGCTATTACCGACTGCTCACTCGTAGAGCAATTAACGAGATTTTGTCATTACTTGCAGTATCTAGTAGATATGTCTACTCATACTGATTCTTCATCTAGTCAGCAGTTAAAAGATACTTGCCTGCCCGCCACAACATGCAAGTCATCAGCGTGTACTTGCGCTACTGCGAAGGCGCAAATAGCATTAAAACAGACGTATGAGTTATTACCTGTAGGAACCAAGCTGAGCTGTATCGATGGTGTGCGTTTAGATTTTGCGCATGGCTTTGGCGTACTGCGCCAATCAAATACCAGTAATAGCCTGACCGCGCGCTTTGCAGGTGACAGTGTGGATGACCTAAAAGATATTCAGGATACATTTGCCGCTTTATGCCGACCATTTAACGCAGCGCTAGCAGAACAGATTCTTGCTATTCCTGTGGAGTAGCCTCATAAAACATATAACTGTCTCATTAGACATAATAGAAAAACAACCAATTTAAACCCGGCCCTTAGGAGTTTGTAATGACGCTTAATTTAGATGATGCCAAAAACACCGCTGAAGTATTGACCACTGCTCTGCCTTATATCCAGCGTTTTGTTGATAAACTCATCGTCGTAAAATACGGCGGCAACGCCATGACCGACCCTGAGCTTGAGAGCTCGTTTGCTCGCGATATTGTGTTGTTAAAAACCGTCGGTATGCATCCGGTAGTCGTACATGGTGGTGGTCCGCAAGTTGACAATCTCCTAAAAGAGCTCGGTCGTCAATCAGACCGTATCGATGGCATGCGCGTCACTGACAAAAGCACCATGGATATCGTAGAAATGGTCTTGGGCGGTAGCGTTAACAAATCGATTGTTAGCTTGATTAACAAACATGGCGGTCGCGCGATTGGTCTTACAGGTAAAGACGCCAACTTGATTCAAGCCAAAAAACTGATGATGGAAAAAATTGGCGCAGACGGTATCGCTGTACCAGTTGATTTAGGATTCGTCGGTGATGTGGTCAGCGTCAATAAAGACGTGATTAACATGTTAATTGCCTCTGATTTTATCCCTGTAATCGCGCCACTTGGCGTTGACGCTGAAGGCAATACCTATAATATCAATGCTGATCTCGTTGCAGGTAAAGTAGCGGAATTTTTACAAGCAGAAAAGCTGATGCTATTAACCAATATCAAAGGTGTATTGGGCCGTGATGGCGAAGTGGTAACTGGACTCACGCCAAAGAAAGTCGATAGCTTAATCGAAGATGGCACTATCTCAGGCGGCATGATTCCTAAGATTCAATGTGCGCTTGATGCGGTACGTAGCGGCGTCAAAAGCGCGGTAATCGTTGATGGCCGTGTCCCTCATGCGACCTTGCTTGAGATTTTCACCAACGAAGGGGTTGGTACGCTCATCAGTCGAGAAATAGATTCATCATTGAGCTAGCAAAATCTAGCAATGTTAAATGTAAGAAAGCTAAATGTAGAAAAGCCCGAGTGAATACAAACGCTCGGGCTTTTTTGTGCAGTTTTATCTTTAATAATGAGACTGGCTTAATTTTTATAGCTCAAATTTACGAAAAAACTTTATCAAACTCCGTTTCATCGAAGCCGCATAGTAATACTGCTTGATCTCTATCTGCCAACTGACCTTCTACAATCGGGCGTTTAATCATGCTGGTATTTGCCACGAGTAAATCTATTGCGGTGTCTACACTAGCATCAGCTGCTTGCTTTTGACTGTCGTCTAGCTTGCGCCATGTCGTACCACGCTTATTGAGCACTTTTTCGATACCTAGCTCATTTACCCAGCGCTGTACTGTATCTTTCTCAATACCTTGTTTTTTATAATCGTGAAAATCATAGCTGACATCTAGATCGTTTAGCTTAGTGAACGCTTTTTTCATCGTGCTACAAGATTTGATACCGTAAATGGTGATGATCATGATAAATCCTCATAAATATTCATTAATTTGTCTATTATACCTAAGGCTGACTAGATATAGAGAATGCATTACTTTTAATCGTCAAACCTAGTAAGCAACTGCATCATATCGTCGCAATTTTCGCCAAATTACGCTATGCTATGGCATTGTCAAATTCCACCTATTTTGATCAGTATTAAACAAATCCGTATCAAACAAATCAGTATCAACCAATTTCGAGCCGACTATGAGCAACGCCGTGACAGCAGACCAAACAGAAAACAATTATTATAACCCACAAGCGATAGAAGCCGCGCAGCAGACCAAATGGGCCACTGACAAGCGCTTTGAAGTAAGTAACGAGCCAAGCGACAAGCCAAGTCGTTACATGCTGTCGATGTTCCCTTATCCAAGTGGCAAGCTGCATATGGGCCACGTACGTAACTATACGATTTCTGACGTATTAAGCCGTTATTATCGCCTCAAAGGCTATGAAGTCATGCAGCCAATGGGTTGGGATGGTTTTGGCTTGCCAGCAGAAAACGCGGCAATTGCTAACCAAACCCCACCTGCGGCATGGACATTTGCCAATATTGACAGCATGCGTGCGCAGCTTAAATTGCTAGGCCTGTCTATTGACTGGTCACGTGAATTTGCCACTTGTAGCCCTGAGTATTATCAGTGGGAGCAGTGGTTATTTTTGCAATTGTACAAAAAGGCTTGGTCTACAAAAAACTATCGACGGTCAACTGGGATCCTGTTGACAACACTGTTTTAGCAAACGAGCAGGTCATCGATGGCAAAGGCTGGCGTAGTGGAGCTGCCGTCGAAAAGCGCGACATCCCTATGTACTACTTCAACATCACTGACTATGCTGATGAGCTATTGGATGATTTGGATCAGCTAGAAGGTCATTGGCCGTCTGAAGTACTAACCATGCAGCGCAACTGGATTGGTCGTAGTGCCGGTATGGAAGTGCACTTCCCTTATGAGCTTGCTGGTGAAGAAAACACCTTAGACGTGTTCACCACTCGTCCTGATACCTTGATGGGTGTGACTTATGTTGCTGTTGCCGCAGAGCATCCACTTGCACAGTATGCCTCTGAGCAAGATGACGCAATCGCTCAATTCTGTGCATTATGTAAAAAAGGCTCAGTCGCTGAAGCTGATCTGGCCAAAGCTGAAAAAATCGGTATGGATACAGGTCTCACTGTGACGCATCCTTTGACTGGTGAAGAAGTCCCAGTTTGGGTTGCCAACTACGTATTGATGAGCTACGGCTCAGGCGCAGTTATGGCAGTACCTGCTCATGATGAGCGTGACTATGAATTTGCGGTTAAGTACGACCTACCGATCAAACAAGTCATCAATGTGCCTGAAGGTTATTTTGATGAGCTAAAAGCAGATGCTAAAGCGAACGATAGTGAAGTCAATCTTGCTTATACTGAGCGCAACACTTTGGTTAATTCAGGTGAGTTTGACGGTCTAGATTTCGAGCAAGCATTTGAAGCAATGCTAGCCAAACTTGAGCCAAAAGAGCTGGCTAAGAAAAAGATCCAGTATCGCCTACGTGATTGGGGTGTATCTCGCCAGCGCTATTGGGGCTGCCCTATCCCAATGATCAACTGTGAGCATTGCGGTACGGTACCTGTTGAAGAGCAAGACCTACCAGTTGTGTTGCCAACCGACGTCGTACCTGATGGTCGCGGTAACCCACTCAAGAACATCCCAGAGTTTGTTAATACTACTTGTCCTAAATGTGGCAACCCTGCTGAGCGTGAGACCGATACCTTTGACACCTTTGTAGAGTCAAGCTGGTACTATGCACGCTTTGCTAGCCCAAATGATGCACAAAATATGGTCAACAAATCTGCTGCCAATAAATGGTTGCCTGTTGATCAATACGTCGGCGGTGTCGAGCATGCGGTGATGCATCTATTGTATGCGCGTTTCTTCCATAAGCTGATGCGTGACGAAAACTTAGTCACAGGCGACGAGCCATTTGCCAATCTAATGACCCAAGGTATGGTGCTTGCTGGTACGTTCTACCGCGTCAATGTAGATGGCAGTACGACCTACTACTTTGCAGAAGATATCGATATCGATTTCAACGAACGTGGTCAACCCATTAAAGCTATCTTGAAGTCAGACGGCCAGCCAGTGACGATTGGCAAAATCGAAAAAATGTCTAAATCAAAAAATAACGGTGTCGATCCACAGCTAACCATTGATAAATATGGTGCTGATACGGTTCGTCTATATACGCTATTTACTGCGCCTGCGGATCAAACGCTTGAATGGTCAGACGACGCGCTAAAAGGCCCTTATAACTTTGTGAAAAAGTATGGCGTATTGCAGCCGACCATATGCAAGCGCTAACATCCGCCAATATCAGCATTGATGCGCTTAATAGTGCTACCTTGAACACAGACGGTCTAAGCAAAGAAGCCAAAAACTTACGCCGTAAAACGCACGAAACAATTGCTAAGATTGACAGTGACTTAGGTGACCGTTTGGCATTGAACACACCTGTATCAAGCCTGATGGAACTTGCTAATGAGCTGACTGGTTTTAACGCGAGTAATGAACAAGAGCTGCACGTCAAACACGAAGCATTGACCAATCTGCTGATTATGCTATCTGTATATGCACCGCACGTCGGTGAGCATCTGCTTGAGCAGTTAGGTCTTGATACCTTAACCTTAGACTACCCAACCGTGGACGAAAGTGCGCTGGTACAGGACATGATCACGATGGTGGTACAGGTCAATGGTAAGATGCGTGGTAAGATGGATGTCGCACCAAACAGCGATCCTGAGCAGCTAAAAGAGCAAGCTCGCACCATGGAAAGCGTGGCAAAATTCATCACGGGCGAGATCAAAAAGAAATCGTCGTGCCTAACAAATTGGTTAACATCGTGGTTGTAGGCTAAGGTATCTTGAGCTAAGCATTTTAGGCTTAGTGCTCTAAGCCTTCTTATCATATGAGGATAGCGTTTATGTCATACAAGCATCGAGCTGAGCAGGCGCAACCAGAATCAAGCGCATACAGCCTAGCTAATAAAAAGTCCCATGGCCAAAAGCTCGGAGCAGTCTTACTTGCCACGCTGCCAATGTTTGCGGTGGTAGGTGCAGCCGCTGCTCTTAGCGGCTGCGGCTTCCAGCTGCGTGGCTACGACTCAGCGATGCTGCTTGACGTCGAAAAAACAGCGGTCATCATCGAAGACAATCGCACCTCATTCCCGCTGAAACTACCATTGACGCGTCGCCTAAAGACGTTAGGTGTCGACGTTATTGGTAATATTAGCTCAGAAGAAGTTGCTCGTAATAACCAACAAGCAGGGGCTGAGTCTATTGCCGCTATCGACATTCGTAATGTACGTTTTAAGCGTTACGAATTGGTTGGTGTATTAACAGAGATTCGCTTGGTACTATCAGCAGATGTCAGCTATCAAACGATGGAAAATGGTAAGCCTGTAACACTGAGCAACCCCATTCAGGTCGAGCGAAGCTATCAGTACAACGAAGCCTCTGTTAGTACTGACGATCAGCAAGGCGATCAGACTCGCGATTGGCTCTATGATACTTTAGCTCGCCGTATCACTGACCAGTACGTTGCTATCTCGCTTCCTAAAGTCGCACCCGCTGCCAAACAATCTCTGCAAATAAATAAAGGCATGACACCAACCGTTGTCGTCGTACCACAACCGTAAGAGTTAGTCGTTCTGATTATCAAACGATACCATTTCTAGAAGAATGAGTAGCAAACTAAGCGAGTGTAAGTACTACATTGAGTAGACTGGGCTAGCTTAATACTGTTAAGCATATTTTTGGAATTGGTATTACCTGCTCATCAACCTGTGTAACACCACGCTATGCAAGATACTTTCATAAAAGCCTATCCAAAACTACTGCAGCCTTCCGTTGCGGTAGCGGGCTTGTGGCTGGCACACGGTGACGAGCCACTGCTGAGTCAATGGTTGATAGATGCGCTGCGTCCACACTGGCGCGCGCAGAACTATGCAATCAAACGTATAGAGCTGATTTCTGTCAAAAGCTGGCAAGAAGTACTGTCCGAGCTTGGCAGTCAGTCTTTATTTGATGATGCCAGTGCCTTAATCGTGACGGGCAACCATAAACCCGATAAGGCAGTTATCGCTGAGTTGGAACGTTTTGCGGTCGAGGCACAAGCTGGCACACACGGTCATAGTGTGTTGTGGCTCACACCTAAGCAAGACAAACGCAGCCAGAGCAGCAAATGGTTTGCTCCTTTTGCGCAATATGGCAATATTATTGATTGCAATTTGTACAATGAGCAGCAGCGCCAACAGCTATTACAAATACAAGCTCAGAATTTTGGCTTACGATTGTCTCAAGAGGCGTGGCAGCTACTCATGTCACACACTGAGCATCATTTGCTAAGTGCTTATCAAACCCTATGGCGATTGTCTTATCTGTTTGCACCGCAGCTAGTGGCTAATAACAGTACTAGTGAAGATAGTGCTAATGACACAAGTACCGAACAATCTAATAGCTTTTCACAACCTGTGAATAATGTGGCATTGGATATTGCAGACCTACAAGCAGCGTTGGTCAGCGATGCGCAGTTTAGTGTGTTTGATTTGTCTGATGCGATGCTCGCGGGTAATAGTACGCAGGTCGCCAAAATCATGTTTCAGCTAAAATCGACCGATGAGCCCACTACTTTAGTGCTCTGGGCTATCAGCAAAGACATGCGTCAAATCATTCAACTTATGGACGGTCAAGACCCTCAAGCATTAGGCATTTGGCGTAGTAAACAAGGGTTGTACCAACAAGCCTGCCGCCGTCAGTCAAAACAACAAACGAGTGAATGGCCTGCTCTGCTTTACCGATGTGACCAAGCTATTAAAGGTCTTGTTCGTCAGCCAGCATGGGAGCTATTATTGCAAGCAGCACTAGAGCTTGCAGGTAAAAAACTATTTAAGCGATAAAAAAGTTTAGAATCTTCTTATGATATCTATTAAATTACAACTTTTTGAATTGAACTTTCTAACTCTCTCGACACGTCAGTCCTTTTCTTAGACCACCACAGAACAGATGCTATACCAAGAATTAAAAAAATTAAAAAAGATTCAAATATAAACGAGATAAGAATGGTTATAGCTAAGCTACCCCAAAACTGTTTGCGGTAGTGGCTTTTAGTTAGCATATGAATCTGAGATTTTGACCATACCGGTTTATTTAAATTTTTGTTATTAACTACAACATAAGGGCCTTCACCTTTCCCAGGAGCAATTGCCCATATTACTTGTACAATATGCCCTTCTCTTAATGAAACGTCCCAATTTTGAAGACTAACGTCTTTTTCAATATTAGTTTCCTCATTTAACAGAAAAAACTTATCATGTACAGTTGTCGTCGAGCTTATTCTTACTGGTGCAGAACCACCATTACCATTTCTAACAGCACCACCACCACCACCGCCATGTACATGTGTTTCTCTATCTTTTGAAGTGCTTTCAACTTTTCCTATAAATTGATAAATACCATATTCTTTGTTATGAATGATTATTGACGACATTCTTCTTATCCCTGAAGCTAATAGCAATACTTTTTATGAGAATATTGCTGGTTAATAACTGATTGTAATTAAAGTTACATTTTATTGAAATTGTAGATAAAAGTCTAATAAAATTAAAATAAATTTTACTCCTTCAAAGTAATTATTTAGAACTAGATTCCCTTAACCTTTCGTAAACTAATTTCCATTCCCTTTTGTAGGTGAAGTCTCTACTATATCTACACTTGATTTAATTGTGATTGGATTGTTGTCATGCGCAAAATAAGCAAAAAGTCTGCTATCAAATGGGGTGTCATTACCTTAATTATCGTAGCATTAGGGGCTTTGGCCTATACTTTTTAAAACCAGAAGAAACCACACCTAACTATTTAACCGCAACCGTTGAAGTCGGTGATATTGAAAACAATGTCATGGCGTCCGGTAAAGTAAAAGCGTTAAACACCGTCGATGTAGGGGCACAGGTATCTGGTGAAGTAAAACGCCTGTATGTTGAAGTCGGTGACGAAGTCAAACAAGGCGATTTGATTGCGCAGATTGATCAAGTGACTCAGAAGAACAGCCTGAGCAATGAACAAGCCAGTCTTGAACAAAGCGAAGCCGCGCTACAAAGTGCGCAAGCAGAATCGTTAAGCAAACAAGCCAGTCTGAAAAGTGCCTATGCCGACCTTGCCAGCCGTCAGTCTGAGCTCAAACAAGCACAGTCTGATTTTGCACGCTTGCAAGACTTAGTCGCTATCGATGCTATCTCGCAGCAAGAATACGACACGCAAGCGACCAGTGTTGAGACCGCAAAAGCAGCCGTTGCCAATGCGCGTGCGGCTATCGATACAGCAAAAGCCGCGATTGCGACCACTGAAGCCAATATCAACAGTCAGCAAGCGGCGCTACGCAAATCACGAACCAATGTGAGTACCGCTGAAGAAGATTTGAGCTATACCACGATTCGCGCCCCAATATCAGGTACCGTCGTTTCTATTACCACTGAGCAAGGCACTACGGTTAACGCTAATCAAACGGCACCAACATTGGTGACGCTGGCAGATTTATCGACCGTACGTATCAACGCGCAAATCTCAGAAGCTGATGTCATTAACGTCAGTGCTGGTATGCCTGCTTATTTCAATATTATCGGTAATCCAGACAAACAGTATGATGCGACATTAACCGCTATCGAACCTGCCCCAGAGCAGATCAGTAGCACCAGCTCGACAGACGCTGCTATCTATTACGTCGGCTACGTAGAAGTACCAAACCCTGACCGCTTGTTTCGAATCGATATGACGGCACAGATATATATCATCGTCAACGAAGCCAAAAATACTCTATTAGTACCATCAACAGTGATACAAGAAAAGCGAACTAAAGAAAAAGGCAAATCAACAACGGGCAAGTTTGTACGTGTATTAAGAGATGACGGAACCGTAGAAGAGCGTACTGTAGAAGTCGGTATTGATAACCGAGTAAATGCGCAAATCTTAAGTGGTTTGAAAGAAGGGGAAGAAGTAATCATCAGTGAAGAGAGCGGTAAGAAATCAGATAGCGGCCGCGTACCTGGTGGACCTCAAATGTAACTTGTGCTTTGACTATGTTGAGTAAGAAAGGCTTGCTAAAAACATAGCAGCCCTTTCATAACAACACTATAACGCTTATTAGCCTTTATTAAAGACACTGCTATGACTATATCTCAATCTCCTAAACCGTCGAGTGAAGATAGCTCTGAAAGTAGCACGGCTCAAAACTTAGGGTCACACACTACTGCTAACCCTTCAAACAGCTCAGATAACTTAAGTAATCCGGCAAAAACCAATACCGCTAACCATCCTGCATCAGGCAAGCCCATTATGGAGCTGTCTGGCATTATCAGAGAGTTCCCTGCTGGTGAGCAAACCATTCGCGTCTTGCATGATATCAATCTGACGATTCACCAAGGTGAGATGGTTGCCATCATTGGACAATCAGGCTCTGGTAAGTCCACCTTGATGAATATCTTAGGTTGTCTAGATCAAGCCACTGCTGGTGATTATAAGATTTATGGTCAATCCGCCCGTAAGCTTGATGCCGATCAGCTAGCAGAACTGCGCCGTGAGCACTTTGGTTTTATTTTTCAGCGCTATCATTTGCTTGGTGATATCAGTGCCAAAGACAACGTCGCCGTCCCTGCCGTGTATGCGGGCATGGATACCGAGGCACGCACCAATCGTGCTGAGAAGCTACTAACTGACCTCGGCCTTGGCAATAAGGTCAACAATCGTCCCAATCAGCTCTCAGGTGGACAGCAGCAGCGTGTTTCTGTCGCTCGTGCACTGATGAATGGTGGCGATGTTATCTTAGCAGATGAGCCAACTGGTGCTCTAGACAGCAAGTCTGGCGAAGACGTCATGGCAATTTTGCATGACCTCAGCGCACAAGGTCATACCATTATCATGGTCACTCATGACCCAAAGCTAGCGGCACAAGCGGAGCGTGTGATTGAGCTAAAAGATGGCTATGTCATCGCTGACTATCAAACTGAGCATTATAAGCACACCGACAAAAAACCAGAGTCTATCCTTGGTGAACATCGAAAAAGTGCTTTTGGTAGCTTTATTGATCGACTGCTTGAAGCATTTAAAATGTCTTTGCTTGCCATGCGCGCGCATAAGATGCGTACCCTACTGACTATGCTCGGCATTATCATCGGTATCGCTGCGGTTGTATCTATCGTAGGTCTTGGACAAGGCTCTCAGCAGCAAATCCTTGCCAATATCAGCTCGTTAGGTACCAATACCATTACCGTCAATGATGGCTACCCTAGAGGCGATCCTAGACGCCGCTATAATGATGACAATTTGACACCAGAAGATGCAGAGGCGGTCGGCAATCAGCCCTATATTATCAGTGTCAGCCCTCAGGTAAATGCCAGCTCTAGTGTCCGCTATCGTAATATACAAGAGGATGCTACCGTCAATGGCGTTGGTGAAGACTATCTAAACGTCACTGGTGAGGCATTAACATTGGGGCAAGGGTTTGATGCAAAAAGCATTACATTACGTAGTCAAGATATCATCATCGATGACAACGCTAAACAGACCTTTTCTCAGATATTGATAATCCTGTTGGTGAGGTGATACTGGTTGGTAGTGTACCTGGACGCGTAATTGGCGTCCTCGAAGAGAATGATGGTGGCTTTGGTCCCAGTGTGACGACGCCTACCATCTATATGCCTTATACAACGGTGATGTCGCGCGTCACTGGTAGTACCAATATCGACCGCTTTGTGGCGTTGTTAGATGACAGTATCTCTTCTAGTGCCGCAGAGACGGCCATCTCTGATTTAATAGAGAGTCGCCATGGTAAAGATGACTTTGAGCTGCGTAATTCAGACTCTATTCGTCAAACAATCGAGTCGACGACAGGAACGATGACTCTACTTATTTCATCAGTCGCTGTTATTTCATTGATCGTCGGCGGTATTGGGGTGATGAATATTATGCTAGTCTCTGTCACCGAGCGCACCAACGAGATTGGCGTACGTATGGCAGTAGGCGCACGTCAGAGCGATATCATGCAGCAGTTCCTTATTGAGGCCGTTCTGGTCTGTATTTTAGGAGGGCTGATTGGTATTGGACTGGCCTTTGCCATTGGTGAATTAATTAATAGTGTGGGCGGTGATAATTTCAAAGTTATCTATTCATCAACCTCTATTATTGCTGCTTTTGTTTGTTCGACGTTAATTGGCGTAGTATTTGGATTCTTGCCAGCACGTAATGCCGCCAAATTAGATCCTGTTGAAGCACTTTCTCGAGACTAATAATCGATTATTGACTCGCTTTAGCCAAAAATAGAGCAGTCAATATCGATATAATGGCAAAAATTTAAAGAAACTGGAATAAATTGGCGATTTTATAAGAGAATTACACTTTTTTTATCATGTGGGGTTGTAATTGTCATAATAATATATATAATGTGCTCTCACGTTTAGGGATACAAACACTTTAAACGTTAGGGCTGTTAGCTCAGTTGGTAGAGCAGTTGACTTTTAATCAATTGGTCCCGCGTTCGAGTCGCGGACAGCCCACCATATTTAGTTTAATCTTTATTAGTCGTTCTACCCTATCCGGTAGTAGACTAATAAAGATAAGTTTAAAAGACATCGTTAAGATGTTTAGTTTTAGAAAGTTCTTTAGTTAGAATTTTCTCTTGTAGAGTTAAAAAGCATCGCTTTTTTATATACTCTTCAGGGCTGTTAGCTCAGTTGGTAGAGCAGTTGACTTTTAATCAATTGGTCCCGCGTTCGAGTCGCGGACAGCCCACCATATTTAGAAAGCCCAGTTACTATCTTAGTAATTGGGCTTTTTTTCGTCTGGGCTTTTTGAACATGTTTTTTAGCTTTTATACACCTCTATTTATTATGCTTGCGTTTAAACAGTCGAAAGTTATCTCTCTTGCGCCATAGTAGTTTATGTCTGATCGTATCTTTGATGGTACGTGGGTGCTTAGGAGCATGAGCAATAAACTCATCAAACTCTGCCTTACTCATCGCCAACTCTCGTCCATGAGCCATCATCACCATTGACGGTTGTAATGCTCTGATTTTTTTAGCGACTGAACATAGTCCTTAGGGTAGTAGACAGGAAATGGTGCTACGAACTTGTGTCGCAACTTAATGATTAAATCAGCGGTATATACTTCGCGACTGGGCAGATGAAACAAAGACAAATCGCGATCCGTGTGACCTGGGGTCTCTAATACTTGCCATTCATCAAAGTGTGGCACAAGCTCACCATCTGTGACGGTGATATCTGGTTTCAGACTTGCCGAGTAATATAGGTTTTTAAATGGCCTACCTTGACGTCTGGCCACATAATATCCTAGATGTATATCTACGAAGTGCATCGTGCACCCGCCAATACCGCTATACCACTGCTTCTTTTTATCAGCTGAGACAATCAGGCAGCCAGTCTCTTCTCGAAACTTATTCGCACCGCCTGCATGATCCGGATGCATATGCGTGACTACTACTACTTTTAGGTCGGTGATGGGTCGTTTCAATGTTGTCTCAATATAGTCAAGCACCATCGGTACATCAGCACGACAACAGCCATCTAACAGCATTATTTTATCTGGATATACTGCCAGATAGCTACTCTGGATATATCCTTCTAAACGTACAATTTCACATAGACTCATTGGTGTTCCCTACCTCATTCGTCATTATTATTGTGAGGCTTTTGTTCAGTTTTATAGCCAATCTTTAGTATAGCGCCCGTCACCACAAATGAAATGATTTTGAGTGAACGCTTGTGACTATATACAAGAGTAAGGCGACATAAAGAGACGATGCGGCTAACAATTAACTATGGACAACTTACTACTCATAACCGCCTATATAATTCTATCCATGATAACTCTCACCTTATTAGCAAAAGCAAAAACCCAGCGCTTAGGCTGGGTTTAAGGAAACACTTAATATCTTATTTGTTATTTTAGATACTTCGTAAATTACCTACTTATCAACTATGCAAGATCACGAACCTTTGGCTCACGTTCCCATAGACGAGACTTAGCATTACTAATAAAGGCATCTAACTCGGCCAATGGCGTCACAAAATCATCTTTTTCAACTGGTAGTTTACTTAGGATAAATTCATCAGTCGCACCGCAATATGCGATGGCTTTGCAATGGTTATACGCATCATTGAACCAATCTAACGCAGAGCTGTCCATGGCCAGCTTTTTAGCTTGGTCAGGCATAATGATACTAACGACAGCATCAAACATCACTGACGGACCACCAGCGAGGCGCTCATCAGCTTGTATGCGTGTACCATCATCCAATACGACTTCTTTATTAGGCGCTACAATCTTGACGCTAGCACCCTGCGCTTTGGCGGCATCTTCGAATTTTTTGACTTCACTGCTATTAGAGCCTTCTGCAACTAAGATACCAATCATGCGACCTTTTAGACTATCAGGCGTTAGGCCAATAGTTTGTACCGCTTTAGAGATTCCCAAGTCTTGGACAGGTGCAGCTGCGTCAGCTGGCTCTGGTAGCTCCATACCCAAGGCCGTTGCTACGCGATTGGCCAAGTCTTCATCGATATGAATCAAATGGCTAAGCATACGCGTACGCACATGGGCTGTGTCTACTTTACCTAGCTCAAACGCATAAGCAGTTGCTATATGTGCTTGCTCAGTTGCTGTCTGACTACGATAGAACATACGTGGCTGACTATAATGATCGGCAAAGCTCTCGTCACGTACGCGGCCTTTTACGCCATCATCTAGTTGCTCATGGAATGAGTTGAAACCACGTTTAGCGCTTTCACGAGGACGAGTTGGATCTAGACTTTGGGGCTCATAGAGTACACGCGTCTTAGGCACTTGCATCTGCATATGACCATCTTGCTGATTGTTAGCAAACGGACATTTTGGCGCATTGATAGGAATCTGGGCAAAGTTTGGCGACCCTAGACGTGATAGCTGTGTGTCTAGATAACTGAACAAACGACCTTGTAATAATGGGTCATTACTAAAATCAACACCAGGTGGCAAATGCGATGGGCAGAATGCTACCTGCTCAGTCTCTGCAAAGAAATTATCTGGATAACGGTTCAATACCATCTTACCCACGACTTTTACTGGTACCAATTCTTCTGGAATCAGTTTTGTCGCATCGAGATGGTCAAATGGGAACTCATTGGCTTCTTCTTCAGTAAATAACTGTACGCCAAACTCCCACTCAGGATAGTCACCGTTGTTGATTGACTCAAATAAGTCACGACGATGATAATCAGGATCAGCGCCCGAGATTTTCACTGCTTCATCCCACGTGGTTGACTGTACGCCCAATACTGGCTTCCAATGAAAACGTACAAAAGTGCTCTTACCGTCTTTATTGATTAAGCGATAGCTATGAATACCAAAACCTTCCATCATACGTAGGCTACGTGGTAGACCGCGATCACTCATTAGCCAAATTAGATTGTGCATGGTTTCAGGACTTAGTGAGACAAAATCCCAAAACGTATCATGAGCAGATGCCGCTTGCGGGAAACCGCGATCTGGTTCTGGTTTTACCGCATGAATCAAATCTGGAAACTTCATCGCGTCTTGGATAAAGAAGATTGGCATGTTGTTACCAACGATATCCCAGTTACCTTCTCCTGTATACATTTTCACAGCAAAACCGCGCACATCACGTGGCGTATCTTTTGAACCTTTGTTACCTGCTACCGTTGAGAAACGCGTAAATAGTGGCGTTTGCTTACCTGTTTCGGTCAATACTTTAGCAGTCGTATATTCTTCTAATGACTCTGTCAGCTCAAAATAACCATGTGCTGCACTACCACGAGCATGGACGATACGCTCAGGGATACGCTCATGGTCAAAATGATTGATTTTTTCACGTAATACAAAATCCTCTAACAACGTCGGCCCACGTGAGCCTGCTTTTAGAGAGTTTTGATTATCAGCGATGGCCACACCTTGCTGCGTGGTTAATACTTTAGTGTCGTCGCCTGCACGCTGATGGGTTTCACCGCCATTGCCACGTTCCGTGTTCATGTCTTTGGCGGGGTCCGTATGATCGATATTATTATTCATAAAAAGTCCTAGCTAATAGATTGAGAGTGATCTTTTAAATCATTAAAAGAGTGCCTACACAGGTTTGATATCCTTTGAGATAGTGGTGACTTCATCTATCATTTATTTATCTATGTTTTCAGCATTGTCGAGCGTTAAATTGATACCGCACTAAAATTCGTAAAGGAATAATAGGCTTAGGACTTATACTACCCAAAAAATAAGTCAAATATAGTTGCGTATATAGTAAACCTTGTTGATGTTTGGTTAAGGTTTATAGACGCTATAAACCAGCTGCTTTAGATGGTCTTAAAGGCACATAAACGTTAACAATAGAATCTTGTAATGTAGTTATTCTTTAAGGTATGCTTTTTATGAAGTATCAGAGACTATTGATAAATAAATTGGCAGGGTTTTAGCCTTATATTTATCTTTTTATATCGTTGAGTTCAGATAATTTCGATACAAGAAAACCGAGCCCAAGCTATACCTTAGTATGGTTGGCGAGGATGACGATGTGGCGGATTTATCTGGATTTGACGATGCGACTATTTTTATATAATTATAAGGCTACCTACCATGTTACCAACTCTAAGCTCCCCGACTAAAAAACCTTATCACTCATTGCTAGTAGGCGCGTCAATGGGTCTAATGGCATTAACGTTCAGTCAAACGGCTGCTGCTATCACGACCAAGAGCGTTACCTATACGGTCGATGACAAAGCGTACGAAGGCTATTACGCCAAGGCGGACAAAGCTAATGCCCCTTTTATCTTATTGATTCATGATTGGGATGGTCTAACTGACTATGAGCGCAAACGTGCTGAGATGTTAGCGGCTGAAGGCTACAACGTATTAGCGGCCGATATGTTTGGACAAGGTATTCGCCCCACTTCTATCGAAGAAAACAAACGCCTAACTGGGGAGCTATATGATGATCGTAATAAAATGCGTCGCATATTGGCAGGGGCATTAACAGCAGGACAACTACAAGGCAATGATGTGCGTAAAGGCACGACTATGGGTTACTGTTTCGGTGGTACGGTCGCGTTAGAGTTAGCACGCTCAGGCTTTGAGCAAAAAGCCTTTGTACCCTTCCACGGTGCATTCGATATTCCAACGGGTCAAAGCTATGACAAAACTACGGGAGAAATCCTAGTATTTCATGGCTCTGCTGATGAATCTGTCTCTTTAGAGAGCTTTGCGACTTTAGGCAAGACATTAGAAGCGGCTAAGATACCTCACGAAATGGTTACCTACAGCGGCGCGCCACATGCCTTTAGCGTATTTGGCAGCGATAGATATGATGCCCGCGCCGATGAGCGCTCTTGGAAACGCTACTTGGATTTTTTAGCAGAAGAATATAAATAACCTAGCAGCACAAGTTGAATAAGTAATAATATAAGCAAACCCAAACAAAAAGACACCTCAATTAAGATCTGATAACGATTCATTGAGGTGTCTTTTTTATACAGTCCTAAGTATTTAATTCTTTCGAAATACCAATAGCTGATTATTAGCAGGCATTGCATAAGTTTTAGAAAGTTGTAGATGATGAGCATTTGCTAAACTGACTATGTCTTCTTTATCGCGAATGCCACTATCAGGATTACCTGCTCTCAACATCCTATCAAATCGCTGATTGCCCTCACTGGTATATTTGCCATGCTCATTAAAAGGGCCATATACAATCAGCTTACCGTCCACAGGTAGTGCGTCACCAGCCAATGCAAATAACCGCTCAACCAAAGCCCAGCTAATAATATGCAGCGTATTGGCCGTAAATATCACATCATAAGGTTTGTCTATATCACTGCTATTTAAATGACTGTTATCTAAATGACTACTAACAGGTACTGAGTCATGCGCCAAATCAAACGCTAATGGCGAATATAAATTGGGCGTAGGATACGCATTGTGCCAAGCGATTATATGGCGATGATTACCAGTGACATCACTAGTTTGCCATTTTAAATGTGACAAATGAGGCGCAAAGTAGACACTATGCTGACCCGTCCCAGAGCCAACTTCTAATACATGACTAAAGCCTTGTAGCTCTGTTTGGAGTACTTCTAGAATAGGCTGTTTATTATTCTCACACGCTTGAGAAAACGGCAATGCAGAAATATCTGCTTCACTATTTGGATTATCGCTATCCAGATTATCGTCATGCATCACTATACTCCCAGACCGTTTGTTATGCTAAGCGTTGGTAGCAGTAGATTAACAAGCACTGTCTAATACTGCCCTAGTGACTACCAAACAACTCACAACTCACAACTAATAAATACCTGCCTCTACCCCAGCAGCCAACGTCATAGCAAGCTCTTCTACTTGCTCAGCAAAGCTATCTTGCCAATCGCCTTGTAGTATCAGCGCCTCTTGAATCCATGACCAACGTAGCCCCGTTGTAATCGTTTTGAGCGCAAGCTTGGTACCTGTACCATCATGCCCTGCGCGTATATATACCGCAAATGGCATGCCCTGCTTCTTCTCTAATATAGGATAGTAGCAACGATCAAAAAAGTCCTTGGTCAGCCCTGCCATATACGCCAGATTCTCAGTCGTACCTAGCAGTAACGCATCAGCAGCCAACACGTCTTCAGGCTGCGTATCCTGCGGTGATTTCAAAATGACAGTGATATCTATATCAGGATGATTGGCACCGTCATAAGCTGCCTGCGCCAATTTCTGAGTATTGGGCGATGGCGTATGAGCGACGATGAGTAAAGTCTTAGTAGACATATTAGGCGTCTGTGCCATTGTTAAACACTAGATTTTGAGTAATGGCAGGATCCAAGCTATTGCCTACTGGACAGGTCAACGCGGTTTTATAAAACCGTTTTAAGGTACTCTCGTCCAATGCTTTCGAAAAATTAACCACAACGTGTATTTCACTTACACGTCTTGGTTTCGCCGCCATGACTTTGGTAACTTCTGCGGTCGTACCTGAGATATCGATGTCCATCGCTTCGGCTTTGATACCAATAATTGTTAAGATACAACTACCCAAACTGGTCGCTAGCAAATCAGTCGGAGAAAACGCTTCGCCCTTACCATGATTGTCTGTCGGCGCATCAGTGATGATTTGATTATTCGACTGTAGGTGAATGGCTTGGGTGCGTAAATTGCCTTGGTAGGTTACTTTTGAGGTGGTCATAATCTTACCTTAGTTTATTAAACTAGCTGCCTGAGAAATAAAGATGCTGTGATAGTTATTTGATAGATGCTAAGATAGCGAGCATTTGTGCAAACATTAGTTCTGTAAAGGAAATTGTAATATGTATGTGTATGAGCTCTCAGAATACCAAGTTTATCAATTAAAATCGATAGACCCAGCATTAGGTGGTAACTGGAAAACCATTCTTATCAGTATTTTGCCGCAGCTCGATATACCCAGTCGTAAAAGTGTGTACGAAAAAATATTATCAAAAAGGAATATTAGCCCAAATTTTACTTATATCATTCCAGATGATTTGAGAAGTTTGTTATCTAAAACAGCAATTCGTCATCGAGAGCTAAAAGCAATTGCTATACAGATGTTGAAATTTATTGAGTCCAAGCCGGATTCATATGATGCTATTGAACTTGCTGATAAAGTAGAGGCGATGATCGATTATCTTAACCGTATTGATATAGGTGATCATATTTTAGACCAAAAAAGTCGTGAAAGTATAAAAAAGCATTTTTATACGATTTAGCATTTTGGATCGATAATGTAAATCTTATAGTACAACCTGGTATAAGGCACTTAAATACTGATATCGTAAAAACATACTTTAAAGAAGTATTTATTAAGCAAAAGATTCAGGGGCGAGACTTTCGCGCATGGGATTCTACTGATATAGACTTTCAGGAACAAGATAAATTACCCGATATTATAAAAAGAGAGGCAAAGCGTAAAAAGTTCTTTGTCATTGAAAGTGAGCGTTACTGGTTTTTAATAGGTATTGCCGACAAATCAAGACAAAATCCTTATTCTATTAAACGTTTTTTGCATGAAGATGGCGGTAGTAATGATTTATTTGTATATCTGACACACGTTGTCATTAGAAAAGAGCTTATAGATGAAGAACGTTATATACGACACGTTAAATACTGTACAAGTCGACTATACACTTTGGATGCTGGTGTATCAGACACAATCATCAAATTTATAGCAGAAGCACAACATCTTTGTAAGACACAAATTATACCTCTACTCAAAAAAGAATTGAAAAAAGACGGCGAAGAGACAGAATATCATATCAGTAAGCGTATGAATGACTATGAGCACCAAATCACAATTTCGATTTTGAATAAATTACCTAATATAATTAATAATGCAGTCACTGATAGTGATGATCGATACTATTTATTTTATTATTTGACTAAAATTTTTAATAAACTTATAGATAATCTCCAAAACTTTCAATTACGACCTATCGCTACATATTCTTCTAATGTAGAAGTTATGATTGCCAGGCTAATTAGCTTCAAATATTTTCTAGATACGATTTATGATTCATTAGAGGATAAAAAATTTGAGATTAAAAATTTCACTAATGCTTCTAAAGAAATAATTGCAATTGTCAAGGAAGCTTTCGATAGTACTGAACAGAACCTGATACAGTTAAATCAATTAGAAGAAAAATTAAAATTTTATCTTGAAACTAAGGAAAATGGTAGTATTTGGCAAAAAATAAAGGTCGGTTTCCCACCAAATTATACTTTAGAAGATGTGGAACATTCAAAGAATGAAGCGAAAAATGAGTTTTTTCTGTCCATTATAAATTTAGCTAAAAAACATAATGATAATATTGTTTACGTAGAATTTGACTGCAATGAAGTCTTAAATGAATACTATCGTCACTATGCCATTGCTAATGAAAAGATGGCAATAGCACGACTACCAAAGGTACTACGATTACCTGAAGATAAGAAAACATTTAATATTCAAAAGACTAATGAAGCAATTCATCACAACGTATTTATATTCGACAAGAAACATGTATCATGATCTGTTATTTTATATATTTTCTAGACAAATTTTTCGTATAAGAGTTTTATTTGACTATCATATGGAGAGTTCATGAACTCAATTACTAGTAGCTTTCCCACACCAATCTACAGACGAAAAAGAGCCCCTTTTGCGTTAGTCAAAGGGGTTAGATATGAGTCTATTATTTGAATTTTTGACAAACAACATTGTTTTCATTTCTTTAGAAAATATCGTAGTAAGTAGGTAACCCCAAAAAAAGAAGGCTAGAATGTGTAGTAGAAAAATGTCTTTTTCTACTACACACTGAAATATATATCCGATAACCTAAAAATAGTATCAGTAAGCCCTAAAATAACGAAAAGCATAAATAGTATGAGTCGCTATTAAGTGCTGTACAATAATAAATATCCAGTCCAATACCCATTAACACAGATGCTGTATATATAGTTAGTTCATAAACAAAGAAATATAGCATATGGTCACAAAGATATAGATAAAACTATACCTGAGATACTTTATCGAAAAAACCAACTGCACGGCATAAATAATTAAATAAAATTAGTAGAGAAAGCAAACTCTACTCCAACTAAAACCTTTTGACCTACCCTCTACACTGACTGAACGCTCCAGCCTATCTAAAGATTATGCTATTCTGTATTGGATATATAAGCATTTATTTAGTTTTAGCGAATTTTTTAGTTATTGCTAATTAAATTATAAATCCAGACTCAAATACTTTAAATAGGCGTCCCATATGTTTATAAAAAACATTTTTTTCATTTATCTATTTTTACCATGATATTCATACTTTGCAGTAATGCACAAGCTGAAACTCATCAAGATAAAATCCAAGTGAAGGTATTTATCGCAGCGATGTTTGAAATTGGTGAAAATAGTGGGGATAAAGCAGGCGAATTTCAGCATTGGTATAATCAATATTTTACAGATAGTAAGCCTATAAAAGTAAAAGGTGCCCATAGCCCAGTTTATTGTAATTCAGAAGGTGTCTGTGGTTCGGTATTAGGGATGGGTAAAGTAGGGTCTTCAGCGTCCATGCAAGCAATCACACTTTCTCCCAAATTTGACTTTAGCAAAAGCTACTTTGTTCTAAGTGGTGTCGCAGGAACATCACCGAGTAAAGGCACGATAGGTGATGTAAGCTGGGCGTCTTGGCTCGTAGATTATGACTTAGGTCACCGCTGGAAAGCTGAAGAAGGTGAAAAAGGCGCACCTACGTTTACACCACGCAAAGGCTATGAAGATATTCGCCGCTATCAACTTAACTCTGACCTGCTAAAATGGAATCTACATCTAAGCCAGTCAGTTGCCTTAAAAGACTCAAAAGAAGCCAGCGCCTATCGAATGAAATATCCTGATGCAGCAGCACGACGGAGCCCAGCTATCACCGTAGGCACTCATATGACAGGAGATACCTTTTTCATGGACCAGGGTTGTCTAAACAAGCGCAATATATAGCTGAATTGTATAACGCAGATGATTACATTATCACTGAAATGGAAGCCGCTGCAATAGCACAAGTACTTAACAGAACGGTAGGTATTGAACGCATCATGAGCTTACGTGGCGCAGTGAATTTTGACCAAGGTAATCCAAATGAGACCACGCTTCAACATCTAGATCCAGCGCCAGGGGAAACAGCTGGTGGCTTTGCAGAAACAGTAGAAAATATCGTGCTAGTAGGATCAAAAACTGTCGATCACATCGTTGACAATTGGGATGTCTGGGAAAAAGGTGTGCCAAAATTTAAAGAAGAATAAAGAACTCCAAGATAAATTTTAAGTAATACAACAAACAGTTAATAGTTAGCAGTCAGTAAGTGGTTTCTAGAATGGGTTTACGCTCATTCTGGAAACTGCTATGGCTTATATATCTACTATCAGTATAGCTCTTCCATTTCAGCTTCATTAGAAAATGATTAATCCCTCTATCCACTTACGCTCATTAGATAGCATACGATTAATAAGCTATAAGATTCATCCTTGATATAGAGCTCTATTCAATCTTTAGCAAGTTTCATCATTCTATTTAAGTTACTCAAAAGATGACAGTGCCACTCAGCTAAATAATAAAGATACCTTATTACTCGCAGTAAAAGGTGCTTCTTGTCCCAATATCAATGCCTAATACCTCACGGCTCTCTCCTCTAGCATACTAAAAGGGTAGAAGCGGATATTATGGTGTCTTTTATCGTTTATAAACTTTACTGGCTAGGTATAATCTAATACATTTGGTTATATTCAACGGCATAGTCTTGCCTGATGATAGATATCTCTTTTGTTTTAGGGCACGGGTTTCGCTTTAAAATAATATATACGCAATGAAAACATCTGTGGTTCTGTAAGTAGTAAGGTTCGCATATACGTTGTAGCATTGGCAAAATAATTCTTAATGTTAGCCAAAGAAAAGCCCTCTTTGCTTGAGCGTTGGGGGCTTTATCTAGGTATAGAAAGTTGACGAACGAGAAGAGCGCCGTTAAAGCAAAACACTGCTAACTGCGAGCATAGCTCTTGCCTTGCACTGCGGACGACTGTCTCCCAGACAGTCGTTACTCCTGCTCACCTTTAAATAGGATTTGCTACGTAGGTCACTAGGAATAAAAGATAGACACAAAGAAAAACCCCCGACAAGCTAATGTCGGGGGATATTTCAGAATAGAGAGCTGACGATGACCTACTCTCACATGGGCGAACCACACTACCATTGGCGCTACGATGTTTCACTTCTGAGTTCGGGAAGGGATCAGGTGGGGCCATCGCGCTATTGTCGTCAGCAAAGGGGTTAGATATGAGTCTGTTGTTGTTATTGTTGACTTCAAGTTTAAGCTTGTTGTCGATCAACTTGTAACCTAACTGAATCAAGGTTAAAGGTGATATCGAAATATTCTTTCTTATTCTATAGCCTGAGCTATACAAGATAGATTAATTAGACTTGCATACAAACCACTTGGGTGTTGTATGGTCAAGCCAAACGAGCAATTAGTACAGGTTAGCTACACGCATCGCTGCGCTTCCACACCCTGCCTATCAACGTCCTAGTCTTGAACGGCTCTTTAGGGAAATCTAATCTTGAGGTGGGCTTCCCGCTTAGATGCTTTCAGCGGTTATCCCATCCGAACGTAGCTACCGGGCAATGCCACTGGCGTGACAACCCGAACACCAGAGGTTCGTCCACTCTGGTCCTCTCGTACTAGGAGCAGATCCTCTCAAATTTCCAACGCCCACGGTAGATAGGGACCGAACTGTCTCACGACGTTCTAAACCCAGCTCGCGTACCTCTTTAAATGGCGAACAGCCATACCCTTAGGACCTGCTTCAGCCCTAGGATGAGATGAGCCGACATCGAGGTGCCAAACACCGCCGTCGATATGAACTCTTGGGCGGTATCAGCCTGTTATCCCCAGAGTACCTTTTATCCGTTGAGCGATGGCCCTTCCATACAGAACCACCGGATCACTAAGACCTACTTTCGTACCTGCTCGACTTGTGGGTCTCGCAGTTAAGCGCGCTTTTGCCTTTATACTCTACGACCGATTTCCGACCGGTCTGAGCGCACCTTCGTACTCCTCCGTTACTCTTTAGGAGGAGACCGCCCCAGTCAAACTACCCACCATACATTGTCCTCGGTATTGTTATACCTGAGTTAGAACCCCAACATGACCAGGGTGGTATTTCAAGATTGGCTCCACCGAGACTAGCGTCTCGGCTTCAAAGCCTCCCACCTATCCTGCACAAGTCAGGTCAAAGTTCAATGTAAAGCTGTAGTAAAGGTTCACGGGGTCTTTCCGTCTAGCCGCGGGTACACAGCATCTTCACTGCGATTTCGATTTCACTGAGTCTCTGCTGGAGACAGCGCTGCCATCATTATGTCATTCGTGCAGGTCGGAACTTACCCGACAAGGAATTTCGCTACCTTAGGACCGTTATAGTTACGGCCGCCGTTTACTGGGGCTTCGATCAAGAGCTTCGCTTACGCTAACCCCATCAATTAACCTTCCAGCACCGGGCAGACATCACACCCTATACGTCCACTTTCGTGTTTGCAGAGTGCTGTGTTTTTAATAAACAGTTGCAGCAGCCTGGTATCTGCGACTGCCAGCAGCTCAAGGAGCAAGTCCTATCACCACCAACAGCGTACCTTCTCCCGAAGTTACGGTACCATTTTGCCTAGTTCCTTCAGCAGAGTTCTCTCAAGCGCCTTGGTATTCTCTACCTGATCACCTGTGTCGGTTTAGGGTACGATTCGTTTATAACTATTGCTTAGAAGCTTTTCCTGGAAGCATGGTATTTGCCACTTCGCTGTACAAGTACAGCTTGCTATCAGATCTCGGTATAGAATAGCCCGGATTTACCTAAGCTATAAACCTACATCCTTTCACCTGGACAACCAACGCCAGGCTGACATAACCTTCTCCGTCCCTCCATCGCATTATAAACAAGTATCGGAATATTAACCGATTTCCCATCGACTACGCCTTTCGGCCTCGCCTTAGGGGTCGACTCACCCAGCCCCGATTAACGTTGGACTGGAACCCTTGATCTTCCGGCGTGCGAGCTTTTCACTCGCATTATCGTTACTCACGTCAGCATTCGCTCTTGTGATACCTCCAGCATGCTTTACAACACACCTTCACAGGCTTACACAACGCTCCCCTACCACTTGAAAACAAATTCAAATCCGCAGCTTCGGCTCCTAGTTTGAGCCCCGTTACATCTTCCGCGCGGGCCGACTCGACTAGTGAGCTATTACGCTTTCTTTAAAGGATGGCTGCTTCTAAGCCAACCTCCTAGCTGTCTATGCCTTCCCACCTCGTTTCCCACTTAACTAGGAATTTGGGGCCTTAGCTGGCGGTCTGGGTTGTTTCCCTCTCCACGATGGACGTTAGCACCCACCGTGTGTCTCCCGGATATCACTCATCGGTATTCGGAGTTTGCATCGGTTTGGTAAGTCGGTATGACCCCCTAGCCGAAACAGTGCTCTACCCCCAATGGTGTTCGTCCGAGGCGCTACCTAAATAGCTTTCGGGGAGAACCAGCTATCACCGAGTTTGATTAGCCTTTCACCCCTATCCACAAGTCATCCCCTGGCTTTTCAACGACAGTGGGTTCGGTCCTCCGGTGCCTGTTACGGCACTTTCAACCTGCTCATGGATAGATCACTCGGTTTCGGGTCTATACCCTGCAACTAAACGCCCTATTAAGACTCGGTTTCCCTACGGCTCCCCTAAACGGTTAACCTTGCTACAGAATATAAGTCGCTGACCCATTATACAAAAGGTACGCGGTCACCCAACAAGTGGGCTCCCACTGCTTGTACGCACACGGTTTCAGGTTCTATTTCACTCCCCTCACAGGGGTTCTTTTCGCCTTTCCCTCACGGTACTGGTTCACTATCGGTCAGTCAGGAGTATTTAGCCTTGGAGGATGGTCCCCCATCTTCAAACAGGATTTCTCGTGCCCCGCTCTACTTAATATGTTAACTCTAATGTTTCGAATACAGGACTATCACCTACTACGGTCAGCTTTCCCACGCTGTTCTTCTACATTAGAATTAATCGGCTTCTCCCCGTTCGCTCGCCGCTACTAGGGGAATCTCAATTGATGTCTATTCCTAAGGGTACTGAGATGTTTCACTTCCCCTCGTTCGCTTCCTAATAAATTAGGATACCTACCTTATGGTAAGTGGGTTTCCCCATTCAGAAATCTCCGGATCACAGGATATTGCCGCCTCCCCGAAGCTTATCGCAGGCTGTCACGTCTTTCATCGCCTCTGACTGCCAAGGCATCCACCATGTGCGCTTCATTACTTGACCATACAACCCCAAGTAGTCTTTCGACTTCTAAGTGTCATACAATCTAATTATGATAACGATATCACCTATGTTTATACGCTTGATTCAGTTCTCTTTACTTTTTTAATAACTCACCCCTGGGATAACAACTGATGTCGTTAAGAGGTGAGTTATTAAGGTTAAGAAGTGCGCGTGAACACGCTCTTCCTAACCCAGACTCATATCTATGTTTTTAAATAGTCTCTATGCTCTCGTCGAGTCACAGATTCTGTATAAAACAGAAAGAAGTAATCAGTTAAAATCACTTGTTTCTATTTAATACCTATTTATTTATTAGCATCTAAAGCTTACTTAACCGTCTTAGTAGTGGTGGAGCCAAACGGAGTCGAACCGTTGACCTCCTGCGTGCAAGGCAGGCGCTCTACCAACTGAGCTATGGCCCCATTGTAAAATGGTGGGTCTAGGTGGACTTGAACCACCGACCCCCGCGTTATCAACACGGTGCTCTAACCAGCTGAGCTACAGACCCTAATACGTTTGTTAAAAACGTAAGCTTAAACTAAAGAACAACTTGTTGTGAATTCTTGCTGACCGAATGCGTCTATAAGGAGGTGATCCAGCCGCAGGTTCCCCTACGGCTACCTTGTTACGACTTCACCCCAGTCATCAACCACACCGTGGTGAACGCCTCCCCGAAGGTTAAGCTATCCACTTCTGGTGCAATCAACTCCCATGGTGTGACGGGCGGTGTGTACAAGGCCCGGGAACGTATTCACCGCGGCATTCTGATCCGCGATTACTAGCGA
Source organism: Psychrobacter sp. ER1 (assembly GCF_048631835.1). Lineage (NCBI taxonomy): Bacteria > Pseudomonadati > Pseudomonadota > Gammaproteobacteria > Moraxellales > Moraxellaceae > Psychrobacter > Psychrobacter sp. ER1. Next base: position 787,298 of record NZ_CP184640.1, on the reverse strand, counting down.
TTCCTACTTCATGGAGTCGAGTTGCAGACTCCAATCTGGACTACGATAGGCTTTTTGAGATTCGCATCACATCGCTGTGTAGCTGCCCTCTGTACCTACCATTGTAGCACGTGTGTAGCCCTGGTCGTAAGGGCCATGATGACTTGACGTCGTCCCCGCCTTCCTCCAGTTTGTCACTGGCAGTATCCTTAGAGTTCCCGGCTTAACCCGCTGGTAACTAAGGACAAGGGTTGCGCTCGTTGCGGGACTTAACCCAACATCTCACGACACGAGCTGACGACAGCCATGCAGCACCTGTATTCTAATTCCCGAAGGCACTCCCGCATCTCTGCAGGATTCTAGATATGTCAAGACCAGGTAAGGTTCTTCGCGTTGCATCGAATTAAACCACATGCTCCACCGCTTGTGCGGGCCCCCGTCAATTCATTTGAGTTTTAACCTTGCGGCCGTACTCCCCAGGCGGTCTACTTATTGCGTTAGCTGCGTCACTAAGTCCTCAAGGGACCCAACGACTAGTAGACATCGTTTACGGCGTGGACTACCAGGGTATCTAATCCTGTTTGCTACCCACGCTTTCGAGCCTCAGTGTCAGTATGATGCCAGGAAGCTGCCTTCGCCATCGGTATTCCTTCAGATCTCTACGCATTTCACCGCTACACCTGAAATTCTACTTCCCTCTCACCTACTCTAGCCTAACAGTTTCAGATGCAGTTCCCAGGTTAAGCCCGGGGATTTCACATCTGACTTATCAAGCCACCTACGCTCGCTTTACGCCCAGTAATTCCGATTAACGCTTGCACCCTCTGTATTACCGCGGCTGCTGGCACAGAGTTAGCCGGTGCTTATTCTGCAGCTAATGTCATCGTCTCCGGGTATTAACCGAAGAGTCTTCTTCACTGCTTAAAGTGCTTTACAACCAAAAGGCCTTCTTCACACACGCGGCATGGCTGGATCAGGGTTTCCCCCATTGTCCAATATTCCCCACTGCTGCCTCCCGTAGGAGTCCGGGCCGTGTCTCAGTCCCGGTGTGGCTGATCATCCTCTCAGACCAGCTACAGATCGTCGCCATGGTAGGCCTTTACCCCACCATCTAGCTAATCCGACTTAGGCTCATCTAATAGCGAGAGCAGTAAACTGCCCCCTTTCTCCCGTAGGTCGTATGCGGTATTAATACGAGTTTCCCCGTGCTATCCCCCACTACTAGGTAGATTCCTAAGTATTACTCACCCGTCCGCCGCTCGACGCCTGGTAGCAAGCTACCATCGTTTCCGCTCGACTTGCATGTGTTAAGCCTGCCGCCAGCGTTCAATCTGAGCCATGATCAAACTCTTCAGTTTAATCTTGCTATGAAGCTCTTTAAAGAAGCTTCTAAACTTGGCTCATCTAATCTGGCAAAATCGCTAAAAATTATGTTCGTAATGAATTAACTTTGAGTTTTTCTGCTGTCTTAAATGATAATTTTTATAGTTAATAATCTTCCCGAAAAGAAAAGATAGTCAACTTTATTTTTTAGCATTCTGAATCAGCAAAAATCCACACAAGTTGTTCTTTAGTTATGCTTTTAAATAATGTCTAACACTGTCGTCCAGTGCTAGTATTTCAAACTAAATAAGTTAGCCAATGTGGTTTATCCTATTTAGCGAGCTGACCATCATATCATGATTTAATAGTCTGTCAACTTCTTTTTTTAATTTGTTTCAACAAGTTAACTGGGTTATCAATGTGTAATCTACACACTAGCTACTTCCAGCTCGTCTTGATGAGGTGCGTATTATAGACGCTATATTTATTTAGTCAAGAAGTATTTTCTATTTAATTCAAACAATCTACATCGTCCAAATTAGTAAACCACTTCCCTTTCGACTGGGTGGCATTATACGGAGTTTTAGATAGAAAACAAGGAAACTCTATAAATAATCTCAGTTATTTTCTATCAGCGATACTCTATTTACCTAACCTATTGTTATCGCTATCAAACTTTAAATACTGTCTTTTATATCTATAGATTTAGCTTTTTTATATGGGCTGGTGTACTTCAGCAGTATATAGAGTGCGTAAAAAAGGAACTTACCTGACGGTAAGTTCCTTTATATAAAATCTAAATACAGTATCTAGCTTTTCACTTTCGTTTTAATCGTAGTCACGATACCTGATAACGCATAAATAATACCGATCGCTAAGATACCAACAGGAATATCATAGAGCACGATGCTCATGACTAGCACCCCAATGATAAGCACTACAAAAGGCACTTTCTTTTTATCGAACTCTTTAAAGCTATAGTATTTGACATTGCTGACCATCAGTAGACCGCAAGTCACGACCCAAGCTGCAAACAATAGCATGACGGCTGTATCGTATTTACCAATCCACTCGTTATGATCGACTGCAACCATCACAGCGGACGTCACCAATATAGCAGCCAGTGGACTGGCCAAACCAACAAAGTACTTTTTATCTACAATACCAACCTGAACGTTAAAACGTGCAAGGCGAAAAGCAGCACAAGCGGTAAAGACAAACGCACAGCCAATGCCGATACGACCCAAAGGCTCTAAAGCAAAGCTATAAATCAAAATAGCAGGGGCAACACCAAACGCTAGCATATCTGCTAAAGAGTCATATTGCTCACCAAATGGACTTTGCGCATTAAGCATACGTGCGACACGTCCATCTGCGCCATCAAGAATAGCGGATAAAAAGATAGCCAAAGCTGCCTTATAGAACTCGCCTTGCGTACTCGCCAAAATAGAGTAAAAGCCTGACAGTAGCGACAAGGTTGTGATCAGATTGGGTGCCAAATAAACACCGCGACTAACTACTCGCTTACCTTCGGCTACTTCAGCTTCAATCACCTCAAATGTCAAACCATCATAGCTGTCGTTATCCGCTAGGCGAATATTAAATTCGTGCTCATCAATAAACGGTGGCTGAGTCGCTGCATTATCTTGCAACGAGCCGTCATTTAAGGACGAATTGTTCACAGGTGCATTATTCGGCTGGCCGATAGGTGGCTGAGTCGTCATCTTAATATCCTTATTGGCCGTTATTGCTATTCGCCGACGAGCCAGCGCACATTGGTCGCACTATCAGGCGTCAAGTTTGGCGCGTCTTCTACTTTTAGTACTGGCTGTAAGAAACGTAATATCTCACGTGCATGGTTATCAAACTGCCATGGCGGATTGATAACCAGTAGACCTGTACCGTTCAGGCCGACTGCAACATCATTAGGATAAATGTTTAGCTCACAAACCAACTGACGTCTCATTTCAGTACGTTTGAGCTTTTTGTAGAAGAGCTCTACGGCTTCGATGTTTTTGATTGGGAACCAAAGCGCATAAGTTCCTTGTGGCCATTTGTTATAAGCTGCGACTAATAAATCGATCAGGCGCGTAAAATCTTTGTGCTCTTGCTCATAAGGGGGATCAAGGAAAATCAAACCGCGCTTTTCTTTTGGTGGAATAACAGCGGTGATACCTTCAAAAGCATCACGATGCTGGATACCAATTGGCAACTTATGTAGCTGATAGTTTAACGCATCGTATTCAGTCGCTTTGGCTTCAAAAGCCTCAGCACGCACGCCAGCATCAGGATTTTTAGCTGCGGTTTTTCGACGTGATGGGCCACCCACCATGGCGAACCAGGATAGACTTTATTGTCGTAAGTAAATTTGGCTTGCTTGATGCCTTCCATATAATCTTTGACAGCAGCTGGTGCCTTTTCGGTATCTGCTTTTAGAAAAGCTTGAATACCGCCTTTGGCCTCACCTGTTTTGCGCGCTTCTTCACTGCTTAGTGAATACAGTCCACGACCGCCATAAGCGTCAAGCACATAAAACGGTTTGTTTTTCTGCCCCAGTTGATTAAGCAGTTGTACCAATAAAATGTGTTTAACCACATCAGCAAAGTTACCAGCGTGGTAGGCGTGTTTATAGTTCATAATCTCAAAAGTTTAAATAAGAAAAATTGCATCTATGGTAGCATAGGCAGAGTAAAAGATAATGTGGTTTTAGTAAGTGCTTTCAATAAAAACGTATTGAATGACGGTATATTGACAGCTGATTGATAATAATGAGATGAAATGACGCAGATTATTAGCAACCTTAACAAGACAGCGTTGGTCATTGATCATCCGATAGGTCAGGATAATCCACCATTACTGCTGCCAGATACTCATAATGTTAGCCAAGAAATTCCTACTCAGCACGTATTGCAAATGTCTGACTTTACAGTGGACTGGGAAGATAAGCTGACGGATAAACAGCTCGACACCTTTGTCACTGACGGCTGGCTCATCATTGATGACGTATTCAATAGTACTGCCTTATTAGCACTACAAGCAGAAAGCGGTTTTATTGACTATCGTGATGCAGAGCTGACCGCTGGTGTTCGCATCAGTGATATTCGCGGTGATAGAATACGCTGGATTACCGAAGACTTTTTTGCAGGTTATTACTATCTACAAAGCATCAATGCTTTGGCCTTGCTATTCAATCGTAGTTTGTTTGCTGGTATTCGCCATAGTGAAGCGCATTATGCGTGTTATCCGACTGGCTTTGGCTATCAATGGCACAGTGACAACCCTGCTGGACGTGATGAACGGGTTATCTCAGCAGTGTTTTATCTCAATGATGATTGGGAAACAACTGACGGCGGCGTACTAGAAGTCGTTGATAAGCATGGCACGCACCATGAAGTGATGCCAGTTGCCAATAGACTAATCATTTTTGATAGCGATTTACGTCATCAAGTACAAACCGCGCATCGCCAACGCTACTCTATCGCTACTTGGATGCGCCGTGATGGTCTTGTACCCTTTGTCGAAGTAGCCATTTAGCACTTATTCTCTACTATTCATTTATATTTACCATTTTAATTTATTATACAAAAGGCTTATTCATGTCTGACTCTCATCACCAATCAAGCACGTCGCAACACACAACTCATCAGCAAGAAACCTTAGATTTAAGTATTGCACTGTTAGAGCGCCCTTCAGTAACGCCCGATGACGATGGTTGCCAAGATATGTTGTCAGCACGGTTAGAGCAGGCAGGTTTTGATTGCGAGTTTATGTATTTTGGCGATAGAAAACAAAGCGGTGAACATGCTGAAGTCAAAAACTTATGGGCACGCCGCGGTACTAGCGATCCAGTGATTTGTTTTGCTGGACATACTGATGTCGTACCAACAGGTGATGAGAAAAACTGGACCTACCCTCCGTTTACTCCAACTATCGCTGATGGGTATTTATGGGCACGCGGTGCCGCCGATATGAAAACGGGTATTGCAGCTTTTACTGTTGCAGCCGAACGTTTCGTCGCCAATCATCCTGAGCACAATGGCTCAATTGCTTTTTTAATCACCTCGGACGAAGAAGGGCCGTCAATTAATGGTACGGTCAAAGTGATCGAAACTTTAGAAGCTCGTCAAGAAAAAATCACCTACTGTCTCGTTGGCGAGCCGTCAAGTACTGATACGTTAGGTGATATCATCAAAAACGGTCGTCGTGGCTCGCTAGGTGCTGAGCTTACCGTTACAGGTAAACAAGGCCATGTCGCCTATCCACATCTAGCATCTAATCCAATTCATGCGGCGATGTCTGCCCTTGCTGAATTGACTTCTACCGCATGGGACAACGGCAACGACTACTTCCCAGCCACATCATTACAAATATCGAATATCAACGGCGGCACTGGCGCAACCAATGTCATTCCTGAAACGCTAAACGTGGTTTTTAACTTCCGTTTCTCAACTGAAACGACTGAAGATGAACTAAAGGCAAAAACGCATGCTATCTTTGATAAGCACTTTGCCAACAGTAAAGCGAGCTACGATATTCATTGGAAGTTATCTGGTCAGCCGTTTTTGACCCCTGAAGGAAAACTGGTTTCGGCCTGTCAAAATGCCATCAAAAAAGTGACCGATGTCGATACCACCCTATCGACTTCTGGTGGTACCTCCGATGGACGCTTTATCGCGCCAACTGGTGCCCAAGTCGTTGAACTGGGTGTGCGTAATGCGACGATTCATCAAGTGGATGAAAAAGTAGAAGTCGATGATTTGGGTAAACTGGCCCAGATTTATGAAGGCATTTTGGAAAATTTGTTGCTAGATTGAATGTAGTATTAATTGCGACTGTCTAATTGATGACATCCGCTCAAAGAAAAAGCGCTACCTGATTTAGGTTAGCGCTTTTTTGTCATTATTTTATCAAAAATGGCTTGATCAGCTTAAGTTACTTAAGCCAATTACTAGCTTTATTCAATACCAATATAGACATCAACTTGACCGTATTCTAAGTTACCACCGATATAATGCTCGAAGTCTATATTAAACGTTCGGGTATGCTCGCAATCGGGCGCATTGAAATACTCCCAAGCACTTTCCCATGCATTCATCACAGTGTTAGGCATGTAACCTTCTTCAGAAAATACCAAGTACTTTCCTGCAGGAATATCAACCGTCATTACATTACTAGTACTGGCTACACTGTCGCTTTCTGACTGAGCATCTTGCTCGCTGGCTACTTTCCAACTGGCCACAACGTCAAACGCCCCTGCCAGATCATCGCTTTCATAGTTGTGATAGACACCATAAATGTCTTCACCTTCAGGGAGTTCACCCGCGTGATTTTGATAAAACTTTTGCCATAATCTACCAAGTTTGGCAGTGTCATGGCTTATCTCAGCGTTATTAGTGGTACGAACGCTGATACCGCGACAAGCTATCGCTTCTGGTAGCTCTTTAATTTGTGAGGTCATGATGCGGCCTTCTCTATCTGTTTATTTGATTTTCTGTTTGTGGCAATGCTGGCAGACTGAATCGATTAATCGGCTTCATCAATCCAATTCATTTGAATGGCTTCTAAGATGCCTTCATTTGATTTTTGTGGATCATCATCAAAGCCTTCAAGCTCAGTTACCCAGCGATGCAAATCAGTAAAACGAATATACTGTGGATCTGTTTCTGGGAATTTTTCATAAAGCTCAATCGCGATATCTAAGCTGTCTGTCCATTTTAATTTTTGTGGGGTCATAACGGTACCTTATTTTTAGTCGTTTTGAGAATCATCATTTTAAAAACGATGCTATCGTCCTAACATTGACGACTTGATGGGCTCTATCCTACCAAAATTCAGCAAATGATTATAGCCAAGTTATTTTACGATGCTATTTTTCAATACTGGGTTTCAATACTGTTTTGCGATGTGGCTTAGGCTGATTTGGTCGATTTTACCGCGACTTGGTGCTCATTCCATGTGTTAATCGTATCTGTCAACTGCTCGCCCATCATATCTAATACTTCTGGTGTGCGCATACCTTTACTATCTGTAAAAACAAACTTGGTCATACCAACGCCCATCAGCTGATTTTTGACAAAAAACCGATGCTCAAAATACACGTATTTATGATCCCATCCTGCGACTGCACTGCTAAGCGTCATTTTATCCAAAAATTTAATTTGCTTAAGATAAATCATCTCCTGCATGGCAATCACCCAATTGAGCGACTTAATGCCTTTCTCGTGACAGCACGCCTTTACCCAGCGTGTCACGTTTAGCTCAATAAATGATAAATAACGATAATTGGGTAAATGATCGCGAAATCCCATATCGTGGGGCAAAATTCGATAATGACGTACAGTCGGTGCAGTCAATGTCTCTAGATTGATAGTTTCGCTCGTCGATTGATGCTTGAGCTGTTGCTTAAGCAAGCTAACCATAATAAAAAAACGCAGTAGCATGTTCATAAATTTTTCTCTTATTTCATCGTATTTATAATTGGTAATCGTAAATCGTTAAAGCAGTTCAAATTAGCTAAAAAATTAATCAGGCGCATACCGTATAGTGAGTACATAAAGCGCAGTTAATATTGTGATCATTAAAAACTGACCGTAATTGGAAATAATCTCAATCCATAGTCGGCTCATAAATGTCGCCCACTTTAACGCAAAAAAGCCACCTCAGTGACTTTCTTTATCTAAAAACTTATCTGCAAATAATAATGGTTAAAAACATAGCTTAGAGATTAATGACCGCCGCCATTGATAGTACGTACCATCTCTTCTACCATTTTCTTGGCATCGCCAAAGATCATCATGGTTTTGTCCATGTAGAATAAGCTGTTATCCAGACCTGCATAACCAGTACTCATTGAACGCTTGATGACCATGACCGTCTGCGCTTTGCTGACTTCTAGAATCGGCATACCGAAGATTGGCGAAGTAGGATCATCTTTCGCAGATGGGTTCACAACGTCGTTTGCACCGATAACCAAGACCACATCTGTACTTGCAAAGTCTGAGTTGATCTCGTCCATTTCTAAAATGTCATCATAAGGTACATCAGCTTCAGCCAACAGCACGTTCATATGACCTGGCATACGACCCGCGACTGGATGGATAGCAAAGCGTACGTTAACACCTTCTTCTTTTAACAACTCATATAGCTCTTTTACTGCATTCTGTGCGCGGCCCTGTGCCATACCATAACCTGGTACGATGACCACGCTACTGGCATTAGACATCAGGAACCCTGCGTCTTCTGCTGAGCCTGCTTTGTAATTCTTCGGTGCCCCATCATCGCCGCCTGCGGCAACAGCTGACGTACCCATGCCACCAAACAAGACATTAAGCAGTGAGCGATTCATGGCTTTACACATGATATAAGACAAGATAGCACCTGATGAACCCACTAGCGAACCTGCGATAATCAGCATCGAGTTGCCAAGGGTAAAACCAATACCTGCTGCTGCCCAACCTGAGAATGAGTTCAGTAGTGATACAACCACCGGCATATCACCGCCACCAATTGGGGCAATCCACATCCAACCAAAGATAACCGCAATCACTGCCATCGCATAAAATGCTGGTAATGAATCAGTGACGAAATACACCCCACCGAACCCAATCATCGCAATGAATAGTAGCGCTTGAACCGGTTTTACCCAGCCGCCAACCAATGTTTTCGCCCAGCTTTTCGCTGCCAATTTACCAAAGGCAAAGACCGAGGCTGAGAATGTAATCGCACCGATGAAGCAACCGATAAATAGCTCTATGCGAGCAACGGCACCATGCTGCTGTTCAGTGTGTAATACCGTCGCAAGTGCAATCGCAACCGCTGCCAAACCGACGAATGAATGCATCAAAGCTACTGTTTCTGGCATTTGGGTCATTGCGACTGTTTTTGCTTTCCACATACCAACAAGGGCACCCAACACCATCGCACCGATTATCAACCAAAGCACAGGGCCTTCTGCTAAAAAGAAGGTAGTCACAACGGCAATTGCCATCGCTGCCATACCAAAACGGTTACCGCGAATCGCTGTCTTTGGGCTAGACAAACCACGTAACGTTAAAACAAAGAGGATAGCGCCGACTAGATAGAACCAATCTGCATTTGCCGCAATCATTGTTGAGAAATCATTCATGCGTCACCTCCATTTTCTGTTGCTACAGGTGCTTTTTTCACTTTCGGCTTAAACATCGCAAGCATACGCTCAGTCACCGCAAAGCCACCGAAGATATTGATACTGGCTAAAAATACCGCAAAGGCACCAAGCAAGCTGGTCGGTGTAAACATTGAACCATCAATCGTGACAGTCTGTAGCATCGCACCCACTATGACGATACTTGATAGAGCGTTGGTTACCGCCATCAATGGCGTATGTAATGCAGGCGTTACGCCCCAAACCACGTAGTATCCGACAAAAATAGCGAGCACAAATACAGTGAAAATCGCTACAAATGGTGTGCTACTCATGGCCGCACCGGCTGGCGCTGCAGCTAAAATAGTGGCAATCATCTAATCCTCCTAAAAATTTATTCATTACTGGCAAATGTGTAGTGACGAAATATGTGGTAATAGACTGTTCAAACTAGCGTTTGGCCAGTCGTACCTGACTGTCATGTGTCACTGCCAGTGCGCCCTGAATCTCGTCTTCCATGTCTAAGTTAAGTGCCAAGCTAGCCGATGCATCATCGCCAGTAGGTGCAATCAATGTCGTAATAAAGTTAACAAGGTTATTGGCATACAAATCTGACGACTGTGCGGCGAGCATAGATGGGATATTGGCGGCACCAACGATACGTACGCCGTTGTCTGTGGTGATGGTTTCGTTAGGCACGCTGCCTTCGACATTACCACCGGTACCAGCCGCCATATCGATCAGTACAGAACCTGCCTTCATTTTGGCAAGCGTTGCGCCATGTACCAAACGCGGTGCGTTACGACCAGGAATCTGCGCCGTGGTAATAACGATGTCAGCATTACTGAGCGCTTTATCTACGACAGCTGCTTGATCTTTGACATATTGCTCTGATGGCGTCCATGCATAACCACCGGTAGACTTAGCTGTTTCAGCCTCCTCTGCACTCATCGGCACATCAAGCCATTTACCACCAAGTGATTCCACTTGCTCGCGAGCGGTCGGACGTAAGTCACTGGCTTCTACCACTGCACCCAAACGCTTGGCTGTCGCAATCGCTTGTAGACCTGCAACACCAACACCTAGGATAACGACCTTAGCTGGCTTAACCGTACCTGCTGAAGTCATAAACATTGGGAAAGGACGTGAATACTCATTGGCCGCGAGCAATACGGCTTTATAACCAGCAAGGTTGGCTTGTGACGACAATACATCCATATTCTGTGCGCGTGACAGTGTACGAGGCAATAACTCCATCGCAAAGACTGTCGCGCCTTTGGCTGCATAAGTATCAAGCTGAGTGTTGCGATATGGGTCGAGCATGCCAATGACGATCTGACCAGACGATAAGCTTTCAGTGGCTTCCGCTGGTAGGTCACTGACGGTGGTAATAATCTTGGACTGGGTAATCACCTCGGTGCGACTACTGGCAATGTCGGCACCCGCAGCCTGATACAACTCATCAGCATAGTATGCTGCTTGGCCTGCACCTGACTGAATGACGACTTCAAACCCAAGTTTACGCAATTTTTTGACTGCGTCTGGGGTTATGGCTACACGGCTCTCGCTCGTGATATCTGCACTGATTACACCGATTTTCATACCGTCTCCTTACTTACGTCCAATGACTATATTTACGTCTCACGACTACCTTTAATACCCTCAACGCACATCTAAAAAGCACAGGGGACAAAACCCTTTGATCATGATTAATCCATTACAGCGACCAAAGGTTATCAATTTAATAAATGATAGCTACTTTACCATCATGCCTTTTTATTATAGAGATATCGTTCGTCAAGTTTCATTGTCTAATGATGACCCACAAGTAAAATAAAAATTTAGGTATTTACACCATTGGCATACTTTTTGTTGGTATATTAAAGCCTTTTATTTTTCCGAAAAACGCTTAGCCCTTATAGATACAGGCCTACCTCTATTTATTCTCTAACCCTAAATCTGTTTTTTTATTAAAAATATAACGTCAATAAACATAAAATAAGCAAGGTGAAGTCAAGTTCCACCCATGCATACCGTATAATAAGAATACTTGACACTCGAAAAAACCCGTCATCGATTCATTATAATAAGGAATAACCATGTATTTTTTACTCTCACCTGCCAAATCCCTGAACGAAACAGACGCTATACCATTGAATTTAGGCAACTACTATAGCCAGCCCGAGCTAATCAAGCGCTCACAAGAATTGATGAAAGTACTGAAGTCAAAAGAGCCTGTTGACCTACAAGAGCTGATGAGCATATCTGACGATTTGGCTCAGCTTAATGCCACGCGCAATCAACAATGGCATTGGAGTGAAGCGCAACCATTTACTAACGATGCCTCTGATAATGCCGCCAAGCCTGCAGGCTATTTGTTCGATGGCGATGTCTATACTGGACTTGATATGTATCATATGGACAAAGATACCGCTACTTATGTCAATGAGCACTTAGGTATTTTGTCTGGACTGTATGGAGTACTAAAGCCACTCGATCTGATCCAGCCATATCGTTTAGAGATGGGCACCAAGCTGAAAAATGAGCGCGGTGACAATCTTTATGAGTTTTGGGGTGAGGAAGTGACTAACGTTATCAATGCGCGTATGGCTGACAGCGATGACAAGGTATTAGTGAATTTGGCTTCTAATGAATACTTTAAATCGGTAAAAAGAAAGCACTGAAGGCAAATATCGTCACGCCACGATTTGAAGACGAGAAAAATGGTCAATACAAAGTGATTAGCTTTTATGCCAAAAAAGCACGTGGACTGATGGTCAAATATGCTGCTGATAATAAGCTGACCAATGCTGAGCAGCTAAAGCAGTTTGATTTGGCAGGGTATTACTACTGTGAAGACGCGTCTGATGATAAGACGTGGACGTTTAGACGAGATGCGGCGGATCAGTAGCTTGATATAAAAACTATATTTACTACAATCCCTAGAGGTCACTAGAAGCATTGCATTCAGTGCTTCTAGCCCAATCATCAGATATCCTTTGGTTGAACATATGAACAGATCACAACAATCCTTCTTGTGCCATCATTTCTTGTATCGAGGCGCGGTTTAGCATGGCTTGATAGTGTGCACTTAGGTGTGTCCAGTCTTGTGCTCGACTCGCATATCGCTGACTCCAGTGAGCAATCATAAATAAATGAAAATCAGCCCCACTTAATTTATCGCCCAACAACCATGGACCATTATTTGCTAATCCCTTTTCAACAATACCCCAGCAGTAGGTTAGTACGTCATTCGCTTTATCTTTCACTTGTTGCAAATTGTGCTCGCCGCTAATGTACTGCTCGGGATGTGCCCAACGATTGGCAGCTTCTTGTAGTGTAGAAGACATCCAAAACAAATACTGGTAATAGACACCGCGCTTAGAGCATCCTGTGTCAGGTGCTAGCCCAGACTCTGGGTGCTGATCTAACACATACATTAAAATTGCCGCAGACTCATAAATAACCTGTCCCTGATGCACCAACGTAGGTACTTTGCCATTTGGATTAATGGCTAGATACTCAGCTGATTTTTGCATATTTTTAGACAGGTCTATTTCTATCATTTCATAAGACGCGCCTAACTCCTCAAAGACAGCATGGGTGGCCATATTGGCACCACCCTTATCCCAATATAAAGTATAAATAGTCGTGTCCTTCTTGCTGTGGCGATTGATGGATAAAACCATTGCACTGAGTTATAAAGATTATTCTCTAACGTGAAATAATCGATATGATGGCGCCCGCCAGTTGAGGGATTTCCGTCATTTTCAAACCGGCAATATTGATTCTACCATTTGGCATGCCGTAGATAGCGAACTCATCTTGCAGTATCAGCATTTGATTTTCTGTTAGCGGTAATAGAGAAAACATGCCTTTTTGTTGCGAAATGTCCAAAAACTCTGCAGGTGCACCCCTATCTTTTAGTGCTGCGCCTAATGCTTGGCGAATAGTATCTACCCTATCACGGTAGCTTGCCAGCTCGACTAACCAAGCGTCTGGGCTGTCTAGCAAATAAGAAGCCACTGCGGCACCGTGATTGGGCGGCATGGAGTAGTTGGCACGTGTGATGGTTTCTAAGAGTGTCTGTATATCTGCGTGACGCTCATGGTTCGTCGTCATCACCGTGGCAATACCAGTACGCTCATTGTATAGACCCATGTTCTTTGAACAGCTGGCGGCGATAAATGCAAAGTCAGCGTCTTCAATCATTAAACGAAGTCCTGCAGCATCGGCATCAGGATCATCTCCAAAACCTTGATACGCCATATCAATAAACGGGACAATATTTTTCTGTTTACATTTATCAGAAAAAATTTGCCACTGCTCTAAAGAAGGATCTATACCGGTAGGATTATGGCAGCACGCATGCAATAGCAGTACGTCTCCTTCTTTTGCTTTTTCTAGCGCGGCAAAACACGCATCAATGTCTAACTGGCCATTTTTATTTTGCCATGGATACGTATCAACCGTTAACCCAGCACCTTCCATCAGCGGACGATGATTGATATAGCCAGGGTCGCTGATCCAAATGGTTGAATCTGGAGAGAGCGTGGCGATAAAGTCAGCAATGAGTCGTAATGCACCTGATGCCCCAACCGTCTGAATCGTGCATTGGTTTTTAGACTTGGACTGTCACCCAGTACAAATTTTGCCATTTGCTGGTTAAAATTAGCGTTACCCGATAACATGCCATAAGCCTTTGAATGCGCTTGATGAGCAAGATGTATTTCTGCATCTTGCACTGTTTTCATCACAGGTGTATTGCCATGCTCGTCTCGATAGACACCAACCAATAGATCTATTTTATGTTTACGCTGGTCAGCGCGAAACCTACCTAACAATGCCCACAGTGGATCACCATTGATGATAGGCATATTGTTTAACATCATGATACTTCCTTAATTAGTTTATTTCGCTCGATTGGACAAGATGACACCAATGGTACTGAGTACGATGCCGCATATCATAATGACTGATAGAGACTCATTGAGTATCAGCGCAGCCAGTATAGCGGTTAATCCTGGGGATAAAGAGCCAAGTAATAAGGTACGAATGGAGCCCAATTGTTTGACTGCATAAGAAAACGCGATGGTTGATACCACCCCTACACCAAGTCCTTGTACTAGGATAAACGGAAGCGCTTCATCAAAAGATACAGACCCTATATTCGTCTCTACAATACCAGACAGAACCATCATCAATGTCAGAAAAAACGAGGTATAAGAGAGCACGATCGCAATAGCTATTGGACTCAGTTTGGTGCTTTTTAACCCTAAGGTATAACCCGCCCAAATCAGGCTTGCCATCAACAATAACCCCACACCGTACAGAAGACTATTAGGTATTGACTGTGCACGCCCGCCAATCATAGTAGCGATACCAAAGAGAATAAGAATTAATGCGGCAAATTTTCTTAATGATATTCGTTGACGATAAAAAATAAAAGACAATATTGCGGCAAAGAAAACTGGCGTCCCTGTCAAAATAGTACCAACATAAGCTGCTGGTACCGTACTTGCACCAAAAGCAGCCAATAAAAGAAAAGGCACGCCACCAAGTAAAACGAACATGATATCTGGCAGTCTTATATTTTTGACTTCATGCCAACTAGAGAGTACCCAAGGAGTCAATAAGACCAGCGGTACACTAAAACGAATGAGCATGACATCCGCAATACTTAGCGACGATGTACTAACCGCTCGTACAGTCAACGCAAATCCTGACCAAATCAATAATACAATACTCATAGCCACATAGCCTTTGGTTAGTGGCGACATAATAAACAAAGGATTTTTGCGCGATGAGGGGTGGAATATCGTATTCATAGTCGTGTCTTAGGCTGCTATACAAAGACCAATTATCGATTAAAATACACGCTTTTATCTCTATTTATTCATTGCAATTTTACAAATATTTGGTGGATAATGCTAATTAAATAAAAATTATTGGCTTAAAAAGCCAAAAGGTAAATTATGGATAAAATCGATCGCCATATCTTGGAAGTGCTCCAGAAAGAAGCGCGCTTATCTACAGCCGAACTGTCCGAACGTATAGGGCTGTCGCCTTCTCCTTGCGCGCGACGCCTAAAGCGTTTGGAGGACGAAGGTTATATAGAAAACTATCAAGCGAACGTAAACAAAGCCAAAGCAGGTATTGCGATGAGTTTCTTTGTGGAGGTCAGTCTCAACAGCCACCAAGAAAAATCTATCGCAGCCTTCGAACGCGCTCTGTCCAATATGGACGAGGTGATTAATGGACATGTGGTATCGGGTTCTTATGATTATTTATTAGAAGTGGTAAGCCCCAATCTCGATGGTTATGAGCGGTTCACACGTAAGCTGCACAAGCTTGCTAGCGTAAAAGATATACACACTCATTTATCGGTGAGAAAGGTAATCAATAAGACGACTCTACCTATTTTTGTGTGAGATTCTTTTGTACCGACTAGGAGCACAATGTCTCGCTCGATAATTATTGAGTAGAAAGACCTATAATGAGTTCATTTGAATTTGATAAAATATGGCTATGATAAAGAAGTGTATGATATGACGACATGGACGTTTAAACGAGATACGGCAGATTAATAGAGGACTTGATGAGCTTTAACTACAAAGCCCTAATATAGGAAATATTACTAGGACTTTATTTTAGAGGGATAAGTAAGTCGTTCATAGTAGGTAGCTTATTAACAATAGATTTGTATTCACCATATTATAGGGAAATCTCAACTTCTATTTTGATTGGTCGTTTTAAATGGATAGTGACTTTTATATTAATAGAAGCCGCTTCTGGTGGCTCATTGTCCAAAGCGCCGTCAACGATGTGAGCGATTTTCATTGCTTCTATTTCTTTAAGCTCAAAGCCGTTTGCTTTGGCACCTCTCATAACTTTTTCATAAATTTCTTTTTCGCTTGTGTAGCGCTCTTTATTGTTAAACGATAACTGCATAACTTTAGAATGAGTAACGCTAGACATCTCCATCGGCTTTTGCATTTTAAACCTATCTAAACTAGGATCAGCTGAACTACTAGCAGAAACTAACACTAGGGCTGATGCTACCATCGCAATCGATAAAATCTTCATTTTGAATTCCTTTTGGATTAATTTATTCCTTCTAAGTTAAAACGCTGTTAGCGAATATATTCGCTATATCAACTATATCCTAATAAATTATTAATTGAAAATTTAAATTAATATTAGTAATACTAATATTATTAAGTAATGGATAATTTTAATCAGTTATCCCTATTCTGATTTTCTGCACAATGCCAATTATTACTTTAAATCAAACAAAAAAAAGCCCTGCTATCTTTCGATAACAGAGCCTTTAGTAGTCAAATAGACTTTATGACAAAATCATACTTTTAGCGAAAAACGATTTACCGAGGAAGATAAGCAAAAATAGTACTTATTGTACATTGAGCGTATCTGACAAAGATAAATCGCTTTGCAGCAGAAGTAAAATTACATCATGCCGCCCATTCCACCCATTCCAGCACCGCCGCCCATAGCAGCCATACCATCATCACCTTGCGGTAAGTCAGTAATCATAACTTCAGTCGTTAGCATTAAGCCTGCCACAGATGCAGCATTTTCTAGCGCTGAACGAGCAACTTTAGCTGGATCAAGGATACCCATCTCTAGCATATCGCCATATTCGCCAGTCGCTGCGTTGTAACCGTAGTTACCACTGCCACTCTTCACTTCGTTAACCACAACTGAAGCTTCTTCGCCAGCGTTGGTTACGATTTGACGTAGTGGTGCTTCCATCGCACGACGTAGGATGTTCATACCAGCGTTTTGATCGTCGTTATCACCGCGTAGTTCAGACAATGCATTCATCGCACGAACTAAGGCAACACCGCCGCCAGGTACAACGCCTTCTTCAACCGCTGCACGAGTCGCATGTAGCGCATCGTCAACACGGTCTTTCTTCTCTTTCATTTCAGTTTCAGTTGCTGCGCCGACTTTGATCACTGCTACGCCGCCTGCTAGTTTAGCAACACGCTCTTGTAGCTTTTCTTTGTCATAGTCAGAAGTAGACTCTTCGATTTGACGGTTGATAGACTCAACACGGTTTTCGATGTCAGCTTTGTTGCCAGCGCCATCAACGATAACGGTGTTTTCTTTACCGACCGTCACTTTCTTAGCAGTACCAAGTTGCTCTAGAGTAGCAGTCTCTAGGCTTAGACCAATCTCTTCAGAAATTACAGTACCGCCAGTTAGCGTTGCGATGTCTTCTAGCATTGCTTTACGACGATCGCCGAAACCTGGTGCTTTAACGGCACAAGTTTTCAAGCCGCCACGCATGTTGTTTACAACTAGTGTTGCTAGTGCTTCGTTTTCTACATCTTCAGCGATGATTAGCAACGGCTTGCTCTGCTGCATTACTTGCTCAAGTAATGGCACGATCTCACGGATGTTGCTGATTTTTTTGTCAACTAGCAAGATATATGGGTTTTCAAATTCAGCAGTTAGGCTATCTTGCTTGTTAGCAAAGTATGGGCTGATATAACCACGGTCAAACTGCATACCTTCTACAACTTCTAGGGTATCTTCGAAGCTTGAACCTTCTTCAACAGTGATAACGCCTTGCTTACCAACTTTTTCCATCGCTTGTGAAATCAGCTCACCGATTTTGGTGTCTGAGTTTGCAGAGATAGAACCAACTTGAGCGATTGCTTTGTGATCGTCAGCTGGCGTTGATAGTTTATGAATTTCTTTAACTGCTTCACGTACCGCTTTGTCGATACCGCGCTTAAGATCCATTGGGTTCATGCCAGCAGCAACTGACTTCATGCCTTCTTGTAGGATTGACTGAGCCAATACAGTTGCAGTGGTTGTACCATCACCAGCGACATCATTAGTGCGACTAGCTACTTCACGTACCAGCTGTGCACCCATGTTTTCAAATTTGTTTTCTAGCTCGATTTCTTTGGCAACTGAAACACCATCTTTAGTGATGGTAGGTGCGCCAAATGATTTGTCGATAACAACGTTACGACCTTTAGGGCCTAGTGTTACACGTACTGCATTTGCTAGAACGTTTACGCCGTCCATCATTTGTTTACGGGCATCAATGCCGAATTTTACGTCTTTTGCCATGTTAAATTACTCCACTATTATAAGTATGAGAATACAATTGATTGATTTGATAGTTGCTTATCAAAAGCGATTATCAGAAACTGCTATCAAAATGCGCTGAGTATAAAATAATACTCAAAAGGACTAGCCTTCTAGCACACCCAATACATCAGACTCTTTCATAATCAATAGTTCTTCACCGTCAACCTTTACGGTTTGACCAGCATATTGACCGAACAAAACTTTGTCGCCAGCTTTTACATCTAACGCACGAGTTTCACCGTTGTCACGAACTTGACCATTACCAACTGCAAGCACTTCACCTTGTGAAGGTTTCTCTTGTGCTGAACCAGGAAGCAAGATACCACCAGCAGTCTTTGTTTCTTCTTCTATGCGGCGGACGACAATACGGTCATGTAAAGGACGAATGTTCATCGATATGACTCCAAAAGTTGGTTAATAAAATTAAGGGTTTATTTGAATTAATGGTCTCAATACCAGTATCTATAGGAAACACTGCCAAAAACAATGCTTTATAGATAAGCCTTGAGCTTGTAACAAAAAGTGGGGGCAAGGTGAGTTCGGTTCAAGTGTAAAGCCCAAAAATTTACAAGATTATTTTGCAGAAATTGATCAACCAACATCTCATATCGATGCTTTACATTTGATAGAGTCGATATGCTAGTAAAATAAAGGGCAAGAAATAGGAATATTTAAAAATATTAGTGAGCTGAATTTATATTTTGACCAATACCAAATCAACTATAGAAACATTTGCTACAAGCTCTACACGAAGCGGTATGACACTACGCTTGAAAATGTAACAGCGTATGACCATTATAGGTCTGGTAAACATAATAAGAACGAACGAAAAAAATTGCTATATCGGCAATAAATTAATGAAGGGGTATCTATGAGTTTTTCATCAATGCACAAAAAGTCATCAAGCGACAATATTGATAATGCTAATAACGCAAAACGCAGTCCATCTAAATTTTTATCTGCCTTAGTAACAGGCATCAGTATCTCTACCGTTGGAGCTTTGAGTATGACCGCACCTACCTAGCTAGCGCAAAAACCGTCCAACCATCAACTGCCGATTATAGTTTTACCGTTGAGGACAAATACAAAGGCACAGCAACTCGTACGCTGAGTAAATCTGGTAATACGTGGAAATATAACGTTAAGGCTCGCGTCGCTGGTGTGGCTAGCGCCTCACAAAACAGCACCTTTACGATTAATGGCAACAATGTCAGTCCCACGCAGGCAAGCACTACGTACAAACTACTTGGCATGGGTCGCACGCACAAACTAGACTTTAACCCAAGCAGTAAAAAAGTCACCAGTAACTATAAAGGCAAGTCGACGACTATGAATATGTCGCAACAAGCCTTTGATGATTTGAGCCTTGAGGTACAAATTCGTCAGGATTTATTGAACGGTAAATTCTCTGGTAATTATTACATGGCAAAAAAGACAAAATCGAGAAGACGCCATTTAAAAAATCAGGCAGCACTAAGATTACCGTACCAGCGGGTACCTTTGATACGGTACGCATTGACCGCGTCCACGATGACGATAGCCGCTCTACCAGTTTTTGGTTAGCCCCAAGCTTGGACTATATGCCAGTTAAAGTTAGCCAAATTAACGATGGTAAGAAAATGGATTTAGAATTAACTAAGATTAACTAATCTACTTATCTTGAAAGTTATAAACAAAAAAGCGGCGCTCTAGATGGAGTGCCGCTTTTTATGGTTTTAGATTGATAGGTATAACTTATTAGGCTTTAGATAACTTCAATTATTGACGAGGTTTCTTCACAACATTGTTCATCGAAGGCAGGCGTTTAAGCAGAATAAATAGCCAAACATTAATGGCAAGCAATAGTAAGAAATCCGCTAAGTATACGGCGATTTCTGCCCAACTACTGCCATATATACGAGTAAACAACACCACGCCACTCGCACCCAAATATACCAAGGTAAACATGCTGCTTATTAACAATGCATAAGGTGAACGACCGCGCAATATCCATGGCGTCAAAATCAATGCGGGCACTAGCCATAATGCCTGCCAAGCAATACCGCCAACAATATCAGGGCTACTAGGATTAAAGATACTAATAAAGATAGGCAATCCGAGCAGTCTATAAACGAGCCAAATTAACCACGTAACCTTTAAGCGCTGTGCAATAGGTGCGATAGGCTTAACCGTTTTAAGAGGCTTTGTATTAGAGCGGGTTGTGGCCATTAGATATTTTGATTTCCTAAATGAATAATATACTGCTGAATGTGAATAAGTAGAGCTTGATTATAACCACTTGCTTATAATCAAGTGATTATAGGAATTCAATCATAAACTTTGAGACTCAGACGCTTCTAGACAGCAGGTTTATAAAAGTTACTTATCGGCTCCAATTAGCCTGTGCTAATGCAGCTGCCGTAATCGCTAAACGGCGACCCTGCGCAATACCCAAATCTCGCTCGTCAGCAGATATTGGCTGATCATGCGATGCACCGCTGACATGGCTAGCACCATAAGGCGTGCCGCCGCGATGAGTACGGTTCAATGCTGGCTCTGCATAGGGCACACCTACGATAACCATACCGTGATGCATCAGGGGCAACATCATCGTCAACAACGTCGTTTCTTGGCCACCATGCATGGAACCTGTCGCCGTAAACACCGATGCAGGCTTGTTTTGTAGGTTCCCTGCCAGCCATAGGGTCACGGTATTGTCCCAAAAATACTTCATGGGTGCGGCCATATTACCAAAGTGGGTTGGACTACCAAGCGCAAGACCGCTACAGTCCTTGAGATCGTCCATCGTACAGTACAAGTCGCCCTCATCAGGTATCGCAGGCTTGCTTGACGTGGTTTCAGGTGCCACTGTCGGTACCGTACGGATACGCGCGGTCATGCCAGCATCTTCAATACCTTGAGCGATAGCATATGCTAATGTCTTAGTCGTACCGTAATTAGAATAATAAAGCACCAAAACATAAGGGTCGGTCTGACTCATTAGCAAAGCTTCCTTATAAAATCGTTAGCCATACTGGCCACCAAAAATGCGGCGAAATATATGACTAACTGGCATTGTAGAATATGTGCACATTATGCCCGAGTCATTCACTGTCATGCAAATAACCATGATTGATAACCTGACTTATATTGTATCTGATGTGCTAGGTAGTGCATTTTGACACAATTAAACCGCAGATGATAACCGTTCATCTTTGTTACACTATTGTCACTCTTACTTTTGCTTAATGGTCGACATGGAAAAATTATCTCAAAAACTCCCGTTTTTACAACAGCGTTGGTTTCAGTTCTTACGGTTTTTGACTCGGCATTTTTTTGAAGATAATTGCCAGCAAAAGGCAGCTTCGCTGACATACACCACTATGCTGTCGATCGTACCGGTATTAACGGTATTACTGATGATTTTATCATCCGTACCAGCTCTCGCATCGGTTAGAGCGCAGATCTATGACGTCATTTATAGTAATCTATTGCCGCAATCGAGCATGCAAGTTAGTGAGTACATTAATAGCTTTGCCGAAAAATCATCCAATCTAACCATTATCGGTGCCATGATTTTATTCTTTACGACTATCATGACCTTGACCACCATCGAGCGCGCGTTTAACCAAATCTGGCGAGTAGAAGATCGCTCTGGTGGCATCAAAAGCATGCTGCGTTATTGGACTATAGTTACCCTAGGGCCGCTGGTATTGGGCACCGCTTTTATCGCTTCAAGTACCGTACAGAGTCTGAGCTTTCTTAATCGTCAAATTGCAGGCTACGGTATCGACTGGAGCTTTTGGGTACAAATGGCATCGATTGGTATTACGATGGCGGGCTTTATCGGTATGTACTGGTTTATTCCAAAGGCGCGTGTACCAGCAAAAAATGCAGCCATCGCTGGCGTGTTTGTGGCCATTGTCTTTGAATTAATGAAGCATCTGTTTGGTACAGTGATGGCTAACTTTACCAGCTACGAAGCGATTTATGGCGCTTTTGCCGCATTGCCTATCTTTCTACTATGGATTTATCTGTCGTGGAATTTGATTTTATTAGGCGTTGAAATCAGCTATACCTTGACCATTTTTGAGACAGAAGAAGTCTACCCTCGTCACCCGTTACTCAGCTTGTTAGATATGTTGAATTTGGTCTATACCCACCACTTAAAAGGTGAAGCCGTTAGCGAACAAGCGCTGCGCAATGTCTTAGGTCGCAAAGAGCTGCCGAAATGGTATACCTATATCAACTACCTGCAAGACAGCAATCTTATCACCATGACAGATGATGATGACTACGTACTCAAAAGAGACCTGAGTAGAATGACGTTATGGGACTTTTATCGTACCTTGCCCTACCCACTTCCTATCAAGGACGAGTTGGATGAGATGAAACTGGAAGGTCAAAAGCCTTGGCTAAGTTTATTGGTAAAACGTTTTGAAAATACTGAAGCGTATGCCAAACAGCAACTGCATCTGCCGCTAAATGCTATCTTTGCCAATAGCGAACCGCGTAAACAGTCTACTAATAAGCATGGCGATGACCATAAATTATTTAGAAAAACCTCTGCCGCCACTGAAAACGTACAACGACATGATAATCTAGATAGACATAATGAGAGTGCTTACAACGGTAATGATCCACATCTAGAAGCATCACCGCACCTAGAGCCGATGGCTTATGACAAAGACAGCGCTATTGAATATGACGATCACGACAATGAAGCCATCATACCTCTAGGGACTAGTGATAGTCATGCTGAGACAGATATGACCAGAAGTGCGCATAAAAACGCTATTATTACAGAAGCAGATAACCCTAAGGCTCATCACAGTGAATAAAAATGATGGAGACAGTGTCTGGACACGTACGATCAATGCAAGTCAAAACAGGCTTAAGCAGTTCACTAAGTTGTGGTCAATACAAACGCTGACCGACTTGCCTGATCGCCTAAATAATTTGTGGCAGTGGCTGATTGGCTCCTATTGGTTTATCCCAACCGCTTGTGTCATCGTGGGTATTTTGCTTGCTCCTTTACTAGTCGCGATTGATCAGCATTTTGATCGTGAAACGGTAAAAGAGATCTCCTTTGCCTTTACTGGTGATGACGAAGCGGCGCGCGCGATTATGACAGCCATCGCTGGTGCGGTACTGGGCGTGGCAGGTACGACGTTTTCGATTACAATCGCCGTCTTGTCGATGGCATCCTCACAGTTTGGTCCAAGGCTGCTACGTAACTTTTTGACCGACACACCAAATCAGTTTGTCCTTGGCGCTTTTATCGGTACATTTAGCTATAGCTTACTGGTACTAAAATCTATCCATAAGTCTGACGTAGCTTATGGTGTGCCGCAATTGGCAGTAACTTTTGCTATTATCATGGCAATTATCTGTGCGCTGCTTTTAGTTTATTTTGTGCAGCATATGGTACATGCCATTCAAGCGTCACACGTCATTCAAAATGCTAGCAACGATGCAATTGCAAACATTTACTATTGGTATAACGATCATTGTGATATCCAACATCAACGCGATGCTGAGCACCATGATATCGAGCAGTTCCAAAACTGGCCTGCTATGCCGATTTATTCACCAAATTCAGGTTATCTACAGCAGATTTATCTTGAGTCATTGATTGCGCTGTCACAAGACTATGGGGGCGTGGTACAAATGCATATCAACCTCGGTAATTACGTCACTGACAAAAATGTCATTGGTTACTTTTATCAACGGCCTGCATCTCATCCAAATAATCGCCAAAGGACAGCGACCCCGCATCTAGCAGTAATACCTAAAGCACCTGATGGACTGTTTTGGCAACGTCTGGCAGGTTGCCTGCGACTTGAGCAACGATTGGCGCACTCCAACGACATCGCCTATAGCTTAGGTCAAATGACGGAAATTGCTGTACGCGCACTATCCCCTGGTATCAATGATCCAAAGACTGCGGTCAATTGCGTCCAGTCTCTAACCAGCTGTCTGAGTATCATGATGCGGCGTCAGCCACCAAGCCCTTATCATTTTCACATACCGCAATCAGAGACTAACGATAGCTCTGAAAATACTATCAAACAGAAGCGACTGGCCATATTGGCACTAGTCACTCATATCCCCAAAATTTCTGACTTTATCAATGTATCACTCGGTGAGATACGTCGTTATGCAGCTGCTGACCTAATGGTATTAAAAGCATTATGTCAGGCAATGGTAAATCTCAACTATGCACGGGTAAACAGCGCACAGCAGCAAACACTATTACATGAATTGCATCTGATTCAGCGCGCTGGTGAAGAGAATTTAAATTATCAAGAGCTGGTCGATGATTTGGTCGCTATGTGCGAACAAGCCAAGAAATTCATCCTTGATAAGGATGCTCAGCACAAGCATTTTATTTATGTTAGTAATTTTGAAGCGGATATTCGTCAAGCGTTACAGACACAGTCTAGTTAATGATATGACCAATTAACTGTTTAAATAAATAACCGTACCAGCCCTTATAAGTACATTACTTATAAGCACAACACCTAGAGCTAACAACACTTATAACGTCCCTATAAGCCCTGCGCTTTGGATACTTTTTATATTTATATGAGACCTACTTTTTATGGCATCTGCAACCAGCCTCACCATCCTAGAAATCAGCGCCATATTTTTGTCGATTACCGCTTCATTAACTTATATTAACCACCGCTTTATCGGTTTGCCGACAACTATCGGCGTCATGGTCATCTCTATCTTATTGTCAATCGGTGCGATATTTTTAGGCTTCTTAGGATTTGATCAGCTAATTGATTACGAAGTCAGTTTATTGGAGCAACTTGATTTTACCGAAGTACTCTTAGACGGTATGCTGTCGATGTTGCTATTTGCAGGCGCATTACACGTTAATATTGGTGATTTAAGACGATACAAGCTACCTATCGGCATCCTTGCTGGACTTGGTACGATCATATCGGCGATGCTCATTGCGACCGCGATTTATTTTATGTTGCCGTTGTTTGGTTTCGGCTTGCCGTTTCTCTGGTGTCTGTTATTTGGGGCGCTTATTTCCCTACCGATCCTATTGCTGTCATGGGTATCCTGTCGTCAGCAGGTGCTCCAAAGAGCATCGAGACTGTCATCGCTGGCGAGTCATTGTTCAATGATGGTATCGGCGTGGTTATTTTTGTCTTACTGCTAGGGATTTTATCTAGCGGTGATATCCCTACTGCCAACTACGTCGCTCATACATTGGCGGTTGAAGCTGGTGGCGGCGTTGTATTCGGACTGGTACTTGGTGCGATTTTGTATTACTTGCTTAAAAGTATTGATAGTTATCAAGAAGAAGTGCTATTAACGTTGGCAGGTGTCATCGGTGGCTATGCGCTGGCCAGTCATTGGCATTTATCAGGGCCACTCGCCATGGTCATGATGGGTCTGATGGTTGGCAATCGTGGTCGCGAGCTAGCCATGAGTGATAAGACACGTCACTATATTGATTTGTTCTGGGAATTGATTGATGAGATTTTAAACGCCATTTTGTTTGTACTCATTGGTCTAGAAGTGGTGATGATTGCTTATTCAGGCAATTTATTTATTGCGAGTGGTTTGACGATTTTGATTGCGCTGATTGCTCGATTTATCGTGGTAGGCATGACGACCAAGACCTTTCATCGTCAGCTTGATTTGCCTACAGGCGCATGGAAAGTTCTGACGTGGGGCGGCTTACGCGGTGGTATCTCAGTCGCGCTAGTATTACAGCTACCAATCGGGGCTGAACGCGAGATTCTATTGGCACTCACTTATGCGGTGGTGATTTTCTCCATCTTGGTACAAGGTCTAAGCGTCGGTAAAGTCGCTAAAAGCATTCGTAAGGATGAAAGAGTAGCAAACGTATAAGCTAAAAATATAACAGGCACAAAAAATCCAGCATAAGATACTTGTCTTATGCTGGATTTTTTGACTTAAATTTAAACGTTATATCAAGCCCTTTCGTTTCATATTGCGATAAACCACGATAATAATAAGCAGATTAGAAACCAGTATCCCAAGCTTAAACCAGTCAAACGGGCTAACGATCAGATAGTAGATTTCTATAGGAATAAATACCCCGTAGCCTAGTACCCCAAACCAATATGCCCATGTTTTGTCATGCCATAAGCCATAGGCTTCGAGGAAGCGCAAACTGGCATAAGCGAATATCAATAATAAAAACATCGGCCAGTTTTTACTTGCTTGCTGAGCAATACGTACGGCACTGTCAATTTGCGGGGCAAGCATATGGCCGAAACTGTGCTGCCAAGTAACGGTTGCGGTCGTCAGCCAATGCTCAAGATTGGTATGCCACCACCATAATGCCCCTGCTCCTAGTAACGCACCAACACCTTTGACTACCTCATAAATGGCCACCGCTTTGATAGACTCACTCGCCGTACTGCGCGATTTTTCTTGCTGACCATTCATGGTAACCCCTTTATCCTTCGAGGATGGCGGCAGACGGTTATCCTGTCGGGGCAAATTAGCCAAAGAATGTCTCCACAACACGTCCTTGCAACTGCTGATTGAAAAACGGCGTGTTTTTACCACTCGATAGCATCGATTGCGCGGTTACTTGCCACTCAAGGTTAGGATCGACTAATACTGCACCGCCGATAGCTTCATACTGCTCGCTAATACCTGCGATTTTTGCAGGATTTAGGCAGATTTTGTCTACCAGTTGCGAGAGTGTTAACACCTCATCATTTACCAGCTGACAAGCCAGCGCCATAAACGTATCAAAGTTTGAGATACCTGGCGTACTCTCAGCAAACGGTGCTTTTTGGCGGTACTGTTCAATGGCTCGTGATGACTACAGATAGCATCAATAGTGCCATCTTTTAATCCGCGGCGGATTGCCTGTTGGTCAGTATTGCTACGTAGCGGTGGCAACACATATGCCTGAGCATTAAAGCCTTCAAGATTGTCATCAGTTAAATACAGCTGATGCATCGCAACATCACACGTAACCGGCAGACCTTTGTCTTTTGCCCAGCGCATGAGCTCAATGGAAGACTTACATGATAACTGGCTAAAATGAGCAGCGATTCCAGTCTCTTCCACCATCAATAGCTGCGTAGACAGTGCAACCGTTTCTGCAATCCAAGGGATCCCTTGTAGACCATGATAAGAAGCAATATAGCCCTCATGTGCCACGCCATCTCCAGACAGACTTGGCTCGTCAGGATAAAAGAATACTTTCATACCAAAAGTCGCCGCGTATTCTAGTGTACGTAGCAATACTAAGTCATTACGAAAAGGTCTACGCGCATTAGATACCGCAATACAGCCGCCCTTTTTAAGCCCTGCGATATTAGATGGTCGTTCGCCCTCTAACCCTGTGGTCAATGCACCCAAAATATGCAAGTAAATCCCGCCATCACTCAAGGCGCGCTCACGTAAACCTTTTAAGAGTGAGCCATTTTCTAAAATAGGATTGGTATCAGGTGGCGTCACCACATGCAAAAATCCATTACCACGAGCAGCGCTGCCTTCTGATTTTAGCGTACCGTGTTGCTGCTGGCCTGGCTCACGCAAACGCGCGCATAGATCTACTAGTGGTGGCAATAACCACATCTCACGGTCAGAATCGAGTGTAGATAGTTTTTCTGTTGCAATTTGCGGCAATGCATCTTTAAATGCTTTTGGTAAATGATTAAGGATGGGTACATCCGTATTAAGCATGGTAGACATAACGTTATTACCGTATCAATAAAATGAAATAAATGAGAATAAGTCGCTCGGCAGCCTATTATTTGCCAGCCGCTTGATGAGCGCGTTGACCTTCCATCGCAAGTGATAAGACTGCCATGCGAATGGCAATGCCGTTATTTACCTGCTTTAAGATAACGGATTGCGCGCCATCAGCCACACTAGAGGCAATCTCAACACCGCGGTTCATCGGCCCCGGATGCATCACTAGTGCATCAGGTTTAGCGAGCGCTACTCGCTCTGGCGTGATTCCATAATGCTTATAGTATTCACTTGAGGATGCCAATAGCGGCGAACCGATACGCTCATTTTGTATTCTTAATCCCATGATCACATCACAGTCGGTGACACACTCGTCCATGTTTTCATATACTTGCACGCCAAAACGCTCAATACCTTTTGGCAGTAAAGTGCGCGGCGCACAAACACGGATGTCTGTCACACCTAGTGTTTGCAATGCACTGATATCAGAGCGTGCCACGCGTGAGTGCTTAATATCACCAACGATTGCGATAGACAGCTCTTCAAACGGGCGCGGCGCTTCACGGTGAATGGTCAACATGTCGAGCATTCCTTGAGTGGGATGCGCATGCCAGCCATCACCGCCATTGATAATAGCGATATCAGGCGTCACTTCTGTCGCCATAAAATGCGCGGCACCTGATGCTGAATGTCGAACTACAAAGATATCCGCGGTCATAGCCTGTAGATTCCACAACGTATCGCGCAGACTCTCGCCTTTTTTGGTACTAGAACGTTCGATATCGATATTGAGTACATTGGCACCCAAACGTTTTTCTGCCACCTCGAATGTCGTCCGTGTACGAGTCGATGGTTCAAAAAACAAATTCATGACCGTGTAGCCGTCTAACTCAGGACGATTGATTAGCTGTCCATTTTCATCAAAGAAAGTCTCTGCTTTTGCAATAATAGCTTTGAGCTGTGCTTTATTAAGACCTTCAACACCTAAGAAATGCCTGATACTGCCATCGGTGTTGAGCTGCGGACGACTTAGTGAAGTATTGAGCCTTTGATGAATCGTACTGGGATCAAATTTTGCATAATCAGTCGGTGAGACTGGTTGTGTAGCGCTACTATCGATAGAATTTGACATAATGGCGAGTCTTTATTGTGGGTTTATATGAGTCTATAGTAATCACTTATTCATCTTTGTTCGATCATTTATCACTGATAGGCATAGATACAAAGGACATTTTGACGCTTATTTGCTACAATTTACCGTAATCAAATTCGACCAAAAAATAGCCTCAGCAGACAATCAGAAAGCGTGAGTAGACATGCTGTATTCTCATAGAGAATAATTCTGACAAAACTATAAATGAATAACAATAGATATAGTGTAGCCGATTTTGTGGTCGGGACAAAGATGCCGTATTAGCTATTTAAGAATTTACCTATTTCAGGTGTGCTAAATACCACCTACTTCTTTACTTTGACACCTATCCGTTCTTTTATTTTCCATACCCTTTATTAGGAAGCCTTATGACGACCTTAGCAGACTATCTAAACCAACATGCCACTAGCCCTGCACTCAATGACGTGATTACCACTGTCACTGATGTCGGTAAGACAATTTCACAACTGCTTAGAAAAGGTGCTCTGGCAGATATTTTAGGCGAAGCAGGTAATCAAAACGTCCAAGGCGAAGATCAGAAGAAACTAGACGTACTGGCCAATGACCTACTACTAGATGCATTGGCAAAAAATACACATTGTGCTGGTGTTGCGTCAGAAGAGCTCGATGACGCGACCCCTGCTAATGACGATGGTAGCCTATTGGTACTATTTGACCCATTAGATGGCTCATCAAATATCGACATCAATATGGCTGTAGGTACGATTTTTTCTATCTTACCGTATGATCGCCAAGGTCAAACCAGTGAAAACAGCGACTATTTGCAAGCCGGCAATAAACAGCTAGCAGCCGGTTATTTGCTATATGGCACCTCTACTGTCCTAGCGCTAACTATCGCTGATAAAGTCGTGATGTTTAGCCTAGATCCAGAGACGTCTGACTATGTGCTGATAGAAGACAATGTGCAAATCGATGTCGATACAAGCGAATATGCTATCAATAGCTCAAATTATCGTTACTGGCGTGAACCGATGCAACAGTACATTGATGAGTTAATCGCTGGTGAAACAGGTGTACGTGGACGCGATTTTAATACGCGTTGGGTAGCAGCCATGGTTGGTGACGTCCATCGCATCTTATGCCGCGGTGGTCTGTTCACTTATCCGTTTGATACCAAATATGCTCATAAAGCGGGCAAACTGCGTTTGATGTATGAAGCCAACCCAATGAGCCTATTGATTGAACGTGCCGGTGGTGCTGCGACAGACGCGGTCAATCGTATCCTAGATATCGAACCGACTGATATCCATCAACGTGTTCCTGTAGTACTCGGTAGCAAAAACGAAGTCAATTATGTGAAAGATTTACACGTAAATTATTCTGAAAAATAATTGATTGACGCACCTGTTAAGAGTAGCCAACATAATGCTAAATCAATAATAGGCATTGTGTTGGTTATCTAAACGACTCCTTTACCCTTCTCTAAGCGATCCACTATGGTATTAAATCCCACCGAGCTGATTACCTCAGATAAGAACACAACAGTGAAGCTTGTAAAAGCACTGTTGTCCCAAGCACGCCAGCGTAAGAAGAACGGTCAGACAGTCATAGAAGGCGTCCATTTGATAGATGCTGCGCTACGTAGTGACTATCCTTTTGCTCAGATACTACTATCTGAATCAGCGCGTAGTCACCCTGAAGTTCAGCAGGTATTGACTCGCCTGCCCACTTATACGCCTATTTTTACTTTGTCAGACGCACTTTATGAGAGTATTCGTAGCTTAGGTACTGGCATCGATATCATGGCAGTGATCAAAGTGCCAACGCCTAGCCTATCGATGATCGATGAGGACTGCTTAATTTTGAACGACGTGCAGGATAGCGGGAATGTTGGTACGCTGCTACGTACAGCAGCAGCCGTCGGTATCCGCAATATTCTATGTACCAGTGCGACCGCTCAAGCTTGGTCTCCCAAGACACTACGAGCAGGTATGGGTGCACAGTTTGCCCTGACTATTTATGAAGGCTTGAGTACGCAAAATATTTTAGATCATGTACAAGTGCCGCTTTTGGCGACTAGCTCACATACAGATACTATCATTTACGAGCACGATTTATCTGCGCCTGTGGCTTGGATTATGGGTCATGAAGGTCAAGGCGTTAGCGATGAGCTAATGCAATGTGCCACGCCGATAGCATTACCGCAGCCAAACGGTCAAGAGAGCTTAAATGTAGCGATTGCAGGGTCTTTATGTCTATATGAGACCTTACGTCAAAGACAATACTCTTAGCGTCCATTTATACCTGCTATTAAAACCCTATCTATCAAGCATAAAAAAACCCACTATCATTTAATAGTGGGTTTTTTATTATCTGTCTACTACTGATATAGTCAAAGAAGTCTAAGACGAATACAAGGCAGCCGACTGCAGATTGTACAAATAGTACATCTAAGGAGGGTAACGCCGTAGCCGTTTAGTAGTTCTGTGACTATATATTAAACCTTGCTAGTTAGCTCAGGCAATGCTTCAAATAGATCAGCTTCTAAGAAGTAATCAGCAACGCTAGCGATAGGTGCTTCTGGGTCATTGTTGATAGCAACGATGACTTTAGAATCTTTCATACCAGCCAAATGCTGAATTGCGCCTGAGATACCAGCTGCGATATATAGCTGCGGTGCAACGATTTTACCCGTTTGACCGACCTGCATATCGTTTGGTACATATCCTGCGTCAACAGCAGCACGTGATGCACCAACAGCAGCGCCTAGCTTATCAGCCAATGGCTCAATGTACTTGGTGAAGTTTTCACCGTTTGCCAAGGCACGACCACCAGAAACAACGATACCAGCTGAGGTCAATTCTGGACGATCAGACTTAGCCATTTCTTCGTTAACGAAGCGAGCTTTACCAGTTTCTTGTACGTTATCGATAGTTTCAACAGTAGCTGAACCGCCTTCGCTTGCCACTGGGTCAAACGCCGTAGTGCGTACTGTTAGTACCACTTTGTCTTCTGTGGTTTTTACTGTCGCTGTCGCATTACCTGCATAGATAGGACGCTCAAACGTTTGCGCATCTACCACACCTGAGATTTCAGACAACATGCTGACGTCAAGTAACGCAGCAACGCGTGGCATAAAGTTTTTACCAGTCGTGGTCGCAGCCGCTAGGATATGGCTGTAATCACCAGCGATATCAGCAACCAATAGCGCTACGTTACCTGCCAATTGATGCTCATAAGCAGCATTGTCAGCCAATAGTACTTTAGTCACGCCTTCTGCTTTTGCCGCTTCATCAGCAACAGCTTGGCTACCACTACCAGCAACCAATACATGGATATCATCACCCATTTGTTTAGCAGCAGCGATGGTGTTTAAAGTTGCCTTTTTTAGACTGGCATTGTCATGTTCTGCATATACCAAAATTGCCATGGTTTTAGTCCTTTATATATTCGTATTATCTATTCATGCGGTTGTTTGTGTACAAAGCTATTTGAGCAACTATCATTTAATCTAAGATAAAGCAGTCAAATTCATAGTCTTGTACAGGATATGCCGTAGCGAAGCATCCAATCATTAAAACATTAAATGACTTTTGCTTCGTTTCTTAGCTTATCGACCAACTCATCAACTGACCCTACTGTAATACCAGCTTTACGGTCAGCAGGTGGCACGACTTTAATAATTTCTTGCTTAGATGTCATATCAACACCGAAATCAGCTGGCGTTTTCTCATCAAGTGGCTTTTTCTTCGCTTTCATGATGTTAGGCAATTTAGCATAACGTGGCTCATTCAAACGTAGATCAGTCGTGATAACCGCTGGCAAATCAAGAGCAACAGTTTGTAGGCCGCCATCAATTTCACGCGTTACGTTTACTTTGTCGCCTTCAACTTTCACTTCTGATGCAAACGTACCCTGACCGATACCCATCAATGCCGCTAGCATCTGACCAGTTTGGTTGTTGTCATCATCAATCGCTTGCTTACCTAATAAGATAATATCAGTGCTTTCAGCTTCGGCGATACTTTTTAGAATCTTAGCAACTTGTAATGGATATGGTTTTTCGTCACTTACGACTAACACACCACGGTCAGCACCTAGCGCTAGGGCTGCACGAATCTGCTCTTGTGACTCTTTTGGACCGATTGAAGCAACAATGATCTCATCAATGACGCCAGCTTCTTTTAGGCGAACCGCTTCTTCTACTGCGATTTCATCAAAAGGGTTGATTGACATTTTAGTGTTTGATAAGTCAACGCCAGAGTTGTCGGCTTTTACACGAACTTTTACGTTATAATCAATGACACGCTTGACCGCTACTAATGCTTTCATACGTTCCTCGTTTATTAATGTTATGAGTTAAAAATTGTCAGTTAAGAACCAAAGGTTCGTTGTGGTTCAAATTGTCGTTCAAAATACTGCTCAAGGTTATTACTACATCAACAGAATATAGTTAACTAAGAAAGATGAGCCAATATCTAAGAGCATATTAGCATTGTATCTCTTACTAATGAAATCTGCTAAAGCTAAGCCAACCGTTATTATCAGACCTATGTATCTTGCGTCAGCAGGCAGATAAGGTCAAGACAACGCCGTGAATAATGCGTCATAAATTTGTCAACACTCTATAATAAATACTCTATAAGCACATCGTTTCACGATTTTTATTGTTCAGTAGCTTAAAATACTCGTACCTTTATAGCATTCTAAGCCTTAGCTTTACTTAATATTTTGTTATTATTTATCTCTTTGATGTTAACGGATAAGAATAGTTAGTTAATTAGTCAGGCTAGACCTGCGACTTACTATTCTTACTAGCACCAAGCAATAATTCGCTATCTCGTATATCGTCAAATAAAGACCAGTCAGGTTCAACATCATTATTCTTGATGACACTCATATCACCTGTCGTTTCCATAATCACTGCAAACACTTCTGTTTTCGCTTTGATACCATTTTTACGCAGCACTTCTTGGACATCGCTAGTACTAAGATTGGCTTCTTTTAAGTTGTCTTCTAGATACTCACCATGAGCCATTAGGATAATAGCTTGATTATCTATCAAAGCTTTTAGCGGCTTGATCTTACGTCTGATAACTGAAATAACGCCCTGAATTAAGAATAATACCGCAACAGCGAATAACCCTTGAAATAGAGATGGCTTATCTGACAATACTGTCGACGCCAATATACTACCAATACCAACCGTCATCGCAAAATCATGGCTTGATAACTTAGAAAAACTGCGTAAACCCATCAATCGAGTAAACAACATCAGCCCTACATAAAAGCCTACAGCAGATAAAGAAATCCCGAGCACCTGTTGCCAGTCAATTGAAAGCCAATTTTCCCACTTCATAATACAACCTTATCTATTACATTTTTATTAAATCATTGTTCGTTATTACCTGATGATGTTGACCGTCAAAATCAATAGTACCTTACATTACCAACACTTTGTCATACCAAAAACTCCCATAAAAAAGCAACCTGATAAGAGGTTGCTTCTTTTTAAAGTCGATACAGTATTTTTATTGTTTTAACAAACAAAGTAATCAATGCGTATTGATAATCTTATTGTCATTAAGCTTACTGGCAAGCAGTTAGCCTAATAATAAATGAGATTAGATAGCTTCGATTTGCTCAGCTTGTGGGCCTTTTTTGCCATCACCTAAGATGAAAGACACTTTTTGGCCTTCGGCTAGAGTTTTGAAACCGTTACCTTGGATAGCGCTGTAGTGAGCGAATACGTCTTGTCCGCCGTTGTCTTGAGCGATAAAACCAAAACCTTTAGCTTCATTAAACCACTTTACAGTGCCTTCAACTTTATCTGACATAAATTTTCCTGACTCTTTAACTGTTGGCGAGACTTGTGTCATCACCGATTAATTGATATATACCCTAATATTTTCTGCTAAATGCGGCGGCCAAAAATGCTAAATAATCTTAAAGAAAATTTGCATTTTTTGCCTCAAATATTTTGAGTACAGTCTGATTATAACAGTTTTCTATGGTAGGAACAGTCTAAATTGCTGATTTTTGTAAATAAATACTCACTATTGTTGCAAGCTAACATCGATATTAATCAGATCCATATCTTATTGATATGAAATAGTTTTTATTTATAAATGCACCATAACTTCATCAATAAACCACTAATTAAATAAGTCGACATAGATGATAGTAGGTTGGAATATCAATCACTGCAATGGTGATGTTGGTAACCATGCTGAACTCAATACGAGCAAACATAACGCAAAAAACACCAATGAAAATGACTGACTGTAGGCAATATATTTTGCTGGAATGACCAAGTCTTTAGGAGAGTCAGGGATGCCTTTACGCTTCAGTAGCTTGGTACCATATATCCAGCCAAAGGTCGTGTATATGCCATATGCTGCTGGCACTGCGATAGCTAATGGGGTCAAATCAATAACGTATAAAATCACCACTGATATGAAGAACCATAGAGTATCTAACAATGAACTGACTTTGAAGAATTTAGATTGAGGCAGTTTGCCATCGGTCTGTTTGAGCATCTCCCCTTCTATCCAAATTAAAACTGCTACCACAGCGCTAAGAGTAATATATACGAATTGCGGCGTTAGCCAGTCTGAATAAGATATTTGCACAGCATACAACCTATTATCTATAGAAAGTGAGAATGAAGCATCCGCCCGCTTCGAATATTTAGAAACGGGTAAGAACAATGATAAATGTTGATCGCAAAGGCGCTTTGGCCAATGTTAAGGTGCCTGCTTATATTGGGTAGCAATTAATAGTTTTCAACCGATAACCCCGATTCAAATCAAAGCGCAAAGCGCCTATCAAATACTTTGCATAAAAAAACCCATGCTATCAAGTGATAACACGGGCTACTTCATCTAAATCAGATTTTTATCTAAATCAGATTTTTATCTGAATAAGACTTTTATCGGTATAAGACTTTTATCGGTATAAGACTTTTATCGGTATAAAACTTAGTTTTTGTCTTTATCGATGATTTTGTTGCCGCCGATCCATGGCATCATGCCACGTAGCTTGGCACCAGTGATTTCGATTTGATGATCAGCGTTATTACGACGACGCGCAGTCATTGATGGATAGTTGGTTGCGCCTTCAGAGATGAACATCTTCGCGTATTCACCAGACTGGATGCGTTTTAGTGCATTACGCATGGCTTCACGTGACTGCTCATTGATAACTTCAGGGCCAGTAACATATTCACCGTATTCAGCGTTGTTACTGATTGAGTAGTTCATGTCAGCGATGCCGCCTTCATACATCAAGTCAACGATCAGCTTTAGCTCATGTAGACATTCAAAATAAGCCATTTCTGGTGCATAGCCCGCTTCTGTTAGCGTCTCAAAGCCCATTTTAACTAGCTCTACTGCGCCACCACAAAGTACGGCTTGCTCACCGAATAGATCCGTTTCAGTCTCATCTTTGAACGTTGTTTCGATGATGCCTGAACGACCACCACCAACGCCAGCAGCATACGATAATGCTAACTGTTTGGCTTGACCAGAAGCGTCTTGATAGATAGCGATAAGATCAGGGATACCGCCGCCTTTAGCGAACTCTGAACGTACAGTATGACCTGGTGCTTTTGGTGCAACCATAATGACATCAAGATCGCCACGTGGTACCACTTGGTTGTAATGGATTGCGAAACCGTGAGCAAAAGCTAGTGTAGCGCCTTCTTTGATGTTTGGCTCGATCACATCATTATAAAGCTCTTTTTGGAACTCGTCAGGCGTCAAAATCATGATAACGTCAGCAGCTTTTACCGCTTCTTCTACTTCAGCAACTTTTAGACCAGCATTTTCAGCCTTTTTCCATGATCCTGAGTTTGCACGTAGACCAACAGTTACATCGACGTCTGAATCCTGTAGGTTAAGCGCGTGTGCATGGCCTTGTGAACCGTAACCGATAATGGCAACTTTTTTACCTTGGATAATAGATAGGTCACAATCTTTGTCATAATAAACGTTCATAAATAGAGTCCTTGTTCTCAATCATGGCTTGCCATGGATAGTAAACGCTTATGCTGTAGTCAATATAATGACTAAGATAAGCGCTTTGTTGATTAGATAAATAAATATTGGTTTAAACTGGTCTTGATAAATACTTAAATGCTTAGGGTTTTTTCACCGCGGGCAATACCGATAACACCTGAGCGAACCACTTCCATGATACGCTCACGGCCAATCACATCGATAAAACCATCAAGTTTGGCTTTGTCGCCCACGATTTGAATCGTATATAAGTTCGAATTTACATCGACGATTTGTGCGCGGAAAATATCTGCGCTACGTTTAATCTCTTCACGCACACCGCCCGTTGCACGGACTTTAATGAGCATCAATTCACGCTCAACGTGCACGTTCTCCGTCAGATTAAGCACTTTAACCACTTCAATCAATTTATGCAATTGTTTGGTGATCTGCTCAATTCTTTCAGGTGACGTAATGGTCGTAACCGTTAGACGTGAAATACTTGGGTCATCAGTAGGTGCGACGTTCAAAGTTTCGATATTGTAGCCACGTTGTGAGAACAAGCCGACTAGCCGCGACAACGAACCCGCTTCGTTTTCCATCAATACCGAAATCAGATGTTGTTGTTGCATTAGGTACGCTCCCCTTTTGTTAACCACATATCACGCATGGCCTGTCCAGCGATTTGCATTGGATATACATGCTCATTACGATCGACGTAAACATCGATAAATACCAGTTTATCTTTCATAGCCATTGCTTCAGCCAATTGTGCTTCCATAGTCGCAGGGTCAGTAATTTTGATACCGACATGACCATAGCTTTCAGCCAATTTGACAAAATCTGGTAAGGAGTTCATATAAGACTGGGCATGACGACCTTCATACAGCATATCTTGCCACTGCTTCACCATACCTAGCTGCGCATTGTTAATGTTCAGAATTTTAACTGGTAAGTTATATTGCAAGCAGGTTGATAGCTCTTGGATATTCATCTGAATAGAGCCTTCACCCGTGATACAAACCACATCACGCTCAGGATTGGCAAGTTTGGCAGCCATTGCATACGGCAGACCAACCCCCATGGTACCAAGACCACCTGAATTCAGCCATTGACGTGGCTCATTGTAAGTATAGTAAAGTGCCGCAAACATCTGATGCTGACCAACGTCACTTGTGATAATAGCGTTGCTGTTAGTCACTTTATCTAGAGCTTGTACGACACTTTGTGGCTTAATACCATTATCTGTGCTGGTGTCATAACGTAAGCCATGACGCTTACGCCACTCATTAATTTGTGACCACCAATCGAGCAATGCGTGCTGCTCTAACTGCTTGTCTTGACCAACAATCTCTAGCATGTCCGTTAAGACCGACTTCACATCGCCTACGATAGGAATGTGCGCAAGAATCGTTTTTGAGATCGAAGCAGGATCGATATCGATATGAATGATGGTTGCGTTAGGGCAGAATTTTTTAACGTTGTTGGTCACACGATCATCGAAACGCGCGCCGACGGCCAAAATCACATCAGCATGGTGCATACTCATATTGGCTTCGTAAGTACCGTGCATGCCAAGCATACCTAAGAACTGACGATCAGAGCCAGGGAACGTACCAAGACCCATCAAGGTGTTGGTCACTGGTAAATTCAGACGATGTGCAAGATCTGTTAATTCTTCGTGCGCATTGCTCCAAATCACACCGCCGCCTGCATATACAACTGGACGCTGCGCTGCTAATAGCGTTTCAATGGCTTTTTTGATTTGACCACTATGACCTTTGAGTGAAGGCTGATACGAGCGTATAAATACTTCTTCTGGATATTCATAAGCAAACTTTTCGCTAGGCGCAGTCATGTCTTTTGGCACATCAATGACGACAGGGCCTGGGCGACCAGTCTGGGCAATATAAAATGCCTTTTTCACAATCATTGGAATTTCGCTAGCATGGCGTACTTGAAAGCTATGCTTAACGATAGGACGTGATACACCTACCATATCTGTTTCTTGGAAAGCATCTTCACCGATTAGGCTGCTTGGTACCTGACCTGCGATTACAACCATTGGTACAGAATCCATAAAGGCAGTAGCAATAGCTGTCACGGTATTGGTCGCACCAGGGCCTGATGTGGCCAACACGACACCAGTATTACCAGTCACTCGCGAATAAGCATCGGCCATGTGGCCCGCTGCTTGCTCATGACGTACTAAGATGTGCTCAATATTTTCTTGCTGAAACAGCGCATCATAAATGTGTAAGACCGCGCCACCTGGATAGCCAAAGATGTATTCGACACCTTCGTCAGTCAGTGCTTGCACCAGCATTTCAGCGCCCGATAGCATCACAGGCTGTGCACTACCTTCTGCAAGACGTTGTTGCTTTTGTTCAAAATTTTTGGCGGCATTACCCGTTTGGGTATGTCCCGTCATGTTCGGACTTTGCGTGGTTTGCGTCACTGTCATCACCTTTTTTGCGGCGAGAATTTGCGGGATTCTATGAGCAAAAATAATTACTTACCGTCGTTATTTTCACTTATTGAATGATCGCTAATTCTTGTCCATATCAAGAATATCTGCCCAATAGGTTTAATTAAAACTGTCTCATAGGACAATACTAATCAAACATAGCAGTGTATTTTAGGTCAGCTTTGTGATGGATGTTTATCGATATACAGTGACAAGATGCGAGTGCATCTATAAAAGAAGACGCTTATTATTGAGATTTGATACTAGCAAGTACCTATTGTGATTTTATTTGTACAGATGCATCGATATATACAAGCAAAAAAACTTCATGGCCAATACTAAATTATAAGATTTTTAAAACTTACAATAGGCTTTGGGAAATCTCTTAACGGCATATTATATAGCGTTTGATACAACTGCTAAAAACACATTTAGCACATTTCAAATAATAAGTTTATCTTAGTCATTGTAGACAGATAAGTCCGGAGACAATGTATCGCTATCAATAGTGGTCGTTGTGCCACTATGCTTGCTATATCATTATCACAAAGGAAATAAAACTGCGTAAGCTACCGATAAGTAACTTGTAGTTCTCTTTCTCAAGTGCCACGGCAACATCGTAAAAGCCGCTCACTGACCAATCAACTGCTATTATATTCGATGGTTTACGAGTTATTGTCAAGAAAAACTTCTAAAGCCTATCCCAAACTATTAGTTATTAAATAATATACATTGATAAGTATTATTTGCTAGAATCGATAGTCGATACATTATTACTACTAATTAAACGCTCAAATGTTATATTTACACCCATATACATTTGATTTTTATTACATAAGAGGATTGCTATTATGGCATATACGTCTAAGATAAATACCGCAGCCAAACTGTTGATAAGTACCGCGTGTATGCTAATGCTGTCCATGAATGCCAGTCAGGCTATTCAAGTTTATAAATCCACTGGGGCACATGGCGAAGTAAAATATAGCCAACATGCGCCGCAAGTCGGTAAAAATATCGAACTGATTGAGTTTCGTAGTGATGGTAGACAGAACAACGCAGGGCAAATGGCAGGAAAAACAGATCCTAACCAGAGCAGCAATGCTCAAACTGCAGAAGAACAACGAGTAGCAGCACTTGAAGCACGTATTAAAGAACAAGAAGCTCAGGCTAATGCCCAACGCTGCCAGTCATTACGTAATAACTTGACCAACCTAAATGTAGGCGGCCGTATCTATGAGATGGATGCCAACGGTAAACGTCAGTATCTAGATGGTCGTGAGATTGAGCTTAAGCGCGAGCGCGTACAGCAAGCGATTACACAGTATTGCTCCAACCCTTCTACCTAGTCAAATCTCTTAAAAGCAAATATTAAACTATCATAAGCTGCATAACGTGACGAATGGCTGCTGGCATATCTTGAGCTTGTAGCCCTCGTTGGCCCACTAGCAATGTATTGGTGTCGCTATTCGCTTGATTGACTAATACATCTCCTGCAAACCCATGTATAAGAACCGCTTGATGTAAGCTACGCGCCTCTGCTGATAAATCTTGCTGTGCCAATAGTCCAGCAGTCACCCCAGATAGCACATCACCCATGCCAGCGGTTGCCATGCCAGCATTACCCACATCACAGACGTATATTTGCTCTTGTCCCTCTTCTTGCTCTAGCACTAGCGATCCTGCCCCTTTTAATATCCAGTTACCGCCATATGTTGCAGCGCACTGTTTTATAGCTTGTAGTCTATTGGACTCAATCTTACTTATCTTTTGATCAAGTAGTCTAGCTGCTTCCCCACTATGCGGTGTCAAGCAAACCCGATGATTAGCACTGTATTCTCGTAGCTTTGTTATTAGCTCATGATTACCCATGTGCAGTGATGCCAAGTGATAAAGACCATCTGCATCAATCACTATTGATTTTTCATTCTCTATAGCAGCCTGTACATAATCAATAAATAATACTTTGGCTTTTTCGTCACGGCCAAGTCCCATCCCAATAGCAACGACACTGGCCTGCTTGATTAAATCTTTTACGCCGCTTGCGTCATGTAGATTAATGGTCATCGCATCTGGTAATGGAGTCAATAGTGACCCATGAAAAGCCTCATGGCAGGCAACCGTTATTTTACCAGCACCTGTCGCCATCGTACTGGCCGCAGACAGTATGGCAGCTCCGCCCATACCTTGAGAGCCATCGACGCGATTTCCGCCAATGATTAATACATGACCATAACTACCTTTGTAGCTGTTTTGGCGACGTGGCTTCATACTATGTGCAGCCGTCAGCAGCGTAGCAACTGGCGTAAATGCTTGGCTAGCATTTTTTCAGGTATCGTGTGATTGCTGGCTGTTTGCTGAAGCGCCATTTGATAAGGTATCAACGGTATATCGACTATATCTCCGCTATAATCTGTACCATCTTTAGTATGCAGACCAAACTTACGCGCAATCAAACATAGAGTCACGTCAGCTTGTATTGCTATGCGCTCGAACACTTCACCAGTAGAAGCCACTAAACCACTTGGAATATCAACTGCTATTGCTAGTGTGTTATTTTTCTGAGTAAAGTTATTAAAAGCTTTAATAGCTGCTTTATAGGCTCCCTCTGGTGCACGATCTAAGCCAATACCAAATAATGCATCGATATAGATATCAGCTGGCAAAACTTTTTTATCCGCATCATCGTGACTAATAATATCTTCAAACAGTTGATAGTGACAACTGCTAGCTAGGGCTATTCGTAACGCCCTTGTCGCGTCCGCT
Organism: Psychrobacter sp. ER1; assembly: GCF_048631835.1. Taxonomy (NCBI): domain Bacteria; kingdom Pseudomonadati; phylum Pseudomonadota; class Gammaproteobacteria; order Moraxellales; family Moraxellaceae; genus Psychrobacter; species Psychrobacter sp. ER1. Next base: position 744,714 of record NZ_CP184640.1, on the reverse strand, counting down.
ATATTTTCACTGTCGCTGTCTCCATTGTTAGGAGTTTTAGAAGTTACTGATTGATCATGGAGATCAAAATCATCTTTACTAAAGCCAACCGTCATTACTTCTACTTGCCAGCCAGCTTGCTGCAAATAATGAGCGATAAGCCAACCATCACCACCATTATTACCCTTCCCTACCCAGATACTTGCTCGACGTGGATGAGCACTACGGTGATAAACATTAGTATTGGCAGAATAGCTAGTACTGACGTTTCTTTGCTCATAAATCTGCTCTATTTGCTGTGTCATTTGCCAAGCGGCTTGTTTCATCAAATCAAAACTATCGTACCCCTCTGCAAACCAAGCCTGTTCCATCGCATAAACCTGCTCACTATTATATAGCGCAATAGGTTTTGTATTGGGTATAGATGTTAAATTGGTAATATTTCTCATAACTTATCCTTGGTGTTTCTACTTATTTTTTATTTTATTTAAATTTGGTTGCTCATTTCTCATATTAGCTTAGCAAAAGCTTACCTCGACTTATGTATCAATATGAATGTGAGTTTATTTTCTTTTATACTTGCACTCATTGCTCACTGGCTTATCATAGCCGTATTTACATTATCTCTGATTGTCAGATATGAATAATCTGATTAAAACAAATGAGAAAACATCTAATGAGCACCTACTCTCTATGCCTACTGATAAAAACAAAATCACCATTACCAATCCAACTGTATTTGCAACCACAGCTGATGTTAAGCAGTGGATTACAACACAAGCACAGGCACTAGGATTTGCTGATTGTGGTTTTCTATCTGTGCATCATCCTTTGTTTACTCAGCAGATTGAACAACTACAGAAGTGGCTAGATAAAGGCTATGAGGGCCAGCTGCAGTTTATGCATAATAATCATGATCTGCGCGCTCATCCTGATCAGTTAGTCGAGGGCGCAAAGACCATCATCAGCGTACGTATGGACTATCTAACTCAAGCACCCACACCGCGTGCTGTCAGTGATAACGACCATCCTAATAAAGGCATCATTGCGCGTTATGCCAGAGGGCGCGACTACCATAAGACAATGCGTAGCCGTTTAAAGCAATTGGCTTTAAAGATAGAAACAATGCTGCCTGAATGGCAACATTTGGATATCGGTTCAGAAAAAGAATTTGTGTTTAGACCTTTTAGTGATTCGGCGCCTATCTTTGAGCGGCCGATTGCAGATGCAGCAGGTCTTGGTTGGACAGGTAAACATACACTACTTATAAATAAGCAAGCTGGCTCATTTTTTGTACTCGGTGAGCTGTTTTTGAGCCTTGAGCTACCCGACGATAAACCAGTCAAGGAGCATTGCGGTAGTTGTAGCGCTTGTATTGACATATGCCCTACTCAAGCAATTGTAGCGCCCCATGAGCTCAACGCTTCTGCTTGTATCTCTTATTTGACTATCGAACATGATGGCGTCATCGATACCAAATATCGACGCGCAATTGGTAACCGGGTCTTTGGCTGTGATGATTGCCAGTTAATCTGTCCATGGAATCGTTATGCCAATCTTACGACCGTTGATGACTTCGCACCAAGACATGGATTAGACAATAGTAGCTTGCTTGAACTATGGCAGTGGCAAGAAGCCGACTTTATGAAGAACACTCAAGGTAGTCCGCTAAGACGCACGGGCTATGTGAATTTTTACGTAATATCGCTATCGGCCTTGGCAATGCTAATGCCAGCTTAGAAGTAGTCGAACAGTTAAAATCTAAATTGACCTTACATAATGACATGCTAGATGAGCATATTGAATGGGCTCTAATTGAGCAGCACAATAAGCTAGAATTAACCAATTAACCAATTAACGAATTATTTTATGACTATCAAATATTCCTGAGATAAAGTGTTTATTTGAAGTGTACAACATAAAAAAGCCTCTTAACAATAAGAGGCTTTTTTACTGAAAATACTATATCTAAAATAACGTGTCTTTATACACTACTTCGAACATTACGGCTTAGGAATGCGTAATACTTGACCTGGATAGATTTTATCTGGATCAGACAACATTGGCTTGTTCGCTTCAAATATCTTCATATAGTCACCAGATGAACCATATACTTCTTTAGCGATTTTAGACAAACTGTCACCAGACTTTACCGTATACATCGTAGATTCAGGTGCATCTTCTTCAATATCGATGTTATCAATAACTTTTGCAACGTTTTGCACGTTACCGATAGCGATAATTGCTTTTTCACGATCAGCTTGAGTTTTAGCATTACCACTGATTTCTGCAGTATCTGTAGAACCATTATATTTGATTTTTAGGTTACTGATATTGAGGTTTTGCTGCTGAATACGGCGCAACAAAATATTAGCAACTGATTGTGCACTAGGCTCACTGCTTTGTACTGGTGTATTAGCATCTGCTTTCGTTTCTGTCTTAGCATCATGCTTTTCGTCATCACGATTAAAAATCTTATCACCGATATCTTTTGCAAAGCTAAACATACCCATATATCTACTCCTTGAAATATTATTATTTGTCATTCTTTTAATGAAATGCGCAATCAAACAATATTTTGAATGTCTAACTGGCATCTTTTTCTACGACTTACCATTACGAGTATAGATAAAGTGAGTCGATGTAGATAGTAATAGTATGTTGAATAATGTTGAATTGACGTAGTCAATGTTAAATTCGATTACTGCATTTAAAAATAACAATCACGCGCCCATAAAAAAACCGCCTATCTAATCAGATAAGCGGCATTATAAATCTGCTAAATAAGTAGCAAATTATAGTTGGGCTTGTACGTAATCGATTGCTTTTTGAACAGTAGTCAGTTCTGCAGAATCTTCATCAGGAATAGTGATACCAAAATCACTTTCAAATGACATAACCAATTCAACTAGGTCTAAAGAATCTGCACCTAGGTCTTCCATGAATGAAGCATCGTTGTTGATGTCTTCAACGTTCATACCTAGTTGCTCAGCCACTGCTGCTTTTACTCTTAGCTCGATATCATTACTCATGTAGATCACTCCGTTATCATCTATTATTTTTAATAAACTGCTATATCGCCTTATTTAACGCTATAGCATGGTATATAAAATGCGTTTGCCAGACCAGCAATGCTGTCTGAGTACTCTATGACATGTTATACAGTTTGTCTGATGTCTAATAAAGCCCTGTTATCATACAGGGCTTTGACTCAAAAGTATCCGTCATTATAGCACCCTTTATTATAGTTTACACTCGTTCACACAGTTTTTTATTATAACTATGTAACGCTCGTATATTGACTACATATACATGCCGCCATTGACAGGAATGACAGCGCCTGTGATATAGCTGGCCTCGTCGCTAGCCAAGAAGTGTACCGCTGCAGCGATATCTTCTGGCTGACCAAGACGGCTAATAGGTACAGCATCTAACATAGAGTTCAATAGGCGCTCATCAAGCTCATCTGTCATATCCGTTTCGATCAAGCCTGGTGCCACGCAGTTGATGGTCACTTGGCGTGAACCAATCTCACGTGCAAGCGTACGGCTAAACCCTTCTACGCCAGCTTTGGTCGCCGCATAGTTAGATTGACCTGCATTGCCCATTTGAGCGACGACAGAGGTAATGTTGATAATACGGCCACGGCGTGCTTTCATCATACCGCGTACAGCACGTTTGCTCATGCGATATACCGATGTCAGATTGGTATCGATGACATTTTCCCAATCTTCATCTTTCATGCGCATCAGTAGGCCATCTTGAGTGATACCTGCATTGTTAACCAATACTTGTACCGCACCATAGACGCTTTCAATCTCTTCAAACAGTTTGTCAATTTGAGCAGTATCACGTACGTCTAAAACACGACCAATACCACCAGTATCATGAAGGTAGTCATCGATAAGCTCAGCGCCCTTTTCAGTGGTCGCAGTTCCAATAACAAAATGTCCTTCTTTGGCAAAACGTTTGGCCACTGCTTTGCCAATACCTCGGCTAGCGCCAGTCACTAATGTAATCGTACGGCTCATGATAACACCTCTAATAATTTTTCTAGACGGGCAGGCTTGTCAGTAGGATAGCTTGCGATTGGCTGCGCCTGACGCTTCGCCAAATTGCTCAGTACATTACCACTGCCGCATTCGATTAAGATATTAATTTGCTTATCAGCTAGCTCTTGCATGGTTTTTGACCACAGTACTGGCTCGCTCAGCTGTTCAGTCAATGCTTGCTTGATACCGACCGCACTGGTTTCAACGCGTGCATAGCGATTTTGTATAACAGGAATGGTTGCCTGATCAAACTTGATACCCGCTAGTATCTCAGCCAATGCATTGCTGGCAGGTTCCATAAGGGCACAATGAGACGGCACACTCACTTTTAGAGGAACAGATTTTTTGCCAGTATTTTTGACTTTATCAATAACAGCATTAACACCAGCAGCGTTACCCGAGATAACCACTTGTCCTGGACTATTGAAATTGGCTGCACCGACTACTGCATCTTCGACATGTTCGGTTGCTTGCTCACACAAGTTTTCGACTCGGTTGTCTTCTAGTCCTAATACTGCAGCCATAGCAGTATCAACTCCTACAACGGCCTCTTGCATCAACTGACCGCGCTTATGTACTAAAGTAACGGCATCACCCAGCGATATCACATTGGCAGCACACAGGGCACTGTACTCGCCCAAAGAGTGACCAGCTAAATAACAAGGCGTATCTTCTATTTTTTGTTGTAAGACACGCCAAATAGCAATACTAGCTGTCAAAAGCGCAGGCTGAGTATATTGGGTTTGATTGAGTTTTTCTTCGTCCTGACAGATTGCCCACAAATCCTCGCCAAGCGCATCACTCGCTTCGGTAAATGTATCACGTATCTCTGGATAGATTTCAGCAAGCTCGCTCGTCATTGCGACTGCTTGAGATCCTTGTCCAGGAAAAATAACCGCGATACGAGCGGGTTGCTTTTTACCATATCGGGTACAGAAGCCATAACCAATATTCCTTATCTGATTAGAAATATCCCTAAAAACAATGGGGTGTATTATATTATTAGATGTTATACAAGGCCGCTACTTCAAGTATTTATGCAAGAAAACGGATTGTCAGTAAACTATACACTGACAGACACGATTATCATAGCGGATGCAAACCAAACAGCAATAGTAACGCTGCCCAAATTAAAGGAGCGGATTATATCAGCACATTTTTAAATCTACTAAAAATAACAAGCGCATTAAGCAATAAGTCTAGTTATAAATAACAAAAAGCCAAGTTATCCAGCCACATAATATATGATAGCGAAATAACTTGGCTTTTTTAGCTCAAAGCTTATTGACTAATAATAACTAGGCAAAAACAATAATAGTCACCAGTACTATTATTATCTTCGCCTAAGCTATCATAGAGCCAATGTCTTAGGCGTCTTGGCTGACTTTGAACAGTTGACGACCACGGTAGAAACCATCTTTAGTCATGTGATGACGACGATGTTTTTCACCAGTAGTAGCATCTACGCTTAGTTCAGCAATTTCCATACGGTGATGTGAACGGCGCATGTCACGACGAGAACGGCTTTTACGACTTTTTTGAACAGCCATGATATAGCTCCTATACTTAAAAGGGATAAGCTTGAAATTCAGCTTAAGTCGATACTGACAGAGGCTATATAATCACAACAACCTAAGTCTTAAGCATCATTAGTTAAATAGATTGCCACTCACATAAAGCACTGACCAAGGCTGAATTCTATAAAAAATTTACCCAGTCAGTTTCTATCAGCAAGCAACAGGTTGCTCGAATGCAATAAACCGGACATTATACGCATGTTTATTAAATTAATAAAGCCCTGCCTCGCACTCTTCTGTACAAAGCTGATAAAAGGTTTTTTAAATGCATCGAGTAGATAATTTTGACGCTTATAGTTTGCCTTTTAGCGAGGCTAAAGCAGCAAAAGGATTTTCACCTTCCTCTTCTTCTGGTATTTCGCCAAACTGCTCAACAGACATCTCACAATCGTCATGCTTTGGTGCCATAGGCGTTTTGAGCAAGATCTCGTCTTCTACCAACTTCTTAAATGGTAATAGACGCTCTGGCGACTGCTCGGTGACGATTTCCTCCAGTAATAAATAATCCTGTTCATCTTTAACTAAACGAACCTGACTATCGTTTTCGAGTAGCGCGATGTCATAATCATCAGACAAGTCTATAGCGATTGGTTGTAAACAGCGCTGACAAGTTAGCCAAACATCACCTGTCAAAGTAAATGCTAAATGCAAGACGTTGTTGCGACGATACAAGTTAGCGTTGAGCTGTATGTCTGACTGCTCATGTTCAGTGCTCAGAGTAGTAGCAAGACGATCAAACGAGTTTGGTTTGACCTCTCCTGACCATTCGTAACCAGTGTCTGCCCACTTATCTAAGGAGATGTGCTCAGGCATGCCAGTAGATACAGGCGCTTTTTTATTGTCAGCGTGAGGTGCTGACGGTTTAGTTTCTGGAGTGCTTGACATGCGCGGCCTCATTCATAAAAACGGTGTATAATATTGCCTGCCATACTAACGGAAAGTGCCATATTCTGCTAGCGCTAGTATGTTAAGATTTTTGATAGTAAATTTGTTTAAGCTCTTTTACTACTTATCTTTTACCTAAAGTTTTTTGTCTTTAGTATTTATTAAGTCAATGTCTTCTCTATGAATCTATCCGATAATAAAATTAATTTTTCTGATTTACTTTCTTCTACTGAAGCAAGTTCGTTGCTACAACATCTTACTCAATTAGGGAGCTATACTGAAAATTCAGCCAACAACAAACTGCATTTTGATAAAGATGAGTATTTAAAAGAATGGAGAAGTCAGTGGCAAGAATTGTCTAGTACTCAATCTGACGATACTTATACAGCAGAATTGGTAGTTGATGGCGAACGATTAGCTACTGATTGGCTCATACAGCTGTTTAATACTTTATTTATTAACCAGCAAGTGATATTGGTTCGTAGCAATGATGAACCCGAATATTTTCCAGCTCAAAATAATAAGCCTGCCAGAATTGAATTCGCTCATGGATTTTTTGCCAGTGCCCTGCACGAATTAAGTCATTGGTGCATGGCTGGTGACGCTCGTAGACAATTACCTGACTTCGGCTACTGGTATGCCCCAGATGGTCGGACAGAGGCTCAGCAGCAAGCATTTGAGCGTGTAGAAATCAAACCTCAAGCACTAGAGTGTCTATTTACTCTGGCGTGTGGGCGACATTTCCAAGTCTCACAAGATAATTTGTTTGCCGACTTCGACACTAGTAATAGCACCTTTGCCAGTGATGTCTATCAGCAAGTAGAAAGCTATATAGCCAAACCTCATACTCTGCCGCGTGACGCCAAGACTTTACTGACTGCTTTACTTAGCGTTTGTACTTCTTTATCTGAAATCAACGCTTAATTCAAATTACTAAGTGTTCCTACTTATTAACGATTTTCTACGGTTGGTAACGCCTTGCCACTAAACTTATATTTGCTTTAAGCTATACTGATAACTAAAGTGGTATTTTGAAGATATCGATCTGCTTTAGTTCTAGAATAGTTCTTCTAATATATCCAGTGATTGAACCATATCTAACTAATGAAAAATTTGTCTCAATTAAAAACCAATAATTATAAAATAAGGAACCATTATGGAAGTTTTCTACATTCATCCCGATAATCCGCAGCCACGTCTCATTGAGCAAGCCGCTGACCTATTGCGCAGAGATCAGTTAATTATTTACCCAACTGATACCAGTTATGCTTTTGGTTGCCGTTTGGGTGCAAAGGATGCCCTATCTAAGCTTAAGCAAATCCGTGAACTCGATGATAAGCATCAATTTACCTTGCTATGCCGCGACTTGAGCGAAATTGCCAACTATGCAACAGTTGATAATGTGCAATTTAAACAGCTAAAAGCCCACACCCCTGCCCCAATTACTTTTATTCTTACTGCCACCAAAGACGTACCGAAAAAACTGGCGCATGCAAAGAAAAAAACCATTGGTATCCGTGTACCTAGTAACCCCATTGCTCAAGCATTATTAGAAGCGATGGATGAACCTATCTTAACCAGCTCACTGATTTTGCCTAATCGAGACGATATTTTGGATGACCCATTTGAGATTGAAGATTTGCTAGGCAATCAAATCGACGGTCTCATCAATGCAGGTATAAAGACAACTAAGCTTACTACTATCGTGGATATGACTAGCAGCGTTCCTGAAGTTATCAGACAAGGTGCGGCCAATGTCGATTCGTTATTACTCTAAACAACTAGTTATTGTTCTAAATAGCCAGTTATTGCTCTAAACAAGTAATAGTATATTTAGTCAAATTTAAGACAAAAAAAGCTCCAATTGCATTGGAGCTTTTTTATGAAATATGTCTTGGTGTAAAACTAGTCGCGATCAACCAATTCTACATAAGCCATTGGCGCATTGTCACCATCACGGTAACCGCATTTTACGATACGCAAATAACCACCTGGACGCGTCTGGTAACGAGGACCTAACGTGCCAAATAATTTGCCTACCATAGCCTTGCTACGCATACGGCTGAATGCTAAACGACGGTTAGCAACGCTGTCTTCTTTAGCCATAGTGATCAATGGCTCGGCAACGCGACGTAGTTCTTTAGCTTTTGGTAAAGTTGTTTTGATCAGTTCATGCTCAAATAATGAGTTAGTCATGTTCTGAAACATTGCCTTACGATGACTGCCGGTACGACCCAGCTTGACTCCACTCTTACGATGGCGCATAGTCAAAAATCCTTAAAGTTTAACGGCTACGATAAGAAAAGCGATCATCAACACGTAAATCAGCTGGTGGCCAGTTATCTAGGCGCATACCGAGCTCTAAATCTTTAGACGCTAATACGTCCTTGATTTCTGTCAATGATTTCTTACCAAGATTTGGGGTTTTTAGAAGTTCAGTCTCTGAACGCTGTACCAAATCACCGATATAGTAAATGTTTTCAGCTTTCAAGCAGTTGGCTGAGCGAACCGTTAGTTCAAGATCGTCCACAGGGCGTAATAGCACCGGATCAACCTCTTCTTTCTCTTTCACAGGCTCAGGCGCTTCTTCAGCTTCTAGGTCAACAAAGATAGAAATCTGTTGTTGTAAAATAGTGGCTGCTTTACGAATTGCTTCTTCTGGATCTATAGTGCCATTAGTTTCAAGCTCAATGATAAGACGATCAAGATCAGTACGCTGCTCTACACGAGCGTTCTCAACCTGATAAGCAACACGAAGCACAGGACTAAAACTTGCATCAAGCTTTAAGCGTCCAATTGCTTTAGTATCACCATCTTCACGGCGCTGGTTTGCTGGCTCATATCCACGACCCATCACTACACGCAAACGCATCTTAAGATGACCACGATCGCTCAATGTACCCAAGACCAATTCTGGATTGATGATGTCAACATTGTGCGGCAACGCGATGTCTGCAGCAGTAATAGTGCCTGGACCTTGTTTATCCAAGGTCAAAAATACTTCATTTTGGTCATGAAGCGTAATTGCTAAGCCTTTTAGGTTCAAAAGCAAATCAAGTACGTCTTCTTGCAGGCCTTCAAGCGTTGAGTATTCATGGTCAACACCATCAATCTCAGCTTCAATGACTGCAGCACCAGGTAATGAAGATAACAAGATGCGACGCAGAGCATTACCTAGGGTATGCCCAAAGCCGCGTTCTAACGGTTCGAGCGTGACTTTCGCAATCGTTTCGTTAACCGTATCCACATTAATGGCATTCGGCGTTAGAAACTCAGTTGCATTTAGCATCATGATGTCACCTCGATTTATTAAACTGGTTTAATTAACGTTAATTGCTCAATGCCATTTTCATAACATTGAGCATTACGTCATTACTTAGAGTATAGCTCAACGATCAAGCTTTCGTTGATTTCAGCAGGTAGATCAATACGATCAGGCGCATGTTTAAACGTGCCTTGTAGTTTGCTGTGGTCAACATCAAGCCATTCTGGAATACCACGTTGTGTCGCTAATTCGATAGCGTTTTTAATACGTAGCTGTTCGCGAGATTTCTCTTGGATAGCGATGACATCACCATCTTGAAGCTGAATTGAAGGAATGTTCACACGAACAAACTCATCACGGCCAGCTTTTTTACCATAACAGTACGATGACTGACTAGCTGACGTGCTTCTGCGCGAGTTGAGCCAAAGCCCATGCGATATACAACGTTATCTAGACGGCTCTCAAGCATTGCTAGCAAGTTTTCACCAGTAGCGCCACGCTTACGAGCAGCTTCTTTATAGTAGTTCGCGAATTGACGCTCTAGTACACCATAAATACGCTTAACTTTTTGCTTTTCACGCAACTGTAGAGCATATTCTGAGGTCTTGTTACGGCTTACGCCATGCTGACCTGGTGGACGACCAGCTTTCTTCGTTTTTACGTCATACGGTTTAACGCCAGACTTAAGGCCTAAATCCGTACCTTCACGACGTGATAATTTCAGTTTTGGTCCAATATAGCGGGCCATTGTTATGTCTCCTATAAGCTTTTAATGTAAAAAGCTTCGTCTTTAATATTAGACGCGGCGCTTTTTCGGCGCACGGCAACCATTGTGTGGGATTGGGGTTACATCAGAGATGCTGTTAACTTTATAACCCAATGCACCTAGTGCTCTTACCGCAGACTCACGACCCGGTCCTGGTCCTTTGACCAAAACATCGATATTCTTAACACCATATTCTTGGGCCGCTTTACCAGCGACTTCAGCTGCAACCTGAGCTGCAAATGGTGTAGATTTACGTGAACCACGGAAGCCTTGTCCACCTGAAGTGGCCCAAGCCAATGCATTACCTTGACGATCGGTAATCGTAACAATGGTGTTATTAAAAGACGCATGGATATGGGCAATGCCCTCCGATACTGAACGACGAGCCACCTTTTTGCGACTGCGAGTGTCTTTTGCCATCTTTTAGCTTCCTAAGTTAATTATCTTTTGAGAGGGCGTGTCGGACCCTTACGAGTACGAGCGTTGTTCTTGGTGTTCTGACCTCTAACTGGTAGGTTACGACGATGACGGATGCCACGGTAACAACCAAGATCAACTAAACGCTTGATGTTCATTGAAACTTCACGACGAAGGTCACCTTCAGTCATGTAGTTTGCAACTTGTGCACGGATAGCATCTAACTGTGTATCATCTAACTGACTGACTTTAGTAGTAGGGGCGATGCCAACTGCTTCTAAGATTTTCTGAGCAGTGGTACGACCTACACCAAAGATGTAAGTTAGTGAAATAACAGCATGCTTATTATCCGGAATGTTTACGCCGGCAATACGAGCCATTGATTTCTCTCCATTAAAGAAAAATAAGCGTTATCTAGCGATAAGGCTTTACTCTTCAGATTTGTTGCTGTTAATACTAGAGCTTTTATAGTCATTATCGATGTTTTGACTATAAGTCTGCTCATCGATTCTATTATAAAAGATTTTGTATAAACACGGCAAGTGGCGGATGATATCGCATCCGCCGTTATTTTTCAAGTATTAATTTAATTAGTAGCGAAAACTAGATGTTTTCTAATACTAAAGATTAACCTTGACGTTGCTTGTGGCGAGGTTCTGCTGTACAAATAATATGTACACGGCCTTTACGGCGCACAACTTTACAGCTACCACAAATCTTTTTAACTGATGCTTGAACTTTCATAGCATGCTCCTTGAAATATCGTACCGCTCATTTAAGGTTGAGTGGGCGATTGAATTAACGTCTGATCATGATATTGATGGGTCATCAAATGCGCTTGAATCTGCGAGATGAAGTCCATTACCACAACCACCATAATCAGTAAAGACGTACCACCGAGTTGAAACGGCACACCAAACGATGACTGGACGACCATTGGCATTAAACAAATAACCGTCATATACATCGCGCCAATAAAGGTCAGTCGGTTTAATACATGATCGAGGTAACGCTGAGTTTGTTGTCCTGGGCGAATACCTGGGATATACGCACCACTACGTTTAAGGTTCTCTGCTACTTCACGCGGACTAAATACCAACGCCGTATAAAAATAACAGAAGAAAATAATCATTGCGCCAAACAGTACTAAATATAGCGGCTGCCCTGGAGACAACACCAATGCCATATTTTGAAGTATTTTCTGTACAAAGGTAGGATCAGTCGATTGACCAACCCACTGCCCTAAACTTGCAGGAAACAATAACAAAGAACTGGCAAAAATAGCGGGGATAACCCCTGCCATATTTAGTTTCAACGGCAAATGTGATTGCTGCTGAGCATAAATTTTGCGGCCTTGTTGCTGTTTCTGTGCATAGTTCACAGGAACACGGCGTTGAGCACGTTCAATATAAACGATACCCGCAGTAACCGCGATACCTAGCAGTACAAAAATAAATAGTACAATCAAATTCATCTGACCTTGATTGACCTGTTCAATAGACTGCGAAATCATACCTGGCGTACCAGCCACAATACTCGCAAAAATGAGCATTGAAATACCATTACCTACGCCACGTTCAGTAATCTGCTCACCAAGCCACATTAAGAACATTGCGCCTGCTACTAAAGAAGTAACAGCTGGAATATAAAAGGTAAGACCAGTAGATAAAGTAAGGTTTTGACTGATTAAGCCGGCACACATTCCTAATGACTGTACTAGGGCTAAAGCAAGCGTTCCCTGACGGGTATACTTGTTTAGCTTGCGTCGTCCCGCTTCACCTTCTTTTTGAGGGCTTCAAGCGATGGCAATACTGCAGACATCATCTGTACGATAATCGATGCTGAGATATATGGCATAATGCCAAGTGCCATGATAGACATACGCTCTAGCGCACCACCTGAAAACATATTAAACATGCTCAGAATGGTGTTTTCGTTGCGCGAAAACAGATCAGCCAAGTTAACTGGGTTAATACCCGGAACTGGAATATGTGACCCTAAACGATAAACAATCAATGCGCCGATTAAAAATAATAAACGCGTCCATAGCTCATCATACTTACGTATAAATGCGAATGGATTAAGCGGTATACCAGCCGATGACATTGATTGTTTTGACACGTTACTACTCCTCGATGCTACCACCAGCAGCTTCGATAGCTTGCTTAGCACCTTTAGTCACTTTAATACCTTTGAAAGTATAAGCTTTAGTGACTTCGCCTGATAGCATTACACGAGCACGTTTCATATCGTGACGGATAAGGTTAGCAGCTTTAAGTGTTTCAAGGCTAACTACATCGCCTTCAATTTTATTCAGTTCAGAAAGACGTACTTCAGCAGTCTTCATAGCCAGTTTACTGGTAAAACCAAATTTTGGTAGACGGCGATATAGAGGCATCTGACCACCTTCAAATCCTGAGCGAATGCTAGAACCTGAACGAGATTTCTGACCTTTTACACCACGACCACCAGTCTTACCAAGACCTGAACCGATACCACGACCACGACGTTGGGCAGTTTTCTTTGCGCCAACACCTGGTGATAATTCATTTAATCTAAGACCCATTACGCTTCCTCCACTTTTACCATGTAGTTAACGCGATTGACCATACCACGAGTCGAAGGAGTATCTTCTACTACTACAGTATGATTAATACGGCGTAAACCCAATCCTTTCAAGCTCGCTTTGTGGCTCTTTAGGCGATGGGCACCCGATTTAAATTGAGTGACTTTCATTTTTTCATCGTAACTCACCTAGTCTAAGTTAACCCAAGATTTCGTCTACAGATTTACCACGTTTAGCTGCCATCTTCTCTGGAGTTGACATATCACGTAAACCGTTAAACGTTGCGCGAACAACGTTAGCAGTATTGGTAGAACCATAACATTTAGTCAAAACATCTTTGACACCAGCAACTTCTAATACAGCACGCATTGCGCCACCAGCGATTACGCCAGTACCTTCAGATGCAGGTTGCATATAGACTTTACTAGCACCATGACGTGCTTTGATTGGATGATGCAAAGTTGCATCATTTAGCTCAACAGTAATCATATTACGTTTGGCAGCTTCTAGTGCTTTTTGGATAGCAGCTGGCACTTCACGTGCTTTACCACGACCAAAACCAACACGACCATTGCCATCGCCCACTACAGTCAATGCAGTGAAAGAGAAAATACGACCACCTTTAACAACTTTCGCTACGCGATCAACGGTAACTAAGCGTTCTACTAGACCGTCAGTCTGTTCATTTTTATCATTTTTATCATTTCTAGCCATGATTAAAACTCCAATCCGTTTTCGCGAGCAGCTTCTGCTAAAGCTTTAACTCGACCATGATATTTGAAACCACTACGGTCAAAGGCAACTTTAGTAATGCCAGCTGCTTTTGCGCGTTCTGCGATCATTTGGCCTACAGACGTTGCTGAATCAGCATTACCAGTCGCGCCTGAACGCAAGCTGCTGTCTAAGGTAGATGCCTGAGCAATCACTTCACCACCATTTGGAGAGATAATCTGGGCATAAATATGTTTTGACGTGCGGTTAACCGTTAAGCGATGAACGCCTAAGAAACGGATATGCGCGCGTGTTTTCTTAGCTCGACGCAGACGAGCTGCTTTTTTATCAAACATTTCAACTCACCTTATTTTTTCTTAGCTTCTTTGCGAATCACATGCTCGTCACTATAACGAATACCTTTACCTTTATAAGGCTCAGGTGGGCGGAAACCACGGATGTTGGCGGCTGCTTGACCAAGCTGCTGTTTATTGTTTGATTTCAAAACAATTTCAGTTTGCGTTGGCGTTTCAGCTGATACACCTTCAGGTAACGTATATTCTACTGGATGAGAATAACCAACGTTCAAGGTTACCTTGTTACCAGTAACTTGCGCGCGATAACCAACACCAATTAATTGAAGACGTCTTTCGAAGCCTTCGTTTACGCCAGTAACATAGTTGTTAACAAGAGCGCGCATGGTGCCAGTGTGCATCATAGCTTCTTTTGAATCGACTGTAGGTGAGAAAATGATAGCATCATCTTCCTGTTTCAGCTCGACCAATTCATGCAGGCGTAAAGACATAGAACCGTTCTTGCCTTTAACTTCGACCTGCCGATCGTTCAAAGTAACGCTTACGCCGTTTGGCAGCGTCACTGGGGCTTTAGCCACACGAGACATAGGAATATTCCTTAAAAATTTAACTTCTTTATATTAGCGAAAAAACTAACAGGCTAAAAAGCGTGTTAGTTTAGCATAGTTGACTGTGTTAGACATCTATCAATTCAAAATAATTTAATATTACTCAACCGATAGAAGCCTAACAACCATCAAATAGACTTCATCGTCGTATAGCTTACGCTACAAATGCGACGATTTCACCACCGATACCAGCAGCGCGTGCAGCACGATCGCTCATGATACCTTGGCTAGTAGATACGATAGCAACACCCATACCTTGCTTAACAGTAGGGATAGCGTCTTTACCGCGGAACTGGCGTAAACCAGGACGGCTATAACGTTGGATAGTTTCGATGACAGCACGGCCTTCGAAATATTTCAATTCAATAGTAAGGGTTGCTTTGTTGTTTTCTTCTTCAGCAACAACAGCGCTAGCCACATAACCTTCGCTAACTAGCAAATCAGCAATTGATTTACGTAGTTTAGAGCTCGGCATTGCTACCGATACTTTGTTAGCCATTTGTGCGTTACGAATACGGGTTAGCATATCCCCAACGGTATCTTGCATACTCATATAGTTACTCCTTACCAGCTTGCTTTACGAACACCAGGCACATCGCCTTGCATGACACGCTCACGCAGCATATTGCGTGACAAGCCAAACTTGCGGAAGTAACCGTGAGGACGACCGGTGATAGCACAACGATTACGCAGACGTACTGGTGATGAGTTACGTGGAAGAGCTTGTAGCTCTAACATCGCTTCCATACGAGTTTCGTCACTTGCAGTCATATCACTGATAGTTTCTTTTAGCTTGATACGCTTTTCAGCATATTTAGCAACCATTTTTTCGCGCTTTAATTCGCGGTTAATCATGCTCTTCTTTGCCATAACGTCTTTACCTTATTTAAATGGGAAGCCGAATGCTTTAAGCAACGCACGACCTTCTTCATCAGATTGAGCTGACGTGGTGATTGTCACATCCATACCGCGGATACGATCAATCTTGTCAAAATCTACTTCTGGGAATACGATTTGTTCTTTGATACCCAATGAGTAGTTACCACGTCCGTCAAAGGCTTTAGGTGAAAAACCGCGGAAATCACGAATACGAGGAATTGCAATGGCAACGAGACGATCTAAAAATTCGTACATTTGCTCACCGCGTAGCGTTACTTTACAGCCAATTGGCCATTCTTCACGAATCTTAAAGCCAGCAACTGATTTACGCGCTTTGGTGACAACAGGTTTTTGACCAGCAATCGCGGTCATATCAGCTACAGCACCTTCCAACAATTTCTTGTCTTGAGACGCGCCGCCTACACCCATGTTAAGTGTGATTTTAGTGATTTTAGGCACTTGCATCACATTTGCCAAACCAAGCTCTTCTTTGATTTGCTGCTTTAGTTCATCGTTATATAAAGATTTTAATCTTGCCATTACCATTACACCCTTAGTGTCTTACGCAGTCGCCACTACTTCACCGCTTGAACGATAGACGCGTTGTTTCTTGCCGTCTTCGCCAAACTGATAAGTAATACGGTCTGCTTTTTGGGTTTGCGCATTTAAGATTGCGACATTTGAGATATGCAGAAAAGCTTCTTGCTTAAGAATGCCACCTTCAACGCCAGTTGCCTGATTTGGCTTCTGATGTTTAGTAACAATATTAATGCCTTCAACTTTAATACGATCGTTTTTTACAGCTTGTACAGTACCTTGCTTGCCTTTGTCTTTCCCAGCAATCACGATAACTGTATCGCCTTTACGTAATTTTGACATGGATTACCTCACAATACTTCTGGTGCTAGTGATACAATTTTCATAAACTGATCACCACGTAGTTCACGAGTTACCGGTCCAAAAATACGAGTTGCAATCGGCGCTTTGTTTTGGTTCAACAATACCGCAGCATTGTCATCAAAACGTAACACAGAACCATCTGGACGACGAACGCCTTTTTGGTACGTACAACTACTGCATTCATCACGTCGCCTTTTTTAACACGACCACGCGGAATGGCTTCTTTAACCGTTACTTTAATAATGTCGCCAACTGATGCATAACGACGATGAGAACCACCCAGTACTTTAATGCACTGAACTCGCCTTGCACCGCTATTGTCTGCAACTTCCAGCATTGACTCAACCTGAATCATAGCGTTACTCCACACGTATGAGCAATAAAAACCAGTTGCTGCCGCTAGCACAGAATGAGTAGGACGGCATTTTAATATAAATAACCGCGACTTACTCTTAATGTGAGTGATATACGCTCGGCGCAATCAGCATCCTTAAAAAGGCGGCTATTTTAACAGCTTCTGGCTTTTAATGCAATTTACTTAGATTTTTTCTACTTTTTCAACCACATCAACTAAAGTCCAAGACTTAGTTTTTGAGATTGGACGCGTTTCTTTGATGCGGACAAGGTCGCCTTGTTGGCAAACGTTATTCTCATCATGAGCTTTGATTTTCGTAGAACGACGAAGCTGCTTGCCATACAAAGGATGACGAACCAGACGCTCAATCAAAACTGTGATGGACTTATCCATCTTGTCGCTAACAACTCGACCTGTCAATACGCTAGCATTGGTAGTTGTTTGATTGTTATCGCTCATGAGTCGCCTCGTTGTTTCTCGTTAATCAAAGTCTGAAGCTGAGCAATCGTGCGACGATTGTCACGTACTTCATGGGTATTACCCAACTGACCAGTTGCTTTAGCCATACGAATACGGAAAGCATCAAGTTGCTTTTCATCAAGTAACTGGGTCAGTTCTTCTAATGATTTATCACGTAATTCACTGATCTTCATTACATTATCGTCCGCTTAACAATGGTAGTTTTAAAGGGCAGTTTTGCTGCAGCAAGCGTGAAAGCTTCACGTGCAAGCTCTTCTGGTACCCCTTCAATTTCATATAGCACTTTACCAGGTTTGATTTCGCATACCCAATATTCTACTGGACCTTTACCTTTACCCATACGTACTTCTAATGGTTTATTAGTAATCGGTTTGTCAGGGAATACACGAATCCAAATCTTACCGCCACGCTTAATTTTACGAGTGATGGTACGACGTGCTGCTTCGATTTGACGAGCTGTCATACGACCACGCGTCAATGATTTTAGACCAATTTGTCCGAATGCAACGGTGCTTCCACGATGAGCTAGCCCAGTGTTACGACCTTTGTGCATTTTACGAAACTTGGTACGTTTTGGCTGTAACATAGTTTAACCTCTGTCTGAGTTTCGACGGTTTCCACGACCACGGCGTTTTGGCGCACGAGTCTGCTCTTCTTTGACGGGATTATATACACTGTTCATACCGTCAAGGATTTCGCCACGGAAAATCCAAACTTTAACACCGATGGTGCCGTAAGTTGTCTCTGCACGAATTGACGAGTAGTCAATATCAGCACGGAGTGTATGCAATGGCACACGACCTTCACGGTACCATTCACTACGAGCAATCTCAGCACCGCCTAGACGGCCAGACAGCTCAACCTTGATACCTTTAGCACCAGAACGCATACTGTTCTGTACCGCGCGTTTCATCGCACGACGGAACATAACACGACGCTCAAGCTGGCTACCGATGCCGTCTGCTACCAAACGTGCATCAAGGTCAGGTGACGTGATTTCTTCAATGTTGACCTGAGCAGGTACGCCCATAATTTTGGTCAATTCTTTTTGAAGTCTCTCGATATCTTCGCCTTTCTTACCGATAACAATACCAGGACGCGCAGTGGCGATGGTAATCTTAGCGGCGCCAGTAGGACGCTCGATCATGATGTTGCTGATCATAGCGTTATCTAGCTTTTTGCGTAGATATTCACGAACTTGAATGTCGTTGATTAGGTATTCTGAGTATTGTTTAGGGTTAGCATACCAGTTTGCGTTATGCTTTTTTACAACACCAAGACGAATTCCGATTGGATGTACTTTTTGACCCATAACTTATTCTCCTACCTTTATAGTGATGTGACAAGTACGCTTGCTGATACGATCAGCACGGCCTTTGGCACGTGGTAGGATACGTTTTAGCGTAATGCCTTCATCAACATAGATAGTAGCGACTTTTAGGTCGTCAATATCTAAGCCGTGATTATGTTCGGCATTGGCGATGGCTGAGTTAAGGCATTTCTTAACAAACACAGCGCCTTTTTTATTGCTATACGTTAGGATATCCAAAGCACGCTCAATAGATTTGCCACGAACTTCATCAGCAACGAGTCTAACTTTTTGTGCCGATATGGCGGCACCGCGTAATTTTGCAGTTACTTCCATGGTAAGCACCTTATCTCTTAGCTTTTTTGTCAATGCCGTGACCACGATACGTACGAGTCGGGGCAAATTCACCTAGTTTATGACCAACCATCTGCTCGCTCACGATAACCGGTACATGAGTACGGCCGTTGTGAACAGATAAAGTTAGGCCAACCATTTGTGGCAGAATCATCGAGCGGCGCGACCAAGTCTTAATTGGCTTGCGTGAGTTGGTGTCTAATGCATTCTCAACTTTAGCAAACAAGTGCGCGTCTATGAATGGACCTTTTTCAATGAACGAGGCATGAAATTCTTCCTTTATTTCTTCTTGGCGCGACGGCGGATGATCATGTTGTCAGTACGCTTATTGTGACGCGTTTTAAGTCCTTTAGACTTCTGACCCCAAGGGCTGGTTGGATGGCGACCTTTGTTACGACCTTCACCACCACCGTGTGGGTGATCAACCGGGTTCATAGCGACACCACGAACAGAAGGACGAACACCACGCCAACGTGAAGCACCGGCTTTACCAAGTGATTTCAAGTTGTTTTCAGTGTTAGAAACTTCACCAATAACAGCGCGGCAATTTACGTGTACACGGCGAGTTTCGCCAGAACGCATACGTAGAATAGCATAAACACCGTCACGACCTAGTAACTGAACGCTAGCACCCGCAGAACGAGCCATCTGTGCACCTTTACCGATTTTAAGCTCGATATTGTGAATCACAGTACCCAATGGGATATTTTTTAGCGGTAAGCAGTTACCTGGACGAATTGGAGAAGTCTCGCCTGACATTACTGTATCACCAACTACTTGTTTCTTAGCAGCGATAATGTAACGACGTTCGCCATCAGCATACTTAAGTAGAGCAATATGAGCGGTACGGTTAGGATCGTATTCGATACGCTCTACCGTTGCTGGGATATTGTCTTTAGTACGTTTGAAATCGATAATGCGATAATGTTGCTTATGACCACCGCCAATGTGACGAGTAGTAATGCGGCCATTATTGTTACGACCACCTGACTTGCTTTTTGATTCTAGAAGTGCTGCAAACGGACGACCTTTGTACAGGTGTGGATGCACTACTTTTTCAACAAAACGACGGCCTGGTGATGTTGGCTTTGCTCTTACGATAGGCATGAGTGTAATCCTTATTCGTTATTCGCTGTTTCACTAGTAGAATCAGTAGTATTCGCTACTTCTTCACCAGCATCAGCCATTTGTACATCTTGACCAGCTTTTAAGGTAACATAGGCTTTTTTGTAGTCGTTACGACGGCCGATGCTTTTACCAAAACGCTTTGTCTTACCTTTAACATTCAAAGTGTTTACTTTAGTAACTTCAACACCTTCAAACATCAACTCAACTGCTTTCTTGACTTCAAGCTTAGTAGCATTAGAATCAATTTTAAATACCTGCACACCAAGTGAGTCGCCAAGCATTTGAGATTTTTCTGAGAATACAGGCCCTCTTAAGACCTGATAAAGTCTTGCGTTATTCATGCTAGTGCTTCCTCAAATTGTTTCGCAGCTTCAACTGACATGATCACTTTATCAAATGCGATCAAGCTCACTGGGTCCACTTCATTTGTACCAAGTACATTGACATGTGGAATGTTGCGAGCAGCTAAGTATAAGTTTTCATCAACTTCTTTAGTAACGATTAGTGCACGAGGTGCATTTAAATCATTTAACTTAGCAATCAGTTCTTTGGTTTTCGGCCCAGAAACGCTCAACTCTTCTACCAAAATCAGACGCTCTTGACGAATCAATTCTGCTAGGATGCACTGCATCGCACCGCGATACATTTTACGGTTTACTTTCTGTGACCAATCTTGTGGTTTTGCAGCGAATGCACGACCACCTGAACGCCAGATTGGGCTACGAATAGAACCCGCACGAGCGCGACCAGTACCTTTTTGGCGCCATGGCTTAATACCACCGCCAGAAACTTCGGCACGTGTTTTTGTGCGCGTGTACCTTGGCGAGCACCAGCTAAATAAGCGGTGACGACTTGATGCACTAGTGCTTCGTTGAATTCACGACCAAATGCCGTATCAGAAAGCTCAACCGCCGCACCTGTAACTGTTTTTAAATCCACGTTAATCCCCTTGCTTAGGCTTTGACTGACGGACGTACGATAACATCGCCACCGGTGGCACCTGGGATAGCACCCTTGATGACAAGTAACCCTTTTTCGGCATCAACCGAAATCACTTCTAGGCCCTGAACGGTAACACGTTTGTTACCCATCTGACCCGCCATCTTCTTGCCTTTGAATACTTTACCTGGTGACTGGTTTTGACCAGTTGAACCATGCGCACGATGAGACACTGAGTTACCATGAGTAGCATCTTGCATACTAAAGTTGTGACGCTTAACAGGGCCTTGGAAACCTTTACCTTTGCTCTGTCCTGTCACATCAACCATCTGACCTTGTTCGAACAAGTCAGCTAGAATCTCGCCGCCAATCTCACGACCTTCAAGATCGCTTTCGTTGGCACGGAATTCCCAAACACCACGGCCAGCTTTAACACCAGCTTTAGCGAAGTGACCCTTTTGTGCAGCTGTTACGCGGCTGTCACGACGAGTACCTGTGGTAATTTGGATTGCTTGATAACCATCTACATCAGTATTTTTTACTTGAGTAATGCGGTTTGCATCGACCTCAACAACTGTTACAGGGATAGATGCGCCTGTTTCAGTGAAGACACGGGTCATGCCGCACTTTTTACCGACTAAACCGATCGCCATTTTAGACCTCTTTATATCTTATATTAATGGGTTGGGTGTTTAATGTGCATTAACCCAAAGCAATTTGAACGTCAACACCCGCCGCTAAATCTAATTTCATTAGCGCATCCACAGTTTTGTCAGTTGGCTGAACGATATCAACCATACGCTTATGAGTACGGATTTCGTACTGGTCACGAGCATCTTTGTTAACGTGTGGTGAGGTTAGAACGTTGAAGCGCTCAATGCGAGTCGGCAACGGTACAGGACCACAAACTTGCGCACCGGTGCGCTTTGCAGTATCAACAATCTCTTGTGCAGATTGATCAATCAGACGATGATCAAAAGACTTAAGACGGATACGGATTCTCTGGTTAGCCATGCCAGCAAGCTCCTAATATGTGCCTTTGTCATTCTTGCGTCGCAAGACCATGATCAAAAGCAGTTTGGTTAAATATTCACTTAAAGCGGCCTTCTGTTCTTAACCAGAATGAGTTCTTTATCCGAACTTATAGCGTGCCAAAAGCAAAATAGTTTAAAGCCCCGCCAACCCTCCTATTAATTGGAAAGTAGCAAAGGCATAATGAAATAGTGCTAGAAACGATGCTCTAGCTGTCATAGCGCCAGCTTTTTTATTCAGCTGCGCATATATAATTCAGTGGTGTATATTATACATAGTATTTTAGGTATTGCAAGAGCAATCTCTATTGTGATTAGAGATGCTCTTTCTTAGACTAGCCTTTAGTTAAATAAATATTTTCATCTAGAACTATTATTTGTTTTAAATGATATTAATCTAAAACAATATCATACTGCTCTTGAGTATATAAATTCTCTACATCAAAAGTAATCACTCTACCCAATAAGTACTCTAAATCTGCCACTGTGTCTGACTCTGATGTCAGCAATAAATCAATAACTGCCGCATGAGCCACTACGGTAAACTTCTTAGGAGAGTTATAAGTGCGGGCGCAGCGCATAATCTCGCGGAAAATCTCAAAACAAACGGTCTCTGCCGTTTTTACGAACCCGCGACCTTGACAGGTTGAGCATGGTTCACAAAGTTGCTGACCCAATGATTCACGCGTGCGCTTGCGTGTCATCTCTACCAGTCCAAGCTCACTGACCTGCGTAATCTTAGTTTTTGCATAATCTTGAGTAAGCTGCGCCTGTAAGCTCTCAAGCACGTCATCTTTATGCTGTTGCTCAAGCATATCAATAAAATCTAGAATTATAATGCCGCCTAAATTACGTAGTCGTAGCTGACGAGCGATAGCATGTGTGGCTTCTAGATTAGTCTTATAGACTGTATCCTCTAATGAGCGACCGCCTACAAAAGAACCTGTATTAACATCAATCGTCGTCATAGCTTCGGTCTGATCGATGATCAGATAGCCGCCAGACTTTAGATCGACACGGCGCTTTAATGCATCACGTAAGTCGTCTTCGACACGGTGTACATCAAACAACGACTGCTCAGCGGTGTAATGCACGATACGATCATAGACGAAGGGAACAAACTCTTTGGCAAAGTATCTGACTTGCTCATAAATCTGCGTATTATCAATAATGACTTTTTCGGTATCAGCGTGAACCAAATCACGGATAGAACGTAATGGTAATGACAGTTCTTGATAGATCAGCTCTGAGCTCTGATGATGATTAATCTCTTGACGACGAGCACAGATAGTACGCCACAGCTGCAATAGATAATAGATATCCTCTTCTAGCTTATCGACAGGGACACGTTCGGCTGCAGTACGGGCAATCAGTCCACCTTTTAAATTGACCGTTTGCATTAGGCTGCTAAGTTCGGTCTTTAATCGGCTACGCTCTTCTTCACCATCGATACGCTGCGATATGCCAATATGATCACTCGATGGTAAATATACTAAATAACGTGATGGTAGTGAGATGTTGGTCGTTAGACGAGCACCTTTGCTCCCCAACTGGTCTTTGGTTACCTGTACTAGAATACGTTGACTTTCATGCAGACGATGCTGAATCAATGTTTTAGACGCTGGTACGATCTCTGTGCTTTGCGCACTGACAATAGGCGGTGTCACAGCCAAACTATCAGCAGAAGCATTGGTAGTTGCATCGTCCTCATTTATCTCGTGCTTAGTGGCCTTAGCCGCTTTGTTTTTTCTGCAACAGGACGTGGTTCGCGCTGCATATCATTGACATGTAGAAATGCGGTTCGTGATTGACCAATATCCACGAAGGCTGCCTGCATACCAGGAAGGACACGTACGACCGTCCCTAGATAGATATTGCCGACCAATCCCAGTTTGTGATGTCGTTCAATATAAATCTCGCCCAAAATACCATTGTCTAAAACCGCAACACGGGATTCCATTGGACTAATATTAATCAGCAGCTCTTCGGACATAGTTTTTTCTCTTATCTCTCAGCTTTCTTATTAGACGGTCATCGCCTATTAGATTGACAGTGTAACAAATGCGACTTGCTCTTGCCCATTACCCTACCGTGTCATTATGTGCATATCCCATTATAACGGGTTGACTGTGTCCATACTGCCTTCTGTCATTTCTTTGATTAGTGCCAGTGTTTGCGCCAGTGGCAGACCAACAACATTGGTGTAGCTACCGTTGATACGACTGACCCACGCAGCACCCAGTCCTTGAATGCCATATCCACCAGCTTTATCAGCGGGTTCGCCACTGTCCCAATAGTCGCTCATCATCTGTGTCGTCAGAGGTATAAAAGTCACTTCCGTACGCTCAGTAATTCGCTGTTGGTTGATAATTTGCAAGCACTGTGTAGGTTCCGAGGGGCTTCGTTCTACTTTGGGCAATAGCTGTACTTGAGTCGCTTGAACGGCAGTCCATACTTCGTGGACGTTATCAGACATACGCTGCCACATACTATATGCGTGCTCGCGATCGACGGGTTTGACCAATACTGTCTTACCATCCGACAGTACACCGATGGTATCAGAAGTCAAAATAATAAACGGTGATGTAAGGCTATCGTGATTTGCTTGAGAGGTGTCGCTTAATTGTTGTATCGCGGCATCGGCTTTGGTTGCGACCATGCGTTCGATATAGTCTGTTGGCGACTCATTATCTAACGGCGTCTCGTCGATATCTATACTTAAGATAGTAAAATCTAATTGCGCTCTTTCTAGTAGCTCACGACGACGCGGAGAGCCAGATGCCAAAACGATATCCATCGATATTCTCTTCATTTATAAATTTATGATGTATGTAGTCATACAGCATTGTGGGCCGAGCAAACTAATCTATCAATCAGAGTAATAGCTATAGCTAGTGACTCATTAACGCGAAAACTTGCGCAAAGCAAACAGTACGAGTGGCCAGCTAATGATACTCATAAATAATGACAAAGCAGACTGGGCGACAAAGACGTTTTGAATAAACATCTGTAGTATCCATAGATTTAACTGAAAGACAATCAGCCCTAGACTAGCAATTAACCACGCACTAACGGTATTCAACTGTCTGACGTAGATACTGGTAATTTTGATAACCAGTGCAACCACAACAGCGGCGAACGCTTGCTGTCCTAAATGGGTATCCATCAATAAATCAGCAATCAGTCCAACCGTAAATGCGGTAAAAATACCCACATAGCGCGGCTGAAACAGTAACCAATAGATCAACACCATGATCATGACCATGGGACGCAGTGTGGCCATACTTGGGCTTAATGGATAGACATTGAGTGATGATGCAGCGATGAAACTCAGAACAATCACAACTATCAATAGTACCGTGGCATTCTCAGAATCAGGATACGACATGGGTACTTACCTTAGCGAGTGTTTGATGGTTGCTGTGATATTGTTGATTGGATATTGGCAAGGTGAATACCCTAAATGGAAAGCTTTAAAACGTTAATAAACCAGCTCATTAGCCGTCAATACCATGGCTTACGTCGTTATCTACGGAGCCATAGCAGCAGCATTGTTCTCGTTTAGCAGCTTGTCTTGAAGTATTAAGACATAGGCATTATCGATAAAGTTAGCTGCTGGAGTAACTTCGATCGTTCTAAAGTTATCGGTTTGCTCGTCTTTGACATGCGCGATACGCCCTACTCGATAACCTGCCGGAATACGACCGCCGAGTCCTGACGACACTAGCTCATCACCTACTCGCACATCTGATGTTTTGAAGACGTAATTGAGACTTAATGAGGATGGGATACCTTGGCCTGTGACGATAGCACGCTGACCGGTACGTTTAACAGTGACCGCAACTGACTGCTGCTCATCTGTAATCAACAACAGACGGCTAGTATTCGGATAGACATTGATAATCTGTCCTAATACACCGTCTTCATCGATGACCGTTTGCCCAACTTGAACGCCATCTTGCTCACCTTTATTAAGCACGACAATTTGTCTGAGCAAATTGGTATCTGTACCGATGACTTGCGCCAAATTAAGATCGAACTGCTCGGGCTTGGTGGTAGATAAGATACCTTGCAGACGTGCATTCTGTGCCAAGATATAATCTTGCTGTTGTAGTTTGGCATGCGCGTGTATCAATTGCGACTTTAGCTGCATGTTTTCGCGACGCAGTGCTTCTTTTGATTGCAAACTACCACTAGCCCAATGCTTGGCATAGCTTGGTAATAAAGACAGCTCATAGATTGGCTGCATGGCGGCATGACTGGTGCTACGTACAGGCTTAAACCAATCAGAGTTTTTGCTATCAAACCACATCAAAATTAAGGCTGCTATCAATACAATAACAGTCTTACGAAGTGATAACGGCTGGCGCGCAAAAATACTTGGAGTCATAAGTCGTCTGATTTAAGGATTCTAAAATGAACAATAGCACTTATTTACAGCATGAGTGTTTATCGAGGATATTGGGTTCTAGCACGAATGAATGCAATTAAAGGTAGCACAATCGGCTACCTTTAATTTTATATATAGTCAATTTTCTATAAATTGGATACGGTGTCAGTCTCGCTCAGCCTACTACTTATAGTACTTTCGCTCGGCTTCCTTATATCCAAATTATATTGAACCGACTATATTTATAGTTTCATCATTCACATACATCATCATATATTGCCAAGGCTACAAGGCAATTAAGGATAAAGATGACTTAAACAAAAATCATGTTTAAACTTTTGTTATTGATGAAATCAAGCGCGATACCACCGCCACGACTAACGCAGGTTAGTGGGTCTTCTGCTACCGTCACTGGCAAACCGGTCTCTTGCGAGATAAGTTTGTCTAAGTCACGTAATAGCGCGCCGCCACCTGTCAATACAATACCACGCTCAGCGATATCTGATGACAACTCTGGCGGAGTCTGCTCAAGTGCTACTTTTACAGCGCTAACAATACCGCTCAATGGATCAGTCAATGCTTTTTGCACTTCTTCTGAATTAACAGTAAAGGTCTTTGGTACACCTTCTGCCATGCTACGACCACGAACTTCTACT
Organism: Psychrobacter sp. ER1; assembly: GCF_048631835.1. NCBI lineage: Bacteria > Pseudomonadati > Pseudomonadota > Gammaproteobacteria > Moraxellales > Moraxellaceae > Psychrobacter > Psychrobacter sp. ER1. Next base: position 717,153 of record NZ_CP184640.1, on the reverse strand, counting down.
TCTAGTTGGCTGTCTTCATTCAATGCAGAACCGACTTCTTTTTTGATGCGCTCAGCGGTCGTCTCACCGATGACACAGCCATGCGTACGGCGTACATGAGTGATGATCGCTTCATCAAACATATCGCCACCGATACGAATCGACTCAGCATATACGCAGCCAGACAGCGCGATAACAGCAATCTCAGTTGTACCACCACCGATATCCACAACCATAGAACCACTGGCTTCATGAACTGGCATACCAGCACCGATAGCCGCAGCCATCGGCTCTTCTAGCAATAGTACTTTGCTCGCGCCTGCTGATGATACTGCCTCACGAATCGCCTTACGCTCAACTAAAGTAGACTTGCATGGTACACAAACCACGACGTTAGGCTGTGCCATAAAACGCTTGGCTTTTACTTTAGCGATAAAGTGCTTAAGCATTTTTGCGTCACTTCAAAATCAGCAATCACACCGTCTTTCAACGGGCGAATCGCTGTGATGTTCGCAGGCGTACGACCTAGCATCTGCTTGGCATCGATACCAGCAGCGGCGACGGTCGGGTTCTGAGTACGATTGCTTCGTAACGCGACCACCGTAGGCTCGTCAAGCACGACGCCTTTATTAGGAATAAAAATTAGGGTGTTCGCAGTACCGAGGTCGATAGCGATATTATTTGATAAAAATCCAAACAGGTTCATGACTAATATATCCAGCGTCTTACGAATGAGGCGAATGAGATTGACTGAGGTGTTACTCGTCAGTGTTGAGCAGGTCGTCGTTAAACATTACTTGTGGCAACAGTTAATCATCCCAACAAGTCAAAATCCAAACAATAATGATGAAATGAAAAACTGAGCTAAATTATACCGATTTAGCTCAAAAAAACATAGATATTTGCATCAGTAAGTAAGGATTTTTGTCTTAGACGCCAAAAGTTGTTACAAAGTTTGAAATAGTAGTGACTATCATTCAACTCAATGAAACATCATTTAATCTGATAACTAACAAGGCTCTACAGGCAGATGAATGTTTTGCTTAATAGCAGATGCATACTGTAACGTATTTTAGAAGCTAATTGGAGAGCAATTGAGGAACAATGATGAATTAGGGGGTCAGTTTTGCAATTCTCTGTAAATCATTGTGTCTTAATTGGCATTATGGCTCGGCTAGCACCATATCTTATTTAATATTACGTCTTTATCAATTCAGCCTCTTGGTTGAGATTGTGCATCAATCAAGCGTCATACTCTGTAAACTTGAGTCAGATGCTTTATAATAAGCCCACTTACTATTTGTTTCTATTTTAATTGTTTCTATTTTAACGCTTACGTATTTTCCTTTTCGTAATCAACTACTCTAACAAAAACTGTCCTTAACTGGAGAAACTATGTCTCAGCAGCCAGCAACGTCTGACAGCAACGTCAGCCGTGAAGAAATCTTAGAAGTTGCCAACCTTGCCCGCTTAGGTGTCGATGAAAGTACAGCCGATAGCTATGCTGATGATATCAGTAAAGTATTAAAACTGATGAATACGCTATCTAACGTTGATACGACAGACATCAAGCCATTAGCCAACATCCACGAGGCTTGCCAAGAACTGCGTGCTGATGTGGCAAAACACGACATCAATCGTGAGCGCAATCAGTCAGTCGCGCCTGCCGTAGAAGAAGGCTTATATCTAGTGCCTCAGGTGATTGAATAATAGTGGCTGAATAATACAATCACGCATTTGCCATTATCTCATTTTATTTTATGCTATTAACATTTTGACGGACGACACCTTATGTCTGAACTTCATTTATTAAGTACCGAGCAGCTCATTACTGGCTTGCAAAACAAACAATTTAGCAGCGCGGAATTAACCGAACACTACATCAAGCGTATCGATGCGCTAGACAGCAAGATCAACAGCTTTATCACTCATACCTCTGAGACAGCACGCGCACAAGCTAAAGCGGCAGACGAGATGCGCGCACAAGGCGATCAGCGTCCACTACTCGGTGTACCGATGGCGCACAAAGACATCTTTTGTACCCAAGGCGTACTGACCACTTGTGGCTCAAAGATGCTACATAACTTTGTCTCACCATATGACGCGACTATCGTTTCTAACATCGACAAAGCTGGCATGATTAGCTTAGGTAAACTCAATATGGATGAGTTTGCGATGGGCTCAGACAACAGTAGCTCTTACTACGGTACGGTACAGAACCCTTGGAACCTAGAGCGCGTCCCTGGTGGCTCGTCAGGTGGTAGTGCTGCCGCCGTTGCCGCTGGTTTTGTCCCTGTTGCTACCGGTAGTGATACGGGTGGCTCTATTCGTCAGCCTGCCTCATTCTGTGGCCTAACAGGTATCAAACCTACTTATGGCCGTGTGTCACGTTTTGGTATGATTGCCTACGCTTCAAGTTTGGATCAAGCTGGTAGCATGGGACGCAGCGCTAAAGATTGCGCCTATCTGCTCCAACCAATGATTGGTCACGATCCACGCGATGCAACTTCTATCAAATACGAGATGCCTGACTACGTACAAGACATCAATGATGCCCAAGCTGCTGCTGGTGATAAGCCATTTGCGGGCTTGCGTATCGGTGTTGCCAAAGAATACTTCGGTGCAGGGCTTGATAGCGAAGTCGAGCAAGCAGCACGTGCCGCGCTCAAGAAATACGAAGAGCTGGGCGCAACGATTGTAGAAGTGAACATCACTGATCCTGAGATCACGCTTGCCACTTACTACATGCTAGCACCTGCTGAAGCGTCATCGAACCTATCACGTTTCGATGGCGTACGCTTTGGCTATCGCTGTGAAAACCCAACCGACCTGATTGATCTATATACACGCTCACGTTCTGAAGGCTTTGGCCCTGAAGTACAGCGCCGTATCTTGACAGGGACTTATGCGTTATCTGCTGGTTACTTCGATGCTTACTATACTAAAGCACAAAAAATCCGCCGCCTAATCGTCAAAGACTTCGATGAAGCCTTTGCTAGCTGTGATGTGATTGCTAGCCCAACCGCACCGACCGCGGCTTACAAGCTTACTGATAACCTTGATCCTGCGACGATGTATTTAGGCGACGTTTATACCATCGCGGTCAACCTAGCGGGTCTACCTGCGCTCAGTCAGCCAGTAGGTTTGACGACTGAAGGCCTACCTATTGGTCTGCAATTAATTGGTAAACACTGGCAAGAGAGTCAATTGCTCACGACTGCGCACCTGTTCCAGCAGCATACCGACCATCACCTACAACACTCTACCATCGCAAAGGAGACGGTATAATGAGTACAGCTACTACTGATAATAATGCCGTTCGCGAGCACGCCGTGCGTAAAGAGCTATTTGTCGATGGCTATGAAGTGGTCATCGGTATCGAGATTCACTGCCAGCTAAATACGGAAAGTAAGATTTTCTCAAGTGCGCCGACTGACTTTGGTCATGAGCCAAACAGCCAAGCAAGTATCGTCGATCTAGGTTTGCCTGGCGTATTACCCGTACTAAATGCTGGTGTGGTCGATCGCGCGCTAAAATTCGGTATCGGTGTCAATGCTGAGCTGGGTCTGTTTAATACGTTTGATCGTAAAAACTACTTTTACCCTGATTTGCCTAAAGGCTATCAAATCACCCAGATGGCCAATCCTATCGTAGGCGTTGGCTATATCGATGTCGTGGTCAACGAAGGCGAAAAGAACGAATACCCTAAACGTATGGGCATCACCCGCGCGCACCTAGAAGAAGATGCAGGTAAATCTGTCCACGATGCTGTCGATGGTATGACGGGTGTAGATCTTAACCGTGCAGGTACGCCACTAATCGAAATCGTCTCTGAGCCGGATATGCGCTCAGCCCACGAAGCTCTTGCCTACATCAAAGCCATCCACCAGCTAGTCACTTGGCTAGGTATCTCAGACGCAGTAATGGCTGAAGGCTCATTCCGCTGTGACTGTAACGTCTCTGTGCGCAAACCAGGCGCTGATCTCGGTACGCGTACTGAGCTAAAGAACCTAAACTCGTTCCGCTTTATCGAACGTGCTATCAATCGTGAAATCGAACGTCAAATCGATATCTTAGAGGACGGTGGCAAAGTCGTACAAGCAACGATGCTATATGATCCAGAGCGTGATGAAACGCGTACCATGCGTACCAAAGAAGACGCCAACGACTATCGCTACTTCCCTGATCCTGACCTGCTGCCTGTCCGTATCGAGCAGCATACGGTTGATGCGATCAAAGCAGCGATGCCAGAGCTACCAGTCGCTCGTCGTGCACGCTTTGAAGAAGCGCTTGGTCTGTCAGAATACGACGCTCGTATCTTGACTGGTAGTCGTCAAATTGCTGATTACTTCGAAGATGTAGTGGCTGAAATCGGTCAACAAGATGCTAAAATGGCTGGTAACTGGGTCATGGGTGACTTGCTCGGCGCGCTAAACAAAGATGACACAGATATCATCGACTCTCCTATCAGCGCCAAACAATTGGCTGGCATGCTCAAGCGTATCAAAGATGACACGCTATCTGGCAAATTGGCCAAAAAGTCTTTAGTGCCCTATATGAGCGCGAAGGCGGCGATGGCGATGATGCAGCAGATAAAATCATCAAAGACAAAGGCCTCAAGCAAGAAACCGATACTGGCGCTATCAAAGCGATGGTCGAAGAAGTCATCGCAAAAAATGAATCGATGGTCGAAGAATATCGCGGCGGTAAAGAAAAAGCCTTTAACGGTCTGGTCGGTCAGGTCATGAAAGCCAGTCGCGGTAGTGCTAACCCACAGCAAGTGAACCAAATTCTAAAAGAATTATTGGGTTAATATTGGCTGCTAAGCGATTATACTGACTATGCTATGCAGAATAATATTGTAGAGTTTGGCTGCTATAAATAGCCCTTGCAATATACATAATTTTGCGTAAAATAGTCAGTCACTCGGGGCGTAGCGCAGTCTGGTAGCGCACTACACTGGGGGTGTAGTGGTCGCAGGTTCAAATCCTGCCGTTCCGACCAAACACAATATTAGGGCAGACCGTCATTGACCGTCTGCCCTTTTATTTGCAAGCCATTTAGCTGAATCAGCCTTTTTTAAAGGCATTTGTTATCCGTTATAGAACGTGGTAATCCGTCTAAAATGTTGGTATTATCGTTGGTGTCATACGATACCAACGATAATACCAACATGAGTCTAAATAATACACAGATAAAAAATCTTAAGCCTACCCAAAAAGCGATAGACTCAAAACGACCTGATAAACATAGTGATGGTCAAGGGTTACAATTATGGGTGCGTTATACAGGCGTTAAGTCATGGATCAGCGCCTACCGCTGGCAAGGCAAACAGCAAACCCTTACTATCGGTACTTATCCAGTAATGAGCCTACAAAGTGCACGCCAGCGCAATCTTGAGATCAAAAGATTAATAGTTGATGGCATTAACCCAAAAGACGATAAGAAAAAACACGAGCAGAAAATGACGGATCAAAGGCTTTCGATACGATAGCTCAGTGTTGGCATAATGACCGTAAAGCACATATAGCACCTACTACCCATAGCCGTGACTACTCACAATATCAGCGCGACATTAAGCCCGTCATTGGTCATATGAATATAAATGAGATAACTGCGCCTGATGTTTTGGCTATTGGTAAAAGCTATCGAAGCTAGGGGCGCTAGTGATATGGCAAGACGCGCAATACGTCAAACAGGGCAAATCTTTAAACAAGCCATACGTGAGGGCTTAACCAACCTCAACCCAGCCGACGACCTAACTGAAGCACTAAAACCGCATAAGGTAAAGCACCATAGTCGCATCACCAGCCAGCAATTACCAAAGCTATTACAAGACATTAACGCCTATGATGGTGATGTACTGGTAAAGCTAGGCCTATGGTTTATGTGCTATACGTTTGTGAGAACGCAGGAATTACGCTTTATGGAATGGAGCGAAATAGACTATAAAGACAAGTTATGGCGCATACCTGCCGATAAAATGAAAATGGATAGACCGCATTTAGTGCCGCTTACACCGCAAACAATGGCGATCTTAGAGCAAATCAAGACGCTAGGCTTTTCGGACAAGTATGTCTTCTTTAATCCATCGACGCGTAAGCCATACAGTACCAATGCTTTTATTACTGCCCTATGGCGCATGGGCTATAAAGGCAGAATGACAGGGCACGGATTTCGCGGACTTGCCAGCACTACCTTACATGAACAAGAGTTTATGCACGAAGCTATAGAGCTACAGCTGGCACATGAAAAAGAAAACAAAATAAGCAAAGCCTACAATGGAGCTCAACACTTGCCTTATCGTACCGACATGATGCATCAATGGGCTAATTATATTGATGATGCGTTTGCTGGCAAGACTGAAGATAGGATAGATTGTTCAAAAGTGTAAGATGGTTGAGACATATGTGTTTAAGTAAACAAAAATATTGAGCCTTTCCTAAAAACTGTGTAACAGCTTATAATCTCCCAACAGGAGAATAAGCAATGACTACTCAATCTGACATTAAAAAACTGGCCGAGCAAATGGCCAGCAGCATGAGCAGCTTCGATGACATCAAAGACTTCCAAAAGCAACTCATACAATCCTTTATAGATACCGCTCTCGAAGCTGAGATGGAAGATCATCTTGGCTATCCTAAGCATGAGAAAGCTGATAAACCCAATAAGCGCAATGGGCACACTAAAAAGACCGTCCGCAGTGACACAGGCGATCTTGAGATATCTACCCCAAGAGACCGCGATAGCAGCTTTGAGCCTGCATTAGGGCGTAAGCATCAAACCCGTATTAGTGGCCTTGATGATAAAATAATCATGTTTTATGCCAAGGGTCAAACCACCACTGAAATTGTTGAAACCATCAAAGACATCTACGACGTTGATATATCAAGCTCTCTTGTCTCAAGAGTCACTGTGTAGTGGCATAATAAACTTGGACAGCGCATAAGAGGTTTATACTAACCCAAAGAAGGAAAATAGTATGACCACCAAACGCAATCAATATACCCGAGAATTCAAATTAGAAGCCATCAGCTTAGTCGTTGATCATAAGCGTAAAATACCTGACGTGGCCGATTCTTTAGGAATAGGTAAATCCACTCTACAGAAATGGCTGAGTCAGTACCGTCAAGAAATGACTGGCCAAGCACCTAAAGTCGGCAACGCCTTAACGGATGAGCAGCGCGAGCTTCAAGAATTGCGCAAACAAGTTAAGCGGCTGACTATGGAGCGTAACATCTTAAAAAGGCTTCCGCTCTGCTAGCCTTGGACAGCCTGAACGGCTATCGCTAATCAGTCAGCTTGCAGAGCAAGACAAGCATGTTAATAAAAGTCTTCTGTGCAAACTGTTTGGCGTGATAAAAAGCAGTTACTACTATGGCATGCAGCCCAAGCCCATCAGTCTTGAAACCGTCAAGCACAAGGCATTAATTCGTCAAATATTTAACGACTCAAAGCGCTCAGCAGGCGCTCGCAGCATTGCCGCCATAATAATGAATGAACATAACATCAAGCTATCACGCTATCACGCTATATGGTAGGTAAACTTATGGCGCAGATGAGGCTTAAAAGCTGTCAATTGAAGACGCACAAATACAAGCACGCTGACGAGGCGCATAAAACGCATGACAATATCCTAGCTCGCAACTTTAGCCCAACAGCGCCCAATCAAGTCTGGACGGGGGATGTGACTTACATTCGTATCAAGGGTGGCTGGTGCTACCTAGCCGTTGTTTTAGATTTATATGCTCGGCGTGTGGTGGGCTTTGCTGTATCAGATTCCCCTGATAGCGTGCTGACCGCTAAAGCCCTACAGATGGCGTATCACACTAGGCTCAAACCCAGTGGCGTGCTGTTTCATTCCGATCAGGGAACCCATTACACCAGTAAGACATTTGCTGAATCCGTTGCCAGTTGTGAGGGCATGACGCAAAGTATGAGCCGTTCAGGTGTCCTAAATTAGTTGACCACTACAATTGTGGGTGGCGGACAGCAAGATGGACTACGAGCTGGAACTCTGGCTACTCCTTTAATAGTCGGCTTTCAAAAAGCGGCTGAGATAATGTGCGAGAATAAAGAGGTAGAAGCTGAGTCGCTCAAGCAGCTACGCCAAATACTCCTCGAAAACTTAAGCAAGAAACTTGATGTTGAAGTTATTGGAGATGCTGAGAGCCGCCATCCAGGAAACTTGTATCTTGCAATATCAGGTGTAGATAGTGTTCAGTTATTGAACAACCTACAACCCCATCTTGCCTTTTCTCTTAGCTCAGCTTGTGATGGGCTGAATCGGGAATACCCTCCACTTTTAAAAGCAATAGGTATAAATAAAGAAAAAGCTGAAACGACATTACGAATTTGTGTGGGTCGTATGACTACTGAAGCAGAAATTACACAAGCAGCAAATATGATTGTTAGTACTGCGCATAAAGTAAATAAAATGACTTTATAATTAATGTTGGGGTTCTACCAGAATCTGAGATGGGCTCCTCCTCTTAGTTAGTTAACCCCAGTTCGGGATAAGAGATCCATTAAGCTACTGATAGTATTGATACTTCCTATCACTCTTGAAGATCAGCTAACTCTTTGAAGGCAAGCTTCCCTATAAACAACTGTCATAAGCATGACTTTCTAAGCTCAGATATCGATTATGCAAATAATATCAATAACTTAAAAACTAGCTTATCCCGAATTCAGGTTAGTTACTAACACCATCAACAAATATCCTAAGTACTTGAGCACCCCCGATGATGCATAATAGTGATCAGTGGTAGCCAAGTTTTTGTCAGAGTGTTTACGTTTTTTCTGTACTACCCTTACCTCATAGCCATGAAAACTCTCACGAGCACCGACAAGTATTGAGCTGTTCAGACTCAAGTCTTTTTTAACATCGCTTACAGCTTGCTCGCTATATGCCCTAACCTGCCAATGTGATGAATCAATAAGCTGACACCCTACTAGCATAAAACTCTGTAGCATCTCCAGCTGGGCCTCCTTAATACCAAAATGAATCGATGAGTTATTTAAGTTATGTTTATGTGCAAATATCTCAATAAACACTCTCAACTTCTCAGGATCCTTTATAGACATCTGATAAGCTCTATCTAATGCTCTAATTATTACTTCTTGATTTTTACTACCTTTAGGCCTACCTAGTAATAATCTGTCATCATCAAACAGCTCGCTAGCAAGCTGATATAAAGATTTAGATTCATTTAGACTTATACCATGTCTAATAGCAATCTCAGGTAACAGCTCATCTCGAGAGTTGATACTTAATTTTTGCAACTCCTCTAAACAACCTATGACGTCCGCATATTTGGGGTGAATAAAAATTGAATTCGTATTTGACTCTTTAAATCCATTCAAATTATCGTTTAACAGTTGCTGGCTAGCATTGTTTTCAGATTCATCTATATTATTGAGTAATGGTACTTTATTGGAAGCTATCCTCTTAAGTAAATATGGTCTTATTTTATTTAGATGCACCGTCTTTGTCGTTGCATCATAAGCAGTTTTGTCTTGTCTATAGATAGCAGAGTAATCTAGATCTGTTATTAACTCTAAAACAGTTATAGGTAGCTGCAAGCACGCTCTGCTGAGCTGTTCCCCTGCCAGCAAGTGAGCAGTATGAATGTAATGCTCAAATGTCGTGTCACATGTTAAATGCCCTGAAAAACTTGCCAACCCAAACCACGCGCCCTGCTCTTTGCGATAACCAAGAATTCCTTTCACTATTTTTTCGCACTGGTCATTATTATAATCCGTCATCACCTGTGCCAATGGAGATTCACGTAGTACTAATGCCAGCTGACTAATAGCAGTATGTCTAAAGCTATGAAATGTGAAGTCGTGCTCTCCTAGCAACCTATCCCAAATTAACTTCATGAGATTGCTAAAAAATACACTGGGTAACGGCTGATCACCTGATCCTTGAGAAAACAAGTAACGTCGCTTCAGTCTTTTCTGCTGATGATATAGCTGAATAAATTGCTCCAGCTCGTCTTGCTTAAGTAAGCAATCAACCGGTATAAGCCGGTTTGCACTACTACTTTTCAATCTCCGATAGCGATTTGGTCTTAACCATATTTGTGGCTGATCTATTCGTTGTCCATGCTCATCAATATAGATGTCAGCTATATCACGAACTTTAACACCGATAAGTTCTTTAATTCGCAACCCTGTTCGATACGCAAGACTTAACACTACTAAGCAAAGGTTTTTCTGTTCATCGTCTAAATCCGAGTTGATCAGATACTCTTTCATTGCATGATATATCCGAGGTGATATCATGTTCGCATTTACCACTTGGCGTTTATTACCCCATGGAAAATACACAAATGGCGCATTATAGCGCTCTCGCTGATAATCATGGAAAGCTCGTAGTCTGCCGTAAGTAAATTTTTGAGTATCTTTAAGCTTATATAAACATGAAACTTTGTTTTTTCTGTACAGGCTCACTAGTTGAGCCGTTGATAATACTTTTATTTAACTCATCGTCTAAAAGACTACCTAAATCATCATCTTTATCTAGGTTGTCTTCATTAAAGTCTGTATCCTTGTGCAAGATAGATTGCTTTCTTCCATCCTTAATCTTACTTTGAATGATTTCCTCATATAAAGCTTCAAAGTCCTCACCAGACCATTCATCAAGATTCTCATCCATTGTTAGCATTAGCCAATCACGGCCAATACATCCCAAATATTTACTGATGGTATCTAACCTGTTATTGCTATCTTTCAATAAGCCCTTTACCCATCCTAAAAGACGCATGGCGTTGGGTTGGGTTAACTCCTGCTGTAACAGCTCTACTTGTATAATAGCGGATACTTTACTGCCTTTAAGGGCGTCTTGAACCTCTTTAATGAGATTCTTGCTAAAGCTTGGATACTCCCTACTATTGGTACTTTTTTGTCTGATTCTGGATAACTTGCTATAAATAACTCTGACCAAGTAAGCGGCTGTGGGTTTGATTTGAACACCTCTTGATTATAACTAATAAGCTTATTTGTGGTTAAGCCCGTCGTTTTAATCTTGCCTTGTCTAACCATAGCCAGCGCAGTATCTATATCGCCTCCCTTCATCTGCCGCCAATGATAGTCAGCATATTTTATTAAGTGTGATAAATGTGGTTTACTTTTATCTTTATTCTGTAGTTTTAGCTTCTTACAAATATCATCAACAATGATTTCAAACGATTTCACACCTTCTTTTTTAAGTTTTTATCTTTTAGCGCATATAAAAAGCAAAGTGTCATATCATCAGGTATGTACTCTACATAGCGCTGTAAGCTTGTAGCAGACATATCCTCTGAGGTATATCCTTGCGTGTAAGAACAACCGTAATTATCATCATTAATACTTAGCAAGATTAGCGCCAAACTCTCACTGCTGATACCTGAATCTGGTAATTCATCAGTTGCTGGTAGCTGCAATTGATATATCTCACGTTCGCCTAAGAGCCATTGATACAGTGCTTTTAACACATCTATGTCATTCAATCCCCCATACATCACGCTACAGTAGAGCACTGACTCAATCAAATCATTGTTTGAGAACCTTCTTTTTCGTTGCCACACTTCAATCATTTGCTGGCTAGCAAGGCTTACTTGAGCACCATTTATCATCCAATCATAAGATATTGTTAAATAATCACGCTCTGATATGACTGGCACAACTGGTTCATCCAAACTCAGTTCATGAGCTTTGTTGTAAGTCCTTATGTATTCTAAAAACCTTTGTCTGGCTAAGTAATAGCTATGTGCCGTATCAAAACGCACCTCAAGTATGCTACCAATGGTTTGATAGTATTCAGTTAGGTCTGTTCCTGTGGGTATCTGATTGTCATTAACATACGAAGCTATCAAAAATTTTGCCTCATTTTTGATAGCTTCATGACTCTTGCTTCTGTTTTCTTCTCTTAACTGATGAGCAACGGTATTATCCATATATATTCACCTCAACTTGTCGTAGGTTGAGCTCAACTGCAACTTTATCTAAGTCAGCGGATAATTCTTTTAGCTCATTAATAGATAATGACGACATTGGATGCATAGCCTCTTGATCCGGATGTTCATGACCATATAAGGCGCAGATCAAATGCTCAGGAGCCCTATTCGTGAGTAGTGAGCGTAATTGATGTCTTAGCCAGTTATCTTGATGACTAAAAAAATATTTTATCTGGTAGCGAATTTTACTAGGCGTAATACCAGTAAACCCTTTGGGGTTTTGACTAAATAGCTGAATAAGTGGCTGACTAGAGTTCGAAATTTTATTTATAGGAAATTGATCATTGGGATATATAGAATTATGCATGACCGCAAATTGCTTGATATATTCAATATAATTCTGAATCGCTGTGATTAAGAAATCACTAAGAGGAATAAGCCTTCCCTGCCCTTGTCCATGACGCTCTTCTTTATCCGACACCCATAACAGCCCCTGCCCAAAATCAAACTGATTTAAAAGCCCAGGCGCATGCTTTACAGGTCTAATCCCAGTCTGAATAAAGATGATGTGCCATAGCCAGACGCCATAAGCATTAAACTGCTCAATATAACGGTCCTGCCGTATGTTGATATTCCGCTTTAATCGACCGTTAAAGCTCTCAACTGCTTCAGCAAGCTCATCAAAAAACTTTTGACAGATATCAGTATTTAAAGTCATGTCACTACCGACATATTTTTTATACCGATTACTTTTCGTGCTAGACATACTAAGCTGTCGCAGCTCACCTTGGCTGTCCGCAGTACAGTATTCGGTCAATAGCTGTATAGCGCTGTAGTAGGTCTTCTCTAAGCTTCTCGTTTCAATACTGGTGTAATACAAAGGCGAGCTGTGTTTAACATCAACCCCAGTAATCATGTCCGCATGTAATGGCTCGTGGAGCTCATTCTTTATGACTGTATATAAACAAGCATCAATATGCTGATTCGATAATGCTGGTAAGTCCAGTTGCATTTTTAAACTTGCCAGCACTTCAGAGACCTCATTGCTATCTATCAAAAATCTATTTTCAATAACTGCTTGCAGTCTAGCTGGCAGAGGTAATTTAAATTCATTATCATGACTCTGACGATGCGGCAATAAGTGACTTCTACGATTCGAAGTTACATTAATAGTGTTACTCATAGCATAACTATCAGCAGCCAAACCGCTCTCATAACCCAACCACTTGCGCTGACTTTTATCCAGCTCTAGCTCATAAATCACGTCTTGGATCTTCCGACCACTTAGAATTGATAGCAATATAACGGCATAAACCTGACGCTGCCTATAACTGACAATAATAAAAAGCTGCCACACCCGAGCAAATAGCATCTGATAGCTCAGTAGACTTAGTTGACGTAGATTGGTAGGAAAATGAAACTGATTACAGCGGGCATGTCGATAATTGTTTTTTAGCTTCCATTGCTGCAACTCTGAAGATTTAGCGGTTGTCCTAGAAGGTTTAAAATCATTATCTAAAAGCGCAGGCGGGTCATCATCAGTAATATTTTCAGCGTCCGCCACGTTATCATTTTTATGGGGTCTGCCAAATAATGTTGCTCTTAATGGTTCATCAGTACTATCAAGGTATCGCTTATTAGAATGTGCTTTACTAAGCTCATTGTTTTGTGAGTTGGTATAGGTTTTACCTACAAACGCTTTGTTCTCTGCAACCACTTCATAGGCAAGTCTTATTTGACCAATTTTTCCAGCCAACTTTTGATTAACCACTTTGCCTGACTCTTCATCATTCCTTATCTGTGCTTCATATTGACGTAACAGCGCTAGCGCCTTCGTCAGTGAAACATGTTGAGCATGGATGTTAATCAGTTTTTTAACAATCTCAGATTGTGGATTATTATCTTTTAAGCCCATCCTTAGACGCACACTTAGCTGATTAACTTTGGCAGAGTGCTCATCCTTACGTATAGCAATCATAATGATTATTTGCAGATATGCACTCATAAACTGCCATGCTTCATTACCAGGAGGTACTTGGCCATACCTCTGGTAAAACAAGATCAGCATATAAGTGACTGCCCAATCTTCAATCTTTTTCTCTTTGATTACCATAGCGACAATAGCTTCACATTCAGATAATGCAAATACTGGCATATCTATGTTGGCCTGCTCACCAATATGTAGGCAAAAGCCTGGATTAATATAAAAAATATTAATAATCAGGTTTTGTACTTTTATACAATACGGTGAATCTAGTGGCACTAGATGATCTAAAACCCTCTGTAATTCACTGTTATCAAACTGCTTGATATTCATTAGGGCGCACCACCCAACCAGCTCATACTTTGGGGTATACCTAGAACTCGCTCTTCTATCGCAAACTTACATTGGCGATATTCATAACTACTCTGGCTAATACCTGCAAAATGGCAATATTCCTTTACAGTCAGATGTCTAATTCCCATTAGCTGAAATATAACACTTTGAGGTGCAATACTTTTAAGCGCTTCAAACAAATCAGGATGGTGAATATCTTTCAGGAATATCAAGTCTATAACTTCCATCCATGCGAGATTTTGAAGATCTTTAATACTTTCAGGGATTATTAAACATGGGTAATCACTATTATTCTCAAGCCTTAAGACCTGATCGACTCTTTGGAAATCATTAAAGAAATAAAAAGCACTGCCCCTCCATCAACCAAGCGCAGTGGTGGACGGTAGAAATTATCCAAAAACTTCATATTGATATAAGTCGTTTTAGGTCTCAATCTCTGCCAAACACATAAAGCGGATCTAGCATACGGATGTACATACAAATCATCCTTACTAGGATTAGCAAGTTTTTGCCCAACCTTAAGTTTATTATTTTTCATTATATTTATAATAATAGTGAATATAATTCATGTTAGCCAATAATCACTTAGGTGTCAAACGCTTTAGTGTTGTGGTGCTTAATATCGTAAAATAATCAATATTATTAAATAGTTAATATAATTTAAGACACAAAAAACCCCTTAATACTATAAAAAATATAGCTTTAAGAGGTTATTACATTTTATGTTTTTGTTAGGTGCGAAGGTTAAACTCGGGGTTTGAATACTTTAAGTTTGCTTTTTCAGATTAGGGACACGCCCTAATATTTTATTTATGCATGACTAAAATATTCTAGATCAAACGCCATCATAGATTGGCTACCTGATTGAGCCATCTCTATATGCGTTTGCATTCGCGGTAAAACATGGTCGATAAAATAGTCTGCCAATTTAAGCTTATTGGCATAAAATACCTCTTTCTTATACTGGCTGGACGCCACCATCATGGCATACATATAGGCAAAACACAGATACCCAGTGGCGTGTAGATAATTGACCGCACAGCCATTCACATCATCGCTCCGCTCATCCATATTACCTAATAATGTATTGGTCATGCGCTCAAGGTCATCAGCCGCCGTCAGTGTGGCTTGCTTTATGCCATGTTCCCCTGACATATTGGCAATAAAACGGCGTATTTCAGTTAAAAATCAAACAGCATGGCACCACCATCTTTGGCAACTTTGCGCCCCAGTAAGTCTAACCCCTGAATACCGTTTGCCCCTTCGTAAATTTGAGCAATGCGCGCATCGCGTACGATTTGCTCCATCCCCCAATCACAGATATAACCATGCCCGCCAAATACTTGCTGGCAGTCAACCGTTGCCTCAAATCCTTTATCACTTAAAAAGGCTTTGGTAATCGGGGTCAATAATGCAACACGCGCATTGGCCGTGTCGATCAGTTGCTTATCATGACTGTATTTTGCAATGTCCAATTGTTTGGCAACATACATCGCAAAGCAGCGCGACACTTCAGCATGAGATTTAGCATTGAGCAGCATGCGGCGTATATCGGCGTGATGGATCAAGGCGTCTGCTGATTTATCAGGGTTTTTATCCCTGAATCACTACGTGACTGCAGTCGATCGTTGGCGTAGGCCGCTGCATTTTGATACGCCAATTCTGTGACGGCAATGCCTTGCATACCGATAGCTAGACGCTCGTAGTTCATCACCAGAAACATAGAGGCAAGTCCTGTATATTCTTCACCGACCATCCAGCCTTTGGCCTGATCAAAATTGAGCACGCACGTTGCTGAGCCTTTGACGCCCATTTTATGCTCGACAGCACCAACCGAAGCGGCGTTTCGTGCCCCAATTTGATAGTCACCACAACCATCTTCTTCAAGCAAATATTTGGGTACAATAAATAAAGAAATACCCTTCGAGCCTGCAGGGGCATTGGGTGTTTTTGCCAATACCAAATGAATGATGTTTTCTGTCAAGTCATGATCACCACCGGTCACAAAAATCTTGCTGCCAGTGATGTCGTAGCTGCCATCTTCATTAGGAACCGCTTTGGTTTTGATCAGTCCCAAATCGGTCCCCGCATGTGCTTCCGTTAAACACATCGTGCCTGCCCATTCGCCAGCGTATATTTTCTCCAGATACATGTCTTTTTGTACCTCGGAAGCTGACTTCAGTAAGCACAGGCCTGCACCCAACGCAAGGTTGGGGTAAAGCGCGAACGCTTGATTAGTACTAAACATCATCTCTTCTTGAAACATCGATACCATTTTAGGAAACCCTTGCCCGCCATACTCTGGCGTTGCCCCTAGGCCAACCCAGCCGGCCTCTTTATACTGATCATAAGCCTGTTTAAAACCCGTCGGCGTACTGACTGCGCCATAGCCTTCTTCATCATACGAAAAACTAACCCCTTCTTCATCGCCGCTGCGATTCAAAGGCAGCAATACATTTTTGGTGAACTTGGACAATGCTTCAAGCACGATATCCACAGTATCCATCTCAATATGGTTCAGGCTTTTGTTGACCTGCCAAAATGATGGGGCATCAAAAACATCCGTCAATAAAAAACGTATGTCTTGTAGCGGGGCATTATAGATATGCATAAATATTCCTTCTGATAAAACCTAACATCAAATAATGGGGCGTAATGATCTACTCAAGCATTTTTACACCTTACAGGCTTCACTAGCCGCTTTTACCTTCTCATATACTGCATCGGCATCGACCCCATTTTGATTTACAGAATTGAGGTATTTTTGCGTGCCTTGCTTTAAAAGACCTGACCATGCTGGGTCATTGAGTGGATCAGGAATATCAACAATAGTATTACCCGCATCTTTGGCAGCTTGCAGAGCTTCCCTATCGTCTTCAGTCAGCATGTCCCCCACTTTTTTCGCAAATACCATGCCAGAGTTATCATCAATAACTTTTTGCAAGTCAGGTGATAGTGAATCGTACTTGTCTTTATTCATATTGATGACCACGCTAGAGGAATAAAGCGGAATATTGGTGTGATTGTCGACCAGCTCATTCACACGAAATATGGGTACGCCATCCCAAGGCAAGCTCAACCCATCGATGACCCCACGCTGTAAAGAGGTATAGATATCGGTCGCAGGTAACCCGACTGGCGCGGCGCCCATACTTTCTATGATGTCACCAGCCACGGCAGAGGGGCGGCGTATACGTAGGCCTTTCATGTCGTCAGGTTTGGCAATCAATTTAGTGCTATGAAGTACGCCAGGTCCAAGACCGTAAAGCGATATGACATGAGAATCTTCATACTCGCTTGCGATAGTCCCGTTGTCATACAACGTCTGCATCAGACAGCTCATCTGAGACCCTGAGTTTGATAGACCTGGTAATTCAGCGATTTGTGACAATGGAAAGCGGCCACTAGTGTAACCCTGCAACTGTATGCCGATATCTACCCTACCGTTTACCACAGCCTCATACGTATCAGAGGGTTTGGTGAGTGTAGATCCAGGAAAATTCTCGATTTTGATACGACCATTGGATTCTTCTTCGATTTTTTTGGCCCAAGGTTCAAATATCTCCGCATTCATGGCCGATGGTGCAGGCATGAAATGTGACATACGCAAGACTACCACCTCATCCGCGCCGCCATTTTTGGCTTCTGAGCCACTGCTGCACGCCGTCAGACTCAGTGGTAATACCAGTGATAATGCCAACATAGAAAGGCCGTGGCGTAAATTGAGAGTAGCCTTAGTACGAGTATTTCTGAAATGCGCGTTATCGCTAGACATGATCAAATCCTTTGATTAATAGAGTGAGGGCGACATCATATTTGTTTCTTGTATTACAAAGCGGATAACCCAAATCTACCCTCTCATTTGAGCCTTAATTACTACGTAACCACTCATAATATTATAAACCTTCTTTATAATATAATTTTAATAATTAATCTAAAAACTTATAAATCCTTTATTATTGGTACATAATACGGTTTAACGTATAAATATGTCAAACAATTTTATAAAGAAGCTTGACAATTATTCAGATAAGTTGCTATATTGTAATACGAGTTAACACAAACTTAATAACTGGTAAACAGCTGCATTGTTCTTATCAGTCATAAGGAGGTTTACTACGCGCTCAGTAGTACGTGTCATACACCGCTATCATCATACGGCGAACAATAAGGTTTTGTTTCCTGTCGTGATGTCATATGAGCGAGCGTTGAAGAGCTGTGGTTAGCGCATAAAGGCAGAAAACAAAAGGAATTGGTTAGTGCCAGATGACATGATCTGCACTATTTTTTATAGGCTAAAGTCGCTATAAGCACTAAGCAGTAGCGAATAGCGCGCGTGATTTTTGGCACGCGTGACTTTGGTTTTAAAATAAACACGGAGTGTGAAGTATATGCGTAATCTAAAAACGGTATTGTTTGCGGTATCCACCTTATCCCTATGTAACCACGTACAAGCAATAGATGTTGTCACGACAGGTGATACCACGCTAAGCATCGGCGGTTATGTTAAAGCCGAAGGGATGTTTATTTCGCCTGATGACAAAGATTCTGATTTTGAAGGCAATATCAGAGAATCAAGGATCAATCTCAAAGCCACTACACTCGTGGATGACAAAAAACTGACCGGCTTTATTGAAGGCGATTTTTATGGCGATTTTACAGGCTATGATAGCGGTACGCCTGAATTAAGGCTACGCCATGCTTTTATGCAATATGACAAATTTACGGTAGGTAAGACCTGGAGCGGTCAGTTTTTTGCTGTTGCCCCGCGCCTCACAGAACAGCTTGATTTCTATGGCACAGGCTTTGGTACCATCGCGGGTAGTGGGCTTTATGTTCGTCCAGACCTGACATTTCATTATGTGAATGACGGACTACGAGTGACCGCGCAAGATCCTATCTATGACGATGCCAACTTACCCGATATGGTGGTCAGCTATAGCGACAATATTGCTGATTTTGGCTACACTGCCGCCGTGACTGGCCGTGAAGCGGGTACGAGTATTGAAGATGAGTCGGATTCAGACATCGGTATTGGTGCGTCATTAGCAGGTAAGTACAAGATAGGCAATGGGGCGCTACATGGTAGTGTCTATACTGGCAAAGGTATGGGAGTATACTCAGGCGTGTGTACGACAGGGGCGCTCACCCCAGTCAGTGTCAACTGTGATGCCGAGAATGGTAAGCTGGTCTCGCAAACGGGATTTAGCGTCGGCTATAGCCATACTTTTACGCCAAAATTGCGCGGTAACATGCGCTATGGTGAGGTCAATGTGGATGATGAGGCGGACAACTCAATCGATATAAAAAGTGCCAACCTTATTTATACCTACTTACCGGATCTTGATGTTGGTATTGAATGGCGCGATCGCAGCGATACCACCCTACCATGGCGCTTAAAAGGTCAAGAAGTCGAGGTGATGGCCAAATATAAATTCTAAGCGGTCATTCTTTTAAACCACACGCTGCTAAACCGCATAGCCACATAGTTATTAGCCACATAGTTATTAGCCCAAAATAAAACCGATACGTTGTCATAAACGTATCGGTTTTATTTATAGGTTTGCTTATACTTTTGAGTTTGTTTTGAGAGGTATCCCTATTTAAAAATGGTGATAAACGTTTGAATTAGGGACACGCTCTAGGCGTCTTGTTTTAAGTTCGCAATCAATCTCTGTATGGTGGCTTTTAGCATCATAACATTCTCAGCAGGCAGCCCCGCGAGCATCTTATTTTCAAAACCCATCGCTTTTGCCTTACATCGCTCGTACACTGCTTGCCCATCTAGCGTGAGACCGATCAGTAAAATACGTCCATGATTGGGATCGTCACTTTTACTGATCCACCCCTTCTCTTCCATCGTTTTGATGATTTGATTAGAGGCTTGCGGACTGATAAATGATCGTGAAGCCAGTTTGGCATTTGCCATTTCACCATGCAGATGAAGGTTTGATAGCATGGTGAATTGGGGCAAACTGACATCCAACTCTGAGAGTAATTCACTGAGCTGTTGACTAACGAGCTTGTCGAGCTTACCAACGCTATAGCTAACGGTTGGCGCATTGCCAGTAGGCTTGCTTGACTGTATGTTATTCAATGGATTTTCCTTGCTCGACAGTATTAGGTACTCTAGAGCGTGTCCTCATTTAGGCACTTTCGTTCAGATTGAAGGCACACTCTAGCGTGTCATGTTAAGCTATTTGGCCAAAAACCTCAATTTATCTGCTTTGTCTCCGTATAATTTATCCGTTTCTTTCACTCTATTATTGCGCAGTTTTCGTTGATTGAGAGTGCCTTTGTCGGTTTTCTCACCTTCAACCACATTGGGCGGAGTTTCCATCAAATAGATACGGGCAATTATTTTTGAGCTGGCTTCATAGCCGTCATTGATGGTACTCATGAAGTCGCTAAACCATGCCTGCAATCGATCATGCTCTAGCACCTGCTTAAGTTCAGTATCATGCAGCTCGGTTAATTTACGTGCCACTTTTTCTTTTACAAACACAAAAGCCCCAATTTCACTTTTTCCTTCACCCGTCAATACCACATCTTCGATCAGCTCCATACCTTTTAATACCATACGGTTACGCAGTTCGCCCACGTTGACAAAAGTTCCTGTGGTTAATTTAAAATCCTCAGCGATACGGCCATCATAGACCAAACCCTCTGAAAGATCGTTAGGGTTGTAAGGCAGTACGCCATCACCGCTGCAGTAAAATCCTTCGTCATCAAAACTGTCTGCTGCCTTGGATGTGCCAGTATCATGCCGCCAATACCCTGGCATCACATGGGGGCCTTTGATACGCAGCTCTATTTTGTCCTTTATCGGTACCAGTTTGATTTCAACACCTGCTGCAGGCACGCCCAAAAAGCTTGGCGTGTCGTTTGATAGACCCGTGGTAAAGGTACAAGACGGTGAGGTCTCTGTCATACCGATGCCCGACATAATGCGGATTCTTTCGCCGCAGTGTTGATAGCTGATATCGCCCAGCTGTTGCCACAGCTCTGCCGATAAACTGGCACCGCCAAAAAAGTACAAATCGACCTTTTTGAAAAAGTTATCGCGCAGTGCCTCATCTTCTTCTAAGGCATTGGCAAGCATCGACCACCCAACGGGTACGTTAAAGTACTTACTGGGAGAGATTTCTTTAAGATTGCGAATGGTCTCATCAAACTTACCGGCAACAGGACGACCATCATCAATATAAAACGTCCCGCCATTATATAATGCAATGCCAAGGTTGTGACTGCCACCAAAGGTATGATGCCAGCTGAGCCAATCGACTAATACCAGCGGATCTTCTTCTGTCAGACATAGTCCTTGCTTGAGCATTTGCTGATTACTGCACAGCATACGGTGGGTCGTGGGCACAACTTTTGGGTTGCCTGTGGAGCCTGAGGTAAAGAGGAACTTGACAATGCTGTCTGCTGACATTTGCTTATGGGTTTGCTCAACCGCATCCGTCGCCTCAGTTGCTAGCAAATCATTCAGATTCAGGCACGGCTCGCCATCAATATTGCCCGTCGATGTGATGATCGGTTTGTCCATCTGACCACAAGCCTTGAGCTGACGCAAAAACCCTTTGCCATCACCCGCATAAAACAGAGCTGGCGTGAGCTTGTCGATCACGTACTGCAACTTATCGGGGTTTTTGGCCACCAATGAATAGGCAGGTACGACCAAGGCATAAGGCACATTTGCCAGCATCGCACCGCACATGAGTAAGAACACCTCAATTGAGTTCTCAGATAAGATCATCAATGGGCGCTCTTCTGAGAGATCATATTCAAGTAATGCCTGAGCAATGCTACGCGCCTTTTTTAACACATCGCTGTAGGTCAGTTTGACCCAATCGCCACGCTCATTGGTGGCGACATTTAGCTCACGTCGTGCAATCAGTACTCTATCGGGATATTTTTTGGCATATTCGTATAATTTATCAAATAAAAAATCGGGATAATCGTCCAGCGGTGTTGTAGCGTTTATGTAGTGAATATCGCCTTCTGAATCATACTTTTGATGAACGACAGCATCGCTGCTACCGACAGCAACGGCACGTTCTGGATAGCTGTGATAGGTAAATTGGGTCATGAAATATTCCTTTATTTCTAATTATTTGCTTCCTTTTCGTACTTTGTTTTTCCTTACATCAAATCGGATAATGTTTTGGCGTACTACGCATGGTAACCCAGCGAAGTTCAGTAAATTCGCTGATTGAAGCTTTGCTACCAAAACGCCCATAGCCGCTAGATTTGACACCGCCGAATGGCATAGGTGCTTCATCGTCTACAGTGGCAGAATTGATATGACATATGCCGCTTTCAATGCGTTTGGCAAGATTCATAGCGCGTCCAATATCTTTGCTAAAGATAGCAGCAGACAGCCCAAACTCTGAGGCATTGGCTTTCATGATTGCTTCATCATCGTCTGCTACTCGCTCTAAGGTACAGACAGGACCAAAAGACTCTTCCGTATAAAGCTGCATTTCTGGAGAGATATGCTCTAACAGGATTGGGCTAACAGCCGTACCGTTAAAAGTGTAATCAGTAATGGCATTAGCGCCTTTATCTTCTGCGTCTTTTACCAGAGCCTTGATACGATCAGCGGCTTGCTGACTTATCACATGGGCAATATGTACTTGGTCTGTTGGCAAACCAGTAACAAAACCATCAATCTTTAATTTAAGATACTCAATCAGTTTGTCCGCAACTTTCTCATTGACCAAAACACGCTCTGTACTCATACAGATTTGACCTTGATTAAAAAAAGCACCAAAAGCAATAGCATTGGCGGCTTCTTCGAGATCTGCATCTTCACAGACAATAACGGGCGCTTTTCCTCCCAACTCTAGGATGACTGGTTTTAGATACTCGGCACATTGTTTGGCAATGATTTTTCCGACATGCGTTGAACCTGTGAAGTTGATACGCTTGACGGCTGGGTGGGCGATCAGAGCCGTCACAACGCTTGGTGCATCTTCGCTACTATGCGTCACCAAATTAACAACCCCTTCACCCAAACCTGCCTCATTTAGCGTTTGGATCAATAGCTCATGGGTAGCAGGACAGTTTTCAGAGGCTTTAAGCACTACTGTATTTCCACAAGCCAACGGCATGGCAAGAGCCCGCGTCGCCAATATGATAGGCGCGTTCCAAGGCGCCATTCCTACCACTACGCCGCAAGGTACACGCCAAGCCATCGCCATACGGCCTTCGGCATCGCTCGGAATAATATCACCTTGAATTTGAGTGACCATTCCTGCTGCATCACGCAGCATATTGGCAGCTACCTGCACATTGAAATCGTACCATGCACCACTTGACCCCATTTCAGTCATGCCGATATCGATAAACTCCTCTGCCCGTGAGGCAAGTAAATCGGCAGCTTTTAGTAACCGTATTCTTTTTCACTCGGTGGTAGCGCTGACCACATTGGAAAAGCAGGCGGCGGCGGCCTCAATCGCTTTATTTGCATCATCAGCCTTTCCAGCAGCTGCTTTGGTGACAACGTCACCAGTAGTTGAGCCAATATGGTCAAAGGTACTGTTGTCGGTTGCGGGGCATGATTTACCATTAATAATCATTTGGACGTGATACATATTGGAGTTCCTTTTCCAGATAGAAGTAGACGCTATTTAGATTTTATCTTTCATTTTTTATTTAATAAAATACTGAAAGCCCTGTTATAGAAGGGCTTTACAGCAAAAAAACTATTGTATTTTTAATCGGTTATTTCACAAGTCTATAACTGCAAGACGCTTACCGCTTGTACGTTTGTAGCCCAGGCTTAATGCTTTTTTCGTCAAGGAACTGACGCATACCTTCAGCGCGTCCATTTTCTGGATCACGCATAGCGCACTGATCAATCTTGGCGTAGAGATAGTCTTCATTTTGATCCCATGTCAGCTCACGACAGCGCTTAAAGCCATTTTTTGCATAGCGCAGCACGACTGGGTTTTTTGCGAGTAGCACTTTTGCTACTTTCTCTACTTCGGCCTTTAGCTCGTCAAGTGGGACACTTTTATTAACCAGACCCATCTCTGCCGCTTTTTTACCTTTAAACGGTTCGCCCGTCATAATGTAATACAACGATTCGCGGTGGCCCACCGTATCCGCCATCGCTTTACTGACTAGATTACCCGGTGGAATACCCCAGTTCACCTCTGACAGACCAAAGGTCGCTTCATCAGCACAATAGGCCAGATCACAGGCCACCAGCGGCGAGAAAGCACCACCGAAACACCAGCCATTAACCATAGCAATGGTCGGTTTGCTGTACATGCGCAGCAGTTGCCACTGCCAGCGGCAAGCGTCTCTGCGCGTTCTTTCTTGCACAATCTCAGGCTGGCCATCTGTCTCACGGAAGTATTCTTTAGATCCATCCCAGCGGTCCATGCACTGCCTTCGCCGGTGATTACTACCACCCCTGCTTCTGGGTCTTGCTCTAGCGTTTCTAGTATGTCGATCATTTCTCGGTTGAGCGTTGGGCTCATGCAGTTGCGCTGATCTGGACGATTGAAAGTCACCCAAGCAATATTTTCGGTCACTTCTACTTTGACGGTTGTCCAGCGGTTTTTATAATCTGACATAGTGTGCTCCATGATGTGTATTGTTACTTTCCTGATGGTATATAGATAAATATTATTCAAAGAATCAACGTCAATTCTTGAGCAGGCAACTAAGACTAGCTTAGATAGTCACTGATAACGTGCTGCTGATCTCGACTCAATATTATCAATAAAGTTGATAACATGTAAAGCTATTTCTAACAGGAATTTGATGTTTGAATACTTTATTTTTGATAAATATCTATATGAAGCGATAATACTTATCACTTTATTACCAAAAAAGCGATTTACAGGGATTTAATTATCATTGAGTCAGAATACACACTATAATAGTTCTTATGAATATCTATGACAGTTAATATTTTTAATAAATCTAGTTGATAATAAACTGTATATTTATAGGATAAAAACGTATCAAACAGCAATAGTTACAGTGAGGTCAGCATAAATTTATTCCCCTTATGTTATAAATCAAGTTACTGGAACCTTTGACTATCAACATGAGCTTAAAATACAAAAAAACCATGCCGTCATTGAGGCGGCATGGCGAAAAAATAGAGATAAGGGACTGAGCGAAGACCATTGCATCGTACTCAGTCCTATCAATAAGGCGTTAATTCAACAGCACAAGAGAGATGGCAGGGAACATCACCAAGATAACCAAACGAATCACATCAGAGACAATAAATGGTGCCACTCCGCGGAACATATCGCTCAGCTTAATGTGCGGTGCCATCGCCTTAATCACAAAGATATTCATCCCCATCGGCGGCGTAATCAAACCAAGCTCCACCGTCAATACTGCAATAATGCCAAACCAGACAGGATCAAACCCTAGCGCTAAAATGATTGGATATACCACAGGTATCGTGATTACCAGCATCGCTAAGGCATCCATGAACAGTCCCAATAGGAAGTACATGAATAGAATACAGATCAGCACAATCATTGGACTGACCGCTAAGCCTCCAATCCAAGACGCCAGCGTATAAGACAAGCGTGAGACTGAAATAAAGTATCCCAATGCCTCTGCACCCAGTAGCATAAAGAACACCACGGCAGAGAGCGCTAGCGTCTCAATCAATGACTGCTTGAGACCATCTAGACGCATGCCTTTAGCAAAGGCATAAGCCCAAGAGACAAAGGCCCCTACTGCGGCGCCTTCTGCTGGGGTGAATAACCCAAAGAAGATACCAGCAATAATCACAATAAAGATGAAGCTAAACGGTATCAGACCAGTCAGTGACAGTAGTTTGGCTTTCCAAGACGTTTTCTCACCGCGCTTTGCCAGATGCGGTTTCCAGCGTACCATCACCATGACGGTGATTGAGTACATCACCATGCCAAGCATACCCGGTAAGAAACCAGCGATGAACATATCACCTACTGACTGCTGGGTTAAGATCGCATAGACCAGTAGAGCGATACTGGGCGGAATCATAATACCAAGCGTACCGCCAGCGGCTAAGATACCGCAGGCAAAGCCTGGTTGATAGCCGTACTTCTCCATTTGCGGTAGCGCGACTTTGGTCATGGTAGAGGCAGTGGCAAGCGACGAGCCTGAGATAGAGGCAAAGATACCGGATGAACCAATGCCTGCAATACCAAGACTGCCCCTTACCCCGCCAAATATGGTTCGGGTGGCTTCAAAGAGTTTACCTGCCATACCCGAGTGAGTCGCAAACACGCCCATCAGAATAAATAAAGGAATGGCACTAAAATCATACTTTGCTAAGACATCGACTGGGATGTCTTTTAGCATTTGCAGAGCACCACTAGGCGCGGTGACCGCACCAAAACCAACCAATCCCACACCTAACATGGCAAGCGCCACTGGAACTCGCAGGACAACAAGCAGAATCATGACGATTAAGCCGATAGCTCCAATAATTTCTGGACTCATGCGCCTGTCTCCTCGGCGTCAAAGAACTCGCCTGTTTTAAAGATGTTGATGGATTCGATCAGTGAGCGTATGGCTAGAAAAGCACTTAACAAGGCACTGATCAGGTAGATTGGCATCATGGAGATACGAAGATCTTGGGTGACTTTGCCAAACTCCATGGCGTCGATGGCGCTCTCATAGAGTCCCCATGCAAAGACGATGCCGATGGCAAAGAAGCCAAGCATAAAGACGCCCATCATGTAGCCTTTGATAGACTGGGGCATTTTCTGGGTAAAGACATCTACGATGATTTGTGAGCGTTCGACAAAAGCGGCAAAGGCAGCCAGTAGTGCAAAGAGCATAAAGTAGGAGACGACCTCTACACTGCCTTTGACGGTAAAGCCAAACTCACCGCCAGTAAGTTTAAAGATGTAACGGGCGACGACGTCTAGCATGGTGGTGAGAACAATAATGATAAGACTGATACCGCCGATAAGCTGACACAATCTAGAGATGAGGACGCTGAGCTTGATTAGTAGGGTCATGTTGCACCTACCGCGTTACCAAAGGCAGATACATAATGAGTCGACTCATTATGTATAAGCGGCCAAACAGTCTGCATGACTGCTATAGACAATTTTTTTCATCATGAAATCCCTTCTTGATGGTTAAGAACTTTACGTATGATGGAACACTAAGCGTTTATCTAAATTATGGTTGTTGCAATGCGGCACCTGTTTTTGCTTGCAACTCATCAAAGGTTAGTCCATCGACCATGTCACGAACCATCAACCCTTGCTCAGTGATATCAATCACCGCAAGATCCGTATAAATTCGATTAACACATTTTTCGCCAGTGATAGGTAGCTTTAGATTTTCGACAATTTTAGGATCACCATTTTTGCTAACATGATCCATGATGACGTACACTTTTTAGCACCAACTGCCAAATCCATGGCACCGCCAACGGCTGGAATGTCTTTTGGACGACCCAAAAACCAGTTGGCAATATCGCCATTTTCAGCCACTTCAAATGCCCCAAGAACACATAGGTCAATGTGCCCTCCACGGATCATGGCAAACGAGTCACCATGGTGAAAATAACTACCACCTTTGAGTAAGGTGATATATTGTTTACCGGCATTGATCAAGTCGCCATCTCTATCCGCTTCCTCAGGCGCTGGTCCCATACCTAGCACACCGTTCTCACTGTGCAAAAAATGTCTTTGTCTTTTGGAAGAAAATCAGCGACTCGGGTTGGCTGTCCGATGCCTAGATTGACATACATGCCCTCTTCGATATCTTGGGCAACGCGCTTGGCAATCTCTTCGACTGAACGTGAGGTGTAATCACTCATGATGCCTCTCCTTCAATACAGACGACTTCGTGGACAAAAATACCTGGGGTGATAATGTGTTCTGGATCGAGTACTCCGAGCTCAACCACTTCGCTGACTTGAGCGATAGTATGGTGGGAGGCTGCCGCCATAATCGGACCAAAATTACGCGCAGCTTTGCGATACGTCAGATTGCCCCAGCGATCGCCTTTAAAGGCTTTAATCAAGGCAAAATCAGCTTTAATAGGATATTCCAATACGTAGTTTTTGCCGTCAATCTTGCGGGTTTCCTTGCCTTCCGCAAGCAGTGTGCCGTAGGCCGTTGGGGTATAAATGGCACCAAGACCACTACCACCTGCTTGCATACGCGCCGCTAGCGTGCCTTGCGGTACCACTTCTAACTCAATTTTTCCTGCGCGGTAAAGATCATCAAAGATATACGAGTCATGCTGACGCGGAAACGAGCAAATAATCTTGCGCACGCAACCTGACTTTAGTAACAGTGCCAATCCCGTCTCGCCATTGCCTGCATTATTGCTAACGATGGTTAAATCCTTAGCATTGCGTTCAATCAGTGCGTCAATCAGTTCTGCTGGTTGACCTGCCAAACCAAAGCCACCTATCAAAATGGTTGCGCCATCATTGATATGGCTCATGGCATCGATAGCAGATTCCGTCACTTTATTTAACATTGAATCATCCTATATAAAAGAGTTAAGTCGCCAGATATAAATAATTGAAACGCAGCTATTTACTCCAATGCCTCAAACGGTAAGCCGACGTAGTTTTCAGCTATCGTGGCTTTGCCAGCATCTGAATGAATAAAGTAATCAAACTCAGCCTGCTGTACTCGAAAATCAAAACGACCTGCACTCTGAAAACGGTGTAATAGCATCGTCATCCACCACGAAAAACGAACCGCTTTCCAAGCACGTGCCAAACAGATTTCTTGATAACGAGGAATCAGGTCAGTACGTTGCTCCTCGTAGATTTTTACGAATAAACGAAAGGCTGTTTCTACGTCGCTTGCAGCAAGGTTCAAACCCTTAGCACCCGTTGGTGGAACGATGTGTGCGGCATCTCCTAATAGGAACACTTTGCCATATTGCATGGTTTCGCAGACATAAGAGCGCAGTGGAGCAATACTCATCTCAATAGCAGGCCCAGTTACCAATCGTTCTGCCATCTCAGACGGAATACGGCGTTTGAGCTCAGCCCAAAATTTCTCTTCGTTCCAGTTTTCGATCTTATCTGTGTCTGGTACTTGGATATAGTAGCGGCTACGGGTTGGCGAGCGCATCGAACATAGCGCAAAACCGCGCTCATGGGCACAATAAACCAACTCATCATTCACAGGTGGAGTGTCACTCATGAGCCCAAGCCAACCAAACGGATAGACTTTTTCATATTCTTCTAGTTCGTTAGAGGGGATGGATTTACGTGAGATACCATGAAAGCCATCACAGCCAGCGATGTAATCACAGTCCAAATGGAACGATTCGCCATTATGCTGATAGGTCACGTAAGGATTGTCTGATTCAATATCATGGAGCTCGACGTTTTCTGCTTCATAAACCGTTGTGCCACCGACTTTTTCACGTGCTTCCATCAAGTCGCGCGTTACCTCAGTCTGCCCATACACAACGACAT
Source organism: Psychrobacter sp. ER1 (assembly GCF_048631835.1). Classification (NCBI taxonomy): domain Bacteria; kingdom Pseudomonadati; phylum Pseudomonadota; class Gammaproteobacteria; order Moraxellales; family Moraxellaceae; genus Psychrobacter; species Psychrobacter sp. ER1. The sequence continues at coordinate 687,455 of NZ_CP184640.1, read as the reverse complement.
GCTTGCCGCCACTGTGTTTTTCTATGTCGATGTGGTAGTGCTCGCCCTGAAAACTAAAATCCGTACCAGTATGAACCAATCCTTCTTTATCCATGCGCGCTCCGGCCCCTGACTCGCGGATCAGGTTGACCGTACCCTGCTCTAAAACGCCTGCGCGAATACGACTTAGGACATACTCGCCCGTTTTGCGCTCTAAAATGACATTGTCGATACCCGCTTTCGTCAGTAATTGCCCAAGCAGTAATCCAGATGGGCCTGCACCAACAATCGCAACTTGTGTTTTCTGTTTCATGAAATCCCTCTCACTTGTTATTTGGCAAATTCCACTTTGCCTAAAGACGTTGAATAAAAAATACTAACGGTCTAAAAATGCCTATGTATTAATCTATTGGTATTACAGAATAATTCGCTAAAAATCAAAGAAAACAGTCTCATTATCGCCTTGTAAATAAATATCAAATCGATAGCGGGGCTTACCATCGCTTTGCTCTTTTTTGGCAATCAGCGTTTTACGACGTTCTGCTGAAGGCACACTATTTAATATAGGACACTCGGTATTCGCTTCTGGTTCGTCATCGAAATAGGCACGGGTTTGTAGATGCAAGTTGATGCCACGAGCAAAAATGGCAAGGTTGACGTGCGGCGCCATAGGCTTACCATAAAAATCTACCTGTCCTGGTTTTACCGTATGGAAATGAAAATCGCCATCTAAGGCACAAGCACTACGCCCAAATCCACTAAAAGGTTGTTTGTTGTCAAAATTGGCAACATAGTTACCACTGCTGTCCGCTTGCCATATTTCAATCAGGGCATCATGAACCGCTTCACCATTACCATCGTATACATGACCCACTAACTCGATATGCTCACCTTTAGCACCTTCTTTGGCCAAATCTTGCCAAATTTCATCTGAACGAGATTCAAAACCTGCTATTTCTAATGCCAAACCGATATGCACAAAAGGCCCTGCCGTTTGTGACGCCGTCTCACGCAGCAAACCGATATCATCTTGTAATTTGTATTGGCTATACATGATCTACTCCTCAAAATACGTTTGTAATGCACCGCGCACCACAATGTCAAAACGATAGGCCAAACAATCCATTGGCTTGCTCATAGTCATATCTAAGCGGGCAATCATTGTTTCAACCGCCTCTGGGTCTTTTAATACCTGTACAATCGGACATAGCGGAATGAGCGGATCCCCTTCGAAGTACAATTGCGTAATCAAGCGCGTCGAAATAGAAGGTCCCATCACTGATACGTGGATGTGTGCTGGACGCCATGTATTAACACCATTTGGCCACGGATAAGGCCCCGGACGTACGGTACGAAACCGATAGCGTCCCTTAGCATCGGTGATACAGCGACCCACACCACCAAAGTTCCGGATCAAGTGGCGCCAGATAATTGTCTTTTTGTGACGATAGCGGCCACCAGCATTTGCTTGCCACATCTCAACCAAGGTATTGGGCACAGGCTTACCAAACTGATCAATGACGCGGCCATGCATGATGATGCGCTCACCAATGGGTAGACCCGCCTGCGTTCCCTCTGTGCGAAAGTTGATCAGCAAATCATTGTCATATTGACCAATCTCTAAACCGTCAAATACAGGACCACTACGCTCTGAGTCACTGGCTCTTTGGATACTGACTAACGCCTGACTGGGTGAACGCGCCACCGAGGTTTTGTAGCCAGGCGTATACTGTGCAGGCTGCCAAGACCGATCACGTGGAAGAAAAGAAGGGTATTTATGACTCATTACGGTATTCTCCATTGCTATAACGCAAACCTTATTGATAATCAGTGCTTATGGTTTTGAATATTAATTGATTGGATTGCCCCAACCATTGTCTTTGGCCAAAGAAAACGCATGGTTGGCCGCTGGCACGCCAGCATAGATAGAAACATGCATCAATACTTGACGCAATTGATCTTCAGAGATGCCCAAGCGTTTAGCCGTACGCAGATGCAGACCCAGCTCGCCGTCGCGACCAAGCGCAGCTAATATGCTCGTGGTAATCATGCTTCGCTGCTGCACGGTGAGACTAGGTCACCCCACAGCTCGCCCCATGCGTTACGGGTGATAAACTGCTGAAATGGGGTGTCTAATGTCGTGGCGTTTTTGGACGCGCTCTCGACATGAGCCGTGCCTAAAATATGCTTGCGCTGTGTCAGACCTTGCTCGTAGCTAATGCCTGTCTCACCAACTGTGGCGCGGCTCGCATCATTCTGAATATGCGCCACCAAATTATCGGTCGCTTCAATAGATGGGACATGCCCCACGCCATCAAAGACGCTTAGGCTTGCATCAGAAAATTCAGCTTGTAGGGTTTCTAGTGCCGTAATCGGTGTAGAGATATCCTCTGCACCTGCGATAAGCGATACCTGACTGGGATAATCTGCAAGTTTCCCACGGTTATCCACTTGCGCCAATACCTCACACAGCTTGGCATAGCTTTCATCATCCGTGCGTGACAGCTGCACTTGCCAGCCTTGTGAGACTTCAGGATTTTTCTGGATATAAGCGGGTGCGAACCAGCGCGGCACAATGATGGCTGCCATCTCGCCCAAGCCCAACTGGCGCACGTTAGCCGCACGTTCAGCCCATGCCGCCGCAGTACCAATGACCGCACCAGTATTGGTCAGCCATACCTGATCTAAACGCTCAGCGGCTATTTGGCATAATGACTGACCAATCACGCCGCCGATTGATGTACCAATAAAACTGAAACCTTCAATATGTAAGTGATCCGCCAACGCTACGACATCCAACGCCAACTGCTCGGCACTCAGCCCTTTTGTAGCCGCGCCGCTACTACCGTGACCGGGAAGATCCCAGCGCACACAGCGATAATGTCCATGCAGTTGATCGCACACGGTATCCCACACATCACGGCTCATACCGAGTGGATGCGCCATAAAGAGTGCAGGTAAATAAGTCTCACCACTGTCTTGGTAAGCAATCAAATTCGCTTCTGTTTTTAAAAACGCCATCATTCTTCTCCTACTCGTGAAACGATGAGCGCGATACCCTGCCCCACGCCAATACACATGGTGCATAGCGCGCGCTGTGCATCGGTACGTTGTAATTCGTGAACCGCTGAAATCAAGATACGCGCACCTGATGCGCCTAGCGGATGACCCAAGGCAATTGAGCCGCCTCTAGGATTGATACGTGGATCACGGTCATCCAGCCCAAGGGCGCGTGAGCAAGCCAACGCTTGTGCAGAAAACGCTTCATTTAGCTCAATAATATCCATATCATCTAGCGTCAAATTGAGTTTCTTTAACAGCTTTTGGGTCGCTGGTACGGGGCCTATACCCATAATTTCTGGCAACACACCTGCCGTTGCCATCCCTTCGATTTTTGCCACTGGGGTTAGACCGTACTTTTCAACGGCCGCTTCGCTGGCAATCAGCATAGCCGCCGCGCCATCATTGATACCTGAGGCATTACCAGCCGTCACCGTGCCGTCCTTATAGATAGGGCGCAGTTTTTCTAAGGCTTCTATGGTTGTGTCTGGACGTGGATGCTCATCTGTATCAACGATGAGTGCGTCCTTCTTGTATCTCTCGATAGTGATAGGAGTGATTTCAGCCGCCAGTTGTCCATTGTCTTGTGCAGCCGCGGCTTTTTGCTGCGACCATAGCGCGAAGCTGTCTTGATCGGCACGTGAGATATTGTATTGTTTGGCTAGATTTTCCGCGGTTTGCGGCATGGCTTCTGTACCATAGAGCGCATCTAGCTTTTTGTTGATAAAGCGCCAGCCCATGGTCGTGTCTTGCAAGGTTTGGCTGCGGCCGTAGGCTTTTTCGGGCTTACCCATAACAAAGGGCGCGCGCGTCATGGACTCAACGCCACCTGCCAGCACCAGATCCATCTCGCCGCTGGCAATCGCGCGAAACGCAGTGCCGACCGCATCCAGACCTGAGCCGCACAACCGATTGATGGTATTGGCAGGGACGGTCTCTGGTAGACCTGATAGCAGCACACTCATACGCGCCACGTTGCGGTTGTCTTCGCCGCTTTGGTTGGCACAGCCCATAAAGGCATCTTCAATCGCGCTGTGATCAAAGTCAGGCGCATCATCGATTACCGCCTTGATGACTTGCGCTAACAGATCGTCAGGGCGAATATCTGCCAGAGCGCCGCCGTAGCGACCCACTGCTGAACGTTTTGGATGACAAATATAGACTGCGGCCATGCTGCTCTCTCCCTAGAGACGATATGAATACGCTATGTGAGTACGTTATATCCTTACAAGCCAATATTGATGATTACCAATATTGTTCTATATAAGAATTATTGTTCGTATAATGAATTAAATTACACCCTTTTTTTCGCTTGTCAATTGAGTTATTCCGTATTATCTTCAATTGAACCTCCTATTTCACATTTCTTTTATCGCGGCAAATCTCAGAAACATGACGAATGATTTACCCAAAAATAAAAAAGACCCGGTTGGGTCTTTTTGTTCATATATAGTTTGATCGTAAATAGGTGAAGTGAATAGCAACTAGTCATTACTGACATCAAAGCCAATCACCCGTATCGTATCGGGATCCTTTAGTTCAGAGTTGAATATCTGTGCATAACGCAAGGTGGCATTGGCATGCTCTCTCATGATCCCTTCAGCTCTGGCTCCTTGACCATGACTGATTGCATCAAAAACCGCGTGATGCTGCATATGGGCAAAATTAAACCGCCGATACTCGCCTGCCAAGTTATTACGATCAATCGCCAACGAGCTGACGGAGGCAAAAGGCAGGTGCTCACTGCGCGTCTTTGCAATATCGATGGCAGGGTTGTGGCTGGCTGCAATGATTAACGCATGAAAGCGTTGGTTAATCTCATGATAGATTTCAAGATCTTCTTCGGTCACATACCCTTTGGCAAACAATGCATCCCCTTTTACCAGACATGTCACCATGCTTTGACGGTGTTCTGCCGTCAGTCCTCTTTCCGCAGCCTGCCGTGCAGCCAAGCCTTCTAACACGCCTCTAACTTCAACCGCGCCATTGATTTCTTCGGGCGTCACTTCGCGCACGCGATAGCCGCGATTCTTGATTTTAATCAATAGCCCTTCTTGCGCAAGCGCACCAAACGCGATACGTATCGGTGTACGAGACACGCCCAGACGTTCAGCTGTCGGTATTTCAGCAATACGCTCTCCAGCTACCAATTCACCAGAGAGAATCATTTGCCGTAGTGCACTGATCACGCGTTGTCCCGCTTCACTCATTCAAACCTCACCATCCATTCACATTTTTAAAAGACCAAACGAGCCTGCCATCAAGACCAACATCAAAATCGACATCATTTAGCTCAGCATCAGCATAGCACGCTAGCAGCATAAACAGTGTGCGCCAATCATAGACCAACCATCCTATTTTTTATTGGTTGTGTCTGCTCAGACATACTTTCGATAAGAATGACGAAGGCAAAGTAATACCTAGCAATAAGAATAAATACATTATTGTTGATCTGTATAAAATTTGCACAAAGAAATAGATAATATTGACTTATTGGATCCAATTTACCAAAATTTTAGTAGACAAAAGCTATTTTTATGCTAAATTGGATCCAGTTATATGAATTTTTACAAACAAAAGGAGCTTGTTATGTTTCCAAAAAACTGCTGGTACGTTGCCTGTACACCAGATGAATTTCAAGAAAAGCCGCTAGGACGCACCATATGCGGCGAAAACATTGTCTTTTATCAAAGCGCCACAGGGGTCGCCGCTGTCGAAGACTTTTGTCCGCATCGAGGCGCGCCTTTATCACTAGGTTATGTAGAAGATGGCCTACTGGTGTGTGGCTATCACGGCTTAAAGATGGGTGGCGACGGAAAAACTGCAGCTATGCCAGGCCAACGAGTCAGAGGCTTTCCTTGCAACCGCAGCTACCCTGTCATCGAGCGTCATGGCTTCGTGTGGGTGTGGACGGGTGATGCCGAGCTTGCCGATGAATCCAACATTCCAGAATTAGAATGGGCAAACAATCCTGAGTGGGCGTATGGCGGCGGGCTGTTCCACATTAACTGTGATTATCGCCTCATGATCGACAATCTGATGGACCTCACCCATGAGACCTATGTCCATGCCAGCAGTATCGGACAAGAAGAAATCGACGAAACTCCTGTCCATACCACCTCCGAAGACGACATGGTTATCACCAGCCGCTTTATAGAAAACATCATTGCTCCGCCTTTTGGCAAGCTGCCCTGCGCGCCAATCAACTGGCTGATGATGTACCGGTAGACAGATGGCAAATATGTAAGTTTAGCCCGCCCAGTCACGTCATGATTGAAGTTGGGGTTGCCCATGCTGGAAAAGGTGGTCACGACGCGGATCCTGAGCACAAGGCAGGCAGCATCGTCGTCGATTTTATCACCCCTGAGACTGAAACCTCTATTTGGTATTTTTGGGGCATGGCGCGTAACTTCAAACCTGAGGATACCGAGCTGACAGAGCAGATTCGTCAAGGACAGCATCAGATCTTTAGCGAGGATTTGGAGATGCTAGAACGTCAGCAGCTCAACTTGTTGACATATCCTGATCGCAAACTACTAAAACTGAATATTGATACCGGTGGCGTCAAGTCACGGCGTATCTTAGACACGCTCATCAAAGAAGAAAACCAAATGATAGAGAACGTCAATTTATAAACGCTGAGGTTAATACCATTATCAAATGACAATTTAATAAATAATTTGCTAAGTATGCTGACATGGTATTTAGTGGATTAAGGATACCTATCATGATGGAAGTTTTGGTAAAGTCAAAAGAAGTGATCGCTGATGATATCTGTCTTTTTGAGCTAGCAAGCGCAAGTAATAAAGCGCTACCCCCTTTTAGTGCGGGCGCCCATGTTGATGTCAAAATACCTAACGGCATCACGCGCCAATACTCGCTATGCAATCACCCCCACGAAAAACATCGTTACCAAATAGCGGTACTCAAAGACCCCGCTTCACGTGGCGGATCGGTAGCCATGCACCAGCAAATAAATATCGGCGACCGCATAGAGATTAGCGAACCCAAAAACCTTTTTCCACTGGCTCATGACGCCAAGCGCAGTTTACTATTTGCAGGTGGCATCGGCATCACGCCAATCTTGTGTATGGCAGAGCGACTGGCCCATACTAACGCAGACTTTGAGCTGCATTACTGCACGCGCAGCCCAGAAAAAACCGCTTTTATGCAGCGTATTCAGGCATCGGCTTTTGCTGATCGGGTACATTTTCACTTCGATGATGGGGATATCACGCAAAAGCTGGATGCAGCAAGCGTCCTTGCCACGCCTTACTCTGACACGCATGTATACGTGTGTGGCCCTGGTGGTTTTATGGAACACGTTCTTGAGACCGCAAAAGCACAAGATTGGCCTGCTGCACAATTACATCGCGAGTATTTTTCAGCCACGCCGATCAGCACGGCCGATGATGATAGCTTTGATGTGCAGATTAGTAGCACAGGACAAATCATCAATGTACCCGCGGACAAAACGGTCATTGAAGCCTTAGAAGCATTCGATATTGAAATTCCTTTTTCTTGCGAATCGGGTATGTGCGGCACGTGTTTGACTCGTGTGCTAGACGGTGTGCCAGATCATAAAGACGTGTTTCTCACCGAAGAAGAACAGGCGAAAAACGACCAGTTTACCCCATGCTGTTCACGAGCAAAAAGCGCTCAGCTGGTACTGGATATTTAGAGCGTATTACCTTTAAATAACACCTTAAAAAAGACCCTATTAGGGTCTTTTTTTATGGTTCATGGCGTAATGGACAAAATTCATTCTATTTGAGTGACTTTGATAGTAGAAAGTCTTTAATAAACCGTAACTTACGGGTAATCCCCCGAAAAATAAGAACACTTAAAAATAGAGAATAACTGCTAAAATAAACCAGCAGGAGAATCCTATGAAAAAGACACGCTTTAGCGACAACCAAATCGTTAACATCCTCAAACAAGCCGAACAAGGCGTTCCTATCGTCGAGCTTTGCCGAGAGCATAACATCAGCCAGAGCACCTTTTATAACTGGCGCTCAAAGTATGGCGGCATGGACGCCTCTTTGATTGCTCGTCTCAAAGCGCTTGAGACTGAAAATGTCCGCCTTAAGAAGATGTATGCCGATGAATGCCTAAAGTCCGACATCCTACAGGACGCTATGACAAAAAGTGGTAGCGCCCCAAAGGCGCAGACAGCTCGCTTGTCACTACATTGACGCGCGTAGCATTAGCATACGTCTCGCTTGTCGTATTTTTAACATCAGCGTCACCTGCTACTATCACCAGTCCGTAGCAACCGATGAGAATAAGCAAATAGCTGACCTACTTATAAAACTGACTGATGAGAATAAGAACTGGGGCTTTGGATTGTGCTTCTTAACCCTGCGCAATGTCATGGGGCTGCCATACAACCATAAGCGCGTGTATCGCACCTACTGTGAGCTTGAATTGAATCTTAGAATCAAACCCAAGCGCCGTATAAAGCGCAATAAGCCTGTACCACTGGCAGTACCTGATAAGATCAATCAAAGCTGGAGCATGGACTTTATGCATGATAGCTTAACAGATGGTCGTGGCTTTCGACTGTTTAATGTGATTGATGACTATAACCGTGAAGCACTGACAGTAGAGATTGACTTCTCGCTACCAGCTGGGAGGGTTATACGTAGCTTGAACCAGTTAATTGAGTGCCGAGGTAGACCTGTGCAGATAAGATGTGACAATGGCCCTGAGTATATCAGTAATGCACTTAAAGACTGGGCTGAGCAGAAAGTCATCACGATTAGTTACATTGAGCCTGGCAATCCACAGCAAAATGCTTATGTGGAGCGCTTTAATAGAACGATGCGCTATGATTGGTTAAATCAGGAGCTGTTTGATACTCTTGATCAAGTACGCACACAAGCAGAGGCTTGGTTATATCACTACAATAATGAGCGCCCACATATGGGCAATGGCGGCTTTACGCCAATACAGAAACTCAATCAAGCGGCTTAATTCTATTTATTAGGTGTCTTAGGTTTGGGAGGGTTACCTACGGTTCTCATTTAAGCCATGATGACTGTGCAATTGTCGCTTTAACTCACTGAATAAACCTTCAAGCGTATTGGTCGTATTTGGTATGTCTAACTGCTCATATTCTTGATAAGTGAATAGCCAATCACTATTGGTTCTGAGACTACGATAAGCACTTCTGAGACGTCTATGTGTGTACCATGTTCTACCAGTATCAGTGTTAATACTACATTCATTCAGATAGTCTTCATGAGTTAAATACCAGTGATCTAAGCGCTTAATGAAGTCGGCTTTATCAAGCCCAGTTAAGTTTAAAGTGAGCCCACGAAGCTCAATACTGGCAATGTTCTTAGGGCGACGAGTCAGATAACGGGTCACTATTTGCAGTTGATGGAACTGACACATCTGACAAGGAATGCTCGTAAATAGCGTCCTAAGTCCTCGTCTGCCATCACAGGTGATGCTTTGTATATCAATACCTGACGACTTTAAGTAGTCCGTCCCTTGCTTGTAGGCACCATTAGTTTCGTGACTCACTACCGCGTAATGAAGAACGGCTCTAGTGGTATTGTCCATGAATACCATCAGACCAAACTGGCGACCGAAGTAAGTGGTGTCCATAATAATGTTAACGCACTTAGGCCGTTTAATCTGAAATTCAAGACTGACGTTGTCTAAGCGTCTTTGAATGGTTTTAAGACTGCAGTGGTATTTGTCAGCCAGTTGTTTGTACGTCTGTTTACCTTGCGTATATTCCGTCCAAAGTGCTTCGTTATTGAGTCTTATACCGCCCAAAAACTGCCGCTTGCAAGAGAGACATTGGTACTGTTGTTTGCCTAGCTTACGTCCATTCTTTTTAGTGTGTTTATCACGACAAAAAGGGCAGTTTTTTGATTCATGGCGTTGATTCCTTGCAAATACAGACAGTATATAGCTTTAGAACCTACGCCAGCATGAAAAATGTCCATTACACCTGGTTCAAAAGTGTTGATAGACTACACTTTACAAGCCGCACTGGCTTCTTGCGCCTTTTGGTAGACCATTTGAGAATCTAAGCCCAAAGCAGCGACATCGTTTAGATACTTTTTAGTACCTACTTCTAGTGGACCTTTCCATTGCGGATCGTTTAAGGGATCGGGGATGTCGATCATGGTGTCGCCTTTGGCTTTGGCTTCAGCCATATATTTAGCATCCTGAGCATCAAAGACTTTACCAGCGCTCGCCGCCATGGCTTTACCCGAGTTATCATCGATGACTTTTTTGAGATCATCAGGCAGGCTATCGTACTTGTCTTGATTCATCGTAACCATCATGGCAGAGCTATAAAACGGGATGTTGGTATGGGTATTGGTCAGCTCAATCAACCTAAACGATCCCATTGCATCCCACGTCAGGCTTACCCCATCTAAAACGCCGCGCTGCAAAGAGGTATACAAATCTGGGGCGGGCAGACCGACGGGCGTACCGCCTGCTGACTCAATGATATCCCCTGCAATCGCTGATGGTCGGCGCATACGCAGGCCCTTTAAATCATCTGGTGTACGAATAGCTTTATCAACTGTATGCATCCCACCAGGGCCCGTACCCATCATAAATAATAAATGGGTATCGTCGTACTCACTGGAGATTACGCCATCATCATAAAGCGTCTGTAGCATGCAGTTCATTTGCGTGGCTGAGCTGGACAAGCCCGGCAGCTCTGCCACTTGCGTCAAGGGGAAGCGGCCATTGGTATAGCCTTGCAGCTGTGTGCCAATATCGATCGTACCTTTGGCGGTAGCCTCATAAGTAGCATCAGGTTTGCTTAGAGTGGCAGAGGGATATATTTCAATTTTTAAGCGGCCGTTCGAGTCTGCCTCGATCTTTTTTGCCCAAGGCTCTATCACCTCTGTATGCGCGGCAGATGTCGCTGGCCATAAATGTGACAAGCGTAATGTGGTGACTGTATCGTTACTTGTCTTAGCATTTGTCGTGGCCTCGTTCGATGGTGAGCAGGCCGTCAAGCCGATTAAAGCGGCAAGTGTCAGGCTCAAAGGCAGTATCTTTCTCATCATAAAATCCCTTTTTGATCGTTCAAGTACCCCAGATCCAATATATGCTCAATGAATGTTGTCTCATAGGCTCATGGTTTGAAGTAAAAAACAGTAAATTTCCGTATTTGTGTGGCCAAACTTTTATCGTTAAACAATCTATCGATACGGTTGCATTTGTTCTATAATAGAATTAATGTTCGTATAGTGAATTAAATTACACTTTTATTCTTCTTCTGTCAATGGTTTCTGCATCATACTGAGACTGTTTATAGTTGATTCAATCTAAAGTGAACTCACTATATACCAGCCGACATTGGGCTCGAACTCGTATACTTATTATCGCGATATATAGTCGAAGCAGTTTAAAGTGAGTACAAGGCAACCGAGTGCAGATAGTACCGTTGTAAAGCAAGCGAGGTTAACACCGTACCCATTTATAAATGCTTTGACTATAAGCTAGGCTCAACCTAATAAAAAGGCTGCCAACTCTATAAAGCGTTGGCAGCCTTGATATTGATATCAGTCATTGAATCGTTTTCATATTGAGATCACTGTCTCAAATATAATAAGTTTGGATTTTTTCAGCACAATCACGCAAGATGGGCAAAAACTCTTCGATGAGCATCTCTTTTGATACGCGCATGGCATTGGTACTGATGTTGATAGCACCGATCAGCTCATTGTTTGATTTATAGATAGGTATCGCAAGGGAGCGTAAACCGGTGTCCAGCTCTTGATCGACAACCACGTATTGCTCATCACAAGCGTCGCTTAACATTTTTTTGAATTGTTCACGATCAGTGATACTAAAGGGCGTATACGCGTTTAGCTCTATTTTATTGATATAGTCGTCCCGCTCATTCTTGGGTAGATTGGCCAAGATAGCACGGCCCATAGAGGTGTAAGCAACAGGCAGCCGAGTACCGATAGAGAGCGCGATTGACAACAGACGATGCTTGGCCGCAGATCGTGCGATATACACCACTTCGTCATCATCTAGTACGGCAAATGAACAAGACTCACCCGTTTTTTCGGTCACACGTTCTAGATAGAATTGCACAATATCGTGATGATGCGCACTGCTTAAATAACTGGATCCAATGCTGAGTGTCTTGGGAGAGAGTTTAAATTGGCGCTTATCCTTATGGACATACCCCAAAGCGTGCAGCGTCAGCAGATAGCGCCGAGCCTTTGCTCTGTCCATATCGGTACATTCGGCGACCTCACTCAGCGTCATCGTAGAATGGTTGTCATCAAACGCACGCAGAACGCTCAAGCCGCCTGCAAGAGATGTCACAAAATCTGGACTATCAAAGGGTATTTTCTTATCTTGTGTCATAGAAATATTTTTTATACTTACCAAAGTTAGGGATTCTAAATGAAAATCAATCGATTAATCAATCAGCCTTTTGTACATCTTGGCATTGCCGAGGCACTTTCTGATCGGGCTTTCATTGAAGCAATGATAGATTTTGAGTTAGCCGTTTTAGAACATAGGGAGCAGAATCAGCTTATCCCAAAAAACACGTTTCAACAATCTAAACACGCATTGGATATAGAATTGTTTGATATTGATGCTATTGGAGCCCAGACTTATTTAGGTGGTAACGCAGCTATCCCTTTTGTGGCGCAAGCAAAGTCTTTGCTACCATCAGACGTAAGGCCTTTTTTCATCAAACACTGACCAGTCAAGATGTGATTGATACTGCCATGATGATGATGCTCAAGCCCTCACTTGAGCATATCACGCAAGATTTGGAGGAGATACTCACCGCTTGCTCGGTACTGATTAAAGCGCATCGCTCGTCACCTATGGCAGGTAGAACTTTAATGCAGCAAGCCCTACCGATTACTTTTGGCACAAAAGTCGCCCAGTGGGCCGCTCCACTGATCGCCATCATACCTGATTTGTCGCAATTAATTCAGTCGGGGTTTTACTTACAATGGGGCGGCCCTGTTGGAGTAAGTCACGAAGACAATGAAGACCATAATTTGCCGCAACAAGTGGCAGCGTCGCTTGGGCTCTCAGCGCCGCTCCTCCCTTGGCATACCAATAGACAGCCTATCCATGCAATTGCTTCCCTATTGGATGCTTGTGCAGGCACGATAGAAAATATTGTCGATGACATTGCCTTGATGTCTCAATCTGAGTTGGGTGAAGTGGCTGAACCTCCTATCGAGGGCATGGGCGGCTCTTCATCTATGCCGCACAAACGCAACCCAGTACTGTGCGCTTTGATTAAGACCGCCGCGCTCAGAATGCATGGGCACTTAAGCGTCATTAGTAATACTACCGCCCAGCCCTTTGAGCGCGCACTGGGACAATGGCATGCCAGCTGGGTGCCTTTAACTGAAGGCATGGCGCTAGTAGCAGGCGGCGTATCGTACTTAAAGACCTTATTACAAGGGCTACAAGTGTACCCTGAGCGTATGTCTGCCAACCTTGATTTGAATAGCGATGCTTATTTGAGCAAAAGCTTAAAGGAATACTTTGCACATAACGAAGACGCTATCTATCCTTTGATAGAGCAAGCGAGTGAAGAAGCGCATAGCAAACATCAAGGGTTTGTCACCACGTTTCAGGCCTTGCTAGCAGAGCATTCTATCGAGCTGAGCGAGGATCATGAGCTGATAATTATTTTGTCACCACTTAGCTATTGCGGCGCGGCGCAAAGACAATGCGACACGATATTACAAGCCATTGAAAATATCACTTTAAAAAATGAGTCAGCGTGATGCATAACCGCCATCGGATCAATTGACAAAACGCTCAAAAAAAGGTATTTTAAATTCACTATGCGAACAATAGTTCTTATTTAGAACAAATATTTTATAATACAGCATCAAAAAAGGGATTTTATGATGAGAAAGATACTACCTTTGAGCCTAACCCCTCTGAGCATCACATTGGCAGCTGTGCTGGCCTTAACAGGGTGTTCACAGTCAAATGAGTCCACCACAGCGAACAACGATGCGGTCACTACCCTACGCTTCTCGCACTTTTGGCCTGCAACAGCAGCAACGCATACCGAGATCTTTGAGCCTTGGGCGCGTAAAGTTGAAGCTGAGTCTGATGGCCGCCTCAAAGTTGAGATATATCCCTCTGCCACCCTAAGTAAACCCGACGCCACCTATGATGCCACCGCCAAAGGCACGGTCGATATCGGCTCTCAGTTGCAAGGCTACACCAACGGGCGCTTCCCCTTGACCCAAGTCGCTGAACTTCCCGGTCTATCTAACTCCGCCACACAAATGAACTGCATCTTACAGACGCTTTATGATGATGGCGTAATCTCCAGTGAGTACGACGATACCCATTTATTATTTATGATGGGTACGGGCCCTGGTGGGATGCATACAGTTGATAAAGCTATTCGTACACCAGATGATTTAAAGGGCCTGCGTATGCGCCGACCATCAGCGATCGCAGGCGACATCATTGAATCTGCAGGCGGCACACCAGTCGGCCTACCAGCTACCGACATATATACTTCGCTGCAGCGCGGCGTATTAGATGGGGTAAGCCTACCATGGGATGCCACCGGCTCTTTTCGCTTGATCGAGCTGACCAATACCCATACCAACATCCCGTTTTATAGCTCGGCTATCATGGTCACGATGAATAAAGACAAGTACGATAGCCTGCCTGATGACCTCAAAAAAGTCATCGATGATAACTCGGGCAAAGCCATGGCCGCAAGCGCTGGTAAAGTGTTCGATGCTGAAGATGCCAAATATATGGCCGAAGCCAAAGCCAAAGGCGATACCATGATTGATATCCTTGATCCTTTAAATGACCCGCAATGGAAAGGGCCTTTAGAGGCAGGTACGCAAAAATATCTAAACAATGTTGCAGCACTCGGCCTCGACCCACAAGCGGTATATGAAAAAGCACAAGAAGCCAGCGCCGCGTGTAAGGTTTAATCCATATCACGGCTTATAGATGATCAAGGAGGATCAAGGAGGATCAAACATGAAAATCAAAACACCGATGACATGGATATCATTGTTTACTGCTGCTGTCTTATCGACAATCGCAGCGAACGCAGAAACACGGGTGATTATGCTAGGTACAGGTACACCAGTGCCCAATGCCGAACGTGCAGGTTCAGGCGTCGCGGTGATTCATAATGGTGAAGCCTATCTATTTGACTTGGGTCACGGCACGGTGCAACGCGCCATTCAAGCGTGGAAAACAATGGATGCGCCTGAATTAAACCCAATAAAGATCAAAAATGTATTTTTGACTCATTTGCATAGCGATCATACGTTGGACTATCCAGAGTTGGCGGCAACTTACTGGTGGCGACGCGACAAGCAGCTGCATGCTTATGGGCCAACAGGGCTTCAGAGTATGACCAACGGCTACTATGACATGCAAAAAATGGACATCTCCCTACGTCTTAATGGCAATACGCCTATACGCGACGCCGATATGTATAAAGTTGATGTGACTGAAATATCTAAAGACGGCGTTATTTTTAATGATAACGATGTCACGGTAGAAGCGTTCACCGTGAGTCATGGCGATATCGAGCCAGCTTATGGCGATATCGAGCCAGCTTATGGCTACAGAATCACCACCCCTAATAAAACCATCGTCATCTCAGGTGACACCACCTATAACAAGAACTTGATCAAAAATGCCAAAAACGCGGATATTTTGATTCATGAAGTGATCAGTCATGAAGGCTGGAGCGCGCTAGATAAAAACTGGCAAAACTACCATCAACTGTCCCACACTTTGACAACGGATTTGGCCAAAATCGCCAATCAGACCAAGCCAGGTCTGTTGGTGTTGACCCATGTTCTCCATTATGGCGCGCCCATCGAAACCGCTTATACTGAGGTTGTATCACATTACGATGGCAAAGTCGCATTGGCCAATGACCTTGATGAGTATTAAATTAAGGGGCTGTAGTAGATAAGGATTAAATATCACACCATTTTCTCAGCGTTTTAAGCTGATTAGATGGTGACCCGTAGTTAAATCTAAACTCGCACTCTTTTAAAAATAAATGGAAGTTCTTCTTATCGATTCCATTATATTTTCTGAGTGTCCGTTTAGACTGATTCCAAAAGTTCTCAATACCATTGATATGATTGTTTTTACCGCAAGTAAACTCTTTAGAGTGATTGACTCTGAAATGTTTAAAGTCATTCACATCCAGTGCATTGTAACTTCGATAGCTGTCAGTATAAAAAAGCTGTCAGGCTTGATTTTACGCTTGACAACGGGCATTAGCGTGGTTTGTTTGGTGTCTGCTACGACAATGGTATAAACCTTACCATTTCGTTTTAGGATGCCAAACACCGCTGTCTTACCAGCAGCACCTCGGCCTCTTTTGCCTTTACGTACACCGCCGAAGTAACTTTCATCTAATTCGACTTCACCGTCAAAGATGTCATCTGCTTCAAGAGATAAATAATACTCTATAACGAGTCTTATTTTATGGTAAAAAAGTGCAGCAGTTTTAGGCTGAATATTGAGTAAATCTGCGGCCGTTCTAGCGGTTACTTCAGCCGTAAAAAACTCTAACAGTCGTCGCTATACTTTTTTGCTGATTTTACAACGGGTTATCTTCATAAAAGTAGTCTAGCATAGTGCTTATCTACTACAGCCCCTAAATATATTAATAACAGTATCTATTTATATCTACGAAATAAACTATAAGGCAATACCTACATGAACATCTTCGATTTTAAAGAATACTTAAGCATCGATGAGATGATCACATATATGAAGCTTTATAATCTCGGAGAGGTTAGTAAGAAAAACGCTATTACTTTAGTAAAAGACTTGGTCAGAGAGGATAAACTAAAGTTAGCGATTTGGTATAAGGGTAAATTCATTCATGAAATAACAACAGCTACTCAAGGTGAAATAGACAAAATAGATTTTGAAACTGAGCTTGAAAACGGCTTTCTAAACGGTGCTTATATACTAATAGATAATGAACACATTCTAAGTTTATTAGCAAAACCTGGGGCTGAACAAGCTAATCTGCAAATTACAGAATTCCCTGAAGAAAAGCTCTATTTTAAGTTTACTGCGAAAGAAATGAATGACTACTATAATCAGAAAATCTCTATTATGGAAGCAGGCATTCCTTACTCATCTTTTTTATAGATAGAGCAGACTATGTTCTAGAGATAGATGATATTAGAATTGGGAAAGATAGCTTAAATAAGTTGATAGATAAGCCTGATACTCAGCAGCAGTTAATAAAGAAAGATGATAAAATTGCTGAGTTGGAAGAGCAGTTAGAAAAGAAGGAAGCTGAGTTAGCAAACCAAATAGTAAATGCTGATAAGGAATTGAATGAACCGCCCCGACTATATCGGAGAGTGGATTGCTTGAGTCAGGCAGCTTTGTCTGACTCAGTAAGACTATCATAGTATCGTCTCTCAAACTCAAAAGGCGACACATAACCAATCGTACTATGAATGCGAGTTTTGTTAAACCAATCGACCCATTCAAGGGTTGCTAATTCAACATCACACGCATCCCGCCACTGCTGTTTTAAATATTCAATCACCTCTGTTTTATAAAGCCCGTTAACCGTTTCAGCCAATGCATTATCGTATGAATCACCGGTTGTACCAACAGATGCAATAACGCCAGAATCAGCCATCTTATCAATATAGCGAATGGATAAGTACTGAACGCCGCGATCACTATGATGAATCACATTTTTTGGGTTATTTCTGTCTGCAATGGCTTGATTTAACGCTGCCATCACCATATCCGTGTTCATACGATCTGATACTTTCCAACCAACGATAGCGCGAGCAAACACATCAATGATAAAAGCAGTATATACCCAACCATTCAATGTCTTTATATAGGTAAAATCAGCTACCCATAGTTGGTTAGGGCGATGGGCGTTAAAGTTACGATTAACTAAATCATCAGCACGCTTTTGATCATCACGAGACTTAGTCGTTATCTTACCTTTACCTCGCCAAACACCTTGCATACCATGCATACCATGCTGACGCATTAACCGCTCTATAGTGCAGCGTGCAGGATGTATACCCTCTGCTTTCAACTGTTGCCAAACTTTACGAGCACCGTATCGGCATTTGCTGTTCTTCCAGATACGTTTAATCTCATTAAGGTAGAAATCGTCATGCTGACTACGCTGTGAACGCTTTTCAGGATTTTCTTCTAGTTCTTTAGCACGATAGTATGTGGATGGAGCAATCGGTAATACTCTACAGATTGGCTCGACTCCATATTGTTGTTTATGATCTTCAATAAAATCAACCATTACTTGGGTTTGCGGTCGAGCTCCGCCTGGGCGAAAAAAGCTGCAGCTTTCTTTATAATCTCATTGGCTTGCTTTAACTCTCTGTTCTCACGTTCAAGCTCTTTGATACGCTCCGCTTGGCTTTGAGCTTGAATGTTTGCAGGAATGGTTTTATCAATGTGCTTTTTATGCCATGATCGTAGGGTCTCAGGCGTGCTACCTATCTTTGGCGCTATGGCTTTGATGGCTGACCAGGTGGATGGGTAATCGTCTTTAGCTGCAATCAGCATACGGACGGCGCTCTCTTTCATTTCAGGGGTATAATTTCGTGTTTTCATTGTCATATTCTCTCAGAAAATTGAGTCTCCGACAATCCCGGGGCGGTTCACTATCGAATGACCTTACTTCATAAAATAGCAACCATAAGCCGTAGCAATCAAGTTACGGTAAATATGGAGCTAGACAATGACCCAGAAAGATCACACCCCACTTAATCTAGAACAACAGCCACCGCATAACGCACCTAGAAATCCATCGAAATGGTTATTACCAATAATCAAGACAATACTCAGTATTCTATTACCTTACTTACTATCACCGCCTGATATCAGCATCCATATTTATCACATTAATGTCATATTTTAACGCTAAAAAACTGAGCACTACCCTAGCGGATACTCACCATAACTAGACTTTTATAGAGCGAGCCGTTAGGGTAAATGCTACATCTTTACACTGGTTTACCCTATGTCTGAACCTGTCAATCAGCTCATATCTAACTGCCTCATAGATAAAGCTCCTTGGGAACGTTACCGCCGACCTTATGTGCGTGATTTGGCTTATGTACTGGCTTGCCCCAATGTTTTGACGCAGTGGCTAGACTTTGCACCGCATCAAAACACCCATACGGTTGACGTACATAGTGCGAGCTTTTGGCAAGCGCAGTTTGAGGCATATGAGCTAAGACTCACAGAGCTAGATACCACCAATGCCTATCAAGAGCTGACCCGCTATTTACTCAAACGCCCTAGTCCCAATCGATTGGGCTTTCACTTTGAGGGACTACTATCGTTTTGGTTAGAGGATGGGTTTGCGCGTAATCTGCATCCTTATGAGACACTGGCTAGCAATGTGCAGCTCTATAATGGCAAGCAGACAACTGGTGAGCTTGATTTGATTTTGTATAACCATACAGAACAGCTGGTTGAACATTGGGAGCTGGCCATTAAGTTTTTTATGGGGTCGGCACCTTTTGAGCCTGTGAACTGGGTTGGGATTAATTCCAATGATAATCTACAGCGCAAAATGACACACATGCAAACCAAGCAGTTTCGAGCGGTGTGGGTAGATACAGAAAATCATGGACAGGTAAAAATCGATAAGCGTTATGGCGTGATCAAAGGGCGATTCTTTTTACCGATTAATACAACTGATTGCGGTGATGATGACTGGCCATATTGGCTAACGCCGAGTTTTCCAATACATGAGTGGTGTGATAAGAGAGATATGGCAGGTCTTGCAACGATTGACACTACAGCTTTGCGAGCCGCGCATTATATTGAATGGTTCACCAAGCGCAACTTTTATGATGAGCGAAATACTTATGATGGTCATCAGCAACCGATAGTTTGGTCAGATAACGAGCTACCTAAGACAGGTTTATATTTTGAAGGTAACCGACCAATCGTTATTTACCCAAGACAGTCAGTCCAACTCGATGAATAAATTTAGCTAACCTAAACTCTTAAAATAAAATCCCTTCGATAATATTCTGGTCTTAACAACTGGACAGCTTTCACAGAATGCTTAATAGCTCTCAATCACTTGCATTAGCTCATATCTAAGCATATCGGCACTCGGCATACGCTCGGCATGAAAGCGTACCATCGCAATACCTGCACTGGCAAGCGCCTTATCCTTTTTATCATCCGCTTTTTGGCGGGCTTTGCTACTATGCGTCCAGTCATCAAGCTCGATAGCGACCAATGTGGTCTGAGCATCGACATCCACAATCACATAGTCAACACTCTGGCGGCAAATACGATTGAACCAAAAGCTACGCTCTGATGTCTCACTACTATTGGCCTCAATGATCCGTGACAGCTGTACTTGAACAAATATGTGGTACTCCGGCAGCGCATTTTTTAACTTATTAAAAAATATCACTTCCGTATCGGTCATGATTGGCATCGGCGCAAATGGCCAAATAGCCAACTCATCACCGCGCACAGGTTTTGGATCTGGCTCAACGACGGGGCGCTTCGTCAGTAGTGTTGGTAGCAGCTTCGGTAACGTAATCAGCCCCAAAAACCAACAGCCAATATTAAAAATATAACACCAAACGACATGGTTCTACCTTATACAATATGAGAGTGATGGGCTAATTGTCATTATTGATAGCAATGAATAATGCGCCGATCACGACAAGGCAACCTATATAGGCTGACAGGTTATACAACAACGGATTATAAAAATGGCGCTCATCTTAACTAAGGCGGCGCAAATCAGCAATCTATAAAACAAAAAACACGACAGTATTTGTCGTGTTTTTATATAAAGTAAATAAAAGCCGAATCAAGACCCTTAGAAACGCTCTAGCTTAACGCCAGTAAAGCACCCAAGCGCTGGTCGTATTTACTTTAGGGTCACTATTGATTTTATCTTTTAGTGCCAATGCTGCGACTTTGCCACGTTCAGGCCCAACCACGACACGGACACCTCGACTGGTTGCACTGGTCTTGACTTGATAACCTGCTGCTCGGAACTTTTTCGCTAACTCATCCGCTTTGGCTTGGTCATTTGCTAGAGCCACTTGCACCCCAAAGCTACCCTTAGCGTCTGTTTCTTTGACCTCTTTACGCGCTTCACTCAGTTTTTGCTGCGCTTCACGTTTTGCATCGGCAGATTTCTTCGCCAGCGCTTCTTCTTGTTGGCGCTTCTTCTCACGCGCTTGTTCAGCGACAGCCGCTTCACGTTCTAGACGTTGTACCTGTTTGCTCGATGGAATGGTGATGCTCTGACCCAGTTGTAGCGCTGCTGATGGTGATAGGTTGTTGGCTTGAGCCAATACTTCTACAGGCATATTGTATTGTCTTGCCAGTTTAATGAGTCCGTCACCTTTCTTAATCTGATATTCAGAAGGCGATTTTGGTGGCTCGTTTTTTGCCGCTTCAGCTGCTTCTCTTTTTCTCTCAGCCGCTGCTTGGGCTTCCCCTGCTTTTTTGCTTCGGCTAGTTTCTCTGCCTCCGCTTGTTTTTTGCTCTCGGCAAGTTTTTTGGCGGCTGCTTGCCTTTGGGCTTCTTGTTGCTCTTGAACCGCTTTTTGCTTCTCGGCTTCGCTAGACTTTGTAGTATCAGTAGCAGACTGACTCTCAGTACGAGGCTGAACGGTCAGATCTGTAGTAACATCTTTTGTAGACTCTGTACTGCTGGTGTCATCAATAGCTGGCGCACTATTATCAACATATTGCTGGCTCTCAGCACGTGCCTTTGCCAACGCTTCTGCTTCAGCAACTTCCTGCTCTGTCAGAAACTCTTTGCACGTTTTTCTTGCTCTGCAACGCGGGCTGCACGTTCTTTTGCTTTTGCGCAAGGATACGTTTTTCTGTTTCGATATCAGTCGTAAGCGGCTGCGGAGACTCTTGCTCCGAGCTTAGTTTGTCGACCATCGCTGACATCGGCTCTGGTTGGTCGCTATCGCCAATCTGTTGCACCATGGCGTATAGCATCACGCTACCGCCGATAATCATCCCAATGCCCAATAAGGCTTGTCTCGAAAAGTTCATCCGTTTACGTCTCTTAGTTGGTAATAAGGTTGATTGAGCGGCGTAGCGACTATCTCAAAGCAGTATATCCAATCGCTTTAATCATGATCTCTTACCGCCAGTTACTGTCAGTTAATGCCATCAGGGTTGAAAATTTGTGCCGACCATCTTCTACTGGGCTGGCAAATCATTTTGATTATAAAGCATATTTTTCATGCTGTCTGCTATCAAGCTACGACTAAGATTAACATTAAACAGGCACTACTTTAACTTAAATTATCATACGCTAAGGGCACTTAACGCTTCCCCGATCGTATGAAACGAGCCACATACGACGATAAGGTCTTGCGGTTGGCTCGCCTCTATCACTGCATGGGTCGCTGTATGCAAACCATCGAACGCATATATATTGGTGCTATCGACGTATTTGGCCAAAACAGCTTGCAAATGCTCAGTAGTCGCGGCACGAGGATAATCAATCTCAGCGACAAACCAATCACTAATCGGTAAGCCTGCTTGGGTTAAGCGCTGCACAACCTTATCGATATCTTTATCACCTAACATAGAAAATAGCATTTTTATCTTTGGTGTAGGGAGATCCGCTGAGCTATCTTGATTACTTTGCTTGGCTACATGCTGCTGCCAAAATGGTAATAGCTGCGCTAATAAGAACTCAACGCCTTGCTCATTATGCGCCACATCAAATAACCAATGGCGGCTATGGTTCTCACGATAATCGAAACGACCTGCCAGTTTGACAGTTTGTAGTGCTTGCTCAATGGCCTTGATACCGACATCTAATGGACTTGCTAATACGGCTGATAGTGCATTGGCCGTGTTAGTTAACGATAACGCAGGACGTGGTAACTGCAAGGTAACCGCTGCATTACTGTATTGCCAAGTCGTTAAATCAATAACGCGGTAGCTAAAATCTTGTCCAATCTGATAACAAGTTGCCTGCTGGGTATCGATAGATTGTTGCACGCTGGATGGCATCTCAGTAGCACCATAAATCAGAGGAATGCCTTTGCGCAAGATACCTGCTTTTTCGCGACCAATATCCTCGACATTGTCACCCAACCAGTCAACGTGATCGATACCGATATTGGTAATAACTGCCATGTCAGGATCAATAATATTGACCACATCTAGGCGGCCGCCTAACCCTACTTCTAATACCCACACGTCACAGTCTGCTTCAGCAAATATCAATAGCGCTGCTAGTGTGGTCATCTCAAAGAACGACAACGTCAACTCGCACTGTAAGCGTGCTGCTTCTACTTTGCTAAAAGCCTCAATCAGCGTCTGATCGCTGACCATCTCGCCATTGATACGTACACGCTCATTGAAGGCGCTAAGATGTGGCGACTGATATAGTGCCGTCTTATAACCTGCGGCTTTACACATTTCGGTGATGACAGCGGTTGTCGAGCCTTTGCCATTGGTACCTGCTACAGTAAATACATAAGCGTCATCTTTGGCTGATTGCACCACGCCTAACGCTTCTGCAACAGGCAATACACGTGACAATCCCATATCGATTGCAGACACATGAATCTGCTGCATATAATCGAGCCATTCAGTTAGGCTAGCACTTTCATTAGGACTATGGGCGTTGGGGCTGTGAAGGTCAGAGGCTAAAAGGTCAGACATGAATAGAACCTATATAAAATTTAATAAGAGATAAAAATATATGTGTTAGCTAAAACCAAAAATAGCACTTACCGTGCAATGACGATAAATGCTATTAGAGGGTCTTGCATATGCAGTAGATGTTAGCACGCAGCTAAGTCTTTGTGCACTCAATAAATGATTCATTATACTGAGTCATTTACCTTATTGAGCATCTCATTTTACTGAGCATCTACATTTGGTACGCGGCACAGTTTTGCAAGTAGACGATAGATCGTATCGATTAGCTGATGACGATGTACCACTTCATCCACCACACCATGCTCTAATAAGAACTCAGCGCGCTGGAATGGCTCTTCTAACGTCTCACGTACAGTCTGCTCAATCACACGCTTACCAGCGAAACCGATCATCGCTTTTGGTTCTGCTAGATGGATATCACCCAGCATCGCCAGTGATGCAGTTACACCGCCGTACACCGGATTGGTCAATACCACAATATAAGGAATCCCAGCGATTCTTAGACGCTCAATCGCTGCTGCCGTGCGTGCCATTTGCATCAACGATAGCAGGCCTTCTTGCATACGTGCACCGCCAGAAGCGGCAAAGCAAACCAAAGGTATTTTTTGCTCTAGCGCTTTTTCAGCTGCTTGAACGAAACGATCGCCAACAACTGAACCCATTGACCCGCCCATAAAGCGGAAATCAAAAGCACAGGCAACGATATCAAGGTTACGCAGTTTGCCATACATAGCAACCAACGCCTCAGACTCACCTGTTTTTTCTTGTGCTTCACTCATACGCGCAGGATATGGCTTACTATCCACAAAGCTCAATGGATCTTTTGCCGTAAATTCTTGTCCTGTCTCGCCGTCTACTTGATCAAGCAGCCAGTTCAAACGCTCACGAGCACTCATCGGTAAATGATGATCACAATGCGGGCACACATAACAGTTAAAAATCAGCGCTGTGTTGGTAATCATCGAATGACAATTACTACACTTGGTTGATGGTTCAGTCTCTACCGCGGACAGTGGCGCAGTCAAATGCTGCTTGATACCTGGGATAGGACGATTAAACCATGACTGCCTATCCGTATTGCTGTTTGGCGCGGCTTTAGCAGTATTGTTATCGGGTTTTGTTATTGTATCAGTCATATTATTTGCCATCATAAAAGGCTTATTGACAAGTTTGCTCATTCGCTTGTCATTGAGAGTTTAATGGTTATCTAAACAAAGCGTCTAATACAGTCATAACATGAGCAGTCATGCGACATACTGATAAATAAATCTCGTATGTCGGTCATTTGATTATGCGCTTGTTGATAGATAATGTATTTGCCAATCAAAATGACAAATAAATCACTGCTACCAGACACCATATAATAGTGATGTTAGTTTACACTCGTAAACTAATTTTAGCAAAGTCATTTAGTATTGTCTTCACGTAAAGCATTTGAGTAAAGTCTTTAGATAAACAATAGCTGCAATTTGACTTTGCCATTTCAAATAACTGCTTCTTCAAATAACTACTTCTTCAAGTAACAACAATATGAAAGCAATAGCTATTAAGCACTTAAGCTGTCTAACGCTTCACGTAGCTCATCCATTTTTGCCATGATGTTCTGCTGTGCATTTGCAACCGCGGCGGCATCGTTGGCATCAATATCGGCAAAATTCTGTACCAAGGCACTACCGACGATAACACCATCCGCATGAGTACCGATCGCCTTAGCAGAGGCACCATCACGGATACCAAAGCCGACGCATACTGGCAGGTCTGTTTCCGCTTTGATTGCTTGTACTTGGGTCGCTACATCGTCAGTATCTAGCGTAGCTGAACCAGTCACACCTTTTAGTGATACATAATAAATATAGCCACCACAATGAGTCAATACTTGCTCACGGCGCTCGGGCAACGTCGTTGGTGATAGTAAGAAAATCTCATTCATCGAATGATCAGTTAAATGCTGAGTGAAGCTACCCGCTTCTGCTGGTGGCAAATCTACCATCAATAAACCATCAACGCCTGACTGCTCACATAGCGCCACAAAGTTGTCATAGCCGATGATTTCAACAGGATTAAGATAGCCCATCAAGATAATTGGCGTTTGCGTATCTGTTTGACGGAACTCTGCAACCATCTTTAATGCATCACGAGTACTCGTACCTGCTGCTAATGCACGCTCGCCAGCCAAGGCTACAGTTGGGCCGTCGGCCATTGGGTCAGAGAATGGTAGACCGACTTCGATCATATCGGCGCCATGTTTCACTAAGTCGTGCAACAGACCTACTGTAGTGGTCGGATTAGGATCGCCTGCCATAACATAAGGAATCAGGGCTTTTTTATTTTGTGATTTTAAGGTTTCAAAGGTACTTTCAATTCGGGTCATAGTGATCTCTTATAATTTTGTTAAATAAATTTTTAGCTTATATAAGTGTATTCTTACCAGCCAATATCCATTAAATTATCATGGTTATCTTGCGACAAATATTTAATATCATCAGTTCTTTGCTTATGAAAAGTATTCATAATATTTAGAATTTCACGCTGCTCTATGTAGTATAGACCGTTTAAAACATTGTACCTCTCGCACAGTGGAATATTTTTATTAAATATTAGACCTTGCACCCTGTTCCCTCGGTTTTTCATCTTTCTACTATATATTTCTGTGTAATCTATCCAAAAACCAATAGTGCTTCCTTGAATTCGGTTAAGATAAAATGCTTTAACGTCATCATAATTTATGACTTTATCGTGCTGAAAATTTTTATTAGCTATATAAAACTGAGACGTCAATTGGATATTGTCTTTATCGATTATAAGTATGGGGATATGCTTCCAAGTCCATTTTTTAGCAATCCATGAATTTGGCACAGCGGAATTCTTAGTGATCCTATATATCCAGTAAGATAGTAAAAACAAACCTAAACAACACATTATCCATACAACCTTAATGTCTTGTATTGATTCATATAGACTCATTGTCTCAAAACTAGCCCACCAACTCATAAAAAATAAAATAATAGTAACTTGTATTATTACAAACATCATTAAGTAGAGAATATAGCTCTGCCAAAAACTGACACTTTCAGTAGGCACACCCACACTTATTGTGACTGGCGCTGTTAGTACTGCTTGGTCTGGATACTTGCCCAACTGGCTAGGCTTACTAGGTATTAAGCGGTTAAAATTCATGAAGGCATACTATCGATAATTAAAAAATAGTTATCAATTAGCGTATTGAGATTTATGATACCTAATCGAGTTAATACGCTGCTAAACTTTCTTATACAACCATCTAAACCACTCTATTCCTTCTACATCTCAATCCCTTCTGCCTTCATCACTGAATGCAGATCCTTGTCACCGCGACCTGACATGTTGACGATGATCGTCTGATCAGGTGTCATGGTTTTAGCCAGTTTCAATGCATAAGCGACGGCATGAGCAGTCTCAAGCGCAGGAATGATCCCTTCTTTGCGAGTTGCCTCATGGAAGCCTTCTAGCGCCTCTTTATCCGTACAGCCGACATACTCAACGCGCTTCATGTCTTTTAAGAAGCTGTGCTCAGGGCCAACACCAGGATAATCAAGACCTGCTGAGATAGAATGCGTCTCTTGAATCTGACCATCATCATCTGCCATGAGGTAAGTACGGTTACCGTGCAGTACACCGATACGACCAGCTGCTAGTGGCGCTGAATGGCGACCTGTTTCGATACCGTCACCTGTTGCCTCGACACCATACATCTTCACTTCAGTATCGTTTAAGAAGTCAAAGAACAAACCTATCGCATTTGAGCCGCCACCGACACATGCAACCAAGGCATCTGGCATTTTGCCTGTTTTTTCTAAATGCTGAATGCGTGCTTCTTTACCAATGATCGCTTGGAAATCACGAACCAATAGCGGATAAGGATGCGGTCCTGCCACCGTACCGATAATATAATACGTGCTATCGACATTGGTTACCCAGTCACGCATGGCTTCGTTCATTGCGTCTTTGAGCGTACGTGAGCCAGAGGTTACTGGCACAACTGTCGCACCAAGCAAACGCATACGATAGACGTTCATCTTTTGACGCTCGACATCGTCAGCACCCATATAGACGATACATTCTAGGCCTAAGCGTGCCGCAATCGTTGCCGTCGCGACACCATGCTGTCCTGCGCCCGTCTCAGCGATGATGCGTTTTTTGCCACACATCTTGGCAAGCAATGCCTGACCAATAGTGTTATTTACTTTATGCGCGCCAGTGTGGTTGAGGTCTTCACGCTTAAAATAAATTTGCGCACCGCCAATCTCATCACTTAGACGCTTGGCATGATATAGCGGTGTTGGACGACCGACGTAATTGACCAAGTCGTTGTGATACTCTTCCCAGAATGCCGGGTCTGCTTTTACTTTGGTATAAAGCGTTTCTAGCTCTTCTAGAGCAGCCATTAGCGTCTCAGAGACGAAACGCCCCCATGTACACCGAAATGACCGCGCGCATCAGGATACTGGTTAAAGTCCTGTACATTTTCAGGATTGGTAAAAGTATTGACAGATTGTGCGGTAGCAGATAAATCTTTGTTCTCGACATGACTCATGATAATTCCTACTGTAATAAGTGGTATTTTTTAAATAACTTTAGATAAATAGAGGGAAAATAATAAAAGGGATAATAATCTAATCAGATTTAAACAGAAAAATCGGAATAACGATCAACTAAGCAGATTACGTATAGCGAATAGCTTGATACAAACCCACTTAGATGGCGCCAGTGACCGTAGCGTTTTGCCATCGATCACGCTTGACCGCTTTCATAAAGGCACGCATTTTGGCAGCGTCTTTTTACCTTTATTAACCTCAATACCACCGCTCACATCGACACCATAAATCGGCAAATCTAATGTCGCGGCAACATTGTCGGCATCAAGTCCACCAGCCAAAACGATTGGCAGCGCGCTATCGTGCGGAATGAGACTCCAGTCAAAACGTGCGCCTGTACCACCATACTTATGCTGATGATAAGCATCTAGTAAAATACTACTGGCACCTGCTTTAGCAAATTGGTTAATCTGAGCGCGAACACTATCGAGGGTGTCTTGCTCTGTGTTGATACGCAATGCTTTAATCCAGCGTTTATTGACCATACCTGCCAACTGTTGGCATTGCTCAGGCGTTTCATCACCATGGAACTGGATAACATCAAAAGCAACGTTGTTTGCTAATTTGCTCAGCTCATCTTCAGACATATTGACCACCAACGCCACCACGCTGACAAAAGCAGGTACGGCAGCGCTCAGGGTTTGCGCCTGCGCTATTGTGACCGCACGTGGACTTGGTGGATAAAACACCAAACCCACTGCATCTGCACCTAGCTGTGCCGCAGTCTGTATATCACCAAGCTGGAGTAAACCCGCAAAACTTAACGTGCATTTTGTGACCTTGCGTTTCATGGTACTGAATATGACACCGATTATAGCGGCATCAGATAGGTTCAAGCCAAAGATAAATCGTTAGATGTGATGAGATTTTGTTAACCAAACGGCAAAGCCATTGCATCCAAAAACTTATCCTAGCATACTTTTATCCTTAGTTTTGTTTATGATTGCGATTGATTAATATAGGGATACTTTGATGTCTAAGACTGCACAGACAGCCGCTACTGATACTGACGACAATGCTACTAGCAAAAATCCACCGCATTACTTGATGTGGTTTCGTCGTGACCTACGTATCCATGACAATACTGCTTTAGCAGCGCTTTGCGAACGTGCCAATGAAGACAACGCCTCAGTGTCTGCCGTATTCTTTTTGACACCTGAGCAGTGGCAAGCACACGATACCTCCCTTGTACAAGTTGATCACATTGCTCGCACGCTACCTATTCTAGCGAAGGAATTACAATCGCAATTGAATATCACTTTAACAGTACAGCTCTGCTCAAGCTTTGCTGACTGTATAGATGCGCTCACGACCTTATGCAATGACAATGAAATCAGCTGCATCATGGCCAATCACGAGTACGAAGGCAATGAGATTGATCGTGATGAGCAGTTAAGCAAACAACTTGCAAAAGACGGTATCGAGTTCGTCCGCTGGCATGACCAATGCATTTTGCCACCAAAAACTATCACTACCAATGATGGCGATAGTATGTATAAGGTTTTTACGCCGTTTTATAAAAAATGGCGACATACATTGGACGTCAGCACCATTCAAATGCATGAAGCACCCGCAGTGGATAGCGATTATAAAATCAAACTACCATCATCGCAAACGTTTGCCAATACAATCGACAAGATCAAATCACTAAGTGAGAAGATGCTCAGTGACTACCAGCAGACATTAGAAAAGAACGAGTCATTGCAGCATATCGATATGATAGCTCAGCTTGACCGCGCAAGAGACGCCTATCCTGCAGGTGAATCTGCCGCTTGCCAGCGTCTAGAGGCATTCGTCGATGATGATATCAATAATTATGATGTGAGCCGTGATGTCCCCCATCTGCATGCAACCAGTCAGCTATCGGCTTATCTCACTATAGGCTCTATCAGCCCTAGACTCTGCTATCTACAGGCGAGCAAAGCACAAGAAAAGCTACACGGTAATGACGGTGATAATGAAGACGTCAATCGCTGGATAAGTGAGCTTGCGTGGCGAGACTTTTATCGTCATGTGCTAGTAGAAAAACCAAACCTGATCCGTCATAAGGCTTATAAAGAAGATACTGACACTAAGGTTCATTGGTCATATGACAATGATGATTTTGAGACATGGTGCACAGGCATGACAGGCGTTCCGCTCGTAGATGCAGCAATGCATTGCCTAAATGCGACAGGGTTTATGCACAATCGATTGCGAATGGTAACAGCGATGTTTTTGACCAAAGACTTGCTGATTGATTGGCGCTTGGGTGAACGCTACTTTATGCAGCAGCTGATAGATGGCGATTTTGCATCCAATAACGGCGGCTGGCAATGGAGCGCGTCGACAGGTACGGACTCAGCGCCCTACTTCCGTATTATGAACCCCTTTAGCCAAGCCAATACACACGATTCTAAAGCTCTGTTTATTAAGACTTGGCTACCAGAGTTAAAAGACATTCCTAATAGCATCTTACATAACGAAGATAAGATGCGTAAGGAATTGGCAAAAGGTGGTAAGTTTGCCGATGTCGACTATCCTGCGCCAATGGTCGAGCATAAATCGGCGCGCAAGCTGGCTATTGCTGAGTTTAAAAATAGGCTTAATTTTAGAAAACAACCAGCAGACTAGCTATTAGTAGTGACTGGCAATTGACATGCGCCTGCACCCTGATTAGTAACCGTCACTACCGCTCCCGTGAGTGCAAACAGCTGCTCCAACTGGGTTTGCGCATTTTGCAATGCCATATTCATGACATCACCTCGGCAGGCACGTTCAAGCACTTCTTTTTTGCCATGGTCTGTGCCTGTGCCAATATCTTAGGGTCAACTTGCATCATGCCAAAAGCCCCTGTCTGCCAGTCATAAATCTCAATATCATCCAGATATACTGAAAATATCTCTGTAGGCGGCAAAGTAATATTGATTTGCGGCATAGTGGCAGCTGGTGAGTTGGCATTAGCTACTTGCTCTTCGTCTGCATTAGCTTGAGCAGGTTGCACTACTTGTACCATCTCAGGTGTCAGTGCACTCAAATCAACGCCTGCTTCTACGCGACCATGAGCGATAAACAATGCCTTTTGCTCATCCTGCCACAGTTTCATCCAGCTCCCAGGTCGCTCGCTCGTAATCACTGTATCGACACTAAATGCGACGGTATGTAAGCGATTTAACTGCTGAATTTGCGTAACCACCCCTTCGCGAGTAATAGTTTCTATCGGCGCTTCTTCTGGTTTGTTTTGCGCGCTATAAATAGCAAAGACAATCGCTACTAAGCCAATGAGTAATATCACCCACGACATTGTCACAATAGGACGTTTCTCAGGCTTTTGAGTCGCTTTAGCGTTGTTCATATCAGGATTATCCATAGAAGCTACCTTTATAATGTTGCATCGTTTGGTAAGGCTAAAAGCGTTGTAAAAACGGAACAGATGCTTAGTCTATAAATGCGACTATTGTGCAGTAAATTCAAGTAATGGCTACCATTCCTCTACATAACTTTATGCATAAACCTCTACGCAACCACCTCAATAAACTGTCACCAAAATAAGCAATGCTTTCGCTATAAAATCATATGAATAGCTCAATTATTTATCCCTTATTGAAGCCTTTGTGTCACGTTCGGTCTGAAAAGACAAAAAGTCATTGCGTCTTAGGCGAACTTTACCTAACATAGTCAGATTGTATGAATAAAATGTCAGTCTTGAAGCATTTATCAGGGTTTTGACCTGAATATATTGCGTTTTTGGCATATTGATACATCAAATCAAATTTGCCTCTCTTTTCTGAGAGTGGTTTTTACTGATGTGCTTTGTATATAAGCAGATTGGTAACTAGGAAATACCCTAGATTATTGCTAAGTGATAAAGGTAAGCTTGCGGCGGCAATGAAACGATTAGCCATACGCTCAACATCCTACTATTTCTTATTTTTTTATCGTTGATAAGGTTACGCTTTATTTATGAAAGCCAGTCAATTTTTATTTGCCACACTAAAAGAAACCCCAAGTGACGCCGACATTGCCTCAAGCCAATTGATGGTGCGTGCTGGTCTTATCCGCAAGATTGCTTCTGGATTGTATATTTGGTTGCCTATGGGTCTGCGCGTCTTACAAAAGGTCGAACGTATTGTTCGTGAAGAGATGCAAAACGTTGGTGCACAAGAAGTGCTAATGCCGATGACTCAGCCTGCTGAACTTTGGCAGACGACCGGACGTTTTGATGATTATGGTCCTGAGCTATTGCGCTTCAAAGACCGTCATGATCGCGACTTTGTGCTTGGTCCAACGCACGAAGAAGTCATCACCAATCTAGCACAAGGCGAGCTACGTAGTTATAAACAACTACCGATTACTTTCTTTCAGATTCAAGGTAAATTCCGTGACGAGATTCGTCCACGCTTCGGTGTGATGCGAGCACGTGAATTCACCATGAAAGATGCTTACTCTTTCCATGTGGATCAAGCCTCATTGGCCAAGACTTACCATGATATGTATGACGCTTATACACGCATCTTTACCCGCTTGGGCTTAGATTTCCGTGCGGTACAAGCAGATACAGGCTCTATCGGTGGTTTTGCTTCACATGAGTTCCATGTATTGGCAGATAGCGGCGAAGACGATATTGCGTTTTCGGACTCATCTGACTATGCAGCCAACGTAGAGCTAGCAGAGTCTGTCAGCACCGCTGAGCGTCAACCACCAAAAATGGAGCGTGAAGACGTTCTAACCGAAGGCATGACCAGCTGCAAAATGGTTGCTGAACACTTAGACATCCCGTTAGAAACGACGGTTAAAACCTTGATCGTTCATGGTCATACTGAGAATGATGAGCCACAACTGATTGCTATCGTATTGCGCGGCGACCACCAGCTCAACACTATCAAGGCTGAGAAAATCGAAGAAGCAAATGTACCATTGACGTTAGCATCTGACGAAGAGCTAAAAGCGGCAGGCCTACACAAAGGCTATATCGGTGTTAATTTAGATATGCCTGTATTCGTTGATCGTTCGGCAGCTGCGTTGTCAGATTTTGTCTGCGGTGCGAACGAAGTGAACAAACATACTATCGGTATGAACTGGGCACGTGATACTCGCATTACTCGCATCGTTGATGTGCGCAATGTACAAGAAGGTGACCCGTCTCCTGATGGTAAAGGCAGCCTAAAAATCAAACGCGGTATCGAAGTCGGTCATATCTTCCAGTTGGGCGATAAGTACTCACAAGCGATGAACTGTACGGTTTCTGGCGAAGATGGCAAACCTGTTACCTTGATGATGGGCTGTTATGGTATTGGCGTTAGCCGTATCATTGCCGCTGCTATCGAGCAGAACAATGATGAAAACGGCATCATGTGGCCAAAAACGCCAACGGTTGATGATTCGATCTCTCCTTTTGAAGTCGCCATCATCCCGATGAAGTCTAAAGAAGAGACGGTCATGCAGACGGCAACCGCCCTGTATGAAGAGTTGAAAGCTCAAGGCATCAATGTACTACTGGACGATCGTAACGAGCGACCAGGCGTTAAGTTTGCTGATCTTGAGTTGATTGGTATTCCGCATCGTATCGTCGTGTCTGATCGTAACTTAGCTGAAGACAAATACGAGTACGTCAATCGCCGTGAAGCTGAAAAGCAAATGCTGAGCCGTGAAGAAGTCATGGCAAAAGTAAGCGGTAAATAGTCTTGTAATTAAAGACTATATAACAGAAAGCGCCTATCTCATCATGTGAGATAGGCGCTTTTTTGTTGGCTTAAAAACTATTTAACATTGTATTCTTATGAACATTGTATTTTGAGCGAGAACTTACTGGCGGATTAGGCGGCTTGGCTTAGGCAATAGACTGATATCACTAACACGGCATGGATTGATATCGATACCACCGCGGCGCGTATACCACGCCCGTACCATTAGCTCACTTGGCTGATAGTATTGACTCAAATCAGCAAATATCTGCTCGACACACTGCTCATGGAAGCCATTGTGCTGACGGAAGCTCAATATATAACGCAGCATATTTGCATTATTAAAAGGCTTATCAGTAGTAATCGATACGGCCAAAGTACCCCAATCTGGTTGATTGGTCACTGGGCAATTGCTACGCAGTAGATTGGAATAAAAGGTATAGGGCTGCGTACCATCACTTGCCACGCTTTCATCGCTAGCCCCTACTTCGTTTTCACTCAGCAATGACGCATCAGGATGTTCAGTTAAAGCAATTTTATCCGTGCTATCTGCCAATGCCTCATCAATACAAACACCCTCAGGCTGAGCGATCAATAACGCTGTTCCGTTACCATCTAGATCATCATTTAAGCGAAATAACGCTACCTGTACATCTGTTTGCAAACAAGCTGACAAGTCTTTCGCAATCAACGCTTGTACGTCATTCCAACTGGCAAACTCGGTAAAATTGATGCTATTCAAATACAGCTTAAGCGATTTTGATTCTACGATAAACGGTGAGCTAGCAGGAATGCTAAAGCGCGCGATAGCCACTTGCGAGATACCTTGCGGATTTAACCAAGATATCTCAAAAGCCTGCCACCAATCGACACCGACGGTTAGTTTATCGTCTTGCCAACCAATCGCATCACGTCCCATGCTACGCGCAATCGGATATAGCGTCTCTGGGCTATACTCAGTTGGATAGTCTGTGGTTTGCTCGCCCAAGATACCGTGAATACTCATCTGTCTTCCTAATGTTAAACCGTTTAAAATTTGCTCTAAATAATAATATGCTTAGCGAATAATACACACTATAAACGCACGCGCGATCCGTTACTTAGCAAGCGATAGGCGATGGTATAAAATATCGCACAGAACACAAAAATAGCCGCCATCGAATACCAAACATTGACATCAGAGTAGCCAAGAATACCGTAACGGAATGAGTTGACCATATAGACGATAGGATTCAGTAGCGAGATATTTTGCCAAAATGGTGATAAGTTTTCCATCGAATAAAATACGCCGCCCAAATAGGTCAGCGGGGTCAATACAAAGCTTGGAATGATAGAGATATCATCAAACGAGCGTGCAAATACCGCATTGATAAAACCACCTAACGAAAACAAGATAGACGTGCCAAGTACCGTAAATATAGTCACAAATAAATGCTCGATACCAAGATCAGTAAAGAACAGCGCCACTATCGAGACAATCACACCGATAGCCAGTCCACGGAAGATACCACCACTGATATAACCCATCAAAATAGCATGCTTGGATACTGGCGAGACCAAAAGCTCTTCGATACTAGACGTGAACTTGGCACTAAAGAAGCTTGAGACGACGTTAGAGTAACTGTTGGTAATGATCGACATCATGATCAAACCAGGCACGATAAACTGCATGTAAGGCACGCCGCCCATCTCACCCACACGCGAACCAATCATCTTACCAAAAATGACAAAATACAAGCTCATCGTGATAACTGGTGGTAGTAATGTCTGCGGCCAGATACGTAAAATACGGCGCACTTCTTTGAACCAAATAGTACGAAACGCAATCCACTTTTTACTCAATGACATTGTTTTATTATGATCGATTAGTTCCTGACTCATAACCCCGCCTCCTTCATGCTATCTGCACTTTGAATGTTTTTGTCTACCAAGCGCATAAATAACTCTTCTAGTCGGTTGGCTTTATTGCGCATACTCGCCACACTAATACCTTTATCAGACAACTGATCAAAGACACCGTTTAGTGACTCACCTTCTGTCAAGGTAACTTCTAGCGTTTGCTCATCTGGCTGCGAGACCCCTGTCACTCCCGTCAAAGCCAACTGCTCAGTGAGCGGCGTATCCAAATCAAATACAAACGTCTCTACCGACAACTGCGCCAGTAGCTCCTTCATTTCTGTATTGATTCGAATCTCACCATGATCCAAGATCGCAATGCGTTTACATAATTGTTCAGCTTCTTCGAGATAATGAGTCGTCAGAATAATAGTGGTGTTTTCTTCGATATTAATCTGCTGCATAAACTCCCACATCGAGCGGCGAAGCTCGATATCGACACCCGCCGTTGGCTCATCTAGAATCAATAGTTTTGGTTTGTGAATTAAGGCACGGGCAATCATCAAGCGGCGTTTCATACCACCAGATAGTTCACGTGATTTACTGTCGCGTTTATCCCATAGTCCTAGCGCGGTTAATAGTCTCTTTGCGCGTGGTTTGGCTTCTTTTGCCGGAATACCAAAATAACCCGCTTGCGTAATCAGGATATCTTCGACTTTTTCGAACATATTAAAGTTAAATTCTTGCGGTACAACGCCAAGATATTGCTTGGCAATTGAAGGGTTTTCTAATAGGTCTGTGCCGAAAATATGGACGCTACCAGTGGTTGGCTTAAACAACGAGCTAATAATGCCAATCATAGTAGATTTACCTGCGCCGTTTGGCCCAAGTAATGCAAAGAACCCACCTTGTGGTACGGTTAAATCAACCCCTTTTAATGCCGAAAACCCATTGTCATAGGTCTTGGATAGGTTTTTTATGGAGAGTGCTGGTGCATCAGACATGAAGACCTCTTTATTTGTTATCAATTTATATAAAATGCGATTTTAGAATAATAGGCCGTGTTGAACATTCGACTATCATTATCATATAGGCAAAAGCCGTATAAGAATGTTCAACACACTCTACTATCTAAAGGTGACAATGTACGGTAATAAACGAACTAATCTCATAAAATGAGGCTACTCATAACGAATTTCAACTACCTTATATTCGAAGTACCATATTAATAATATTCATCATGAAAAAGCGCCTATCTCATCACTGAAATAGGCGCTTTATAGATAACTATCGTAAAAGCTTGGAAGGTAATCAACAAAGATTAGCTTGCTTCTGCGATCATATAATCTACGGCATTTTGAACTTCTTCATCAGGAATATCCGCGCCACCTTTAGCAGGCATCGCATTGAAACCATTGATAGCATGGGTATATAGCGTATCTTTACCTTTTGCGATACGTGGACCCCAAGCGCCAGCATCACCAAAGATAGGAGAGCCTAGCAAGCCTGCTGTATGACAAGTATGACATACGGCGTTATATACCGCTTTACCGTCACGAGGACCGTCGCCAGCAGCTGGGCCAGATGAGCGTGCCGTTACATCACAAGCTTCACCGTCTTCAAAACAGATATTGGCAACAGGCTGGATACGCGCAATCAGATTAGGATACAAAGCAATTAGCTTCTGTACTTGCGGCGTATCTTGTGGAATTGGCTCTTCATCAGCGGCAGGCGCTGCAGCGGCAGTTTCTTCGCCTTCTGCTGGAGCGGCTTCGTCAGTCGACGCAGCACCATCTGTCGTATCTGCAGCAGCTTGGGTATCGTCACTTAGCGTTTCAGGAGCAGCTTCTACGACCTCTTGGCCTTCTGCTACGTCTGACGCAGTTACAGGAGTGTCTACAACATCTTCAGCTTGGCTCACCGCGATACTAGCGATTCCTAGAATGGCAGCTGCCGATAACATAACTACTTTTCTCATTCGTCACGTTCTCTTATTACGTATACAAGGACTAGCACGGCTCGGACATTCTGTCTGTCCTTCTTTGACGACCTCTAAGTCTTCAATAGCAGACAGCCATCCCGCGTGCCAGCGCACTTGCAATCGGTGATTATAAATATGAATTCTCCCCAACATTATAAGGGAAAAGGCAGGTAAATTGCCATGCTTGTTTAATGACTTGGCTGTTTTTTCTTAAAAAACCTCAATCGCGACTGTCATTTATTGGCTTTATGCTTTTATTTGTTAGACTAAGCGGTCTTTATTTCTAGACACCTTATGCTAATTATCATACGCATCTAAGCGTGACAGTCAGACATATCGTTATCATATGCGCTCGTAGCTCAGTTGGATAGAGTATCGGTCTCCGAAGCCGAGGGTCGTGGGTTCGATTCCCGCCGAGCGCACCACTATTTATAGCTTAAGTTTTGTTCAAATGTTACCTCAAGCATTATATTGTTTGAGGCTTTTTTATGTCTGAAAATTTCTTTGAAGTATTTATTTATAAGGGTTAGTGGTTATATATTCATCAACTCTTAAGAGGCTGTCCACTCTCTAATAATATAATCACGATAAGTTTGCATGCATGTACTCTACCTTTTAAAAATCGGTGACCAAGTGCTCGGTGACCAAACGGTGACCATTTTGTGACCAAGATTGTTGAAAGTTGGTTGTGGTAACGGAGCCCTATAATTTATGCTTATTGACAAGTTCAGTAGCTTAAAATTTAAGAATCAAACTCAGTTCGAGATAAAAAATAAAAACGTCCTATCAGTTCATCCGTAATCATTTTTTAGTTTGAATACAAAATGGTATGGCCTACAATTTCAAAGGTTCGTGACTGATTGGTTCTTTTCCAAGTCAGATATTTCATCCTCAATAGCCCCATAATACTTTCACTTAATGATTTGAACTCTTCCATAGTTGCAAGCTTACCTCTCAAAGACTCTATTTTATCTTGGTTTGTTATCGACTCATCTTCATCTGGATAAAGAAACTTAAATTTGATAACAGGGTCTTCTAAAAGCTGGCTTATTTCAGTGAGCCAATTCTTGGTATCTTCATCTATAGTTTCTTTGATAGCTTGATTAATACAAAAATAGATAAGAATACGTGCATTCTTATCTAAAACCTTCGTCATCTTAAGCCAACTATTCAAATCAGTGTCATCTTTATCTGAAGAGAATTGGGCAAATGGATTAGGTAAGTATCTATTATTTTGATTGCCAGGGTTTAGCGAATTTAATGTTTCTAAAACGGGCTCAAGATTTTCAAATGGACGTTTGCCATCAGGAAATGAAGAATGTCTTTCCCAAAGCTTAAGTATAGTGTCAAAGCACTCTTGCTTAGTATCCTCATTATTAGTTTGTTCAACTAATAATATTTTTTCAGCGATATAGTTACACATCCATGCTGTTATTTCGTCAACTTCATCGTTTTTAAAATTATCAATTAAATGCTTACCTAAGTTGATAACCCTTTGTTGCGTCTCTAAGCTTTCCATCTGCAGATAAGAGGAAGGTTTTTGCTATAGGGTGGGATATATCCAATGTCATCGTCCTTGCTCCAACTATTATATGAGTCTTTATATGTTCTTTTGATATTCAATTGAATAGCAATTTCTACATTCATTTGCTTACATATGAGAGTTAATAAATCTAGAGACGCTAATGCCTGATTACCATTCCTCATATAATCGTCATTATGACTTGGTTTGTCTTCGCTCCAATATTTGCTTTGTAAACACACTGAACCGCCCCGGGATTGTCGGAGACTCAACATTCTGAGAGAATACGACAATGAAAAACAAACCTACACTCCTGAGATTAAAGAACGCGCCGTTCGCATGCTGATAGAAGCGTTGGGCGACTATCCCTCCACATGGTCAGCGATTCAAGCCATTGCCCCTAAGATTGGCTGTACGCCTGAAACCCTGCGGTCGTGGCATAAAAAGCACATAGATCAAACTATTCCTGCATCGGTGCAAGCGCAAAGTGATAAAGAGCGCATCAAGGAGCTTGAACGCGAATGCAGAGAGCTCAAGCAAGCCAATGAGATCATACGTAAGGCTGCCGCTTTTTCGCCCAGGCGGAGCTCGACCGCTGACTAAAATCATGATTCAATTCATCGACGATCATAAGAATAATTATGGGGTCGAGCTGATCTGTAGAGTATTACCGATTGCCCCATCAACCTATCACCGTGCTAAAGACTTGGAGAGCTACCCTGAAAAACGCTCATTGCGCAGTCAACATGACGACTTTTACATCAGCGAGATTAAACGTATCTGGCAGGACAGCAAATGCCGTTACGGTGCGCGTAAAGTATGGCAGCAGATGAAAGCTGACGGGTTAAAGGTTGCTCGTTGTACCATAGAGCGTTTAATGAGACAGCATGGCCTACAAGGTGTCTGGCGCGGTAAGGGTAAAATAACAACTCACAGCCGTGATGATCAAAAGCGTGCTGATGACTTGGTTAATCGTAACTTTAGCGCTCATCGCCCTAACCAGCTCTGGGTGGCAGACTTTACTTATATCAAGACGATAAGCGGCTGGGTGTATACCGCTTTTATTATTGATGTGTTTGCTCGCGCTATTGTGGGCTGGAAAGTATCTAATCGTATGAACACAGATATGGTGATGGCGGCGTTAAATCAAGCAATAGCAGATAGAAACTATCCCAAAGATGTGATTCATCACAGTGATCGAGGGGTTCAGTATTTATCCATTCGCTATACTGATAAAATGGCTGACTGCGGTGTGATTGCCTCTGTTGGCACTACAGGTGATTCATACGACAATGCACTGGCTGAGACGGTCAACGGGCTTTATAAGTCTGAGGTCATTCATTATTTGAAAGAGAGCTGGTCTGGTGTGAACGATGTTGAACTAGCAACCCTTGAATGGG
Organism: Psychrobacter sp. ER1; assembly: GCF_048631835.1. Classification (NCBI taxonomy): domain Bacteria; kingdom Pseudomonadati; phylum Pseudomonadota; class Gammaproteobacteria; order Moraxellales; family Moraxellaceae; genus Psychrobacter; species Psychrobacter sp. ER1. The sequence continues at coordinate 646,684 of NZ_CP184640.1, read as the reverse complement.
TCGATTGGTTTAACAAAACACGACTGCATAGCACGATTGGTTATGTGTCACCTTTTGAATTTGAAAAGCGGTATTATGATAATTTAACCCTGTCAGGCATCGCTGCCTGACTCAAGTAAATCACTCTCCGATAAAGTCGGGGCGGTTCACCTTGAGAAAATCCAATGATAGTGTCTTTGAGGTCAGATATCTTAAAGTCTTCATCGGCTCTAACCGTAGAATGTTTTAGCTGAAAGTATTCTACCGACTTTTCACCATTAGCTGACTCCCTATACTCGGCTAAATCAACAACATTTTCACCACCTTGATTATAATCGTCAGAGCCTTCTATCGTAATATGAGTTAAATCAGTATCGAAATCTAATAACTTTAAGCATCTTTTGACAGCCCAGCGATAGTGAAAAATATCACCAGCTCTTGAAAAATTAATGGATGTTACATTCTGATTCATAGAAAATGATTCGTCCAATATGATAGTTGAAAAAAGCTAGGAAATATTTCATGACTTGCAAATTACTATTTGAATTCAAATATACCAACACTCCACAAAAATTGATAGGTACAAGCAATCTCATACATCAAGTACTGTCGCATCTAGCTAAATCAAAACTAAAAAACATCTAACAATACTCAAAAACTACCATATCCATTCAAGTTTATATATGCACAATAGTTTATAATTATTGTTTATGAAATTATATAAATGAGATGAAATTATGTGGTCTGACGTTGAATCAAGTGAAGATTATCTTAATTTTGGTGAAGTATCGGATCTTGCGGTCGATATTTTATCTGCTAAAAATATGCTACCTATTTCAATTGGAATTTTTGGTAACTGGGGAGCAGGCAAGTCTTCGCTTCTCAAGCTTATTGAAACTAAACTAGAAGACGACGAGCAGGACTATATCGTAATAAATTTTGATGCATGGCTTTATCAAGGTTTTGATGATGCAAGAGCCTCTCTTTTAGAAGTGATAGCAACTGAACTATTGAAAGCATCTAAAGAAGATGAAACTTTATTTAAAAAAAGTAAAGGGTTATTGAACAGAGTTAATGGTTTCCGAACTTTGGGTTTGCTTGCTGAAGGAGCCGCACTAGCTTTCGGTGTTCCAACTGGAGGACTTATTGCCCGAAGTGTTAGTACTATTGGTGAAGCAACTAACGGGGTTCAAAGTGAAAGTGAGTATGTAGCAGGTCGTGCTTTAGTAGGAGATGTGAAGAATGAGTTTGATAAAACGATAAAACCCAAAGAGTCCGAAACCCTCCTGAGCAAATTCACGCTTTTAGAACAGAGTATGAAGAAATACTAGAAGAGCTAGATAAGCCAGTCGTAATTATTATTGATAATTTAGATCGCTGTCTACCTGTTAATGCTATTCATACACTTGAAGCGATTCGATTATTTTTATTTCTTAAAAACACAGCTTTTATAATTGCTGCTGATGAAGAAATGATTAAATCTTCAGTTGCTGAGCATTTTAAAGGTAGCACAGATAGACACCAGCTTGATTACATCGACAAACTCATTCAAGTGCCTATCCGCGTACCCAAAGCTGGTGTGAGAGAAATTCGTTCCTACTTATTTATGCTATATGCAATTGAAGCTGGAATTGACTCTACTAAACTAAATAACCTTAGACAGGGATTAGAAGCTGCTCTACAACAGTCTTGGAAAGATGACCCTATCACTAGAAATGATGCGTTAGCTCTGCTCGGATTTACTGAGGATAACGAATTAGCAAAATCATTTGAACGAGCAGACCGTATCGCTCCAATATTAGCTAATTCACCAATTATTCATGGAAACCCTAGAACCGTGAAAAGACTTTTAAACGTAATAAAAATGCGTTCTAAGACCGCTGCGCGTCGCAATATGCCAATAGATGAAGCACTTATAACTAAACTAGTAGTATTTGAACGATGCGCTGGAGCACAAGCTACAAAAGACTTTTATAACTGTATTGATAAAGAACGGGGAAAACCTAGTTTCATTTCAAGTTTGGAGTCCGGTAAAGATGCTGATCTCCCTAAATCATGGACTGATAATCCAACAACAACAGCTTTTATAAAAGACTGGGCACAGCTTGAACCTAAACTATCTAACACTGATTTAAGACCTGCAATATATTTATCTAGAGAAACTATACCTATAGGTACATACATCACAGGTATATCTCCAGCAGGTAGAGATATTTTAGATGCGCTTATAGTTACGCAAAATGAGGCATCACAGACAGCAAAAAGACTTATGCAAACAATAGTGCTAGAAGAAGAAGTCCCTATTATGGAAGGTCTCATTAGTCATCTTAGGACAGTATCAGATTGGGCAAATAAGCCAATAGGTTTTGCTGGTGCTTATATTCTTGCAGAACACTCTGAAGCTTCAGCAAATATATTAGTCAGGTACTTAGGTAGCCTCAATGAACAGCCTGTATGGTTGAAGCGCGTTTTAAATCAATCATCGTGGTCTAAGGAGCAGTAATGGGAACTTCGCAATCTAGCCCAGGACCAGGAGGAAAGTCTCCTTTAATACCACCTTGGGCTGATGACACACCTGAGCAAGCTTTACCAAATTCAGGAAATCGTCGCTATGCTTCTTTCAGAGAGTCTTTAGGTAGAGCAGTATCAAACGGTAGTAGTTCCGATTTAAGAAAAGCTGTTGGGCATTATGCAAAAATTTCCAGTGGAGGAAGTGCAGCAGCAGTAAGACGCATGGGTAGTGCGACCAGTGTAGGTTCACAACTATTTGGTTTGCTAACTAGTGGTAGTGGTACCGGTACTTCAGCTATCAATTTAGATAGTCTGAACGGTCTACCTGTTGACATTGCAATATCTAGGATAACGCAGTCTCTTGCAACTGAAGATGGTGATTCAGAAAAAATAAGAGCTGCTATGAATCTATCCTTAGCCGAAGCGTTAGAAGGCATAGAAATATTCGATTCTCAAAACGTCACAGCTGAGATTATTACCAATACAATGATAAATTACCTATGTAGAGTTATTTTTGTACAATTAATGATGGATTCTGGGGTGCATTTGACAAAGCTGAAACGCCTAAACAAGCAATTCACATAGAAAACTCTTTATATTCATTAATTGATGTAATAGTAAATGAGCACATGGCAGAAAGGCTTTCTAATAATATTAGTACATTAACACAAGTTCAAGTTAAAGAAATTCAAAGACAAACAATTATTGATGTATGGATAGAATGGGAGAATTACGCATGACTGAATTGGTATTTCATCATGATTGTCAACAACTCCCCAAGCAAATGAGTCCTTAATTCCTGTTCAATTATATGGCATAGATGGAAAGTCTCGGGGTGATATAAGTGTTATAGGTAATCCAATAACAGAGAAAATTCAGCGTTTAGGCGTTGAAGTCAATTCTAAAGCAATCGATTTCTTATCTATCGCTTTAGCGGTTACGGCAGCTGATACTTTTGTATTGCGTTCAGAAAGCCCAGATGGCTGGACACGACAGCTTTCACTAAAAATCCCATTGTGTGAACCAGATTGTTGGATTGCTTTGCAATCACAACTAGAGAAAGCTTTACACTTTTTAAGCGGCGACATGTGGAATTTAGAATTCACAGAAGGAGGTTTTGCGCCTCCCCTTATCCCCCAAGATAAAAGATTTAAACTCACCCAACTTGATAATCTTAATTGTGTGAGCCTGTTTTCAGGAGGACTAGACTCAACAATAGGTGCCATAGATTTATTAGATAATGGGTATAAACCTCTATTGATTAGTCATGCATACAAGGGTGATAGTGCTTTTCAAAAGAAATCGATCAAGTTTTATCAGGTGAATATTCTCGTTTCGAAGTAAACGCAGATCCTCATAAGGCAATGGGTATCACCGATATCACGATGCGTACTCGCAGTATCAATTTTCTAGCTTTTGCAGTTGTAGGGGCAAGCGCTATACAGCAAAGTAACAGTTTACAGAATGTCGATTTATACGTACCTGAAAATGGATTTATTTCCCTAAATGCGCCTCTTACACCTAGACGTATTGGTACGTTAAGTACAAGAACAACCCATCCTCACTTTATTAAAAGTATTCAGAGTATTTTTGATCAAGTTGGTATTGAATGTACTATCATTAACCCCTATCAGTTCAAAACTAAGGGTCAAATGGTTTTGGAATGTCAAGATAGAACGCTACTTGCAAACTTAGTAAATAAAACAGTCTCTTGTAGCCATTGGAAACGTAAGAATCAACAGTGTGGAACTTGTGTGCCTTGTATTATTCGTAAAGCATCTCTGCACACAGGAGGTATTCAAGAAAATATAACTTATTTTAAAACACTTACTAATGCACTATCTGATCCTGACCATCGGGATGATGTTATGGCGATGTTAATTGCTGTAGCACAAAAAGAGCGTAAGAATATTAGCACTTGGGTTCTAAATAGTGGGCCTTTACCTGAAAACGAGCTAGCAGATTATAAGACTGTGTTTACTCAAGGTCTTAATGAAGTTAAGCTATATTTCGAATCAGAAGGTATTTTATGAAGATAGATATGCATTGTCATTTGGATCTATATCAAAACCCATTTGAAGTAGCTAAAGAATGTGACGATAAAGGCATATATTTATTATCAGTAACTACGACTCCCAAAGCATGGGAAGGAACCAAATTATTAGCACATGGCAGTTCTCGTATTAGAACAGCTTTGGGGCTACATCCCAACTTGCTCATCATCGAGCACACGAAATTGAGCTTTTCGATGCTCTACTACCTGAAGCTAAGTATATCGGTGAGATTGGTCTTGATGGAGGAACTAACTTCAAAAAGCATTGGGACATTCAGTTGAAAGTTTTTCGCCATATCCTAAAGAGTTCGCACAATTCTGGTGGTCGGATTATGAGTATTCATAGTATAAAGAGTGCCTCTGAAGTTCTAGATGAGTTAAAAAGCATTGATGGCATTCCTTTACTTCACTGGTTTACAGGTACTCAAGGACAGCTTAAAAGAGCGATTAATATGGGTTGTTGGTTCACCGTTGGTCCTGCAATGCTTAATACTAAAAAGGGCAAGCTTTGGTATCAATGATGCCAAAAGATCGGATTCTTACTGAAACGGATGGCCCGTTTGCAAAGTTTAATAGAAAGTCTCTAATGCCATGGGATAGTGATATTGCTACTAAGCAGTTATCTGAATTGTGGCACATACCTGTTGCCTTAGTTCGTGAACAGTTAGAAATGAATCTAAAACATCTAGTAAAGCTTAATCATTAATCAGAGCAAGCCTCAACTCTTCCCCTCGTTTCGATATATCTATAAATAAATCACATTTGCAAAAAAACCAGAGAGCATTAGCAATCTGGTTATCAAGTACATTTCAAATTGTTACCTGCCAACTGTAAGCTGCCCGCCAGAAAAACTAATACATGATTCGCAGAACCAAGATGATTGTTTTCTGATATAAGGTATATCCGCTGGTACATCAAGTTGATAAGGCCGTCCACAGTACTCACAGTGCACATCATCTAAGTAAGCTTGGCACTCCGCTAATACACCAAACAAAATATGATAATCAACACTATACTGTCTACAGAGCGTTTCTATATGCTCTACATACCGTCCATCATGCCCGTATGCCCAATAGTCTTCACATAGTTGTATGTCGGACTGATCTGCATTGGCGCTAAAAATAAGTTTTAAGCTCATGGTTATCTCCAAACCAAATAGTTAACGTTGATCACAACGAATAAGGAATATCGTAGTGATTCATAATGTCCAAAAATTTGGTCTCAAGATTCGTTAATGCATAATGATTTAGCGCTAACCCCTCATTGAGCTCACGTTGAACCCATATCCTAACCGCTTCATCATTGTAGAAAAGGGGGTTAACGCCTAGCATTCTTGCTAACTGCGAGCCCTGTTGTATTTGCAGGTTTACCATAAGCTTGGTAGATAGCGATATCGCTTCGGCGCTTAACCAGATTGAAGCATGCGGTGACTTAATAAATGTGTTCATGTATAACCTCCTGTAGATTAATATTTCTTTCTGTTAGTCGTAATGACTTCCTACAGATTGAATTATACATACATTTTGAGCTGATGCAAATCAAAATGACCTTCTATAGAGCTTTTTATTACTTAATAGAACATTTAACTCATTTGAGAAACTATATTGCTGCGTATTATTTGGTGTAATAACTGATAAGCGCAGCACTATCTTGAATTTTAAAAGGAGGAAAGTTTATTCTTCTTCCTTAACTAGCTCATAAAGGTCGCCCACTTCAATATCCAAATATAAGCATAGCTTTTCTACTACCTCTAGATCCACTCTGGTCGCTTCTTCGTTATACATACGTGTGATTGTGCCTCTGTTGACATCTGTATCTCTAGACACATCGGCAATCTTAAGTCTTTTTTCGCCCATAATTCTAGATAAATTACATTTCACCATAACCTCCCCCATAATAAAATAACCTACTGTAGATAAAAATGTCTTGCAAAAGATGATTTTTAGTGTAAATTATGTTCTATAGCAGGTCATAAAGCTATTAGATAATAACACTTTAATCTTTAGTAAGGATTTTACTATGAGTTATACCTATTTAACAACCGAAGAGCTGTCACAACGTATTAAATATGACAGCAAGACAATACGCAATCAACTTAAGGATGCGGTATTCATTGAGGGCGTTCATTACATCAAACCATTTGGAGGTAGAAAAATTCTTTTCATATGGCAAAAGATTGAAGAGTTAATGCTGACAGGCTACGACGATAACATTCCATTTGCAGCGGGAGCGTAATCATGGCGAGTATCAATAGCCGTAATGGCAACCTATATGTAGATTTTCGATACATAGGCCAACGTTGTAGAGAGCAAACCTTACTGGCAGACACTAAGCCTAATCGAAAGCGTCTAGAAAATTTCGTTAGTAAAATGCAAGCAGAGATTCAATTAGGTAGTTTTCGATATGAAAACTATTTTCCACAGAGTAAAAAGCTTGAGCAGTTTCAAAGCTTAGAGCTCATGAGATCAACGAATAGCCATAAGGACTCAAGCTCAGGATTTGATTGCTTTAGCAGAGTTTGGTTAGAGGAAAAAAAACCGGAATGGCGGTGCTCTCAGATAACTAATGTAGAAAACATACTTAAGATTTATCTACTTCCCCATTTTGGCAATGTGCCACTAAATACCATCAACAAAGCTAAAATAATGGCTTTTCGGGGTAATCTAGTCAAGGAGGGAAATAATGGACGGCTTTTATCAGCATCTCGAATCAATCACATTATGACCCCATTACGTATGGTGATTACCGAAGCATCTGAGCGTTTTGATTTTGAGAACCCTTGGAAGAATATAAAGCCACTAAGTGTACCTAAAAGTAATGTTAGTCCTTTTACCTTAGAGGAAGTCATGCTCATCATTGACAACGTCAGAGTAGACTATAAGCCATATTTCACAGTACGGTTTTTTACAGGCATGCGTACAGGTGAAATTGACGGTTTACCGTGGAAAAATATTGACTTTGAACGTAGACAAATCGTTATTGATCAAGCAATTGTTGGAGGTGTTATAGGTGACACTAAAACTTCCGGCTCTAATCGTATTATCCACATGAATCAACTGGTTTACGATGCATTGATTGAGCAGCAGAGCTTCACTAAACATCGAAGTGAGTTTGTGTTTAGTACAAAAGCAGGTACTCCTTTGAGTCATCGCAATGTGACAAAGAGAGTTTGGTATCCGTTATTGCGATATCTGGAGCTTGATATACGTAATCCCTATCAAAGTAGACATGCGGCTGCCACTCTTTGGCTTGCTGCAGGCGAGTCTCCTGAATGGATTGCTGCGCAAATGGGTCATAGCAGCACTACAATGTTATTCACAGTGTATTCACGTTATGTGCCCAATCTAACTCGTCAGGATGGGAGTGCTTTAGATAAGCTACTGATAGAGCGAGGTATAATACAAAATCCATGAAAATACCTATGTTTAACAAAAAGACATCCAAATAGATGTCTTTTTTCGATTTTAATGCTGGATGCTTTACATTAATGAAGCTACAGTTATTTGAATGACTTGTAACGGTAGCAGCATAATGGCTAATAAAGATAGTAACTCTACAAATATTAAGGATTGGTTGAAGCTAAATCTCCTTGATTTCGCTAATGGCAATGATCTTGAAATATTACTTATCGAGCTAAAATTTTTAAAAGATACCTTACCTGAGCAATTTAGATCAGAATTGAAAGATGAGTATCGAACATTGTCTGAATGGATAAAAACATTAGATGTGAATAGTAATTTGACGAAGACGCATGAATTACAGATATACGAAAATGGAATTGCTCATAAAGTATTTTTAGAAAATATTAGAAAGCCTCATCTGCATTTAAAAGATCTCTATCTAATTACCTTTTTAATCCATCGAGCAGACTCGTCTAAAATAAATACTATCCGTGCTGTCTACTTTTTTCTATGTTTAAGGATGGTTGAGTTAACTGACTATGATAGTCGAATTGAAACTACGCTCGATGAATGCAGATTTTTAACGAACAAAACTCGTGAATTTTTAGTTCCGTTTTTACCTGATGTAACAGAATTGAAAAGCCTAAAGGATATTGAGGAGTTTCTTATTAATGCTCAACAAAACGATAGCTACACTAGATGGCTTGATAAGCGGCCCCTAACTTTTGATTTTGAAATACAGAAGTACAAGAATAGATTATTAAGTAAAGAGACATCTCTATCATCTGTTGAAGCTCAATTTGAAATCAATGAACGTATAGCTAAATACCTTTACGAATATATCTTACCAATCGAAAACTATTTCAAAAATGACTCCGGCATTACTCGCGTGACGACTGAGACTCATAAGATTATAAGTATCTTACAGGATAAAGATGATATCACTGGCAATACTGTTAGCGATCTCACCTACATATCAGAAAATGCTAGCGAAGCAAATGGATTTGAAGACCAAGAACGCCAAGACGATGAAGAGCAATCGTTTGAGCAGGTTAATTTCGAGCAACCTACAAACTACTATCTAGATAAAATCAGAGCTGAACAACAAGTTAACTGTAGACATCAACGGACTTTAAGTCAGGTAACTGATGTAAATGTTGCACATGCTGATGAAGTACAGATTTTAGTCACATATTTACTCAATAGTCTGATGAGTTTAGATATCAGAAGTATAAATGCTGACAACAATGATGAACAAGGTACTTTAAACATTGAATATGATCTAGACCATCAAACTTCTTTATATCTACTAATAATTTTATTGACAGGTAGATCTGAACTACTTATCTCAGAAGATTTTAGGGAGAGTTATTTATGCTATCGGTATCCACTAGAGTTTGCACCTACTCGTAGTAAAGTTCAAGAAAACTGGGATTCTAAACTATGCGCAGATAATACATCTACTCTCAATCTTTTCTACCCTATTGCAGTTGGCAATATATATTCTCATCTTTTACGTAACATAAGCACAAAGGTTTTGGAGGAGGTCAAACAAAAGGCCAGTGAGGCTCTAAAGGCTATAAATAAGAAGAGCAAAACTAGATTAACTTTTAATAAAGTTAAGAACTATTTAGAACACTACCTCATACAGAGTGGTCGAGATCAAGCTTTAGTTAATGTTCTAATTAGCAAACCAATACACCATTCTTCAGCACTTCCTTACTTTAATGTTAGCCAGCTAGATTTATTCTTATGCCAATATGATTTTAATGAGCATTTGTATGATATAGCATTTAATACAGTCAGCGATGAATCCAAATGTAATGAAGAATATCAATTTTTTGAATTACCTGACGAAAGAGTTACAGGATATTGGGATAAACAAATAGGTAGTGTTTTAGCCATAAGAGAAAGCCGCTTAACATCTATAGTTAGCGATTTAATCACTCAGATCAATTCTGCCCTTTGGGATAAAAAAACTCTCAATCCTAGATCTATAGTTGACCTACATAATATTTTTACTGATTATTTATATGTTCTGCTCTCGGTCTCAAGCGGTTATCGTCCCGTACGTGAACCTTTTGGTAGGCTTGTAGATATAGATGTTAGAACTAAAAAATATTTTATTAGCGACAAGGAAAACCGTCAACATACTCGAGGCAGATATATTTATCTACCTGATATAGCAAATCAACAGATTGAGCAGTACATCAAGTATTTAAAGAGTAATGCCTTTATTTTAAATAGTCTGGGTAATAGTCTAGGTGATATTTACTCAGATATTCTTGACAGTAATATTGGCCTTATTACTTATCTAAAGCTGGATGAAAAAACTAACACTATTACTGAAGTTAGTCTTACCAAAACATTTATTCACGGAAGACTGTCTAAAATTTTAGATCTCCCATCAAACTGGCATCGTCACTTTATACGATCTTATAAAAGCCTAGAAGTTGGAATCTTTTCTGCTAAGCCTAACTCATCATTATCTAATAGCTTCGGTCACGATGTAATTGGCGCTTGGATGGGTCACGCTGATGAGCTTGGTTTTGACTACTACGATAAGCACAGTGGACTTAGAAGGAGCGAGTTGCGCCGATTCTCTGATGAGCTTAATGGAATAATTAAATATAACGGCTTTAAAGTCATAAGTTTGGAGACTAGATAATGGCTCAGCGTAAATCAGCTATTGACCAGCGTTCAGAAAATAGACATAAGGAAACCTCGAAGCGTAAAAACTTATCCAAACGACTGGTCAAAGAGTCTATAGATTTTGACCAAATTATTGCCTCAAGTGATCCTCAAACAATATTTAATGCTATGTGGGAGCAGCTTGATAAGAGATTATCAGAAAACAAACACTTTCAGGGCTATCTTAGTTATGTAGAAGGATATAACGAAGCAGTAAACTGCTGTCAAAACTATATTGAAGATAAGGACATTGCTATTGGCTTTCCAAAGCTTATCGTTACCTCATACCGTCCAAAGTCCTTTAGAAATAAAGTGACCTTTTCTGAAAAAAAGCAAATATTAGATTTTTATTTATATTGGATGGATAGTATAGCTAGCAAAGCTTACGAGATTACTATCACAGATTTGATGCTATCACTGATTTTCCACAGTGCTATATTGAGAAAGCCAGTATTGCAAACGATTATATCTCGCATCAGTGACAAATCATTAACTATAGAAAGCATATTTGAACTGCCTGTAGTAACTCTCATTATTGACGACGATAGCTATCATACTAATACTTATAGCAATTCAAAAGCGGTGCATGAGGTAAAAGTCTTTTTATCGCCATTAACGAGCTATTTGATCAAGCTCTATGTCAAAGGGAATGAAACTAGAAAATTAAAGTCTAGTACTGATGTTCAAAATCTTTATCAAATGTTAAAGATGACAAAATCTCTTAGCCAAAATCACCTATCTATGACTTTAGAAGAGTTTTTGATAGGTGCGGTCTATGTTTTAGAAGATTATCTATTTTTAGATCTGCCAGAACATACTTGGTATCTACTACTTGGTTTGGAGACGACATATGGCCTGTCAATAGCTAACTGGCAGTCTTTAATCTTTAGCATATCTCATAAGCCCACTACTAAGATAGCTATTAACATTGAGTGTCACAAAGATGTCGCAGTGGAACCTAAAAAAGGCAATCCTACCATTACCGTTGAGATTGCAAAGCTATTGAAAACGACTAAAGATGAAAAAACCTCAATGGCTAGATTCACAATTGGTCTCAAGCAGCTATATGAACGTTTATTAACGAACGACGCTCCTTTGAGTGAGCTTGCAATCGTAGGTTGGTTACTGACGAAAACAGTGACTAGTAAAAGGTAAGCAGCATGCGGACTCATAGCGGTGGTATTACGAATCGCTGGTTATCATTAACTCAAGGTGTTGCATTTGAGGATCATACTGAAGAGGATTATATTCAACTTTATAGCGAACTTATCGAACTTGGTAAGTCTAAAGACGCTCAAAATGCTATTGCCACTAATATTGATGAGATACATGCATATTTAGTTAATCATCATGGCATTGAACCTATTGCACCTTTTTCATCTACCAAGCGAGCGCATCATAGGACAGGCTATCTTTCAGAAACCATGTTTCAGGCTATTCTTAATAATGCTGACAATCTTGAAATGACTAAGGATGAAATAGAAGCGGTGAAGCTCGCTTTGATTTTAGGGCAGCGCTGTGGACTCAGGATAGGTGAAATAGTTAAGATTAGATTAAAAGATGTGGCTATAACTTCAGCTTATCTAGAAGTGCGTAATAATAAATATGGTAATAATAAAACGGGTTCTGCCTTAAGACGGACATTGTTAGAACAACTTTTAACAAATTCAGAAATGTCGTTTTTCAAGAGAGTCGAGCTTAGGCGTGGTAAAAGTAAAGGGGATACCTTAATCGCTAATCAAGCTGGTATGGCTTATCGTGCCAGTGATTTGTCAAAAACCATATCTCAGTTAATTAAAACTACAACAGGACTTTCTCATCTCACGACCCATCATTTAAGACATAGCTTCTTAACTAATTTTCAATTAATGTCATTTTTGTATGATAAAGCTAATGCTTTTAATGGGCATCAATGCTCTCAAACTTTAAAAGACTTATTACCTTATGACGAAGACAAGTCTTGTAAAATATTGGCTTATATTGAGACATCCCTACAATACAAAAAATATATGCCTTAGCTGGAGTAGCTGGACATGCCAGTCCTAGCACTACTTTTGACTCTTATGTGCATTTGACTGACATTCAGATTGGATTGCTACTTTGGCACATGGATTACCAGTTGACGGCTAGACACTATAAATTACTAAGCGTTCCTAGACGTAGGGAAAAGCTGTTAGGTGCTACACCTACTGCAATTAATTATTATTTGCTTAACAAGCTCAAACTTAAACCACTGCCTAAACCAAAACATAGTGAACTACTAAAGACAGAAGATAAAACATCTACAAAGCCAAAAAGATATTCATTCGATGAAGTCCGTCAGACTCTTGAGGTACATGATAAGGAAGAAGATTTCAAGGAAAAAATGGATATTTATAAGCTTGATCAAAATACTTTTGAAATATGGCTTAATAACGCTCAGCAGTTGCAAGATCACCCTTCTTTTAAAACCATACATGGTAATTCAAGATTATTCGCGCCTGATGATAATATGAGCTTATTACCGGTATTCGACAGGTATGTCGAAGATAACAACATACTCATGCAGATGACCAATAAATTTCGTGACTTATATAAGATAGAAAAAGACGAGAATCTATGCTTCAGTTTATAGCGCATACGCTTATGAACTCCCAATACCATAAAAATCATATTAGTTTTGATCAAGCATTAGATCTATATAGCTATATACAAGTATTAGGACAACTAGTCTTTAAAAAAATATTAATTTAAAAATATACCATTATGCACAAGCTAGCGATGATGATAAAGAGCAATGGAAGCCTGTGATGAAATTACTTGCCTCATCTCAAATAAAAAAGTGCAATGTAGCTGATAAATTAAACGGCAAGATATACAAAAAGCAGATCCGTGCTGAATTATCACTATCTAGCCAAACTGAGCAGACTAGGCTTAATAATAGAGAGAAATCAAATCTCCCAATCAAGCAATGGACCGTTAGAACTTTACAAATTTTCTGTCATTACGCTTTCATTATGATAGGGCAAAGAATTAATTTAGGAGATCACAAGCCATGAATCTGTCAGCAAAGTCTATCAGCATTAATAGTAGCACTAAAATTAGTCTTCATCCGTTGGCTAGCCAACTAACTAAGCTAATAGTGAAAGCCTACTTAAGTGGTGGTCAAGAAGCCTATATTAAATCTATGCAGACTAAGTTTGATTGTTATAACAGTTTACCTATTCATAATGTATCGTTAGTAAATAAGGATGTGAATGAGTATTTACTCATTGGTGGTTGTTTTTCACCTGTATTTAACCTCAAAGATATTAATAACAACAATACTATTTTCTTAAGTTATAAAACCTCTAAAAAGACTCTAAGCCTGAGCATAAGAAACAAGTTAAGAAAGAATTTGATCAGGATGTGATTGACTTTATATACATGGACTTTATCCGAGCAATATCAATACTCTCGTTAGCTAAACCTGGGCTTATGTATCCAAGCCTTAAAACAATAATGCAAGAGTATAAAAGTCAGATATGGAGTGAAATATTCAATAGGGAATCAAAAACCCCAAAAGATTACATTTTATTAAATAACGTCGCCGATCTGCTTGATACAACACGTGGCACATTGAATAGTCATACTAAACTAAAGAAGTAGCGGTTAGTTCTTTCCGCTATGCCTGATTAGAAACAGAGCTATCTCACTAAGCTTAGAGTAACAAGCTAGACAACCTTAATCCTCGAATTGGAACACAAGCGATCTAATGCGAGGACTTATTCAGGATTGGATAGCGATATATCTACTTCTAGGAGTCATTAAAGAGATGATTTATGAGAGAGATACAAAGGGATGTATTCACAACCGTATTAAAACTTAATAGCTCTGCCTAACCACGCTACCAACTCACGGGCAGGAGCCTGACTCAAACACTGTGGACAATTAATATAGGTCATTATACAGTCATTTAAATCAGTCAACATATGCAGTAATAACCCTAAACCAATTATCTTATAGGGCTTTGGTAAAAACAACATGCCCGCATATACTGCCATCGCATAATAAGTATGTAGCGGATGGAAATTAATACTACAACGATTGGGCGAAAAGATAGGTGTCGCTAGCAGATGATCTAAATCAACTAGCATGGTTGCTATTAGGATCAAATAAACTCGCTTATAGTCACTACGAAAAAACATATAAGCGATAATCAACGGCATGCCAAAATGTAGAAAATAATGGATAACGGTTTGACTCATCGCTTTTTCCGAACTAAGAGGGTGTTTTAAAAATTGTCCTAAGAGTATCATACACGATCTGAGGTATACCTTCACACCTGAAAGACAAGCACGAATCCACCACCTGGCGTATGGAAGTTAGTCACCTGACCTTGATAAACACGCGCAGCAGGCAACATACTAATCTGCCGTTAAGAGACGCCAGTAAGCGGCGTTTCGGTCTGGTAACGACGATCGAGTAAACATGAAATTGTATTTATTGCTATGGCTATTTTTGGAGGAATGATGACTCTTGTAAGCCTATCCCGCCGAGCAGCGACATCAGCAGTGCTTGCCCTGATGGTATGGAGCGTAAGTTTCTTTCTCCATTTTTTTGGGAGATGGCACAGGTACCTTTCTTCTCCGGCATGGCCGAAGCGAGTCACTGGGACGTAGTCTGGCTTTGTACACGTGCGACCGTCGGTGATGCCAATATTGCTTTTGGCGCTTACGTGCTTGCGGCATTGTTTGTAAAAGACTGGTTCTGGATTGCAAAGCCGTGGCGTCTGTCGACTTTATCGATATACCTTGGCGTTGGCCTAACTATGACAATACTCTTTGAATACTGGGCAACTGGCGCTGGCCAAAGGTGGAATTATAGTGGGCTGATGCCTGATGTTCCGTTATTAAGCATAGGTGCGTTGCCGCTCGTTCAGTGGGTGGTCATTCCGATACTGTTAATCTATACTGTCAAGTGGATGTTCCTAGGTTGGCAGATATCCAATTAATAGAGGTTAGCATTAAGAGCAGTTGGTGCTATTTAGCTCATTACACCTGAAAGATGGGCGCAAACCCACCTCCTGGTGTACGGAAATTAGTTGTCTGACCTTGATACACACGCGCCGCAGGTAGTAGCAGTTGTCCGTCATACGTATAAAGACGTATATCCACCTTTCTCGTTGTTACAGTGTCATCAATTTTTATTGATCGCTCTCCTGCAGGAACAAAGGTCTGTGCGATATAATCCTCATCAAGAATGTTCTCAAAAACGCGTCGAGTTAGCTTGCTACCGCGATAGACCCCTTTGCTTCCATGACCAGCAACTGGCTTAAAAACAGCTGTCGCCGAGTACGCCACAACGCTGCTGCCTCGTCTCTTGATACGAGCTTAGTCCTTGGCACAGACTTTTCGAGACATTCTGCTGCTGCATCATTCAGTCCCCAAGCGCGCAATGTCTGCGGATCGGATAGCAAGGTCAGATTGTGCTTATTAGCCAACATAGCATGGACATGAGGATTAGGCGTTACTACCACAGCACCTTCTAGATACGCATGCTTAAGCAGTGCATGGTCAGGCTCCTCAAATGCGAAGTCGACCAACCGATTATAGATCATATCAATGGGCTTACCATGCGCTGTCAGCTTGCCATCGACATAGTCGAGTTCAGAGGGATCTAGTATCACAGTGTCAATGCCTCTAGCTTGGAGCAGTTGACGTGCTAACTGGAACTCCAAAAACATGAACTGACTCTTAGGATCATTATCCACGATGGCTATTCGGTTGGGCATAGCAACAGCAGACTGTCGTTGCCATTCCTGTTTGAACATAGTAAACACTGACTCCTCAAATGTATCTAGCATTTGAGTCGTTGCAGCGCTTTGCTGTGAGGCATTACAACAGCGTTTTTGTGCGCGAGCGAGCAACACATTCAGAAATGCGCCACCAGCATTGGTATTGACTTCGATGAGCTGAGGGCTATCACGACCCAAGTGAAAATCATAGCCCATCAGAGCCCCTATTGGACCTGGGTCAAAAGCAGCGATTTTGGGTGCCCACGACATCGCTTGCGCTTGATACGATGGCAGCTTGGCAGCCAACTCGATAGCGTCAACGATCCGCTCCATCGTCGCTATCTCTGTTTTGGGGACGAACACTGGTGTTGCTGAAAAAGTTTATTAAGCTCATTCGCTCCTATTGGATTGCTTTTAGTTTCCATTAATTGATCTTGAAGGCTTGTATTGAGCGCTTTACGATCGAGGGTAATGCAATAGCACTCTTGATTCAGTTGATTTGCAAGACCGTCATTAGTTTCTTCGTTGTTGCTGGTTAAGTGTTCCATTTAAACCTCGTCGTTAAGTAGAGTGCTTACGCTGACATACTCTAGTAAACAGCAAAAAACAAAAGGGGTATTTGGCGTTTTTACGATGATGCTAGTTGCTTTTTAATGTCTCACTTCCTGAGTCTAAAGCGGTGCTTCATTCCTCTTTGATTAACATTTTTGCTAAGAATAAACCCAACTCAAACAATAGCCACATAGGAATCGCTAGCAAGAGCATGGATATGCCATCAGGCGGTGTTACTACCGCTGAAACCGCAAAGCAGCCGACAATGATATAACGGCGCTTGTCTTCTAAACTCTTAGTAGAAACGATTCCAACCATTATCAGTAGTAAGGTAACCACTGGAATTTCAAAAGTCAGTCCAAACACCATAAACAACTTGAGGGCAAAGCTCAGATAACTGTCAATATCGGTCATCGGTATAACGTTCTGCGGCGCGAATAGGATAAAAAATTTCAATACACCTTTGAGCACGACAAAGTAGGCAAAAGCAACACCCGTATAGAATAAAAATATCGAAGATAACAGCACAGGAATAGCAATTTTCTTCTCTTTCTTATATAAGCCAGCGGCGACAAACGACCAAATTTGATACAGAATATAAGGCATCGCTAAAAATGCGGCGACAAAAATCGTTAAGCGAATGGGTGCCATAAAGTTTGACGTGATGTCGGTGGCAATCATAGTCGAATTAGCTGGCAACTGCGCTACCAATGGGTCTGATAAAAGATTATAGAGCTCGCGTGAAAATCCTACCAATGCTAAGAAAACAATCAAAACGGCTACGCATATTTTGATGAGATGCTTGCGTAGTTCAATCAAATGTTCAGTAATAGGCATATCACTGAGCGCATTCAGCACATTATCAGCCTCATCACTATGGGCAGTGTCTGGAACTTTAGTATTTGTATTCGCTAACTTTTTTTGTCGATTTTTTGGCGTTTAAATAAGCTCATTCATCCACCTTCTCTATAGATGAAGAAGAGGAAGTATTTGGCTGATGATCTTGCTGATGAGAAGACATTGGCTGATATGAAGTATCTAAGCTTTGATTCTGCGAGTCTTCAAACTTTTGCATACTACCGCGCATCTCTGCTAGTTCACGCTTCATATCTGACTCAGTCTGACGGATTTTTACAAGCTCACTTTGTATTTGTTGGCGCGTTTCAGCCAGATCTAGCTCAGCTTCTATTTCAGACTGTAGAGTGGATACTGTACGGCGCAGTTTGGCATACCATTGCCCAGCCGTACGCGCAGCCTGCGGCAGTTTCTCTGGGCCCAATACGATTAAAGCAATGATGCCAAACAAGAGTAACTCGGAAAACCCGATATCAAACATAACAGTCACATATATTAAAAGACTATTTAGTGCTGCTATTTATAAGCGGCGCGCTTCATGCTTTGTGCTGATCATCAGTGGTGACAGGACTGATTTCTGTATCATCAGCCTGAGCCCCTACCTGCGTATTTGAACCATTTTTTGAAACTGGCGTACTACTTTCATGGTCAAGTGAACGATTATTGCGAGCATGTGAGGTTTCTTCATCTTTGACTGCTTCTTTAAAACCTTTTACTGCACCGCCTAAATCTTTGCCCGCATTTTTAAGCTTAGCGGTGCCAAATACGACCACCACCACAACCAATAAAATCAGCCAATGTGTAATAGAAAAACTGCCCATAACGTGATCCTTATATTTTAAAGTCTTGATAAGACCAGTATGTGTGCTTTAGAAACTGCTCTACCGTACCAAAATTACAGTTTCAAGCGACGCAATCTCAGCGCATTGCCAATGACAGATACTGAAGACAGACTCATCGCAGCGGCCGCTATCATTGGACTGAGCAACAGCCCAAAGAATGGATACAAAACGCCTGCCGCAAGCGGTATACCAAGCGCATTGTAGATAAACGCAAAAAACAGGTTTTGTCTGATATTTCGCATCGTAGAATGACTCAGTTTATGGGCTCTGACAATTCCCATCAGATCACCCTTCACTAGCGTGATGCCAGCACTTTCCATAGCCACATCTGTTCCTGTGCCCATGGCAATGCCAACGTTAGCCTGTGCAAGAGCGGGAGCATCGTTAATACCGTCACCCGCCATAGCCACGACCTTGCCGCTATTTTGTAGCTCTTTGATAATACGGTTTTTGTCTTCTGGAGAGACGTCAGCATGTACCTCATCAATATTTAACTTACTGGCAACGGCCCTAGCGGTTATTTCGTTGTCACCTGTTAGCATGACCACTTTTAGTCCAGCCTGATGCAGTAAAGATATCGCTTCGCTGGTACTCGGCTTGATCGGATCAGCGACTGATATTAAACCAGCAGCTTGGCCGTTTACTGCTACAAACATTACCGTTTCGCCGTCTTTTCTGCGCTTATCAGCACGTTCTGAAAGCGCACTGTCAAAGCTATCAAGACGTTGCATAAATTTTGAGTTGCCTACAGCGACTTGCTTGCCATTGACCAGTGCCTGCGCGCCTTCGCCAGTGGTTGAGCTGAAATCACTGGCTTTAGCAATATCAAGAGATTTTTCCTGCGCAGCTTTAACGATAGCTTCTGCCAAAGGATGCTCGCTGGCAGTCTCTACCGCAGCGACAAGTATAAGCAGTTCATTTTCATCTAATCCACCAAGTGCTTCGATAGCAGTGAGCTCTGGTTTGCCTGCGGTTAATGTTCCCGTTTTATCGACAACGATGGTATCGACTTTTTCCATGCTCTCTAACGCTTCAGCGTTTTTGATAAGCACGCCATTCTGAGCACCCTTGCCAGTACCGACCATAATCGACATAGGCGTGGCGAGTCCTAAAGCACAAGGGCAAGCGATGATTAACACTGCAATAGCGTTGACCAGTGCAAAGGCCATGGCAGGCGCAGGTCCGAAAATAGCCCAGACGATAAAAGTTATGATAGAGCAGATAAGGACAATTGGCACAAACCATCCAGCCACCTTATCCACCAGCTTCTGTATTGGTGCGCGACTGCGCTGGGCTTCAGCAACCATTTTGACGATCTTGGACAGTACCGTGTCATCACCCACGTCAACCGCTTCAACCAGTAGGGTTCCCGTGCCGTTTACTGTGCCACCAGTAACCGTATCGCCTTTTGCTTTAGAAACCGGAATAGGTTCCCCCGTTACCATCGACTCATCGATACTGCTGCTGCCTTCAAGCACAATACCATCTACAGGGAGTTTCTCTCCTGGCTTAACCCGTAATTTGTCGCCACTGATAACTTCGTCAAGGGAGACTTCTGTTTCAACGCCTTGCTCATCTACCCGCCTTGCATTTGGTGGTGCCAACTCAAGAAGAGCACGAATTGCGCCAGAAGTCTGGCTTCGGGCTTTAAGCTCTAGAACCTGACCTAGTAGTACCAATGTCGTGATAACCGCTGCTGCTTCATAATAAACACCGACTCGACCGGATGCATCCCTAAAACTGTCTGGGAAAATGCCCGGAATAAAGGTTGCTATCAGACTGAAACCAAATGCTGTACCTACACCTATCGCAATTAGGGTAAACATATTTAGGTTGCGACTTTTTATGGATTGCCAACCTCGCACGAAGAAAGGTGCTGCTCCCCATAGCACCACTGGTACCGCAAGCGCCAACTGTATCCACTGAGCAATCTGCCCAGCGATATCGCCCTGACCGCCTTGAATGAAGCTGTCTAAATTTATACCTACCATATCGCTCATTGCGTATAAAAATAAAGGAACGGTCAGCACGGTACAAATCCAAAAACGCCGAGTCATGTCATCGAGCTCTGAGGTATCCTCGTCACCAATAGTAACAGTCTCTGATTCAAGTGCCATGCCACATATGGGACAACCACTATTCTCAATATCTCTGACTTCGGGATGCATAGGACAGGTATAAACGGTTCCGCTGTAGCCAGCTGGCACCTTATCGTACTTGCCGCCTTTTACAGATTTTACCTTAGTACGGTCAGTATCCTTTCCATGACGGTGTGCATGACTGTCTTCATTATCATTTGAATCAGTAACCTCGTTCTCAGGTTTGAGAAACATACCGCATATTGGGCAATCGCTTTTTTCCACATCTCTCACTTCGGGATGCATAGGGCAGGTATAAACGGTACCGCTATAATTTTCCGGTACTTTGTCGTATTTACTCTCTTTAGTAGGATGGGCATCGGTATTCGACGGACTATGGCAGCTTGCATGGTCATCTTTCATTGCTACCATCTCGGCAACAGTGTCGTCAGGTTTAAGAGACATTTTGCATATGGGACAGCCGCTATCTGTAACGTCTCTCACCTCTGGATGCATCGGACAGGTATAAATGGTTCCACTGTAACCAGTTGGTACCTTATCGTAAGTGGTATCTTTATTGGATTCTATGCCTGTATTAGCTGTACCGTCACAGCAATCATGGTCTTCGCTATCCGAAGTATTTTTTGTCGTATCGTGTTTCATGACTATGTTCCAGTTATTGATTGCAATGATAGTTTAGGTTTAAGTCACCAGCTTTTGATCCCACCCAAGATTGGCGCACTGTCCGTCGTTCTCAGCATAGTTGACCTATCTGAGCCGAAGATTCAATGGCTACGCTAGACTCATCCTGCTTTAGCAAACCAGCGATATAGCGGTACAAACACAATCGCAAAATACCAACCATAAAGATAGGATTCGACAAATCCAATTAGGAAACCTGACCATGTCAACCATTCAAAACCAGGTAGCAGCGGTGCCCAAGCCTCATGCATGCTTATCTGCTCAGGTGCGAGTAGGCCAAAGACTATGCACAAGAGATAGCTGATGAGCAGAAACAGAGAAACGCTGTTGCCCACAGGACCAATTCTTAAAGTATTCGCTTTTGAATTCAATTCGTTCATCTTGACTCTCCTTGGTAGATGCTATACACCGCTTTCGTCACCACCAAACAACGGTATGGTATATGACCCGAACATCCGAACCAGAAAGCTCTGCGCAATAATTATATAAAATTACATCAGCAGAGCATTAAAACTGGTCGTCAAACAGTCTCTATATACTTGATGCAAGTACGTCGCAGCACCGCCAGCTGACGGGTAAGCGTTAGAGATTTTAATATAGGAGTAAGCACTAAAAGAGACAACAATTGCAGCAGCCAAAAGGCCAGTGGGGAAAGTGAACCATGCATACTCAGCCTTTTATTGCTTTTTCATGAGCAATGTTTTGATTCTGCAGTGAAAGTAGCTTTGAATAAAAAGACCTATATGCTTACGTCTATCATTTGATAGACCATTATTTTATTTGTTTAAAATAATGGTCTATCAGTATAGATCGTTATTCAAGCTCATCAATCAATTGCTTCATCTCAGCGATCTCACGCTTTTGCGCTTTTATAATATCGTCAGCAAGCTTTTGTACACGCGGATCTTCAATATCAGCGCGACTACTAGTGAGAATGGCAATCGAGTGATGCGGTATCATCGCTTGCATCCAATCGACTTGGTCGACCGTTGCTTGTGATCTGACGCCCCAGATACCGACAGCAAACATCAATACACTCAGGCCATAGATCATCAAATTGACCTTGGTCTTCTTATACATATTGGTCATAAATGCCAACATGACCACTGCCATACCGGCACCCATGTAGAGCGCCATATAAGCTCGGGTTTCACTAAAATAAATATGATCCCATTCATAAGTATTGAAATACATCATGATGTACATCACAATCGTAGACGTCACAATCATCAGGGTGAACTTTACGTAAGGGTTCATGGCCTGTTGATGATCCATGTTGTTTTGATCTGAAGTATTCATAGTATATCCCCTATTATTTTAATAAAATTAGAACCAGAATTTGACCCCGCAGTCAAACTACTGCTATCAACCGATTCATTTTCTTGACGTCGTTGACCACGAGCCTTGCCAAGCGCTGTCTCATAACTCACGCCCACATAAGGGGCTAGTTGGCGACTGAACGTCTCGTAAGTCAGCCTAACCTCAGCTTCCATCTCATTAAAGCCTTTGGTAATGCCATTATCATGGTCATCTTTACTAAAGGCAGTCAATCCCACCTCTGGTATGACTACCCAATGCTGATCTAAACGCCATTCATACTCTGCGCCTAAATCAAGGCGAAGTTGACCATCGGTATATAAGTAGGCTCTCGCATCTGTTTCAATGAAATACGG
Source organism: Psychrobacter sp. ER1 (assembly GCF_048631835.1). Taxonomy (NCBI): domain Bacteria; kingdom Pseudomonadati; phylum Pseudomonadota; class Gammaproteobacteria; order Moraxellales; family Moraxellaceae; genus Psychrobacter; species Psychrobacter sp. ER1. Next base: position 623,592 of record NZ_CP184640.1, on the reverse strand, counting down.
TGCGGTACCGACAATGCCTGCCATAAGGGCAGCGTTATCATTTTCAGTATCGTAAGCGACACCAGCTTCCCCATTCCAGAAAATGCTCAGTGGTTTCCAATAAGCAAGCGAGCTTAAGCTATCTATTTCTTTATCATCTTTAGTCTGAGCACTACCCTCGGTACGTAGTCTTATACGATTACTGTCAGTACCATACCAACCCGTCGCCTCGAAGTTGATTTGGTCTTCATCGAACTGATAGCCCAAGTCGTCTACTGACACTCCCCATAATGGCATGCTGCCCATCATCATTGGCTTACCATACTGTCCGTAGGGAACCCCATTTGAATAGTCTGGACTGCGAGCATCGGCTGGTGGCTGCCCACCTTGCATACCAGACATGTCCATACTGCCATGGTCCATGCCTGACATATCCATGCCACTGTGATCCATACCAGACATATCACCTGACATGTCCATGCCACTGTGATCCATACCAGACATATCGCCCGACATATCCATGCCGCTATGATCCATGCCAGACATATCGCCCGACATATCCATGCCACTATGATCCATACCAGACATATCGCCCGACATATCCATGCCGCTGTGATCCATATCAGACATATCGCCTGACATATCCATACCGCTGTGATCCATATCAGACATATCGCCCGACATATCCATGCCGCTGTGATCCATATCAGACATATCGCCTGACATATCCATACCGCTGTGATCCATATCAGACATATCGCCCGACATATCCATGCCGCTGTGATCCATACCAGACATATCCATATCTGACATATCCATGCCGCTATGATCCATATCTGACATATCCATACCGCTGTGGTCCATGCCAGACATATCAGCAGCCGTTGCAAACGATGAGGTGAGCAAGACTAGCGATGACAAACCAATGAATGGCAGATTTTTCTTAGATATTTTCATAATAAGCCTCATATTCGAAGGTTTGTTAAACGACGGCAACTTCTCTGAACATACCGGCTTCCATGTGATAAAGCAGGTGGCAATGCCACGCCCATCGTCCAACTTCACCCGTCACGTCGAAGCTAATCTTTTGCGCTGGCTGAACCACAATCGTATGTTTACGTACCTGAAAGTCTCCAGATGGGGTTCGCAAATCACTCCACATACCATGTAAGTGCATAGGGTGATTCATCATGGTGTCATTGACTAAGGTAATGCGTACACGCTCGTTAGGTTTAATATTAACAGGCGTTGCATCCTTAAACATGACACCATCTAGCGCCCAGATATAGCGTTCCATATTGCCAGTCAAATGTAATTCGATCTCTCTAGTAGGCTTGCGCTGCTCTGCCAATACTTGCTCATCCACGGAGCGCAATTGATCATAAGTCAAAACCTTTCTATTAATATCACGCAGGTTAATACCAGGATCATCGAGGTTCATACGTGGACTGTCGACGCGCATATCAGATTTAAAGTCGTACTCGGTCTTAGCATGCCGTGCTTTGTAGCCTTTGTCACCCATAGCCCCCATCATATCAGCCATGGTCAGCCATTCGATCTTATCCATAGCAGGTATTGCAGCACGAGCGCCTTTTTTGGTCGCAAGCGTGGTCGCGACATAGCCTGAACGATCAATGTTTTGGGCAAATATGGTATGTGCATCTTTGGTCGGCGTGACGATGACATCATAAGTCTCAGCCACCCCAATACGGAAGTCATCAATCGCAACGGGCGCGACATCATTGCCATCCGTTGAGACGACGGTCATTTCCAGACCCGGTATACGCACATCGAATATCGTCTGTGCTGAGCCATTGATAAAGCGTAGTTTGACGGGCTGTCCCGCTTTCACTAGCTGTGTCCAATTGGCTGCGGTAGTTTTACCATTCATAAGGTAAGTGAATGTCTTCTCACCAGACAGATCGGTGAAATCCGTCGGCATCATGCGCATCTTATTCCACATTTTGCGCTTGTCATAAGCGGCTTCTAGATCTGTTGCGGCAATATCAGACAATAGCTTTTTAAAATCTGGCAAATGGTAGTTATCAAAGTCAGCGCGCTGCTTTAATAGCTTTAGCAAGTTATGCGGATCGCGGTGTGTCCAATCACTCAATAAAATCACGTGATCTTCGGCGACTGGATAGCGTTCGCGGCCTTTAGGCTCAATGACGATAGCCCCGCGCATTCCAGTTTGCTCTTGAAAGCCAGTATGGGAGTGATACCAATATGTACCTGATTGAATGAGTTTGAATTTATAGGTAAAGGTACTCTTCGCAGGAATACCATCAAAGCTGATACCTGGCACACCATCCATTTCAAATGGGACGAGCAAGCCATGCCAGTGAATAGAGGTCGACTCATTCATCTGGTTATGGACACGGATGGTCACGGTATCGCCTTCTTGCATCTTTAGCGTTGGCGCTGGCAGTGAGTCATTGATGAGGGTTGCCATACTCGACTTGCCATTGACAGTAACGGGCTTCTTGCTGACATACAGGTCAAACTCTGTACCGGTTAGAATGGGTACGATATGGTCAGCTTTATCACTGTTGACGGCTACGTTTTGTTGACCTTTTCCTAGCGCACTATTGGCAATAGACGGCAGCGTAGATAGCATGGATGCCCCTAACAAAGTAGAAGACCCTGTTAAGAAGCGCCTGCGATTGAACATATTCTTGTTCATAATAATTTACCTAACTTAATCCGTGAAATGGGAGTTGAGTTCATATAACTGTTGGCTCATTAATAGAACAGAATGAGCTATGTAATGCTTTAATCAAACTAGATTTGCTGCTGCGGTGAGTCAATGGTTGCATAAATGGCTGTTGAGCCGTCTTTGTTAAGCTGCATCACTTTATACGGCATAAATTTATCTTGATATTCCATACCAGGGCTACCAACTGGCATGCCAGGTACGGCAAGGCCAATCGCATCACTTGGCGGATTCTTTAGAAACTGTGCCATATATTTGGCAGGGACATGGCCTTCAAAGACAAAGCCATCGGTAGTAACGGTAGTATGGCAAGAGCGCATTTGCTGTGGTACGCCATAACGATCTTTAAACAAAGACACGTCGGCAACATCATGGGTAGCTGCGCTTAACCCATTGTCTTCTGCGTGGCCGACCCACTCTTTACAGCAACCACAATTGGCATCTTTATAGACGGTGGCTGACACATTTCGCAAAATAGTTGATTGGGTATCTGAATGAGCACTGACAGGTATTATTTCGGCTTGTGGTTGCTCTATTAGCGCGGTTTTTTGCGTAGCGGTAGTTGGCTCAGTCGCTGGTTTTGAGTCAGCAGTAGTCGCGTTAGGTTGACTACAAGCGGCTATCGTTAACGATAATGGCAATACCACAATCGCTGAGAGCACACGGCCAGATATCAGATTATGTTCATTAATAAATCTATTGGTATAGCGTCTCATAAAACCACTCCTGAGCGTCTATCTGACGATCACATTTATAAAAATTAAAGCCGTAACACTGACCAAAGTAGTACTGGTAAAGCTTAAAACTCAAATCGCAAAAGGCAGCACTATTAAGCACTGCATCTTTTACGAAAAATCAATGTTGCATTCCGGATCCATCACCTGACATATCCATCTCACCATCAAATGACATGCCCAACATATCATCGTCTATCCTAGTGGTTAGCATGGTGTACTGGTTTTCATTCAATTCAGGTAACGATCTGATAAAAGCGACCATTGCCCACATTCTATCATCATCGTGCGAAGCGCCCCATGCGGGCATACCTGATGCCATAATACCGTGTTTAATGGCCCAAAAGGCTTGCTGAGCACCGGCATCTGTTTTATAGCGTTCCACCAATTCAGTATTGGTAAAATTGGGCGGCTTTGGATATAAACTTGCACTAAAATCAGTACTTTCTACCCCAGGAGATAAGTGACAGCCTGCACACATATCTTTATAGTCTGCCCCGCCCGAGCTGATCATTTCTGTCTTTTCTAGGTTTGGAACCGCAATGTCCTTACTAGCATTTGCTATTGAACGCGTACGTGCCGTTTCTAAAAAATTGTAAACCAGCGGACTATGGGCTTGATCAGCACCGATATTTATCACGCCACTGGTCACCACAATAAAAATGCCCACAATAGCGACAAAAACAGTAAGCAGTATTCCTAGTAAAAACTTCATAGGTTTGTCCTAAAAATCCATTTTTGTTAATACCCAATTACTGCTCGACAAAACCATCTAACAATAATATTGAATTTCTACGATCAATGTCTAAGAATCACTTTTACTAGTAACACAGTGCTTTTGGTACATCGCTTTCATTTTTCCCATGTTGGTCATCATAGCTTTCATAGCAGGATCCTTCATATCCATTTTACTATGATCCATTTTGCCCATCATTTGCATGTGCTTTTCCATTTTTTCACAATTCATCTGATCTTTTTCAGCATGCATTTTTGGGTCATGTGCCAAAGCAGATGTTGAAACAACTAAGGCTATAGCAGTTGCTACGATTGATTTAGACAGTGGTATTGATTTGAATAGTGACATGGTAAATCCTTATTTTATTTGGTATGAAGTCGAAAAACTTTAAAATATTAAGTTACTTTAAAGCATACTTTATTGATTCTGACAGAGAGATGACAGCAAGATTACAATTCTGTCATCTTGCTATTTATGGTTTTTAATATTGTCATCAATCCTTTAGTATGACATCAGAGCTGATATTACTTATCGCTACCATATTTGTTAATAAAGTATTTTTCAGACTGTAGATGTTGATCTTTGTGTTCAATCTCACAAGCCACTCTAGCATCGATATAGCTTTTCATTTGGGCGCTAGAAAGCTGAGCATCGTTATGATCCAAGTTTTTTGCAAAGTCAGTAACAGCGTCGCAGTTATTGATGATTGAAGTACTTAGATCAGTAGTATGCGCATTAGCAGTAGTAATACCTATAAGTACAGATACCGATAGCAATACTACTTTTTTGAATGAACCGTGAATTTTCATATAAAACCTCTTTTGTAAGTTATTAGGCGTTTAAATTGATTACCTGTGAAAATAATTCGTAGTAGCTAGATATTAGGAACGAGCAACTATGTTTCATTCATATAGATTAGCAAAAGAAGACTGACAATCTGATTACGAGCACATGACATTTTTGTCAGTTACAAAACGTTTTTGTCATCTATATTGATTAGGATGTCAAATAATCATAATCGTGTTGAGGGGTTACTATGAAAATACTACTGGTAGAAGATGAGTTGAAACTAGGCGAGTATATAAAAAAGGCTTAACCGAAGCTGGATTTATTGTTGATCATCACCTAACCGGTCTAGATGGCTATCATGCATTGATGACAGAAGAGTTTAGCGTGATCCTAATGGATGTGATGCTGCCTGATGTTAGCGGCTTTGAGCTGGTTCGCAATTACCGAGCAGCGGGTAAGCAAACGCCTGTACTCTTTCTAACGGCAAAAGATGACTTAAGCGATAAAATAAAAGGGATTGAGATTGGGGGTGATGATTATTTGACCAAACCTTTTGCGTTTGCAGAACTGATAGTCAGAATAAAAAGTCTATTACGACGCGCCAATCAAGCCGATTATCAAAGTACGATTCTGCAAATAGCGGATCTCAAGATGGATATTGCCAAGCGCACTGTACATAGAGGCGGCAAGCCTATTAAGCTCACGGCAAAAGAATTTTCCTTACTACAGTTTTTATTAGAGCGCCGAGGTGAAGTGCTACCACGCACCGTGATCGCCTCCCAAGTATGGGATGTGAATTTTGATAACGATACCAATGTGATTGATGTGGCGATAAGGCGTCTGCGTATAAAAATAGACGATGGTCATGAGGCAAAGCTCATTCATACTGTGCGTGGAATGGGCTATCGCTTAGAGGCGCTGGCTACTGAGGTCCAAATTGATGCGGACGGAGACGATTCTAAATAGCATGAACCATACACTCAGAAACCGGCGCTGGTCACTGCTATGGCGAACGATTTCCTTATTGACAGTCTTCGTTATTATCTCTCAGGTCATCATCTATGCGTGGGTGCAGCGCTCTGTGAGTGGACACTTTGAGCAAATGGACTCAGAGATTATCACCCATGCAGCTTTTAATCTGCGTAAACGCATGGTTAGTGTTAACGAGCCCATAGAACCATTCACAGTGTCAAAGTCCCAATCACTCATTGATGACAATCACTTGCATTCCTCTTGGCTGGATTATGATTTAAAAACCTTAGTAGCAGATAAAAAGGTAAGTTATTATCCAGTGACCCCAGTAATTTCATTCATAGTTTGCCAGCCGATTTTAGCTTGTTATCACTATGGCAGGAACATCACGATCAGCAGTTTATGATCAAGATAAACAATAGGCATTACCGAGCCATTATTATTCCAAATCAAGAGATTTTGGCGTTTATCGCCCTACCTACCAATGTGCATCATCAATATCTTATCCAGTTTAATCGCCAGCTGAGCTTGATACTCACAGCCATCACCTTGTTGTTGGTTTCAGTAGCGGCATTAAGTGTGTATTGGGGGTTTGCGCCTTTGTCCACTATCGTACAAAAATGAAAGGCATAAACCTCCAAAGGTTAGACGAAAGAGTTGCGGTTGACGATATGCCGTTAGAACTGAGGCCACTAGCAGAATCTTACAATTCAATGATGGTCAAGCTTGAAAGTAACTTTGAGTCTTTGTCTCGGTTTTCAGACAATATTGCCCATGAGCTACGTACGCCAATAGCGACGCTGAGTACACAAACGCAGGTCATGTTAACTAAGCCAAGAGAAGGCGACGAATATATCGAGCAGCTACATCATCAGCATGATACGTTAGAGCAGTTATCCGCCATGATTAACAATATGCTGCTACTGGCAAAAACCCAAAAGGATTAAGTGACTCGCAAATCAGTCACGTGGATACAGACAGCTTAATCACAAAGCTCGTTGATTACTATGAAATGATTGCAGAAGATCGAGGGATAACTTTTGAGAAATCAGGTAAGTTCGAAAGAGTATTAGGTGATGAAGGCTTATTGCAACGGCTGTTTGCCAACCTGATGTCAAATGCCATTTATTACGCAGCTAGTGATAGTACTATCATGATATCCGCTACCGTCTTCACCTCAACCACCTCACTTAATGTAGCAGAAGACGAGGTTCGACCCTCAAAGCAGCCATGGTTGAGACTAACGATAACCAATCGTTTAGACAAACCGTTAGATCAGAGTCAAGCCGATAAATTATTCGAGCGATTTTATCGTCATGATAAAACTAGCCATAAGTATGCAGGTACAGGGTTGGGATTATCTATCGTGCAGGCTATCGCTAATGCACATAAAGGTACGGTTGGTATCACTATCAAAGATGAGTATTTTTTGAGGTTACTGTAAGATTATTGATGGCTTAACAAGGTAAATCAAAAGAAGATAAACTCAAAACGTTGTTGTCAAAAACTCAATATCGGAGTATTTGCAAGTGTAGTCCAGAACCGTTTCTTCAATGCATTCGAAAAATCGTTAAGATCTAAACTACGGCTGAAATGCCTGACTATTTTTTCGAAATTATAGCACCCCATTTCTACAGTAATTTATTCCGATATTACTTTGATGAGTTAATAATTCGCTTAATCAGTAATTTCTGAAAAATTTAAGTATAAAATACGTACATTAAAACCATAAAAAATGATTGAATTCTATACTTAACTAGTGACCAAAATTGATATTCATGTTGCTATAAAATTCTTTAAAAGACGCTAAACGTCACACCGATAAATCCTTTACACCTCTTTATTTGTATAGTATGGTAGGTTGTTATACATTAATATAACTTAATGAAATATGGTGGTTCTAGCCTCCGAAGCCGAGGGTCGTGGGTTCGATTCCCGCCGAGCGCACCAATCATACTGTTTACAATTTCGCTCTACCCTTCCCTTAGTACTATCTTAAACTTCCTATACTTATTAAACCTACACTTCAAAATGTTTGCGGTTTTTCTGTGCTTATATATTTCTAGTGCTCTCATCTATATATAACTTACTCTGCATCTTGTAAGTTAGCTGTTAGCTGAGCACGGCTAGGTATATGGTGATAATTAATCACTGGCACATCACCCAAACGGCGCTGACCTTCAGCAATTTTTTTATCAATCGTAATCATCGCAATTTTTTTATCTTGTTTGCTAACGAGCAAATGATTTGCCTTACGTGTGACTCGATAATCAGCAAAATGCTGTTTTAATATCGCTGATGTTTTTTGCAGCGCATCATTCGGTGTTGCATTCTTTGATTTTATGCCGCCATGCTTTTCGCCTGCTTTTGCGCCGCGCGATTTTGCCACGAACCATAAAGCTGCGATGACAGCGAACAATATGACAAGCCACCAAATTCCGTCTATCATAAGTAAAAATATCCATTATTAGCAAGGGTTGGCTCATGTTAGCAGAATTATTACCAGCGTTAATAGCAGAAGTAAAACTTGCAGCACAACTGTTGTCATCGAAACAGCGTATTTGCATTTTGACTGGGGCTGGCATTTCAGCAGAAAGTGGCATCCCAACATTTCGAGATAAGCAAACAGGACTGTGGGATAATTACGGTGTCGAAGACTTGGCCACCCCTGAAGCGTTCACTCGTGATCCAAAGCTGGTGTGGTCATGGTATCAGTGGCGTCGGCAAATGGTCGCAGACAAAGCACCAAATCCTGCCCATCATGCGTTGGCTCAGTGGCAGTATCATGCGCAAACCTCCGATCAGCAAGTGATACTCATCACCCAAAATGTCGATGATTTGCACGAGCAAGCTGGTAGCGCAGTGACTCACCTGCATGGTCATCTGTGGCGTAACCGCTGTGGTCAGTGTGAGACACCCTATCAAGATCAATCGAGAGCGTCGTACGACAATCAAGGCACCATGAACTTTGATGAAACACTGCCTAACTGTCCGCATTGTGACGGTTACATCAGACCAGATATTGTTTGGTTTGGCGAAGCTCTACCTGTACAGGCCTGGCAGGCTGCCGAAGATGCTGCGGCTAATTGCGAAGTGTTTATCAGTATCGGTACCTCAAGCTTGGTTTATCCGGCTGCTGGATTATCACAGCTAGCCAAACAAAACGGCGCGCAAATTATTGAGATAAACCCTGACCCAACGCCAAATACCATCGTCGATATCACATTAGCAGAAAAAGCAGGAATCGTTTTGCCGCTGCTTATAGAAGAGATTACGGCTTTATAATTGCTACTACTCATAGATATTACTGAATGACAGACAATAAAAAAGCTTAACGATTCATATAAACCGTTAAGCCTCTGCTACTAAAAACAAGCTCGTTAAAATTATTTCAATGCAAGATCAACTCTCGCCAAGTAAGCTTCTTTCAATTCATCACTGATAAATGCCGATTTAAATGAGTTCTTTACCAAGGTGATGACATCGTCTTCCGTAATCGGCAGATTCTCATATAGATTGATAAAGTTTTGATTCACGTAGCCTTTGAAATACGCAGGGTCATCTGAGTTAACGCTGATATTTAGACCGTAATCTAAAAGCTCTTTAATATTGTGCTCTTTATAAGTCTCAAAGACTTTTAGCTCGATATTTGAGTTCGGGCAAACCGTCAGTGGCATCTGCTCATCTTTGAGTCTTTGCATCAATTCTGGGCTTTTTATAGACTGCACACCATGATCGATTCTATTAATATTCAATAAATCTAACGCTTCGTAGATGTACGAGAAGTCTGCTTCTTCGCCTGCATGAGCAACCAACTTAAAGCCTTCTTCTTTGGCTTTTTGGAAGACTTCTTTAAATTTCGATGGTGGGTTACCCAACTCTGATGAATCAAGGCCAACACCGATAATGTCGTCTTTATAATCTAGTGCTTGTTCTAATGTCTTGAACGCTTCTTCTTGCGATAAATGACGCAAGAAACACATGATGATACATGACGTGATACCGTATTTTGCTTTAGCATCTGCAAGTGCTTCTTTGATACCTGTGATGACCGCTTCAAAAGGTACACCGCGTTCGGTATGCGTCTGCGGATCAAAGAATATCTCTGTGTGGATGACGTTATCTTCAACACATCTAAGAATATATTCCCATGTCAAATCATAGAAATCATCCTTTGTAAGCAGGACGTTTGCACCCGCATAGTAAATATCTAAAAAGGTCTGTAGATTGGTGAAGTTATAAGCACTGCGTACATTTTCAATATCTTTATAAGGTATCTCTACGTTGTTCTTTTTGGCCAGTCTAAACATCAGCTCAGGCTCTAACGAACCTTCGATATGTAGATGAAGTTCAGCTTTCGGTAGTTTCTTTATTAATTCAATCATAGTCTTCCAATAATGGTGTTATCGAGACGAGCCCTAGTAAATGTTGCACAGTAGGATAATCAAACTGTATATAAGGCATTATCTGTCCCAGAAGAGTTATTTTAACACTAAAAGCATATCGCCTAAAACAAACCCCTTTGACCGTATAGATAAGCTACTTATAAAAGCAACCTTCTTAATACAACCATATAAGGCGCAAACTACTTTAAAAATACCACTGTATCGGACAGCTCATTGCCTTCTGGATCATGCTCTAAATGATAATACTGACGTAATACCTGCCCCACTTCATCCAACAATTCAGCCAAGCTCTCTTCTGTCTTTTGAGTAGCAATACCAGATACTGCCTTTTCGCACATTGCATTCCATACTGTTGGACTCACATGAGCGCTGATACCTCGGTCTGCGACAATCTCTAGTTTACGCTCGCATACATTGACATAGATCAAGACGCCCGTATTTTCTTCCGTGTCCCAGACGCGATATTCGCTAAACAAATCAATCGCACGCTCACGGCAGTTCATGCGATAAGCTTCTTGGATAGGCAGATGGTTTTCTACAATTAAGAACACCTCACCACGATGCCCACGCTCGGCTCGTGTCACAGCATCTGTTAGACGCGCCTTAGATTCTGTTGTTAGCCACTTACTATGTAATAAAGGGACGAACAAAACTTGACGCCACCAGCGGGCAAAACTGGGGTTTGAAGCGTTGTCTTCTACCATTATATTATTTCCTCAAGTACGTCGTTTTCGATGGTTATGTAGAGTTTATTTTGTTTGCGTGTGTGGAATACTTACCACGAGCCACCTGCACCGCCGCCGCCGAAACCACCGCCGCCACCGCCAAAGCCGCCGCCTCCGAAACCACCACCGCCAAAGCCGCCTCCACTACCGCCGCCCATACCGGGTAAGAAAATCATGCCGCCTCTGCGCCCATTTTTACCGCCGCCGCCTTTTCCACCGCCACCACCGCGTGAGATCAAAAACATCCAGATGAATATCGCCATAATCAGCGTCATAAAGAAACCGCCGCCTAAAGCCATCGAACCTGCAAAAAACCCACCAGCGGTAATGATAGAACCAAATACTCGGCCCAATATATTAGTAATAAAGCTACCAAAAATCATCGCCATGATAAATAAGAAAATAGGTGATGGCAGCTCGTCTGAGCTTTGCTGAGCAGTACGTTCTGCGGCTTGTGCATCAGCACGGGCTAAGACTTCAGGATCAGCAGTTAGGCGTGTTTTGAGCGCTTCAACGCCAGCGATTATCCCCGCACCATAGTTATTTTGCTTAAATAACGGTGTGATATCTTCGCGAATGACACGGTTAACCGCCGCATCGGGCAAGACGCCTTCTAGTCCATAACCCGTTAGAATATACATATCACGGTCATTGACAGCAACGACAATCAGCAGGCCATCATCGATAGCTTCATCACCCAGTTCCCACTTCTCAGCAACTTGCAAGGCATAATCAAATATTGGTACGCCATTGGTAGTTGGTACGATAACCACCGCTGCTTGTGCTAATCCCTGCTGATAAATACTTCTAAGCTGCGCCTCTAGACGTAGCTTCTCTTGAGGATTTAAAATATTGGCCTGATCAACGACTGGTTCATTAAGTATCAACTTGTCAGCGTCAACACCCTCGGCACTGGAGCCTACAGGTGGCTGAGCGGTTGTTTGAGCATTGGTTGTATCATTTGCTGTGCTTTGGTTATCTGCGTTTTGATTGATAGCGTCGTTGCCGAGCACTACCCCATTGATGGCATCATTATTTAATACAGCATCATTGATTGCTTCGTTAGACTCTCCTGCTTTAGCAACGGCCACCAACTCTTCGACACTACGGTTTTGCAGATTCGAGGTGCTATCTGTCGCCACCGCTGTATCATTGGGTGCAGCGTGCAATGCAGGCACGCTGACGACACCTAACGTAAACAGTAATGCTGATAAGATTGCTTTTGAATTATTCATCTAATCTATACCACCTCAGATAACATCTTTACCAATTGATAGACTCTAACTAATCATCATTGAACCATTAGCTAAATAAACAGAGCTGCCTATGCCGCTCTATTGCTATTGTCACATTAATTCTAAATTTTATTCAGCAGACTTTTCTGTAGAGTCGCCAAAATCAACACTTGGTGCGGTTGAAATCGCTTCCTCATTAGCCACACTAAAGTTGGGCTTAGTATCCATACCAAATACTTTTGCAGTGATATTGGTTGGGAACTGACGCACCGTTGTATTGTATCCCTGCACTTCTTGTATATAACGGTTACGAGCCACAGCAATACGGTTCTCAGTACCTTCTAACTGCGCTTGCAGGTCCTGAAACAGTGCATCTGATTTTAGATCTGGATAACGCTCAGACACTGCCATCAAACGTGACAATGCCCCTGTCATCTGCTCTTGCGCTGCTGCATAACGCTCCATCGCTTCTGGATCATTGAGTACTTCTGGCGTTACCGTGATACCGCCCGCACGTGAGCGAGCTTCTGCCACTTGGGTGAAGACTTCTTGCTCTTGCTCGGCGTATTGCTGTACGACTTTGACTAAGTTTGGCACCAAATCAGAACGACGCTGATACTGGTTGACCACTTCTGACCATGAAGCAGTGACCTGCTCATCTTGTGCTTGCAGGTTGTTATAGCCACAGCCACTTAGACCGACTGTAGAGGTTGTCAATAAAGCGGCTAGCAACATCGGCTTCATAATAGATTTACGCGTCATTGTTGATTCTCCTAATAATGATAAATAACAAATATCCAGTACCACGTTTTTAATATTTTTAAGTTTTCTTGGTATTCATACGGCAGTCATGCGCTCTATATATTGTATATCTGCGCATCACTCTATCAGCATGATATCAAAAGAAGTTGTCCTAATGATGGCGTTATATACGGCTTTTTACAATTGACCGTTACCAAAACACAACCGCATAGCGTTAACGATAACGCGTTTTTATCATGATAGATATAGAGCAAAAATCTAGCAGTCTGGCGCAATCAGACTAAATGTTATGAAAGTACAAACAATTATTTATATATTATCCAAATCTTGCTAATGTATCTACGACATAAAATACGAATATATCTACCGTCTACAAAGAAATTTCTAGTAATTAGTACAAAAATATGGCAAATTGCAGTTACGTAGCCGTACGGTTTGAATACATTTGGTAGTGGACTTATAGTTTGATTAGTATTAGCGAGTTGTTAATTTCTTAATAAAAACATCAATTAACTGTCAAATTATCGCTTAATACTATCAATTCGCCATACCAATCATGTATTTACTCAAGACAGCTCATAGTAAGTTGAATGCCATCATGGTGATGGATATTTAATTATATAACCGCCTGTTTTATCCGCCGGTCAACTTATGACTCATCTGACGTATAACATGATGATAGAAGACCGCAGTAGTTGAGGTTGTAGAATAATAGTAAACGCAGCTGATATTTATATTGTCAGTGATAAGCGCTATGCAAATAGTCCGTATTACTGACGAGATACGCGGGTAAATACAGACAACTACAGTCCATTCTTGGTGGCCAAGCACATGAGACTTAGACAACAAATAAGTCGATGCAGAGACTTTAACTGCTTAACTTAAATAAGTAAGTTAACCAGTTAGTTTACTCCTAGCAAACAGTGCCACCTTGAGACAGTACTAGGAACATAAATATGGAAGGTTTAGTTAACTTAGTAAATGGAATTATTTGGAGCCCAGCGCTGATTTATCTCTGCTTGGGTGCCGGTCTGTTCTATTCCATTATGACGCGCTTTGTACAAGTACGTCTATTCGGTGAGATGATCAAACTCCTATTCACTGGTAAATCTAGTGCACAGGGTATCTCATCATTTCAGGCACTTGCCGTCTCACTCGCCGGTCGTGTGGGTATGGGTAACATCGCTGGGGTAGCTGCTGCTATCGGCTTCGGTGGCCCAGGTGCCGTTTTCTGGATGTGGATCGTAGCCTTCCTAGGCGCATCTACAGCCTATGTCGAATCTACTCTTGCTCAGATTTATAAAGAAAAAGATGTGGTAACTGGCGAATATCGCGGTGGCCCAGCTTATTACTTTGAACGTGCCCTTGGTCAAAAGTGGTACGGTATCCTTTTCGCAATCGCTTCTATTTTATCATGTGGTATGTTCTTACCTGGTGTACAGGCGAACGGTGTTATCAGTGCATTTGCACAGGTAATGGGCGAAGGTACGATCATGAACGTTGCAGGCCTAGAAGTTGGCTCTATGCGTTTGGTCGGCTTGGCTATCATCTTAGTCGTGCTAGGTATCATCATCTTTGGTGGTATTAAGCGTATTGCAACCTTTACTGAGTTTGCAGTACCTTTTATGGCATTAGGTTATATTGCCCTAGCGCTAATCATCATGTTCAGCAACTTCAGCTTGATTCCAGATGTATTTGGTATGATCGTTGGTGATGCATTCACTGCACAAGCAGGTTTTGGTGCTGCTATCGGTTGGGGTGTGAAACGTGGTATCTACTCTAACGAAGCTGGTCAGGGTACAGGTCCTCACGCTGCTGCTGCTGCTGAAGTTGAGCATCCATCACAGCAGGGTTTAGTTCAGGCATTCTCAGTATATGTTGATACATTACTAGTATGTTCTGCTACTGCATTCATGATCTTGTCTACTGGTATGTATAACATTCAAGGTACGCTACCAGATGGTCAGTTCATCGTACAGAACGTCGCCGCTGCTACTGAAATCAATGCTCCTGCTTTCACGCAAATGGCAATGGAATCTGTATACGGTACGTTTGGTAATGTCTTTATCGCAATCGCTGTATTCTTCTTTGCCTTTACGACAATTCTGGCTTACTACTACATCGCTGAAGTAAACGTCGCTTACTTAACACGCTTCCTTGGTCGTAGTGCGAACAGAACTGGTCTATTCCTAGTGAAAATTCTTATCATGGCGATGGTTGCTTATGGTGGTCTAAACTCAGCTGGTTATATCTGGGCAATCGGTGATATCGGTGTTGGTCTTATGGCTTGGCTTAACATTGTTGGTATTCTTGTCATCTTCATCGTGGCTCGTCCAACACTTACTATGCTTAAAGACTATGAAGCTCAGCGTAAAGCTGGCGTCACTCGCTATAGCTTTGACCCTGCTAAATTCGGTATCAAAAACGCACCGTATTGGGAAGAGCGTCATCTAGCACAGCAAAAAAGCATGAACGCTGATCCATTACGTAAAGATAAAGTGTAAATCGATTTAATAGGATTACTCCTTAATCTTATTGAATAAATAAAAAGCCCGAGACTATAGTCTCGGGCTTTTTTGTTTGGATAGTTTTCCACACCACTACAGAATAGCTTACCGAAAAAACATCAAAGCCCACGTTCATAAGAACTGATTTAATACCTTAAAACTGCCCTTTTATTCTCAAAATTAATCTGTATTCGAAATAACATCTGACTGTTATTTTGTATTTTGCCTGTCTTCTTTATAGAGCTCGCTTTAGCATTAAACTACTTTATATTAATTAAGTCGTCGTACCAGTATAGGTAAACCACAGTTCCCCTATTCTTAATTCATAGACATAAAAAACCTAGCACGATGGCTAGGCTTTCTTTAAATAACTTGTAGATTACGAATCTACGCGTTAATAGACAGCTTATTCAGGCATTAATACTGCATCGATAGTGTGAACCACACCATTGGTTGCCATGATATCTGTACCAGTAATATTTGCTGTGTTACCAGTAGCATCAGTAATTATATTGTCTTCACTGATAGTGATGGTTTTACCATTCGCCGTTTCAATCTCAGTACCGTATGGGATATCAGCCGCTTTAACTTCCATTGCTAGTACATGGTAAGGAAGAACCGTTTTTAGCAAATCTGTATTGGCCAACAACTCTTCTTTAGTCACGCCTAGTTTTTCTAGTACTGGCGCAAATGCATCATCAGTTGGTGCAAATACAGTATGCTTAGTTTCTTCCATTAGCATAGTATCAAGACCAGCAGCCTGTAGCGCAGCGGTTAAGATAGTTAGGTTTTCATTTTCTGCTGCAATTTCAGCGATAGTTTGAGTCGCTTCCATATCCATTTCGGCCATTGGCTCAGCTTCAACAGCTTCTGTCTCAGCAACTGGCTCAACTGCCATTTCTTCAGTGGCTTCTGGTTCAGTTGGCTCTGCAACAGTCTCAGTATCGTTACACGCTGCTAGTGACATGGCTGCGGTTACAACTGCGATAGATAACAAATTCTTCTTTAACATAGGTAATTCCTTTTTGGATAAATAATTGATTAAGGGATTTATTTAAATTAATAACTTTCGATAAATATAATGGTGACCAATGATTGATAAATGTATCAATTACTCAGTCATACTATTTAGTCCGTTATATTGATAGTTCTCAGTCTAACTGTTTAATTTTCAAATGGTATTTACTTAAGTAGCAACACTGTATCAATCACGTATATGGCATTGTTTGCTTGTATATCAGTTATTGCGATTTTTAAGAAAAATGATTTGGATTAACTACTTTTAGATGTCTGTTTTAAAATTTAAACCTAAACAGAAACTTATATAGATAAAGCTCTAAAGTCTAAAACAGCCATTGTCTGATAATGAAATCATCACAAACAATGGCTGCTTAGTCTTATAATAAATACAGTGGGTATGCCTCAGTTAATACTTATTTAGGCAACAATACTCTATCGATTACATGAACGACGCCATTGTTGGCAGCGATATCAGTCTTCACGATATTCGTTGTGCGACCATTTTCATCCATCAATTTGCCTTCTTTAGTTACCATCAACGTGTCTTTGCTAGCGGTCATTACGTTACCAGGCTTCACATCTTTGGCATACATCGCCATATCACCAGCGACTACGTGATAACCCAATACTTTGGTTAATAATGGCTTATTAGCAAATAGCTGTGCTTTGGTCATACCTGTTTCTTGCAATGCTTGCATAAAGGCAGCATTGGTCGGTGCAAACACCGTATAGTGGGCGTTAGGATCAGACAACATATCGACTAGACCTGCTGCTTGTACCGCTTCTACCAATACTGAAAAATCAGGATTGCTTTGGGCAATTTGTACAACATTCATCTTAGCCATACTCTGACTATGCATTGGTGCTTTCATATCGCCCGTCTTTGCTGGCATCATATTATTACAAGCACTTAGACCTGCAATTGAGATAGCCAATGTACCGATGGTGGCAATTTTAGTAAGTTTCATAACATTTTCCTTAATGATTTGAATTTCTTTGACGTTGGTATTGTTTCAACTATGATATTACTGTCTTACAGATCATCCTGCCTGCTAATGCCATTTGCTCACTGTACTGCACTGCTAATACCGATACTTTTGATACAAGTTATTGCTAATAAATGAGCCTATATTTATAAGTAGGACTTACTAAGACCTTGTATTTCTGAAATTAAATTAACATGTAAGCAATCTTTATCAACCTGCCTTTGCGCAATTTTTTGTAGTACGGGTGTAAACTCTGTCTGACTTCTGAGCATTCCCGTTGGCTTTCATTTGCAAAAGAAAAGCTTTATGTAAGCCCTTAGCGAAATGATATTCATTTGTGCGTATCTACTTTATGAAATAGACTCTGATATCTTACTCTGTTACTTAGCTCTCCTCTTATTTATCTATTGCCAAAGAGGAATATGCAGTATCCCTATGTAGCAAACTTTTCATGCTAAAATAATGCAAATTTACGGTCCTCTTCGTGAGACTCTGCACGCTACTGGTTTGTTATTCCTTCTTTTTTAATAATTACGATATAAGCAGCACACCTATGATTCCAACGACGACCTCACCAACCGATTCTCATACCGATACCGCCTCTAGTTCCTCATCCGCTAATGACTTTATATTAACGCCGCCCGCTGTATTTCCATTTAAAGAGCAGCAGCTAACCGCTCGTTCCCGTATCACTGAGCAGATGGCATCACGCATTTTGATGTTAGACGGTGCGATGGGTACGCAGATTCAGACCTATAAACTAGAAGAAGCGGATTATCGTGGTGAGCGTTTTGCTGCTATCGACCAAGATGTACGCGGCAATAACGATCTGCTGGTACTGACTCAGCCGAACATGATTAAAGACATTCATCACGATCATCTGCTAGCGGGCGCTGATATCATCGAGACCAATACCTTTAACGGTACGCGTCTGTCGATGGCTGACTATGACATGCAGTATCTAGTGCCAGAACTAAATAGGACAGCGGCCAAGATTGCTCGAGAAGCGGCGGATGAATTTACCGCAAAAACGCCTGAGAAACCGCGCTTCGTTGCGGGTGTTGTGGGACCGACGTCACGTACGTGCTCGCTATCGCCTGATGTCAATGATCCTGCATTTCGTAATATCACCTTTGATGAGTTGGTACTCAACTACCGTGAAGCGACCTTGTGCCTGATAGAAGGCGGCGTCGATATCATTTTGATTGAGACAATCTTTGATACGCTAAATGCCAAAGCCGCGATATTTGCGATCACTGGTGTGTTCGACGATATTGGCTTTGAGCTGCCAATTATGATTTCAGGTACGATTACCGATGCGTCAGGTCGTACGCTATCTGGTCAAACGGCCGAGGCGTTTTATAACTCGATTCGCCATGCCAAGCCATTGTCTGTTGGCTTTAACTGTGCGCTAGGTGCTGATGCGCTGCGTCCCCATATTCAGACATTGTCAAACATCGCTGATACTTTTGTCTCTGCGCATCCAAACGCTGGTCTGCCCAATGAGTTTGGTGAGTATGATGAAACTGCTGAAGAAACCGCTGCCCTACTCGAAGGGTTTGCCAAAGCAGGTATCTTAAACATTGTCGGTGGCTGCTGTGGTACGACGCCTGAGCATATCCGTCAAATCGCTAAAGTCGTGGCAAACTATCCACCGCGTGTTATTCCTGAGATAGCCCCTGCCTGCCGACTATCAGGTCTTGAACCATTTACCATCAATTCTGATAGTCTGTTTGTCAATGTCGGTGAGCGTACCAACGTTACAGGCTCTAAAAAATTCCTACGTTTGATTAAAACCGAAGCCTATACCGAAGCACTCGATGTCGCTCGCGATCAGGTCGAGGGCGGCGCGCAAATCGTCGATATCAATATGGACGAAGGCATGCTTGACTCCAAGCAAGCGATGATTCATTTCGTCAACTTGGTCTCAGGCGAACCAGATATCAGCCGTGTCCCACTGATGATTGACTCGTCTAAATGGGACATCATCGAAGAAGGCCTTAAACGTACGCAGGGCAAATCTGTCGTCAACTCTATCTCATTAAAAGAAGGTCACGCTGAGTTCGTTGAACGTGCTAAATTATGTATGCGTTATGGTGCCGCGATTATCGTTATGGCATTTGATGAAGACGGACAGGCTGACACTTACGAGCGCAAGATTGAAATATCTAAACGCAGCTATGACGTACTGGTCAACGAAGTGGGCTTCCTAGCGAGGACATTATCTTTGACCCAAATATCTTTGCCGTCGCCACAGGTATCACCGAGCACAACAACTATGGCGCTGACTTTATCAATGCCACGCGCTGGATTACGGAAAACCTGCCGAATGCGATGGTTTCGGGCGGCGTATCCAATGTCTCGTTTAGTTTCCGTGGTAATCCAATCCGTGAAGCGATCAACTCCGTATTCTTATACCACGCGATCAAAAACGGCCTGACCATGGGTATCGTCAACCCAGCCATGCTTGAGCTGTACGATGATATTCCAAAGGAAGCCCGTGACGCTATTGAAGACGTCATGCTCAACCGCAATCAAGGTGAAACTGGTCAAGATGCCACTGAACGTCTAATGACCGTCGCTGAAAACTACCAAGATGGCGGCAAGAAAAAGACAGTACTGTCGATATGAGCTGGCGCGAAGGCACGGTAGAAGAACGCATCGCCCACGCACTGGTCAAAGGCGTGACGACCTTTATCGAAGCGGATACCAAAGAAGCATGGGAGAAGTACCCTAAACCGCTAGAAGTCATCGAAGGGCCGCTCATGGACGGTATGAATATCGTCGGTGACCTATTCGGTGCTGGTAAAATGTTCCTACCGCAAGTCGTAAAATCTGCCCGCGTGATGAAGCAATCCGTCGCGTGGCTAAACCCGTATATCGAAGCGGAAAAGGTCGAAGGCGAGGTCAAAGGTAAAATCCTAATGGCAACTGTCAAAGGCGACGTGCATGATATCGGCAAAAACATCGTCGGCGTGGTGCTTGGCTGTAATGGCTATGATATCGTCGATTTGGGCGTCATGGTGCCATGTGAAAAATCCTCGATACTGCCATCGCAGAAAAAGTCGATATCATCGGTCTGTCTGGTCTGATTACCCCAAGTCTTGATGAGATGGTCTATGTCGCCAAGCAAATGCAAGAGCGCGGCATGACACTACCATTGATGATTGGCGGTGCGACGACCTCGAAAGCGCATACTGCCGTCAAGGTCGAGCCGCAATATCAAAACGATGGCGTCATCTATGTATCGGATGCTTCGCGCTCAGTCGGTGTGGTGACCAAATTACTATCAAAAGAACACCGTCAAGCGCTCATCGATGAGACACGCGAAGAGTATGTCAAAGTGCGTGAGCGTCTGGCTAAGCGTCAACCAAAAGCTGCCAAAGTCACCTATGCCGAATCAGTCAAGATTGGCTTTCAGTATGATTGGGAAACCTATGTGCCACCAGTGCCAAATAAACTAGGACAAGTGATATTGGATGACTATCCAATCGCGAATCTGCTGCCTTATATTGACTGGACACCATTCTTCATCTCTTGGGGTCTGACCGGTAAATACCCGAAAATATTGCAAGATGATGTGGTTGGTGAAGCGGCTCGCGATTTGTTTGAAAATGCAGAAGAGCTACTACAAAAGATGATTGATGAAAAATCAATCGTAGCGAAAGGTGTGTTTAAACTGATGCCAGCGCGCCGTACTGGCGCAGATACCGTCACTGTATATGACAATGACCCACAAAATGGTGGTAAACCGACCTACCAGTTTGAGCACTTACGTCAGCAAAGCGACAAGGCAAGCGGCAAGCCTAACTTTAGCTTGGCAGACTTTATCTCACCATCAGACACCCACACTGATCACTTGGGCGGCTTTACTGTTTCTATCGTCGGTACAGAAGCACTGGCTGAGCAATACAAAGCAGCAGGCGATGACTATAATGCCATTATGGTACAGGCGCTGTCTGACCGCTTAGCTGAAGCATTTGCCGAACATTTACATGAGCTAATACGTAAAGAGTACTGGGGCTACCAACCAACCGAATCACTTACCAATGATGAGATGATTAAAGAAAAATACGTCGGTATCCGCCCTGCACCTGGCTACCCTGCTTGCCCTGAGCATACGGAAAAAGGTAAATTGTTTGACTGGCTCGGTACGGTAGATGCAATTGGTACAACGCTAACCGAAAGCTATGCGATGTGGCCTGCGTCATCGGTCAGCGGATTCTATTACTCGCATCCTGACAGTGAATACTTCAACGTCGGAAAAATCAGTCGTGATCAGTTAGAGAGTTATGCTGAGCGTAAAGGCTGGGATATGAAAACAGCTGAGAAGTGGTTAAATCCAAATTTATAGTCGATTGGCTAATAAAGTTATAGAAACCTGATAGTTATTTTTTGGCTTACTTATTTAATATGGGTAAGCCATTTTTTATGGCGCATCCTTTATTTGTTATCAGCAAACTTATCGCTACGTTCATAGCAAAATACTTTTATCATTCACTAGCGATAACCATGCTAGATTATTGTTTACTTTATTATTTTGAGACAAGCTATGAATCAGATTGCATTACTTTCTAGTTGGATTGGCAAAACCTTTGCAATCTGGGCATTGGTCAGTGCTGTTTTGGGATTTATCTTTCCTGAATTTTTTGCCTCGTTGGCTTTTTTAATCGTTCCCATACTTGGCATTATTATGTTTGGGATGGGCATGACACTCAAAACGGAAGATTTTCTGGAAATTGTTAAACGTCCTAAACCTGTACTGGTTGGCCTATTGGCACAGTTCACGCTCATGCCTTTGATCGCTTACCTATTAACGGTCATTTTCAACCTCGATCCTTTAATCGCAGTCGGCGTTATCTTAGTTGGCTGTTGCCCTGGCGGTACATCTAGTAACGTCATTACGTTCTTAGCCAAAGGTGATGTGGCGTTGAGTGTGGCGATTACCTCTATCTCTACCCTGCTTGCGCCTTTTCTGACCCCGATTCTATTAAATGTGTTTGCTGGTCAGCTGATCGACATCGACCTAGCCAGTATGATGATGACCATTACGAAAATCGTTATCTTGCCCATATTACTGGGTGTTATCTTTCATAAGTTTCTGGGTAAAAAGATCGAGTTCGTCACCGAGGTATTACCGATGGTGTCGGTATTGGGTATCTCTACTATTATAGCGGCAGTGGTGGCAGTATCTAAAGCGACTATCTTAGACAGTGGTGCAATCGTCTTTATCGTGGTTGCCTTACATAATATGATGGGTTATACCTTAGGATATGTAATCGCTCGTTTGTCCGGCTTTACGGAGAAACAACGCCGCGCCATTATGGTAGAGGTAGGCATGCAAAACTCTGGTCTGGGCGCTGCCCTTGCGGCAACTTATTTCAATCCTGTCGCGGCCTTACCTAGTGCGATATTTAGTGTCTGGCATAACTTTAGTGGCGCGTTGGTTGCGAATATTTTTGCTAAAAGAGATGCTAAGTAAGCCATAGTTTCTCTTATTTGCATTCAAAGAGTAAACATTTCAATGTCGGTAAGACAAGCTGCGATCAGTTAGAGAATTATATGTCGCGTAAAGACTGGGACATGAAAACGGCTGAGAAGCGGTTAAATTCGAATCTATAAAACTAGATGATTTATTATGCAATGATTTTCTGAAAAATACATGTGGGAGTTTCCTAAAAACTGTGTAACTGCTTATAATCCATTAACAGGAGAATAAGCAATGACTACTCAATCTGACATTAAAAAACTGGCCGAGCAAATGGCTGGTAGCATGAAAAGCTTTGATAACATCAAAGACTTCCAAAAGCAGCTCATGCAATCCTTTATCGATACTGCCTTAGAGGCTGAGATGGAAGACCATCTCGGCTACCCCAAGCATGAAAAGGCAGATAAACCAAACAAGCGCAATGGGCACACTAAAAAGAGAGTCCGCAGTGACACAGGCGATCTTGAGATATCTACCCCAAGAGACCGCTGTGGCAGCTTTGAGCCTGTACTCGTTAGTAAGCATCAAACCCGTATCTCAGGTCTCGATGATAAAATCATATCGTCATTACAGGCATAGCCTTCCGTCTTGCGCTTCGGGCAAGTGAGCCCCACACACTTGCTTATCCTCGCTCATACGCCAAGGGTCAAACCACCACTGAGATCGTAGAGAGCATTAAAGAGCTCTACGATGTCGACATCTCAAGCTCTCTTGTCTCAAGAGTCACCGATAACATATTAGAGGACATCACCGCTTGGCAGAACCGGCCGCTGAGCAGTGTTTATCCTATCGTCTATCTAGACTGCATCGTCGTGAAGATACGTCAAGACAAGCAGATCATCAACAAAGCCATTTACTTAGCCCTAGGCGTTAACCTTAACGGTAAAAAGAGCTGCTTGGTATGTGGCTCTCAGAGAATGAAGGCGCTAAGTTCTGGCTAGGTGTTCTTACCGAGCTTCAAAACCGTGGCGTACAAGACATCCTCATTGCCTGTGTCGATGGCTTAAAGGGCTTCCCTGATGCCATTAACACCGTCTATCCAAAGGCACAGGTTCAGCTGTGTATCGTACACATGGTGCGCTATTCAATGAAGTTTGTACCATGGACGGATAAAAAGGCCGTAGCGGTTGATTTAAAGGCCATTTACGGCGCTGATACGCTTGAGATAGCAGAGGCCAACCTTGAGCATTTTAATGAGGTATGGGGCAAAGAGTATCCGCATGTCATCAAGTCTTGGCGTAATAACTGGGAGGGCTTAACGGTGTTCTTCGAGTATCCTAAAGACATCAGAAAAGTGATTTATACCACCAATGCGATAGAGTCGCTAAACAGTGTGATTCGGACGGCAGTGAATAAGCGTAAGGTGTTCCCATCTGATCAGGCAGCATTCAAAGTGGTGTACTTAGCCACCCAGCAGGCGTCTAAAAAGTGGTCGATGCCAATCCGTAACTGGACGTCTGCTCTGAATCGTTTTATGATTATGTTTGATGACCGTATCAGTAAGCATTTAATCTAAATGGCAGT
Organism: Psychrobacter sp. ER1; assembly: GCF_048631835.1. Lineage (NCBI taxonomy): Bacteria > Pseudomonadati > Pseudomonadota > Gammaproteobacteria > Moraxellales > Moraxellaceae > Psychrobacter > Psychrobacter sp. ER1. The sequence goes on along the minus strand of NZ_CP184640.1, from coordinate 599,016 downwards.
TACACAGAATCTGGGATGGTCTCATACATGTAGCTATAGAATTTAAATATACCATCTCCTCTATCTATTTCATGCCATAAAAAATGTAGTAGAAAAAGTGATGGTATTTTATTGTGTATATTTTATACCTTCTAAATATATATTATTACCACTCACTATCTCACACCTATGAATATCCAAAACAGAAAGCTCTCTCAATCAGTCCTACTTGTAGGATTTCGCTAACCAATTTAGTTTTAATAATTCCCTTTTTCTTTCGTGTCCCACTCCTTTGATAACCAACTTTCCTATTTTACTCATTTAAAAAATACTTTTTGGATTGGATTAACCAAAAAATGTTTGATATATTCGTAAATAACAATTTATATATTCTTTATTTAAAATATAATAATAAGGGGTGTGGGGCACTGATATTTGAGCTAAGTAAGATTTTATCTTTTAAATCAAGGAGCGATAAAAATGAAATCATTTAAACTAGCACTATTAGCCATAACAACTGCACTCATTTTACAAGGATGTGGTGAAGACTCTGATTCTGATGAATCACCAACATCGCCGCCTGATCAACCAGATATCACACAACCTGATCAGCCGGATATCGATACCGAAATCGTTGGAATGTGGAGTAGCGACGATGCTGGTAACGACTTATCAGTGATTGTCTTTACAGATGACGGTAATTATGTACAGACTCAAGTCAATGCCAGTCGCTCAAAGAGTGACCCTGAAAATGGTATGGAGTCAGGAACGTATAGCATTGATAGTAAAACAGGTAAACTCACCGCTACACCTATTTTTGACAAGAACGGTAACGCTGGATTATCAGACGCTCCCAATCCCTCTGCTAAAGTAGTGAATGGCAAGCTTATCCTCGAAGTCGATGAAAACGACAATGGTATCATTGATAGTAATGAAATCTACAGATTCTCAGAGGTCAAACCTGAAGGCATCTTAGGATCTTGGAGCTTTGATAATGCCGATGAAGATGAACTAGTCGGAGTGGCTTTCTTAGAAAACAATACTTATATCTATGTGCAAGTGGATGACACTGGTTTAACCAGCAATCCCGAAAATGGCATGGAATGGGGTACTTATGCTATCAACACTACGACTAAAGCGTTAACAACCACACAGTTTTATGACGACAATGATGGAGTTGGATTATCAGAATCGCGTACCCGTTACGCGCGTGTGACTGGTGACACCGATCTTACCATTGAGGTTGATAACAATCAAAACGGGGTAATAGACGATAACGAGAAGTTTATGTTCTCAAGAAACGGGTCTAGTACCGTTGTAGACTCCAAAATGCTATCAGGACTGTGGCGAATGGATCTTGGTAACGAAGAGCTAGTGACTCTATCCTTTTTAGACGACAGCACCTACGTACAAACCCAAGTCACAGGCCCTACTTCCTCAAGAGGCTCGGATAATGGCATTGAGTGGGGCGAATACTCGCTAAAAGCAAATAATGAATTAGAAATTGGCGATGTCGTTTTTGATAATAATGGCAGCGCTGGCTTATCAGATGACGTGCTAAGAACCGTACAAATTACTGATGATATATTGACACTAGGTGTTGATGGAGACGATGATAAGGTTATAGAAAGCAATGAACTATATACCTTTTCAAAAGCCAAGTCTGAGAATGAGCTAGGTATTTGGAAGGCGCGAGCAGGTCAGATTAATGATGAGCTAGTACTGTTTGGCCTTTTAGACAATCAGACTTTTTTCCATATCGAAGTCGATAAAGAGTTGCCTTATGAATACAGTACTGTACCACTCTCTGGTATGGACTGGAATCTCTATACTCTAGGTAACAATGGTCTATTTACCCTTGGACAGTCACTGTATACTAGTACTGGTGGTGATGATTTATCATTTTTTATCAGATGAATGTTAAAGTCGCAGGTGACACACTCACCTTCAACGGCTATGAAGATCAGATGGAAGTACAAAATGACGATGGTGAAACGGTAATTTTTGATCGCCAGTAACTGTCAAAAATAAAAGTGCAAAAATAAAGTTCAGCTTATCAATGGATAGTCTGAACTTTATGTTGATCTAGTCATTTTTTGATTTACTCCGACGACACCGCTCAGAACAATAGATCACCTGCTCCCAGTCTTTCTCCCACTTCTTACGCCACGTAAATGGGCGCTGGCAGACGGGGCAAGTTTTTTGCGGTAGGTTTACTTTTTATGTGCCATTATTTGCTCCCATCTACTTCTAACTACTTGTATTGTGGTGACATCTTACTTTTGATGATCCAGTCCTTCGTACTTTTTAACACGGCGACATTGGTCTGAGCAATAGACCATGCTCTCCCAGTTTTTATCAAGCTTCTTAGTCCAACTAAATTCGCGCTCGCAGACAGGGCAAAGTTTTTTGCGGACATTCTTCTTTTTGTGCGCCATACTTTTTTATCCTCAGATTTATCTTATTTTTGAATTAAGTATTAGAATTTCAATATGCGTTTAATACGTTAACGACTCCACATCGGTGAGCGCACGACTCCACCATTTTGTCCACTAATGGCATAGCTGGTATTGCCTGACAGCGAATGGATGACTAGACTACCATTACTTTGTCCTGCTACTTGCCCGCCCACACTCAAGCGGCGAGTTGGATAGACAGCATAATTACCAGAGGGAGATAGACGTGCGGGTTCATCAAGCCCTGTTTCTGCTAAGTTGACCACCTGTCCCGTCGTCAAGGTCATGACAGCCGCCTTGCGACCATTTAGATAAGCCATACGCTGACCATCTAAGCTAAGCTGAGGACTGGCCACATACCCATTTGTTGATACAGCTGTCGCATTGCCCGTAGCGAAGTCATAACGATAAATTTGCGGTCGTCCAGCACGGACTTTATCACTGGTATAGACAAAGCTCTTGCCATCAGCAGCATAACTTGGCTGTACCTCTGTACTCGGCAGGGTCGTTAACTGCTGGGTACTGCCATCACTCAGACGCATTTTATAGATATCAGCATTACCACCGACCGTAGAGCTATAAAGCAAATCTTGACCATCGGGTGAAAATGACGCTGACATATTACTGCCTTCAGCATTCACCACTAGATTGCGCGTATTGCTACTACGATCATAAATATAAATTTTGGGATGCTCACGCGGGGCTTGTTTGCTATAGGCAAGCAGTTGTCCGTCTGCCGACCATGCTGGCGCATAGATATAGCCATTAAGCTGATCAATTAGCTGACGAGCGCTACCGTCAGGACGAATGCTATAGAGGGTCGATACTTTTGCCGTACCTGCGCCCTGCTCTTCTACATAGGCAATGTATCCTCGGCGATCAATCGCTGGCATACGTGCAGTCAGCGGATTGGTCTCGACTGTACTGGTTGGCTTTTTTACTGAAGTATTAGGTAATGTCTGACAGCCAGTGAGGACGGTAACTATAGCTATCGTAGTAATGACTTTTATGGTTTCAAACATAGCGCGGTATCCAATAGATCCTAATGATAAAAGTATTGTGAATAATTAAAAAACTATCGTCACTGTTGCAGACTCAACGCCATAGATAATATCTTACGATATCAAAGGTATTATAGGGTTATGGCTCTAGTGTAGCCTAAACTGAGTCAAACTTTGGATAAAAAAATGCCCCACTTGATAGCGAGGCATGTTGCGTTTCAAGAAGAGTAGCTTTAAATAAGTAACTTTAAATAAGTAACTTCAGACGAGCAACTCTAGAAAAGTAGTTACAATTGTTTAAGTTTACGAACCAGTCAAACTGTTTACTCAATTATTAAGCTAATTCGCAACGGCTTTAAAATAAGCGACTTGAGCATCATTTTTAATGGTCAAAATAGGCACATTGTTGGCATTCTTACTAAGGCTATATTTACCTTTTACAGTAGCTAAGGCAGCAGTATCAAAGCTAGCTTGCGGTTCAGGACATGCCATCATAGTACTGATGCCGTTTTTAATCTCGACTTCACCATTTGCAACGCTATATCCAGCGCCCATGTTATTACAGGTATTCATAAATGCCACGTAATCTCTACCGTTATCATTCATAAAATTCAACGTTAACGGCTTGGCTGGGTCAAAAAATAGCTGCGTTACTTTATCACCATTGCTACGTTTGGCATCAACAAGCTGCCAGTTGTGTGCTTGCAAGACATCTGCAGTGATTGGTTGGTTAACTGGCGCAGGCAAATTCGTCGTCTGACAACCCGCAGCAAGTGTACCAACTGCCAATGTCGCGGCCATCATTACTTTACTCATGTTTTTCATATCAACTCCTCGCTGTATTGCATCCGATACTTTTACTAGACATCCTATCTACTTGAGCCATTAGCTCTAATAAACATAGTAAAAGCTCAGACTTATTATGATTCATTTATTGTTTTATTTAATGCTCTAAACAATGACAATATTGTGCATGGCTCACAGGGAGGTGTCATCATAAACTGAGTAGTTATTCGGAATGCATTTTGTACTACTTTGCAAGTATCTAGCTACTTGCTCTTGCCAGTACCTAAATGAGCTGCTAACTATAATCTTGCTCACTTTGCCCATCCCTATCAACGATGACTATTGATGGTTATTGATGATAGCTAGTGACGGTAACTATTGACGATAGCTAGTGACGGTAATTATGGATTATTCACAGCTTGCTGTCGTTGCAATGCCGCATAACCATCTAAACGCTTACGCTCAGTGTCATTAAATAGTTGCTGTTCAAGCTGATTTATCTGAATCTGCGCTTGGGCGGCATCGACATCTTGGCTTAATAAGCGATTCTTTTGAGTTTCATACTGGGTGAAGCGTTGGTCAAAATTAGCGTCTTCTTGATCTACTTGTGCCAGTCTTTCTGCTGCCGGTGCGCCCACTAGCTCTCGGCGCATATTATATAATTCCTCGGGCGTAGCACCGCGATCTTTCATCTGTTCAGTGCGAGTCATCAACTCGCTAATATTGGCTTGTTGCATGATATTGGCTTTAGTAGCATTCTCTGGCAATCGACTAATATAGTCCTGACGGGCAGCTTGTTTCTGTGCGTCAGACATCTGCTTATTTTGGTCAATTCTGACCATTTCTATACTATAGTTATCGTAATCATCCTCTGCACCAAAAAATGCTGTGATGGTTGGCTTATCAAAGTACTGCTGACGTAGATTAGCGATGTCTTGTTTTTGCTGGGCAACTGCGTTCAAATCCAGCTCGCCACTTTTGGTCGCCTGTAATTGCAGATTGCCGTAGCGCTTCTCTATCTCAGGAAGTGCTTTAAGGTAAGCAACATATTGATTAAAAATAGTGACCGCTTGGCTAGCGGCAGGCTCTGGTGTGTGATGGCGAATATAACTCTCCACACGGGCAAATATAACCGCTTCCTCTTCCTCACCTAGGGCGGATAAAAAATAATCAAACAAACGCCGCAGACCCTCAGTAACGACCAACTGTTTATTTTCATCGATGATGATTTCACCATCAATTTGGGTGCCCTTTAATGAGCGTGGTAAATTTTCTAATCCTGTGACAAAGTGAGACTGGCTGGGTGGCGTTGTAGCTTTCACGACTTGTCCCGCAGCCAGCTCAGTTGTCACTGATTCGTTAGTCTCATTATTAGAGACGGACGGTTTGATTGAAGCTGAATTTATATCGTTACTAGGCTTGAACCACAAAATAACCGCCGCTGTGGTAATGATAACCACGGCGATGATAGCAACTGTGACATAGGCTGGACGGTGGCTATTTGACATAAACGATATTTCTCAATCAATGAGCATTTTTGTTTTGTAGTTCAGCTTATAGGTTGGCATTTTTCAGACGGTTTACCTGAGTACGGTAGATAGATTTTGGCTCAGACTCTCCCCATGCCGTCAGACCCAAGACTTGATCAGCGGAATCCAAATGGTTCATTCTATAATTATCACGAATCACATAGCCAAGACGACTTGAGCAAGCAGATACCAATCCATCGTTAGACTCACCTGCAAACGGTACGCCCGTTGCGGCTAATAGGTAATCGCTAGGATCAAGTGCGCTCGTTATTTGCCCGACGCCGCTAAACGAATAGTACTTGATGCCATTGACCGCCGTACTAGTCGGTTGACCACAATAGTTTTTTGGCATTGCTGCAGGAAATTTGGCATTGAACTTAGCAGCACCATCGGTCGATAGAGCCACGAGCGCTTGCCAGCCATCTTGTTGTTGAATTTGATTGAAACTGATACCAGAACCAATATCTGTAAAGCCACCAATCAGATTAAACACGCCTGATACTAGCTGGGTGGTGACATTAGATGGCTGTCCAGAAGTATTATTTGGCTCAAGGACATCTTTAACAAAATCAGCGGTTTTTGATCCTTGCTCTGGGCTTGATACCGCAGTTACTGAGGCCACGTACTTTGGCGCGACGCCAGCGACATAACGAATATCTATACCGCCCTGACTGTGTCCAAATAAGTTGACTTTAGACTCACCTGAAATGGCGGCAATGGTCTTGACCTGTTGTAGCAGTTGCTCACCTCGAACTTCGCTGTTATTGACCGCTGACGTTTTGGTGGTATATACCTCTGAGCCACCTTTCATCAAGTCTTCTGGAATACCGTTAAAATAGTCAATGACTCCAAATAGCGTTGTGAAGCCGCCAAGCCCGTGTGCTAAGACGACCGGATATTGAGTTTTAGTGTAACTAGAAGTGAAATATTTACTGTCCACCAACTTGCAACCGTTAGCATTGGCACAATTATAGTATTGTCCTGCAGCTTGAGCAGAAGTGGTTTGCATGGTCATTAGAAGCACACCCGCACTGATTGAACCCAGTATTGGTAACAATGGCTTTGGTGTGAGAGCTGCACGAATGTACAAAGAAAGCGTCATAACAACATCCTTGTTATCATTGATTTGGTTATTTTTACTGCACAACTACAGTAAAAATTGCTGCTAATTCCGTTAGCAGGCAAAATTACATTACTTATATATCCTGCAACATTCAACTAATTTGTCAAAATATGAATATATTAGTCTGACTAATGAGTCATATAAGCCCTTACCAAGCTGTAAAGCAATTATTTTCAATGATAATGATAGGTACACTATCACTTAACGTAAAAGTGTCACTAGTACGTTTATGGTATAATCTATCTACAATGAACCCATAATTATAAGATATACGATGATGACTAAAAAATCCCTTATCCAGTCTCCAGAAGCCATAGAAAAAATGCGTGTGGCCGGTAAACTCGCTAGTGATGTCCTTGTCATGCTCGACGAGCATGTCAAAGTGGGCGTCAGTACCGAAGCACTCAATCAGATCGCCCATGACTACATTGTTAATGTGCAGCAGGCTATCCCTGCCCCACTTAACTATAATGGTTTTCCAAAATCTATCTGTACCTCAGTCAACCATGTTGTCTGTCACGGTATCCCAACTGAAAGCAAGCTGCTAAAAGATGGGGATATTATCAACATCGATGTGACTGTTATCAAAGACGGTTACTATGGCGATACCTCAAAAATGTGGATCGTCGGCAACGGCTCTATCATGGCACAGCGTATTTGCAAAGTGGCACAAGACGCCCTTTACGCGGGTATGAGCGTGGTCAAAAACGGTGCTCGCCTAGGTGATGTCGGCGCGGCTATTCAGGCCGTTGTCGAGCCTGAGCGTTTTAGTATCGTTCGCGAGTTCTGTGGTCATGGTATCAGTGATGAATTCCACCACGAGCCACAAGTCATGCACTATGGCAAAAAAGGCACTGGTTTTGAGCTAAAAACAGGTATGACGTTTACCATCGAGCCTATGATTAACCAAGGCACGTGGCAGACTAAGATTTTGCCTGATGAGTGGACGGCGATTACTAAAGATCGCAAACTGTCTGCTCAATGGGAGCACACCATGGTCGTAACAGACAATGGTTGTGAAGTGTTTACCACTCGCCCCGAAGAAGATTTAAGTTTTTTGACGCAGTAGTACAATCAAAGATCGCTTAGGCGGTCTTTTTTTGGTCTTTAATTAGGGCATATTGAGTATTGTGCTTATAGGCGCTTTGTCTTTATACTCAGATGACCTGATAACTTCTATTGATATATTTATCAGCACCTATATTGATATATGCTATTCGTGACTTTTATTAGCCATCAGTACATTAGATGCCCAATAGCGCTCAGCTCAAACGTTCTATTTCTAAACTCTTAACTGGATAACACTCATGTTTAATTGTGATATCGCCTCTGTTGATTTGACGCCTTTACCGATACTACCAAGTGAGGTGGCGACAGACTCATCCCCACTGTCAGCCAAAAATGTGACAGACAAGAATCTACTTGGCATTCCTGAATGGTTGGCCCAGATCAACGACGATATCAGCCGCTCACTAGAACGTGGCACCAATATTCGTCAGCTGGTTGCAGCACGTGCTTGCGCTATCGACAGCCTATTGATTGCCTTGTTTAAATGGTTTGAGTTAGATAAGACTGATTTGGCATTTTTCGCGACTGGTGGCTACGGGCGCGGTGAGCTATCGCTCTACTCAGACATTGATATTTTGCTTCTGTCTCCTGGTGAAATAGGTACTGATGCTAGTAGTAAAATTGACAAACTAGTCGCTCTACTATGGGACATAGGACTAGAGCCTGCGCTCTCCGTACGTAGTGTCAATGATGCGCTAGAGGCCGCGCTTGATCATACGATTGCTAGTGCTCAGCTAGAGGCTCGACTCCTAATCGGCAATGAAACATTGCAAGACATGCCCGCTCAAATCGTCAATAAACAGTGGTCTCCTCGCGCCTTTTTTGATGTAAAAATGGAAGAATCCAAAGCGCGTTATTTGCAGCACAATGCAACCGAGTACAATCTTGAACCCAATATCAAAACAGCACCGGGCGGGCTACGTGATATCCATATCATCGGCTGGGTCACCAAGCGTTATTTTCGCGTGAGCAAGCTATATGATTTGGTGCAACAGAACTTTTTGACTGAAAAAGAGTTTGATGAGTTGAGCTTTGCCGAAGGGTATTTATGGCAGATTCGTCATTACTTGCATGTACTGACGGGCCGTAATGAAAACAAGCTGTTGTTCGACTATCAGCGTGAGATTGCTCAGCTAATGGGCTACGAGACCCAGCCTGATGACCAGCCTAATGCTGCGGTCGAACGGTTTATGCGTGACTATTATCGCTGTGCGATGCAGATATCAACACTGTCTGAGATGCTGACCAATCATTATTATGAAACGATCATAGAGCCGCAGCTGCCTGACGATGAACGTCCAAAAAAACAGCCTATAAATGCACGGTTCAACCGTATTGGCAACCAGATTGCCATCGCGCATCATCGAGTTTTTGCACAGCACCCTGAGTCTATCTTAGAAATGTTTTTATTGATGGGTCAGCATGGCATCGATAAAGTTCGCACCCACACCTTACGCGCACTCAAAATTGCCGCGCGAGGCATCGATCAGATATATAGAGACAACCCTACTCACAAAGCGTTGTTTTTATCGAATCTAAAAGAACAAAACTACCTATTCCATCGTCTACGTACCATGAATCGCTATGGAGTATTAGGTAACTATATTCCTGCTTTTGCGCAAGTCACTGGCCTCATGCAATATGACTTGTTCCATCGTTATACAGTAGATGCGCATACCTTGTTTTTGATTAGAATTTTGCACCGATTTACAGATCCGACCTTTCAAGAAGATTTTCCGCTAGTCAGCTCTATCTTTCAGCGTATCGAGCGTAAAGAGATTTTGGTACTGGCAGCGATGTTCCATGATATTGCTAAAGGCCGTGGCGGTGACCATAGTGAGCTTGGTCAAACTGAATCGATTGAGTTTTGTTTATCGCATGGTATGAGCTTGGCGGATGCGAACTTAGTAGGCTGGCTCACGCGCTATCACCTTCTTATGTCGATTACTGCACAGAAAAAAGATATCTCAGACCCTGAAGTAGTCACTATTTTCTCTGATCTCATCGGTAACGTGACTCATCTAAACCATCTGTATGTACTGACAGTGGCTGATATGAATGCGACCAACCCACAGCTATGGAATAGCTGGCGGGCAACCCTCATGAAACAGCTATACTCACAAACTCGGCGTATCTTGCGCGCTGATATCGATGCGCCCACCAATCGTCAAGATATGATTAGTGCCACACGTAAGCAAGCGTTGACGATGCTGGATAATGTCAATAACCAGCATATGAACCGCGATGAAGTATTGCGTCTATGGGATGACTTGGGCGATGAGTATTTCTTGCGAGAAATTGCAGAAGATATCTTATGGCATACCGAAGCTATTTTGAATCACCCACCGATTGGATTGGCCTCTAACGCTGACAGTCCGCCCTTGGTCGTTTTGCGAGAACATCGCGAATTGGCACTTGATGCGGTACAGGTCTTTGTTTATACCCAAGATCAGATGAACCTATTTGCCGTTACCATGGCAGTATTTGATCAGATGAATCTCGACGTTTTAGATGCACGTATTATCACAGCGACCCGTGACTTTGCTTTGGATTCTTATGTATTGCTAGATCCTAGTGGCACATTACTGGTCGATGAGGAGAGTCAACAAGAGCTAAAACAACGCTTAATCGACTCGTTCAAAGACCCTACCGTGCTTAAACTGACGAACAAGCGTATGCCACGTCAGTTAAGACACTTTGAAGTAAAAACGGTGATTAACTTTGAATTCAATGAAGCATCAGATCAGCACATCATGAGCTTAGAAACGCTTGATCAGCCAGGGCTATTGGCGCGAGTTGGGCAAGTATTTTTGCAAGAGCAAATCGAAGTACATGCTGCGCGTATTACCACTCTAGGTGAGCGTGCGGAGGATATGTTTTATATCAGTGATCAAAACGATAAGCCACTATCACCTGATAGACTTGAAGCATTAAAGGCAGCGCTATTAGCCAGTCTTACTGTTCAGAAAGAGCATAATAGCGTAATATATTTTTGATACGGCTAGATAGTTTTGGTTAGCCATTATTTTGAATATTAACTAGTAAAAGTAGTCTGATAGTCATCATAGAAGTACGTTTTATAACGTACTTCTATAGGTTATCTCGCTGGCATGTTCGTTCAATTCATCGTCAGCAAGCTCTGGCGGCAAAACACCTACTTCAGGTGGCTGCTGCTCCATGATTAATCGTCCAGCATCGACTTCTTTTTGTAGCAAACACTGCAAGCTTGCTAGGTGAAAATGTCCGTCTAGATAATCATCTAACGCTTCCAAAGAGATAGGCGACTTGGCATGTACATCAGGATACAGGCTATCCTCTGCCAGAATAATCATCTCATTGAGCGCCTCTTCGCGCATTAGCTCGTCGTTGTCTATTTTGCGCTGGAGTTTGTTTTCCAATTGGCCTTTAGCAGCAAGTGCGCTGACAAAAAATATGGTCTGTATTACAAACAAAGAAACGTACTGCCATAGCGGTAATGAGATACCAAATATATTATTGAGCAGCATCAAGGCCATTGCCACTACCACGTAGCCGACCAATTGCCACAACAGCCACATAATGAGGCTGTTTTCACCATACCAAAACATTTTCTTTTCTTGACGTTCGATCAGTTGTTGGCGCGCTTGCCACCAGCTCTGTTCACGCTCTTTTAGCAGCTTATACAGGTTAGAACGCTGCACACTGTTATCAAGTTTTTCATTATTGATATCTTTAGCGATGAGATCATCATTATTTAGCACACTAGACATATCAAACTATCCTTAAAACGATCTACCACTTTTGTGATGTAGTCATTTTTTATATTGTTATAGATTATAAATTATGAAAGGTTCAAAAGACTTTTGAGCGACTACCTATTTGGTAGTCATACAATGAATAGCTTACGTTTGGTAAATGCCTATTCACGATATAAGAAGAAAAGGACAAAAAATTAGAGAAGTGCTACACTGCTCTAATGTAAATTTTCTTTATAACTTTATTATTAATTGTCTATTATAGTTATCACACTTATGAATCACAACTTAAAGCATCTCCATCCTTATCCATTCGCCAAGATGGCAACATTACTTGCCGATAGCAAGCCTGCCAACGGTTACAGTGAAATAAAGCTCGGTATCGGTGAGCCAAAACATGAGCCCCCTGCATTTGTGCTGGACGTCCTACGCGAAAACTTGGACAAAATAAGTCGTTATCCGACTACAAACGGTATGTTTGAGCTGCGCCAAACCATCGCCCACTGGTTAGAGAAACGGTTTTTTCTAAATCACGTTGATGCCAATACTCAAGTATTACCAGTAATGGGCACACGTGAAGCGATTTTTAGCTTTGTACAAGCGGTCGTTGATCATGATGTAGCTGACAAAGAGAGCAATTCTTTAGCGTCTGATACATCGCCTACGGTTATCATGCCCAACCCGTTTTATCAGATATATGAAGGCGCAGCGATACTGGCACAGGCAACGCCTTACTTTGTCCCTTGTACATCAGATAATGGCTATAAAGGTGACTATCGCGCGGTGCCAAAAGACGTTTGGATGCGTACGCAGCTATTGTTTGTCTGTAGTCCAAACAATCCAACAGGCGCCGTCATGACAATGGATGACTGGGAATACCTTATTCGTCTGTCAGATCAGTACGGTTTTATTATTGCCAGTGACGAGTGTTATAGCGAGCTGTATTTTGATACAGCACCGATTGGATTGCTCCAAGCCTGTGCGGCTCTTGGTCGCCGTGATTTCAAAAACTGTATCGTGTTCCACTCTCTATCCAAACGTTCAAACCTACCGGGTTTGCGCTCTGGATTTGTGGCTGGTGATGCCAAAATTTTGCAGGCTTATTTGCAATATCGTACTTACCAAGGTTGTGCGATGCCGATACCACATCAGCTCGCCTCTATCGCTGCGTGGCAAGACGAAAAACACGTCGCTCATAATCGCGCGCTATACCAAGAAAAGTTTGCCCTATGGATGTCTGAGCTTGGGGAATTGCTAGAGTTACGTATGCCTGATGCTGGGTTTTACTTTTGGGTCAAAGTGCCTGAGCAGTTCGATGGTGATGATGAAATCTTTGTCAAAGCGCTGTATGAGCAAGCCAATATTCATGCATTGGCAGGACGTTATTTGTCACGTGAAGTTGATGGTCATAATCCTGGACAAGGTTATGTGCGTATCGCTCTGGTCGCGAGTGTCGATGAGAGCCGAGAAGCAATCAGTCGTATCCGCCAATTATTAGGTGCTTAAAGCTAATTAGAAAAACCTAATGTAGCTGGAATAAATGTCGCAGTAGCAAAAAGCCTCCAATAACCACAATATAAATAGGGTTATTGGAGGCTTTTTGTTTTATTAATGCTATAGTAAAGTCTCTGCCGAAAATATGCCATCAAGGATGATGCCATGCCCCATCTTGATTTTAGCCAACCACCCTTTGATGTATTGAGCTTAGCCGAGCGTCAAAGCATTAGAAAAAACACCCAGATACGCTATCTTGCCAAAAATGAAAGCTTGCCTGCAGAAGAATTACAATGTCTATATGTGGTCATCAAAGGGCAAATCGAGCAATCACTAAATGGTGAGTTTGTCGCGTCCTATGTAGGTAGCAATCACGCTGACGGTCTGAACAATAATGATTGGTTTGATAGTCGCCGCCTGCCTGAAACACTTGCCAAGGATAATCAACTAGAGCCTGAAAGTACGTCTATACAACCCTATCAATTCCGAGCCAATGAAGAGACGTTACTGCTCCAAGTCGCTGGCACCGCTATCGATAAAATCAGTGCGCAAAATCATCTGGTACGCCAAATGCTATCAGACAAACTGCCTGAACGATTAAAAGCATTGCACCAACGACGTCATAATAAAACGCTAGATCCTGCTAGCTATACCAACCAACAAGAAGTACAGCAAATTATGCTGCAACCAGTGATAGATGTTCATCTGTTACCAGTGCATATCGTCGATGCCGATGATAGCTTGTACGAAGCGGCCCGCATTATGACCAAAGCTGGATTAAAACATGTGCTGGTCAGACCGCTAAGTAAATTAGGTGACTTACAACTAGATGATTTAGATGGCTCACAAACAGCGCAACATGAGACAAGATTACTCTTAGGGATTCTGACCGATACTGATATTTGTCGCGCGGTGAGTGACAGACAAGATCCAGCTACTACTCCTTGCCAGCGCTATGCCAATTTTAATCTACGCACGATCAAAGCCAGTGATGAGATTGGCGATGCGCTACTGACCATGACTCGCTATCGTATTCATAGACTGCCAGTCATTGATAAGAGTGGCGATGTCGTCGGAGTACTTGGGCAAAGCGATATGCTCGCTCATATTGGCCATCATTCACAGCTCATTAGTATTCAAATCGAGCAAGCACAGGACTTATCTAGCCTAGATACCGCTGTTGAGCTGATCGGTCGCTATATTCGAGCACAGCATCATAATGGTGTCAAAATCGGCAATATCAGTCGTATGGTACAGACGCTAAATGCGCAGGTATTTACCAAACTATGGCAGCTAATCGTACCTGATGAAGTGATGGCCAATACTTGCCTAATCGTTATGGGTTCAGAAGGGCGCGGTGAGCAAATCATGCGTACCGATCAAGACAATGCGCTCATCATTCGTGATGGCTATACACACCCTGACCTAGCACAGTTCGCTGATACTTTTAATAGCTATTTAGCAACGCTTGGCTACCCACTGTGTGATGGTAATATCATGATGACCAATCCTATGTGGCGACAACCGCTCAAGCAATTCACTGCACAAATTAACCTATGGTTTAGGAACTCTGACCCGATGCATGGTATTTACTTGTCTGCGATACTAGATGGTGAATACGTCTGCGGCGATGAGTCACTGCTCACACAAGTACGTCAGCACTTAGAACTTGCTCATCAACAAGCAGATCCTATGTTTGTCAGGCAGTTTGCGCGGGCAGCGCTACAGTTTGGCGATGTTAATCAATGGTGGCAAAAATTTGTACCTTTACTAGGTGGCAAATCAGCATCGTCCGATATCGACCTGAAAAAGCCGGTATCTTTCCCTTAGTTCATGGTATCCGTACCTTAGCATTAGAAAACAATGTGCTCGATGTGCCTAGTACCAAGGCGCGTTTAAAGGGCTTGGTACAGATTAATGCTATGACTCAAGAACGCGCCGATACTTTGCTTGAAGCGCTAGAGTTTTTTATGGCGCAGCGCTTATCTGTGGCGCTCTCAACCGACGATAAGCATGCACGGCAAGTAGATCCTACAACTTTGACTGCGCTTGAACGTGACCTACTCAAAGAGTGTCTGGCCGTAGTCAAAAGCTTCAAAAACCAATTGCGTCAACACTATCAACTAGAAATCGCATAAGTGTGGCAGTCTTAATATAGAGGCTTCATAAATACAGAAATTTTGTAAGTACAAAAACAACATAGATGGATGAGCAATCAATATGAGCTGGTTACAGCAGTTATCTTGCGCTTGGCAAAAGACGCAATTGCAGCGTCCAGAGTTGGCCTCAATGTTTACGACACCTTCGGCTGAGCAGTGGGTGGCGATTGACTGCGAGATGACAGGATTGAACCCCAAGAAGCATCACCTGCTGTCTGTAGCAGCGATACATATTAATGGTAATACCATCGACACAGGTAATGGCATGCATTTGGTTTGCAGACCTCCTGTGATGCCAGACCGCGACACTATTGTCATCCATGGCCTACGTACCGCCGATGTTGAACATGGCATGAGTTACGATGACATGTTGGCACTGCTGCTACCATTCATAGGTAATCGACCAATCGTTGGATTCTGCACACAGCTAGACATGGCTTTTTGAATCCGTTGGTAAAACGCTATATGGGAACCTCGCTACCAAACGAAGTCATAGACTTGCGGCACCTGTACAGTCGGCGTATCAGCGGACATACACAAGGGCTCTCTAACCAAGCTCAACATCTGAATCGCATATTAGCCCATTACAATATTCCTGAACTGGGCGCGCATGATGCTTATAACGATGCGGTCATGACGGCGATGGCTTTTTGCATGTGCGTTAGCAGCAAGTCATGCTCGCAATTCAATAGATAGTTATCTAAATAAGGGCGTCGTTATCATCGCTAGGGCGTGCCCTCATTTTGAAAATGGTGGTAAAAATGAGGTAAATAGCAGCCAAACAAGCAAAGGAGTACAGATAATATCGAGATATTAGCCAACTACTTGACGCAGTTTGGCAAAGATTTAGCCATTTTTAGCCTATTTACAGTTTACTATTCATATTGATGACACGCCTTAAAATTGTGCTCCTGACATCGTGTGCGAAAACAGCAACTCATGTTACCATAGGCTGTTTTTGCCACCTGATGAAAGATGCTCATGCGATACCCTTCTAAACGCCGTCATTACTCTACCGCTGCAACCAAAATCACCACGCTTTGTCGTCATTTGCGACCGCTAGACTGGCCTAATAAACGTCTATCTAGGTTAGCGTTATTGGCAGCAGTTATAGTCGCACCGATACATGCACAAGCCGTGTTGCCAGCAGCTATTCAAAAAGCCTTGGCGCGTGCCGACTTGACAGAAGCGGATATCAGCATCGTGATTACCCCTGTGGGTGACAAGGCTGCTAGCCGTCTGCCCACTCCTATTCAAGTCATTGATAGTGATGAACCTGACAGCCAATCTGCAACTACTATAGTATCTGAGCATCCAGTTACAAACGCCTCTACGGATACAATTAGCAGCGACCCGAGCCATCAGAGCGCGTTAGTTACCATAGAGCAGCGCACTATTGAGAAGCACGAGCGAAAGATACATGCTTATACCGATGACCCTTATACTTATCAGAGCGTAGAGAGCATTCCAACGGTGATCCCTGACGAACCTCAGCATACGCTTGATCAGAACGCCAAAGAACAAGATACTGCGAGCAATAATAAAACCTCTATAAAGATTTCATTTTCGCCTTTGCTCGATCACCAGTCCGATATTCCTCGGACGCCTGCCAGCACCATGAAACTCGTGCCTAGCTTTATCGCTTTGGACACTTTAGGGGCCGATTTTGTGTGGCATACACGGGTTTATCATACTGGCCTTATCATCGGCAACCGTCTACATGGTGACTTGATTATTCAAGGAAGTGGCGACCCGAAAATGACCCACGAACGTCTGAAGCAGTTGCTGTATAAAGTACAAGCATCCGGTATTCGTCACATCGATGGTGACATCATCATCGACAGCGCAGTTTTTAATAATGTTAGTAAAGATCCTGCCGCCTTTGATAACTCACCGCTACGCCCCTATAACGCTAGCCCTGATGGGTTTCTGGTTAACTTTAGCACCATTGGTATCAAAACTTACCCTCAAGATAACGGCCAAGCAAGTGTGACCTATAAGCCGCGGTTAGCCAACTATCAGCTGCCTGCTACAATCAATACTCGTGCAGCCAGTTGTGGGCAAGCCAGCTATAGCCTAGCGCCGCAGTGGCAAAAAACACGGCTCGTATTAAATGCCAGTCTGCCAGAGAGCTGCGGCGAGCATGTCTTTTACGTGGCATATCCCAATGCCAAAGAGTTTGCTGTACACGTCATCGCTGCCAAATGGCAAGCGCTGGGGAATACTTTGAGTGGACAGGTGATCTCGCAAGAAACCCCTTACGATATGACCAAGACGACAAAACGAGCGCACGGCCTTACAGCTATCGCGATGTCTCCTCTACCTATGGTCAGCTATCCGTCGTTGAATTTAACCGAGCAGATTCATGACATTAACCACTTCTCAAACAATGTCATGGCTGAGCAAGTGGCGTTATCTATAGGCGCTTACGATAAAGAAAGGCTGACTCATTCAATACCTGCTAGCATAACTGCGATTAGTCCAAGCAGTCATGAAGTCAAAGCTAGTAATGAGATGGATAATAAGGTAGCGGCTGTTAAATCTAATGGCAAAAAGTCTGATAGCTTATATCAGTTTGGTAAACCTGCTACGACAGACTATCCAGCAGCCTTACAAACCATCAATCAATGGTGGCAAACCAATCTCAGTACACCACCGCCTCATTTGACCAATGGCTCAGGACTTTGCCGCGAGTGTACTATCACCGCCGCCAACCTAAGCGAGCTACTGACTTATGCTTACAGTCGACCAAATTTTGAAGCCTATGTCGACTCGTTAGGTGTCGCTGGGGTTAGTGGCACTATTGCCGCCCACAGCGATCGCTTGCCTGAATCTGCAGCCACTGGTCGCGCATGGATAAAAACTGGCACGTTAAATAACGTCACTTCAATGGCAGGTTACGTCAAAGGGCTGTCAGGACAGGATTACGTTGTCGTCGGTATAATCAATACTGAGCAAGCATTAAATCCTTATGCAGCAAGGCCTGTGCTAGATGCCATGCTCGACTGGACGGCACAGCGTTGATATTTAATTAATGCTTTAAGTCGACTTATTATCAATACTCTATTTTTTACCTTTATAAAGGTTAGCTTATGTCACGCCAGACAACCAGTCTTAACAAACCCCAGACGCTTGTACAAGTGCAGCCCAAACTGGCTCGATATGTCGGTTTTTTTGCGATTGGATACACGCTTGCCAGTACCATATTTATGATGATACAGACCAAGCTTGCGCTCAATCCACAACTGGTCATGGTGGTTTCTATTATCGTAGGGGCCTATATCGCTGTCAGTAAATTTATCAAACATCAGAAGCGAGCATTAGCGCGAGATGAGATTAATAAATTGATGTTTGGTGGGGTTGTGATTGTCTGGATGCTGACGGTCATTTATTTTTCAGCTATCTGGTTTTGGCTGTTTGATACGATAAGCCGTGAGGTACTGTTTGAGATGGCGATGCAGCGTCCACTGCCCCTACTTTCATCACTAATGCTGATGCTGGTCCTTACTCTAGTCAGTGCGCGAATCAGTCTATGGTCTATCAATCGATTATTAGACCCTATACGCAAATCAACGTAAGTACAAACCATCATCTACAAGGTGCTACAAAGTTTTCCCCTGCTAATGCGTAAAATCCGTTAGGCTAAGTTTAAGGCGTGTCATTATTTTAAGAATAGTACTAAAAATGAGACAAAGTAAGGCGCGCCCTAGTAAGTAGTATTTTAGTGATGACTTGTTTTACCTTTATAATAGGAGCGAACATTATGGACATGATCTTTTTTGACAACATAGACAAGCTTGGTCGTATTGTTTTGACGACTGTTATGGTTTATGTGTTGATCGTGACAGTCACCAAAGTCTCTGGCAAACGCTCAACGTCACAGCTCAATAACTTCGATTGGATCGTGACGGTCATGATCGGCTCGTTGGGTGCCAGTACAATTTTGCTCAAAGACATCCCCTTTGTGGAAGGAGTTTCGTCTATTTTAGTATTGTACCTATTGCAATTTGTGGTGACCAAATATGCGGCTATTTCACCGCAATTTAGTAACTTTATTTTATCAGAGCCGCGTATCGTTTTTTATCAAGGACAGTTTTTGCCAGACGCCATGCGCGATGAGCGTTTGACGCGTCAAGAAATCGAATGTGCCATGCGTTCTGAAGGGATTAATAGCTTTGATGATGTCGAAGCCATTGTTTTTGAGTCTGATGCAAAGCTGACTGTCATTCCAAAGCCAAGCCAAGCGGACGATCAAAGCGCAAGTAGCAACGTATCAGAGACGATTAACCCTCTGATGTAAATTGTAGACAATAAAGAACGAACGATACAAAATATTAAGAACACGCCTTAGTAAGTTTGAATTCAATTATCGAGATGGTAAGTATTATGAAAGTAAGGATTTTGACCGTTGGCAATAAAATGCCTAGCTGGGTACAGACAGGTTTTGACGAATATTACAAACGCATTCAACCGATGCTAAGCACAGAAATTGTCGAAATTGCGGCAGCCAAGCGGGCAAAAACCCTTCAGATGCTAATTTGGCACAGTACCGTGAGCAAGAAGGTCAGGCCATACTGGCCGCTCATAATGCATCAAGCCGCGAGCAATTGTGGGTATTAGATGTTAAAGGCAAGATGATTTCGACCGAAGGACTGGCTGATAAGCTCTCTGATGGCATGCTACAAGGCGATGATATCGCCTTGGTCATCGGCGGTGCAGATGGAGTGTCGCCAGAAGTATTGGCAAAGGCCGATGCAAAATTATCACTATCAGCACTGACATTGCCGCATCCGCTAGTACGCGTCGTACTTATGGAGCAATTGTATCGCGCGATGAGTATCAATAATAACCACCCTTATCACCGTGGTAATTAAACAAAATACTAGGGTATGTCCTCATTTTAAAAATGGGAACACGCCTTAAGCTATTTGTTTGATTTAAAACATCAACCCTAAAATAGATTGAAAAACTGACGCACGCCCTAATAAATGCAACATGAAATATCCAAAACGTGCGACACCCAACGCCTCTAAGTCCTCTCATCAACGTGATGATCATCATAATGTGCAGACGCCTATCACAGCGGCTGCCGCATGGAAAATACGTCTGATGTAGCGACGAATACATCTAAGCTACCAGCGCTCTTTATCTCGCATGGCGCGCCTACGCTTGCAATTGAGCAGTCTGCGACGACCAGCGCACTGGCACGTATTGGTCAAAACCTACCTAAGCCACGTGCCATCGTCATTATGTCAGCGCATTGGCAGTCAGCAAAGCTAGAGATTAGCAGTAATCCACAGCCAAAGACGTGGCATGACTTTTCAGGATTTTCGCCTGAACTTTACGACATTCAGTATCCTGCTACAGGCCAGCCTGCACTGGCTGAGGCACTTGCTCAGCAGCTGACCGCACGTGGTATTACTTGTAGTGTTAATCCAGTGCGTGCCTGTGATCATGGTGTATGGGCGCCGCTCAGACATCTGTATCCAGAAGCCAATGTGCCTATCGTACAGATATCACTGCCGCAGCATTATGACAGTATCGCCTGCTATCAGTTAGGCGCGCAGTTGGCACATCTACGTGATGAGCAAATTCTCGTCATTGGTTCAGGTAACATTACGCACAATTTGCAAGCATTGCGCTGGGAAGCTGACAGCATCGATCAAGCAGCCAAAACGTTTAAGCAATGGTTGTTACAGCAGCTCAAAATAGACATTCCCACGGCACTCGATTGGCAGCAATACCCAGACTACAAGGACATTCATCCAAGTGATGAGCACTTGCTACCGCTGTTTTTTGCATTAGGTACTGGTCAGCGCGTCTCTGTCGTTCATCAAAGTATGGCCCATCATAGTTTGGGTATGGACATCTATCGCTTTGATTGAATGCGACTAATGCGAACACTAAAGTTTAACCCTACTTCTCAAAAGCGTGTTTGGTAAATAAACCTGCACGCTCCATCTCGCCCGCCACACTGAATAATGTCGCTTCATCATTCATACGCCCGATTAACTGCATACCAATTGGCAGACCCTTTTTGCTCATACCAACGGGTACTGACATCGCGGGTAACCCCGTAACATTACCCAATAACGTAAAACCCATTTTACCTAATACAGGGGCACTGAGCTTTTCAATCATACCTGAGCTAAAGGCATATTTACCCATATTAAAACCTTTATTAAGCACCTCGGCGCTACGCATCATCATCTCATCCATACGGCTAGGCGGTAGTACACCATGCTTTACCGCAGGCGTGGGCACAGTCGGGCATAAAATCATATCGTAGTCTTCTAGTAATAGACCTGTCTGATACTGGCTATGATGCCAACCATGTTTGGCGTGTGCCAAATCAACCGCTGATAGCGAACGCCCAAGCAGCGCCATATTGTAGGTTTGTGGCTCTAGGTTTTTGATATGGTTAGCCCCAAACTCACGCTCGATATTATCAATCGTAAAAGCCGTATGCGCGCAGACCACAACGATAAAGTCATGCCAAAACTGCTCGATATTGATGTTTGGCTCGGCTGGTACTACTTCATGACCCATAGACTCTAGTTGCTTAGCCGTTTGCACAAGTACCGCCAACACCTCTTTGTCCACTGTCGTATTGGCTATCAAAGGCTGCTGATGCAAAGCAATTTTTAGCTTTCGCGGTGCACGCATTGCCGCTTGCAAAAAGTACCGTCTGGCGGAGCTATAACGTAAGGGGCACCAATCTCTGCTCCGCTAGTGGCATCTAGCATCGCCGCACTATCGCGCACTGAACGCGTAATCACATGGTCAGCCACGGCCCCCTCCCAGCCTTCACCAAGATTAGGGCCCATTGGATTACGTCCGCGGCTTGGCTTTAACCCAAACGTACCGCACCAAGCAGATGGAAAACGTATCGAGCCGCCACCATCACCGCCGCCTGCCATCGGTACAATACCGCTCGCAACTGCTGCTGCACTGCCCCCTGACGAGCCGCCAGAGCTGTAGCCTTTTTAAAAGGATTGTGAGTAGCGCCATGCGCTTTTGGCTCAGTGGTGATAATCAAACCAAACTCAGGCGTGTTAGTCTTGCCAAAGGTATTAACACCTGTCGCCTTCATCCGTTTGACGATTTCGCTGTCTTTTTCCGAAATGATATTGACACTGCGACTGCCCATCGTAATCGGCTCGTCGGCGAAACTAAATGACAAATCTTTTAGTAAATACGGCACGCCAGTAAATATACCTGAAGGTAAACCCGCCTGCGCAGCATTATAAGCACGCTCATCAAATCGATGCACGATAGCATTTAGCTTAGGGTTGATTTGATTGGCTTGATGGACAGCAGCGTCTAGCAATTCCTTTGCACTGACCTCACCTGAGTTGACCAATGCTGCTAAGGCGAGACCATCATACTGAGTATATTCTTTAAACATAACTAACCTTCCCTAGTTTGATAGTGTTTAATAAGATTAAATTTTACATTCTTAATTATAGTTACACATAAAAAAAGTCAAACAACTTTGCTCGACTTTTCTATTATTCAAAAATTTATTTCAATTCGAACTGAACAAACCTATTCCACTCTTCAATTGCATTGTTTATAGATTTTTGATGATTTTTAATTCCCTGGTTTTGTTCTTCAACAAAGTCGTTAATACAAATTTGATATTTATTAACGTCATCGACAAACCTATTGTACTGGGCTTCGGATGTAAAATTGTAGGGCTTACTAGGCTTAGAGCAGTACATATGCTTTTGGAACGTATCAGCAAACGCTATATCGTAGATACCTAAAGACATAATGATAATAATGGATACCAATTTCTTCATAAAACCTTCCTATATATTCAGCAGGTGCAGTTAATACTTTTGATACTTATTCTAATATGAACAATTAAAGATAACTAATTAAAACCAGTTTTTAAGGATAGTATTTATCTACATCAATAGTTCACGCTTACCACTTTTGCCCATCGAGCTAACCAATCCAGCTTCTTCCATAGAATCGACAATACGCGCTGCACGGTTGTAGCCGATGCTGAATTTACGCTGAATGCTTGAGGCAGACACTTTACGTGTTTCCATGATAAAGGCCACGGCATCATTATATAAATCATCATCTTCACCAGAAGCATTGGCTGTACTACCACCGCCTGGGCTAGACAATTCAAAGTTGCCTGCCATATTATCAATATAATCAGGCGCGCCGCGCTCACGCCAAGCGTCACAGACACGGTTAACTTCTTCGTCACTGACATAAGCACCATGCACACGATCTGGCTCGATTTGCCCTGGCCCTAAGAACAACATATCGCCGTTACCTAGCATATCCTCAGCACCGCCACTATCCAAAATCGTACGTGAATCGACTTTTGAGTTGACTCGTAATGCCGCACGCACTGGGATGTTGGCTTTAATCAGACCTGTAATGACATCGACTGATGGACGCTGAGTCGCTAGCATTAAATGAATACCTGCAGCACGCGATTTCTGCGCCAAACGTGTGATGAGCTCTTCGGCTTGTTTACCAACTTGCATAATCATATCGGCAAACTCATCCGCGACAATAACAATCATAGGTAGTGTTTTTAGCTTAGGCGCTTGGCTAATACTTACGCTGTCATTTGGACGCCATAGAGGGTCGAGCATTGGATTGCCTGATTTCTCCGCCGCGATGACTTTCTTATTAAACTCATTGAGCTTACGAACCTTTAGCAAACTCATCAACTGATAGCGACGTTCCATCTCGGCCACACACCATGACAAGCTACTAGCCGCTTCCGTCATATCGGTGACTACTGGCGTTAGCAAATGCGGAATATCATTGTAATTGGCAAGCTCTAACTGCTTTGGATCAATCAAGATAAGACGCAGCTCATTGGGCGTATATTTGAGTAGCATCGATAACAGCATCGAGTTGACCAATACTGATTTACCAGAGCCTGTGGTACCAGCGACCAGCATATGCGGCGCACGTGCAAGGTCAGTAATGATTGGGTTACCACCGATGTCTTTACCCATCGCCATGCTAATCTGCGCTTTAGGGTCTTTGAACGTTTCGGTATTGAGCAGTTCAATCAAGCGTACCATTTCACGTTTCTTGTTAGGCACTTCGATACCGATGTAGGGTTTGCCCGGAATCACTTCTACCACACGCAAAGAAGCCATCGATAGTGAGCGCGCTAAATCACGCGAGATACCTGTGACTTTACTAGCCTTCACACCAGCAGCCAACTCTACTTCGAAACGGGTGACGACAGGGCCAGGGATAGCATTAACCACAGAGGCCTTTACATTGAATTCTTGTAGCTTAATTTCTAGCAATTCAGACAGCTTTTCAAGCTCAGCCACAGTATAGCTAGGCTTGCGGTCGGGATCGGGCTTATCCAATATAGAGACTTCTGGAATGGGCGTTAGACTGCTGCGATAAGCTGCCGTTTGCATCGAGCGCGACTTTTGACTGAAGGCTGCGTCATCACTAATATGCGGCATGACCGGTACATTAGTATCGTCATCACTATCGTCATCTGGCATCATATCAGTGATATGGTTGCTGCTATCGCCCTCTGGAACAGCAAAACTAACAGATGGTTGCACAGGCGCTTTCTGATCAGGCTGTACATTTGAGACTGGGCTAGTCACTTCCACCGTTGGCGCTGCTTTTGGATTGGCAGGAGGCGTATTGGTTGGTGTCATGTCTGACACATCTGGCAACGCAGGCTCAGTCTCTACTGTTACCGGAGCGACTTCAGGCTCAGAGACTATTGATGCACTGTTAATCTGTGGCAGCTCTACAGGCGTATCAGACAGTTGATTGGTTAAATCCTGGGCAAAACTAATAGGCTCTTCTACGACAGATTCTAGAGTCTTCTCTGGTACTATTGGCTCAGCTGCTACGGTTTCCTGAACAGGCTTAGAGTCTACTAGCGTTTCTACGATAGATTCTGTAGGTTCTGGTATATCAGCATGCTCTGCCAACCATGCTTCTGCCAACTTATCTACTTCTGCAGTCTCATATGTCGTAGAGATTTTAGACTCAGCAGGTTCAATGACTGGTTGACTGGCTAAATTACTACTCACTGACTCATTAACTGATGGCTGAGTTAGTGGTTCTTTATCATTTATATCTGGTTGAGTAACTGCTTCCATCATTGTAGTGGTCACAGTAGCAGGCACTGCTTTCTCTAACGATGCCGTGGTACTAGTGACCGTTTGGGAATAGTTGGGTACAGGCATAGCGGAGCTGCTCATGCCGCTAGCACTGTAAGCCATCTGCTCACTTGCTAGTAAGTCATCGACCGTACTGGCATCATTCCACGCAAAGCTCGGCTCAACTTTGCGAGTAACAGGTGCAGTCAAGTTTGAAACTAATGGCTGGACTGCATTGTTGGCTGTATTATCAGTAGCAGCTTTAAACTTTTCTGTATCGGTATTTGCCTGATCACTTTTTGAGCTATTAAGTGTCGCCGCTGCTTTTGCTGCGATGACAGAGGCTTTGACACTATCTGCCAATCCTGATGTTGCCAAAAAGTCTGACAATACACTACCGAAACGTCCACTACTGCTGACGTCTTGAGCACCGCTATTATTTTCCGCAGACTGCAACTCAAGTGGCAGTTGCTCATGCTCTACTTTTTATCTACCGACTCATCTAAGTTTTGGCTATCATCTTGTGATGCAATGCTCGGTTCAGTAGCGTCGATAGCATCCTGACTTTTTACACCTGAACCAAGCCACGACAGCGCACGAACCTTTTGATATATCGTCATCCAATGGATGTTAAAGGCAAACGTAGCGGTAATCACAACGAATACTGCTAAGAAAACCACACTCCCCCACTGCGATAGCAGCTGTGCCAAACGCGCCTGTAACTCTAGCCCAATGATACCACCAGCGACACCTTCGAGACCGATGGCGTCAGGGTTCGTGACTTGCTGAACTAAAGAGACCAATTGTGCAAATAATGCGCTAGCACTTAATAGTAAAAACACATAAGCGACCAATCGCATGAGCCAAAACGTTGGCTTGTTTTCCCACCAAATTAGGATAGATTCGTAAACCACAAATGCCAAAAACCACCAAGCACCAAACCCAAAAAAGCTATAAAGCAAATCGGACAACCATGCGCCTGCCTCGCCGCCCATATTATTAATCGTGGTCATATCACTACTGATGTGCGACCAGCTAGGATCGTTGCCTGTATAAGTCATCAAAATGACAAACAGATAAACGGCCAGTATTAACCCAAGGAGGGTAAACATTCCCTTTTTAAATACTCAATAAGCGGTGCTGATATCACGTAAGATCTGCCTTGTTATTAATACTAAATGGTCGCCAATGCATGACTAAGCCTAATCATGCTGACATAAAGTGTTGACATAAATGTACCCAGCGAAGTGTTTGTTTGGCATATACCAATTATAGAACCCTGCAACAACCGTTATCGCGTGGCTCCTACTACACTTGGCATAACTTCTTATAATAACAAATACATAGGTGCAGTGGCGACAGTCTTATCAAGAAAGCGTGTAAGAAAGTAAATCAGTAAACACTTTGTCCAAGAAAACAGCTGGTTAGCGAAACAATAGTGGAAAAATATGGCTAACTGTATTGCCTAGATTCTATAAAATAGTCTCCGTTTTCGCACTTATATTCCAAAGCTATTTATTCTTTGATTCTAATGATACCTGTGTTTGTTTTAGCAAACTTGCACTTTGTGCGCTGTGCCCTTATGTTATTATCACACAGCAATTAGAAGAAGCATATTCGTAGTCATTTTTGATATTCCTCTTTTATTATATTTATAACTTACATTTTTAATTCGTATATTTAGCAAGGAACAACTCATGGCAACTGACACTACTGCTCCACGTCACGAAAAGCTCATTATTTTAGGCTCAGGCCCTGCTGGCTACTCTGCCGCAGTCTATGCAGCACGCGCTAACCTTAAGCCAGTTATGGTTACTGGTATGGAAGTCGGTGGACAATTAACCACCACTACTGAGGTCGACAACTGGCCAGGCGATGCGCATGATTTGACAGGTCCTGCATTGATGGAACGTATGAAAGCGCATGCGGAACGTTTCGGTACTGAATTGGTCTACGATCATATCAACGAAGTAAACCTAAACGAGCGTCCTTTTCAATTAACAGGTAACAACGGTAGCTATACTTGTGACGCGCTCATTATCTCAACTGGCGCCTCTGCACAGTACTTGGGACTAGAATCAGAGACTAAATTCAGAGGGCTTGGTGTATCAGCCTGCGCCACTTGTGATGGTTTCTTTTATAAAAACCAAAAAGTTGCGGTAATTGGTGGTGGTAATACAGCGGTTGAAGAAGCTTTGTACTTATCTAATATTGCGTCTGAAGTGACCTTAGTTCATCGCCGTGACAGCTTACGCTCTGAAAAAATTCTGCAAGACAAGCTGTTTGAAAAAGCCAAAAATGGCAATGTCAAAATCGAATGGAACCATCAAGTGAAAGAAGTGGTCGGTGATGACATGGGCGTCAATGGCGTCGTTATCGAATCTATGATTGATGGCAGCACCAAACAACTAGATACAATGGGTATGTTTGTCGCTATTGGTCATAAGCCAAACACTGACTTGTTCAAAGATCAATTGGATATGAAAGATGGCTATCTGATCGTTAATAGTGGTTTGAATGGTAATGCTACTCAGACCAGTATTGAAGGTGTGTTTGCTGCAGGTGACGTAGCAGATCACGTTTACCGTCAAGCCATCACTTCTGCTGGTACAGGCTGTATGGCTGCGCTGGATGCTGAAAAGTACTTGGATGCACTGGGCGAAACCGTCGCTCGTGACCACACTTATGATTCAACACTAACTGCAGATAAAGAAGCCTAAATGGGCAACTTTACTCAACAGCACGATAAACACATTACGCCTGAGACTTTAAAAAGTCTTGGGCGTTATGACTTTCCTGATCCCATTTCTATCGATCCTGATGGTATTGGCATCGTCGCTATGGGCGGTGACCTAGCACCTGAAACGCTGATATCAGCTTACGCTCAGGGACTATTTCCTTGGTTTAACGAAGATGAGCCTATTGCTTGGTGGTGTCCCGAGCCGCGTTGTGTGATCGCCCCCTCGGCTTATCAACCGAGTAAGTCTCTACGTAAGCAAGCAAATCGCGAACGTTGGCAATTGACGCTTAATAAAGCTTTTGACGATGTCATACATGCCTGTAGCTTACCGCGCAGTGATGGCCTTAATGACAATCATCCCGAAGGTGAGCATACTTGGATTCATGATGAGATGATCGAAGCTTATACCAAATTGCATGCGCAAGGCTTTGCTCATAGCGTTGAAATTTGGGACGAGGCAGGTCAACTGATTGGCGGATTATACGGGTTAAAAATAAACGGCATCTATTTTGGTGAATCAATGTTTCATCGAACATCTAATGCATCAAAGCTAGCGTTTTGGGGTCTGATGCGCCTGTGTGAGCAAAGTGATGTCGCACTCGTTGACTGTCAGCTACCGAACGATCATTTAATGAGTTTAGGTGCGACTACTTTACCGCGTGCTGATTTCCTAGCTCAGTTAGACAACCTGATTGGCAGCCAGTCTGTGCCATGGCAAAAGCACTCTCATAAACCGTTAGCGGTATCGTTACTAGATAGCGAATCGCCGTGGCAACTAGAGTTATGATTGTCATAGCGAAAAAATAAGAGGTTATTATGGCACTTGATACATCGTTTCTATTGATTGGAGAGCTAGCAGCAAAAGCCAATACGACCAAAGATACGGTTCGCCATTACGAGCAATTAGGCCTACTAAAATCTCGCAAGCGTCAGGCAGGCTCACGTCTATATACCGAATTTCATCCAGAATGTATCGAACGCATAGAGCTGATCAAAAGCGCGCAAGCTATTGGCTTTACGCTTACCGAAATCAAAAACAGCTTAAACGACTATTACGATGGTCACTTGGATATTGATTCGCAGCTTGTACTAACACAGCAAAAACTAGAACAGGTTAAAAAACAGCAAGCCAATATCAGCATAATGGTGGAGTTACTGAGCGAACGCTTGGATATTTTAGGTCGAATGAAAGCCGATAGTGATTATCAGCTTGATGTGGAAGTCTGTAAAAAGAAAATTCCTTTGCAATAAAGTTTAAATCTTAGCTAACCCTGCTTTTATATCATAGCGGTTATAGCCACTTTTATTATCACTGCTTATTTTTTATTAGGGTGTGTCCTCATTTTAAAAATGGTGATAAAAATGAGATAAATTGCCGTCAAACGAGGAAAATAGTGCAGATAATATCGAGATATTGACCAACTATTTGACGATGTTTGGCAAAATTTAGCTGTTTTTAGCCCATTTAGAGGACACTCGTTTGAATTGAGGACACGCCCTAAGCTTTACTCACTTCATTAAATATAAGTATGCTGCATGATTAATGCATCGACTGCTGGTTTATGTGGCACTTTATAATAGCCTTTGCGTCTATGAATGATGCTAAATGCTTGTTGCTCGTATAACGCTATCGCCGCTGTATTGTCTGCACGTACTTCTAACAAAAGACTCTCTACCTGATTAATCTGTAACAGCTCATGCAGTTTATTCAATACCTGCGAAGCGATACCTTGGCGTTGGTACTTTGGATCAGTTCCGATACGTAACACCTCTGCTTGCTCAAAAGTTGTTTGATATAAGCAATAGCCAACTATCTCACGGTAAGAAGTACTATCTTCTTTGGCTTGATCGTAAGCAATCAGCAGACGAATACTGTCTTGTTCAAGCAATTCAGCCAATGTTTTCTGGTTCCAAGCATCATCCGGCTGCACCATCGTTTCTATATCGGCAACAGTTTGAATGACGTTTTCGTGTTCTACTGCATTCGTTGGTAATGCTTCTATCACAAACATGACGTTCCTTTCATTTAATTAGTCTCATCATTTGGTTGTACTTAAATTATATGAGTAAGTAACTACATTATTTATTTTTTATCAAAAAAAGGCCACCCTAAATAGGATGGCCTTTTCTATGACTAATTCATAAGCTCATTGCTGAGACTTAAGTCTTAGTTCAATACGTTAGCAACAACACCAGCGCCTACAGTACGGCCGCCTTCACGAATTGCGAAGCGAAGACCTTTGTCCATAGCGATTGGGTGGATAAGCTCTACGCCCATCTCAACGTTATCACCAGGCATTACCATTTCAGTACCGTCTTGTAATTGGATTGCGCCAGTTACGTCAGTAGTACGGAAGTAGAACTGTGGACGATAGCCGTTTAGGAATGGTGTGTGACGACCACCCTCTTCTTTTGACAATACATATACTTCAGCGTCAAACTTGGTGTGAGGAGTGATTGAACCTGGCTTAGCTAGTACTTGGCCACGTTGTACGTCTTCACGCTTAGTACCACGTAGTAGTACGCCACAGTTTTCGCCTGCACGACCTTCGTCAAGCAGTTTACGGAACATCTCTACACCAGTACATGTGGTTTTTTGAGTGTCACGGATACCAACGATTTCGATCTCGTCGCCAACTTTAACGATACCAGATTCAACACGGCCTGTTACTACGGTACCACGACCTGAGATTGAGAATACGTCTTCGATTGGCATTAGGAATGCTTTGTCGATGTCACGCTCTGGCTCTGGGATGTAGGTGTCTAGTACGTTTAGTAGTTCTACAACAGCTGGTTGGCCGTATTTTTCTTGTGAGCCTTTTAGGGCTTCAGTAGCAGAACCTTTAACGATTGGCGTGTCATCGCCTGGGAAGTCATAGTCGTTCAATAATTCACGAACTTCCATTTCTACTAGCTCTAACAATTCTTCGTCATCTACCATGTCACATTTGTTCATGAATACGATGATGTACGGTACGCCAACCTGACGTGAAAGCAAGATGTGCTCACGAGTCTGTGGCATAGGGCCGTCAGTTGCAGATACTACTAGGATTGCGCCGTCCATCTGTGCCGCACCAGTGATCATGTTTTTAACATAATCGGCGTGACCTGGGCAATCTACGTGAGCGTAGTGACGGCTGTCTGTGTCATATTCTACGTGTGAGGTGTTGATTGTGATACCACGTGCTTTTTCTTCTGGTGCTGAGTCAATAGACGCGTAGTCTTTGGCTTCGCCGCCAGAGGTGATTGCAGCTACGGTTGCGATTGCAGCGGTAAGGGTTGTTTTACCATGGTCAACGTGTCCGATTGTACCGACGTTGACGTGTGGCTTGTTACGTTCAAACTTGGCCTTTGCCATGGGTATTTCCTCTTTTTTGGTGAATGATCAATAAAAAGCTGTTTAATGGCTCATAATAGAATTAAATCATCATAAACCTAGCTATCAACCGCACGAACCACTGCTTAAACAATGCTCCGAACTAATTCTTGTATCCGTTATTATACGCTGACTTGTCTTAAATAGTCATACATCTCTCAATCGAAATCAACTTCTCTCTAACTAGTAGATATAAAGCTCGATTGATTATAACCTTTCTTATAACCGTATAATTATCTTGATATGCAAGGTCGCGATATTAGCTGACCGACATCATCAAACAATCCGTAAAATCCGTTAACATATGGAACAGCAATCCAATTCCAATGATATTAAGAGGCTTACGAAGAAAGAGTAAAACAAAATACACTAGCATCGCATAATAAGTATGTAACGGATGAAAATTAATGCTACATCTATTTGCCTGAAATATTGGGTTTGCTACCAGATGATCTATATCAACCAGCATGGTCGCAAGCAAAATCAGATATGTTTTTTTCCACTCTTTTCTAAAAAACGCAATCGCAATAAAAAGAGGAAAACCAAAATGCAAAAAATAATGTATTAATGTCTGCATACTGACCTATTAGTTTTAGTCTTCTCTATATAAGACCATCAAAACCAATATTTATTAATATACTGACAGCACTAAAAGGCAACACCTCAGTGTCACCTTTGAATCATTGTCTACCGCACTACTGTTATATATTTCAATATTCTATAATTTCGATATCGACGCAAAGTTATATAAATAGCAAAACAAGCATAAAAGGTGTAAACAATAAATGGAGCTCATATCGAGAATTGAACTCGAGACCTCTCCCTTACCAAGGGAGTGCTCTACCGCTGAGCTATATGAGCGTATATTGAAACCTTTGAGTTGCACTAAAAAAATATCACGATGCAGCAATAATTACTGACTCTCGTGATGATTTATTGTTATGCTTTGCGATGGTGTATATATGGAGCGGGTGGCGGGAATCGAACCCGCGTCATTAGCTTGGAAGGCTAAGGTGTTACCATTATACCACACCCGCATTTACTCTTATTCAGGATAACTCTAATCGAGAGTTATGAGATATAGAGAGTATGCTTGGCGCTATGACAAACTTTAGAAAATATGGTGGTGGGGGAAGGATTCGAACCTTCGAAGCTTTCGCGACAGATTTACAGTCTGCTGGGTTTGACCGCTCCCCAACCCCACCTTAGGTTGCTTTGAACAAAAATGACTTACATTTAAGGCAAATTCATAAAAAGCTACTTTAAGAGAGATGGTGCCGACTGCCGGGATCGAACTGGCGACCTACTGATTACAAGTCAGTTGCTCTACCAACTGAGCTAAGTCGGCTTGTTCTCTTAAAGTGGTGGCTATTCTATCAAATTTTTTGAGATGCGCAAGCACTTTTTCATATTTTTTAAATTAATTTGATATAAATATTTAAGTCACTGATTAAGCTAGTTTTTTTATAAATAAAAATATGACGATAAATTGGCTTTTTACTTGCAGCCTTTATTTTTGCCATATCACTAGCTCTTTAATTAGCGAATACGCAAGCCATTACAGGCCATTTCTACCGCTTTTATTAATGCCAATGCTTTTTTATTGGTTTCATCCCATTCTTTTTCTGGAATAGAATCAGCAACGACCCCTGCTCCGGCTTGAATATGTATCTCACCGCGGCGCATCACTGCAGTACGGATAGCAATGGCCGTGTCCATATTACCATTCCAACCTAGATAACCTACCGCGCCACCAAAGACGGTACGGCGTACTGGCTCTATTTCATCGATAATTTGCATAGCGCGGATTTTGGGTGCACCCGATAGCGTCCCAGCTGGGAAAGTAGCGCAAAATACATCTAGTGCATCTTTGTCAGCTCGTATCGTACCCTCAACATTAGATGCGATATGCATCACTTGTGAGTAGCGCTCTATAAACATCTTTTCTGTGACTTTGACACTGCCATACTCGCAAACACGGCCAATATCATTGCGACCCAAATCAATAAGCATTAAATGCTCGGCTGCTTCCTTCTCATCATTTAACAGCTCTTGCTCAAGCGCGAGGTCTTCAGCCTCATCTTGGCCACGTTGCCGTGTCCCTGCCAGCGGCCTTACCGTCACTTTTCCATTTTCGATACGAGATAGAATTTCAGGAGAAGCGCCGATAATATCAAAGCGTTTGTGATCGTCGAGTGTATAACCATGCACCAAAAACAGATATGGGGATGGGTTTAGGTAGCGAAGCGCACGATAGACGGCTAGAGAGTCGCCTGTATAGTCTGCTGTCAATCGCTGCGCTGGCACTACCTGCATGACGTCACCTGCGGCAATATAATCCTTTATTTTATTGACGTCGTTGCAGTATTTATCTGCACCTGTTTGTGAGACAAACTTTGGTGTCGGCATCACTGGTGCAGTCAAATTTGGCATTTCTGCCAGTTTGTCTTCTATTTTTTCTAGTTCACGAATGGCATTACTGTAACCATCCTCATTATTGCAATCAGCATAGACAATAATTGACAGCGTGTTTTCTAGAGTATCAAAGACGATGACGCTCATTGATAACATCAGCCACATATCTGGCATGGTCATGGGGTTGGGTGCATCGGACAAGCCCACACTCGGCTCAATGACCCGCACCATATCATAACCAAAGTAACCTACTAACCCACCGCTAAAGCTCGGTAACGCAGCGACATCTTCTACCGTTGGCATCTTATACTGCGCCATCAGCTTGCGAATATAGTCAAACGGATCCTCGACTACCTCGACATCGATATGGTCGGTTTTTTTGACGGTCATATTCCCGTCTGCATATTGCAAAATCAAATCACTGCCCAAGCCAATCATCGAATATCGTGCCCAACGCTCACCACCTACTACAGACTCAAATAGATAGGCAGAGCCGTTTAGATCACGCACTTTGGAGAATACAGATACGGGAGTCTGCGCATCCATCAGACGCTTTTTTACTAGCGGTGCGTGACTAAAGCCTCTATCTCTAAAAGCTTGGTATTCTTCAAAAGTCATCATAATAGCGCTCTCTTAGCACCTTACAGGCAATAACAAAACTATAAGCTGCTCTATAAAATATAGCGCCAATATTCGCTAAAATATCGACGCTATAATGAGTCATTTGTTTAAAAAACGGTAAGCACAATAAGGCTCTCTATCAAAAATCACGACAAAGACCGAGTGTAGAGTTGAATTATGCACCGCCCATATTAAACAACCATAAGGCCAAACCGATAATTAGAATGGTCACAAATACCCATATAAACCAGCCGCCGCTCGCTTTTTCTCTACATGACCTGCATGAGCAGGGTTGCTGATTTCTTGATCCATCGCATTATTGCCTTCGGTACCAAGATCGCGCGGCTGCCCTAAATTAGCCGTGCCTGAAAACTGTGCACTAGCTGCTTGTTTGGCTTTTAAAACTTCAGGGTCAGCTTCTTCTTGTAACTCTGTTTTTGTTGTTTTGTCGTGTTCGTCTTGGACTGCTGGCTCTTCATGCACTGCTGGCTCTTCATGCACTGCTGGCTCTTCATGCACTGCTGGCTGCTTTTCTACCACTGGCGCGCTATCAGTAGATGCTGCCTGTGATGGCTCTGTAGACGACACAGCTTCTGTTTGGGTTGCTGTTGGTACAGATGTGTCATTCACCCCTTCTGTGGCAACTGGCGTTTCTTCTACTGGCTTAGGCGATGCTGCTTCCGCGTCAGACAGTACTTCATTAATCCCTGTTTCTTTGACAACTGGCTCTGTAGCAACGGCTTCTTCAGTAGTTAGCTCTTCAATAACTGGTTCAACGGTTTCATGCGTAGAAGTTACTGAGTCTTCGGTCATATCTGAGCCGGCATCTACAGATAAAGGTTCTACAGGTACAGTATCATCTGTAGCAGGTAACATTTCTTCGATACCAGTTTCTTTAATCACGGGCTCATTAATTGTTTGCTCTTTGATTGGATCTTCTTCAAGAACGCTTTCCTCAACTACTTGCTCTTCGGTCACAGGCTCACTGGCAGGAGTTTCTAGCACAGTAGCCGTGTCAGCATTCTCATGTGTATCTGCTACTGGCTCTTCTGTGGTCACTGGCGCTAGCGTTTTACTCTCTGACGTCGTCACAGGTGCAGTAGATTCCTGTACTTGAAAGCTAAAACTTGCAAAGCCAAGCGTATCGTCTGCCTTTAGATGACTAGATTCATTATTTGCAATACGTTGCTCATTGATAAACGTGCCATTAGAAGAGTCTAAGTCCTTCACGTACAACTGACCATCTAGCACACTGAGCACTGCATGGTTGCGAGAGACCTGCTTGCTACCTAGTACTACGTCGTTATCACTACCACGACCTATAGATAAGCTATCACTAACCGTCAGTGTTAGATCACCTAACGCTTCCGTCAATGCATTTAGCTGCCAAGTTGTACTTGCTGCCGTATTCATACTATCTGTCTCGTTTGTCATGTTATAACTCCTTATTTTTCTATTGAATATCCAATGATGCTAAAAATAATAACTCTAAAATATTACTGCCAATTTATGATAAGTATTGTCGCTATTTTTTTAATAATATTTGCCTAGCACGGTTTATTAAGTACTTTCCTCAAACACCATACAGCATTTACTTTGGTATAAAGCGAGGTTTTATAACTTTATCAAGCTTGCTATACGGTATATTAAGGACAGGCATACCGTAAGCGTATGGACCGATAGAATAATGCTGGTAACGAATGCTAACGCCTGTATCAGTCAAGGTCACATTATCGCTTAACGTAAATGGCCAGTTTTTCTCATAACTGCTCACATCTTCGGCAACCGTTTTAACCCATCCTTTATACGCATCATAGGCAAGCGCCTCAAAACGAGGTTTTTTACCTGAGATAAGCATATCGTCAAGCGTGACTTGCTTTTTGGTACTTGGGTCAAACACTAGGTACTCGCTATAAGGCATGCCGTGTGCACCGCCCGTATAGACATAGGAACTAATCTCAAACAGTTCAAACTCATCGACATGACCTAGATAATTGGGCGTTACCATCAGATTATAACCCCACGACACATCATCAGGCATATCTCGGAATTGCGAGCTCACAAAGCTATCAAGAGCATCCGTAACTTCTTTTTCGCTGCTTTCACCCTTGATAGGTGCTGACTCTGTCATCTGACTATTGACGACTAAGTTATCGATACGGGCATTGGCAATCTCATCTATCCAGTTTTGACTACTTTTGAGATATTTAACTTCAATCTCTGGACAGTTATCACGCTTGTCACATGTCTCTTGTATATTACTGGGTAGTTGATACGGTAGATATTCAGTGCTACTAAGAAAGCTTCCTGCATTTACCGACATACTAACGGCACTTAATAATAGGCTGCCAGTCAACATAGCAATTGAACGTCTCTGGCTTACCTTTATCGAAAATAGATCAGCCGATATAGATTTATCATCAGTTTGAGTCGTAGTGTGCATATGTCCTCTTTTATAAATATAAAATGTTGTTTATCATTCTACCGTAACAATTGCACTGTATTGTAGGAACACTGTTTGTGTTTTTAAGGTTCTGTTGACAATTAAATGCTTATCTCCTCGCATTTATCACATAAATAACAGACAATAAAAAAGACACGGCTAGCGTGTCTTAATCAATGAACAATACAGTGATACGGTTGATTTGATAACAGTCGTTTTAATGCTCACGCGTGCTGCTAAAGGTGATCTCTGGATAACGATCTTGCATCAATTGTAAGTTGACCCGTGATGGCGCAAGATAAGTCAGATAACCACCACCATCGATTGATAACTGGTCATGGGCTTTTTCTTGAACTTTGCCAATGCTACTTCATCATCGCAATGAATCCAGCGTACCGTAGCTATCGATACTGGCTCAAAGGTACATTGAACCTTGTACTCTTCTTTGAGACGATGCGCGACCACCTCAAACTGTAGGACACCGACCGCACCCAAAACCAAATCATTATTAATCTGCGGCATAAACACCTGCGTTGCGCCCTCTTCACTTAATTGTTGAAGACCTTTTTGCAGAGCTTTTGATTTAAGCGGATCTTTTAGTACCACACGGCGGAACAATTCAGGAGCAAAATGCGGAATACCGGTAAAGCTCAACTCCTCGCCTTCAGTGAAACTGTCACCAATAGAGATGGTGCCATGGTTATGCAAACCAATGATATCACCCGGATAGGCTTCTTCTAGCGCCTCGCGGTCACCTGCTAAAAAGGTCAGAGCATCAGCAATACGTACGTCTTTACCCAGACGCACATGTTTCATTTTCATGCCCTTCTCGTACTTACCAGAGCACACTCGCAAGAACGCAATGCGGTCACGGTGACGCGGATCCATATTGGCCTGAATCTTGAAGACGAAGCCTGTAAAATCTGTCTCGGTGGCTGATACTTCACGCTCAGTCGTTGGATGAGCTTTTGGCGGCGGTGCATACTTGACTAAGGTATCAAGTACCATGTTTACCCCAAAGTTACCCAATGCCGTACCAAACAATACTGGCGTCATCTCGCCAGCCAAAAACGCTTCAACACTGAACTCTTCTAACGCCATCTGTACCAGCTCAAGCGACTCTTCGAAAGCGTCAAACATCAACTGTCCTAGACGCTCACGGATATCTGGATAATCGTAGCCTTCTCGGGTCTCAGAGACCGTCATCTTGCCGCCATTACCTTTTTCATAAAAGTAAGTTTTATTTTCAGTCAGATGATAGACACCGATGAAGTCTTGACCCATACCGATAGGCCAAGTCACTGGGATACATTTAATTTTTAGTACCGCTTCGATTTCACTTAGTAGCTCAAGCGGCTCACGAATCTGGCGATCGAGCTTGTTGACGAACGAAATGATTGGCGTATCGCGCATGCGACAAACTTCCATTAGCTTGATGGTTCGTTCTTCGACACCTTTTGCGCCATCGACCATCATCAGTGCGCTATCCACTGCGGTCAAGGTACGATAGGTATCTTCACTAAAGTCGGCGTGACCTGGGGTATCTAGTAGGTTGACCATATGGTCTTTATACGGAAACTGCATGACAGACGTCGTGATTGAGATACCACGCTCTTGTTCCATGCTCATCCAATCTGAGGTGGCATGACGATCTGTCTTACGGCCTTTTACTTCGCCCACTACCTGAATCGCTTGACCCCACAACAGGAGTTTTTCGGTCATGGTGGTCTTACCAGCATCGGGATGCGAGATGATGGCAAGGTGCGGCGCTTAGCAACTTCTTTGTTTAATTTCTTTGGATCTACGCTCATAATTTTCAGCTTCAACAGTTATGTGATTTAGAAGTGACTCTAAATAAATAAAATAAATAATGGGCGTATTGTAGCGGATTTAGCATCAGGGTGCAGAATTAGCGTATAAAAAACACGCCCCGTTATTTCAACGAAGCGTGTTTTTGGGCTTTTAAATTGCGATCATCATACTTAAGTAGCATGACTAATAGCCATCAATTTATCTCAATAGTAGCGTTCGATTTGCTCAGCTAAGAAGTCGCCAGCCACCTCATTAACAATTGTACAATCGACTACGTCAAAACGACTGTCTGTGTTCGGATCGGTGCTACCTTTGGCGACATAGTTTGCCTCATAGACGTCCTTTCCGTACTCAACACCGCTATATTCATAAGCAGGCTGGTCATCGTACTCAAAAAACATGACTTGCGCGGCTTGCTGCTGATTGCCTACGCCCACTCCGAACTGAGAAGTTCTATGATCTCTATCAGCACTAAAGCGGGTTTTGGCCACTTCAATCCACCTCTCTATGGAGGCGTATCCAGTCTTGTTTTTATCATTAAAAGCCAAAAACCAGCGCTCACTAGTTACCACAGGGATATAACAAACCGACCCTTCAGGAAAGGCAACATTGGTCGGAATTTTAGAATAGTTGTTTAAGTCGGTAATAATACCGTATCTATTGTTCACATTTGTACTAGCAACATAGCTGTTCGCACGCAAACCCGACAAATTGAGCGTCTTATAAGTAGTTTGATAGTCTAGCTGATTGTTGGTGTTTTTTTCATATATGGGGCGTTTGACCGTCCGATTATTAACCTCGATGTCTTTATTTTCAAGTCGACCCTCGAAATCATCTGCCAGTACGGTTCTGTCTAAATCATTCAGGCTTTGGTTGCTATAACTGTTGATGAGATTGGCTGTTTTGATCTCGCGCGCACCAGTACGATAGGTTTCATCGATGCGTGCAATAGCGGTATCGTTGGCCTTACTATCGTAACTATTGGCAAAGCTCGTCAACGTAATATTGTCGCTGTCAGAACCATAACTGCCGTCATCTACTTCGCAGCCTATCAAAGCAAGCATTGTCCAGAAGAAAACACCAGATATCGCAACCACTCTATTCATCGAACAATGTCCTTATGATTTAGATTTCTATTATCCTTACTGATAACGTATATATGGCTCATTACCGCTATTGTACCTCTTTGACAACTGTACGATAAGATTGTAAATCTAAAAACGAATAAAACTGAGCCCGAAATCTCATTTACAAACTAGCAGTATATATTTACTCTCTATGCACTGAGCTGCGTGAGCGATTTGTTATGCTAGGTTTCATATTAAGATTTACCACTTAAATATAAACATAAAAACTCACAACAAAGGATGTGTCATGAAATCTTTATACTCTACCAAATCTACTGTTACTGGCGGCCGCATGGTACAGCAACCTTAAGCGATAGTGACCTTGAAATCAATATGGTACCACCAGGCGGTAATGAAAAAGGTAATAACCCTGAGCAATTACTCGCGATGGGTTATGGCGCTTGTTTTGATGGCGCTTTGGGCGTAGTCAAAAAAATGGAAAGCGCTACATTTGGCTCAACTGTTGAGACCTCTGTAGACCTATTACAAGGTGATAATCATGAATATAAGCTTGCCGTAAAAATCCACGTCATCGCTGATAATACAGACCTATCTGCTGACGAGATCCAAAAATTGGTCGAAAAAGCGCATGAAGTATGCCCATATTCGAAAGCAACCAGCGGTAACATCGATGTCGAAGTCTCTTCAGAAGTAAGATAACGTATTATGAGATCCATTATCAACTAATAATGAAAAATATATTAATTATAAAAGAACCCAGTTAGTCTGGGTTCTTTTTTTGTTTGAAATCTTGGTGAAAAAGATTATCGCTACAACATCTCGTAACGGTTAAGCAGTTCGGCACGCGCTGATTTTATCGTTATAATAAGCGTATATATTTTTATCTAATAGCTGATAAGTGACTTTTATGACTGATGACATAGCTGACAATACCACCGATAACGACCACAACTCTCACCAAGCGCTTGACCCCAAAGCATTACCGAACTTCGATAGCATGCCTAACGTGGCGCTGATGGATACCAGTCATGTAGACAAAGATCAGCCGCCTTTTATTTTGGTTGATGGATCCTATTATCTGTTCCGCACTTATCACGCCTTGCCAAAAACTATGCAAAACTCGCAGGGCTTAATCACCAATGCGATACGTGGCACACTTAACGCACTACTAAAGCTGATGCGTCGCTATCACCCTACCCACATGGCTGTCTGCTTTGACACCAAATCACCAACTTTTCGCCATCATATGTCTGCTGATTACAAGGCCGCTCGTCCGCCCATCGATGTCGAGCTGGTAGAGCAAATTCCTTATATTCATCGTTTAGTCACCGCCTTAGGTATTCCACTGTTGCGTATCGAGGGTGCAGAAGCAGATGATATCATCGGTACACTTGCCCATCGTGCTGTCGAGCAAGGCCATCATGTGGTCATCTCAACAGGTGATAAAGACATGATGCAGCTGGTCAATGACTGCGTGATACTAGAAGACAGCTTTACAGGTAAAGTCACGGATACGCCAGCAGTAATCGATAAGTTTGGTATCAATCCAAATCAAATGATCGATTTCTTAACGCTAATGGGTGATGCCTCTGATGGTATTAAAGGCGTACCTGGTATCGGTAAAAAGACTGCTAAAGACCTGCTCGTTGAGTATGGTGATATCGAAAATATGCTCAAGCACATTGGCTTTATCAAAGGTCGCGGGGCAAAAGGTCTGATTGAGCATGCTGACGATATTCCTTTTAACAGAAAGCTTGCTACTATCGTCACTAACTTAGCCATCGGTCAAGATTGGAATGATCTAAAAATCAATACCGATCCTTGTGCGCATATAGATGAATTGCGCGACTTATATAATGAGCTTGAGTTTAGAAATGAGCTGGCATCGCTTGATCATCCAAATCACCCTGCCAATGGCTCTAAAAGTGTTGCTGATAGCCAAGCGAATATTGAGTCACAGGCACAGGTGGCAAAATCGCTCCAATCCACCAAGATCGACAGCATCAAAGACAGTACTAACCATGATAAAGCGTGGCACACTGTACTCGACGAGCCAGCGTTTGATAGCTTGGTCGAATTGTTAGAAGCTGCTCGGCATTTTGTCATTGATACCGAAACCACTAGCGTTCATTGGCGTGATGCACAAATCGTTGGTTTATCTTTCGCGGTGCAAGCACATGAAGCCTATTACATTCCGCTTACGCATAGCCTAGAAGGTGATGAGCTGATAGCCAAGCAGCTTGATCGTGATACAGTATTAGCTCGCTTAAAACCTGTACTAGAGAATCCTAATATCGGTAAAATCGGTCAGCATCTAAAGTACGATGCGCATATCCTCGCTCACTATGATATCGATCTAGTCGGCGCCATACATGAGCAGCCAAATAACTGGGCAATGGACACCATGCTTGCCAGCTATGTCATCAATGCAGCAGCCACTCGCCACGGTATGGACGATTTGGCACGTCATTATCTACAAACGCAAACCATCAGCTTTGAAGATGTGGCAGGTAAAGGCGCTAAGCAAGTTACCTTTGACCAAGTGGCCATCGATATCGCGAGCGACTATGCGTGTGAAGATGCCGATATCACCTATCAATTATTTGACGTGTTCAGCGTTGAGCTGGCTAACGATGCCAATAATGCCAAATTGCTACACGAGCTAGAGATTCCAACGGCAGAGATACTTTGCCAAATGGAAGCGCATGGTATTTTGATTAAACGCTCCTTCTTAAACGAGCTGTCAAAACGCTTTGATGAAGAAATTATCGCCCTAGAGAAGCGCGCCTATGAAGTAGCAGGTGAAGAGTTTAACTTAGGCTCTCCTAAGCAGCTTGGTGAGATGCTGTTTGAAAAGCTAGGCGTTGCTGGTGGCAAAAAAACCAAGTCTGGTCAATACTCAACTGGTGAGGCGGTACTATCAAAAATCGATCATCCATTGGTCGATATTACGCTAGAGTATCGTGGATTATCTAAGCTCAAAAGCACTTATACTGATGCGCTGGATAATGTCGCAGATAGCGAAACCGATCGTGTACACACTAGTTACCATCAGGCATTAACGAGCACTGGGCGTTTGTCATCGACAGATCCTAACTTGCAAAATATCCCAATTCGTACGGCGACTGGTCGCTTAATTCGTCAAGCCTTTATCGCCCCAGAAGGTCGCGTTATTTTGGCCGCCGATTATTCACAAATTGAATTGCGTTTAATGGCACATTTCTCAGGTGATAAGAACCTAACTCATGCCTTTAACGAAGGGTTAGATATTCACGCGGCTACCGCTGCCGAA
Organism: Psychrobacter sp. ER1; assembly: GCF_048631835.1. Lineage (NCBI taxonomy): Bacteria > Pseudomonadati > Pseudomonadota > Gammaproteobacteria > Moraxellales > Moraxellaceae > Psychrobacter > Psychrobacter sp. ER1. The sequence goes on along the minus strand of NZ_CP184640.1, from coordinate 555,776 downwards.
GTACTTGGTAAAGATGTTGCAGACGTCACCTCAACCGAACGTCGTAATGCTAAAGCCATCAACTTTGGTTTGCTATACGGGATGAGTGCCTTTGGACTTGCCAAGCAGCTACAGATGAGTCGCGGCGAAGCACAAGACTATATCGATATGTACTTTGAGCGCTATCCGGGTGTCAAAAACTATATGATCAATACGCGTGCAAGTGCTTATGAACAAGGCTATGTCGAGACGATATTGGGCCGTAAGCTCTATACGCCTGATATCAATCATAGTAATCGTATGGTCAAGCAAGGTGCTGAGCGCGCGGCGATTAACGCCCCACTACAAGGCTCTGCTGCCGATTTAATCAAGCTTGCTATGATTGCCGTTGATAAAGTGCTGCCAAAGGAGCAAGCCAAAATGCTGCTACAGGTTCACGATGAACTGGTGTTTGAAGTGGATGCCGATAAAGTAGACGAAGTTAGCCAGCTGATTACTGATGCTATGCAAGATGTATTGACGACTACAGCAGTAGAAAAAGGCTGGAATGTCGACTTTGCAGTGCCTTTATTAGTCGAAACCGATAGTGGTCAAAACTGGGATGAGGCGCATTAATCATTCACTGCCATTTAATCAAGTATGTAAGGTATGATTATCGATGTACCTTGCAGATATGACAGCTTTTAATAACTGACACTACAATAAGTCATTATATATTGTTTATATTAACAATCACTTATGACCAGTTAGTAATATTTCATAACAGTAATATCTAAGTATGGGGTTTATAATAGGGCATCTGTTAAACCCTAACTATTCGATATTTTCGCTTTAAAGTGAGCCTTTGGGCTCACTTTTTGTTTTTAACACATTCTTTTTGATACGCAGGAGTCATTTATTTTGAGCTCAGATGGCATCATTGAAGTCCCTGGCATTATACTTTTGATAGCATGCCTGTTGCGTATTTTACAATATGTTATGAAAAGTCATGTCAAACAAATTAAGGCTTTTGGCTGGCAGCCGTACTTATATTTGTTTCTGTCATTCGTCGAGAGTTGAACTATCTACCAGACTTACTGGTTCCAAGCGACTTTTCGATGCTTGGTCAATCTTATGACTGGTGGGAGGACAGCGTCCTTACCGTTATCTATCTCGTCGCGCTTGGTTTGCTGGTCTATTCGAGGCATTACCTATGGGCAGTGCTAAAAAACGTGCCAGTTTCGCTCTATCTTAGCGTTACTGTACTGGCTGTCATTCAGTACATGGGCGAGAACGCTATTATGTTCCCGCATACATTTGGTGAAATTGTCGAAGAGCTGGCTGAGACTGCAATCTACGGTATTGCCTTGACCTATTTATGGCAATTTAAACTGGCTAACTATGAGTCATGTCTAGTACAGAAGTTAAATTACAAGTTCGACCACGCCAATAATTAAAACTATAAGTTTGATTTCTTATTTAACGACTTTGCTATCTTACAAAGACTTAGTAGAAATTTCATAAACAATTACGGCTGCTCATTTTGAGTAGTCGTTTTGCGTTCTAATCAACGTCTTACATTTTTTGAACATCCTGTCACACCTTACTACTAGTGAAAAGTTGATTAAGCGTACAAACTGAGAAGCATATTATCTATATTGCAATGAGCGATGCTTTAACAAGCTAGCGCGATATTTTTACTTGTAATGATGGCGACATTTAATAACTACAATAAGGAATTATTCATGGAAAACTCAAAAACCCACTACCAGAAGAGATGGATCATATTGACGGTAATCGTCGTAACAATAATGACAATTTCGATAACTCAGATAATTTGAATAACAATAATCAGGATGAACAAGACAACCAATTGGTCGATTTGGACAATCCTATGCTGCATACTATTGATAACGATGATGTGATTGATAATAGTGCGGGATTTAATAACTCAGAAGTCGGTAGTGATGCGACCCAAGGGCTGACACCTGCGCATCGTCAAAATATCGATGAGTCACGTGTCGATGAGATTTTGGTTCAGGACAACCTTGATGACAGCGATTATCCAGATGCCATGGATATTGTTGATAGAGAAGCGGCCGAACGTAGCAACGATGATGATTTTTAGCACTTAATACGATTGTTGACCTACCCCTCTAAACCAAAAAAGCACGCTTAACTATATTAAGCGTGCTTTTTCATTCTACTATTCAACTTACTAAAACAGCGACTTTCGACTCTCTAAACCCAGCCATCAAGCGTGCCAGCCCAACCTTTTACCAATGGCAAGCTCAACGCTTCAAGCAATTCAATATGTGTTTCATCAAGGTTTAGTGCAGGGATATAATGATACTCTTGCCCGCCAGCATTGAGGAAGTTGTCACGGTTTTCAATGGCCAACTCTTCTAATGTTTCTAGGCAGTCTGCCGAGAACGCCGGACTAATCACCTGTACCGAGCGCACACCTGACTGACCCCAATCTTCCAACACCACATCGGTATACGGCTTGACCCACTCTTGCTTACCAAAGCGTGACTGGAAACTAATAATCCATTCATCTTCTGTCAGGCCAAGTTCATGCGCCACTTGTGCAGCGGTACATTTACAGCGTTTAGGATACGGATCGCCTTTATCAGCATAAGGCTGCGGGATACCATGAAAACTAAACATCAACTTTTCAGGCTTGCCGTGCTTGTCTTGGAAGCGGCGAATCGAGTTGGCCAATGCTTGAATGTATAGCGGATGGGCAAAGTAGTCTTTGACAATCGTATAGTTTGGTAGGTTACGCTGCTTGAGTGTCCACTTCGTCAGTGCATCGTATACTGCGCCACCAGATGAGGCCGAGTACTGTGGAAACAATGGCAGAATGACAAAGTGATCCACCCCTTCTCCGCGTAGTGCATCCATAACATCAGGCAGTCCAGGATTGCCATAGCTCATCGCAGAATGCACAGAGACACGAAATGGCGCCACGCTGTTTGCCAGACGTGGTTCCAATAGCTCAACTTGACTGTTGAGTATCTTACGAATCGGCGAGTCACCTTCCCAAATGCTGGCATAAGCTTTTGCCACACGCTTAGGACGACTGGGCAATACAAACAGATTCAAGATGATTGCCCATAAAAACTTGGGAATCTCAATCACTCGCGGGTCTGACAAGAACTGTTTGAGATAGCGACGTACGGCAGGTGCCGTTGGCTCATCTGGTGTACCGAGGTTGACTAACAGGACGGCAATACGTGGAGGCAATTCAGGTTTCATAGCAGCACTATTTATCAGCAGTAAGTTATTGGGAGTAATGTCACAACTATCACAATGAGAGAACGCAGGATTGTGTAGACACTATGGAGTATAGACGTCATTAGTGTAGCATTTTATCCATGAATAGCGCATTGCAAAAGCACCCTTATACAATTTGATACGCAGTTGTCCTTTATTCTTCCCTTATTCACTATATTTAGCACTTATTCATTATTCACCTATGGTCTATTTGCTATAGAAATGGCGGTCGAAAGGTCTGCCCAAAGGTTGTACTCCAACGCGCATCACCATACAATAGGCAGGCCCAGTTTATAAAAACCGTGTAAGTAAAATAGCCTGTTAGCAACGTGCCATTTTGCTTTTATTTTATTGATGATTGTAGTCTTGCGAGGTAGCTTTGAACGCACGCTCTGATAATACCAGTGACCAGCATCCTAATTCACAACCTCACCCTAGTAGCTCAGCCAATACCGACAGTGCTGTAGGGTCTGTGGGTGTCGTTACGCCCCAGAATTTTCATTTTGCTGAGCCCTTAACGTTAGAATGCAACCGTACCCTGCCCTCGTTTGACTTGATGGTAGAGACTTACGGTACACTCAATCGCGATAAATCAAATGCAATTCTGATTTGCCACGCGTTGTCGGGCAATCATCATGCAGCTGGCTTCCATAGTGCTGATGACAAAAAAGCAGGCTGGTGGGACAATATGATTGGTCCGAACAAAGCCATCGATACCAATCAGTTTTATGTGGTCTGTGTCAACAATATCGGCAGCTGTTTTGGTTCAACAGGGCCTACCACTATTAATCCAGATAGCGTTGATTCGGATAGTGTTAGTTCGGACAACCTTGATGCAAATAGCAGCGATGAGCCGCAAGTGTATGGCCCTGATTTTCCGCTGATCACTATCAAAGACTGGGTAAAAACCCAAGCAATGCTCTCAGATCGTCTAGGCATCGACGTTTGGCACGCCATTGTCGGCGGCTCAATGGGCGGTATGCAAGCGCTACAATGGTCTGTTGATTATCCAGAGCGGTTAAAGCGCTGTGTGGTCATCGCCAGTACGCCAAAGCTATCTGCTCAAAATATCGCCTTTAACGAAGTGGCGCGCCAATCTATATTATCCGATCCTGACTTTAAAGACGGACGCTATATACAAGAAGGCACTTATCCTCGTCGCGGATTGATATTGGCGCGTATGGTTGGGCATATTACCTATTTAACTGATGACGCGATGAAAGCCAAATTTGGCCGTGATTTAAAATCTGGCAAATTCATGTATGGCTACGATGTCGAGTTTCAGGTCGAAAGCTACCTACGCTATCAAGGCGAGCGCTTTAGTGAAAACTTCGATGCTAATACCTATCTGCTTATGACCAAAGCCTTAGATTACTTTGATCCGACGCGCGACTATCCAATACGCGACTACCCATCAACCGTAGCAAAAGATACTACAGAGTCAGCAGTACAAATAGAAGAATCAATCGCGGCGTCAGTCGAATCTAGCAAGGCGAATGCACAGAGTGAGTTAGAAGATGCGGTAACGACGATTGAGGATATTGAATCTGATCGTCAGCAAGAGCTTTCTGCGCTCAAAACCGCCTTTGCCCATACACAATGCCAGTATCTAGTCGTTTCATTCACCACTGACTGGCGCTTTGCACCTGAGCGCTCGCAAGAGATTGTCGATGCGCTGATGGCCACTGGTAAACCAGTCAGCTATATCAATATTGACGCGCCGCACGGACATGACTCATTCTTGTTTGATATTCCTCGCTACATGGGTGCGGTCAAAGGATTTTTGACTGCGCCATTTATTACCCCTAGCCGCTCAGCCACAGGAGAACGCTCATGAGAATGGATCACCAACTGGCAGAGCGCTGGATTGCGCCGCAAGCACATGTATTGGACTTAGGTTGTGGCAATGGCGAGCTGCTTGCCCACTTACAGCAGAAACTAGGCGTGACAGGTTACGGACTAGAGATTGATGAAGACAAAATCAATGAGGCGATTGGTAATGGCTTATCAATTGTCGAGCAGGATCTCAACGATGGTCTAGCGCGTTTTGCTGATAACAGCTTTGACACGGTCGTCATGGCACGTGCCCTACAAGCAGTAAAAGCACCTGATGAGTTGTTGCTTGATATGCTGAGAGTCGCCCGTGAAGCAGTCATCACCTTCCCTAACTTTGCGCATTGGCAAAACCGCATTCATTTAGGGCTAAAAGGTATGATGCCTGTCTCTGAAGCGCTACCTTACGAATGGTACAACACGCCAAACATTCATCTATGTACCTTTAAAGATTTTGAACTGTTATGTGCGCAGCATGATATTCATATTATTAACCGTTTTGCGGTTAGTGATTCTGAAAAAGGTCACACACCGCTAATGAAAGCTTTAATAAGACAAGCCCCTAACTTATTAGCAGACGTCGCTATCTACCGAGTGACCAAAAAATAACCGTTAAATTATCAGCTGTCTTGATGTTTTATCGACTGCTAAACAGTGCTTTACGAGCTAGTATTAACCTTAATGGATTGTTAACTTAATATAATTTTTTAGTAACTGTCTGATTTTGTTAAGGACAATCAGGTACAAACGTCTATGTGACCTTGTAATTAGTATTTGAGTTTCGTAAGTTTGGGTGTTAAGCTAGCAAAATATTGTCAGCCACCCCACTATTACGACCGTTTGTCTAATCAGTTAGGGTGAAATCTCTGATTTAGAGATGACAACCCCTTTTGCTAATGATTAGGTAAGTTCATATCGCAAGATTCCACCTAATTGTTATCGCCGTCTGACTGTCTTTAGCGAGACAATGTTTAGCGGTACAATTTTTTTTGCTTATTAACTGCCTAATTTTGGAGCTGCTATGAAATTATTAAAAGCTGCGTTGTTTACTGCATTATTTTCTTGTGCTGGTTTAGCCAATGCTGAGTTAATATCAAACGTACCGCTTGATACCTCACGTTTTGAGCTTATGCCTGTGAGCGAGTTGTCTAGTCGTGCCGCCCAAGGTAACGATCACGCTCAGTTCTATTTGGCCAAGCGTTTGCAAAAGGTGAAGGTATTGCGCAAAATACCCAACAAGCAATCCAGTGGTACACCAAAGCCGCTCAGCAAGGCGTTGCCCCTGCTCAGTTAAATCTTGCCATCATGTATTTGCGCGGCGAAGGCGTACAGCCTAACTTGCAACAAGCACGTCTGTGGTTAGAAAAAGCTGCAATGCGTGGTGATAACCGTGCCAGCTATACGCTTGCATTGTTAGATGAAAAGCAAAAGAATTTGGTCGATGCTTATAAATGGTATGACTTGGCCGCCCGTGATGGCATGCTAGATGAAAAAGTACGCAACAAAGCTCGCGGCAAAATTGGTCAGTTGGCATTGAACTTATCAAGCTCAGACATTGCTAGTGCCCGTAGCAAAGCGGATACTTGGTTCCAGAGTAAGTAAATCTATAGCTATTTATTTTAGCAATAAAAAATCCAGCCTTTGAGCTGGATTTTTTATATTTAAGGCATTACACCCTTTAATATTACTTCTCAACAGTACTGAACCATATTATGAAAAAGTAATTTTTTGGATTTTTATCATGACTTGTATCACAATACAGTCATTCTTCATTTATTTCATAGCACAACCACAATTCATTGAACGTTTTATCTCACTTTGGATAAGCTTTGGCGTAGAACAAACAGCTTATACTAAGTTTGTTTTTAGTACCATTGAATGGTGGTCGATAGTTCCTGTTGTGTGTTTAACACTTTCGGCTATTACACTACAACGCCCATCAAAGCTCTTATCAACTTTAACACTCATTATTAGTATGATCGGTATGCTGGCTTTGGTCTTATCGATATATTCGACCTCTCTGCTTATACCGCTCGGAAAGTAGATTAGGACAAGACTTACTATTCTACATTCCACAATAATGAAGAACGATAACGTCTATTTGATAGCTACCTTTAAATCTTGGATTTTACGCCTACATTTTGCATAATTGTCGTGCATCTTCCTCATCTATGGTTGAATGCTCATTTGAAATATATAGCCAACTATAATGAGTGTGACAATTTAAGCATAGGAATATATTAGACAGTGTGGTATCCCTCGATACATAACGCCTTGTGACACTGCAGTACTCACTATCTGGAACTCCTTTTGGGCGATAAATATCGTATTTAGAGTAAAGGTTTTTCTGCCAATCAACCATCTGCTGCAATTTTACAACCATTTGCGACTTACAATGGGGACAGTTTTTTAGAACTGGCATTTCTACTTTATTGAATCGGCACTTACTATGGTTTAATACACCCTCATTATTTACATAATCAGTATTAATTTCAGAAAACCTTTTAATGTTAGATAAGGTATCAACACCAGCCTTGAACTCAACTTCATTATGTTTTAGGCGGTATAACACACTGTTATAATGAGATTTATACCTCTCAAATATTATGGAACCTACAAGAAATATCGCAATCAGATATAAGTCCATGATATCCGTCCAACTATATATTTTTGCCATAATTAAAAGAATTGCGTATAGCGACAGCCATGCGAAATAGGGCCAGTGATGTAAAAATGATTTAGATTTTCTATTTTCAACGATACTTACTTTGTTGATTTGATCTACATCAACTGGTTTCTCCGTCAAAAGACTGTGATTACAATGTGGACAAAATAGTATTCCTTTTTCGATTAAAGGGACAGCAAACGACTCATGACAACTTTCATGAGGACAAGTTAGGTTTAAAACTTTATTAGGTTTTGTTTTTGGCATGCAATCTCTTATTTTCTACTCGTCACAAATTTTGCACGATTTATAGCTCTATAAGGAACTATGGATCTTGTTAATATATTTTCGATGGTGATGGCTAAAATAAATATAATTAGTTGCCTTTATCATGAAATAAACAGAACAGATAATGATAAATGTCTACTATAGCAAGCCCTACTCATAGGATAAACGCCTAAAAGCTATTACAGCTTAGAGCAGATCACTTAATGAGTTATGTATACGCTTAACGATGCTATTAACTTTTAAAATATTCAAAACCCATCTAAAATTTGCTACACTACGCGCGCATTGGCCAATTCCACAATTAGACTAGTGTTATAACCCATTTCGAACTGACAAAGTCTATTTCAAATGAATGCGATATAAGAAAGCCGAGCGCAGATTGTACCCAAAGTACATCAAGCGAGGATGACACAATAACGTGTTCGTTTGAACCAGACTGTTAACCCAACGCACTAGGTTTGCGGCCTAGCCAGCAGGAGAAAGACATGAGCACCAACAAAGAAACTGTGATAACTGACAACAATTCAGCCCCTGTATACGATAGTGTAACTAATAATATCGTCGTTGCTGCACTATATAAGTTCACACGCTTTGCTGATTTTGAACAGTATCGTGAGCCCATACTAAACACTATGCTCGATAACGATGTGAAAGGTACGTTGTTGCTTGCAAGCGAAGGCATTAACGGTACGATTTCTGGTACGCGTCAAGCTATCGATACTGTTCTTGACTACCTGCGTAGTATCGAGGCGATTGGTACGTTTACCTTCAAAGAATCCTATACTGACGCACAACCTTTTTATCGCACTAAGGTGAAGCTGAAAAAAGAAATCGTCACTATGGGTGTCGAGAATATCGACCCATTGGAATCCGTTGGTCGCTATGTCAAACCTAGTGAGTGGAACGCGTTAATCTCAGATCCTGAAGTCACTTTGATCGACACGCGTAACGACTATGAAGTGCAAATTGGTACTTTCCAAAACGCAGTCAATCCAAATACTGAAACGTTCCGCGAGTTTCCAGAATACGTTTCAAAAGAGCTTGATCCAACCAAGCATAAAAAAGTGGCGATGTTCTGTACAGGTGGTATCCGCTGCGAAAAATCTACTGCCTATTTACGCGAGCAAGGGTTTGAAGAGGTCTATCATTTAGAAGGTGGCATCCTAAAATACCTTGAAGAAGTCCCTGCTAGTGACTCCATGTGGCAAGGCGATTGCTTTGTTTTTGATAATCGCGTTTCGGTCAATCACAACTTAGAAAAAGGCAGCTACGAGCAGTGTTTTGCTTGCCGTATGCCGATCACTGTCGAAGAGATGCAAAGCCCTGCCTATATCAAAGGCGAGTCATGTCCACACTGTATCGACAAGGCAACCGACGAGCAAAAAGCCCGTTTCCGTGAGCGTGAGCATCAGATGCAATTGGCGAAAAAGCGTGGTGAAGCCCATATCGGTAGCGACGTGATGGATGTAATCGAAAAACGTAAAGCCGCTAAGACGGAAGCTCGTCTACAAGCAGAAGCTGCAAACAACGCTAAAGCCAACTAAACTTAGCATTAGTACAATAAAAAAGAAGTGAAATAAAAAAGAGAGGTTCTAATCAATAGAGCCTCTCTTTTTTATGGTAAATCTTCAGTACCTATCAAAACTAATAGCACTGATATAGTTAATCCAACTTTATAGTGGATTGACTATATTAAAATAAGATACGTACGCGGATAGTCTCTTCTACATCTTTTAACTGATCTAGTGCAGCAGTCGAATCATTGTAATCGACATCCATCACTAGATAACCAACATCACCTTCTGTCATCAGGCTCTGCGCTAGGATGTTAATGCCAGCTTCAGCAAATAGGCGGTTAATCTGAGACAGTACACCTGGCACGTTTTTGTGAATGTGTAGTAGACGATGCGAGTTTTCTTTGAACGGAATAGAAACTTCTGGGAAGTTCACCGCAGTCGCTGTATCACCTTGGTCAGAGTATCTAACAAACTTATCTGCTACTTCCAGTCCGATATTGGCCTGTGCTTCTTGTGTTGAACCACCGATATGCGGCGTCAAAATCACATTATCAAACTTACGTAGTGGTGACTCAAACTCTTCGTCAGCTGATTTTGGCTCTTTTGGGAACACATCGATAGCCGCGCCTAAGATTTTACCAGACTCAAGCGCATCTGCCAGATCATCAATCTCAACACACGTACCGCGAGCCGCATTGATAAAGTAGCTGCCTTCTTTCATCTGAGCGAACTGCTCAGCTTTCATCATATAGCGAGTGCTTGGTACATCAGGTACATGCAATGTCACGATATCAGCCGTTGATAATAGCTCTTCTAAGCTACCAACTTGTACCGCATTGCCTAGTGGCAACTTGGTCACGGCATCATGATAGATGACTTTCATACCAAAGCTTTCTGCCAAGACAGACAGCTGCGAGCCGATAGAACCATAACCGACGATACCGATAGTCTTGCCGCGCACTTCGTGTGAGTTAGTCGCAGACTTGCCCCAGCCGCCGCGATGTACGGTTGCATTCTTTTCAGGAATACCGCGGTACAGCATAATGGCTTCGGCCAATACTAGCTCAGCTACCGAACGGGTGTTCGAGAATGGCGCGTTAAAGACAGGGATACCAAGATCACGAGCGGCGTCTAGATCTACTTGGTTAGTACCAATGCAAAAGCAACCAATGCCGATAAGCTTGTGTGCGTGCTCAAGTACTTCACGCGTCAGCTGAGTGCGCGAACGAATACCGATAAAGTGAGCATCTTTGATCTTTTCGATCAGCTCGTCTTGATCTAAGGCGTGACTGATATTCTCGATGTTATGGTAACCAGCTCCTTCCAATACTTTTAGGGCATTGTCATGTAGACCTTCAAGCAATAAAAACCGGATTTTGTCTTTTTGTAGTGATAACGCCATATGAGAACTGTCCTATAATTGTTTTATAAGATTACCTGTTGGATAATCTATGATGGAGGAAACGAAAACAGTCCCGATATCTTACACAAAATTTGAGGTCGATGTTAGCAGATTAGATGAATTATTGGTTATCAAGCCTGAAAAATTTTTATGCTATAGTGAATTATTCTGTTTGAAACCGCTCGAATCAATTATTTATTACTTACCTCTTCTTATAGGTAAAAATTATCATCCACTTATTACCTCTACGAGCTGACTCACCACTGAATTTATAGTTATTTCGCTATATAATAAGCAGTCCCAGCATCGTGCTTACGCCAATATTGAGATTTGACCATGACGCCAACTACCGCTCAGAACACATCCGAAACCAATGCCGTGCAAACCATCTTGAGCACGCTTACTGATACCCATGATTTTGACCCGACCCAAATCAAAACCGATGCTGAGAGCTTAGAGCATTGGGGCAAAGACTGGACCAAGCACTTTGCTCCTGCTGCTGCTGCCATCGTTTTTCCAAAGACCACCGAACAAGTACAGACTATCGTACTGCTGGCCAATGAGCACAACGTCGTCCTCACCCCAAGCGGTGGTCGTACAGGCCTGTCTGCTGGTGCTGTCGCAGCCAACGGTGAAATCGTTGTTAGCATGGATAAAATGAACCAGATTGGACAGTTCTATCCTGCCGATCGAATAGTTGAAGTCGAAGCCGGTGTCGTCACCCAGCAGTTGCAAGAATTCGCTGAATCAAAAGACCTATATTACCCTGTCGACTTTGCCTCAGCAGGCTCTAGTCAGATAGGCGGCAACATCGGCACCAACGCAGGCGGTATCAAAGTCATTCGCTATGGTATGACTCGTCAATGGATCATGGGTCTGACTGTCGTCACGGGTAAAGGTGATATCTTACAACTGAATCGCGGCATGGTAAAGAATGCCACCGGTTATGACTTGCGCCAATTATTCATCGGTAGTGAAGGCACACTTGGCCTTGTCACTCATGCGCAAATAAAGCTTGAGCGTCAGCCCCAAGACTTAAACGTCATGGTGCTTGGCATGGACAGCTTTAACGATGTAATGAACGTACTCTCTGCCTTTCAAGCACAAATTGATTTGACCGCTTTTGAGTTCTTTGACGATGTAGCGATTGATAAGCTGATGGCACATGGTCAAGTACAAGAGCCGTTTGAGTCACGTACCAAATTCTATACGCTATTAGAGTTTGAAGCGCCTTATGAGCCAATCATGGACAAAGCCATGGCCATATTTGAGCATTGTATGGAGCAAGGTTGGGTCGTCGATGGTGTCATGAGTCAGAGCTTGGCACAGGCCGAAGAGCTGTGGAAACTACGTGAGTATATCTCTGAGACCATCTCAGTCTTTACCCCTTATAAAAACGATGTATCTGTCCTAATTAGTCATGTGCCAGAGTTTATCACTGAGATTGATCATATCGTCAGTAGCAACTATCCTGACTTTGAAGTCTGTTGGTTTGGTCATATCGGTGATGGCAATTTGCATCTCAATATTCTAAAACCAGAAAACATGAGCAAAGATGATTTCTTTGCTGAGTGTCAGATTGTCAATAAATATGTGTTTGAGACAGTGCAGAAATATGGTGGTTCAGTGTCTGCTGAGCATGGGGTTGGTATGACAAAGAAGCCGTATCTGCACTATAGCCGCAGTGAGACTGAGATTGAGTACTTAAAAGAAGTCAAAAAAGTATTCGATCCAAACAACATTATGAACCGCGGTAAGATTTTTGATATGTGATTAGGTTGTGAACGCTAAACGCTTAACCCAAATAAAAAGACGCTAACCCGAGAAGCTAGCGTCTTTTTATTACTTTATAATTCGCAAAAACTACGATTTATAAATATAACAGTATCAGTGCGACGACCAGTAGTATGCTCAAAAACCCTTGAATAATCAGAAACGCCTGATGCGGTGCCGCGATATGACGCACCATATTACCCAATGCATTATAAGTAATACCTGCCGCCTTAATATGGGGTGGACTATCGAAAGTTTTGATAATTTGCAAAAACTGCTCAGTCCGATCAGACGACCAGCCGTGCGGCGCAAATGGTAAAAACGGAGATAATTGTACGGCCTGTTTCTTGGTCGCGGGGACCACAACCAACGCTCTAAAAACAGCAAGCGCATACGCCAGTCGGCAAAGCTGCGATGATTGATGACTTGTAATAGCAACACTTCTACATTCTTATGACGACTATCGACAAAGATACGCTCTTGCAGATTAAATACGTCTGACTTTTTGCCTTCAATACATTGCAGAAAATGACCATTGCCGTAGCATAGTGTGCCTGTGATGTTATTCTGCTGATTGTAGTTACGTGCATGACCTTCTACTTCATCAAAGATAGAGGTGCTCAAACGCGAGCCAAGAGTCAGCGTACTGACATAAACCAACTGAACCAAAGCGGAGTCATCTATGTCATCCCACTTCATGATTCTATTGGTATGATTTAAAGGCATAATAAAATAATCCTAAGAAGCCGATGAGATACGGCTAAACGAAACAAGCAACACAATACTATGCCTGAGTTGAACCAAAAAATTGACTCACAAAAACGTAGCAAATATTTACTACGTGAGACTGTTATTACCGTTACAGCTTGCTATGATAACAAGCAAAACAAAAGGTGCTGATTAGATATTATTTAGATTCTATATTGAGATAGTAAATAACAAGAAAGTCGCAGGTACAATGATAATGCAGAGTTGTGCGCTTATCGATGTTTACTAACCCTATAGGTATAGAGTGATGTAGATTGTGGCAGTCGCTATCCTTTAGCCCTCTACGTTAATCGAAACAAGCACCAAACATAATGAGTAAAACAGTCTAAGATATCAACATAACCTATTGTAAATATGGCAATAAATTATTGTAACGACAATATCTTCCTATTGGAATGTTTTTATTACTTTTTTGCACAAAAATCGGCACATCAATGTGCTATGACCCCATTATTTGATACCCCTACATTCAATAGCTATTTAAAACAGGAAACTTATGAGTAAGATGGAAAAATTAGATGATTTTCACCTCACGATTGCTGAGATTAAGAAAAAGATTACCCACAATTAAAAGCCTTGATGGATCGTGTCTATGTAAACTTGGGTGGCGCATGGTCAAAGACAACCATTCATACTTTGATTGACGCGTTCCCTGAAGGTCAGATTGCCTTGTTTGATCACGATCAGCTGATTGGTATCGTGCTCTCTATGCGCGTTGACTATGCCAAGTTTTCAAACCCGCATACCTATGATGATTTGATTGGACAAAAGAAATCATCAGAGACAATCCAGAAGGTGATGCAATCTATGGTTTAGATGCGCTCATCGACCCTGATTATCGCGGCTACCGTCTCGGTCGCCGCCTCTATGACGCTCGCAAAGAGTTGTGTCGTCAGTTGAATTTCCGCGCTATATTAGCTGGCGGACGTATACCTAACTATCATAACCACAAAGATCTGACTCCGGGCGAATATATTGATGCCGTTGAAAGCCGTGAAATTCACGATTCAGCTTTGTCGTTCCAGTTGTCTAATGGCTTTATCGTTAAGCGTATCTTGACCGCTTATCTGCCAGATGATAAGCAGTCAAAAGGCTTTGCTACCTTGCTTGAGTGGGCAAATATCTACTACGAGCCTAAAGACTATAAGCCTAATACTCGCAAGTCTGAGGTGCGTATTGGTGGTATTCAGTGGCAGATGCGTGAAGTCGAATCACCTGAAGAATTACTGCAACAGGTTGAGTTCTTTGTCGACATCATGGCTGACTACAACTCAGACTTTGCCTGCTTACCAGAGTTTTTCAATGCGCCATTGATGGGTCTATGCGAAGAAACCGATCAAAATATTGCCATTCGATTTTTGGCGGGTTATACCGAGTGGTTCAAAAACGAAATCTCGCATTTAGCCGTCAGTTATAACGTCAACGTCATTACCGGTTCGATGCCGTTACTAGATGAAGACGATACCTTGTATAACGTCAGCTATTTATGCCGCCGCGATGGTACCGTTGAAGAGCAACGCAAAATTCATATTACCCCGCATGAGCGCAGCGCTTGGGTAATCGAAGGTGGCGATGAAGTCAAAGTGTTTGATACAGATGCGGGTCGTATCGGTATCTTGGTCTGCTACGATGTTGAGTTCCCTGAGCTTGCACGTCTAATGGCACTTGATGACATGGATATCTTGTTTGTGCCCTTCTGGACCGACACCAAAAACGGCTATCTACGTGTCCGCCACTGTGCACAAGCCCGTGCTATCGAAAACGAATGCTATGTGATGATTTGCGGTTCAGTGGGTAACTTACCGCAAGTTGAGAGTTTGGATATTCAGTACGCTCAATCGTCGATCTTTTCACCGTCAGATTTTGCATTCCCACATGATGCGATTATGGCAGAGACCACTGCCAACACGGAGATGGTGTTCTTCTCTGATGTAAACTTAGACAAGCTTACTCACGTTCGTCATGAAGGCTCAGTACATAACCTGATTGACCGCCGTGATGATTTGTTCAGCTTAAAGTGGAAGCGCAAGGCCAAAGTGCCAGCTAGCAAGTTAAGTGATGCAGAACGCCGTGAAAATTCAGGTAGCGTGCTTATTGGTGATCCATTACAAAACCGAGCACAAAAGCCATAATAGGTTGACGTCGCACACTTATAGTAGACTTTATAAATAATACGGCTGATTTTCAGCCGTTTATTTTTATCTACTGCCTACTCTTCGTGCAATGACCATATAGGCAATCACGATAAGCCATCATTTGAAAATAACTTGTAAACTAAGAAACGGACGTCATGACGACTGATATTGAGAAGACAGAAATAAAGCCAAAGAAGCAGCCGAAGCGAAAGATCATTTCGATACTTAAAACGATAATGTTATATGGTCTTATGTTTGTCGTGATCTATAGCGTGGTCAATTGGTGGCGACAGCCTGTCATGCCCGCCAATCCTCAGTTGCAACTGACCGACTATCAAGGGCAAACTATCGATCTAGCAGCGATGAGTAACGAGCGGCCTACGCTGGTATACTTTTGGGGTACGTGGTGTTCAGTCTGTAGTTTTACTTCGCCAACCATCAATAAACTAGCAGCAGATAACTATCCTGTTGTCACTGTTGCCGTACAGTCAGGCTCAAACCAAGAGCTACGCAGCTACCTCGATCAACATCATTTTGACTTCACCACCATAAACGATCAACAAGGCAATATCTTTGCAGATTGGCAAGGACAAGTCACACCGTCCTATGTGGTATTAGAGAATGGCGAGATGACACAAGGGCTAACAGGGATTCAGCCATTATGGTCATTGAAACTGCGCTTATGGTTGGCGTCTGTTTTTTAGTACTTGAGCCGTACTGTATGTTTCAATAAATAAGCATTTAAGGAGCTTATAGCTGCATCTTTGCTAAGGATATATGACACAGATAAACGATTGATATTGGACAAAATTGGGTCGACCTCGCACAGCTCTTTTTACCCTACCCTTTTTGTCATATAATAGCTGCCGATCTAAATATTTTTTTGAATTATTTTTACTAGCATATTTTATGTTGCAATCGTCTCGTTACCATTTATTATTGACGTAACTATTTACCGACTAATGAGCGACAATGGGTATTTATTGACATGATGGTTGATAAACCGACTATGATGAGCAATATACCTACTATTAGTAATTAAGCATTATCAATACCGCGTGACCCTCAGTACTATATTGAACTACATTGAACATCGAGCCTTGTATCCGGTTTTGAACCGACACACAAACCTACCTTTTAAAAAGATACCTTCTATGACTGATAAAAGCACTGACACACCAAGCCAAGATTACAAAGACACGCTGAACCTTGCGGATACGCCATTTGCGATGCGCGCAAACCTTGCCAAACGCGAGCCAGATTGGTTGGCTGCTTGGGAAGCGGATGACGTCTACGGTAAAATTCGTCAGGCGCGTGCTGGTGCAACCAAATATATTTTGCACGATGGCCCTCCATACGCCAACGGTCAGATTCACTTGGGTCATGCGGTCAATAAAGTACTAAAAGACATTATTGTAAAATCAAAAACCTTATCAGGATTTGATGCGCCTTATGTCCCTGGTTGGGATTGTCATGGTCTGCCAATCGAACAAAAAGTCGAAGCCAAGGTCGGTAAAGTCGGTCAAAAAGTGTCTGCGACCGAATTCCGTGGTCTATGCCGAGAATATGCGAGTACTCAGATTGAACTGCAAAAGGCAGACTTCAAGCGTTTGGGTGTGTTTGGTGATTGGGACAATCCTTATCTGACCATGAACTTTCATCAAGAAGCCAACATCGTACGTGCGCTTGCCAAAATCTATGACAATGGTCATGTGACTCGCGGTATGAAGCCAGTTAACTGGTGCTTGGACTGTAGCTCTGCCCTAGCAGAAGCAGAAGTAGAATATCAAGACAAAGTCTCTGACGCGATCTATGTCAGCTTTGATGTGCTCGGTACGGACAAAGTAGCCGCATTGGCAGATATCGCAGACAACATCGCTGCTGTTATTTGGACCACCACGCCATGGACGTTACCTGCCAACCAAGCTATCTCAGTACATCCAGAGCATAACTATAGCGTGGTCGCTACCGAAAAAGGCAACCTGTTACTCGCAGCGGATCTTGTCGAAACTGCGTTGAACGAACTTAAACTAGAAAATAACGGCATCCTAGCAACTGTATCAGGCAGCGAGCTTGAAGGCTTACATGCCCAGCATCCACTGATTGAAGACCGTCAAGTACCGCTCATCTTGGGCGATCATGTGACTACTGATAGTGGTACTGGTCTGGTACATACGGCACCTGGTCACGGTTTAGACGATTATATTGTTGGTCTAAAATACAACTTACCAGTGGAAAACCCAGTAAGCGGTACAGGCGTTTATTTAGATAGCGCTGCTGTATTTGCAGGCGAGCACATCTATAAAGCCAATCCAAAAATCATCGCTGCCCTGCATGAGAACGGTCACTTAATCAGCCATACCAAAATTGAGCATAGCTATCCGCATTGCTGGCGTCATAAGTCGCCAATCATTTTCCGTGCTACGCCTCAGTGGTTTATCAACATGGAAACCAAAGGCTTACGTGCTCGCGCGCTTGCTGATATTCCTACAGTCAACTGGACGCCAGCGTGGGGACAAAACCGTATCGAATCAATGATGACGGGTCGTCCTGATTGGTGTATCTCACGTCAGCGTACATGGGGCGTACCGATTACTTTCTTTACGCACAAAGAAACAGGCGAGCTGCATCCAAATACGCTTGAGCTGATGGAAACTGCAGCGCAAAAATCAATGAAGGCGGCGTAGAAGCGTGGTTCGATGCTAGCTGTGAAGATTTCTTAGGCAGTGAAGCCGCTGACTATGACAAAGCAACTGACACATTGGACGTTTGGTTTGACTCAGGCACCACGCATTTTGCGGTACTTGATCAGCGTGATGAATTGACCAATCCAGCTGATATGTATCTAGAAGGCTCTGACCAACATCGCGGCTGGTTCCAGACCTCACTACTAACGTCAGAAGCAATGTATGAGCGCCCACCGTTTAAGCAAGTATTGACCCATGGTTTCGTGGTCGATGAAAACGGTCGCAAGATGAGTAAGTCACTGGGCAACATCATCACCCCGCAAGAAGAGATCAATAAGACAGGCGCAGATATGCTGCGTCTGTGGATTGCCTCAAGTGACTATCGTTATGAGATGAGCGCGGGTAAGACGGTCTTTAAAGGTGCGATCGATATGTATCGCCGTATCCGTAATACCTTACGTTTCTTGCTTGCCAATACCGATGACTTCAATCCAGCGACCGACAGTATTGATATCAATGAATTGGTTAGCCTTGATAAATTCATCATTGAGCGCTCACAAACCGTACAAGCGCAAATCATTAGCGCTTATGATGCAATGGACTTCCACCAAGTCACTCAGCACGTGACGGCGTTTTGCTCGCAAGACTTGGGTAGCTTCTATCTAGATATTATCAAGGATCGCCAGTACACCACGCAGGCAGATGGTCAGCCTCGTCGCTCTGCACAGACGGCTATCTACCATATTACTCATGCGCTGATTCGCTGGATCACACCGATCTTATCATTCACGGCGCAAGAGGCATGGGAAGTACTGAACCAACGTGAGGCGGATAAAGGCGGCTATGTATTCACTCAAGAGTGGTACGAGTTCCCAGCGTTTGAGCTAAGTGCTATTAGCAATGATGACTGGCAGCGCATCATGTTCGCCAAAGACATGGTGAACAAACATATCGAGACTGCACGTGGCGAAAAAATCATCAATGCCAACTTGTCTGCCGACGTGAGTCTATACGCTGACGGTGCTATGCATGAGAGCTTAGCTAAGCTTGATGAAGAGCTACGTTTTGTACTAATTACTAGTAACGCTGCACTAAAGCCAATGAGCGAAGCACCTACTGATAGCATCGCACAGACAAAAGAAGTGACCGACACCAATACCGAAGAAGCTGTAGACTTAGTGGTGCAAGTAAGCGCAGCTACTGGTACTAAGTGCGTACGCTGCTGGCACATTCGTGATGACATCGGTACAGATAGCGCACACCCTGAACTATGCGCGCGCTGCGTGACCAATGTTAGTGGCGATGGCGAGGTGCGTCACTATGCCTAACCCAACTGATTCGCCTGAAAGCCAGCGTGACCAGCAGCCGCAGGTTGAGATTGACCATTCGCCTAAGCCTGCTCATGCAACCACAGGTAGCTCGACTACGCCTAGAAGTCGCCTGACCAAGTCAACAAATAGGACACCAAAGCTGGTGGCCAATGGCAGTCGTGCGCTTGTATGGTATATATTGGCATTGGTTATTGTCATTATCGATCAGTGGACCAAGTGGTTGGCAGAAACCAAACTGACCTTTCATGATCCAGTGCCGGTAATTGAGCCATTTCTCAATTGGACATTGGCTTATAACTACGGCGCGGCATTTAGCTTTTTGGCGGATGCTGGTGGTTGGCAGAAGTGGTTTTTTTCAGGACTGGCTTTACTCATGTCGTTGTTTCTAATCATTTATCTGATTAAAGCACCGCGCAAAGCCACGCTGTTATCTTTCGGTCTAGCCTTAGTATTGGGCGGTGCAGTTGGTAATTTAATCGACCGCTTACTACATGGTCATGTTATTGATTTTATCCATGTGCATTATGCTGATGTCTGGCATTATCCGATTTTTAATATCGCGGATATCGGTATATCTATCGGTGTACTATTGATTGTCATTGATATGCTATTTTTGGAAAAAAGCGTGAAATGCCGCAGTAATAATTCTAAATACTATTATTAATATCGTTCAGCTTATAAATAAAAAGGTGGGTTACGCAGTCGTAATCCACCTTTTTTATTTACTATTTCTGACGATTGAATATGTATGCTAATTTGACCTATCTGCACAATTTCTATTCATGCACCCAAATACCAGCCTCACCGACAAAGTAAGTATGAGTATCTGCTACCTCAATGTTATATACCGTCATAGTAAGAGAACCTTCGCCCTCTTCCCAATCTATAGTATCAGGATCTTTCCATTCGCCTTGGCGGAAGCCAAAGAACTCAGCATGTTCACGTTCGTCTTCAGGTGTTTGTTCTAATAGGCGTTGCTCCCACTCCTCATCATGCTCATATAACTTGTCTGTCACTGCTTGATAAGTGACGCTATTCTGAAGCTCCTCGCCTGTTGTTAAATCAATTAGACTGCCATATTGAGCAGGAACGTCTTCATCGAATTTTGGTACGAAACCAATATTGGATCTATCCGTTCTATAAATTTGTCTTAATGATGTAGTGTCATAGGGATTATTGCCAGACTCAGCCGAATATTTAATCAAGTCTTTGTTAATTAAAATATCTTGAGATTTTACCTCCTTCGCTTGAGTCCACTTTGAGCCTTCAGTCCATAGCGGGTGGTTTTTTGTTATCAATAATCGAGTTGAAGGTTGATCATCGACTAACCTCTGAAGTTCAATTTGTTCCTTCATTGGTAATGAAGAATCAATTGCAATCGATAATTCTAACAAATTCACCAACACGCTTTGAGTAACCATAGTATTCGTTACTGCTTTATAAACTAGCTCACCTAAGCCATCAGCTGCCTTAGACAACACTTTATCGCCAATTTTTAGTTGTTCTATTGGTACTAAACCTTTTTCAGTATGTACTAATGTGCCACCAACGAAGCCTGACGTATTCATAATCACATTATCCATATGTGTGTCTTAGTTCTCATTTATAGCAACTCTGATAGTAAATCAGTCAAAGTCTCTAAGACACCACCTGCCAATAAAAACAGTAATCCTGCCATGTTCACAACGACGGTCAAATAATAAGTCACTCGAAACTCGGGTTTTTGTGATTTGTGACGCAGATACGTCTGAGCCAATAGCGCACCTACCCAACCGCCAAGCGCGCTTAATATATGTAATGTAGACTCAGGCGTACGCCAGTCGCCACTTTGCGCAGCAGCTTTGTCTTTGGCATACATGCCATAAGTAATAATCCCTAGCACGGCGTACCAGCCGACCACTAGCCAGCTCAGTTTATCTGTCGCTGCTAATAAAGCTAAGACGCCATAAAAAGCCAGTCCAAGAAACGAACGTTTCTTTTGACCTGCTTCAAACTCTGCCTGATGGCTACGTTTCTGATTGCGCTGACGGATCTGCTGATTTTTTTGTGCCATTTTTTGTTTTACGAACCCAAGTTCTTGTACTTGCGTGGCTCGCTTGCGTCCCTCCGCATCTTGTCCAACGCTAAAGACCACCGCCTCACCGATATTAGGACGGCGCTGAGCCTTAAACTCACTTACATGAAAGAAGACAGACTCGCCCGCTTCAGTTTCAATAAAGCCAAACCCTTTATCGTCCTGCCATTTTTTGACAGTGCCTTGTTGTTTATTCACTACCGACACCTCATATCTTTTAGAATTGCTAATTATAGTACATTATCTGCGTTACATTATTGACGCTTACATCTGACCTTAGATGGCTTATTATTTCTTACACTATAATACTGCAATTAAAGAGACTGTAATCAAACGCATTATTTTCTATTCTTTTATTCTAGCAACCGATGGCTTTTTATTATGACTCAATCTCAATTTATTAACCCAAACGAAGACACTCGTATCGCTCATGGTAGCCTTGTGAAGTTGCACTTTGAAGTTTCACTAGAAAACGGCACTATCATCGACTCAACCTTTAATCGTGATGCACCTGTGACTTTGACCATTGGTGATGAAAGCTTGTTACCTGGTTTTGAGCAGGTACTGATGAATCTACGCGCCGGTGACACTCGTACCGCACACCTTGAGCCAGAGCAAGCTTTTGGCGAGTGGAATCCTGAAAACATCCAACATTTTAGCCGTACTCAGTTTGCGCTAGTCGCTGACAATCCAGAAATTGGCATGATGGTTGAGTTCGAAGACAAAGGTAAAAACACCTTGCCCGGTACGATCAGCGCCATTGATGTTGACCAAGTCGAAGTGGACTTCAATCATCCTCTGGCTGGGCAAGACGTATTATTTAAAGTAAAAATCTTTAAGGTCACACCACCTGGCGTCACTGGTATACAACTTATGTAGTTGCCCAAACGCACAATCCACAATAAAAAACGAGAAAGGACAATCGAATGCAATATACAACGCTACCGCAGCTCGATGAAAAAGTATCTAAGATCTGTCTAGGTACGATGACTTGGGGACAGCAAAATAATAAAGCTCAAGCACATGAGCAAATGGACATGGCACTCTCTGAGGGTGTGAACTTTTGGGATACTGCCGAGATGTACCCATCACCACCAGACAAAGACAAACAGGGTGATACCGAACGATTCATGGGTACTTGGTTTGATAAAACCAAACAGCGTGACAAAGTCATCCTTGCCAGCAAAATATCACCAATGGATTTTTTGCGCGATGGTCAAACACGCTTTAACGCGCAGCATATCAGCAGCGCTATTGACGGCAATCTTGCCCGCTTGCAAACAGACTATATCGATATTTACCAACTGCATTGGCCAGAGCGTCAAGCCAACTTTTTTGGTCAGCGTGGCTATGATGAAGAGATGGCTTCACAGTCATTAGACGATTTAACGCCATTTCTAGAGACTATTCAGGCCCTGAATGATGAGATCAAAAAAGGTCGTATTCGTGCTTATGGTTTATCGAATGATACCGCGTGGGGACTCATGCGCTACCTATGGGAAGCAGATAAAAACGGTCTAATTCCACCACTTACCGTGCAAAACCCATATAGCCTATTAAACCGCTTATACGAAGTCGGTATGGCAGAGATTGCCCATCGTGAAAACGTTGGTCTACTTGCATATTCACCGCTTGGTTTTGGTGTGTTGTCTGGTAAATATCTTGATGGTAAACGTCCAACTGGTGCACGTCTGACTATGTATGATCGTTTCGGTCGTTATGTGAATGAGCAGGCCAAATCAGCCACTGAACAATATGCCAAGATAGCTGCTGATGCAGGTTTGGACATGGCGCAGATGTCGTTAGCCTTTGTGAACTCTCGCCACTTTGTCACCAGCAACATCATTGGCGCAACAACGACCGAACAGCTCAAATCAAACATCGACAGTGTCAATGTGGAGCTAACAGCAGATGTATTAGAAGCGATTGAAGCGGTGCATACACAGCAGCCGAATCCATCGCCATAGTTGGTCTTTTATAAAGATTGGATATTAATAGAGCCTGCTGAATAAATAATATTATGCGTGCTATATTAAATCTCTTATAAAAAGGGCGCAAATCGTTTCGATTTGCGCCCTTTTATTGACTGGCTAAGATTAGCTACACTAGCTCAACTCTAACTAGTTCAACTGTAAATAATCAGTCTTCAACTGGTGCACTAAGGACTCTTGAGTGCAGCTCAGCCAATCCTTCGTTCATGCGTGCTTGCAATAAATTGGTCAGCTCGCTTTTATTACGACCTTCTGGATCTATAGGCGCGAGTGGCAATACGTAAGCGGTCACGTTTTTGCTATCAAGCACTTTCTTCATGCTTTCTTTCATTGTCAGCTTACCATAGTATGGCAATGCGTCGCTTAGTGTGCCGTCTTTATTGACATAAGCGATGATGATCGGTCTGATAGGCACATCAGCATCAATGGCTGCTTGTAGCAATGTTCCATGAATGCGCTTTACTTTTTACCACTGGTGGTGGTCGCCTCAGGGAAGAAAATAATCGAAAATCCTTTGGCTAAAAAGTCAGCAATCTGCGCCGATACTGAGCTTGCATCACCGGAACCACGCTCAATGAAAAGCGTCCCTGCGGCATGGGCAAGTTTGCCAAATACAGGCCATTCACCGATCTCAGCCTTGGATAAAAAGAACGCTGGGCTCACAGTGCCAACGACAGGGATATCCATCCATGACACGTGATTCGATACCCACAAGCCATGGAACTGCTCTACAGGTTCCACTTCTACCACTTTTACCCCAAAAGAGCCTGCCATCTTGCGGCAGAATGTCTGGATATAACGTGGTAGGGTTTCGCGTGGTGGCTGCTTAAATGCACCAATACGCTTTGCCGCGCGTATGCCGCCGACCATGGTCGTGGTCATACCAGCAACCTGACGGCCTCGGCTCAACTGTCGTCTGAGTGAAAAGCTTGATTTAGCTTGGCTCATCTTCGCCCTCATGATTAAATAACGGGTGTTTAATAGTCAAAAAACGAGCCCAGTATAACAAAGTTCACACACTCAGTGATAGCTTGTTCACTCAGTGAGTGCCGACTTTTATACAAACAGGTAATAAAGCAGATTTGTAAAAATTATCCTCAGCAAACGCTGTAACATAAAACCATCGCTAATTATGCTAATACGCTTTAATATCAAGTGATAAGACCATATATAGATAATCATATGAACGCTATGTCAAAGCTTATTGAGCTGATTATAGCGAGACATTTACTTTATTAAATAGGTGATACTCTTTGGATTATTTTGAAAGACATGAAGGTGGCGAACGCGCCATTTTAGTACATTTAGACATCCGCCAAATTCAAGATCCTGACGATCTTAGTGAATTTGAGCTGTTGGCTGATTCAGCAGGTGCCGATCGTTTGGCATTAGTCACTGGATCACGCTCACGCCCTGACGCCAAATACTTCGTTGGTAGCGGAAAAGCAGAAGAAATCGCAGAACTAGTGCGCGAATACGAAGCCGATATCGTACTGTTTAACCACAGCTTGTCGCCATCACAAGAGCGTAATATCGAAGCGCTAGTGAAGTGCCGCGTGTTGGATCGTACTGGTTTAATTTTGGATATTTTTGCGCAGCGTGCTCGTACCTACGAAGGTAAGCTGCAAGTAGAGTTGGCTCAGCTTAACCATCTATCAACGCGTCTGGTACGTGGTTGGACGCATTTGGAACGTCAAAAAGGTGGTATTGGTCTGCGTGGACCTGGTGAGACCCAGCTTGAGACCGATCGTCGTCTACTACAGACTCGCGTCAATCAGTTAAAGAGCAAGCTAGAAAAAGTCCGTCAGACCCGTGCGCAAGGTCGAGCCCGTCGCCAAAAATCAGACGTACCGACCATCTCATTGGTCGGCTATACCAATGCGGGCAAATCTACTTTGTTCAACCGTTTGGTCGATGAAAATATCTACGCTGCTGACAAACTATTTGCGACGCTAGACCCTACTCTACGCCGTTTAGACTGGCAGGGGGTTGGTCGTGTCGTCTTGGTCGATACAGTTGGTTTTGTCCGTCATCTGCCGCATGAGCTGGTTGAGTCTTTTCATGCAACCCTAGAAGAAACGCTAGAAGCAGATTTGTTATTGCACGTCATTGATTCTTCTAGCGAAGACATGCACGAGCAGATTCAGGCGGTCAAAGAGGTATTGGCAGAAATCGATAACGATGTACCTGTGCTCAATGTATACAACAAGATTGATTTGACTGATGAGCCTGCTCATATCGGCTATGCTAGCGAAGGTCAGCCAAACCGCGTCTATGTCTCTTCTAGACAGAACCTAGGCATGGAAGAGCTAACGCTTGCCGTACAGCAACTGCTGACAGGTAAACTGACGACGTTTGATTTGACCTTGCCGTATGATGCCGGACAATTCAAAAACACTCTATATGAACTGGGTGTTATTGAAGAAGAAAGCTATGACGATACGGGTCGTGAATGTCTGACGATTCGTTTGCCAAGTGACCGTCTAAGACAGCTACTGGGTCAAGCCAATTTGAAACCTATCGATGTATTGCCGCTTGCACAAGCAACACTACTGATGCCGGTACTCGAAGAGTTTGAGAAGGTTGACGACGTTGAAGAGCCAACCATGACAGAGGCTGAGGAAAAAGCATTTGACGAGTTTGATGCATTACACTCAGAAACAGCTGATTCAGAAAAATAATGATCATTTCTGCAAAATAAGAACTATTGTTAAAGTGAGTCATTTGCGACAGTAGTTGAATGAACGTTTGATTCATACTGTTAGATCACAAACCCTTATATAGTACGTTAAAATAGAATAGACGATATCCATTGATATCGTCTATTTTTTTGGATATGACCAGTCACGGTGCATAGGCTTTATTAGTTGCCCCACTCTCTATATAATCGCCTGTTATACATTCAATAAATATTGATAGATAGCGCTAATACTTTAAAAGTGAATCATTGCTACTATCAGTATGCATAGCATCATTTTCTACGTTGTGTTCTTGGTGTGATCACATACTTTGTTTGGTACACCATCCATTTATATCTGACTTGGCCAGAATTGCTTATGAAGCCTGCTCACTCTCCCCATCTCCCACTATGGCTTGCGTTAATTCTAACGTTGACCATGGTTATCGTTGTCCGAGAAACGGCGGTTGTTCTCTGTCAAATGGCAGGCATCGAAAAAGCGGCCAATATTGTCGGTTTGGTTGCGATGTTTGTCATTTTGATGGCGTGGCGACTGCTCAAGGGGTTACCGAGCTGGCTCACACAGGCCAGTAATACATTGCTAGTCGATAGTGGTTTTGCCTTCTTACCAGTTTCTGCTGGTGCAGGCTTGTTGCTATTTGCTCTAGGAGATGAGCTATTGGGTGTGATGATAACGATGATCGTTAGTACGCTCATACCGCTGTGGGGACTGGCATTATTGGCCAATCGTTGGCTTAACCATGCTGCAAACACTGATAGTACGACTACCACTGAGCAAAAGGGACAGCCGTGAGCTGCGGAGAAATATTATGACTTTTGACAGCGTATTTATGGCAACCCTAGCCGCAATATTATTGACATTAGCAGCACACGTAATTGCACGTGTATTGGCACGTAAATTATCATGGCTACCGATGGTCATTACCGCACTTGTCCTAGTACTTGTTTTCCTATTTGTACTGCAGTGGGATTACAACAACTATTACAGCGCGGCAAAACCTGTATTTGACCATCTGTTGGGATATGTGACAGTACTTCTGGCTGTGCCATTGGCGGCGATGAATTTTAAAGGCTTACCAGTCAAAAACTCACTCTAATTGTCGCTATTGCTAGTGTCGTTGGCGCATTATTGCCTATGTCACTGGCCTATTTATTTTCGCTCAGTCATGAGACCCTATTGGCTTTCGCTACCCGTTCTGTTACGACGCCTATTGGCTTGAGTGTCGCAGATTTAATCAAAGCACCACTGGCAATGGCTAACCTAATTATCATCGTTTCAGGATTGATAGGTGGTACGGTCGCGCGCTTTTTGTTCCGTGGTATCAATGATGACCGTGCTAAAGGTCTAGCACTGGGGTTAGCGGCCCACGCATTTGGTACAGTAGAGGCATGGCAGATCAGTCATACAGCAGGACGTTATGCTGCATTTGGTTTGGCAGTGAACGGGTTGGTTACCGCGGTTTGGGTGCCTATCTTTATCAGTGCTATCGGTATCTAGTCGTCACTAGAACCCTACCTAAACTATTCTTATATTTTTAAGAACCTAACCATTAATAGGCTTACCTATTATTAATTTCAGATTGAATATTACCTCGACTACTCAAATGTCATTATTATTTCTTAAAAAATTGAGACACTTTATTTGTCTGAATTCATAAACGAAAAAACCGACTGCAAATGGCTCATTAAGTCACTTAGAAAAGTTAGTACATTGATTTATCTAAGGTTATTTAATAATAGAAATCTGATTTTACAACTTAGTTTGTCAATCTGATGCGCCAAAAAGTTATTATATGTTATAGTAAGCAACTATTATTTTTTGTATCTATTGCAAGTGGTTCCTTATTGAAAGTGATAATTGCTCAGCTGCTGTCCTCACAGTGGGCTAAATAATTCTGCAAAATCAGTAACCGCTTAAGCGCCTAAATCAACGCATATATAGGCAAAACAATTTGCTGTTATTCGATAAAAAGTGATTTTACTATGATAAATACGGCTACTTTGATGACTCGCTGCTTATCTCCCCTTTTACTAAGTGCCATTGCTCTTTCGACCTTTTCTGTCGCTGCCAATGCAGGTAACATGTATATCTACAAAGACAAAGGTGGACAAGTACTGTTGACCAACGTCAATCCTAGTGGAAATTTTGATAAGTTCACGAAAAAAGTAAAAGTAACTTATTATAAAGACTCTAAGATGTATGACGGAAGCAGCGATAGCTATGATAGCAGTGCCGCTAGCAACAGCGGAAGTCGCAACTCTTACGACAGCTACATTCGTGCGTCCGCTGAGCGCAACGGTGTGGACCCTGCCCTAATGAAAGCGATGATGCATACTGAATCAGCTTTCAATCCAAATGCACGTTCACCAGTAGGCGCACAAGGTCTGATGCAGTTGATGCCAGCAACTGCGCGCCGCTTCAATGTGAGCAACCCTTGGAACCCTGCAGATAATATCGAAGGATCAGCCAAATATATCGCGTGGCTCATGCGCCGCTTCAATAACAATGTCGAACATGCTGTCGCAGGCTACAATGCGGGCGAAGGCAATGTCGATAAATATGGTGGCATCCCTCCATTCAAAGAAACACGTAACTATGTTCAAAGAGTGATGAGCCGTTATCATAGCTTGTATAAGAACGATGCAGGACTGTTTGGTGCAAGTATCAGTGCTAACAATCAAACTAGTAGCACCAGTACAAGTAATGGCTTACAAAATGTAAGTTATGCTACTAGCAGCAATGTGAATAGTGCCAGCTATGCCAACTCAGCCTATGCGGCTTTACGCTAAGCCAGTTATCTGAAAGCCAGACATAAAAAAGCCCATTAACGAATTAATGGGCTTTTTTATGTCTGGACGCTTTATGTCATGATGCTTTATATCTTGATGCATTAAGAGTGATAAAGCCAAACTGTGAGCCACAATTAAGGACTCACAGCCTTATCCAACACTATTTGATACTTACTTGTTAGCAGCCTGAGTTGCAGCAACTTCAGCAGCGAAGTCTTCTTGCTTCTTCTCGATGCCTTCACCAACTTCTAGACGTTTGAAGCCAAGTACTTTTACGCCTTCAGCTTTTAGGACTTC
The DNA here is from genome assembly GCF_048631835.1 of Psychrobacter sp. ER1. NCBI lineage: Bacteria > Pseudomonadati > Pseudomonadota > Gammaproteobacteria > Moraxellales > Moraxellaceae > Psychrobacter > Psychrobacter sp. ER1. Next base: position 526,290 of record NZ_CP184640.1, on the reverse strand, counting down.
GCCAACTTTCTTGTCGTTGTCCATAACGTATGGCTGACGTAGTAAAGTTACTTCGTCTAGGTACTTACGTAGGCCACCTTCGATCATTTTTTCAACGATGTTGTCAGGCTTGCCAGACTCACGAGCTTTCGCTTCGATGATGTCTTTTCGCGTGCCAATACGTCAGCAGCAACATCTTCGTCATCTACAGCAACAGGGTTGAATGCAGCGATATGCATAGCAAGGTTTTTACCAGTGTCAGCGTCGCCACCTTCAAAAGATACAACTACACCGATACGCAGACCATGACGGTATGCAGCGATGTTAGCACCTTCAAGTGTTTCAACACGGCGAATCTGGATATTTTCACCGATTTTTTGTACTAGAGATACACGTGCTTCTTCAACAGTCTGACCTTCGCCATAAGACAATTCAGAGATAGCAGCAACGTCAGTTACGTTGTTTTCTAGTGCAAGGTTAGCAACTTTTTCTGCAAATGCAGTGAAGCTGTCATCTTTTGCAACGAAATCAGTCTGGCAGTTAACTTCTAACAAGAATGCTTTGTTTTCGCCTTGAGCGATGATGATAGCGCCGTCAGCTGCGATGTTACCCGCTTTTTTAGCTGCTTTAGCTTGACCAGATTTACGTAGGTTATCAATGGCAACTTCAACATCACCGTTTGATTCTTCTAACGCTTTTTTACATTCCATCATGCCAAGACCAGTACGGTCACGCAATTCTTTTACCATTTTGGCAGATACTTTTACTTCTGTCATAAGAGTCACCTTAGTATAGTTATGTATAGGAGTGCTGTATTTCTAAATGCTGTATTTCTATTCGATATCTTCGTATTACTTAAAATCTAGCAGACAGCTCGTTTTGAACGATTACTAATATAGCCATAAATGATGTCAAACAAATAACATCTATACAGTACAGCGATATAACCAGTAGGAGCGATAATACTCGCCCAATAGCTGCTCGCTTATATGCATGGCGTTATTAATAAGGCTTTATTCAATAACAAGGCATGACGAGTAAAACTACATCATGCCTATTATGAGCTTATACGCTGTTCAAAACATTATATGGATGCTGATAGATACACTATCAAGACATCCTTACAAAGTTAAACTTTTTAAGTTAGATACTTATTCTGCTGGAGTTGCAGCAGCTTCTTCTGCAGCTGGCGCTTCTTCAGTTGCAGCAGGTGCTTGCTCAGCTTTACCACCAGCTTGAGTTTGTGCGTATTCTTTACCAGCGATGATAGCATCAGCCATAGAAGTTACGTACAAAGTCACAGCACGGATAGCATCATCGTTAGCTGGGATGATGTAATCAACGTTGTCTGGGCTAGAGTTAGTATCAACGATACCGATAACTGGGATACCCAAATTCTTGGCTTCTTTGATAGCGATAGCTTCGTGATCTACGTCTACTACGAAGATAGCGTCAGGTAGGCCGCCCATGTCTTTGATACCACCTAGTGAACGCTCAAGTTTTTCCATATCGCGAGTACGCTCTAGCGCTTCACGCTTAGTTAGCTTAGCGAAAGTACCGTCTTCTGCTTGCTTTTCTAGCTCTTTTAGACGGTTGATTGACTGACGTAGAGTTTTCCAGTTAGTCAACATACCACCTAACCAGCGATGGTCAACGTATGGCATACCAGCGCGAGCTGCTTGCTCACGTACGATACCGCTTGCAGCGCGTTTAGTACCAACAAATAATACTTTGTTTTTCTTAGCAGCTAGGCCGTTTACGTAAGTTAACGCTTCGTTGAACGCTTTTACGGTGTGCTCTAAGTTGATGATATGGATTTTGTTACGTGCGCCAAAGATGTATGGACCCATTTTTGGGTTCCAAAAACGTGTTTGGTGACCAAAGTGAGCGCCTGCTTGTAGTAAGTCGCGCATTTCGATTTTGGTTGGATTCTTTGTAGCCATGAGAATATATCCTATTGGTTGGGTTATGCCTCCACATCACAAAAACAGCCTATTTAGCGACACGCATCTGCTACCGGTTAGTTTTCATTAGTAAAGCACTAACAGATCACAAATTAATCAAGTCGCCAAACACCCAGCAATTTTTTGCCATGATGTGTGTGTCATTGGTTGGTTTAAAAAAGAAGCTATCGCTAGATTGAAGCAAATGCCCGAATCTAAACTATAAAGTGAATTATAAAAAATAGCTGCGCTGTATTTTATCACATAACGCCTCAGAATCTCCAGCAGTTTGTTTGTAGCGTATCAATAAGATAAAAACAAAATATGGCGATAATAAAACAAAAAAAGCGACACATTTGCATCGCTTTTTTCATAATTATCTTTTTAATAGCTATTTTCAAGCAAGGTTAATGCTGTCGCTCTTTTATAGTTATCACTCGTTTATAGAGGATTGACTATAACTTATGCAATGCAAATACCGATGACCGCCTTGTAACCACGCCACGTAAATGGTGTGATATAGCTTTGACGGTCTTTAGGTAAATAAGACACGCTTGGCGCACTCTCTACAATGTGCGGCGGAGAGATAATAAACTCTGAACCAAACTCTGTCCGAGCGTTACCTGAGATTGTATTGGCCATTTCACCCAACAAATCTTTCATCATAGTGATTGAAGAGTCAGGCTCGCCCATCACTTTGATGACTTCTCGCAACATCGCGCTTGGTGCACTGACATAGACGCAACCTTCTAAAGGCCCTGATATCTTAATGACACCGCTATAATCAAAGCCAATCGCGCTTTTGTTGTTGTTCAAATAAGGGGTATCAATTGACACTTCCGAGCCATCGATTTGCGCAAAAAACGCATTGATCGAGCTTAGAAATACACCCAATTTTTCTACTTTAACCATAATATATTAATATCCATCTGTATTACGTGGCAGCATTAATCTTGCAAGCAAACCACAATCTCGCCTACTTGAGAATGCCAAGTGATGGGGATGATAAAAGAACGCTCATCGTTCGGCAACACAATACTTTGCGGCGCACCTTTAAACACAAATGGTACAGAGATATGAAACTCTGAGCCAAACTCTTTGCGTGCATTGCCTGCGATGGTATTGGCCACTTCCCCAGCCAGATCTACATAGTTCTCTTCACTTTTATCGGTTTCGCCCATACTGTCTAAGATTGAAGACAGCAAGTCACGCGTCGCCGAAAAATATACCACGCCTTTTTGGCCACCAGATATACCAATCACGCCCGTATAATCGTGGACTTTTGGCTGTTTGTTTTCTAGTAAGTAAGGGGTATCGGCAATAAGCTCTTCTCCACCAAACTGGTCAAAATAATTACTAATAATACTTAAAAAATCTGTAGCTTTTGCTCTTTCATAATGACATCTGCTTTGGTCGATGAATGGTGTTAGTCTTGCATCAGCTCATACAAAGACTCGACAAGCTCCTCTTCTGAGAAGGGCTTGCACAAAAAGCCGCTGGCACCCAATGATAATGCCTCAATGCCGGTGGCTTTATCCGATAACGCTGATACCACTAAAATGCGTACTTCAGGATCAATCGCGATGATTTTTTCAATACATTCTAGCCCATCCATTTGTGGCATGGTTAGATCCATGGTGATCACATCAGGACGATGGACATTGAACTTTTCGATGGCTTGAACACCGCTGGTCGCTGTCGCAACCAACATGAACTTTCCTGAATCGTATGCGCGCTGAATACGGTTTCTAATAATATTTGAATCATCAACAATCATTAACTTATGCATAACTTATCTACTACCTTTAATGAAGTGCTTGTCGTCCCTGACAATATAATTACTATTTTGATTAAGCTTTAGGTAAAGTAATGACAAACCGTGTCATCTGACCCAGCTCGCTATTTACGTTAAGCTTGCCATCATACTCTTTTACTTTTGCTTTGATGATATCAAGTCCAACACCGCGACCACCATCTTCATCTGCGTGCTCTTTGGTAGAGAATCCAGAAGAGAACAGCTGTTTGAGCAAGTCGCCTTTACTAAGCTGATTTGCCTCTTCCGTACCGAAACGACCTTCTTTAATCAGCTTATTACGGATGCTGTCGTAGTTGATGCCTTGTCCGTCGTCTTGCACAACCAACATAAAGTTTGAACCGTTGTCCTGCACTTCCAAATCAATGGTCCCAACGTCAGTTTTGCCAGTAGTATGACGCACACTTGGTGACTCAATACCATGTACTACCGCATTACGTAGCAACTGAATACTGATTTCTTTGATTGGCTTTGCAAGATGCACTGGAATACTGGTTTGGGTTAGCGTCGTACTTTTTAGCTGTACTTGCTTGCCCTGTCTTGCAGCAATCTCTTTTGTAAATTCATTGTAAAAAGACAATAAATCGTCATCTGCTTCATTGTCTAAGTCGATATCTAACCCACCATCAAAGTCAGCATTGCTAGCTGTATGGTCTGCTACTGGATTTTGAGTAGCGACTGGTACTTGTACGGTTGACGTCTTAGCTGCTGTCGGTGCTGAGCGGTTGATACGCTCACCCAACGTCGCAATCGTGTTCGATAAGCTGAGCAAGTCATCCAAATGTACTGCCAATGGTAAGAAGTCATTACCAGATAACTGACCTTGGTTTTGCAATGCATGCAATTTGTCTTCAGCATCAGAAGCAATCTTCGTAAAGCTATGTAGTTTTAGTGCTGATGCTTCACCTTTTAAACTGTGCATTTCACGATAAATAGCTTTTAATTTACCTTCAAGCTCGTATTGTGAGCTACCAGGATTTTTCAAGATGTTATTCATCTTCTCGATATGCGCTTGGGTATTACCAATAAACTCATTAATAATCTTTGGATTCACATTCAAGATAGTCGTTAACATCTCAATTTGCATATCGTTTTGCGAACGCTCTTTTTCTAGGCGCTGTTCTAAGTAGACTGCATCTGATACATCATTCACGTTGACCAAAATACGGGCAATGTCTTTATTATCATAAACACGTGAGAATTTAAAATCTAAGAAGCGGTTATCAAGATTTTTGTCTTCAGACAAATTATGCAGCATGACTTTATTTAATGGGTTAAGTGAATCTACCAGCTTTTCTTTAACGCGAGGGTTATAGAGCTGCTCAATGAATTGCTGTGTGGTCTTGAGGTCTTTATCAGAGATACGACCGCGCAAGACATTGGTAAAGTTTTCCCCTGCTAAGCTATCAGAGCCGATGATATTGTTCAGCGCGCGAGAATGCTGTTGACCAATATTCAAGTCTTTATCCAGTAGGAAAAGACCCGTATTTACCGTTTCCATAATCTCTTGCGTTTCTTGGCGAGCGGCAGATGCTTCAGCATCCGTCTCACGTAGACGACGTACAAAGAAGAATACGAAAATTAGGAAGTAGGTAAAGATAGCGGCAACACCAAGTACCTGAATAAGACGAATGGTAGTTGCTTGACGTTGTGCACTATCGAACACGTCTTTTGTCAAATTATCCAAAGAATCGTTAATAAACAAACTTGATGTTTTCGCCTGTTCAACGGCCTGCGTCAATTCATCAGCAGACGTTACCATGATATTATCAGCATCTTTTAGATATGTTTGAATCTTAGGCTCTAGCGCTTTCCATTGCTCATTGGCCGCAGCAATATTGGTTTGTGCTTGACTATCAATTTTTGGCAAGTCATAGCTATTACCTTCTGCATCTGTGATTGTACTGCCTTGCTCAATAGCAGCAATCGAGCTAGTGATTAGCGCAGTATTTTGTTCTAAACGGCTTAGCACTCGTTGTATGTGTGGAGAGTTAGTATCCTCACCATAACTACTGTCTAAATCGAAAAGATCTTTAATTACTGCCTGTGCACTGTTTGCCACTTGGTTAGTTTGGTCAATTAAAGCGGTGTTTCTTTCTAATAAGTTTGAGGTATAAAACGTAAACGCCAGCAAAGCACCGATTAGAGATAAAAATAGTGCAATTGAAATAATCAGACCTTGATAGCGCTTATTGTCAACATTAGGTACGGTTGCCATCTTCAGAATTCCTTAGTTCAATTGCTTAGTATTGGTGTCAGAGTCGCTCTTTTCAGCAGGGTCAGCTTCACCCAACCAGCGCGCCTCAATTTCTTTAAATGTCCCTTTTTCTTTTAGTTTGGCAATACCTTCATTAACCGTTTTGATAAGCTGGGTATTTTCTTTTGCCATGAGCACCACTTGCTGGGCTGAAGGTGCATCTGCAGCTTCATAAGGTACAATTTTCACTTTATGCTCAGGATAGCCTTTGACGATATATTGCAAGACTGGCATATCATACAAGAAGACATCCGTATTACCTTGAACCAAATCCTGATACGCCAAAAATGCTGTAGGTCTTGAAATTAGCTCAACTGAACTGCCCATCTCTTTTAGCGTGTCTTCTTCTTTAGAGCCTTCTAACGTACCTGCTTTTAGACCTTTTATATCGTTTAAGCCTTTTATATCGAACTTACCTTCCAAATACATGATAGTAGCTGGGTTGAAAAAGTATGGTGTTGATAGACCATATCTCACTGCCCGATCGTCTTTGTAAGAAATACCAGAAATCGCTAGATCACGCTTTCCTGTTTCGACGCTATCGAACATGTCTTGCCAAGTTTCCTTATAAAACTCGACTTTGAACCCCTGCTCTTCACCAATAGCACGAATTGAATCAACATCAGTGCCCTGCATATTGCCATAGTCATCCTGGAATGAAAAAGGCGGCAAATCACCAGTCATGGCAACTTTCAATGTTGGCGCTGTATCAGGTAGCTTACTCACAAAGCTATCTGTATTTTCCTTTACTGGTGTATTTGCACTTTCTTGAGTAGCAGAATTACCACAGCCAAATAGGCCAACACTCAACAAAATCGGTAACGCTCGATATAACTGCTTCATAATCTATCCTTGAAACCTAACGTTGTTTTACATTTTAATTAATTGACAATCTAGCAAGGTTAAGCAATGTCTATACATATTCACTTACAGAAAGTTACGCTAGATAGTACTTGCCTAATTTCACGATTGCAATAATTATGTTTGGTCATTATTTAAGGTAAGCCATATATAGCAAAGGCTGCATATAACCATAAAAAACATATACTCGTTTATAATCAATAAATTCCATCATATAAAACGCCTATAAAATTTAATTTGGCTTTGAATAAAAATAAATAAAGCGTACAAAAAAGCACTCATACGCTGTGAACGTATAAATGCTTTTTTTAAATACAGTTAACTTAAAATAGAGATGCTGTTACTCTGCGTCGTCCAAATTGAGATTACGATCAATCTTCCAAATCAGGAAAGAACCGAAACTCATTAGTGAGAACAGAGCAATACCGACCTTGAGGACTGGGTTGACTGGAAACAGGTTCAATAATAAACCGCCAAAGATACCGACTGAAAACATTAGCGAGCCTTGTAATGCACTTGCCATACCAGCACGGCGTTTCTGAAAAGCAAGCGCAATTGCAGAAGCATTAGGCTGAGTCAGACCCAGTCCTGCGATACAAAAGAAAATACAAGCCAGCACTAGTGGTAGCCAAGCATCCGTCCCTAAAAGCAAGCCAATCACGAATAGCACACCCGCAGAGATAACCTGCATCATCGCCCCAAATCGCAAAATACTTAGTATTCGAAAGCGATTGGTAAGCCACTGGTTCAGCTGAGTCAAACCTACAAAACCTGCCGCATTCATTCCAAATAACCAACCAAAATGTGTCGCTGAGACGCCATAGGTATCCATAATTAACTCTGAAGCCGAGCTGATATAGACAAACATCGCTCCCATTAACAATCCACCACCAATTGCTGGATAGTTAAAAGTCGGGTCTTTTAATAAGTCCCAATATTGACTGACCACTTCTCTTGCAGGGCGTACGTTGCGATTTTCTTCTGTCAAAGTTTCAAAAAGAAAAACTTAGTAAGTAGCAAGTTTAGAGCGCCAAATGCAGCTAAGAACCAAAAGATAGAGTGCCAATCAAAAAACTGTAAGAATAGCGCGCCAAGCGATGGTGCCAATATGGGTGCTAAGCCCATTACTAAAATCATGATGGAAAAAGCTTTCGCCGTTTGTTTGGCAGTGAGGCGATCTCGAATTGCGGCACGAGTAACTACTGCACCGACGCACGCGCCCAACGCTTGTAAAGTACGGCCTGCAAACAGTACGTACTCATTATCAGTGGTCGCACAAAGGATAGAAGCGATAACGTATAACGTCATACCTATATATAAAGGTTTGACACGGCCAACACGATCACTAAAAGGTCCGTAAAATAGCTGCCCAAATACCAAACCTAAAAAGTATGCAGGGACAGAGTTGGCCATAAAGGCCGTTGAAACACTGAAATCATCGGCCATCGATGGTAGCGCTGGCAGATACATATCAATGGATAATGGGCCCACCGCAACCATCAGCCCAAGCATCATAATCCATGCAACAGGCAAATCAGCAGAGCGCACTCGCTCAGAAGCGATAGGTTTGTTTGGAAGGGAGGGTTTTGAAGCAGACATATTTAGACCGTTTTATATAGTGGCTATTATTTTTGATATTTTATTTTTCGACGTTTAATTGCTTGCACGTGTTGTTAGGTAGGCTTTCGTCATTTTACTGGCTTATCCAGTAATCAAAATAGATACCTTTAACAACAATAGTGCATCTTTACCCACATCGGTGCAAGCAGACAATGCTATATCGTGCTATCTGCTTGCATTTCAATGGCTATAAGATAATGGCGAAACAACCGCTAACAATTAAAGATCGTCAAAATAATTTATCAAAATATGTCTGGTTTTCTTAGGTAGCAATTTCTTTTATTAGAATGAATCAAACGAAAATAACACTAGAAAATTTACTGATAGCAAAAATTTAGCGGAATTGACGTTTGCCAAAAAAGGTGCTGGCCTGCTTTGCTTTTCTGAGGGCAAGCTTACGATTACGACCAAGCATCATTTTAAGCTGCCATGCTTTTTCTTTATATAAAGTCTTAGCAGGTTGATCATACATCGCATTTATCACGCGTTTGCTTGCTAGCACCGCATCAGGAGAGCGCTCTGCAAACTCGGCAGCAAGCTTTTGTGCCTGTTCAAGAGGTGCTTCACTACAATGGCTAATCAAGCCTAATTCTTTGCCTTCATTAGCATCGATGATACGAGCGCTCATGGCGAGCTCTTTTAAAGTGTCTTCTCTTAGAACTCCAAATGCTGACTGGGTCAGTCCCATGTCTGGCACTAACCCCCATTTAGCTTCCATAATAGATAGTTGACAGTCAGGGTGACTGACACGTACGTCACAAGCCAATGCCAACTGTAGTCCAGCGCCGATACAATACCCTTCCAATACCGCTATGACAGGTACTGGCAGATCACGCCATACCAAGCATACTCGTTGGAACGCACTTTGCCATGGTTTAATCAATTCCCAAAGCGCAAATGCTGTGTTTTTTGGATGATTTAAGTCTCCTAAATCAATACCTGCACAAAACGTCTCCTCTGCCCCATTTAGAATGACTGCGCGTATGGTTCTGTCTTTGCTAATACGACCTGCCAGCTTAATCAGCTCATTGATTACCTGAAAGCTCATAGCATTTTTTTATGTGGACGATTTAAGGTAACCGTCAGTATGTTGTCTGTAATACTAACTTGTAAGGTCTCATACTGGTAACTTGCAATCGCGTTCATAACAATCCTTATTAATGAATAAAATAAATATGGTGCTGATATTCACAATATTAGCAGGCTTGTCTTTGTTGTACCGTAGTAATAACTGACTGCCACGATACTATAGTGAGTTTCATATACAGCAGATATAGAGTGTTTAGTTGATAACGATAAGCAAATCTAACAAGACTACCTATCGCTTTCTGAACCTGAATGATTTTATCTGCTTTACCTTACCCTCAACTTATATCATTTTCCACGTCATGTCATTTTCGCTTAAGCGATGATAATTAAGCTGCGGATAAGATGATAAATCTACCTTTTGCAGGTTGTCTAGCGCCGTTAATAATGCCTCATAATATGGCTCAATCATTGCAAATTGCACAGGTGTTGTATGCTGTACATTCAGCAGGCACTTATCTTCCAAATCTTGGCTAGCCTGACGCAGTTGTGGTACACCTGTATATCGACTCCCACCCAATATACGATGGGCAATTTGTGCCAACATATTGCGGTCATGCGCTTCCCATGCCTGAATAAGCGCTTGTTTTTCATCATTGATAGTATCGATCATCATGATAATCAGCTTGGCCGCCAATTCAGGTTTGTTCGCTGAACGAGTGAGCGCATCTTGCCAATCTAAAATGTTTGAAGTATCACTTTTGCTTATATTGTTGTTACTAAGGTCATTATTGATTTGCTCGTGTAAAGCTGAGTTAGCGTTAGCTGTCCCATCTTGAGAACTACTGTCTTGAATGCTTCTATCTGGAGAGTTGTCGATAGATTTTGTTGTTGATTGTAGTAGTGGCGATTGACCTTTTTGTAGACGTAAGCTTTCATAGCGCGGCTGAATATCACGCGCAGTATCTCGTCTATAGCCTTCACGAGGCTGGCTATCGCGCAGATAGTCATCACGGATTTTTTCAGGGATAGTGGACGGGTAATTTTTGGCTCGCTACTGACAGAAGTGCTGTTACGATCTACCCCGTCTCCTCTTATTATTGGATAAGTAGCGGTTGAGTCATCTGAAGACATACCTGAGCTGGCTTGAGTCTCTTGCCCATTTACATTGTTAGAGAGTAAATCATTTGATAAATCATTATCGTTAATTGAGTAACCGCGCAGCGAGTCAATAGGAGTTAACTCAGCCCCTGCTGGGTCGGTACCCTTTACGTTAGCACCTTGTACATTAGCATCTTGTAAATTATCATCCTGCAAATTATCATCCTGCAAATCAGGGTGCTGTAAGCCAAAGCTCTGCAAATCTGTATCGGGCAATGCGGTCAATTGTGGTGTGGTACTCTTGCGACCAAGCCATTTCTGTAGCACCTGTAATAACTGAGGTTGACTAATAGGTTTGCCGACATAGTCATTGATACCGCTGGCTATAAGTTTGTCACGTTCATCTGCCAACCCATGAGCTGTCAGAGCGATAATAGGGATACGACTATCCGCATTTTCGATATTTCGAATCTGCTTAGCCGCCTCATGACCTGACATACGCGGCATTTGAATATCCATAAATATCAAATCAATATTATCTTTGTCTTGCGTAGCCGCTTTATCATCAGCGCTCGTGTCCTCATGATAGAGCGCGCTGTTTGTTTTCTTGTTTATCTCATCACGCGTTTCTGCTTTAGAAAGTTGCGTTTTATTCGATAGGCTTTGCTTATCGCTCTTGGCAGTTTTGATGTTTTTGGTTTGCTGTTTACTGATAATCTCGATAGCATCAAACCCACTGCTCGCCGTGACTACCTGAATCCCTAACTCACTCAATAGAGCATCAAGCACTAGTAAATTAGGCAAATGGTCATCAACTGCCAGCACCGTGACCCCTTTCCAGCGTGGTTCCTGCAGGCTTTGCGGCGTACTACGGCTTTGGGTATCGAGCATCGCGTACAGCTGTCTTTTGTCTAATGGTTCATAAAGTATGTTGGCATGATAGCGGTTGAGTAGCGCTTGATCGGCCGCCACTTGATAGCCGAATACAGCAAGCTTGCCTTGATAATGCAGACGAATTTGCTTGAGGAGCGCCATCATATCGTCTTGGGTGTCATCATCAACAATGACCCAATCCCAATAATTACCGTGCTCTTTCAACGACTCCAGTACACCCGGTAATGAGTTGGCTTGAGTCAACTTAATTGGTAAATACTGCAAGCTGGCTTTGAGCACTTGTATCGAAGCGGTATGATTGATCCAAACCAACACATTAAATTCATCGGTCTCACTCGCCAGTGGCGCTAATACTGGTAATTCAATCGTCTGCCCTGTGGCCGCCTCTAGCACGTCGACATGGGCTGGCATGCGAAACCAAAATGTCGCGCCTTGATTGGCAATATTTTCTTGCGCATTATCATGAAATCCAATATCTCCGCCCATCAAGCGAGTTAACTGTTTGGAGATGACTAGACCCAACCCTGTACCGCCATACTGACGCGTGATTGATGGATCGCCTTGGCTAAAGCTTTGGAACAGCATTTTTTGATCTGCTAGAGAAATGCCTTTTCCGCTATCTTGCACGCTAATCATCAGATAGTTATCACGGTGGTCATCTAAGCTCACACGCACCACCACATCACCACTATCCGTAAATTTAATGGCATTACCAACGATATTGGTCAATACTTGCTTAAGACGTAACGCATCGCCGTTGATGCGCATCGGCACATCATTGTAAAACAGCACTGCCATGCGTAAACCCTTCTCCGCAGAGACCGGAGATAGCATATCGACCACATCATAAATAGTGTCATAAAGATCAAATTCATGACGATCCAGTACTAGCTTGCCTGCCTCAATTTTAGAAAAATCTAAGACATCATTTACCAAAGCGAGTAAATGTGCTGAGGACTTACGTATGGTCTGTACATACAAGTCCTGCTCAGGATTGAGCTCGCCATGACGTGCCAGCAAGTTAATAAAACCATCGATACTGTTCAATGGTGTACGCAGTTCATGACTGATATTGGCTAAAAATGCAGACTTTGCTTGGCTGGTTGAAATAGCTGCATCACGTGCATTTCGAATAGAAATGTTTTGCATCTCCATCTCATCAAATGCCAACCGTAAATCATCCTCAGTTTGCTCGGCATGGTCTTTGAGCTCTTGAAAGCTTCTATGTAAGCGGCGCAATGTTCTGACTAGATCTTGCTGTAACAAATTCAGCTCGCCATCTGACTCAACGGGTACAGGTTGGTATAAATTATCAACATGGGTACGTTGCAACTGCAACCGCAGCTCATAAATGGGGGCAATCCAACGTTTCGAATAGATATTTAAACTCAGTAGTAGAATCAGGATAGTAAATAAACCAGTAATCACTAACGCCATCGCAATACGGTAGCGTGCAATGTAGAGCGGCTCATTATCCATATCGACAAGTAACCACAACGTCTGCCCTTCAAACTCTCCCAATACACTGCCATACGCCGTGCCTACAGGCGTTGGTCGTTGTGACAAAAAGCTTGCGGAATCACTGATTAATGGCCACTCTTCATTGAGGCCATAACCGACTGTTGCCAGTATTTGATTGCCTTCATTAATAATAGCAATACGCTGTACATGCTGCTCGGACTGCATACGTCCAAGCTTATCTTGGATACCTTCTAGCGTCGTCATCGCCGCTCGCTGAGTACCTTCAGCACTACTCCCTACTTGCTGGCGCTCTTGTTCTAGCAGCTCAGGAATCAGTTCAGCTATGACTGGTGTATAGCGAATAAGTACCGCTTCGGCCAATACTTCTTGCTCCGAGTCACTTGCACGCATGGTTTCGTGAAATACCAAGATGCCGCCTACTGCTGCCAACACACAGATAGGCAAAAACACCAGTATGATCAGCTGACCATAAGCACTACTAGTATCGAAACGTTTTTTATATGCCATGCTAGGTCTACTCTCTACTAAGGTTCTTGCCGTGAATTTTCGTAATAATGTCAGTATTCGTGATACTTGTAGCATGTCGTATCAGAGTATTTGGGTAAGGGGCTACTCTTAATGAAGCTATTAATCATTAATAAGTTCACTAATTTTGATAAGACAATTGATAAATAGTTCAAGATTATCTTAACAGGATTCTATAAGTTCTGGTTAGGCATTCCATATGATGAATAACGTTATAATTAGAGTACCAACCACTCTGTATCAAAGAAAAAATGGCTTTAAGCGAACAGTTCTACTTTTGCAATCCTCAACGTAACATTGACATTGACCTGATACAGTGACTATTAATCTTTGATGCGATAAGCGCAGCTGAAAACAAAATGATATAATAAAGCCACTTTTTATTTACCACAATATATCGCTCATAGTCATAACATATGAGAGCGCACTCTAATGCCTTTCGTTTTTAGCTCGCTTATCACTGTAAACCTATATACACAGCGACTATCTAAAATTATGATCAAACAATAAGAACAGCGCTTCCATCAAAAATAAGCCATTAAAAACATATCTAAAAAATATAAAAGGATACTTTATGTCCACTACGGCCATGTCAAATGCTAACTTTATTACTCAAATCACCACCCTCGCTGATTGCGTTGGTCAAACGCCATTGGTGAAACTTCAACGTCTGCCTGAGCAAGAGCACATTGCCAATGGTGCCACAGTATTAGCTAAGCTTGAAGGCAATAATCCAGCGGGCTCTGTAAAGGATCGTCCTGCTTTTAATATGATTTATCAAGCAGAACAACGCGGTGATATCAAGCCTGGCGATATGTTGATTGAAGCCACTAGTGGCAATACTGGTATTGCATTGGCCATGGTCGCTGCGATGCGTGGCTACCCGATAACGTTGCTGATGCCAACCAACTCTACCCAAGAGCGTAAAGATGCCATGATTGCTTATGGCGCAACGCTGATTGAAGTAGATGAAGGTATGGAAGCTGCGCGCGATTTGGCATTACAAATGCAAGCAGATGGCAAAGGGATTGTATTGGATCAGTTTAATAATCATGACAATAGTCAAGCACATTACCTGACTACAGGCCCTGAGCTATGGGCACAGACCGACCGTAAAATTACGCACTTTATTAGCTCAATGGGCACGACAGGTACGATTACCGGTGTATCACGCTATCTAAAAGAGCAAAACCCAGACATCAAAATTATCGGCCTACAGCCTGACGAAGAAGCCTCTATTGCTGGTATTCGCCGTTGGCCAGCGGCTTATATGCCAGGTATTTTTGATGCAGACTTGATTGATGAAGTGATGGATATCGATCAGCGTATTGCCGAAGTCTATATGCGTAAATTGGCGAAGACTGAAGGTATCTTTGCTGGTGTATCTTCGGGCGCAGCTGCATGGGCAGCGACCCAAGTGGCAAAAGCAAACCCTAATGCTGTTATTGCTTTTATTGTCTGCGATCGTGGCGATCGTTATTTATCAACGGGTTTATATAACGTTGACGATAGCAATACGGATAACAGCGCAGAAGTTAATTAATGCATAAGCAATACCATTTAGTATCGTTAATTTTAAAGAAGTGCAAAGCGGCCAAGTGCAGATGTAATACTTCAAGCAATGCTAACGCTGTTATTCTTTTATAATGAATTAACTATAAGCTCATAAATAGTCAGGATTATCTATGTCACAAGCGCTACCATCCGACCCTATATTGGTTTTTGATATCGAGACTGTCGCCGATGTCGATGCAGCACGCCGTATCTATCCGCAATTGGCCGATCTTAACGATGCGGATGCGTTAAGCGCGCTGACAGCGATACGTACACAAGAGGCAGGGCACGACTTTATGCGCTTGCCACTACAGCGTATCGTCTGTATCTCAGCTCTGTATATCAAAGATGGTAAGTTATCGCTATTTTCTTTGACTGCCGATAAATTTAGTGAGAAGGAAATCCTAGCCAAATTCTTTAGAGCCTTTAACGACATTGAAACATTGCCGCAACTTATTAGCTGGAATGGCTCGGGCTTTGACATACCTGTACTGATATATCGTGCCATGCAATATGATTTGTCAGCGCCATGGCTGTTCGAAGAAGGCGAGCGAATTAAAAACATGCGCTTTGACAATTATGTCAATCGCTTTCATACGCGTCATTTAGACTTGATGGATCGGTTTAGCCAGTACGGTGCTAGCCGCCGCGAAGCCATGGATATCGTCGCAAGTCTGTACGGATTACCTGGTAAAACTGATGTAGATGGTAGCATGGTCGGCGCGCTTGTTAGTAGCGGTGACTGGCAGACCCTATCTATATACTGTGAGTCTGATGTTATGAACACTTGGCTTATTTATTTACGCTGGTTACGTCTAACAGGACAGTTGTCTTCACAAGATTTTGATGCTTGGCAGCAGCAGAGCTATGATTATCTGGCAAAGTATACCCAAGCTGACGGTAGTCCACGACATCAAGAGTTTATCGCTGACTGGTCATCGGCACCCGAATTATAGAATTCGCATTATTAGTAGTTTTTTATTCCCCTCTTCTAGTTATTTATTATTAAGGCAGGTTTATGCAACCCACCGATTCAAAAACATCTACAGCATCTGATATGGCAGCGCAAAATAGTAACACTCAAGCGAATGAAGCTCAAACAAACGACACCCAAACGATTGTCATTCCGCCGAGTAAGAAAAAATCAAAGCCATCATCAAAGACACGTCGTCGTCTAAAAGATGCAGAGCCAATTCCATTCAATATAGATGGCTTATCACATGATGGTCGCGGTGTTGCTGTGTATGGTAATGGTTTTGACGTTGCTCAAGGTCATGCTGAAGACAAGCATGGCAAAAAGATCTTTGTTAGCTTTGCCCTACCCGGTGAGAGCGCCTTAGTAAAAATAACTAACAGCCGTGCTAGCTTTGAAGAAGGCGATGCCATTAGCATTACTGCTAACCCAAACCCTGAACGTGCTGTACCACCCTGCCCGCATTTCGGTACCTGCGGCGGTTGTAACTTGCAGCACTGGCAGCCAGATGGTCAAATAAACTTCAAGCAGTCAGTACTGGCTGAAATGCTAATGCACCAAGCCAACGCGGAACCTGACAATTGGCTCCCACCTGTGGTCGGCGATCGTCTTGGTTATCGTACCAAAGCACGTTTGGGCGTGCGTTATGTTGTCAAAAAAGAAACCGCGCTTGTCGGCTTCCGCGAGCGTTCAAGTAACTTCTTGGCAGAGCTAAATGAATGTCATATCTTGGATCCGCGTATTGGTTTCGAGATTGAAAACCTCAAAACGCTTATTAGCACTTTAGAGAGCCGTGACAAAATTGCCCAGCTTGAGCTTGCAATGGGTGAGCAACTGCCAGAGCTGCCTGATGGTAATCAGCCAGTTGCGCTCATCGTACGTAATTTAGAACCGTTGTCAGACGCTGATATAGACAAACTAAAAGTCTTTTTCGCGGCGCGTAATTGGCAGCTATATTTGCAGTCGAAAGGCGTTGATAGCATCCAACGTATTGCTTTGACAGACGCTGATGATTTGAGCAAGCAATTTGGGCGTTTATATTATCAATTGCCAGAGTATGATCTGACTTTTGAATTTATCCCTACTGACTTTACTCAAGTAAATCTATCTGTGAACCGTCAGATGACCAAGCTTGCTTGTGACTTGTTGGATCTAAAAGCAGGCGAACGCGTATTAGATTTATTCAGTGGCTTGGGTAACTTTAGCTTACCACTAGCGCGCCTCGTTGGCGAGACAGGCTCAGTAGTCGGTGTCGAAGGCAGTGAAGCCATGACCGAACGTGCTGCTGACAACGCTCGTCGCAACGGTATCAACAATACTGAGTTTTATAGTCAAGATTTGACTCAAGACTGTACTGATAAGCCATGGGCCAACCAAGGCTTTGATGCACTGTTGATTGATCCACCGCGCTCTGGTGCTTGGGAGATTATGCAATATTTGCCAAAATTTAATGCTGAGCGCATTGTTTACGTCTCTTGTAATCCAGCGACCCTTGCTCGTGATACAAAAGCATTGTTAGAACAAGGCTATCGTCTGACTCATGCTGGCGTGATGGATATGTTCTGCCATACGGGTCATGTTGAATCTATCGCTCGCTTTGAAAAAGTAGCAGTTTAACGTTATTAATTTTCAAAAATGATTGATAGCTAGAAATGACTGATAGTTGAACCTGATTAAAGAGACATTTAAGCGTTATTACAATTATCTAAGATAACTCAAAGCTTTGATAAGTTTGTGCTAATAAATAGTCATTATTTAGCGTAATTGACCACAGCCGTACAGAGGCTCGCTTGATTTGTCACTTTAAAATGAGATAATAGTAAACAATCTTCCTATGTTTTTGATGATGTTTCCAATCGCTACATAGCAAGCATTTGCACTCATAGCTTTATATATTTTACGCGCATTTTATAGCTGCTAAAAATAACATTTTTAGCAGTTGTATTGGTTTATAGCTGACGCTTTATGGATCGTTAATTCAGAGTGTGTGCATAGTAGATGAGGTTATAATCAATTCAAAATAGCTAAGAGGAGTCGGCTATGGTAAAAATTCGTGAAGGATTACCGCTGGTGGATGGACAGACCACTCAGGCCGATAGTGCAACACTTGCGGCACAACTGGTGGCGAGCCAACGCTCTCACCAGTCAGCCAATAGCTATGCCCAAATTCCCCTCGACATCAAATACCAGTTGGCAACCCACAAGCTACATACTACTTTTGATCGCTCAGCTGCACACACTTATCATTTGCATGACCCTCACACTGAAGACGAGTATTTGGATGATACCAATGCGCTATCAAACGATGAGCTTGAGGCGGTCGACTTAGACCACCACGCCAACATCGACGTACCTACTTGGCTAGATAATGTGGCCAAGCGTATTGGACAAGAGTCAGTACCCAACCTAAGTGCAGCTTGCGAGTTTATTCGCAGTCATATGAATACCAGTGAATCTGAGCGTTCAGGTGCTTATGTGACCGGTATTGGTATGACTGATATTTTGACCTATCTTTATCAAGATGAAGACGCATTGGTCGCGGCCATGCTGTATCGCAGTGCGCGCAAATCAATTATTAGTCTCGCTGAAGTGGAAAAAACTTTGGTCCAGATATTTTGACGCTTGTTAAAGATACCCTTGCAATGGGTAAGCTGTCGGAGATTATTGAGAGCAATAAACGCTTAGAAGATCATTTCGTCAATAATCAACGTGATCAGCTATCAAATATTTATAGCATGCTCATCTCTGTCACCAACGACGTGCGCGTGGTACTTATAAAACTGGCTGAACGTACGTTCGCCATGCGTGAATTGACTTTTTCTAGGCCAGAGCGTCAAACGCGTGTCGCACGTGAAGTCATGACTATTTATGCGCCATTAGCCCATCGTTTAGGTATTGCACAGTTAAAATGGGAGCTCGAAGATTTAGCTTTCCGTTATCTCGCGCCTGATCGCTATAAAGAAATTGCTAAGCTGCTGTCAGAAAAACGTAGCGAACGCGAGTCCTATATTCAGCGCGTACAAGACAAATTAAATGAATCACTAGCAGATGCCAGTATTGAAGGCGAGGTATCTGGGCGCGTCAAACATATCTACTCTATCTATCGAAAAATGAAGCTCAAAGGCTTATCTTTCGATCAGCTTTATGACATTCGTGCCTTGCGCGTCTTGGTCAATAGCTCTTCTGACTGTTATCACGTTTTAGGCCTAGTACACGGCTTATGGCGTTACATTCCTGAACAGTTTGATGACTATATTACTAACCCTAAGTCTAATGGTTATCGCTCGCTACATACTGCTGTAATTGCAGAAAATAAATCACTTGAAGTCCAAATTCGTACTCATGAGATGCATTTTGAGGCCGAGCTTGGCATGTGTGCGCACGTTAATTACAAAGAAGGTCTAAAGAACAAGAAAGACAATTATCTGAATCAAAGAATCAGCTCATTACGCCAATTATTATCTATCAATAATGAGACACGCTCAGCTGTTGTAGCGGGCGAAGAGATAGACGATATCGAGTTTGACGAAGAAGAGCAACTCGTTGATTTTGATGAGCTAGAACGTATTTATATCTTTAGCCGTGATGGTGATATTACTGAGCTACCAAAAGGCGCGACCGTTCTCGATTTTGCCTACTATGTGCATACTCAAGTTGGCAACCGCGCGCAGGCGGCCCGCGTCAATCAACGCTATGTGCCACTGACGTATCAGTTGAAAACAGGTGAGCAAGTTGAGATTATCACTAAGGCGTCGCGTGAGCCCAATCGTGATTGGTTAGTAGCATCATTAGGTTATATTCATACCAATCGGGCCCGTTCAAAACTGCGTCAATGGTTTAATAAGCAAGACCGTGATAAGAATATTGAAATAGGTCGCCAAATGCTTAGCAAAGAGCTTGAGCGCCTATCTGTTCATCCTAATAGTATTGATCTGAACGACTATATTCAGCATTTTCATGTCAATACGACCGATGATATTATTGTAGGGCTGGTGACAGGTGATATTGGCCTGAATCAGTTAACCAGTCATATCTCTCGTCAGCTACACCTTGAACCTGAGATTCCACCAGAGAGCTTTGTACCGCATGTAGATAACCGAGATACAGGTAAGCTCGATGCGTATAAAATCCATATCGATGGTTTGGATAATATTGAAATCAATTTGGCAGGTTGTTGTCATCCTGTGCATGGCGAACCGATTGCTGGCTACATCACTTTATCGCGCGGCGTCAGCGTACATAATCGAGGCTGCCCAGAGTACTTACGTCTGGTCGAGCGTGACCCTGAGCGCAAGATAGAAGCCGCTTGGCAAGTGCAGACGGGGCGTTATCAGCCCGTTGATATTCATGTCGAAGCATATGACCGACGCGGTTTGCTACGTGATTTGACACAGATAATTGATAAAGAAAATGTCAATATTCGCCAAGTTCAAACGTTAAGCAATGACGACAATATTGCTTTTTTAAAGTTCCATATTGAAGTCTCAGGCTTAGCGCATCTATCTAAGTTGCTCGCAAAATTAGAACAGCAACATGGTATTTTGCACGCGCGCCGTGCAGTCGTGTAAATAAAACCTTAAGCCAGTCGTTGTTTATTCCACAATAGAGTTGTCAAAAAATACTATGCCTGAATTACCTGAAGTAGAAACCACTAAAGCCAGTCTTGCTCCATTGTTGGGGCAACAGGTAGTTGATGTTAAAGTATTTCAACCAAAGCTGCGATGGATGATGCCAGATAACTTGGACGAGCTAGCTAATTACACATTAGAGAGTGTCGAGCGCCGAGCAAAGTATCTGATTCTTAATTTTCTGCCAGTAGATTCACAGAATAACGCTCCCATATCAGCCAGCAAAGTTGAACCACGTCAGCTTCTTATTCACTTAGGAATGTCAGGTAGCTTACAGCAACATAGCTATGGTACTGATAAGCGTAAACATGATCATCTGGTTGTCATCTTTAATGATGCTGATAATGAAAAGTCTCAGCTACACTACTATGATCCGAGACGTTTTGGTTCAGTACTATGGCATAAAGATTACGGCAATAAACTACTAGATCATCTAGGTCCTGAGCCGCTTTCAAAAGATTTTACCGCAGACTATTTGTACAATTTAATCCAGCGTATAGATTTATCTAGCCAAGATGGCAATGGGTCATCGACAGATAATACTAAAGCAAACAAACGACTAAAACCCATCTCCCGAGCGATTAAATCTGTCATCATGGAACAAGAAGTCGTGGTTGGGGTTGGCAATATCTATGCGACTGAAAGTCTGTACTTGTCCGGCATCCACCCTGCTACACCAGCCAATCAAATTTCATACGATCAGATTGTCATTTTAGTGAGTCATATTAAAGAAATTTTAAAGAAAGCGATAAAATTAGGCGGTTCGACACTACGGGATTTCACAGTAGCAAGTGGTCAAACTGGTTACTTTCAGCAAACCTTAAATGTGTATGGTAGACAAGGAGAGAGCTGTCTGCATTGTAGTACGACGCTAGAAAACATCAAGCTTACTGGTAGAGCCAGTGTTTATTGTCCAAATTGTCAGCCGTTAAAATAGCTAATAAATGATATCTATCTGCTTATGGTATATTTAGATTAAATGAAGCTAATATCTGGGCAGAGTATCTATTTTTAAAAGTATCAAATACTGCCAAAGCTATAACTAGATTATTCTCATTTTTGTTGCTTATTAGCGCGCATCTTGCTTTAATAGTGCTAGCGCTTACATAAATAGTGCGTATCATTTATTTTTCTGTAATATTTAGCCTACCTATTGTTGCCGCAAGATTCCTGCGTGAAGATAGCAGCAGCCATTAATCATACTACTATGAGTTTCAGGATATCGTTATGACTGTTAAAGCAAAAACTCAACGCACAGTTAAGCAGAGATTTTTTACTGTATTGGCAACTCTAGGATTGCTAGCTGCAACTATTCAGCCTACTTTTGCAGCTATAGAAATTGATGAAACTGATTTCGGTCCTTCATACGAGACGATGGTAGTCGATACGATTGTTGGCAAACCATTGCAACTCGTAAATGCTGTAGCTGGTACGGCAGCTTACATCGTAAGCCTACCTTTTTCACTTATTGGTGGTAATGCAGATCAAGCACAACAGAAACTATTTGTTGAACCTTGGAATGCGATGGGACGTTGTTTAGGCTGCACAGTTGCAGAAGACAATTATTACAAATCTCAAGTCGTTGATAATAACGTGGTACGTATCGTTGTCGATCAACCGTCAGAAATTTTAATTAATACCAATGACTATGTAGTGGTCACTCCATAAAAACACTCTTTTAGTAAAAATATTCTATATTCTATATTCTATATTCTATATTCTATATTCTATATTCTATATTCTATATTCTATATTCTATATTCTATAAATGATGATAGTAAATACTTTATAGAAAAAAAGGCTAACGAGAAGTTAGCCTTTTTTATTGTCAACGAATCGATAATTTATTTCGTAATACTGGTATTACTTAATTTGGCACTGATTTCACGCAGCAACTTCACTTCTTCTGATGGCTCTTCTATTGCTTCTTCTATAATTTCCTCTACCTCTTCAGCACGGCGCATTTTATTGACACCTCTAACCATCATAAAGATGATGAAAGCTAAGATTAGGAAGTTAATAAGTACGGTAATAAAACTACCGTAAGCCAATACAGGTACACCTGCCTCTTTGAGCGCATCATAAGTCATAGCAATACCATCAGGTGTATCGCCTAAAACTAAGAACATGTTCTCAAAATTAATCTCGCCGCCAAAGATAAAAGCGACAATAGGCATAATAATATCATCTACCAAAGATTTTGTGATGGTAGCAAAAGCCCCGCCGATAATAACACCGACTGCCAAATCCATCACATTACCCTTAACAGCAAACTCTTTGAACTCTGAAACTATACTCATTGTTTTTTCCTCAAAATTTATCTATAAACCAATAGATATTTATATAGTTAGTATCACATCTAGCTTTCATGTTAATAATTGAATACATTAATACCACTATTCATTCTGTCTGTATTTTTCCAAGATTACAACATAAAAAAAGCAGTATAAAGTGAACCACTAATAGCTCACCTTATACTGCTCATTTTTGAATCACTCACTGCCCGTAGAAACTACTGACACTAAGTGGTTGCGTCAAACATCAATACTATGAATTACTAAGTAACTCACTTATTGATATTAAGCACCTTTTTACCACGGCCGTGACGTTTACGCTCACTTTCAGTCAAGTAGCGCTTACGAATACGTACCGCTTTTGGCGTTACTTCGACTAGCTCATCGTCTTGAATAAATTCAAGAGCTTGCTCAAGAGTGAATTTCACTGCTGGCGTCAACGTCAATGCTTCGTCAGTACCACTAGCACGTACGTTGGTTAACTGTTTAGCAGTCGTTGGGTTAACAGTCATATCATCGTTACGAGAGTTAAGACCAACAATCATACCTTCATAAACTTCAAGCTGTGGCTCAGCAAACAACTTACCGCGTTTCTGTAGGTTAAATAGAGCAAAACCTAGGCAAGTACCATTTGCCATAGAAACCAATACACCGTTAGAACGACCACCAACATCACCGATCTTCTGTGGACCGTAATGTGAGAAGCTCGAGGTCATGATACCACTACCTGAAGTCAGGGTTAGGAACTCAGAACGGAAACCGATCAAGCCACGCGCTGGTATGGTTGCCTCGATACGCATACGGCCTTTACCGTCCAGCTCCATGTTAGTCATCTCGCCTTTGCGTAGACCAACTTGCTCCATGATAGAACCTTGATGCTCTTCTTCGATATCGAAGACAACGTTTTCATACGGCTCTTGTAGCTTACCATCAACTTCTTTAACGATAACTTCTGGACCAGAAACACCTAGCTCAAAACCTTCACGGCGCATGTTTTCGATAAGTACTGATAAATGAAGCTCACCACGGCCTGAAACTTTAAATTTGTCAGGAGACTCTGTGTCTTCTACACGCAATGCTACGTTATGAATCAACTCACGCTCAAGACGCTCACGAATGTTACGTGAAGTCACAAACTTACCTTCACGACCAGCAAATGGTGAATTATTTACTTGGAAGTTCATAGATACTGTAGGTTGATCTACCGTTAGTGCTGGTAGTGCTTCAACGTTGTTAGGATCACAAATAGTATCAGAGATGTTTAACGCATCGATACCTGTAATACAAACGATATCACCTGCTTGTGCATCTTCAACGTCAATACGATCAAGGCCATGGTAACCCATGATTTTTAGGATACGGCCGTTACGCGTTTTGCCATGCTTATCAATGACAGTTACTGGCGTGTTAAGTTTAACTTTACCACGCTGAATACGGCCAATACCAATTACGCCAACGAAACTGTTGTAATCAAGGCTTGAGATTTGCATACGGAACGGAGCGTCAGCATCAACCTGTGGAGGCTGAACAACGTCAACGATAGTTTTGAACAATGGCGTCATGTCATCAGCTAAATCATCTGCTTCTAGACCTGCAATACCGTTCAATGCTGAAGCATAAACAACTGGGAAATCAAGCTGCTCATCGTTTGCACCTAGGTTGTCAAACAAGTCAAAGATTTGATCCATTACCCAATCAGGACGTGAGCCAGGACGATCGATTTTGTTAATAACAACGATCGGCTTTAGACCTTGTTCGAATGCTTTTTGCGTCACAAAACGAGTCTGAGGCATTGGGCCATCAACAGCGTCAACAACCAAAAGTACGCAGTCAACCATAGACATTACACGCTCAACTTCACCACCGAAATCGGCGTGACCTGGGGTATCAACAATGTTGATACGGTATTCAGTTTCTGAAGTTTTATCTGTCCAGCGGATGGCTGTGTTTTTAGCCAAAATGGTAATACCACGTTCTTGCTCAATATCACCTGAGTCCATTGCACGCTCAGCAATGTTTGCACGGTCGCCAAAAGTACCAGACTGATGTAATAACTTATCAACCAAAGTTGTCTTACCGTGGTCAACGTGGGCAATAATTGCAATGTTACGCAGGTGTTTGATATCGTTCGCCATATAAAATGCTCGTTTCGTCTTAAAAAAATGCAGTAGCAGTAAGCGCTGCTGAATAAACTTTCATCATCAATCAGATAGATATTGAATCTAAGATGACGCAGAAAAGAATGCTATCAAATAAAAAAGTTCAATACAATCAAATATCTATACTGACGAATTCATCATACAGATTGCTATGCTATTGTACATACTGTTAATTTACAGAATGTTTGGGTGGCTAGTATAACATTATTGATTCATAAATTTATGTAATAACTCACTTTTCTCAATACATAAATAAAAAAAGCCACCCATTGGGTGGCTTTTTTGTAACTGTATATTTAACTATACGGTTATTTTGCTAATACTTACTGAACAACCATATCTTTAGTTTGTTCAACAGTCATTGTTTTGTCACCAGTGATGATGGCATAAACACGACGGTTCATAGCACGACCTTCTTCAGTGTCGTTTGAAGCGATTGGGTTGTTGTAACCATAGCCTACAGTTGATAGACGGTTTGGAGCGATACCGAATTCGTTAGTTAGCATAGATTTAACAGCAACGGCACGAGCTTCAGATAGACGTTGGTTATAACGTGCTGAAGGACCAGTCTTAGAAGCATGACCTTCTACACGAGCTGTAGAGTTAGGATACTCACGCATCTTCTCTGCTACTTTAGCGATTTCTGGCTTGTACTGGTTTTTGATAGCTGACTTGTCGTTATCAAAGAATACACGTAGTTCCATTTTCAGTTCGTCAGTAATGTCTACTGGTACTGGGCAACCGCGCTCATCAACTACAACGTTCATTGGAGTGCCTGGGCATGCATCGATGCTATCAGGTACGCCATCACCGTCAGAATCAAGATCAGCTTCAACAACAACTACTGGAGTGTTGTCAACTACTGGCTCTTGCATAGGTGGTACTGCTACTGTAGGTGCTAGATGGCCACCTAGTACTACTTCTAGACCGGCCAAAGCCATGCCTTCCCACCAGTTGTTGTCAAAGTTATGAATCGCACGAGCTTCACCACGTAGGCTTAGCGCGTCATTGATGCGATACATAGCACCTAAACCTAGGTTACCGATAGTGTCTTTAGTTCCACTAACTTTATCACCTGATGAGTCTTTAATCTCAAGTTTAGATTGACCAGCACCAACTAATACATAAGGTTTAAATGCATTATCTGTATAACCAGTAAACTCTTCAGTACCGATTAAGAAGTTACCAGAGATAGTTTCTTGTTCTGCATCAAAGTTATCAGAACCATCTTGGCGAATAGCGTCAGTATCTGACACGCCGTACTCTACTTGAAACTGAGTAGAAGGAGTAAGTTCGATACCTAGTGCTGCACCAGTATAAAGACCATCTTCTTTGTAATAGCTATCACCATTGCCGCTATAATCTTTTAACAAGTCAGCTTGATCGTCATCAGCACCTTCGCTGTAATGATAACCTAGTAATAATGGACTGATAGTAACACCAGCATTAGCTGCTAAAGGAGCCGCTGTTACAGCGAACAGAGCTAGAGCGATTTTATTCAATTTCATGGACTTCCTCCAAAGGATAATTTTAGTGATGCATTAAGCAAAACCGATTCTCAAGACGTACTAAGATAGACATCTCTTACGCATTTTAAGTTACAAAGCAAAACCAATTAAGGAGTAGCTTAGCGATTATTAATTCAGTTTACAACTTTTTTCGTTAACGAGCTACACATTATTACACGATAATGTTGTAACTAAAACACAGTAAACAGTCTAAGTTACCCAGAACTAACACACCTTACGCTTCTTATCTTTTACACATCAGTTTGCGATAGATGAGTAGTCCATTGATAGCTATTTTCTTGAAGCATTTTATTACAATTAGAATTTTTTCTCTATTGCTAATATCGTTCTTTCACTAATTGAAACATTTTTTGACAGTCGCTATATATTACATATATATTGTAAAAAACCAATATTCTTCTGAAAATCAAGTAATTAGCAATTACATCTGTCTTATATACAGTTAAGTCAGAAAAAACTTAAAGAATCTGGACAATTGGTGTGCTCGAAAGATAGTCAACACAAGGATGTGTGAGACGTTGTTTTCTACTTGAATGACAAATAGCTATAGGATGTAGCGCATTATGAACTTACTTAGTAAGGTACTGGCCCATTATAAAAGAATAGTCATTTTTACCTTTTGTTTACCTATTTGCAGAAAAGGCGGGTATGGAATTGATAATTTCTTAGCTATTGCATCTAGGTTATTCAATAAACTATTGAAGTTAGTCAGTTATAGAAAATCAACTCTTCAGAACAATAATATTCTCAGTGCTAAGCAATCAAACGGCTTTACTCTCGTTGAGCTAACTGTGACGACAATGGTATTGGGAATTATCGCAGCTATTGCAGCGCCAAGCATCTTAACGCACTTAGCACGAATGGAAGCCCAACGGGTCAAGCATCAGTTAGAGAACACTTTATCTTTAGCAAAGGCCGAAAGTTATATAAGTCGGCAAGATGTCTTAGTTTGTTTATCAAATGATGCACAGCAATGCCATAGGAACAGTGATAAGACGCTTCTGCTATTCGTAGATAAAAACAATAATAAGCATTTTGATTCTCAAGTAGATACCTTATTAACTCAGCAATCCTTAAACCTAAGATATAGTACAGTGAAATTAAGAGTTGGCGGTAGGCGTCACTATACTAAATTTTGGGGCGATAGCGGCAGACCTCGAGGACACTTCGGTCATATAAAATACTGCCCTACCTCTTCTTATAACAAGTCAATGTACCAAATCTCTTTTAACCAATCTGGCATCGTCAAACATAAACTTAATGCAGACCACCCTACGAAATGTAATGGGTAATAGAAGCCATATATGCAAACCTATTTATACATGGCCTCTTTCATCATTGTCACAGCGCTTTCTAACCCTATAAACACCGCATCTGCAATAAGTGCATGACCGATATTTAATTCATATATACCATCAATCTTTGCAATGGCATTAACATTGTCACACGTTAAGCCATGACCTGCGTTAATAAGCAATTTATCATCTAGGCTCTGTGCTGTAGCTACTGCTTGTTCAATTCTTTGAAGCTCAGCCAACTGTGCGGCAGTATCATTTGCTAATCCTGCTTCGGCATAAGCACCAGTATGCAATTCTATTGCGTCTGCACCACATTCT
The DNA here is from genome assembly GCF_048631835.1 of Psychrobacter sp. ER1. Classification (NCBI taxonomy): domain Bacteria; kingdom Pseudomonadati; phylum Pseudomonadota; class Gammaproteobacteria; order Moraxellales; family Moraxellaceae; genus Psychrobacter; species Psychrobacter sp. ER1. The sequence continues at coordinate 498,036 of NZ_CP184640.1, read as the reverse complement.
ATTGCGGCTGCAATCTGCTTGTCATCAGGATCAATAAACAAAGAAACCTTAATATTATAATCTTGCAGTTTATAAACATACTCTTTTAGAGACGTGACTTGCCCTGCAACATCAAGACCACCTTCTGTCGTTAACTCTGCCCGCTTTTCAGGTACTAGACATACCCAAAAAGGTTTAACTTCGCAGGCAATTGCAAGCATCTCATCCGTTGCTGCCATCTCTAGGTTCATTCTCGTCGACAACTGCCCTGCCATTTCATAAACATCAGCATCTTGTATATGACGGCGATCTTCACGTAAATGTATAGTGATACCATCTGCTCCTGCCTTTTCGCACAGTAATGCAGCAGCTAGAGGACTCGGATAATTCACACCGCGCGCTTGACGCAATGTTGCCACGTGATCAATATTCACGCCTAACAAAGGTTTTTTTGAATTGTTTTCAGATGAGGTAGACATAGAGATACTCATAAAAAATCCTTTGGGCAATTAAGCCTAACTTATATAGTTGATACTACGATAATATTTGAGAATGCAGTTATTGATAACGTTGCTGCTGCTGCCACAACAGACGGCTTTGTAGCGGCTGATAATCAAGCAAATGATCAATAAGATGTCGATGTAGTTTTGACCAATGGCTCAGCGTCTGTTCAGTAATACCTAAACGTGCCATTTCTATGATATCCGCACCCTTAAAAACAGTCTGTCCAGACTCACTGGCTAAATGCTCAGACTCTTCATTATGTACTAATACAGGGAGCAAACCTACATCCGGTAAAAAGCGGTAAGTACAATCATACTCGATGGGATCTTCAACGTTGTCATGCGTTAACGTTAAAGTGAATCCTAACTCGGTAAATAGATACTGCTCAAACTGACGTAGACAGAGACGAAGCTCGCTATTACTTAAGGGCTGTTTGAGTTGTTGTAGACTGATTTGATAATGCTGCCACAATACAGGAATTGGGTCTTCAGTAGGTAACAGCCGCCACAGAATCTCATTTATATATAGTGCAGCATATTGATGTTGACCGCTGATATTGGCGTAAGGTACGGCTTCTAAGACAGCAGATTTACTATCTTTTTGAACACCGTCTTTTTGAACGCTATCAGCTTGAGTTGTATCTTGCGAAGCAATATTAATTTGACTAAAGGTTTTTAGATCGCGTTTGCCAGTAGCAAAAAGCTGTAACGGCATAAATAATGGCGCGCCTTTTTCCCAACACCATGTATCACACCGTGTTGTTGAGAAAAAGATAATACAAAGCGCGCTTTTCCTGATAAGGACGCTGATGCAATAAATACCCGACGAGCGCTTCATTACGCATTTGTTATTACCTAAATAGTTAAAAGGCAGACAGTGCTTTTGAAGCGTTCGTTCTTAACCGCTATCAATAGCCCAAACTGGTCAACGCACGCTCATCATCAGACCAACCACGTTTCACTTTGACCCACAAAGTTAACATGATTTTTTTACCAAACAACTGCTCCATATCTTTACGAGCATCCATACCAACTTGTTTGATACGCTGGCCTTTGTCACCGATAACGATGGCTTTTTGACCACCACGCTCAACATAGATAGTTGCATCGATAAAAGTACAAGCTTTGCGTGGACGCCCTGTTTTTGGATCAGTATGTGCAGGTTCGTCTTTAAACTCATCAATCTGTACCGTTAAATCATAGGGTACTTCATCGCCTGCACTACGCATGATTTTTTCGCGAATAATTTCACTGGCTAAAAATCGCTCAGAGCGATCAGTGATTTGCTCTGTATCGTAAATAGGCGCAGCGACTGGTAAATGCGAGGCAATCACTTCTTGCAAACGATCTAAGTTTTGATTTTTTAGTGCAGACACAGGAACGATATCAGCAAAATCGAAACTATCGTTGAAAGTTTCGATAAGTGGTAGCACGCTGCCTTTATCTTTTAGAGTATCTGACTTATTAATAACCAATACGACTGTTAGATTGGTCTCACCGAGCTTTTGCAAGGTCAATAAATCATCGTCACGCCATTGATCTGAATCGACAACAAACAGTACTAAATCTACATCTACTAACGCCGATACCGCCGCTTTATTCATACGTTCATTGATAGCACGTACTTCGTTGCGGTGAATACCTGGTGTATCAACAAACACTGCTTGCATTTCATGGTTTGACAAAATGCCATGGATACGATGACGGGTGGTTTGCGGTTTGCGTGAAGTGATAGACAGCTTTTGTCCTAATAAGTGATTCATCAAAGTTGACTTGCCCACATTTGGACGTCCAACAATGGCCACATAACCTGCTCTAAAATCATCAGCCATACGAGCATTACCACTTGGCGCAAAAAATTCTTCAATAGCCATATCATTGTCTAATGCAATACCTTCTGCATCAATACCATGAGTATCTTCAGTAACTTCGATATTATTTTGGCTTAAATCAATATCTGTATTTTCACCCAAATTTTGGGTGCTGTCTTCATTGTTTGATGGCAAATCAGTATGATTGCTCATAAGTTAATCCTATAGGGTTTGTGTCTAGCCGAACAGTCTTTGATGGTAAATTTATTTAGTCACCATTAAAAACGGGCTAGAAACACTTAAAGTTTTAAAATAAATAATATGTGAGGTAGTTTTAATGTATGTTTACCAAGTTATAAACCAACCTAAACCGATACTATGCATCTAAAAATGCATTAATAAATATCGGCTATACACGTCTTTTGGCAGATCCTGGCAATTTATGCAATTGGTTAATCATAAGCTCTGCTGCTTTCTGTTCAGCGATACGGCGGCTCTCACCAGATTCAGTAATATCAGGGCAGTTATTGATATTAACATGGCAACGCACAACAAAAATTTGATGCGGTGCATTACCACGCGTTTCCATGAGCTCGTAATTAGGCAAGTCAAATTGTTTAGATTGTAGCCACTCTTGTAACCGACTCTTGGCGTCCTTTAGCGCTTTTTGGTCATTGACATTATCAATCAGATCACCATACCAAGAGAGAACACATTTACGAGTAATATCCATATCTTTACTGTCTAAATAGATAGCACCAATCAGAGATTCTACAGCATCCGCCAGTATAGAGGCACGATTGCGACCCCCACCTTTGCGCTCACCTACTCCTAATATAAGATGGTTAGACAGCTCTAGGTTTTGAGCGATAATTACCAACGACTCTTGGCGCACCAGTGTTGCACGCATACGCGTCAAGCGCCCTTCGTTTTGACTAGGATAACGATGATATAAAGCTTCACCCACAATCATCCCTAACAGTGCATCACCTAAAAACTCTAGGCGCTCATAGTTTTTTTGCTATCAAATGAGCGATGCGTTAGCGCAAGTTTAGGAAGGCTCAAGTCATTGAACTCATAGCCTAACTTACGCGTTAATACTGCTAACCGCTGAATAAATTCCGAGCTAACAACAAGCGTGTCAACAGACGTACTATTTTTTGGGAAGTAGAAGCCGCTTGGGAATGGTGCAAAGTTGGTTTCATGCGAGGTTTGTGGTTATCCCTTCTGCTTGACAGATTTAGTTTAATAATATTATTTGATATATCTTATGAAATAATGAAGGTGCTATGTCGTACTATTGCGACTTACTCTGCTGTTGCCATTTCGACGTCACCTTCGAAACGGTTAATAATATCAACATTGCTAAAAAGTTGTTAGTTATTGCATATTCTTTATGAATAGCCAATTGACCTGTTTTTTTATCGGTAAAAGTAAATACCTCTTCGGCTTTAGTATCGTAATCTGCGTTAATTGATAACTGCTTATCAACACGCTCAACGAATTGCTTAGCTGTCTCGTTGTTACTATTGGCTTCTTTTAGCTGTGCACTCAAAAGCTTTGTCAATTGGTAGTCACCAATTTGAGCTGGTACGATAGCTACTGTCAATTTAGTCGCAATACCCAAGAGCATAATAATGAGAACAATGTTTGTCACACTGGCACCGCGCTGCGTAGCCAAACCAGATAATTGCTGCATTATAAGATCCTTCTAAAGATAAACGACTATTTTGAACAAGTGTATAAATAATAAATAGCTATTTATTAGATAGCAATGATATTAGCATAAAACTATTATAGATAAATCAATCGCTAAGCAATCACATTGCCTTAATTGATATTACCATTACGTTCAAAGGTTGGTAGGTTAAGACCAGGAGGTTTATGCATCCAAATATAAACTGCCTTACCTGCTAGGTTTTCATCCGGAACGAAGCCCCAAAATCTACCGTCTGCGCTGCGATCTCGGTTATCACCCATCACAAAATACTGATCTTCTGGCACTCTAATGCGCCACTCAGTACCCTCTGACTCAACCACTTCTGGTGATTGTTGCTGTAAAAATGGCGCGTACTGTGAACTGTTCATGCCATCCAAATAGCGCACGAGGTGTTTGTTGTCACCTTGTACTTCTTCAAAATATTGTGCCGCATCTTCTTCTTGCTGGCCCATTGCAGAAGCACTCTCCTCAGTCAGTACTTGACCTGGACCAACCTGGCCTGGTAAGTATAGCTGTGAAGTCAATTCAGCATTTGCCGCGAAATCTACAGACTTAGTCTCAACAGGTACATCATTGATAGATAACGTGCCTTGACTATAGCTTACGGTGTCACCAGGCAAACCGATAACGCGTTTAATATAATAAATGCTCGGGTTTTCAGGATAGCGAAACACTGCCACATCACCATGCTCAGGTTCACCAGTATCTAGCACCTTATTATAGGTTAACGGCAGGCGCACGCCATATGCATACTTATTAACAGCAATAAAGTCACCCGTATATAGCGTCGGCACCATAGACGATGATGGGATATTAAATGGCTCAATTAAAAATGAGCGTACTATCAATACCACTGCTAACACAGGAAAAAGTCATAAGCCCAGCGGACCAGTAAGCCTTCTTGACCTCGACCACGAGTTTTGCGCTGTTTGAGCGCTAGCTTATCTAACAGCCAAACAATACCTAGGACTATAGTTAACGGCACTAAAATTAAATTAAAATCAAAATCCATACCAAATTGCCTATTAACAAGCGGCTTATCTAACACCTTTACGATAAGACTCACTACATTTGACTGTTATCTACAATGACTATCTTAGGTTACGTTTAGCGATTAGCTATCGACTTGCAACACAGCTAAGAAGGCTTCTTGTGGAATTTCCACGTTACCTACTTGCTTCATACGTTTTTTACCAGCTTTTTGCTTGGACAATAGCTTTTTCTTACGTGACACATCGCCACCATAGCATTTTGCTAATACGTCTTTACGCATGGCTTTTACCGTACTACGACCAATGATTTGGCTACCAATAGCCGCTTGAATTGCGACATCAAACATTTGACGTGGAATCAACTCTTTCATCTTAGTAACTAGAGCATTACCACGATAACGTGACTGGGTTTCGTGCACAATCATCGCTAAGGCATCAACTTTATCGCCATTGATTAGTACATCAACTCTCACCAACTTATCGGCTTGATAACGTTCAAAGTTATAATCTAGCGATGCAAAACCACGTGAAACCGACTTCAGACGATCAAAGAAATCCATGACAACTTCGCCCATTGGAATATCAAATATCAGCTGTACTTGTCGACCCATAAAACGCATATCAACCTGAACGCCGCGACGCTCAATACATAGCGTCATTACATTACCTAAGAATTCTTGCGGTACTAAAATCTGACAGCGGGCAATTGGCTCACGGAATTCTTCAATGTTGTTTGGCTCAGGTAGATGTGATGGATTATCTACATAGATTACATCACCGTTCTTTTTCTCAATTTCGTAAATAACTGAAGGCGCCGTAGTAATCAAATCCAGATCATATTCACGCTCTAGACGCTCTTGGATAATCTCCATATGCAGCATACCCAAGAAGCCACAACGGAAACCAAAGCCAAGCGCATCCGACGTATCTGGCTCAAAAAACAGCGAAGCATCGTTGATTTGCAGTTTTTGCAAAGCTTCACGGAATTTTTCGAAATCACTAGAATCCACTGGGAACATACCAGAATAGACTTGTGGTGTGACTTGTTTAAAGCCTGGGATACGATCCACATCAGGGGTCTTAGCATGAGTGATAGTGTCGCCTACTGGTGCTCCGGCAATATCCTTAATACCCGCAATTACAAAGCCGACTTCCCCTGCTTCTAAAACACCCGTATCTACAGGCTTAGGCGTAAAGACACCAATCGAGCCAACCAGATGTGCCTCTTGAGTCGATTTGATATATAATTTGTCACCTTTACGTATAGTACCTTCACGCACCCGTACCAATGAGACCACGCCCAAATAATTATCGAACCAAGAGTCAATAATTAGTGCTTGGAGTGGCGCTTCACGATCACCAGTTGGTGCCGGAATAAACTCTACTAGCGCTTCTAGCAGCTTATCAACACCAAGACCAGATTTGGCTGACACTCGCGGTGCGTCAACGGCATCGATACCGATAATATCTTCAATTTCTTGAATGACGCGCTCAGGCTCAACTTGCGGCAAATCAATCTTATTTAACACCGCCATGACTTCTAAGCCTTGATCAACGGCTGTATAGCAATTGGCTACTGACTGCGCTTCTACGCCTTGAGCGGCATCAACAACCAATAGCGCACCTTCACAAGCTGCTAATGAACGCGACACTTCATATGAAAAGTCGACGTGACCCGGGGTATCAATAAAGTTAAGCTGATAGCGCTCACCATTTGGATGATCATAAAACAGTGTTACTGACTGTGCTTTGATAGTGATACCGCGCTCACGCTCAATATCCATTGAGTCGAGTACCTGCGCCTGCATCTCGCGATCTTGCAAGGCACCGCACATCTGAATAAAACGATCGGCAAGGGTCGACTTACCATGATCAATGTGGGCAATGATTGAAAAGTTACGAATATTGGCTAATGCAGTCACAAAGCGCCTACTAAATTAAGGGTGATAGAATAATAAAACTAAAAAATAAATATTGTCAGATGCAATTGATAACGTGCTTGTACTTCTTTCAAGGTTAACCGTTATAACAAGCCAATTTGGCTAATACCACCGTCTAAAACCTATAGCCAAGCACATTAACTCTTATGCGTAGACATAAAAGAGTATTCTAGCAGTTTTCCACTGCAAAGTAAGGCGATTTTGTTAGAAGAGATGTGACTTACAGATGAAATGAAAAAACTTAATACTTATAGAGAATGTCTAGTATATTAAGAACTGATAGGAAATCTTGAGAAGATCATTTATTCTAGGCAAAAAAAACCAATCTCGATAGATTGGTTTTTTTAGTACTGCTATATATGGTGGCGATGAAGAGACTTGAACTCTTGACCTCACGATTATGAGTCATGCGCTCTAACCAGCTGAGCTACATCGCCGTTTTAGGCTGCACATTATGCCCAAGCTGCTGACTGCCGTCAACCCCTAATAAGCATTTTTTGCAAAAAAACGAATTTAATTCAGATTAATTGCAACTATTACTACATCAAACAATAAAAAAGGTTTGGTAAACCGATAAGCCGGGTTCTGTCGTGGACGATCATTCCTCTAGGCGTATCATCGCTAATACGCTCAAGCAACCTACCCGCATCGAACGCGGGCCGCGCCATGCCGATGCCTATTTGGTCTTGCTACGCGTGGAGTTTACCATGCCGTGAGATGTTGCCATTCACGCGGTGCGCTCTTACCACACCCTTTCACCCTTACCGATAATACCCTAAGATACTAAAGGCGGTCTACTCTCTGCTGCACTGGTCGTCAAGTTACCCTGCCCAGCCGTTAGCTGGCACGCTGCCCTATGTAGCCCGGACTTTCCTCCCCTGCTCATCTGTTGCCAGTGTGCAGCGGCGATCGCCTAGTCTACCAAGCGCGCTATTATAGCAAACTTATGACTGCCTGCGAATGTCTTTTGAATTTATTTTTGAGGACAGTAAAAATGGGCTAAACAAAATTTTCTGGCAGTGTTTCAATATTACCGACCAGATTATCTTTTAGATACGGTATTTGTAGCCAATGCGCTTTGGGATAATTATGAGCCAAATACGTTTGCAAGAAATCAATGGTACTATTTGCGATCTCAGTATCCGTTTGTTCAGCATCATCATGAATATGATTATAAATTACGCTATGTACCATTAATCCACGCGATTTTATAGCTTCTAAACTCAGCAACGTATGATTGATGCTGCCCAATCGACCAGAGGTGACCAAAATAACTGGATAGCCTTGCTCAGCAATATAGTCTAACGTGAGTAGATTCTCTGTAATTGGCACAAGTAAGCCACCTGCACCTTCTAGTAGAACCGCATCATACTGTACCTGCAAACGCTTGGTAGCGTTAGTAATCATATCAGGATCAAGTGTTTCCCCTGATAGTTTAGTAGCCAGATGGGGGATGCTGGCTTCTTATAACGATGAGCACAAGTCGTAAAATCGAGGTCACATTGCTGTAAAGGAATGTCCATAAGTTGACGATGCGTAATAATATCATCAGCAATATTCATCTCACCATTATCTGGATTTATCGATACGCCCGTTTGTACTAGCTTCTGAGTGATGACATTTAAGCCTTGCTGCATAAGGGCTTTAGCAAGCAGCCCAGTAGCATAAGTTTTACCGATATCGGTATCGATACCAGAAACAAATAGAACACTCATGATTGACCTCTATTTTCTAAATACGTACGCACTACTCTCAGCAGTGATTGGCATAAGGTAATCAGCTCATCATCAGTAATCACGTAGGGTGGCATAATATACACCAGCTTACCAAATGGTCTGACCCAGATACCGTTATCAATCAATAAAGATTGAAATATAGGCATATCGACCGCTTCATGCAACTCAATGACGGCGACTGCACCCAAACAACGTACCTTGGCAACACCTTCTAATAACGCAGCAGGCGCTAGTTGTTGCTCCATAATGCGTTGCATATTTGCGGTACGCGCTTCAATATCATAAGACATAATCAAATCAATCGATGCGCACGCAACTGCACAAGCCAGTGGATTGCCCATAAAGGTTGGGCCATGCATCAGCGCTGGATAGTCACTATTATGAATGGTATCGGCAATTTTTCGGGTACATAGCGTGGCGGCAAAAGTCATATAGCCACCCGTTAGCGCCTTGCCAATGGTCATGATATCAGGGCTAATAGCTGCATGTTCACACGCAAATAATTTACCACTACGCCCAAACCCAGTAGCGATTTCATCCGCAATCAGTAGTACATCATGCTCATCACACAGTTGACGCAGCAATTGTAGATATTCAGGATTATAAAAACGCATCCCGCCTGCGCCCTGAATAATTGGCTCAATGATAAAACCCGCCAGCTGTTCGCCATGCTCTACAAAAAACTGAGTTAATGATTCACGCTCATCTACTGTCAATGCGCGATTAAAGCCAATGGGCGGTGCAGGAACAAAATGCTGCATCGGTAACTGCTTGCCATATAAGCTGTGCATACCATTGACCGGATCACAGACACTCATCGCATGCCACGTATCTCCGTAATACCCTGAGTGGGTTGATGCAAATTGTTGCTTATTTGGGCGCTTGGCAGCCACTTGATACTGCAACGCCATTTTTAGTGCTACTTCTACCGCGATACTACCACTGTCCGCATAAAAATTGCATCAAGTCCAGCAGGTACAATGTCGAGCAGTTTTTTGCCCAAATCTATCGCTGGCTGATGGGTTAACCCACCAAACATGACATGCGCCATTTTACCCAACTGCTTAGTTAGTGCTTCATTCAGTTTTGGATGGTTATAACCATGAACGCTCGCCCACCATGATGACATACCATCGATCAGGTGTGTGCCATCTTCGGTGATGATATAAATACCTTCGGCACGATCAATTACGATATTAGGATAAGTGGGTGGCAGGCTAGCATAAGGATGCCAAAGGTGTTGCTGATCAAAGTCGTTTGTGACTTGGATGGATTGCGTGGTTGTTGTTTGCGTGGTTATTATTTCCATAGTCATCGTGTTGTCCCTAAAACGTTGTAAACCCAAACGCCATCAATCGTTTATAAATACTTTATTGACCCGTAATACGTTTGTATTTAGATAGCAGGTCGCTTTCAGTCTCAACATGATTGGGATCGTGAGGAATACAGTCGACTGGGCAAATCACAACGCATTGCGGCTCGTCAAAATGTCCGACACATTCTGTACATAGATCAGGGTCGATGACATAGATATCATCCCCTTCTGAGATGGCTTCATTGGGGCAAGCAGGCTCGCACACATCACAGTTGATGCACTCATCAGTGATTAATAGTGCCATGAACTGTTCCTTATATTTTTGCTTGTATTAGGGCTTGTCCCTAATTCAAACGTTTATCACTAAATGGGCTAAAAATGGCTAAATCTTTGGCAAACGGCGTCAAATAACTGGTCAATATCTCGATATTATCTGCACTATTTTTCTTGTTTGCCTACGATTTATCTAATTTTTATCACTATTTTTAAAATAGGGACATGCCCTACTCCTATATGACTGCTCCTTACTATTTTAGCAAGTGCTAGCAGCATATCTTTAATGCAGCATCTTTTATTTAATATTTAGCTTTTTATCGAATGCTTGCAAAACGCAGGGAGGAACGAATTTGTTGACGTCACCGCCGAGCTTGGCAATTTCACGAATCATTGTAGATGAGATAAAGGAGTAATTTTGAGAGGGGGTCAAGAATACCGCCTCAAAGTTTTCATCAAGCTCACGATTCATATTGGCTAGCTGAAACTCATACTCAAAATCTGACATTGCACGCAAGCCACGCAAAACTGCCGTGGCGTTTTTTTCACGCATGAAATCAACAAGCAGACCTTCAAAACCAATCACAGATACCTGCGGTAAATCTGCAAATACGGTTTCGACCAAAGCCACGCGCTCTTCAAAATTGAACAAGGGTTTTTTATGATGGCCTGAGGCAACCGCGATAACGACCTCATCAAATAGCTTAACGGCGCGTGTGACCAAATCTACATGACCGTTGGTAATCGGATCAAAGGTACCAGGGTATAGAATTTTGGTATGTAGCTTTGAGGAATTGGGAGAAATAGAGTGGCTCATAGCATGACTGATATAATCGGTGATATTAGGCCATATGCTAGCAAATTTTGCTCAAACTTAATACTTATCTGCTACATTTGTCCTAACAGCTGATTTACCTTTTCATCAGAGGCTTTGATACAATAGGCAGTTCGACTCATCCATCTCATAATTGAAATAAAAAACAAGACTAGTTATTGGATTAGGATGAGGAATTAGTGGGACTGATTAAATAAGGAGCCTGTATCTTAGGTCATCCTTATGGAGAAATTATGTCAAAAAAATCAAAAAAGCCAGATAATCAGATTTGCGCCAATAAAAAGGCGCGTCATGAGTATTTTATCGAAGAAACCTTTGAGGCAGGACTGGCATTACAAGGTTGGGAAGTCAAAGCCATTCGTGCAGGAAAAATGACGATTACTGAAGCGTACGTCATATTCCGCAATAACGAAGCTTTCTTGTTTGGGTCGCACATTCAACCATTACTATCGAGCTCAACGCACGTTAGTCCAGACAGTATTCGTACCCGTAAACTGCTGCTGAACCGTCGTGAGATCGAAAAGTTATCTGGGGCGATCAACCAGAAAGGCTACGCTTGTGTACCGCTATCTTGCTACTGGAAAAACTCACTGGTGAAATGCCAAATTGGCCTAGCCTTGGGTAAAAAGCAGCATGACAAACGTAAAACGCTAAAAGATCGTGACTGGGAACGTGATAAGCAGCGCGGTTTCAAACAGCATTTAGATTAAGTATTATTTAATCTATATAAAAAAGGACGACTCAATATTTACTGAGGCGTCCTTTTTTGTTATCTACGATATCTATAAATATTATCGCCTAGCTTTAGCTACCAATAACGGCTCATACAAGCATTTAGCAATCCATTCTACTATGCCATTTGCTCTTCTAGAGATAATGCTGTCTTTCTACTAGCCTGACGCAATTGCTTAACACCATGAGCAATCAAACACGCAATACCTAACCAAATCAGACCATAGCTATAGATCATCGCTGATTCAAATGGGTTACCTAGTACAGTTACTGCCAAAATAAATAGCAACGCAGGCTCTAGATAGCTCATCATGCCATAGACATTGACTGGTAGCATTTGACTGGCATCAATATTGGTCTTCATCGCCAAGACACTGAGCACACCTAAACCTATTAGCATCATAATAAAGAAACCCGAGCCACTAACCAATGCCAAACTGCTTGGGGCAAAGAAGAACAAGTAAGCCAGCGCAAAGGGCGCAAATATCGTTAAATCAACCAATAACCCAGTCACAGCTCCGATTCCCTGCAGTCGGCGTAAAATATAGTAAACAGGATACGTACCACATACCCATAGCGTCGCCCAAGAAACACTTTGCGTACGGATAACTTCACTACTCACGCCTAATGCGGCAAGGGCCACTGCCAACCATTGCAAACGGCTTAGTTTTTCGCCAAAGAGGACACAACCAAACACTACCATCATTAACGGGAATAAGAAGTACCCCATCGCGGTTTGCACACCTTGGCCATTAACTGGCGCCCACATAAATAACCAAAACTGGCTGAGAAATATCGGCGTAGGTAATAGCAACCAAGCCCACTGCTTAGCGCCTTTGAGCAGTTTTAACTTATCAATGTGCAATCCCAGACGCCCACTTACCATTAAGTATCCGACCAACGCTGCCCACATCGCGAGCATACGCCAAATAAAAACTTGCGTCCCTGATAATGGCGACAAAAAACTGCTATACGCATAGAGGACGCCAAATAGCACGTTGGACAATATGGCAAAAGACACCCCTAATATCAGAGTGCGTTGTTGTGCGCTACCTGTCGTCCAAATCGCAGGTAGTGGCAAACGTGCAGCAGTCGTTGCTAGCGTATTAGCGAATACATTGGAGAGCATTGAGATAGACATGATAAGCACCGTAGATATTAATAGATGGTAGAAAACCAATAGGTAGCTCTTTTTTGAAGCGACTCTAATTGATATAGTCTATTTTACTAGGGTGCTTTGATATATTATCTCTATATAAGTTCATTGATGAATAAATATCTCAAATAGGTGTCGTATAAATCATTATTTTCTTATATTAAAATATTTAGTGATAATATTTATAAAATACAAAAAACTTCGCTATTAAGGATGTCTTGATATGAGCCATACTTTAGATAATATTGATAAAGCTATTTTAAATTTGCTGCAAGATGATGCGACATTACCGCTTAAAACTGTCGCAGAGCGGGTGCACGTATCTATTGCGACGGCGCAGCGGCGCATACAAGCGCTAATAGATAGTGACGTGATTACCAAACAAGTCGCCATCGTCAATCCTGACAAAGTGGGTTATGGCCTGACAGCCGTAGTGATGATAGAAATGGAGCGCTCTAATACCTCAATGCAACATCGGTTTGAGCGCTTGATGGATGCGCAATCGCGAATCATGAGCTGTTATGAAGTATCAGGTGATTTTGATTTTATGCTGATGGTCAATGCAAAAAACATGAGTGACTATCATCAGTTCACCCGCAGCTTACTGACTTACGAAAATAATGTGCGCAATTTTAAAAGCCAATTTGTGATGAACTTTACTAAGAGTGGAACTAAAATTACCCTAGATTAATTATAATTAATCCGTCTCAGCTGAAGTTACCTATCATATGACAATGGATGATAAGTAGCTAAATTACCTCTAAACCCTGTACGATATCACCAAATATTCGATGGAAATTAAATTCTAATAACTGATTCATGAGCCTATTTTTTAGACAAGGAAGCCTAATCATGACTGACCATACAAACGCTGATAATAAGAATAATCAATCGTCATTAAAACCGTTAAACCCATTAAATTCAAAAAAGGTAATAGCAGGTGCTCTGTTTGCTACGGTACTAGCCAGCTCAGGCTGTGCGACCAGCTCATTGTTAGACAATAGCGGACATGTCACCACAAACACAACAAAGCAGATACTGTCTGAAGATCAAATTGTTGCCTTTGGTCGTCCTGCGCAGGCGTTACCAAAAATGCCAAACGCCTCAATGGTTATCGTAGGAGAGAAGAACAGCTACGTTCTCACCCAAGGTGGGACAGAAATGGTGAACTTACTGAGTAATCTCACGCAAGAAAACATTCAAGTAGATAACGACATGAGCTTTCATGTACCCAATAATGATGGGTACTTTCAAGGTGAGATGAAACTGTCTTATGCCAAATTAAAAGATGAGTTTGGGCGCTCAGACTATCAGTTCTTTTTGCAAAATAATGGTAAAGAGTGCACCTCAGCGAGCGATCAACGTATCAATGCTCAGCGCTTTTGTTTTAGCGTTCCTGTCAAAGGCGCTATCTATCCGCAAGTTAGTAATTTAGGGTTAATTCAGTCAAACTATCGCGCACTGACTAAACCATATACGGTGAGTTTTTATACACAAACTCAGCAAGATGTCGTCACTCGTAGCGGTCCAAATGGCGCACAAAAGCTAGTATTGCTACCCTTTGCCCTCGCCTTTGACGTGGTTACTTTCCCGCTTCAGTTATTAGATTAAATAGTTAACTATTAGACTACTCATCGTCTAGTATCAAGCTTCAAGGTGCGTTATGAAAGCTACATAATGAAACTACGTCATGAAAGCTACGTTATAAAAGTCCCTTTATATAAGGCACGTTATCGAAAGGTATTCCGTACCCGACCATAACGTGCCAACTTAATATTTTAGAATAACTTTTCGACCAATATCTTCGGGTAGTTTTGTTTCGCCTTCTCTGCCGCTCGAAACATCATCTCATCTGCTTCGACAGGGCCTGCAACATCGCATAAGCATACATAAGCCAGCTGCATCAAATTATTTAATAGGTGCTCGTTATCAGGTACAGACGGGCGATTGCCTTCTAAAAACTGACTGATGTTAAGACCATGCCCTTTGAAGGTGCGTTCTTGCGAAACAGTTTGGTGCATGGTCAGAAATAGATTGCGACTTTCTGTTTCTGATAGCTGGCTACGCAGCGCTTCTATGACAGTATAAAACGCCAAAACCAACTCAGAGACAGGAACTGGCACTTTGATTGCTTTATTATGGCCATTATGGCTATTATAACCATTGTGATTATCAGCCTCTACTGTCTGCTGACTGTCCGCTTGCAACGTAGCCCAAAATCCTTTCCTAATATCAGACTTATGAGCTTGCAGCTCAGGATAGCGCCTTGTCGCATCCAAGACGCACTGTTGCATCATTTTTACAGAGACAGTCGAGTATCGCTGCCACTGTGATTTAAGCAGTCGCACCTCTTCAGGATGTAGATAATCGGCAAGCACTTCTGCCATTGCAGTCACGGCTTGGTCTACGGATTGAGTATCAATATTCATCAGCTCTCTCCTATAAATGCCGCTCGGTTAAACTCTTGGAATCAAACATTTGCTTCTGGAACTCAGGGTAACCAAGCTCTGCATGCTCAGTATAATCAAGGCCTCGCTGCTCATGTAAGCGGCTTGCTTTTAACCCAAAGCTTAGATCAATCATCTTATACATCACCAGACCCAATCCCAGTCCCCAGCCTAACGCTACGCCGACGCCCAACGCTTGTACACCAAGACGCGATAAGTTAAACAAATCTCCTGTATAAAACAATCCTGCAGCGAGCGTACCCCATGCACCGCCAAAGCCATGTACTGCCACTGCCGAGACCACATCGTCTACTTTGAATTTTAATAATGCTTGCGATGATAAGATATACACCACGGAAGCGACCGCACCGATAATAATGGCAAATACAGGCGTTGTGGTCGCACAGCCTGCGGTAATCGATACCAGACCAATCAAACTGGCATTGACACTATCGCTCAGCAAAATGGCTTTGTTGAGCGATCGGGAGATAAGCATATAGCTCACCACCGCACTGACTGCAGCGACAAAAGTATTGACTGCAATTAGACCAATATTGCCAGTGATAGACAATGTCGATCCAGCATTGAAGCCGAACCAACCAAACCATAAGATAAATCCGCCAAGCGCCAGCAACGTCATGTTATGCCCTGCGATGAGTCTTGGTGTACCATCAGGTGCAAAGCGGCCTAGCCTTGGCCCGATGACTAAGATACCTGCCAATGCCAACCAGCCACCGATAGAATGCACGACGGTAGACCCAGCAAAATCGATAAAGCCAAGCTCAGCTAGCCAGCCCGTCCCGCCAAAGTAACCACCCCATACCCAGCTGGCAAACACAGGATAGATAAACAAACAAATTAAACAGGCGGCAACCGCATAGCCAATAAAGGAGACACGCTCTGCCATTGCACCACTAGCAATCGTCACCGCTGTCGCTGCAAACATCATCTGAAAAAACATCAATGCCCAGTCCATATTGGACAACGCGACTGGCATAAAATGATCCGTACCGACGAATCCGGAGTGATTGGTACCCATCATCAGCCCAAAACCAACCAAGTAGAACGCCAGACCGCCAATACACATGTCAGTGTAATTTTTCATCATCACGTTTACCGCGTTTTTCGCTCGCACTGAACCGCTTTCAAGTAGAGCAAAACCTGCCTGCATAAAGAACACCAATACCCCGCCCCAGATAATCCAAGCGATGTTTTGATATTCGAGCAACTGTGCCACGGTCAATGTGTCGGCCTCAGCAGCTTGGGCGCTACCCATTGTTGCAAACAATAATGTACTTAGCACCAGCCTATTACTTAGCGATAGTTTTAATAATGTCTTTATCGTGTCCAGTCCAACAGATGATGTTCTCATTTTATCTCCAAACACTTATCTAGCCGTTCAAATTTTATCGGTGCACTATTTTTACTCATTAATGCACACAAATAAGCCCTAATAAGGGTGGAGCAAAACCTGTGCCAAAACCTATTATTAGAAATTAAAGAAACTTATAAATATGAGAAAACAAATGACCAGTATCAGCCAAGTCGGTATTTTGATAATTACGTTTGCGAGAATGTAGCTATAAGTTGAACTAAGATAAAGAATGATTGTTGGAAGTAAGTTTGATTGAACTGATAATGTGACTGTTCTGTCTAGACTGTTTTTGCCATTATTTTGCTGTGCGGATAGCTTACTTTGCATGAGCAGTTTATCTCACGCTATCAATAACTTATCGGCAATCGCCCCTTATAGAATAGGTCGCATAGTGAAGGCGATTCATGTTAAAATGAGCGCTTTTAAATTCGCCTTTATTATCATTGGGTAATAAGGGCTGTATTTTTAGTGCCATTTTTCTAATTAACAGGTCCGCCCATGTCTGCCGATACCATCGCCCGCACTGCCTTTAAACAAGGCACCAAGCCACTTTATGATTATGACAAACACTGGGCGAGCTGCTACGAGCCGGCGCCTTATCTACCGATGAGCCGCAAAGAGATGGACGATCTAGGCTGGGATGCTTGTGACGTCATCATCATCTCAGGTGATGCTTATGTCGATCATCCAAGCTTTGGTATGGCGATTATCGGTCGCTTGCTTGAGTCACAAGGTTTCCGTGTTGGTATCATCGCTCAGCCAGATTGGAAGAGCAAAGACGCCTTTATGGAACTCGGCAAACCTGTCTATGCGTACGGCGTGACCGCGGGCAACATGGACAGCATGATCAACCGCTATACCGCTGATCGCAAAATCCGTAGCGATGATGCTTACTCTCCGGGCAACGTGGCAAACAAACGCCCTGACCGCGCGGCTATTGTCTATAGCCAACGCTGCCGTGAAGCCTATCCTGATGTGCCAATTATCTTAGGCGGTATCGAAGGCAGTCTACGCCGTATCGCTCATTATGATTATTGGTCAGATAAAGTCCGCCGTAGTATCTTGCTAGATGCGCGTGCTGATGTCTTACTGTATGGCAATGCTGAGCGTGCGATCGTCGATGTGGTACATGGTCTGTCTAAAGGCTATAGCTTTGAGCAAATGAGTAAACTGCGTGGTACTGCTTACTTATTGACCCCGACCCGTCGTCACTGGCAAGAAGATATGACTGAGGTCGCGAGTAACGATGTCGATACCGTTGGCCGTGTCGATCCAATCATCAACCCTTACGTGATGACCGAAGACGTTGATAGCTGTTCAATTGAGCAGAACAAACCATCGGACTCGCCTGTTGGCCAAGCCATGCCTTCATCTATGTCATCGCAATATCAGGGTTTTGTCGCTGAACCAGTTGCTAATAAAATTATCAACGCTGAACAAGTCGACGAAGAGACGCAAGTGGTACAAATGCGCGGCTTTGATAAGCCAAAAACCGCCCGTAAGCACAAAATCAAGATGCCACCACGTGAGCAAACGGTGATTCGTCTGCCTGATTATGAGCATGTCAAATCTGACCCTGTGCTTTATGCTCATGCAAGTCGTATCCTGCATTTAGAGACCAATCCAGGTAATGCCCGTGCGCTCGTGCAGCGTCATAGCAGCGGTGCTGGTAACTCGCATACCTCTATTGATGTTTGGCTCAATCCACCACCAGTGCCACTCTCGACAGAAGAGATGGATTATGTGTTTGACTTGCCGTATGCACGCCTGCCGCATCCAAGCTACGGCGATGCACGTATCCCTGCTTATGACATGATCAAATTTTCGGTCAATATCATGCGCGGCTGTTTTGGTGGTTGTACCTTCTGCTCGATCACTGAGCACGAAGGCCGCATTATCCAGAGCCGTTCAGAAGATTCAATCTTGCGTGAAGTAGAAGCGATTCGTGATACTGCACCGAACTTTACTGGTGTGATATCTGATCTTGGTGGCCCAACAGCCAATATGTATCGCCTCAGCTGTAAAGACGAGACAATTGAGAAGAACTGTCGTAAGCCGTCTTGTGTCTATCCTGACGTCTGCGAAAACCTAATCACCGATCACAGTAACTTAACCAAGCTATACCGCAAAGCGCGTGATATCAAAGGCGTGAAAAAATCCTGATTGCTTCAGGCTTGCGTTATGACTTGGCAGTAAAAGATCCTGAATATGTGAAAGAGTTGGTCAGTCATCACGTCGGTGGTTACCTCAAGATTGCGCCTGAGCACTCTGAAGAAGGCGTGCTATCAAAGATGATGAAGCCGGGCATGGGCAGCTATGATCAGTTCAAAGCCATGTTTGAGCAATTCAGCCAAGAAGCGGGTAAAGAGCAATATCTGATTCCTTACTTCATCGCCGCCCATCCGGGAACCAAAGATGAAGATATGATGAACCTTGCGCTTTGGCTCAAAAGTAATGGCTACCGCGCTGACCAAGTACAGGCGTTTTATCCAAGCCCAATGGCGACCGCGACTACCATGTATCATACGCACAAAGATCCGCTACATAAGGTCAGCCGTGATGAAGGTGACATGGATATCGTCAAGTCTGGCAAGCAGCGCAAACTGCATAAAGCGTTCTTGCGCTATCATGATCCAAAAAACTGGGTACTACTACGTAAAGCCCTACAAGACATGGGTCGTAGTGACTTAATTGGTAAAAACCGTGGTTGTTTGATTCCACCATTTAACGCCAGTTTAGAAGGGCGTGATGCGGCGCAAGATACTTATCAGTCAGCGCGCAAAAAGAATAGCCGTGTTGGCAATGACTCAGTGAAGCGCAGTAATGGCTCGTCAAACAGCAATGCGTCAGCTAAAGGTGCAGCAGGTAAAAACGCTGTCGGTAAAAACAGTAAGAAAAAAGTCAGCAAAGGCAATTTCCAGACTCAGCATACTGGTCTGCCACCGCGTAAAACCAAGTAGTGTTCATAGCAAGTAATGTTCATAGTATAAAAATACATGCTCAATCTAGAGCGTGTTAAGTAAAACAAAAAAGCGCCTATCAGCCACTCGTTGATAGGCGCTTTTTTATGCACCAAGTTTATAGACGCGCACTTCATAGCTAATCCTGCTTACTTTTCATCCTGTCTCAGATTACAAGTTACATTAGACAGCGGTTGGGTAACGAAGCTAACAGGTAATGAACAATTTCTAACACTGAAATGGTTCGTTTTCGCTACTATAACCCTCATATGCTAAACGCATCATTAAAAACAAGTAAATGACATTAGTAAAAAGCTTTGGAGAGCACTATGAAAATGATAACTAAAATTGCGACTACCCTACCAGTCCTTGCCCTACTGAGCGCTTGTGCGACTACCGCACCAACTACCCCAGATGCAACTGATACACCAGTTCCAGAAAAAGTAACCGCCGCCTATGATCGTATGGCACCAGCACCATACACCTGTACCGATGACAGCAAAATCATGGCCAAGCAATCTATCAATAAAGAACAAGTGATGCTCAACGCTACCTTGCCAAAAGTAAAATGGGCTGAGCAGCCAATCATCCTAAATGGTAAAGTGAAAGGCGAAGTCGCAAGCTATGTAAACGACTCAAACCCAGAGGTCGTCTATGCATGGCACATGAAAGGTGACAAAGGTATCTTTGCGATGAAGTGGGCTGACGGTAAAGAATACCAAGTAAATTGCCAAATCTAATGAGTTAAAGATAAGTTCATATCGTAATAGACAAATAGTCGTAATAGATAATAAGCAGTCATTAAATAGTGGCTGCTTTTTTATGCGTGTTAGTTTGATACGTGTATAAAGATGGCTATAAAAAACAGTTCCAAGTAGACGGCTGTATAGTCAGTTCAATATAATTTCGAGATAAGGAAACCGAGTGTAAGTTATACATTAGTATGCTTACCGATGATGACGTTATAGTGGATTTATATAGACTTGACTATATAGTTGATTCAATTTAAAAGTAGTACAAGGCAGCCGAGTGCAGTTGTAACTGTGATACTTTAAGCGAGGTTAACGCTGTCATTCTTTTATAGAGGATTGACTCTATCAAAACTTACCATCTGATGTATTTCGCTAGAGAAGCACCAAGAAAGCTGTCAAAATAGCAGGTAAAGCAAATCAATCATGACCAACAATCAAAAGGGTAACTCGATGGCGAAGCGTCTGATAAGTATGATGGTAATTGCAACGGCAAGCATGTGGGCGCTAACAGGCTGCGATAACGCTACCGACTCTGTCGATGCCACTGAGCAAACTACGGAGACAGCAACAGATCCAACTGCATCGGCAGCTGATACCATCGACTGGTCACTGGTAGATAGCGGTGAAAAGCCTGCTGACCCTACCAATTATAAGTATCCGTTTGCCATCGACAGTCAAAATGTCCGAGACTATGCAGATTACTTCAAAGTGGACGCTGCAACCGCTCAGCATAATCTGACGGTGAGCATGGCAAGTAATGAAGCACTATCGAAAGCATTAGATCAACTCAGCGAAACCTATGTCTCACACGAGCTAACCGATGGTAATGAAATGACGCTTATCATTCATACCACGCCCGATGTCGCTGCCAGTCGCTATGATTATGTGCTGTCTGATGACTTTGCCAAAGGACTGGTGCTACCTATCGTGATTCAGCCAGATGGTAAGAAAGGTGATGTGAAGGCGCATGGGGAAATGAGTGAGTAAAGATTAATAGCGTGTGTTTTGACTTATATGACACACGCTACTATTTTATTACGAAGTATGGCGGTAAGGATTGTTTGAGAGTTCGATTTTTATTTTTTTCCTAAACTATTCGTACCACATAATAGCTTCGCTAAGTAAGGCTGATATTGCGTTGCAGCTGGTGCGATGTAAATTTTGTCTAAATTCGCTTTTACCTCTGGTTCGTACTCTACGTATAGAAACTTGCCAAAATCCATTTTAACTTTAGGGTCATCAAGTGAGGTGATATATACCATACGGCATTCTTGCTCTTCTTGAAAAGCTGAATGTTTGACTAGATATTTTAGAGGTAAGATTATCATATCCAGTAAGCTATCTATTTTATCTGAATCTTCTTTACTTAGTTTTTTTAAAGATTTCTTCTTATCTATAGCATCGTTATAAATACTTTTTAACTCTATAAACGCCTCTCTAAAATCTTCGGTTTTCTTGTCTATATAATTCTCATATTCAATGCACTCAATTTCAGCTTTAGGGATACTACCTCCTTCCAAATTTTCACGACCAAACTCACGGAAAAATGTTAACCGGTTGCGTTGAGCTAGATGGATATAGTCGGAGGTAGGATCAATATAAACGCATCTCATGACTGATTGCTTTTCTATTCTCTTAGCTGAACTATCACCTTCATCTGAATTATTTTTTACATTTTTTATCGTTCTATTAATAAATATATTGTTCATACAGGACTGGGAGTCATTCTCTTTAAAGAAATCTTTATTAAAAACCAAGCTAACACCAGAAGCTTCTTTGTTATCTTCTTTTCCATATAATCGAAACTGATTTAAACTGTCATGGTTGAAAGTGAAACAGCTGATAAACGCATGTAACCTTTCATCAAAATCAGGCTTATAAAAAGAGTTCTCTTTCACGGACTCAAGGTAGTTTGTAAGCAACTTACCTTCGCTAGGATCATTAACATTATTGATGGTATTTAAACGAAAAGCGCTTGGCTTGTCTTTATTTTTTTCTTTAGAAAGCAGCTTATTGGTTGTATATGTACTTGTATAGTGTGCCAGTTTTCTTTCAGGAGCTTGCTCGTCTTCTGATAAAGGAAGAAAATCTAGTTTTAAGATGTCTATAATTTTCTCTACCTTGCCTTTCAAATCGTTACTCATCTCTCCTATTTTCTTAGTCTCAATATTCATTTTTAATTTACATATTTTTTCGTAGCAACTGGACTGATATGAGTAAGAACCTCCAATTAATTTAAATAAATTTAGAGATTTTATATAGTTTTCTTGGTAAAAATATTTTTTGCAACCCCAAAAGCATCGCCTCTTATACTATCAAAAGTGTCCTCTTTCACACCATTAAAAGCATATTCACTACCTTCTAAGAACTCAACTATAGAGTCATAAGAAGCATCTAAATCATTCATAAAAAGTATTGATTAGCAAATATAAGTATTAATGCTTTATAGTAAATAGCACCATCATCTTCTCTTATATTCTTTAAATACTTCACACCTAATTCATATTTTTTATTCTTATCCATGTAGTCTTCTAGCTCAAACTGAGCACTTATATATTCTTCATCTCCATTCTTCTCACGCGTCATTTTCAGTAACTTCTCAACTTCTTTTTGAGTCACTTCATCGAGACCATTTAATTCATCAATATTCATCATTTACTCCCTAACCAACTCTAAAAACTCATCTTCACCCACCACTTTCACACCCAATTTTTCTGCTTTGGTCAGTTTAGAGCCAGCCTTATCCCCTGCTAGTAGCGCTGTGGTTTTTGCCGAGATGCTGCCCGAGACTTTTGCACCCAGCGCTTGTAGTTTGGCTTTGGCTTCATCACGTGCCATGCTATCAAGCGCACCCGTGATGACCCACGTTTGCCCATCGAGTGGTAGACCTTCTGATGCAACCTGCTCGACCTTATCCCAGTGCACGCCAGCTTCACGTAGTGCGGTGATGACTTCGATATTATGCGGTGCACGGAAGAATTTGTAGGTCAGCTCGGCAGTTATTTCTCCGACATCTGGCGTTTTTATCAAGGTCTCAATACTGGCCGACATTAGGCTATCGAGATCCTTAAATTGCTGAGCAAAGTTCTGCGCCGTACCTTCACCGACACCGCGGATGCCGAGTGCATAGATAAAGCGAGCCAATGTCGTATGCTTGCTGGCTTCAATAGCGTTGATGATATTTTGTACCGATTTTTCACCCAGTTTTTCAAAAGTGACCATCTCATCTGCATGGTTATGCAACTGATAGATATCAGCGACGGTTTTGACCAGACCGTGCTCAAAGAAGCTAATCAGCCAACTGGCACCAAGCCCATCGATATCCATCGCACGGCGTGAGACAAAGTGAATAAGTGCTTCTTGCTGCTGTGCTGGGCAAAACAATCCACCCGTACAGCGCGCCAATGCTTCGTCTTCAGGCAGCACCACAGGAGAGTCGCAGACAGGACAAGTCGAAGGTAGTGTGACCGGCTCGCTATTGGCCGGGCGCTGATCGTGCCAGACACGAGTGACTTTAGGGATGACATCGCCCGCCCGATGGACGCTGACCGTGTCGCCTGCGCGCACATCTAAACGCTGAATCTCGCCAAAGTTATGCAAGGTGACATTGCTGACAGTAACGCCGCCGACTTTGACAGGTTCAAGCTTACCGACTGGTGTGATTTGACCCGTACGGCCGACTTGCCACTCGATATCGTTGAGACGCGTCATTACCGTTTCGGCAGGGAATTTATAGGCCGTTGCCCAGCGTGGCTCGCGTGATAGGTAGCCAAGCTGCTGCTGTAGAGCAAGGCTATTGACCTTGATCACCATGCCATCGATTTCAAAAGGCAAACTGGCACGGCTCTCAATCACTGACTCATAATAGGTCTGCGCGGCGCGTGGTTTGCCACCACTTCTACGGCGCTGACCGTAAATCCAAGCTCGGTAAGCCATGCTAGCGCCCCTGACTGCGTGTCGATAGTATCTGGCAAACCTTGATTGACCGAATAGCCATAGAATGCCAATGGACGACTAGCAGCAATGGCTGGATCTAGTTGACGTAAGCTACCAGCAGCGGCATTACGCGGATTAGCAAAGGTTTTACCTTCGTTTTCTTCTGCCAGTCGATTGAGACGCTCAAATCCCGCCTTGGGCATTAATACTTCACCGCGCACTTCTAACAACTCAATATCAGCAGCATCAGCTATCCATAGTGGCAAGTTACGAATGGTTTTGGCATTTTGGGTAATATCTTCACCCGTCTGCCCATCACCTCGCGTGACCGCTTGGACAAATTTGCCATGCTCATATTTCAGTGAGACGGCCAGTCCATCGAGCTTTAGCTCCATCTCGTATTCAGGGTTTTGCTGTGAGTCGCTGAGACGATCATTGACACGGCGCATAAAATCGCGCAAATCATCATATTCAAAGACATTGCCTAGCGACAGCATCGGAATATCATGCGTGACTTGGGTAAAGGCCGATAGCGGCATATCACCGACTTGATTGATCGGACTGTCTGGCTGTACCAAATCTGGATATTCTTCTTCGATTTCAAGCAACGAGCGACGTAATTGGTCGTATTCGCTGTCTTCTAGAATTGGATTGTCGAGCACGTAATAGGCATAGTTATGCGTCTTAATCGCTTCAATAAGCGCACGCATTTTTGAAATAATCTCTGTACTGTTATCCGTACTGCCATCGGTCGGACTGGATGTATTAGATGTGGCAGGTGCTTGGTTTTCTACTTGAGCAGATAGGTTTTTAGAATTATTTGATGAGGTAGAGTCAGTCATAGTCGGCGTCTTTTTTGCAATTCAAGATGTCGATATGATAACAAGTTTGTAGGAAGCTCGGTATAGTCAATCCTATATAAATCAGATACTGTGTCAGGCTCGATCAGTCTACTATGGTTAGCATTTTGCAGAAACTATAGCCCATTAAAAAAGGCAAATAACGTTAATCGCTATTTGCCCTTTTTATAATTTCTGATATTAAGCAGATTTTAACCTTCTAGCCCTCATAATCACGGACCTGGTTACGTAGCTGCTGCTTGTATTCAGGCGTGATTGGTTCGTTCTCTTCATCAAGCATAATCGCATCAAGGTCGCTTGCCATCATGTAAGCAATGCTCATCATGCTATCAAAGCTACGCACGGCTTGTGGATGCGGCAATGATAAGAACACGACGACACCGTTATAGGTATTGGTCGCGACACTATGCGGATCAAATGGCGCGATACCACTATCAGTGATGCCCATCATGCTAAACCACAACATACCCGTGCCGTCTTTTTGCTCGTAGCGATGGAACATATTCATCGCGCCATAGCGTAGGCCGTATTTATCAATCAACGCTAACAGATCACGACCACGGATAATCGCCGCTGGGCGGTCACGATATTGGTGTGGCAAGATGGTGATATTGATATTGTCTTTGGCATTAATCAATGGGCCGTTTTGCGCATCATCGCCTGACTCTGATAGATGCTGATCCAGTATCGGGCTATTATCATCGAAGCTTGGCTCTTCTGCCGTATCAATGGTTGGCATCAGGCTATCGGTCGCTGACATTAGGCTAGAGAACGCATCAGGCTCTTGCTCGATATGCATCTGATCGGCAACTTCGACAAACTCAGCACTATCGGCACGGCGTTGCTCTTCTTGCCAGCGAGCGTAGTCCGCTTCATCGATGACGTCATGGTCGTCAGTTGCTATATGGTCACGCTCAGCCGTTAGTTGAGCGTCAACGTTGGTATGCGCTTGCGTCAATGGCTCTTCTTCAACCACAGCATCTAAGTAACTACGGTCAGGACCGATGCTCGTCTCGCCTGCAACCGTATCATCAAGGTCTGGCTGATCGACGATGTTGCGCTCGTGACGCGGTATGATCGGAATACCATTTTTATCATAATTGACCGCAGCAGCTTCGGTAGCACCGCGGCGCTTAAAGCTACGAATGACCATAAACAGCCCTGCGAGCACGATAAACGCGGCAATGGCAATCAATATAAACTGAATAACGGTCATGATAAATACATCCTAGTATATATAACAAAAGGGAATACACAAACGAGCATAAATGGCAATATTCTAGCATGGCTGACCTATATCGTCACCACATTGTGTACTTTATAACCAGTATGCTGGACTGAGGTCAAGCTTATTTGCATTTATGCCAATTGATTGATTATATTTGCATCGCGCTGATTCTCATAGCACTTTTAATGTCGGCTATTTCACACTTAGCTCTCTACGTAACGCGCAGCTTCATCGAGTGACACACTGACTAGTGTAGAAATGCCTGCACTTGGCATGGTAATACCTTTTAGCTCATCAGCAATTTGCATCGTCAGTTTATTATGACTGATAAAGATAAACTGCAAATCGTCTGCTAGCTCATGAATGAGACTAGTAAAGCGCGCGACGTTGGCATCATCAAGCGGTGCATCGACCTCGTCAAGGACACAGAACGGTGCAGGGTGCTGCTTAAATATCGCAAAAATCAAGCTCAGCGCGGTAAGGGTTTTTCACCGCCCGATAGTACCGCTAAGCGACTATTACGTTTGCCCTTCGGCTGCGCCATTAAGGTAAGCCCTGCCCGCCACTGCTCTGACTTTGGCGTATTGGCTGGCATCTCGTCGGTGTTCAACGTCAGGCTGGCTTGTCCACCGCCAAAGACTTTGGCAAATAAATTGGCCAGCTCATTATTGACCGCATCAAGCGTCTGCATAAACAGTGTCTTGGTCGTCTCATCAATAGAAGCAATCGCTTCCGTCAACGTCTGCATACTAGCGGCGATATCTGCTGTCTGCTGCGCGAGTGGCTCTAGGCGTTCGTTTACCTCATCCAACTCTGCGACTGCTGCCAAATTGACTGGCCCAATCTTGCTCAATTGCTGGGTCAACTTGGCGCGCTCATATTCAAGCTCAGCGATTTTGTCTGGACGGACACGGCGATCATGAGCGATAAAATCTGCTAGCAAGTTTGAGACGCTCATGCTTTGTTGCGGTTGCTCTGCTTGCGCTTTATATTTATGACTTACACGATAGTAGGCACCTAGAGCGCTTTGCGTATGCGCGCTAGCATCCTCTAACCGCGCCGCACTCAGTGCCAGCTCAGTAGCATGACGGGCAAGCT
Source organism: Psychrobacter sp. ER1 (assembly GCF_048631835.1). Lineage (NCBI taxonomy): Bacteria > Pseudomonadati > Pseudomonadota > Gammaproteobacteria > Moraxellales > Moraxellaceae > Psychrobacter > Psychrobacter sp. ER1. The sequence continues at coordinate 470,388 of NZ_CP184640.1, read as the reverse complement.
CGCTTTGCTGCGTTTGTAACGTATTTTGCAATGTATCAAATGCTGTCTGCTGCTCAGCGTACGTTTGTTTTAATGCCATTAGCGCAGTATCGCGCTCGTTCAATAGCACTTGCTGCTCATCGCGCGTTACCTGTGCAGACTGCAAAGCTGCTTGTAGCTCTGGCAATTTGGCCTGCTGCTGATCGTGACGCGTCTGTAAACTTTGCTCATTCTCTAACGACTTGTCGTGTTGCTCAGTCGTACGAGCCAGACTACTAACACTATGCTCCAAGCGCATCTCATACTGCTGAATACGCAGCTGCAGTGCTTGCCACGCGTCATCATCAGCTTGACGTGCGCGGTTTAGCTCACTGCGCTCAGCTTGCAGTTGCTGAGTTGTCGCTCGTGCTTCTGCTATTTGCGGCGTTAGCGTAGCAATCTCGCTTTCAATATGCTGTTGTTCTTGTTCAAGCGTTTGTTGCTCTTGCGTCAGTTCTTGCTTTTCCTGCTCAAGCGTTGCTTTATCAGCGTTCAGACGCTGGCTATCCGCTTGTAAACGCTCGGCATTGGCTCGCTCGGTCGTCAGTTGCTGCTGATATTTATGCTTATCACGGGTTAACTGCTCAGCTTGCGCGCGCGTTTCTTCTAAGCTAACTAACAGTGCATCATAATCGCGCTGGTCTTTTGCAATAGACTTTTGCTGATCTTGTATTTTGGTTTCAAACTCATCAAGTGAGTCTTCTAATGCTTGCAAACGCGTACGCTGTTGCAGACGCTGCGTGAGGAATTGGCTATTGCTATCATCCTGTGCACCAGCGAATTTGCTTAAATTAATCGTCCCATGACGACTGATCAGCCAACCATCTGCGGTAAGTAGGATAGCGGACGATGGTAATAATTTTAGAACATCGGTAAGTGTATCAACCTCATGCTGCTTATTGGTCTCAAGCTGCGCTGTATATATATAACATTGCTGCCAAAGCGCTAATGTAGGCTGTTTAATCAACTGCGATAATGGCAATACTTTATCAATCAAATTGTCTGGCAATTCGCTGACAAACTCTTGGTTACTAATATTACTTTGCGCCGCGGGCAACCATAAGCTATGACCCGTTTCTACTAGAGTTTTATTTTTTTCGCTGGTAGTCGCGTTTTCTGCCGTTTGATAAGTCAGTAAGTCTTCAACGTCATGCTCAAGCGCTTGCCATAAGCTATTCGCTTGTTGAGAAATGCCAGTATCATTATCAACGCTTGTTTTCTTGGTTTGATCAGCTTGTTGGTTAGCAACCAGCACATGGCTATCTAGCCATAATGCTAGGATACTATCGAGTAGCGGCGCATATTCCTGCCCCTTGGCACTTAGCTCAATCTGTTCACGTAGCGTTGCAATGGCTAACGGCTGATGATGTATGCCATTGTTATCCGTCTTATCTTTCGCAGTAACTTTCGACTTTACTGATTGCTGTTGTGTAGGTTTTGGATGCAATATCTGATGCAGAGTATCGTATTCGCCTGCCAGTAGCGCATGACGCTTTTCATTGTCGCTCAACTCGCTCTGTTGTGCGTTTAGTCTCTGCTGCAAACTATGCGCTTGCGGTTGTATCTCGGACAAGCGTTCATCGACGGCTTCGCGTTGACGCTCAACCTGCTGCAACTGTGTGTTTAGCTCAGTGACTTGCTGTTCTAGCGCATGACTGAGATCTTGCTCATCATCCGTCTTACTCACATCAGTACTGTCAGATGCAGATGGCGTTATAGACTGCTGTAATTGCAGCCATAGGTTTTGCCAGTTTTGCTCGCGGCGCTGCCATTTATCATGACTTTGCTGATGGCGTTTCTGTGCTTGAGCGTTAATGGCTTGCTGCTGCTCAAGCGAACGGGCTTTATCTTGCAAGCGTGACAGATTGTTTTGCGCTTCATGCCACGCGCGCTGTAATGGTTGCTCATTGCGCTTATAGTTATCACGTTTGTCTGTTAGCTCAGTCAGCTGCGGGCGTAACGTTTCTAACGCTTGACTCTGTTCAGCTTGCTCAGCTTTTAGGCGTTCGATATCAGCCAGTGATTGGTCACGCTGCTGAGCCAAGCCAGACAGTTGCTGTTCAATAGCGGTCAGCTGTGCCTTGGCATCACTTAGCTGATGTTCCGCTTGCTGATAGCTGAGCTGCTGCTGATAGTGAGCGCTTTGGGCATCGTCTTTGAGCCATTGCTCTTGATTGATACGCGCAGTGAGCTTATCTTGCTGAGCTTTGAGCGTGTCGTAGTCAGCTTGAAGTGTCGATACTTCAGCAGCAATACGCTCATGCGCTACTTTCTGCTGTTGATGCGTTTGCTTGGCTTGATACAGCTGCTGGATAGCGAGCTGCTGCTCGATATCAGCTAGTGTTAATGCCAACTCTTCGTAACGCTGCGCGCTCGCTGCCTGTTTAGACAGTGTTTTCTGTTGGCGTAGTAATTCGCTTTGCATATCGTGTAGGCGCGCTAAATTGTCTTTTGTTTTCTCTAACTTCTTTTGCGTTTCTTCACGGCGAGCCTGATAGCGCGAGACACCTGCCGCCTCTTCGATAAACTCACGCAGCTGCACGGGGCTAGACTCAACGATGCGCCCAATCATGCCTTGCTCAATCACTGCATAGCTACGTGCACCCAGCCCTGTACCTAAAAACACATCGACCACATCACGGCGACGACAACGCGTACCATTGATAAAATAATCTGAGCGGCCATCTTTATTTACCTGACGGCGAACCGATAGCTCTTGGTACAAGTTAAACTCGTGGCGAATACCAGTCTGCTCATCTTGGGTATGCTCAAAGGTTAGCTCAACACTGGCGACGCTTTTGGCTGTTTTATCCTGCGTACCGGCAAAGATAACATCGCTCATCGCCCCGCCGCGTAACTGCTTGGCAGAGGTTTCGCCCAGTACCCAACGGATGGCATCAATCACATTGGATTTGCCACAGCCGTTCGGCCCGACGATGGCAGTGATACCATGACGAAAAGTAAATGTTGTTGGATTGGCAAAGGATTTGAAGCCTGCCAGCTTTAGAGATTTTAAACGCATGAAGAGTCAATAAACTTAGCAAAAACAGGCGGCTATTCTACCTGAAATTGTAGTGGGTTTTTAGGGTTAAACTGCTAACTGCATAAACGATTTTGATTCAAGGCTTTGATGGAACCCTCGTAACAGTTTTTGCTCCACTTGGCAGACGCTATTTTCTGCTAAGTAGTGATTATTAAACTCGATAAAGGCTGCCCAAGAGATACTTGCCACCTCTAAATGATCGACTATCTCTAACAGCTCTGGTCTTAGCAAATGCTGATACTTTCTTGGCCGTTTATGACATAGAGCCAGCTCCCGATCTACGAGCGTTTGCTTGTTTTGCTTTAGCGCGTCACCACCGATAAATAACAGCAAAAACTTTGCCCCTTTTTCGATAAAGCCTTTTTCTAATAAGTGCTCATACATCAAACAATACTTTAGGATTGGGTCTGGGTTTTTCCGACCAGCGAGCTTTAACTCATTCGCTATCAGCACATTCGCCTGATGGTTATAGGCTAGGTTGTCCATATACATTGCTTTTAGCTCTGTACTGTTTTCAAACATACCGCTATTACCATGTGTCGACCATGATTCACTCGGCTCAAAGCTAATAAATTGCTGATAAAATAAGTTCAGATAAACATCACTGCACAAACTCAAAAGATATCGAACTCTTTATTTAGGTAATCCTCAGAAAAGAACGTTACGCGGCGCACGGCTTCTCTCGCATTACAGATACCCATCGTTTGCGTTGAATACGTCTCTAGCTGCTCAGTTTCATTCATTTTTGTATTGAGCTTTTTGATGACTGATTGCTCAATTTCTTCTATATTTTTACCTTTCAAATCTGGGTGAGATGCCCACTCAATGATTTGGCGTACATATTGCTTTTTAGTAATACCTAAAATACGCTGCGGCTCCCATGCCAAAAACTCTACCATATTAGAGAGACCCGTCGTCCATGATAACTGGTCTTTTAGATGATTCATTGAGCCGAAAACACGGCGGTATTTTTCTGCAGCTTTCATACTAATAATATCTCACGGTTTGCATACTAATTTTATAAAAACTCATTATTGCTATAAAACACCTAATCCACTCAATAACAACTGCCCTCCAGCAAATATTAACAACATACCAAATGCGCGCTTAAGCATCAGTGCAGGTAAGACATGGGCAAGCTTGGCGCCAACTTTTGCCATCGCAAAGCTGGCGACTGAAATAAACAAAAATCCTGTGACATGGACAAACCCTATCGTACCCTCAGGCAGGTTGACCACGTCTTGACCGAACCAAGCAAACCCTGCTGCCCCAGCCAAGGCAATTGGTAGACCGCATGCTGCTGATGTGCCGACCGACTGTTTCATCGGAAGCCCTGCCCAGTTCAAAAACGGTACGGTCAAACTGCCGCCGCCAATGCCAAAAATAGAGGACGCCATCCCAATGCCAGTACCTGCACCAAACTGGACACCGGCCGATGGTAGCGGTTTACCCACTTGTTCTTTATTTGAAAAGAACAGCATTTTTAAGGCGACCAATAGCGCACCGAAACCAATGATAGCCTGTAGTGCTTGTCCATCAATCATATCCGCGATACCCGCACCGACCAAACTACCGATGACCAATCCAAGCGCCATCTTGCGCCATACTTCCCAGCGCACGCCGCCGCGCTTGTTATGTGCCGTCAGTGAGCTGATTGAAGTTACAACGATGGTCGCTAATGACGTACCAATGGCCAGATGGGTGATTACTTCTGGCGAAAAGTCATAAGCGGTAAAAATCCAGACCAATGCAGGCACGATAATCATGCCACCGCCGACGCCAAACAAGCCCGCGCTGACACCAGCAAACGCGCCTGCAATCACAAACCACACATATAACATCATAGAACGAACCTTTTATAATACTGACTGGCGCTATAGTACTCACTAGCGCTTAGGCGTGCTTAATTGTATTTGCCAAATCTCAGCGTGACCTTTATGCTGTTTACTCGGTACTGTCTGACCGCAACAATCGCTCAGTATATCAAAGTTTCCTTTAACCACATCGACTAAACTTATGCCGCCACTCACTAGTTTTTCTACCTATTTATCCGAGCTCAATCACCGTCATGTGGCTAGTAGCGCCTCGACCAATAGCGAGCTGATAGAAGCCTTGCAAAACGGGGCGTTAGATGTCGCCACCGTACACGTTTTGACCGCGGAAACCCAAAGCGCAGGTCGTGGACAGCACGGACGCTCGTGGCAATCACCGCGTGGTAATGTCTATCTGTCGCTATACCATCCTGTACATATGCCAATTAGTGGTTTGCTATCGCTCATCATTGGTCTTGAACTGGCAAAAATGCCCGTCATTCAAACGCTGAACGAGCAACTGCAAGCGCAGGGACTGACACCAATCGGTGTGAAATGGGCAAATGACTTGGGTTTTTATCAGCAAGCTCAGAGCCAATCTAAAGAGCTATCTAAAGAACAATCCATAACGGACAGCTCAGTATTAGACTCAGTATTGGATAGTGATGTAGCAAATCAGCGTACCCTACCCTTTAATAAACTGGCTGGGATTTTGATAGAGCCAGTGACGAAAGCTAGCAGGTTGGTCGGTGTGGTGCTAGGCATTGGCTTAAACGTGCAGGCAGCACCAAAGCTCACCACACAAACGTCTGAGGGTATGAGTTACCAAGCGATTAGCTTACAAGACATTAATGAGATGCTACCTTTAGAGTCACGATCTGCGAGCCTACCAGACCTACCAATGCTCTATCAGCAGATGTGCAAAGCATTGATGGCGGCGATGACACGCTTTGAGCATTTGGGCATAGAGCAGCCAACGGGTCATACTTATTATTTGGATAGTTTTTGGAGCAGTTTGCGATGATGGATGCGCTATCAGGTCTGCGCTTACGCGTCACGCAAGACTATAATAACGAAGAAAAAGTCGTGACGGGAATCGCTTGCGGTGTCGACACACATGGCTGTTTGCAATTGCGCCAAGATAGCGGTAAGATTTCTACGCTTTTTACTGGACGCATCGACGTTATTTATTAGGGCGTGTCCCTATTTTAAAAATGGTGATAAAAATGAGATAAATCGCAGGCAAACAAGGAAAGTAGTGCAGACAATATCGAGATATTGACCAGCTATTTGACGCCGTTTGTCAAAGATTTAGCTATTTTTGACCCATTTAGTGGCAAACGTTTGAATTAGGGACATGCCCTAGGCTTAGACAACTATATTGATGAACCCCATCATTAACGAGCACTATATAAAGGGACTTTTATGCTCTGGCTTGATCTTGGAAATACCCGCCTAAAATACTGGCTAACCGATGATATCGGACAAATAGTCGCACATGATGCCAAGCAGCATTTGCAAGCGCCTGCCGAACTACTTATGGGTCTGACCGATCGTTTTGAGCGTTATGCGCCTGACTTTATTGGTATCTCATCGGTATTGGGTGACAATCTCAATGCCAAAGTATCAGAGACACTCAGTCGTTTGAATATTCCGTTTGAGTTTGTCCATGTCGATGCAGCACATACTCTGATGAAAAGTGCTTACAATGATCAGCAGCTCGGCTGTGATCGCTGGCTACAGATGCTGGGCGCGGTCGATAAGAAAAAACGTCAATGTGTGATTGGTTGCGGTACAGCGGTGACTATTGATTTGATTGATCATGCTGAGCATTTGGGCGGTTATATTTTCCCTAGCATCTATCTACAGCGTGAGTCACTGTTCTCTGGTACTAAGCAGATTACCATCTCGAACGGTACTTTTGATAGCGTCAGTCAAGGCTTAACCACTCAAGACGCGGTACATCGCGGTATTTTACTCTCTATCGTCGGCGCGATTAATGAGATTAGCCATCGTCACCCTAATTTTGAATTGATTATGACAGGTGGTGATGCAGCCATTATCTCGCAGCATGTCAATCGCCCAGTGCGCTTACGTGATGATTTATTACTAAATGGTTTGGCAAGATACTTTGATTATCGCAATAAGTCTTAACCGCTTATAGATAATTCGGTTCGACGTCGACATAAAAAAGCAGCACGTTTTAAGCGTGCTGCTTTTTTATTTTATTATCAAAAAATAGCTAACGTATTGCTAGCTATTACCCCCATACCTTATTATTTGGTCTCGTTAAACAGCTCACGACCGACTAGCATACGGCGGATTTCACTGGTACCTGCGCCAATCTCGTACAGCTTAGCATCGCGCCAATAGCGACCTAGTGGATACTCATTGGTGTAGCCATTACCGCCAAATATCTGAATGCCTTCGCCTGCCATCCACGTCGCTTTTTCGGCACACCATAGAATCACACTGGCGCAATCTTTACGTACTTCTCGACTATGACCAGCACCGCGCGCGTCCAACATGTCCAAATTCTTGCCAACGGTATATAAGAAACTACGACCGGCTTGTAGTATGGTATACATGTCCGCAACTTTACCTTGGATAAGCTGAAACTCACCGATCGCTTGACCAAACTGTTTACGGTCATGGATATAAGGCACGACATTGTCCATCACCGCTTGCATGATACCGATAGGACCTGCGGCCAATACGGCACGCTCGTAATCTAGGCCACTCATCAATACCTTAACGCCTTCATTAAGACCACCCAAGATATTTTCGCTTGGTACTTTTACATTATTAAAAGTCATCTCACCAGTATGGCTACCACGCATGCCGAGCTTGTCTAGCTTTTGCGCTGTGCCGAAACCTTCCATGCCTTTTTCAACGATAAAGGCCGTCATGCCTTTTGCACCCAATTCAGGATTGGTCTTGGCATAGACCACCATCACGTCAGCATCAGGACCATTGGTGATCCACATTTTGCTACCGTTTAAAATATAGCTGCCGTCTTTTTCTTCTGCTTTTAGTTTCATACTAACGACGTCTGAGCCAGCCCCTGTCTCACTCATTGCCAATGCACCGATGAATTCACCGCTGATTAGCTTTGGCAGATATTTCTGCTTTTGTGCCTCAGAGCCGTTACGTTTGATTTGGTTGATACACAAATTAGAGTGTGCGCCATAACTCAGTGCTACCGATGCCGAAGCTCGGCTAATCTCTTCCATCGCGACCATATGGGCGACGTAGCCCATATTAGAGCCACCGTATTCTTCAGGAACAGTAATACCATGTAGACCGAGGTCACCCATCTTTTGCCACAGATCCATTGGGAATTCATCGCTGCTATCAATCTCAGCAGCACGTGGAGCGATCTCGTTTGCCGCAAACTGCTGTACGACATCACGTAGCGCGTCAATATCTTCGCCAAGTTGAAAATTTAATCCAGGTAAACTCATAACCATTCCTTGTATTTTAATATTTAGTTTTCGAATTTTGATCTGTTTTTTAAAGCCATATTATTTTCGATGTCATCTTTGATGTCATAGTCCATTCAATGTGAAAGTATGGCAAGGCAACCGAGTGTTGATGTATATCGAATACCTCAAGCGAGGTTAACGCTGTCATACTTTTATAGTGGATTGACTATACTCATTAAGACTGACGTTTATTAATGGCGTTTATTAATGATGGCACGTGCTACGTTTGAGCCATTCGGACGCCTTAAGAACTCGCTGATACGTTCGCCCGCCACGACTAATTTATCCAAATCGATACCCGTGCTGATCCCCATACCATGCAGCATATATACTACATCTTCGGTGGCGACATTGCCCGTTGCGCCTTTGGCATAAGGACAACCACCTAAGCCAGCGACGGAGGTATCAAACTCACTGACACCCATTTGTAATGCAGCCAAAGTATTGCTGAGCGCTTGGCCATAAGTATCATGAAAATGACCCGATAGCATAGAGATATCAGCATACTCGAGTGCAGCTTGCAACGCTCGCTGTACTTTGAGCGGTGTACCCACACCGATCGTATCGGCAATGCCAATTTGCTCTGAACCGATCTCAATCAATCGCTTGGTGACATACGCTACTTGGCTGGGGTCAATCTCACCTTCATAAGGACAACCAACCGTACAAGAAATCACGCCACGTACTTTGATGCCTTGCGCTTTTGCCGCAGCAGCCACTGGTGCAAAACGTTCGATACTCTCATCAATACTACAGTTGATGTTTTTTGACTAAAGGTTTCACTGGCTGAGCCAAAGATGACGATTTCATCAGGGCGATGTACGATGGCATTTTCAAATCCGCGCATATTGGGCACCAGTACCGAGTAGCAAACGTCCGTCTGCCGCGTCGGTGCTAGTGCGTCGAGCAACGCGCTGTTATCGCCCATTTGTGGCACCCACTTTGGCGAGACAAAACTGGTCGCTTCTAGTTTTTTGACACCCGCCGAAATTAAATCATTAATGAGCGTTTGCTTAACCTCAGTCGGCACCGTCATGGATTCGTTTTGTAGGCCATCACGCGGACTGACATCAACGATGCTGACATGGCTTGGATACGAATGGCTCATACTTGTCGTCCTTTTTGTTATTTGCCCTTTTATGAGATTTTTTATTAGGCTTCGTCAGCTATGCGCTTTCGCTATCGATGCGCAGTAGCTCATCACCATCAGCGACCAAGTCACCTGCTGCAAATAATAGCTCTGCTACCACACCATCTGTCGGTGCGGTAATCGTGTGTTCAATTTTCATAGCTTCGATGACGGCAAGTGGTTCGCCTTTTTTCACAGTATCGCCAACAGCTACTTTGAATGCAACCACTTGTCCTGGCATTGGTGATTTCAAACTGCCAACTGCTGCTGTGTCTTCGCCCACATGTGCCATGATATCAATAAGCGTAATTTCATCACGTCCGCTATCTGTGAATACGTAGACTGTCTCGTTATTTACCCAGCTTTGGGCACTGATACGTGCACCCTCTAACCATAAGGTATGATTGTGCGTGTCACTGCTATCATAGCTGATCTGACCTTCATAAACCGTTTCGGTCTGAGCAGCCACATTGATATTGCTATCATCCTGCATATTCGCGATTTCTTTACCAATGACAATCGTAAAGCTACTGAGATTATCGCCGCCTTTTTTGCTATCAGCACAACTCGCATTATGCCAATTACTGATGCGAGCGCTGTAGGCTTGCTCATCATAAACCAAGCTAAATGAACGAGTATAATCACTATAAGCACGGAAACCCGTTGGCTTGCTAAATGGATCTGAGCCCTGAGTAGTCGCTTCGCTCGCAAGCTGCTGGGCAATAGCAGTCACCACAAGCGTCGATAATTCAAGAGGATGCTGATCAAAAGCTTATCCTGCTCACGCTCTATCAATGCGGTATCGAGATTGGCTTTGCTAAATGAATCGGTATTTAAGATATAACGCAAAAATGCCACGTTGTTTGGCAGACCAACGATACGCGTCTGTGCCAATGCACGATCTAGTCTCGCCAACGCTTGCTCGCGCGTAGGAGCATGCACGATAAGCTTGGCAATCATAGAGTCGTAAAAGGACTGATCACATCACCCTCACGTACGCCATCATCGATACGCACATCGGTAATGTTAAAGGTACTATGCTCAGGCTTCTGATAAGTGAATAAAGTTCCTGTCGCTGGTAAGAAATTATTGTCAGGGTTTTCAGCACAGATACGCGCTTCAATTGCATGACCATTGATAGCCAGATCGTCTTGCGTTTTTGGCAATGGCCGACCCGCAGCAACCAACAGCTGCCACTCGACCAAATCGACACCCGTAATAGCTTCACTAACTGGATGCTCAACCTGCAAACGCGTATTCATTTCCATGAAATAAAAATTCATAGAGTCTTCACGCTGCTCAACGATGAATTCAACCGTACCCGCACCCACGTAATCGACCGCCCGTGCTGCTTCGATTGCCGCTGTGCCCATTGCTTCACGCATGGCAGTATCGACACCCGGTGCGGGTGCTTCTTCTAGTACTTTTTGATGGCGACGCTGTACTGAGCAATCACGCTCAAACAGGTGCACATAATTACCATGCGTATCACCGAATACTTGAATTTCAATATGACGTGGTTTTAGCGCGTATTTTTCGACCAATACTTGATCATTGCCAAAACTGGTAATCGCTTCACGGCGACATGAATCTAACAGGTCAATAAAATCGCTGCTTTTTTCAACGATACGCATACCTTTACCGCCACCACCTGCACTCGCTTTAATCAAGACAGGATAGCCAATACTATCGGCCTGCTGCTGCAAAAACTGTGCATTTTGGTTGTCACCATGATAACCGGGGATCAGCGGTACACCAGCTGACTCCATCAAGCGCTTAGACTCAGACTTACCGCCCATAGCGCGAATAGCATCTGCCGATGGGCCAATAAATACCAAGCCAGCATCTTGGCAAGCCTGTGCAAAATCAGCATTTTCACTCAAAAACCCATATCCTGGATGAATCGCTTGGGCGCCCGTTTGCTTAGCGATAGCAATAATAGCATCGCCTTTGAGATAACTGTCTTTCGGTGCCGAGCCGCCTAAATAGATAGCTTCATCACAGACAGCCACATGCTTGGCCTCACGATCCGCATCGGAGTAAACAGCAACGGTACTGACGCCAAGACGCTTAGCAGTCGCAGCCACTGGCAAGCAATTTCACCACGATTGGCGATTAGAATTTTAGAAAACATAACTATCCCTGTGTCTTGTCGTTATTATTTGACGTCTTGTCTATTTGCTCATTTGCCTATCATTGTTCTGCTACTAGTTAGTCTGCCATTAGCCAATCAGGTTTACGCTTTTGCAAAAATGCTTGCACACCCTCGCGGCCTTGCTCTGATGAGCGAATATCAGCGATACCTTTGACCGTGTCAGCAATCAGCTCATCTGTAATAGGCGCACCAGCAACATCGTGTAATAGCTGTTTGCAGGTCTTGACTGCATCAGGGCTGTTTTTGACGACCTTGTTACAGAACGCAGCCACTTCATCGCCTAGCCAATCTTCGCTAACACGCTCATGGATAAAGCCAAGCTGACGCGCCTTTTTGGCATCAAACACTTCAGCACTTAAGAAATAACGCTGCGATGCTCTAGCGCCTAGCGCGCGGATAACATAAGGACTGATAGTGGCAGGTGCCAACCCTAAACGGACTTCACTGAGGCAGAAATTAGCAATTTTGACCGCAATGGCTACGTCGCAAGCAGCGACCAGACCCATGCCACCTGCGTATACATCGCCTTGAATAGCCGCGACTGTTGGCTTAGGACATTCATAAATAGTCTTAAGCATTTGCGCCAATTTATCAGCATCCGCTAGATTCTCTTCATAGCTATAATCTGCCATGGCACGCATCCAATTCAAATCAGCACCTGCACAGAACGCTTTGCCAGCAGCTGCTAGCACAATGACACGTACCTCATCATCAGCACCAAGCGTACTGAACACATCGGTTAGCTCAGCAATCATTTCGTCGTTAAAGGCATTACGTATCTCAGGACGATTCAACGTCACTGTCGCCACGTGCTGCTCGACGTTAACCAGTAGGCTTTTATAATTATTTATATTTTGTTGCATTGTCTTCTCTTTTTTAGTCACTATCTACTATCTTTACTAATGATATTTATTGAGTATCGTTAAATATTAAAAACTGGTTACATTCTAAAGACACCAAAAGTCGTCTCTTCAATCGGAGCGTTATAAGCGGCGCTCAGCCCCAATGCCAGCACATGACGAGTATCAGCAGGGTCAATCACGCCATCATCCCACATGCGCGCGGTGGCATAATATGGATGACCTTGCTCTTCATACATCTCACGTATTGGCGCTTTAAATGCTGCTTCGTCCTCATCACTCCACGCTTCACCCTTACGATCAAAATTATCACGTTTGACCGTTGCCAGTACTGATGCTGCTTGCTCACCGCCCATGACAGAGATACGCGCATTTGGCCACATCCATAAGAAACGCGGGCTGTAAGCACGGCCACACATACCGTAGTTACCAGCGCCGAACGAGCCGCCGACGATGACCGTGAATTTTGGTACTTTGGCATTAGCCACCGCCATTACCATCTTGGCACCATGACGAGCGATACCTTCGTTTTCGTATTTGCGGCCAACCATAAAGCCAGTAATGTTCTGCAGGAATACTAATGGGATTTTGCGCTTACAGCACAGCTCAATGAAGTGCGTGCCTTTTTGCGCTGACTCACTGAACAGAATGCCGTTATTGGCAATGATACCAACAGGCATCCCTTCGATATGAGCAAATCCACAGACCAACGTCGTACCAAAGCGTGCTTTAAACTCATCAAAGGCACTATCATCAACGATACGTGCAATGATTTCTCTGATATCAAATGGCTTGCGCTTGTCCGTTGGAATCACACCATAGAGTTCTTTGGCATCGTAACGTGGCGGACACGGTGTGATTTGATTAGGGATATTTTTCGCAGGGCGATTTAGATGACTAACGATATTACGCGCGATCGATAACGCATGAGTATCATTCTGCGCTAGATGATCAACCACGCCTGAAAGTCGGGTATGTACATCACCACCGCCCAAGTCTTCTGCCGTGACCTCTTCGCCCGTCGCTGCTTTTACCAGTGGCGGACCACCCAAAAAGATCGTACCTTGCTCTTTGACGATAATAGATTCATCGCTCATGGCAGGCACATAAGCACCGCCAGCCGTACAGCTGCCCATAACCACAGCAATCTGTGGAATACCTGCCGCACTGAGATTGGCTTGATTAAAGAAGATACGGCCGAAATGTTCTTTATCAGGGAACACATCATCTTGGTTCGGTAAATTAGCCCCACCTGAATCAACCAGATAAACGCACGGCAGATGATTTTCTTGCGCAATTTCTTGTGCTCGCAGGTGCTTTTTGACCGTCATTGGGTAGTACGTGCCGCCTTTTACCGTGGCATCATTACAGACAATCATACACTCGATGCCATTGATACGGCCGATACCCGCAATCACGCCAGCCGCCGGAATCTCTTCGCCATACATATCATGTGCAGCCATCGGTGCCACTTCTAGGAACGGCGTACCTACATCCAACAAACGCTCGACGCGTTCACGTGGTAACAGCTTACCACGCGCTAGATGCTTGGCACGTGCGCGCTCTGAGCCACCTTGGGCAACTTTACGCAAGTGTACATACAGGTCATCGACTATCTCTTGCATCGCGGCACTGTTTTGCTGAAAATCGCTTGAGTTTGGACTCAGTTTACTGGTTATGATAGCGCTCATGATATCCCTTTTTTCTTATACATAGATAGATACGTAGATGTGAGTAGCTTTTTATATAAATGATACTAACTGCTATTTTTAAGCGTTGCTCACATATAGTCGATTCAATTTAAAAGTAGTACAAGGCAACCGAGTGCAGATGTATGTGTGATACTTCAAGCGAGGTTAACGCTGTAATACTTTTATAGTGAAATGAATATGGTTAGTCTTTTGTTTTTTAGAGCAGATAAGTCAGCTTACTACAAACCCAACTCTTCTTTCATTTGCTCAATAATTTTATACTTTTGAATCTTGCCCGTGATGGTCATTGGATACTCAGTGACGAAGCGATAGTAAGCAGGCACTTTATAATGAGCAATATGCTCACTACAGAACTCACGGACTTCCTCTTCCGTCAAGCAGCCCGGCTCTTTAGGAATAATCCACGCCGCCAGCACTTCACCGTAACGCTCGTCGGGTATCCCCACGATTTGCACATCGCGAATCTTTGGATGACGATAGAGATAATTTTCAATTTCTACTGGATAGATATTTTCGCCGCCGCGAATCACCATGTCTTTACTACGGCCGACGATTTTTACGTAGCCGTCTTCATCCATTGTGGCCAAGTCACCCGTATGCATCCAACCATCTTGGATCGCCTCACGCGTTTTAAAGCGGCTGCCCCAATAGCCTTTCATTACTGAATAGCCTCGTGTAAGCAACTCACCCGTCTCACCCAGCGGGACAATTTCACCTGTTTCTGTATCAACGACTTTCACCTCAAGCGCAGGCTGTACCAGTCCTACCGTCGAGACTTGTTTATCAAGTGGCGTGTGCTCATTGGTCTGGCAAGATACGGGACTGGTCTCTGTCATGCCATAGGCAATGGTGACTTCGCTCATATGCATCTTATCGATGACACGGCGCATAACCTCAATCGGACAACTAGAGCCAGCCATTATGCCAGTACGTAAGGTAGACAAATCAAAGTTTTCAAATTCAGGATGGTCAAGCTCTGCGATAAACATCGTTGGCACGCCGTGCAGACCTGTACACTTTTCTTCTTCGACTGCCTGCAATACGGTCAATGGCTCAAAGCCGTCGTTTGGATATACGATACAGCCGCCATGTGTGAGAATCGCTAGATTACCAAGCACCATACCAAAACAATGGTACAGAGGTACTGGAATACACAGCCTATCCTCTTCGGTAAGGTTCATGGCCTCACCGATAAAGTAGCCATTATTTAAGATATTACGATGGCTTAAGGTTGCACCTTTTGGTGTACCAGTCGTGCCACTGGTGAACTGTACATTGATGGCATCGGTGTTTTTAAGCTGCGCCTGGCGCTCAGCAACACGGGGATCATTGGCATCGCCCTCGCTCATCCACGCAGAGAATTTTTGCATAAAGCCAAATGTCTCGTCCGACTCTGGCTCATCAATCCAGATGATACGTTCAATCGTCGGAATCTCAACCAAATCAAGCTGAGTATAATCTTTGTGGTAAATCTCAGGACACAGCTCACGGATTAAACTGGCATAGTCACTGGTTTTGAAATGACGCATCAGTACGAGCGCTGAGCAGCCCAGTTTATTTAAAGCATACTGCAGCTCAAAGGTGCGGTAGGCAGGATTGATATTAACGAGGATAACGCCGACTTTTGTCGTAGCCAATTGCATGAGTAACCACTCGGCATTGTTGTGTGACCAAATACCGATACGATCGCCAATCTCTAGTCCCATCTCAATCATGCTACTGGCTAGCTGATTCACTTGCTGCTGTAGCTCACGATATGTCCAGCGGATATTTTGATGGCGGACGACCAGTGCTTCGCGCTCAGGATATTTAGAAACAATAGCATCAAAAAAGTCACCGATTGTCGCTTCAATCAGCGGTACATCAGGACCTTTGTCATAGCTTTGAGTAAGTGGTGCATTGGCTGAGCGTGCGCCCATATTGATACTAGGAATGTTGTTTAAAATAGTGTCGAAGTCAACGTGAATCGAATCGAAATCAGGAGTTTGAGTCATAACGAGTCCTTTCGTTTTACTTTTTATATTATTTATAAATAGCGCTTATTAATAGCCTGCGTGCAAACCTTCTTCCTTGGGCAGGTCTTACATAGCATTCAGCTACTATAACGCCATCAATGAAAGCCTGTCAACAATATCAATACAGTATGTATCATTTAATTAGACTGTCTGCCTTTCTACTTAGTAAAAGGTAGCATAGAATCATGGCAAACTTTTGACATAAGAAAGCCAGCCACATCATAAGGAATGGGCTGGCTCGATCATCAATATTGTCTTTTAACTAAGTCCTCTGGAAAGCATCTAATAAAGGACATCACTTATAAATGATGTGCTTTTATTAGTTTTTCAAAAGACGGTATTTCAATCATTATGCCTTAGGAACTGCAGGCGCTTTAATCGTTACCGTTGCGCTAACCACTTCATTATCATCAAGCAAATCCATGATTAGCTCATCATCACTCTCAGTCTTCACTTGCCAATTACCTGCTGCTTGCGGTACACCCGTCACCATCACAGAGATGGCTTTATTTTTTAGGCGAATCATTGGTGGCTTATGATCATAACCACTATGCTCGTGACCTAAGATATCATCAGCGATAGTCGCAGCCTGCGCGCGTAATGGCGCAACATAACGACAAGCGACACCATTGATAGACATACAGTCGCCGATGGCATAGATATTCGCTGCATTGGTACGCAACGTCGCTGCATCCACCACGATACCCGTACGGCGATCGAATTCCACACCAGCCGCAGCAGGTAATTGCTCATCGACTGTCAGACCTGTACTGGCAATCACATGATCTACAATTAGTGGTTCGAGCGGCTGAGTATCAGCATTGTCTGCATCCAATGATAATGGGGCATAGTCTACCTGTAGCTTCTCGGCATCTTCGCTGTCATTGCTATTGTCATCGTCATTAACACGAGTGACAGCTGATACTTGATAACCACCTAAGAATTGAATACCTTGCGACTCGATCGCTTTGGCTATACGTGCAGTCGCTTTTGCTGGTAGCATCTGCGAAAGCGGTGCATCATTTAAATCAATGAGCGTTACTTTATGACCAGCTTTAAGTAGGTCTTCTGCGATTTCTGTACCCACCATACCAGCACCAACGATCGCAACATGCTGACTACCTGCTGCTAGCTTTTCTTGTAGCTGACTAAAACGCTCAATATGATTGACATGCCAAACCAAATCTTGTGGCAGACTTTTAGGGAAGATAGGATGCGCGCCCATCGCTAGTACCATTTTCTCATAGCCGATAGTCGTCAGTGTGTCATCTGACTGCGTAGTAGAGCGCACCTGTACGGTTTGGCTCACTGGATCAATATCTGTCACTTGCGTATTGGCTAGCAACGTCACTTCTGCTGTCTTAGCCGCTTCGCTACCAGATGCCCGTACCAAATCTGATGCGCGTTTGTTTTGGCTGATTGCCATTGTCAGCATTGGCTTATGATAACGGTCGGCACTATCAGCCGTGATTAGGGTAATTGGAATCTCTGTGTCTTTGGCACGAATGGCATCAATGACATGCCAGCCTGCCAGTCCTGCACCAATAATGACCACACCTTTTTTTGATGCTGTGCTCTTTGCTACAGATGGATTTTCTACGCTCATATAAACTCCAAGATGGTTTATGAATTATTTTAATTATCAAAAATATTGACCGCTATTGTATCAGTAAACAGCCATTCACTCACCTATCTAGCAATTCACTTAGTCAATATCGAACTCCATGCGATGTGCTGTTGCACGCATGGTTTCACTATCTATTAATTTTTCTATACAGTATAGACTTGCATGGATGCCTGCACTTATCCCCGCTGATGTGACAATATTACCAGTATCATCACTGGCATCTACAAAACTCGTATGCGAGGTCACATCGATATCAGGATAGGATGCTAAATTATCTAAATCCATCCAGTGCGTGGTTGCTGACTTACCAGTTAATAAACCTGCCTTAGCCAATAGCAATGCTCCTGTACACACTGAAAGCGTCAGATCTACCAAACTTGCTTGAGTGATAATCCAATCAATTACCACCTTATTATATATTTCTGTTTTTTCGGCACCGTAACCACCAGGGACGATTAAGACATCAATGTCTGGATGATTGACAAAACTATAGTCAGGAATGACTTGTAGACCGTTCCTAGCGGATATCGTTGCTTGGTTCTCGGCAATGGTAATAACCTTAAAGTGCTTATCATCACTAGAACTGGCAGCATTTTCAGCCAACGAAAACACCTCAAAAGGTCCTGCAAAATCCAATACTTCTACTTCATTGAACAGTAGTATGCCGACGGTTCGTTTTAGCGTCATATTCAATCCTAATTCAGTTGATCGCATTAAATAAAATTAAACTCATCTATATTATGACTACTATCTTTTCAAACTTGTTTGATTAATCAGATGAGCTATTTCATTTGCCGTTTGCAACCTCTCTAATCCTACGACTACTCCCGCTCTATTTTCAGCGGCTTTATAGTCTCAAAGCTATCTTATTCAAATTCCTTGTGTGTAAAAATCATAGGCTCTAAATCGTTTTTCAAATAGATATACAAAAAAGCTCAATACAAAGCGCCCTATTAAAGATAGCGTTTAACTGTCTTTAATAAGGCGCTTTAGATAATTATTAGCAGTGGAAAGAAAAGTAAGCTTTAGAACATGTCTTTATCTTAGAAATACTGCTATAAACAATCGTAAATTAAAGTGTATTTAATGATTTAAAATCTTCGATAAAAACATCTGCGCACGGTCACTTTTCGCGCCTTCAAAAACTCATCCTTACTACAGTTTTCTACGATATGACCTTCATCCATAAAGATAATACGATTGGCCACCTGACTGGCAAAGCCCATTTCATGCGTCACACACATCATGGTCATACCATCACGAGTTAGCTCGACCATTACGTCTAGCACTTCTTGAATCATCTCAGGATCAAGCGCAGAGGTTGGCTCATCAAACAGCATTGCGACGGGATCCATGGCCAACGCTCGTGCAATTGCAACACGCTGCTGCTGACCACCAGAGAGCTCCGCTGGATATTTCGCCGCTTGTACCGTCAGACCAACACGGTCTAGATAGTCCATCGCTTTTTGTTTGGCCTCAGACTCTTTACGGCCCAACACTTTGATTTGTGCCACGGTCAAATTATCAATAATAGTCAAATGTGGAAACAACTCAAAATGCTGAAACACCATGCCGACACGGCTACGTAACTTAGGTAAATTAGTCTTTGGGTCACCGACAGAGATGCCATTGACCATGATGCCACCCTTTTGAAAAGGCTCAAGTCCATTCACTGTCTTAATCAAAGTTGATTTACCACTACCCGATGGACCACAAACAACAACGACATCACCTTTATGTACATGCGCTGTACAGTCAGTCAGTACTTGAAAGTCTCCATACCATTTACTGACATTAGATATCTCAATGACCATCTCATCACTAGCATGACCACTATTGGTAACCAGCCCGCCAAAGGCATTTACGTACGTATCAGCATTGCTCATCACTGGCTCCTAACCACATTATTTTCGATAGTCATTATTTAAAAAAGGTAAATCAAACGCTCAAACTTTCAACATTCAAAAGCGCAAGCGATAGGCATATCAAAATAGCTATATTAAAACCGCAAACGCTTCTGTAATTGTTGCACACCAATAGAAGCACTTAAGCTAATCACAAAGTAGACAGCACCAGCACCTAGAATATACGGCGTGAGTAGTCCCATTAGCTCACCGCGCACGTAGGCTGCGCGGAAAAAGTCTGTCAAACCAATGGCAAATACCAATGTCGTATCTTGGAATAAAATAATACATTGCTGCAAAATCAGTGGCAGCATCTTACGAAAGGCTTGTGGCAAGATGACCAGACGCATGGTCTGCCCATAAGTCATACCGAGCGCTTTGGCTGCATTGACCTGCCCGCTACCAATCGATTGAATACCAGCACGTACCACTTCTGAGAAATAAGCGGCCTCAAACATCATAAATGCGACTACACAAGAGGCAAATGCAGCATCGAGTTGCAGGTACTTGCCCGCTACCCAAAGATAAATCATCGGTACGGCAAAATAAAACCATAGTAGTACCAATAACAGCGGCACGGAGCGAAAGTAATTAACGTATAGCTTTGCTGGAATCTCAAGCGCTTTGATACCTGACAAGCGCATCAATGCCAGTACAGTTCCTAAGCTGATACCGCCTAAAATAGCCAAAAACAGCACTTTTAAGGTGGTAAGCATGCCACCCATCAAACCAGGATAGGCTGTTGCCAATTCGGTCATATTCATTTCTGACCTCCCGCAATAAGCCCAGGCACACGCAATTTACGTTCAATCAATCCCATAATAGCGATCAAGGATAAATTGAAAACCAAATAAATAATCGTCGCGTAAGTATATATCTCGATACTATTTTGAGTATATTCGCTGATGGTTTTGGTTTGGCTAATCAGCTCCATTACCCCCACTAGCGAGGCCACAGAGGCGTTTTTGAAGCAGTTAGTTAGCTCAGAGCTGAGCGGTGGCAAGATAATACGAAATGCCTGCGGTAGCAGTACTTCTTTATAGACTTGTGGAATGCTAAACCCTAATGCATAGGCCGCATTGATCTGTCCATCTGGTAATGACTCGATACCTGTCCGTACCTGTTCAACAATACGAGCAGCGGTAAATAAGCCCAAACCGATACTGGCTGATAACATGGCTGAAGTATTCGGAGACAAGTCCTTATACCACCATTCTTGTATCGTCGGCGTGAGCCAGCCAGGGGCGATATAAAACCAAAAGAACAGTTGAACAAGCAGTGGAATATTACGAAAAAATGTCACATAAGCCGTACCGATTGCACGAGCAGTCTTGTTGGGCAAGGTACGCATGATACCGAAGATGGTACCCACGACCATCGCAATGGCCCAGGCGATACTGCCAATCAATAGCAGCCAGCCAAGACCAGTGATCATCCAATGGATATAGAGCTCGTTGCCAATACCAGTCTGCTCAAAGAGCACACCCCAGTTCCAGCTATAATTCATGGTTGTCTCTCCGAGCAACGATTGATAAGCCTATACGTCAAATAAAATACTGGCTATCTGAACGTATAGGCAAGCTATGTTGAGGGACAATGAGCGTTACTGCGCTGCTGCTTCTTTAGGCTGAGCGCTGTCATGCGGACTGGCAATCAAGGCCTTTAAGTTGTCTGACATCTCAAAGTTTAGATTGACGTTCTTTGGTGGGATTGGGTTCAAGAACCACTTGTCATAAATGCTATTGATTTCGCCTGAACTAAACACATTAGCAAGTGCTTCATCGACCACAGCTTTGAACTCAGGATCATCCTTACGCATCATACAACCATAGATTTCAAACGACTGCGGCGTACCGACGATGACCCACTCATCAGGATTTTTGCTTTGGCTTTTTCGCCTGCGAGCAGTACATCATCCATCATAAAGGCATCAGCGCGACCATTTTCTAGCATTAGGAAGCCTTCGCCATGATCTTTTGCTGAGATGATATTGGTATCCATTTTATTATCATCGTTATACTGACGGATATAACGCTCTGAAGTCGTGCCTGCTGTCGTTACCAGAGTTTTACCTTTTAGGTCTTCAAAATCTTGAATACCAGAGTCTTTTTTGGTCAATAGACGCGTACCAATTTCAAAGAAGCCATTAGAGAATGCAACTTGCTTTTGACGTTCTTCGTTATTGGTGGTTGAGCCACACTCAAAATCTACCGTGCCGTTTTGTACCAATGGGATACGAGTTTGCGAAGTAATTAGATTATAGCGAACGTTGAGGTCTGGCATGTTTAGCTTTTGCTTAACTGCTTCAACCACTTTCATTTCCAAGTCGTGTGCATAGCCAATCGGTTGGTTAGGATCATCAGCGATATAAGAGAAAGGAATAGAGGAATCACGGTGACCGACGACAATAGTACCAGAGTCTTTGATTTTCTGTAGCGTACCGTTGGTCGTGGTTTCTGTCGTCGTTGCATCATCTGCTGGCGCATCAGTGCTGGTTTGGCTACTGTTGTTACATCCCGCTAAGCCTAATGCCATAACAGCAGCTAAAGTCAACGGTTTGGAAAATGAGTATGTCATGAAATACATCCTTTTATCGCAAGATTGAGTGAGTGCTTGGACGACATAGGTCTGATTGACCCGACTGCCCCGCATCCGTACGGTTGTTGCTGTTGTTTATCACAATGCAACTTAATGTTACTGTACAACAAATTTGCAGTAGAGGGTGATTTTTTTTGAGAGAGTACATATTTATGAATATATTTATATTCTAACTATAAATTGATGGCTCATAGCGGCTATCTACTCAGAGCTTTGTACAAACAGCTGCTTGGTTTTTTAAGCTCGTTATTAACCTTTGCTGCTTATAATCGTCAAAACAGTCTACTAAGTGAGATTGATAAATTGGCAGTAATCCCCATAAAGCAAACAACTTCTCTATACTACAAATGACTTATGACTCAAGATATCCAAGTCCCACATACGGACAGCCAAACTACTGGCAACCATGGCAGCAACGACATTCGCCAACGTTTCTTTGTTGAAGACTCACCCGTGCGCGGTGATGTGGTACGCCTATCACGTAGCTACGCGAGCACGATTGCACAAAAGCCCTATCCTGAAGCCATTAAACGCTTATTGGGTGAAATGCTGACGGCAGCGAGTTTGCTAATCAGTACGGTAAAAATCAACGGCCGCCTATCTATTCAGTTGCAATCATCAGACAGTGACAGCTTACTAAACTGGGCGATGGCAGAATGCGATCAAGACGGTATCATTCGTGCGCTTGCTAGCTGGAAAGGCGAGACGGATGAGCAGGTACAAGCGTGGGACAATATGACCCATGCCAAAGAAGCATTTGCTGAACTTGGTGCGATGGGACAAGGCGTATTGTTTATCAATATTCAGCCTGATGGCGGTGAGCCATACCAAGGTATCGTTGA
The DNA here is from genome assembly GCF_048631835.1 of Psychrobacter sp. ER1. Lineage (NCBI taxonomy): Bacteria > Pseudomonadati > Pseudomonadota > Gammaproteobacteria > Moraxellales > Moraxellaceae > Psychrobacter > Psychrobacter sp. ER1. The sequence continues at coordinate 447,189 of NZ_CP184640.1, read as the reverse complement.
GCGTAGCCACGACAATCTAGCGGACTGCTTAGCACATTATCAAAAGCAGTCAGCCCAGATTCCAACGTTGATTAACTTGGCATCTGACGGCCTGCAAGCTGGTGGTATCTTGGTACAAATGCTACCGCGTACTGCTGAAGAAACGTCTGAAGTTGAGCAAAACCAAGATGCAGGTATCGATGATGATTTATGGACGCGCTTGTCTGTATTGACGCGTACGGTAAAAGCAGAAGAGCTAACGACACTGGATGCTAACGAAATCCTTTATCGCTTGTATCACGAAGAAAACATCGTTGCCCCTGAGCCTGCGCCCCTATCATTTGGCTGTACTTGCTCACGCGAGAAGTGCGAGATGGCAATCGAGCAAATCGGCGAAGCGGAAGCGTTAGATATCGTCGAAGAGCAAGGTGGTACATTTGAGATGGATTGTGGATTCTGCGGTGAAGTCTATAAGTTCAATAAAGATGATGTAGCAGCAATATTTGCTGAGTAAGTTTTCTTACTTACTATAAGTCAATGTTTATAAAAAAACCCTCAAGCGTCATACTTGAGGGTTTTTGTTTTTATCATTAAATCACTACACCGCCACATCCAAACTTCTAGGATAAGAGTGTATGCGCGGACGTCCAGCATAGTCACTGCGACCATTATCTAGCAGCCATTCAACAACCTGTTCGCGCACTCGCCTACTATGAATCAAGTTCATATGATTAACACCATAAAACACTGCTTTGTGACCATCTGGCACAAACAAAGCATGCTCAGCGTCATCCTCGCCTAACGCTGAAGCCACCGATACCAAGCTGTCCCCTAGCAGGTCCGTTACCTTAGAATCATAATGCGTCTCAAGCAACGCACTGGCAACAAAATAGGTTTTGATACCACTTGGCAGCCGTGCAGGATGACGAAAATCCTGTGGTAGGACACTACGTCTTTCTAATGCTTTCCAATCTGCATCACGAATACTGCCATGACGTAGATCGATAATACCGGCACTGCGCATATCACCGAGCTTGGCCAGTGAGCCTGCAAATGGCAGCTTGGCAATGATGTCTTGCACGTAATTACCGATACGCTCAAGCACTGCCCCATGATGCGGCGAACCTAGCGTGATAAGATTGCCCACGCGTTTTATCCAGTCTAGGCGGTCTTGCTCGCCATAAAACAGTGCGCTGCGAGAGACCAAACCGCCCATACTATGTCCGACCAGATCTATCTGACTGATATTTGGGTTGTCATCGACCAGCGCTTGTAGCAATTGAGAGAACTTGCGACCGCTACGAGAGATGCGTCGGCCTGTATTGTAATCCAAATACAACACTGTGGTATCAGGCTGGCTGATATGAATGGCCTCACCTAAATCGTTATCTGCTTGTGCTTGCCAGCTCAAATGACTCATGCATAGACCATGACACAAAATAGCAATGCGACCTGATAGTACCTCACTTTGTGGTTTGCCATCTTGAGTGTATAGCATCATCGGAATGGCGAGCGCATTTTGATTATTGACAAGATGATCACCCATGACACCATTGAGCACATTGACCAGCTTTTTTAGTGAATCTGGTAGTGGCTGCACTGACTTTTGGAGAATCAGGTTTTTGTATATGCGTAGTACAGACGCTAGATTATTACCGACCATTTGCATGACATGACGTATCGTGCCATAGATACGTCCAGTAAATCCGCGCGACCATTTATTTAAATGTTTGTCATTGAAGCGGCCTAGCGGACGCAAAATAACTTCACGGTGAATGGCTTCTACGATTTCTGTAATCTCAACCACACCCATGGTGGCAAGCTGAGCCAATCCTTCAAAAAAATCAGCCAAAGACACAGGTGTTTTGTTGATTCCATCACTGTCATCCGCATCTGCTAATAGCTTAACCAGTTCATCCATATCGATGGCTTCGAGTTGGTCGATTTGTTCATATAGATGACTATGTAGCGGTACACTCGCATCTGGGACAAAATGCGCATCGAGCTCATGATGAGTACGAGTATAGCTGCTATCATTTTGAGCGTCGCTGTCACTAACACTGTCGTTATAAAACACCTTTGGACTGCTCATAATATTTGCACATTCAGCGAAAAAAGTAATGGTCTATATTATCCTGTAACGGCAGCAAATAGAAGTAAATGGTTTGACTTTAGAGCGGGATGACGACTAGCAGAGCCAGATTACTGATAGACGGTCTCTTTAGCCATCAAATCAATATGACAATAAAAAATCCCAAGTCTTAACTTGGGATTTTTATGGTTGTGTCTAATAAGTGCTTATAGCTTATCTATCTATATCGTGCTATCAGCCGTATCAAATGATTCTGCCAGTATGACATCACCATCCTCGCGAGTAATCATCACAGTCGCTGAGCGAGGAATACTACCGCCAGCGACAGCGCCCCATGTGTTACCAGGATGCTGAATGTTGATAAACAGCGTTTTGAAATCTGGTGCCATGGTAATACCTGTTACTTCGCATCCTTCAGGACCGACAAAGAATCGTTTAATATTGTCATTGCTAGCAGATGTGCCGACTGGGGTTGACTGCCTTGCCGATGTGGTAGTCATCGTTCCATCATTGACTTTGCCAGGTAGTGCCGCGAGCAACATGCAGCTACTGGTATCGGTATAAGCGCCGTCATCTGTCTGAATCCATAAGACACCACGCGGGTCAAAATACAGTCCATCAGGTGAAGAAAAGTCATTATTGTCATTTAATTGAGAAAGGTTTTCTGCTGATAAATCACTTGGCGCACCAAACAGATAAATATCCCATTCGAAGCTCGTTGCAGCATGGTCGCCGCCTGCTTCTGCCCAGCGAATGATATGGCCATTGTCATTACCAAGCGACTTTCCGCTTGACTGATAGCTACGCGGATTGGAAGCTGAGACAGGCTGGTCGTCACGTACGCCGCGATATTTATTATTGGTCAATGTCACATAGACATCGCCTGTCATAGGACTGACCGATACCCATTCAGGTCGATCCATTTTGGTAGCACCAGCAGTATCGGCAGCTGCACGAGCAAAGACCAATACTTCATCTTGTCCATTGAATGGCAATACACTATTGAAAGCATCCAGTCCATTTTGACCATGGACGAGAGCTTTCCACTCCCCGCTACCATCTTCGTTAAATACCGCCACGTATAGCGTGCCGTCATTTAGATACTTGTCACCTGCTTTTAGTCCGCCGCCGATGTCCGAGTTGGACCACATTGCTTTGGAGACAAACTTATAAATGTACTCACCTCGGGCGTCATCACCCATATAGAAGACTACTGGCTTACCTTGCTCAACCGGAGCATACGCGCAGTTTTCATGAGCGAATCGGCCCAGTGCAGTACGTTTTTGCGGTATAGAGTTTTGGTCAAATGGGTCAATCTCAGTAATATAACCGAAAGTGTTGAAGCCGTAGCGATAATCTTCCGCAGCACTGGCACCGACTGCGGTCATATCCCAGCGTGAGAACTCGTCTGCTATTTTGGCATCCTTTGCCTCTGGGGTATGCCATAGATACTCCCAACCTGGGAAGTCCTCCACCGCACCGTAGCGCTCGCGCGCATAGTTATCACCAGCGCTCAATTGGCTGGCATCTTGTCCACGGGCAAACACCCCAAGAAGTTCTCTTCGGTAGTCAGATAAGTACCCCACGGTGACAGACCTGCGCCGCAGTTATTATTGATGCCGCGAGTCTGATAGCCTGTCGGATCAAACTTGGTCTTGACCAGAGCAGAGCCTGCCACAGGGCCAGCCAATTGTGCTGTTGTACTACTGGTGATACGACGATTGTATTTAGAGTCAGGTACCATCTCATAACCCATACCATCTGCACGGCGAGTTAACTCGACCACTGAGACGCCATGACAGTTGACTTCACGGCGGACGTCGCTTGCGAGACGGCGGTTTTGAAAGATAGGCGCAGCTTCGTTATCTTGAGTGACGTAATAGCCAAATGGGCTAAGCTCATTGCTATTAACGTATTCATGATTCATGACTAACAAGCTGTTTTCTGACGCTTTGGCATCGTAAGCGTTACCGTTTTTGCCAAAGAACCACATCCCATCATGATTGTCACCCATACGCCATTCAAATGACTCTGCTGATTGCTCGCGATTGTCTTTCCAATCCTCGATACCAGAGTTCAGCGGTGTACCAAGCGGTAATATCATCTCTGCCTTGTAGCCTGCTGCTACGGTCATTGTCTCTGCCGTTGAATGCGCGACTGCTTCAAACTTTAAGGTATTAGGACGCTTTAAATCACCTTGTGCAGGGATAGCGGCATTATCGTCATCACCAACAATACTGCTATCGTCGTCGTCACTACAACCGACCAAAGGTAATGCGCCAAAAAACGCAGCAGCCGTCAACCCTGCGCCACCTTTTAGGATACTACGGCGGTTCAATCGACGATTGATAATCGTCTGAAAGTCAGTATTATTAGTAGGATTTGAGTCTTCAACCACTTCGTGGGCAAGCGTTCGCTCATTGTTCAATAATGTCATTATCAGTCACCTTGCTATTAGGCTAGATTGGCAGAGAGTTGATCGCGGCTTTATAATTACGACCACAAAAATACGAATTCCGCTTAAGTCTACTCAACCTTTATGACAGCACGCTGAACAATAGGTGACAAACTGATGACAATCGAGTGTACTGATGATTCTTAAAAAATAGAATGATTAGATAGTTAGAGTTGTTTGGCAGTTAGCAAGTTTAAAAAATAAATATAAAGGCTTAAAAGCAAAAACCCCAAGCAATAGCTCGGGGTTTTTAATATGCGTTTGTTATTGCAATCAAGCTTACTGTACTTGTGATACCCACTCATGAGCACCCAGTTTTAGTTTAAGCTGATCGCCTGCTTGCAACACACCAACGCCGCTTGGCGTACCAGTCATAATTACATCCCCTGCTTGCAAGCTAAAGGCATGGCTAATATTGACCAGCAATTCATAGACAGGAAATAGCATTAAGGCACTATCGCCATCTTGCGTTAATTTATCATTGATAGATAGCTGATACTGTACATTCTGCAGATTGCCAAACGCTTGTGGGTCGACCCAATCAGCAAGGACGCAAGCTCCGTCAAAACACTTAGCACGCTCCCACGGATGACCTTTTTCTTTTAGCTTGCTTTGCAAATCACGCAAGGTCAAATCCAGTCCCAATGTCACGCCACCAATCGCTTGCTGAGCTTGCTCAATCGTCGCCATAGATAAGTCAGCTGATAGCTGAATACATAGTTCGGCCTCGTAGTGAGTCTCGCCAAATAACTCTGGACTTGGGCGAACCACATCACCACGGATAGAGACCACTGAAGATGCAGGCTTCATAAACAGTATTGGTGTGGTTGGCACTTCATTGCCCAACTCTGCAGCATGGGCCGCATAGTTGCGACCGATACAGACGACTTTACCAATAGAAGTACGCAATCTTTCATTATGATTGATAGCGCCCTGCTCGGCATTGACACCAGCTGCAATGGCGTTCGCTAATGATTCATGTGGCGATTGGCTCATACTAAACTCTCCCTGTAAATGACGGCTATTTTATCAGCAGTCCATACTATGTTGTCTACAGTGACTTTGACGATTTTTAGTTGCTAACTGCTCACTATGGAATCGTGTTGGTCACGACATCTGGTGGTACATAACTGGCGTGGCGGTTCATACGCTTTTCAAACATTCTAAAGCTAAACAAGATAACCCACGACAGCAATAAATAGACGATACCAGCGGCAAAGAATAACTCCATCAAGGTATAGGTACGCGCACTAATCGTACGAGCAACACCTGTGATATCCATCAATGCAATAGTTGAAGCTAGCGCACTACCTTTTAGCATAAAGATAACTTCGTTACTGTACGCTGGAATCACAATACCAAATGCGCGCGGCAGCGTAACGCGTGTTAGCTTTTGCCATTTTGACATGCCAAGCGCATCAGCAGCTTCAAGCTCTCCAATCGGAATCGTCTGAATCGCACCGCGTATAATCTCTGCCAGATAAGCACTGGTATTCAGGGTAAAGGCGATGATGGCACACCAATATGCTTGGCTAAGTACCGGCTCCCACAAGAACGACTCGCGTACGGCCTCAAATTGACCTAAACCGTAATAAATCAGGAATATCTGTACCAATAGCGGCGTACCACGGAAAAAGAAAATATACAGAAACGGTAGTATCTGTACCACCCAATTCTTAGACAGTCGTAACAACGCCAAAACCAAACCAAACAGCAATCCAATCACACCTGAAAACAAAACCAGCTGTACGGTCAATACCGCGCCGCCTAGTAAATCAGGGATATGGTCAAAAATGACCTGCCAATTCCAATCCATAGTATCTCTCCTCTACCCTATGGTCGATTGACTGTGAGTGGATTGACGGCTTATCTTTTTGGCATAGCGTGCCGCAGGATTGGCGCGCCACTCAAGCCACATCATAAAGCCAGTAATCAACATGGTCAGACCCAAATAAATAATCGCTGCTGCCATATAAAAGGTAAATGGCTGCTGTGTAGACTGTGCCGCACGCGATGACTGATACATGATGTCTTTGAGACCCACGACCGATACCAATGCGGTATCTTTGAGCAGTACCAGAAACAGATTACCCAAACCTGGCAAAGCAATCTGCCACACTTGCGGCAAAGTGATGCGATAAAAAGTCTGAAAAGGACGCATACCAATCGCTTGCGCAGCCTCTCGCTGCCCTACTGGAATCTCTTGGATGGACATGCGAAAAATCTCAGTCGCATAGGCACCAAAAGCAATAGACAGCGCCATGACACCGCCCCAAAAAGCACTAATCTCGACATAGTCGTTATAGCCGAACTTTTTGAGGATGCTCATCAATAAGATAGAGCCGCCATAATAGATAAAGAGCACCAATAGCAGCTCAGGAATACCGCGCATCGTCGCAGTATAGACAGTCGCAAGTTTACGCAGCAACCAGATATTGGACATCTTTGCGGTTGCGCCGAGCAAGCCTAAAGCCAAACCAATGATTAAACTGGTCACAGCTAGCTGTATGGTGACGGTAGCGCCGCTTAATAAAAGCGCGCCAAATCCTTGTAAGTCAAACACGATTATCCACTCAGTCTCTTTATATTAGCAATTTGCAAAATATGAGTTAAAAGAATCAGCATCAATAGCTGAACGCGGCAAAACACCGTATTTTATACCAAATCAATAGGGATGGTCGGCGTCAAAAAATGACGTCAGAAGAATACGATTAACGCTGCGATAATTGACACAGTAGAAATGAGCGCTGATTTTATCATATTCACTCGCCGTGATGTTAATACTGACGCGTAAAAGCTGCGCCTAAACCGTACTTAAACAGACACTTGCCTCTAGAGACATACAATCAGCCGACTAAATTTGAGCAAAATTGATAGGCGGCTATTATGTATATTCGTTGCTATAACGACAAATAAAAAGGACATCACCATGAAGGCGATATCCTTTTATTGATCAAAACACGATTTTTTGACTGCTGTCTTTGACTACTATTAGCTATTCGCTATTAACTAACGTTTTCTGTCGCTGGTTGGTCGGCAGTATTTGTATCTGTGCCTGTATTTGCGTCTTCATCAACTGTACTCGTTGCAGACGCTGGCACCGCAAAGTACTTTTGATTGATTTTATCGTAAGTACCATTAGCTTTTATATTAGCAAGAGACTGATTGATCTTTGCTTGTAGCGGATCGCCTGGGCGTACTGCTATGGCAAAGTTATCATTAATATCGATCTCATCACCTTTAAGCGCATATTTGCTACCAGCATTTGAGCTCAGCCATTCTATGGCAGGCAGCTTATCAGAGATCATCGCATCGACACGGTTTGAACCGAGATCCAAAAACGCATTGCTCAACGTATCATAAAGCTTCATATCGGCTTTTGGATACGTGTCTTCTAGCCACTGCGATGAAATGGTTGAACGCTGTGCAGCAATAGAATGCGAGTCGATATCGCTGTTGTTACTAGGGTCAAAGCTGCTGTCTTTTTTGGCCAAAAAGACCAAGGCATTGCTAAAGTACGGATCGGTAAAGCTCACCTGCTGCGAACGCTCTGGAGTAACGGACATCGCGGCCACGATTGCATCATACTTACCTGCTTTTAGGCCGGGGATAATACCGTCCCAGTCCTGCGCCACAATCTCACAGGTCACATGCATATCCGCACAAAGTGCATTTGCTATCTCAACATCAAAACCACCCAGTGTCCCATCAGCATTGGTATAGTTAAAAGGCGCATAGGCCCCTTCTGTACCGATGCGTAATACATCACCTGTAGATACTGCCGTTGTTTCGGTAGCCTCTGGATTGGTATCAGCAGCACTCTCTTGGCTATTGCTACAGCCAGCAACGGTAAAGGCCGTCGCTAGTGCAAGCAATGACATAGACAGACGACTGGCTACATTAATGTTAGATTTGCCAGTCGTGGTACAGATTGGGGCACAATGGTTGCTCATGATCATCCTTGGTTTTTTCTTGAGTAAACAACACGTCTTCAAACAACAGCAGTCAAACTGCTAGATATCGTATTAGTTAGCTGGCGCTTCTTCTTCAGCGACCATTACTTCTTCGACACTATCAGTTGTTGCCACCGCTTTTTGTACTGCAGCCGTTGAGCTAGTACCGAAATAGCTACCCGTGATTTGATCATAGGTACCGTTGTCTTTTAGCTCAGCCAATGCTGCATTGAACTTAGCAATTAACGGATCGCCTTTACGGAAAGCAATACCCATTGCGTCATCATTGGTGCTGATTTCTTCACCTTTAACTTCGTAGCCTTTGCCTGCGTCTGTTTTTAACCAGTCGATACCCGTTACTTTGTCAGACATCATACCGCGCACACGGCCTGAGGTCAGATCTAGATAAGCATTGTCTTGCGTATCATATAACTTGATATCAGCATCTGCATGCTCGTCTTGTAGGTATTGCGAGGCAACAGTTGAGCGCTGTGAGGCAATTGGTAGACCTGTTAGTGACTCTACGCTTAAGTCATCACCTTTTTTGCCGATCAAGATGATACCGCTATGGAAGTAAGGGTCACTGAAATCAACCACTTCTTTACGCTCAGGCGTGATAGACATACCTGCGATAGCTGCGTCAAATTTCTGCGCGTTAAGCCCTGGAATCAAACCATCCCAATCTTGAGAGATGACTTCACATTCAGCTTTCATCTGTGCACATAGTGCGTCAACCAGCTCAATCTCGTAACCAATCAGCTTGCCATCTGCATCGGTATAACTAAAAGGCTTATAGCTTGATTCTGTCGCAATTTTGATATTTAAAGGCGCTTCAGTAGCGGTATCAGTTTCAGCATTTTCTGCTGGTGCTGAGCTATTGTTACAACCTACCAGCATTAGCATTGCTGCGCTAAGCGGTGCTAGCCACAGTGCTTTTTTGCTCATTGATGATGTCATTGAAATTGTCATAAGTTTTATCCCTTAATATATTTACCAACTGTATCGTCAATCACTGCTTGCTGATTTATGCTTATAAACACTGTTTATTTGAAACATGCCCAGTTTTAAGATTACTTGTATCAAACGTTATGTGTTCTAAGCATAAATCTTCAGTGAGTCATTATTGACCAAAGTTCATCTGCTCAAGACGTGCAAGCTCACCGTTACTACGGATTTCGCTCAATGCTTTGTCAAAGTCAGCTTTGAGTGAGTCACCTTTACGTACAGCAATGGCAATATTGTCATCGTTATCAATTTCATCACCAACGATACCGAAGCCCGCTGCGTTTTCTGCTAACCATGATTTGGCAGAAACTTTTTCGGCCAATACGGCATCGCTACGACCAGATTTTAGATCTAGATAGGCATTGTCATAGTTGTCATACAACTGAACTGTGTTGCCTTCTTTGCCTTCGTAGTTATCCTGTAGATAAGCACCTGGCGTAGTAGAACGTTGACCACCAAGCGTTGCATCTTTAATCGCCATAGGATCAAAACCACCATCCGTATTGGTCAACCATACCATCGTATTGGCAAAGTACGGCTCGCTGAAATCAACTTTTTCTTGACGCTCAGCAGTGATAGACATACCTGCAATCACCGCATCATATTTTTGTGCCAATAGACCTGGGATAATACCGTCCCAATCCTGTGCAACGATTTCACACTTGGCTTGCATTTGATCACACAAAGCATTGGCAACATCAATATCGAAACCTGCCAAGCTGCCGTCGGCGTTGGTGTAGTTGAATGGAGGGTAAGCGCCTTCGGTAGCGATACGAATGGTTTTACCAGTGGTTTCTGCTGCAGGGGCGTCAGCGTTGGTATCGGTTGTTTCATCGGCAGGTTGGCTACAAGCGCTCAACATCAATGCAGCAGTAACGGTCATTGATGACCACAATAGGCGAGAATTCGACATCATACGTTCCTTAAATTCTGATGGGTTTTACATAAGTTTTTGACAGGATTTTCTGACTTAGGGTTCTGATATTTTGTTCTCTGACGTCCCTGCCAGACAAGCAATATAGATAGCAGAATAACAGACAGCCGCGAGACGTGACGGCCTATAAACCTTTTGATAATACCTGAGTAAAATATCAAAAACAAACGTTTTGCATACTCATAGTTATCATCGGGCAATAAACAGTCAACAATGCTTACATTACAGTGATTTTACGTTTGGCAAGATAAATGGTGACAAGAGTGTTGCCACCATTTGTATTGGACATGATACTAGGCAAAAAACTAATAACTAAGTAGGACGGTGTGACGCCATAAAGTCTTTAACACGCTCAGAGGTAGGGTTATCAAAGACTTGCTCAGGTGTGCCAATTTCTTCAACCACACCTTGATGTAAAAAGACGACTTTGCTTGATACTTCACGGGCAAAGCGCATTTCGTGAGTAACGATAAGCATCGTACGTCCTTCTTCTGCTAGCTCGCGCATTACAGCAAGCACTTCGTTGACCAGTTCAGGATCTAGCGCAGAGGTTGGTTCATCAAACAATAGGACTTGTGGTTGCATAGCAAGCGCACGGGCGATTGCGACACGCTGACGCTGACCACCAGATAAGTTGGCAGGATAAGCGTCTTTTTGTCGAGCAGGCCGACTTTATCGAGCAGCTTTTCTGCATCGCTAATTGCTTGGTCTTTTTTAATCTTTAAGACCTGCGTTGGTCCTTCGATGATGTTTTGTAGAATGGTTTTATGTGGCCACAGATTAAAGTTCTGAAAGACAAACCCGACGCGTGCGCGCAGGCTTTCTAGCTGCTTTACGTCTGCTGCTTGTAGCTCACCTGATTTGGCAGGTTTTAGCATCAGCTCTTCATTACCGATCAAGATACGACCATGATTGGGGTTTTCTAGAAGATTAATACAACGCAGCAACGTCGACTTACCTGAGCCAGATGAGCCCAAAATAGAGATGACATCGCCATCATAGGCAGTCAGGGATACCCCTTTTAATACCTCTAATGAGCCGTAGCTTTTATGGATGTCTTGTAAGTCTAGGGCGATAGGCCGAGTCGGGTTTTTTGCAGTATCAAGCATGGTTCAGCAGACTTCCAATAAATATGAGTGAAAACACGAATAAAATAAGAGCTATATCTATATATAGTACAAGCATCTAGAGGCATTATCGTAATATGCCTGATGAGGCAAAGAGAAAAATGCCATATTGTCTCTTATTACGCAGTAAAAAGGCAAATATTGTATTTAACCAACGGGTTAATCAGCTTCTAATAAACCGGAGTACAAAAAAGCCCAGACTGCATTTATCGCTCTGGGCTTTATTTTATCACTTTAGAATACGAGACGTTGTGTTATCTGATAACTGCCTATTTATAGTATGTGCTTAGTACATCTAATATGTAGCTAGTGCATTCTATAATATGCGATTAGTACGTCGATACATGCTCTGAGTCTTCAGTACCGTCCATCATATCCTCATCTTCTGCTGTCGCCACTGCCACATCATCGTTATTGGTAACGTCCATACCCTCATCATCGGCACTAGCAACGGCCACATCGTCATTGTCACTCGCTGTTGCACTTTCTTCTACAGAGGTTTGAGCATCTACAGTAGTATCAGCTTCAGTTTCCATCGGTGTGTCGTCTTTTTTACTACAAGCGCCTAATGCTAGAGCACCTGCGACCAAGCCAACCGTTAACCAATTTTTATAAGTTGTATTTTTCGTAGCCATGTTCGTTCTCCATCACTTATCATAATAAGATTAAGTACTATCTACTGATAGCCTTGCTGTTTTAATGCTTACTATACTGAGGATATCTCGCAGCTACCTTAGTATTTACAGCGCAATTCTGTTAAAAAACGTAAAGATATAGTGTAGTACTGATAACGCGATTATCTTAAATAAACACCACTTAGCATGAGCAATATTACTTTAAATAGGCCCCTACAAGAGCGCTGCAAAGCGGATTCTGTTCACAAAATCATCTTTACTATCGTCTCAATCTGCTCTATGTTAAATAGCATAATGACCTACCGCTATCTAAGTAGGCATTCAAAACTTCTTTTTTGCGACATTTTTCGCCTTTTTAGGTACTTTTACCTATATAAATTGGGCGCTTTTAGTTATAAAAAACCTGTATCACATAAGGAAAATAATTTATGAGTCAATCGAATACTACGGATATTACGACCTATATGCAGTCTGTCGGCAAGCAAGCAAGAGCTGCTTCTCGCGCGCTGGCTGCCGCCAACACTGGCGATAAAAATTCAGCACTCTTGGCCATTCATGATGAGCTGGTCAATGCCAAACAAGACATCTTGGCAGCCAATAAAATCGATATGGACAACGGTCAAAAAACAATCTTGATAGCGCACTCCTCGACCGCTTAGAGCTAAATGAAGCACGATTTAACGGTATGCTACAAGGTCTTAAAGATGTCGCTGGCCTTCCTGATCCAATCGGTGAAGTCACTGACATGACCTATCAGCCATCAGGGATTCATTTGGGCAAAATGCGTGTGCCACTTGGCGTAGTCGGTATGATTTATGAGTCGCGCCCTAATGTAACATTAGAGGCTGCCTCACTGGCGCTCAAGTCAGGCAACGCCATTATCTTACGCGGTGGTTCTGAAGCATTTGAATCTAACCAAGCGATTGCCAAATGTATCATTAAAGGACTTAGCCATACTGATCTATCGGAACACAGTGTACAAGTACTACAGACGACCGATCGTGCAGCCGTTGGTGAGCTGATTACCATGACTGAATATGTCGATGTCATCGTGCCACGTGGCGGTAAGGGTCTGATTGCGCGTATCAGCAACGATGCCAAAGTACCTGTAATTAAGCATTTAGACGGTAACTGCCATACCTTTATCGATAGTGATGCGGATCCTGAGATTGCGATTAAGGTCAGTGTGAATGCCAAAACACATCGCTACGGCACTTGTAATACGATGGAGACGCTACTGGTCGATGAAACAGTCGCTAATGAGCTATTGCCTAAAATAGCAGAGGCCATCGTCGCTGCTGATGACGCAATGCAACTACGCCTTGATGACAAGTCACAAGCTATCTTAAATAAAAATGCTAAGCTTGAAGGTCATCTATCAGCTGCCACCTCTGAGGATTGGGATACTGAATACCTAGCCCCTATCCTAGCGGTAAAAGTGGTCTCAGGTATTGATGAGGCGATTGAGCATATCAATACGCACGGCAGCCATCATACCGATGTCATCATCACTGATAACTATACCAAATCGCAACGCTTCATCCGTGAAGTGGACTCAGCCAGCGTGATGATTAACGCTTCTAGCCGTTTTGCTGATGGTTTTGAATACGGTCTCGGTGCTGAGATTGGTATCTCAACGGACAAAATCCATGCACGTGGCCCTGTCGGTCTCGAAGGTCTGACTTCGCAAAAATGGATCGTTTATGGTCATGGCGAAACCCGTGCTTAATCATACTAGAATCGACTATCGAAACGAGTAATCAGAAACGTCAGCAATTACGCTGGCGTTTCTTCGTTTAAATCATAAGTATTTTAGTTAAGGCATTTAAATTATAGGGAGCGGTACGACCATGCAAAGTGGCAAGATTAAGCACTGGAATGAAGATAAAGGCTACGGCTTTATCGATGTAGATAATCAAAGTGAAGATGTGTTCTTTCATATTAGCAAAGCAAGATTGGCGAAGCCTATAACGGTTGGTCAAAGCGTCTATTTCAATAGTGCTCTTAACGACAAAAATCAATTGAGAGCCACTGAAGTGACCTCATCTTCGTTGAGCCTTGACCAAGATAATGCATCAGATATTCCAAGCTATACACCTACTAATGCCAATAGAAATAGCCATCAACGCACTCGTAACTCAAATCGTAGCAGTCACAATAGCAAACCCAATAAAAGAAGCTTAGGCTCTACACTATTTAGCCTTATCGCTATCATCGCCGTCGCTTTCTATTTCTTTGGCGATTTAAATTCGACATTGTTTGCTGATAGCATCGAGTCGACAACGGTATCGCAAGACGTCACTAATAATACGAGCCAAACCACTACTGCTGGTATAACGGGTGACGCACAGGTCGATAATACGATTGCGCTTATTCAGCAAGGCGGCCCGTTTCCGTATCCAAATAAAGATGGCACGACGTTTTATAACCGTGAAGGCAGACTACCCGCCCAGTCACAAGGCTACTATCGCGAATATACCGTGCCCACCCCTGGTGTCTCTCATCGCGGCGCACGGCGTATCGTCACAGGTGGCAACCCACCTACTGTCTATTACTTGACTGTCGATCACTATGATAGTTTCCAAAGACTACAGGTGCCTTAATATGAAAAGAGCTGATATGAAACAAACGAATACGAACCAAGCCGATATGAATCGAGAAAGTGTGAACCAAGCCATCCACTACGTTAATCAAAGCCATGTTAATCAAGACCACATTAACCAAAACGGTACAGCACTGGGTACTAGCATTCCTGCGCAGGCTGTTACTATAGCCGTCGGTGACACGCTCGAAAAAACTGAGCTATTGACGAGTTTGGCCAAGGCCTGTGACTTTCCTAGTTATTTTTCGCACAACTGGGACAGTGCATGGGATTGTCTAACAGACAGTGAAGCAGTTCATTTAAGGCTGGATTTAACAGACGTCAAAAGGATAAACACTGAGGACTTCAATGTCTTTAAAAGCATCATTGAGGATGCCTTTAGAGAATTTGGCAAACCACAATTGTGGGTCATCGTGCCATCTGAGGATGAAGCTTATGCGTTAGAGATTTAGTCGTTAACAGCCTATATATTGCAAGCTTGACCGCCGATAGTCACCGATAATTATTCGTCATCATAGAAACCTGAATTCGAGATAAAGCCATATTTATCCCGAATTCAGGTTAATTTATTTTATAGAAAGGATTAACCTATGGAGATTACCTTAAACGGTTATTACACCCTGATATTGGCCACCTTAGTGCTGCTACTTGGGCGGCTTTTGGTGCGGAGAGTCAAGTTTTTAGAAGACTTTAATATTCCAGAACCGGTTGCTGGTGGTTTGGTAGCGGCGATTGTTGTCTATGCTCTCAATATGGTTTGGGGATATAGTTTTAACTTTCATCAAGGGCTGCAGACCGCCACCATGTTGATGTTCTTTGCCTCCATCGGTCTGAGCGCTGATTTTAGTCGATTAAAAGCAGGCGGCACACCATTATTGATTTTTACTATCGTTGTTTCAGTGTTTATTGTATTGCAGGACGTCGTTGGTGTGGCCATGGCAAGTGCATTGGGACTTGATCCTTTGCTCGGTCTAGTGACAGGTTCTATCGCTCTAACGGGTGGTCATGGTACAGCAGGCGCTTGGGGAATCACGCTAGAACAAGACTACGGTGTAGTCGGTGCGACTACATTGGGTATCGCGGTTGCTACTTATGGTTTGGTCGCGGGTGGTATTGTTGGCGGTCCTGTTGCCCGTCGCTTGATTAATCGACTTGGCCTAAAACCAACGCCAGCCAACCCTGATCCTAGCGATATCGAAAAAGTTGCTGGTGCACAGTCGTTATATAGCACCAAACACGATGAGGAGTCTGCAGGTAGTAATAAAGATATCTTTGAAAGACCTGATAGCATGCGCTTTATCACCGCTTCTTCTACTATCGAGACTTTGGCACTATTCGCAGGTGCTTTGGCTTTTGCCGATGTGATGGCCATCGTTGCTGAAGGTACATGGTTTGAGCTGCCTACTTTCGTCTGGGCACTGGCAGGCGGCGTCATCATTCGCAATGTACTAACGATGGTCTTCAATTTTGAGATGTTTGATCGCTCGATTGATGTATTTGGTAATGCGTCTTTGAGTCTGTTTTTGGCAATGGCGTTACTGTCATTGAAGCTGTGGCAGTTGACGGATTTGGCAGGGCCTGTATTGGTCATATTGATCGTACAGACCATCATCATGATTATCTACGTCTACCTCATTACCTTTAAAGTCATGGGCAAAGACTATGACGCGGCAGTACTCTCAGCAGGACATTGCGGTTTTGGTATGGGAGCTACCCCGACAGCGATTGCCAATATGCAAGCAGTCACGGATCGCTATCTCCCCTCGCCGAAAGCCTTCTTAATCGTGCCAATGGTTGGTGCGTTCTTTGTCGATATCGTCAATGCCACGATATTGCAAATATTCACCAAGTTGCCGTTTATGTAATACTACGTCTGAGCGTATTTAAGCCGTGATTAATCTTGAGGAGATTGCATGGGTCACATCGTGTGATAGCATTATTATCAAATACGATGTGATCTCACCGCCATTCATCGTATCAATAGACATTACTCAGAATTATTAAAACTTATTAAAAGTATCGAGGCATTTTATGTTGGTATTTGCCATTATTCTTGTGGTTTCAGGCGCACTCATTATTGGTGCATTATGGGGTCTATACGGCTACATGCCTGACTGGATACAAGGCAATCTGCTTGCGCTGGCAGGTGGTGCGCTCATGAGCTCAGTGGTACTTGAGATGATTCAACCTGCGATTGGCGAGAGTGGTTTGTGGACGACTGTCGCCTTTACCGTGTTAGGCGCAGTGGTCTTTACGGGTATTGATTATCTGATTGATGAAAAAATGCAAAACAAAGGCGGGGCAGGTTTGCTTGCTGCTATTACGCTTGATGGTATCCCAGAAAACTTAGCGCTTGGCGTCGCGCTGATTGGTGGTAACGCTTTACAAGTCGCGGCACTAGCAGGGTCTATTTTATTATCAAATCTCCCAGAAGCCGCAGGCGGTGCCAAACAAATGCGCGATGGTGGTAGCAGTCACAAAAAATACTCATGCTATGGATTGGGGCAGCTATTTTATTATCATTAGCAGCTATTATTGGCAAAACGCTTCTCAAAGATGTCGATGATGCAGTAATTAGTGCAATTGACTGTTTTGCCGCAGGGGCAGTTATTGCTTCATTAGCGACAGAAGTTTTTCCGTCTGCATTTAAAGATGGCAACCATTGGGCGGGTATCAGCACTGCTATTGGTTTGGTGCTGGCATTAGGACTCAATCAACTCGGTGGCTGAGGTTCTAAATATTCGTAGGGTTTAAATTTGCCCCTTATTGCATGAGCATGCTCTTATCGCACAATTATTTGAATGAATAAAACCGCCTAGCAATAATATTGGGCGGTTTTTATTTATCTGACATTCGGTTCAAATATGTCTAGGTGCGGCGTCATGCAGCAACATGATCGACTCACTAAAGCGTAAACCCAATCACGTTGAGCTTATTCTCTTCTGCAAACTTAAATAACTCGTGAACGTGATTTAAATTCTCACGAAACGTATTCAAACCTTCTTGGCTCTCTGCTTCGTGGTAGCCGATATCGTGTACCAATTTTTTTAAGTCTGTCGCGGCAAACGCTTTGACGATCTCAGGTACGACGGCCACATTGTATAATAAACCGTCATGCTGCTCATGCAGCGGGGTGCTATTGTTTGCCAAAAACAACAAATCGCACAAGGCATAATGCCCCTCTCCCAATAACTCAACCAGTTCTTCCGTATAATTTTCAAGAGACGCTTGTCTCACATCTAAGTATTGGTTATCGCGATTTTCTCTTAGCTCATCCAGTGTCATATCACCAACAAGTATGCTGGTTAAATTTTCCTCGCGAACACTACAAAAGCAAAATGACATAGTTGTTGAAATAGACATCGTATCTTCCTTAACTGTTATTAAAAATAAAAACCGCCTAGCAAGTGCTAAGCGGTTTTTTGTTATACAACTCTCAAATAGAGTCAGTGAATACTTACTGGTTTTTTCGTACACTGGTAGCTCTTTGCAGATGGCTTCTACCTTACCGCGTACTTCAGTAGCAACTGCTTCATCACCGCGGCTGTCTAGTACGTCACAGATCCAACCTGCCAACTCACCCGCTTGTGCTTCGTTGAAACCGCGAGTAGTAATAGCTGGCGTACCGATACGAATACCAGAAGTCACGAATGGTGATTTTGGATCGTTTGGTACAGCATTTTTGTTGACAGTGATGTGTGCTTCACCAAGCCATTTGTCTGCTTCTTTACCCGTCATTTCTTGCTTAACTAGGCTGATCAGCATTAGATGGTTTTCAGTACCGCCAGAGATGACTTCATAGCCGCGCTCTTGAACCACTTTTGCCATCGCTTGCGCGTTTTTCACTACTTGCTGCTGATACGTTTTGAAGTTATCTTCTAACGCCTCTTTAAAGCAAACCGCTTTTGCTGCGATGACATGCATCAACGGGCCACCTTGGTTGCCTGGGAATACAGCTGAGTTTAGCTTTTTAGCCAGTACCTCATCACGTGCCAAAATCATACCTGAGCGTGGGCCACGTAGAGTTTTGTGCGTCGTCGTTGTAACCACATCAGCAAAAGGTACTGGGTTTGGATAAACACCGCCAGCAACCAAGCCTGCAACGTGAGCCATATCGACCAATAGATACGCGCCTACTTCGTCCGCGATGTCACGGAAACGCTGCCAATCAACTACTTGTGAATATGCTGAAAAACCCGCGATGATCATTTTTGGCTTATGCTCACGCGCCAAGCTCTCTACTTGGTCATAATCAATAAGGCCAGTGCCATCTACCAATCCGTACTGTACGGCATTGTAGTTCAAACCTGAGAAGTTGATGTGGGCGCCATGCGTCAAGTGACCACCAGCGTCTAGGCTCATGCCTAGTACAGTGTCATTTGCCTCTAACAATGCTAAAAATACGGCTGAGTTTGCTTGGCTACCAGAATGTGGCTGAACGTTCACATACTCTGCACCGAACAACTCTTTAGCGCGGTCAATGGCCAATTGCTCAACCACATCCACATGCTCACAACCACCATAATAACGCTTGCCAGGATAACCTTCTGCGTATTTATTAGTAAGGTCAGTACCTTGTGCTTCCATCACTGCTTGTGAGCAGTAGTTTTCAGAGGCGATAAGCTCGATGTGGTTTTCTTGACGAACGCTTTCTGCGGCCATCGCTTCAGCAAGTACTGGATCAAAATCTTTGATAGAAATATCTTTAAACATAGTGATGTCCTAAGTAGTGACTGTCATTAAAAAACGTCATTGAAAAGAAGCTTATAGCCTGCCCACAATAAAACAACTACTGCGTCAACGTCGCTGAAGTACGCTGATACCTCTGCACGTTGTTTTTCTGCAGTCTGTTTTATGGTACGACCATTATTGTGAATGGAGTCTATTAGCAAAGATTGAAATAAGAATAAATACAGGCGACTGACCTGTTATTAACTTGACTGATTCGTCAATAAAATCGATGTACATTTGCATCGATATCATCGCGAAAGATTAAGTGTAACATGAAAATTTGTGCTGTGAGCGCAAAAAACCTCACCTTAGGATGAGCGAATTAAATGACTATATAACACAGATAAATAGCCAATAAAATAAAGGATTTACCCGTTGAACTTTTTCTCTTGCCCGCCCTTTTATGCTGTTTTAGGCATAAAATATTTTTAAATGTGGCTAGATATAATCGATTCAATTTAAAAGTAGTACAAGGCAGCCGAGTGTAGATGTATATTAAATAACTCAAGCGAGGTTAACCTAGTAATATTTTTATAGGTCGCTAGTTAAAAACGCAGGTAAGAACGTTTCACTGATCATAAGCGTGCGACCATACCAGTCATAACGCGTTTGTCGTTGCCAACCGTCACTGGTATGACTGATAAAACGCTCATTTGGCAAGGTACGCCGACGCTTAAATAAAACGTAGCCGATAGGTGTGTTTTTCAGATGTTGAAGACGACGCGACTGACCTTTTAAACTGTTTAAAGGAAAGATACTCTGTGCTTGCACCCATGGCATGTCATCATTGCCATATAACTGCACTTCCCGTATCCATGCCAGTATTGGACGATTTAGCATCATGCCTCGTACACCCAGCTGCTTTTTTGTTCTAAAGTCAGCGGACGATATCCTTCGAAGCTGCGTTTTACACGCAGCGGCTGCCCTGCCTTCTCTTCTAATATAGCAGTGAGAGAGCCTTCAGCATTTAGCCAAGGTATGAGTTCAGTAGGAGGTAGATCATTGGTAGAACTAAAAGAATTGCTGGTCATAGTTTATGGCTAGTATTTTTTAGAGAGTATTTAACAGTTAAAAGGTGCTTGCAAAGTGAAGCAAAGTTAGTCACAAATGATTACCGTGATGAATCAATGCTATGAGTCACTGCCATCAAATTCAGGCATATTGTCTGCATTAAAAGGCAAAGCTTCGAATGCCTGCTGACGATACTGCGCCATATGCAGCCGATCTCTAGCACAAAAATCGCCAATTGCCGGTACAAAACGCGGATCATAAATACGGTGGATAGAATGTGTTGTCGTTGGGATAAAACCACGTACCAGCTTATGCTCGCCTTGCGTACCCGGATCAAAAAACATCAACCCTTGCTCAATAGCAAACTCAATACCTTGGTAATAGCATAGCTCAAAATGCAAGCTGTCATACTCACCTAGCGCACCCCAGTAACGACCATATAAGGTAGCATTATTATCAGCCCTGTCACTATCAACATTGTCGCTATCAGGTCTGTCATATAAGAACAAACTACTCGCTATAATCTCACCACTGGCATCAAGTGCTTGCGCAAGCATTATATGCTCAGGCATGCTCGCTGCCAATGCCATAAAAAAATCTATCGTCAAATAAGGTTGCTGTCCACGTACTGCATAAGTCATCACATAACAATGATAAAAGGCCTTCCAGTCAGCATCGCTAATAGCATCTCCGCACTTGCGCTGGCAGCTAATGCCCTGATCGGCAACTTTACGGCGCTCAGCCCGAATGGTTTTACGCTTTTTGGCTTTTAAGGTCATCAAAAACGCATCAAAATCTGCAAATGGCTTACGGTCATTAAGTAAGTCTTTGTTTTGCCATAAGAACTGGCAGCCTTGACGCTCAAATATCGGTAGCTCAATAGCAGCTGACTCTACGCCGCTTTCTTGAGCCGCTATGGCAAGCTCTACATCAATTTCAGTTGGCATAGATGTAGTGGCAATAGAGGCCAGCTCAGGTGTCACAAACAGTCCATGCCAGCTTGAGGCGCCCACTTGTTGAGCGATATCATCGATACCTGCGATGGCCGTTTTGAGGATAGCTTCATTCAAGGTTTCACCTTTGGCCAACCAAATCCTTTGACCAGTAATCGGTGTATATGGTGCGCTAGTGACCAATCGCGGATAATAATCAACGCCATACCGTGCATAAGCTTCAGCCCATGCATGATCAAATACAAACTCACCGCGATGATGACCTTTTATAAATACTGGCATGACAGCCACAGGCTGCAATGTATTTTCTACCGCGTCATCTACTAAGGTATCGGTGTTATCTTCACTATCGGCACTATTAGTAGCATCAGCGACACGATGTACCAAAATAAATATCGGTAGCCAGCCTGCCTGCTCACCAATTGCTCCGGTGTCAGTCAAGGCTTGCCAAAAAGCAAATGACATAAAAGGGGTATCTGGCGTCTGCCACTCTGTTTGGCTCTGCCAGCTGGTATCATTAATCAGCGCATACTCTAAACTCATATTCACCGTCACTATTATAATCGCGATATATTTATCGATAACCAATCTATTGATGACCTAGACTAGCAAATTTTTACGTCATTGCTGTCACAATTTGCAAAAACTTATCCGCACCCAATAGAAAACCACCAACGATAACGCGGGTGGTTTGTAAGAATGCGCTCATGGGCAGTAAGATCAATATAAAACGTCATGAAAAAACAGTAGTTGTATGGAAAAGATGATATCGAAGCCGATGACTGGTAGAATAAGGTTGTTATTAGCTTAGTATAATTCGAAACCATAGGATACGAGCTAAAACAGTATACTTAGTTCATGGTATACGATTGACATCCTATCGGATTTATAGTGGATTGATTATAATGTAGCGTCAGTGATTCACTTTTAGGCAGTTTTGCACCGACCGTTAACGTGTTGCCTTTAAATGCTTTTTTCATGAATATTATTAAAAGAAAATGTCTGACCTGTCTTAAAAATTTCTAAGAAGCTACATATGAAGTACTTGTTCTAACCATATCATGGATTATTGCATAGTATCATTGACGCATATTCAACACTATATTTGAGCTTTATTATTAACTACAGCCTAAAGGAAGATCTAACTAAAATGTCAAAAATTATTTATACAAAAACTGACGAAGCCCCAGCGCTGGCGACTCTGTCGTTCTTACCTATTGTCGAAGCATTCACAAAAACAGCAGGCGTTGAAGTTGAAACCAGCGACATCTCTGTTGCAGCGCGTATATTGGCTGAATTCCCTGAATACTTGACCGAAGAGCAACGTGTTCCTGACAACTTAGCTGAGCTAGGTCGTCTGACTCAAGACCCAAATACTAACATCATTAAACTGCCAAACATCAGTGCTTCTGTACAGCAGTTAAAAGCTGCTATCAAAGAGCTACAGAGCAAAGGCTATGCCATCCCTAACTTCCCAGAAGATCCACAAACTGACGAAGAAAAAGAGCTACGCAAGCGCTATGGCAAAAGCTTAGGCAGTTCAGTGAACCCAGTACTGCGTGAAGGTAACTCAGATCGCCGCGCTCCTAAAGCCGTCAAAAACTATGCACGCAAGCATCCACACTCTATGGGTGAGTGGAAGCAATGGTCAAGCACGCACGTATCACACATGCATGGCGGCGACTTCTACGATGGCGAGCAATCTATGACATTAGATAAAGCTCGTACAGTACGTATGGAGTTGTTACTTGATGACGGTACTCAAAAAGTATTAAAGCCTAAAATTGCTTTGCTTGATAAAGAAGTCATCGACCTGATGGTCATGAGCAAAAAAGCACTATTAGAGTTTTATGAGCGTGAAATGGAAGATTGCCGCGAAGCTGGTATCTTGTTCTCATTACACGTAAAAGCAACCATGATGAAGGTCTCGCATCCTATCGTCTTTGGTCATGCGGTTAGAATCTACTATAAAGAAGCCTTTGAAAAACATGGCGCATTCTTTGATGAGCTAGGTATCAACGTCAACAACGGTATGGCTGACTTGTACGACAAAATTGCCACTTTGCCAGCCTCTCAGCGTGAAGAGATTGAGCGCGACTTGCATGCGTGTCAAGAGCATCGCCCACGTCTGGCCATGGTTGACTCTTCAAAAGGTATCACCAACTTCCATTCTCCAAGTGATGTAATCGTTGATGCTTCTATGCCAGCGATGATTCGTTCAGGTGGTAAAATGTGGGGTGCTGATGGCAAAATGTATGACTGTAAAGCCGTCATGCCAGAGTCTACCTTTGCGCGTATTTACCAAGAAATGATCAACTTCTGCAAATGGCATGGTAACTTTGATCCAAAAACCATGGGTACCGTTCCTAACGTTGGCCTAATGGCTCAAAAAGCTGAAGAGTATGGCTCGCATGACAAGACTTTTGAGTCTAGCGATGCTGGTATTGCACGTATCGTCGATATTGATACTGATGAAGTGCTACTCGAAAAACGTGTTGAGAAAGGTGATATCTGGCGCATGTGTCAGGTTAAAGATGAGCCTATCCAAGACTGGGTAAAACTTGCCGTACGCCGTGCTCGTGAATCAGATACACCTGTAATCTTCTGGTTAGACCCTTACCGTCCACATGAGAACGAGCTAATCAAAAAGTTAGAACATATCTAAAAGATCATGACACTACTGGCTTACATATCGAGATTATGTCTCAGGTTCGTGCGATGCGTTATACGCTAGAGCGCGTTGCTCGTGGTCTAGATACTATCTCTGCGACCGGTAACATCCTACGCGATTACCTAACTGACTTGTTCCCTATCCTAGAACTAGGCACCAGTGCCAAGATGCTATCAGTTGTACCACTAATGAAAGGCGGCGGTTTGTTTGAAACTGGTGCTGGTGGTTCTGCACCGAAGCATGTTGAGCAGCTGACAGAAGAAAACCATCTACGTTGGGATTCACTTGGTGAGTTCTTGGCATTGACGGTATCTTTGGAACATCTAGCAAACAACGACAACAATGCTAAAGCTCAAATCTTGGCAGACACGCTAGATACAGCAACAGAAAAACTGCTACTAAACGATAAGTCGCCATCACGTAAAACTGGCGAGCTCGACAACCGAGGTAGCCATTTCTATCTAGCGATGTACTGGGCAGAAGAGCTTGCAGCGCAAGATAAAGATAGCGAGCTAAAAGCGCAATTTACACCATTCGCGCAAAAACTAAAAGAGAACGAAGAAGCCATCGTTAAAGAACTTAACCAAGCTCAAGGCAAGCCAGTAGATATCAAAGGCTACTACTATGCTGATGAAGAGTTGGCTAAGAAAGCAATGCGTCCAAGCGCTTTGTTTAACGAGACTTTGGCATCGCTATAATTTAAGCGATTGCTCTTAGACCATTAAACCTAATCGCTTTTGGTTTTTATACCCAGAAGCGATTAAGCGGGTTTAAGTCTTGGTAAAAAACACCTCAACCGTCTTCGAACGTTGGGGTGTTTTTTTGTGTTTTCTAAAATCTTTATAAAAAGTGAAATAAAAAAAGCCACCTATATAATCAGGCGGCTTTTTGTACATAACAATAAAATAGAATGCTTAGCGTTTAAGTAGTCTTAGGCTTCCATATGCTTAATAATCGCCTTACCAAACTCAGAAGTACTCAGTAAGGTAGCATCCGGCATCAGACGCTCAAAATCATACGTGACTGTTTTGTTGGCAATCGCCCCTTGGATACCACTGATAACAAGATCAGCTGCTTCCGTCCAGCCCATATCACGAAGCATCATCTCAGCAGACAATATCAATGAACCTGGATTTACTTTATTTTGACCAGCATACTTAGGCGCAGTACCGTGCGTCGCTTCATAAACAGCAATCGCGCCGCCTTTATTTGCGCCAGGCGCGATACCAATACCGCCTACTTCAGCGGCCAATGCATCAGAGATATAGTCGCCGTTTAGATTGAGCGTTGCCACTACAGAATAATCTGCAGGACGCATCAAAATCTGCTGCAAAAACGCATCAGCGATGACGTCTTTAATAATAATGTCATTACCTGTTTTTGGATTTTTCATAGTCATCCATGGACCGCCATCTAATGGCTCTGCACCAAAACGCTCTGCCGCTAGCTCATAACCCCAATCCTTAAACGCGCCTTCAGTGAACTTCATGATGTTACCTTTATGCACTAGCGTCACATTTGGCAAACCATTATCAATGGCATGCTGAATCGCTTTGCGTACCAGACGTTGTGAGCCTTCTTTTGAGACAGGCTTGATACCGATGCCGCAGTCTTCAGGGAAGCGAATACTGGTCACACCCATCTCATCTCTTAAGAAATTGATAACTTTTTTGGCATCATCGCTGCCCGCTTTCCACTCGATACCCGTGTAGATATCTTCTGTATTTTCACGGAAAATAACCATATCCGTCAGCTCTGGATGCTGCACTGGGCTTGGTACGCCCTCAAACCAGCGTACGGGGCGTTGACAGACATACAGATCGAGGTTTTGGCGCACTGCGACGTTTAACGAACTAAAGCCACCACCCACTGGCGTGGTCAATGGACCCTTGATACTAATGACGTAGTCTTTTAGAATCTCTAGCGTCTTGCTTGGCAAATAATCGCCGTCATATACTTTCGCTGCCTTTTCACCAAGATACGTCTCCATCCAAATGATAGACTTCTTGCCGTGATACGCTTTATCAACCGCAGCATTGACTACTTTTATCATGACAGGCGTGATATCTACACCGATTCCATCACCTTCCACAAACGGAATGATCGGATGGTTGGGAACATTTAATGTTAAATCTGCGTTTACGGTCACTTTTTCGCCGTCTCTTGGCACGATAACCTTATCATATGACATCGATGATACTCCTTGGTTGTATGTTGGACGTCGCAAGCGAACTAGACACTTTGTTATGCTAACCGTTTTATTATAGTTGTAACGCTCTGGGCGCTTATCGGTTAAGCAAAGCTTTGATGAGTACGACACTTACGGCATTGGTTTGAACGATATGAAAAATAGCTCGAAGCTAAAAAATTAAAATAAAGACCCAAACAAGGATTGCCGCTTACAGATAGTAGATATTTCTCTATTAAGAATATAAATACCACTATCAGAATGCGGATTTAGGATAACAGCAAATTTATACAAGCGCTGTCCTACTTTTGTAGCAGGTCACGTAGCATACAGCACGTTAAATATATCGCCCGTAGTCTTGTCGCTTAATACTAGCTCTGCATCACAAAACATACGCTACAATGATTCATTGTCCCTCAAAAACTAGGAAACACCGTTTTATGTCTACTTCTAGTCTCATCTTATTCAATAAGCCTTACGGCGTGCAAAGTCAGTTTAGAGATGACAGTAATAACGATCACACCACCCTATCGCAATACTTTACTGACAAGGCTTTGCGAGTTGCTGGTCGGTTAGATGCTACTTCAGAGGGCTTGCTGATTTTGACCGATGATGGTCGAGTTAATAAAGCAATTACTCATCCGCCAAAAGCCAATGCAGGGCGCAAACAAGGTAAAACTTATTTAGTGCAAGTAGAAGGAACCCCTACTGCTGAGCAACTCAATAAGCTCAAACGTGGCGTGGTTTTAAAAGATGGTAAAACGCTACCTGCTGAGGTCAAACACGTCAGTGAAAATGAGCTACCGATGGTACTCTGGCAGCGCAATCCGCCAATACGTGAGCGTAAAAGCGTACCGGACTCATGGCTAATGCTGACAATATATGAAGGTAAAAATCGCCAAGTTAGACGTATGACAGCGCATGTCGGTCTGCCTTGTCTGCGTTTGATACGTTGGTCAGTGGCAGGATTTGAGCTAGGTGAGTTAGCTGTTGGAGAGTTTGTACGCGTTCATCTAACTAGCGAACACTGTCGTCAGCTAGGTATTTCTAGCTAGTTTAGATAGTTTTAAGTTTATATATTGTTGATTAGTTCACACTGTTTGGCTATTTAGCTGTTTAGCCCCTAATATAAAGCTCTGACACTAATATATTACGACCTGTTAAACATAGTGTCTCGAATGGGTAAGGTTTATCTGCTAACATTCAGCACGTAATTGATTATGTATAATAAGTATTATCCATTTATCGTTTGGTTTTTTCACAATAGGGATATGTCATGATTGCTTCTCGTCGTTTTCTTTCGTTGGTCACTAGCATTTCTGCAGCGCTTGTATTGAGTGCCTGTCAGCCAACGACAGAGGACAACCAATCAAATCCTGCAGAAGAAACCTCACCGCCAGTAACTGATATACCACATGCTGAGCATGACGATATGGCAGACGATACTCTAACAAATGACAGCGATAACAGTGTCAGCGATGAGTCTCAAATGAGCGATATGCTCAGAGACTATACGAGATCGATGACTAGAATGCATGACGAGATGATGATTGGTATGGGGTATAACGATCCTGATACCGCTTTCGCTAAAGGTATGTTGGGACATCATCGCGGCGCGGTAGATATGGCAAAAATAGAGCTCAAGTATGGCATTGATGAAGCGATGCGCCAACTTGCTCAAGACGTCATCACGGCACAGCAAGCTGAAATCGATGTCTTAAACAAGTGGCTGGCTAGCCATCCTGATGCTGCCAAACCTAAGCCAAATACTGTGGCGATGCAGCAAGCATATGCTAAAAGCATGGAAAATATGCATGGCGAAATGACTTTGGGTGTGGCTGATCCCGTGCCTGATATGGCGTTTGCACGCGGCATGCTACCGCATCATATTGCCGCTGTTGATATGGCAAAAGTTCAGCTCGAATATGGGACAGATGAGGAGATGCGTCAGTTGGCGCAAGACGTCATTGATAACCAGCAAACTGAAATTGATGTGATGAAAAACTGGATTGCTGCGCTTGAGGCTGCAAGTAGCAACGAAGACGATAGTTCTGTAGATGAAAGTATTGAGCCTGAAACTACCGATAATAAGAATCCAGATAACTCAGATAATCTAGATAACAGAGCTAAAGAGCAGTAAATGTATATCTCTCCAACCTCTGACCTATCGAGCATTTAAGTTGCTTGGATATATCTACAATATTAAAAGTAATTTAAAAAACCCTCTTCTAAGCATGATTGCTCGGAAGAGGGTTTTTTATATGGAAGGTTTTTTCGTATAGAAAGGTATTTTATATAGCATTGAGGCTACCGCTTCATAACATTGAGCCATGTCTCCCAACCTGCATCACCTTTTAATTGCTCATTATCATTGTCTAGCGTCTTATCTTCTTTTGCTAAGCGTAGGCTTACTTTATGAGGAGGTACTGCTCCAGTCATGCTAATTGTCTCATCTCGCGACTTAACTTTGGTTGTCGGTTCGGGTTGAACCTGAACACACATCAGCTCATCACGACGGAATAAATAACATTCAACAGGATGCGCTATATTAACCAAGGCGGTAAGCTGTTTCGTATCCGCTTTGATGCCGTCAATCGCGATAATAACGTCATGTGCTGAAATACCAGCTTTAGCCGCAATACTATCTCGCATCACACGATTGACTTTGAGCCCAGCTGGCGTTTCGTTACATCGCATACCCCAAGGCACATGCTTGTCAGCCGTTTCTTTAGTATTCGCCTGTATTTTGACACCATTTGCAACTAGCAACGCTTCAATTGGCAGCTCTTCTACCCCGTTGACATAACGGCGTTCAAAATCTTCCCATTCTGCTAGCGGCATAAACTGCTCAATGACTGAGCCCATGTCAGCACTACTGATACCAATCCGCTTACTGTCGTTCTGCTTGGCTTGAGTATAAAAAGCTTTGACCACATCAAACAAACGATAACGACCATCACTATTTTCGAGTAAGATTAGATCCAGACATAGGGCTACCAACGCGCCTTTATTATAGTAGCTGATACCCGCATTGCCTGTATTTTCATCGGTACGATACAGTTTAATCCAAGCATCAAAACTCGACTCTGCCACGCTTTGATTACCACGCCCTGGAGTCTGGTAGTAGCGATTGATTTGCTCGGCTAGCAGTCGCAGATAATTGGCTTTATCAATCACACCTGACGCTTGCAACATAAAATCATCGATATAAGACGTAAACCCTTCGAACACCCAAAGTAATGGTGTAAATGCCTCACGGCGCAAATCGACATCAATCATGACATCAGGTCGTACCGTCTTCACCCACCATGAATGAAAATACTCGTGACTACATAGTCCTAAAAACCGCTGATAATCTGTACTTGGTAGCTTTGGCTCATTGGCATTTGGCAAGTCATTGCGCGGGGTAATAAGACTAGTAGAGTTGATATGTTCAAGCCCACCATAATCTTGACCGCTAGCAAAGGTCATAAACGTATAATCATCAAATGGCGCATCGCCTAACCAATCTACGTAGGTCTGACAAATCTGAGTAATATCCTGCTGCAATCGACCTAGGTTAGCATTCTGCTTACCTGACAGATAAAAGCTATGATGTAGCGTCTGATGCTCATTGTCATGAATAATAAAATCGAACTTTTCTTGTTCTGCGATTTCAAATGGATAATCAATCAGCTCGTGATAATTCGTTGCCTGTAACTTGTAAAGGTGCTGATGGCTCGCTTGCTGACGGCCTTTTTGCTGCTGATCAATCTGCAGGTGCGTAGCGTCCAAGCCACAGGCCAACAGTACTTTGCTACTTTCTTTGTCTGCAAAAAATGTCTCGGGCACGATTAAGCTAACGTGGGCAGGTGCTTGCTCTTGCCCTTCGACGGCTAGCGCAAGCGAGGTGAAATTACCATAAAGTCGTTGCTGATCGACATAGGCTGTACGCACAGACAAGTCATAGCAATAGACTTCGTACTCGACGATGACCCTCTGCCCTGCTTGCGCCGCTGGCAGCTGCCATGTATTTTTGTCGATTTTCTGCGCGCGATAAGTCTCTGGCTGCTCGTCACTATCCGCTGTTTGAGCCTCTACTATTTGATAATGTACCGCAGTGATGTTTCGAGCAAACTCGCGCATCAGATAACTGCCTGGTATCCACGCTGGTAACCAAAGCTGCGGAGCGTCGGATACTACTGTAAAGCTCAGGGATACATCGACCAAATGCTCGTAGAAACGGGCAAAATCAAATTGATAGCTTATATCAACTATCGTTTTAGCCTTAGTATCATCATGATTGGTTGAAACATTGCTCGCTGGTTGTTTAGTAGTGGTATTGGCAAATGCAGTCATCGTGTCTCTCATCCTTATTTTTATAATTATGCTAGAAGTCCTGCTCTAAAAAAGCAACTCCTAAACCATGAATAGCCAATCGCTATGCATTAACTATAGAAAATAGCAGTTATTATTGTAAATTGTGGCATTAATTGGCATTTTTTATGTTTTTTGCCTTGAAAGTTATGTGGGCCATCTCAATTAAAGATGCTAACTGCTAAAGTTACTTTAATAAACTGATGATAATTGACTAATGACGTGGCCTTTTGGCTTGCAGATTGGCTTTTTAGGTTTATTGCAACCGTATTTAATTTTTTACATAGATATATTTAGGATATTTTATGACTACTATCGCAAAAGACACTGCCGTCAAATTCAATTACACACTAAAAGACGACGAAGGCAATATCCTTGACCAGTCACCAGAAGGTCAGCCACTTGCTTATCTACATGGTCACAGCAACATTATCCCAGGCCTAGAAGCACAATTAGAAGGTAAGTCTGCTGGCGAAAAAGTTAATGCAGTCGTTGAACCTGCTGATGGCTATGGCGAATACCAAGAGCAAGCAGTACAGCACGTACCACGTGACAACTTCCAAGGCGTTGATGACATTCAGCCTGGTATGCAGTTCCAGTCAGAAGCTGGTGGCCAAGTAATGTTGGTTACTGTGACTGCTGTAAACGATCAAGAAGTGACTGTTGATGCAAACCATCCATTGGCTGGCAAGCGTTTGACATTCGATGTTGAAATCCAAGAAGTACGTGCAGCAACTGAAGACGAACTAAACCATGGCCATGTACATGGTGCAGGTGGCGTTGAGCACTAATCTCTTCTAGAGTGTAGTGAAAATAGTTAGATAATAAGTTATTAAATTTATCATCTAATCTAAAAGGCCAGTAGCCGATAAGGTTACTGGCCTTTTTTATGCTTATCTCATGGTAAGTTTTGAATTAATATAAATATGCTCAACTTTAATACTATCTATTCAAAGAATCCGCTATAAACATTATTAACATCCAGACGTAACAAAGCCGCATAACGACAAGCGTCATGCGGCTTTTATTACCAACCATCCATGTTAGCGTTACGTGATACCTAATCCCGGGGTATCTCATAACTGACAGGCATCCAGCCTTATCATCCTTAATCAGCAAACTACTTATCCCTAGTGCGATCTTTAAGATACCAATCCCTAGTATCAATGAACCGTTTCGTTCAATCGTGCCGTACAGTTATAGTCGCAGATTGACCCTTCGTTGGTAAGAGGTCTAAACGTCAATCTATGTAAGCATATGCTTACATAGATTACGTAACGCTATAATAACTTCACATTATAGCTTCTCTTCAGGGCTAATCATTGTCTTAGGTTCAGCGCTGAGCATGAGGTAAGCTGCCTCATTGATAAACGCTTCATCCTCTGGTAATTCTGGACGTTCAGCGGCTTTCATACGGCTACGTTCTTCAAACTTTGCGTCCATCGCTGCTTGATAAGTATTCCAGTTAGAGTATGGACGCTCACCAGTTGCGATAAGGCGTTTGTTTTCTGCTTCTAATGAGCGTTTCTCAATTAGTTGCATTTTAGCTCGGCGGCTATTGATATCTAAACGAACAGGTTTCTTTTCATCATCCATGTTACGAATATCATTTAGCGTCGACAGATAAGTAAATTGCGGGTCTTTTTGTTGGCGAATCTTAGACTGTTGATTGAGCGTCGCCAACGTATCACTGGTAAACTTCCCTTCAGGCTTATACGGCGCCGTTCTGATCGTATCCCAAGGTAATGCTTTTTCTGAGCGCGCTCGCCAAAGGTAGCATCATCATAGATATTGACTAACTCAACGTCTGGTACGACACCTTTATTTTGCGTACTACCGCCAGTGACACGATAAAACTTACGCTGAGTTAAGGTGGCAGAGCCTAAAGCTAAGCTATCGAGCTGAATCTGCGCAGAGCCTTTACCAGTTGTCGTACTACCAACTACCAATCCGCGACCATAGTCTTGAATAGCAGCGGCAAAGATTTCACTGGCTGATGCCGATGCTAAGTTGGTAATAACCGACATTTTGCCATCATACAGCTGCTCGCCGCCATCGTTGTCGCGATATACTTGAATGTTACCGCGATTATCACGAATCTGTACTAGTGGTCCACTCTTAATAAAGAAACCTAACATCTTGGCAACTTCATCTAATGAGCCACCAGGATTGTTACGCAAATCAACCACTAGGCCATCGATATTTTGTTTATTCAACTCTTTTAGTGCTTTTTCAGTATCGATACTGACGCTACGGTAGTCCTCACCATTACGACGAGCCCGATAGTTTAAGTAAAAGCTTGGTATCTCAAGTACGCCAATACGCTTTGGCGTCTTATCAATATTAGGACGCTGCACTTCTACCACTCGCTGAGTGACGCCTGACTCCTCTTGCTGGATGATATCACGTACTACCGTGACCGTACGGGCGCTAGCATCTGGCGTGTTAGGTTGACGTAATTTCAGTGTGACCGACGTACCGCGTTTCCCACGAATCAAGCTGACAATTTCACGCGTTGACCAACCGACCACGTCCGTCATGGTTTCGCCATCTTTTGCGATACCAACGATCAAATCATTAGGCTTGATTTGACCCGACTTGGCGGCTGGACCACCATCGACCAAAGTCACAATACGAGTATAATCTGGATTTTTGCGATCTGGACGAATAGAGACACCTATGCCTTCTAACTGAAGACTAGACTGGATTTGGAGTTCGGTCGCTTGAATCGGTGCATAGTAATTACTGTGCGGATCATAGGTCAGCATCGCCGTATTTAAGATGGTTTCCATGATTTCATCATCTTTGAGACGTTTAAACTGCTCTTGTTGACGCGACAAACGATTTTGCAAAATTTCATTTGGCGTACGCTCATCGTTACGTACCAAGTCTTGCCCACGTGTGATATCTGGATTGCTTAAAAATACTTTCTCTTTGGCTTTTTCGTCTTCTTGACCGAGGGTAATGCTCATCAACTGGAACTTTAGCTGACGTTCCCAGTAATCGCGCTGCTCTTTTTGGTTTTAAAATGGCCGAGTTTTTCGCGATCAAGAATGATTGTGTCGTTACCTGTCAAATCAATGTCTGTTTTGAGCATCTTGGTGGCCATCGCAAAGTACTCATTTGAGCGTTTGCGGTAACGATCAAACACCTCTACCCCTGCAGACAGATCACCTTGTTTTAGGCGAGCGCCAAAATCTTCAGCATGTTTTTTCTTCAGCTCATCGACATCAGATTGCAAAAACAACGTATGGTTTGGGTCAAGGCTATCAATATACATTGATAGGATTTCGCTACCAGTTTTACTATCTAAAGGCTGATTGAGATAATGACTGCGATCCAGCAAGGCGGCTACTTGACGGGTGGTGACCTTTTGCTCAGGGGTCTGAACGAAACTTCCCGTATTGGTCTCGGCGACTGCAGTACCGTAGCTTTGGGTTAAGATAATACCGGCGATGCCCACTGACGCTGCACTGAGTAACCACTGTGCTGGTTGTTTTTTCATCATATGTACCTAGTTATTTGAAGTTAATAGTATTGGGTAATTCATCAGAATTAGAAATGCTCGAATCTGTTATGACCTATAAATGCTGTGTTTTATTCTTATATTTTATGCATCATTAAATACTGATATATAGTCAAAAATCAATCAATATTATCACGCGCATAAATACTGAACTGTCTCAAACTGTATAAGCAATCTTACACGCTACACCTGTACATACCAAACTTTCTATCACTTTTATCATACATAGCAATTGAGGGCTATCAACAACGATTTGATGACTGAATCTACTGGCTATTAGCAAATTGATTTGACCCCAATAATCTGCCACATTATGCTCAGTTAATAATAGCTGTCATAATAAGATATCTGAACAATGACTGATAAGTGATAAGACAGGCATAGATAGATAATCAGTCACCCACATAATATAACCATATATAAAATAATAAGGAATACGCGATGTACGGCGTTTTAATGATAGATATCGATAGTACCGCTTTGACCGCTGAAGATGTCAGCTTGATTAAACAAGCACAGGTTGGCGGAGTAATACTGTTTGGTCGTAACGTCACAGATGCGGCCCAAATCAGAGCACTATGCGACGATATACGTTATCACAATCAAGACATACTTATCGGTGTGGACCAAGAAGGTGGACGAGTCGCGAGGCTACGTGAAGGTTTCACGCCCCTACCTGCTATGGGTCGATTGGGTGAGCTATTCAATCAAGACCCAAGTAAAGCACTTAGCTGCGCCTACGATTGCGGTTATCTAATGGCAGCTGAAGTACTGGCTGTAGGAATCGATTTGAGCTTTGCACCCGTACTGGATAGAGATGGTATTAGCCAAGTCATCGGTGATCGCAGCTTTCATCATGAGCCACAAGCCATCACTGCGCTTGCAACACAGTTTATGCGCGGAATGAAAGCGGCTGGTATGGCAACCACTGGTAAACACTTTCCTGGTCATGGTGCCATCGCTCCTGACTCGCACGTATCAGAAGCCATCGATACACGTAGTTTAGATGAAATCGTCAATAGCGATATGCAACCTTTTGCTCAAACACTACATAGTCTGGACGCTCTTATGCCAGCACATGTGATATTTTCGCAAGTAGACGATAAGCCAGCAGGATTCTCCAAAATTTGGCTACAAGATATCATTCGAGATGAGCTTAAATTTGATGGGGTATTATTCTCTGATGATTTATCGATGGCAGGTGCAAAGGCGGCTGGTGATGTCAGTGCTCGCGTAAAAGCGGCCATTGATGCTGGTTGTGATATTGCTCTCGTTTGCAACGACCGTGTGGCTGCTCATGAGGCTGCTAAAGCTGCGCAAGATCTGCCTTACCCTAACCAGCAACGTATCAAAACCATGCGCGGCAACATCCCAACATGGCAAGGCGATCTTGTGTCTACCTGCCAGCAGTTTGAATACTGGCAGCAAGCCAAGCAAAATGTTACTCAGACTTTTTTGGTAGTCAAACAGATACTCAGACTACTAAAAAATCGACAGATCCTACTCTATATAAATAATAGCTTGTTCAATTGTCATCGAGCAGCATACAAAAAACCGCACCTTTATAAGATGCGGTTTTTATTGGTTAACTACTACTGCGTAGCTATAATCAAAATAAGAACAAATAGATTAATTGCTTGGGTCTACCGCAGTACCTTGGGTAGCATCATCGCCATCTGGTAACAAATCATCGTTGTTACTATCTAATGGGTTCATATCTGGATCTAGCGAATCACTGTTTATCATCATGCCATCGTTTGCGCTGACCACTTCGTCATTGACCATAAATTCAATACGGCGATTGCGAAAGCGACCTTGTTCGGTTGAATTGTCCGCGATTGGCTCTGATTCGCCCATGCCTTTGGTAGCTAATTTACTGGTATCAACTCCCTTAGACACTAGATATGCTTTCACTGACTCAGCACGCTCCTGAGACAGCTCCATATTATAGGTATCAGAGGCTTGACTATCTGTATGACCGACAATCATCAGCTTCATATCAGGTACGTTATTGATGATTTCTGCAGCACGGTCTAACAGCGCTTTATTGACTTCAGGTATAACCGCTTCATCTACTTGGAAGTTAATCACCTGAATACTCAAAGCGCGGGCAACATCACGTGGATCTGGGTTTTCACCAAGATTGGTCATCGCCACATCTGCAGCAGCCAGACTATCATCAATCTCACCTTGCAAGTCTAATGGACCTTCAGCTTGCACGGTCATGGCAGGAGCAGCTGCTTGTAAGTCAGCAACCAACTTATCCAATGCAGCTTTATCAGGAGCATTGACAGTGATGTTATCACCTTTAATAATCATACTCGCGTTCGGTACATTTTTAATAATTGGTAATATCGTTGCCAACTGAGCAGATGCTGGCATATCTACTGCAAAGTTATCATCAACATCAGCACGGCATTTATTGGCTTCATCACCAAATGCACCAGTCAAAGCATTCATAACATTGGTTTGTAATGTCTCATCACCCACGCTCATACGACAAGCATACAGCTCGCTATTTTCACCAGTTGCGATACTGAGTGATGCAGGCTCAATTGCGCCTGCAACCGCTAATGCCTCATTACCTTGTGCCCCTTGCTGTACTGTAGCCGCTGGCGTTGCTACAGGCTCAGGGTTTTCTTGGCAGCCTCTGAGTAGTGCCCAAGCCAATGCACCCAAGATAATCAAACCAATAATAGGTAGCAGCGCTTTCATAAAGCTCTCTTTTTGCTCTTCTTCTTTTTGCAATGGTGCTGTACTGGTGGTATCAGAAATCGGTGCACCAGCCGTAGAAGTAGCAGCGACTGCACTAGCAGGCAAAACAGTACCCGCCCATGCAGGGATATGATGCTGATAACTGTTCAGGTTGTCATTCAAAAATTGCGGAACGGGCGTGGTACCAGCCAAGATTTTGATCTCATGAAAAGCCAATGGCGCTGCCATCGCAATCATACCACGTGAGGCCGTTGCATCGACATTATGTTTGCCTGCTAATTCGCGAGAGATTTGGTCGCGGTGTGCCCCTTCTGTCCATACACGGTCATAAAAAGCATTGTCATCACGGGCAATGTTTTCATTGGCAAAGCGGCTAAAAGTATCATTGTCTGCAAGACGAGCAGCAAAAATGGCATAAAACTGTTCTAGTAGATTTTTCTTAGCTGGGCTACGGTCATCTTCCAATACGGCTGGGCTGACGGTGCGTGTCAAGTGGCTAATAATATCCATAATATGGCTCTCCCCTTAATTTTTATTTATATGATTCATTTGCTCAAAAAGCAGCTATTTCATTCTTTTGTATTCAATCGTCATAGTAGTCATGGTGGCGATAAATCCATCAAACTACTTTATTTGGTTTTGATTATTATAAAATTCTTAAGCTGCTATTCACAGTCTGTACGTTGTTGTGCAAATGATACAGTAAGTAATGTTTCGGATGGCACACGTAACTATAGCCAAGCTACATGAAAAGATAGGCCATATAAAAAGACACGCCCTATAAAACAGCGTGCCTTATAAAAACTACCTAACTTGAGCTGGTTCAGCAACGATAATCGTGTTTGCCATCTCATCCACTTCTGAAGGTGAAAAAGGGCCTGGCGGTCTGGTCGTTTGATTATTTGAAGGAAAGTTGTTGGGAATATTACTCGCGCCATTGGTAGGCAGATTGTTGGGCGCATTATTAAAACTGTTATTATTGTTAGGCAAAGGAGTTGGTATCACACGATCTCCAGTATCATCATCTGATGCTTGGTATTCGCCAGAGTTACTATTTACCCCATTATTATTGAGTTGATTATTAATCCCCGCCCCATCATCTACAAACTGGTTATTTGCGTTTGCCATGTTGTTCGTAGCATCACCAATATTGCTATTATCAGGCAACGGTAATGGTGCTGTACTCTCGACCACCATCGCTGGTGCGAAGTTGCGTACTTCTGTAACCAGTTTTTGCAGCAGCATATTGTCTGGCGCCTCCAGTGTGAGACGATCATTTTGCACATGCAAACGTGCAAATGGTGTTGATCTAAGCATCGTCAAGACATTGGACAGTATTTCGGCAGGCATATTAGCGATTGTGGTTGCTACCCCATCCTGTATGTTTAATTCACAAATACTTGCCTGCTCACCAAAGCTTGTATTGAGTGCCTGTTGCAACGTGCTTTGCAGTGCAGCATCGCCAACGGTCGCGCTACAAGTGTACAAGTTACCGCCGTTGTCTACACCGACAATAAGCTCAACAGGAGTCGTTGTTGGTACAGGAGGCACGGGTGCTGGCTGTGGTTCAACAGGTGCCGTGGCCACAGGCTCTACTGGTATTTCATTATTGGGTTTCACTAATAATGCCCATGCTGCTAGTGCAAGCGCAGCTAGAGCTACTATTAATAAAAATACACGTATTAGTAGATCGTTTCGTTGATTGCGAGTGCGTACTTGTGCATGCTTTAAATTACTATTTTCTGCCAAATGGTAGGCTGCTGGATTGGCATGAATAGCATCGCTATTGGCCATCGTATCGTTATCTAACGCTTCAGTGTTTGCACGCTCAGCAGTTGATATTTGCTCTATACTTTCTGCATCATTATTCGTTGTTGGTGTGTCTATGCCAGCTATGCCAGTAGCTAAAGTAGCGTCCTCAATTCTATTCGATATGTCGTCACTTACTGGCATATGTACTGGCACATAGTCATCATCTGAATTGAAACTTGTTTGTATTTGCTGACTAACGCCTTGAGTAGCCGTAATCACAGCTGCTGACCAGATAGGTAAATATGGACGTAAAGCAGCCTGTTTGTCTTGTAAAAATGCTGGCAAAAACTGCCCATTGGCCAATACTTTTAGCTCATGATACGCCAACGGGGTAGCACTAATCAGTAGTTGCTCAGTTGTCTGTTCATCAATATGATGGGTGGCTGACAACTCTTGGACGATCGTTTTTTGCAGACTTTTATCTTGCCATATTTGTTCAAATAAAGGGCTGTCATTATTGATGCTAGTAATCACTTGATCAGTACGCAGCAGTTGTGAGTAAACCTGTGGCACAGCTAGGCGCGCAGCCAAAACAGCATAAAACTGCTCAAGTAAACTGACATAGGCGACATTATTGCTGTCATCATTACCCATTACAGCTGGGGTTACCGTTTGTTCTAGCTGGTCAATAATGTTCATATTTCACTGCCTCTATCAGCCTTATTTGAATGTGCAAAATTGAGCACTTATTTTATTTTTGTCCATGTCACTTGTGTATTTTGCTTCTTTGTCTAAAAGATTCATTGCAGCGCGGATGAATGAACACTACTCTCGTCTTTAACCTTGCTTTAAAAGTTTCACTTATGTTGCATGGTACACTGCTACATTATTCACTATAACCGCATAAAAAAGCATCGTTTTGTCACACAATAGGTATTCGCGTTATCGCAACTGCTGTTAGTATTAGTCTATTGCTAATGGTTAGTACTTAATACGGATCAGACGTCAAACTTATTTTTTACTCAGCCGTAACGCTTAGGCTTTGAATATTGTCATTTGTAACATTGTCACATATCAGGCACGGCCTAAGGATTTTCCTTTGTTAAACCATACGACGCTTATTATCATAATTACCGTTATTGTCAGCTTATTGGCTTGGCAAAACAAGACGCTATTTAATCGATTGATTTTTTACCCGCCAGCAGTCAACAATGGGCAATGGGATCGCTTTGTGACCCACGGCTTTATTCATGCTGATAGTATGCATTTGCTCTTTAATATGTTTACTTTGTATTTTTTGGGCGTGCTATCGAAGGACTATATCAGCCGTTTTTATTCGGCTACGGTTTTGTGGTTTTTTATGTGTTGGCAATTATCGTTGCCATGATTCCAAGTTACGTGAAAAATAAGAACAACGCCAGTTATTTGAGTCTAGGCGCATCAGGCGGTGTATCGGCTGTGCTATTTGCTTTTATTTTGCTAGCACCATGGGAAAGAATTTATCTCTTTGCCGTAGTTCCTATTCCTGCGATACTATTTGCCGTGGCCTATATATTTTATAGTATCTATGCGGATCGACGCGGTGGCTCAAATATCAATCACATGGCTCATATGTGGGGCGGCGCATTTGGCGTTATCGCCACGATTGTTTTGGAACCAAAAGTACTACCGCACTTTATCAATGCCTTGCTATCACCAGGATTTTAGACATTTTTACGTATAATAAAGCTAGCACTTTAAAGACGGCAATATTCTATGAACTCTATTTTGCGCAGGGTATATTTCTACATTTGAGATTTAGTAATACATTATGATTATAGATATTATCGGTGATATACATGGTTATGCAGACAAACTGGTCGGTCTGCTGCATCAGTTGGAATATGAGCATAACGGTCAGCATTTCGTGCCACCAACAGGTCACAGGGCATTGTTCATCGGCGATTTGATCGATCGTGGTTCGCAGCAATTAGCCACATTAGAGATTGTCTTTGCAATGCTAGATGCCGATGTGGCCGATGCAGTAATGGGCAACCATGAATATAATGCGTTGGCATATGCCACGCGCGATCCTGATAATACTAGCCAGTATTTACGCTCGCACAATGATATCCATAGACGCCAACACGAGGCGTTTTTGGCAGAGATACCATTTGGCTCAGAGCAACATGAATATTGGTTGCAGCGTTTATATGAAATCCCATTATGGATCGAGACCGACTATGCGTGTTTTGTACATGCTTGCTGGGATACAGATAGCATGGCGATACTAAAACCCCTTCTGACTGACGATAACTGTCTGACTCCGGCAGGTCTAATCGAAACGGCTAAAGAAGATACCGTCGCCTTTGACGCTTTAGAGCGAGTGTTAAAAGGAGTTGAAACAGGCCTGCCTGATGGCATTGTGATGGTAGACAAAGAAGGTACCGAGCGTACGCGAGTGCGAGTACGCTGGTGGCTAGATGAGCTAAATACACGCACACTTCGTGAAGTGTCTCGTGCTCCATCGTCCGCATTGGCACAAATACCGCCTGATGCGCTGGCTGAAAATATTGACTTTGCGCTAAAAACTCATAAACCTGTGTTTGTCGGGCACTATTGGCTCACTGGCACACCTGAGCCACTCAGTCCACAAGTTGCCTGTACTGACTACTCTGCTGCAGTAGATAGCGGCTATCTAACGTGCTATCAACTGGATACCGAACAACCATTACCATTGACGGTCAATCACTTTGTTCAGCATTATCACGATGAAAAACAAATATAAAATCGTGATATCAATGCAATTAGCGCCATACAAGTATTAAAAGTCAAACTTGGCTTTACGACTGTAGCAAAATTTTTGTATGATGGTCTTTTTGAGGATATCCAATCATGAGCACCACGAATACTGCTGCTAACCAGAACGGTCCAATCACCTCCCCTGCTGGTCAGCCAAAAGTCGGCATTATCATGGGTTCGCAGTCTGACTGGGCAACTATGAGTGCTGCTGCGCAATTGCTTGCAGACTTTGACATTGCTTTTGATTGTGAAGTTGTCTCTGCACACCGTACGCCTGATAGATTATTTGATTATGCCAAAAGCGCAAAAGATAATGGTCTACAAGTGATCATCGCTGGTGCAGGCGGTGCCGCTCATCTGCCGGGTATGTGTGCCAGTCAAACGCCGCTACCTGTTTTTGGTGTCCCCGTAAAATCATCTATGCTGAGCGGTTGGGATAGTCTGCTGTCTATCGTACAAATGCCAAAAGGCGTAGCTGTTGGTACTTTGGCAATTGGTGCTGCTGGTGCTTATAACGCTGCCCTACTTGCAATTCAAGTATTGGCATTGCATGATGATACGATTGCTACTAAGCTCGATCAGATGCGCCAGTCTCAGACTGAGACTATTCTTGCTAGCCCAACACCAGGTATTATCAATCCTTAGGTAAATATAAATCGATCAGCTTTTATAGCAGAGTCTTTTATATTTATAGCTTAACGATTGAAGCTATCACTGTATACTTTTAAGCAATTCCGATTAGAGATAAGGTGCATACAGTGCACCTTTTCCTATTTTCACCCGTTGAGTTTTAGATTTTAATATACCAAACACCTTATTCACTTTTATTCAAAGAGCCTGCCATGACTACAGCAAACGCTTATCCTGTTACCCAAACCATTCGTACCATCGGTATTTTAGGCGGTGGTCAGCTTGGTATGATGCTTGCCGAAGCCGCTATGCCATTGGGTTACCAATGTGTATTCTTAGAAGACAATCCAGAATGCCCTGCCAGCTTATACGGTCGTGTCTTTCATAGCGATCAATTAGAAGACTTTATCGCAGCAGCGGATGTCTTTACACTAGAGTTTGAGAACACGCCGACGTCTATTGTTGAGCAACTGGTTAGCTTGTCAAAAAGTGGCAGCAAGCAAGGCATGTTTCCACCATTGATTGCGCTTGATATCGCTCAAGATCGTCTCAAAGAAAAGCAGATGTTCAACACGCTTGATATTGCAACCGTGCCATTTATGGAAGTCAATTCTGAAGCTGAGCTCAAGCACGCTTGTAAAGAATTAGGACTGCCCATCGTTCTGAAAACCAGTCGAGGTGGTTACGATGGTAAGGGACAGTTCGTTATCAAGCAAGACAGTGATATTAAAGCTGCTTGGCTAGACCTAAAAGACGCTGTCAGCGGTAAAGGGTCACTCACGCCAACACCTGCGCCGTTAATTGCCGAAGGCTTTATTAACTTTAGCCGTGAAGTGTCTATCATTGCAGCAAGAGCCCAAAACGGTCAGGTACGCTGTTACGATTTGGTCGAAAATCACCATCACCATGGTATTTTGGCCAAAACTCAAGCACCTGCTGTTGGTACGAGTCACCTGTTTCAGCAAGCAACAGACGCCATCACCAAAGTCATGAACCATTTAGATTATGTCGGCGTTATGGCGCTTGAATTGTTCGTCACCAAAGATGCTCGCGGTCATAACGCGATATTGGCTAATGAGATCGCACCACGTGTACACAATTCTGGACACTGGAGTATCGAAGG
Source organism: Psychrobacter sp. ER1 (assembly GCF_048631835.1). Classification (NCBI taxonomy): domain Bacteria; kingdom Pseudomonadati; phylum Pseudomonadota; class Gammaproteobacteria; order Moraxellales; family Moraxellaceae; genus Psychrobacter; species Psychrobacter sp. ER1. The sequence continues at coordinate 403,970 of NZ_CP184640.1, read as the reverse complement.
CGCTATCACCAGTCAGTTTGAGAATCATATCCGTGCCGTGGTTAACTTGCCATTAGGCGATACAGATAATGTGCATCCTGCAATTATGGTGAATGTGTTGGGTCAATATCCTGATATCAGTGCAGTGTTAAACATCGATGGTGCTCATTATCATAGCTATCATAAGGCTGAGCGTGATGATCGTAAGATTGCTCATATCACTTTGATGCCTAATGACGTGACTGATTTAGAGCCTGCTATGGCAAAACTGGTTGCTATCTTGCCAAACAAGGTTGGTCTAGATAAAGAGTATGCAAGCGTGGATACTCAGCCTAGTAAGGCAGACGTCGATACTAAGAGTAATGCTAAAAACAGTACTCAGAACAGTGTTCAAAATGATGCCACAGCTTATGACCTAGACAATAAAGACGGCCAAGCAGACAGCCTAACTGCTCCTTCATCAAAATCTGAGAAGGCCAAGAAATAATGCAGATTTGGGTGGACGCAGACTCGGTGCCATTGATTGCCAAAGACTTGATTATTAAAACGGCTGAACGTACCAAGACCATGGCTATATTTGTGGCCAATCAGCCGATCAAGTTACGCAAGTCGCCCCTACTTGTTATGACTGTCGTGCCATCAGGGTTCGACAAAGCTGATGATTATATCGTCGAGCAGATACAGGCTGGTGACTTGGCTATTACTAGCGATATCCCCTTGGCCAATGACATTTTAGACAAGGGCGGTATGGTACTGACAACACGTGGCGTGGTTTACGACAAAAACAACATCAAGCAAAAGCTCAATATGCGCGATTTTATGGATACTATGCGCGGTACTGGTGTCCTAGAACTGCAAGAAATGAGTGGACAAAAACCCTACGGTGATCGTGATAAAAAAGCCTTTGCTGATGGTCTCAATCGCTTGGTTCGTTAGCACTTTTTATCGTTCTATCTGACGCTTACTCATTCTGTCCATCTGTGACACAATGTCATCTGATCAACGTTTGCTTCCTTGCAAACTGTATACACTCTATAACCAAACACTATTCAATCAGCACGCTTTATAACGAAGCGTGCTACCTATCTTTGTTACTCTATATTCGGTTTTTAAGATAAATAAACTTACTGAATAATTCAAACAATAGAATTTAAATAAAAATAGGAATGATTATGAAAATTTTAGTCGTTGGTGCAAGTGGTCGAGTGGGCAGAGATTTGGTAAAGCAGTTATTGGCTGATGATCATCAAGTTATTGGCACGACTCGTCAGAAAGAAAAACTATTTGATAATGACAACTATACCCAGCTAGATTTAGACATTACAGCCAGTAAAGAGTCTATTGAAAAACAACTGGATCAGGATATTGAGGCTGTTTACTTTGTAGCAGGATCTGGTGGCAAAAATGTCTTAGAAGTTGACTTGCACGGTGCTGTAAAAACGATGCAGGCTGCACAAGATAAAGGTATTAAACGTTATATTATGCTGAGCTCAGTCTTTTCATTAGAAACTGACAAATGGGATGAAAACCCTGGTATTGCAGATCTAAAAGAATACTACATCTCTAAACACTACGCCGATCACTGGTTAGTGAATAACAGCTCGCTTGACTACACTATAGTACAGCCAGGCGCACTAAAAGAACGCGCTGGTACAGGCAAGATCACTATTAATGATGCCAGCTCTGGTGAGAATGCAATCGAAGATGTAGCGACAACGCTAGCCGCGGTGCTAACCGCAGATAACACGATAGGCAAAGTCTTCAATCTACACAATGGAGACATTGATATTAATGAAGCAGTTGCTACCGTATAAATAGATTTAGTATTAGCAGAATTGGTTGTGGACGCTAGATTTTAGAAGCAGCCAATACAAAAGGTCGTTGTCGATTCGCCAATATCTAATTGGTAAATCGGCAACGACCTTCTTATTATGTATTTAGATTACAGCTAATCTAAAAGAAGCTCACTCAATTATGCTTGCCCACTGGGAAAGGGAATGACTTCTTCTAAGCTACTTGCACCTGTCAAAACCATTAGCAATCTATCCATACCGACTGCGATACCGCTACATGGCATCAAATCATTGGAGGCAGCTAATAGATGTTCATCAATTGGCATTTGAGGTAGATCATGACGCGCACGTAATTGATTATCTTGTTCAAAACGGTCACGCAATGCTTGACCATCTGCTAATTCATCATAAGCATTGGCAATCTCAATGCCGTTAATGTATAGCTCGAAACGTTTTGCAATTTTATTACCGTCTTTATCCACAGCCGTCTTCGCTAACGCAGCGGTCGCAGGTGGATACTCTATAATTAATGTCGGCAAATCATGACCTAGGTTTGGCTCTACGGCATGACTGAATAACAAATCTAACCAGCTCTGACGACGGTTTTCTTCACTGTCTTCAGCATTATTAAAATTAAATCCTGTCAAACCCATATCTTCTGCTACGGCTTGCAATGCAGTTAAACTCGCTGTCAACGGATGTATGCCAACATAATCCATAAAGGCATCGACATAGCGATAATGACTCATCACAACAGAATGACCATAAAGCGCTTCTAACAACTCATTAAGTTCAGTTGCTATCTCGTCCAGACTATAATTCGGTTGATACCATTCAAGCATCGTAAATTCAATATTATGACGCATGCCTATTTCGTTATCACGAAAGACAGGACAAATCTGATAAATAGGCACTTGCCAGCTGGCTAATAAACGCTTCATCGCAAATTCAGGCGAGGTATGCAAATAATAAGTGCGTGGACGGTCTTGATAGGTCACATGAGCTGCTACAGACTGCAAAAAAGTGTCTGTATTGCCTGCTTGGGATAATAGCGGTGTCTGCACTTCTAGCACTTGTCGACTGGTAAAAAACTGACGAATATTGCTAATGAATTGCGCGCGTTGTTGTGCCATCGCAAGTGTCATGGTTGGCGCGTAGCTAGGCTTAGAAGTAATAGGCTGCGAAGAAATGTTATTTACTTGAGTCATTGGGCTCTACTGCGACTGATGAATAATTGGTTGCTCAGTATCTTGTTTAATTAAAACTGCCACTCACGACGCAAGTGGTAGTCACGTCTCAAACCGTCGAAGTCAGCACCATTTACTTGCCCATCAACTGCTTCATTTCGCAACGAGGCATCATCTTGCATGATGTCATAAAGCTTTGGCAGTCTGTCTGGATATGATTTTAGTTCAGACCATAAGAACATATTTAGCGGTAGCAGATTGGACATAGATTGAGCTGGAGGTATCGCTAATTTTTCACACAAGGCATCATAAATGATTTGTGTGCCACGTAGCTTACCTTCTAGCGTATAGCCAGCGATATGCGGTGTGGCAATAGCAAGTTTGGCTAGCAAGCTTACTGCAATCTTTGGCTCATGCTCAAACACATCTAGCACCACTTGACGTCCAGTACGCTCAATGTCTGTTTCAAGCGCACTTTCCTCAATTACAGGCCCGCGCGCACTATTAATCAGCATTGTATCAGCAGGCATCATTGCTAATGCAGCTGCGTTGATAAGATGACGTGTTGGGTAATCACTACCTTTAGGATTCGTCGCATTCTTTTCATTGGTTAAAGGCACATGCAGACTAACCACGTCACTTTGGCTAAGTACCTGCTCCAAGCTAGCATTGTTAGTTTTAGAGGCTGGTAACAGGGGATCATAACCTAGCACCTGCCAACCCAAATCATAGGCATATTGAGCAAGTGTACTACCGATATTACCAAGACCAATAATACCTAAGGTTAAAGGTGCCGACTGCTGCCAATACTGCGGACGCAAAGTTAAGATAGCCGTCAATACATATTGAGCCACAGAATGCTTGCTACAACCAGCTGCATTAGCGAAAGTGATATTGCGAGACGCTAGATAATCTTGATCTACATGGTCGGTACCAATAGTCGCAGACCCAACAAACTGTACACTGTTATTATTAACCAATAGCGCTTCGTTTACTTTCGTCACCGAGCGTATCAGCAGCACATCTGGCTGCACATCGGCAAGTAGCGCGGCATCAATATCTCGACCAGCGACAGTAATGATTTTAACCCTATGCTCAGTCAGATGACCAAGCGTAGAGTCATTAAAAAAATCATTCAGACTGGCGATGTTGCTGTCCGCTAAAATAGTGATATTTTTAATCGCGCTTAACTTATCGGTCTTATTATTCGTCGATTCTGTCATATTTTTATTTGTCATTGTTCATCATCTCGATCGATAATTTTTTACGTCATGTTTGCTAGCGACTCATTATTCTGATTCGTGCACAGGATCTATCGCACGAGAGTCAGAAAGCATCACCTCTTGCTGAGCAAATATCTCATTCTTATGCTGCGATATCCACTCGCGCCATACCGCAAGCCCAATAGCCAGCACGACAGGCCCAATAAACAAACCAACAAAGCCAAACGCTGTTAGACCACCCAGTACACCAATAAAAATAATGATAAAAGGAATTTTGGTTGCGCCGCTAATGACGATAGGACGAATCAGATTATCCACCCAGCTAATCACCAATACACCCCATAGTGCCAAGCCAATACCTTCTGCAGTATGTCCTTGGCTCAATAACCAAATCGATACACCGCCCCAAACGAATGGCGTACCAAACGGAATCAAGGCAATAATAAACGTGACAATGGTCAATAAGATAGGACTTGGCGCACCAGCGAAGTAATAGCCGATACCTGCCAGTGTCGCCTGTGCCAACGCTGTTAAACCAATACCGTAGACTACGGCACGTGTGGTTGTACCTACAGAATCGATGTAACCGTCGATGCGATTGCCGATGATATTGCGCAGCGCTTGACGAATCTGCCGAACCAGACTGGTGCCATCTCGGTAAAAGAAGAAGAGCGTCATTAACGCCATACCGAGTTTGGCCAAACTACTGAACACCACATCAAATGCTATTTTGCCATAATATAAATGCGACTGAACCCAAATGCGAAAAGCTTCTAGCGTCCCTTCTGGGTTTTTATTGATACGCCATAGTACATCTTTGACTTGCTGACCGATGATAGGCAAATCTTTGAGGGAGTCAGGCACATCTAAGTAACCTACCTTGATACGATAGATCAAGTTACTGATTAAACTCAAAGCTTCTTGCTGCAAGATAAACACACCGATGACCAGTGGCACGCCTATTATCAGTGAGATGCTCACCGTCATAATAGCGGCACTAAAATCTGGGCTTAGCTTCACCTTTTCATGGAAGAAATTATAAATAGGAAAAGTCACATAGGCCAAAATCGCTGCCCACAGCGCTGGTACAATAAAAAACTGTACCACTTGAAAACACAATACGAACAGCACTACTAGCAACGTAATTGCTAATAAGCGCTGAATAATAAATTCTTTTGTCCAGTTTTCAATCATAGCGTATAAACCAAAAGCGGACAGCAAACGATAATTTTGCTGGCGAGTTTATAAATGTGTGATGAATATCAGCTCTTAGACATTGTCTGTAAGCCATATCCATTAGCGAGAGTTGCGAGTCGTACAAAAAAGCATTGCGTCGGACTTATATTGCTACAGACTTATAAATTCACATGAAGATTAAGTAATATAACAGTTAAATAGTATGACTGTGTTCAGTTCCATAGCGTGAATTCATAGCAATTTATTATCATAGATAACACAATAAAAATGCAGTTAGCACGCTTTATTATGCAATAAAGCGTGTGAATTATATAACGCGTTGTTGTAATCTTTACTTACAACTTTGTCTATGCAAGCTTACTAGATGGCGACGATAATGACTAGCGCATAATGCATGAATTTAGTGTGTAAAAATGATGTATTGAAAACTGCTTTTATGTTCAGCTTTTAAACTGTTATCTTATAAGGGAATCCACTGGTGCGTTCTATTTGTCGCGACAATTGATGTTATACTAAAGCAATTATTTTAAGCTTTTCAGTGTAGTTAAGTTTATTTGCACATATTTATTTACATCGTCGTAAAGACATCGAATCCTCTGAGCCAGATTTCAACACCCGCTTATATCGTCTTCTTTTAGACTATCATAAGTTCTAATTTTAGGGTGTCGCCATCATTTAGAGTAAGTTACTTGAGCAAAATCATAAGTCTTTTATAAAGGCTTATACGAGATTTAGACTCAGCATATCAGCTCAATATTTGAGCTTGATATGCAAGAGCGCAATTTTGAGTTAATCTCGGATTTACTTTGATTTTATTTGAAATCAATACAGACACACCAAATTTTAATAATATATCGATAGGAACAATAACAATGTCAAAAGACACTGATAACCCCAACTCTAACACCTCAAACGAAGCCAGTAAGACCAATAAACCACAAGATACTGTCACTTTTGCCTTAGCTCAATCACATTTTTTGGTCGGTGATATCGCAACCAATGTCGAAAAAATGCGTACCCTAGCATTACAAGCACGCGAACAAGGTGCTGACGTAATCGTATTCCCAGAGTTAGCTCTTTTGGGCTACCCTCCACAAGATTTATTGCTACGTCCAAGCTTGTCTGGCCGCGTCAAAAGCGCTTTATCTACCTTGAGTGATATCGATGATATCGTCATGATTGTCGGCTATCCACATGTCGATCATCATGGTACTTTTAACTCTGCTGCCATCCTACATAATGGTCATCAAAAAGGCTTTTATCATAAGCAAATTTTGCCAAATTATGGCGTGTTTGATGAGCGTCGCTACTTCGATAAAGGTCGTAATCAAGTTTTATTTGACTATAAAGGCATTACCATTGGTCTGCTTATCTGTGAAGATTTGTGGGAAAAAGGTCCTATCTCTGAGCTTAAAAAGCAAGGTGCTGATTTAATCGTAAGCTTAAACGCCTCACCTTTTGAGATTGAAAAGCAGGACAATCGCAAGACTATGCTGGCCAAGCGTAGCCGTGAGAATAAGCTACCTATCGTCTATGTCAATGCTGTCGGCGGGCAAGACGATCTAGTGTTTGATGGTGGCTCTATGGCTGTACAAGCTGACGGTAGCATTGCTCATGAAGCGCCGCGCTTTATGAACCAGTTGCTACTGGCTACGTTAGACGTCAAAACTGCTAAGTTTAACGAGCAGACCAAAGCGCCTCTAACCTTAAGCCGTGAGTCTGAAATGTATCAAGCGTTAGTCGTCGGTCTACGCGACTATGTCAATCATTCAGGATTCTCTGGCATTATTGTCGGGTTGTCAGGTGGTATTGACTCAGCATTGACACTCTGTATCGCTGTTGATGCGTTAGGCGCTGACAAGGTATATGCGGTCATGATGCCATACGAATACACCTCTCAAATCAGTCTAGAAGATGCTCAAGCACAGGCACGTCGCTTAAATGTTTCTTACACCGTCTGCCCTATTTTTGACGCTGTCGAAGGCATCCGTCATACGCTAGCGCCGTTATTCAATAAGTCGCCAGCGGATACGACAGAAGAAAACATCCAAGCGCGCGCTCGCGGTGTAATTTTGATGGCATTGTCTAATAAATTCGGTCATTTAGTTATCACAACTGGTAACAAGTCAGAATTGGCTGTTGGTTACTCAACGCTATATGGCGACATGGCTGGCGGCTTTGACGTACTAAAAGACGTATACAAGTCTCAAGTCTATAAATTGGCGAGCTATCGTAACCGTTTAGAAGATACGCCGGTTATTCCTGAGCGCGTTATTACTCGTCCACCATCGGCTGAATTACGTCCAGATCAAAAAGATCAAGACAGCCTACCTGACTACGATGTGTTAGATGGTATCTTGACGTCATATATCGATGAAGATATGGGCTATCAAGAGATTATTGATAAAGGCTTTGATGCTGAGATGGTCGCTAAAGTCATCAAAATGGTAGACAACAGCGAATACAAACGCTTGCAATCTCCTATCGGTACTAAGATTAGCCACAAAGCTTTTGGACGTGAGCGCCGTTATCCATTGGTTAATAAGTGGTCAATCAAGGGCTAATTACTACACACCTCTCAACTTTTACTATCTATAAGTTGAGAGGTGCTAGTTCACCAGTTTTACAAGATATCGAATTTTTTACTATTAGCTGGGTGCTTGCCCAGCTTTTTTGGTTTTTATCCACCAAAAACTTTTACATCTAACCCGATTCTTTTCCACACAGCTTCACCAACTATTTGCCTTAATTATCTTTATTCCTTTTTCGAGTACGTCATGAGTTTGCTAACCGCTAGTGTTTTTCTTCTTTTATTGCTTGCCTTAAGTACCTTTGTCTCTGCTGCTGAGATTGCCATCGCTGCAGGCCGTAAGATTAAACTCCAAATTATGGCAAAAGAAGGCGATGTTCGCGCACTTGATGTCCTCAATATGCAGGAACACCCTGGTAGTTTTATCACCGTCGTGCAAATAGTGCTAAATGCAGTCGCTATTTCAGCTGGTGCCGTGGGTGAATCGGCCATCAGTCCATATCTCGAGCAGTTATTGAATAGTGAAACGATAGCATCAGTCATATCGTTTGTACTTATTACGAGTTTGTTTTCACTACTTGCTGATCTAATGCCTAGGCGTTTGGCCATGTCAAATGCAGAGACGATAGCGGTACGGCTTGTACGCCCGATGATGTTGTTAATATTTATACTAAAGCCCATTATATGGGTGTTCGATGGGGCTGCAAATATCCTGTTTAAACTTTTTGGCATCTCAACCATACGTCAAGATGATATGACACCAGAAGATATTTATGCAGTGATGGATGCTGGTGCCGAAGCGGGTGTACTGAAAAAGCAAGAGCATCACTTGATCGAAAACATCTTTGATATGCAAGAGCGTACCGTCACCTCAGTGATGAATCCTCGAGAAAATATCGTTTACTTTGATACCAAAACAAGTACCGAAGAAGTCGTGAATATCATGATTGAGCAGCCACACAATAAATTTCTGGTCTGCCATGATGATGATTTAGAACATATCGTTGGTTATGTGGAATCTCGTAGCTTTTTGGCTTTGGTTTTGAACCAACAAGAAGTTAGCTTAACGAACAAGACTCTATTGAAACCAGCACTTTTCGTACCTGATACGCTGTCTTTGTTTGAAGTATTAGAGATGTTTAAATCTACTGGCGCTGATTTTGCAGTCATCGTGAATGAATATGCCCTAGTCGTTGGAGTTATCACCTTAAAAGACGTGATGAGCATTGTGATGGGTGAGTTGGTAACGCTCGAGGAACAGCCTATTGTCCAGCGTACTGACAACTCCTGGTTAATCGATGGTATGACTCCTATCGAAGATGTAATTCGTGCATTAGATATCGTCGACTTACCACGCAGTCAAAATTACGAAACTATCAGTGGATTTATGATGTATATGCTCCGAAAAATCCCTAAAAAGACCGACACGATTGAGTATGCCAATTATCGATTTGAGATTATTGCGACTGATAATCTTAAAATTACGCAGATGCTAGTAACCAAACTAGAAGATGTCATTTAATTTACTGGCTAGTTAAAGAGTGCTTAACTAGCCTATTCACATTTTTTCAAGCACGCTGACCAAAAATAGCAGTGCCGACACGTACCATTGTTGTGCCGTTTTCTATCGCTTCTGCCATATCGCCACTCATACCCATGCTAAGCGTATCCCAGCTATCTAGCTCTGGATGGTCAGCTTTAACCTCTTCAAACAGTTGCTTAGTTCGAGCAAAGGCATCCGTATTTGCTTTAGCAGGAATAATCATTAGACCACGTAGCTGCAAACGCTCGTAGCCTTTGATCGCTGTTATCAGCTCTGGCAACTGGTTTGGCAGACATCCTGACTTGCTATCTTCGTCATCGATATTTAATTGGATCAACACATTCAACGGTGTCAGGCCAGCTGGCCGTTGGTCATTCAATCGTTTGGCGATGATATCACGCTCAACCGTTTGCACCCAATCAAAGTGCTCTGCAATGTCACGTGTCTTATTACGTTGAATACTACCGATATAATGCCAAACGATACTCTTGCCTACAGGCTGCGTTTTAAGAGCAGTAATTTTTTCGATGGCTTCTTGTAGATAGTTTTCACCAAAATCACGCTGTCCCTGCTTCGCTAAAGTTGCGATCATATCGGCAGGTTTCGTTTTCGAAACAGCTAGCAGCATAACATTATCAGCCTGTCTGTCAGCATGATCACACGCTTGATTCATCTGCTTACTAACTTGCTGCCAGTTATCGATAAGTGTCACTTCATCAACATTGCCATTCATTTCCTTCATATTCTGCCCTTATTGCTTGATTAATTTTTTAAGATTTTTATTATAAAAAACATAACTATCCGATTTTTAAAATTAAATTAGAAATAGCTTATATGAGAATTATTTTAAAACGATCCAGTTCTGGTTTTTCTTGATTTAGTAGATGGTTAAATACTCACAGTCTTGTTATGATATTGTTACATGCTTTAACATATGCTGCTGAATATGCTAGTGATGGTAAAGACCTGTACTAGTGAGCTTCTTGCCATTTCTTATTATACTAAGGCTATCGATGAATAGTTTACCACGTACTTTTATAGTGTTTTGTCTTACCTAGACTAAGTGATAGGAATATCAAATTATGGCCGAAAAAACAATCTTAATATCGAAGACTTACTGCGCTTTACCGTTAAGCATAAGGCGTCAGATTTACATATTTCAGCGGGTATGCCGGCAATGATACGTGTTGATGGTGAAATGACCCGTATCAATATGCCAGAGATGACCCATCAGGTCGTGCATCAGCTTATTTATGACATCATGAATGATAAGCAACGTGCCGATTTTGAAGAGTTTTTTGAAACGGATTTTTCTTTTGAAATTCCTAATCTAGCACGCTTCCGTGTCAACGCTTTTAATCAAAATCGCGGTGCAGGCGCTGTATTTCGTACCATTCCTTCTAAAGTATTAACGATGGAAGACTTAGGTATGGGCGATGTCTTTAGACGCGTTTCAGACTTTAAGCGTGGTGTGGTATTGGTCACGGGCCCAACAGGCTCAGGTAAGTCAACAACACTTGCGGCGATGATTGACTATATTAACGAAAGCCGAAAAGAGCATATTTTAACTATCGAAGACCCGATTGAATTTGTGCATCAATCTAAAAAAGCTTGATCAACCAGCGTGAAGTACACCGTGATACTTTGGGTTTTGAGCCAGCATTGCGCTCTGCCCTACGTGAGGATCCCGATGTTATCTTAGTTGGTGAGCTACGTGATCTTGAGACTATCCGCTTAGCGTTGACCGCAGCAGAAACTGGTCACTTAGTGTTCGGTACCTTGCATACCAGCTCAGCGGCTAAAACGATTGACCGTGTCATTGACGTATTCCCAGCTGCTGAAAAGACATGATCCGCGCTATGTTGTCAGAATCATTGCAAGCTGTTATTTCACAGACATTGCTGCGTCGTCAAGCAGGTGGACGTATAGCCGCCCATGAAATCATGATAGGTACCCCTGCTATCCGTAACTTGATACGTGAGAACAAAATCGCTCAAATGTACTCTGCCATCCAAACAGGTGCAGGCGATGGCATGATCACCCTTGATCAGACGTTAAAGAACTTGGTAAGTAAGGGAACCATTAGTAAAGATGTTGCACGTCCTTATGCCAAGCAACCTGAGGCATTTTTATAGTACTAACAGACAGTATTGACAGATACCATCAAAAATAACAAACAACTTATGGTCTCTGTAATTACTTTTTACTTTTTACTGACGTATTTAAAATATGATTTTAATTGACTTACATCTGGTACAGGTGCGATATGGACATTGATAAACTATTACAATTGATGATCAGCAAAAATGGCTCTGACCTTTTCATTACTGCTGACGTAGCACCTTCCATGAAAGTGAATGGAAAAATTTTACCTGTCGGTAGAACACCTTTGAGTGCTGAGCAAACCATGAGATTGGTCAAAGGTGTAATGACGCCAAGCCAGCAAAAAGAGTTTGAAGAAACCAACGAGTGTCAATTTGCCATCTCTGATGAAGCGCAGCAAGCACGCTTTCGAGTCAGTGCATTTGTACAACGCGATATGGCAGGAATGATTTTACGGAAAATTGAAAACAACATTCCAACGGTCGAAGAATTACGTTTACCGCCAGCGTTAAAAGAATTGGCCATGAAAAAACGCGGTATTGTTCTATTAGTTGGCGCAACGGGTACAGGTAAGTCCACTACCCTTGCTGCAATGATAGGACATCGCAATCAAAACTCTCATGGTCATATCATTACGATAGAAGACCCAATTGAGTTTGTTCATAAACATCGCGGCTGTATTATTACCCAACGTGAAGTTGGTATCGATACTCATTCATTTGAAGCGGGCCTAAAAAACACGCTACGCCAAGCACCCGATGTTATCTTAATCGGCGAGATTCGTAACCGTGAAGTCATGAGCTATGCTATCCAGTACGCAGAAACTGGACATCTAGTGTTTGCAACGTTGCACGCAAACAATGCTAACCAAGCAATTGATCGTATCATTCACTTCTTTGAAACCAATCGCCATAATCAATTGTTTATGGATTTGTCGTTGAACCTACAAGCTATTATCGCACAGCAACTTATCCCCACGCCTGACGGTAAAGGACGACGCGCTGCTATTGAGATTTTGCTAAATTCGCAGCTGATTAGTGACTATATCCGTAAAGGGAAGTCCATGAAATCAAAGATGTAATGACACGCTCACGAGACAGTGGCATGCAAACCTTTGATCAGGCACTTTTTGATTTGTATGAACAAGGAGAGATAACGTATAAAGAAGCGATTCTACATGCGGACTCTCCTAACGATCTACGCCTAAAAATTAAGCTCAGTAGCAAAAACGGCAAAGCGAATTTAGATGAAGGTGCTGATAGTTTATCGTTAGATGTGAGCTAAATTATTGATTTTCCAATACAGAATAGAATATATATAAAACCCTCGTTATTTATAACGAGGGTTTCTTTTATTGTTCGATATCGTAGTACTGATAGAAATAAGCGTTTCTACTTATACGCTAGACAATTACTTCGCGCTGTCTCTACAGGCTTGATCCGCGCAGATACCATATAGAACAAGAGAATGCCCAGACAATTTAAAGCCATGTTTTTCTGCTACTTTCAGCTGCTCTTCTTCGATGACTTCATTATGAAACTCTATAATCTTGCCACACACATCACAAACTAGGTGATCGTGATGCTCTTCTTGGGTAATCTCAAATACAGATAGATTGTTTTCGAAGTTATGACGCTCAACAATACCTGCTTGTTCAAACTGTGTCAGTACACGATAGACAGTGGCAAGACCTACATCTTCACCTTGCTCGATAAGCGCCTTATACACTTCTTCTGCACTCATGTGGTGCAGCTTTGCGCTTTCTAATAGCTCTAAAATTTTGATACGAGGTAACGTGACCTTGAGTCCTGCTCTACGTAAATCTTGATTGGTAAAAGAAGCCATAATATCCCTTTTGACTGTAACAGCCTTAACAAATAGAAAATATGAGATAAATAATCAGCAAAGATTATTTTTATTTAATATAAAGTAAATGATTAATAATAAACTGATGAAACTTACGCAGACATCTCTCTTATTATTTTCTAAATATCGAGATGCAAGCCTATGAATTTAAAATATAATTAATCTAACCATTCAGATTGTGTTTGGTAAATAATGTCGTAAGTGGTAGGCAATTGCAAGTAAATGACGTATCATTTGTCCAAGATTGTCGGTCAGACTGGTACGACCTAACGCTGGCCACACCTAATTCATTTCTTATGAGTCATCTTACCATGATAAAGACATTAAATTTCCGTCCGTTAAGCCACACCAGCGCATTACGTAAGATCGTTATCACCAGTATGCTTAGCGCTACTGTTGCTATGTCTGGCTGCTCATTATTGAGTGTTTATAAGATTGATTTGCCACAAGGCACAGCGATTACTCAAAACCAAGCCCAGAAGCTACAAGTGGGTATGAATCAAAACCAAGTTCTTTATACTCTTGGCAGCCCTGCGATTCGAGATACTCTTGAGCCTAAACGCTGGGATTATATCTATGACTACAAAGCAGGCACTGAAGGTAGCCGTAAAGGCATCGCAGATGTCAAAAACGCTAGCCAGCATTTAATTGTTTACTTTGATGATAATGGTTTGGTCACGCGCATCGAAGGTATTGAGAGTCTGCCAGCATCATAGTCAGCGAAACCTATTAGCTTAGATAGTTAACGGTTAGCTACGAGATTTATTTTTGCGCTGAGACATAGGATCAGCGCTTAAACTGCGATATACCTCGATACGGTCAAAAGGCTGTAGCAAATAGCTTAATGGCTGTTTCTGTGCATAAATTCCCACATGCCAACGTTTCGCAGTTGGCGTGGTGATATCTATTACTTGCTCACACCACTTCGCCAGTTCTGCAAATTTCTCAAGCCACCCTGCTTGCGCCAATGCTTCATGCAAACTAGTACCTTGTTTAACCTGCAAAGCTAGGTAATGCTGGCGCTGCTCATCTTCAGCATACGCCAGATATACTGTTATTAGATTGGCTTGCGTAGACTGTGGCACACTGCTGTCACGACCTTCGACTGTTAGCTCAACCACTGCATCACCCAACCTATCAGTGCTAGCAGTAATGCTAATGGTACGACTAAACGTATCGCCACTCGCCACAAGTTATAAACTGCTTCATTGCTAAAATTTAGTGACTTGCGTAGATGGCTAATCTTCATCTGCCAACCCGCAAATACTGATAATAATAGTACAGCAATGCTACTAATAATGACCAAGATGCCAACTAACCATGCTGTCGGTATCGCAACCACTAGTAATAAAGCTACAGCAAAAGTGATTATCAAACTAACCAATAATCCAAATTTATGCGCTAACTGTTGCGTGCTGTAATGTAGCAAGTAACTCGCCACAAATAACACCCCGCCCCAATATAACAGCTGTCCAATTGGCGGTAGCGACATACCACTAGTAAATAAAGCCACTACTCCTATCAGCAGTTGCAACACCCAAATCGGTAACACCAGCTTAGTTGCACGGTACTCACGAGTAGCCGCTCTGTTTTTTACTTGCTGATTGTTTGCTTCTACCGCTGTGACTGTCTGTTTGCTCACCAAGTTCTGACCGAACCAGTATAATCCTGTACCCGCACCGACACTCACTAATGCTAACGCGACTGCACGTGCCCATTCTG
The DNA here is from genome assembly GCF_048631835.1 of Psychrobacter sp. ER1. Lineage (NCBI taxonomy): Bacteria > Pseudomonadati > Pseudomonadota > Gammaproteobacteria > Moraxellales > Moraxellaceae > Psychrobacter > Psychrobacter sp. ER1. The sequence continues at coordinate 388,827 of NZ_CP184640.1, read as the reverse complement.
TCAAACTGACATCAGTCATGGCAAACCCAGCATTGGGTACACCGTTTGCGAACCCTAGCAGCAACCCTATTACCATCAGTCCTAAACCAATAGGTAAAGGTGCAATACCCAGCAAGCTTAAGAGTACTGCAATGACCATCAGACCTGCAGCAACTGCGAAGCTCGGTACATCGGGTACGCTATTTAGCTCAGTTAATGCAGACAATATGCCCGTACTTGCGCCAGATATAACCAACGCTGCAATCACAATAGAGACTAATGCCGCTAACCAACCAAAGCTACGCCAGATCGGACTGACATCTGCTTCACGAGTGAGCTTTTGCATACCCGCTAGAGGGCCTTCGACACTGCGATAGGCCAATGCTATCTCAGCGTAAACGACTGGTAGCGCAACCACTACCATGGCTAATAACCATAGTAACCAAAAGTCAATCTCACCAATTGACGCAGGTGCAAACCAACGAAATAGCAATAACGGTAGTAGCGCCGCGATAAAATAAGAAGCATAACGGATCATCATAATTTCAATCCAAACGATCTAATACCATTCACAAAAACTGGGTTAGCAAACAAAACAAGTGCAAGTACCACGCATGGTAGACTGAACATGTTTAACACGGCTAACCATATTTTGAAAATTGGTATAAAGTGAATAACGATAATTTATAATTATACAGAGCAACGACTGGCCTCTGTAAATGAATTCATCTAAATACTGTCTTAATATAAGGGACAAACAGTTATAAAAAACCCCGAAATCGGGGTTTAGTCATTCAGGTATAATCAATATGCGATTCAATACTCAGTGGCTTTACTTAATGGCCTTCTATGCAAAGCAAAGCATGTATCAGATATTGAATTAGTGCGACTCAATTAGTGAATGGCACTTACATAGTCTGACAGGATACGAATGTCACGATCTGATAGTTTCGATGCAACTGTTTGCATCATACCCATCTCGCCTTCTTTGGCTGCATCATTGACTCGTTTTTGATCATCGCTATCGATATCATCAACACGTCCAGCAGCACGGAATAGTTTTAGCTGAGTTGCAATATACTGAGCGTGCTGTCCGCCTAGCTTTGGAAATGCAGCCCAAGTGTTACCTGCAGCATCTGGACCATGACAGCCGGCACAGCCAATAACACCGCGCGACTTATCGCCGCCCAAGAATAGCTTAGTCGCTTCTTGATTAGTTGCAGGATTGCCGTAGCCAACGCCCCAAGGCGCTTGACTGGCATAATAACCTGCTACGTTAGCTAGGTCTTGTTGAGACAGACTAGCAACTTGTGATTGCATGATACCGTTTTTGCGATAACCTGCTTTAAAGTTGACTAGCTGTTTATATAGGTACTTTACGTTTTGGCCGCCAAGGTTTGGCTGTGCAGGAACAATGCTGACGCCATTAAGACCATGACAAGCGGCACAAACGGTTTCTGCAACTTTTTGACCTGCATTGACGTCATATTCAGGAACAATAATAGCAGCTTGTACGCTGAAACTTGCAACGCATAAGCTGGCAGCAGCGATTAACTTTTTCATTGATACAAATCCTACTAGCTCGGCGTAAGCATTATTTAGAGTGATTGCACTGGTAAGATACCTGATATAGCCGCCTCTTTAATCATGAGAATGGCGTATATTTTGAGGTCTTGGACACAAGCAGTCTGAAAGTACTTACTAACATCAGGGTTTATTTTCGATTATTATAGCAAGACTTTGTATCATTTGCCTACTTAATCATAGTATCCATCAGTTTTCTGGCAACACAATATACAATATGACGCAAAAACAAAAAGCGCCGATAGGTTGTTAGCCTAGCGCTTTATTTTATATGTTTAACTTATATTTATAAGTCGATTATTTGCTCATATACTCGATAAGTTTACGATAGTCGTCCTCACTACATTTGTCGCAAAGACCACCTGCTGGCATCTGCGGCATACCACCTTGACAGACTTGATAAGCGTCGGCATACTTTTTTGTTTAATCAGCTGTTGCCACTTGGCACTATCACCTTTTTTAATGGCATTTAACGCGCCACTATCGTGACAGGCTGCACATGAGTTATTATAGGTAGTGGCGATATCTGCCGCACCTGCGCTGCTAATCATAATGCCACTTAATAATAGTGCAGCACTGCTAGCAATTATAGCGCGATAACTCGTGCTAAGAAGTTTACTGATTGAAAACATAGAGCACCTCCTCGTGATATTTCACGTGTCTCATCAATCGTTCTATTAAACATCTCTCGTTAAACATTGTAACAATATATGTCATATAAACATAGAGAATTTGGATATGGCTTTGTTAAAGCTGAGAACTTGTCTTAATGACTGGCCAACTTTAATGTTATCCTACTATTTATATGATGCTAATCGCAGTTATTTCAATAAGTAAGACACGGAATAGTATAGAATAGCCAGTAATATTAAATAGCTACTTTTATGATTTGCACATAACTGTATTAATGAATAATAGCCTTTTAACTTGATTTACCTATCGCTTGACCAATTACTTGACCGCGCCGATGACTTGAATCATCAGCTGACTAAAATTTTATAATCGCATCCAATTTTTTAAGATTAATGAGCCATTTATGAGTACCCCGTTTAACGATGTCGCCGCTGAACATGCCTTATTCAATACCAAATCTCGTCAGAAAATTCAGCAAACTGAATTTATGATGTCAGCACCTACCTTTCGTCTCTGTCCGCCTGACATGGGATTGGAAGTCGCTTTTGCAGGGCGCTCAAACGCTGGCAAATCATCAGCCATCAACGCCTTAACCAATCAGCGTCAATTGGCTCGCTCGTCTAAGACACCTGGACGCACGCAGATGATTAACTTTTTTAGTATCGGTGATACTGACAGACGTTTGGTCGATTTGCCTGGTTACGGCTATGCAGCTGTTCCGTTAGAGATGAAAAAGAATGGCAAGTTGAGCTAGAAGAATACTTGGTATCACGTTCAAGCCTTGCAGGTCTGGTACTGATGACAGACATTCGTCATCCGCTTAAGTTTTTTGATGAGCAAATGCTGCACTGGGCAAACGATGGTGAGCTACCAGTACATATTCTGCTGACCAAAGCAGATAAACTGAAGTACGGTGCTTCTAAGAACGCCCTCCTTGAGACTCGTAAACGCCTGAAAAAACTGGGCTTAAACTGTACCATTCAGTTGTTTTCGGCTCTCAGAAAAGAAGGTCTCGATGAGCTGGCTGGGATAATGGGCAACTGGTATGAGTATCAGCTTGATGCAGACAAAATCATTGAGTCATCTTTTGCGTTGCTAGAAGGCGCTGAGTTAGAAGACGCTATTGAAAAAGAAAGCGTTGATAAAGAAAACAAATAAATATCGTTTTCTTTATAAAAAGGGTTTATCGCTATTACGATAAACCCTTTTTATTGCCTGTTTATTCACTCATTATTATCGGTGTGCTATTAAAATAACGAGAATGATAAAAGTAGCTCTACCTACATAGCAAATCCACTAGCGCTTGTGGAGTATTAACTTGATAGGTTGGATTTTGCTCCGCAAGCTCTGCACTCGTTGCCGTACCATAGTTCACCGCTATACTGGTCATTCCTAGTGCTGTTGCCATCTGAATGTCATAGATACTGTCGCCGATAAACACAGCATCAGAAACCTGCTGCTGCGTGTATTCCAAAATATCGGTTAACATCTGCGGATCAGGTTTTGAGCCTGACTCATCAGCACAACGCGTAATCGTAAAATAATCATGGCTATCTGAGGCATCTAATACACGATCTAGCCCTTTTCTTTTTTACCCGTTGCTACGGCGAGCGTTTTACCCTGCTGCTGCAAAGTTTGCAACATATGCTCTATCGGCTCAAATAGCGGCGTACTATGACTATTGGCAATATAGTACTCTGCATAGGTTTGCTGAATCTCACGCAACTGCGTATCATTTGCCTGCGGATATAAAATCTTAATCCCATTCATTAAGCTCAGACCAATAATATCTTTTACAGCTTTATCAGTCGTCTCAAACCCATGTGCTTCGCCAGCCACATGCATAGAATCAACGATTAGACCGATTGAATCCATTAGCGTGCCGTCCCAATCAAAAATAATCAACGTCTTATAAGACAGATTGTGTTCTGCTGATGGTTGAGCATTTATAATGCGTTCTGAAATTGTAGCTGGTTTGGTCATGAATTTACCTTAATGAATAACAATAATAAATAGCAGATACTAAAACGTCACGGCGGCTTATTCGTAAAAATAAGATATCGTGACGTTTAAGAAAATACAAAAATAGTTTGGCTTAAGAATTAATTTTGAAAAACTATTCAGGCAACTTCGTTGTTTCTGGTAACCAATCTGCCATATCGTCTGGCAATGGCGCAGTAATGGTCTTGTAGCCTGGAATATCTAAGCGCCATGCATGTAGACACAAACGATGGACACCTGATTTATCATGAACGTTATATTTGTCATCACCCAAGATAGCATGACCGATATGCGCTAAATGAACACGGATTTGATGAGTGCGACCCGTCAATGGCTTGGCTTCAATTAAGCTTACTGGCTGACTATTAATCATAAAGCGATCATGGATAATGATATCAGTCTGACTTTCTTTCGCTTGTGGGTCTTGGCTGTCTACTTTCACTCGGCGCTCACCACTAGCAAGTGTATAACGTAGCAACGGCGCATTGATACGCTGCTCATTAAGCGCAGGTTGTCCTTTGGCAAGACATAGATAGTGCTTTTGAATGGTCTTGTCTACCAAATACTGCTGCAACACTTTGAGCGTTGAGCGTTTTTTGGAAATCATCAGTAGCCCTGATGTGTCTTTATCAATGCGATGGATTAGCTCTAGGTATTTTTTACCCGTCACTTCACGCATGGCTTCGATAACCCCAAAGTCCAAGCCGCTACCGCCATGCACAGCGATACCAGAAGGTTTATTTAGCACTAGCAAACCGTCATCTTCATAGACCACGCGCGCCAGCAAGCTTTTGGCGAACTCGGTACTAATAATTGGTTTTTCGCGCGTTGCTAGCTCTACAGGAGCAATACGTACCACATCTTCACGCTGCACTCTATCGTGTGCTTTACAGCGCTTATTATTGACACGTATCTCATCTGAGCGAATCATTTTATAGATATGTGATTTTGGCAAACCTTTTAAACGGTTTAACAAAAAGTTATCCAAACGCTGGTCGTGTTGATGGCGCGTTACTTCGAGGTAGTTCACCTTACCGAAATTGCTAATCTCATCGTCAGCGCTTTGTGGGCGTGTTTTGCTATTAAAAATAGCAGGGGCTTCATGGGTAGTAGCGTCGTCATTCATTTTTGAGTTTGTCATTTTTAGTTAGGTATTTACACAAAGATTTGCTATAGTTTAGCATGTTGAGCGACAATTAAGCAGAGGTGACAGCAATAATCATTGTTGTTACAAATAGTTGACCACCATTTTATTGCTTGTCAGTTTTCCACTACTTGCCAGTAAAGAGGTTGACACTGTTTATCCTGCTGACCTGACACGTTTCATCTGATTTTAGGGCCCATTTTTATTTAGAGGTATTACTTACCAAATATAGCCCTACAAATTAAAAATACTGTACTGAATCTTATTCGGTACCATAAAATAAATAGTGACACTAAATACCATCGCGTTTATAACGCTGATAATAAATTAGCTTATTAACCGATTACAACACAACACTGACTCACTAATTGCATGACAACGACCGTACTCGATAATCAATCATTATTTAATGACTATTTATCTGATGGTTCTTTATGCCAGCATAGTTGAGCAAGTATGGGTAGTTTAGCGTTAGGATCGAAAAGTATATCGATAGCTGCCTAAGTATTGGTGGTCAAACAGATGACGATAACAATGTAAATACGATACCACGCTGACAAGCTGGTCCATTACTCTGTTTGCCAAGTACGCCCCGCTGATAACAAAAGCTGCGACACCTAACCTTGAGATACCCAAGATATTATTGACGTTATACAAAGAACGATAAACAAAGAGTAACCAATTGCTTCGCCTGAATAAACAACCGCTGAATGACGCCCCTATATAGTAGCAATCATGACCGCGATATTATTGTTAGACTTTGATGGATGAATGGCAACAGCACCACGCCTTTTTAATATCAGTATTTTTTAGAGATGTAACTGACCCTCGCCCACGCTTACAACGTGCGCTGAAATCACTACCAATAGAACGTACTGAGAATAAGAGCGCTTTGACTCGCTGACCCAATCATATATGTACCAAGTTTACTGATGATAAAATATGAGTACCGTAGCCTTACACCCTATATTACTGATATTAACGTGAGCACTGCTCATTACTTCAGGTAAAAGAAGCTGTTTATAAAGCCCATGTGCTTTATAAACCCACGATTTACGTTCTACCGTTAATGAACATCTACACACGCTAATCACAATATTAGCCACACTTGCCACTATGTCCTAAAGACTGTCTTATCGTTGTCATGCGTACTCATAGGATACAAATATGAAACGCATTTTGATCAACGCCACTCAAAACGAAGAGATTCGTGTCGCCTTATGTAAAGGCAATCATCTGTACGATTTCGACCTAGAAAACCGTACTCGTGAGCAAAAAAATCTAACATCTACAAAGGTCATGTGACCCGTGTCGAGCCATCGCTTGAAGCAGTATTCGTCGAATACGGTTCTCAGCGTCAAGGTTTTTTGCCAATTCGTGAAATCTCTGCTGAATACCTAAGCGGCAACCCACGTGACGAAAACATCAAAAAACTGATCAAAGAAGGTGACGAGCTAATCGTCCAAGTCGAAAAAGAAGAGCGTGGTAATAAAGGCGCTGCCCTGTCGACGTATGTGTCATTAGCAGGTCGCTACCTAGTATTAATGCCAAACAACCCTCGCGGTGGTGGTATCTCACGTCAAATCTCGGGCAAACTGCGTGAAGATATGAAGCGTATGCTGAGCAACCTTGATTTACCAAAAGGCATGAGTGTCATCATTCGTACTGCTGGTATTGGTAAGACTCAGGAAGATTTACAGCACGATCTAAACCACTTGCTCAATATTTGGCAAGCCATTCAAGAACAAAACCAAAAATACCCATCACCGCGCTTGGTTCACCAAGAAGCGGGCGTTGTCACACGTGCTGTTCGTGATTATCTACGTGATGATATCGCTGAGATTTGGATTGATAACGAAAACGCTTACATTGAAGCGGCTGGGTTTATCGATGCGGTAATGCCAAAACAAGCTGAAAAGCTACGCAAATATACTGATTATGAGCCGATGTTTTCGCGCTTTAATATCGAAAAGCAAATCGAAACCGCTTATCAGCGCGAAGTTCGTCTGCCATCAGGTGGTTCAATCGTTATTGACCAAACAGAAGCACTGGTCTCTATCGATATTAACTCAGCTAAGTCAACCAAAGGTTCAGACGTTGCTGAGACCGCTTACCATACCAACTTAGAAGCAGCCGATGAGATTGCTCGTCAGCTTCGTTTGCGTGATATGGGTGGTTTGATCGTTATTGATTTCATTGACATGAATGACAATAAGCACCAAAAAGAAGTAGAAAAACGTCTGATTGATGCGACCAAATATGACCGTGCACGCGTTCAGTTCGGCGATATCTCTAAATTTGGTCTAATGGAAATGAGCCGTCAGCGTCTACGTCCTTCCTTAGAAGAGTCAACTGGCTATATCTGCCCACGTTGTCACGGCAACGGTATGATTCGTGACTTGCGCTCATTGTCACTATCTATCATGCGTCAAATTGAGCAAATCGCTCTTAAAGAACGTCAAGGTGAAGTACAAGCAGAAGTTCCAACGGACATCGCTGCATTCTTATTAAATGAGAAGCGCGATAGCTTGGTTTATCTTGAGCAAGACAGTGGCACGCGTATTACTATTTTGCCACACGCGCATTTAGAATCACCAAACTTCAAGCTCCATTTCAACCGTGATGGCTTTGCTCCATCGAGCTATGAGCGTATCACTGATACTCAGCAACAAGAGCATAGTGACCTTGGCTACAACGTTGACTGGCAGACTGCTGAAAAAGAACGTCCTGAACAGCAGCCTACTCGCCAGCCTCGTAAAACTGCAGATAATAAGCAGAGCCGCTCAAACACACAGCAGAATGCAGCCACGCAAACGCAGAATGATACGGTAAATCATAGCAATGATCGTCGTAATCATAAAAATACCAACGACGTGTCGCCTGCACCTGCACCGCAAGCTAATAAAACTGCTAGTGTTGCCGCTCCAGTAGCACCGCAGACACAGAGTGTCGAGGCTACTGCTCAACCGAAAGCCGTTGCGTGGTTATCAAATCTATTCGCTCAAGCGCCGCAAGCCACAACCACACCTAGTGTCAGTAGCCGAGATGCCGCTCAAGCAATCGAGGCGCTAGTAAACACGGGCGCGCAAAGCTTAGGCTCGTTTGGTCAAGTTGATAGCAATGCATTGAATAGTGCCGCTGTAACTAGTGAGCAGCCAACTCAACAAAACAACAGTCAGAAAAACGACGGCCAACAGTCAGATAACAATGCTAATCGTCAACAGGCGCGTCGCAATGACAGCGAGACTGACGACAGCAGCAATGAAGACAGAAGAAGACGTAAGCCGCGTAAGTCTAGATCTTCTAAGCCGCGTCAAAGAAAAGAGACAACTGACGAGACTGCTGGCAACGTAAACAGTAGCTCAGAAAGTACTGGCTCAAACAGTGCTGATGACAAGTCGTCTGATACTCAAGACCAAAGACAGCAAGACAAGCGTCAGAACGATAACAGACGCACGAACGATCGCAATCGTAATAACCGCCAAGATAGCAATCAACAGAACAGCAATCGTAACGCAAGCGAGCGCAGTGATGCTGATAACGAAAACAGCTCTAAAGCAGATGAGCAAACTCGGACTAAGCGTAAATCGCATAGCCAACGCGGCTCACGCGGTAAGCTAGAGCGCGGTGAGACACTAACGGCTGACAGCGTTAAGCACAGCAAACAGCAGAACGCTAGAAACAACGATGCTGCCAATAGCGAAAATCAGCATAGTGCACGTCGCAATCAAGACCCTAACGAGGTCGTGCTACAGGTCAATGAAGCGCCAACTGAGTTAAAAGCCCCTGAAGTGGTGCATCTATCTTTAGATGATAGCAAATCCACACAGGCCAAAACTCAGCCTAGTGAGCAGCAAAGCGCGACGAATAACGTAGCAAAAGATGAGCGTTCAAACGAAACAGCTGCTCAAAAACCTACTGATAAGCATAGTAGCAATGAGCAGAACACTGATAAGCAAAAAACCACTGCTTCGAACGCTGATAAGAAAAGCGATAACGAAAAAGTATGGTGGAAGCAAATGCCAATCAGGTAAATGACGATAAGCGTACAACTACTGAACAAGCTAAGGTTCAAAACGATGCTCCTAAGCATGAGCAGGCTGCTGAAGAGAAAAAGCACCTGTAGCTGTAGAGGCACCATCGACCTCTACGAGTAACACCGAAAGTAAAGCGGAAGCTCCAACGTCGGTAACTACTGACGTTGAAGCAGCTAAAGAAACTCAGAATCCAAAACAGCAGAAAACCAAGACTGCTGAAAATGTGAGTAAGAGTGATGAAGCTCAAAGTACTCAGGCTGACAGTAATAGTGCAAGCACAAGTAATGTGAGTAACTCAGCACTTGAGCTAACCCATGAAGCACTATTTGGCACACGTTACGTGACTGCTGAGAAATTTGGGCAAGCGAGTAACGATCCACGTGTAGTACTCGCTCAGCAAGCTGCTCAAGCGGATAAGCCAGCTGCTACTAATGTGCCAGCAATACGCGGCACGGTTGGTGAGTTTATTCGTGCCACGCTACCAGAAGCGCAAACGCGCTTAGCAGAAGAAGGCATTATCAACTGCTTTATCGCGACTATTGCGTTGCATAATGAGCAATCTCAGGGTGCTAATAATAGCTCTAATGCTGCTAGCCAGAGCTTTGACTTTAGCAATTATGGCTATCAACCATTGGCTGCCGACTACCTTGCACGCTTCGAAGCGATGACCCAAGCTGTGAGTCAATTCGCAGCCGCGCAAGGTAAGACAGACGTTGAGCCACGTGCTATCACTAAGCGTGCTAGCAATGATCCACGCGGACAGCACCCTGATTATCAGGAACCCGCTGTATTGAGCGTACCTGCTGAACAAGCTACCGTCGAGCAAACCGAAACCGATAGCGAAGTCGATGCGCATGACGTTGAAGCGACTGCCCTCGCCAATCAGACACAGACAGAAAATGTCAGTGCTGATAGTGAGCAATTGCTAGAAGTCGAGCGTGCTCAGTCAGAAGCTAAGGAAGCGGAGGTCGAAATCCCTGCAGAGCAAACTGGCAATGAAGTAGAAAATGCTGCAGAAAACGTGTTAGAGACTGAGCAGACTACTGAATCGGTAGTAGTAGAAGCTACTAAAGAGGCTAGCAAAGATGACAGTCAGGCAGCTAAGTCTAAGACGACCATAGCCAGCTATAAAAACATGATCGAAAATGTGGCTGAGCAATTGCTTCCACAGACTGGTATGTTTAATCTGACTACGCCAAAAGTACCAAAGGCGCGCAGTCGTAAGCCTAAGATGGATCATAAGAAGCCGACGCAGGCTGAAAAGCTCGCATCTGATGATGTAGACAGCGACAGCTAGTCATATAAGCTCAAATGTAAAAGCCCCAAAGCTATTTGTAGCTTTGGGGCTTTTTATCTTAATACAGTCAAACTTACTTGCTAATTCAAACGAGAGACAATAAAAAGCAAATAAGCTTAATGTGCAGAAGACGCTGTGTCATCTTTACCACGGATTTTACCAATAGTAGTAACAATAGCTACCACAATAGCGCCAACAATCAGTCCGACCAATCCATTTAACAATGACGCGGTTAACCCTTCAAATACCCCAGTAAGATGGGCAATGTCTTCTACACTGTGATGCAAAAAGCCGATACCGTGAACGATAATACCGCCGCCCACCAAGAACATCGCAATCGTGCCTGCTATGGACAAAAACTTCATAAGCTTTGGCGCAGCCGCAAGCATAAACTCGCCAAACTTGCGCTTACTATCACCTGCTTGTGAGTTTTCAATCAAATGCAGACCCGCATCATCAATCTTTACGATGCCTGCAACTAAGCCGTAAATACCGACGGTCACGACAGCAGCCACTATCGAAAGTACGATGCCCTTTTGGACAATATCGCCACCAGCTGCTGTAATTGCGCCTAAAGAGATAACAATAATCTCAGCTGATAAGATAAAGTCTGTACGTATGGCACCTTTGATTTTGTCCTTTTCAAACGCGACCAAATCTACCGACTCATCTGCGTTGGCTTTTAAACGGGCATTTTGCTCTTCATCATGAGGCAACAACTTCGGCCAAAATTTGTGAATGACCTTCTCAGCCCCTTCATAACTCAGGTATAGCCCTCCGATCATCAATAGCGGAGTAATCAACCACGGTATAAAATAACTAATCAATAGCGCCGCTGGTACTAAAATCACTTTGTTCACGGCAGAGCCTTGGGCAACTGCCCAAATGACGGGGAGCTCACGATTTGGCTTAACCCCTGTGACCTGCTCGGCGTTGAGTGCTAAATCATCACCAACTAAGCCCGCGGTTTTTTTGGCAGCGACTTTGGTCATGACGCTTACATCATCCATTAAAACACTGATGTCATCGAGTAAGGTTAATAAACTGGCACCTGCCATGTGTGCTCCTTAAAGCAAATTTGTTAAAGTAAGTCGTTCTCAAATGGTTCATACAATGCACTTTATACAGATTTTTATAGAAACAATGCGATTAGCCATAGATTACAAGTTCAAGCAACTATGTTAAATAGCACAAATGTATCTTGTTTTTTGAATTTATGTTGATAGCTATTCTTTAAAGTTGGCTTTACTGATACTTCTTGGCTGCCTTCCGTTCGCTATTATTTGGCGTAAATATGGTAATATGAAGGATGTTATTACCTATCTTTTATTATCAATAAGTTATAAAAACTTCTTCAATGTTAGACCTTTAAAACACTGCCAAGACACATTACTATATAGAAAAGTTTATAGCGCTTTTTATAACGAACTCATGATTAGGCGCGACGCCTATAGGAAACCCGTATGCCGTTCCCCACTATCAAAAATACCACCTTACGTAATCCTCTTTCTCGTACCGTTCTATCTCGTTTTATGATGAGTGCGCTGTTAGTTGGTATCGCTGCTGGCTGCTCAAACAATGCCGCTGATGCAACCAGCAATACCAGTGTTGTAAACGCTGCACAGACAAATGCCACTGCTGCTAAGCCGTCAGCTGGTAATGATGCAACCGTGGTGAAGGCGTTACAGGCGAACCTAAAAAGCTCTGGTATCGAGGAAACTATCGTTTCAGCTGTACCGACAGATATGGATGGTATTTATTGGGTGACCGCTGAAGGTCTACCTTCTTTCTTTACTGATAAAGCTGGCAAGCATATTATTCAAGGTCAGATCATCGCTGTGGGTGATGCCGCTCCGGTTGATATCAGTGCCGCCCTAGTTGCTACGACAGCACAAGAAGCGCTAAAAGCCGTCGATAAAAAAGACATGGTGATTTATCCAGCAAAAGGCGAAACCAAAGCCGTCATCTATGCCTTTACCGATGCAGACTGTGGCTACTGTCGCAAACTACATTCAGAAATGGATGATATCAATGCGCGTGGTATCGAGGTTCGTTATCTGGCATGGCCACGCAGTCAAGAGTCTGTACCAAAAATGGAAGCGATCTGGTGTAGTCAGGATCGTAAAGCTGCAATGGATCAAGCAAAAATCGGTGCCAACGTACAGGCCCCTAGCTGTGCCAACCCTGTCCAAGAACATATGGCTCTAGGCTCAAGACTTGGTGTGCGTGGTACGCCTGCGGTATTTACCGAGACAGGACAACAAGTAGGTGGCTACTTGCCTGCAGCAGAATTGGCACAAGCAGTAGGTGCTAACTAATCATTTGAGTTACCAGTATTAGTTACTCATATTAACAACTAATATTGGCAATCAAGCATAAATGATATATACATATGCCAAACAAGATTGAAGCTACTGCTTTTTTATAATCGTAAGCTGATATAACCTTGATGACGTTGTCTTTATAACATTGGCTTTTATGGTATTAGCCTTTATAACATTGGCTTTTATGAGATTGTATAGACGTCACAATGCCTTGTCGGTATGATACGATAAAGCGCGATGCAAAATGAGCAACACCCTTTTTATTTGAGCTTTTTTATTCAACTATGATGAAGTAGATAGGCAGGCAGTACTAGGCAATGCGCACAGACGTTATGTTTGATGTCGCAGACTCATTTGACACTGTCACCGCTTATACTGACTTCATTATATTTAACCTCTTGAGGATACTGTGAGTAATTCCATCAAACTAGCGATACTTGGTCTGGGCACCGTCGGAACGGGCGTGATCAATCTGATCAATGACAATTTAAATGAGCTAAAACGCCGTAGCGGACGCGACATTATTATTACCGAAGTCGGTACGCGTCGTCAGCGTGATGATATTGATACCAATATCATGCAAAACAGCGATCTGATGGCAATTGCCGCAAGCGATAATGTCGATATTGTTATCGAAGTAATTGGTGGTACTACCTTAGCCAAAGACGTCATTATGCAAGCCATTAAAAATGGCAAGCACGTGGTTACGGCAAATAAGGCTCTACTCGCTGAACACGGTAATGAGATTTTTGCCTTTGCTGAAGAAAACAATGTGCATGTTGCTTATGAAGCAGCGGTAGCAGGCGGTATTCCAATTATCAAGGTAATGCGTGAAGCATTGGCCGCCAACAAAATCGACTGGCTCGCGGGTATCATCAACGGTACTGGTAACTTTATCATGACCGAAATGCGTGATAAGGGCCGTCCTTTTGCTGACGTATTGAGCGAAGCACAAGAGTTAGGTTATGCAGAGGCAGATCCTACTTTTGATGTTGAAGGTATTGATGCCGCTCATAAATTAGCGCTACTCGCCTCTATTGCTTTTGGTATTCCGTTACAGTTTGATAAAGTCTACTGTGAAGGTATTACTGGTATTACCCTGCAAGACGTGAACTATGCCGAAGAGCTTGGCTACCGTATCAAGCATTTAGGGTTTGCAGTACGCCGCGATAGCGAAAACGATGGTGACGCAGGGGTTGAATTACGCGTACATCCAACACTTATTCCACAAGATGCACTATTGGCGAACGTCAATGGTGTGAAAAACGCAGTACTGGTCAACTCACATCCACTTGGTCAGACACTCTATTGCGGCGATGGGGCTGGGGCTGGTGCAACTGCTTCTGCAGTGATGGCCGATGTCATGGATTTGGTTCGTGTGCTGGGTAGCAAAGACCGCGACGATCAAAGCAACACTGGACATCATGTCCCGCATTTAGCATTTATCCCTGACCAGCTATCAGACACACCTATATTGCGCGCTGATCAGATGGTAACTGGCTATTATTTGCGTGTACATGCTTATGATAGCCCAGGCGTATTGGCAGATATCACGCGCATCCTAAGTGATGCTGGTATCAACATCGATGCAATCTTGCAAAAGCCTGCGCATAAAGTAGGTCAAGTGCCGGTTATTATTCTGACGCTACCTGTGGTCGAGAGTCAGATGAATCTCGCTATCGAAAAAATTGAAAAGTTAGAGACCATTACTGATAAAGTAGTACGCATACGATTAGATGAGCTAGCATAAACCACATACTGAAGAAGACAGATGCTTATAATATAAGCAAAAGCTAGCCAATCGGCATCTGATTTCTTGGTAGATACTTAATCAAAACGCACAACAAGGAATAATAACGATGTCAAATGATGCAATTGTAATCCTAAACGGCGCACGTACACCAATGGGTGGCTTTCAAGGCGCACTAAAAGACATGAGTGCTACCGAGCTGGGTGCCGCCGCTATCAAAGCTGCTGTCGAACGCTCAGGTGTTAGCGCTGACAGTGTTGATGAAGTCATTATGGGTTGTATCTTGACGGCAGGTCTGGGTCAAGGCCCTGCTCGTCAAGCCATGCGCAAAGCAGGTCTACCGGATGCGACTGGTGCTGTCACGATCAATAAACTTTGTGGTTCAGGCCTAAAAGCAATCATGCAAGCGCATGATGGTATCAAAGCGGGCAGCTTCAACGTCGCTGTTGCAGGTGGAATGGAGTCAATGACCAATGCACCGTATATCATGCCAGGTTCACGTGGCGGCTATCGTATGGGTCATAAAGAAGTCAAAGACCATATGTTCTTAGATGGCCTAGAAGATGCTGATACTGGTAAGCTAATGGGTATGTTTGCTCAAGAAATGGCTGATGAAAAAGGCTATACACGTGAGCAAATGGATGAGTTTGCTATTGAGTCGTTGAACCGTGCACTGACTGCTATCAAAGACAACCACTTTAAAGATGAAATCGAGCCTGTTACGTTTGCCACGCGCAAAGGCGAGCAAACTGTTGATACCGATGAACAACCTGCCCTTGCTAATGCTGATCGCATTCCTACTTTACGTCCAGCATTTGCTAAAGACGGTACGATCACTGCCGCAAACGCTAGCTCAATCTCAGACGGTGCTGCAGCTGTCGTCGTGATGAAAGAGTCACAAGCGAAAGCCGAAGGTCTTGATTATCAAGCTCGTATCGTTGCTACTGCGTCAAACTCACGTCACCCAAGCGAGTTCACCATTGCGCCAATCGGCGCCATTGAAAAAGTATTAGCAGGTGCTGGCTGGTCAGTAGATGATGTAGATCTATGGGAAATTAACGAAGCTTTTGCGATGGTTACTATGGCTGCGATGGACGAGCTGAAACTTGACCATGCTAAAGTAAATATCGAAGGCGGTGCATGTGCCCTTGGTCATCCAGTAGGCTGTTCAGGTGCTCGTATTCTAATTACGCTTATCAACTCTCTAAAACGTACTGGTGGCAAAAAAGGTATCGCAACGCTATGTATCGGTGGTGGTGAAGCGGTAGCTGTTGCTATTGAACTTGCTTAAATAAAGCAGGTCTAACTGACTTAAAGTAAGTTAGCTGAATAATACTTAGATAATTATTGTTTATTGAGAAACCGCATTGCTAATGGTAATGCGGTTTTTTTGTGTCTGCTTTCTTTCGATGAATGTTGAATATTACTCTGTGTAAAGACTCGTTAACTTCTACCCCCTCCTATGTTATGCCACTTACAGCCTATTACACGCAATTACTGCAAGTGCACACTTTGCTACCTTGCTTATATATCTCATCAAAAATCACGGTGTTAGGATAGCTACAAGTTGATAGGGAAGCTATTCATTTGGCTTACCATTAACTGTAATAAATATGGTTTTACTAAAAACTAATAACAACATCAACCATTACACTATAAAAAATAAACTCGCAAAAAAGGAATATAACAATGAGTCAACTAATCCGTTTAAAAGATATCCAAGCTACTCATCAAGATTTGATTGGTGATGACTATTATGACCCAACGCACAAAACTGCTTACGGTATTAACGAAGAAAAAATCGGTAAGATCGAAGGTGCTTTAGTAGAAGATACCACTGGTCGTATTCGTTACTTAATCGTAGACGCAGGCGGCTGGTTTAGCTCAAAAGAAGTACTGGTACCAGCAGGTTTAGCACGTATCGTTGGTGATGATGTCTTCTTTGATAGCTTAACTAAAACACAAGTAGAAGCCATGGAAGTATACGATCACGATTACCAGTACAGCTATAAAGAGCAGTACGAAAGAGATCGTCAAGCATTTACTGCTGATACACTCCCTGTAGAAGATCGCGTTGATATTGCAGATCATTCTTATGACGCACCAAATACGCTAGAGCTATTAGAAGAGCGTCTGACAGTGAATAAAGATCGTATCGTCGCTGGCTTAGTAAAAGTAGGTAAGCATGTCGTTACTGAAGAGCGCAATGTCGATGTAGATCTAGAAGAAGAACATGCCAATATCCAACGTACTAGCGTAGATCGCCCAACAGATCGCCGCATTGGCGACCTCGATGCTACTGAAACAGTTGAAGTTGAGCTACAGGCCGAACGTGCTCGCGTCAGCAAAGAAACCTATGTTTCTGAAGAAGTAAATGTTGGCAAGACGACCGATCATCACACTGAAACTGTGGTTGAGACCATTCAACGCGAAGAGCTAGATGTTGATGGTGACGGCAACGTGGTTGACCGTGAAGGTAACTTAGTAGACCGTGATGGTATCACAGCAGAAGATGTACGCCGTGCTCGTGGCATGTAATATGCTAATACGTCATAGTTTAACGACGTAAGTTCTATGTATCGTCAGTTGAACATGATAGTAATAAGTAGCTAAGCTCATATATTTAGCCATTAAGATCAGAGCATGTCTCTGGTCTTTTTTGTATTCATAACATGAGCGAATGGTTTATAGTATTAAATGTAGCCAGCTAATATATGTAGTTAGTTAACATATTACGTTAGAAATTCATCATTTTATAATTATAAAGGAATAATAATGACTACTGAAAATGGACACGACCTTTACCAAGATAACTTGGATAAAGAACAAAATATCTCAACGAAGCAGACGAACAATACTGTCAATGTTGGACACTTAGAGCTATTAGAAGAACGTCCTGTGATTAATAAAGAACGCTTGGATGTGGGTAAAGTGACCGTCACCAAGCATTCACGTACTAAAACTGTTGAAGTGCCAATTGAGTTGGTAGAAGAATATATCACCATTCGTACTGATTATCATGACGCAGAGAGCCAAGATTTACTCTCTGGTAACTATGATGACAAAGACATATTGCGCTACGTCGAGCCTTCTTTAGATAGCAAGGCTGTAGTGACCATTAATGGTAAACAAATAGAGATTGGCGATGAACCGGTTGATATTGTGCTATCTCGCCAAGTAGCTACTGTTACCAAAGACACCTACGCTATTCAAGATATCGAAATTAACAAAAGCACCCATGTGCATACTGATAGCATTCAAGTAGAGCTCAAGCATGAAGAGTTAGATGTGACTGAAGAGGGTCTGTTGGCTCATGGTTCTGATACAACTCCGTTAAAATAAGCGCTGATAGTTTAGCCACTACGAAATTGTATGATTGATAAAGATTATTTCACAACATGAAAAAGCAACGCTATCTTAGCGTTGCTTTTTCTAATGACTATCACTCACTAAGTATTGCAGACCAACTATGAGGCTTCATTACACTCGAATGTATTAACATTTGACTCATCGGCACCAGCAGTACGCATGACACCAGTTTTACGAGCTTCGTGCCCTACGCGCCATTGTGTGAACCCTTGACCACCATCAATTGCGGTCGCCACTTCAAACACTTCAGGATTACTACCTTCATTGGTCTGGTTTAACGTTACTGTACCCATGTCGGTTGCGACAACAACTTGATTGGCATCTTCTTTATAAGTCGCCTCAACTTTTAGTTCAGGGGTACATAGATATGACATCTGCATCACGCCGCTGTTTACTGAAGCGGTGGTATCACCTTCTACTTCGTTAAGTGAAGCGTCTTCGGTATCGACGACGACATCACTAGGTTCAGCAGGCTCCGCTGACATTGGAACGGACTCTTCTGTATTAGCACCGTCTTCCATGCCCGACTCTGGCTCTGACTGTTGCTGACAAGCACTGACCGTCAAGGCACCAGCCAACAAACCTGATAAAACTACTGAGCTGCGTACTTTTTTAAGAATTCTACACTCATGACACTCTCCCAAATAAATATGTTAAACACTATAGCGTGTCCATAAATTCACGCCTATGCTGAATTTGTAAGTAATCAATACAAAGTGTTTGTTGGTCTTAGTCTAGCAAGTTTTAAGTTTGCATGAGTTATCTAACAGATATAAAAAAGCCCCTATCTACTTAAGATAAGGGCTTTTCAGATGAAGGCTTGCTTTAACAGCCTTTCAATACATAGCTATTAAATTATTATGACTAACGACTAGATTTTACCATGACACTGCTTGTACTTAAGACCTGAGCCACAAGGACACGCTGCATTACGACTGATATTCATGCCTGCATATGGGTTTGGTTCATTAGCATTACTACCGTTACCTGCGATAGCAGCACCAACGCCAGCTGCCGCAGCACCGCTGTTTAGATTGCGGCTTTGTGGTTGCGGCTGAGCAGCTGAACCACTCGCATTGCTATCCAAGTTATCTATATCGTCATGCTCAAACTGCATTTGCATATGGGCAGCGTTCTCACGTTGCTGAATTTCTAATGCTTCCAGTTCTTCCTTGGTTGGAATATGAACACGTGATAAGTCTTGTACGGTCTCAGACTTAATTGCACCAAGCATCATTTGGAACAATTCAAACGACTCACGCTTGTATTCCTGCTCAGGGTTTTTCTGTGCATAACCCCGCAGATGAATACCTTTACGTAGCTGATCCATTTGCGTTAAATGCTCTTTCCAATGCTTATCTAGACTCTGTAGCATGAAATGACGCTCAAGCTGAGCGGCGTCTTTTTCACCCATCTGCTCACGGCGACTGTGATAACGATCTATCGCCGTTTGAACGATTTTCTCACGCAGCCCTTCTTCATCCAGACGGCGATCTTCATCTAACCAATCGTTAATCGGCATTGAGATTTTGAATTCGTCTTCTAACTCGTCTTCTAAGCCGTCAATATTCCATTGATCATCAATAGAGCCAGGTGGAATAAACTGATTGATCATCGCGTTATATACTTCATGATGCATCACTTCGATGGCTTCTAATAGGTCCATCTCTGCTAATAAATCATCACGCTGACCGTAGATAACTTTACGCTGTTCATTGGCAACATCATCGTATTTCAGTAGGTTTTTACGAGCATCAAAATCGCGACTCTCAACTTTGCCTTGCGCGTTTTCGATCGATTTAGAGACCATTTTATGTTCGATGGCTTCATCTTCTTTGAGACCCATCGCACGCATCATATTGACCACACGATCGCCTGCGAAGATACGCATGAGATCATCTTCGAGCGATAAGAAAAAGCGTGACATACCAGGGTCACCCTGACGACCAGCACGACCACGTAACTGGTTATCGATACGGCGTGACTCATGGCGTTCAGAGCCAATGATATGTAAACCACCAGCTGCTACGACTTGGTCATGTTTGACTTGCCATTGAGACTTTAGATGCTGCATCTCTTCTGGGCTCACCGCATCGATATCTTCGATAAACGACTGCCAGTTACCACCAAGGATAATATCCGTACCACGGCCTGCCATGTTGGTGGCGATCGTGACTGACTTTGGACTACCTGCCTGTGCAATAATTTCTGCTTCACGCTCATGCTGCTTGGCGTTTAGAACGTTATGCTTAACGCCTTCTTGGTCAAGCAAGTAAGACAATTCTTCACTGGCCTCAATCGTCGCGGTACCAACCAGTACTGGCGCGCCTTTGGCTTGAATTTCTTTAATTTCGCGAATGATGCCTTTGTATTTGCCTAACTTGGTTAAGAAAATCTGGTCATCCATATCGATACGAGCAATCGGCTCATGCGTTGGAATCACGATGACATCTAGATCGTAAGTAGATTTGAACTCGGCAGCTTCAGTATCAGCGGTACCCGTCATACCAGATAACTTGTCATATAGACGGAAGTAATTCTGGAAGGTCGTTGTGGCAAGCGTTTGGTTTTCTGCTTGGATCTCAACGTTTTCCTTTGCTTCTACTGCTTGATGCAAGCCTTCTGACCAACGACGACCAGGCATGGTACGGCCTGTATTTTCATCAACGATGACCACTTCGCCTTCATCGACGATATAGTGAACGTTTTTGACAAATACGTGATGCGCACGAATGGCAGCTTGAACGTGAGCCAAAAGTGGCAAACGACTTGGGCTATATAAACTTTCGTTCTCACCAAGCTCGCCTACTTCGATTAAGAAGCGCTCGATTTTTTCATAGCCTTTTTCGCTGATCTCAATCTGGCGATTCTTTTCATCAATCCAGAAGTCTTCTTCTTCGTTATTCTTGTTTGCTTCTTCGTCTTTTGAACGAATCAACACAGGAATAATCGTATTAATCAACGCGTACATGCGTGATGAATCTTCAGCTTGACCCGAAATAATAAGCGGCGTACGAGCTTCATCAATCAAGATTGAGTCAATTTCATCGATAATACAAAAGTTTAGCGGGCGCTGTTTTTCTCAGCAAGGCTAAAGACCATGTTATCGCGCAGATAATCGAAGCCGTATTCGTTATTGGTACCATAGGTAATGTCGGCTTGATAAGCTTCGATTTTTTCTTGTGGCGGCTGCTGTGAGTAAATCACGCCAACAGTCATACCTAAAAACCCAAACAACGGACGGTTTAGCTCAGCATCACGCGCAGCCAAATAATCGTTGACCGTGACCAGATGAACCCCTTTACCACTGATCGCGTTCAGATACATGGCCAAGGTTCCCATTAGGGTTTTACCTTCACCAGTTTTCATCTCAGCGATTTTACCTTCGTGCAAGGTGATACCACCAATCAGCTGCACATCATAGTGACGCATACCATTGACGCGTAATGATGCTTCGCGGCAGACAGCAAACGCCTCTGGCAATAATGCATCTAAGCTTTCGCCTTTTTGATGTCTGGCTTTGAATTCTTCAGTTTTTTGTTGTAGTTGCTCATCAGACAGGGCTTGTATTTCAGCCTCTCGTGCGTTGATCTTGCTGACCACTTTACGCATGCGTTTTAATTCGCGGTCATTTTTGGTGCCAACCACACTGCCTATAATCTTTGATAACATAATTTTTGACCTATGGAATATTCGATAATTAGTGCGCATTAGCCAAAGCTTAGCTCTCTGCCTTGTCATCACCCGACTAAGTACTACCTAATTTAGTATCGCCCAATTAAGTGTGCCGTCATTATATATGGTTATGACGCTTATGGATACAAGGGCAGCGAGTAGATATTTGCCACAGTAAAAACCTAGTAGGACGTGTTAAAATAGCGAATACCTTGTTAAATTTCTTAGCTTTTTCAGCGACTTTATTTGTTTGTCGCGGTTTGATTTTTATACGTTTGCTACCACTGCATCTTGGCTCAAAATTTGTCGTGGAGCCATTTATCTACAAGTGACTAGCTTCTTAATAAAGCCAAAGCTATCTATCAAATTCGTACATAAGACAAATAACCCTTTAGCACCCCTATCATAAAATACCTATTACCACTCATTAAAGCACTATAAGAGACTCTGCATGACCGTAAAACCATCTGTACAAAATCAGTCGTCAACTCCTAACTCATCGGAAAAACCCTTATCAAAACAAGAGAACTCTGACTGCTTAAGTATAGGCGATGCCGTCTATAACCTAGCAGACCATACGCCGATGATGGTGCAATATCTAACCATGAAAGCCAACTATCCACAAGCATTGCTCTTGTACCGGATGGGTGACTTCTATGAGCTGTTCTTCGATGATGCCAAGCGTGCCGCGCAGATATTAGACATTACCTTGACACGCCGTGGTACGGACAAATCAGGCAACACGATAGCCATGGCGGGCGTACCGTTTCATGCGGCAGATAGCTATATGGCACGCTTGATCGCTGCTGGGCAAACCGTCGTTGTATGTGAGCAAATTGACGAATCGACAACTGGCAACACTGATAATAAGTCTAATGTCCCTGCGATGGGCGATAAACAGAAAAAAGACAAAAGCAAATCTGCTGCTGGTAGCATCATGCGCCGCGAAGTGGTTAAAACGCTTACCGCAGGTACTATTACTGATGACGCATTGATTGCACCTAATCATACGCCGACTGTGGTTGCCATCGATATTGCGACTATGAAAACGCAAGACAATAGCCAGACGTTACAAGCAGCCGTTAGCCAGATGGATTTGGCCGCAGGTACACTGACTACCCAGACACTGATAGCAGATAAAAATGATATAGATGGCTTGCAAACTCAAATGCTTACTGTGTTGGCACGTTTTGCGCCTAGTGAATGCATCATCAGTGAAGTGCTTATTGATAGCGTTGGCGGCAGCATTGGAAGCAATGATACAGAGTGGCTACTGTGGTTACGACAAAATCTGGACTGCCCTATTATAGAAGTCGCTGCCAATGACTTTCATCGTGAGCACGCCAGTGACACGCTTTGTCAACAGTTCGAAGTGCAGCGTCTCGATGGATTGGGCATTCATGAGGCTCCACTTGCGCAAACCAGCTGCGCTGCGCTTATCCATTATGCGCGTCAAACTCAGCAGCGCCACGTGCCTCAAGTGAACCAACTCATTGTTGAGTATAGTGATGACTACCTAATTATCGATGCCAATAGCCAACAAAATCTCGAGCTATTTACCCCTGTTAGTAGCAATGGCACTTCTTTGATATCTGTGCTGAATCATTGTCAGACTCCGATGGGCAAGCGTTTACTCGTGCAGCAAATGAAACGTCCACTGCGTCAGCATGCGCGCATCAATATGCGTCTAGATGCGATAACTTGTTTGCTAAACCCAAAGAGTGACTCAATTGAATCAAACCAAGATGTAAAAGGTAGCTTACTGGTTACACGTTTACGAGAAACACTGAATACCATTGACGATATTGAACGAATCAGCAGTCGAATCGGGCTAATGAGTGCTAAACCTCGTGACTTGCGCAAGCTTGCCGATGGCATCGCTAGTGGTGCTCAGCTTACTACTCTATTGACAAAATCCGGTATCAGCCATGAAGACGCGGGCCTATTACCAATGCTGATGCAGCAATTGCCAGCTGAGTTACCTGCTGTTCAATCCGTTGCCGAATTAATCGAGCGCGCTATTGTCATTGAACCGCCTGCTCATATCCGTGATGGCGGAATGCTAACGGCGGGCTTTGATGAAGAGTTTGATCGCCTTACCCATTTGCATGACAATATCCAATCGACGCTAGACGAGATGGTAGAGCGCGCACGTCAAGACAACCAACTACCTAGTCTAAAAGTCGGCTTTAATAAAGTTAGCGGCTTCTATTTTGAATTGCCCAAGATGCAGGCGAAAAATGTCCCTGCCCACTTTATCCGTCGGCAAACGCTCAAAAGTAGTGAGCGCTTTATCACTGATGAGCTAAAGGAAGTCGAGACAGAATATTTAAGCGCCCAGTCCTTAGCATTGGCTCGTGAAAAGCAACTGTATCAAGAACTCTTAAATCAACTAAACCAACATTTGGCTGATCTACAACAGCTTAGCGCGGCTATCGCCCAATTAGATGTGTTAAGCAATTGGGCCCAGCTTGCCATGACGTATAACTGGCAGCGCCCAATCATGGGTCTACATACAAAAGACCAAAGCGAATCAGTGGTCAAAAATCAAACCAACATTGATATTCGTCAAGGTCGTCATGTTGTGGTTGAAGCAGCATTAAATCAAACCAACGCCAACAGCAGGAACGGTAATTCATCAAGTACAAACCATTTTGTCGCCAATGACTGTATGCTGGGTAGTGCCAATGCTGGTGAAGGACATCCTGAAAGATTACTCCTCATCACTGGCCCTAATATGGGTGGTAAGTCTACCTATATGCGTCAAACGGCGCTGATTGTTTTGCTTGCTCATTGCGGGAGTTTTGTACCCGCTGAGTCTGCGCATATTGGTGATATAGATCGTATATTTACCCGTATCGGCTCAGCGGATGATTTGGCTGGTGGCAAATCTACCTTTATGGTGGAGATGATCGAGACGGCCAATATATTAAATCAAGCAACAAACAAATCACTCGTATTAATGGATGAGGTCGGACGCGGTACTGCCACCACTGACGGTTTGGCCATTGCCCATGCCTGTGTCAATCGCCTAGTCGAGATTGGCTGCCTGACGTTATTTGCCACTCACTATTTTGAGCTGACCCAACTAACGAATGATATTGGCAATCATCATGCTGATATCCGTAACGTTCATGTAGCAGCCAGTGAAGTCGACGGTCAACTATTGCTATTGCATCAGATAAAAGATGGTGCAGCGAGTTCTAGCTTTGGGTTGCATGTCGCAAAAATGGCTGGTATTCCCACCCAAGTACTAGAAGATGCTAAGCGCTATTTAGCAGACAACTTACAGTTAGACCATTTAACTGTAGATAAAGCAAAAACTATTGATGATAAAAATGAATTAGCTAAGTCAGTAAAGGATAAACGGCAAGAAAGTTATAATGATGCTACTCTAGATCAAGAAATAACTCGTACTGCTCAAGCGACAGACATAATGGACAATTCAAAACAAAATCAGCTATTTAGCTTGCAAGATGAGCTAAGCATGATTGATCCTGATAGTCTAACGCCCAAGCAAGCGCATGATTTACTTTATCATCTGAAGAAAATCATTAGTCATTAAAGGGAATTGTCAAAGCGTAGTAAAGGCGCTAAAATACGACTTATTTTCCAACTATTCTATGTAGCCCTTATAGTTGATTTAATTTAAAAGAATTACAATGTAGCTAAGCGCAGAGGTATAAATAATACTTCAGGCAAAGCTGACACAATAATTCTTTTGAAAGAGATTGACTATATCAGCCAATCCAATAACAGGTAGACCTCACTATGACCTTTGTCGTTACAGATAACTGCATTCTTTGCAAATACACCGACTGTGTAGAAGTCTGTCCTGTGGACTGCTTTTATGAAGGCCCAAATTTCCTAGTCATCGATCCTGATGAGTGCATCGACTGCGCGTTATGCGAGCCTGAATGTCCCGCCAACGCGATTTTCTCAGAAGATGAAGTTCCGAAAGACCAAGAGATGTTCACTCAGCTAAATGAAGAGTTGGCGCAAAAATGGCCGAATATCACCGAGATGAAAGGGCAAATGCCAGAAGCTGAAAAGTGGGATGGTGTAGAAGGTAAGATTCAGTATTTAGAGAGGTAGCTGACTCTATAAACCAAACTTCATACACAAAACTAAACAGCCGTCTAATAGTATTAGATGGCTGTTTAGTTTTGACGACTATGCTAAAGGTAAGTAGGCTCGAGAAATCCCTGACGACGCTCGACAACTCCAAGTACCATCAATTGCTCTATCGAGATTAAGAGTCTGATTAGATAAATAACTTAAACTCTGTATTTGACATCTTATTGCATTATGAGTCACTGAGCCTTTAACAAAACTATTTACACTATATAAACAATACTTTGTTTGCATTGGTATATTCAAGCCATTTAGATTGAATTGAGAAGGTTCTTGGCCTTCAGCGATACTAACCTCATAAGTGAGTCTATGATGATTTAGCTCCTTATAAATATTCATGACATTTGTTTTTCTAACATGAGTCTGATAGCTTACTATAGCTATAGCTGATAAGATTCCAATTATAGCTATAACTATAATTAACTCAACTAGAGTTAAGCCCGCTTGCTGATCAGAAGCTAATAATGATAATACCAATTTCTTATGATTACAGTAAAAAACTGAAGTAAGGCTCATAGCACTGCTCTATTGACTTAATAAGTTTATGCTTGCAGAGACTGTGCCAAACAAGTTAATGATCATTTTATGATCCTACTTTGATTAGCCTTTACCCACTTATTATAATCTTGACGTATACCTTCAAACTGTTTATAGTTATCCGCTAGTTCATTAACATGTAAACTGACCATATTACATCTTTCACTATGATCTAGCAGACAAGCTCCTTGGTACAAATGAAGCGCTTGTTTTGGTTGATTATTTAGACCAAAATACAGAGCTTGTTTTAATAAGATATTATGTGTTAGAAACTTAGTTAATACACGATTACCAAGGTTGATTCGCTCTTCTAAGTCTGAATTATCCTTAGGAAGTAAATGGTAAATAAAGAACTCTTTGTAATCCGAAAATCCAAAGACTGATGGTAGTTCCATCAACATCTGCTGCTGAATCTGAGTAATCTCTTGTTGTTCATTTTTGTTTAACTTGTTACTATCTATGCTTTTATAATAATTTAAATAAGTATTGACTCGGTGGTATTCTTTATAAAAATGATAATAAAAAATACTACCTATAATGCACAGCGCAGCGACCGTAACAAATAGCTTATTTAAGTCAAGATTTATTTTTATAGTTTTACGATTGACAGCTGCCAATAGAAATACAGCTATTATTAGATATCGTGTGTACCACAATGGGTATTCACTTAAAGAATAGAGAGCAACGATAATAATGGCAACGAATATAAAGCTTGATTCTAAATTGCGAGATTGCCAATATGACCTCATGACTGTAAACGCTGCCACCAATAAAATACCTAATCCTAAAACACCGAGTTCTGCTGCAAATTGCATAATAATATTATGACTATGGATATTAAAAACAAACCAATCAACCTGTTCAATATGCTCTAAGCTATCCGCCAATAAATTTCCAAAACCTACACCCATTAGCGGATGATATAAAAATTGAACCCAAGCTTGCTGAATCAACTCTACGCGTGCAGCATTGTCCCCAGTAGCAAAACGAGACAATGTGTCTTTGCTATACAGATTATGAACTGTTAGCAGATATGAACCTACTAAAAATCCAATTATAGACATACTAATACTGCTTAAAACTATTTTAATATTAGAGGTTCTTTTAAAATTTAAACCATAAATCAAAAACGAAGCTAATCCTAATATTAAACCGCCACGACTGCTTGTTAGTGCTAAGCCAATACTTAGAATAACTAATGCCGTAACTATAAATATACTACGCTTATATTTAGCCTTGATAAGAAGATAATGACAAGCAACAATTCCTAGGGCATAAATAAATGCCAATTGATTTGGTTGACCGACATTACCGAAAAACCGACTACCTTGCATGGTCATCACAAACCAAAGGTCATCAGAAACATTGGCATACTGTAATAACTGGAAAACAGTGCTAAATAAAGCAACCAAGGTGAACCCAAAAGCTGAATGATAAATAAGCTTGGACTTATTATCAATATTATTGATAATCGCTGATAGAATAAAACATACTAAGATAGTCGCTAAAGGGAAAAGCACACCATCCAAATAAGCATAATCAATAAAAAAAGGCTGGACTAGAATAAGTATAAACAACAATAACCAAAATATACTATCTAACCCAATTTTTTCTATTTTAATCCTAGTTAGTAACACAATAAGCCCCGAACATAACAGCCCTATAACTGTGATATTAGGAAGAAAATCGATTTGGCTTGGTAAGTAATGCTGAGTCGTCACCGTACCAAATGCGTAAGCGCTAAAAATTACGATTGTTATCCACATCTCAATACTAGAGTTAATTCTTTTATAACTGAGCATGCCTATTGTCTTCTTCTATCTAAAAGGGGTACAAAAAGAGAGCTCTAGAGCTCTCTTTTTATATTAATAAAATTTTAGGGAATTATGTCTTATTTACGACATTCTGATGGTAAAAACTTATTATCCAATTTAGTACCAGCATCAGATGTACAGTTCCAAGTTACGCTTCCACCACTAGCAGATGGGGATAATACAAGAACAGCATTGGCTGGTGTTTTTTCTACTTTATCATTAACTATCACAGAAATTTTACCACTTGCTACGGTGACACTGCTAACTGTATTGCCATTAATCGCACTAGCAGAAGGTAGACCAGCTGCCGCATTGTCACTAGGCCAACTATTGTTAGATGAATAGAACTCTGTAACAGCAGTTTTAGCACCACCGGCTAGACTTAAAGCTTCACCAACACGAGCACGCTTAGTATAGTCTTGATAAGCAGGTAAAGCGATCGCAGCCAAGATACCGATAATAGCGATAACGATCATTAGTTCAATTAGTGTGAAACCTTTTTGTGCAGTGTTCATAAGAACTCCTTTAGAGTAAGGTGATAACAAATCGGTTGATACGCTATTTGGTATCACTATCTGCCATCTATTATAAATATAGGGTTTGTTAGTATGAATAGTTACTTAACTTACTCATCTAACCTTATTATTATTTTTGCAGGTATTGTGCCAACTTTTTACTATTACCTAATTTTAGTCGCCAAAGGTATGATTTTATGAAATAACATATCTGCTTACGGTTCTTTACTTTTATTTAATTAAAAATAGTATAAATATTACTACTATATTGCTTAAAATTGTCAGTTTATGTAATAAACAGATATTTAGTGTAATGACAGCTGACATTTTTTGTCAGCTATATACAAAAGTATGTCACTAGAAAATCATCTCCATTGATCATTTGTACCGCATTTCTTGTTCGGATCATCTCCACGACACTTTATACCTTGAAAATTCAAACTCAATGTACCATCGTTCGCCATTTGACTGGCATTTTTAGGCGTGGCTATGATACTCCAATCCGAGGTGAGCGGATTAGGAGTAAAGCTTATTGTATATAGAGCATCACCTTGCTTAGGATAATCTCCGCTCAACCCTGTAATCAGAGCATTGCTATAGGCCCCTTGCGCCAACTTACGACTTTGTATTTCAGAGGCAATATTATGCATCTCGCTCATCATATCGGTGCGTTTAGTCTTGATAACATATTGTTGGTAACTTGGATAAGCAATCGCAGCTAGAACTCCAATAATAGCGACGACGATCATTAGTTCGATCAATGTAAAACCAGAATGCTTCTTAAAGACGGTGACTGTCGTGTTCGAATCAATCCACATCACCACTCTCCTTGACCCGTACCACAATCACTATCTCCTATTTTCACTTTATTTTTATTTTGACAGCTTAAACCTGTGCTAGATATCATAAAATAGCTAGCATATTCTGTAACCCCGAACCTCTTGGTTCAGCTAGCATCTTCCAGCTTCTACCAGTTGTATTGTCAATACCTGTCGTAGTAGCTGGTACTAATGAGCTAGCAGTATTGACACCATCCACTAATGTGATCTGATAACGATAATTGGTTGAATCACTACCTTGAGGGACATAGATAGTTGTGTTGTTAGCATCATAGGCGTACGTCGCTGTGCTACTACTGCTAACTACTTTTGGTCTAAAGCCTTTATAAGTTAACGCTGTTGCTCGCCATCGCTCTAACTGTATCTCTAACTGCAACATTTTAGCTTGTACATCACGTTCAGCATTCATAATCGCATATTGACGATAGCTTGGGATCGCAATAGCAGCTAGTATGGCAACAATAACTACGACAATCATCAACTCTATTAAAGTAAAACCTGATGATTGAAGCTTCGGGTTATTACCGTGGCTCTTAGCTGAAGCATGCACTCTATTGTTCCTCTTCATAAAGCTCATACCATCTTTTCGGTATGAATTTATATTTTTCATACCCAAGATTACTGTCGCTTGTGGCCTTACCGTTTGTAGCGACTACATTATCAGACTTACCACCACTACCAGTTGTACCATCATTCACAATAGTGTTGTTTGTTACTTGCAAGCCAGCCTCATCGGTTTGATTTAATCCCCTGAACCAACATTATTGTTATTCCGATTAGCAATTTTAACTTGGTCAGCCAGTGACTGTGGACCGATCAGCATTTTGACATTACGCTGGTCTTTACTATAAGCACCTAATGTCAGTTCTTGTATTCCTTTACCAGCCCGAGTATATCCAGCTGTTCCATCAAGCGATTCAGTATCATCGCATACTCCATAAGGCATACAATATACTTGTCGTTCTGAGCCGCCTACTACTCTAGCAGAACAGTTATTTGTCTGATCATAAACCATTTCTGGACTATAGACAGTTGTATATAATCTATTGCCATATGCTAAAGGTTCTCCTACAGACTTTACTCCCTCTACACCGCTATACCCATCAAAATAGGTTAGTGGATAACGCCAGCCTGCATAATCGTAGAT
The DNA here is from genome assembly GCF_048631835.1 of Psychrobacter sp. ER1. NCBI lineage: Bacteria > Pseudomonadati > Pseudomonadota > Gammaproteobacteria > Moraxellales > Moraxellaceae > Psychrobacter > Psychrobacter sp. ER1. The sequence continues at coordinate 358,048 of NZ_CP184640.1, read as the reverse complement.
ATAACGTTTCTCATCATCGTCATAGGCTCCTTTCGCTATCGTCTGTAACAGCGTTTTACGATTAGTTATATCTTTCAAAGCATCATTTTCATTAAATGGTAGGTTAACTAAATCATCAATTGTTTTATCTGTAGTCGTCAAACTATCAGCTGTATAGCTAAAAATACTAGGTTGAGCGATATCATAATCAAAAAGATTAAATAAATAGTTAGGGTTATCAGTATCTCTCAGCATAGAAAGCGGCGTACTGCGATCTCCTGATGCAATGGTTACCGAAGCAAATATTTCTTGATAGGGACTGGTGTAGAAACTGACAATGGGTCTCTCGTAGAACCGATATGGTAGTGTCTGCCCAGAGCTAGCATTGAGCACTCTAACTACTCTTTTTACTAAACTAGCATTCGTCGCACCTGAGTTCAGATCCGCGCGGTACACACTCCCACCTAGATCCGCATAATACAGATGATCAACATTGCCGTCATCGTCACGATCTAAGGCAGTAACTCCAGCTACCACACTATGCTTCATACTATCGACTTTAGTGTGGTTCGTACCACTATCGCTACCTGATATAGATGAGATAATACTGCCATCACTGGCATCTAATATATAAACCACATTACCTTCTGCCTGAATTTTTTTATCGCAACTTGTGTTGTCACCACTAGATTGTAGTTGGAAGCTTGGGTTTTCATAGCAAGTATCATAACCACCAGCAACGATGATCACATCCTTAGATTCGTATTTTGTTCCGTTTTTCACTCTGATTTTTGCAGCCGTAGGCTCACTCCACACTTGACCTAGACGGGAGAAACCAGTATCAGTCGTATTTTTAGAGAATAAGAAGGTTGGTTTGTCCTTTGTAGTGAGATCTAAGCCGTATATGCCTTTACCACCCATTCTTAGGCCACCATAAGCTTTTACTGACGTCGCTTTTACTTTTTTGGTGGTTCCTGAAAAGTCATACTCTAGCACTGAACTACTCGTCCATGGTGCGTCAACGCCGAATACTGTTCTGCCTACAGAGCCTTCACTGTCGGCTTTCAGCGCTTTTAGTTGCTTCTTGATAATAGTTTTAGGAATAAAAGCAAAAGTTTCCTCGCCTTTTTCTGCTGATACTAAGTGTAATGCACCATCCATGGAACCAAACATAATATAGTCATCACGATCTTTCTCATCGTTAGATATCTCACCATCAGTTGTAAAGTCTGCACCATATGACACTTGCTTTGGTTTAGAGTGTACTACGCCTCCTAATACCTTCACTTCTTGAGTTGGTGGATTTTTACGATGTCATTGTATGCAGCGGTTTGTTCAGCTACTGTGTCTAAAGCCATAATATTTGCTGTGGCATCTACTGGTACGCTATAGCCTAAAAAGATAACAGATATAATTTTTCTTTAACACCATAGTCACTGTCTAGCTTATCAAAACCTGATACGACTCCACTCTCAACCTTTACATTGACAAGCTTGTCATCACTCTCGACATAGACATTACGTGTCGAGTCAGGCGTGGCAGTAATAGGCGCTTTCAGCCGTGCGTAAGCGCCACCCGCATAAATTGAGTTATTTGAGCTCTCACCTTTATCATTTTTGTAATCTGTAGTACTCCACAGATCTTGAGTACTTGCGCTTAAATCATCTGGAAAATCATCATCATCATCATCTACATATAATCTACTAGACTCACTAAATGGGAAAGTAGATTTACCATATAGCGTACCTTGATAGACATTGTATTTCTTTAAATTTCCAGGCCATACATACTGAGAACCAGCTACTTTTGGCTCGAGCATAGGTAAATAAGCAAACGGCTGTAAATTAGTAGAGCTTAATGGATCATTGGGAATCGTAATGGTACCTGAAGGGGCTGTTTCGATAATTTGAGTTAGTTTAGCTGTAAAGCTCGTCACGCTAGCTGCAAGGCTATCCGCATCTGTTGTATAATAAAACCCACCGCCACCATACGCCTCACTACCGAGTTTACATAGGTTTCTGACATGTTGAGAAGGATCATCTGATCCTGGTGCTGTGTTATCACAATCATATACTGTCTTACCAGTGCCATCTACCGAAGTCTTAATACCAGCAAATTCTTTACCAAACCCGACCGTGGCGGTTAGTATTGAGCGTTTGGAAGGATTGGTGACGTCTCGCAGTTTTTTAGAGTACTCACCCATACATGCCCAGCCAGTGCTATTATTAATCTTGCTTAGACCACCAGAACAAGTACCGTCCAGACTCAAAGCGCTTCCATTTCCTTCGAGACTTAAGTTCATCAAACCAGAAGCAGTGGAATTAGACGATCCGTTAGGTACACCATCTGTCAAAAAGTAAATGCCATAGCCACTACATTGCGAGTCAGAAACCGGGGCTGCATAAGTAAAATAGTCATCATCTGGATTTTTAGTATCTAGAGCTGACGCAGTATAGCCACTTTCATCGGTATCTTTTACAATACTAACTTTTTGATTACTTTTGAGGTAGTAACGAATGTCTCCACCTTTTTCTATCCAGAAGTCGTCAACCCCTCCAGGGATAATTTCTCTAGCTAAGCCATCATTACCTGTCAAGCTATTGACTATTCTACTGTTTTCGATTGCGGTGTATCTTCCTGGTCTACAATCGATTGCTGATAAACGATCGCTTCTTCCTGTGCCAAGAATCGTTGTTATAGTAGACAAATTACTATCACACTTTTCTAATACAAATCTTCCATTAATCTTAGTTGTTCTACCTAAGACTTTAAAAGCTCTTTCATTTCCCTCTTCTTTAGTAACAGTATTGGTACCCATCATATACGCACCTGCTTCAGCATAAGCATTGGCGGCTGGTGTATTACCACTTGCGCTAAAAGCTGTTAGAGTAGCAATAAGTTTAGTACGTTGTACTTCGTCAAGCTTACGTGCTGGTACTAAGATACTACCTGCTTTGCCATCAACCCGTCCATCACCGTCTTTGTCCACAGAGTATTGACCCAGACCGATGATATTATTACTTGATAAGGTATAATTACCGGACGCATCTTTTTTGATAATAAATCCGTCAAAGCCTTTTGTAATATGGTCAGTCGAGAATCACCACCCCTAAAATCTTTCGTACTCATAGATCCCGAAGTATCGAGCATTAGCGTTAGTACAGCACCACCTGATTCTGCTGCTTTATATATTTCCAAATCACCCAGATCGTTCCTACCCGCATTAACGGGTAAAGCCACCATAGAGAGTGCAACGGCATAGCATAAAGGCTTAACAGTCTGGCTAAGCTTAGAATATCGTAACTGATTAGGTATGAGCTTTTTTAAAATCATGATGAGTACTCTTATTTAACTACAACTGTTAAAAGGACTAATGGAGGCCTTGTTTATCTATCAATTAATTGTTAGCGGCTGTCTTACGGTTACCATTGACATCAATGCCAACCAGTTTCTGACAATCTTCATCTATTTTACCGTCTCCTACACCAAACCCATAACAAACAGTATTGTCTATGACGTTCTTAACGTAAGCTTGCTGAACTAGTGTTTTAGTCGCAACCCCCTCGTCTTTCATACATTCATCCAGTGATTTAGTGCTACCATCATTAGGGTCAATAGGTTTTTTAAGACAGTCGTTTATATCTTCTTTACTAGCATTCGATAGACTAGGTAATATAGAAGTAGAACGAATATTAAAGACGGCAGACTCGTTGCTTGGCTCATTAGCTTGTATACCAGATCCTTGTGTTACTGATTTAAAGCCCCCTTGTCCTACCACTACACGCGATGGGCGAGTAATATTAATTTGCGTTACTGAGTTACTACGAGCACTAGAGTAGCTTTCTGTCTTTGATATATCACAGTATCCACTACCCGTTGTCATCACCGTACCCCCATTAGGTTTTACGATGCTGGCTTGATTCAATTTAGCAAAGCTATTTAGTCGCGCGTTATAACAAAGATATATTGATCATCGCGATTTGTACTACCTGCTTGAGAAAGATAATAGCCAAACATTCCCGTCCCTTCTATCACTGCATCTACATAATCTTGATCTGTATCGTTATCAAATATTTTCTCAATACGCTTATTTGCGCTATCTGAAGAGTTTAATAAAAACGTGTCTATTTGATCAGCAGTGGCTACTTTTAAATCTGTTGTACTTCTCTTAACCGCAATAATACCCACTAAAGTAATGAGCATTAAGAACATCAATACTACGATAAGAGTAACGCCTTCCTGTGATTGTCTAGTCATCTCATTTATCCTCTTTCAGTCAGATTATCCGCTTCATCAACTAGATACTGGGTATAGAGCTTTCTTTAACAGCTCTTGAGTTTCTCAACATAATATTCGACTCATATACTCTGCGAATAAAAGCGCTGGAAGTATCTGAAGATAAGTCTCTTTTTCTCCAAATACTATAAAACTAGATGCTCCACTCTCCCCTGTAATGGGGCGATCAGCTCGTACTAAAACAGACAGTTTTACAGATATAATATCTGTCGTCGTTATAGTAGACGTACTAGCTGAAGATTCTGCCTGTTGAACAGTTTTCAAAAAACTCATGTATTGTTCAGGAGTAAAATACCTTAAACTAACCGAAGTATTAGTTGGACTGGTAGCGACAACCTCTACTCCTAGCAAGACACCAAAATAATCAACTCTTGGAATAACGACTTCTCCAGCATCCCCAAAATCTCTTATATTCCGAGTAGCCACTAACTTAGTACTATCCTTACCACTAATTTCTTGTGCTGCAAGTTCTGCTGTATTCAGGTCTTCTTTGATATAACGTCCAGCGTCACAACGTAGCTCATAACTTTTTATATTTGATTCATAATTAGACTTATTACTCTGAGTAACTTCGTTAAGAAAATACCTTTCAATAACAACCTGTCCTGGTATCATCGTCAAACGTCCATCCCGATCTATTTCTACAGGTCCCCGAACTAAAGAGCCTTCACAGTCGTACATATTCTGCGGTGCTTCGTACTGTATAGTGAGTTGGGAGCTTTTTAAGCCTGTAATGTTACTGTTCCCTGCTTCCCAAGCGTTGTTAACGCTACTTGTGCTTTGGTTTCCACTTCTAGTTAGATAGCCATCTGTAATCTCTTCAGCACCAGCGCTCGACTTGGTTCCTCCCATTTTAATACCATTCATATTATTCTTAGATTTGTCTGTCTGGGTAGTACTAACCAAACTACTGTCACTGGTCATCACCAGACCTGCCGTAGGAGTGAAAGGATTGTTAGTATCCGCCATACCTAAATTACTGAGCCTTATACTCTTTTCTATATTTTGAATACCAAAAATACTCGCTTCTAATATATCTGTACCGCCAGCCTGTACGCTACTGGTTTTAACGCTTGTCAAATAAATTTGCATGACCGCTGCTGAGATTAAAAGACCTAAGGTAAGAGAGATCATTAGTTCTATTAAAGAAAAGCCGTCCTGAGTATATTTGATATTCATTAGTAAGACTCCATAATCAAGCAATCAGAACCTGCATGATATATTCCAAGCTCATCGGCACAAGCCTTACTACTCGCTGAACTGACTCCAAACACTGGCTCTGTTCCGTTCCATGAAGTGATAATACATTGACGTAACTGTTTGTCCGCAGTACCAGGACAAGTAATCATATTTAATAAAACGCCGTTTTCACATGCTTGTTTCATCGTACTCCAGCTATTGTATTGACCTAGCTGTTCTTCGGTACATGACTCACTATCACAGTTCTTTGTGACAGTACTCGTTTTATAGTCTTCGACAGCTGCACAGTAATTCTTTGAGGCAGATACTTTGCTTAATACACTTTGGATATCCTTTTGATAAGCCAGTATATTATTAGAATTTAATCGTAAATCTTCAGACAAGCCACGCATTACTGTATTAGCATTTGCTATTAGCACGCTATCATCTGTTGCTTTTATAGATACCATATTGAGTGCACTAAACCCCAATACTGCAACTGCTAGTAGTAACAGAGCAACTAGCACCTCAACCAAACCCACGCCTTGTTGGTTAATAATTTTAGTCATGGGCACGTTCCTTCGGATCTATTACTAATAACGGCAGTAGCACTGACTAAGATTTTTATAGGACTAGCTGCACTATTGCTATCACATATAGTATATGTGGTAACTTCTGCGACTTTATTTGGCTTAAATTCATTACTGCTACGATCTGATTTAATTGTACTTTTAGCATCATACCTATAACTTTCTACAGTGCTATCTACCGTACCTGACACTATATGCTGAATATTTATTACCTTACTAGTATTATCAAAGCTTATCGTTAGTGGTTGACGACGAATAACGCTTTCGACTTTAGCTTCTTTTAGTGCATTAGCAAGCGTCGCAGCTGTCGATTTCACGCGCTGGTTTGCAAGTTGAGTGCTAATATTAGGTGCCGCAATACCTGCAATAATGGCAAGAACAGCAATCGTTACCATTAATTCAATTAAGGTAAAACCTGAGCTTACGTTCTTTAGCTTAGGTAGTGGAGTGTTCAAAGATGCATTCACATCGTGTTCCTATTTAAAACTGCGATTATCTGTCTTTTACTTATGGCATATTGATTATTAGTATCTTATATTGTTGCCTTACTACCATGATTTTCTACATATATTTATTTAATAACATGCAATTTTCATTCCACGATATCTAATAAATACCATCTAAAAATGACTATAGGCACTTTCCTGTGTTCTTGTCTCATATATTATTTCACCAAAAGATCGTTTATACATTTAGATCAGAACAACAAATTAGTATACATAAATATAACAATATAGCTTTAAGGAAATATATTAGCAATAATTAGATATTACTGGCAAAGATATCTTGGGTTTAGGATTTGCTGCCATGTGCTAATACGTAGGCAGAAATTTGATAACTATTGTGGCTGCTATCTTTTGCTGATTTTACTGTTGCAGGTGGAATGAACGCTCGCGCTAATGCTTGTAAGCTTGCACCTGTGGTAGATACATCATCGAATAGTAGTAAGCGTTTTGTAGGGGCTTTTCGATTAGAGCAAAAGCGTTATCTAAGTTACTAAGACGTTCGGCACGAGTCAGTCCTTGCTGACTAACTGTATCGTCAATGCGCTTGATGCCTTGCCATAAAGGGATTTGCCAATGTTTAGACAATTGGGCAGAGAGAATACTGACAGGATCGAACCCACGTTTGACCAATCGTTGACTTGTCGTTGGCATAGCAACAATCACACTGTTATTGCGATGACAACCGTGTGGACGCGGTAATTGACGTATGGCATGTAATAGTAACGGCAATTTCGTCATATCCTCTTGATGCTTAAATGCTCGGATAGCTTGACGTATCGGATACTCATAGTAGGTGGAGGCTTGGATAGATAGAGATATACTAGGAGCGATATCCACTTCAAAAGGTCTTGGCAACCAAGTGATATCGTTGTGACAGTGAGCACAAAGTAAACCACTGCTTAAATGGCTGTTTGCTTGATGAACGATATTAGTAAGAAAAGAGTGTTTCTTTAAGGCTGTCCGTGTAGGCGGCGTGTCCGTTATATTATGTATACTAGATTGCGCTTGATACTGCAGTAGTTGAGATTGTGGTGTACTACGATAAATACGGCATAGTTGGCAGCGCATATCCATATACTCTGCCAACCACAGTCCAATTTGATAAGGCGCTAAACGGCGCATAAACTATAATTTGTCATAATTTATAATAAATTTCACCTATATTAGAGCCTTTCTCAAATTGATGTCCTTTCTAAATTAAAGCCCTTTCCAATCATTCAGTACGATACCAAACCCGATAGAGGTATTTTCATGATTATAGTCAATGATCGACTCGCCATAGCCTTGGAATAGCTGAACCATACCATTAACATTCTCTGAGATAGGATAGATATAGTCGATTTGCGCAGCACCTTTGTTGGTACCTGGATTGTAGCGCAAGGTACCACTAATGCTCTGATCAGCCGGCAAATCGTACAAGAATTTGATATCACCGTAGCCCATGTAGTCTTCGATATCTGGATTATCGTCATCGCTACTACTTTCGTTATTTACTCGAGCCCATAGGCGCGGTATGACTGAGAGTCTGCCCCACTCTGCGCCCGCCATGAGGTAGGCACGATTCCATGAACGTGATAATGGATCATCTTGTCCATTCGAGTGATGGACAGCACCTGCGCCCAACATACGCAGACGTCCACCAAAAGGCAGATCTGCTGTCACAGGTTGGGTTAAGAATATTTCAGGTTGATAATCGGTAGCACGGAATGGACGCGAGTTGTCTTCGTTATAAACTTGCCAATGTGATTCTTGGGTATAGCCAAACCATAGATCAGCACTGGTATCAAACAAATCTTCTGCGACTTTTGTTTTTAGGGATAATTGGAACTTTAATTCAGTCTCGCGTATATCATTAGAATCAAAAGGATCTGTTTCTTGCGATGGTGTATTTGGATTCAAATTGGGATCGAAAGTATAAAATAATGGCAACAGATATGTCGGTCGATATGGTCTAACCGTCCAAGTACCACGCTCACTATTTTTGTCTAGGTCATAAGATAGACTGAGTGGCGAGAATTTTTCGATGTCTGTTTGAGTGACACCAACATTTTCTAAAATTTGCGCCTCGCTATTCGTTTCAGCATCTACTTCTACGTTGCCATCTGCCTTCAATTTGCTGGCAGCTGTTTGCTGATTAGTCATTAAAATGGTATCTGCATCTTCAACTGTCGTCCCACTCATCGCCGTTTGAGACTCAGCCAATATCACTTTTGGATTACCTGAGACCGTACTTTGAAAGGTTTTTGCCAAATCAATTGGTTGTTTGGTTGAGGTATAGCTTGGTGTCTTACCTTGTTCAGCTACTTTATCAAAACAAGCTAGGCGAGCAGCGCTAGATTGAACTTGCGTACATTCAGAAAACAGCTTGGCTTGCTGAGCAATAAATTCTTTGCTAATTATTTTGCCATTTTGTGTACTCATATCAGAAGATATCGCACTGTTATCGAGACTCTGTGATAGGTCAAGACCCTCATATTCAAACGCAGCTTCGGGTGCTGGCAGTTCGTTATAAGTCTGAGAATCATCAGCAGCTTGTACTTGTATCGCGGTACAACTCAACGCAAGCGCAACTGCAATACGAAGAGGCATATGCGCATTCTGGTAAGACGGCTGTTGGTGACGCTGAGTAATGGTATGGGCAAACATAAGTGTCCTTTATCTAACTAGCATTAGCGCTAGCAGAGTATATGAGGTAATTAATATGGCCATTAGCGTTATCGCTAAAATAGAATTGACTGAGCCTGTCAGCTAATCGCAGATATTAGGAGCGGAAAAATGACAATTAGCGCCCCTGCTGCATTGTTTCCTTATTGTAATGAAAATATAAGCACGATACTAGCTTTATCGATAGTTAAAATAAGCGTCTATCAATATAATCGCTTATATAACAAATACTTAATAAATATTCTATAGGATGAATTTAATGGCATCAAAAAAGCCAGCATACTTTTCTTAGTATACTGGCCTTCTTAATATTCTTAAGGATTTTCGAAATATCACACTGGTTTCTTAAGTGTTCATTGTTAAATGTTAGTTGTTCAACGCCGATAATGTCTGTTCAAATTCTGAGCGACCAATCTCACCCACTTGCTGATTTACTAGCTGACCATCAATATAATACAGTAACGCTGGTGGACCAAAGAGTTGGTAACGAGACAACACGGCTTTTGAGTCTGCTGTTGTTTCAGTTATGTCGAGCTTCACTAATTGCCAACCTTGCATCTGTGCTGGACGATTATGAAACAGGTTCTTGTCCATAATGCGGCACTCAATACACCACTCTGCTGTCAGATCGACAATGACATTCGGATTGGCTGCGACAATGGCATCTAGCTCTGCAAGCGTCGTGATCGTCTTATCAGTGGTGCTATCACTATTCACTGGTTGACCAGACGTTGACTGTACCATCATCGGTGCTGCACCCAATGACGCTAGTGGATGTAAGCTATCATCATTGCCCAATGCAGCGCCAACTATTAGGCAAGCCGCCCAAATACCAGCGATAAGGCTCAATGCTTGGGTCAGCATACGACCTTTACCTAGCCAACTCCATGCCCATGTTGCCACGACCATAAACCATAATGCCCACACCATCAGCATGACTGGCGATATAAACACGCGCTCAATCAATAGCAGTGCCACGGCAAACAGTAGTAAAGCAAAGCCTTGCTTGACCCAATTCATCCACTCGCCTGCCTTTGGCATAATCTTGCCTTGAGTCGCACCGATTAGGATAAGCGGCGCTGATAAACCAAAACCTAGCATGAATAAAGCGGCAAAGCCGAGCAACGGACTACCAATGGTAGAGACCGCCAATAATGCCCCAAATAATGGCGCAGAAACACAAGGTGACACGACTAGCGCTGATAAAAACCCAGCGATCAAACTGCCGCCTGTACTACCAAGCTTACTGTCACCTGCTTGGCTTAAGCCTTGCATCTTTCGACTGATCGCTTGTGGTAATCTAACACTGAAAAGACCCAGCATATATAGCGCCAGCAGTATGAAAACGATAGCAAAGCTGATGAGAATGATCGGGTTCTGCAGCCAGCCAATAATACCTAAAGACTCACCGAATACTGCAATGACAGCGCCCAAAATACCATAAGCAGTCGCTACCCCAATCGCGTAACTGGTGGTCAAGATGACACCGCGTTTGACCGTTGGGTTTTGTTCGCGGGCTACAATGTTGGCCACGATAGGTAACATCGGTAACACACATGGCGTCAAAGCTAAGCCTAAGCCTGCTAAAAATAATAGTACTAATGCCAACCAAGGGTGAGAGGCCAAACCAAAAGGATCGCTATCAACGAAACTGTTGTTTGATGCGTTTTCGCTATTGGCCGTCTCGCCTGTTACGCTGCTATTTGCTGCAGAAATCGTATTCGTCGCCGTACCACTATCTAAAGAATCATACTCTACAGTGCTGTCATCAATGAGATCATAATCAATAGCCCCATCGTCTGTCAGTGATTGCGCCTCATCAGGCGAAGTATTATCAAGAGCTGTTGAGCTTGCTTCCTCTGGTGTCGCCGTAGCACTATTCTCTGAATCGGTCGAGCTCGCACTACTCGCACTATCTGCTGATACCTGCGTCGATGCAGCCGCAATATCGACAGTCGTATTAATCTTTTCAGGTGGATAGCACAGTCCTGCTTTTGCACAGCCTTGCCAGCCGACGACGATAGCGGCACCATCTATACTCTTGCCACTATTGTTCGTCAGTATGGTGGTAGCGACCATATTCGCTTGGTCGAATACCAGTACTTTGCCAAAAGTCGGGTCATCTATCGAGTACGGTGTTTGGCTAAAGGTAAAAGGTGCAGCCGTCACGCCAGCGGGTAGCGTAAGCTTAATTTGCTTTTTATAGACGTAATGTTCAGGGGTGATATCGAAATTAATAGATAACCGCGTACCCGATTTGACAGGGGTACTATCTGTACTTACCTGAAACGCTTGATCCACTGGCAAAAACTTTGACTTCGACGAGCTTTCACTACTACCGAAAAGGTCGCCTAACCCTGCAGCTTGTACCGTTGATATTGCTGATAAACCTGTCAACAATGAGCCACTAGCGATAGCAAGCGCTAAAATATGTGATTTTTTCGAATGGGTAGATACGCTAAATGATGAAGACTTTGGTGATGTCTTGATGGACATGAATGGCTACCTATTATTACCGATATTTTAATCAATCTGCTCGATATTTATCTGCGTGTCGCAGCAATGTCTATCTTGGTTTTAACTTTTTCTGGTGGATAGCATAGCCCAGCCGTTGCACATCCTTGCCAACCAATAATAACAGGCGCGTTTTTGGCGCCCTTACCATTACTCGTCGTCAGTGTCGTGGTTGCAATGACGCTTCTTTGCGTAAATACAGGAACCTGACCAAAGGTCGGATCATTGATTGATACTGATGATTGATTAAAAGTGAACGGCGTGGCACTTATTCCTTTAGGGAAGCTCAACGTAAGCTTATCCTTGTAGACATAATGCCCTGGCGTAATTTCAAAACTGATCGACAACCGCGTGCCTTTGGAAGTCGCTTTGGTATTACTGACCACCTGGAAGGCTTCATCCACTGGTAAGAACTTTGATTGTGCCGAGGAGCTATTTTTAAATAAGTCATTTAACCCTGCTGCTTGTACACTGATCGATGTCATTGACAGAACCGTTACTAATGAAGTGCTTGCAACAGTTAGAACCAATTTATAAAGGTTTTTAGAAAAATATTTATTAGACTGTTGAATCGACATAGATGAGTACCTTTAATTGCAGTTTGCGATGACTATTTTGCTGAGCGCCTAGATATATTTATAGCACTGGCTATCAAACTTGTATTGAACAGCAGGCGATTTATCTACTGATAAAAAATATCAACCAATAAGAGAATATTGGTTGATATTTATAAATTGTTGAAAGTGCATGGATGAACGAATGTTTCATTCTACAAAGCTATATCAGTATCAGAATTTGTTCACTATACGTCTGTTATTAAGCCTTATAGCTGAGCATAAAGATCCGCATCTTGACCTTCACCACCTTGTTGACCATCAGCACCTAATGAAAATAAATCGTAAGGTCGCCCTTCACTACCTGGTGCAACATACTGCATCTCATTTTCCCAGCCATCGGTCGGATAGCCACCTTTAATATACCCACCTTCAGGATAGTTTTTTGCATCAGCTGGCGGTGTCGTAAGCGCCTCTAACCCTTGAGCAGTCGTCGGATAGCGGGAGTTATCAACCTTATACATATCTAACGCATTTGAGACAGTGGCAAGCGCCGTTTCAGTTGTTTTCACACGGGCCTTATCACTTTGACCAACTACTTTTGGTACCACTAATCCAGCAAGAATGGCTAGGATCACAATAACGACCATAATCTCGATAAGAGTGAATCCTGCTTGACCAGACTTTTTTATCGCACTGCGCCGCATAGCTGAAGAAGCGGTCTTATGGTCAGTTACAATATTTGAATGGGATTGCATATTCTGAATAGCACTTTTTGGCGTCATATTTACTTGGAATTTGTCAGTCATAGTCATCGCTTTGGTCATCACAGTTATGTAAATAGTAAAAGTGGCGTTCTATTGTGGCTCTCATCAATGATATATCAATGAGTTCTGAAACTATTGTCACTATAAACCATGGTTTTATTTTTATCCAGCGCTGCGCCTAGTTTGAGTTTGCTATTTCAGCCGAAGCTAAATATTGAATGACACCAACTGTATGACTATTGATTCGTGCTTACTATAGCGCGGTGCTGGCGTTTGCCATAGCAAAAATAGCGTTCGTTCAACAATATACAACAGTAAGCAAACCTTAAGAAAGCTAGTCCAAGGCTTAGCAAGCAAGTCAGGTGATATGAATAGAGTAAAAGAGAACTAAATAGAGGTTTTGGAGATAGGAAGCTGTCTGTATGTGAATAGCATAATGAATCATAGGCTAGCGACTGAACCTAGCCTGCTAAATCGTTCATATTAACGATAGGTAGCATAACCGCCATTACAATAATCATAACTACTACGCCCATCAACACCAGCATTAAAGGCTCAAGTAATGATAATAAGGTGCTGATAAAATTGGTTGCTTCTGCCTCCTGCATATTGGCGGCACGGCTCAGCATATTTTCAAGCTCGCCTGAGTTTTCTCCGCTTTTTATCATCTGTACCATCATCGGTGGAAAGTAAGTAGATTTCTCTAGTTGACTAGACAAGCTAGAGCCTTCTGTGACCCTATCAGCCGCAGTAATAATCGTTTTTTGGATATGTAAATTGGTCGTGACCGCAGCCCCAATATGTAATGCCTCAATCAGTGGCACCCCTGATCGTACTAGTATCGCAAGGGTACTGGCAAACCGCGCGGCATTCAGACCTTTGGACAATCTAGCTAGTATCGGCAATCTAAGCACCACGCTATCAATGGTTAATTTACCTGCTTGCGTTTGGGCAAAACGGTAGAATAAAAATGCGGTACTTGCCAATACCAGTAATATTAACCACCACCACTGAGTAATGATATTCGATAGCGTGAGAACGATTTGAGTAATTAAAGGCAGTGCTTGCTCAGACTGTTCAAAGACTTTGACAATTTTAGGCACGACGAAGCTCATCAGCCCCATAATTACCGCAATTGCCATTACCATCAGGACAATTGGATAGACCATAGCCCCTTGGATTTTCTTTTGGAGGGCAAAACGGTTTTCGGTGTAGTCTGCTAGCTGATTGAGGATAAGGTCAAGATGGCCAGATTTTTCGCCTGCAGCAATCGTAGCGATATATAACGGTGGAAAGCTAGCAGCTTGTTGCAGGGCACGTGCTAAGCTGAGCCCTTCCAAGACATGTGAGCGCACTGCAAGCATTAGGGATTTTATATGAGTCTTTGGAGATTGTTTAGCAACTGCTGCCAAGGTTTCTTCGAGTGGAATACCTGCTGCCAATAATACAGATAACTGACGTGTCAGCAATGCCAACTCGTATGCAGACGGTTTTTTGTAGCGGTTTTTGCTCTGACTCTGTCTGTCATTGACCGGGTTAACTTCAACGGGCGTCCATTGCTTATCACGCAGCTGCTGACGAATTTGCCGCGCAGAATCCCCCTCTAGCAAGCCTTTTTGGACAACGCCATGGTCGTCAAGCGCTTTGAAATGATAGGCAGGCATGGCAACAGATATCCTAAGAGGCTTATAGGTAGACAGTTATAATTTATGACTTAATAGAATTCTATTAATTTGACATTCAACGCTTAGAGCAGTGGCGTTGAGTCATTACTATCAGGCATTAAACCTTGTAATAATAAGACATCCAAATGCTGCTGCTGTAGCTTTTTATCAAAGTCATTGACCTCAGCGATTAGCATTCTTTCAATACGTTTATCACTCGCAAAAACACTCAAGCGCGCACAAATAACGGCTAACTGATAAATGCGTTTTTTGCAATAACCGTCAAGACCTTGTAATAGCCTAACCATATGCGGGGTTTCAAGACTGGCGTAATCATAGTCAGCCACGACTTGCTGTCCAAGGGCTGTGACGCCATAAGTGATCGACAAGTGAGCACAATAATAACAGCTGAATAAATAACCAACCACATGACCAATATAATAGCCTCGATCGTAGGTAAAGCTACTCACGCCAAAATGTCCAAGCACATAACTATTGAGGCTACCTTGGTCGCGAATTGGCTTGCCGTGCTTTAACTTACCGACCGTAGCAAAGCACAATGGATTGCGACCATCTTGAGTCGTCAGCTGCCAACCGGCGGGCTGCTGTGCAGGCATATGACGCACGATATCTGCAATAATGTCATCGACCACATGCAGCTGCTGCCAGAGTCTTTCGAGCGTATCCGTATCCATCAACCCACGTTTATCAAGCTGCTGCGCAAGTAAATATTGCTGATATTCCGCGAATTGCGGCTTCAGGGTTTGTACTAAGTAAGTAGGACGCGTATTGGCAGATGCCATATATAACAGCCGAGTACGCTCATGCTGAGCACGATAAAGCGCAACACGCTGCGTAGCGACATTAGTTTCTTGAGCCACAGGTTTTGCAGCTACTGTAAGACTATCGGATGACTCAGATATTACTGCTTCAGTTGCTACCGCCTCGATATCTGGCAAAGTAAACATCGTCAATAACGCCGCCTTATCAGGTGTCTCTACTGGCTCATTTTTCGGCGCATCTTTGCTGACATGCGGGTTCTCTATAGCAGTGTTTGTATCAACATTACTTTCTGTTTTAGCAGTTGCAGCAGCCTCTTGTTGGCCATTGCTTCCTGCATTTAGCTTTGCGGTCGGTTCAGTCATAACATACCATCAGCAACGAAAATAAACATCGTCTCGATCCTTTTATATGTCTATCGTATAAGGACATATAGCGCATTACAATATCAACGCTTTTGTCTCGACGACTCATCAACCCATAGTACCTGAACACAGACTCATTGTCAGCTGCCCTTAACTAAAATAGCCATAGCCAGTTAACAAAGGTTTTATAGATATGAGTGACTCAACGTTTATAAACAATATGTATTCACAAATTAAAAAAGCGCCAAGGACATATAAATGACCTTAGCGCTTATCGTCGAGATTCTATTTAAATAAACAGCAACTAGAGCTATGCAAGATTGTTCTGTCGATACTGCTGACGGTATGCTTTTGGCGAGACACCATACACACGTTTAAATGCCTGACTAAAAGTCGAATCTGAGGCGTAGCCCACCATTTCGCTGATACGGCTAATACTGTTTTGCTGTAAGCGTAAATAGCGAGCCGCCAATCGTAAGCGGTAATCAATCAGATAAGTCAGTGGCGGCATACCAACCGTGTCTTTAAAACGCTGTGCAAAGCTGGAACGCGACATCCCTGCCACTTCGGCAAGCTGATGAATGGTCCAGCTTTCACTCGGTGCCCCATGCATCGCGGCGAGCGCCTTGGTCAAAAAGGATCCTTCATGGCTTTAAGCCAATTTTCTGTAGCTTCAGGCAAGCTTTCGATATAGACGCGCAAACATTCAATCATCATGATGCTTGCCCAATGATTGATTACAGCCGTTTTACCCATACGCTCGCGCTCAGCTTCTAATGTCAGCAGCTTTATCTCTACATCAATCACTTCAAACCGACCGTCAGCAGCATCATTGAGCTCAGGTAATATCGGTGGCAGTACTGACAACAGAGGATTAATCATCTCTTTGTCGTACTTACATTCGATCAGTATCAAAGATGAATTGGAGTCTCCATCGCCATCGATATCAAGTGTACGCTCGGTGCAATTACTCAATAGTTCATCAAGCGACTCAGCAACATCGCCATGGTGATTGAGTGCGTAACTCACATGCTTGTGCGCATTCGGAATCATGATCATGTCGCCAGCGCGAGCTTCTCGTAGACCATTACCAACATCAATGCAAAAACCGCCAGACATTACTAAGTAAAATAAAATGGTGTCTTTTCTAGTAATAGAATAAGACCAATTGCCAGTGCCATTTAGACGATAATACTTAGTCTCAAATAAATGCACGTTTTGCAGCAATACACTCAGTGCGTCCATCAATCAATTCCTCAATAATGCAGATTAATAACGATTCATCTTAAAAAAATAATACTCTTAATAACAAGTTCTGTCGGTTTGCTCTATGCCAATACTTGCTCCAATAAATAATTTTTATTGGATAGTATGGATGTGATAACACTTAAGCATAATGCATCATTTAAAACGTCATGTCTATTTACTTATTAGAATTACTAAACAATAATAGAGTAGACACAGTCACGCTAGGTCTGAAGGAAAACCTATAGGCAATGTTGATAAGAATTTGGGGATTATCTAGTATTGAAGGTGCTATCAAACTCAATCTGTTTAATATTATAAAGATAATATAGAGATAAAATCGAATAGGCATAAAAAAATCGCCATCAAGGGCGAGTGCTATTACTTATATATTTTTAGATTAAGATATGATTTGTATGTAGGTACATACAGAATAAAATATGGGGCGACTGATGGGACTCGAACCCACGACAACCGAGATCACAACCCGGGGCTCTACCAACTGAGCTACAACCGCCATAACTATTGCCAAAGAATAGGCAAGATTTGCAGGCTAAATGGTGCGCCTGGCAGGATTCGAACCTGCGGCCACCTCCTTAGAAGGGAGATGCTCTATCCAGCTGAGCTACAGGCGCTCTTAGAGGACTTTTATATACTAAGTTTACTTTACGATATCAGAAACTAAACCGTTATACATAAAAAAGCCTGTAAGGCTCTTAAAATAGATGGTCGGAGTGATAGGATTCGAACCTACGACCCTCTGGTCCCAAACCAGATGCGCTACCAAACTGCGCCACACTCCGAAATTTTCTATTATCACGATAGTTTGTTAATTAACTCGTTGTTGGCAATGCCGCTAACTTGTTAATGTTCCTCGCTATCGAGGTGCACATATTAAGGGGTAAAGGCGATTGTGTCAACACCTATTTTCGATTAATTTCAAATAATCGCTAATTTTTTAAAATTACGTCAATTTCACCAAAATAGTGACAATAAGGCCCTTTTATTACTTACCTATCAATCAATCAATCAATCAATCAATCAATCAATCAATCAATCAATCAATCAATCAATCAATCAATCAATCAGTCAATCAATCAGTCAATCAATCAATCAGTCAATCAATCAGTCAGTCACGCTGTCATTGATAAAGATATTAATTTTTGTCCAAATGTGGATGTACTTCACCGTTGAGTGTACCTGTCAAAACATCAAACGGCATTAACCATAAATGGGCATTAATTGATTCATTGTTTTTAATATCACCGCTACTGTCGCTATCATTACTACCATAATGAGTTTGCTGCTTGAGCGCTACTGGCTGCCTATCACTACCTAGCACCGGATAAACCAACCAGACCTGCCTCGCCAAGTAAGCTTGTGCATAGCTGGTCAATTGATAAGCGTCGCTCGCACTAATTGCAGCAGCATGCGGTAAATATTTCCACTTAATATCGATGACATGACTGTAGTGACCTTTGGTTTTGTTTTTGGCTTCAGTTTGATGAGCTACTATATCGTTCTGGTTTTGGCAATCATCAGAGACGGTTTCAAATATCAGCAAATCAGGCCGTATAGATAAGCATGCTAGTCCTTCAGCATCATTTAGCCAGACACTCTGGGTTTGATAAAAAGGACGGTAATTACTACTAATCTGCTGAAACATCGATGCGATACGCTGACTTGCCCATTGCTCAAAAGCTTGATTCATATCAATCAATAAACACAATCTTAGCTGAGAGCAATTTTGTCTATTTGGATCAATACCGTTACCTGTCGTAGCTGTCGTCTGTTTCAATAACCAGTATGCCAAGTCTACTAACTGCTGCGCGGCGTGCAATTTTTGCTTTTGGAGTGGCTGAACGTCTAGCTGACGCTTCGCTTGAGCATATATTAATGCTATCTGCTGCATTTCGCGGTTGTTTAGCGTAGACACCTGCTGCCATGGCTGCAACAGTTTTGAAGAAATAAACTGGGTCAATAAAGGCATCAAGTAAACCAATGCACTCTTAATCAGCCGATTAGCCAACATGTCGTGACTTAATACGCTACTTTCACAGATGAACTTATGCGGTTGCATACTATTATGACGCAGTTGTTCTTTGATGAGCAGTCGACCTTGCAGGGATGCCTGATTTTCAATCTGAGCCTGATAATGCTTGGTTGGTTGATAATCCATTAAACGCTGCAAAAACTGCTCAATCAGCCAATCTGATATAGGCAATACTTTTAACGGTAAAGGAGTAGACTGGGAACTAAACTGACCGAAATTTTTCGTATTGGGTAGCTTACGATTGTTACGCGTATCAAGATTAATTAAATCCGATAGCATACCCTGTACCCAATGACGAGTCTGGACGATATCGCTAGACTGAGTAGACTGAGTAGACTGATTGAGCTTTGGCAGTATCTCAAGCGTTATGCCACTGGGTAGTAGAATAATCCCAATATAGTGCCCAACCTTAAGCTGCCACTGTCCTTGCTTACGCTTGATAGTAAATACTGCAAACTCTTGTGCCATTAGCCAATCGAAGTCAGACCTGTGCAAAAAATCATGCACGGTCAAACGTTGATGCTCAAACACGGTAATGCTATTCGTGGTGGCAATACTATTAGGGATACGAGTCTGACGACTGTTTGCCCTAACAGCGTGTTGCTTGACGTAATATTGATTATTCGTTATCACTGAACAGTCATCCTGCTAGTACAAACGCTGGTAGATAGCAGCATGATTAAACTCACCATCCCTAGCAATCAAATCGGCATTAATGGTATAGCTATTCATACTCATAGACTGACCAAGAAAAGAACCCTGCCCTGCAAACATTTGGTGTTCAGCGGAAGCATTGTTTTGGTTGCCCATCGGATTATACAAGTCGTCATTCATCAATGCTTGACTATCCTGTACGAACTGCTTACTCGTCGGTTGCTGCTCATCTCTAAAGATATACTGCAGCACCGTAATTTGACCACCAGCTGCTTGAGCCAATTGAGGAATAATTTGTTCGACGAGCGCTGTTTGTAATTGCTCTAACTGAGTGACGGCGAATAAAAAGCATGTCCCAACTGCGCTTCTATTCCCAGTGTCTGCACGATACGTCTATTTAAACCTATTAATAATTTACTCAAATCTATCATAGCTGCTTCTGAATCGTCAGATAGGCCAGTATCAATGTTATTGCTGTCATAAATTATCGATAGTAAATCAGGCTGCGGTGGACAATCCATAAAACGAAAACGTCGGCGTAACGCCATATCAAGTGGCGCTAAAGAATGGTCTTGGGTATTCATAGTGGCATAAATATCAACATTGGCAGGCACACTAAAAGCACGCCCAGAATACGCCAAACTCACTGTCATCGCATTCGGCTTGTCCGCTCGTTTATCAGGCTCTATCAAACTGAGAAGCTCGCCAAACACCCGTGACACATTAGCACGGTTAATCTCATCAATCAGCATAGCATAACGCTGCTGAGGGTTACGGGCGGCGCGTTGGCATAGCTTCAGGAATGCTCCATCTTGCACCGCGTAACTCATTTGATTTTGATTAGAGTGGCTGTTATTTGCTTGAGCGGTGCCACTCATGACAGGCCGTATACCTTCTACAAACTCTTCATAACCGTAGGCTTGGTGGAAGCTCACCATACTAAAACGTTGCTGAGCAATGTTTTGATTTTGATTGGCTTGGTTGTCACGCTGTGCCTGCTGAAACTCTGCTAATTGCTGCGATAAATCTTCTAGTAGCACCATACTTTCAGGTAATAAATACCATGATCCACTATTATCTTTATCAAAATAAGCTTGGCTAGCGCGGTTATCAAAACTGACTGTTTGAGAGTTCGTAGGACTATGTCTGCGTAACTCTAGCCAAGCTGTACTGTCCAGATTTTTATCACGTGAGTTCTGAGCAGCTTTGGTCATAAAAAAAGGATGATCAATAATTTCTCGTACCTTTAACAAATCCTGCTGCTCAGCACGTAAATCTAAAAATACCAAACATAATACTTCGCGCCAGCTTAAACCTTGCAGCAATTGTTCTAATAAATCTTCATTTTCAGTCTTGGGTAGATAGTCGGTGTATTGCTTCGCGATTTGCAGCAATCTATAGGTTTTACCTGTACCAGCAACGCCTGTATAAATAATATTGGTCGGTTCATGAGCAGACATATCAGGCATAACGTTATCCAGCGGCATTGAAAACAGGTTTGAAATAGACATGCTAACATTTTGTCATTATAACGTGGCTGTCTATTGGCATGGTAACTATAGTCAACCCTCTATAAATTAGATACGGTGTCAGTCTCGCTTAGTCTACAATTTGTAGTACTTCCACTCAGCTTCCTTTGTCCAAATGATAGTGATATATAAGATACCTAGACTACTTTAAGTGGCGCTCTAAATTGATGACATAACCTAGCAACATAGCCACGCTACTATAGTTTTGTAAGCGCAGCAGTTCATGCTAATAATAGTAGGAAGGCAATGGTTGATGTACCATAGTATTTGTAGCGACTTTCGTTATCTATATTTGTGTCGCTATCATAAAAAGCCATGCTAAGAATGTCATTCAACTCATTTACGTTAAGGAATTTTGTATGTCAGGATTATTAAAAAAACTACCCGCCAAGTTGACCAATAAACTGCCAGCCAAAGTATCTGACAGCACAAAATCTTCAGTTGAGAAACCCAGTAGCACGCTAAAACCAATTAGCAATCAATTTACTAAACTGTTATCCGTCACCAAATACCTGCCTGCTGGAGCACGCTCAAGTATTTTATCTAAAGCCTTTGGCAAGGTCGTCCCCTATGTCGGCACGACTGGCATTTATTATGAAACGGTAGAACCAAACCAAGTCGTCGTTAGTTTAAACAACAATAAAGCCGTCCAAAACCATATCGGCTCTATCCATGCAGTCGCCATCACATTACTGGCTGAGACGGCTACGGGGTTTATTTTGGGTTTGAACTTGCCTTCTGATCGCATTCTGCTGATTAAATCTTACTCGGTAAATTTCCATCGTCCAATCAAAAAAGGTCAAATTGCTGCTGTGTCAAGCTTGTCTGATGAACAGCGTTTGGATATCCTAAACACGCCAAAAGGTGAGATGATTATCCCTTGTGTCATCAAAGATCGTGAGTCTGACAGTGACCGCGATCCAATTGTGGTTGAGATGACGTGGGCATGGATACCAAAAGCGGAGCTAGAGGCACGCCGCCAAGGTAAAGCGTCTGAAAAAGTCGCAGAAGATGATAATGGAACCGAGGCACCAATCGAAGAAAACGATGCCTCATCTACTCAAAATAATAGTAATGATAAGTAGTTAATAAAAATTGATAACAAACCCCAATGAGGAAACAGTATGTCCAAACTTAGTACTTGCCTATCTACTCTAGCGCTAGCCACTCTGTGCTCATTGGGTTTTGTTCATAGCGCTAGTGCTAATACGACGACAGCTGTTAGCATTGCTAAATCTAGCCCTACTTTCTTGGGAGATGGCGGTACTTATCCTTTTTCAGAAGCTGTACGCGTGGACAATACATTGTATATGTCGGGACAAATTGGCTTTAAAGATGGCAAACTGGTCAAAGGCGGTATCAAAGCTGAAACCAAACAAGTGCTCGATAACATCCATATCACGCTATTAAAATATGGCTACCGTAAGTCTGATATCGTTAAATGTATGGTCATGCTGACTGATATAGATGACTTTGATGATTTTAATAAGGTCTACAAGGCTGAGATGATAAAGCCTTATCCTGTACGCTCAGCCTTTGGCGTATCAGAACTGGCTGCTGGAGCAAGCGTTGAGATTGAGTGTATGGCTGCAAAATAATAGCGGCTAAAAACTCTAAAGCTCCACAATTAGAAAAACGTTAAAACTAAAACAACTGGCTATCCACGCCAGTTGTTTTTTGTCTGCTATAGCAGTATCCAATCCGCGAGATCCAGTCTGCAGATTTATACCAGTATTGTCTCGTCCGTTAAGGCGCTCTCTTTCGTCACTCGCAGCACTTCTTCCAATGTCGTGCGCCCTTCTATGACCTTACGCAAACCATCTGCACGAATCGATGGGGTCTGCTGACGCGCATATTCTTCTAGCTCATATTCAGCCGTATTGCTATGAATCATACGGCGCAATGTGTCGTCGATTGGCACGACCTCATATATAGCGGTACGGCCTTTAAACCCTGACTGATTACATTTATCGCAGCCAACTGGCTTGGGCAAACGAATCGACTCACTTGCTATATCTTTGGCATCACTTTTCAGTGTTGAGCCAATACCAATTTCGGTAAACAGCTTGGCTTGCTCGGTATCGGCAGCCTGCCAGCTTTGACAATGTGAGCATAAAGTACGTACCAAACGTTGCGCTACTACGCCAATAAGCGACGACGACAACAGAAACGGCTCAACACCCATGTCCTGTAAGCGAGTGACCGCGCCAATAGCCGTGTTGGTATGCAGTGTCGATAATACCAAATGCCCTGTCAAAGAAGCCTGTACGGCAATCTCTGCTGTCTCTAAATCACGAATTTCACCAACCATCACCACATCGGGATCTTGACGGAGCATTGCACGCAAGCTTTTAGCAAATGTCATGTCTACTTTGTTATTGACCTGCGTCTGCCCGATACCATCAAGCTGAAACTCAATCGGATCTTCGGCGGTCAAGATATTGCGGGTCTGATCATTTAAATCGGTCAATGCAGAGTATAGCGTCGTGGTTTTACCCGAGCCAGTCGGTCCTGTCACCAAAATAATACCGTGTGGACGATGGATTAAGCGCTTTAGCTCAGTATAGTCACTATCAGACAACCCCAAATACGTCATATTCAAACGACCAGCTTGCTTGTCTAATAGACGCATCACCACACGCTCACCAAAGCTCGATGGTAAGGTCGATACACGCACATCGACTTCTCGCCCTGCCAGTCTTAAACTGATACGACCATCTTGCGGCACTCGCTTTTCAGCAATATCTAACTTAGCCATCACTTTAATACGCGAAACTAACAATGGAGCTAGTTGGCGTTTTGGTGTGATGATTTCTTTTAGCTCACCATCAACTCGGAAACGAACGACCAAGCGCTTTTCAAAAGTCTCAATATGAATGTCTGAAGCACTTAAACGAATAGCTTCGGACAATAATGCATTGATCAAACGAATGATAGGCGCATCATCCTGTTGATCCATCAAGTCTTCAGTTTCAGGGACGCTATCTGCCAGACTATCGAGATCAGGGTGGTCTTCAAGTCCAGCAGCGATGTGCTGCGACTCTCCTGTATTGCCAGCATAAGCTGCGTTCATACGTTTTTCAAAATCATCTGCGCTAACACTTTCGTAAGTGGGTACACCGCGAATGCCTTGCTGCTGTAAAAACCGTACCGCTTCGTTGATCGCTGACAGCGGAGTAGCTTTGGTGAGTACCAACGTCGGCGGCAATTCAGGATCTATCGCAAGTATGGCCAAAATCTGATGGCGTTTCGCAAAGCTGTATGGCAACTGCATCATAAAGACGGCCCAATAAGTGAGGAGAAGGTAAGAAGTACGCACGCCAAGACATGATGGATGCCTTGTCCTTAACAGTTCGAATCAAAAAAGACTGCCAGTAAGGTTGCATGAGTTTGTTATAATAGCATTTTGTTTTAGACGGGTATTATTTTATGTGACTGGCGCTTTATATCTATCGCCCAGCACATATCATTACTATCAGAGTTAGCATATCATGCGATTTTTTGCAGACCGCTTGCCATTGTCTATTACACCTTTTAGATTACTTAGATTGCCCATCATATTTTGTCTATCCCTTCTCCCGCTCGATATTAGGATTTTCCGTTATGTCAGAGAACGTTAGCACTACTCGTCCAACACCACTTTTACAAGATACCTTTACTGTCGGTAGCCGTACCTTTTCTTCGCGTCTGCTGGTTGGTACTGGCAAGTATAAAGACATGACAGAGACTGGAGAAGCCATTGCCGCTTCAGCAGCCGAAATCGTGACCGTCGCCATTCGCCGTGTCAATATTGGACAAAATAGTGATGAGCCTAACTTATTAGATGTGATTTCACCTGATAAATATACGATATTACCGAATACTGCTGGCTGCTTTGACGCCGAAACAGCCATTCGCACTTGTAAGCTTGCTCGCGAGTTATTGGGTGGGCATAATTTGGTTAAGCTTGAGGTATTGGGGGATGAAAAAACCTTATATCCAAACGTTATGGAAACTTTAAAAGCCGCAAAAGTATTGATTGATGATGGTTTTGAAGTGATGGTTTATACGTCAGATGACCCTATCGTCGCACAAGAATTAGAAAGCATGGGCTGTGTCGCTATTATGCCGCTTGGCAGCTTGATTGGTTCAGGACTTGGTCTACTTAATCGTCATACACTTAGCTTGATAATCGAAAATGCTAAAGTACCCGTACTGGTTGACGCTGGCGTCGGTACTGCGTCTGATGCTGCACTTGCGATGGAGCTTGGCTGTGATGGCGTACTAATGAACTCAGCCATTGCTAATGCACAAAACCCAGTAATGATGGCACATGCAATGAAACATGCTATGTGGGCAGGTCGCGCTGCGTTTTTGGCAGGTCGTATGCCTATGCGTAAGATGGCTACTGCCAGCTCACCACAGACTGGGTATTTCTTTCAATAAATTGAAGTATAGATGACATGTCATAATAGAGCGTGTTGAGTATTTACGTATAGTGCTGTCAGTGCTATGGTTGATTGCTTAACACGCTCTATAAAATAATAAAAAATGTTATTTGATTGAATATCTACTTATTATAATTTTCACATAACACTTATCGTCATAAAAGGATTTATTATGCGACTTCTCACAGCAGTCGACCAGTTGTTTCTACTTCTTGAGTCGCGTAAACAGCCCATGCACGTTGGTGGACTGTTTGTATTTGAATTACCAGACAATGCGGATAGCGATTTTGTCTATCAATTGGTAAAACAAATGCAAGAGTCTGATGTGCCGCCCAGCTTTCCTTTTAATCAGGTACTTGAGCATTTAGCCTTTTGGAAAAAAGACAAAGACTTTGATGTCGAGCATCATTTGCACCATGTCGCGCTACCAAGTCCTGGACGCGTACGTGAACTATTGATGTACGTTTCACGAGAGCATGGACGTTTGTTGGACCGTGCCATGCCGCTGTGGGAATGTCATGTGGTTGAGGGTATTGAACCCGAAACTGAGGGCAGCCCTGAGCGTTTTGCGTTGTACTTTAAGATTCACCACTCCCTAGTAGATGGCATTGCTGCGATGCGTTTGGTTCAAAAATCCTTATCACAATCGCCAGCCGAACCAGTTACTCTCCCTGTCTGGTCGTTGATGGCGCGCCATCGCAACCAAGTAAACGCTATATTACCTGCCGAACGATCTATCAGGGGCATCATAAAAGAGCAGATATCTACCATCAAACCTGTATTTACAGAACTGCTAGATAATGTGAAAAACTACGGTGATGAAGGGTATGTCGGTACTTTTGACGCCCCAATGAGTATCTTGAATAAACGTATATCAGCCTCACGGCGTATAGCCGCACAGTCTTATGATATAAAACGGTTTAACGATATTGCTGAGAGGCTCAAAATTAGCAGGAACGATGTGGTACTGGCGGTCTGTGCAGGTGCTATTCGTCGTTATCTAATCTCAATGGATGCGTTACCAAGCAAACCGTTGATTGCTTTTGTACCGATGTCCCTGCGTACAGACAACAGTATCTCGGGCAACCAACTGTCATTTGTATTGGCAAATTTGGGTACCCACTTAGACAATCCTTTACGCAGAATAGAATTGATTCATCGCAGTATGAATAACGGCAAACGTCGCTTTCGCCGCATGAATCAAGCGCAGGTTATCAACTATAGTGTGATTGCCTATGCGTGGGAGGGTATCAATCTAGCGACAGGGTTATTCCCCAAAAAGCAGGCCTTTAACTTAATTATTTCCAACGTACCTGGTTCTGAAAAACCGCTGTACTGGAACGGCGCGCGCTTGCAATCGCTATACCCTGCTTCTATCGTGTTCAATGGTCAAGCCATGAACATCACCCTAGCCAGTTATTTAGATAAGATTGAGTTTGGCATTACCGCTTGTAGCAAGGCATTACCTCGCGTACAAGATATGCTGATGCTCATAGAAGAAGAGTTGCAGTTGCTAGAAACTACCAGTAAGGAATTAGCATTCAAAGGCATTACTGTCGAAGATAAAAATGGCAATAAGGGTAATGATAAAACAAAAAGCTGGCTCCATAATGGAACCAGCTTTTTCATTCATACTCAATCTAGATATTACTTGAATTTAAATCTTGCAAGCGCTAAACGTTAATACCATTAAGGTTAACGTTTAGATTGCGTCACCCCAGATTGGTACAACTGTTTGCATCAATGGCTTCAGCAATTTCACATTACAAGCGAAGATAGAGCCTGATGTCATAGAGTTGTGCGCGCCAGTATGATCAACCACCACACCGCGTGCTTCAGTCACGATAAGCTCGCCCGCAGCGATGTCCCAAGGCTTGATAGACATCTCAAAATAACCGTCAAAACGACCAGCGGCAACATAGCACAAGTCAAGCGCAGCTGAACCCATACGACGTACCTGACCACCTGCCTCAGATATCTTCTGTAAGCTCTCAAAGTGCTGTTTGGCATAAGAGATAACTTCGCCGTTACGCTTACGCTCAAGCGGATGACCAGTCGTAAAGAAACCACCATCAATGGTTTTGCGCTCGCTCACTTGCATGCGGCGATTGTTCAAGCGCGCGCCTTTACCGCGGCTCGCTGAGAACATCTCATCACGTACTGGATCATAGACCACACCGTGTTGGGTAACGCCTTTATGCTGGACTGCGATAGATACGCAGAACTGCGGTACACCGTGGACAAAGTTCTTAGTACCGTCTAGTGGATCGATAATCCAGCACCAGTCAGCATCTTCGCCGCGACCTTCTTGCATACCAAACTCTTCACCCAAAAACGAATGATTAGGATAGCTGGCTTTTAGCGTCTCGATAGTGAGCTCTTCGCTAAAGCGATCAATGCGGGTAACCAAACCATCAAGTCCTTTAGACTCGATATCTAACTCGATTTTGTGGCGGTTTTGATGCGCATATAAAATCTCTTTACCAACTTTTTCAGCAGTACGCGCTGCGATGACGACCATGGGTTCCATAAATAACCTATTTGCTTGATGAATGAATATAAAAAATAACACTAACTTTGTGCCCACAACATGCCAAACAGCCGCCGCATCGCACCACATCTATGCGATTAAAAACGTGTCTCTTATAAACGAAAACTTATAAAAGACACCCGCATTATACTAAAATTGTTCGATAAAAACGAAAAAACCGTCACGCTGATCAAGCCGGTACCTTGGCGATCATCTAAACTGCGCAAGTTGTAAAAAGTTAGCACCTACGGCTAGCAGGCGTCTGCTCTGTTTAAGGAGCTTATATCGGTTTTAATTAACACATTTTTAGTGCATTAATTTCTTAAAATAATATTGTAACGTTAAAAACAATGCTTACAATAAGAGCTTTTTAAGCTGTTTAGTCACGCCCTCGACATTTAGACCACAGTCGGCCAATTGTTCTGCTTGGGAGCCATGAG
The DNA here is from genome assembly GCF_048631835.1 of Psychrobacter sp. ER1. Taxonomy (NCBI): domain Bacteria; kingdom Pseudomonadati; phylum Pseudomonadota; class Gammaproteobacteria; order Moraxellales; family Moraxellaceae; genus Psychrobacter; species Psychrobacter sp. ER1. The sequence goes on along the minus strand of NZ_CP184640.1, from coordinate 329,312 downwards.
CAATAAAGCGATCAGGAATACCGATATTAGCAATAGCTGGACGACTTTGCTTAAAGGCTGCCGACTCATTGAGTAAATATTCATTCACTGCACTACCTGCACCGCCCATAATCATGTGCTCTTCTAGGGTTGCTATATGAGTGACCCCTTGTGCTAATAACGTCTCAAGCATTGCTGTATCTAGCGGTTTTACCCAGCGCATATTGACCACCTGTATCTGGCAATCTAACGCTGCATCGTTATTTGTTAAGCTTTCTGCTGCTTGCTGTGCAGTGGCCACCATCGTACCAAAGGCCAAAAGTGCCAATTTGTAAGGTGCATTGTCTTTGCCTAATACTGACTCGACAACCGCTTCACCAACTTTATAAGTTTGAGCTAGCTGCTCAATATCAGCACCTGTGCCTGTACCACGCGGATAACGTACCGCCGTACAGCCTGGATACTCATAGCAAGTATTGAGCAAGTGGTAGCATTCGTTCTCATCTTTTGGCGCTGCAATCACCATATTAGGCACACAACGCAAGAATCCGAAATCAAACACGCCAGCATGTGTGGCACCATCTTCACCGACTAGGCCCGCTCGATCGATGGCAAACATTACGTCTAAATTCTGCAACGCAACATCATGAATCAGCTGATCATATCCACGCTGCAAGAACGTTGAATAAATCGCGACAATAGGTTTGACGCCTTGAGTTGCCATCCCAGCCGCTAGCGTGACAGCGTGTTGCTCAGCAATGGCCACATCAAAGAAACGCTCTGGAAACTGACAAGCAAAGTCAGTCATCCCTGAGCCTTCTTCCATGGCAGGGGTGACAGCTAGTAGCTTATCGTCTTCAGCCGCTTTATCACATAAGAACTGGCCAAATACTTGTGAATATTTTAACGCTGGCTTTGTACTTGTTTGTTTTTTTAACTGCTCTATAGAGTCAGCTTTAGACTTTTCATGTTCTTTATGATTTTCGACTGGCAATTTACTGATTGCATGATAGCCCACTGGATCTAATTCTGCTGGTGCAAAGCCTTTACCCTTAGTGGTATAGATATGCACTAGTACTGGGCCTTTTACTTGCTTCGCCAGTGACAATACGCGCAGTAGCTCAGGGATATTATGCCCATCAAACGGACCAAAATAGGTAAAACCAATCGCTTTGAATAAGTTGTCTTCTAACTGAGGAACATCGCGCATCTCTTTATGACGTTTGCGGCGATCGAACGCCTGCATATCAGGACGGTGGCAAAGTACCGGCTCACCTAACTCAGAGATATCCACTTGATAACCTAACTCCCAAAGCATCGCTAGATGTCGTGAAAATCCACCAATAGAACAAGATATCGACATATCATTGTCGTTTAGGATGACTAGTAAATCAGCATCTTGCTGTACTGCGTCATTCATGGCCTCAAATGCCATACCGCCTGTCATTGCACCATCGCCGATGATGCAAGCAACCGTTTGCTCGCGGCCTTGATAACGCAGTGCGAGGCTCATGCCCAGACCGGCTGATATTGAGGTTGATGAATGACCAACCCCAAAGGTATCGTAGACAGACTCTGCGCGCTCTGGGAATGCCGTCAGCCCATCTTTAGACCGGATAGTGCTCAACTGATCACGGCGTCCTGTCAATACTTTATGGGCATAGGCTTGATGACCCACGTCCCATACGATCTGATCGTTTGGTGTGTCTAATAGATAATGCAGTACTATGGTTAGTTCAACCACACCCAAGTTGGCACCGAAATGCCCACCGCTCTGACCAGCTGAATACAACAAAAAAGACGCAGCTCATCAGCCAATGTAATCAGCTGATCTTTGCTCAATGTGCTCAGGTTAGAGGGCGTATCGATTGCATCAAGCAATGGCGTATCAGGACGCACACGTGGAATCTCAGTATAGGTCTGCTGTAAGCTCGATAGCTGGGCAGCAGAATCCAGCGCTGATGTAGATAGGAACTGAGACTTTGGAGAATGAGGTGACTGCTGCATAAACTGTACGATACCTACCAATCTGCTGACAAGACGTGTCTTTAAAATATAGCGGTGACTATAATCAAAAGACGTCAATAATACCTACATCATTATTGATGTAATCGACCATATAATTATTCATGCAACTTTCGTATTTGTATAGCTGCGCTACTTACGACAGTACACACGCTAGCACAATAGACTGCGCGTCAATACCAACGTTTTGATATCAAACTATTGATGCTTTCATATTATTGACAACTGAGGGGTGACATTATGCCCTATTATTTTGCATCAATATCAGATGTTAATGACGACATAGTAGTGCAAGGATAAAGACTTGTCACTGTATCCATCAAAATAGTATGGCATAATAGCATCTTTTTTTAATTGTCGCTTTAATCATCGTGCATCGTCTGTGAATTTTGTGTGTTTTTATAATAAATACAATGAGTACGCTGTCTTTATGAACAGGTTATACTGGTATCATCTTAATCTTAGCAGTAAAGTTTAGATGATATGCTCATCTCAACTAATAGTTATTTCGAAAACAGTAGTTATCTCGAACAGTAACCGGCGCTAACAGCGCTCATCTCGAACAGCAGTAACATACTTTTCACCGCCACGACTTTAGGCTTATGTAGGACAGCAATGTCATATCAATTTATCACTAGTGCCAAATTACCTACTCGTCACGGCGAGTTTGATATTCATATCTTTGAAAATAGCGAAGGTCAAGAGCATGTCATGCTGACCGTTGGTCTAACTGTGGTCGAACAACAGACAGATGTTATAGCTAACCAACCTTTAGACAACATGATACTGAACCAAAAGAACGAATCGATAGCGAAGCAAGTGCCGCTCATTCGCATTCATTCTGAATGTCTGACAGGCGACGCGTTTAGCTCACTGAAATGTGACTGCGGTCCGCAGCTCAATACTGCTATGCAAGCCATCCAAGAGTCAGGTTGCGGTGCGATTTTGTATTTGCGTCAAGAGGGCCGCGGTATTGGTTTGACCAATAAGATTCGTGCGTACGCCCTTCAAGATCAAGGGCATGATACGTTGGATGCCAATCTCATGTTAGGCTTGCCTGCTGATGCGCGTATCTATGATATGTGTGGTCCGATGCTGGCCCATGTCGGTGTCGACGCTGTCAGGCTCATCACCAACAATCCAAACAAAGTCGCTTATCTGACTGAGCATGGCATTGATGTTGTCGAACGAGTGCCATTGTTAGTCGGTGTTAATGATATGAATGCGGAATATCTAGCAACCAAACGTGATCGCATGGGCCACTTGTTTGATAAAAATATCAATCTTGATATAGATGCTTCTCTCGATACAGACCTTAATACCGCCATACACCTGAATAAATAGATATCTTATGAGTATTACAACTACAAATAACGAAACAGACTTATCAACGGTAGCGTCAGTGACGACGCCAACCAATAACGACATCATGCGAGTGCGTGAATTTTTGGTTGATTTACAGGCGCGTATCTGTGAATCGCTAGAAACACAAGAGCGCGATGGTAGCACTAATAACAACGAGTATGCGACCTTTGTTCCTGATGACTGGGAACGTCCTGAAGGCGGCGGCGGTCGGTCGTGCGTATTGGCAGATGGCGAGGTCATCGAAAAAGCGGGCGTCATGTTTAGCCATATTCATGTACATAACCTCCCCGCCTCTGCTACCGCGCGTCACCCTAATATCGCTGGACGTAAAGCTCAAGCAATGGGCGTGTCACTGGTTGTCCATCCCAGAAATCCAAACGTGCCTACGAGCCATGCCAATGTGCGTTTATTCGTAGCAGAAGCCGAAGGCGAAGCTCCTATCTGGTGGTTTGGCGGTGGTTTTGACTTAACACCATTCTATCCCGTACTCGCTGATTGTGTACACTGGCATCAAGTCTGTCATGACTTGTGTGCACCTTTTGGAGACAATATCTACGCTGATTTTAAACAGTGGTGTGATGAGTATTTCCATCTGCGCCATCGTGATGAGCAGCGCGGTATTGGTGGTCTGTTTTATGATGACGTCAGTACCGAAAGTCGCGGCTGGGACTTTGAGACTTGCTTTAACTTTATGAAAGCCGTGGGCAACGGTTATCTTGACGGTATCATGCCGATTTTTGAACAACGTAAAAATACGCCTTATACTGAAGCGCAGCGCGAGTTTCAGCTCTATCGCCGTGGTCGCTACGTCGAATACAACCTGGTCTACGATCGTGGCACGCTATTTGGGCTACAAAGTAACGGACGTATCGAATCCATCCTAGTCAGTATGCCGCCGCTTGCCAGCTGGCATTATCGTTTCGAGCCTGCTGAAGGAACGCCTGAATTTGAGTTGACCGATTATTATCTAAAACCGCGTGATTGGTTAGCACTATAGTTTTCGTAAATATCACGTCATTCATATTTTTGGAAAGTATTAAAAAGGTCAGCTACTATTCGCTGGCCTTTTTATTGTCAGTATCATCCAAATGAGCCATTTTCACGTTGTTATCGTACAGAAATACGTTGTGCAGCTACTATAAAATCATCGCAATCAACTATAAGCAGTAACAACCAAGTTAAGGTATGCTTATTTAAAATATTACGAGGATATAACAACTATATAATTCCCAACGCGCAGATAACCGTTACAATAGAAGACGTTCTTTATTAGCAACTGTGCTCAAAAGAATTTTAGGCAGTATTTTGTATAACTATATTTTAAGTCAAAGCGAGCGTTTGTAATCACGCTTACTATTAGCCAAGTTTAAAGGAGTAAGTCATATGGCACAGGTTCATACCAACAAATCTTTCAAGTCTCTGTTTAGCGTTACTTTGATGGCGGCTGCACTAGGTCTAACGGCCTGTAGCACTTCAACAGGATCTAACCCTGACGTGCAAGCGCGTAAAGACACTATGAAAAACTGGGGCGATGCAATGGGCGTCATGGGTGATATGGCAAAAGCACCTGACACATTTGATGCAGATGTATTTAAAGAGCAAGCGGCATTCCTAGCAGAAGATGCCGCCAAGCCTTGGGGTCATTTTGAAGACCCAGAAGCGGTAGGTAATGCTACTGAAGCGGTTTGGTCTAATGCTGATGGTTTCAGTGCTGAAGCTGAAAACTTTCAAAAAGTCACTGCTGAGCTAAACGCCGCCGCCCAAAACGCCACTAGCATGGACGATGTTAAGCCTGCGTTTGGACAAGTTGGTGCAAGCTGTAAATCATGCCATACCGACTTTAGAGCAAAAGACGAATAAAGCTTTGTATTTATAGCAAGTAGACACGTATAAAAAACCGCCATATCAATTGATGTGGCGGTTTTTTAGTTTTCTGAATAATGTGGAAATCAAAGTTTCGAAACTAATTAAATATTTCACCGAGCGCCCTACTCTGCCACTGTTTTATTCACATCCACAACGTCTTGCTGCTCGTTCATTTTATTAACGATTGCACTCACTGAAGGATCACTCAAATCAATCGTACGTATTGGGAATGGAATGTTTACGCCCGCTGCATCCAATGAGTTTTTGATACCTACAATTACTTGATGAATCGAGGCAACTTTGTTGGCTTGCGTACCATCTTCGATGAACCAACGTACCATTAGATCAATGGACGAACCGCCAAAACCAGTAGCAATTACGCTTGGCGTTGCTTTCTTTGAGACGCTCTCTATCTTATCTAATGCTTTTATAATCTCAGCTTTAGCCGCTTCAATATCATCTTCATAACCGATACCAACTGCGACTTGCAGACGGCGCTGCTTATAAGCGGTATTGACGGTCAATGCTGAGGTATAGAGATCTGAATTTGGAATCACCACTTGACGGCCATCATAAGTCCTGATAGTAGTTGCGCGGATTTTGATATCTTCAACTGTTCCTTCATAGTCGCCTGAAACGATTTGATCACCGATACGAAACGGCTCTGAAATTAGCAGCAAGATACCAGAAAGCAAGTTTTGGAAAATATCTTTGAAAGCAAAACCGATAGCAACGGAACCGATACCGAGCGCGCCAATCAACTTAGCAGGAGTGAACCCCGGTACCGCAATAACCATCGCTATCATAAAACCAATAAAGAAAATAAACGCCCCGCCTACCCGCTGAAACACTTTTACCAAGTTCTGATGCCGACTACGGCTACCTAATAATTTGTGAACGATTTTCTTGAAGACAATCGATAAAAACCAAAAAATTAGGATAACGATAATTGATGCGACAAAATATGGGATGCGCTCAACAAAGCCAAGCCATATCTCATTTGCCGAACCAAGAATGCTTTGATAGGTCAACCCATCTGTCGTCGTAGACTGCGCAGCTGTCTCAGCACTCAGTGTCGTGTCTGCCTCAGAGGTAGGCATCTGGGTGATACTCCTTTATTCTATTTATTTCTATTAACGCACTTATCTTAATAGGTGCTGTCGTTCTGACTCTTAATAGGTGCTGTCGTTATGACAGTTAGCCCATCAAATCGGCCTGTACGATTTCGATCCAGTAGCCGTCTACATCTTTGATAAAGGCAATGTTTTTCATACTGCCATCTTCTGGACGTTTTTTAAATTCGACGTCGTTTTTATCAAACCAAGCAACCGCTTCATCCAAGCTTGGAACGCTAAAACAAATATGACCAAAACCCTGTGGATCCTGATTGCCGTCATGATAGCTAAAGTCAGCTTTTGTCTCGGTGCCGTAGTTGTGCGTCAACTCTAAAATACCACGTTGACGGAAAGCAAAGATTTCTAAGTCATCGCCAGTTGGCAAGTTTTCGCGCTCGCTTTCGGTCAACTTAGCCAAGAAATATAAATCGAATCCCATGTCAGGGAACTTCTTAACGGCAAGCAAGGTCATACCCAAGACACCAGTATAAAACGCCAATGATTTTGCAGGATCTTTGACGCGGAGCATGGTGTGATTAAACGTAAAACCTGTCGTTTGCGTAGAGATTGACTTGACGCCATCTACACTGATACTGCTCGCAGGCTGTGCGATGGTCGAATTATTATCGTTAGTAGACATAGTTATCCTAAGGTTATTCAAAAAAGAGTGTTATAAATAAGCGAATCACGACTGTCATGATTCACTGCTGTCTCTCATCATAATAAAAATTGGCAAAATAATTGATAGGGTTTTGTAAGGATATGAACAAAATATGTTCATATTTAGATATATTAGCTGTCTAAGAATCGTACCTTTCCGGTCTCTAGATCATATTCAGCGCCGACTACCAATAGCTGACCACTATTGGTTAAGTCCTCTAATGCACGTGAGCCATGCTTTAGCTGACTGACTGACATACGTACGTTAGCGCGGATAGAGCGGTCGACCAGCTCGTCTGCATCGACGTCTTGACCATTAGCAGTTGCCAGTTCGTGCAAGTTATAAACGCTTGGGCGAATACGATCAACGATAGATTGCAAGTTAGGTGAATAGTTCTGCTCAGGGTTAATTAACGTCTCGACGCAAGCCGTGACAGCGCCGCATTTTGAATGTCCAAGTACCACTACCAATTGCGTGCCAAAGGCTTCAGCTGCAAACTCGATTGAACCAATCTGTGATGGTGCAACCACGTTACCTGCGACTCGTATAACAAACAAATCTCCCAAACCTTGATCAAAAACAATCTCAACTGGTACTCGTGCATCTGAGCAACCCAAAATAATAGCCAATGGATTTTGATCCTTGACCAACTCTGGACGGCGCTGCATATATTCATCGGTACTGGTGAGGCTATCAACGTAGCGTGCATTACCTGCTTTTAAAAGCTCAAGCGCTTCTTGACCTGTGGTTGGACGTATATCGGTAGGCATGAGAGATCCTTTATCATCAATAATATTAGAGTTATAAGCTGTTTTGCATACATGTATTCCAGCACAGACTGACTAATTATCGTCAAACTATCAGGCTAATAATGTTTGTCAGCCATAACGTGATTGTATAGGAATAAAAACCCAAAAACGGTAAAAAAATTTGTCTAAATATCGCTAGGTAAATGTAGTCACATCTAAAAATACAGCTGTATATATCGCTGCTACGACAGTATGACTCGCGTAACTTATAACGAACTTGCACTGACTTATATCAAGGGTTTGTTATAATACGCAGCATTCAGGCAGCATTCAGGCAGCATTCAGGCAGTAATCCGAACATGCTTACGCTCATGCCAATCCCTATAATGACAGTCAGCTGTATACAGAAATTGGACGCTTAGGAACAGATATTATGACCGATTTATCTCAAAATACGCATAACACCTCTGCGTCACCTCATGATGATCAGGTGCTGCTGCAACTGACTGGTCTAAAAAAACCTATGATCAAACCGAAGTCCTAAAAGACATCAACCTTGATATCAAGCATGGTGAGTTTTTGACGCTGCTTGGCCCATCAGGCTGTGGTAAGACGACATTACTACGCTTGATTGCAGGCTTTGAGCAGCCGAACGCTGGGGCGATATATTTGGATGGCGTACAGATGGCAGGCTTGTCCGCTGATAAACGTCCGGTCAATACCGTATTTCAGCAATATGCGTTGTTCCCTCATATGAGCGTTGCCCAAAACGTGGCTTATGGCCTAAAGCTAAAAAAGTCCCGAAAGATGAAATCCAAAGACGTGTTAGCGAGATGCTAGCGATGGTACAGCTAGAGCATTTGGCCAACCGCAAACCGCAAGATTTGTCTGGTGGTCAGCAGCAGCGAGTTGCCATTGCACGCGCGGTGATTAACCGCCCTAAACTGCTATTGCTCGATGAGCCATTGTCTGCGCTCGATCATAAACTGCGCCTGCAAATGCAATCTGAGCTTAAGCGTCTACAACGCGAGCTAGGCATTACCTTTGTCTTCGTGACCCATGATCAAGAAGAAGCGCTCTCGATGTCAGACCGTATTGCCGTAATGAAAGATGGCACGTTCCAGCAAATCGGTACGCCTATCGAGATTTATGAAACCCCTGCCAATTTGTTTACTGCAAAATTTATCGGCGAGACCAATCTGTTCAGAGCTGAGGTCAAAGGTGTCCATCCAGACCAGCCAGATCGAGATGGCAAAGTGACTAACGGGCGTATCGAGGTCGAAGTCTGTGAAGCGCAAGCACAAGAAGGGCCAACTACATTACGTAACTTACGTCGTCCCAATTTTGCCAATGACGTGCAAGTGGGCGATATCGTCAATTTACTACTTCGCCCCGAAGACCTACGAATATACGATCCAAAAGACAACGAACATAGCGGACTATTAGGCCGTGTCATCGAGAGTAACTATAAAGGTAGCACCTTAGACTCGATTATCGAACTGGCAAATGGTCATATCATTAAGGCCTCTGAGTTTTTTGATGAGGATGATCCAAGCTTTGATTACAAACTAAACGAGGGCGTCAAAGTCTCATGGGTAGATGGCTGGGAATGGGTGTTGCCAGAAGACTCTGAAACTGTGCCAGACATAACTGCACAAAGGGATGGTAGCTGATGGCTCGCAACCACTTAGGCAGCAAAAGTCCATTTCGTACTGCCACGCTTTGGCTAATCTGGGGTTGGCTACTGATATTTGCACTATTACCAAATATCCTAGTCATCGCTGTCAGTTTTTTAACTCGTGATAGCAGTGCCTTTATTAGCTTACCTGTTAGCATCGACAGCTATGTACGGATGATTGATCCGTTGTATTTTGAGGTATTTGTCCACTCATTATGGATGGCAGGTATCACAACAGTTATCTGCTTGCTGCTGGGCTACCCTTTTGCATGGCTAATATCCAAAGCAAAAGTACGTTGGCAGCCATTACTAATGCTACTACTGATACTGCCATTTTGGACCAACTCTTTGGTACGGACGTATGCGCTCAAATTACTATTTGCCAATAACGGTTTGATTAACAAATTGCTATTAGCCATCGGCGTAATCGATACGCCAATCGATATTTTATATACACAAGGCGCAGTGATCGCAGGACTAACCTACTTGCTGTTCCCTTTTATGGTACTGCCACTATATGCAGTATTTACCGACTTGCGTAATGACATGCTACTGGCTTCGCAAGATTTGGGCGCATCCAGAACACAAACCTTTTGGCATGTGGTATTGCCATTAACGACACCAGGGATTATCTCTGGTGTACTGCTCGTGCTATTGCCTGCGATGGGCATGTTTTATGTGGCAGACATCTTGGGTGGTTCTCGTAATTTATTGGTCGGTAATATTATTAAAAACCAATTTCTGGATGCGCGTGACTGGCCCTTTGGCGCGGCAGCTAGCGTTTTATTGACACTAGCGATGGCAGTATTATTACTTGCTTACCGTGCCAGTAGCCGCCGCATTGGCAAAACTGATTTTAACGAGGTGGCCTAATGTCTTATAGCTCACCGAATAAAAAAGCTCGTACGCTTAAGATTGGCAGTATCGCTGCCAAAGGCTATCTCGGACTGATTTATGCCTTGTTGTACCTGCCTATTATTGTCTTGGTGGTAATGTCCTTTAATGAGTCGAAAATTGGCTACAACTGGGGCGGCTTTAGCTTAAAGTGGTACGAGTCACTGTTTAACAACCAAGCGATGCTCGATGCATTTTGGCACTCGATTGTATTAGGATTGGTGGCGGCCACTGTCTCGACTTTGATAGGCACACTCACTGCTCTAGCTTTGCATCGTTATAATTTTCGTGGTAAAGGCTTACTAAATGGGCTGCTGTTTGTACTTATGATGTCGCCTGAGATTGTATTGGCTATTTCATTGCTAGCATTGTTCTTACTGATTGGTTTGCAATTGGGTTTTGTCTCATTGCTATTGGCTCACATTACTTTTTGCTTGCCATTCGTTGTCATTACCGTCTTTGCACGATTAAGCAGTTTAGATGAGCGATTGATGGAAGCGGCACGCGACTTAGGTGCTAACGAATCAACCATGGTGCGCACCGTATTGATTCCCGTTATCTTGCCTGCGGTTATGGCGGGTTGGTTGCTGGCTTTTACCCTATCGCTAGATGATGTAGTAGTATCGACCTTTGTCACAGGGCCTAGTTATGAGATTTTACCGCTGCGCATTTATTCTATGGTGCGCGTAGGACTCAAGCCAGAAGTCAACGCCATTGGTACGTTATTGCTGGTTGCTTCGCTAGTGTTGGTCGTTATCTCACAGTTATTGTTACGCAAGCGATAGATATTGATTGCTGACTAATTGCTTATTAACTACTCATTAATAATGGACTATGAGTGAAAGTCAGCGCTATATTGACTATAATGAATTTTTCTCACCTTAGCGGTTAGGTCATATTATGCTTGAGCTACGTCATCTTAATACATTAATCGCGCTACGAGCGCATGGTTCACTTGCAGCAGCGGCGGATGAGCTACACGTTACTGCCTCGGCCGTTTCGCATCAATTAAAAGAGCTTGAGAACTATTACGACATCAGCTTAGTCAATCGTCGGACGCGCCCGCTTAGTTTTACGCCAGCTGGTAAAGCAGTATTGGCATTGGCAGACAATATCCTACCGCAAGTTACTCGTACCAAATCTAACCTCAAACGCTTAGCACATGGTCAAGCAGGTAGATTACGCCTAGCATCAGAGTGTCACAGCTGCTTTGATTGGCTGATGCCGATACTCAATCATTATCGCCGTGAATGGTCAGATGTCGAGCTGGACTTTGCCACAGGGTTTGAGCCTGAGCCGCATCATCTACTCATGGAAGGTGATATTGATCTGCTTATCACTACCAGTGATTTACCGCTCGACGGTATCAGCTATCAGCCATTGTTTGAATATGAGAGTCGTTTGGTACTTTCACCAACGCATGATTTAGCTGCTCAAAAATTTATTGAACCAGATGATTTGATTAATGAGACATTGATTGCTTATCCCGTAGAAGCCAAACGCCTCGATATCATTGCTAACTTTATGACGCCAGCACAAGTAAGCTTTGAGAGTGTTCGTACGACAGAGCTGACCGCGATGCTAATTCAGTTGGTTGCTAGTGAACGCGGCGTAGCAGCATTGCCTGATTGGGTGGTTGCTGAATACGAGAGAAAAGGCTGGGTGGTCTCCCGTCCGTTAGGAGAAGGTGTGCATTGTCAGTTGTATGCGGCGACGCGTACTTCTAGTCAAGACATTGCTTATATGCAGGGTTTTGCGAGTTTGTTAGAAGGGATTGTGAAGCCGGTTTAATACTCCACTGTTTATTACATTTTTTGGTTATAAATATCGTTTGCTTTCTTACGTTATGATAGGCGTTGGGGAAAATGATGGCTCCCTAGTGAGGACTTGAATCTACGGCTGTAGGCTAGTGGTAGCAATGGTTCGAGTTGTTGAATTAACAGCAGTGTACTTCATGGTGTACTTACCATGCATATTCTATTCGTGATCGGTGCGCTATACAGGCATCGAACTGCTAGAGCATAAAATCTCTTAAGTTCATTTTGATAACAACACTTATGACGTTTTTTGAAAGATTAAAAGTTGTTGCCTGACTAGGTTTTCAATTTTTTGCCAATCAGCAAGATTGTAGCGAGAATAATGCGCCCTGATAGACAGATTCCTCTGTGGCCCTAAATCAAAAAAGTGAGTGCAAGGCGGTCTTGGTACATCTCTATTAGAACACTCTATATGAGTTATGATCTGACCTGTTTTATCTCGCTGAATAAACACATCCTTTGCAGAACTATCTTCACGCCATGGTTTATTGGTCTTCGGGTCGATACCTGTCTGTGTATAAACCTCCAATCCAAATTGATCATCGTTAAGCGGTTGATACTGAAAAACAGGGTGTACGTCACTTGCATTAATTGTTCCATAGCCAATACGGTGAGTTGGGTTAGAAACAGTCACTCTGTCGCCTGAGTTGACGCTGACCGACACCCAAGGATTATCTCCTAAGTTTCTTTTATTTTCTCTACGATAAGCGCTCTTAAGGGCTTTATTAGTCGTATCTAGCATAGTATTGTCGGTATAACGCAGATCAAAACCGAAACTGTTGATTTTTGAGTCATAAGTGCGCATGGGTTTTGGATGCTCACGTTTGTTACCAAACGTAGGGTCGCCGTCATACGCAACAAAATGCACAAGGTTTTTAGGCATATCAACAGGAACACCGCCCAGATCGCCAATATGATTCGGGCGAAGCTCTTCACCACAAGAATTAATAATAGGTAGGGATAATACGATGGTTATCATTTGGCTAAATTCTTTAATAAACACTGACTACCTCAATAAATGAATATTAACCTTTGCTGTCAAATTCGTAAATATTAACTTGAAAGATTATCATTTTAGAAAAGCCTAGGTTTATTTTTATTAAGGTATACCCCAACGGAACCAGCTAATTCACTCTCCAAACGTATTAATAGACTACTTAAAACAGACTGTTAATATGGAACCACTTATAACAGACTCTTAAACGATTAATATCTACCAACGCCTACCAAACTAGCTTAAAGAAATAAAAGCCAAGCGCGGTTGCCAGTAACGTTAGCCCAACATGCAAACCGATGAGCGCTAATCCTGCCAGCAGCCGTCCGTCATGAATAAAGCCAAATACCTCTGCACTAAACGTACTAAAGGTAGTTAACCCGCCCAAAAAGCCAGTAATCACAAAGACACGCACATGATCAGATAAGTTGCTACCCATGCGCTCAAACCATACTAGCGCAAGCCCAATTAATAGTCCGCCAAGGATGTTTGCGCTCAAAGTACCGAGTGGCACCCAACCGTGCAAGGCATTGAAACGCGATAGCCAAGCTCGAAGACAAGCACCAAATGCTGCGCCCAAACCAATAGCAAGCCACTGCATAAACTGTCCTTAATTCATATAGACGTGTTGGACCAAATGTTCAATTATACGGCTGGCAATTCTGTCATCGGCCAACGCGGAATACAGCTAACGGCCAAATCATCAGACTGTCCTGCTTGCAAGCGCTCAAAACCTGCATAAGCAATCATCGCGCCATTGTCCGTACATAGCGCAGGCGGTGCATAATGAACCGTCGCATTAATTTTAGCCAGTTCCGCTTCTAACATCTCACGCAGATGAGTATTGGCACTAACCCCACCTGCAATTACCAAACGGCTCATATCTGCTTGCTTGAGTGCTTTAACACATTTCTTCACTAGCGTGTCGACTACTGCATGCTGAAAACTGGCGGCAATATCAGCACGAACCTGTGGATCGCTGTCAGCGCCATTACCCGACCCTCCTGAGTGTGGCGTATCTTTAATCAGATTATGCACGGCTGTTTTCATGCCACTAAACGAAAAGTCTAGACCTCGATGTAGCATTGGTCTTGGTAGTGCGTAAGCGTCAGGATTGCCAGCTTCTGCCAGCTTAGCAATATTAGGACCGCCAGGATAAGGTAGACCCAACATTTTAGCTGCTTTATCAAAGCACTCACCCGCCGCATCATCTATCGACTCGCCCAATATCTCATATTGTCCAACACCGTGAGCAGCTATCAGTAACGTGTGCCCACCAGATACTAGTAGCGAGACAAAAGGAAATGCCGGAGGGTTCGCGCCCATAAGCGGCGCTAAAAGATGCCCTTCCATATGATGAATACCAATCGCTGGAATATCCAAACCATATGCCAAGCTACGACCAAACAGTGCGCCTGTCATCAATGCACCAATAAGACCAGGCCCTTTAGTATAGGCAATCGCATCAATGTCGGTTTTTTCATATCGCACTGTTCTAGCAGCTCGTTCAATAACGGCACGAGCTTACGAATATGATCGCGGCTAGCAAGCTCAGGCACAACGCCACCATAAAGGGCGTGCAGCTCAATCTGAGAGTACAGTACTTGCCCGACCAAACCTTGGTTGTCGCTATTTATTTGCTCACTATCAAAAATCGCTAGCCCCGTCTCATCACAAGAGGTCTCTAAGCCCAATACTTTCATACTTTTGCCTTTATACTTTCGTTTTCGTGCTATTTTTGTCGCACTTTTATCTTACATCATTTTGATAAATTGGATAACTATAGTCAAAGAACTCTAAAATGAGTACAAGGCAGCCGACTGCAGATTGTACAAGTAGTACATCTAAGGAGGGTAACGCCGTAGCGGTTTAGTAGTTCACCGACTATAATACAATCAGCCACACACTATCTCGAATTCGCTTGAGACAGCTATATATTCTCAGACTGGCATGACAAAAAACGTGCGTAAAAAAACCGTCATTGTCAGTCACAATGACGGCCAGTTTAGCAAATTTCAATAGCTTACATACTCTAATATAGCGTATCAGCTTACCGACGCTAGCATATAATCAACAGCTGCTTTAACTTGTGCTTCGGTCACACCATTCACCGCTTGTGCTGGCATTTTATTAAAGCCTTTAGCCGAGTGCATATATAGCGTCTCTTTGTCTTTGGTCAAACGAGCTGTCCAAGCCGCTGTATCACCATACTTTGGCGCATCGAGTAAACCTGCAGCATGACAAACCTGACAGTTTGATTCATACAGTTTAGCACCTGCATCTGCTGCCAACACTTCAGGCTCAGAATCAGTTTCAGGTTTTGCCACTGATTCATCTACTATTTCTGCAGACTCTGTTGCTACTTTTGATTCTGTGTCTGGCTCAACTACAGACTCAGGCATCGTGCCTTCGGTTTCTGCTACAGCTGTCTCTTCTATAGCGGTAGCAGGTTCATCGGCTACTGCAGACTCTTCCGTAGCTGTGTTATCACCGCTACAAGCACTCACAGCAAATACCACACTCATGCTGATCACAGACAATTTCAGCTTGTTCATATACGGTTGTATATCAATCATAGTTTTACCCTTACTTAATCAGTCTGCAATCAATTAGTGATACGTTATATCAGCTTAAAGTACTTACGTATACGACCAACGACTGCTTAATATTCAATTGAGCTAATAGTCAATTGACCACTAAATTACTCAGCAGTGGCTGCAGCTGTATCGTCAGTAGCCGCCATATCAGCGCTGTCAGTAGGAGCAGCGGCTGTATCCGTACTATCGGTAGCTGCGGCTTCTGCAGCATCAGCGTCAGCCGTTCCTGCTTCGGCAGTAGCCGTAGCGTCAGCTTCTGTACCCGCTGCATCAGCTGCTGGCATTGGTGCTGTCTCTGGGAATTCCATTTCTTCAGCTGGTGGCGCATTTTTGATGGCAAGCTCAGCAGCTTCGTCAACGCGATCGATTGCCATTACTTCTTCATGCTCTTCACCGCCACTACAAGCGCTCACGCTCACACCTAAAGCTACGATAAGTGCGGTGCTTAATGCCGTGTTAAATACTGTTTTTTTCATTCCAACATCCTCAATAAAATACACACAAAACGGTTTATAGGCTTACTAGGGTCTATTGAACTTTCAAATGTGGTGCTGGCAGTCACTATTTTTTAGACAATATGCAGTGAAATTGTTGAAGCCTAGTCATTCTAGGTTAAACTATTTCGCCATATATTGGCAAAAAGAGTACTGCCCTGAAAGACTGATGCTAAAATTACCCCAACCGTTGTTGAAAACCTAGCTAAGGTCTCGACATTATCGTCGGTTTTCGCCTAGTTTGGTGTAACTTTAGCCATCAGCAGCCCTAATATTTGAATGTTCAATAGACCCTATAATATGGGAATTATCATAGCATAAACTCCAATCAAACCGTTATAGACGGTAGGGGTTTTTTATTGATAAAGCGTTGTATATATGTCGAATTCATAGTTTGAGAGCCAAATTCAAATAGCTATCTAATTGAACAACCTATCGGCAATAAATGCTTAAAATCATTGACTTTGTTGGTATTTTTATTAAAATACCTGCCCTTGCGCTAATGCGTGAGAATTGTCCTAGTTTGAGCTGATGCCTGTAATCTTGAGATATTACGGCTAAATACTAATACACAGCCAAACTAATGCCCTTATATCTCATCCTAATCGAGGAGTCTTCATGCCTGCAGTTAAGGTTAAAGAAAACGAACCAGTTGATATCGCTATCCGTCGTTTCAAACGTGCTTGTGAAAAAGCTGGTGTATTATCAGACGTACGTAAGCGTGAGTTTTATGAAAAACCAACGCAAGTACGTAAGCGTAAAAAGCTGCTGCCGTAAAGCGTTATAAGAAGAAGTTACAACGCGAAACTATTCGTACCACTCGTATGTACTAATCAGTAATCTGATTAGCTAAGTACAAGCGCTACACTAACGCCACTGTTATCAATCGATATCAGTGGCGTTTTTTATGCTACAATTTTTGTTATTACTGCTGACATAATTTTTTATTAAAACCACTATCAGCAGGTTTTGTTCTAAAATTTAACAAACGACATCTAGCGAATAGCATTTAACAGATCGATAAGGATAATAGCAGTGAGCCAACTTAAACAGACGTTATCAGACAATATCAAAGTTTCAATGAAAGCTCGTGAACTTGAGCGCGTCAAAGTACTGCGCAACGTACAGTCAGTAGTGAAACAAATCGAGATTGACCGTCAGACAGAACTTGATGATGCGCAAGTATTAGAAGTTTTGCAAAAACAGCTAAAGCAGCGTCAAGAGTCACTAACTATTTTTACAGAAAATGGCCGTGATGACTTGGCTACCAAGGAGCAGTTTGAAATTGATATTATCAACGAGTTTATGCCGCAGCAAATGAATCAAGACGAGATCATGGCATTGGTAAATGCTGAAATCGCTGAGCAAGGTGCTACGTCTATGCGTGATATGGGTAGCGTCATGGGTGTTTTGAAGAATAAAACAGCTGGCCGTGCTGATCCTGCTTTGATTTCTAAAATGGTTAAAGACGCGCTACAGGGCTAGCACTTGCTATTGATTGGCAGGCTAATCTGTACAAATAACCGCCTAAGGCTTAAAGTCTTCGGCGGTTATTATTGCTTTGAGTTCTGCATTAATATTAGCCAATAACGGACGCGCACTAGTAGATTGTTCCGTAGTTTGCAGATTTTCCGTCAACTGTTTGGCCTGTGTCAAAGAGGTCAGCGCACTCTCATAACGCCCATTCCATAGCTGATCATAACTGCGATAGCGCAATGCATTAATCGTCGCGATATTGGCTAACTGTGGTGATGTGGTGGTCTTAGCAAGTTTTTCATTGGCAAGTTGCAAGCTTTGCCATGCGTAACGGTCGCTTGGCTGCTGTTCTGTTAGTGGCTTCAACAACGCTTGGGCTTTTATCGGTTGATTACTGTTAGTCAGTGCTTCGGCCAGATAAAGACGTAAATCACGGCGCTCAGGATATAGGCGCTGCTGGCTCTCTAAGACATCTACGGTTTGTTGCCACTTACCTTGTTCACTCAATAACTGACTGTGCGTAATCGACAATAGAGGCTCTAAATTTTGACGCTGTGTGCTTGATAACGCATTTATCTCGGCCAATACCTTATTAGCATCTGTAAAGCGCTGCTGCTCTCCATACCAATGCATTAGCGCAAGTTTGGCCCCAAGACTGTTTTTGGCGGCCGTTGTCAACGTCACTTCAGACGCATGTTTACCAGTCACTTGCACACGCCAATACAACAAATCAAACAATGCTTGATGGCGCTGCTGCTGGCTCAATGAGAGCGCTGGATACTGCTGAGCGCGACTTTGTGACTCGCTCAACCGCTCATTACTCAGAGGATGTGAGCGTACAAAGCTCGGTAAGAATTGATTCTCAACTTGATTTAACTGACTCTGCTGATTCATCGTGGCAAAGAACCGTGGCATCGCCCGAGGATCATAACCTGCTTGGGTCATAATCTGCATCCCTACTCGGTCAGCCTCACGCTCGTTACTACGGCTAAACGCCATACTGCTATTCATAGAGGCTGTCTGACTGCCCATCATCACAGCCGCAGCGGCATCACCATCGACAGCTGAAGCAGCAATCGCGGCTAGCATACCGCCTAGCTGCATCAGCAAGGCTTTTTACGTTCGTCAGCGCTATGCTCGTAGTGCCGTTGACTGATATGCGCAACTTCATGCGCGACGACGCTTGCCAGCTCATCCATGCTACTAGCTGACAGGATCGTCCCAGTGTTGATACCGATTACGCCGCCAGGCGCTGCAAAGGCATTAATACTAGGGTTATCGATGATAACGACGCCAAGCGGTGCTTGCTGACGAGCTTGGGCATTGAGACGCCATGTCATGTCTTTTATCGTTTCTTGTACCCAAGGATCATGTTCCATTCTGACACGGCCATTGATATTCTGTAATGACCATTCACCAAGCATTTTGTTTTGATACTGCTCAGCAAAGCTCAGTCCTTGCCCGCGCAAATTTGGTAGATCTAGCGTTTGCGGATCTGTGACTTGCCACGAGCTATCAGCCAATGGCAGCGTTTGGCTCTCACGACTATGTGCAACGCTGGCCATGACTAGCAGCATCATTGATAGTCCTACCTTGATACCATTTGGCAAAGCTAAACTCATAAAATCACGTTTACCTTTTTGCTTAGACAGCATGAGTGGCAAGCCTACAGAGTTTTTGGCTACTAAAGAGTTATTACTGTCGGGTCGCTTCGTTCTATGAGCGTGGTACAAGTGCATATCCTATAAGATGATTGACGACGTCTTTTCGACTATACGAGCTTGTTTATCCAAGGTCAATTCTACAATGAACTTAACTACCAATAACTTAGCCACCCGTCACGATTGCGCAACATGGCTGTGTAATTATTCATTGGGCTATTATTTATGCAGTAAGTCTCAATCGTATAAATACTAATAGGCCAATTGCTAATCGGGCAACTCTTGGTTATATGGTTCTAGTGAACCGAACACAGCGTTGATTATATTCAACTGCAACTATACATTGTCTATTTGGTATAATAAGCAATAATGATAGTAGGTTTAGATGACTGTGATGACTGTTATAACGACCTCATAATTTATGATTGATGGATTATGTTCGTACTCAATATCAAAGCCTATCGCTGATAAAACAAATTAAAATATAGACATCTACAAGGTTTAAGTTATGCCCGCTGCTAGTGAATTAGTCATCAAACGTGTGTCGCACTCTATACAGTTATCAGCGAATTTGACTGATGCACAGCAGAATGACATTGCGAGTTTACTAGAACTGCTACCGACTGAAAGTCATAGCTCAGATAATGTAGCTATAGAGCAATCTGAACTAAATATAAAAAGCTTCGTTGATGGACGCGGTCTTGCATGCCCGATGCCATTGTTAAAAACGAAGGTCGCATTACGTGACGTAACAGTTGGCGAATCACTGTACGTGGTTGCAACCGACCCTAACTCGCAAGCTGATATCACAGCGTTTTGTAGACAAAGTCAGCAATCACAGTCGGCAAATTATTTAGAGCTAGTGGTCAATGAAGGTACTGACCACTCGTCAGTTGATGGCACATCATTACAGCGTTTCGCTACAATATATCACTTCATCATTACCAAAACTGATAGCAACTAAGCGCTGCTATCCTTTACAATTAAATCATAAAGATTTTTATCTGACTATTTGCTTAACTATTTAACCAAGGTCAAGAATATGGCTAATACTTCTACTGATGCTGTAAATACAAATAAAAAAGATGGCTCAGCTCCTATAAAAAACGATGCACGCGATGCGGCATTAAAGGCCGCTGCTCAGCGACCACCTTATGACGCGAGCGCATTGGGCAATACCAGTACGCGCGACTTAGTACCAGCTATGCCAACTCACCTGTCAGCGCCAGGGGTCAACTTGGGTGCGTATATCAATACTGTCCATCAAATCCCGATTTTGACGCCAGTACAAGAGCAAGAGCTGGCGCATCGCTATTATGATGAAGGTGATGTCGAAGCCGCTCGTCTACTGGTAATGTCGCATCTACGTTTTGTAATTCATATCGCACGTAGTTACTCGGGTTACGGATTGCCGCAAGCAGATTTAATCCAAGAAGGTAACTTAGGATTGATGAAAGCAGTTAAACGTTTTGACCCGAATAAAGGCGTACGTCTGGTGTCCTTTGCCGTACATTGGATCAAAGCTGAAATTCATGAGTTTGTGATTCGCAACTGGCGTATTGTGAAAGTTGCGACCACCAAGGCTCATCGTAAACTGTTCTTTAACTTGCGTAGCCTTAAGAAGACCAACAATCAGCTGACCTTAGAGGAAGCGGACGCTATTGCTAATGACTTAAATGTCACGCGCAAGCAAGTGTTAGAGATGGAGTCACGTCTGACTTCTTATGATGCTTCATTCGAGGCGCAGTCAAGCGACGATGATGATGGTCGCTATGCCCCTCAGCTATTTTTGGAAGATGGAATTGATCCAGCTGAGCAGCTAGAGGAAGCGGATTGGGAAGAGAACAACTCATCAGCACTCATCGCTGCGATGGGCACTTTAGATGATCGTTCGCGTGATATCGTCGAACAGCGTTGGTTATCTGAGCAAAAATCCACCTTGCATGAGTTAGCAGCAGTTTACTCTATCTCAGCTGAGCGAGTGCGTCAGATCGAGAAAAATGCTATGGACAAAATCCGTGATGCGATGACCATTGATAGTGTGATTTTGCCAGATGATATTCAGTAGCCTTAAGATGATACGAGCTGTTCAATGATAAATTGGATCGGTATTGCCGCAATTAATATGGCTATTGCTGTTGCTCTGGGCGCATTTGGTGCGCATGGTCTAGAAGGTCATGTCAGCATACAGCAGCTCGAGTGGTGGCATACGGCAACGCTGTATTTGTTCGTACATGCGCTAGGATTATTGCTTGTCGGTCTGCTAATTCGTTTAAAATATATTACTCAGACGACCGCTTGGTTACTACAAATTGGTATTATCATTTTTGCTGGTAGTTTGTATGCCATGACGCTTGGTGCACCGCGCTGGTTCGGTGCGATTACGCCTATTGGTGGCGTTCTCATGATTGCAGGTTGGCTATGGTTGGCCGTTTCCGCTTTTCGATTGAAGGACTCAGTTAACTGAGCTGTTCAATAGTTACTGTTATTTTTAGCTCTTTGCATTAGCTGCGACAAACTATCAGTAACAAAACAAAAGATACGTAGCGAATGAACAGGAATTTTAAAATATTAAGGAGTATTTAATATGAGCACCATTAGTGTCAATGGTAAAAGCTTGCAAACCACTCATCAGACTGTACAACTGGTTATCAATGAGCTTGGTCTTAGCCAAGGTCGTTACGCTGTAGAAGTAGACGGCGAGCTGATGCCAAAAAGCGAGCTTGCTCAACTACGTATTGTAGAAGGTATGAATATAGAAGTAGTACAAGCCGTCGGTGGTGGTTAATAATGTTTAGACAGATAAGCTTGAGCTGATAGCTAGTTCATTTTGGTTCTAAGTTCACTAGCACTAAAAAAGACCTCAACGTATTACACGTTAGAGGTCTTTTTTATGTCAATTACAAACTAATGCAGCAGCTATTTATAAATTTTTTATTCTCTTAGTCTACTTTCACTAGCTTGTAACGATAGTGTTCAAAGTTTTAAACTCGAACTATGCTGCTGGTACTGCTTCTGCAGGGGTTAGATCTTGGTAGCGACTATCGCGTCCTGCACCCTGAGTCTTTTTACGCTCTTGACGAGTTTTATACTTACGTACTTGTCTATCTAGCTTGTCTGCCATCTCGTTAATGGCTTTATACATATCATCTTCATACGCTTGGACAAACATTTCTTGACCTGAGACACGCATAATTGCTTCAGCTTTATGGCTCTTTTTACCGCCGTCGCTAGCACCGCTATTGTCTAACGATAAAATCACTTGAATACTTTGTATCTGATCAAAGTGACGCTCTACTTTTTCAAGCTTCTCGCGTACTGCTGTGTCCATAGCTTCGGTAACGCTGATATGATGACCACTGATAGAAACATTCATATTGTTGTCCTTTTATTTGTAACTTACAATCAACAGATGAGATAGCATTCTTGCTCTTATCATCCTGCCTTACCACTAACTACACCAATGCCTCTAGTAATGTGTCGACGTATCCTTTTATCGTCTCCTTTATTAGTTGTAAATAAATACTATAAACCGGCACTTGGTTTTCGTTGTTGGTATGACTCTAATTTGTCATGAAAATCGCCCAGTAGCAAGCCATTAAATTGTAATTAATTGTAACAATACCTATTATTTCTACTTGGTTTCTATATAATCAAAAAATTTTATTTTTTATATCTGGTTTACACTATACAGACAGGTAACCGTTAACCTTATAGAAAGATGAGCTTAGATAATTAGTATTTCTGTTTGCGCTGAGTAGACGAGCCAATATTCATTGCTTCACGATATTTGGCGACGGTTCTTCTGGCCATATCGATACCATCTGCTAACAGCTCATCTTTGATACGACTGTCTGATAATGGCTTTTTGGGATCTTCGTCAGCGATGAGCTTTTTAATCATGGCACTGATAGCGGTCGATGAGATATCTCCATCAGCACTACTTACGTGAGATGAGAAAAAGTGTTTCAAAGAAAACAACCCTTGCGGCGTCAAGATAGTTTTACTGGTAGTAAGGCGTGAGACCGTAGACTCATGCAAGTCAACTTCTTCAGCAATTGCCTTTAATATCAAGGGTTGCATGGCGGTTGCACCATGCTGCAGGAACTCTTGTTGATAGCGTACAATGCTAGTTGCTACTTTGAGTAGGTTTTGATTGCGCTCTTCGATACTACGAATAAACAGTCGAGCATCGGTAAGGTTTTCGCGCAGATATTGATTGTCAGGACTGTCATCGCCACGCTTGACTAAGTTGGCATATTCTTGGTTTACGCGTAGTTTTGGTAGGGTGTCTGGATTGAGACGTACATACCAGCCATCCTCTTCCGCCTGAAAGTTACTTGTCGCCTTATTGTTCCTAATAGGTGTAACCAACACATCTGGAATATCGTAGCTCTCAGGCGGCTGGGCATAGTCGGGCTGGCTAGATTGAAATAGCAGCCCTGGCGAAGCGTTTAAGGTACGTAGTAGCGTAATCGCAGGTGTAATATATTCTGGTGCAAGCCCTGTACATTCAGTGAGTGCTTTAATATTATTACTGACTAAATGCTCGCTCGCTGATAGCAGCGCCTGAGCTTCTTGTAGATATTCGGTGTGGGCATCTAGTTTGGATAGCTGAATCGATAAGCACTCGCTTAAATGACGCGCCCCACACCAGCTGGATCACAGGACTGGATAATACGTAATACCGTCAAGACCTCTTCTTTCTCAACGCGCTCATCCCATTGATAGAAACTTGCCATCGTATCAAAGCTCTGCAGCAGCTCATCTATATCAATTCGAATAAAGCCCATATCATCCATGGAGTCTATCAAATACTCTGCAATCAGCGTATCGGCCTCTGATAGACGCTTAAAGTTCAGCTGCCAGCGCACATGATCTTGAATGGTGGACGATGTACCGCCTTGGTAACTATCAAAATCTTCATCACCCCTACTATTGCCAGCGCCTGTTGCGGTAGAAGCATAGTTACCCGTGTCAAAGCTACCTATATCAAAGCTATCGGCATCAGAACTGCTGTAGCTATCTACATCTATTGCACTATCATCGATATTAGGCTGTTGTAATTTATCCAAACTATCACTGAAGCTATCGCTACTGTACTCTATACTGGTAGTAGGTACTGAGTCGAATGAGTCACTGCTACTTTGATTCCAGCTATCAAGCGTCAACGGCTCGCTCCACTCCTCTATTTCATCGTCACCACTGTCGTATTCGTCATCATTTTCGATACGTTCAAGTAATGGATTACTATCTAGCTTTGCCTGAACCTCTTGTGCAAGCTCAAGACTAGAGAGCTGCAGCAATTTTATGGCTTGCTGCATTTGCGGGGTTAGCTTTTGTGAGTTGCTCAGCGTGGTCGCCAATCCGAACGACATACTCATGGGCGGCTTATTGCACTCCGATCTTAGTGATATTGTGTTTATTCTGTCAGTAAAGGTAACGACATAAATCTTATCAGGACATGACGATAGCATTTTTTGCCACAATTTTGCTATGATAATTTATGTTTTGTCCAGATACGTTTGGTTTGCTATCGCTAGTAAACTAACATCTTGGCAAGGATGAGCAACCCATAAATACGAGCAGTCTGCTCATTACCGCGAAAATATTATAATAAATTACGGTGAATGACCAATACAGCTCACACCCAATAGGAATATTGTCATGAATTCAAATAACCATCAACTTAACGTCGCTGCTATTCAAATGAACAGTCAGCAGAATGTTGAGGATAATTTAGCAGATATCAAAGCCGCTATCACAGATGCACAAACTCAAGGGGCTGAGCTTGTTGTATTGCCTGAGAACTGCTGTAGTATGGGACAGCAATCTGCTACTGCCGAGCGTTTTGATGACTTATCAGCGACGATAGCAGACTACGCCCGCACCGCTGGTATCCATGTACTAGCAGGCTCGTTACCCTGCCATTATCGCCCTGATGGCAATGTCGTTCCTGATGGTAGATTGCGCCAAGTGAGCCAGCTGTTTGCACCAGATGGTACCCGTGTCGCACGCTACGACAAGATTCATCTGTTTACCGCAACTGTGGCCGATAAGCATGGCAGCTATAACGAAGCAGCAACCTTTGAACCGGGTACGCAGACCGTAATTGCGCCACTAGCAGTAGGCGATACAGTCTATCAACTCGGCATGATGGTATGTTTTGATTTGCGCTTCCCAGCATTGGCGCAGCGTCTGCGACAAGCAGGTGCCGAACTATTGAGTGCACCTTCTGCCTTTACTTACTTGACTGGACAATCGCACTGGTCGTTGTTGTTACGTGCTCGTGCTCTAGATAGTCAATGTATGGTCATTGGCGCAGCACAAGGTGGTAATCATCTTTATAAAGATGGTAGCACCCGTCAGACATGGGGACATGCAGCCATTACAGCGTTTGATAGTAGTGTTATCGCAAGCTATGACGATAGCGAACTGGATAAACAATATGCCGTCGTCATGGCGTCATTAGACAAACAAGCGCAAGAGCAAGGCCGTCAGAAACTGCCTATCTTTGATTGTCATCGTTTGGCGTAGATTAGTAAGTACGGTAAATTTCGTGCTTAATTGCTAGGGCAGTTCTTCATTTTGAGCATGAGTTGCTCGTGGATGCGCGCGATCATAAACCTGCGTTAATTTTGCAAAATCAACGTGGGTATAAATTTGCGTGGTGCTAATATCACTATGCCCGAGCATCTCTTGTACAGCACGCAAGTCACCACTGCCTGACAGCATATGTGATGCAAAACAATGACGCAGTAGATGTGGATACATGTTTTGTGCGATACCTGCGCGAGTAGCAGCAACTTTTAAGCGCTGTTGCACTGCCCGTGTTGATAATCTGGTGCCGAGCTTTTCACTGATGAACAATGCGCTATCCATCTGCTCTACCCATAGGTTACGATGCGGCAAGTATCGACTAATTGCTTCTGCAGCCTTTATCCCTAATGGTACTAGGCGTGTCTTATTGCCTTTACCCGTGACTCGTACCCGTAAATCAGATAAGTCTACATCTGCCATATCGAGTGCGACCAACTCTCCAACGCGCAAGCCACTACTATAGAGCAGCTCAAACATAGCTTTGTCACGTAACCATAAGCGCGCTTGCTCTGGTGTATCAGGCATTTCTTGATCGAGTAGCTGAGTCAGTAAATCGACATCAGCGATAGAAGGCAGCGGTCTAAGACTACGCTTAAGCTGATAGCCAGTGGTTGGGTTGATACGTGCTAGCGCTTCTTCAATCATCCAACCATAAAAATGCCGAATCGCAGACAACTCTTGCTGGACACTGGCAAGCGCCAACTTATCTTCATCAAGACGTTGACTGATGTGCTGGGCCAGTTGCCGTTTATCACAGCGTGTCCACGTTAGACGCTTCCCACGCAAAAATAACGCCAGTTGATTTAAACCAGCGAAATAAGCGGTCAGAGTATGCGGCGAATGGTTGCGCACAGACAATGTATTGAGCCAACGATGCACAGGTGCGAGTAGCTCTCGTAAGGCAGCGTCTGACTCTATATTGGCGGCCAGCTCAGTAGATAGCCAAGGTGCTGAGCTTGCCGCCTGACTTTCTTTATTGGTAGACATAACCATATTAGAACCATCCTTGGTATTTATACGATTGACCTAACAACAGTTATCAGCCTTCAGCATTGGGTTTAAGACCTGCTTGTGCCATCAGGCCATCTGGACTAAATACACCTTCATAAACGAAAGCGGTCGGACCCGTCATCGTAACCGAATAACCTGGCTGCCATTTGATAATCATGCTGCCACCGTAGAGCTGCGCGCGAACTTCCTCACCTTCATCGAGCCAACCCTCACGTATACCAACGGCTACTGCTGCACACGCGCCCGTACCACAAGCTTGGGTCTCACCCACACCGCGCTCGTACACACGTAGACGAATATGGCGCTGATTCATCACTTGCATAAAGCCCACATTGACGCGGTCTGGGAACGCAGGATGCGACTCAATTGCTTTGCCCAAAGTCTCAACCTCGGCATCGAGTACGTCATCGACTTTTATGACAGCGTGCGGGTTGCCCATATTGGCAACGTACAGTTGTACCGGAGTACCATTTACATCAAGATGATAGGTATTTTGGATTTTGGTCGTCGCTCTTGGGCTAAACGGAATCTCATCTGGCTCAAATTTAGGCTTACCCATATCGACATCTACCCAACCGTAACGATCAGTGGTCAGAGAAATAATACCGCTGGCCGTCTCAACGCGTAGACGCTGCTTAAATGACAGTTTACGTGCCTGCACAAAACGCGCAAAACAACGCGCGCCATTGCCGCACTGTTCGACTTCGGTACCATCAGTATTAAAAATACGATAACTGAAATCGACATCAGGACGCATGGGTGGCTCGACTACGAGCAGCTGGTCAAAACCAATGCCTAGGTGACGGTCGCCCAATAACTGCACCAAACCCTTGGTCAAATCTAAGCGCTGGGTCACTAAATCAATGACCATGAAATCATTACCCAACCCATGCATTTTAGTAAACTCTATTAGCATATCTTTGATGTCCTATCCTATTTTTATGTATGCCTTATATTAGCACGCTGTCAGATACAATCATAATTATCACCACTATCAAATACCAAGTTATATATATATCTCACAACTGACCTACTTACTTAGCATTGGGCACAAAAAAACCCACTGTTATCGTCATAGTGGGTTCTCTTTGATCAACAAAGCTATAATTAAAAAGCTATTTAATTAAAACAGCCATCGATGACCATATCAACATCAATTACCGCTGCTTATAGTACTATTCACCCTGCCACAGCGCTTCATCTGCATATAACGCTTCAATTGTTTCGCGCTTACGAATAAGCTGATGACTATCGCCAGACACCATCACTTCGCTAGCACGCGGGCGTGAGTTATAGTTACTACTCATGGTAAAGCCGTAAGCACCTGCGCCCGTAATGGTCAGTACATCGCCTGTGGCCAATGATAGTAGGCGGTCTTTTGCCAAGAAATCACCCGTCTCACAAATCGCGCCAACGATATCCCACGGCTGCGTACCATCCGTATCAATACCAGCACTAGGTAACACACTTGGAATCACCGCCATTTCAGCTTGATATAAAGCAGGACGAATCAAGTCATTCATCGCGGCATCAACGATCGCAAAGTTTTTATGCTCAGTCGGCTTGAGTACGTCAACTTGGGTCAATAGCACACCAGCATTAGCAACGATACTACGACCTGGCTCAAAGAACACAGTCAAGCCAAGCTCGCTAAGTTTTGGCAATAATGCTTGGGCAAACTCATCGATAGATACAGGCGTCTCATCAATATAGCGCACCCCTAAACCGCCGCCCAAATCAATATGCTGTAACTCAATGCCAGCATCACGCAGGCTATGTATCAGCTCAATCACTTTATCTAATGCTGCAACAAATGGCTCTACCTCTGTTAGCTGCGAGCCAATATGACAATCAATACCAACGATGTCGATATGTGATAAATCAGCTGCCTGCTGATAGACCGCTAGTGCGTCTTCGTGAGTGATGCCGAACTTGTTGTCTTTGAGACCTGTCGAGATATATGGATGGGTTTTGGCATCGACGTTAGGATTGACGCGTAACGAGATTGGCGCAGGCTTATCAAGTGACTTTGCCACGTCATTTATTAGGGTTAGCTCGCTGATAGATTCAACGTTAAAACAGCCAATACCTTGAGTCAGCGCATATTCGATATCACTGTACGTTTTGCCCACACCTGAGAATACCACACGTGATGCTGCGCCACCTGCCGCTAACACACGCATCAACTCACCGCGAGAGACAATATCAAACCCAGCGCCTGCCTGTGCCAAGACACCAAGCACGGCAAGGTTAGAGTTTGCTTTTACGGCATAGCATACCTGATGATTCAGACTGGCAAAGCTATCAGTATAAGCTTGATAAACGTCCAATATAGCCTGCTTTGAATACACGTAGCATGGGGTACCATATTGTTTTGCCAACTCATCGATACTGACCTGCTCCATATACAATGCATCGTCGCGATAGCTTAGCGCTGGCAAGTGAGCACTCAACGCTTTCGGGTCAACATATAGCCCTTGCTCAGTTTGGATAGTAACGGATTCGCCAGTAGCAGAATCGGCCAAGTCAGCAGGTAGTTCAGAATGACTCATATAAACATCTCTAATATAATCAGATTATCAAGGGTGAAAATTAAATTTAGGTAGCAAAGCTATTTAGTCAATCAGGCAGTAAAGAATCGACAGTTAGTTAAACTGTTAATTAAAAAGTACCTAACCGCTATCTCTTGGCTCAGCTTAACAACTACTAGTTTAGCGATTATTAGCCTAGTAATTAGTAGCGTAGCAATTAATAGTCGTTGGGATCAGTACTAGGCTCAGGTAGCACCATTTGCTCTTCTAGGTAGCGGTTTTTTGATAATTGTCATCGTCGATACCTGCAAAGGCTGCATCCTGTGGGTGGCTAGTACTATCAAGTACAGACGCACTGCCCTCTATCGTTTGACTACTAGAGTCTGCCAGATATAGATCGCCTTTTTGCCCGCAGCCTGACAATCCTAGCATAACCACACTGCCAATAAATAAGGTGGCAACAGCCTGACGACTGGTACGAGCGAACGAGCTAGCATGCTTGGCTGCTGAGGGGCTGTGTATAGTAGACATATAATAGATAACCTGTGAGCTTACGACGGCATAATGACGATAGTAAATCGTGATAAATAAAAACTAAATGGACAACCAAACCAACAGCAAAAGCACTGCCGTTATGACCATTTTCATCATAGCATTATTACATAAAGCTGTATGGATACTGAATATGATTGGTGAATAAATTTGCGTGATGTTGGATATTTTCTAAAACATTAGTCGAATTTTTATAGTAATATCGTCTGCGAGCTTAGATATGAATGTATGACATATGGGTGTCTCGACAATATTTCTTACAATTTTGTGAGTCGGAGCACTGTTATGTAGCCCATACAAGTTATCCACTTATAGCTCTATAACTCACTGAATATAATCGATTTATTCTGTATTTAGCCATTTATTAATCACACATTTTAAACCTTACCCCTGTCGTGGTGTAGAAACAAAAATGTGTTACATTATATTCCCAGTTTGCGGCGGCAATAGGATGCTAGCCTGAGATGCAGACACATTACCTCATAAGCATGGATGCATAGGACTGTCAGAAATAGTAGCCCAAGTATAAACAAAATCGCCAATATGCTTGCTTGATATGATCAGCATAGATATGGCTGATTTTTATTTACTCGGCGGTTATCAACGTCATCAACTCCATATCATCATGACATCATGTCTCAGTGAACTTTACTACAGCACTTGAGATATCAGCGATGTAGCATTTGATGATAATAAAACAGGACGTGGCAATAGACGTCTTTTTTGTATCGAACGAACGATATAATTGATTTGCCCTTTATAAAAACCAATCTAAGGATAGAGTATGAGCGCCAACCTAAGTACCACTTTTGATGATAAGAACAGTGAAACATCAACCCTAACCAGCCCCACTTTAGTCCTCAACTGCGGTTCGTCTTCTATCAAATACGCGTTGATTAGCGATGACAATTCTACTCGTATCACCGGTCTTGCTGAAAACTTAGGTCTCGATACAGCCCGTATCAAACACACCACGCTAAATGGCGATAAGTTAGAGATCTCTATCCCGGGTGGTAGTCACAAACTCGCTCTGCAAAAAATTCTAGAGCTACTAGAGCAATATCACTTTATCGCAGTCGGTCACCGCGTGGTACATGGCGGTCGTGAATACTCTCAAGCTGTTCGTGTTGATCAGCACGCGTTGGAAGAAGTAAAACGCTTAAAGATACTAGCTCCACTACATAACCCTGCAAATGCTTTGGGTATTGAAGCGGTTCAAGCTATTTATCCTGATATTCCACAAGTTGTGGTATTTGACACCGCCTTTCACCAAACTATGCCGCCTGTTGCCTTCCGCTATGCGTTACCAAAATATCTATACGAAGAGCACAAAATCCGTCGTTACGGCTTCCATGGTACGTCTCATGCCTACGTCTCAGAACGTGCTAGCCAAATCACTGAAGCAAAAGGTCCTCATGGCTGGATAACCGCACATCTAGGCAATGGTTGCTCAGCAACTGCCGTATATGATGGCAAAAGTCTCGATACCAGCATGGGTCTGACCCCGCTTGAGGGACTGATGATGGGCACACGTAGCGGCGATGTCGACCCAAGCTTACATATGCATCTGAAACGTCAGCTCGGTATTAGCCTAGAAGAAACGGATAAGATGCTGAATAGTGAAAGCGGTCTGCTTGGTATTTCTGGCCTATCAAATGATTTGCGTACTATTGAGCAAGCCGCGAGCGAAGGCCATAAAGATGCACAGCTCGCCATCGAGATGTTCTGCTACCGCGCTGGTAAATACCTCGCCAGCTTAAGCTGTGCACTGCCTGAATTCACTGGTATTGTATTCACAGGTGGTATCGGCGAAAACTCTGTCACCACGCGCGCAAGTATTTTAGCCGTCATGCGTCATTTCGGTATCAAGATGGACGCTGAAAAGAACGCTGGATTGTATGGTGGCCAAGAAGGCAGCTTCCAAGCAGAAGGTAGCAGTGTCGAGCTGTGGGTCATTCCTACAGATGAAGAATACCGCATCGCTCAAGAGACTCGTCAAGCATTGAACTTAGTATAAGACGATTGATTATAATGCCTAGCGCTTATCGTTCTAAACGCTTTTAAAAAGCTGAAAACAAATAAGATAAAGCGCTTGGTGTTTTTATACTGTATTTCTTATGCTGCTCAAAATGACTCGACGTCTAAAATAAAATAAATTGTAGGACACATTATGCAAACCATTTTACTTGTTCCCATTAGTCGCGGTATCGGTGTGACATCGGCCGCGCTAGGGCTAATCCGTGCCTTTGATTATAACGGTATCAAAGCGGGCTTTATGAAGCCGTTTTTGCAAGATGATACGCTAGACAAACAGCACAGCTTAGACAGCTCAAGCGCATTGACCATGCACGCATTTGGCTTAAATCCGCCTGACTCTATCAGCCGTCAACACGTTGAGCGTATGCTAGGCGATGACAATCTTGATGACTTGATGGAAGAAGTGATTGCCAATTTTCATACGATTGATGATGGTCATGACGTGATTATCTGTGAAGGTCTGGTGCCAGCCACTGAGACCTCTTATGCTTCACAAATTAACCGTGCACTTGCCCATGCGCTCGATGCCAAGATTATATTTGTCAGTACCGCTGACATCAGCAAACCTGCTTATTTAGCAGACAAACTAGATGTCCATGCCCGTGAGTTTGGCGGTGTCATCGATTCACGGACGCTCGGTGTAATATTGATGCGGGTACAGGACGTGCCGAACACCTTTGACAATCAACCTGTCGCGCCTGGTGAGGCCGTTGTCAGCTTAGATCCAAACTTCCTGCAAGAGGTTCAGCGTCTATCGCCTTCGTTCAATACCGAAGTGTTCCGCCTTATCGGTGTTGTTCCTTTTAGTGACTCGTTGTCTGTGCCTCGTACATGGGATATCGCAACAGAGCTTGATGCGACTTGGTTAAATGTTGGTGAAGCAAAGACACGTCGTATCAATCGTATCAGCCTAACCGCTCGTTCAGTAGCGCGCGTCAATGAAGTCTTTAAGCGTGGTACGTTAATGGTCGTGCCCGGCGACCGTGATGACTTGCTATTAGCCGCTGGATTGGCCTGTATCAATGGGATTCCATTGGCAGGTCTAGTATTGACAGGTGGCATTACCCCAAGCGATACAGTTGCTGAGCTTTGGCAGTCAGCGCTCAAAACTGGCATCCCTGTCATGAGTGTCGAAAGCGATAGCTACGAGACAGTACAGAGCCTGATGCATATGAGTTCTGAGATTCCAAGTGATGATACAGAACGTGCTGATGAAGTGGCTCGTTATGTGGCTGCGCATTTGGATCTAAGCTGGATTAAAGAATACTTCAGCCGTAATCATGAGCCGCGTCTGTCACCATCAGCGTTTCGCCATCAGTTGGTCAAAAAATCACAGCACGCTAAGAAACGTATTGTGCTGCCAGAAGGCGCGGAACCACGTACGGTTGAAGCTGCCTGTATCTGTCAGAGTCGTGGTATCGCCAACTGCGTATTACTTGCTAAACGTAGTGACGTTGAGCAAGTGGCAAAAAACCGTGATCTAACGCTACCTGAAGGGTTAGATATCATCGATCCTGATAACCTCGATATGAGTAAATATATCGCCGCTGTCGTAGAGCGCCGTAAAGGTAAAACCACTGCGGAAGTCGCTGCTGAATATCTAAAAGACACAGTCTATTTAGGTACTATCATGCTCCAACTAGACGAAGTCGATGGTCTGGTCTCAGGTGCGATTCATACTACTGCCAATACAGTACGCCCAGCATTCCAGCTGATCAAGACCGCGCCGCAATATTCGCTCGTGTCGTCAGTGTTCTTTATGCTGTTGCCTGAGCAAGTGGTCGTCTATGGTGATTGTGCGATCAACCCAGATCCTAACGCTGAGGAGCTGGCAGAGATTGCCATTCAATCAGCACAGTCTGCTGCTGCTTTTGGTATCGATCCAAAAGTTGCGATGATCAGCTACTCTACTGGCTCATCAGGCGCAGGCGCGGATGTCGAAAAAGTCGCCCGTGCAACCCAAATCGTTCGTGAGCGCGCACCAGACCTCAAAGTCGACGGCCCGCTGCAGTATGATGCGGCGTCTGTCATGAGCGTCGGTAAACAAAAAGCACCTGACTCACCTGTCGCTGGACAGGCCAATGTCTTTATCTTCCCTGACCTCAATACTGGTAACACGACGTATAAAGCAGTACAGCGCAGTGCCAACGTCGTCAGTGTCGGCCCTATGCTACAGGGTCTGAATAAACCAGTGAATGATTTATCACGTGGTGCCTTGGTCGACGATATCGTCTATACCATCGCGTTAACCGCTATCCAAGCGTATAGCGATTTAATTTAATCGCTGTAAGACTTAACCGTTAAATTCCTATACAAAGCCGACTATCATTATGATGGTCGGTTTTTTATTGGTGCTCTATGACAGACAGTGGTGACAGATGCTCATCTGCCCTCTACAATAGCGCTATCATCAAATTATTTACCCTAAAAAGGCCAGACAGTAAAAGAGCAAGGTGCATCGACGACCACGTGCGCCCTATCTACTTTTATACATTTATTTATGCCAAATACGAGCAACAGCCCTCAAGAGAAAACACCTGCACCTGCCATTCGTGCCTACCTTGGTGGCTCGTTCGATCCCGTACATAATGGTCATTTAGAAGTCGCGATGTCGGTCTATCAACACCTACTGCCAATCGCCAAGCAGCAACAGCGCACACTGCACGTGTCCTTATTGCCCAATGCACGCTCGCCATTTAAGACACAAAGTACAGATGCTAATCATCGTTTAACGATGTTAAAGCTGGCGACAGAGAATACACCGATACAGATCAATGAGCTGGAGCTATGGCAAGCGCCGCCTGTCTATACGATCGACAGTGTACGCACATTGAGGCAGCAGTACCCTAATGACAATTTGATATTTATCATGGGTATGGACAGCGCCCATAGTTTGGATAAATGGAAAGATGGATTGCGTCTCACTGACCATGTCAATCTATGGGTATTTAATCGTCAGAGCAGTACCGATGTGAGTGATGGTATTAGCAATAAACTTTCTGACAATATTATCTCTTCTAAAAATAATACACCGACTACGGAAGATGTTAATTTCTTAAAATCGCAATTGCCGTTGTCGTTGCAACCTCATATAACGGACTCACCTATCGAGCTATTAAATCCACCTACTCAGCATTCGACAAATAGCTTAAACTCAAATAGTACTAATCCAAATAACACTGATCCGACTAGCACTGACTTAAACAGCTCTGACTTGAAAAACGCGAATCAAGGACGCATTTATATAGATGCGCGACCTATTACTGCGGTATCAAGCACACAAATACGTGAACAACTACAGAAACTAGACGATCTAACAAATAAAATGCCAGTCGCTCAACGGCAAATCGCATCTATAGCATCAATAAATGATATCATTAGCAATACTGAATCTAATCCATTAGCTAAATGGCTAAATCCTGCTGTTTATCAATATATTATCGCCCATCAGCTATATTCTGCTGCTCAATTCCGTTAAAATCGCCTTATCTATGTCATTTTGCCTATCCTGTCTCTATGCGTGACTGACAACATATAATCAGTCGGATAAGACAAATTGACGTTTTACCCCTTTATTTTACATATTTACGATTCAAGAGATTAAAATTTATGACCAACACCATGACTGCAGAACGCCTAACAGAATGCTTGACCCTAGTACAAAGCGCTCTAGATGATATGAAAGCAAAGAACATCACTGTAATGAATGTAGAAGAGTTGACTGACGTAACAGAGCGCATCATCATCGCTGATGGTACTTCAAAGCGTCATGTACGTGCGATGGCTGATAGCGTCGGCGCTGAAGCTAAGCAAGCTGGTTTTATGCCACTTGGCCGTGAAGGTGGCATCGACTCTGACTGGACGTTGATTGATTTGGGCGCGGTTGTCGTCCACATGATGACGCCACAAGCACGTGAGTTCTATGACCTAGAAGGCCTATGGTCATCACCTGAGCAGTTGGCTGAACTAGTTGCTACGCCGCGCGAAAAGAAAACTGCGGGTCGTCGTAACAAAAACAAATAAGCTTGTCAGTGACGATATTCGTTCAAGATTCAGAAACGCTCCATCAAAAAGACCAGAATACTTATTCTGGTCTTTTTTTATGTAAATTTTATGGTGATGAACCAGTATAATCAGATACATCATTGAGTACAGATAAGCTCATTTCATATTAGTATTTATTAGCCGCTAAAATTAAGCCGCCTTAGCCTATTCATTTTACCTATTAGGAAACCTTATGAGCGCAGAATCGATCACGTCATCACCTGAGCAAACTTCAACAGACTTTAACCAAGACTTGCCCCTACATATCGCTACCCTCACTTGTGTTCGCGCTGGTAAGTCTATGCCATTCGCCCGTGAAGAAATGAGCGCCATTGATAAAGCACCTATCAAATCTCCTGTCGCCGTCAACTTTATGGGCTTAACCACTGATGAACAGGCTGACCGTAAGCATCATGGCGGCCCACTCAAAGCCGTGCATCAGCTAGCGCCTGCGACGTATGCAAAAATCAATGCAGAATTCGGTCTAAAAGTGCGCGTCGGTACATTGGGTGAAAACCTTACGACTGAAGCCGTTAATGGTTTGCCTGAAATGGCCGAATCTACGGTTTGTATTGGCGATGTTTTTCAATATGGTGGGCATTTTGAAAACGGTCAAGACACTAGTAATGATGATACTAGCGTTCAGCTACGTATCGTCCAACCGCGCCGCCCCTGCTACAAAATTAATGACCAAATTGGCCAATTTACCAAAGTACCAAATATCGCGGCATGGGTCAGCAAGCAAGGCATCTCTGGTTGGTATTTCCAAGTTGTACGCGATGGCGTTATAGACGCTGATTTACCCGTATATTTGATTGAGCGCCCTTATCCGTTTGCGACATTAAAGACGTTATGGCAACTGTCCAACTCAAAAGAAAAGTTTGACGCCAATGTGATTGAACCGTGGCTCGCGATTGACTGTTTAGAGGACAGTTGGAAAAAGGTGTTGGCTAAAAAATCCAACAGGATTGAAAAGGTAACACTCAACAAAAACCTTTAATATGACTTTTCTATTTATAAAAGATAGCCACTACCCTGCGTAATGGCGTCACAAGGTTTTTCATGTTCTATGTCAGCTCCATAATAAACACTCTCTCCTTCTCTATATTTGATCGTGAAGGAGCACTCCATGAGTGAAAAGACAGAAAGTATCAGCTACCTACAAGCGATAGCGATTAGCGTTGGTGCGATTATCGGCTGGGGTGCGTATGTCATGCCAGGCGATTTGTTTTTGCCGCAGTCACAGCTATTAGGCTCTTCTGTCGCTATTATTATTGGTACTTTAGCCATCTATATGGTTGCGCGTGCCTATATTAATTTGCTGACTCAAACGCCAGAAAACGAGTCAGGCGGTATCTATTGGATTGAAAAATACATCAATCGCAAGCATGCCTATATCTATGGTTGGGGCGTCACGATAGGCTATATCTCTATTATTGCGCTCAATATATCAGCTGTCGCTTTACTGCTACGCTATCTACTGCCTAGTGGCTTACAATTAGGCTATCTATATACAATCGCTGGATGGGAAGTCTACGCCAGTGAAGTGTTCTTATGCAGCGCGGCGATTATTTTGTTCAGTTATATCAATCTAAAAGGCGTACGAGTCGGCGCAAAAATCCAACTCTATATCGCCCTCTTTATGATTCTATCAGTCATCGCGCTGTTTTTTGCCTCGCTTTGGATGACACCAACCACCCAAGCATTTTTGCCAACTGACATGTCTAGCAGCTCTATTACCAGTCTGGCATGGTTACCTATCTTGGCCGTTATGCCGTGGGCGTATGTTGGTTTTGAAACCACACCGCAGATTTCAAAAGCCATCAGCGATTCAAAAGCCAAGACCAAAAGCATTATCCTAATTTCACTCATCGCCGGTGTGTTGTTTTACTTTTTAATCAATTACTTTACCGCGCTGAACATGAGCTTTGACTATCAAGCAATCAAAGACAGCCACTGGGCAACAGGTGAAGGCATAGACAATCGGATTGGTAGCATCGGTATTTGGCTACTGTCAATAGCCATGATTGGCTCGATAATGAGCGGTATCAATGGCTTTATATTGTCATCGGTTAAGCTCTTAGAATCTATGGGCGACACGTCGTTATTGCCCAGTATATTTACAGATAAACACAACCAATTCAGTAAGCAAAAAACCGTTATATTGATATGTTTGGTGTGCCTACTCTCTCCTTGGCTGGGTAGAAACTATCTACTCGATATCGTGACAATGGCGTCCTTAGGTATAACCGTTGGCTTTGCTTATGTCACGACCGCCGACCTCATCAATGAGCGAAAAAGAAACAGGCAGGTCTGCTAAATTATCTCTCTGTATTAATCAGTGTGGTCTTTATATCGCTATTGCTGCTACCATTTTCACCAGCGGCGCTATCATTTAACGCCTATGTCTTGCTAGGATTCTTTATTCTGCTTGGGGCAATTGGTTATAAAAAAATCGCAGTCAATCCTAACATTAATTAACCGCAACCATTCCCACACAGAGCATTTCATGGCAAAAAATATTTCCTCGACTGCATTGGCTTCAGTATTAATATCATCCTCTATGCTATTGCTCGTTGGCTGCGTAACAACGTCAGCGACGCAATATGTAATCGACAGCGATAGCTACCAAGCTACTGGCAAAAGCGAGCGAATCAAAACTATCGTCTTGCACTATACAGTCTCTGATAATGAGCGCTCGATAAAGACATTGACCACGGGCAATGTGAGCGCGCACTATCTAGTATTAGACAATGATGATAATAAAATCTATAACTTAGTACCAGAGAGCGAGCGCGCATGGCATGCTGGTGATGGCGGCTTTGCAGGACGGACGATATTAAATGATACCTCTATCGGTATCGAGATTGTCAATGGCGGTATCAAGCCTGAATATCGAGACGCACTAAAAAATGGCACGCTCGACTATCATCCTTATGAGCACTATGTGGCATTTAATGAATTGCAGATTAAAAAAGTCGCACAACTGGTGCAGGATATCGCCACGCGCTATGACATTTCACCAAAGAATATTATCGGTCACTCGGACATGGCACCCTCGCGCAAGATAGACCCCGGTGCAAAGTTCCCGTGGGAGCGACTATATTTCGATTACGGTATTGGCGCTTGGTATGATGAATTTGATAAGCAGTTCTTTATGAATCAAAATGGATTTGCGTCGACAACGATACCTGAAATTAAGCAAGCGTTTCGCAAGTATGGCTATCAAATCAACGATACTGATACGTGGGACAAAGCCAGTCGCGATGTCGTCTATGCGTTTCAGCTGCACTTTAGAGCTCAGCAGCCAACGGGTAATATGGATAGCGAGACCTATGCGATATTGCAGGCGCTAAATAAGAAATACGCTGGTCGGGATGGTTTTTATTAAAGAATACAGACTATCAGGAAACATAAGCCATGAATAACTCTCAAAAATATGAGCAAAACGATCTACAAAAATATCTAGAAGAAAAAGCCAAGCAAGAGCAGGAAAAGAAAGAGGAGCAAGAACCTGAGCCGCTTTCTGCCTATGATGCTTGTGTGCTAAAGGAAAGTGCCAAGATTCATGAGTTGATCGCTGAAGCTCAGAAGCGCCCCAAAGATGACTAACTGGATAGACGGTACTTACCAATACTTAACAATCAAGATGATAAAAATGCGCAAGTTGATGTCTTATGTTTTGAGACATAGCTAAGCCGCTATGAGACCAATACTACAACTAAACAGCACTATATCATTTTATAAAAGAAGTCCTATCTACCAACTATTTAGGCTATTTATTGCAATAGGCTAATGATAAAATCACCGCTCACAGGGTTATAGATAGTATCACTGCTCGCACCATCTCGTTGGCTTCCCGCATCTTTGGTTTTATCGTTGATTTTAATGATGGCTAAGATGCTGCGCAGATTTGATAGCTTGGCTTTGATAGCCTAGTTCTATGACCAGTCTCAATATTTTTATTATCAAACGAACACCAATAATACTAAAAAAGGAATATTTATGTATCAAGCCTTTCAAAAACACCTACAACAAGAAATCAGCGATATACGCGCAGCAGGACTGTATAAAAACGAGCGCGTTATCACCTCTCCGCAAGATGCGCTCATCAAGATCGCCGATGGCCGTGAGATGCTTAATTTCTGTGCCAATAATTACCTTGGATTGTCTGACCATCCTGAAATTAAAAGGCGGCGATCCAAGCCATCGAAAACTCAGGTTACGGCATGTCATCGGTGCGGTTTATTTGTGGTACGCAAGATTTGCATAAGCAATTAGAGGCAGCGATCTCTAAGTTTTTTAATACCGAAGATACGATTCTTTATGCGGCCTGTTTCGATGCCAATGGCGGTGCCTTTGAGCCACTGCTAACCAGTGAAGATGCGATTATTTCTGATTCGCTAAATCATGCCTCAATCATCGACGGTGTGCGCCTATGTAAAGCTGCGCGTTATCGTTATGCCAATGCAGATATGCAAGATTTAGAAACGCAATTGCAAGCGGCGCAAGCACAACGTTTTCGCTTAATTGTCACCGATGCCGTGTTTTCAATGGATGGTAACGTGGCGCCGATGGATGAGATTTATGCGTTGGCACAAAAATATGATGCCATGGTCATGATTGACGAGTCACATTCAGCAGGTGTGGTCGGTCGCACTGGTGGCGGCGTGACTGAATTGTTTGATCTACGTGGCGATATTGAGCTGATCACTGGTACCTTGGGCAAGGCATTTGGCGGTGCTATTGGCGGCTTCACCACAGGCAAAAAAGAAATGATTGAGATGCTGCGTCAACGCTCACGCCCATATCTGTTTTCAAACTCTATTCCTCCTATGGTGGCTGCCGCTGGGTTAAAAGCGTTTGAGATGCTAGCAGAGGACAATACCCTACAAGACAAACTGCATGAAAATACCGCTTATTTTGTCAAGCAAATGCAAGATGCGGGCTTCGATATCAAACCCACTGAATCGGCAATCTGCGCGGTGATGCTTTATGACGCCAATGTCTCGCAACAAATGGCAGAGGCGCTGCTTAGCGAGGGCATTTATGTGATTGGCTTCTTCTACCCTGTCGTCCCCAAAAATGAGGCTCGCATTCGTGTCCAGCTCTCTGCTGCCCATACTCGCGAGCAGCTCGACCAGTGTATCGCCGCCTTTATCAAAGTCGCCAAACAAATGAAGGTGATTGATTAAGCGTCGTTCGGTATTTATCTAGATTCAACAATAAAATGCAACACCGTTAAATAAGAGAAAAGTATGAAAGCACTGGTTAAAGCCCATGACAAAAAAGGCATCTGGATGCAAGACGTGCCAGAACCGACCGTCGGCATCAATGACGTAAAAATTAAAATTAAAAAAACCGCCATTTGTGGGACCGATTTGCACATTTATAAATGGGATGAGTGGTCACAAAACACCATCAAGACGCCGATGATTATCGGACATGAATACGTCGGTGTCATCAGTGAAATGGGCGATGGCGTCAAGCATCTGGAAGTGGGTGACCGCGTCACAGGCGAAGGCCATATTGCTTGTGGACATTGCCGTAACTGCCGCCGCGGTAAGCTACATGTGTGCGAAAACACCATCGGCGTGGGCGTTGACCGCGATGGCGCGTTTGCCGAATATTTGGTGATACCTGCCGATAATGTCATCAAACTCGATGAGCGTATCAGCGATGAGATGGCCGCCATTATGGATCCCTTTGGCAACGCCACTCATACTGCCCTTTCATTTCCTGTACTGGGTGAGGATGTGCTAATCACGGGTGCAGGACTGATTGGTTCGATGGCAACCGCAATTTGCCGCTTCGCAGGAGCGCGTAATATCGTGGTCAGTGATATTAGTGATTATCGCCTAGAGCTTGCCAAAAAAATGGGCGCGACGATGACCATCAACCCAGCTAAGGGTGAAACCATCGAAGGCGCTATCGAGGATCTAAAAATGCACGGCTTTGATATTGGGCTTGAGATGTCAGGCTCGCCTCAGGCCTTTGATTCGATGATTAGTAACATGTATAACGGCTCTAAAATCGCGCTCTTGGGTATTTTACCCAACACCACCACGGTGGATTGGAGCAAGATTATTTTTAAGGCGTTAACCCTAAAAGGTATCTATGGGCGCGAGATGTGGGAGACGTGGTATCAGATGGAGCAAATGCTAATTAGCGGTATTGATCTGTCGCCAATCATTACCCATCGCATGCACATTGATGAGTTTCAAGAAGGCTTTGATATCATGGAAAGTGGGCAATGCGGTAAGGTGATTTTAAGTTGGGATTGATTTTGGCGATTCAGCATCTGAGAAATCGTGGTTAGGGTTTACGTTGTCACGACTTATAAAACGGTACTGATTTCAGTGCCGTTTTTTTGGGTATTAAAAAGTGATGAGAAAGAGGAACGATGAATAACTTTGAGCAAGACAATCTGCAAAATATTGAGAGGAAAAGCCAAGCAAGATCAGGAAAAGAGCAGAAACCTGAGCCACTTTCTGCATTTAATGCTTGCGTGTTAAGGAAAAGTGCTAAGATTCATGAGTTGAGTCCTGAAGCTTAGAAAAATAGTAAATAGCGTTTAAAATACAAATAGTTGGATAAAAATAGGCCATTTTTTAATATAGTTATAGTTGTATAGGAAGATTTTTTTGTATGAACCTTGCAGAGAATAAGGAAGTTAAAATTAGTAACATCAAAATGCTTATCTATGGAAAGGAAGCTTGAAAAATGCAAATAAGTAAAATAAACATCAAAAACTTTCGAAAATTGGAAGACTGTACTATATCAATTTTTGATAAGACTACCCTGTTCGTTGGAGCCAACAACAGCGGTAAAACATCAGCCATGTATTGTCTAATGGCCTTTTTGGGTAATAATGAAAAAAGGTTTAAAATTACTGACTTTCCCTTAAATAAAATCAATCTTATAGATAATTTTTCTGTTGCTTGGTCTATAGATGAAATTCAAAATTTCTGTCCAACATTAGAGATATCTTTGGACGACATTCAAGATAGCGATCTACCCAAAATCAAACATATAATACCGTCATTGAGCTGGAATAATGAAGAGATTTCAATAAGATTAATTTTTGAACCTAACGATGTTGATATATTGAAACAGAAGTTTAATGAATACGTTGACTCTATCAACTCCTTATTAACTGATGCTGACGACTTACTTTTTCCTAGGAATCTGTGGGGATTCCTCAAAATTGGTAATAATTTAAATACTTTTTTGGTATTCAAGCATATCTTTTGGACTCAAATACAGCAACCGGAAACTTCAAAAAACTATCTAAATATCCTTTTAATGGAATATTTAAAGTTAGTATTGTACCGGCTCAAAGAGGCTTCGATGACTCTGATGATCAAAGCTCAACCGCAACAAGTTTATCGCAACATTTAGGTTCTTACTACGATAAGCATATAAATCCTAAAACTTCTCCGACTCCTGATGACATAACAGCTCTAAGACAAGTAGAAGAACTTCAATGCAAATTCAGTACTCAACTTAATGAAGACTTTGCAGATTTGATGACGGAGCTGAGCAAGTTAGGCTATCCAAGTAGTCATGGCGATCCTAGTATTACTCTAAAAAGCGAAATAGATACATCATCAATTCTTAAACAGAATACTACTCTATTGTTTAGTACCCAAAATGCTTTACAGACAGGTCATGAGTTGCCAGAAAGACACAATGGACTGGGATATAGAAATCTCATCTTTATATTCTTTCAATTACTAAAGTTTAGAGATGAATGGTTGAAAAAGAACAAAGCTAAAGATCCAATAAATGAAAATAATATCGTTGAACCTATACATTTAGTTTTGATAGAAGAACCAGAAGCACACTTACATTCTCAAGCTCAGCAAATATTTATTAGGAATTCGTACACAATTTTAAATAGTGGTGCACCAGACGGCTTTACTACGCATTTAATAATTAGTACTCATTCTAGCTATATTGCTCATGAATCAGGTTTTGATACCCTAACATACTTCAAAAGAAAAAAGACTGATGACAACTACCCTTGTTCAGAAACTATTGGTTTATCAAAAGTATTTTCAGAGGGAGACCAAGACGCTAAAAAGACTAAAAAATTCGTTTCACGTTATCTTAGAGTCATGCATTGTGATTTGTTTTTTGCAGATGCAATAATAATGGTCGAAGGCTCAGCGGAAAGGATGCTAATACCCCATTTCATTATTGAGAAATACCCTGAGTTAACGTCAAAATACCTTTCTATTTTAGAAGTCGGTGGTGCATATGCTCATAAATTCAAACCTCTGATTGATGCCTTAGGTTTACCAACCTTAGTGATTACTGACTTAGATTCAAAGGACACAAACAATGAGAAAGACAGGCCTAAAAGAGGGAAAAATTATACCTCAAACTGTGATGAGTTAACGCATTGGCTCGAATTAGATAATCGAGATTTAGATAATGTTTTAGACTTAGATAAAGAAAATAAGGTGGTTAGAAAGTCAAGAATTGCCTATCAAATAGAAATTGATGTCGAATTTGATGAAGGTTCACCACAAAAAGCCATTCCATACACCTTTGAAGACGCACTAGTTTTATCAAACTTTAATTTATTCAAATCTAAGAGCGAAGATTTTATTGGTATGCTCAAAAAATGTGTGATGCTACACATGCGGACACTCTTGATAACGCCTGCGAAGCAATGTTTAATGCTCTGTCAGGTACAAAGGCTGTTATGGCAT
Source organism: Psychrobacter sp. ER1 (assembly GCF_048631835.1). Taxonomy (NCBI): domain Bacteria; kingdom Pseudomonadati; phylum Pseudomonadota; class Gammaproteobacteria; order Moraxellales; family Moraxellaceae; genus Psychrobacter; species Psychrobacter sp. ER1. The sequence continues at coordinate 284,446 of NZ_CP184640.1, read as the reverse complement.
TAAATATATTATATGAGGTTGAAATAGAAAAGCTAGTTGTACCGAACTACATTGATGAAGGATTAAATTGGTTGACTAATGAGTTGGCTAATATACCTATTGGAGAACTCAATGAACTTTGAATTAACTGGCGTTGACAGCCAGATTTATGAATACATTGAGTCTAAAAACAGTTTTTTATTATTTGCTGGTGCAGGTTCTGGTAAAACTCGAACATTGGTCAACTTATTACAACAAATTAAAAAGATTAAAAAAGATGAAATGTTAATAAGAGGTCAAAAAGTAGCAGTTATTACTTATACAAATTCAGCATGTGATGAAATACAACATAGGCTCAAGCATGACTCTTTGTTCACTATTTCAACAATTCATAGTTTCGCTTGGGAGCTAATAAAGCCTTTTACAGAAGATATAAGAAGTTGGAAGAAAATTAAGTTAGAAGCACAAGTACTTGAACTTGAAAATAAAGTAACCAAAGCAAGAAATGACGATGCTCGGGCTAAACATGAAGCCAATAAACAGAAGAGACAAACCGAATTAGACGAATTAAATTCAGTCAATGATTTTATCTATAGCGCAACGCAACAACTATTCGGAAAAGGCACATTGAATCATACTGATGTAATCCAAATATGTGCTCACTTTTTAAATCAGCATGAGTTAATGCGTAAAATCATAGCGAATCAATTTCCTATTGTATTTATCGATGAGTGCCAAGATACGCAAAAAGACTTGCTACAGGCAATAATTCAAACTCAAGAACAACTACCTGAACAGATCACGATAGGCTTGTTCGGTGATTTAATGCAACGTATATATTCTGATGGCTATACTGATATTGTTGAAAACTTACCAGCTAACTGGAAAACACCAGAAAAAACAGAAAACTATCGCTGTCCAAATCGTGTAAGAGAACTTATTAATAAAGTAAGAATGCTCACTGATGGATTGCAACAAACTCAGCCTGTTAATGCAAATTTAAGCGATGGGATCGTAAGGCTTTTTATTACAGATAGTAAAACTACCGATGCAACTGCATTTGAAAATTCAGTTAAACAACGAATGCAAGAAATTTCTGATGATCATAATTGGGAAAATGATATTCAAACACTCGTTCTTGAGCACAAAATGTCAGCAAAGAGAGGTGGGTTTTTAGATTTTTATGAACCTCTTAGTAGCGACAACACTACAAGAGATAGTCTATTGCAAGGTATCGGCAAAACTATAAGTTTCCTAAGAGAGCAACTTCAACCTTTGGTTTATGCTATCTGTGAGAATGATGACTTTACTATAATGCGGATACTTGAAGCTAATTGTCCTCGAATGCAAGACAATGAATCGCTTACATCAGTAGTAATCAGGCAAGTCAGTGACAGTCTTAATAGTTTTAGTTCGAGTTTGGATGTTGAACAACATTCAATTGGTGAAATATTGGTCTTACTAAAACACAATGAATTACTAGATATTCCCGAAAAACTTTTAGAATGTATGGATTTTGATAGTGTGGAACAAGGCCTATCTGACTCGGTGATTGCATGGAAAAATGCTGTGAAAGCACCTTATTTGCAACTGCTAAACTATTTCAAATATATTGAGAATGCATTAGGATTTTCTACTCATCAAAGTGTAAAGGGGTTGGAATATCCCAGAGTTTTAGCTATCTTAAATGATTCGGAGTCTGGCGGATTTCTGTTTAAATATGAAAAAATGCTTGAAGCCACACCTTTATCTACTACTGATAAAAGAAACATATTAGAAGGTAAGGAAACGGTATTAGATAGAACGCGCCGTCTCTTCTACGTTATTTGTAGTCGTGCTCAAGAAAGCTTAGCTATTGTCGTCTATTCAGAAAATCCACAAGCTGTTAAAGATTATGTTGTTTCTGAAAATTGGTTTACTGAGCAAGAAGTGATCCTTCATCAATAGATACTAGTTGCTTTGAGGTGCGTTTTAGCCCCGACTGTAGCGGTATCCTGCTGGTTTGGGCGAGTTGCGATGGCTAGGTTTTGGGGTGGCGACGCGAAGCAAGCGACGACCCAAACCGTAGCTAGCGCCGCGCCCAGACTGGCAGATACAAGCGGAAGGCGGGAAATAGCTCCCTAAAAACGTTGGGTGTCGCAAGCTCCACACCAACCTACTCCGCATCACTTGATAACAAAGTTGAGTCAATATTTAAAACATCCAAATCCCAAACATAAAAAAGGTGAGCCTAAGCCCACCTTTTTACTTCAAAAACAGCTATCTAAAACTATAAGCAATTGCTAGAGGTTTGAGTAGCGAGGAAAACATGCGCAAGCACTACATGTCGTAGGCTCAGCAAGTTTGACGACGCTAATCAAACATCTAGGTTTGCGACTAGCGCAACCAAGCGCGAGCGTTACGGAACATACGCATCCACGCGCCGTCCTCATCCCACGCTTCTGGTTTCCAGCTGTGGTTATACGCTTTTAGGTTACGCTCAGGATGCGGCATCATGATCGTCACACGACCATCAGTGCTACACAGACCCGTGACACCGCCGACCGAACCGTTTGGATTGAGCGGATACGTCTCAGTTGGATGACCTTGGCTATCGACATAACGCATCGCCAGCTGACCGTGTTTTGCCATACCGTCGATTTCGTTGTTGTCTAGTGTGGCATAGCCTTCACCATGCGCCACCGCGATTGGCAAGATACTGTCTTGCATACCTTTGAACAGGATAGACTTGGTACGCTCGACTTTTACGTTGACCGTACGCGCTTCAAAACGCGCCGATTTGTTAGCGACGAAACGTGGGAAGTTTTCCGCACCTGGGATTAGGTCTTTTAACTGCGCCATCATCTGACAGCCGTTACAGACACCTAGTGAGAAGGTATCAGGACGGGCAAAGAAGCGGACAAACTGCATGCGTAGCTCGTCATGGAACAAGATAGAGTTCGCCCAACCAGAGCCAGCGCCCAGTACATCACCATAACTAAAGCCACCACAAGCGACCAGACCGTCGAAGTCACGTAGATTGATACGACCACTGAGTAGATCGCTCATGTGTACATCGACCGCTTCAAAGCCAGCTTGGGTAAAGCCTGCTGCCATTTCTGTCTGACCATTGACGCCTTGCTCGCGGAGGATAGCGACTCTTGGTCTGCTGTTATCAGAATCAGCGCGACTGGCTAAATATGGCTCTTCCACCTTTTGATTCAGATCAAAGTTTGGCGCAGCGATCAGGCCTTTATGGCTCGCGTCGCTAATCAAGTCATACTCTTGCTGTACGCACGCTGGGTTGTCACGGCGGCGAGCGATTTGATAGCTGACTTGAGTCCACGCTTGCTGTAATTCAGCACGGCTAAAGCGTAGAGTGTCATCACCCATGAGCGTTGGTGTTTGGATTAGTAAGCTGTCTTCTTCAGAGCTTTGACCAACAAGGCTGAGCATGTCGCTGACGTTAAATTCTTCTGCCAATTGCATGAGCGCCGCAACGTTTTCTGGCAATACTTGGATAACTGCACCCAGCTCTTCACTGAACAGCTGACCAAGTAGATTGTCGTCATTTAATGACAGCTTGATACCCTGACGGCTGGTAAACTGCATCTCTGCGATAGTCGCTAATAGACCACCATCACCGATATCGTGATAAGCGCTGATGACGCCTTGCGCATTACCCGCTTGGATAAAGTTAAAGAAGTCGATCAAGTCGCTTGGCTGTGCTAGATCTGGGCAATCGTTACCCAATTGGCTAAGCGTTTGCGCAAGGATTGAGCCGCCTAAACGCAATTTACCTTTAGACAAATCAATACGGTAGAACGCGCTATCGCCATTGATTAGTTCAGGGGTTAGCGTTTTTGCCACGTCAACGACAGGGGCAAATGCCGTCACGACCAAACTCATTGGTGAGACGACTGATTTGTCTTGGCTTTCACCGTTCTCGCTATCAGTCCAGTTAGCACGCATCGATAGCGAGTCTTTACCGACTGGGATAGCAATACCCAGTGCTGGGCATAGTTCTTCGCCGATTGCGTGTACCGCATCGAATAGTGCCGCATCTTCTGCATCATCACCGCATGCTGCCATCCAGTTCGCTGACATGGTGATATCAGACAATTGAGCGATACGCGCACCAGCGATGTTAGTAATCGCTTCACCGACTGCTAGACGCGCCGAGGCTTTTGGACTGATAAGCGCAACAGGCGTACGCTCGCCGACACTCATGGCTTCGCCAGTCATTGGCTGACCATCTAGCGCCACTAAGCCAGAAGCAGTCACCGCACAATCTGATACAGGCACTTGATAGCGACCGACATACTGATCACGCACGACCATACCCGTGATAGAACGGTCACCAATGCTAATCAAGAATGATTTGCTAGCGACAGTTGGGTGACGCAATACATCGGTAATTGACTCGGCTAGATTAACGTCATCAAGCTCTAATGCTGGTAACGTGCTCTCGGTACGCTCAAAGCTGCGTTGCATTTTTGGTGTACCGCCGAGCAGTACTTGCATCGGCATATCGACTGGTTGCTCGTCCAACAGCTCATCATCAACGATTAGCTGACGGATATCCGTCGCCTCGCCCAAGATGGCATATGGGCAGCGCTCACGGGCACAGATAGCATCGAACTGATCTTTACTCTCTGGGCGAATCGCCAGCACATAACGCTCTTGCGCTTCGTTTGACCAGATAGCCATTGGTGACATGCCAGCTTCTAATGATGGAATCTTACGCAAGTTCAGATGCGCGCCCATTTCATGATCATTGACCAGCTCTGGCATTGCATTAGACAGACCACCTGCCCCTACATCATGTAGTGAGACAATTGGGTTGCCGTCTTTACTGTTATTACTTACATCGACATCATCACCAGCGAGTGCCCAGCAGCGATCAAGGACTTCTTGGCAACGACGCTCCATCTCAGCGTTATCGCGCTGAACTGAGGCAAAATCCAAACCTTCATCAAGGTCACCACTATCGACTGACGATGCGGCACCGCCGCCCAGACCGATTTGCATCGCAGGGCCACCAAGGACGATGAGCAAATCACCTTTTTGGATGGCATTTTTTCAATCAGGTTGCGTTTGATATTACCGTAACCACCTGCCAACATGATTGGCTTGTGATAGCCGCGCATCTCGCTACCGTCTTTTGCCGCAGAGGTATCTAGCTGAAAACTACGGAAGTAACCGCATAGGTTTGGACGACCAAATTCGTTTGAGAAATTGGCTGAGCCTAATGGCGCTTCGGTCATGATCTCAAGGCTGGTAGCCATACGATCTGGCGTACCATAATCCTGCGTGCTCAATTGACCTGACTGCTCCCACTTTTCGCTAAGCTCTGGGATATGCAGATGTGACACATGGAACCCTGTTAGACCCGCTTTTGGCTTACCGCCACGACCAGTCGCACCTTCGTCACGAATCTCACCGCCAGCACCTGTTGCCGCACCAGAATAAGGGGCAATCGCTGTTGGGTGGTTATGCGTCTCAACTTTCATTAAGATATCGATGTTTTCTTGATGAAAGTCGTAAGGATGGATTGAGTTGGCATCCATCGCGTCAGTTGGAATGGGATAAAAACGCATGCCATCAGACCCTGCCATCACAGCAGCGTTGTCTTTATACGCTGACAAGATACCTTGTGGATTAGACTGATAAGTGTTTTTAATCATTTGGAACAGTGATTTTGGCTGTGTTTCGCCGTCAACTGTCCACTGAGCATTGAAAATCTTATGACGGCAATGCTCTGAGTTGGCCTGTGCAAACATCATCAGCTCAACGTCCGTTGGATTACGCTTTAGCTCATTGACGTATGCATTCATCAGATAGTCGATATCTTCGCTGGATAACGCAAAACCGAATTCTGTATTGGCTGATTCTAGTGCTGACTGACCTTGTCCGATCACATCGATATGATTTAGTGATGCTGGCGATTGATCATCAAACAATTTGCTGACATCGCTCAAGTCATAAACCAAGCTCTGAGTCATACGGTCAAACAATAACTGCTCAGCGTCTACTGGTAGTTTTTCGCCTGCTTCACCGTCTATTTTTTTATCGAGGGTTAACGTATAAACGACAACACGCTCAACACGATTGATCTCGATTTCACAGTTATTAAAGATATCGGTTGCTTTACTTGCCCATGGCGATATCGTACCAAAACGTGGCCCAACGATGACTTGTAGTTGGTTGTCTTGCGGCGCATCTAGCGTTGCTGACTGGTCAACCGCCAGTAAATCTAGCGCTTTTTTATGTTCATCACCAGATAGCTCTCGTGATAGCACATACACTTGCTGTGTACTTATTTGACTGACATTTAGCTCGGTTTTTTGCTGAAACTGACTGATGAGTTGCTGCTTCTGAAAATCGGTAAGAAACGGTTGTCCGGCGATGGTCATCATAAAGGCATAATCCGTAAGATCAAGGCATCTCTGCCATGCTAAGTAAATGGTCTGGGTATTATAACAAGAAGACCTGTAATAAGCAGGTCTAAACCGAGATAAATTGCCGATAAGTTGCGTTCTATCACTACTTATTATTTACTAATCGATAATTCAAAAAAGTATCTTTTTAAGTCGTTTTTGAATTATTCATCGAAAAAATAGAACACTCAAATCTACGCTGTCACAATTTTTACCTAACCTTCATATTCCTTACAAACACTCACATCGCATTACTGGGAACCTATATAAATGTAGGGTCACAACTCGGTATTCTAGTCTCAGTTGTTAAGGCGACGATGACGTTTAACTTTTAGATTTATTTAATAGTTAGACATATCTAGCCTAAAGAAAAATTACTATAAATAATCAACTGTTCAATTCGGCTAATTAAAACAACGCTATATAAGCCCAATTAAAACACTATAAAAAGGACATTTATTATGAGTAGACAAGACCATATCGATAAAGTACAAGAGCTGGTAAAAGAAGTGAAATTTGCCATGATGACCACTCGTACTCACGAAGGCCATTTACATGCCTGCCCAATGACCACTAGCGAGACGAGCATTGGCGCAAAAGAGATTTGGTTTATTGGTGATAAGACTACCGAAACTATCAAAGATATCGAAAAAGATCCACAAGTAAACTTGGCCTATGTCAGTCAAGATTCAAAGGATTATGTCTCAATTAACGGTAAAGCAGAACTGGTCGAAGACCAAGAGAAGTTAGACGAGCTATGGTCGCCAATTTACAATGCGTTTTATGAGCAAGGTAAAGAAGATCCAAATGTCCAATTAATCAAAGTCGTCCCACATGGTGCAGAATACTGGCTAAGCGGTAGCTCAGTAGTCAATATGTTTAAGATGACCACTGCTGCAGTAATGGATGGCAAAAAAGCGACTAACTTAGGTGAAAACAACTCAGTAACGCTATAATTTGTCTGACTTATAGGCAGTAAAAACAAAAACGCCAGTGGCTAATGCGACTGGCGTTTTTATTGTCTAAATTTTATGCTAATTATTTTCGTTTTATGGAATTATCCGCTTTGCTTCAAATAAGGCCAGGCAGCTTTCAAATAAATCATCATCGACCATAGGGTAAGTATCATAGCGGCGACCATTAGTACGTAGCCGATAGTTTCAAGCGACTGCCAGTTAAGCAGTAGTACGGTAATTGCTACCATCTGGAACGTAGTTTTTAGTTTGCCAACATAGGATACCGCAACGCTAGTGCTTTTGCCTAGCTCTGCCATCCATTCGCGTAATGCAGATACCGCGATTTCGCGCGAGATAATGACGATAGCCGCTATCGCCATAATGATATTGGGGTGCCACTGTACCAGAACGATGAGCGCTACAGCTACCATTAATTTATCAGCAACAGGGTCCAAAAAGCGACCAAAGGCTGACATGACATTAAGTTTACGAGCAAAATACCCATCAAGCCAATCGGTAATTGCGGCAATAATAAAGACGCCGGTCAATAATAAATGGCGCAACAAACTATCGCTAAACTCGCTCATCCCAACGCGCGCAATGACATTGTCTGAAATCGCAGGCATACCAATACCCATGGCTGGCGGCCAATAAGCAATCGCGACAAATAGCGGAATCATCAAGATACGCGCAATCGTAAGGTTGTTAGGCAAGTTAAAAATACTCTTGGTATTTTGCGAACTTGGCGGTTCTTCCTGCGTATGCAAATGCGTGCTGTCAGTCATGGCAAACCCAGTTTAATATGAACATAATAATGGCAGATAGCTTAGCATTTTTCGGACAAGGCGTCATGCCATCTCTGCAGCGATTGAGTTATCAAAGGTATCAAGATCGACTAGATGACCTCCTATCGACATAAGCTATTGAAATTACTGGAAGCCTTTATTAATGTTTTCATCATAAAGCTCCGCTACTTACTCTAAATATCAGTACTTCATACCAGTCTTTGCGTCTTTTGGATTTTTACAACGTAATATACTGTAACCAAAACCGCCAGACAGTAATCAATTGCGCTATCATAGCGACTGTACCAGAACACTTGTACACTTAAATCAGTAAATGTTAATAGTTAAATATTTCCACCTATTGTATTTATAATTATTACCCTTATAAATAACAGTAGAGAGCACCAATAATTACAACAACTCTTGACCACGGCCTGTGTAGCTAATACATGACCCGTTTTCCTCAGCCCACAGTACCTCCTCTGTGGGCTTTTTTTGTCCATTAAACTACTGATTTATATGGTTTTTATATTTTTATATAGCGAACTGACCACCAATTTGACCACCATCTGCTCAAAATTTTAATGATTTGACCATCGATAATGATGTGGTCAAGTGGCGATGGTTTAGGAAGCAGGAAAAATACGTAAAAAACCATGGTTGTCAGATTAGCTATACTGAAGCGTGCACCATATTAGTAACGATGTCACTTATGCTTTTCAACTGGATTTTAGTTAACCACACTTAAGAACGCTAATAGATTTGAGAGCCTATTAGATTTTGAAATAGCTGAATGTATAACTTGTTTATTGGACAGTGTTAATTTTTATTAAACTCTTCCTAAATTCGAGAGTAAGATGTAAAACATTCTAATTATGAATATTTCATTAAAAGTGTATTATATCTACTAATGAAATCATTACTATCTAGGAAATAGTTGGGGTAGGCTTCTTCAATTTTATTAACATCATCTACCGATACTAAAACAACATCAAACTGATCACTTCCTTGGTAGATCTGCTCTAATTTCACGTAGTCTTCATTAGCATCGTGTTCATCGTTATACGGCAAGATGGTTGTTTCATGAGTATTTAAATCTAATTGTATTAAATAATATTTTGCTTCAACATTATTTTTAGGTGAAGGGATAGAGTTAAAGCGCCTTAACATTTCAATAACCTGTAACTCTTTGTCTAACTGATTTAGCCTTGCACATACCTCTGCTGGAGTTAACTCTGCATAGGCAGCAACAGTAGCAGCGCCCTCCTCAATCGAAAACAGTACACTTGATAACACAAGAAAATGTAGATATTTTTTATCTCCTTCCCCTGCTTTAAACGAAACATTTTTTAAAGATCCAAGTATTTCTACTACAGTTGCCCATTCATGTTGAATTTTAGTCCGAATTTGCATTTCTAATTTAACATAACTATTTTCATCAGTTTTGCATTTGAATATTTGATGTACTCCTCTATAACCGTCTTCCTTAGGCTCTAAGATATAATTTGTAGTGTGGAAGTCATCAAAAACACATTCAGAATTAACTATTTCACAGTCAGCGTTGTCATATAGAAATTGATTTAAAATACTTATATTAGGTAAAGTAACTCGTATGCCGACTACATCATCCATTTGAGCCAATCTCATTTTTTTCCGTACTACTAACTTGTTGGCTATAGACTCTAATCTTTTAGAACGAGAAGAAACAATACTCTGCTCAAAGATTTGCAAACGGTTTAACTTACTTTCCAATAAAGAAGAAAAGAAACGTAGATAGGGGATATGATTCTCTCTGTACTGTTTAAGTACAAGCAGTGCCTCTCTGAACTCCTCTTCACTTACGGTTCTTATACCAGGAGACTTTAATTCTTCCATATAAGAACGTATGAATTTCCCAGATTTTGTAATGGCACCTTTAGAAATAGAAAAAGAGAGCAACGTTTCTTGATTAACGTCACTCTCTTCAATATCTTTAAAAGTTGTTTTTATATCTAATGTCATAGTTGTACTATCAAACTTTGCCTTCACTCATTTCTTGAAAGTTAATAAGAGTACCGACCTGTCCTTTTGACCATGCGGTTTCTGGTTGATGCGTCATCCAAGACAGCTGAGTGCCACTATAACCACCATAAACATTGATTATTTGTTCTAGAAACTCTGTTACTTGCTTGTCGTTAGGATCAACAGCTTGCAGTTCATTCCACATATCTAAACCTAAAGAACTTATACTACTAGCACCGAACTTTTTAAATTCATGATAGATTTCAGGTAAGACAGGGCCATATTGCCAACGCTCAAAATATCCATCAAACAAAGGTGTTTGATATGATTTTAAATACCATGTTTGAGAAAAAAACATTAACTTTTGCAACTTCATAGGGGTTAAATTATGCAGTTTTCCATAATTTGCTTTTTCAATAAAAGCATTTGCAATAGCAATAGCTGAATATTTCATAATAACCTCCTTAGGTTGATTAGTGAACATTTAGAAGAAAGAGACATTGAGGAAGTTACAACTGGAAGTGCATATATTCTACAATATGCTAAATTATCTAAAGAGTACATTCGGAAAAGGTAAAAGATAGTGCAACTTCAATTCGAAGTAAGTAGATCAAACTAAAACACATCTTCAATTTTTTTAAGCTGTACATTATATCATGAACATGATATAGACAGCTATGGATTTGTAGCTAAAATATTAACAATTAGCGAACATATCCAGTTGTAGCTAGCAAACAAAATATACTCAAAACTGAGACTATTTGTTCACCTAACTGTCCTAATTTTGTCGGATAGCTCAAATAATTTAAAACACAATTTAGAGCTGGGGTAAGCAATCTAAGCAAGCATTGAAGTGTGGTAACACTCGATTAGACCGAGACAAGGATGGTGTGCCATGCGAATCGATATGTCCAGGTGGTTAATTAGTATTGCTGTCTTACCTTTGATTGCATGCTCTCCTGCTCAAGACGACGGTCGTAAGTTCGTTTCTGGCGATGTTGCTGTGCACGAAGTTTTCTGGGCCGTTGATCATAATACGCCCTACCCGTTTACGACATCAGGTGAGATATCTTGTGTCTATTATCCAGAATTTGGCACTGAGGTATATTTTGAACCTGCAGGCTATAGTAGAGACTCATCCATCGGTACGCCGCTTAATAAGGCTGCTGCAGAATCTCTGAATAAGGACGGTCTGATTCCAAATGTGCCTTACAGCATTAAGGAAAGTACTGACTTGAGTGAGGCTATAGAGGTTGGGCTGAAGCTGTGTGAGTAAGTATATGGATAGGTTTGAAAGTTGGTATTAAGAAAGGCTAGATTTAGTGATTGTATTTTTAATAAATTACAACCAAGCATGAACACTACAAAAAATCAATAGAAAGGGATCAGGTTAAGTGGAAAATACAGTTACGATAAACGGCTTGAATGATGTGGTTTCTACGCTGCAAAACTTACTAGCTAGTACCGATACAGAGGTTTCTTATGGTATTGCTATACAAAACCTACCTAATTTCGAACTTTACTTAAAAGGTGAGAAATTCGATAATAGTATTACGCCATCTATTATGAAGGGTATTATTGAACTCCAAAATGCCATATATCGCACATATCTTATTGCAAGATACGGCGCTGATAATTTACAGATGCTTAATGACTATGAGCGCCAAACTTTAGAACTCAAAGTTATTGTTAGGCCGGGAAGCTCGGACATTATTGCTGATTTATGTGGTGTAGCTGTAAAACTATTTGAGTTGATAAGTGGAATGGAAAATAAGCAAAAATATATAATTATTTTAACAGTGCTTGCTATCATAGCTGGCGGTGTTGGATGGCTATATTTTGATTCTTATCTGGGTCACCAAGCTACTAAACTTGAAATAAGTAAGGAAGTAGTGATTGAACGTGAACGCACTAAGCAGCTTTTAGGATCACAACAGAATGTTATAGACGCTGTTCAAGTAGCATTAAAATCTCAACATATAAAAGAGCAAACTGATAGTGACTTGAGCGATGAAGCGGAAGCTGAATCGGAAACTGAGATTAAATCTGACGGCTCACAAAATCCAGAGCTGAACATCACTTCTACCGATACTACTACTAGCAAACCTAAAGATAAAACTGTACATTTCAAGCAACTCCAAGCAGTAGACATGGAGCTTGTAAATACTATTGCACAAGCTAAAGAATCTAACGAAAAGGTTAAGTTAGCTACAGAACGTACAGAAGAATCTATGCGTAAGGTTATGGCTTCTACTGCCAGTGCCGAGTTCGTTAGATTCAATAATCAGTTTGAGGCCTCTGGTTATACTATGCAACAAATAGCATCTGCAGAAAGAGCAGAGTCTGAAGACGTAACTATCAAGAATTTATTTAGAGTGCTCAATATTGATTCTAAGAAAACAGAATTCATGCAGGCAAGGCTTCGACCTACTGATCAATCTTTTCAAGATTTTAATGCAACATTTTCAGACACATCTATCGATCAGGATAAACTAGACAGACTTACAACAGCTTTAACCAGCTATCACCCAATAGATTTATCTGTGACTGCAAAAAAGAAGCGAGGCAAGTTAAACGACGCAATTATTGCACAAGTCAGAGATGTAGATACGACTCAAAGTTTTAAAGAAGAGTCGGACGACGTTATTGAATCATAAACATAATATTTAGCGTATAAAGCCCACCAACTGGTGGGTTTTTATTAGTTTGATATCGGATAAAAACCACCTAATATAAATCTTTTATAATCCAATTTGGGAGGTAGTTTCTCTGGTAGTCATCTATCCAAGTAGTTATCCATACAAACAAGGAAGCAACAAGCAATCCCAATCCGAACAACGTAATTCCCTTCTCTATATAACTAGAGATCATTACTGTTGGACCTACATTTACGTTAGAAGGTGAGTATAAAATACCACTAGTGAACAAAACAGATAAAAGCATAAAAGGCAATGCGTGAACACTACCACGAATGCCAAATAAAATAGTCAGGATAACTCTATCTCTCACCTCATACCCTCCATGACATAACTAATTCATAATATTGTTCATTGACTACAAACCTTTTTAGACTGACTAATCTTGCCATTCTTACAAACAAACTTACCATCTTTGCAATGCGACACACCGCCCATACTTTTAGAGCAAGGATAGTTTTGAGCATTCGCCTGTCCTACTGGCGCCATCATTAACATAGAAATAAAAAGTGCGGACCAAGCTTTCATAAATGACCACCTTAACAATCGAATAATATAAATTGAACGATAGCACTGCAGATAGTTTCTATCAATAATTATTTAACTTATGTTTAGTCGAATTTTCTGGTCTAACTAATTGGTTGGCAAGAAATACCGCTCGTCATGATGACAAACCCTACCATCCAAAAATGGACAGTAATCTTAACTTGCCAGCCTTGCTCACCTTTGAACAAGGCTTAGCAGCTCCTAGCATCCTCAATTTGAGGAAGTCCTGACCATTCACCATCATGGTGAATGCTATCGATTAGCAAGCCTTCCCCATCTTTGGGGAAGGGTCGCATTTGAAATGTGATCCTTGCTATACATCCACCCTCAAATTGAGGGTGGATAATCACACTGCCCAACTTTGAGCAATAGTAGTAACCCATCTTAATCATCCAACCCCCAATGGGGAACATGGTAGTTATAGATGTAGGTGTCCTATATTTTAGGACACCTTGTATTCCCCATTCATCAGTGGTGATTGGACTTATTCATTCAATACTCGAGCTGATGCAAAAATCGGCTGGCATGTTAATGCTGACTAATAGGTTTTAATGGCCCTGCTCAACGTTGAGCAGGGGTCCCTTCAATTTCATAAGTTTATAGGTAATTGATTTTAAAGCAAAGCTCAAAATTGAGTTGGCTGTGCAAAGTTATGCTTGAATAGTTGCAACTTGTTCCAATATGTCAACGGGACGTTCCTGCGACGTTCTAGCTTTTTGATGTTTAAAAAATATGGATCAGCTGGTCATACGAGGCGTCCTCACAACTGAGGACATTTTAGATACTATTAAGAGAAAGCCTCAAGTCTGGGTGAGTCGACTTAGCTATCATTAAGCGGGCCTACCTCCTTGGGTATTCGTCATTAAGTCGTAAACTCCGTAATCCGTGCCTTCCAGCGCAAACGGATTATTTGCTGTAAAGAAGAACTTATTAAGATAGATCAACCGAAACGCTACTCAGATTTGTGGTGGTTTCGTCCAGACAAGCAATTAGATGATACAGTTTTTTATCGTACATAATAGTAGGTATCTGTCGGTATTGAATAGATAGGTAAATCATTTTTGAATTATCATTAGTATCAAGCATTTAGGGGTTAGGTGCGCCAGATGGTAAGCCTTAATAGTGAAAAAACCTTACCGCAACCTCAACTTGAGGGTAGGATTAATTATTAGTGTTAGCAATGGAAAGCCTCATCATTGGGTGTCTAACTTCTTGGGGAGACTCTCGCTTTTTGCCAGTCGAAAGTGTGGTGTTGACCGTTCATCGTGACGATGGACCCCTTAAAATTTAACATCCTCAATTTGAGGTGGTCGCTTATACTGACAAGGGTAGTTTGATAAGAAGAATAGATGATCCATTTTTGGATCATGATTGATATCATGTACTTAGATAATAGGGTGTTAACTTCTTTACACCCTAATACGTTCAGATTTGAGCGAAGCTATTCGACACGGTCTTAGGAGCTATAGTCAGTTAAGCAGGCGTAGGTAAGTGTTGATAAGGGGAGAAACGATGGCTAAAAAGCTATGGAAGGACGTCACTGAAGACGAAAAAATAAAGATGAAGCAGTTTGTTATTGATAATCCACCAGACACACCACTGACGCCTGAGTATGCTGCGAGCTACTTAGGTGTATCAACGGCAACCCTGCAAAAGATGCGCTGTGAAGATACTAATGGCATACCCTTCTTTAAACCTAGCCATAGATGCGTTGTTTACTACAAGCGTGATTTAGATGAGCATCTAACAAGCCAGCCCGCCTATCGTTGCACTTCAGAATATAGATAACCATCTGTTAGTGAATAATCATTGGCTAGCAAGCAAGCTCTGCACAGTAATATAACAGTTGGCATGATTTGCTTAAGCAAGAATGATGATCTCTATATTAATAAGGTGAAGAAGTGATTGAATTTACGAGAAGTGGCGACCGATATCTTTATTGGGGGCGACTCTATTCTCTTTAACAAAACGCGCAATCTCTTGACTGCACTGATTCACGACTTCCATGGCTGGGTCTTTTTTATCTTCTTTGTAATTGTCCCTTGGTGTTTACCTTAACTGTATAGGGCCGCAATTTGAGACTCCATTTCTTCGTCACTTAAATCTCTGTTACTTATGATTGCAAGGACTTCAGGGTCTGAGAAGTTCACCTCTTTTTTAGGTAGGTTAATAAACTCACCAGTGTCTTGATCGTAGATGATTGATGGGTTTTTCTTAACACCGCCCAAGCCACCTGGTATTGGTGACTCACCTGTCTGAGTAATAACCAATGGTTTACTCTTCTTATCAGGCGTGCCTTTTAGCGATTGAATTTGTTTGGCGATAGCGCTTCTATCTTCATCACTTTGTGCGGCATCAAACTTCTCATACAGCGCGTTAAGCTGCTTGGGTGCAAAGTTTGCAACGTCAGAATTGTTTTGCTCAATATCCAAGCGACGACTGGCCAAGCTGTTTGCCTGCTGCTGCTGCTCAGCGGTTTGCTGAAACTTGCCAGCATCAAAACCAAGCTGTGCGTTCATTCGATTGTTGCTGCCAAACTCGCCTAGAGCCGCACGCTGATTAGCCCCATCTTGCGACATCTGTGCTTGTGTTAACTGGCTTGCCGCACCTAGCTGAGCGCCATACTGATCGTTTCTGTACTTATCATTAGCACCAACAATGCCAGCGCGTAGCTCCATTTGCTTAGCGGTCAACTGGCCGTTTTGCGAACCCTTGTAGGCGGTACTGGCGTCACGCAGTAATGCTTCGCGTTCTTGGCGCTCTGACATGGTTCGACGCGGTGCGTTTGGCATACGAAAACCAAATCCACCGTTGCTAATAGTGTTTTTCATTGGCGGAGGGTTATTAACTGGATCAAACCCTAGCTGTACTGGTGCGTTATTGGTTTGCGGTGGCTGGTCGGTATAAGTATTGGCGATTGGATCGGCTGGTTCGGACTGCTTGCTAGCATAGACCGACGGATAATCTTTTTGATTCCACTTGTCCTCGCCATTACTAGGTTTGCCAATCATAGGGAACTTTAGGCTCATACCTAAATCTTGCATCTGCTCTGTAATTCCATCCTTACCAGCTTGAGACATAGCTTGTCTGGGAGCTTGATAAGTGCTCTTTAACTTCCCCATTTCATCAGCAACATTGTTTAGCTCTCTACTAACCCTACCGCCGCTTATTAAGTCGGCACCATTCATCGCCAAGGGCATTCCACGGAACGCAATCTGTCCTGCGTCAATAGCTGTATCAGTAAGGGCTGATGTTGAACGTCCCTGCGTGCTTGGCTGTGCTGATCTTTGATAAGCGCCTAACTTGGGTGGCTTGGACTGCATATTAGCCACAGCATTAGGTTGCTCTCTTGCAGGTAGGCTCAGTATTTCTTTAATATCCTGTCGAGCTTGCTGTGTGTTGGCAGTACGGTTATTCCTTTGATTTATTTCCGATTGACGTTTGGCCGCAAGAGCTTGATTGCGTTCTTGTGCAGCTTGCTGTGTTGCCATCTGCGGAGACCGTTGAGTTAGCGACTGGCTTTGATTCTGAACTGGTGCTTGTTGTCGAGCCTGTTGAGTAAGTCGCCCTGAACCAAGCAAGCCACCTTGACCTGCTTTGGCACCAAAACCTAGGTTTGTTCTGTTGTTGTCGAATTGCTCGCGACGTTTCTTTCTTTCTTCTTCTGAAGACTGTAACCCTGAAAGCGCACCAAGAGACATGATATTACTCACTAATTGAATGATTATGAGTACAGTATGAGCAATATTGCGTGATACTTAAAACCTTATAGAGGTGCTGATAAAGTGCTCTAAAAGGGGTTCTTCTGAAGGTTTTACAAAACTCAATTTTGAGCTTTGCTTTGAAAGGAATGACTTACAGAACGGAAAGCCACAGCCTTATTGATTAATAAGCATCAGCCTTAACACCTATCGTATTAGTTGCGACGTTATCTATCTCATCTTCGTAGGCAGGATCAGCTTTAACCACGCCAAAAGCATTGCCGTTATTATTAGCAATACTATGCAATAGCGTGGTGAGAGCGTCGACTGGTGAGCTGTCCGTATCGTCTAAGCCGTAAGCCTGGCGTTCTAGCATAATGAACTTGGTCATGATATCTGCTAAGTCTTTCATGACGCGCACATGGTTAGTTAGGGAGGTGACACGCTCGTATGCTTCCAGTGCGCTCGCATCAATCACCTCCGCCTGTAGCGCTGCAATGAACAAGTCTTCTAGGCGCTGGCGGTTGTCAGCACCTATTTGAGCTTTTAAGTCTTCAAACAGCATCATAGATAGCTGGCGAGCTTTACCAATATCTTCTCGGTGAGATATGCGAATACTAGCGGTAAGCTTGGCATTCTCCTCTACAGTAGTATTATCCATACTCTCTAAGCGTCCGACTTCACGCTTAACAGCATTTTCATTAACAATCTTATCTGCTTCTAATTTGATGCGTTTAGCAAGGTCACGCGACCAGCCATTACGCTTAGCTCTTGATCGTAGCGTACTGTCTTTAAGACCAAATTCTTTTGCTATTTGCGCGACTGTCTTAACGTTTGCACGATACGCAAGCTCAACGTTCTCCCAATCCACCTTAACTCTATTGCTCATCATGTACTCCAATGCCTTTGTATGTATGCATTTGACTACATTGAAGTGCGTTAAGTCGAACCTTATGAGGGTAAATTTGCACGATTACATGACTATATCTGGTCACGCATAATCGCTCTTAAGTCACTCAAAAGGCTTTTTATTGATGATGGTTACTTTATATAACTAAGCCGCTAGTGAGAGCGCGCGCTACTCAAATGCACTGTGGTAATGGTATTTACGAAGCGATGATTAGATCAGAAAGGTCAAAGTATTGGCTAGTAACTTTATAAATTTCGGAGTACTTTTAATATTAAATCAAGCAAGGGAAGATTCAGTCATGCGGAAGGTATTTATTGCTGCTGGTTATATATTAATAGCTTTAAAATTAATATGCATGCCAGCACAGGCGAGTTCTGATGGAGACTATAGAGAGTCTGTACAAGTGCAGCAGTACGAAGATGAGGATGATCTTAGTATTTTCGAGCTAGCACTAATAGCAGCCTGTGTTGTAGGAGCATCTTATTGGCTAAGATTTAAGTAACATCTATAATATATAACTAATGTTCATAATTATTAGACATGAGGTAAGTGGAGAGAATATACTTCTTGTATCAAAGCTGTACTAGGGCAGGACCGGTCATGAGTAGCATTATAGTTTTTGGACTTAGCTTCGCAGCGTTAGTCATCATCGTTGTATCATTCTGGTACTTATTCCAAACTATTCGAATCATGTGGGGATATAGCTTTTTATTGGCTATTGCAGCAGTACTATTTAGTCCTTTGGTTCATATTGTTTTTTATTTTATTCCTAAAGATGGATTTGACCAGTATGAGAGAGGATTGTTCAAGAAGTACTTTTTATCTATTGCTGCGCTAATGATATTAGGGGTCGTTGTATCTATCGTCATACCTTCTATCATTGGAGAAGATCAAACTAGTGAGATGACTAGTGAGGTTGATACTAGCCAGCCTTGGGAGTGGGACATACGTGCTGAGAACCAAGAAGAAGTACTAGCACTCATCGATAACGATTCCAATGATGATAAAGCGGCCGAACTGCACTTCGAGGCTATTTATCAAGCTCATCCTGATGCAGATAAAGTTATGGAAAGTCCTGAGTTTGAAGGTTGGGTGCAGGGCAAGCCTGAAGCAGAGCAGGATGATATTGCAAGAATTTTAAAAGAAGGTACAGCAGCAGAAGTAATTTATATTTTCAGCACTTTCAAAAAGATTTGAAGAGTTATAGGGCTTATGAGTATCAAGCTAAACGTGATAATGCACATGCCATAACGCAAAGAGAATATGAGGAAAAGCAAAGCCGTGATCTAGAGGCTATGAAGTCTAGTAGCCAAAAATACTATGAGGCTCAACGTACGGAACAGATTGCAGAATACGTCGTAGCTAATCGTGCACCTCCACTACCAGCTGTGCAAGAAATTTCTACTAAGCCTACATCAAGCTATTCAGTACCAAAACCAAGCGTATCATCTACACCTGGTCAAATTGTTAATTGCGATGGGGCTGGTTGCTGGGACACCAATGGCACAAGATATAATAAGGGTGCAGGTGACACTTATTTTCCCTCTACGGGTGGCGTATGTCAGAACGTTGGTGGCCAGATGAACTGTAGTTAAATTATACTTCTATGAAAATAATGTTCACATATAAAAAGGCCCTACAGTAAATGTAGAGCCTAAGCTAATAGCTAGCATGTCACGCTGAAGGTTTTTATTATCAGACGTTCACCTAATGGGTAAGGGGCGACAATATTTATATAATAGCGACGAATACTTTGTTAGCATCTTTCAAAGTGAAAGGTACTATGCAGGATTGCTGGCAGGTAGCAGTTTTTGCAGCTCTCTAATTTCTCGACGCATCTCTTTGGTTTGTAAATCCATTTTAGCAGTCGTCAGCGCTGCATGGTGACCTATTTCAATATTGCTGTACTGCATTGCATCTGCTGCCATCAAACTACCTACTACACGAGCCTCCTTGGGCGTCAACGTCCAAACATCATCGCCAATATCAATTTTAACTGTACCACAGGGGAGAACGATCTTACTGATGATACGTGCTTGATCATGAGTGACAACCGGTAAATAGACACCACGTTGAATACGATAAATTAATCCATCATTAATCAAAGAGGTTAGTTTCTCGTCAATCATTGCAAGCGATAAGTCGATCACACCTGATAACGTCTCACGAGTGACTGACTGCTCCTGATTATTCAAGTCAATAATCGCATCTAAAACCATCTGTTTATTTGTTACGCGCATACAATTACCCTTAAAATTGTTATAATCGTTATGCGTGATAACATTGCACTGTTACTTGCCAGCTTAAGCACTCATGCGACCAACATGGGTGCTTTTTATTATGTCTTTATTCTATTGGCATGCTCACGGTAGGGCCGGTTATGCTGATTAATCAAGAGTGACTACTCCCATATTCTGGTATGTCGTCCAAGTCATTCATTATTGGTATGTAATTAGCAAAGCGTGAATACTGACCTTCAAAGCCCAGTCTTACGGTGCCAGTCGGTCCGTTTCTACTCTTAGCCAAAATAATTTCTGCTGAACCATCAAGCTTGGCGCTACCGCCCTTCTCTTTCTGCTCGTAGTAGTCATTACGGTAAATGAAAGTGATAAGGTCAGCGTCTTGCTCAATCGTGCCTGAATCGCGTAGATCGGACATGATAGGGCGCTTATTTGGGCGCTTCTCAACATCACGGCTCAACTGGGACAGTAGAAATATAGGGCAACCAAACTCATGCCCCAATGCTTTTAGCGTTCGTGTGACCTTGCCGATATTATCAATCTTGTACTGACCATCAAGCCCGCCCATTATCTGCAGGTAATCAATACCAATCGCAGATAGCTTGCCGCCAGCCTCACGCTTGATGCGGTTCAAGTGGGTGCGTATCTTCGCAATGCTGATGTCTTTTTCATCTACGATGGTTAAAGGCATGCTCTCTTGGTCTGAGACAAACCGCTGCATTTGTGCCCACTCATCCACACTTAGCTGACCTTTCCTGATAGCAGTAAGATCAACCTTAGCCTCAGCGCTGGCAAGCCTGTCCATGACCTGCTCCTGTGGCATCTCTACGCTAAAGAATACCGCTTCACCTTCTCGGTACTTGGCAATATGTGACAGCCAGTTCATAACTAAAGCTGTCTTACCCATTGAAGGGCGAGCGGCGACCACGACCAAGTTGCCAGCATCAATCATCATCAAGTTATCAAGCTCTGGGAAGCCGGTAGAGATGAAGTTGTTAACGCCATCCCTAGCAGCTGCGATACGTTCAATCATTCCACCCATCAAGTCGCCTACACGAGAGCAGCTGTTGTCAGTGTCACCCACTTCAAGGTTGGCAATAGCACTTATAACCTCGTTGTTAACCTCAATAGTCTGATTGTCGCCCTCTTCAAGCTTTTGTATGCCGTACATCATCTGAGCAATAGACTGCCTACGAATTGAACGGCTTTTCACTAACTGGGCATGATTACGCAAACTACTGAAAGCAATGCTCGGCACCAAGTTCATTTGAGCAAAGTAACCGGCTGGGCAACATTCTTCATTGAGCTGGTTACGCTCTTCGAGAAGATCCGCCACCATAACCTCGTCATAAGGCTTGCTGTCCATTGCCAAATCACTGATTGCTTGATAGATAACCTGATGCCTTGCGGCTTCAAAGTCTTGGGCAATAACAACGTCGCTGACTATATCGAACGCACCCTCTTTGCCAAGCAGCTGCGTAAGTACGCACTGCTCAACTTGGATAAATCTCTTTTGATTATTAATCATCGGGCGGCTCCTGCAATCTGAATGTCTGACGTTTGAGTTCTATAGCTACCCCAGTCGCAATGCATCACCAATAGGTTCTGCTGTAATCGGTCCCACGCTCTATCGCCCAAGAACTCACGTAGGCCCCTAATGTCCATATTGGTGGTTATGACGGTCGGCGCTCGGTTGTAACGTAAGGCGATTATCTGGGCAATGCGCGCGCGGTCTTTTTCGTGACCGTCGCCCGCTCCCAAGTCGTCAATAATCAACAACTCATTTGCAGCAAGCTCCTGAAGGTAATCATATTCACTCACCTGGTAATTACCCCAATGGCCTCTTGCTTGTGCGCCAATATCAAAAGACGTTATCAACTCACAAGTGTGATCATAAAAGTCTTGCTGGTTGTAGCTTTTAAACTCACTTGGCAGCGCCTGCTCTTTGACTAAGTAATGATTGACCGCGATTGCATTGGCCAACATCGTCTTACCTGTACCAGTAGGCCCAAGAATAACGATGTTGCGCGAGCGACCGTCGATAGCCTTACTATATTGCTGCAGCTGGGCAATCTTGGCACGCTGGTCATCACCCTTTACTGAGTCATACCGCCATTCGCTGAATCGCCCCATATTCGCGCTCACACCCTTGCTTTTCATTTTAGCTAGCATTAACGCTCTCATGATGCCGCGGTCGGTTTTAAGGCGCTCCTCGTTGTCACGTACGCGCCTATCTTCGTTACACTGGCAGCAGTTAACTTTACCCGCTATCTCCCTATGAGCTGTCTGGCCATGTATGTCACAGTCAGCCAATACCTCACGCATAACCGTCGTTCCTAACTCAATCCGCGATAACTCTTTAATAATTTTCATGAAGTGCTCCTGCTCTGCTCGATAGCCCATCCAAAGGGTCATAATCTGGATCTTCATACTTGGCATTGACATTCATATTGCTGTAGGACGGGTTTGGCTGCTGATTGGCATTCGGTTCATCAACAATGATGTCGTCTAGCCAGCCTTTGCCGTTCAGATAAGTCATAGGGTCTTTACGAAACTTCTTAACTGGTTTTGAAGCGACGTATGCTGGCAAGTGCTGCATGATCTGCTCACGTACCTTGGCGCTAAGAGATTTCCACTTAGCCTCGCATTTATCTTTAGCTACTGACTTGGCATATGTCTTCCAGAAGACATCAAAAGGAATGTTCAGGGATTTTTCATCATCGCCATTAGTATTGGTTACTGGTTCTTGGTTAGTGGTTATTGGTTCTATTTTAGTCGTGCCACTTGCGTCAACGAGACGTTCCTGAGACGTTCCTGAGACGTTCTCTTTTTGCGGAACTGTCTTAGCATTACCTAACTGGCAATTCTGAGCATGTAGTTCACGCAAGGCCTGCATTTTGATATTAAATTCAGGTACTATCCCTATAGCTCGTAGGTCTGCAAACATATTTCGTTTATCGTCTCTATACCTCTGCTTACGAGAATTAGCGTTTTCTTGCTTTTTAGCAGCGTCTTTATCTTTTGATCTGTAGATAGCAATTTCTCTATCGCAGCGGCTATTCATATAAAGCCCATCTTCTTCTTCAAAAAATTCATTAAGAACAATATCCAGTGCGGTCTTCTCTTCGTCACTGTGACAAAGTAAGCGTCTCTGGAGACGTTCCAAGTCCGTTCCATCTAAAGGACTCTCTGTGTCATAGTACAAATCAATACAGTCACGATAGATGGAACGCTCAATACGTGTTAGATGTCTAGTAGCATTATTAAAGTCAGATGAGTGAAATGGATAAAAACGCATTACACACCTCCTTTAGCTGCAGGCTTACGCAGTCGATTAGATGCTATAATTCCAACTATTGTGCTATTATAATTTTCATAGTGTTCCATTACTGACCTGAATGATGTCAGCTTATCTGCTAGTCCTTGCCCTGGAGTTAGCACGAAAGTTATCAGTTCCAAGAAGCCTGAGCTAATTGCTTGGGCTTTTTTGTGATTGTTCGTTTTATGCAGTAGGGTAGTCATCGCTTCCTCCCTGTTTGCTTATTTGCTTAAGGTCTTGCTTGGAAGGCTGGCGAGTAGCGCGGTACTTTTTGAAGTAGCTTTTACGCTTTGCATGACGGCGACTTTGCTTCGATGGGTAGCTATTTTTCACAATACCACCTCCTGTTCTTGGTTCAGGCCAGCCAAATCATCTTCTGAATACTGCTGGAAATCTTCTGCTAAATATTGACCAAGATCGGCAAGCTTTTGCGCCTTTTGAGTATCACCATTTTTAATATCAGCCTTGATGGTAGCGAACAGCGCGTCGAACCATGAAAAACGTTGTATCTCCACCTCTTTAGCGAAAATGGTGTTGGTTACTGCTTGATTAAGTGCTTCCATGCTATTCACCCACCTTTGCAAATTTTGATTGCACCATCGCTTCGTTGATGGCATCCAATTGATGAACAAGCAGTTTTACCCGTCTTTCAGCGGCATCACATGATAAGCGTGCCACAGACAAAGTCTGATTAGGGCTGAGCTCACGTTGATGAATAAGGTTTAAAATATTACCTATATCATTTAGCACGTTAATCGCGCCGCTAATATCGCACGCAATATCAGAGAGCATAATCGTAGGTAGTATGATTACCTCGTCATCATCTATTTTGGTTATATCAAGTACTTTGCGCTGACTGGACGTGCTGATAGGTGCTTTTTGGATTGATGCGGACATATTACTCTCCTACCTTATTGAAATTGGTAAGAGCTAATATCTCGTTCATTTTCTTCACTTGCGTATAGAGTATTTCTGACCATGTGTCAGCTGCAGTTTGTGTTAACCGCGCTAAAGATTTAGCCTCTTCTTGGCGGATTTTGCCTCTGTAAATGAGTCCAAGCAAGGATGAAATATCATCCAGTACTTCGGCCGCTCCATGCACCTCACTAGTGTTATTAGATAACTTGAATGACTGGAGTAGAACAACCTCGTCGTCACTAATATCAGTCGTGTCTATTACTGTGCGCTGGCTTGACTGGGTGATAGAGGTGTTGCCGTATAGCGTATTAATTGCCTGCTGGTTGGCTGAGGTGTTATGGAACAATGAGGGCTGACGGTCGCCTGTTTCATCGTCAGACGCCTTAATAAAAAACCCCTGAGCATCGTAATATAAATAACTGCCATCGTAAGCAAGTGCTAATTCGTCACGCTTGCCATATGGGTCAGCAGTCAGTTCAAAAGGTTGATTGCTTAATGATGGACACAGCACAACATCACCAATAGCAAAAACAGCTTGGTTGGTAGTTAGTGTAGGGGTGGTAGTTTTTGAGGTAGTGCGGATTGAATTACCCATTACGGATAGCTCCTGAACATTTAGTTAGTTTGTTGCCGCCCACAAAAAGGGTGACAGGTTATTAACTACCGTGTTCAGACGGCGGGGCTTATTTCCCACAAGGGGTATTTTATTCGGCCCACTTAACCCGTCATAGATGTTCGCACCGATGGTATCGGTACTATATTTATGACTTGTCTGCAGTGCAGAAATATTCGTATTTATGTCATTGGTAAATCGCTGATAGTTAGTCAGACAAATTTTGGACATAAAAATAGCCAGGGAATGACGGCTTGGCTTTGCCGCTGAACAATTAGTAGTAAGACCATAATAGCGCTTGTTATCATCTATTGTAAAGAGTTGTTTTTCAATATTTTTGGACGCTAAGAAATCACTTGAAAATGGGTAATCGCCCCTGTTACATCCTTTTTTTCAACATCTAAAAGCAGGCGAAATTTAATAGTTTCTTCTAACTTAGCGACCGTAATCATAATATGCTTAATAAGACTCAAATTCTTATCATTTAGACTCGAATTTTGGCTATTTACACTCAAATTAGTGCCATTTAGACTCAAATTCATAACATGAATATTTTTTAGGTTAGTTTTCATATTATTTATCATTGCTAGCTGCCTCCATATCAGTATTACGTGTAACAGCATCATTAACTTTCTCAGCAGTATTACTCTGATCAATAGTAGTTGAAGAATGATCTTCGCTATCTAACCAATAGTTGCTAAATCTCTTACCGTCACGCACGACTATTTTGCTTTTTATAAGTAGCCCTGCATTTCTTAATTCGTGAATTCTCTGAGCTAAACAAGTAATATTGTATTGCTTATAAGCTTGCCAAGTTGATATGCACTTGCCAGCAAGCAAGTGAGCTTTGATAATATCGTTCTGTGTTTTTAAAGGTGTCTGCCGTGGAGTAGCCATCATTATGCTCCCTGCCCAAGTTGGCTTTCAGCTTCATCAACATCAGTTGATGGTTGATGCTTTTCTAGCCATGACAATAAGTCGGCATTTTTAAACAGAAGAATACCGTGGATGTTTGTAGGTTTAGGGAACTTGCCAGCTTTCCACCATCGACGCAAAGTCTGATGATGAACGCCGACAATAGTAGCGGCTGGCTTGATACGAGTTTGCCCGTTAAGGTGTAACTCTGCGGTGGTTTGGGGGTTGTCTGATATATGTAGCATGTTGCTAACTCCTATTATGTGCCGTTGACTGGCGTTATCAGTGTTAGCAATTTAGCTTTTTACCCAGTAGGTCAGGTAAGTGAGGTAAACAAAAAAATACCTTAGGTAAGCTACCTAAGGTATATATAAATCAACAACTTATCATAAAATTATTTTTTAACTTCTTTACTGCGTTTTGTTCCAAAATCCTTAAGTGGCGTCGCGATTTCTCTAATGCGGTCTATACTTCTTTGATCGGCCTTGGTTGTTTCAGCATCATAATTTGTGAATCTCGATATCCAATTGTCAGCTCTACCCGTATGTGAATTACCACCAACTTTGTCATGAATGTATAAATCAATCCATAATTTAGCAGCATTTTTCAAATCAGGGGCGTGGTGTTCATAGCTCTCATCAAAGATGATTTGCAATACATCTTCATCTGGTTTACTAGATTTTTGATGTAAATTTCTATTAGCCTCATCTAAATCTCTTGAAAGCTCTTTAACCTTTCTTTGCGCTTCAGCTTCAGATAAAGTCATTTTTTCTAATGCGCTTTTAGTTTCATTGAGTTCTTTAGTTAACGATTGATATGCAAGCTGCTCATTACGATTAACCACTTCATGGTTATCTTGATAACTTCCAGTATGTTGGCTATTAGCAGCTTGATTAATTGGTTTTTGTTGAGCAATAAGCTCATCTAAACTATATCCGATATCAAGCAAATAATTTGTAAGATCCACCTTCTTGATAGTGGTTTTCTCAAGGTTTGGATATACTTTTGCTACATCGTTGTAAGGCTTAAAACTGTATGTGACAAGATTTACTCCTGTGGGTTGGCGATTAATCGCCATGGAGGAATATGTTTGCAACAACTGCTGAAATTTTTCAGGGTGACTTTCATTGTAATCAACCTCATTACTAATAGAGCTTTCTTTTTTACTAGTACTTATGTTTGACAGGTCTATCCCTAAAATAAGTGCGACTACTTGCGGCAAAGTGTATTCAGTCATGTAACTAGCAAGACTACCATTAGGTTTTATACTATTTTTCTCTTCTTTCGCTGGTACTGTTGATATGCTGCTATCTATGATTTTCTGCAGTTCGTTTACTTTATCTATAAGTATTTTGGTCGCATTTTGATAATAAACTGCAGTGTGAGAGCCTCCAATCATAGCGTCTCTATAGTTTAGAAATTCTTCGTCATCAAGACCTAGTTTCTCTATACATTTTAATGATAATAATTCTTCTATTTTCCAATAGTAAATCCAGTAGTCTTTTACACCATTTTCTAACAAAGTATTTTCTAAAAAACTCTCTGTAGGATCATCATCTTTATGACTATTATATTTGTGTGATAAAAATATAAATTCAGTTGATGAAATATCTTGCGTCAGATCAACAATTTCATAAGTATAAAAATCTAGTTTCAAGAAATCTTCACATCCTATTAAGTACTCTGCTACCTTTGTTGAAGTTTCTTTTGTAAATAACTCTAATAACTCTATGAAATCAAAAAAGGAGATAAGCCCTTCACATTCAGCTGGGTCAAGATATTCATCCTCATCATTTTCTGTCAAATCATCAAAAAAACCCACAATTCACACCCCTACACCCTTGAGTTGGAAGAGGTGCAAGGCAGTGACAGCATAAGGGTGTGAATAGCTGTCGTTCGGGTAATTAGTCCTAGCCTTGCATGGTCGTTATCGCATGGCGTCACCCATGCTTTTGTACTTGTTGTTTAAAGCTGGCATGAATGACGTTATCAAACTTGCCTACCTTGATATTATCTAAATAGTTCGCCCAGTCCGTCATCATGCGCGTTCGTTCAGGTACAGCCTGCATACGGTTGTAAGCCTTGCCGTACTTATTAAGCATTTGATGCCCTAGCTGTATCTCTGTTAGCAGCTCGTCATAGCCTAATCGTTCCATCAGCATAGTTTTTGCGCTAGCACGAAACCCATGCGGCGTGTGGACCTCTTTATAACCCCTGCCTTCGTAATTGACGCCAATGCCGCCGCTGTTCATAGATGGATCGTTCAATACCTTGTTTACTAACTGTGGGTCTTGGTAAGGGCCTTTCTTACGTTTGGGATTGTGGAATACATAACCATGGCTGCCCGTTAATGACTGCATTTGCTCTATGATTGCTATTGCTTGCGGTGCAAGTGGTATAACTAAACTTTCTACCATGTCCTCACGACGCTGTCCTTTCTGAGGCTTAAACGCCCATTGCTTAGCGTTTAGGTCGATGTCTGCCCACTTCATAGCGCATATATCACCTACACGTGCAAAGGTAAGCGTTAGTAGTTTTAATATTGGTTTGTTGTACACATGCTTATCACCTAGCCCGTCGATATCTCTTAATAGGACAGCAAAATCTTTGGGGTCTGTTAACGAAGCGTGGTGCTTAGTTCTGGTCGGCTTCAATGCTTTAGCGCCTGATAACTGCGTTACCGGGTTATATTCAATGAGCCCCTTCAAAACAGCATGCGCAAATATTCGCTGCGCCATGTGCTTAACACGATTCCCTTTATGGACATACTCTCTTTGTATGTCACGACATAAAGCTAGCACTTGCTGAGTAGTGATCTCACTAACGGGCAGCTTCCCAAATGCATCTGTTAGCGGTTTAAGGTAATTGTGGATGTTTCTTAAAGTGCTAGTTGCTGGCTGGTGGTCAGGGTTATTAGTCAATTCGCTTAGCCAATCATCGGAAACCGCTTGGAATGTATTATTGATAGCAGCGGTTTGTTTGGTTCGCTCATTATCGCGCTGCGTGATTGGGTCCAGCATATTGGCAAGCATACTCATATTATCGTTATGCACTCGTCTTGCCTGCTCAAGTGTCAGTGCTGGGTATTGCCCTAGCGTCATCTCCTTGCGCTTCCCTGTCATGGGATGCGTGTAACGATGTTGGAACTCAATACAACCACCTCTCATGCGCAGTCTCAAACCTTGATAACCACTAATGGTGTGATAGACACGCTTCTGTCCTTGCGCCTCTTTAATGGCTCTTTTAATCTGAGTATCAGTTGTTAATGATGCCATGACCGCATGCTCCTAGTCCTTATTTACCATGCTAAAAAGCTGACCACCAATCTGACCACCAATAATGTTGCTAATTGGTGGTCATTAATGATAATAAAGGATAACACACGTTAGCATTAGATTCATATAAATAAAGCCCTTAAGCTAACAAAGGATAACATGAGATAACACGATAAAGACCCCCTCTGTGGGCCTTTTTTTGCTTACGTTTTGCTAAATCCAGATATCGTTAAACGATGCAAAATAATGAGCATGGATATTACCCTTACTGTGTTTGCACGATGGCCTTAACAGTTTGCTGCGCTATTCGATAGCAGCTCTCAATATTACCTTTTGCACACCAGTCACCACTGACGATCCATTGCTTGGTTGCATCGATTAATATGCCTAGCTCTTCAGCATCCTTATTTACAATAGTAGCTGCATAGCGCCAACGATGACAATCTGTTTGGCTAGGTGCGCTGTCTTCATTCCAATTTAATGCTTGTTTTGCCGCCTGTAATAATTGTTTTTCGACTGACTCCATACCATCATCGACGTGGGCTTCTGACCAGTCATTACGTGCATGAATGGTGACACTTGGTAGTAGTTCACCATGTGCAGGTTTTTGATGCTCAACAAATATCCTATCAAGAATAGCGCTATTTAAATAAGCGACATCCCATTGCGGTGCTAGTTGGCCATTTAATGTTTCAGGTAGTTTTTGCACATCATTCCAACCAAGCATCAACGTATAGCAGGCTTGCATTTGCGGTTTAGTAATTTTGTCTTGTTGACTAAAGCCGCTATCTGCCATCAGCTCTACCGCCTGAACATTTGGCGCTGTGCAGATCACCCAATCAAACCAACCAAGACTGGCGCCAGTTTCGTCAAATAGCTCAGTTTGCTTGCTGTTTTGATTAAAAGTTTGGTTCTGAGACCGCTGCTGATTTTGAGACTGCAAATACTGAGCAAGCGGTGCGACACGAGTCTTAAATACTATGGTCGTGTGATTAAGCGCAGCGGCCAAATCACGGCCCCAACTGGTCATTTTCGGTGTGCTAATATAGCGGGCATGTATCGCATCCCATTGCTCTTTGCTGTGGATATCGGTCAGCTTGGCACGATCATTGGCTGGCGTTAATTCAACTACTTCGGCACACCATGGCTGTAGCAATCCAGTATCCAACCAAGGCGCGATAAACTGTTGAAAGTCAGCAGTTTTCGCAGTAAAAACTGCGCACCGAATGACCATTGCCAGTTTTTATCAGTTTTACTATCGCTGCGATAGCGGGTCGCTAAACGGCCTACACTACGTGACTTTTCAAAGATAGTGATTTGCGGGGTGTTAGATGACGAGCTTGAGTGGTTTGACGCGCGTTCTAATAGTGTTGCGGTGAGCAAACCCGTTAGGCCACCACCGATGATGGCGATCTTTGGGGCAGATAGAACAGTTGAGCACAAAGCATGATCAGTCATAATGACAGTAGACCTTATAAAGTATTTATGAGTCGCTACTATATTAATTATCTAGCCTAGTAAGTACCGAGTGGCTCGTCAATTAACATGGTAGCGATGTTGTCTTGTTAGTATTATTGAACCTTCAAAGTGACTCAATATCAATATCGTCTACGTAAAAAAGCCATGCTATTCTCGATAACATGGCTTTTATTTAACTTTGATATGCAAATATTAATGGCTAGTACTGAATAACTATCCTTAACAATACAGGGTCGTTAGCAGACTGACTTACTCTCCACGACCCGCTTTTACTTCTTCAACCAAGTCATTAATCACCGAGCTATCGGCAAGCGTAGATAGGTCGCCCAGTCCCACATATTGCCCTGCTGCAAGGTTACGCAAGATACGGCGCATGATTTTTCCTGAGCGCGTTTTTGGTAGTGCATCGACCATATAAATAGCATCTAACGTCGCAATTGGTCCAATCTCGGCACGCACATGGCGTTTTAATTCTGCTTTTAGATCGTCGGTCTTTTCTTCACCTGATTTTAGAATGATAAATGCACAGATACCTGTACCGCGTATCTCATGCGGCATACCGACAATCGCAGCTTCAGCAGTTGCAGGATGCGCAACCACGGCGCTCTCAATCTCTGCTGTACCCAAGCGATGCCCTGCAACGTTGAGTACATCGTCGACACGACCAGTAATCCAGTAATGCCCATCTTCATCACGCTGAGCGCCATCACCCGTGAAATAATGACCTGGATAATCGCTAAAGTAAGTCTTTAAGAAACGTGGATGGTCATTGTAGATAGTACGCATCTGCCCTGGCCAGCCGCTACTGATCACCAAATTGCCTTCTGCAGGGCCTTCTAAAATCGCACCATCACTATCGACGACTTCTGGTTTGACGCCATATAGTGGTGTCATTGCCGCGCCCGGTTTGAGATCGACCGTGCCTGGTATTGGTGCCATTAAGATGCCACCAGTCTCGGTCTGCCACCATGTATCGACGATAGGACATTTACCATCACCGACAACATTGTAGTACCAATCCCATGCTTCTGGGTTAATCGGCTCACCGACCGAACCTAGCAGACGCAAACTAGAACGGTCCGACTCTCGAACAAAAGCATCGCCCTCTTTCATCATCGCGCGAATGGCTGTCGGTGCAGTGTATAGGATAGTCACGTCATGCTTATCGATAATATGACCAATACGCGCCCATGTTGGATGCTCTGGCACACCTTCAAACATTACGGTCGTCGTACCATTGGCCAGTGGTGCATAGGTTGAGTACGTGTGGCCAGTAATCCAGCCCACATCTGCCGTACACCAATAGACGTCATCTTCTTTAATATCAAACACATCACGGAACGTTGAGATAGCATAGGTGATATAGCCGCCTGTAGTATGCACTACACCTTTTGGCTTACCAGTAGAGCCAGAGGTATATAACAAGAATAGCGGGTCTTCGGCATTCATGACTTCAGGCTCGCAGATCTCTGATTGACCATCGACCAAATTGTGATACCACACATCACGGCGCCCACTCATCGGTATAGAGTTACCCGTACGATGAACGACAATGACTTTTTCGACACTCTCAGTGCCATCCATGTCGAGTGCGTGATCGACATTGGCTTTGAGCGATGTGTGCTTGCCGCCGCGTAAACCTTCGTCAGCGGTAATAACAACTTTTGAGCGACTGTCTATCAAGCGATTACCCAAACTCTCGGCAGAAAAACCACCAAACACCACTGAATGTACCGCACCGATACGCGCACATGCCAGCATCGCTACCATGGCTTCCGGTATCATCGGCATATATAGCGTTACGCGGTCACCTTTTACAACGCCAAGCTTGCGCAATGAATTACCTAAGCGGCAGACAGCTTCGTGCAATTCTTTAAAAGAAATAATTTTGTGCAATGAAGGGTGATCACCTTCCCAGATAATAGCGGGCTTATATGGGTTTTCTTCGAGGTGACGATCGAGACAGTTGACTGAGATATTTAGCTCACCATCTTCAAACCATTTGATGTGAAAATCATCTAAGTCATAATTGACGTTACTGACCTTAGTCGGTTTTTTTATCCAGTCGATTAGCTCAGCACGCTTCGCCCAAAAAGCATCAATTGCTTCGGCTGATTCGATAGATTGCTGGTAGTCTGTAAGGTACTTATCAGGTGTGGTATTAGCAGCAGCCATAAACTCGGCTGAGATAGGAAATGATTTCTGAGTCATAGTGTTGGGTCCCTTTTAATTATTATGACCTACACGGATAAACGTCTATGACGCGCCCCATGTAAGCGATAAGAGTCATCTTCCATAATGTGTGACACTCATCGTTAGTTTGACAAATAAGCGTGACGGTTGCAAGACATCAAAAGCCAAACATAACAATTTCACTGTACATCTGTATGTTTAGATAATTATATTAGTACTTATACTGGTACGTATAATGCTATTTATAGGGGCAGCTATCATAACGATAGTACTAAAATGACAGCTGGTTGTGATCACACGGTAACAGCGTATGGCTTAGGGCATTTAATCCTTGTAACCTTTAGTGAAATATGGACAATAGCTACACTAAACATACTGCTTCATTTAACAAAATGTCAGCCGCGTTTTTAATAAAAACAATGCTTGGCCTGGTTATACTTTTTTCACCCCATCGTTTTACGAGACCGCAATGACTAATCAACGCAATGCACAAAACCATACTCACTATGATGTCGTTATTATTGGTGCTGGCGCTTCAGGGTTGTACTGTGCACTGACTGCCGGACGGCGCGGTCGCCGCGTATTGGTTTTGGATCATGCCAATAAAGCTGGTAAAAAGATTTTGATGTCAGGTGGTGGTCGCTGCAACTTTACCAATTACTTTGTAGAGCCTGAGCACTTTATTGGTGCCAATCCCCACTTCTGCAAATCAGCGCTAAGTCGTTACCCAAGTTGGGAGTTTATCGGCATGGTAGAGTCGCATAAGATTGCCTACCATGAACGCGAACACGGTCAGCTGTTCTGTGACGACTCGGCTCAAGATATCTTGTCTATGCTGCTAGATGAATGCACGGCTGTAGGCGTACAAGTAAAGCTTAATGCTCAGATTGATCATGTTAAAACTGCTGCTCATGATAAAGGCGAACGCTTTTATCTAACGACGAGCAAAAAGCTTGGTAAAAAAGATATTGTGAGCGGCACTCAGTCCGCGCAAACACGCTATAGCTGTGAGTCTTTAGTTGTCGCTACTGGTGGCCTGTCTATCCCGACCATGGGAGCAAGTGGTATCGGCTATGAGTTGGCACAGCAGTTCGGGCATACGCTCGTACCTACTGATGCCAGTCTCGTGCCGTTTACCTTCACTGATAAAACAGGCGATCTTATCCGTGCCTTGGCTGGTATCAGTCTGCCAGTTATTGCCAGTAACGAGCGTATCTCTTTTAAATTGCCCGTCCTATTTACCCATCGCGGTCTCTCTGGCCCTGCCATGTTACAGCTCTCCAACTATTGGCAGACTGGCGAAACCATCAGTATCAATCTGTTGCCTGAGATAGACGTCACTGAGCTTTTACTTGCTCGCAAAAAGTCACATCCACGCCAGCTTATTCGTACCGTATTGGCAGAAAACACAGATAATGCATTACCCAAGAAGCTATTAGCAGCACTACAGACGCATCTGTGGGAAGACATCAAAGATACGGAGCTTGCTAACATTAAAGACGAACGTCTCACAGAGCTTGGTATTACCCTTAATGGTTGGCAGCTCAAACCTTCTGGCACGGAAGGCTACCGTACCGCTGAGGTCACACGCGGCGGCGTCAAAACTGATGAGGTTTCTTCAAAAACGATGCAAAGCAATTTACAAGACGGCTTATACTTTATCGGTGAAGTGCTTGATGTGACCGGCTGGCTTGGTGGTTATAATTTTCAGTGGGCATGGGCAAGTGGTTTTGTGAGTGGTGAGACCGTCTAATCATGGACACTTATAAGTGTTTAACATTTGCTTAATCGCTGCTGACAGCACTAGGAATGAAATAGTAATAAAAACTCATACAATCCACTCTTATATTCATAGTAGTATTACTTAATAATAGCTTTTCTATTGATAGTAATTCTAATTAGACTAATGAGGTGACCCATGCGTTCAATTAAACACATTCACGGTGAAAAAGAGTCGCACTGGGTAGGTGACGGCTTTTTTGTAAAAACTCTGATCAGTCATTTAGATGACAATCCAGACCTTAATTATAGCCATACTGATCCTTTCTTATTATTAGATTATGCCAAGCCAACAACGTTTTCACCCAATCCCTCTTATAAAATGCAGCCACATGGCGTTGGTCAACACCCACATAAAGGTTTTGAAACTGTCACCATTGCTTATGCAGGTGAGATTAGTCATGTAGATTCGACAGGTGGGCGCGGTGATATTTTAGAAGGTGATGTACAGTGGATGACTGCTGGTCGCGGTATTCTGCACGAAGAGTTCCACTCTGAAGCCTTTGGGCAACGTGGTGGTATATTTAGTATGGTGCAGTTATGGGTCAACTTGCCAAGCACCCATAAACTGACCGACCCAAAATACCAATCTATCAAACGTGCTGATATGCCTATCGTTGATCTGATAGACAATGGCGACGAGCAAACTGTCATTGGCCAAGCTGCCATCATTGCCGGTGACTGGCATGGGATAGCGGGCGCAGCAACGACCTTTACGCCAGTCAATATGTGGGATATTGAGCTACATACAGCAGGTACAACCTCGCTACAAGTACCGAAAACGCACAATACCCTACTCCTGGTACAAGAAGGTCAAATATTGGTTAACGGTACAGCCGTCAGCGCAGGCAGCCTAATTGAATTTTCAGCGCCTATTCGAAATCATGTAGGCACTCAATCTGAACATTCATCATTACCTGCTACTGATACTATCGAATTGACCTACCCTGCAACTACCGATGAAGACACACCTATCAAATTGCTACTGCTAAGCGGCGAGCCAATCGGTGAACCTATCGCAGGTCACGGCCCCTTTGTGATGAATACCCAAGATGAGCTACGACAAACGTTCCGTGATTATCAAACAGGCAACTTCGGCAAATAATCAAAATCTCTGCGTAAAAAAAGCCCTCTAACTATCGATAGTCAAAGGGCTTTTTTATAACGCGTTTGTCTGCCTATTCAGTGATACTGACGGATGGATAATTGCTTACACTTCATTCATAAACGGATAATCAGTGTAGCCAACCGTGCTGCCACCATAGAAGCTCTCTGGATGCTGCTCGTTGAGCGGTGCGTCCTCTTGAATACGTTCAGCGAGATCAGGGTTGGCAATATAATCACGACCGAATGCTACCGCATCGATATAGCCTGCTTTGATGTTCTTCTCAGCTTTGTCCGCATCATAGCCACCCGCCGCGATGATGGTCTGATCGAACGCATCACGGACACGCTGACGGAACTCATCGCTATACGGCGTACCACCTGCCCAATCTGGCTCTGACAGATGCAAATACATTAGACCACGCTTATTGATTTGTTCAATCAGCCAAATGTTATCGTCTTCTTCGTAGCCTCCCTCAACATTGTTGAATGTGCCCAGTGGCGAGATACGAATACCAATATGATCTGCATCCCAAGCATCCACACATGCATCGATAACATCTAAGGTCAGACGCGCGCGGTTTTCGCGGCTGCCACCGTATTCATCGTCACGCTGATTGGTATGCTCGGCCCAAAACTGATGCAGCAAATAACCATGCGCGCCATGAATCTCAATACCATCAAACCCCGCTTCCTGCGCGCACTTGGTTGCATGCGCAAAGTCAGTAACCACTTGCTGAATCTCATCAAGACTGGCTGGGCGCGGCGGCGTGGCATCCGCGCGAATGGCTTGGTTGTCACTATCACGCAATGAGGTACGGATACCTACATCGACATCTGAGGCTGAAATTGGCGCACGGCGTTCAGGTTGTACGCTCTCATGTGAGACAAGTCCTGTGTGCCATAGCTGGACGACGATCTTGCCACCTTTGGCATGGACATTGTCAACGATGGCTTTCCATGCAGTGACTTGATCTTGAGTATGTAGCCCTGGTGCGCCTGCATAGCCTTTTGCTTGAAACGATACTTGCGTCGCTTCAGTGATGACAAGGCCCGCCCCTGCACGCTGCGAGTAGTACTCTGCTGCCCATGTGATAGGGACATCGCCTGGCTCAACGGCACGCAGACGTGTCAGTGGGGCCATCATAATGCGGTTTTTTAGCGTTTGTGTGCCCATTTTTACAGGCTCAAATAAAATATCGTGTGCCATAATCTGTCCTATTGGTTATTGTCGCTATTTATGATCTTTAGTTATAGCAACCATCAATCATACTAATTATTATCGCATGCTGTTTAGAAAAACTTATAATATCATTAGTAAATCTACGTTTAGCGCCTACCTTTATAGGGGACAGATTTCATTATTCCAAGCAATATTTACAAACAGATACAGTAATATTCACCTATACAAATATTCGTATTTATTTACTACGAAGACTGTTTACTAAGCCTTAAATACTGTTCGTCTGAGTCTTGTCTTTCGGCTTTAGCATTTTCTTAATTGACAGCTCTAGTGACAAATACGTGCCGATCAATATCACAATCGAACCAATGATGGCTTGTATATTTAGCGCCTCGCCAAGCAATAGATAGCCCAAAATAATCGCAAAAATTGGGATGACTAAAGTAATACTGGTGGCGCGCGTCGGGCCAATATTTTTAATCAGCTGATTCATAAAAATAAGGGCAATGGCGGTCGAAAATACACCGATACAGATCACGGATACCCACGCCTTTATGCTGATATCTTTACCATAAGGGAACTCATTAAAAGCCACAGGCAGCATAATAATACTACCGATAATGAGCGAGCCTGCAGTGATAGCGACTGGCGATACTTCGTACAGATAGTTCTTGGTGATGTTGGCCCCAAGCGCATAACCTACACAGGCTAGTAGCGCGTAGCCCATCGGCAATAGCCCTTCGATCAATCCTTTGCCTGGCTCGCCGCCACCAAACAAGCTTTCGCTCATCAGTATGATTACCCCGATCACCCCGATCACCAAACCTAGTGCTTGTTTTTTGATAGCCTATCTTTAAAAAGACTCTGGCGATAAAACCACTCATCATCGGCACAGAGGCATTTAGTACGGCTAGCACGCCTGCGTTCACTGACTGCGCGGAAAACGAGAACAACACAAAAGGCAGCGCTGCTGAAAACAAGCCAACGAGCGCTAGCATTTTCCAATGCTCCTTGATGCCTACTCTGTTTTTCTTATTGAGCAATACAAAGACCAACATGACCAATCCGGCGAATATCACACGCAAGCTGGCGAATGCCAATGAGCCAAACTCAGGCACGCCAATACGATAAAAAACGAAAGAGAGTGACCACATAAAAGAGAGCGTCACAAAGATGATGAGGTCACGGTTGGTCATTGGGTAATCCTATTAAGCGCTTAGACTGCGTTTACCAACTCGTGTCGGTCATAAGCGTCTGATGCGTTGTAAAAATTATCATGTGATTAAAAACTCATGATGATAACTTTTTAATTGTTTGATGGGTAATTTTTTATAAAATTTATAGTGAGTTTTTATCCATTTATTGATTTTTTAGCACAGTTTTAAGGTTTTCACCTTTTGATAATTTATAAATCTGGACAAATCCTTTTCATTAAGCAGCATATAGCAAGCAGCGCTGATCCTATATTTCTTATACTTTAGCCTATCCCAGCGCCTTTCTATTCACATACCAAAGAACTCCAAAGTCATCCTTAAGTAAGTCATCCGTTCAATACCTATAAAAATAAATTTATGGTCATAGCAAATCCTTCTTATAGTACTACCCTATAACAGCTACTCTTAATAATACTGATGATAAAAGTAGCTCTGATAAATCAATTCAAGTTTTACTTAAAATATATTAGTTGATATTTGTTTACTAATTTTCTACTATCTACAAGGTATTGGTTAGTATTTGGCAATACAAAAAATAGATGGCAAACATCATTAGTAGGATTTACAAATTATTGAGGAATGATTATGAAAAGGATAGCGTTATTTATCGGTATGATGTCAGTTGCAACGGCAGGTTTTTGCGGGGTTGGTCAGTTCTCAGATGAGACCACTTGCTATGTTTATAAGCAAGATAAACTGCAAAAAAGCTAAACTGTCAGTATGAGGGCGCTGAGGGTGCAGCGATGAGTTATAGTTTTAGGCAGGTCTCCTATAACCTGCCAGGGTTTGGCAAAATGGCAACATCCACCAGTGCAAACTATAATGACCGTAATGAAGTGACTGGATGGACGACCACCGTCAATGACGAGCCAGCGATTATCAGATATCGTCTGCCAACCAATCAGCGTATCGTCAGCGAGGCGTATGCGCAGTCTGGTAAAGCGGTTATGCAATGTTATCTTAGTACAAAATCGCAGTGGGAAATCTGTGCTAAATAGAGCAGAGTACTCTAGCAATTTATAGTGCAATAAAGCTGAGTGTTTTGCTTGGCTTTTATTGCCGCCCGCTAAAAACTGAAGCATCAACCTTAGCGCCCTCTTCTATAAAATTTTCTCACCGTTTTTTCTATATACTCAATGTCTTCACCACTGTCAAAGCCACTGATAAGATCGCTCCCTCTATTCGACAGCCATTGAATTACAAACCTACATCGGTAAGAATGATGCTACCTATTTATAAAACCTACTCACCAACCCAGTTTATTAAAGAGTCAAATACATGAAACTGCGCATCCTAAAGTCTGCTGTGACCAATCCTTGGTTTAATCTTGCCACCGAGGATTGGATATTTAATACGCTCAATCCCGACTCGCATACCCTATTTTTATGGCGTAACTCTGAGACCGTGGTTATTGGACGCTCGCAAAACCCATGGGTAGAGTGCAAAACCGACAAAATGGAAGCAGACGATGTGTTTTTAGCACGGCGTCAGAGCGGCGGCGGCGCTGTGTTCCATGACTTGGGTAATACCAATTTTACTTTTTTATCGCCCAGTGATGCTTACGACCAAGAAGCAAACTTCACTATCATCATCAATGCGCTTAAGAAACTCGGCATAGACGCTACGCTGTCTGGTCGCAACGACATGCAGGTAGGCGACCGCAAAATATCGGGCAGCGCATTTAGACATGCAGCCGATCGCAGCTTTCATCATGGCACATTGCTGGTCAATGCCAATATGCAAAAGCTTGGCGATTATCTAAACCCGCATCCGCTAAAGCTTAAAGCAAAAGGCATCAAATCTGTGCGCGCTCGCGTAGCAAACTTAGTAGATTTTAATGAGGCTATCAATCACGAGACCTTGTCTGATGCGATTATCGAGGCGTTTTGTGAGTATTATGGGGAGACTGCGTCAGTTGAGCAGCTGGATGAAGCCAGCCTTGCCAAGCAGCCAACGCTAAACGCTTACTATCAGCAAATGGCTGACTGGGATTGGCGCTTTGGCAAGACGCCTGAGTTCACTCATCATATCGAGACGCGCTTTGATTGGGGCATGATGGATGTACATATGGATGTGAAGCAAGCGATGATTACCGAAGTTGTCATCTTCTCTGATGCGCTAAATGTTGAGCTCATCGATTTGCTTAAGAAAACATTGACTGGCATTAAATATAATAAGCCTGAGATTAAAAATAAGCTCGATGAGTTAGCAAAAGCGCAACCTGAATTGGCGGCTCAGGTGGGTGATTTTGAGCAGTGGTTAGTTGGCGAGATGGAAGGTTAAGATTTTGCGACGTCAGATTTAATCTAGCAAGTATTGCAAAGTGTGCCGCTTGCCCTGCTTGGTAAAAAGTTACTGACACAAATGCGCTGTATATAGTTAATGGTATTGATATCACACGTACGCCATCTGAGATTTTGTATATTAATGATGCATAAAAAGCACCCTGCCATTACTCCATTTTTTGTTAATAATCAATATTAAGGTATTTTCATGAAGTACTTACATGCAATGATTAGAACCAACAAACTAGAAGAAACGTTATTTTTCTATTGTGACCTTATGGGCTTACAACTGCTAAGAAAGAGAGACTCTGAATCAGGCAGATTCAGCTTGTATTTTGTAGCAACGCATGAGGGTGCACCAGAAATTGAGGTGACACACAACTGGGATGAAAAAGAGTATACCAATGGCGATAATTTTGGGCACTTTGCCTTTAGAGTCGACAACATATACGCACAGTGCGACACCTTTATACAGGCAGGGGTCGAGATATTAAGACCGCCAAGAGATGGCCATATGGCTTTTGTTAAAGACCCTAATAATATCTCAATTGAGCTGCTACAAAATGGCGAAGACTTAGAACCTATTGAGCCTTGGATTTCGATGGAAAATATTGGCAGTTGGTAAATGAGTGAGGCTAGTTAGTTGGGCTAGGATGGATGGACTGATTCGTTTTTTGCAGATAATGATGACACGTATATCACAGTTATAGATTTCTTAAAATACAATCAAGCTCTAAAAAATGAGGGTGATATGAAAAAGTTATACATCACTACAATCGGTATTTTAGGCACTTGCTTACTTTCCACTTATGCAAACTCAGCAAGTTTTGATTGCAATAAGGCTGCTAGCTGGGTAGAAAAAACCGTTTGCGAAAGCTCTGAGCTTTCTAAGCTTGATGACACAATGGCGAAGAAATATAAAAGCCATTTTAGTGCTGCTCCTGAGTATGAAGACAGCAAAGCTTTTAAAGATAGGTTCATTGCTAATCAACGCACATGGCTTAGGTTTCAGCGTAATACCTGTAAAAGTGAAGAATGTCTGATACGCGAGTATAAAGAGTATATCGAAGAGCAAAGCAGTTACGGTGTGGCTTGGAATTTTTCAGATGAGTTAAGTCCTTCTGATTTACCGAGTAAAAATGCCTTTGGTAAGTTTTCTCAAATCTCTCAAATCTCAATATATAATTCAGGTACTCAACGCTGGGAGGATACAGGAGAGGCGAAAAACACGGTATCGATTCATAGTATCGCTAATAAACCTTATCTTTCTATTATCGAGGGCGTTTTGATTTTTACCAATGCTCATACTTGTGATTTAGGAGAGAGTAAGGCCGTATGGTCACAGAATCATTGGGTCATCAACGATGATCAATCAGATAAAAACGTTGAGCTACGCTTATATCCAGCACTTCATAAGGGTAAAACTCAATTATTATTAAGAGATATGGATGATCAATATAGAAGACTGCATTGTGGTATGCGAGGGTATTTTGACGGGATTATATTAGGGCGTGAGTAAGTAAACAACACCTCTCGATTCTCTCGAAATAAACATAAGTTGAACTGAAGATCTAATTTAATAAGTCAAATTTTCATTCCAAATAAAAAAGGACGGCAAGAGATATACCCTCGCCGTCCATTATTTAACATTCATGCCAAAGATTTTAGATCTGAACTGCAACTTCAGCACCATCACGAATCGCACGTTTGGCATCTAGTTCAGCTGCTAGCTTAGCACCGCCGATTAGGTGATATTGCGCGTCTGGCGCATCGCCAACATTTGGCATCAGCTCAACGACTGACTCTTGACCAGCACAGACGACGACGCTATCAACACGTAATAACTGGCTTTGACCTTGTGGGTTAGTTACCCAGATACCTTCGTTGGTGATTTTGTCATATTGCACGCCAGCAACTTGGATCACGCCATGCGATTTGATATGCGCACGATGCACCCAGCCTGAGGTTTTGTTCAGACCACTACCCAGACGGCCTTTGCTACGCTGCATGAGATAAACTTGGCGAATCGGCTTGATCGCTGCTGGTCTGACTAGACCACCATCACTTTGATAGTCGGTATCATTGGTCACGCCCCATTCTTCGCGCCACTCGCTGATAGACTGTGGTTCAGGGCGATAGCTCGGATCTTTTAGTCCCTCAGGGCCGATTTCATCCAGCGATTTACCATGATTGGCTGTTAGGTATTCACTTACATCAAAGCCAATACCACCAGCACCGATGACCGCGACTGTGTTACCCACTGCTTTTTCGCCAGAGAGCAGCTCAGCATAGCTCATTACTTGTGGCAGCTCAGCACCTTCGAGCTTACCTTCTAGACTTCTAGGTACGACACCCGTTGCCACGATGACATGATGGAACTTGGCTTTTTCGAGCATGTCTTTATTGACTTTGGTGTTCAGTTTAATCTCAACACCCAAATGCTCAAGTTCATTAATATAGTAGCGAATAGTCTCAAAGAACTCTTCTTTACCAGGGATGACTTTGGCG
This sequence comes from Psychrobacter sp. ER1, assembly GCF_048631835.1. Classification (NCBI taxonomy): domain Bacteria; kingdom Pseudomonadati; phylum Pseudomonadota; class Gammaproteobacteria; order Moraxellales; family Moraxellaceae; genus Psychrobacter; species Psychrobacter sp. ER1. The sequence goes on along the minus strand of NZ_CP184640.1, from coordinate 241,428 downwards.
TAGTTAAACTGCCCGCCAAGCACGTCTTTAGCTTCAAACAGAGTCACATCATGACCACGTAAGGCCGCCACATGAGCCGCTGACATACCAGCGACACCGCCGCCAATGACGGCGACTTTTTTCGGTTTTTTGGTTTTCTTATAGACCAATTCAGTCTCATAACAAGCTTGTGGATTGACTAAGCAAGTCGAGCGTTTGTTTTCGAACGTATGGTCGAGGCAAGCTTGGTTACAAGCGATACAGGTGTTAATACGATCTGTCTGACCATTTTTGGCTTTATTGACCCAATGTGCATCAGCCAAGAATGGACGCGCCATCTGAATCATGTCAGCTTGACCAGTCGCGACGATTTCTTCAGCCGTTTCTGGCATATTGATACGGTTCGCTGCCATCATAGGAATGTTGATGTGCTTTTTAATTTCAGCAGTAAAATCAACAAAGGCGGCACGTGGTACGCTAGTGACGATAGTCGGCACACGCGCTTCATGCCAGCCGATACCAGTGTTCATGATAGTCACGCCCGCTTCTTCTAGCGCTTTGGCCACGGTGATGACTTCATCCATAACGTTACCGTCTTTGACCAAGTCAATCACTGATAAGCGGAATAGAATAATAAAATCTTCGCCAGTCGCCTCACGTACCGCTTTGACCACGTCAACAGCAAACTTCATACGTCCATGAATATCACCACCATAGATGTCTTTACGCTTATTCACATGGCTTGATAAAAACTGGTTGAGCAAATAACCTTCAGAGCCCATGATTTCGACGCCATCATAGCCTGCTTGCTTGGCAAGTTTGGCTGAGCGAGCATAGTCTTTTACCGTCTGCTCGATATTTTTGATGCTCATCTTGCGTGGCTTAAACGGTGAGATTGGAGATTTAATCGGGCTAGAGGATACGGCAAATGGATGATAGCCATAGCGACCACTGTGCAATATCTGCATGATGATTTTGCTGTCGTGCTTGTGCACAGCACGGGTGACGCGCTGGTGATTAATCACGTCAGCTTTAGTATTCATCGTTCCGCCAGCAGGCAACAACCAACCTTCGCGGTTAGGCGAGATACCGCCAGTAATCATCATTGCCACGCCGCCCTTGGCACGTTCTGCAAAATACGCCGCCAGCTTGCCATAATTATAAAAACGGTCTTCAAGCCCAGTGTGCATCGAGCCCATAACCATACGGTTTTTTAGCGTAGTAAAGCCCAAATCTAGCGGCTCAAATAAATGCGGATAGTGTTCATTGGTGCTAGCGGTTTGGATCGTGTTGGCACTATGGCTGGCAGACATATCATTTTCCTTATGAATAGTTTATGAGGCTACTTCTTAAAAACGGCTTTTTAGAATTAGTGGGCCTAAGGGGTTTAGCATCTTCGATATCGTAACACACCGCGATTATTGTCAGCTATGCAGACAAGCGACTGATGAGTGAGCACTATATTAATTGCTATAACGATCGGCACGGTGTATCAGGCGGTACTGTGGCATATGGTTAAGCAAACACCACAAAACCCATTCAAATTTTGAGGTAGATTATATACCGTTAGCTTAATATCATTGAGAGATTAGACTAAGATATAAATCGATAAATATCGACTTATATCTATAATTTCTATGCTAGATTACTGTACTAAATAGTATACTGACGTTAATGTACTGACGCATTATAGAAATACGATAAAGGACTATCATCATGACAGATTTCCATACAGGTCTCGGCAAAAGTGCCGCCAACCATCAACCACTTACCCCTATCGACTTCATCATTCGCAGCGCGCAAGTTTATCCTAATAAGACTGCCATCATTTATGACGATCTAGAACACAATAACCTCACTCAGACATGGCAACAGACCTATACCCGCTGTCGCCAACTGGCTGATGGTCTGCGCAAATTGGGTATCGATAAAAACGACACTGTAGCCGTGATGCTGCCGAACACGCCTGCGATGGTCGAATGTGCGTTTGGCGTACCGATGTCAGGCGGTGTCCTCTGTACTTTGAACACCCGACTCGATATCAATGCACTTACCTTTTGTTTGCAGCATTCCGAAGCAAAGGTTTTAATCTTAGATAGCGAATTTGCTGAGCATGCTGAGATTATCGATGAGACTTTTCCAGACTTAATCGTCATTCACTCAACGGACAAAGCTGTCGATGTCGAGCGCTTTGGGCACATGAGTTATGAAGCATTAGTAGCCAGTTCAGACAGTTTGGATAACTGGGAGATGCCGACAGATGAGTGGGATGCTATTGCGCTGAACTATACCTCTGGGACGACAGGCAAACCCAAAGGTGTGGTCTATCACCATCGCGGCGCAACTCTCAATGCTATCTCTAATATTTTAGATTGGGATATGCCCAAACACCCGATGTACCTATGGACGCTACCACTGTTTCACTGCAACGGTTGGTGTTTTCCGTGGACCATCGCTGAACGTGCTGGGGTCAATGTATGCTTGAGAAAAATTGATGCTGATTTGATATTGCAGCTGATTGCTAAGCATCAAGTTAGTCACTACTGCTCTGCACCGGTCGTACATAATATGATTGCTGGCGGCAAACCTGAGTATAAAGACGCTATCAACCATACGGTCAAAGGCTGGGTCGCGGGTGCACCGCCATCTGAAACCATGCTGGCCGCGATGGAAGCAATGGGTTTTCATATCTCGCATGTCTACGGTCTCACTGAAGTATATGGTCCAGTGACGGTTTGTGCTGAGCAGGAAGAATGGAATGAGCTTGATGTGGCCACCCGTGCTCAAAAGAAATCACGTCAAGGCATGATTTCTCACTTGATGGCAGGATTTGAAGTATTTAAGCAAGGTACGACTGAACCCGTAGCCGCTGACGGAGAAGAGATGGGCGAGCTGGCGCTACGTGGCAATATGGTGATGAAAGGCTATCTAAAAAGCCGTAAGGCTACCGAAGAAGCATTCGCTGATGGCTGGTTCCGTACAGGCGATTTGGGTGTTAAATACCCTGATGGCTATATCAAAATCATGGACAGACTAAAAGATATTATCATCTCAGGCGGTGAGAATATCTCTAGTATCGAGGTAGAAAACGTCTTGTATAAACTACCTGCGATTGAAAGCTGTGCTGTCGTCGCCGCGCCGCATGACAAATGGGGGAAGTGCCCGTTGCCTTTATCGAGATTCATGCTGGTAGCACGCTGCAACGTGACACGGTGATGGAGCATTGTAGTCAGCACCTAGCAGGTTTTAAAGTGCCGAAATATATTGTTTTTGCAGAAATACCTAAGACCAGTACCGGTAAAGTTCAAAAATTTGAGCTACGCCAAGCAGCAAAATCATTGGCACACGAAACGCCAAAAGTAACCGCCAGTGCGAAATAAAACGGCAATCTATTAAGTCTTATCATCAATTAATATCCATCAAAAAGGTCAACTACATATATATAGCTGACCTTTTTTGAGCGCTCGTCTATAGTCAAAGAAGTCTAAAACGGGTACAAGGCAGCCGACTGCAGATTGTACAAATAGTACATCTAAGGAGGATAACGCCGTAGCCGCTTAGTAGTTCTCTGACTATATTTATAGAGAACTACTTATGTTAACCAAGCTTAGGCTCAAGCCATTGATAAACCAGCATTCCTATAATCATCGCAGGGATAAAGACATAGGCTTGCCATTGGCCAGTACCAAGCAATACAATTCCTGGTCCTGGGCAGATACCAACCAACCCCAGCCGATACCGAACAACATCGCACCGATAAGCAATTTTTTATTAATGACAGTTTTGCTCGGCATATCAATCGGTGTGCCAATCCAACTGCTCTGTTGACGCTTTGCCAATCGTACACCGAAAAACGCCACTATCAGGCCACCGCCCATCACCAGTGCAAGGGAGATATCCCATGCGCCAAATACATCCAAAAATCCTTGTACCTTTACAGGATCGGTCATACCTGATACCAGTAGTCCAAGCCCAAACAGCAGTCCTGCTAGCAACCCGATTATATTTTTTAGCATCGTCGTATCTCGCTATTATTATCTTTTATTAACCATCATATGTCGTTCGCGCGTGAGCCCAATTATTAGCATTCATCTGGCAATATGCCATGAGTTCGCTATAGCAGGCCTAATACGTGGCGACCGACATAAACGGTCACAATCCCAAACAGCATAAAGGTGACGGTCGCTGCCAATGACCGTGGAGACAGCCGTGCATTACCGCAGATACCATGCCCACTGGTGCATCCTGAACCTAAGCGCGTGCCAAAGCCGACCAGTAATCCTGCACCAACCAATAATGGCACGGAAGTACTGATAGCTACCTCAGGCAGTGGTCTTGCCAACTGATATAACAGCGGTGAGATGACCAAACCCAGTATAAATAGCATCTGCCACATCTCTACACGCTTGGGTTTCAATAGGCTTGAAAAAATACCACTGATACCTGCTATACGGCCGATGCCTAGCAGTAAGATAACCGTCGCTACGCCTAGCATCAGCCCCCAACTAAGGAGATCGGCGTAAATGCTTGCCAGTCTATTTTTATGCTCATAACGGACTACCTAATTAAGTTTATTAAATGCGTGCTTGAGTTTTAATTTATAAAAATACATTATATTATAAAATATAATAAAAGGTAAAAAAATACTGAACCTAGCATAATGCTAATAGTTCAGTATTTTTTATAACTGTAAAGACTGTACCGCAAAGGCTTTAAAAAGGGCAGTGAAAAAGACTTAATAAACTATCCTATTAATATTTTTATTAGCCATCTTACTTGGTATCTTTACTGACTCAACACTTTATCAAGTGCCTTTTCAAAACGCGCTACTGTGCCATCGATATCAGTCAACTTGTCCAAACCAAACAGACCTAAACGGAAAGTCTTAAAGTTATCAGGCTCGCCCACTTTCAATGGTACGCCAGCAGCGATTTGCACCCCGATTTCAGCGAACGCACTACCTTTATGCATATCATCACGATCAGTATAAGAGACGACAACACCAGGCGCTTTAAAACCTTCGGCAGCGACGCTCTCAACACCTTTGGCTTCTAGTACTTCACGGATACGTTTGCCAAGTGTCCACTGTGCGTCACACAATTTATCAAAACCGATTGCTTTGGCTTCATTCACAGCATCACGGAACTGACGTAAGCTGTCTGTCGGCATAGTCGCATGGTAAGCATGACCGCCATTTTCGTAAGCACGCATGATATTCAACCATTGCTTTAGGTCGATACTAAAACTATCAGACTCAGTACTGTCCACTTTTTTGACAGCAGCATCGCTTAGCATGACCAAGCCAGTGCCCGGCGTACTGCTCCAGCCTTTTTGTGGTGCGCTAATCAGTACATCGATACCCAACGCTTTCATATCTAGCCATACACAGCCTGAGGCGATGCAGTCAATGACTAATAATCCGCCAACGCTATGCACAGCTTCGCTCAACGCTTTGATATAGTCATCTGACAAGATGATACCCGATGAGGTTTCGACATGCGGCGCAAATACAACTGCTGGCTTTTCTTCTCTGATTTTAGCTACAGCAACGTCGATATCGACTGGAGCAAACGGCTTTGGCGACTCACTATCATCAGCACGATTGGCCGTGAGCACTGTAGATGATTTGGCGATTTTGCCTTTTTCTAAGATTTGCGTCCAACGATAGCTGAACCAGCCATTACGAATGATTAGGCAGTCTTCATCATTTGCCAACTGGCGAGCGACTGCTTCCATACCATAAGTACCAGAACCAGGAACGATCACCACTGCGTCCGCGTTATACACAGATTTTAGGTCACTAGATAGGTCATTCATCACTTGCTGAAAGTCTTTTGACATATGGTTCAGCGCACGATCGGTGTAAACCACTGAATACTCTAATAAGCCGTTTGGATCGATATCTTGACGTAATGCAGGCATTGAACACTCCTAGTGTATGGTTAGATAATATGCGACATGGATTAGATAGCACTATAATCAAGTACTATTATTTTTGATGGTGAGGTCTTGCGCTGTCTAGAGATGCGTTGTCTTTAAGCGAATAAAAAACAACGGACACTGATGAGGTCTACTAACATTAAGTTAATATATTTGTAGTCATATTACGAGCAAACACCAGCACATATCTTGACCTAAGCCATCCATGAGAGCTTGATATTAGCACTGATACTGAAGGTTGACAACGATACGCTCAGGCAACGATATGACTTGCGCTATCGAGAATTTATTGGTAGGTATTGGTTGATAAGTTTTGACTTATACAGCCACGATGAAAGCATCAATGCCCTCGATGAGCATCTTGTAGTCCTGACACCACGAAGTCTAGCAACTCACTGTCGCCTTCGCGTGCGGCTTTGCGCATCAGTTTCGATGGTGCATGGGTCAGTGTTTGAGTCAAACGTCTTGACAGCTCAGTGATGATATCTTCTGGACTGACATCGTCTTGTTGCAGCTTAGCAATAGATTCATGCAGCAGCTTATCCACCTGACCTTGAGTACACGCACGATACTGCTGAATGTCTTTGCCAACTTGGCGAACCTGAAAGCGGCGGTCTATCTCAACTACCAATTGACTGACTAACAGTTCAGCATCCACTGCGGCTTGGCGACGCTGTTCGATATTACCTGCAATCACATGCTGCAAATCATCGACAGAGTACAGATAAACATCATCAATACGGCTAATGGTAGAATCGATATCGCGCGGTACGGCCAAATCTATCATAAGCATCGGCTGATAACGGCGACGCTTTAGCGCTTGTATGGTCATTGTCTTATCAATCAACAAATCCATACTACCACTACAACTGCTAACGATATCGGCTTCTGCCAATACTTGCGGTAGTTCCTGTAAGGGTCTAACATCTACACGGCGATTAGGGCCACGTAGCTCAGCCGCTAATGCTTCGGCACGTTCGGGGTTACGGTTACAGATAATGACTCGTCCTACCCCTAGCCCTGCGATATGGGTGGCAACCAAGCGATTCATCTCGCCTGCCGCAACGACCAAAAGCGTGCGACTTGGTAAATCATCAAATATCTGTGTGACTAATTTAGCGGCGGCAAAGCTAAGCGATACGGCTTAGGCGCCAACCTGTGTCTCGTTACGCACTCGTTTGGCGGCAGCGAATACTTGATCGATGATCCAGCCTAGCTGATTGCTGAGTACTTTTTGGTCTTGAGCCAGATGCACAGAGTTTTTGATTTGCCCGAGAATCTGCGGCTCACCCAATATCATAGAGTCGAGACCAGCCGCTACTCTTAACCAATGAGTCAGTGCATGGGTATCACGATGTACATAGAGATAAGGATCAATATCAACGAGTGGTAATTGCTTGAAATCAGCCAGCCACGTTTTGATTTTGGTAATATGCGCACTAATCGCAGCAGACGAGATATTCATGCTACTACTAAAAGTATTGTTGGATGATTGGCCAGCAGCTTTGACATCCTGCACATTGGATGATTGTGAGTCAGACAATTGGCTATTAGCGGGCTGCGACGTTGAAGTGTGCGGCACTAGCGCATAGATTTCGGTGCGGTTACAAGTAGAGACGATCACGCTACCATCAGTAAAGGCTTCTATTTGTTTGAGCGCGACATTTACATCGTCACCCACAAGCGCCAAGCGCTCTCGCAGAGCGACTGGTGCAGTTTTGTGATTGACCCCAATGACCACTAATCTCATTATCGATAGACCATAAACATGACGCTCAGTTGCCCCTTACGCTATCTTATTATTTTTAAAAGACAGTTTTTGACGACAGCGCTAAAAGGAAGACCCTAAAAACCGCCTATTATATCATTATTGCGGGCTTTAATTAACACTCACCCATCTATGATAACCATATCTCTGTATCTGGTCGCAAATGTAACAAATCAACTACTCATACGATTTATAAAATCAATAGCTGAGTTTTGACTTATGGTCAATAATATAATGTTAAATCATTCGCTTACTCTATCTTAACTTGTTATATTTCTATAATATTCAGTTCAACAGACATATCTATATTTAATCATCTTCAGTATCATTCTTTGGCAACGTACTCGCTACTAGTAGCACATTCATACAGTCAGACCTGCCAATATCTGAGTAACACGGATGCTATTGTTTATCTCATCGGTCTACTCTTATAATGTTTGTCATGGGTACATATTGCCAATATTTAACTTGAAATGATTAAAACAAACTTGCCTTATCTGTGTAGGTAAACCATGGGCGAATACGGCTATCTATGATTTTTTTGGGTCATTACTTCGGTCACCACATCCCTATAGCGAATACTCTAGCTTCCGTGCTTTATTGCATGTCGCTATTGAGCGCCTGTGTCAACGATATAAGCTAGCGTTGTCTCTAGCCGTGTGCCTGTGTTTGGCAGCCCCTGTTCATGCTAGCCATCCCGATGTATTGCTAGAAACAAAAATTCCTAAAGTATCCGTTGCTACCGATAATAAAGCAGCTAACAATAAGGTAACTGCCAATAAGCCAAATGGCAATAAAGTAAATGATAGTAATGCCGCGATGGATACACCTTATAATGAAGACACACTCACCATAGAGAACGTAAAAAACATTAATGGCCTAGCACCAGCCAGTCTATGGCAGCCTGAGCTTAGTGAACCAAGCTTGTACGCTCTACTGGATGCCGAGTTTGCTGCCGATCGCGATGACAAACGACGTGCGGTCTCTATTTATAAGCAACAGTCTTTTAAAGAAGATGCCACAGCCGTGTTTGAGAGAGCGCTTAGCCTGTCGTTGCGTAACGAAAGGGTTGAAGACTCATTACAGTTTGCCAAGACATGGCAGGACCAAAACCCTGACCATGTGCCTGCGTGGTTTTATGTCGCGCATTTAGCCTTACGTGCCCACGACTATATATTAGCGGGTGAAACGTTAAACCGCATCTTGCGCTATGATCCACGCGCAGACTTAAGCGAAATCCTCATAGGTATTTACCCAAATAATGATGATGACAAACGCGAGCTGCTTGCCGCGTTGCAGCCCCTAGATAGCGAGCAAAATGCCTCATTGTCAGTATTAAAAGCGGGTTTACTCTATCAGTTTAACGAACCTGAAGTGGCTATCGTTCATATCAATCGAGCGCTAGAGCGTCAGCCAGACTACGTGCCCTTTATTACCTTAAAAGCGGATATATTGCGTAAAATTGTGACCGCAGAAACCGTCATCAATTATGTCAGTCAAGCTCGTCTACGCAACCCTGATAGCAAAAGCTTATATTTATATGAGATTCGCTATCTATTAGATTTAAAGCAAAGCGAACAAGCTTGGAAGTTACTACTTGAAGCGCATAGCCGTTTCAATGATGATTCTGAGATTACGCTGCTCGCAGCTTTAGTAAGCCTAGATATTGAAGAGTACGCTAGTGCCGATGAGCTACTCAATATGCTTGCTAAGAGTCCAGCTTATCTTGATCAAGCCTACTATTATCTAGGTATCAGTGCTGAGCGTCAGCAGTTGTTCGATCAAGCCAAATACTATCTCAATGGCGTCATGCAAGAGGATTTGGTATTAGAAGCTCGTAGAAAAGTAGTGGCGTTTGAATTACTCGATAACGACGTCGATGGGGCAATCGCGACGTTAGAGAAGCTGCGCAAAGACTTTACAGTATTCGCGCCTGACACTTTTGTCATGCAGGCCGATATCTTGTGGCAACAAAACGAATCTGATGAAGCTCTGCGTCTACTAACTCGTGCCGCTCGTAAATATCCTGATAATGAGATGCTACTCTTTGCACGGGCTCAGCTGTTAGATGATAAAGAAGACTATGTCGTTAAGCGTACCCTGCTCAATCATTTGCAGGCTTTAGATCCTAGCAACTTATCCTATCAGTTAAGCTATGCACAGTTGCTACTGGCAAATGAGCGCAGTTCAGAGCAAGGTCTAGCGCTAGCTACCGCAATTATTCAGATTCGCTATGATGACCCGCGTTATGATAACGACCTACATCTGCAAGCCCTAAATGTCTTGGCGGGCAATGCATTGGCCAAAGAAAACTATCAGCAAGTCATCGACTATCTACAGACACCTTATGATGTGCTGCCAACTCTGCGCTCAGGCACGCTGTTATTGCGCGCCTATCAAGGCTTAGGTAACAATAACAAAGTTGAGGCATTACTCGCAGATTTGCAGCAGCGCTTCTCATTTGGACAGCACAATATCAATGACCGCATACAGCTGTATTAATAGCGCTGATTTTGGATATGTTATTCGAGCTTTGTAGTTACAGAGATATGATAGTTGATAAGGTTTTTATAAATAACGAAGCATTTATAAATTACAAGGTCGTTATAAGAAGCTAACAGCCGTGCATAACCGAGCAACAAATAACGCTTAAGCTAATATCTTTGTTCATCTTTCCATTTTGAGAAACTATTATGTCAGCATCAATCACTTCTTATAAACCGAATAAATTGGCTCTGTTTACTGCTATAACTGCAGCAATGGTCATAACCTCTGGCTGTCAATCATTAAAAACGGCCAACGCGACCAACCAACCAACGACCACTGTACAAGGTCAAAATGCTGAACAACCAAAAAAGCTAGAGAGCTTCAATATCACCGGTAAAATTGGGGTAACGACGCCTGCGAGTGATTCGACCGGTACTCAAGGTGGTAGTGCATTTTATGCATGGGGTCAGCAAAACGACCGATTTGCCATTGAGCTGATTGGCGCACTCGGTATTGGTAAAACCAACATTGAATACAATGGTCAGACCGCTACTCTAGTTAGCGAAAAGACAGGGTCATTGACCGCTGACGACCCTGAAACCTTGCTAAAGAAAGCTACTGGTTGGCAAGCACCAATTTCACAAATGCCTTACTGGATTTCTGGTCGCCCGGCACCTTCAGATAGTGCGCCACAACTGGATGATCAGAGCCGCTTAGTTAGCTCAGTCAATGGTGAGTGGACAGCCAGCTTTACCTATAAAGGTACGGATAAGCTACCTAGTAAAATTAGTGCAGTACAGCCACAAGGCAACAAAGTTGTAATGACGATCAATCATTAATCCATCTTTCATTAACAACAGAAAGCCTGCCAAAAATCATCATTGCTAATTAAGATAGCTGTTTATAACTGCACCTTATGATAAAAAAATATGACTGAAAATATAGCCGCATCATCTATTTCTACGATTACCCGTCTATCGCCTGCAAAACTCAATCTGTTTTTGCACATCACTGGTAAACGAGCCGATGGCTATCATAATTTGCAAACGGTATTTCGCCTGCTCGACTGGGGCGATTATTTGCATTTTTCGGTCAGCGACAATGCTGTGATTTCTACTATAGCTAGTGAATTAAGTGCTAATCAATTCTGTCATCAGCTACTGATATTAGATGGTGCAGAGGCTATCACTATTAGTATAGAAGACAATTTAATCTTCAAAGCAGCGCGCGCACTGCTAGCATTTGCCATACAGTCAAACACTTTACCTGAGCAATTAGCAAAAGTGCATGTTACTTTAGATAAGCACTTGCCAATGGGCGCGGGTCTAGGCGGTGGCTCATCTAATGCAGCAACGACTATGCTAGTGCTCAATGAGATTTGGCAGCTTAATTTTACCTGTGATGAGCTTATAAAGATTGGCGCGACTGTAGGTGCGGATGTACCTATATTTATCTTTGGCCAAGACGCTATTGCCATGGGAATTGGTGAAGAACTGACTACGATTGAGTTGCCTGACCAGCAATATTTAGTACTGACGCCTAACGCTCATGTAAATACTGCCAAGCTGTTTGCACATTCCAAACTACAGCGAGATATCGCGCCCCTATCGGTTGCAACTATCCAAAACCAATACGCTGACTATGTACAAACGCTCACTACGCCCTATCATAATGTCTTTACCCCAGTCGTCACAAGCCTCGCTTCTGCTGTTGCAGATGCCTTAAGTTATCTACAGGGGTTAGAAGCGCAAGCATTGAGCACAGCACGAATGACTGGCTCTGGTAGTGCCGTGTTTTTGCCTTTAGATGCGAGTGTGGCTACTAATGAAAAACTTGTGGCGAAGTGGATTGCAGATGCGCCTTGTACGGCATATATCGCTGGAAACTTAAAATAGCACATATAACCTTTAGATTTCTTATCATCTAAATAATGACAACGGTAGGATTGCCTATTTTAATTTGCTAAAATAGCGCCAGCAGTAACCTATGATGAATAAATACCAGAAAAAGCTGCAAATGACTTGCAAAATCTGAAAATTTACTTATAATAGGTCGCCACAATAGGGGTATAGCCAAGTTGGTAAGGCATCAGGTTTTGATCCTGACATCCGTTGGTTCGAGTCCAGCTACCCCTGCCATTTTTTAGTACGAAGCGTTAGAGATACATCGAGTATAAGCGGTTTATAGACAGCCACTTATCTTATTGTCATTGACAACGTTATCCCAGTTTCGGTATAGTTCGCAATGGACACCGCTAGGGAAAAGTTATGTTTTAAACGGTTTATCCGTTTTTTAGATAACTGACAGGTCATGACACCATATTAAGAACGACTACTTAGTCGCTATTATATATCGGTTGTTCATAGCCTAGACATTACAGGGGTATAGCCAAGTTGGTAAGGCATCAGGTTTTGATCCTGACATCCGTTGGTTCGAGTCCAGCTACCCCTGCCATTTTTTACTGTAATAGTATACTTCAACACCTTCACCACTCTTTTCTTAATTTGAGCAGTTTGACACTGCTTAGCGGTCGCTGCTTGAGTCAATCAATAGGACTTCTGTCATGCCTTATTTGGCGATTTTTACGGGTAATGCCCACCCAGAATTAGCAAAAACCGTAGCCGATCATCTTCACATACCTCTTGGTAAAGCTGACATCACGCGTTTTTCTGATGGCGAAATTGCCGTGGAAATCAAAGAACACGTACGTGGTAAAGATGTGTTTATCATGCAGCCTACTTGTGCACCGACCAACGACAACTTGATGGAAATCATGATGATGGCTGACGCCTTGCGTCGCTCTAGTGCTGGCCGTATCACAGCTGTCATGCCTTATTTTGGTTATGCTCGTCAGGATCGTCGTCCACGCTCAGCTCGTGTACCTATCTCGGCTAAAGTGGTCGCTGACATGCTGAACATCGTTAGTATCGATCGCGTAATGACTGTTGATTTGCACTCAGATCAGATTCAGGGTTTCTTTGATATTCCTGTAGACAACATCTACGGCACACCTGTATTACTAAACGACCTACAAAAGCAAGACTATGACAATATCATGGTTGTTTCACCTGATGTAGGCGGCGTGGTTCGTGCACGTGCGATGGCTAAGCAGTTAGGCGATACCGATATGGCAATTATTGACAAGCGCCGTGCTCGTGCCAATGAGTCACAAGTAATGCATATCATCGGTGATGTTCGTGACCGTGATTGCGTTATCGTTGATGATATGGTCGATACTGCAGGTACATTGTGTAAAGCTGCCGAAGCATTGAAAGAAAATGGTGCCCGTCGCGTCTTAGCTTACATCACGCACCCTGTCCTATCAGGCAACGCACTTAAAAACATCAGCGAATCTGCATTGGATGAAGTGGTTGTGACCGATACAATTCCACTATCTGCTGAAGCCAAAGCCTGTAGCAAAATCCGTCAGGTAAGTATTGCACCGATGCTGGCTGAAAGCTTACGCCGTATCAATAACGAAGAATCTATTAGCGCGATGTTTGATGCCTAAGTTGATACAACTGCCTTTTCAACAGCTATTGCAGTAATTTCGAATAGCAATGACTGTAGTAAGACATCTTGAATAGTTAAAAAATAGAGCGTCAAGTATCCTTACTTGGCGCTTTGTTTTGTGTAGGCGTTTTGCGTAGGTCTTTATTATTGCTACAGAATCACGTATAATGCGCGCCTGTGCTGACCTTTTCGTTGTTTTTATTAGGCTGGCACTATCAAAAGTGCTGATCATGCTTAACAGCAACCATCGTTATGGTAATTATCATAGCGAGCACTGCTATAAGCAAATGGCTAAGCTTAGACATTACGAGTTTTATTCGTAACGATAATTTTAGCTATCATCACGTATTAGTGGATTGGTCGCAAATCCACTTTTTTATGACCAGACACTTCATCATTTTTTTATAGGATTATATCCATGAGCATTAATCATTTTGAACTAAACGCCGTTGATCGTGCTGCTGAACTACAAGGTAAAGGTGCGAGCCGCCGCCTACGTAAGCAGAACCTAGTTCCTGCTATCATCTATGGTGGTGGTGAGCAGCCAACAGCTATCTCTATCAAGCTTAACGAACTAGTAAAATCACTAGAATTCGAAGCGTTTTTCTCACACATCTTGACTATCAACGTTGACGGTGAAGAGCATCAAGCAGTTATCAAAGACTTGCAGCGCCATCCTGCTAAAGGCTTCCCAATGCATGCTGATTTCCAGCGCATTGTAAAAGGTCAGAAAATTCACATGAACGTTCCTGTTCATTTCACTGGTCGTGAAGATGCGCCTGGTACTGCTGCTGCTGGTGTACTATCTACTCTAGTATCTGATATCGAAGTTATCTGCTTACCATCACAACTTCCTGAATACCTAGAAGTAGATGTGTCTGGCATGGAAATCGGTGATTTGTTCCGTCTATCAGACATCAAACTTCCTGAAGGCGTTGTTATCCATGAGCTTGAGCTAGAAGACGGTCATGACCGTACTATCGTTAACATGCAGCCACCAACAGTAGAAGAAGTTGATGCTGATGCTGACGTTGATGCTGATGAAGTACCAGCAACTGAGCAAAACGACGGTACTGACGAAAACAAAGACAGCGAGTAATATACTATTTCTAACTAGTGCATTATTTTGTGCTGGTTAGTGATACATTCGTTTAGTCAATAAGACAGCAGGTGATTAAAATCTCCTGCTGTTTTTGTAAGTAAGGTTTGAAAATAAACTGTCTATCAGTACTTCAATCCTTACCCCTATTTATCAAATTCAAGCAGGGTGTTTTTATGGCCATAAAGCTTATTGTCGGTCTTGGTAATCCTGGTCAGCAGTATATGTTTACGCGTCATAATGCAGGATTTTGGTTTGTCCATCATTTGGCTCAGCAGTTTAATATCACGCTCTCCCCTGATAAGAAATTTCATGGAGTGACAGGGCGTGGGCAGATTCATGGATCTGATGTGCGTTTACTTATGCCGCTGACGTTTATGAATAAATCTGGTCAGTCAGTGGTGCCTATGGTAAATTTCTATGGCATCAAAAATGATGAATTGTTGATTGCTCATGATGAGCTCGATATTCCAGCTGGTAGTATCAAACTCAAAACAGACGGTGGACATGGTGGTCACAACGGTCTACGTGATATCACGCCGCATATCGGTAATGACTTTCATCGTCTGCGTGTGGGTATCGGTCATCCTGGTCACAAATCCAAAGTCAGTGGACATGTCCTCTCAAAAGCGTCTTCCGATGAGCAAATCGCCATTGACAGCGCATTGACGGCGGCATTTGAAGCGCTCCCCTTATTGCTAGATGGAGAGGTCGAAAAAGCACGTTCACAAATTAATGGCTTTAAATTACCAGAATAAAATATTACCTCTATGTAATAGCCTTTTATTTTGGTAGGTTTGTCCCCATTAACCTTTTGATTTAGTTATTTAATATCAGTTACGCTAAGGAAGCAACCTATGCTACTTAATATGCTTAAATGCAAATTACACCGTGCTCGCGTTACCCATGCTGAGCTTCACTATGAAGGCTCATGCGGTATCGATGGTGATCTACTAGACCTAGCTGGTCTACGTGAAAACGAATCTATCGATATCTATAATGTGACCAATGGCAAGCGCTTTCGCACCTATGCTATCCGTGCTGAGGCGGGCTCTGGTATTATCTCATTAAATGGTGCTGCGGCTCATATGGCAGATTTGGGCGATATCGTTATCATTTGTGCTTACGCGCATTTTGATGAAGTTGAAGCGTCAACGTATCAGCCAAAACTGGTCTATTGCAACGAAGACAACACAGTAAAAGACACTGCAAATATCATTCCTGTACAAGTTGCTTAATATGACAGGATGGTGAGGTTTTGGTAAATTTAAGATAAAAACAAAGTTACATCTTTGAATTAGCTGCTATTATTACTAAAAATCTCGATGCTAAAGGGAAAGCTGAATCTAAATCAAGATTCGGCTTTTTTTATGCCACTTTTATTTATCAAATTCACATTTTTCATCATATATAAGGAAACATACTGATGTGGTTGGCCGCGCTTGCAATACTGATTGGGTTAGCAATTTTAGTTTGGAGTGCCGATGTCTTTATTGATGGGGCGACAGCACTAGCAAAGAAGTTTAGTGTGCCTAGCTTCTTAATTGGTGTCTTAATATTGGGTATAGGCACGTCAGCGCCTGAGATGGTGGTATCAGTACTAGCAGCGATAGAAGGCAGCCCTGAGCTGGCTCTAGGTAACGCTTATGGCTCGAATATCATCAACATCGCATTGGTACTCGGTGCAACCGTATTGATTAGCCCTATTATCATCCGTAGAGGCATCGTAAAGCGCGACTTGCCCTTGCTGCTACTGATTACTGTCATCGCCGCTTGGCAGCTACGTGATGGGATATTGAGCCAAGCTGATGGTATCGTATTGTTGATTTTGTTGGTCGCCGTTTTAGGACTACAGATCATAATGAGTATACGCGAAGGCTATCATGAGCACGAAGACGATATGGTCGTGGCTAATGCTGACTCAGAGCATTCAAACAACTTAGAGCACTTAGATAGCTCAGAGAGCTTAGAAAAGCTAGAACCAAGCGTAACGCGTGGTCTTGTGAGTTTAATTATCGGTATGCTGATGCTCGTAGCTAGCTCACGTGCTATCGTTTGGGGTGCTGTCGAGTTGGCAACACTATGGGGGCTCAGTGAGCTTATCATTGGTCTAACAATTGTCGCAGTTGGGACCTCATTACCTGAACTGGTATCGAGCCTGTCAGCCGCCCGTAAAGGCGAACATGATATGGCGCTCGGCAATATCATCGGCTCTAATATCTTTAATACTTTGGCAGTTGTCGGCTTGGCAACGGTCATTGCTCCTATCGCTGCTGATCCAGTGATTCTGTCGCGTGATGTGATGGCAATGGGAGTCTTGACGATATTGCTAGTGACACTGTGCGTATTTGCCTTTAAAACAAAGCGCCAATTCGGTCGTACGTCAGGTGCTATGTTGGTGCTGTTCTTTATGGGCTACACCGCATGGCTGATTCAAAGCGTTAGTATGTAACTGTTTAGGCTAAACCAGCTGAGCAGTGCTACAACTAAATTATCACGTCGATAAGAGTTACTAGGTTAATAAAATTGTTACGTCAATAAAATCAGATTAAGATTTTTTCTTACGATTTTTAAAACCGCGCCATAGCCCTTCATGTGCCACTTTTGGCATTTTTAGGGTGATGGTGTTGGACAGCATATCTTGTACCGCCAGACCGCGAGGGTTGAACAGACAGAACACATAGTTGAATACCAAACCAAGAAACGCGCTGGCCAATAAGGCTGCGCGTGACCCATCAATAAGACTGCCAATAATGCCGAAAATCAACGGCATCAAACAAGCGGCCAAAATACGCTTAAACGACTGACCCCACGTTAGCCATTGGCCTGCATCATTAATCGTTTTTAATCGCCACGTCTGCATACCTAATGTCTGACCACCACGGCGCCAAAATATTCCGTAGAATGCCACAAGTGTTAGTACAAACGATGGCGTCATAATGGCGTTCTGATACCAGAGCGGCAGTGACTGAGCTTGTGATGACTCAGTACCAGTCTCCATAGTCAATAGCGTACCAACCACGGTTAGTATCGTCCCTACCAAAAATAACAGCGCCAAAATCAGCATACCATCATAGAGAATCGCCACGACACGAATCATAGGCTTAGCGATAGTTGGCTCTTCGTTAGGATCTTGCTGTACAGGCGCACTCAGTTGAGGCTTTGATTTGCGAGTCGTTTTTGACGGACGTTTAGATGGACTTTTTGACATGGTACAAGCTCATAGCAAGCAGTGAATAGTAACGCTATTGTACCGTAAATGGTGGGGCTATCGTACATTATCCTAGATGACTATCTAACATCGTAGATGGCTCTCTAATATTATTAGTTGGCTATCCAATCATGCTACATATAAGAGATGATCGTAGAATAAATAAGTAGAAGGGTAAAAGTTACAGACATAAAAAAACCGCCAATTGTCATAAGACAGGCGATTATTTTAATATTTTTTAGCTTAAATTAAGCTATTATGCAAATGGTGCGCCTGGAGAGATTCGAACTCCCGACCCCTTAGTTCGTAGCCAAGTGCTCTATCCAACTGAGCTACAGGCGCGTATTTTGCACTTTATCCACTGCGCAGATAATATCTTTTGCAGTAAATTAGGTTGGTCATTATATAGATAATATCGCTTGTGTCAACATCTTTTTTAATTAAAACAAATTATTTTTTGAATTAATTATTAAAATGTTTAACGCAGTATATTGCGTTATTACTCTAATAACAACTGAATAAATGGCGGTGAAGGAGGGATTCGAACCCTCGATACGCTTACACGTATGGTTCCTTAGCAGGGAACTGGTTTCAGCCACTCACCCACTTCACCTAACGATTCAAGACATTTATAAAATTTCTATAAACATAGTATTGATGCTAACAATACGTCTCATGTCGTGGGCGAGTATTATAACAAAGCCAAAACGAATTGCAAGCGTTGTCTACAGATTTAATGCGGCTTTTATCAAAATTATAGATATAAGTACTCATCTTGCATTTTTATACGGAAAATTGCGGCATATTATTGCTAAATATAACAACTAAACTGCTCAATAATATTAGGACTACTCACTCTACCGTCTTACACCTTATCCACAAGCATAAGACTATGATAGATTTTTTAGTAGTAGGTGGCTATAGTATTTGTCACTTACTTTCAAAATATCTCAAAAGGAGCTGTTATGCGACCTGTCGTACTGTGTTTTTCAGGATTAGATCCCTCAGGCGGTGCTGGATTACAAGCGGATATCGAGGCCATTGGACAGTCAGGGGCACATGCAGCTATCGCGTGTACGGCGGTCACCATCCAAAGCTCGCAGCAGGTATTTGGCTTTGAGGCTTGTGCGGCATCATTGGTAAAAGCTCAAGCTACTGCGGTTCTTGATGACTTGCCTGTTAGTGCTATTAAATCAGGTATGCTCGGTACCACTGATAATATCGCAATGTTGACCGAACTATTTGCTGATCAAGTTATCGATAATGATACGCCATTTGTCTTAGACCCTGTACTAGTCGCAAATAGCGGTGGCAGCTTGGGCGATGAGAAAACACTGGTTAGCGCCTTTAGACAATTGCTGCCCTATGCTACTTTAGTCACCCCAAATACTCATGAGCTACGTGCGCTTAGCGGAGAGCAAGACCTGCATGTCGGTGCGAAAAAGCTATGTGCTCAAGGCGCTCATGCGGTATTAGTAAAAACCTCACATGATTTTGATAGTGGTGATATTGAGCAGTACTTATACATACAGGGGAAATGGTCCATAAAAGTACCTTGCCGCGCTTAGATGGTGAGTTCCATGGCTCAGGATGTTCACTCGCCAGCTTTATCGCTGGACGCTTGGCAATGGGCGATGCTCTTATCGATGCTGTGCAAGCGGCAGATAGTTGGATTACCCAGACATTGCGGGCAGCTGATGCACCGCATCCTGATGATACTCAGGCTCAACTCATACCAAATCGCTTTGTTCGTTTTTAGCATACCTAACAAGCTATAGCTTACCCAAGTAGCAGACATAAAAAAGGCGCTCTATATTTTTATAGAACGCCTTTTTTATGACAGTTTTTACATTTAATTAGGTTTAACCCAAGGTTGGCAACACACTCGCGGCCAAACCACCGATGAATATCTCCAGCAAATAAAATGCTAAGAAAGCAACCATTGGCGATAAGTCGAGCATACCTAAATTCGGCGTGATACGACGAAACGGGGCCAAAATAGGCTCAGCCAAATTAATGATAATGCCAATAATCGGATGCTCAGATCTGGTAAACACCACAATCCAGCTAACGATGATAGAACCAATCACTAGATAGCGACACATGCGTAAAAAGTCTAACAATAAGCTAGTCGTACCTGTAAAGAATAGCGGTACAGGGGCAATACCTTTATGTGTCAATGCTGCCTTTCCAGAGATATCGATTAGACGAATCAAAAACATCAACACGATAGCAGCAATGCTAATACGTCCCTGTGCAACAGTCGGAAAAATACGCCCGAACACATCGACGATATGCGTCGCCTTATAGGCAGGTGCAATCATCGGATTGCTCGCATCCATCCCTGCAAACTGCAACATAAAACGAATAAACACCAGCATCATAGCGAATGTGGTGACCAAATCAAAAATTTGAAATAACATGTTGTTCATGAAGTGCTACTCAATGTGACATTATTAACAGATTCTAGGATGACAAATGTCATTATCAGATGCTGATGATTACATAAAGTGTGTCGTCAGTGGTGACTCACAGCACACCTTGTCAGTGTTTACTTACTCATCTCTTCACTTAACGCTTGGCTACGATCATAGCAAGCTTGCATGGCCTCGCTGATTTGACGACCAATCTCATTTGCTTGCATTGACTCGACCGCTGCCTGAGTAGTACCGTTCGGTGAAGTCACTTTACGGCGTAACTCAGCTGGCGCATCATCACTATTCATCGCCATTTTTGCAGCACCTAACATGGTCTGCATAGCAAGTGCTGAGGCTTGTTCTTTATCTAACCCTAATGCAACTGCCCCATCGACCATCGATTCAATGAAGTAAAACATATACGCTGGCGCTGAACCTGATACGGCTGTGACCGCATGCATATGTTCTTCGTCATCAACCCACATGACCAAACCTGAGGCTTCCATAACGGCCGTTGCTAGCTGCTTCTGTTCTGCTGAAATGTTATCTGTACCATAAAGGCCTGTCGCACCCATCTGAATCATAGAAGGCGTGTTTGGCATTGCACGGACGATATTGCTATAGCCGCCTAGCATATTTGACAGAAGATCAGTCGACAAACCTGCTGCTACTGAAATGACTAACTGAGTGTCTAGTACATCAGCAAAAGCACTTACCACCACCTTCATCATTTGTGGCTTTACTGCGAGTACCACAATATCCGCACCGATTACAGCAGATTTAGGATCAGCCATTGGATCAACAGTATTTAGACCTTTGGCAGCTAATTGCTCACGTGCATCGCTGCTAGGATCGGCGACCGTGATGAGATTTGGTTTGATGCCGCAACCCACAAGCCCGCTAATGAGCGCTTGTGCCATGTTTCCGCCACCAATAAAACTGATTTTTTATTATCTAATACCGACATACTTGTCTCCTAGTCACAAAATTCAAAGGTATTCAACTTAACATACTGATATGTAAAACGACACTCAGTTTATCATACTGCCACTACCACCGTTTGATAAATTCAAAATGTCACACTTGACATCAACCTGATAAAAATCAATGAGTCAGCCAACGGATATTAAAATTTTGACGCTTTCTATTCTAGTCTAAGCTCACTTTTGATGTGCTCGACTAATTGATTGCTTTTAGCATCGCTATCCGTCTGCTCAGAACTCAAAAGCCAACTCTCAAATGGCGATGCTAGTAATAGAGGAATATCAGTTTGTATATTACTTCCATCTTCAGATTTTTTTATAAGGGTGATGCTGACTACCATCAGGCTTTCCCGTAGCCATAATGGAACCCCAAGCGTCTGATACAGTTTTTTTCTGCTTGTGGGCGCCCAGCCATCTTAGTTTGTAACCGCTGCTTTCTACCTAACGGTACTACTTTTAACCCTACCTGCTGTGCTACACCGTTCGCACTATTTTCTAACAATCGTACCAGCGCATCTGCATTTACTTGCAACTGCCAAGTATAGCGATCACTGCTACGCATGGTGAGGGATGTTAAATTATTATCTGAATGACTAAATAAATTATTAGATAAAGTCAGCACCTGCTCGGTCAGCGGTACATTTAGCCAAGATAGCCACCCGCTGCTCATACGATAGAGCTGCTTACGATAGCGGCGAATGGTATAAGATGCCTTACGACCTTGCCAAAATAATTCTGTCTGATGATCTTGGTCATCACGTTGGCTGAGAGTTAGCACATCATCGACGAGTTGCTTAGCAGGTGGTAACGGCTCATCTTGACCGAGCCAATAGTGCAATAATGGCCGCTGACGATACATGGGTAGCTTTTGCAACGCATCAATATTTAATACCCGCTGTGCAGGTAAAAGTTGCAGGTCTGTATGTTCTGTCTGCTGCATATCCTGCATAGCTTGAGCATTGACTGTTTCCTGTGCATCACTTAACAGCTGAGCGCTGCGAGCAATATTATCAATGACATTAGGATTGTATGTAGCCAGTATTGGCATGATATCGCGGCGTAGCCCACTACGTACGTTGTCGCCGCTGTCATTAGTAGGATCATCTATATAAGGCAACTCTAAACGCTTAGCATAGGCACTAATGTTTGCACGTCGTATCGTGAGCCAAGGTCGCCACAGTATATTGCGCTGTACGCCCTGCGTTTGCACTCGCCATGGCTGCATACCAGACAGACCATTGACTCCTGCTCCTTGAATCAATCGCATTAATACCGTTTCAGCTTGGTCATCAGCGTGATGCGCTAATAGTAATACATCGTCTTGGTTGATATGAGCGCGCATAACATTATAGCGTGCTTGCCGAGCGGCCTGCTCATCATGTCCATTCACTTGTGCCTGTAAAATACGACAAGGTATCTGCTGCGCTTGCGCCCAGTTGGCAACATGCTTAGCCCAATGCCGACTATCCGATTGTAGCCCATGATCGACATGTAACAGCTGCGGCAGACATGGCAATTTACCTTGTCGGTAGAGCTGCACACACAGCGCTGCAAGTGCCAATGAATCACGCCCACCACTACATGCCAGCCAAAGACGACGACCATGCAACTGATCACTATACTCAGACATACTGCTCACTAATGCGGTTGCTAGTGTCTTATCAACTGGCAAATCGGCAATTGATTTAATAGGATGTGAGATAATTGCACTGCTGGTCATATTCAGCCTTATTTTTAGTTACGTTAGGTGCTTTATGTTAGGTGCTGTACATAGCAACAGTAATAGTAACAGCCAAAAAAAACGCGCCATTAAATGACACGTTTTTATTTTAGCACTAAGACTCAGACTCTAATATTAAAAGCCACGCATTTGTGACGTTTAATATTAGGTTGGTACAGTATTAGCCAATTAGGCAGGCAACATCACTTCTGAGTTAAAAGACTTTAGCTTTTCATAACGTAGCTCACAACGCTCTTGAGGATCTAAATCTTTAATCTCATCAAGTTGTTCAGTAATCAATGCTTTTAGTGCATTCATTACAGGTTGTGGCTGCACATGTGCGCCCTCGCCTTCTTCGATGACAGCGTCAATCAAACCCATTTGATAAAGGTTAATGGCGTTTAATTTTAGCGCTTCACTAGCGTCTTGTGCTTTTTCAGCGGTTTTCCATAGGATAGAAGCACAGCCTTCAGGAGAGATCACTGAGTAAATGCTGTTTTGTAGCATATTTACTTTATCACCGACACCAATCGCCAATGCGCCACCTGAGCCGCCTTCACCAATGATAGTCACAATCACAGGCACTTTAAGGCTAGAAAATACAGCGATGCTTTCTGCAATCGCTTGCGCCTGTCCGCGCTCTTCTGCACCAATACCAGGATAAGCACCTTGAGTATCTACAAAGGTCATCACAGGAATGTTAAAGCGCTCGGCCATTTTGACCAAACGAATCACTTTGCGATAGCCTTCAGGATTGGCCATACCAAAGTTATGAGCAATACGCTCACGGGTGCTACGACCACGATGCTGACCAATTACCATCACAGGCTGACCATCAAAACGCGCAAGACCACCTAAAATGGCTTTGTCATCGGCAAAAGCACGGTCGCCATGCAACTCGTCAAATTCGGTAAAAAGCTGATTAACATAGTCCATAAATAATGGACGCTTGGCGTGTCGTGCAAGCTGCACACTATCCCAGACAGTGCTCATAGACGCTTCCCTTTAATAATTATACTTAATGTATTTATGTTTAAGAATAATATCGTTATCCGTGTTCAGATAATGAAAGTACAGTTGTAAACTCAATAGGAGCTATAGTAGCACATCTTAAATAGCATGACATTATCGACAACGCCGCTTTTGTTACGTTAATCTTTAACTCAATACTTACAATGGTAACTGCTCAACCTCTGGAGTCTCGGCCTCTTGGGCTTCAATCACACTAAGCTGTACGCCCCACTTAGCAAACTGGTCAATCTCCGTACGTAAATCTGCGAGCAAGAACGCATAATGCTCACTGCTATCCGCTAAGGTGATTTGCCAACTGTTTTCAGCGACTACCTTTAGTTCTAACTCTGGTAGCGCGTAATCACTGCGGCTATGATGTGCCAGTACGGCGAGGCGCAACAGTAAGCAAAGGTAAACCAACTGATCCCCACCAATCTGACAAGTCTGCTCTAGCATATCGGCTTTGAGCTTGCGGCGATGGTTAAGCATCAGCTGCGCCATGCGTTTCTGATCGACTTGTGAGAATCCTGGAATATCAGAATACTCAAGCAAATACGCGCTATGCTTGTGATAACTACTGTGACTGATTGCCAGTCCTATCTCATGCAAGAAAGCAGCACGTCTGAGCAAGTCGCAATCATCATTGGACAGCGCAAGCTTATCTTTTACTTGCTCAAATAAATGACGGCTGGTTTTCACCACTTGCTTGGCTTGCTTTTTGTCTCCTGAATAACGCTTGATTAATGCCAATACACTGCGGTCACGCACATCTTCACTAGCAAAGCGCCCGAGCATATCGTACATAACACCTTCACGTAACGCACCATCTGAGTAGGTAATGGTCTCAACGCCCAGCACTTTCATCACCGCGCGCAGCACTGCCACACCAGCAGGAAATACAGCTTTACGATGTTCTTTGACGCCTTCTAACTCGATATCATCAATATTGCCAATCTTGATCAGCAATTTCTCTAATTTTTTGACACCTTTGTAAGTAATGCGCTCTTGCTCATCGGCCCAACCTTTTGACACTAAAACATTGCGCACCGCTTTGATTGTACCGCTTGAGCCAACCACGCTACTCCAGCCTGTCTTTTGATAACGACCGTTAATCGCTAAGACTTCTTTGCGCGCACCTGAAATCGCATTATTGAAAGCTTCTTTAGTAATCAGGCCATCAGCGAAGAATTTTTGGGTAAAAGAAACACAGCCCATTTGTAAACTTTCAGTCAATAATGGATCGAAATTTTGACCAATAATAAACTCTGTCGAACCGCCGCCAATATCCATAACCAAGCGCTTATCACTACTCTCATTGGTATGCGAGACGCCCAAATAAATCAATCGCGCTTCTTCGCGGCCCGCGATAATCTCAATAGGTTTTGGCAAGATTTTATTGGCACGGGAAATAAAGTCGTTGGCGTTTTTGGCTTGACGCAATGCATTGGTCGCCACCACACGAATACGCTCTGGCGGTACTGAATCTAAGCGCGCTACAAAGCGGCTTAAACAATCAAGACCGCGCTGTTCAGCAGCTGCGCTTAGAATATTATTTTCGTCCAGACCAGCGGCGAGCTGTACCTTTTCAGACATCGAGACTACTTTTCGCACTTCCCCATGGTCAAGACGAGCAATAGCTAAATGGAAACTGTTGGAACCAATATCGATGGCTGCCATCATTTCATCATCGCCAATTGGCGGATTCGTAAGGTAGTCAATAGGCATAGGACAAGTCGTCACCGTGTTAGAGAGAGTGGATAGTTTACCAAAATCACGTGCTATATAGTTATAAAATCACATGTATAGAAAAAGTCATAACCACAAAAATCAGGACAATTTTATCATTAAAGCATTTATGCCAAACACTCGCAAGCGATGCAAAACTGTAGCGGGAACATCGAAGACCACCCTATAAGCTGACAGGTATCGGCTCAGTATCTAGCGCTTGTGTTACTCATATCGGTTTGCTACATTGAAAGCTATCAATATTATGATAAAAAACCGTTATTTACAGAATTTTTATCCGTATAATTTACTTAAAAAGTCACCAACTAATCGGTTGAAAATCATCCGCAATTAGTAGTTGTCAAACCCACCAGCAAGGAAGCTAATCACATGAATCAGACCACGACAAAAGACGCAACCCAAAATACTGAAACTCCCATCAGTAGCGCTAAAAAAGACATGGTAAAAACTGAAACTTCGCCCAAACAAGCATTTTATGATTTTTACTTAGATGAGCATCAAAACATGGCCTGTCGCCGGCTACATTTTGCAGGCAGTAGCTTTGGCTTATTAGGACTGGCAAAATCTGTCAAAACTGGCTCAGCTAAGCCTTTGGTAAAGGGCATCGCTGCTGGATATGCTTGTGCATGGGTTGGACATTTTTTCTTTGAAAAGAACAAACCCGCTTCTTTTAAGTTTCCATTGAAAAGCTTTGTCAGCGACTTTCGTATGTATAGCGATGTACTACGAGGCAATCTAAGCTTGAGAAATCGTAAGTTTGATAAAGCATGATGAGGTTTAGTCGTCATATAAATTAAATGACACACTCTATCTTATTCCCAATATGATTATAAATAAAATATCGATAAACAAAAAAAACCAGCAAAGATCACGGGATGACCTTGCTGGTTTTTAAGCTTTAACTTTTTAGTTAGCTAATAACTTACATGGCTAAACTATGCTTTCGCCATTTCTGCAAATATCTCATCAGCTGCTTTGATTGACGCATCAATGTCTTCATCACTATGTTTGATAGACATAAATCCTGCCTCATAAGCTGACGGTGCCAAGTAAATACCGCGATCTAGCATACCGTGGAAGAAAGTATTGAATACGTCCATATCGCACTCTGTCACGTCATCGAAGTTCTTTGGTGTTTCGGTTGCACTGTCTTTAACAAAGAACATACCAAACATGCCGCCCAGCTTATTGGTACGTAAATGAATACCATGTTTGTCAGCTGCTGCTTGGAAACCGTCTACTAGGCGATCAACTTTCGCTGCTAACTCGTCGTAGAAACCTTCTGCGGTTAAGTCCTCAAACATAGCGATACCAGCGCGCATCGCTAGTGGATTGCCTGATAACGTGCCAGCTTGATAGACGCCGCCAAGTGGCGCGATGCAAGACATGACTTCTTTTTTACCGCCGAAAGCGCCAACAGGTAGACCTGCACCGATGATTTTACCGAAACAGGTCAAGTCTGGGTCTATACCGAAATGGGCTTGCGCACCGCCAAGACCAACGCGGAAGCCAGTCATCACTTCATCAAAAATTAATACCGCGCCATTAGCCGTACATTCTGCGCGCAACGCATTATGGAACTCTTGTGTTGGAATAACCATATTCATGTTGCCAGCGATAGGCTCTAAGATAACGCAGGCAATCTCCTCACCCCATTTCTCAAAGCAGTCTTTAATCGCTTGCGGATCATTATAAGGAATCGTAATCGTATGCTTAGCAAAATCAGCAGGTACACCTTTCGACGTTGGTTCGCCGATATCAAGCATGCCGGAACCTGCTTTTACTAATAGGCTATCTGAATGCCCAT
This sequence comes from Psychrobacter sp. ER1, assembly GCF_048631835.1. Taxonomy (NCBI): domain Bacteria; kingdom Pseudomonadati; phylum Pseudomonadota; class Gammaproteobacteria; order Moraxellales; family Moraxellaceae; genus Psychrobacter; species Psychrobacter sp. ER1. The sequence goes on along the minus strand of NZ_CP184640.1, from coordinate 213,747 downwards.
GGTAGCAGCCTTCAAACTTCACGATTTTGTCACGCTGGGTATAACCACGTGCTAGACGAATCGCACTCATGGTTGCTTCGGTACCAGAGCTAGTCATACGAATCATTTCAACGCTTGGTACGATTTCGCAAATCTTGTCAGCAACAGTGGTTTCAGAACGGCGTTGGTGTACCAAAGCTCAAACCATCATCGGCCGCTTTTTTACCGCATCGATGACTTTTGGGTGCGCATGACCCAAAATCATTGGGCCCCACGAGCCAACATAATCAATATAGGCATTGTCTTCGGTATCATAAATTTTGCTGCCATTGGCACGATGCATAAAGATTGGCGTACCACCAACCCCTGCAAAGGCGCGAACCGGTGAGTTAACACCACCTGGGATGTGTTTACGTGCTTGTGCAAAGAGCTGTTCGTTTTTAGTACTCATAATTATTCTCTACTTATAGCGACATTTATAACGACAATGCTTTGTGATTAAACGTCTGCTTTATATTTGTTTATTATCGAATCTTTCAAGAAGTTTTTACAATTTAAGCTTTTTTGACCACAGAAGACTTAAGCTTCATTGGTCCGTAGCCGTCAAGTTTGCAGTCGATATCATGACCGTCAGTAGCATCTGGCAACAGGCGAATACTTTTCGCTTTCGTTCCTACTTTAATCACGATTGAAGAGCCTTTGACTTTTAGGTCTTTAATGACCGTCACCGCATCGCCGTCCTGTAGCTCATTGCCAACAGCATCACGAATAACTGCGTCTTGGTCTTCAGCTTGCGCTGCATCAGTCTCAGCCGCCGTCCATTCATGAGCACACATAGGACATACCAGTAACGCACCATCTTCATACGTATATTCAGCATCACATTTAGGGCAATTTGGTAAGCTCATTATTTCCTCGGCAGCCATCGTACATTAGGTTAATTGTAGAGCTGATATTGTACCGTAACTTACCATCTTTAACCAATTTGTAAGCTTGAAAATCAAACGCTATGCCCAATTTAACACTTAACTCATCGCTTACTGATGACGTTTTTTATGACAGGGTTTTTGTGGTACTCTTCTTAGCCTCATTTAAATTTATATGCACAAACACTGTCAATGACAAAAGCGCCCATATAATTTTTTATCACTTCGATTTACCCTCTATATTAATAAATAAGCTCTCCTCAGAAGGATAATAACAATGACTCAGTCTTCAAATTTATCAGCCGTACCGCAGTTTTCGCAATTAACTATCCAAGGCGAAGACGCCGAAAAATTCTTGCAAGGGCAATTAACTTGTGATGTTACCAAGCTCGGGCTTAGCTATCAGGCAGCCGCCATCGGTAACCTAAAAGGTCGTATTGAGTTCGGTATCTGGATCAAAAAACAAGCAGAGAAACATTATGATTTGGTCATAAGTAGCGACTGTGCTGAGTCTTTGCAGGCGCATCTTAATAAGTACGGGGCGTTTTCTAAATTTAAAACCAGTGCACCAGCAGCGATCTATCCTTGCGTGCTAGCAGATGAGCCATCTTTTAGCCACAAAGATGACCATAATACTACTGACGATACGCAGGCTTGGATGGCATGCAGCCTAGCTACTGGTAATTATTGGATTGTGGCCGCGACTCAAGGTGAGTTCCAACCACAAGAGCTGCGTCTACATCAACGCGGCGGCATGGACTATGATAAAGGCTGCTACTTAGGTCAGGAAGTCATCGCTCGCATCTACTTTAAATCTGCACCCAAAGCATTTTTACACTATGTACAAGGCACCGGTGAGACACCAAACGCAGGTGACAAGATTGATAAAATCCAAGTGGTCAATGCGATGAAAAATGACGATGGCTTTACCGCTTTGGTCGTGGCACGTCCTGAACAATTGGCAGAAAGCGATTTGAGCATATTGGACTTACCAGCTGCACTACAAGTAGATGTCGCACGCCCAAAATAAAAGCACCTCGAATCAGGCAAGCGACGTAGCGAAGGTGATGGTCGTTCAATACAGCGCGACCGTCATGACTAACATGAGCATAGAGAATCCTATGACACATATTGCGGTACTCGGAGCAGGCGTGGTGGGCGTGACCACCGCATGGTATCTACGTCAGGCAGGCTATGATGTGACCGTGATTGAGCGCGAACCGGCAGCAGGTATGCAGACGTCATTTGCCAATGGCGGTCAAATATCTGTCTCACATGCCACGCCTTGGGCCAATCCTGCGACCCCGATGAAAGCGCTCAAGTGGCTGTTTAAGGAAGATGCTCCGCTACTGTATCGCTTGCGTGCGGATAAAGCGCAGCTCAAATGGGCCATGCAGTTTTTGCAAGAGTGCCGCGCCGATAGAGCCGATGCCAATCTAGTACAAATGGTGCGCTTAGGTCTATATTCAAGAGATACTTTACAACAGCTGCGTGCAGATATCGGTATTAATTACGAGCAACAGACGCGCGGTATTATGCATTTTTATACCAATCAGGCAGAGTTTGATGCGGCTATTGAACCAACTGAACGCATGCAAGCGCTTGGTTGTGAGCGCCATGTGATTGATATTAATAATGCTGTCAATTTAGAGCCAGCGCTCTACCCAGTTGCGCATAAGCTCACTGGGGCGACCTATACCAGTCGTGATGAGTCCGGCAATGCGCACCTATTTACTCAACGGTTAGCGCAGCGCTGCATCGATGCTGGCGTACAGTTTCTATATGATACCGAGATTTTAGCACTCAATACCGATACCGACTCTGCTCGTCCACATGTACATAGTATTACTATTCGTCCAAAAAACGAAAACGCGCAGACCTTCATGGCTGATAGTCATGTGGTCGCGCTTGGCAGCTATAGCGTACCTCTGCTAAAACCTTTGGGGATACACGCGCCAATATTTCCAGCAAAGGTTATTCGGCTACCTATACCGTTAATCCACGAGCACCGCACTTAGCGCCTTTTGTCAGTTTGATTGATGATGAATTTAAGCTGGTCACCTCAAGACTGGGTGACAAATTGCGAGTCGCTGGTACAGCTGAATTTAATGGCTATAACCTAGACTTAAATGCTACGCGCTGTGAAGCCATCACTCGGCGTGTGCAGCAATTATTTCCAAAAGGCATCATCGCAAACTCGGTGCAATATTGGACAGGACTGCGCCCGATGACTCCATCAAACGTGCCCCTAATTGGACGCGCACACTGTGGTCAAGTCAAACATGGTAGTCATAACGCTTCAGCTACTTTTGATAATTTATGGCTCAATACGGGACATGGTACATTAGGGTGGACACACTCTTGTGGCTCTGCAAAGGCCCTTAGTTTATTAATTCAAGGCGAAACCCCTAATGTCAATTTTGATTTCGTCGGTATGAGCGTTTAATCGGATCAGCGATATATTCAGATTGTAAAAAAAGGCGCTCACTTTACGTGAACGCCTTTTTATACTTTTACAAAGGTATGATTAACTTTATGCTAGTGCGCCTTCCGCTACAGTCTCTGTAGCAGTAGATAAACCATCTACACCCATATCCAATGCTTCTAGTTGCACAGGTACACCATTAACGGCGGCATTACCACTCAACTGATCAATCAACGTCTCATCGGTCAAATCATTAACGCTGACACCTGCATGCGCTTGCGCAATCTTTTGCTTCACCCCTTTGCGTCCGTGTCCAAAACCATGCGGGATGCTGACCACTCCTGGCATCAGCTCATCCGTCACTTCTGCTGCAATGACCACGCTACCTACTCGAGAAGTTACTCTGACATCTTGGCCGTCTGCAATGCCATGTTGCGCTGCCGTTTGCGGATGCAACATCAATGTACAGCGAGATTTACCCTTTACCAATCGATGGCTATTGTGCAACCATGAATTGTTGCTACGTACATGACGACGACCGATTAGCAAAATCTCATTACTGTTGTACTGTTGCACCATTTCTTTAACACGTGCCAAATCTGACTGATAAAAATCGACATGAAGATGAATTTGTTTGTCGGCATGTTTGATGGCCTCTGGCAACATACGATGCAGCGGACCTAAATCGATACCATGCGGATTTTCGACTAAGGCTTCAAATGTCACCTCTTTATGAGGTCCATACTTTAGGCCTTGCTCTAACAAGAACTTAGGACCAAATGCTTTTGTCGCGGCACGTTCTTTCTGCGTTGCTTCTGGCGCATCTTTGTCTAAGCGCTCTGCCAGTCCTAAATAAATCTCCCAGTCATGCTTGGTATCGTCGGTTTTATCAAACAAAGCAGGCGAATATTTGGCGACATTGTGCACGGCAAAGCCGTTAAAAGTAATGTCATAATGGTCGCGCTCTAATGGTGATACAGGCGGCAAAATAATATTGGCATGGCGACTGGTCTCAGTCACGAAATAATCAAGCGAAACCATAAATTCTAACTGAGATAATGCTTCGTCCAATTTTTCACCATTTGGCGTACTCAGAACCGGGTTGCCAGCGACCGTAACGAATCCCTTTAACTGGCCTTCCCCTTCGACTAACATTTCATCTGCCATCGCAACCACTGGATACTCACCATTAAAATCTGGCAAATTGCTGACGCGGCTATGACGTTTACCTAAATAGCCTGGGCCTGAGCTGTTCACAACATCTACGGCAGGATTTGGGAACATAAGTCCGCCCACTTCATCTAAACGACCTGTGACGATATTGATGACCATAGATAGATATTGGCTCAGCAAACCAAACTCTTGCACTGAGATGCCCATACGACCATAACAAACTGAGCTTTCCGCTTCACAAAACTCTTTGACGATACGTTTGATTTCAGCTGCGGTAATGCCCGTGATGTCTGCCACTGACTCAGGTGTGTATTGTTCAGCAAACAAAGCAAGTCGATCGATCTCTGGTGCCAAGGCTGCCACTCTAGTATCGAGCTTGGCATAACCCTGCGTATAGATTTCATTGAGCATAGCTAATAACAGCAGTACATCCGTCGCTGGACGAATAAAGTGGTGTTCGCTGGCGATGTCAGCAGTTTCGGTACGTCTTGGATCAATCACTACTACCTTGCCATCGCGCGCTTTGATATCTTTTAGCTTTTGACGCATATTGGGCGCAGTCATGATACTGCCGTTAGAAGCCAACGGATTGCCACCGATGATAAGCATGTATTGCGTGTTATTGACGTCAGGAACTGGGATACGCAGCATGTGACCAAACAGATGCATACTAATAATATGATGTGGCAGCTGGTCGATAGAAGTGGCAGAAAAACGACTGCGCGTCTTTAAACTGGTAAGCAGTTGTTTGATGGTCAACATACCACCCATGTTGTGTACGTTAGGATTGCCTAGATAAACACCTAACGCATTTTGACCATACTTTTGCTGTATGGACTGAATACCTGCGGCGACTTTATCCAACGCTTCTGGCCAACTAATAGATTTCCAACCGTCTACCGTTCTCTCTACCGGCTGACGTAAACGGTCAGGATCTTCATGCAAATCTTGCAAAGCGGTGGCTTTCGGACAAATATAGCCTTGCGAAAAGGGATCGTTTTTATCCCCTTTAATCGACAAGACTTTTTCGCCATCATGTTTTATTTCGACACCGCACATCGCCTCGCACAATGTACAAGTTCTAAAATGCGTTTGCGCTTCGCCTAACGTTGGTGCAGCCGTGGTTGTGGCCATAGTCACTCTCCCTGTTGTGTTTTTTGTTCTAGATTTCATGACAATAATTTTTGCTTATTATCACTACTGACTAGTATTGCTTCCGTGCAAAAAATTGGCAAACAGTGCGTCAAAGCTGATACTCAAGGTGGCAATCGCTTGTTGTCTTGAGTATCGCTGCTGATGACAGCCCAATATCAACTCATGTACTTGTGCCGCCGCCATATCGACGCATAGATTGACAGCGCTGCGTTCGCAAGAACGATTGGATAACTGCAATCCTTGAATAAATATCTCTGTCCATTCTTCTTGTATTTCGGTAATCAGATTGCCCAATCCATTATTTAATGAAGACTGGTTTTCTATACTGTCACTAAACCTAGGACGGTCCTCTAACAAATGCTGAAACAATGCGATATTCTCAAATGCAGAATCAAAAATCATAATCAAGCATTGTCGACATTGCTGATTAAACTGATCTTTACTCAATACATCATAATCTTTGAGCATATTGACCCATGCCAGTCGCATCGGTGATAGATAATTGTCTTTTAGTTGGGCGCTCAGCTCGTTTTGTAGCGCCTCTAGACTCTCAAAATGATTGTAAAAACTGGGCTGGGCAATACCTGCACCTTTGGCAACTTTATTCATGCTCATGCCCTGAGCACCTTCCAAACTATACAACCGCAAGGCACTTTTTAATAACGCACGCCGAGTCTTGGCTTTTGCCAGCTCACGTTTGGACTCTACTGGGACTGTCAAATCTTGCGCTAATACATTCAATGCAGAGGTATTCCTATTCAATAGATAATTATATCGACACACCAGTAATTTACCTTAGGTGCTATTGTGCCAAAAAATGTGATGATAATGGTCAATTGCCGATAGCGAATATCTTAGCTATAAGGTTATAGTCATTTAAACCATATGTCTATAGCCAAACCCATAGTAGAACTCATGCTTCACAAAACAACCATTTTTAGGCCGCTATCATGACATCACCTGTATTCTCCCCTTTAGTTCTGCCTTGTGGCGCTACATTACCCAACCGCTTAGCGAAAGCTGCCATGGAAGAAAACATGGCTGATGTCGGTCAAGTCCCTGGCCCTACACTGCTCCGTCTATATAAGAATTGGGCAGAAGGCGGGACAGGTCTGTTAATCACGGGAAACGTGATGGTGGATAGCCGCGCTATGACAGGGCCTGGTGGGGTCGTATTAGACAAACACAGTGAGATAGCGCCTTTTAGAGCGTGGGCAAATGCTGCCAAGCACAACAATACGCAGGTTTGGATGCAGCTCAATCATCCTGGCCGTCAAGTATATGCTGCCATGGGCGGCGATGTGCTGTCACCTTCTGACGTGGCAATTGACTTGGGCAAGCACTCCCATCTATTTGGCAGACCTCGTGCGATGACGCAGCAAGATATTGAACAATTGATCCAGCGGTTTGCCGATAGTGCACTAAAAGCAGAACAGGCTGGCTTCGATGGTGTACAGATTCATGCCGCCCACGGCTATCTAATTTCTCAATTTTTATCACCGCTTACCAATAAACGTAAAGATGAATACGGTGGCTCAATTGAGAATCGTATGCGACTATTGATCGAAGTAATCAAAGCCGTTCGTGCTCAAGTTGCGCCTACCTTTGCAGTCGCTGTGAAGATAAACTCAGCCGATTTCCAGCGCGGAGGATTCGATGCAGATGATGCCAAAGTGGTTATTTTAGCGATGAATGAATTGGCCGTAGATTTGGTTGAGCTATCAGGTGGCAGCTACGAAAGCCCAGCCATGCAAGGCAGCACAGCAGATGGTCGCACGTTGCAACGAGAAGCTTACTTTTTAGATTTCGCAAAGAGATTGCTCAAGTTGCTACCATGCCTATCATGACGACAGGTGGCGTTAGGCGATTGGCTGTCGCAGAAGATATACTGGCGCAAGGGATTGACGTGGTTGGTATGGGAACCGCATTAGCCATGAACCCTGCTCTACCGAATGACTGGGAAAATGATAGTACGCTTAGTGCTCACAATCCTGTGGTACGCTGGAAAGATAAAACCTTAAGTGCAGTTGCTACAATGGCGGTCATCAAGCGACAATTACAGCGCATGGGGCAAGGAAAATCACCCAAACCAAATGCGTCGCCAATTTTCTCATTGATTTCTGATCGTATACAAATAAAGAAACTCACTAAACGCTATCATCAATATTTGAATAAATATTCGATGAAATAACTTTCAATCAATTTCAAAGACAATAAAAAAGCAGCTACTCTACTTTTGAATCTCTGCTTTTTATTTGCATAATTATTTTTGAATAAATAATATATTTTCTTAATATTTATATAAAAAAACAAGTTCATAGAAAAAATTATTATCACGCACAATAGACGCAATTTACGTGGCACTACTACAGTAGCCCTGTAGATAACACTTAGCAAACGCTCATTATAATTAAGTAACACTATAAACATAGCATATACAGACAGCTGAATTGAAAAGTCCTATATTTAATCTCACAAGATATTTGGAACCCATTCTTTATCCTTGTGTAATATAATTAGAATAAAAATTAAGTAGTAGTGTCAGTAATCGAAATCGTGAAATAAGAACCAAAATAGTTATTAAGAAATAAATCAAACACAATAAGTTCAATAAAAGGAATAATATAATGAACGAACATACTCTAAAAGGCGAATGGAACCAAATGAAAGGTTCAGTTAAACAAAAATGGGCCGAGCTAACAGATGATGACCTTACCCATATCGAAGGTAGCCGTGACAAGCTAGTAGGCCGCGTACAAGAGCGCTATGGTCATGCCGAAGACGCAGAGCGTGAAGTAGATGACTGGCGTGTAGAAAACAAATATTAATATATTCATTGTATGCTTATTCGCTGCATAATTACTGTACTGAATAAACTGAAAAACCGCATAGAAATATATGCGGTTTTTATGGCGAATTTATACTGTACAGGTAAGCTGTTGGAGAAATAAATTACCATTCTCCAGACACGATAAAACCGCATAGCAATCAATTGTTATGCGGTTTTATTGTTAACTATCCATGTTACCTACCACGACTGCTTTTCATGCATCCTTGCACAAATATTCAGTACATTGTGATACTGGGCATCCTACCCTTTTTACTACACTACAGCTTCAGTATTACTTGCTGCTATCAGCAAAGGGACTGTGTCCTTACTTCAATCGCTATTGTCATCCTGACGCTAGTTATCGAATCATTATCCTTAATGCGGTTAACTCAATCCTTGAGTCACATTCCCTAATGCCGTGTGACTATAATGCCTAACTCTCACTCGTATGTTAAGTCGCGTAAACGTCATTACGTGTAAGCATATGCTTACAACAATCTATTTTACTTGCCACAATTATTACAACTTATTAACGCAAATGACACCTAGCGCAAAGTTTTGTGCTCTATTATAGATAATGTAAGGAAATATTTCGAAAAATAACCTAATAAAGATACTTGTTAATTACGATCTAATTTAATTCATCAGAATACTTTTAAAATCTTATAGTTATAGATATTTCTAACATATATCGCCTACTTAATACCATCATAGGATATTGCCTCATGAAAACAATAAAACCTTTCTCTATTAAGGCCACTGTATCTACTGGTCTTGTCGTTGCATTATTGGGTACGACAGTGGGTTGTGCGGTTGTAGGTTCAGGATATGACAATCAGCCTGTCTATCGTGGTGATAATAATAGCCAAAACAATAATTTTAATCGCGTAAGTCAGCAGCTTCGACAAGACTTGCGGCGCAAAGGCTATCAAGTTATAGATATCAGAGCTGATAGTTACCGTGGTGATCGAGCTCTTACGGCTTATGCTAAAAAGAACAACCAAGCCTACGAGCTAAAATATACTTACCCTACCCTAAGACTCATCAGCTCAAGCAAAGAAGCATGGCCAGATAACTGGGACAATAATAAGTCGCAAAAGAATAATGACCGCTATAAAGAAAACAAGCATAAAGATAATTATCAAAATGGTCAGCGCTATAAAAAAGGCGATGTCGAAGACACTATTAAAGAGAATCACGTTACCCAGCTATCAAACGCCATGCTATCAACAAAGTAAGAGCGATGGGCTACCGTGTCGAAGATATCGAGCTTGAAGAAAAAAACAGGCGCGGCGTCTTTGAGATTGAGGCCAAACGCGGTTCACAGAAGTACGAGATACTATTGAGTTATCCAAATTTAGATGTGATCAAAGTCAGAAAAGATTGATTACTTTTAGCATTTTTAGCTAATTACCTCGGTACGTTTAGCTTTTACCCATATTGAGCAACGATATATTACTAGGAAATCATTATGAAAACTCTATCATTTTCAACATTAAAAACGGTAGCGACTGGCAGCATAGTCGCAGCTTTATTGGCAGTGACCACAGGCTGTGTGACTGCGCCGAACGGCTACAATGGCTATGACGACCTTTACGAGCATACTCATAAGGACAATAAAGGCCATAAAAAACACAAAGACAAAAAGAACGACAAAGACAGCTATGTCTCCGTTGTCGAGCAACGAGCTGCTAGTAAAGTCCGTAGCATGGGATATCGCGTCAAAGACGTCAAATATAAAAATGGTGATCGTAAGATTAAGATAAAGGCTGAACGTGGACGCGATGATTATAAAATCGAGCTAGGCTATCCAAGCTACAACGTGATTAAACTTAAAAAGATTAATCGATCATTAGGGTCTGATATTCACTATTAATACTCAGTTGGAACTTTAAAAACTTTATAACCAAATAAGTCATCAAATGATTTATTTGGTTTTTTTATGAGAATTCTTACACTCAAGAATCTGGTATTTTTCTATATAAAACTAAAAATCCAAAACTTTTATCACATCATAAGCTGGCGTTTCATAGGGATGCGCCTCTTTTAACGCGGCAATGGTAGCATCGATAAAAGCTTCATCTACCACCATTTCAACTCGCCACTCATCGACAGTTTCTAAGCTATCCTGTGTACCAATGTGCGGCATACTACCTGACAATGGCATAAACTGACCGGCTCCTTGTACCTGCCAACAGCATTGCTCATAGTTTCCAATTTTCCCAGCGCCAGCAGTAAACAAAGCAGATTTCACTTGTTCTAACGCTGCATCAGGAATAAAAACGGTCAACTTATACATAGGTTTACCTCATAGAATGGTTTTGAATCTCAATCTGCTAGTTCTTAGATAAGGAAGAATGATCGGTCCATATATAACGTAGTAGCCAGTCTTTGGCGTCACCTGCATAATCAATACCAATACGTGGGCGTAGTGATACAGGTGGCTGGCAGCCATCATTTTCTATCCAAACTTCTGATGCTGGCGAAATAGGCTTGCCATATAAATCGCGATCAATTTGCAAGCGTTTGGTCAATTTACCAGGGCCTGCGAACTGCTTAGGATGTGTAAACTGCTTATCCGGACTGAGTTGTTGCTCTTCAATCAGACGGTCACTATCATCAGTCAAAAACCCAGCGCGTATCAATACCGATTCAGGCGACTCTACAGAGCCGCTAATCAAATTTAGCATATGATGCACGCCATAGGTCAGATAGACATAGAACACGCCACCTTGCTCATACATAATCTCTGTGCGTGCCGTTCGAGTGCCTGCATGTGAATGGCAAGCGGGGTCATCTTGACCAATATAGGCTTCGGTCTCAGAGATACGCATACGTAGCGTTTTTGCTGTCCATCGCTATCGGTTAGCTGCCGACATAAGACTTTACCAATCAGGTCAGCAGCGACCACACAGGTCGGATGAGTGAACCAGCCAGGATCCAAAACGGTTGATGAGGCAGTAGACATTAGCGAAACCTTATCTTATTTTTATTATCTAATCAATATGAGTAAGCATTAACAAATTAGCATGAAATTAAGATAAGGTATTGAGGATAATGTTTGTGCTATGTTTGCTTTTTATACGATCTAAACTACAAGCCCGTGCCTAAAGAGTGATACTGGTTGATAAATGGATAGGAATTGCAGTCTGTTATAAGTGGTTCCATTATAGCGGTCTGAACCGCCCCGGGATTGTCGGAGACTCAACATTCTGAGAGAATACGACAATGAAAAAACAAACCTACACTCCTGAGATTAAAGAACGCGCCGTTCGCATGCTGATAGAAGCGTTGGGCGACTATCCCTCCACATGGTCAGCGATTCAAGCCATTGCCCCTAAGATTGGCTGTACGCCTGAAACCCTGCGGTCGTGGCATAAAAGCACATAGATCAAACTATTCCTGCATCGGTGCAAGCGCAAAGTGATAAAGAGCGCATCAAGGAGCTTGAACGCGAATGCAGAGAGCTCAAGCAAGCCAATGAGATCATACGTAAGGCTGCCGCTTTTTCGCCCAGGCGGAGCTCGACCGCTGACTAAAATCATGATTCAATTCATCGACGATCATAAGAATAATTATGGGGTCGAGCTGATCTGTAGAGTATTACCGATTGCCCCATCAACCTATCACCGTGCTAAAGACTTGGAGAGCTACCCTGAAAAACGCTCATTGCGCAGTCAACATGACGACTTTTACATCAGCGAGATTAAACGTATCTGGCAGGACAGCAAATGCCGTTACGGTGCGCGTAAAGTATGGCAGCAGATGAAAGCTGACGGGTTAAAGGTTGCTCGTTGTACCATAGAGCGTTTAATGAGACAGCATGGCCTACAAGGTGTCTGGCGCGGTAAGGGTAAAATAACAACTCACAGCCGTGATGATCAAAAGCGTGCTGATGACTTGGTTAATCGTAACTTTAGCGCTCATCGCCCTAACCAGCTCTGGGTGGCAGACTTTACTTATATCAAGACGATAAGCGGCTGGGTGTATACCGCTTTTATTATTGATGTGTTTGCTCGCGCTATTGTGGGCTGGAAAGTATCTAATCGTATGAACACAGATATGGTGATGGCGGCGTTAAATCAAGCAATAGCAGATAGAAACTATCCCAAAGATGTGATTCATCACAGTGATCGAGGGTTCAGTATTTATCCATTCGCTATACTGATAAAATGGCTGACTGCGGTGTGATTGCCTCTGTTGGCACTACAGGTGATTCATACGACAATGCACTGGCTGAGACGGTCAACGGGCTTTATAAGTCTGAGGTCATTCATTATTTGAAAGAGAGCTGGTCTGGTGTGAACGATGTTGAACTAGCAACCCTTGAATGGGTCGATTGGTTTAACAAAACACGACTGCATAGCACGATTGGTTATGTGTCACCTTTTGAATTTGAAAAGCGGTATTATGATAATTTAACCCTGTCAGGCATCGCTGCCTGACTCAAGTAAATCACTCTCCGATAAAGTCGGGGCGGTTCAGTCTGTTAATAGGTTTGAAGGGTTAGGTAAATGGTTCTCTTGGGGTATGCTAATAAATGATAGATACTATCTGAGTGGAAATGTTCTTTAATTTTGATTTTATGTCATGAGTATCCTATGATGTAAGGCTATAAAATTTATCAAAATTAGTTGTGTCTTTCCTCTCTCTTAGTGTTTTCTACAAGCATAAACACTCTTTACTTTGATTATAGGTATGATTCAGAGCTTCCAAATTAGAAATATTGGTACATACGATGCAATAGGAATAAGCTGTAATAACTTAGAAAAGGTTAATTTTATTTATGGAGCTAATGGTAGTGGAAAAACTACAATCTCTAAGCTGTTAGATAAACCACAATCTAACTGTACGATTAACTGGTTAGACAACCGTACAGTTGAAACTTTTGTATACAACAAAGATTTTAAAGACAGAAATATTCTTAATAGTAGTTTTGAAGGTATTTTTACAATTGGTGAAGAAGATGTAGATAACGAAAAAAAATCAGAGAAGAAAAACTTAAACTAAATGATGCAATGGAGAACCTTAGACGATTTACATCTACATTGGAGACTAAACAAGGTTTATTAAGTACGTTAGAAGAAGAAAAAACAGAAGCTATTTGGAACAATAGTGTACTACGTCACCATAACCTCCTTAGAAGTTCCTTGTCTTTCCTAAACAACAAAGCTGCTTTTTTCAAAAAGAACCTACAGGGGTTAAGCGATAATACGCCAGTCTTAACATTGGAGGAATTGGAAACCACTGCAACATCTATTTTTCATGACAGTACATCTACAATATCCAATATAGAGAATATATCGCCAGAAGCTTTATCCAGAATAGAAGATAATACTATCTGGAAAGAAGTGATAATAGGCAAAAATGACATTGGCATATCAAATCTAATAGAGCACTTGAGAATTAGTGATTGGGTAAGCACAGGTGTAGAACATATTCAAGAAAATAGTAGCACATGTCCGTTTTGTCAAAAGAGACAATCGATGATGAATTTAGAGAAAGCATAGAAAATTATTTTGATGCGACTTATAAGGAAAAAAAGGCTCTAGTAGATAGGTTACTTGCTAATTACGTTAGCGAAGTTAACACTATAAAATCGTCATTAAATCGTATAATTAGTATACATGAGCAGTCTAACCCTTATAGTTTTGACATAGATCTATTCAAGCAGACTTCTGATCAACTCAAAATAAAACTAGAATTAAATCTTAATATTATGCGTGATAAATCACAGGAGTTGAGTCGTGATTTAGATATTTACACTACCTCAGAAGAGTTCGAACGATTACAGGAAATTATTGCTAGTTCAAACGGTGCAATTCAAGCTCACAACAATTTAGTTGCACGTTTAAGTGACTCAAAAGCTCGTTTGAAACAGCAAGTGTGGCACTATACGGTCAACTCTAATAAAACCATACTTGACGAATATAACTCCAAAAAAAGGAATTTAGTTAAAGCTATAACGGGTATTACACAGCAAATTGAAACTGCAAATTTAATAATGAAAGGTATAGAGCAAGAGATAGACGATCTTTCGCAGATACCAACTAATACTATAACGACGGTTCAGGATATAAATGCTTCATTATTATCTTTTGGTTTTACTGGATTTAGCATACAACCTTTTGAGCAAAACAGGTATCAGCTGCATAGGGGTGACGGCACTCTTGCCAAAGATACTCTAAGTGAAGGTGAAGTAACATTCATAACTTTTCTTTATTTTTATCATCTATGCAAAGGAGGACGAACTGAAAGTTCAATAAATACCGATCGAGTTATCGTAATTGATGATCCAATATCAAGCTTAGATAGTAATATCCTTTTTGTTGTTAGTAGCTTGGTTAAAGACATAATAAAAAACGTAAAAAATGATGATAATCATCAGTTTAAACAATTAATAATATTAACTCATAACATTTACTTCCATAAAGAAATATCCTTTGTGAACGGCCAAGCACAGTCGGAGAATACAGTTAATTTCTGGAAATTAAGAAAATCAGAAAATAAGACAAGCATTATTAATTATCAAAATAAGAATCCGATATACAGCTCTTATGAGATGTTATGGCGAGAGTTACAAGAAAACATGGGTTCCCCAATAGCTATTCAAAACTCTATGCGACGAATAATTGAGAATTATTTTAAAATTCTTGGAAGTATGGGAGATGATGATATTCTAAGTAAGTTTACTTGTTCGAATGAGCAATTAATTTGTAAATCTCTTATATGTTGGGTCAATGACGGATCTCACTGTATTCCAGATGATCTATTTATTGATGGACAATTTGCATCTATAGACGAATATAATAGAATTTTTGAGGCTGTGTTCGAAAAGACAGGTCATATCTCACACTATAATATGATGATGAGAAATACGAACAATAATATAAGTCAAATAGCTGTCTAAGAAATCTCACAGCACTTATTGTAAATAAAAATAACGATACAAAGGCTCACTGCATGTACATTATCAAGTACCTCGCGACTACCTAAATATACTGAGATCATCAACCCACAGCCAAAGATTCAAGTCCTCACTAGGGAACCAACATTAATATAATGACATAAAAAAACTGAGCACATGGCTCAGTTTTTATTGTATGCTAAGTATCAGATACTTATTTTAATGGCACACCAATACGGTCAGCCACTTCTTCATAAGCTTCGATCACATCGCCTAATGATTGACGGAAACGGTCTTTATCAAGTTTCTTCTTAGTGTTCTTGTCCCAGATACGGCAGCCATCTGGTGAGAACTCATCACCTAATACGATACGGTCATGGAATACGCCAAACTCTAGTTTAAAATCAACTAGAATCAAATCACCCGCATCAAACAATGCCTTTAATACATCGTTGACTTGATAGGTTAGCTCTTCCATCTTAGCCAATTGCTCTTTGGTCGCCCAACCAAGAGACACAGAAAGTGATTCGTTAACCATCGGATCACCTAGCGCATCGTCTTTATAAAAAAGCTCATAAGTTGGCGGCGTCAATGCCTGACCTTCTTCTAAGCCTAAACGACGCACCAAACTACCAGCTGCAAAGTTACGCACCACGCACTCTACAGGAATCATGTCCAAGCGTTTAACCAACACTTCGTCGTCAGACAATTGCTTTTCGAAATGCGTTTCGATACCAGCATCAGACAATTTTTGCATGATAAAAGCATTAAAGCGGTTATTCACCACGCCTTTACGTGCCAATTGTTCGATACGCTTACCATCAAGCGCTGAGGTATCATCACGGAAGTGTAAAATAAGAAGATCATTGTCTTCTGTTTCATAGACAGATTTGGCTTTGCCTTTATACAGCAGTTGTTGCTTTTGCATTATAGGGTTCCTGTTCGTTCAAGCTTATGTGGTAAAAACGCGCAGCGACCGCTGACTCTTATTACAATATCGATATTATTTTAATCAATAATCATAAAAATCGGCGGTACAAGTGAAGAAATAAATTAGTTTGAAGGGCTACTAACAGCACGCTGAGGCTTTGGCAGCTGATACTGATTACCTGACTCATTCTGTAGTTTGAGCGTGTTCGCACCCACATTCGGTGTTGGGTACAAAGGTACAAAAGGTGCCGTTTCTTGGGCGGCAGGTAGCTCTATCGGTGCAAGCTTTTTGCTTTGTTGATAATCTAAGCTGCCGTTATCACGTTTACCAAGCAGGTTTTTGGTCGCTTGACAGCCGCTTAATACCAAAGTGCTACCCAAAACCAAGGTCAGCATTGCTGGAAGTAGTTTTGTCGTCTTTGATGATACTGTCTTTGATGATACTGTCATCATGTTGTCTCTCTGAGTTAGCAGTTATTGCTCATGTATGCGATTGACTTATCGTGATAAGTTGACTTACTGCTAGATCGAATGGCACTCATCTAATGTGCAGCAAGTCTTAAATCACCGAATATTAATTGGCTAAATATCAATTTATCGTATGTTTGCTCGAACCAATGCTTCATCAATAGTCGCATGATGCTGCTCGGCGAGCCAAACCAATGGCAGACGGATACCTTTATCGATAATGCCCATTTTATGCAAGGCGTACTTCGCTGGGATAGGGCTTGATTCGATGAATAGGTCACGGTGCAAATGTTTGACCACGTCATGGATTTTACCAGCCGCTTCAAAATCACCACGTAAACCCGCAGAAAAAGTCTCACTCATGGCTTTTGGTGCTACGTTAGCAGTGACTGAGATATTACCTTTGCCACCTACTTTCATTAGATCAAGCGCAGTGCCATCATCACCAGATAACACAACCATTCTGTCACCAACGGCTTTTATCAATTGCTCACCGCGACCGACAGATCCTGTCGCATCTTTGATAGCAACGATATTATCGATATCGCACAAACGCTCAACCGTTTCTTGAGCGATATCAACCACTGTACGTCCAGGCACGTTATACAGCATTTGCGGTATATTTACGGCTTTGGCAATGGCTTGATAATGCTGGAATAAGCCTTCTTGTGGTGGCTTATTGTAGTAAGGAGCGACTAGCAACGCGCAGTCCGCACCTGCATCGGCAGCATCCTGAGTCAACTTGATGGCTTCCATCGTGTTGTTGGCACCAGTACCCGCGATGACCGGTACACGACCTTTGACATGCTGAACGAAATAGCGAATAACATCGCTATGCTCTTGCATAGATAAGGTCGCTGATTCGCCAGTAGTACCAACAGCCACAAGGCAGTGTGTGCCCTGCTCGATCTGCCAATCTATGAGATCTGCGAGACGTTTATAATCGACCTTACCGTCAGGGTGCATGGGCGTTACCAAAGCTACCATTGAGCCTTGTAGTCGGGTTTTGATCTCGTCGTATGCTGTGCTCATAACCGTGCCTTACTGTATTATCCTAGCTTTTATTAAAGCTGTCACATGATAGGTCGTTTGCAAGTGGCCATTGCTTTGTATGCGTTGATAAACGCTAATGGCGTAACTTACTTGATGTTAATGCTGCTTCTCTACTTACTATAATAGCGTTTGTGTCATAGATGATCATATCTACGATATCAGTATCGTGATGGCAATCTACCAAGAGTAATAGGCGTACTTACTAACCGACAGAAATATAATAATAAGAGTGCTCGTTAGTGTAGCATATTTTGATTTGACCGCTATCAATCAATTGGCAGTCAGCCTATAAATTTAGTACCAAAAAACGTGTATTATTTTTTACTTGAACTTATAAAGCTTGGCCTACAACCTTGCAAATAAATAATCACATTACTACAGAAGCAGTTTAGCGCAATCAATGTACGCTGATAAGTCTCTTATGTAATATTAACGAATCGTCAACACATCGATAGTAGGTCGATAGAATCGAAAAGGCAACCCTCTCGTACCGATGCCGCTACTAACAAATATCTGTGCACTTGCATGTTGATATAAGCCGCGCTGCTTACCCATACGACTGTTATATAGCAATGCTGATTGCTCACTACTGCGTCGAATATCGTTCTGTTTTTGAGCAAGCAGGATATTTTTTGAATAGCCTTTGCAGCACCTGTTATTAATAAAGGACGTGGCTGTAAAGACTTTGGCAGATCACTGATACTATCAAATCGTGATGCCAAGATAATCACTGGACTGGTGGCATTGGCAATCTCTGTTCCAAGCATTGCTTTATCAGTCGCCTCTGACGTTTCAATATCTGTAGATTGCTTGGGCACATCTTGCCAGCCGCAAAGCACCGCTATTGATGGATTTATATTCGGGTTTTCTTGCTCAGCACTATCTTGATTATTAGTTTGATGAGTAGACTGATTGACGACTGACGGCTTATTTATTGCTCTTGCACACTTGAGTGGCAGCGACGTACATTGCTGACCAATATAGTTAATATCGAGGACATCAAAAGTACTGGCCAATGTATCTTCTAATAGTGGCTGACCTTGCTTGGTCGTATTCATAGATTGATAACGCAAGTCCGAGGTGCTCATGACCGTATAAACAGGTTTATTCACCCCTTTAAATAGCATTAACTGACCCACCAAGTCTGCACTAGGATAGTATAGCCAGTCGCCCGTAATCAGTACGGCGTCTGCTGACAAGGCATTAATAGTAGAGACTAGCTTGCGAATATGACGCGGCTTACCACCGTATATTCCTATACGTAAATCTGCTAATACGGCGACTTTGAGCGGTGTAGACAAGTCTAAGTTAATAGAATGATGCTCTAATCGTAAGCGGTTGGGTTGCACAATGACAGTAAAAAATATAAGCCCATCATCAATATTGCCATCAGTACGGCAGGTAATGATAGCTGAGCTAACATCGGCATCAGGTCCTGTGACCAAACCATGATAAGCAATATCACCCAAACAGGCATCGTATAGGCGGCATAATATAATGCAAGCTTCACCCAAATACGTATAAAGCGCTTGGTAGGATTGGCATTAAACGTTTGTAGCCCTGACCACAGTGCAATGTACGCTAGCAATGCTGCTGACGTCGTTGTAATAAGCGTATGTAGAGCGGGGTCAGTCATAATTACCTAGCGGTTGCATAATGGTACGAGCCTACTAAGCGACTCGGCCCACCTTAGAGCCCATTGATTGATCAATAACTCACTTAACGAATGGATTGCTGTTGAGGTCTTACTCTTAGCTGTTTGATAAAAAACCAAACATTATAGAGGTCGACCTCCATGATAGACAAGCACAATTATTGACGTGCGCGCTGCCTTTATACTCTGCACCGTAATCTGAGTTACGTTATTAGTCACATTAACAGCCACGCTTTAACCAGGACACCTACTCAATACGTAGACCAATAATAGCAGGAATGCCTTGGCGTATAACTTCTATAGTGACCACGCCTTTTTAGGAAGAGATGAGATAGCACCTGAAAAGTCTGCTACTGTTTCAATCGGCTTTTGATGAAAGTTAGTGATGACATCGCCTGCCAGAATACCTGAGCGCGCGGCCAATCCAGTAGGATCCACAGTGGTAACCAATATGCCCGTTTTATTATCGACAGCGATTTCTGCTTGTTCATCTGCCGTCAAATCGCGTAAACGCAAGCCCAACTGCACATCATCATTTTGCTCATCACCGCTCTGTGCTCTTACATCATTGGGCGCATAAGCGAGCTTACCGTTAATCACCATCTGCTTACCGTTACGCTGAATCCGTGCACGGAAGGGGTCGCTTGGACGCGCTCGATTGAGCAAGTTCAGCAAATCTGATGCCTCCATGATTTGTACGTCATTGTATTGCAAAATGATGTCACCAGGTTTTAGGCCTGATTTTTGTGCTGGTGAATCTGGTGATACACGAGTCAGTAAGGCACCTTGAGGGCGCTCTAAATTGTAAGCCTCGGCCAGATTGCGATCGATATCTTGTGGATAGATTCCTAGATATGCACGCGCTACTTCACCATCATTTTTTAGCTGCTCATAAATATCCATGGCAGCGTCAATAGGGATAGAGAATGACAGTCCCATATAACCGCCAGTACCACTAAAAATGCGCGAGTTAATACCAATCACTTCGCCGCGTTGATTAAATAGTGGTCCGCCAGAGTTACCAGGGTTTAGTGCTACATCTGTTTGGATAAATGGTACGCTCGTCTCACGTGAGAAGCTACGCGATTTGGCACTGACAATACCGGCAGAGGCTGAGTAGTCAAAACCAAATGGCGAACCGATTGCTAACACTGGCTCCCCTACTTTTAGACCACTTGAGTCGCCGATAGGCAGGGCTGGAAATTGACTGCCCTCAACTTTTAGCACAGCCACATCTGAGCGCTCGTCACTACCAACCAAAGTTGCATCAAGCTCGGTTCTATCATTGAGCGTCACAGTGATTTTGTCCGCACCTGCGATGACATGATGGTTGGTCAGCATATATCCATTGGAGGTAATAAAAAGGCCGTACCATAAGCATGTTCAATCGCTGGCGTCGCGACTCGATCAGGAATACGTAGACGATCACCAAAGAACTGACGCAACACTTCAGCAGTCTGAGCCTTAGCGAGCTCGGCCTCACTAATCGTTTTGGTAACATTGACACGTGCCACTGCTGGCGTGACTTGTTGCACCAAACCAGAAAAATCAGCCGTCGTGACTGCAGCCTGCGCACTGTTTATCGTCGTGACATTGATACTAGCAAACATAGCGGTACTAATAGCGAATGCTAGAGCACTACGTTGTAACCAGCGCTGCATATCGGCAGTGGTCTGTCCTTTGAACATATTGATAGGCATTTTGTGTCCTCCATATGAGTAATCGCTGCTATTAACAGCCACGTTATGATTGTCAGCGATAGCGACTACACCAAGCGGCATGTCCCTATTCGTTACTATTTGGTGAAATTATATTCTTTTATCTATTTATCTTGTCTATTTATGCTACGCAGCACTTTTATTCGAACTTATTGTCATAGCTATTTAGCAATTACTTTACGCTTATTTTTATCACTACTCACTACTTGAATATTTATAGAGTGCCTGTCTTTAGAAGATGGTTAATAGTGTAGAACATGATTAATAGCGTCTTATAAAAATAAATACTCTCAGCTATCAGTATATGACATTTTATGACGCCAACACTATTATCCTATGCGTGACGTGCATGCCCCACGCAGCTACTGTATGATAAATAAAAACTTAAAGTATGATACTAATGCCTTTTGCATAGTGCAGGATAACCTAAGGCAGTGTTATTTCATACGGACTTCGTATACTTTTGTGGCCGTGAGATAGCTTTTTAGCAGGTACGGCTTACATCAGCTTGAAATAAAATCATGGTATGATGTCAAACCAAATATTTTACTAAACAAACAAAAGTTAGCTTGTATATAAGACTGTTTATTGCAGGTTTATAAACTGGCTATCATCACTCTTGTTTTCCATCTTTTGCATTTCTAGCGTATTGTGATTTATCTAGAAGCGCTTTTGTCTTTGCTACTTTATAGTAGTTATATCATATCTAGCTTATGTTGTGATTCATGATGGCTATCAGTGCGATGGTCTAGCTACAATAAAAACGGATAACAACTTATTGTGAAATAAACGGTAGCGACTATCTTATAACAGCTATCGGTAGATATAAAATATGACAAGATTATAAAAGGATTAATTTATGGATACCGCCCTTTTGCTATCCGGCGTGGTTGGGATTGGCATTGCCGCCCAATGGTTGGCTTGGTATTTAAAGCAACCATCCATTTTATTTTTATTACTGATTGGTATTATCGTCGGCCCAGTGCTGGGTGTATTTGACCCAGATCTGGTATTAGGCGAGCTGATGTTTCCTTTCATCTCTTTGGGCGTAGCAATTATCCTATTTGAAGGATCGCTAACGCTAGAGTTCGATGAGATTAAGCAACATGGTACCGTGGTACAGATGCTAGTATCGGTCGGTGTACTGATTACCATTGCTATCGTGGCACTATCGACTTATTTACTATTCGATGTCGATCCATTGATTGCTTTACTCTTCGGTGCGCTAGTCTGTGTGACTGGTCCGACGGTTATTATGCCGCTGCTGCGCAGTGTACGCCCTAACAAAACCATTTCCAATATCTTGAAATGGGAAGGTATTATCATTGACCCAATCGGCGCTATCGCTGTGGTATTGGTCTATGAGTACATTATCTCAGGCGGTGAAGCCAGTAGTATTCTACTGTTTGCTAAAATTGTCGTATTGGCAACTGCAATGGGTATGGCGGGCGCTTGGCTACTTGCATTCCTTATGCGCCGTCATATGATTCCTGAATTCTTACGTAATGTCTTTACCTTAGCATTTGTACTGGTGTTATTTTCGATATCGAATCATCTAGAGCATGAATCTGGTCTATTGACCGTCACAGTACTGGGCGTGGCATTGGCGAACTGGCCAAAATTCCCACGTGAGACGATTTTAGAGTTTAATGAGTCGTTGACCATTTTGCTGATTTCAGTGCTGTTCATTATTCTGGCGGCGCGTGTAGAGCTAGCAAGCTTGCTCAGCGTTGGTTTTGCAGGGCTAGTGCTGCTCGCTATCGTGATGTTTGTCGCACGTCCACTATCGGTCTGGGCATCGGCTATCGGCTCGAACCTTAAGACCAATGAAAAGCTGATGATTAGCTGGATTGGGCCACGTGGTATCGTCGCTGCTGCTATCTCATCCCTGTTTGCGATTCGTTTGCAAGAGTATGATATTCAAGGCGTAGAGCTACTTGTACCTCTGGTATTTATGGTCATTATCGGTACGGTCATGATTCAGGGCCTGGGTGCAAAGGTCATCGGTAATCTACTAGGCGTACGTGAGCCTGAGACCAACGGTATCCTTATCGTTGGCTCAAATCCAATTACGCTATTGATTGCTACCTCTCTCAAAGACCAAGGTTTTGACGTCATCGTTGCGCACAATAACTACACTAATATTGCACGCGCACGCATGAGCGGTCTACGTACTTACTTTGGCAACCCTATCTCTGATCACGCAGATCATCATCTGGATCTGATCGGTATTGGTCGCTTGTTTGCGATGAGTATGGACAAAGAAATGAACACGTTGTCCGAGATTCATTATCGTCATGAATTTGGTGAGCGTAAGCTATATCGTCTTAAATTCAGTGACGAAAAAGTCAAAAGCGAGCGTGATGACAAGCAATCTAACTTCCATTCACAGTGGTTGTTTGGCAAAGATGTAACCTATACCAAGCTTGCCAGTATGCTGTCCAAAAAGCTCGAATTAAGATTACCAACATCACGGATAGCTATAGCTTTGAGCAATATAAAGCCGATAATAAGCAATTCGTACCGCTATATACCGTCGACAAAGAAGGCAAACTGCACGTCATCACCGATAAATTTGACGGTACTGTCCCTCGTGACCGTAAGCTTATATCGCTAGTGGTAGACGATGAAGTACAGCCAAAGCCAGTCGATGTAACGCCTAAGCAAGAGCAGGCTCGCATGGCAGCGGATGCTAACTTTGAGTCCAATTCAAAAGCCCCTGAAAAGCGTAAAGAGCAGGAGCCTAACCCTGACGATAGCCAGACAGCAGCGCCAGAGCCTTCGGTAGATAGTGACAAAAGCGATGAGCAAAACACTGCTAATCAGTCATCAACCACTCAAAGCAGTAGTACCGAGACTCAGTCACCTTCTAGCACTACGGTAGAGAAAAGTGGAGCAGTAGAAGAGCCAAAAACGTCTGCTACTAATGTGGATAATAAAGGCGTCATGTCTGCAAATTCGACAGCGACTTCGAAGACCAAAACCTCTACGAACAGTAATGGCAATGGTAGTGCGCCTAAAAACAAAAAAGGTGCGCTTGACCCAAATCGTCTACCTGACTCTGCTCAAGATAGCGACGCCTCTAGCGCTACTACTGAGGATGTAAAAGTAGATAAGCCAGACGAAAAATAATATGTGTTGTTATCTGCTTTATTGACTTAAAGATAAAATATTTACCTTAATAAAAAGCCCCAGCAATGTGCTGGGGCTTTTTATTGGTGCTAACTGACTGATTGACTAGCTATCGATACATCTAACTGCCTTATAAATCTACAAACCTACTTGGCAAAATTTAATTATTTGATATCGAATCTGTCCATAACAGTCTGCCATATACGCGCACTCACATCATCCGTACTGCCCGATGCATCAATACGCTGTATGCGCTCAGGATACTCGCTCGCAAGCTGACTAAAACCAGTATGCACCCAAGTAAAAAACTCGGTAGCCTGCTGCTCAAAACGATCTGCCGCACTGCGCTTATTGGCACGTTTCATACCCTCTGCTACTGGCAAATCCAACCACAACGTCAGCTCAGGAAGCTGCGTCACAAATTGTTTGATAAGCAAATCGATTTTGCCGCGTACCAGCTCATCACCATACGCACGCCCAAAGCCCTGATACGCAATAGTAGAGTCGGTAAACCTGTCACATATCACCCAAGTACCATTTTGGAGCGCTGGTAAAATGACTTGCTGCATGTGATCACAGCGCGCCGCAAACAATAGCAGCAACTCAGTATCGTCTTCGATATCCGTCGCTGGGTCCAATAATATGTCACGCAATTGCTCGGCAAATGGGCTACCACCTGGCTCACGAGTACGTAGATATGGAATACCATTAGCTTCTAAGCGCAAGCACAACTGTTCAATTGCGGTGGTTTTGCCTACGCCTTCAGTCCCTTCAAAACTAATAAAGCGCCCTAAATTAGGCACCGTCTCCGTATTTGAAGCACTTGATTCAGGTGGATTCGATGGTGGTGTGTTGGTATGTGACGGTGTTGCGCTGGTGTGCATAGATACTGACATGATATGACCTTATGTCATTGATGAGCACTACCTCTACTTTGTAGCGCTCAATAAACGATAAGTTTTTAAGAAGATTAAGAAGGAATATTACTGCGGCGGCGTTTGAGATTTTTTCTCACGCATGACACTGAGGTAGTCTTTTACCGCTTGATTATGCTCAGCCAAGCTGTTGGTAAATTTGTGCCCGCCATTGCCCGTTGCCACAAAATACAACGCTTCACTATCGGCAGGATGTAAGGTCGCTTCGATAGAAGCCGCTGATGGTAGCGCAATTGGCGTTGGCGGTAAACCATCAATTTGGTAGGTATTGTACGACGTTTTCTCATTGATGTCTTTACGGCGAATATTACCATCATAACGACTGCCCATACCGTAGATAATAGTCGGGTCTGTCTGCATACGCATGTTTTTATTCAAGCGATTTCTAAATACGGCAGAAACTAAAGGACGTTCATCAGCAACGCTGGTCTCTTTTTCGATAATAGACGCCATGACTAGCGCTTCATAAGGACTCTTGTAAGGCAGATTCGGCGCACGATTTTCCCACGCATCAGTCAGTACCTGCTGCTGACGCTTATACAAGTCAGTCAATACTTTTTTATCGCTAGTTCCTTCACCGTAATAATAGGTATCAGGCGCGAACCAACCTTCAAGATTATAGTTAACAATCGGGTCACTGCTATTAGTCACGCTGTCTGGCAATACACCCGTTAAATCCAATGCTTGAGCAATACTGGCATTGTCACTATCTGCGGTCAGTACTTCTTTTTCGATTTTGTCATTGTCACGCAGCGCTTGATAAAGGTCTTTAGATGTCTTGCCTTCGATAATCTGTACCTTGACCATAGCCGCTTTTGCGCCTTGACCTAGTATTTGTAGCGCCTCAGCGATAGTCGGGTTTTCGGGTAATTGATACGTACCAGCATGCAACGGCGCATCGACTTGCGATTTGATATATAGCTTGGCCACGCCTGCTGAGAACAGCGGAATCTGCTGCTGCCACTGCGGTAGTAGACCATAATACGTCTGACCTGGCTCAATCGTGACCATTTGCTGCGGCTGCTCGATACGACCAAACAACGTCTGATAAACCATGACTAAGAAAAATGCAGCAATCAGCCCCAACACTAGCAGCACTTGATAGCCACGTTGCATAAAAAACGATGGGTTATTGACTTTATATTGACGCGGTTTACTGTTACCACTGATAAGCGAGACGTTGGTTGCTGGCGTTGCTGATGTGTCTTCCACCTCATCTACCACTGGTTGCGCGTCCGGCAGCGTGGTATCGACACGCTCCTCGACTGTGCCATCTTGCTTGTTTGACGGCGACTCATTGGGACGTTCAGGTGGTATATTAGGTGTAGGCTTGCTCATGGCAACTCGCGAGGCAGATGTTTGCTAGAATTTAGCACTGAACCGTGCGATTTTCAATGGTATTTGCTTAGCTTATGAATTATCTTGCTCTTGATAGCAGTTTATATGGCTTAATACTTAGGCGTTTTTTTCAGTATTCTCAGCTTATCTATTAATAATAAAAATATCTTATGAACCTACATTTCAACCAAAGTCTTGCTAAAAACTATCACTCTGAACCTCAAAAGTTCGTGTACTCAGTGAAGCATGGGTAAAAGAAAATAGTTACTGCACCAATTGTAGCGCCCAATCGCTAGCTGAGTTTGCTAATAACAAACCTGTCGCTGATTTTTATTGCGAAAATTGTAATGAGCAATATGAGCTAAAAAGTAAAAAAGCCAAGTTAAGCAATGTTGTCAATGATGGCGCTTATAAGACGATGATTGAGCGTATCAATAGTAAGGACAATCCCAGCTTTTTCTTTTTAACCTACTCAAAAGAATACACCGTCAACAATTTTCTAATTATTCCCAAGCATTTCTTTACACCCGATATTATTGTTAAGCGTCAACCCTTATCAGTGACGGCAAAACGAGCAGGTTGGGTTGGTTGCAATATTGACTTACGCCAAGTACCCGAATCAGGCAAAGTGTTTTTGGTCAAAGACCAACAAGTTATACCGCGTGAAAATGTCACCCAACAGTTCCAAAAGACTTTATTTTTACGCAAGCAATCTATGGCTTCACGCGGTTGGACACTCGATGTCTGGCAATGTATCGACCGTCTCGATGTCAGTTTTTCTCTCAATCAAGTTTATGCTTTTGCTAATGAGTTGCAGCTCAAACATCCTGAAAACAACCACGTAAAAGATAAAATTCGCCAACAATTACAAATATTACGAGATAAAGGCATCATTGAATTTGTAAGCCGTGGTCACTATCGAAAATTATACTAAGAACACTTATCATCCCATAATGGTAAACCTTTGGCAGCAACCAAACGACCGTCAAACTTATGAGGAGGGTAATCTAGCTCTAGCTCATCATTTACTTTGAAAAAGTGTTTCACATTGCCATCGAGACAGGTATAAGCTCGATTTTTTACCTGTTTATTCCAGCTCATTAGCAGCCCTAACGGAGTGCGAGAAGCTTTAGTAAAAGCTTGTCTTTCGGTTGTGATTGCACACATCACAGTATCTTCATGAAACTGCTTATCTAAACCTTGTTCAATGACTTCTTGACGAGTATGCGCATACTTAAACACACTCCCAAATGCTGTGTATTTTCTATCTTTCTTAGAATAAACAATACTAAATGCTATCTGTGAATAACAAGGTAAGTGAATCATTTCATCAGGATTTCTTTTCGCTGCACCGCAAACTTTATTGAATATCATCAAGCGTCTGATTTGTAGTGGAATTCGTTGATCTTCATAGGTAGTACGCATTTATTATCCCCTGTTAGATAGTATTGGATAGAATGCAATCATTGATCGATTAACATCAGTACGCAATACTCATTAACAAAAGACGATCAATTATGAAGAACGTTATTGGAGATATGCATCACTCAATAGACTTCTTGCGAAAGTACCAGTGCATTAACTTCAATTGACGGAGCTACAAAGGCTAGTGGTGATTTATGTAAGAAGGCTAATACGTCATATAAACACAGTATCAAGATCATAATATTATAGCCGCTAAAATTTATTAGCAGCTATAACTATAAGTAGTAACTTAATTATGAGTTTCGTATAACATAGTAATTATTTCGAATTATAACAGACGCCTTTCATTATAACGTTCAGGTCTAGGTTCGCCTTGATTGTCACGGTATACATCTGCAATTAACTCATCTCTATCATCCCATAGTGGCAGACGAGCTGTCGCAACTAGACGGTCATGAAACTTATGCGGTGGGTAATCCGAATCAATTTCATCATTTATCCGAAAAAAACTTCTTCACGATAGTCAATATAAGCATGCATTCTATTCTTTACATATTTATTCCAATACCACACTAATTGTATAGGTGTACTAGCTGGGCGAGTAAACTGCTTTAAATTAACAGTTAGCGCACACTTTACTGGCTCATCGTTAGGAAAAATGCGAATACGTTGTTCAATAACTTCTTCGGGTGTTTGTGCATACTCAAACACACCACCAAAAGCTATAAATTTCTTGAAATCCTTTAGATACATAACTCCGAGTGATAACTGAGTAAATTTTGATAAATGAATAATTTCATCAGGTTCTTTCTTCGCTAATTTACAGATTTCATCAAACACCATCAAACGACGGATTTGTAGCGGGATACTTTCATCTTCATAAACTTCGTACATTGGCTTATCTCCTTATTAGATAAGCAGCATTGATCGATTTGCTTTAAGACACAAGACCACGTAACAAAAGACGATCACTTCTTTTGAGGGCTTTTGCTAATCTACTTGGTGTAAATGACTGAAGTGATATATGAGAATCGAGTGTGAATATAATAAGAAAAGATAAAAAGGCAGCACAAACCTTTCAAGTTGAAATTGTCGAAACATTAAGCACTATCGTGGATGTTGTCGCAGAAGATGAGCAAAGTGCGCTTTTGAAAGCGCAAGAAATGTATAGAAATGAGCAAGTGGTTTTATATCCAGATGATTTTATTGATACCAAATTTATTGTTTTTCAATAACAACTAAACGGATTCAAAATCCACAACATCACCTGACAACAACGTCAGACTGCTCATTGGCATGATACCGCGCAGTGCATTGCAAAAGAATAACTGCGTTAATTTAGGCAAATCTTCATCTTGTAGCGACCTGATTCTGACTGGATATTGCGTCGTGGATAGTGCATCTATAATTACCTGACGCATGACGCCAGCGACACCCGATTGAGCCATAGAAGGGGTGTACCACTGACCGGTGGTTAGGTAGTTTTCATTATCTTTATGAATACTAGAGGTAGTTTTGGATTCCGATAGCGACTCTTCTGCCAATTGATAGAATACATTACTCATCGTACCTTCGACCCACTGCCCGCTCATGTCGCGTAACAGACCTTCACCAAGTGTTGAAGCAAGATTTGATGCCAATGGCTCAGCTTTTATACGTTGTAGCTCACTACTAGCGAGGACATTGTCTAAACGATTAAGGCTCTTGAGACCTGCCAGCGGTGGTGGTAAGCAAGCAATCTGAGAAGCCAAACATATTGCCGAAGCATTAGGTTGGATAGGTATTAAGCTCCCATCAGGCAAGGACAGTTGCAGCGCCGTAGAAACTCGCATTGCAGTAGCCTTTAGCCATATTTCACAGTCGCTACCATTTGCATTAGGTGTATAACCATAACCGCGTACATTCTGCGCAGCGCGAGTAACTATTAGCTTTAGCATACCCTGCTCTAACTGCTGGGCATACAGTTGCAGTACGGCTAATAGCTCTTCGCTATTTATGTTTAGCTGCAAGGCTTTAGCATGAGAGACAAGCCTCTGATAATGGTAGTCTGACCACAGTATCAATCCATCAATGACACCCATGGTGGTAAAAAACCGTCAGCGTATGCCAGCCCGCGATTATCTAAAGACATGGTTACCGTTTGGCTAGTCGACCTGCCCTCTTCGGTCACACTGCTGTCTTTGGTCAAACTACTATCATCGGTCACACTGCTGACTTGTGGATACAGACAAACCCAGCCGTTTGGCACTGACGTCATATCGGTCATGATTTAGCTATTGTCTGTTTGAGCGGCGGCTTTATTGATCACCAGCATGCAGCTATAAAACTCGCATTTTGCTAGCTCTATTTTTTGTCCACCGACGATTCTATTTTTGATGATTTGACTATTGAGCATATCAGCAACCATTTTTCCGCCATCATCGCCCATCAGTTGACGCGATAGTTGATAGGCTTTTTTGGCGTGGTTTTGGCTCAGCTCTTTTTCTTTGTCTGTGTCAGTAGGATTGGCATAGTACCAGCCAAGCTCTAGATATTTTTCAGAGTCGATGATATCTAGATAAGGCGCGTCCGTTTTCATAAAGCGATATTTTGCCGCTGGATTACTGGCATAGTCTAGGCTGTTTTCATCCGTGCTCATCACTTCGCCAAACACCGATTTTATACTATCTAACTCGTCCACCGCGAGCGACTCAACCTTATCCGTACCCCATGCTGCGACATCATATCTCACTGGCGTGCCTTGCTGAGCAGTGGCGCCATCTAGGTCAGGATTGTTTGCGTTGTCCTGTACTGGCTCATTCGTTGTTACCTGCTCAGTGGTTTCAGCATCTGGGTTTGGAGCATCTTCTTTGGTGCTGTCACAGCCACTGAGCGTCACACCAACTGCCATTATCGTACCGACTAGAAGGGTCTGTAGGTTAGGATTCCACATGGATAATTTACTCACACTTTTAGATTGATCTCGAAATAGGATTAACGAGCTGGCAGAAACGCCGCTGATAACGAATAGTTTTCAATAAAGAGCATATTTCACAAATATTATAATCTAGCAGTCATTACAGCATATTGATATAGGTTTCCATGTTTTATAGTTTACCCAACTGCTCAGCACTTGACTACCTTTTACGTTACGCGGAGCACTCCCCGAGAGTACAGATTTGTTAAATATATAACGTACCAAAACAGTCTTTTCTTTAATAGGAAGTAGAAAACTGCCTGCGTACTAATTACCTAAAGCTGCTTCAATATCACAATTTATTTTCAAAAGCGATAAGGCAACCTCTAATTAACGCTGTCACTTTCTCATCATTGATTGGTCATAGCCTCTTGGTTTGTCAATCATAGCGTTATCCATTATGATGATTGAGCGCCACTTACTTGCTTCTTTGATGGTATGTTTATTTTCTAGCCAGCGGACTATTTATGACCCAACACTTTATCGTTATTGGCAATCCAATCGCCCATAGTAAATCTCCCGAGATTCATGAGCAGTTTGCTGTACAAGCAGGGATTGATATTAGCTATCAGCGGCAGTACTGCCCTGATGATGCCGCCAGTTTTACAGCTGTTGTTGAGGCGTTTTTTGCGGTGGCGGTGTGGGCGCTAACGTGACAGTTCCTTTTAAACAAGTCGCTTATGACTGCTGCGCAGCGCGTGGTGGCTTATCAGAACATGCCAAAACGGCAGGCGCGGTCAATACATTAATGTTGAACAAAGCACTACTAGAAAGCGGCGTGCCAATCACTGAAGCACTCTATGGTGATAACACGGATGGACAAGGACTTATCAATCACATTATGAGTATGGACTGGCCGCTGACCGATGCTCGTGTGGCGCTAATAGGTGCAGGTGGTGCCGCTCGTGGCGTGATACTACCGTTATTTGAAGCAGGTATTAACTCTCTCACGATTGCCAATCGCACCGTGTCTAAGGCAGCTGATTTGGTAAATGAGCTCAGTGCGGCCAGCTCAATAATCGATGACCAAAATATCGAGGTTTGCGCGACCAATGAACTCAGTGGCGCTTTTGACATTATCATTAATGCCACTTCTATTGGCTTGTCAGGTGATACGTTGCCGCTAGATGATGCTCTAAACTGTCAATACGCTTATGACATGATGTATGGTCGTCCGCTGCCATTCTTGCAGCATTTTGCTGCTCGTGGCGCACAGATCTCTGAAGGCTACGGTATGCTTATCGGTCAAGCCGCTTTAAGTTTTGAGCGTTGGACTGGGCATACTATCGATGTAGCACAAGCGACAACAGCGTTAAATAAAGACGGTTAATCAAAGAGAATGCATTGTAAAGCTATTAACTAAAACGCAGTAATAGCCAATTTTCAAAACGGCGCAGCGGTACACGCAATCGCGTAGAGTGTATCGCCAGACCACCGCTCAATCCAATCACGCAGCCGAGCGCCGTATCAATCATACGCGCTTGGATAACGTCTCCAGCGACTGGTGGCACTGACATCGTACTACCATACTCGGCGATAAATATCGTCAGCGGCGTGATAAATATTACCGCCAGTCCATAATGCCGATCGACAAACGATTCAATCAAAAACATCATACATAGTATTGCTATAGCGATGCTCCATCCTGATAGTCCCCAAGACAGCATCCAGCCCGCCACGCCCATGCCAGCCAACGTACCCAATAAACGGTGCAACTGTTTGATCCACATGGTTCGTAGCTGCATACCTTGGGTGATAATAAAGCAGCTCATCGCTGCCCAGTAGGGATAAGGCAGCTCTAACAGAACAGCAACGACCAACGCCAAACTAACGAAACTTACCACGATCAGACTATCGCTAATCATATCAGGCTGATAGTCATAGACAGGTACAGAAGCAACTGGACGCGTCGCCAATAAGAACAAACTATAGAGTAGCGCTAGCAACATCGAGGAGCCACTACCCAATATCACAAGCCCTATCGCTGAGAGCACTTGATCAATCGGCACAGGGATAAATAGCGCAATCGCACCCGCCATCAACACAAACAATCCTGCTGGTGGTGGTTGCCGATAATAACGACCTAGCATCACTACGCTAATGCCAATCAGCATAAACACAGGTAATCGCAGCACTGGTAACAGCTGCGCGATCAGACCTAATGCAAAGCTCAGTATCATCGCAAACCCCCAAGCCATAACTGTCACTAGCCGATGTGGTAGCCCGCCTGCAAATGGTAGGTTTAGAATAATCATCGAGCCTAGCGAGGCTTTGATACCTGAAGATAAGTCACCAAAATAAGCCCCTACAAACACCGGAAAGCTAATCGCAATCGCCGCGATGATTGGCATATGCCATGGTCGATGGCTGCGATTGACTGTCAGTAAATGACTTAGCTCACCATCGATTAACCCCTTAATACGAGTTAATAGTGCGCTCAACCAAGAGGCTCGCTGTTGCTTTTTTGAGGTGCTCATAAATGGCTTTTCCTATTTGATAAGTCCATTTTTCTTTGAATTTAGATGAGTCTACATAGCCCTTTATAGAGTAATTTCAAGCGAAGATACAATTTACCTATACAAACTAAAATGAATTAATAACATAATTAATCATGAATAATAGTTATTAGTTGTATATTTGTCGCTGTTTAAGATTTATAATCATATCAACGCCATAACAGCTGTCCGTCGCTAAAGACGTTCTAATAACTAATACACTGGAAAGCTGTCCACTAACAACTCACTTGATGACTAATATAACGTCTAGCTCATCCAAAATAAGTAAATATCGCTTACATAAGTTGTGACTCAAATATTGCGCCATAAGTCTATGATAGCGAACTAACCAAAGAGAGCGATTATGTTAACTTACAAAGCCCCCTTACGTGATATCAAATTTTTGATTAATGATGTATTTGACTATCAGACGCATTATAAAAGCTTAGACAACGGCGAAAACGCTGATCCTGAAACTGTAGACATGATTCTACAAGGTATGGCTGATTTTGCTGAAAACGTCATTGCCCCGCTCTATCAATCAGGTGGTGAAGAAGGCTGTCATTTTGAAGATGGCGTCGTGACCACACCAAAAGGCTTCAAAGAGGCTTATGACCAGTTTGTAGAAGGCGGCTGGCAAGGTATTTCATACCCTGAAGAATTCGGTGGTATGAATCTGCCAACGTCAATCAACCTTATCAAATCTGAGATGATCGGTACTGCTAACTGGTCATGGTCAATGTATCCTGGTCTATCAACAGGTTGTATCAACACGCTGCTTCAGTACGGTACTGACGAGCAAAAAGCACTGTATTTACCTAAGTTGGTCGAAGGCTCATGGGCAGGTACCATGTGTCTGACTGAACCACAGTGTGGTACGGATTTGGGTCAAGTTAAATCGAAAGCCATTCCACAAGATGACGGCACCTATAAAATCAGCGGTACCAAAATCTTTATCTCAAGCGGTGAGCATGACTTAACAGATAACATCGTCCATATCGTCCTAGCACGCCTACCAAATGCACCAGAAGGCACGCGCGGTATATCACTATTTATCGTACCAAAGTTCACCCCGAATGCTGAAGGTGAAGCTGGCGAGCGCAATGCCGTTGTTTGTGGTTCAATTGAGCACAAAATGGGCATCAGCGCATCTTCGACATGTGTATTGAACTTTGATGGCGCAGTCGGCTACCTAATCGGCGAACCGCATAAAGGCCTAAAAGCCATGTTCACTTTTATGAACACGGCTCGTATCGGTACTGGTATCCAAGGTCTGGCGCATACTGAATTGTCTTTCCAAAACGCCTTGCCATATGCCAAAGAACGCCGTTCTATGCGTACGCTATCTGGTACTAAAGATCCTGAAAAAGTAGCTGATGCTATCATCCATCATGCCGACGTACGCCGTATGCTACTGACGCAAAAAGCCTTTGCTGAAGGCGGTCGCTCAATGATTTATCATTCAGCACGTTATGCCGATAAAATGGCACAAGGTATTATCAATGGCGATGATGAAGAGTTCGAAAAGTGGGACGACAAATTGGGCTTCTATACGCCAATTCTAAAAGGCTTCTTAACTGAGCTAGGTATCGAAGCTGCCAAGCATGGTCAGCAAGTCTATGGCGGTCATGGCTACATCAAAGAATGGGGCATGGAGATGATCGCTCGTGATGCTCGTATTGCGACGATGTACGAAGGTACTACTGGCGTACAAGCACTTGATCTACTAGGTCGTAAGGTTATCTTACAGTCTAAAGGTAAGATTATCCGTGACTACACGTCAAACATCATGAAATGGTGTGGCGAGTACGCACTCGATAAAGAAATGCGTAAATTTGTTTGGGCACTGACCAAACTATGTGCTGAGTGGAATACCTTAACGGTACGCTTGATGCTGATGGCACGTAAAGATCGTGAAATCATCTCAGCAGCGTCAGATGATTTCCTAATGTACTCAGGCTACGTAATGATGGGTTATCACTGGGCGCGTATGGCAGCGGTCGCTTATGAAAAGCTAGAAAATGGCGGCACAGAAGCACCAGAGTTCTACAAAGCAAAAATTCAGACTGCTGAATTCTACTTTGATAAGTTGCTACCACGCACGTCTGGTCACGCAGAAGCGATGGTTGCCCCAAGCGAAAGCATGACATCAATGGAAATCGATCACTTTGCTTTCTTAGATTAAAATTGACTAAAACTGCATCGATAATTAATAAAAAAGCGCCTATTATTTAGGCGCTTTTTTATGCTTAACTGACAATCTATTTATATAGAATCCACAGCAACGAGCAATTTAAGGCGAGTACTGTTAGCTACCAAGCATCTTCTTATGATAGACCGCACTTATCTCTTCAACTTCTACACATATCTGCAATGCCGCACGCCCTGACTGCTCTGCGCCTATTTTTTCCTCGATAGTAGCAACCAACAGCTCAGCCAATTGATCACGAGTGGCCATATCACGTCCACTCATTAGCTTTAGGTGGGCGTAAATAAATCCATTGGCCTGCTCATCATCTTCAACACCTACTAGAAATGAGTTAATAGGTACAATGCGGGCTTTTATATCAGTAGGCAGCTTAAACTGACCACTATCCCATAACGCCTTGTTTAGCGATTTGAGCAATGATTCTTCATGAGCGATACTGACGTTGGGTGTCACTTGAATGGTTAAATGTGGCATGAGCATGTCCTTAAATGTAGATAAAAATAATAGATAAGCTGGCGTATAAGTCTACGCCTTATCGCTATGGTCAATCTACAACAATCTTGCGCCAAAATATCTTCAATACAAGCGAACTCGGTGTAAATTAGGCATGAATACACTTAGCAAAACTATCGGCACGGCCATTTTGTAATAGGCAGATTATAGCTACCGTAGAATCTTTTATTCATCAGTAATAGCGTCAAAGCAAGCATCAAGCGTTGTGGCCAATTGTGTAGGCGGCAATTCAATCTCTAGACCACGGCGACCCCCACTCACATAGATAGTGGCCTGATCTTGAGCTGTGCTATCTATCACGGTTTTTAGTCGCTTCTTTTGACCCAGTGGACTGACGCCACCCAACACATAGCCTGTACTTCGTTCTACTTGTTTTGGGTCGGCCATCTGCACTTTTTTGCAAGATAGCAATTTGTTAGAAGATAGCGCCTTAGCCATTTTTTTAAAATTAAGTGTTTTATCAACTGGTAATATCGCTACAGCCAGTACGCCATTATCAGTGGTCACCACTAGAGTTTTGAATACCTGTGTCACCGCTACGCCAAGTTTTTCTGCGGCTTCTAAACCAAACGATACGGCATTGCTGTCGTGAGTATATTCGTGTACTTGGTAATCAAGGTTACGTTTTTTGGCAAGATCGATAGCTGGAGTCATAAGTTTTAGGCTTAATAAAATGAAATTGAAAAATAGACGCTATATTTATGAGTCATCGGTGATATAAATATATTATTACCCTAAACATGTGAACTTTCAAATGTTTGAGCATTTTGTATAATTGGTCACTCACTACAGCGTAACCAAACCGTATTAATATTGGTAGTATATACAGACACTATATATCGCTTTGGTGGCTTTTATGGCATCATAAGCGCAACATATTTGACTATTTTTGATACTGATTATGATACCGAAGTTCTTAAAAAAACGGATTTTTAAAGCGCCAGTCGCGACTGATGGCACTGCTAAAACTGTTGGCAATGCAATCGCTACTAAGCCTTATTCTAATGCACCGATCAATCAGCTGTATCGTAAGCTGTCAGGTCAGATGCTCGATATCGCCGTAAAACCTAAGCTATTAGGCGAGCTACCTGAGTTCGACAATGATGATCAGACGCTACGGTTTTATGTACTACAGGACTATTCTCGTTCCAACAGTATTCTGATTGACTTGCAGACGCAAGAGCACAACTTACCGCCTGCACTGGTTGGAGTAAATGATGCCGCCCATAATATTAAAGAAAATGCGGCCATCATATTTTTGAATCACCCAAGTGCCAAAGACAGCCAATTGTCTCCTCGCCTTTCTCGCTTAGTATCTGCTGTGTTGCAATATCCAGAGTTGAAAGTACGTCTAGTACCCGTATCGATTCTGTGGGGACGCGCACCTGAAAAAGAAGATTCGTTATTTAAGCTACTGACTGCTGACAACTGGCAAGATCCTAGCATCACTAAGCAATTATTTAATATCGGGGTGATGGGCCGCGACACTTTTGTACAGTTCCACCCACCGCAAGACTTACGTACCATTATCAACGATAATCTAAAAGGCGATGTGGAAGGACCTGCTACCTTTGACTCAGTTGCTACAGATGCCCTTAAAGCAGATTTAACAGCGGCGGATTCACTCGATACAGAGTCAACGGCTACTAACAGTGATGACGCAACTGACGCTGCGCAGATACCAAACTATGCGCTAGTCGCATCGGCTGATAGTAATCGTGAACTGGTTCGTATGTTGCAGCAGCAACTGTCAATTTATTTAGATAAGCAGCGCGCCAGCATGCTTGGCCCTGATTTATCAGATAGACGTAACTTGGTAGACAAACTGGTGTACTCGCCAGCGATTAAACATGCGATCGAGATGGAAGCAGCCGAAAAAGGGACCAGCGTTCGAGAAGCTCGTAGTCAGGCTAGAGGCTATGCTAATGAGATGGTCAATGACTACTCTCATTCCATTATTAGAGGCTTTTATAAATTTTTGACATGGTTATGGACGCAGTTATATGACGGCGTAGAAGTCCATCACTTCGAGCGAGTACGTGACCTTGCAACCGATTATGAGCTGATTTATGTACCTTGTCATCGCAGCCATGTCGACTATCTATTACTTTCTTATGTTATCTACAAACGTGGCCTGAGTATCCCCTATGTCGCAGCAGGTGATAACTTAGATGTACCTGTATTAGGCCCCTATTACGCGGTGCAGTCGCTTTTTATATTCGTCGTAGCTTCCGTGGTAACGCACTATATACCGCTGTACTGCGCGAATATATGCATACTCTTATCACACGCAACACCCCGATTGAATACTTCATCGAAGGTGGTCGCTCACGTTCAGGTCGCTTGCTACCGCCAAAAATGGGTATGCTAGCGATGACCGTCCATAGCCAATTACGCCAAACCAATAAGCCTGTGGTATTTATACCGACTTATATTGGTTACGAGCGTATTATGGAAGGCGGCACTTATGTCGGTGAGTTAAAAGGTAAGCCAAAAGAGTCAGAGTCTTTGATCGGGCTGCTCAAAGTTGGCCGTAAAATCGAACGTATCTTCGGTAATGTGCACTTGAGCTTTGGTACACCGTTGCACCTTAGCGACTTTATGACGAAATTCGATGTACCAGCCAATAGCTTGCCATCCGATCGTACTGACTCACCGCTCGATGAAAAACTAGCGCCATGGTTGATAACATTGGCGTGAAAGTCATGCAGCATATCAATAAAGCTGCAGTCGTCACCCCTGTATCGCTGCTATCATTGGTTCTGCTATCAGCACCGAAAGCTGCATTGGATGAAAACATTTGCCGCGAGCAAATCGCACTGTACCAAGGTCTGGCTCAGCAGCTGGTCTACTCAGAGGATACAGTTATCACTGATATGACGCCGCAGCAAATCATTGATTATGGTATTAAGCTAAAACTTATTGAGCGTACGCCGCACATCTTGGGCGACATCATTCAGGTCGCAGGTAAGCAAGCAGCTTTACTTAGCTACTTCCGTAATAACATCTTGCATGTCTTTATTTTGCTGTCGTTCCTGTCTGCACTAGTCGCACGCAACGGGCGTATAAAGCGCAGCCGTCTCGATAGTATCGCTGAGCAGCTATATCCGTTCTTACAAAGTGAGCTGTTCTTGTATTACCCAGCACATGGCTTAGCTGATACGCTCAATAAGAAAGTTGATAACTTGCTGTCTCATGGGCTCATCGTTAACTTGGGTGATGATACGCTCAGCGTGCCTGAGTCTAATAGTAAGCATTATCAGCAGCTGCAAGTGCTTGCGACTCCAGTTGGACAAAGCCTTGAGCGTTACTTTATGACGCTTGCTTTACTTGCTCAGCAAGGCTCTGGTAATTTAACTGAAAACGAAGTTGTGGACCTATGTCACTTACTTGGGCAGCGTTTGTCTGTGCTCTATGCAGATGATATTCCCGATTTCTTTGATCGCGCCTTGTTTACCAGTTTCATTAGTGCGTTGACTCGTCTTGACTATCTACAAAAAGACGATGAAACAGGCATACTGACTTTCGACCATCGCATTAACGACATCGCTCATCATGCTAAGTACGTACTAACGCCTGATATGATGCAAATCTTGCAGCAAGTTGCTAGTTTGGATGAAGAAGAAATCACTCACGCCATTACTGAAATTAGTAATAAAAAGCAGCGTAAGTTTGGGCGCAAGCGTTAATTTTAACGGATACCCATACCCTTTAAGATTTTACGCTAAACAAAAAAGACCGCTAATCATTAGCGGTCTTTTTTGGCTTGGACTATATTAAACAGCCGTATTAGTTAGTAATTTTCTTATACTTGGCACGTTTAGGACTGGCATCATCACCCATCGTCTTTTTACGATACGCTTCAAACTCAGTGTAGTTACCGTCGAACCAAACTGGGCCTTCTTCTTCGAATGCCAAGATATGAGTCGCGATACGGTCAAGGAACCAGCGATCATGCGATACGACCATTACTGTACCTGGGAATACTTGAATCGCATCCTCTAGTGCACGTAAGGTTTCGATGTCCAAATCGTTTGATGGTTCATCGAGGAGCAATACGTTTGCGCCTTGCTTTAGCGTTTTCGCCAATTGTAGACGGTTACGCTCACCACCTGATAATTGACCGACGTGCTTTTGCTGATCTGAGCCTTTGAAGTTAAAACGTCCGATATAAGCACGGCTTGGCGTGGTGTAGTCGCCAACGGTAATGATATCAAGGCCATCAGAGACTTCTTCCCATACGGTTTTATTATCATCTAGATGATCACGTACCTGACCAACATAGGCAACTTTAACACTTTCACCCAAATCAACTGAACCAGTATCTGGCGTATCGCGCTCAGTAATCATGTTAAACAGCGTGGTTTTACCCGCACCATTTGGACCGATAATACCAACGATACCACCAGCTGGTACGTTAAAGCTTAGGTTTTCATACAGCAGACGATCGCCGAATGATTTAGAGATGTCATTAATCTCAATAACCTTGTTACCCAAACGTGGACCAGGTGGAATATAAATCTCAGAAGTCTCATTACGTT
The DNA here is from genome assembly GCF_048631835.1 of Psychrobacter sp. ER1. Taxonomy (NCBI): domain Bacteria; kingdom Pseudomonadati; phylum Pseudomonadota; class Gammaproteobacteria; order Moraxellales; family Moraxellaceae; genus Psychrobacter; species Psychrobacter sp. ER1. Next base: position 172,985 of record NZ_CP184640.1, on the reverse strand, counting down.
TCTGGAACTCAGTTGAGTTCAACTCTTCAAAACGCTGTACACGAGATTTAGACTTAGCCTGTTGACCTTTTTGGTTTTTGCGAATCCACTCAAGCTCTTTTTTCAGCGCTTTAGCAAATGATTCTTCTTGCTTATTCTGTTGCTCTAGACGCGTATTCTTTTGCTCTAGCCACTCGGTATAGTTGCCTTCATACGGATAGCCATGGCCACGGTCAAGCTCCAAGATCCACTGAGCAACATTATCCAAGAAATAGCGATCATGGGTAATGGCAACGATCGTACCGCTGTAGTTCTGCAAGAACTGCTCTAACCACGCAACAGACTCGGCGTCCAAATGGTTGGTCGGTTCGTCAAGTAATAGCATGTCAGGGCGCGACAATAGTAGACGGCATAGTGCCACACGGCGTTTCTCACCACCTGACAGCTTGCTAACGTCGGCATCCCATGGTGGCAGACGTAGCGCATCGGCTGCTTTTTCTAGCTGGTTATTTAAGTTATGTGCATCCCAAGACTGGATGATATCTTCCATCTTGCCTTGTTCTTCAGCAAGCTTATCAAAATCAGCATCAGGCTCTGCGTATTCTGCATAGATAGCATCTAGACGTGCTAGCGCATCTAGTGCTTCGCGCATACCGTCTTCGACATTACCACGAACGTCTTTGCTATCATCTAGCTGTGGTTCCTGTGGCAGATAGCCAACTTTGGTACCGGCTTGTGCGCGTGCTTCACCACTAAACTCAGTATCCACGCCTGCCATGATACGTAGCAAGGTTGATTTACCTGAACCGTTGATACCCAAAACACCAATTTTGGCACCAGGGAAAAACGATAGGTTGATATTTTTTAGGATTTCACGCTTAGGGGGAACAAGTTTTGACACGTTGTTCATCGTGTAAATATATTGAGCCATTAACACTCCGATAGACTGCATAGAAGAGAACAGCAAATGCAACTCAGCGATGATGCCAAGCGTGCCGTACCTCAAAATCAGGGTTACAAATTATAGGTCATTATCGCATTGTGGCGCATACCCTGCAAGCTGACAGGTTGTTTTACCAGTTGTTTTACCAGTTGTTTTACTGTTTTTGACAGCAGGCTATGCCCTTTGGCTATAAAACACGCGTTGGAAAAGTAACGCAAAAAGTCTTATCTTAATGAACTAACTTAACATTTTGATTCATTAGCGTTTTATAAAGACCACAAAAAATAGCATCAAAACTTTCGCAAATTTAATCAATAGCCGTTAGCATGTTAGTGTGGCTTAACAAGGTCGAGTGGATCCGTCTGACATTTAATTATCAAAATGATTGTTCATCTGACTTTGTGTTCGTCTCAACACCTACTTTATAGCAATCATAAAGGTACTGATAATATGGCCAACGGCTATCGCCCTGAAATTATTCAACGTGCGTTTGTCGATTTTATCGGATCGCGCTTACATCCGTTTTGGTCATTGACGACTCCTAAGTTACGCCTGATTGCACGCTATGAATTAAGTGATGATTTGATAGCACTTCGATTTGAGACCAATAGAGCCTTTAAACAGCAGATTTCTGAGGTGATGGGTGGTTGGCAAGGCGGTCAATATCTTGATTTGCGCGTTTGTATTGAAGGGGTCTATCACCAACGTAGTTACTCGATAGTGGGTTTGGCGCATCAACAACTCTGGTGGCTCGACAATACTACCGATAGTAATACGGCAGACCAACGCCATACGGTGACTATCGCGATTAAACCGCAAGGGTTGGTATCTGACTATTTAACTAAGCAGATGCCACTGGCTAGCATCGTTGATACAAGCCTGCCACTTGGTCAATTTACTTTGGAACAGACCTCGATAGTAGGGCAGGAAATATCAGAGAATGACAAACTTATTCCTTTGCTATTCATCGCTGGTGGTAGCGGTATCACGCCCATACTCGGACTTATCACTCAAGCCCTGAGTAATGGTCATCAGGTGACGCTATTGCATTACAGCCGAACTATTTCATCCAAACTGCAACATCAGTGGCAACAGCTGAACGATACTCATCCAGACTTCACTTATCATCTAATCCATACTGAAGATCCGACTACCTATTTGGCTGGTACACGATATTTAAGTGCAGAGGGTCTGCTGTTGCTAAACTTACCTCTAGCAGATACGCAGATATTTGCTTGCGGTTCACAAGCGTTATTAGCTGGCTTATATAAAGTCGCCGCAGAGATAACACCTACAGACGAACAGCTGCGCGATAACATCATCGTAGAGAACTTTGGTAATGCCCTAGCTGATTTTGATATCAGCAGCAATCAAACATTCGATAAAACGATACCTGTAGAAGAACACACTGTCTATTTGCGATCACGGCAACGACGATTTAGCAGTGACACGACCATACTGGCTGCGGCTGAGAATGCAGATGTACGGCTAGCGCATGGTTGCCGGCAAGGTATTTGTCAGTTGTGTCGATGTAATAAAGTCAGCGGTGTGGTCAAAAACGTTCAAACAGGGAAAGTGAGCGGGGATGGTTACGAGTCTATTCAGACTTGCATTAGTATTGCCATGACTGATGTGGTTCTCGATGTTTAATGACTGGCTCAATAGAACGACCGGCTCAATAGAAAGCATATGCCAAACAACCTATAAGAAATAGAAGACAAGCGTTACTTTATAGGCTAAAACTCAGATGACTTATCAAACCGGATGCAGTGCTGCTTATTCATGCCGTTTCGGTTAAGGACTTATTTATGCGCTTACTACCACCCGTTACTACGCCACAATCTGCTGTGCCTATCTTGACGCCCCTGTCCGATGCACAACTAGCGAAAAACGCGCCTTTGCCTTTGACATCGCAAACGCCTTACACGCAGCTTAATGATAAAGCAATCAATGATAGCGATCAGCCAGACACGTCAACACGGACTCGCTACCCAACAGTAACTGATGCCCCTCTATCAAAGCCTCAAAGTGATGCTTTAGCCGTAGAGCTCAATGCCCTGTACACAAGCGTCATGGACTCGCTAGGCAGTAAGGATGCACGCTACATACAGCGAGTATATGCCACCGTGGTATATAGTGAAATTATCGCCCGTGGTTTACTCGCAGCGGTTGGGCGTATGCCATCGAAACGCAGTCTGGTCGCTACTTGGCTACTAGGTACGTCTTTACTTAGCTTTAGCAAAATATTGAACAACATGGAGCTGGGTCATAACGTCATGCATGGTCAATATGACTGGATGCAACACCCGCACCTTAATAGTCAAAAATTCGACTGGGATATTGTCTGCCCTGCTCCATTATGGCAACACTCACATAATTATTTACATCATACTTTTACCAATATTGTAGGCCGTGATCATGACGTAGGCTATCACTTGATTCGAGTGACTGATGAGCAGCCTTGGACGCTAGAAGATCGCTACAATATGTTTAGTACAGCGGTACTGGCATTTGGATTTGAATGGGCGGTAGCCTTTCATGACATCCAAATCAGTGCAGATGAATACGCTGACTCCCCTGATCTGCACAAAATCATGCAGCAAAAGTCTCGCGCGTTATTTGCCAAAATTGGACGACAAATAGGCAAAGACTATATCGCACTGCCGTCTGTGGTAGAGATGACGCTAGGCCATCGTAGCGCCTTTAGTACATTGAGCGGTAACATGACTGCAAACACTGTCCGCAACCTATGGACGTGGGCAGTGATTTTTGCGGCCATTTCACTGAGCAAGCGCATATCTATACTCATCTCGATGCCAATGAAAGTAAAGGCGATTGGTACGTACGCCAAATCCTTGGCTCTAGCAATATCAAAGGCAGCAAATGGTTTCACCTTTTGACAGGTAATTTATCTCATCAAATTGAGCATCATATATTTCCTGATATGCCAGCCGGCCACTATGCAAAGATTGCGCCGCAGGTACAGGCCATATGCCGTAAGTATGATTTAATCTATAACACTGGCCGTTTTGGTACGCAACTCAAGCAAGTACTCGGACGTATTTATCACTTTAGCAAACCCAGTGAACAAGAATGGCAAGCCCATGTACAGTCAACGGAAAATGCAGATAGTACTACTCATAAAGATAATAGGTCAGCGGCCAATTTAGAAAAAAATTAGAAGACAAATTAGCGATAGAAAACACTGGTGGTTTCACTCGCTTTTTGCCTCCAGTCGTTCTTAAAGCCATATCCTATGCATGGTGAAATATTCATATTTGCAACCAGATACGGCCATGATAAGGTAGGACAACAAACATAGATGACATTAAAAGTCGTCCTATCAACGATTACGGTAAGCGTCTAGATTGTTAAGCATCAAACCTACATACTAAACTGGCACTATTAAATTAATAAATATTTAGTTCATAATAAAAATTCGATAATAAAAAATGGAGTATATTAATGAGTAACCAAACCTCTAAACCAAATCTAGACATTATTCATAATCAAGCAGCGAACCGCTTTGAGACCTCTATCGATGGTCAGACAGGTTATATTAGCTATCAGGAAAGTGCTGACAAGTTGGTCTACGATCATACTATCGTACCGCAGCAATTAGGCGGTCAAGGCGTTGGTTCAGCACTCGTTAAGCACGCATTGAATTATGCGCGTGAGCAAGACAAGAAAGTGATACCACAATGCTCATTTGTCGCGTCATACATTAGCAAACATCCTGAGTATCAAGATTTAATTTAATTGGCTACGTAGTTAGGTTCAATTAATTCGTTAACGAAGCTCAGTTAAGTGATATCGGGCAAAGCAGGAAAATACGTAGATATTTATTTAGCATAGGAGACATACCCCAGCACCACTTTTAATAAACCAATTCGACATAACAATAAAGGTTATTAATATGAGTAGTTTATCTGACAAACAAATCAATCTACAGCTAGAAGAGCTTGCTGGTTGGCAACGTGACGGCAATAGCATCGTCAAAACCTATCATTTTAGCGATTTTATCGAGGCTATGAGCTTTATGAATCAAGCGGCATTTCATGCTGAAGCGCTTGAGCACCATCCAGAATGGCGTAATACCTACAATATCGTTGAAGTTCGTTTAACCAACCACGACACAGGTGGCATATCTAGTCTGGATATTCGTTTAGCCAAACGCATGGAGCATATCATTCAACCCAAACGGTTGTAGTAGCAAGTCTACAACGTATGCCTTGATGCCGATTATTTTAGCTTTCTAACGATTACCTTCGTTAAAGCAGACAAAAAAGACCCTCAATTGAGGGTCTTTTTATAGTAGGTATTTACAACGATAAGCTGTGTTTACATCTTACGACTGACAAAGGCAACGATAAACAAAATCACAGCGACTGCTAAGAAAATGTATGCCAAATTAGCAGACAATCCTGCGACACCACCGAAACCTAGGAAACTCGCTAGTAATGCGATCACTGCAAAAATAATAGCCCAACGAAACATAATCTTCTCCTCAAATAATGGTAAAAAACAGATATTAGAATTTATATAGCATCTATTTAACTTGTTTTTATCTAATGCTAGTTATTACTGTTTACGCTTATAGATTAGCAATGTTCGTCTCTAGAAAACGTTCATTTTAGTAATAATATCGGTAGGTTATGTAAAGTTTGTAGTAACTGTTAATGTCTCATACCTCTTTTTCTTTAATAGATGATATTTTCGAAATAGAATTATATTTCTGAATGCAGCGTTATTTAACTGAGCGTTCTTAAACTAAGTGCTTTTTACCTGAATATGCTTTTATTGAATACTATTTTACTGAACGCTACTCTTCCAACTGTATGCAGAACTATTTTAAATTCCTCACGTTATATGTGATGTTGTATGGAAGGTTGGCTGCAAACTATAAACTGTAGCGACCTCACAAACCTCTAACCTAATCAAACGACTTGGTTTATAGTTTACTATCCACTTATTCTCAAATCTATTAAGGACAATACATATGGATACCAATACGGATACTGAAAACTCTATACAAAAAACCAGCGGCGACACACGCCCTTATGCAGTTGTTCTATATGGTGCGACAAGTTTCGTCGGTCAGATCACTGCCCACTATTTAACCAATTTTTTATCAAATAATAAGAACGAAGATGGCTCAAATGTATCATGGGCGATCGCAGGTCGTGATGAAGACAAGCTCAACAAGCTACAGGCAAAACTTGAGAGCAAGGTAGACATTATTATTGCTAACAGTAACGATGCTGCCAGCCTTGATAAGATGACAAAGCAAACTCAAGTCATCATCTCAACTGTCGGTCCTTATCTAAAATATGGTGAGCCACTGATTAAATCTTGTGCTGAAAACGGTACGGACTATGTCGATCTTACTGGTGAGGCCATTTTCATCAAAGATATGATGGATAAGTACCAAGACACTGCCAAGCAAAGTGGTGCCCGTATTGTTAACTCTTGTGGTTTTGATTCTATTCCATCAGATTTGGGCGCGTACTTTACCCAAGCTAAGGCAGAAGAAAAGTTCGGCGAGACCTGTAATGTTATCCATATGCGTGTCAAAGCAGCGAAAGGTGGTATCTCAGGTGGTACTATCGCATCGATGGCATCAATATTTGAAGAAGCTGGTGAGGACAAAGCACGTCGCAAACAAGTGGCCAATCCTTATCTGTTAAACGATGATACTGATGCACCAAACGTACGTCAGGACAATGTCAGCAAACCAGTATATGACAGTAATCATAAGCGCTGGTTAGCACCGTTCGTCATGGCCACCATCAACACGCGTATCGTCCATCGTACTAACCAATTGCTCAGCTATGAGTACGGTCGCGATTTCAAATATGACGAAGCAATGTGGATGAAAGATGGCGTCAAAGGAAAACTGTCTAGCTATGCCATGAGCGCAGGTTTATTGGGCTTTGCCACTGCGATGATGATTAAACCAAGTCGCGAGTTACTATCCAAGCACGTCTTACCAAAAGCTGGCTCAGGCCCTTCTAAAGACGAGCAAGAGAACGGCTACTTTGATATTCGTCATTTTGGACAAACGGCCAAAAATGACACTATTACCGTTAAAGTAACAGGTGATAAAGATCCTGGTTACGGCAGTACTTCTCGTATGATTTCGCAGGCGGCATTATGTCTGGCACAAGATATCAGCAAAGAGGACGTTGGCGGTGGGTTCTGGACACCAGCATCTGCGATGGGAGATAAGCTAATAACACGCTTAGAAGCGCATTCTGGTCTTAGCTTTGAAGTGATTGATAGTTAATCTATTGAGTGATAACAAAGGCTCAATGTCTTTATGACCGTATCTTGGTTTCGAGATACGGTTTTTTATGGCTTGCTATAAATATTTAGACAAAAATTAAATTAAAAATAACGTACTTTTTTGGTGAACAATGTTTCTGTTTACCGATTATTTAATACTTTATGATACTAACTACTAATCTAATATTGCTACTATCATTTTATAGATATTGTAGAAAAAATAGGTATAAACATTAGTTTAATTAAGTATATGTTATCAAAGAATTTATGTAATAGAATTTAAGAATTATCTAAGCACTAGCTTTAAACTATAAGTAAGAAAATTTAAAACAATTCTCTACAATATTCATATAACCTCCTAAAAAATTATTAATAACAACTAGATAAGTAAAAATAATAACTATAAGCAATCAAACATTCATATTTTTAATACTAGAGACGTCGGTAGATATTTATTATTAACAAACTCACTTATTAACAGCTTTAATAACACAATCAACCTTTGCTACTAATGAATCTTTAATAAAATTTAAAGACAGAGTGCTAGCTAGACTTTAAGTATGACAGTTTCATAACGTCACAAGAAAACATTAAACTGTTAGAACCTTAATGAGTTTGCTACTGAAATATAAACTACATCGTTGATAATTTGCATACAGTATTTACAGATACCTTTGAGTAAAAACGGCTTATCATTAAATATGAGTTATCGTTTTTAATTATTACTAATAATACATATGGGAGCTTTATAATGAAAAAGAATATTTTATCGTTAATTTTAGGTACTACGCTTGCATTGCCTACACTTGCAATGGCTATGCCGACCAACAGCAGTGATTCTATGCAATCACGTATGCCAAGTAGCTCTGTCAAAAGCAATGTACAAGTCGGTGTAGAAGGACCAACTGGTAAATTGGGAGCTGCACAGCCTAGCCATGTCAATATCAATGACTCTAGCAATAAGATGAACGACTCTCGTAGTGAGATGAATGATTCGAACAAGAGTATGAACAACTCTGACAACAGAGTGAACGAATCTAATGACAAGATGAATGATAAAGCTGGCACTATGAGCAATAGTAATATGCCTACTATGAACGGTAACGTGCCAACGACAACGGGTGCAGCCTCTACACAGTCTACCCAACGTACGCAAACGCCAAACATGCAGCATAGCAATGCAGACTATCAGCCTTTAATCGCTGGTGAAGCCGCTTCTAACAATAAAACGGCAAATGCTACTAGTACCTTGCAAGAAAAGAAAAAGACAACCGTGGTGAGTTATTAGCCACTCAGCCAGCAAATGTACAGTTTAAAGAAAACCGCCGTATTGTTGTAAATCGTTAATATGGCCATTAATATTTAAGTATATTAACAAACATAAAAAGGGCAGCCTATTGGCTGCCCTTTTTTATATTAAACTATCTATGCTAGCTATTTCAATTTTGATTATTTCTTATTTTTAGTCACGCCAGCTTTTTGTAATAAGGCACCAAGTGTACCCATTTTACTTGGGGCTTCAGCTTTATCATTTTTTACTGGCTTACTACGATTGCTCGCGCTGTCTTTATCCTGACGCTTGCCACGTGGCTTAGACGGACGTTTGTCAGCAGCTGGACGGCTATTATTTGGACGGTCACTATTTGCGTTATTATTGCGTGGACGACTGGTTTTCTCGCCATCTGTACTAGCTGTCGTAGACTTGGCAGCAGTACGGACAGGTTTTTCAGATTCAGGTTTCATGCTAAAGCCGATACGACCACGTTTTTCATCGATAGAGATAACCCGTACCGATACGATATCGCCAGGTTTGACACGGTTCATAGGATCTGCGACAAAGTCATTGGCCATCTGCGAGATATGGACCAAACCATCCTGATGGACACCAACATCAACGAAACAACCAAAGGCCGTTACGTTGGTGACTACCCCTTCTAACGTCATATCTTCGCTCAAATCTTTGATACTATTGACGTCATCACGGAAATTGGCCGTTTTAAACTCAGGGCGAGGATCACGAGCAGGTTTAGCAAGCTCTTCGATAATCGCTTTTACGCTGACATTGTCATCGTTAGCAGCCAGTGTAGTCGTATCAATCGTATTTAACACACCGTCGTTACCAATAACTTCTGACAACGGCTTGGCCGCTTGTGCGAGTAAGTTATCGACCAGCGCATAGCTCTCTGGATGCACACCAGTGGCATCTAATGGATTGCTACCGTTATGAATACGTAAGAAACCAGCTGCTTGCTCAAATGTCTTAGCGCCTAGACGCGGGACATTTTTGAGCGCTTCACGACTATCAAATGCACCGTGCTCTTTGCGATAGGTTACAATTTGCTGTGCCACATTGCGGTTAAGACCAGCGATATGAGCCAAGATAGCTGGGCTCGCCGTATTTACATCAACGCCAACCGCGTTTACGCTGTCTTGAGTGACTTTATCAAGGCTATCTGCAAGCTGGTTTTGATTGACGTCATGCTGATATTGACCCACGCCAATGGCTTTTGGATCAACTTTAACAAGCTCTGATAATGGATCCTGCAAGCGACGCGCGATAGAAACCGCGCCACGTACAGAAACGTCTAGATTGGCCAACTCATCACTAGCAAGTTCACTCGCTGAATAAACAGACGCGCCAGACTCATTAACGATAACGGCTTTGGCTTTTAGCGCATCGTTCGCAGCCAAAATCTCTTTGATCATCGCATCTGTTTCGCGACTTGCCGTACCATTACCGATAGCGACCAAATCAACGTTATAAGTGCTCAACAGCGCATCGATGACTTTCTTGGCTTCATCCATCTTATTATCAGGTGCAAACGGATAAACCGTCGCAATAACAGGTTTCTCTTCGCTATCTGACATGACATGACCTTGCGCATCGACGATGGCCATTTTTACGCCATGACGGATACCAGGATCGACACCTAAGATCACTTTAGGACCTGCAGGTGCAGACATTAGCAAATGCTGTAAGTTGCTAGCGAACACATCAATCGCATCCGCTTCTGCAGCTAGGCGCTTTTCAGTTAACAAGCGGTGCTCGATATGCGGACGCCATTTGTCTTTCCACAAGCTACTGGCTGCCTCTGATAAAAACTCACAGCGGGCTGCTGGTGCTTTAGCATCGACATCGAAATGACTGATGATTTTTTCGATAAATGGTGCGTCTTCGCCTTCAATTTTTAGACCCAAGACATTTTCTTGACGACCGCGCAACATTGCTAATAGGCGATGATTTGGCAGTCGAGCAAGGCTTTCGCTATGCTCAAAGTAGTCTTTGAATTTTCCGCCAACTTCGCGCTTTTCTTCGCTCGCAACGCTCGATACGATACTGGCAGTTTTGGCAAAACCACTGCGTAAATTGTCCAACAAACCCAATGCTTGTGTCCACTCATCAACGATAATCGCTTGTACGCCAGCGAGTTGTTTTTCAATATCGCTAAAATCAACCTCGATTTCATTACCACTGTCATCAGTGATACTTGACTGGACTTGATAATCAGCCAAGGCATCCGTCGGGGTGATTTCTTGGGTCAAGACCGCTTGGGCAGCAGTATCAAGACCAGCGGCGCGAGCTTTGGCAGCAGGTGAACGACGACGCGGACGATATGGCAGATAGATGTCTTCAAGCTCAAGCTTAGACGTCGCATTATCGATACGCGTCTGTAGCTCGTCAGTCAGATTGCCTTGTGTGCTTAGCAGCTCAGTAATTTTGAGGCGACGTGTTGCCATGTCACGCTCGTAATTAAGAGACTTCTCTAAAGCACGCAGCTGCGCATCATCAAGATTCTGAGTCTTTTCTTTGCGGTAACGCGCAATAAAAGGAACCGTCGCGCCTTCATCATAAAGTTTGACAAACGCATTGACTTGAGCAGTCTTAATGCCAAGCGCGCGAGCAAGCTTGTCGTGAATATTCGCGTGTGTGGTTGCATCTAAAACCTGTGCATTTGTCGAGGTTTGAGATGACGTTAAGGTATCAGTGCTACTCATATACGTATCAATCGTTGAGAAATGTAGCTTTGCATTATAGCAAAAGCTGCATGAATAAAAATCCTTTTTATCTTTTCGTTATTTATTGCGCATTTTAGGACGCAAATCGTTCTATATCACACATCCTATGGACTTGTTAAACAAACGCATACAGCATTTATTATCATGGGTGATGCAATTCTCGGTGCAATCTTATACACTAAAGTATCAATAACACAAATATCGATATGCGCTGACATATTGAACAATAGTTTTTAATTTTATGAAGTGCTTATTCGTAACCAATAATTAAATAATGATAATTAATGGCAGTGTTTTTGCTCATAGCTATTTACTTGTAGTTTCTGATAACAATAATTTTTATAAAAGGATGCCTGTATGACTGATAACAACAGCCCTGACACGTTGACTCAGCGTATTTTAGTCGTCGATGATGACGCTCGTCTGCGCTCTTTGTTGCAACGCTTCCTAGAAGACGACGGTTTTGTCGTTCGTACCGCTCATGATGGCAGTCAGATGGACAAACTCATGCAACGTGAGCTTTTCTCTTTGGTCGTGCTCGATTTGATGCTGCCAGGCGAAGACGGTATCAGTATCTGTAAGCGTCTGCGTGAAGATAATGCAGATATTCCTATCATTATGCTTACTGCCAAAGGTGGCGATGCAGACCGTATCGCCGGTCTAGAAGCGGGTGCAGATGATTATCTGCCTAAGCCTTTTAACCCAAAAGAGCTGTTAGCTCGTATTAAAGCTGTACTACGTCGTCAAAACCGTGAGTTGCCAGGTGCGCCAAGTCATCAAATGGAAGTGGTCGAGTTTGGTCCATGGACACTAGATCTATCGACTCGTACACTTAAACGCGATGGTAACGTAGTCACTTTGACGACAGGTGAGTTTTCAGTGCTAAAAGCGCTCGTACAACATCCACGTGAGCCATTGACTCGTGATAAATTGATGAACCTTGCCCGTGGTCGTGAATGGGGTGCGATGGAGCGTTCTATCGACGTCCAAGTATCACGTCTGCGTCGCCTGATTGAAGACAACCCTTCACAAGCGCGTTATATTCAGACCGTATGGGGCGTTGGCTACGTGTTCGTTCCTGATGAAGCCGAGGTAGAAACCATCAAGAGTGAATAACTTTTGACTGATCTAATTCCTTTTAATATAGGCCGTGTTTGTTTACTCACAAACACGTGCCAATATGATGAGCCTATTTGTGAAAAACCCAATTATTTTTCAAAACATACCCTGCACGTTAGTGACAGGGTTTTTAGGTGCTGGCAAAACCACCGTAATCAATCAATTACTGGCCACAAAACCTGATGACGAACGCTGGGCTCTCTTAATCAATGAGTTTGGTCGTATCGGTATTGATGGCGCACTCCTAGCAAGCTCCCAAGACACAAATCTTGAGCAAAAGAATATTGCCATTCGTGAAGTCAGTGGTGGCTGTATTTGCTGCACCAGCCAGCTGCCCTTACAGATTGCAATCAGTTGTCTGCTCAGTGACCATCATCCACAGCGATTGTTAATCGAGCCCACAGGATTGGCACATCCACGTGAGCTGATACTACAACTCAGTGCGCCGCATTGGCAAACTGCCCTAAAAATGAATGCTGTCATAACCGTGCTAAGTGGCGAGCAGTGGCAACAGATTAAGTATCGTGATCATGATGGTTTTCAAGCGCATGTCCGTGATGCCGATGTGCTGATAATCAATCGTTATACCCAATTAGATATTAGCGAAAAACAGGTCTTGGTAGAATGGATAACCACGCTAAATTCACAAGTAAAAATTATTTGGGCAGCATCAGGACTAACGACATCTAAGACAACTAACTCATCAGACGTTCATTCATCAGATGGTCTTGTAGCAGATGCATACTCTAAAACGTTAAACGACCAACTGAATCAGCCTAGCTCTATCATTTCGAATCAACGAAAAGTCAGTATTGCTCATCCTACAAAATCTATGATTGGTTTACAGTCTCAAGCTAGCTCTTTAGCAACTGTGCCATCATCGAGTTCATCTACCGATGAGACCGAAGCTCAGGCTAGTGCTGATAGTGATCTGCCCTATCGCTACCATGAAGAGCAGCAGGATTTTCAGTTGGCTGGATGGCGACTACCCGCTCATTACCAACTAAACGCTGACGATTTGCAGAATTGGCTATTGAATTTGCCAAATTGGCAACGCATCAAAGGCGTGGTTCATACTTCTGATGGCTGGCTGCAGATCAATTTTAACCCTGGTAGTCTGACCACCAGAACTATTAATCCACAGTCTGATAGTCGGCTAGAAATCATTTTGCAACTAGGCAATGCTGTAGATACAAATACTGTCGATACAGCTACAGAAAAATCAGAAACTGAGAATGGTGCCAAAGCGTCATCAGTATTGATAGATTGGGAAGAGTGCGATCGCGAACTGATGGCACTGGTTATATAGCAACAGACAAAAAAGGGCAGACATTGCTATTTTATCTAGCAATGTCCGCCCTTTCTTTTTCAACGCAACTAGGCCGTGTCCTCATTTTAAAAATGGTGATAAAAATGAGATAAGTCGCAGTCAAACAAGGAAAATAGCGCAGATAATATCGAGATATTAGTCAGCTATTTGACGCCGTTTGGCAAGATTTAGCCATTTTTAACCCATTTAGATGACTATCGATTGAATTGAGGACACGCCCTAACTATTGTTTAACGCAACTGACTGTCTTTACTACCACGACGATTAAACAGTTCAGCCGCTTTTGCCTCTTGCTCAAGCGCTGTCTGACAACTGACGCAATGCTGGATACCAGGCACCGCTAGTCGCCGCTCCTCCGGAATAGGCTTACCACATTCGTCACACAGCTCAGCACTTACCCCTGTCGGCAACGAACGTCGCGCTCGCTCCAATGCATCATTGACCGTTGCATCCATTTGTTCGTGCTCAGCACCATCTCTTGACCAGCCACCTGCCATAATCTTATCCTATTTTTTATTCATTATAATTAGACAATACAAATGTCTTTAATAACAAATAGATGGGGCTAACTATGGTTAATTGCAACCTGCGATAGTGTATAAAACCATCCATAAAAAATGACGTAATCGATTTACAAACTTTGCTACTAATCTTTAGGTTGTAGCTCAATGACTTGACCACGTACGCCAATGCTCTCATCACTCATCAGACAAACGTAGCCTGCCATGATATCTTCAGGTGTTTTTAAGCTCATAGGGTTTTCACCTGGATACGCATGCGCACGCATATTAGTACGAGTACCACCTGGATTAATGCAGTTAAAACGTAGATTGGTGGTGTTCTGAGTCTCTTGAGTAAAGATATCACTCATACCTTCTACTGCTTGTTTGGAAAGTGCATAAGCCCCCAAAATGCGCGAGGATGTGTACCTACAGTGCTAGAGGTGAAAACAACAGAGCCATGATCTGCATCTTTGAGCAGTGGCAATAACGCTTGCGTCAGCATAAAAGTCGCTGTGAAATTTACTTTCATCACTTGGGCGAAAGTATCGACATCATACATCTCAAGCGGCGTCAGTTGTCCTAATACACCAGCATTATGCAAGATACCGTCTAACTGGCCGACTTCTTTATTGATTAGCCCTTCGAGCTGTTGCATTTCAGCGTAAGTTGCCCCTTCTAGATTCATCGGCAACATAGCAGGCTGCTTACCACCAAGGCTTTCAATCTCATCGTAGACGTATTCAAGCTTGCTGCTAGTGCGTCCTAACAATAAAACTGTGGCACCATAACGAGCATAGGTCAGTGCGGCAACACGGCCAATACCATCCCCCGCACCAGTCACCAAAATAGTCTTACCATCTAAGCAATTACTGGACGGTACAAAGCTACGAATATCATCATGAGTCAAAGGCTGAATAGGACTTTGAACCGTTTTTTTATTGTCTTGTGGCTCGACTGGTTGATTATTATTGTCACTCATGGCATTGCTCACTACTTATCATTAAATCGTTGAGGATATGTGCTTATGGTTGAAAAACTGGTGATATATAGCAGTCTATAAATACTCAAACTTACCAGACGATAGCAGTAATTTATTTAACTGCTCAGGCGTATCCGTAATATAGTCGGCGCCCCATTTTTTCAAAGACTTTTGATCTTCAGGTGGAATATATCCATAAGCGGCCAAAATCGTTGGCATGCCAGCGGCGTTGCCAGCTTCAATATCACGTACATGGTCACCGACATAGAGTACGCAGCCTGCCGCCCCTCGTGGAATACCCAGTTTTTCTAGCGCCATATACATTGGCTCTGGATCTGGTTTGGTACGTGATACATCATCTGGACAGACCAAAACTGCACAGCGTTGATCCAGTTGCATCTCATTTAATAGCTTTTCGGCTAAATAACGTGGCTTGTTGGTAACGATACCCCAAGGCACACCTTTTGCTTCAAGCTCAGTCAGTACCGCTTCAAGCGCCTGAAACACGCAGCTATCGACACAGATATCTGCTTCATAATCATCTAAGAACTGCTGACGAAACTCAAGCAACGCTTCCTCGCTGACTTCGAGTTGATTGTTATGTCTTAGCATCAATTGCACCATGGCCGAGGCACCCGCAGAGACTTGCTCTCGGATTTCCGCTTCAGGCGGTGCCTGCCAATCATTTTCGAGACTCATTTTACCGATGATACGAACAAAATCAGCAGCAGTATCGATTAATGTCCCATCAAGGTCAAATAAAACAGCTTTTACAAATTGGGTCATAGTGAATGCTCTTGAGATTGATGACGTGTTTAGTGAAAGTATGGCAAATAAATGGCTGCGTGAAGCATTAAACCAATGGCTTTTGTACGGCTATCATATAATTAACATCGACGTTTTGGGCAAGCCAGTAGCGTTTGGTCAGCGGATTATAATGCAAACCGATAATATCCTGACGAACAAATCCAGTATTAAGTGCCATTTTGTCTAATTCTGCTGGCGTAATAAATTTGGCATAGTCATGGGTACCACGATCAAGCAATCGTAGCACATACTCTGCACCAACGATGGCAAACAGATAAGACTTAGGATTGCGATTAATCGTTGATAACACACAGACGCCGCCAGGAGCCAGTAACTCATAACAAGCCTGCACAATCGAGCTAGGATCTGGCACGTGCTCTAGCATCTCCATACAAGTCACCACATCAAACTGACCAGCCTGTGTTTTTGCCAACTCTTCAACGGGTATATGCTGATAACGAAGCGTACTCTCTAACTGGCTTTGCTCTGCATGTAACGCAGCAGCTTTTAGGTTTTCTGTACCTAAATCAATCCCTGTCACATCAGCACCGCGGCGTGCCATAGATTCTGACAATATTCCGCCGCCGCACCCTACATCGAGTACTTTTTTGCCAGAAAGTCCTTGCTCAGCGGTTTTATTAGCAGCGTTTTGATAGCCACGTTTGATGTTTTCTTCTATCCAATTTAGACGTAATGGATTGATCTCGTGTAGCGTTGCAAAGGCACCTGTATTGCTCCACCACTCACTCGCCAAGTTATTAAATTTTTCGACTTCGCTAGGATCTACGTTGATGGTGTTAGACTCTGTATTATTGAAAGCGCTATTGTTATTTTGATCACTCGAAGTTGATGAAGAATTTAAAGCTGAGCTCATGGTATGTTCCTTGATTGTCACTATCGTTATTATCGTTTACAGTGCACGATTATGTGCTTAATATTAGCATGAGAGTAGCAGTTTTGTCGTAAGCACATCGTCACCGATTGTGAATAGGCTTAAACTTTACCCTGTTTTTTGGGCAGTATCTTGATATAGAAAAGATACGTATCCTCGTGACAATATCGCATCCTGATACTTTTGAATGTCTTAAATCTTACATAAAAATAAAGCAGACACTTGAGAAACAGTAGGTTCAAAAAATAACAAGCAATATACCTTAAATAATAGCTAACAGCTTTACAACTATCGGTTAAGAATGCGATTCACAAGTACATACATTTTACGTTATCATAGTCGATACTTTGCTATTGTTCGATTATACTCGACACTGTCTGGTTTAGACGCTTTAAAAGCTATATATTTTAAAGCATCACATGTTTAACAACCATATAGACACAAACCTCTTAACCCATTCTAAGTCTCCACACCTCAAGGATAAAGTATGAAACGTGTCATCACACTGACTGGTCTAGCCATGGCCATTGGACTTGCCTCTATGGGCGCACAAGCTGCAGACTATGTCGCTGGAAAAGATTACCGTGTGCTAGACAACCCAGAGAAAATCAGCGGTGATGCTATCATTGTTCGTGAATTCTTTTGGTATGGTTGCCCACATTGTAATGTGCTTGATCCACATATGGAAAAATGGGCAAAGACTAAAGACAAAGATGTCGTATTCTTCAAAACACCAGCGGCACTTAACCCTGTTTGGGAAGCCAATGCACGCGGTTTTTATGCGGCTCAGCTTTTAGGGTTCGAAGACAAAACTCATTCTGCATTATTTGATGCTATCCACAAAGATGGTAAAAAACTGTTTGATCAATCATCATTGAGCAAATGGTACGCGTCAAAAGGCGTGAATGAAAAGAAATTTAACAGCCTATATAACTCATTCGCTGTTGGTACAAAAATTGGTCGCTCACAAGAAGGCGCTAAACGTTATCAGCTTTCTGGCGTACCAGCTGTGGTGGTGCAAGGCAAATATGTAGTCACTGGTGAGAGTGCTAAAGTACCTAAAGTCGTCGACTACTTGGTCGACAAAGCCCGTGCTGAAAAGAAATAACTCAAGCAATAAATACTTGAATAACTCACATGACGTACAGCATATTTGTATGTCGTGCACAAAAAAGCCAATCATATATTGATTGGCTTTTTTGCATCTTAACCTTTTAGCTATACGTCTTTTAATTACTCATTTCTAACTACTAATCTTTCAACTAATAAAATTCTAATTAATAGATTTCTAGCTTGGTATATAGATGTTATTTTTTAGCTGCGATAAAATAGCCACTTCACGTATATAGCTTGCCAAATCTGCTTTAGATTCTGCTAGCAACTCATCATCTTGCATGTGTTTGGCATACTCTATCCACAATAGTAACTGATACATACTGTGGTGCTCAGAAGCTTTATATTGCTTCACAAACTGCTTGAGTGTACCTTCATCATTGATATTCAGACGCTCGTACCAGCTCTCTATTTTTGAGACTTGCTCTTTAGGAAAAAAGGCATCAAATAGTGCCTTTATCAGCTCATGACGATTTTCTTCAATCATAAGCTTGCCGACACGTTTGGTCTGACGATTACGAGCATTTGCGCTGGTAATATCAGCCAATGCCATTAGCTCCGCCATAAAATAATCACTGGCAGGTAAGGCTTTTAGCTGTTTTTTCGATAAGCTAGCAAGCGGTATAGATAATTGCTGCAAGCGCTCATGGGCTTTTTTGAGTTCTGTGCGCGAGACGCGCATGTCCTGTTCTTTCCAGTCAATCATAAAAGCTTTCCAAAATAATAATTAATAAATTAAAGAGTGTCTGATATCACTACCAACGACTTTTTCGCGATGTTTTGCCAATACCTTCACACCTTTAGGCATGGCATCAGCAAGGCGGCGTTGTAGATGATCAGTGATAAAAACAGAGCGATGTTTGCCGCCTGTACAGCCTATGGCAACCGTGACCGTATGACGATTATTGTGCAAAAACTCTGGTAGCCAACGGGTCAAAAACTTATCAATATCACCCATCATTTCTGCTACTTCTGGATAATCTAAGAAGAATGCGCCTACCTCAGTATCCAGACCTGTCGAGTCACGTAATTCAGGGTTCCAATGCGGATTCGGTAGAATTCTAACGTCGAATACAAAGTCAGCATCAATGGGGCTACCGTATTTAAAACCGAAAGACAGTAGATTGATGACAATCTGGTTGTCCATACCTATGTGTTCACGCAAGCTGTCTTTTAACTGATGGATATTTAGGCTACTGGTATCAATCCTAATATCAGCGTGACTAGCAATTGGCTCTAATAGCTCAACTTCCTTTTTGATAGCAGCGGGTAAATTAAAGGCAATATGCTTAGCGTTATCACTATCAATATCTTGTGACATTAGCGGATGTACGCGTCGCGTCGCATTGAAACGAGCTATCAGCGTACTCTCTTGTGCAGTCACATATAAAATCTGTACCGCATGAGACCCATAAGTCTCCTTGAGAGAAGCATACGTCACCGCAAAGTTAGATAAATCAGCACGTGGCGTTCGAATATCGACACCCAGCGCAATACGATGAATGCCGCTTTCATTAACCAGTTTATGAGCAGCATTAGGCAACAAAGACAGCGGTAGGTTATCAATAGAGTAATAGCCTAGATCTTCTAAGATATTCAATACTGAGGTTTTACCAGATCCTGAACGCCCTGAGACCACCAATATACTGAGCTTATTCGTAGACGTCTGATCCGCTATTGTTGCTGCCGCATTACTATTTTGATCCTGACTTACACCCATGATCTACTCATCCAAGTCTATTGTATCTAGTCTACTGCTATGTCATAAAAGCTAATTTACCATTACCAACTGATTGTCTAACAAACGCGCTTTTCCTAGCCACGCTGCAACTAAAATAACGATATTTTTGTTTTCTATATTAAAGACTTTAGAGTCACTTACGACAGAACCTAACTCCTCAGTCTTTATTTCCAGATAATCAATAATAAAACCTGCGTCACTAATACGTGTCCGCGTATCTACTAATAGCTTATCAAATGCTTGTTGACTAAGAGCCGTACTTTTTAAACTCTGCGCTAATTCTTGCAATGCTTGATGTAATACAGGGGCAGCTTGACGCTCATTTGCACTTAAGTATTGATTGCGCGATGATAGCGCTAAGCCATCATCAGCACGAACAATAGGCGCACCAATGATATTAATAGGATAACTCAAGTCACGTACCAACTGCTTAATGATAGCAAGCTGCTGATAGTCTTTTTGTCCAAATACTGCCACATCTGGTTGTACGATATTGAACAGTTTAGCGACCACAATACCAACACCATCAAAGTGTCCAGGACGTGATTGACCACATAACTTATTGGCAATAGCACCAGCCAATACAGCAGTAGGTGGTGGTAATACTGGATACATTGCATCAATACTAGGTGCAAACACGTAATCTGCATCCACTGTCGCAAGCTTAGCCACATCTGCATCTAGCGTACGGGGATAGCTGTCAAAATCTTCCCCAACGCCAAACTGAGTAGGGTTAACGAAAATACTGACCACCACTACATCTGCATGCTGCTTGGCAATTTTTACCAGCTCAAGATGACCGTCATGCAGATTACCCATCGTTGGTACTAGCGCAATGCGCTGCTGACGGTCTTGTTTGTCACGTTGCTGACCACGATAAGACTGCAGCGCTTCACGTAGTGACGAGATATCATGATAAATAATTGGAGACATGATTACTTTTCTTCTATTCACACGTTCTGTTGTTCAATAACTTTAATAACTGCAAAATCAGCTAAATTGGTGCTGCTCAGTCGGGAAACTACCTTCGCGTACTGACTGCTGATAGAGCGCAAAAGCACCTTCGATACTGTGTGCGCTATTGCGCTCATCGGTTAAAAAATCATGGATAAAACGTGGCACTCGACCATGCGCCATACCTAGCATGTCATGCATAACCAATACCTGACCATCAGTATCGGCTCCAGCACCAATACCAATAACTGGCACGGCAACAGCTTCAGTAACGGCTTTTGCAAGCGCGGCTGGAACACATTCTAGTACTAGTAATGCAGCACCAGCATCGACGACTGCTTTGGCATCGGCAAGCAGTTTATTAGCCGCCTCATCACCGCGGCCTTGAATTTTATAGCCACCAAATACGTTCACAGACTGCGGGGTCAAACCAAGATGTACACAAGTTGGTGTGCCTGCTTGTGCCAAGGTCGTTACCAATTCACACAGCTCTCTACCACCTTCGATTTTTATGACATGCGCCCCTGCTTGCATTAATGTGCGGCTATTAGCGACGGCTTCTGGCAGTGTCACATAACTCATAAACGGTAGGTCAGCCAATATCAGCGCGTGTTTGTTGCTACGGGCAATATTGGCAGTGTGATAAGCCATATCATTGACTGTTACAGGTAATGTTGAGTCATGGCCTTGTACAACCATGCCCAAGCTATCCCCAATTAAAATCGTATCAATTTCGGCTTTTTCCATCATTCGTGCAAACATCGAGTCATAGCAGGTCAAGCAAGTGAACTTGGTACCTTCTTTTTAAACTTATTTAACGTAGATAATGTCGTCATATGACCCTCAATTAATCTGCAATGCCTTTGATTATCAATACTGCTACTATTCTAGCTGTGATCGAGATGTCTTAAACCAATCTCCCATCACTTAGCATCATTTACTTATAATCAATCGCTTGATAGTAATGTTAAACCTGTCCAATCGCGACTTTGTGCATAGTCACTTATCAACTTACCGGCGATGGTTAAGTTTGGTGCCACTTCTCGCAGTGGTATTAAGACAAAATTGCGCTCACTTAAGCCAGCGTGCGGTATCGTCAGTGTTGGATCAGTAATCTGCGTCTCACCGTATAGCAAAATATCAACGTCCAGACTACGTTCGCCCCAACGGCGTAAACGTGCTCGCTTGGCCATGATTTCTAATTGCTGACAAAAAACAAGCAGCTCATAAGGGTCAAACGTTGTCTCAAAACCAGCTACTGCATTGACAAAATCTGGCTGGTCTTGTGGACCCATCGGTGCTGAAGCGTAAAAGAAGATACACTTACTTCACGTACCTGCTCATGTGCTCGCATTACTGCAAGCGCATGCTGCAAATGATCGGTAGGCGAACCCAGCTCATTAGCGAGGTTGCTACCCAAGCCCACATAACAGGTAACCCAGTTACTATTATCTGTACTGTTATCCATATTATGCACTTTCAGTACTAGGCTGACGGCGGCGGCGCTTCGACGGTACAGGGCCTTTGTTATCAGTTACTTTCACAGCAGGCATCTGATCATTTGTATCTTGCGTCGCTTTAGCAGCCTTTGCAGTAGTTGCTTTCACCGATTTCCTGGCTCTCGTAGGTGCAGCGGTTTTTGTCGCGTCTTTGCTATCTACTGCCTTGCTACCTACTTCCTTTACACTTTTAGTATCGCTTTTATCAGACGCTTCAACTGCAGGTTTAGGCGCTTTTTTCACATACTTTGCCTTTGGCTGTGCTCGATTACTACTGTCCTTCGAATCATTACTGCCTTGTACTTCGATATTGCTCGCACTATCTACAGTAGGTTGGCGACGGCGACGTTTATGCGGGATCGGCTCGTTATTCATACTGACTAACGCAGGTGATCTTGCGATCGAGCGAGCTGGTCTAGCCTGACTAGCTGATGCCTGAGCTTCTGGCTGATTAGTATTAGACGGCTGAACGTTATTTGAGCGTTCAGACTTAACCGCTTGCTTTGGAGCTTCTTGATTGGTTGGTGCTGGCTTTCGTACAGGTGCTTTGTTGCGCTTCGACGTATCATCAGCTGACAGCTGCTTCTGCAATGGCGGCACAACGTTCTCGTGCTCGATAATAAATAGTGGCTTAGGCTTTGCGTGTTGGCTTGCCGATTGCTTGTTATTAGCAAGAGACAACTGCTGTAGCTGAGCAAGCTCGTTATTGTCTTGCTCTATTTGCTGCACGTTGTGTCTTCCGCTGTCATTGCGACTAGCTTTAGATTGGCTGGCAGCACGGCGACGACGGGCTGGAATATTTGACGAATCATTTACCATTGTTTGATCATTTCTACCTTTTTCAGCACGGTCATCAGCTTTGTTTTGCTTTGTACTGTTCTGATTAGGTGCTGCATTATCAGTAGTCTGTGTTTTTGATTCTTGACGATTACGTCCGCGACCACGTTGCCCTTTTTTATAAGCACCTCGGCGAATATTTTCGTCAAACTCATCAATCGCCTGCTGTTGCTCTTGTTCAGACAAGGTTTGATACGTCTGCCACCAGTCACCCATATCGTTGGTTGACTCTGATAGCGGATGCTCAGCATCGCCGCACTGCTCACGTAATAATAAAAAGTCAAAGCCCGCACGGAAACGCGGATGCTCTGATAGCTGAACGATCTGTTTGCTACGTGGGGCTGCAAGTTTTGGCTGCAATATCCAGATATCTCGAATGAATTGCTCAGCAAATTTCGGAATAGCGGTTTTGATACGCTGACGGTCGATGACTTTGCCAGCCGCATGCATTTGCGCTTCGGCAAACGGCATATTACGTTTCTTAGCTTTTGCTAATTGATGTAGGTAATTTTCCCACAGTAAGGCAGCATAGAAGAACGCAGGGTTGATACTCTTGCCCGCTGCAATACGCTTATCGGTATTGATAGCTACCTGATTGACTAAAGCACTTGGCTCAGACGGTGGATAGATAATGAGACTATCAATCGCACCTGATTCAAACAATAATGGCAACAGGGGTACTAGATAGCCACCAGTAAACATCTTTTGCGTTTCATCATAGAGACGATGCGGTGATATTTGCTCAAGCAGCGCCCAGTTCCCGTCATTGAACTGCTCGGACAACGCTTCATCAAATTCAAAACCTAGCTTGGCCTTGAAACGTAAGGCACGGAGCAAGCGCACAGGATCTTCTTCGATACGTACTGGCGCATTGCCCAATAGACGAATGATTCTGTTATCAATATCATCAAGCGCGCCGCAGAAATCATGAACGATGCCTTTGAGCGGTTGATAATAAAGCGCATTGATAGAGAAATCGCGACGGGAGAAATCTTGTTGAATATCGCCCCAAACATTGTCGCGCAGAATCATACCGTCTTGATTGGTATTAGCATCACTGGTTGGTGGACCACGGAAAGTAGCAACTTCAATCAACTCGCGACCTGAATACACATGCGCTAACTGGAAGCGGCGACCGATAATGCGGCAGCGCTTACCAAAGACATCTTTAATCTCATGCGGCTTGGCATCGGTGACGGCATCAAAGTCTTTCGGGCGCAGACCTAATAAAGTATCGCGCACACCACCACCGACGATATACGCATCAAACCCAGCACGGGTCAATGTGGCAATCACTTCAGTAATGGAATTGGGTAATTCAGATTTGTTCAGTTCTAACTGCTTGGCGGCACGCTCGGCCATGCATCTACTCCTCGCCGGTATTCTTTAACTACCCCTGAATAACACAGCGTTTATCAGGCGGATGTACCCGCTAGTTTAACAAATTTTGGACCTACTGGGGGTGTTATGACATTTACTTACATGCTATTTTGTCAATATTGGGGTTAATTAATGCAAAACACCGCCATTAATCACGCACACTTAAACGTCTTTGGTTTTTCTCGACTGTTTTTGCACCGATACCTTTCACCTTTGCCAGCTCATCCACTGTCTTAAAATCGCCAAACATGTCACGATATAAAATTATCGCCTGCGCTTTACTACTGCCGATACCATCTAACGAAACCAGCTCGCCTTCATTGGCTCGATTGATATTGATGACTTTCTGCTTACGCGCTTGTGTAATAGCTTTTTCTTTTGCGATCAAATACTCATAAGCACGCTGAGGGTCGTCAAAACAAGGATCTGCATTGGCATTACTGAGTGCGACCACAGACAATACAAGACTAAAAGCGGTGGTCGTCAGTAAGCTGGCAAATGAGAATTTACGATGAGCGTTCATATTGTTTCGCCGCTTCCCATAGTGCATCCATTTCAGTTATATCGCTGTCTTCTAGTCGCTTGCCAGCGAGTTCTAGCTGCTCCTCAATATAACCAAAGCGAGATTTAAACTTGTGCACGCAGGTTAAGGTTGCTGTCTCTGCATCAAGGTTTAGTTTACGTGCAATGTTCACAAGTGCAAACATACAGTCGCCTAATTCTTTTTCGACCTCTCTGATATTGGCTTTGCTTATATTATATTCAATAGCAGCTGTAGATTTACCTGTTAGCTCATGCTTTAGCTCAGCAATCTCTTCGTCTAGCTTATCCACGGCACCTGCCATGCCTTCCCAATCAAAGCCCAACTTTGACGCTTGCTTTTGTACATCTTGTGCCTGCATTAGTGCGCTACCTGCTTTGACTTGATCTAAGCGACGTTTTGATTTGCCACGTGCTTCGCGTGCCTGCTGCTCCTCGAACTTAATTTCGTCCCAGCGTACTTTTACTGCTGCATCATCTTTGAGCGTTTCGGCTTCAAACACATGCGGATGACGACGAACCAGCTTCTCTTGCAAAGTACTGATAACATCACTCATATCAAAGCGCCCTTGCTCCGCATACATCTGACAATGAAACACCACTTGCAGCAGCACATCGCCAAGCTCACCTTTGATGTCCTCATCATCATCGCTTTGTACCGCTTCGCCTAGCTCGTAAGCCTCTTCAATGGCATACGGAATAAGGCTATGATTGGTTTGCTTTTTGTCCCACGGACAGACTGCCCTTAGTCGTGCCATCAACGTTAACAAATCATCAAGCTGGCCAGTGGCTTCTGGTGTTCCTTGTACTGGTACAGGCACGGTAATTTTTTGTCTGGAATACTCATAAGGGTGGCTCTTATCGTTTTATGTGTTGTTTGCTGATTCGTCTAATAGTTAGTGTATCATTGAACACATCTTAGCTTATAATTGTGCTACTAACCTCTTCATTTTACCACTGCTCATGCGCGAGGAACTTTATCATTATGTCCACTTCTGCGACCACCAACTATCAACCAACCGCAACATTCGACCCTATTACTATCAGCTCATTTAAAGCCTATGACATTCGGGGTGAACTTGGGGTCAATCTCGATGAAGAGATTGCCTACCGTATCGGGCGCGCGTTCGCACAGATTTTATATCAGCGTTATCAGGCAGCAGCTCAAACCCAAGCCGATGATATAGCAACTTTAAAACCTGCTATCGTTATCGGTAGCGATATTCGCCACTCTAGTGAGCAATTAAAACAAGCCGCTATCAAAGGCATCGTTGATGCAGGCGTCGACGTTATTGATTTGGGAATGAGTGGTACGGAAGAAGTATATTTTGCCACCAGTCACTATCAGGCGTTAGGTGGTATTGAGGTTACTGCCAGTCATAACCCTATCAATTATAATGGCCTAAAACTGGTTAAAGAACATTCAAAACCAATCAGCGCTGATGATGGGTTAGCAGAGATTCAAGCACTGGCAGAATCTGGGCAGTTCACTACGAATAATCAATCAGGCAAATTGCAGTTATTGACGGATAAAAGCGCGTACATCGATCATGTTATGACTTTTATTGATACTGATAAACTAAAACCACTCAAACTGGTCGTTAATTCAGGCAATGGTAGTGCAGGTCCTGTGGTCGATTTATTAATTGATAAGTTAGCACAAGCAGAAGCACCGATTGAAGTGATTAAATTGCATCATACACCAGATGGTAGCTTCCCTAACGGCATCCCTAATCCAATGATTGAAGCCAATAGAGTGGCTACCCAGCAAGCCGTTTTGGAAAATAACGCGGATCTTGGCATTGCCTTTGATGGTGACTTTGATCGCTGCTTCCTATTCGATGAACGTGGTGAATTTATCGATGGTAGCTATATCGTCGGTATGCTCGCTCAAGCTTTTTTAAACAAATACCCGAATGAATCAATCGTCTATGACCCACGAGTAATTTATAATACCGAAGCAGTGATAGAAGAACATAATGGTAGGGCTGTCATTAGTAAATCTGGACACTCATTTATCAAGCAAGTCATGCGGGACTCAGGTGCTGTATATGGCGGTGAAATGTCTGCCCATCACTATTTCCGCGACTTCTTCTATTGCGATAGTGGCATGATTCCATGGTTATTGACCATTGAGCTGTTGTCTAACACTGGTAAAACACTGTCTGAATTGGTCACAGGCTATATTGCCGCCTATCCCAGCTCAGGTGAGCTAAACTTTCGTCTTACAACCTATGACGCACCAACAATTATTAGCGCAATTGAAGATAAATTCAGCAACGAGCAACCAGTTAAATCGACACTTGATGGTTTAAGTCTGAATTTTGGCGAATGGCGCTTCAATCTGCGAGCATCGAATACCGAGCCGCTTATCAGATTGAATATCGAAAGTCGCGGTGAGCAACTGTTACTGGCTGCTAAAACTCAAGACATTCAGCAATGGCTAGCAACTCAAGGTGCCGTACCAGCATAAAGTTATTAACCCAGTAAAACAGTTCTGATTATAAGTCAAAAAAGGCTCGCTAACGAGTATTAGCGAGCCTTTTTCTATACAAAGAAAACCTCAAACCAAACTATTTAGTTCGGCCAATACCCATATAGTCACCTACTAAGCTATTAATTTGCGAGCGTGTCAGGGCATTTTGCGCATCAAATACTGGCATGGCTTGTTGATTGATTTGGGCGATATCTAATTGATCTCGCGGTGACCAACTAACGATGAAGATAGCATGGGTATCGCAAAGCTGTTGATAGGGACTAGTAATCAGCTCAAACAATGGCTGTTGCTGATAAAGCTCGGCAAGCTCGTGCTGTGCCTTATCACTATAAACCAGTGTACGAATATTATAAGACCACAGTAATAATAATAACGGATGGATAGCTGAGCCAGCAGTACGTCCTGAACCTGATTTATAACTACCGCCCCAAATCATGACTGTTTTATTATCAATAAAACCATCAAAATATTGCCAGAATTTACGGAATATCAGCTCTTTCTGATCTTCATTAATATGCATAATAGATTGCAATAAAGGCATATCCAAACTGTGTGTACGGCTTGATTGTTGCAATTTAGCCAGCTCAGTGGGCAAAGTATTACCACCGAACCCCCATCCTGCTTTTAGATAACTGCTGCCTACCCGATCATCCAATCCCATAATACGACTGACTTGACTGATATCGACATTTTGACTATCAGCCAAACGTGACATCTCATTCATAAAGCTCACTCTAGTCGCTAGCATTGCCATGATACTACTGCGAGCAAACTCTATCGTTGCGATATCAGCATGATGAGTAGCTCGTGCGTGCTGCATTAAAGGCTTCAACACATTCAAGTGCTGGCTGCTACTAGCTGTCTTTTCACCTAGTAGCCATAACGAAGGATTCAACATCGAGCTATACGCATCGCCGTCCTGTAAGAATACAAATGGCACATAATAGACCCAAGCACGTTGTAAACGCTGAGCCAAATCGGCTACATGGCCTAATTGCTCAATGCCGCTCATAATCACAGGTAGCGCCTGCTGATAGCTGTGATTAAATGCGGTAATCCAACTGTCTTCTGCCCATGCCAGCTTGACACTGTCTAAAAACAACCAATAAAGTGTTACCGTACTTTGAGCATCAGTTTTGTCATGGCCTACTGCTTCATAACCTTTTATTAGCATATCGGCACTAGCTGGTAATTCCTTACTAGTAATAACCTGCTGCTGCTCATACATTTGCCATAGCGCTTGCAGATGATGCTCAAAACTATATTGCTGTATCTGCTGCGTCAGTAGTGTCTTGTCTGCGTAGAGATGCACACGCTGACCGAGACTTGCTAGCACCACTGCACTGGTAATTGCCTCTATGCTGTGACCAATAAGCACACAAACTGTGGAATCAGTTAATTGGTTTGGTTCAGATTCATTATTGTATTTATTCATATGGCTACCATCTAAAACCGTTTCCATGAGCGTGCTTTCCTATATTATTGACACACCACTATCGCTAGGACAGCTGTTTGATACGCTTTAGTAATTGGTCAGTAGATGTATCGAATAGACCTTGAGAATCTTGCTGCACGTGCTGCATAGCATGGTGTACGGAGTCTGCCATTTGCTTACCCATCTCGACGCCCCATTGATCAAACGGATTGATATCCCAGATACTGGCCATGACATAGACCTTATGCTCGTAAAGCGCTATCAATGCGCCTAAGCTATGCGGCGTCAGCTCATCAATCAGTAATGTGGTTGACGGTTGATTCCCACGGTAGTACTTATATTTGTCTGCTTCGGAAACTATCTGTGGATCGACCAGATCCGTCACAGCAGCATTGCCAAATGCCAATACTCGACTTTGTGCCAAACAGTTGGCTAAAGACAACTCGTGCTGTTGTGGCAATGAGGAGTTTTGTGCATCATCACCGTAGCGACGTACGCAAGCGATAAAGTCACAGGAGACCTGCTGCGTACCTTGGTGTAGCAGCTGATAGAATGCATGCTGCGCATTTGAGCCAATTTCACCCCATAGAATTGGACACGTATCATAATCAATATGATCCCCATTCCGAGTAACAGACTTACCATTACTCTCCATCTCTAGCTGGGTAAGATAGCTGGGTAGATAGCCTAGCCTGCCATCATAAGGTAATACAGTATGCGCATTTACTTGTAAAAAGTACTGTTCCAAACAGCTAGCAAGCCTAACAGTACAGGTAAATTGTCGGCAAAGTCAGCTTGTGCAAAATGCTCATCCATACTATGAGCGCCACTTAATAATGCCTTAAAGCCACTCATACCAATACGAATAGCAATGGCAAGTCCTATCGCCGACCATAAAGAAAAGCGCCCGCCGACCCATTCCCAAAGCTGTAACTGATGCTCAGGATGAATTCCCCAAGCACTCATTTTTTCACTATTGGCTGAGATGCCGATGAAGTGTCGACGCAATACACTACCTTCTGTACCTGCACGGAGTTTTGCCGTCGCAAGTAGCCAAGATAATGCTGTCTTAGCATTTGATAAAGTATCAACCGTACCAAAGGATTTGGAAGAGATAATAAATAGTGTGGTCTCAGGATTTAAATGCTTGAGTAGATTATCAAGCTGCGTACCGTCCATATTGGAGACAAAATGCACTTCAATACTGGTATCTGCCCATTCGTCGAGCGCTGTAGTCGCCATGAGTGGGCCAAGATCAGAACCGCCAACCCCGATATTGACAACATCTGTAATTGCCTTGCCAGAAAACCCACGCCACGTGCCATTGCGTACGCGCTCTGAGAGGCGTGCTACTTGTGCCAAACTATGATGTACATCAGCGACGATATTTTGTCCATCGACTTGTAATGTCGCTGTCGCTGGCAATCGTAATGCTGTATGCAACGCAGCACGCTGCTCGCTGGTATTTACCATCGCCCCTTGCAGTAATGAATCAATACGAGCATCCAGCTCACAACTATCGGCCAAACTTAGCAAATTAGACAATACTGTCTGATCAATACGCTGCTTACTAAAGTCCATATACAGTGCACCATCCTGCACACTGAAATGCTTAGCGCGTTTATCATCTTGCGCGAATAACTGTGCAAGCGACCACGGGTGCTTTGCAAGCGTCTGTAGTTGCTGCCAGTATTTAGAATGTCGAGCACTGCTATATGCCTTATTGCCCTTTATCTCATTCATCTGCTATTCATCATCTGCTAATTGCTGCTCGGCGAAGTAGATGAACGCCTGCATATACGAGCGCATATCGCCTGCATCGTAGCTATCACCACGCATGGTCGTGACATGGACACCATATTCACTAATGAGCGCGTCAATCGCATCTGTCAGTTGAATCTCACCACCGACTGAAGCTTTAGTATTGGCTAGATAATCAAATATCTTATTACTAAATACATAGCGCCCTACCACTGCCAGATTGGACGGAGCATCAGCTAAGTTGGGCTTTTCTACAAAACCAGTCACTTTAAAGCTAGCATTAGTATTTATTTCTTCATTAATCTCACTAGTATCACTGAGCTTTTCATCTAGTTGAGCGATACCATACTTATGTACGTCTTCGTCTGCTACTTTATTAACCAATATTTGTGAATGACTATCTGTAGCAAACTGATCCAACATAAAAGCCAAATTATCAGCAGACATGTTAGTGGTAAATGGATCAAGCACGACATCAGGTAACAATACGGCAAAGTCATGCTCACCGATAATTGGTCGCGCTGCCAGTACTGCATGACCCAAACCTAACGCTTTACCTTGACGTATCATCGATACTGTCACATCCTCTGGCAACCAGTTCAAGCTATCAGCCAGCTCATCTTTGCCTTTGTGACGCAATTGATTGTCCAATTCCGCATTTATATCAAAGTAGTTTTCTATAGCGCTTTTTTGCGCATGACCGACCAAGACAATATGCTTGATACCGGCAGCAATAGCCTCTTCGACCACGTAGTGAATAGCAGGGCGATTGCCAAGCGGCAACAACTCTTTTGGCACAGATTTCGACAATGGCAGCATACGGGTGCCAAAGCCTGCGACAGGAATAACAGCGTGAGTGATTTTTTCATAGTTTTTTAGCTATCTTAAAAGATGGTAACTTAATAGTAAGGTTCAATAAGTCTTAGATAGTTCATACTTTCTTAGATTCTACTCTATTCACATGATATCTTAGCAATTATAATCATTCTTAACGTCGAAAATGACAGGTTAAAACCACGATATGAGTAATACAGTGGTATACAGGTGTGAGTGCCAATATAGCCTGCACCACCCGTGACTATAGTCAGTCCAAAATAGAAAAGGTACAATGCTTTTAAACCAAGCAAAGAGAAATATAAAAGATGACCTACTCAGCAGATTTTCGAGCACAAGTTATCAAAAACATTGAGCAAAAGACATGAGCATCCGTCAGGCCTGTATTTTTTATAATATCAGCAAGAGTACACTACAGCGCTGGCTTATAGACCCAAGCATCCAAACGACCAGAGTCAAAACGCCAAGCAGTATACCCAATGAAGCTCTTCTACAAGACGTTAATCAATACCCAGATGACTATCTATATGAGCGAGCTCGTCGTTTAAACTGTAGTAAATCAGGTATTGGCTATGCCTTAAAAAGATTAAATATCAGCCAAAAAAAGACCTTAGCACATCCAAAAGCGTGTTCAATAAAAAGAGCGGTATATAAGAATAAGCTTGATCATTTTAAGCAGCAAGGCTATCCCGTTGTCTATATGGATGAGAGTGGCTTTGAGGCTGAAACTATTCGTCCTTATGGCTACGCACCGATAGGTAAACCTTGTATTGATAGCTATAATTGGCAAGCTAAAAAACGTACCAATGTCATCGGTGCTCTGTATGAAAAGATGCTTTTTGCGCTTGATTACTTTGAGAAAAACATCAATGGCGATATATTCTATGACTGGTGCAAATATACGCTCATTCCAAGCCTTAAAACTAAATGCGTAATCGTCATGGATAATGCCAGCTTTCATAAACGAGTGAAAAGTCTTCTGAATAGGCATGGTCACAGGCTTTTATTTCTACCATCCTATAGTCCTGACTTAAATCCTATTGAAAAGAAATGGGCACAAGCTAAGTTTCTACGACAAGGTTGGATGGAGAATAATCTACCTAAACTATTTCATAATATGGGTTGTACTTCTTTTATTTTGGATTGACTATAGTATTTTATTCTTCATAGAGTTTTAAAGCAAAAAAGACACCCCATTGTAGGGGTGTCCTCTCGATATTTCAATAAAGTTTTGGTAGTTAGTAGACTAATGCCTATCTTACCAACCAGTAACTTCTTTTAGCTTATCGCCAAGTTTAGATGGGTCACGTGTATACGCGATGCCTGCATCTTCAAACGCTTTGAATTTCTCTTCAGCAGTACCTTGACCACCAGAGATGATAGCGCCAGCATGGCCCATACGCTTACCTTCTGGAGCAGTAACACCAGCGATATAACCAACAACTGGTTTAGTTACATGGTCTTTGATATACGCAGCAGCTTCTTCTTCAGCAGTACCACCAATCTCACCGATTAGGATGATAGCTTCAGTCTGTGGATCAGCTTCGAACAGTTTCAATGCGTCAATCTGGTTCATACCAGGAATAGGATCACCACCGATACCGATACAAGTTGACTGACCAAAACCAAGCTTAGTCGTCTGAGCTACGGCTTCATAAGTCAACGTACCAGAGCGTGAGATGATACCCACTTTACCTGGCTGATGGATATGGCCTGGCATGATACCGATTTTGCACTGACCTGGAGTGATAACGCCTGGGCAGTTAGGACCAACTAAACGCACATCGCCAGCTTCTTCAAGATAGCGTTTTGCTTTTAGCATATCGATAGTCGGTACGCCTTCAGTGATCACAACGATCAACTTAACGCCAGCATCGATTGCTTCAACGATAGAATCTAGTACAAATGGTGCTGGTACGTAGATAACAGAAGCGTCAGCTTGAGTCGCTTCCATGGCTTCCGCCATAGTGTTGAATACTGGTAGGCCTAGGTGCGTTTGGCCGCCTTTACCTGGAGTCACACCACCAACAACTTTTGTGCCATATTCGATGGCTTGTTCAGAATGGAACGTACCATTTTTACCAGTAAAACCTTGTACCAATACTTTGGTATCTTTATCGATTAATACACTCATTATATTTTCCTTGTATTCGGTTGTCTTGTAACAGCGGTCTTTATAACTATCATTATCAAATTTTGATAACAAATTTTTATTATGAAAACCACTATTACGATTTGACTACTATGCTTAAGCGTCTATCTCTAAACACTTATGTTTAAAGACTTACGCTTTAACAGCATCGACAATTTTTTGAGCCGCGTCAGATAAACCTTGAGCTGAAATCAATTTCAGACCAGACTCTTCTAGGATTTGTGCGCCTAGCTCAGCGTTGTTACCTTCTAAACGAACAACAACTGGTACTTGTACGTCAACTTCTTTGATAGCAGCGATAATAGCTTCTGCAATCATGTCACAACGTACGATACCACCGAAGATGTTGATTAGAACGCCTTCGACACTGCTGTCTTCTAGGATAATTTTGAACGCTTCAACAACGCGATCTTTAGTTGCACCGCCGCCAACGTCCAAGAAGTTAGCAGGCTTGCCGCCATACAATTTGATGATGTCCATGGTCGCCATTGCAAGACCAGCACCGTTAACCATACAACCGATGTTACCTTCTAGAGCAACATAGTTTAGGTCAAATTCAGCGGCTTTAAGCTCACGCTCATTTTCTTGAGTCTTGTCTTGTAGCGCTGCGATTTTTGGCAGACGATATAGTGCGTTTGAATCGATACCGATTTTGCCATCAACACAAACGATTTCGCCATTTTCACGAACAGCTAATGGGTTGATTTCCATTAGAGCAAAGTCATTTTCAACAAATGCTTTATAAGCGCCAGTCATCAATTTAACGAACTGGTTGATTTGCTTGCCTTCTAGACCAAGTTTGAACGCAACGTCGCGCGCTTGGAAAGGCATCAAACCAACTAAAGGATCAACATGTACTTTAAAGATTTTTTCTGGTGTCTCGTTTGCTACTTCTTCAATATCTACACCACCTTCGGTAGATGCCATGAAGGTTACACGACGAGTCGCACGATCAACTACTGCACCAAGATATAGCTCAGTTTGTACTGGGTACATATCTTCTGCAACCAATACGAAGTTTACTGGCTGACCATCAGCATCAGTTTGGAACGTTACTAGGTTAGTACCGATCAAATCTTCAGCAACTTGCTTAGCTTCTTCACGAGTTTTAACCAGCTTCACACCACCAGCTTTACCGCGACCACCAGCATGTACTTGCGCTTTAATTACCGCAATGTCAGTTGGGGTTTTATCAAAAGCTGCAGCAGCTTCTTCGCCGTTATGAGCGATGATGCCTTCTTGAATTGGCAAACCGTAGCTTTTTAATAGCTCTTTTGCTTGATACTCATGTAAATTCATTGATTGTATCCTTTATTTTTTACAATTAATAAAAAGTGAAATCAAGTGCGCACATGTACATATTAATCATACGTCTGACGCACTCATGATTGTGGCATCACCAAAATAGCGATACCCCAATCAGGTTGTAAATCGATAATAACTAAACGAGCAACTACTTATTTCTTACGTTTTTTGCGCTGGATAGCGTGAATAGCACGGCCATCTGCAGATAGAGCAGCTTCATGCACTGCTTCTGAAATAGTTGGATGAGCAAATGTCATCAACTGCAAATCTTCAATACTAGAAACAAATTCCATCGCGATCATACCTTGATGGACGATATCACCAGCACCAGCAGAGATAGCATGCATACCTAATAGACGATCTGTCTTCGCATCAGCAACTACTTTTACAGAACCTTGCGCTTCACTTTGCGCTAATGCACGACCGTTAGCAGCTAGGTTGAAAGAACCTGTTTTAACTTCATAGCCAGCTTCTTCGGCTTCTTGCTCAGTCAAACCTACCCATGCGATTTCTGGGTGAGTATAAATGACATTGATGATAGTGTCATAGTTAACTTGAGGTTTTTCGCCATGAATACGCTCAACAGCCATCATGCCTTCTTCCATAGCTTTATGCGCAAGCATAGGACCACGGACCAAATCACCGATAGCATAAACGCCATCAAGATTGGTTTTGCACTGATCATTAACATCGATAAGACCGCGTTCAGTCAACGTGATACCGCTGTCATCGCCAAGAAGTTTTTCAGAATAAGCGCGGCGGCCAACACAAACAATTAGCTTATCAAAGCTTTCCTCGCTTGATTCACCTTTGCTTTCGCTAGTGACGACAACTTGGTCACCTTGAACTTCAGCATTGGTTACTTTGGTATCGACACGGATATCAAGACCTTGCTTCTTCAGCATTTTGCCAGCTTCTTTTGAGATGTCTTTGTCAGCAGCAGCTAGGAAACTAGGAAGCGCTTCATACACAACGACCTCGCTACCTAAACGACGCCATACTGAACCAAGCTCAAGACCGATAACACCGGCACCGATAACGCCTAGACGCTTAGGTACTTCGGTGAAATCAAGTGCGCCAGTCGAATCAACGATACGGTCGCCGTCAGTTTTGGCAACAGGAATATCGATAGGTACAGAACCTGCTGCAAGGATAACATTCTTAGCAGTGATCGTCGTTTCGCTATCGTCTTCTAGAGCAGTGAATTTGACTTGCTTATTAGTGCCTTTGCCATCAACTAGCGTACCCCAGCCTTGTAGCCAATCAACGCCATTGCCTTTTAGCAACGCTGCAACACCGCCTGTCAACTGCTTAACGATACCTTCTTTACGCTCTATCATTTTTTCGATATTGATAGCGACATCACCAGTACTGATACCGTGCTCGTCAAGGTCATGCTTAGTAGCTTCGTAACGATGCGAGCTATCGAGTAGGGCTTTTGATGGGATACAACCAACGTTTAAACAAGTGCCGCCAAGTGCTGGCTCACCTTTATAAACGCGCTTTTCGATACAGGCAACACTCATACCGAGCTGGCCTGCACGAATAGCTGCTTCGTAACCACCAGGACCGCCGCCGATGACGACTAAATCATAATTGTCTTTCATAGTACGTTCCTATTTTTAATTGTATGTGTCATTTAAACTGGTTGTTATCTTGCTGATAAATCAGCGTTATCTACACTGAATAGTTAATACACTATGTCAATGAGATAGACTCACTCATCAATAATCGATAGCAAGTCACCATTATTAAATTCATTTGAATACAGTTAACAGCGCATCAAGCGATCGCTGAGTAATAAAAATCATTATCTATACCAAAGTTAAAAAGCTTGTATCAGCGGTTGCCAATACAAGCTTAAAAGCTTACAGGTCTAGTAGTAGCATTGCAGGGTCTTCGACCAACTCTTTGATAGTTACCAAGAACTGTACGGCTTCTTTACCATCAATCATACGATGGTCATAAGATAGTGCTAGGTACATCATTGGTAAGATTTCAACTTTGCCATCGACTGCCATTGGGCGATCATTGATAGCATGCATACCTAGGATAGCAGTTTGTGGTGGGTTCAGAATAGGTGTTGACATCAATGAACCAAATACACCACCGTTAGAGATAGTGAAAGTACCACCAGTCATGTCTTCTAGACCAAGCTTACCTTGCTGTGCTTTACCGCCAAACTCACGGATTGTGCTTTCAACGTCAGCCATGCTCATGCGATCAGTATCACGTAGTACTGGAACAACCAAGCCACGATCTGAAGATACTGCTACACCGATATCATAAAAACCATGATAAACAATGTCATCACCATCTAGTGAAGCGTTTACTGCTGGGAAGCGTTTTAGCGCTTCTGTCGCTGCTTTTACGAATAACGACATAAAGCCTAAACGTACACCATGACGTTTTTCGAACTTCTCTTTATATTTAGCGCGCATGTCCATCAATGGCTTCATGTTCACTTCGTTAAACGTCGTCAACATGGCTGTATCTTGTGATGCTGATAATAGACGCTCAGCAACACGCTTACGAAGACGAGTCATTGGAACACGTTTTTCAGTACGCTCACCCATTGATTCAGCAACAGGACGGCCGCTATCAGACTTGATGCTACTGTCTGATTTCAATGTTGGATTAGCCATATCAGTTTTGGTTACACGACCACCGCGGCCACTACCTTCAACTTCTTTAGGATCTACGCCTGACTCTTTTGCTGCTTTACGAACTGCTGGGCTTTGATCTTTATGATCAGCTTCGCCTTTCTTATCTGTTGCTTGAACAGGCTCGCCACCATCAGCAGCTTGTTTTGCTTGAACTGGCGCAGCTGGTTGGTCTGGATCTACTGCTGGCGCTTCTTCTGCGCTAGCACCAGCACTTGCACCGGCTTCAAACTGAGCGATAAGCTCATCAGACAATACAGTATCGTCAACTTGCTTTACGATTTTGGTCAATACACCATCATCAGGTGCTACAACTTCTAATACAACTTTATCAGTTTCAATTTCAGCCAATAGGTCATCACGATTAACTTGTTGACCTTCAGTGACATGCCACTCAACGATTGTGCCATCGGCAACCGATTCTGGAAAAACGGGGGCTTTGATGTCAGCCATCGATATACTCCTTAGATTTGGGTATTCATACTTATTATTAAGTCGTGATAAGCAGCCGGTAATCTTTTAATAACTTTGCTTATATTTTATTAAAAAACACTGACTGTCATCGCCTGATTCATTTATCTTCTATAATCTTTGATTAGACAAGGTGTTACTGAGCTAATTCATCAACACTTATGCCAAGGCCACCAGCAATGAGTGCTTGCTGTTGTTGAGCATGCAGTTTCGGTGATCCTGTTGCAGGGGCTGCACTAGGAGGACGCGCTACTGGCTCCATGACTTTTGCTTTGGTTGGATGCGGTACGACAATACGGAACATATGCGGTGCTAAATAGTACCAAGCGCCTTGATTCAATGGCTCTTCTTGCGTCCATACGATTTCAGTTAGGTTGCTGTATTTTTCGATTTCAGCGATTAAGCGAGTCTCTGGCAATGGATACAATTGCTCAATACGAACGATAGCCACATGATCGAGACCTAATGCGCGGCGCTGCTCTAACAAATCATAATAAACCTTACCACCACACAGAACCATACGAGTCACTTTATCTGCGTTATGATCGTCCATCTCTGGCAATACCGTCTCAAACTTACCGTTAGCAAGCTCTTCTAGGTTAGAAGTCGCTAGCTTATGACGTAATAAGCTCTTTGGTGACATAACAATCAACGGCTTACGAATAGGACGTACTGCCTGACGACGTAATGCATGATAAATTTGCGCAGGAGTCGTTGGAGTAATGACCTGCATATTGTCTTCAGCACATAGCTGTAAGAAACGCTCTAAACGTGCAGATGAATGCTCAGGGCCTTGACCTTCAAAGCCATGTGGTAGCAACATCGTTAAACCACAAACACGCTGCCATTTGGTCTCGCCACTTGAGATAAACTGGTCAATCACTACCTGAGCACCGTTAACGAAATCACCAAACTGTGCTTCCCAAACGATCAATGCGTTCGGTACAGTGGTCGCGTAACCATATTCAAAAGCTAGTACCGCTTCTTCTGATAACAATGAGTTGTAAGTAGCAAAGCGCGCTTGATTTTCGCTCAAATGAGACAACGGTACATACATGCTGCCATCATTGACATTATATATTTCACTATGACGATGTGAGAAAGTACCACGGCCAACATCTTCACCAGTAATACGTACTAGTACGCCGTCATTATCAACCAATGATGCATAAGCCAATGTCTCAGCTGCACCCCAGTTAAGAGGCTCTTCGCCCGTTTGCATCGCTAGACGCTGCTCAACAACTTTTTGAACCTGACGCTGTAGCTTATAACCTTCTGGCATTTCGGCCATACGGCGTCCATAACCTTTGAGCTTTTCGATATCAACACTGGTATCCCAGTCATCAACCAAGTCATGACCTAGATAAGGTTTCCAATCTACAAACAGCTGCTCGTTAGGCTCTTGAACCAGTGAGCTAACAACATAATCACCACGGTCTAACGACTCACGATAGTCATCTTCGTACTGTTTCTCTTCTTCGGCATTCAAGATACCTTCTGCGATAAGCTTCTGCGCATACAGAGTACGAGTAGTTGGAAGCTTCTTAATAACAGCATACATCAATGGCTGAGTTGCAGATGGCTCATCTGCCTCGTTATGGCCATTACGACGATAGCAGAACAAATCAATGATGATGTCTTTGTCAAACTTATGACGATAATCTAATGCTAACTGAGCGGCAAATACGACTGCTTCAGGATCATCACCGTTTACATGTAGGATAGGAGCATGAACCATCTTAGCAACATCAGTACAATATTCAGTTGAACGAACATCTTCTTGACGGCTGGTAGTAAAGCCAACTTGGTTATTGATCACGATATGCACAGTACCGCCAGTGGTATAAGCACGGGTCTGTGACATTTGGAAGGTTTCTTGGACTACACCTTGACCAGCAAAAGCAGCATCACCATGAATCACGATAGGTAATACTGAATTACCACCAGTATTATCTAGTAATGGCTGATCGTTACGACGTACTTGACGGGCACGTACTGAGCCTTGTAATACTGGAGCTACAATTTCAAGATGCGATGGGTTAAATGCTAAAGCCAAATGCGCTTCGCCCCTGGTGTCATCACATTAGATGAAAAACCATTGTGGTATTTAACGTCACCTGAGCCTTTTTCTGGCTGTACCTTACCATCAAACTCATCAAACAAATCTGCAGGGTTTTTACCTAAGATGTTGACTAGTAGGTTTAGGCGGCCACGGTGAGCCATACCAATGACCATTTCTTTTGTGCCATACCCACCAGCACGTTGAATGATTTCATTGATAGCAGGAATGAAGCTCTCGCCGCCTTCCAAACCAAAACGCTTAACACCCGTATATTTACGAGCAAGATATTTTTCTAGACCTTCAGCAGCCGTCAAGCGCTCAAGAATAGATAAACGTTTTTCTTTATCAAATTTGATATAACCTAGATTGGTTTCTAGGTATTCTTCCATCCAGCGTTTTTCTGTACTGGTAGTAACGTGCATGTACTCGACACCGATATGGCCACAGTAAACACGTTCCATGATTTCGATGATTTCGCGCAATGTCGCTTCATCTTTACCGATGACTAAATCATTGGTCGGGAATACGGTATCAAGATCAGCTTCTGACAAATTATGATAAGCAAGCGTCAAGTCTTCTACTTCTGCACGTGGATGCAAATCTAAAGGATCAAGTTTGGCACGGCGATGACCGCGACGACGATATGCTGAGATTAGTTGCTGTACGCCCATCTGCTTAGGATCACAGTTGGCAGAGCCGCTAGAGTCGGTATCAGTACTGCTACTCTTATTTGCCGTTTGATTACGAGCAAGTAGTAAGAACTGATCTTTGATAGCGTTATGCTGAGCATCGTTCTGCGACTTATACTGTTCAAAGTACGTTTGCCAGTCAGTATCAACACTATCAGGGTCTGTTAGGTATTGCTCGTAGAGAGCTTCTATATAGTTGGCGTTATCGGCAGCCAGTTCAGTATGTACTTGGCCAGATTTTTCTTTGGTTATACTATTCATAATAATCGTCTATTTGATAGATAAATGAATGGAATCGTGCTTATTATTGTGTCAGTCGTTGTATGCTCAGGTAGTTAGACAATGTGTCATATCCTGTTAAATACTATTCGATAAAACACTTTTATCCCTAAGTATTGCCATCACCATAGAATGTTGCTGTCATTGTCTACAAGAGCAAGTGATGCTAAATAGTGGTAACAAGTCTTATTGCAATACCCGTCTAAAAATAAAACTATTTGTGAACGCTCAGTTTTCTTATCTAGCTCGTTTCACAACATTAATTTATATATACTTCTTTGAGTCATAACCAATCCATTAATGATAAGCTATTAATAGATAATTATATTTTCAGCTAACCTATAAACTGGTTATTGATGCTGAATTACCCTAAATTTGCTGATAAATTCTGCCTTTTCAGACAGACATACATTGCTGTATAGATTATCATGCCCATTTTTTTCGACATAGTTTGTTTATTCAATACTAGGTATTTATGTAATGAATATCTATCATCAATTATAAACGCATAATCATTGTGCGCATAGTATTTTAGCCCGATAATGTCATAATGTGTTTAAACAATACATATTAAGCGCTAAAAAAGACACTTTAACCATCTCATTAAATACCAAAGCAATTATACCAAAATTCGACTATGTCTATATTCGATTATATAGGGTGATTGTCTATATATTATTTCTTCTTACATACGACCAACGTATTGACCATACAGTTTTACTCATAAATCATTTAATACCTATTTTTCAATAGGCTAAATTCACCATACTTTTAAATAACAAGCCAACTATAAACAGTAGTAAATCTATATATCAGCTTTTTAACTAACAAAAACACCACCTAATGAATAGGTGGTGTTTTTCGTATAGTAACTATAAATATCAATTACTTATGCTTAACCAGCTTGGTCAATCAACATATTACGTAAGTGACCGATCGCTTTAGTCGGATTCAAGCCTTTTGGACAAACTGATACACAGTTCATGATACCGCGGCAACGGAACAAGCTAAACGGATCGTCTAAGCGAGCTAAACGTGCTTGAGTATCACCGTCACGGCTATCAGCAACGAAGCGATAAGCATGCAGTAATGCTGATGGACCTAGGAACTTATCAGGGTTCCACCAGAAAGATGGACAACTGGTTGAACAACAAGCACATAGAATACATTCGTATAGACCGTTCAGTTTTTCACGCTGTTCAGGCGACTGTAGACGCTCAGTTGGCGGTGCTGGCTGATCATTAATTAAGTATGGATGTACTTTCTCATACTGCTCATAGAACTGGTTCATATCAACAACCAAGTCACGAACCACTGGCAAACCAGGTAGCGGACGAACCGTTACTTTTTCTGGTAGCGTGTTCATGTTGATTAGACATGCCAAACCGTTCTTACCATTGATATTCATCCCGTCAGAGCCACAAATACCTTCGCGGCAAGAGCGACGGAAAGTAAGTGTTTCGTCTTCTTTCTTTAGGCGTAATAGTACGTCAAGCAACATACGATCTGAATCAAGTAGCTCAATCGTATAAGTTTGCATGCGTGGCGCTGCGTCCAGATCAGGATCGTAGCGATAGATTTCGATGGTGCGAGTACCTCGGCTCATAATGCTAAACTCCACACGTAGGTGATGGCGGGCATACAAAGATTGCAACATATTTGCGCTAGCTATTAATCAGTACTGATAACCAATATCGAATACCAATTAATAGCGTCGTAGCGCTGGCATGAGCATGTAGCTGGCGGTCACCTTTTTAATAAATTAATAAGGGATAAAACGTTAACACTGCTGTTATCTATCAACTATATATAAAGTATGCAGTCTAGAATTAGTAGACGCGAACTTTTGGTTCGATATAATCAACAGTTAATGGCACTTTACGTACTGGCTTATAAATGATGCGATTGCCTTCAGAGTACCATAAAGTATGCTTCATCCAATCGTGGTCATTACGACCGTTAGGTGCGTAATCATCATCTTCTGGACGATCATAGTCAGATACACTGTGCGCGCCGCGGCTTTCATGACGCTTCGCTGCAGATATCATTGTCGCTTTGGCTACTTCATACAAGTTAGCAACTTCGAATGCTTCAATACGTGCTGTGTTGAACACTTGTGATTTATCGCCAAGATGGATCTTGTCGATCTTTTCACCTAGCGCTAAAATTTTCTCAACGCCTTCGTCCATCATCGCTTGCGTACGGAATACACTAGCGTGCTTTTGCATCGTAGCACGAATCTCATCAGCCACGTCTTGCGCGTTGTAGCCTTCAGTAGACTGTTGTAGTTTGTCTAAACGCTTCACTGTAAAATCAAGTACGCGTGGATCAAGCGGCTTATAGTTATGATCTGCATGATGGAACTCATCAACAATATGCTTACCAGCTGCGCGGCCAAATACCAATAGATCTAGCAGAGAGTTCGTACCTAGACGGTTAGCACCATGTACACTGACACAAGCACATTCACCGATTGCATAAAGACCTTTAACGACGTTGCCTTTAGCATATAGGCCGTCTTCATCAGTACCTGCGTCTAGATCCGGTACAATCACTTGACCATGAATAGTGGTTGGAATACCGCCCATCATGTAGTGAATGGTTGGGATTACTGGAATTGGCTCTTTAGTGATGTCAACGTTAGCGAAGTTTTTACCAATCTCAAATACTGATGGTAGACGCTTCATGATGGTTTCAACACCTAAATGCGTCATATCCATTACGATATGATCAGCATTAGGACCACAACCACGGCCTTCTTTGATTTCTTGGTCCATTGAGCGCGATACGAGATCACGTGGTGCCAAGTCTTTCACGGTTGGTGCATAACGCTCCATGAACGCTTCGCCATCTTTATTACGCAAGATAGCACCTTCACCACGGCAACCTTCAGTCAATAGTACACCTGCACCATGAACACCAGTTGGGTGGAACTGCCAGAACTCCATATCTTGTAATGGAATACCAGCACGTACTGCCATGCCAATACCGTCACCAGTATTGATATAAGCATTGGTAGAAGCTGCGAAGATACGACCAGCACCACCTGTCGCTAGGACAGTAATTGGTGACTGGAATACTGCAATCGTACCCGTCTCTTGCTCAAGCGCGACGACACCGTTGATGTTACCCACTTCGTCTTTGATCAAATCAAGCGCGATCCACTCGATAAAGAACTCAGTGCCTTGCTCTAGGTTTTTCTGATATAGCGTATGTAATAGTGCATGACCTGTACGGTCAGCAGCAGCACAAGCACGTTGTACTGCTTTTTCGCCATAGTTAGACGTGTGACCACCGAACGGACGCTGATAAATCGTACCGTCTTCGTTACGGTCAAACGGCATGCCCATGTGCTCAAGCTCATA
Source organism: Psychrobacter sp. ER1 (assembly GCF_048631835.1). Classification (NCBI taxonomy): domain Bacteria; kingdom Pseudomonadati; phylum Pseudomonadota; class Gammaproteobacteria; order Moraxellales; family Moraxellaceae; genus Psychrobacter; species Psychrobacter sp. ER1. The sequence goes on along the minus strand of NZ_CP184640.1, from coordinate 128,554 downwards.
GACTACTTTTGGCGCCTCACGACACATATATTCGATAGCGTCTTGGTCACCCAACCAATCTGATCCTTTAACGGTATCATAGAAGTGGAAGTGCCAGTTATCATTGCTCATGTTACCCAAACTTGCACCGATACCACCCTGAGCGGCAACCGTGTGCGAACGCGTTGGGAATACTTTGGTTAGGACTGCAACCTTCATGCCCGCTTCCGCTAAATGCAATGAAGCACGCATACCTGAGCCGCCGCCACCAACGATAACTGCATCGTAGTTTAGGGTCTTGATATTACTAATGGTATTGTCTTGTCTAGTTGCCATTACGGTTTTCCTAATGCCTGTTAATGCGTAAAAGTAAATCAAAGACTTTTTGAGACATCTCTATTACAGCTATAAAGGCTTACTATTTGGCCATTTCTAAGCTTATAAAATAAAGAGTATTAATAGTCGTTAACCACTTAATTTGCATATCTATCGTTATACTGAACTAAGCCTACTCAACTATAATCAGATTAGCTGATCAGTAATGCTAGTCCAATGCTATGACTATTCTTGGCTATCAACGGATGACTCTAAAATACTTTGCCAACTAATGTATCAGTTGGATGCATCCGTCGTTATATATAGATATCAGAGCTTTTTATGAGATGGTTAAACGGCAGCGATACCGAAACCGTTACCCCAAAAAATCATGATGCCCCAAAATAGAAATACTAAAATAGCGATAATCATCAATGACTGTAGTACTAAACGTAAACCTGCTGCGCTTGAGCCTAGTTTGCCCGTCGTAATATAGTCAGTAAATACTGTCCACATCCCAACCCAAGCATGACCAGCTAGTGCAAGTACGGCAACCAAGCTGAATAGACGCATCGGTAGGCTGGTCATAAATGATGACCATTCAACAAAAGTGACATCGCCATGGGTCAAAAAGAAGCCCAGCAACACCACACTATAAACGGCTAAAACAACAGCACTAATACGCTGAATAATCCAATCACGTGAGCCTGAACCTGTCAGACCAGTAGCACTTTTGATTCCTGAATCATTTTTTATCATTAGAACATCACCCATACAAATGACGCGACAACTAAAATCGCTGCAATCACAAAACTGACCATAGAGGCAGTGCGGCCAGATTTTAGCTCTTCGTTCATGCCCATATCAGCAAATAAATGTTTGATACCCATCACAAAATGATATGCAATGGCGGCAACAAATATCCATGCTAAAAAGCGCACAAGTACGTTGTCAAATACGGTTGCAAAACTCTCAGGCGATGCCAATGAGTTCTGTAGTATCCATAACATGACAGGAATCAATAAAAATAAAATAATGCCAGAGATACGATGCAAGATAGAGGCGATCGCGATCGGTGAGCGATTAACGCTAATCACTTGGCTTAAAGGCAGATCAATAGGTCGGTTGCTTTTCACAGCGGGCATCCTTTTGCGGTTATACTCCTGTATCTGCTATCAACGCCTGACATAAATAGTGCCAATTGAGCATTGAGCAACACACGAGACGAATAAAGTAAGGAAGAGCTAGCTGACTTCGTTTAGTTTGCGCTAAATATGAAGAAAGGATCATGTATATAAAGGTATTGATAGACTGTTCAATGTCGCTTGTCGAATCGACAGGCCTATCAAACAACCTATCTATTATACAACAAAGAGAATAAACATGAGTAACATCGACTAACCAGTCTATTTTAGAGGTCGTATGAATAGTAAGACAACGTTACTATGTCTTCTATATCAGAGCAGACCTTATATTAGGCACTTGAAATCCTATGCCAAGCAAATAAAAAAGATTGGTTAAGAAGAAAGTTCAAACCATAAAATGCGGTTTGGTCTATCGTAACATCAGACAATCGTAAACAAGCATGAATAGAAGACGCTCTGAACGACACTATAACATGGTCATTTATTAATTCGCGCAAAGCTAGTGCCAGTTAATTCCTACAATTATAAAATGCCTGAGCAATAATTACAAATTTATCCATTCAGTAAGAATATATACATATTTAATCAATAAATGAATGGATAAGGATAATACTGGTTTTAACAGTGATTATTATGACAAACTTTAATCCGCTTACTAGGCATAGTCTGCCAGTTTTTAGTGTCATTATTTATGAGTTTTGTCTCTAAAATATATTTAGAAACCCAAAATATTGCTCTGATAATGCTGCTATAAACTTGCTCAAAAACAGAGGAATTTTAAGCAAAATAACCTGACAGACATATTTTGATACAAAAATTACAGCGAATAACTACCGCCACACCGCGCCAATTGGACACATGGTCCATAAAAGTTTTTTCAAATCATCAAGAATTGCTGCTAATATACCCTGCGTACTAAATGAGTTGAATGCACTTTTACCGTTCAACCGACAATGACGCGAGGGTATGCGTCTGTAGTAATTTATTCTAACAAGTCAAACCAATGGAGAGCAATTTATGGCTGATACTAATGCCAAACTAACCGTGAATGGTGAAGAATACGAACTTCCTATTATTAAAGGTACTTTAGGGCGCCCAGTTATCGATATTGCTGCTTTACAAGAATCAGGATTTTGGTCTTATGACCCTGGTTTTAAAGTAACTGCTCCAGTTGAATCAAAGATTACTTATATTGATGGTGGCAAAGGCGAGTTATTACACCGCGGCTACCCTATCGACGAGCTAGCGAACAACGCTGAATACCTAGAAGTTGCTTATGCACTTTTACATGGTGACCTACCTACTGCTGAGCAAAAGCAGACTTTTTTGAAAAAATCCGCGAGCATACTGCTGTTCATGATCAATTGCGTAAGTTCTTTGAAGGCTTCCGCCGTGACGCGCATCCAATGGCTATCATGGTTGGTGTCGTTGGTGCCTTATCAGCGTTCTATCATGAAGACCTAGACGTAAGCAATGAAGAACATCGCGAAATCACAGCGATTCGTTTGATTGCTAAGATGCCTACGCTTGCTGCGATGAGTTATAAATACTCACAAGGCGAACCGTTCATGTATCCGCGTAACGACTTTAACTACGCAGAAAACTTCTTATACATGATGTTTGCAACGCCTGCTGACGTAGACTACGAGAAAAACGACGTTATCACTCGCGCAATGGACAAAATCTTTACTTTGCACGCTGACCATGAGCAAAACGCCTCTACCTCAACGGTACGTTTAGCTGGTTCTACTGGTGCAAACCCTTATGCATGTATCGCTGCTGGTATCGCAGCCCTTTGGGGACCATCACATGGCGGCGCGAACGAAGCTGTTCTTGAGATGCTAGACGAAATCGGTACTGTTGAGAACGTGCCTGAGTTCATGGAAAAAGTGAAGAGCCGTGAAGTGAAGCTAATGGGCTTTGGTCACCGTGTTTACAAAAACTTTGATCCACGCGCTCAAGTAATGAAAGAGACTTGTGATGAAGTACTAGAAGCACTAGGTATCAACGATCCTAAGCTTGAATTGGCAATGGCACTAGAGAAAATTGCGCTAGAAGACCCGTTCTTCATCGAGCGTAACCTATATCCAAACGTTGATTTCTACTCTGGCATCATCTTGAAAGCCATTGGTATCCCAACGTCAATGTTTACCGTAATCTTTGCATTGGCTCGCACTTCAGGTTGGATCAGCCATTGGTTAGAAATGCACAGTGCACCGTTCAAAATCGGTCGTCCACGTCAGTTATACACTGGTGAAACGCGCCGTGATTTTGTAAAAGTTGAAGATCGCAAGTAAGCACAAATAATCGTTATCCAATAAAAAATCCCGCCATCGTGCGGGATTTTTTATTCTCTTAACTCTCGTTATTTGATATTGATTGTTTTATGAGAAATGATGAATTCAATCAATTTATAAAAGTATAGTCAGTTACTGAAACTCTTTTAACGTTTGCTCATATTTGGCAATCTGCTCATCGTATCCTTCGATAGTTTCATTAAATTTAGCCATTAAAGCTTCAAACTCTTGTTGCTGCTTCTGTTTCATTTGCTGCATATCAACCACTTGCTGGGCTTCTATTTGTTCCCATACCTGATGCTGAATGATTAAACGGGCAAGCGCCGGACTTTTTGCACTTACTCTACCAGCAATCTCTGCATGCTCAAATAGCTGCGGAACCAAGGTCGCCATATTGATTAATGTATCAGAATCCTCTGCACTAAGCGGTATTGTCACTGGTTGATACAAGGCATCCATGGTTTGCTGATAGCGTTCTATAATTTGGTCCTCGGTCAACATAACAGGTTTACGCGGCTCAAGACTGATGCGTTTTAAAACCGTTAAGTCACGCTCACCAACTTCAGTGCTAGTATTGACGTCAGCCTCTGCATCTACATTCGTATTATTGTCTATCGGGGCGATATCGATATTCGATGACGCCACTTCTTCAGAACTGGTAGCAGTAGTATTCGCAATGGGAGCGGTATCATCGGTCGCTACTTCGTTATTACTATCTGTATTTTCATTATTATTAGTATTCAGTAATAAAAGCTCCTCACTGTCTGACGCATCTGCCGCTTGCAATGACTCATATTCCGCTTGCAATCGTCTCTGTAAACTCTGCGCCTGTGCGACATATATCGGCTGAAATTGTTTTATGCGCGCAGCAGCTGAGTCACTTTTTGGCATAGGCTGACTGTCTTCTACGCTTGTTTTTTCACTGGTTTGACTGTCATCAGCTACAGGCAATGTTTCAGACTGCTGACAACCTGTCAAAAACAATACTCCTGACAGTGCGGCTACAAGCAAGGTCGATGGATATCGAGTATCAACATTAGGCTTTACTGACAAAAATTTAAACATGAGAGTATATATCCTTTGGTAAAGCAAAATTATTAAAGGGTAAATTACAATTACGGTTCATTGTTTTTTGATTTTTAGCAATACAATTAACTGTTAAATCGTCCAATATAGTTATCCAGTATTTATCCAATTGACCTGTATCTCAATTGCTATATAGTTTAATCGTTCTATAGCTCGGTTAGGACTTCTCATAAGCCAAGCTTACTATTACTTTTAAAAATTAGATGACTGATGCATCATCAGTACTTTCTGCCTTAACAATAGACTGCACCGTCAAGAACGGAATACAAGCTTCCCACTCTTGGCAGTTCTGACCATGATGACGACGTACAAAATAGTCTTGTACTATGCGTGCCTGCTGCTCAATACCATACTTAAAAAATGATTTGCCTGTTTCTAACACGTAGTCGTATTTTCGGTTGATAATTGCTCCGCGTACCACTTTTAAGCCTTGCTGTAACTGCCATACGTGCGTTAGCTCATGTATAAGCCAGCTTTGTTTGCTCAATGGAGCTTCGCTAAAATCCGTAATCCAATCGACTGAGTTAAAATAAATATTGCCATTGGGGCTGACTGCATAATGTTTTAGTACCCACCATGCTGTCTTTAACTGCACTTCGTCGAGTTTGATACTATTACCAAATACTGAATGCGCCAATGCTATTTCGCCAGCTGTCAGATAACGTGACTGCTGCTTGCCCGTATCACTACGCAAGTAACGATTGAATAAGCGTTTAAGAGTCGGTTCAGACATCGTTAATGCAATACCTTATATTTGATAAGCCATTTTTAGTGTTTAATAGTTAACAGTCGCAATTAGCCAACCTTTCCCATCAATACGGTAGAACTGTTAATAGTAGAGCCATTAATATAGGTCAATGACGAAAACTAAAGTGTTCGGGACACAAGCTATACGCTTAGTTAGCTTTCATTAACATATTTTTGCGTTAACCTAGCGCGTATGACTTGTAACAAGTACCATCCTTATAAACTAGCTTACTTCTACTACTGATGTCTAATACTCATTGCTATTATAAAATTGCTGCGAAAATCATGCCAAACGTATATGAGTGTCGAAACTCAATAAAAATGATAAAGGTAGCCTAGCATGCTGTTATTTGGATTTAACTATAGAGACCTTGCCATTACTACCATTGCAGCAAGTAGATAGCTTTTTCATTTTCCGATAGAGAGTCTTATGCCACCTAACTTCCATGCTGATACCCCACTTGCTCAGCGTATGCGCCCTACTTCTCTTACTGATATTATTGGTCAAGAGCACTTGCTGGCAGCTGGAGCACCGTTACGACGTTTGGTAGAGCAAGGCCACCTGCCATCTATTATCCTGCACGGTGAAGCAGGTATTGGCAAAACAACCATTGCGATGTTGTTAGCTGATGCCGTTAATCGACCTTTTCATGCGCTCTCCGCGTTAAATACTGGGGTCAAACAGTTACGCGAAGTCCTAGATAATAAAGATTCATTGGCATTTGAATCACCTGTGGTCTTCATTGACGAGATTCATCGTTTCAATAAAGCACAGCAAGATGCACTATTGGGTGCAGTAGAATCTGGTGACATCACGCTAATTGGTGCTACTACGGAGAACCCATCATTTAGCATCAACAACGCTCTCTTATCACGTTGTCAGGTATATCGTTTAGAGCCGTTAACACCTGAGCAGATAAATACTGTGCTACAACGAGCCCTCTCAGAAGACAATATACTCAAAAAACTAAACGTCGATTTACAAGCAAAAGATACTATTAGTCAGCTGGCTCACGGTGATGCTCGAAAAGCGCTAAATTTATTAGAGCTAGCCATTCAGACCGCTGATGCCAAGCAGTCACCAGTGATTATCGATGATGAATTGGTCAGCCGAGTAGCACAGACTGCTTTGGTAAGATATGACAAAGACGGTGAGCAGCATTACGATATTATCTCAGCGATGATAAAGTCCGTCCGCGGCTCAGATCCAGATGCGGCATTGTATTGGATGGCACGTATGCTCGTAGGCGGCGAACCTGCTGATTTTATTGCGCGGCGCTTAGTGATTTTGGCCAGTGAAGATATCGGTAATGCCAATCCTAATGCCTTACTCCTAGCTGATGCGGCATTACGTAGTGTGCAATCTATCGGTATGCCAGAAGCGCGTATTATTTTAGGTCAAGTTGTGGTGTATTTAGCGACCAGTGCCAAAAGCAATAGCACTTATAAAGCGATCAATGCTGCAATGGCGTTGGCTGGAAAAGATGCCTCACCTGTACCGCTACATTTGCGCAATGGCGTGACCAAACTGATGCGTAGTCAAGGCTACGGTCAGGGTTATGCTTACCCGCACGATTATCCTAACCATTACTATCCTCAAAGCTACTTACCAGATAATTTGATTGGTACCAGTTTTTACGAGTTTGCAGATAACCAGCGTGAGCAGCACAGTAAGCAATTTATGGATTGGTTAAAAAGCCAAGCAGCGAGCAATGACTAACTGTGATATAGATCAATAAAAAAGATAACGCACAGATTTACGAGTCAGTTTTAATGGTCATTGATAATATTTATGACTATTTTTGACATACTGAACGATATAGTGGGAAGATGGCGCAGCACGTGACGCTGAAAAGCGTTAAAATAACCTCATAATGATATATACAAGCAATTAAGCAAGTTACTTTTATATCAAATTATATTGCTTATAGCGCGATTTACTTGACCGTAGTAGCGCTTTGCTTGACCGTAACAGCGCTTTGTATTACCTACTGCTACAATAAGCAGATAGAGCCCTATATTCCAAATGACACCTATTTATAAATAATAAAATATTGAGATTTACTATGAGTTTAAATGCAATCCCTGAGATTATCGAAGATATTCGTGCTGGAAAAATGGTCATCTTGATGGATGATGAAGACCGCGAAAACGAAGGTGATATCATCATGGCAGCGACCCATGTGCGCCCTGAAGATATTAACTTTATGATTACTCACGCGCGTGGTCTAGTTTGTTTGACCTTATCACAAGCGCGTTGCCAGCAATTGGCACTGCCACTGATGTCAGATCGTAACGAGGCGAAGTTTAGCACCAACTTTACTGTCTCGATTGAAGCTGCTGAAGGCGTCACCACGGGTATTTCTGCTGGTGATCGTGCACGTACTATTCAGGCAGCGGTATCTTCGTCAGCGAAGCCTGAAGACATCGTTCAGCCTGGTCACATTTTTCCAATTATGGCACAAAACGGCGGTGTTCTTCACCGTGCAGGCCATACAGAAGCAGGTTGTGATTTAGCACGTTTAGCGGGTCTAGAGCCTGCAGCAGTGATTGTAGAGATTATCAATGCAGATGGTACGATGGCGCGCCGTGACGACCTTGAAATATTTGCAAAAGAGCATGACATTAAGATAGGCACGATTGCTGACCTTATCAATTATCGTATCGCTAATGAGCAAACGGTAGAAGAGATTGAGTCACATCCGTTTGAAACTGAACACGGTACTTTTACGCTACATCGCTTCCGTGAGTTTGGCGCTGAAGAAACACATTTAGCCTTGGTAAAGGTGATGTCAGCGAAGGCGTCAGCACTGTACGTGTACATGGCTTCCACCCATTACGCGATTTGTTTGCAGCTAAAAACGATATGACTGGCCGTAGTGGCTGGAGCGTACAGTCAGCACTAGAAGAAATCAGTGCTTCAGATCGTGGTGTGCTGGTATGGATTGGTAGTAATCAGCCAGTTGATTTGGGAGATGCGCTGGACAAAGCCGCAGACAACGAGTCGCAATCAACCATCACGCAGCAACCTTATCGTAGTATCGGCGTTGGTGCACAGATATTACGTCACTTAGGTGTCCGTGATATGCGCTTATTATCATCGCCAATGAAGTTTTTTGCTTTATCAGGTTTTGATCTAAATGTGGTTGATTTTGTTCATGCACCGCAGCAAGACTAAAAACTGTTTAAGAAAATAGTTGAATGATGAGTTATTAAAAAAGCACGCTGACATTATATTAGCGTGCCTTTTTTGTTTTTAGCTTTTAATTTATAATAATTTTTTTGAAAAAATGAACAATCGACTCACATAGGAACCAACCTAAAGCTCAGGCGTATGACCAAACTTGGCTTCCAGTGCTAGCAGCTGTTGACGCTCTGCTGCCGTCCATGGCAACTTACCTTTTCCATCACTATCCAGACGTACTACCACAGCCTCTGCCGTAGCAACGATGATCTCTTGCACGATACTATAGTAACTATATTCCATCGCCATACTTGTATCGCCTAAACGCTTACAACGAACTCCTAATAGTAACGTATCAGGATAAGTAACTGGGCGTAAATACTGGCAGCTAGACTGGGCTAAAACAGTGACCATACTGCCATCAAACATACCTAGCGCATGCAAATAACTAATGCGTGCTGACTCAGCGTAACGATAGTAAACCACATTGTTCAGATGATTGAAGGCATCCATCTCTCCCCACTGTATCGGCTGATGATGAATAACAGGATAATGAGCTAGTAACTCAGGGCGATGATCGTTTGCTACACCAAACATAGATGCTGATTTTTCATTAGAATGGGTCATTGCTTACCTTACATTTTATATTTTCTGTATTAACTATTGTGACTAGCTTTCGTTAGCGTTGCGGCTTGTCTAAAATTTCTGTCGTCAATAATGGCGTTGGTTTTGGTGCATGAGCAATCAACTGATTTAGCCATACAATTACTTCTGGTATGTCACTCGGTGCTTTCATTGTCTCAAGATTACTTTGACCATCGATTGGTTTTTTATTTGCTTGTACAATTCCAATCGCGCCAGCTTGTACTGATTTTTTATTATCGCTAGTTGAAGCTTTAGGTACCAACGTTTTTAACTGTTTGCGTGCCTGCGTCAAATAGCTGACAAGTTGATCTTGCTTACGCATATTGCTGGCTTGGCTTGCTAAATTCAACGTCATGATGACTTCATGGATAGTGAGCTGACGACGCGTTAAATTTGTATCACTAGTCGCTGAGGTATCAGTGGCATTGGTTGCTTTGAGTAGCTGCTTGTTCTCAGTAGCTGCATCTACCAGCTCTCGACGCTGTAGATCCGTACCTTCATAACTGCCAAGACGCTCATGACTGTGCAAAAACTCCTGAATGTTTTGAATCGCAAGATTTTGTATTTGCCACGGGCTTGGCTGTGAGCTTTGTGCCTGCAGACGCTCAATATCTTTAATCAAACTTTGCTTTATAACGATGGTTAGCGCAGGTGCAATTTCATTACTGCTTTGCGATAACTGCCAATGTAGACCTCGCAATAACTCAATCGCGGCACTGTCATTACTATCCGCCAACAGTCTATCAGCCGCTTTAATTTGGATACGCAATAGGTCCAACTGATTCTGAGCTTGGCTACTGGCCTTAACTCTAGGTTCTGGCAACGTCTGCTGACTCATGGCAAATAGACGATCGTCCATTTCGTTTAGTCGACTGATTACTTGCTCATTACTCTGCAAACGGTCGTTGACACTATGCTGAAAGCGCTGCTGACTAATATATAGCCACAATAATGCAGCGATCAGTAACAAGATAACCAGCCATTGCATCCGTAGCAGCAAAATATTTGCTTGCCGGCGCTGCTGAACAGTAGAAGGATCCTTAGATAAGGACTCAGAATTCATTGACATAAGGCAGTACCGTTATTGGTATAGATAAACATGTTTAAAGCAAATGGAAAATTTAAAGTATTATATTTTAGAATGAATGGCTGAGAGAATCGTATCTGGCGACAAATCCTCTACTCGCCAGTAGCTCAACTGCTGTGCGGCAACCATATTGGCAAGACGCTCACCCAACACAACGTAGGAAAAATCATTTAACGTAAGCGCTAGACGCTGTGTTTTATCAGCCACTGCATCAGAATTTTGCTCTTTTTTTAACGTCTTCGATTGCTCGTCATTGACGATATTTGACCAATGCTCAAAAGCTGCCGCACTACTGATGACGACTATTGGCTTTGGCTGCTGTGATGACGTAGTACTATGAGTAAGAAAATCTTGTTGCCACTGCTGATACTCGGCAATCGCATCGATAGGCATTATACGCTCGTACCAAGCAATACTATCGATATGTACACCGCGCGCCTGCAATGTATCAACCAATAATCGTCGACCACCAAGCCCGCGCCATATCAGCAATTTATCGCCTGCTTGTAAGCTATCGATTTCAGGCATTGCTAGCATGCCTTCGTTATTGGCCGTCTGAGGCTGAAGTATTTGATAGTCTGTTGTATCTATACGCACCTGACTGAACTCTGCTGCCGTTGCTTCACCAACCGCAACCAGAGGACTAGGTAGTGACAAACCTTCTGACAATCTCTGCACATATTTGCCATTACTATCTTTCGCTTTGTATTTACGCTTTTCATGTTCAAGTGATTGCCAAGCGACTAGCCCTGAAGCTGCCGCAGTTGGACTGACGATAACAAGTGCTTTGTACTCCCCGCCATCCACTGATGCATTAATGCAATATCTAGATCAGTTGTTTGACGTGGTCGTAGCGTCAACATTGGCATATCAACCACTATCAATCCTGCTACTTGCAAATGCTGCGTCAACGGTGCTGCTCGCTCTACTGGGCGAGTATTGATGACAATTTGCGGCATTACGTCTGACTTATCATTAGAACAATTCTTATGAGAAGTTATGTATGTAGATTGAGTTGGCATTGATGACATCGATATACCATGACAAAAAACGAAAGAGTGAAAAAGACTTAAGTCTACAAAAATGGCTGATGCTTAGATCAGCCTATCTTACGGTTAATCCAACCTATAGCAACAGTACTCGTACTACTCAGGCTGATATATCGCTGACAAAATATCTCCTGCGCCATCAGCAAGTAGTATTTCTGCGACATCGATACCTAGTTGGTTGGCTTGGGCTTCTTGCTCGGCTTGTGTCCCAACCAACGTAGCTCGTTTGTCTGCCTTCAACAATTCGCTACCATCGGCCTGACCCACTCGACCGCGTAGCCATAGCACATTCCCACTATCGTTATTGCCGTTATCACCATTGTTATCATTATTAACACTGGTTTCTTCAGCTGTCTGCAGAACTGCATAAGCGGCGATCGGTACTTGGCAGCCGCCCTCTAAATGACGGTTCAGAGCACGCTCAGCGATAAGTCGAATACGGGCTTTATCATCATTGAGTGGTGCAAGTAACTTGAGCACTTCTTCATCGCCTTCACGGCATTCGATTGCTAAGGCACCTTGCCCAACTGCAGGCAAGCAAGCTGCGATATCAAGCTCACCGCGTATTCTCTCATCCAGCTCAATACGTTGCAAGCCGCTAGTTGCCAGAATGATGGCATCGTATTCACCAGCATCTAGCTTGCCCAAACGAGTGCCGACATTGCCGCGCAACGTTTTGATTTGTAGATCAGGTCGATAAGCTTTGATTTGGCATTGACGACGTAAACTTGATGTCCCAACGACTGCACCTTGTGGTAATTCATCAATACTATTATAGGTGTTTGAGACAAAGGCATCTGTTGGTGAGGCGCGTTTACAGTAGACGCCTAATGTGAGGCCTTCGGGAAGTTGCATCGGTACATCTTTTAGCGAATGCACTGCTATATCTGCTTGTTTGTCATACAGCGCTTGTTCAAGCTCTTTTACAAACAGTCCTTTACCACCGATTTTGGCCAAAGGTGTGTCCAAAATCTTGTCACCCTTAGTGACAATTTTTAGTAAATTAATCGTCAGATTGGGATACAACGCCAGTAAACGATCGCGAATATGCTCGGCCTGCCATAAGGCTAAAGGACTTTGACGTGTAGCGATATTTAGAGTAGTCAAAACAGGTTGCTGCGGATTGCTCATAAAGGGCCTCAATAAGTTCGATACTAATACTATAATGGCTATATTCCCAATGTCAGTACTGTTCATCTTTATACTGAATAATATCGATATTACTCGATAGGGCAAGTTTGCCAAAGCTTAGGCGACTCAAATGATTAATAGTAGATGCTGACGCAAAAAATACCCCTATTTAAGCATAAATAAGGGTTTGATGATACGGATGATTGGGCGCTATCAGGACAGCCTATTACATGCTTTGGATTTTATCACGTAAGGCAGGTAAGTGACGACGACTGACCGCTAGCGTCTCATCAATACCTTTAAAACGTATCTGATACTGGCCTGCGTCTAGGGTTTCTAAAAAGTCCAAATAACTAAGGTTGATGATGGCATTGCGATGTACTCGGAACAGACGATCATCAAATTCTTGCTCTAACTCTTTTAGCGTTTCATCAATCAATACCATGCCATCTTTGTGACGCACTTTGACGTATTTTTGATCTGCTGCAAAATAGTAGATATCCTTTAGCTTAATCAGCTCAACACCGCGATGCGTACGAGCAGCGATATGTTCACGTATCGGACGTGCTGTCGGGTTTTCAAGCTTGCGAATTTCGTTTAGTTGAGCAGCATTTAGGTTCTTTGCTTTGTTTAATGCCTCTAGTAGCTCATCTTTGTTTGCAGGTTTCAACAAGTAGCCAATTGCATTGGCTTTTAACGCTGCGATCGCATAATGGTCGTATGCCGTCACAAATATAATCGCTGGTGGATGTTCAAGTTTGGCAAGTTCTTGAGCACAACGCACGCCGTCCATTTCAGGCATTCGGATATCTAATAATATAATATCTGGCTGCTGGGTTTTTACAGCGACGATGGCTTCTGCACCTGTTGTGGCCTGAGCAACTACCTCATGGCCTGACTCCTGTACAATTCTCACCAAGCGCTCACGCGCTAGGGGCTCATCATCACAAACTACGATACGCATGCAAACTCCCATCCAAGGACATACTTAATATTTTTTTCAATAGTATTACGGCTATATTAGCACTCATTATCAATCACTTAGAATATATAATCTAAATTATTTAATAAAATTCTGACGAAAGCTACCAGTTTTTATAGCGGACAATATACTCCTGCTATCGGTAGATTTTATATGGTGTAATTGTGTTTCACGGTAGTTATGATATTACTTATTCGTAATCATTATTTATCAAGCATAAATTATGACGTCTATACATAGTGATGCAATAAGTATGCCATATAGGCTTTTGAAAGGTAAAAGAATGGAGAAAGCTAATAAAGAACAGTAAGTTATAAACCAACGTCTTGTAGAGGATAGTCGATGATGGTGATAATTTGAGTACTGGCTACCGAACTTTGGATATCAGCACTTTGTCCAAAATGGGCGCGCAAACGATCAGCTTGAATATAGAAATTCATATGCTGACGCAAGTCATGATTGATGCTTAGTGTCTTTTTGGGAAGCGCAACATCAATCATGATTTTAACTCGGTGTTGTTCCCACGTGACTTCAATATTAATACAGATAGTTTCTGTGGTCAGCTCTACCACATTGAGGAGTATTTTCTCTAGCACGCTTTGTAGCGTTAGCGCAGTGATAACCATGTCATACATGATATCTTCTTCAGGTAACTTCCAATTGACTTCGAGCTTGTCTGCTAAACGACTAGATTCGATTGCCAAATAATGCTCACAAAGATCAATCTCTTCTTCAAAGCTAATCTCACGTGTACCACTAAAACTAGCGCGGAATAATGCAGAAACGTGCTGTAATAAATCAGCGGCTTTGGGCGGGTTCGATTCAATCAGTGATACGAGTGTATTGATAGTATTAAAGAAAAAGTGCGGGGCCGTACGGGCTTTTATTAGATCATTTTGTGCGGTTAATTTATATTCAAAGGACAACTTAAGCGCATTAAGCTCACGATAGCTACGCAAAAATATAATAAGAATACAGTCGTAAAACCGCCAGACAACACTGTATTGAGCACAATATTCAATACAAACGTGCGACTATCATATGTTAGCCAACCAAAATTAATCATAGATAATGTGACTAACGCCATCGAAACTGCAGCAGCAAACATCAGTAACAATACAATGCGCATACTTACGCTAAGAATACTGGCGTTTTTGAAGGCAGGGCGTAGGTAGTCAACTAAATACAGTGAGGGAATAACCGTCAGAGTGTTTTGAGTGAAGCTACGTACAAACTGAATCATGAAGTCTGACCAAGTGGCTAGACTATGGCGCTCCATTACCGTTAGGAACAAGGACCAAAAAAGATATATGTCAGCCACTGCCAAGGCCTCATGATTTCCATGAGTTTAGGAATAAAAAACTCTAAGCGTGTAGCTAGTAAGGCAACCTCATCATTTGCTATACTCGAGTTCTTATTCTCTTGACTTGTCTTGTACCGATATGAACGCCAATTCTTCAAAACCTAGTAATCCTGAATCAAGTAAAAGTTCATCTGACTCTGATTTTAGCACAGATGCTCCGATAACAAGTACCACAACGCAGACTGCGCCTGCTAGTAGCCAAGGCCAACAAATGTGGGGCGGGCGCTTTAGTGAAGCGACAGATAGCTTCGTTGCCGCCTTTACTGCCTCTGTAGGCTTTGATCAACGCTTTGCTCGTCACGATATTCAAGGCTCGATTGCTCATGCAACGATGCTAAAAGAATGTAACATTTTAACTGCTGATGAAGTTGCCACCATTATCGATGGCCTTCAGCAAGTATTGCGCGAGATTGAAGCAGGTGAGTTTAACTGGTCGATCGCCCTTGAAGACGTGCATATGAACGTCGAGTCACGTCTGACTGACATTGTAGGTGCCGTTGGTAAAAAGCTACACACTGGTCGTAGCCGTAACGATCAGGTAGCCACAGATATTCGCCTATGGTTGCGCGAAGAGACTGATAATATTATTGAGTTATTAGTACGCTTACAAAGTGGCTTGCTTGATTTGGCTGAGCAACATACTGACACTATCATGCCAGGCTTTACTCATTTGCAAACGGCACAGCCTGTTAGCTTTGGGCATCATGTGATGGCATGGTTTGAGATGTTATATCGCGATACTGAGCGTCTTGTCGATGCACGTCGCCGTATCAACCAGATGCCACTTGGTAGTGCAGCGCTTGCTGGTACAACTTTCCCAATCGATCGTACCATCACTGCTGAACTATTAGGTTTTGAAGGTATTTGCCAAAACTCACTCGATGCCGTTTCGGACCGTGATTTTGCGATTGAGTTTACTTCAGCAGCATCTATTCTGATGATGCATATGTCGCGTATGAGCGAAGAGATTATTCTTTGGATGTCAGCACAATTTAATTTTGTGCAGATACCAGATCGCTTCTGTACTGGCTCATCGATCATGCCGCAAAAGAAGAATCCTGACGTACCTGAGTTGGTACGCGGTAAAGCGGCACGTGTTTTTGGTCAGTTGATGACTTTACTTAGCCTAATGAAAAGCCAGCCACTCGCCTACAACAAAGACAATCAAGAAGACAAAGAGCCTTTGTTTGATTGCGTTGATACGTTGACAGGTTCACTATTAGCGTTTGCTGATATGCTACCAAATATCACGCCAAACAAGGAAAGCATGCGTGCCGCTACGATGAAAGGCTATGCGACTGCGACTGACTTGGCAGATTACTTAGTACGTCAAGGTGTGGCATTCCGTGACGCCCATGAAGTGGTTGGTAACGCTGTTGCTTTAGGCATCAAAGAAGGTGTTGATCTAAGTGATTTGTCATTGGCACAGCTACAGCAATTTAGCGATGCTATCGGTGAAGATGTCTTCGACTATCTAACGCTAGAAGGCTCATTAGCAGCTCGTGACCATTTAGGTGGCACTGCGCCAAACCAAGTCAAGCAAGCGGTGGTCAATGGCCGTGCTCGCTTAAAAGCCTTTGCCTAATCAGTACTTTTGAATAAAAGCTAACCTGCTAATATAAATTTAACACCCGCTATTTACGCGGGTGTTTTTATTTGTTCTATGACCTCTACTGGATTAGCCAATGTCATTATCAAAATATCAATAGCTTTGCAAATTTCAATAAAAAGGTTAAACGTAGACAATATTTGTCATACACCAACTACCAAAGGCTTTATAACAAATAGATAGAGGCTTGACGATATACATTAGTACCCTTTGCTAAATCTATCAAGACCGTTATCATAGACTCATATGATATTTGATTTAACCACTTAAGATAATGAATAAGGAATGCCTTATGACTGAGACTTTTAACCCTCAAGCAAATACTGTGTTTTGTCGTAAATATAAGCAAGATTTGCCAAAGATGCCGCATCCACCCTTCCCTAATAAGAAAGGTCAAGAGCTGCAAGAGACCGTATCTGAAAAGGCGTGGAAAGAATGGCTTGAGCATCAAACTATGCTTATTAATGAGAATCATCTAAGCATGATGGATCCTGCTGCTAAAAAGTTTTTAACAGAGCAGCGTGATAAGTTCTTAGACAATGAAGACTATGAGCGCGCACAAGGCTGGACACCAGAAAGTTAGTATTTACTGGCTTTCTAATAGCTACATTTAGTAGTTATAAAAAAACGCGCTTACTATAGCGCGTTTTTTATTATAAGGTAAAAAGCATAGTTCTTCCTATCAGCCTTCATCACTATCTGACGTTTCAAGTTCATTGGCTGACAATGTATTAACTTGACGAGCAGCTAAGCGATCATTGGCTTCTTGTACCGCTTTTTCGACCATGGCATAGTCTGAATGACGCACGTCTTGCCCACTGATATAGTTAATCACTAACTCTGCGACATTTTGTGCATGGTCACCGATACGCTCAAGCGATCGTAATATCCACATGATATTGATGACTTTTGATACGTGGCGCGAGTCTTCCATAATATAGGTCATCAAAGCACGAATAGCTGACTGATATTCGGTATTGACCGCGCTGTCATTACGCATCACTTCAAACGCTTGCTCCGCATTCGACTGACTAAAAGCTTCTAGCGAGTTGTTTAGCATCAGACGAACTTGATTGCTCAGATGCTGAACTTCAGCATAGCCGTATGCTGATTTACCTTCTGCCGCAATTTTACTGGCCATTCGCGCAATTTTTACCGCTTCATCGCCGATACGTTCCAAATCGACCACACCTTTACTGATCGACATGACTAAGCGCAAATCACTGGCAGCGGGCTGGCGTTTGGCAACCAATAATAAAATGTGCTCGTCGAGCTCGACTTCCATTCGATTGATATCGAAGTCCATATCGATGACTTCTTGCGCCAGTGTTTCGTCTTTATCGATAAGAGCATGAATAGCTTTGGCCACTTGGTTAGCCGCGCTATCACCCATGTATAAAAATAAACGGATGGCTTCATCAAGATCTTGGTCAAAACTTTTGGAGATATGCTTATCACTTTGCATGAGAGGTATTCCCTAGAATCTATATTTTAATAGCGCAGTGTGCCTATGAAGTTAGAAAGTCGGCTTATGACATGCTAATCAGCGTTGTCTGCTTGTACCGATTTCAATCTCAATCAATGTTAGCCATAACGACCTGTAATATAGTCTTCTGTCGCGGTTTGGGTAGGTTTGGTAAATATCTGATCGGTCTCACCCATCTCAATCATATCGCCTAGATACATATAGACCGTATAATCAGATACGCGTGCTGCTTGCTGCATATTGTGAGTGACGATAGCGATGGTGTAGTCGTTTTTCAGATCTTCGATCAAGTCTTCGATAGCACCCGTCGAGATAGGATCCAACGCTGATGTCGGCTCGTCAAGCAACAGTACTTCAGGCTTGGTAGCTACACTACGTGCGATACATAGACGCTGCTGCTGACCACCTGATAACGACAGTCCTGATGCTTTTAGCTTGTCTTTCACTTCTGGCCATAGTGCTGATTTTTTCAGTGCCCACTCTACGCGATGATCCAGCTCGTCTTTGCTTAATTTTTCATATAGTCGTACGCCAAAGGCGACATTGTCATAGATTGACATCGGGAACGGCGTTGGCTTCTGAAAGACCATACCAACTTGTGCACGCAGTAAGTTCACATCAATATCTTTACCCAATATGTTTTTGCCATCTAGATTGATGCTGCCTTCTGCACGCATACCTGGATATAGATCGTACATGCGGTTAAAGGTACGTAGTAGCGTAGACTTACCACAACCTGAAGGACCAATAAAAGCGGTCACTTTTTTATCCGCGATATCGATATTGATGTTTTTTAATGCCTGAAAATCATCGTAATAGAAGTTTAGATCTCGAACTTCCATTTTTGCAGCAGGCATATTCTTAGGAATATCTTGAATCGTTTGCTTATTAAAATCAGCAGTGTTTGGTTGCTGAGCTTGGGCGCTAGTAGACATGGGTCTATTTAATAGGCTACCTGTTGCCGTATTAAAGTTGTCAGCAGTCGTGTTTGTACGGACGTTGCTTAGGACATCATTCATAATATTTCAACCTAGCTCAATTAATTTTATATAAGTTTAAGTAAATGCTTAGCGTGCAGCGTACTACAGTCTGGTCTGCTCTCAGCCCTTATTTGGGCTGACCTCTACCACCGATAAATCTTGCCAAAATATTCAATACTAGGACAGATGCGGTGATAAGTAGTGCTGCCGCCCAGGCCAATGTATGCCAGTTGTCATAAGGACTCATCGCAAACTGGTAAATGGTATTGGGTAAGTTAGCAATAGGCTGACCCATATCTGTACTGAAGTATTGATTGTTAAGTGCGGTAAATAGTAACGGCGCTGTCTCACCAGTGATTCGAGCAAAAGCCAATAGCACACCTGTGGTCAGTCCAGCTCGTGCAGCTTTTACCGTTACCTGAGTGACCAGTTTCCACTTAGGAGTACCTAGCGCATAGGCCGCTTCGCGTAGACTATTAGGTACTAGATTCAGCATGTTTTCTGTCGTACGCACGACCACCGGAATAACAATCAATGCCAATGCCAACGCGCCTGCCCAACCAGAGAAACTTTGACCTTTTACCATCAGTGCATAGATAAATAGACCGATGACAATCGATGGCGCTGACAACAGAATATCATTTAAGAAGCGTGTGACCTTGCCCAGCATACTGCCTTTAGAAAACTCAGATAAGTAAATACCTGTCATAAGACCAATAGGTGCACCGATGAACAATCCTGAAAACGCTAACATGACTGAACCAACGATGGCATTACGTAAGCCGCCCGCACTCATCGGTGGCGGCGTATCAGCGGTAAAGATTGGCAACTGCATCATGCCTTGAAAGCCTTCAACAAACAAAGTCACCAAAATCCATGACAACCAAAACAGGCCAAAAACCATCGCTGACATGGCAAAGCCTAGACCTAACTTGTTGGTCAAACGACGCTTGTTATAAAGGCTTTGATTGTAGCGGGTAGCGCCGTTTGGCTTAGTAGGTAGTGGTGCATTGATCGCATTGTTAGCGGGCATAATATTTATTTCCCATATCTTTTATCAATATCTATCAAGGTTCAATAAATCGGTAACAGATCTATCGATTACCTGCTTTGTGATCCATGCGCATGAGCATCAGTTTTGCTAAAGACAGCACAATGAAGGTGATGACAAATAAGATTAAGCCTAGATGTAGTAGAGACGCAAGATGTAGCTCACTAGACGCTTCAGCAAACTCATTGGCCAAGGCCGAGGTAATTGTCACACCAGAAGTAAATAGGCTTGGACTGATATTAAACGCATTGCCAATCAAGAAAGTAACTGCCATCGTCTCACCCAATGCTCGACCCAGACCCAAAATTACGCCACCAACAACACCAGCTTTGGTATAAGGTAGGATAATTTTGAACATGACTTCCCAAGTCGTCGCGCCCATGCCATATGCTGACTCTTTCAGTAAGTCTGGTACGACAGAGAAAACATCGCGCATGGTGGCAGCGATGAACGGTATGATCATAATGGCCAGTACTAGGAAGCGGTAAACATACCCAGTCCCATAGGCGCACCTGCAAACAGCTTACCAATAATAGGCAAAGGGCCGACGTGCTCAATAAACCATGGCTGAATGTGATCACCAAAGAATGGCGCAAATACGAACAATCCCCACATACCGTAAATGATAGATGGAATACCAGCCAACAACTCAATGGCGATACCAAGTGGTTTTTTGAGGAACTTAGGGCACATCTCGGTTAAAAATATCGCAATACCGAAACTGACTGGAACCGCGATAACAATAGCGATAAATGACGTGACTAAAGTACCGTAAATAGGCGCTAATGCCCCGTATTCATTGGCGACTGTATCCCAGTTATTGCTGGTGTAAAATCCCAAACCAAACTCTTGAATACTCGGCCATGCTCCAACAATTAGAGACACCAAAATGCCCCCTAAAGATAGGAGGACGAGTATGGCAAACGCTTTAGTAGAGTTAACAAATAAAGCGTCGTAACGTTTTTGTTTAGCCAGTTGGGACCTTAAGTCTGTCATAAGTGTCTCAGCATTGAATGGGATGAATCGAAATATTAAAAAGATGTATATCAGGTCTTAACACAACAAACTTAAACGGTATGAGTAAGCATATTTATCGAGATGTATCCATCAAATTTGCTGTGTTAAAACCTCTCAAATAACTACCGGAGAATAGTTATTCGAGAGGATAACTTGTCAGTTGCTAAATAGTATTTAGCAAAAACAAATTACTGAGCTGGCTTGTAGACAGGCTGTCCATCGCTACCTTTCACTTCGTTCCACTTCTCTTTGAACAAGGCTACTGCCGTGTCAGAGAATGGTACGTAGTCTAGTTCCATGGCGCTGTCATCACCTTGGGTATAAGCCCAGTCAAAGAAGTTCAATACGCCAGCGACTTGCTGAGGATTTTCTGGTTGCTTATGTACCAAGATAAAGGTCGCAGCAGCGATAGGCCATGCTTGGTCAGTTTCAGAGTTGGTGATGACTTTATAAAAGCCTTCTTGTTGTGACCAGTCGATATCACCTGCCGCAGCAAACGTCTCAGCAGATGGCTGTACGATGTTACCAGCTGCGTTTTTCAGCGCAGTATGTGACATTTTATTTTGCTTAGCGTAAGCATACTCAACATAACCGATAGAGTTTTTCATGCGGTTTACGTAGCTTGAAACGCCTTCGTTACCTTTACCGCCTGCACCAGTAGCAGAGGTCGGCCATTTGACGGTTTTATCAACGCCAACAGTGTCTTTCCAGTCTGGTGAAACCTTGGCAAGATAGTCAGTGAAGTTGAAGGTCGTACCTGAACCATCTGAGCGGAATACTGTTGTGATTGGGGCATCTGGCAAGGTCAAATCTGGGTTCATCGCCTTAATCGCAGGGTCATTCCAGTTGCTAATCTTACCCAAATAGATATCAGCTAAAGTCGTACCGTCTAGCTTCAGTGCACCAGGCTCAACGCCATCAATGTTGACGATTGGTACAACACCACCGATGACTGTTGGGAACTGAATCAGACCTGCTTCGTCTAACTCTTCAGGCGTCATTGGGGCATCAGAAGCACCAAAGTCTACTGTTTTTGACTGAATTTGTTTGATACCACCAGATGAGCCAATCGACTGATAGTTGACTTGGCCACCAGTCGCAGCATTGTAATCATATGACCATTTCGCATAGATAGGCTGCGGGAATGACGCACCTGCACCTGTAATATTCATAGCGATATTTTCAGCAGATTTAAAATCTGACGTAGCAGAAGATGCTGTCTGAGAGGTTGTTTCAGCTGTTGTCACAGCGCTACTGCTAGTATCAGCAGTTGGCTCCGCTGTATCTGTTGACTTATTACACGCCGTAAGCATTAATGTACAACTGACGGCCACTGCTAATAACGAATAACGCATGTAGGACTCCTGAAGTTTAACAACGGTATAAAAAAGCATTGCTTGTGATATGCGTGTTATCTTGCCAAATCTTTATGACAGTTTAATGACAACTTCTAGAATCCTTCATTCGCTTTACATAATATTTGAACAATTTGTCTACAACCTAGTAATACTAAGTACCCTCATCTATCAACACTCAAAAAAATTATTCACGAAAATATTGAACCGTGTGTTTGACACAGAATATTTGTATCCAAATACTATTAGCCGTTGGTACAGAATTTTGTTAGTATGAAGGCTGATTTACAACACTGACAGACTCGGGGTGCGGTGTATTTTTGGCTCACTTTATTAAACTTGCTTTATCAAAGTAGTCGCCTTGATACATTCGCTGAGAGATCACCCGCCGAACCTGATGCGGTTAGTACCGACGCAGGGAAGTCTTAAGCACTTTGTTATTTATGACAAAGGGCGCGTAGAAATACATTTTTATCGTCACTATTGTCTTAATATGCGTAATGCATAAACAGATAAGAAGAGAGGATATAAAGCTGCGTCCAATATTTGATGATCACCATGCGCGACGATACTTTTTGGTCGAAGTTGTGGGTTCATGATATAAATTTGTCTAGATGATGGATGCCTACCCCCGCAGATACTGGCGGTGTTGATTTTATTCAAAAACCAACACGCTAGGACAGCATATGACTACTGCAGACACCACCTCAATTGCACCGAAAGCCCAAACGCATAACCCAGCCGACAACTCAACGCTTGCTTCAAATGCTGCTGACACGACCAACGTCAAAGCAGATAAAAAAGCAGATGCGTTAAAAACCCCTGCTCACCGTGCCGCAAGTGATGCCCGTTTCGAAGAAGATGCACGCGACTTGCACCGTATTTTACCTGCCTCAAGAAAAGTCTATATCGAAGGCTCAAGACCTGACATCCAAGTACCGATGCGTGAAATCAGCTTGGCTGATACACCTGTAGGTGGCACTGGAGATAAAGACGGTGAGCATAATCCGCCGTTTTATGTATATGACACCTCAGGTGTATATACCGACCCTAATGTCGATATCGACCTCACACGTGGATTGCCAAAATTGCGTGAGAACTGGATCGCAGAACGCGGTGATACCGAGCAATTAAGCGGCCTATCTAGCTCATACGGACAAGCGCGTGCTCGCGATATCAGCACTGCCAATCTTAGATTTGCTCATATTGATAAACCGCGTCGCGCCAAAGCAGGACAGAACGTCACGCAAATGTACTATGCACGCCGTGGCATCATCACTCCTGAGATGGAATATATCGCCATACGCGAAACGCAAAAGCAGCATGAACTGACCGATATGCGTCAACATGATGGAGAAAGCTTCGGTGCCAATACGCCTCAAATCATCACCCCTGAATTTGTTCGCGATGAAGTGGCGGCTGGACGCGCAATTATCCCAAACAACATCAACCACCCTGAATCTGAGCCGATGATCATCGGGCGCAATTTCTTGGTAAAAATCAATGCCAATATCGGTAACTCAGCGTTAGGTTCATCTATCGATGAAGAAGTATCCAAAATGACGTGGGCCACGCGTTGGGGTGCGGATACCATTATGGATTTATCAACGGGTAATCATATTCATGAAACCCGTGAATGGCTAATCCGTAACTCTCCTGTGCCGATTGGTACCGTACCGATTTATCAAGCATTAGAAAAAGTCGATGGCGTCGCAGAAGACCTAACGTGGGAGATATTCCGTGATACGTTGATCGAGCAAGCAGAACAAGGCGTAGATTACTTTACCATTCACGCCGGCGTACTATTACGCTATGTACCGCTCACCGCAAAGCGTCTGACAGGTATCGTCTCACGTGGTGGTTCAATCATGGCGCAGTGGTGTCTAGCCCATCACAAAGAAAGCTTTTTATATACGCATTTCGAAGACATCTGCGAGATTATGAAGCAGTACGATGTGGCATTTAGTCTAGGTGATGGCCTACGTCCTGGCTGCTTGCAAGATGCCAATGATGAAGCGCAGTTCGGTGAGCTACGTACGCTTGGTGAATTGACTAAAGTGGCATGGGATCACGATGTACAGGTGATGATCGAAGGCCCTGGACACGTTGCGATGAACCGCATCAAAGAAAACATGGACTTGCAGCTTGAGCTATGTGCTGACGCGCCTTTCTATACTTTAGGGCCATTAACCACAGACATCGCCCCAGGCTATGACCATATTACTAGCGCCATCGGAGCTGCGATGATTGGATGGTTTGGTACAGCGATGCTATGCTATGTCACGCCAAAAGAACACTTAGGTCTACCAAACAAAAAAGACGTTAAAGACGGCATTATTACTTATAAAATCGCTGCACACGCTGCTGACCTTGCTAAGGGTCATCCAGGAGCACAAGCACGTGACAACGCGCTATCTAAAGCCCGTTTCGAATTCCGCTGGGATGATCAGTTCAACCTAGCGCTCGATCCTGATACTGCACGTGAATATCATGATGAGACGTTGCCAAAAGACGCACACAAATCGGCACACTTTTGCTCCATGTGTGGCCCTAAGTTTTGTTCAATGAAAATCACTCAAAACGTGCGTGAATATGCAGCAGGGCTGGATAAAGCTGCTGCCAACCAAAAAGTAACGCCGCAAACAGGCGACTTAACTGACGCTGGTCATCTAATCAAAGAGGTAGATACAGAGCTCGTTGGACAAGTTGGTGAAGCCACTGCTGAGGAAATTCGCCAAGGCATGGCGGAGATGACTAAGAAATATAACAACGAAGGACGCCAGTTATATAAAGAGGTGTAGTGTTAATAACCTATGCTTTTGAAATAAGAAAAGCCCTACTATTTAAGTATTTGCACACTTATCTAGTAGGGCTTTTTTGCTTATTTACTCATGATTCATGTGCGAGTTTTTATTTACTACGTTTACACTTTCGACGCCTGATAAATCTCTTCAATTGAGGCATTAATGGTTTCAGCAAACTCGCTATCACTTTGTTGCTTACTCAAGCCTTCAGTAAAGGCACGCGAGAAGCTCGCAATCATACCTGGGTTTTGTTTGAGTTTGGCACAAGCATCGCTACGACTATAACCACCAGACAACGCCACAACTTTTAACACTTTAGGATGGTCAATCAACTCCTGATAAAACCCTGCTTCTTCTGGCAATGTTAGCTTCAGCATCACTTGATGTTCGTCATTTAAGCGTTCCAGATTGCGCAGGATATCGGCTTTTAACAGTACTTCGCACTCATGCTTTTGGGCACTGTCGATGTTGACCTCTGGCTCAACGATTGGCATCAAACCTTTTGAAATAATTTGCTTAGCCACATCGAACTGCTGCTGTACCACAAGCTCGATACCATCGACGTTTGGCTCATAAATGACTGAGCGCATTTTAGTACCGAATAGGGGATAGTTTTTTGCTTTATCCAATAATAGATCTAGATTCGGGATTGGCTTCATAACTTGTACGCCGCTCATTTGCTCAGCCAGACCTTTATCTACCTTCAAGAATGGTACGATATTTTTATCTTCCCATAGGTAATTAGCTGTCGACTTACCATTGACTTCGCGCTCCATGGTATCTTCAAATAAAATTGCACCAAGTACACGCTCGCTATCAAAACAGTCGCACGTCATGATACGAGCACGCATTTCATGAACCAAATCAAACATGGCTTCATCGTTATCATAGTCGTCGCTGCTGACACCATAAGTCTCTAACGCTTTCGGTGTGCTGCCGCCACTTTGATCAAGAGCAGCAATAAAGCCTGAACCATTTTTTATACGCTGTAATTGCTTATCGTATTCCATTGAGCCTGCATCCTATTTTTATTGGTTAAGTTAAATATCATAAACTAAGCTTTTTTATTCCATACAAGCCGTGTTATTTGTAGATAACCTTATCATAGGATGATTTATATGCCTATATAGGATACGTGACAATATAGCTAAAAAATTATGAAACCAATACTTTTGGACAGTGCGCTTTACGCCAAAAATAGTACCCCTACACAGCAGACTGCCAATACTAATCCTATTATGTTGATACGGTTTAGCTGCTCTTTAAACACTCCTACGCCAATCAATGTCGCTACGGCAATAACACCGACATTCATACCAGTGAAAACGATGCTAGGAGAATCATGCAGCACTTGGTGTGCCCGCACATAAGCATAAATATTGCCCATGTTTAATGTACCGAGCAGCAAGCCTGTCATAAGCGCTTGTTTTTGCCAACGTACCCTTATGACAAGTAAATAGATTAAAAGCAATACACCTGCTACCCCGAAGCTAACCAGTAGAGTCAACGGAAAAGCTGCCCCTTGTTTGGCAACTTGTTTGAACAAAATATCAATAATGCCGTAGCCTGCCCATACCCCGAATAACCACAGTGGCGTATGCTTTGCTTGCCGAGTAATATCGTTATGCTGTGGTCGATAGACAAGCGCACCTAATGCCAAAAAGCCCAACGCCAGTCCAAGTATACGTGTACCAGTCAGCACCTCACCGAATAGCAAAAAGCCGCTACGATAGGAATAATAAGTGATAAGCGCTGAGACGCGTCGGTTGCTACCATCCCCACCGCTTTAATAGCTCGTCCGAGAATGATAAATACGGCAGGCAGTAGTACTCCAAGTGCAATGATGATGCCCCAAGCGCTATCAAGCGCATGAATGGCACTTACATCAGGTTTTAGTAACACCCAAGTCAGTAAAAAAGCCACAGGATAGCCTGCCACGATGGTCTGACGAATATCTATATTTTTCTGGCGCAATATTTTCAAAAGTACTGAGACAGCGACGCTACATAGCACCGCTATTATTAAATACATCATTCACTGCTACCTTTTGAACTTCAATGTTGAGTTATTACTGTTCGTACATTTATAAAAACCATTAAATAAAATGCCTGCTAATCAGCTGATTTTCGCAATGAAATCATGCTTATAAAAGCAATATTTAAAATATGAATAAGTTTGGATGTGGAATGTAACAAAATATGTTTTCCACAGCAATCTATTTATTATTGTTGTGACTAAGGCACTAAAGACACAGCTATTCTTAAGTAAATTACAATTAGCATGCAGGTATGATTAGTAATTTTGCTAAAATAGCACCTAATCCCAATCACAAAAGTAAAGATTCTAGATAACGAGTCCTCTCGTTCATCTTGACGTACTGCTATTGATGTTTTATTACTGCCTATGAATGCTTTATTTCGCTTTTTTGAAAACCGCCTACCCGCCTTTCCAGACACACCCATGCCATTGCCATCACCTAAAGATGGTATGCTGAAGTTTTTGTGGGCATGTACCAATGGCTTACGCGGCTGGCTACTAATTTTTATGATTTTGTCCGCTGGTATCGGTATTTACGAGGCCATGCTGTTTGCTTGGATAGGTAATATCGTCGATTGGTTGGGCGTTTATACGCCGCAAAACTTATGGGTAGAAAAAGGCGATATGCTGCTCATCATGCTCGCTGTCATGATAGTAAGCCCATTGTGGATTGCCTTGTCATCGTTTATCCACTTTCAGACCTTGCAGGGCGTGTTTCCTATGCAGATGCGCTGGCGGTTTCATCAGCGCATGCTTGGGCAATCCATGCAGTTTTATCAGGATGAGTTTTCGGGACGTGTCTCAGCTAAGGTAATGCAGACAGCCCTAGCAGTACGCGATACCGTAATGACCGTCACCGATATGTTTATGTATGTCTCTGTCTACTTTATCACCTCAGGGGTGATTTTGTTTAATTTAGACAGCTTACTACTCATTCCATTTATTATTTGGCTGGTCTTGGTTGCCATCACCATTTGGTACTTTATCCCTAAGCTCAAGGAGACAGCGATTGTGCAAGCGGATGCCCGTGCCTTGATGACAGGACGAATCACTGATGCTTATGCCAATATCATGACCGTTAAGCTATTTAGCCACTCTCGTCGTGAGCTAGGCTGATGCTAAAAACGCCATGGGGCAATTTTTAGGTACGGTACATGCACAGATGCGCTGGGTCAGCTATTTAGAAGTATCGACCCATCTTATCAGCGTGATCTTGGTCAGTAGTACGGCAGGTATTGGATTGTACTTGTGGCAACAAGGCGCAGTTGGTGTTGGTGCCATTGCTGCTGCGACTGCTATGGCATTACGTCTAAATGGTTTGACGCGTTGGATTATGTGGCAGACAGCCAGTTTGTTTGAGAGTATCGGTACAGTTCAAGACGGTATGCGTACGTTGTCAGCACCGCAGACGATCATTGATAAACCTGACGCGCCAGCGCTAGCCGTCACGGACGGGCGTATCGTATTTGACCATGTCGACTTCAGTTATGAAAATGACGAAGAAGACAATGACCAAACTAGCGAGCCTATTGATAGTACCAACATCGCTAAGCGCGCTCCTAACTCATATATCAAACTGTTGGACAACTTCCACTTAGATATTAAGCCGGGTGAAAAGATTGGTTTGGTTGGGCGCTCAGGTGCTGGTAAATCGACCTTGGTCAATTTGCTATTGCGCTTTTTTGATGTCGATAGCGGTAAGATTCTAATTGATGGTCAGGCTATTGATGCCGTTACGCAAGAATCGTTGCGCCAACAGATTGGCATGGTGACTCAAGATACCTCGTTGCTACATCGTACTGTGCGTGAAAACATCGCCTATGGTCGTCCTGATGCTACTGACGAAGAGATTATGATCGCTGCCAAACAAGCTCAGGCATGGGATTTCATCAAAGATCTGTACGATGATAAAGGCAATACAGGACTTGATACCCAAGTGGGTGAACGCGGAGTCAAACTATCTGGCGGTCAACGTCAACGTATTGCTATCTCACGTGTTATGCTAAAAAATGCGCCGATTTTACTTTTGGATGAAGCGACCAGTGCGCTAGATTCTGAGATTGAATATGCCATTACCGAAAGCTTAAATGACATCATGACCGGCAAAACGGTTATCGCTATCGCCCATCGACTCTCTACCATTGCTGCGTTAGATAGACTGGTCGTTATGCATCAAGGTCGCATCATTGAGCAAGGTAGTCATGATGAACTATTAGCATTGAATGGTGTCTACGCTCGACTGTGGCAACGTCAAAGCGGTGGCTTCTTAGGTGAAGATAACTAGGATTCATTAAGTCAGCTCAATCATAAAAAGCAAAGCTACGAAAAACAAATCACTCAAAATAAGTCACAAGGAAGTGTTTATTTTATGGAAGCATTCACAAACCGCATTAATCTTAGCGGAAAGCAGGCACGTTACTACGACCTTAGCCAGTTTAATCAGCCGCTAGATTCAAGCTCTACTCCCCGCGCGCCAGCACATTTTTATAGTGGTAATAGTTTTACTGTTGGTACTTATACGCCACTATTAAGTAAGCTAGCCACTGAGTTTGATATCAGCTCACTTGCCCTACGTGGCTACTGGTATGATAAGCCGCAAAGTCGTCGTCTGACGCGAGAGCAAGATGCTGATATGCTGATTGAGTTTTTAGAAAAGACACAAGACAAGCCTGTCGTAGGTATTGGTCATTCGCAAGGGGCGACAGCCACAGCGATAGCAGCTGCCAAACGTCCAGAGTTGTTTTCGCAATTATACCTGATCGAGCCTGTCACATTTACCAAAAACCAAGCTACCTTATATAACCTTTTGCCACGCTCTGTCCTACTAAGCCGCGAGCCTTTCAAAAGTACGTTAACTAAGCAATCTACTTGGCCAAGTACCCATAGTTATTACGAGAGCCTACGTGCGCAGCGTGCCTATAAGCGTATCAGCGATGAGCACTTGCAAGTATTTGCTGAGCAAAGTCTGAGCAAAAACACAGATGGTAGCTATACGCTTATATTTGCACCAGAACAAGAGCTGGCCAATTATTTTGGCGCACCTCATATCGATGCCGCACTCAAAAAACTACGCTGTCCCTATACGTTGATTACAGGTAAGCCTACCCTGTTCATCAATGACAAAGTACGAAAGCAATGGAAAAAATTTGTCCCAGATAGCAGTCTTATTTCGCTGTCAGATTATGGTCATCTATTGCCAATGGAAGCACCTGAACTATGCGCTCAAATTATCAACGAGCACTATCAAAGCAGTAAATAAGGATTTACAACGACTGAATTATGACTGACCTCTTTGCTCCTGCACCCACCGATAATTTACTGCCCTATGATGGTAAGGTGAATGATCTAGGCGTAATTATCGACGATGCCACTGCCCTTTATAATACTCTACTAAATGAGCTACCGTGGCAGCCAGACATCGTGACGTTATTTGGTAAGACCCATATAACTACTCGGCAAATTGTCTGGATGGGAGATAAAGATGCAGACTATCAATATTCAGGCCATGTACGGCAAACTGTTCCATGGTCAGATATGGTGTTTCACGTGAAACAGGGTATCGAGCAAGCTTTAGCAGAGATTGGTGTCATCGCTAGTTTCAATACCTGCCTGCTTAATTACTACCCTTCTGGCACTGATGGTATGGGCTACCATGCTGATGACGAAAAAGAGCTCGGTCATCAACCAGTTATCGCCTCCTTATCGCTTGGTGCCACACGTAAATTTGTTTTTAAACATAAAAAAACTCAAGACAAAGTTGAACTTTATCTTGAGTCTGGTCAGCTCGTTGTGATGCATGGTGATACACAAACCTTTTGGAAGCATACGATTACTAAGACAAAGACGGTCGATGCTGGGAGAATCAGTCTAACGTTTCGGCATATGCTTACATCTTGATACTATCGCTGACTTAACGAGTCATTTAATTCTTACGCGAGACGATCTAAAAAACGCTCACGATAACACTGGTAAGCAGCTTCACACACATTGGCAGTGTAGCTAGCATTAACACCACCTGCGACTACTGCGCCTACCGCTGGAATGATTTGCGCCGCTTTTGTCTTAACGATGTTAGTGGCTACTTTAGTCGCTGTCTGACGCAGTACACGAGACATGACTTCTTCATTAATCTGATTGAATGCTTGAGTTTCTGGATCTTTAATCATCGCCTGAGTGTCATCTAACGCCGCTTTACGCTCTTCAACAGAGGCAGAAGTTGCTACAGCCAATAAAGACATAGCAAATAGCTGCTCGCCTTCATCATTGATATCAAAGCCATAGTACGTTGCATATTCTCCAATCGCACGTAGATTGGCTGTAATAAGCCCAACGACGTCAGCAGGGATACCTGCCCAGCCTACGACCCCTGTGGTCACCCCTTGCGCACTGGTTAGCGCTACATATTTGCTTTTGAAAAACTTAACTTGTTTATCTACAACAGCAATGGGTAGACGTTTAATGTCAGACAGCGTTTTAATAGAGGAGTCATTAATATCTGCTGTCTCTTGATAGCTATCGATAATGCCTTGAGTGTCCAATGTCCAGTTGGCTGCATCACTCAAAGCAGTAATCGTTCCCTCAGTTGCTTTTTTTAGAGAATTACCAAATTGTGGAGCTTCCATCAATGCATCACCAGCTGCTATCACAGGGGTATTAAGCACTGCTAACGTCTTGTCCAAGATCCTTTTATCAGGGTTCTTCCATGCTTCTATCTCTGCACGGACTTTTGCTTCATAAGCAATGTGGTCATCTGTTCTTTCATTGCTGGTCTTATTATTGATAGTCTTATTGTTGATAGTCTTATTGTTGATAGTCATATTATTCCCTTTATTAGTATCGTTCGCTTTCTATCCTATGATAAATAAACGAAGACTACAGGGACGTTCTGTTGTTCAAAATAAAACTTTTGTATGATTTGTTAAGTCATCAGTTAAGTTTACTGGGTTTCAACAGATATCCCTTTACTAATAAATACTACCAAATAATTAGGCAATCTTGACATTCACTCAGCTGCTGCTAAGACAATCTTGCCAAAAGCATCGCCTTTTGTAACTCATGGTGCGCTGCAACGACTTCTGAGAGTGGATAGGTTTTTTGAATTTTTAAAGTTAAATTACCATCGGCCACTTCCTGTAAAGCACGCGCCATATCTTGACCACTACGCTGCGCTTTGTAACCTGCTACTGCTAAGTCTTTTGCTGACCGGCTTCTTTGAGCTTATCAACCCAAATAGTTGGCAACACATTTACTCGAGCACCTGATTTGAGTACGCTAAGCGCGCGGACACCTGCATCATTACCGACTAAATCAAGTAGCATATCGGCTTGTAGGTCAGGAAACGCTTCATCTTTGGTATAATCTATCCAACCCGCCAGCTTAGATACGTCTATCAACTCATCAAGCTTGGCGTATTTTTCTGGCGAGCAAATTACCGTCACCTTGATGTTATCTTGTGCCACCTTATTCATGAGCAGTTGAATTAATAAATGACCAACACCGCCTGCTGGTGCATTAATCACCACATGCTCGCCTGTTTTTATATCAGCAAAATCTACAAATTGTAGTGCCGTTTGTCCGATACAAGGCAAAGCACCTGCCTGCTCTAAGCTGACATTATCTGGTACTTTTGCGAGCAACTTGGCATCTACTGTTGCATATTGCGCATAGCCGCCACCGCTAAAGGTCAAGGCCGCTACTCTATCGCCAACAGCAAACTCGTCGCTATTACTGCTGACTACTTCGCCTGATACATCGAACCCTAAAATAGCTGGCTGATCATTCTCAAACTTGTCTTTGCGAATGTTTTCCGCACCCCAGCCTTTACCTTGGCGAGTTTTATAATCGACAGGGTTAATCCCAGCATAGGCAATTTTTACCAGTACTTGGTCGTCCTGTAGCTCAGGGACATCAGCACCATCTTGATATTTCATTACTTCAGGCTCACCGAACTCGCGTATGAGTACGGCGTGCTGTGTCTTAGGTATATTGTGGTTAGCTTGTTGATTATTATCAGTAGTAGACGTTGTTGCCATCGTAGGATATCCTTATATTTTGTTTATTAGGCTGTACTTGTTATTCATTTTATTGAAACGTTGTGCTGTTAATATCACTTTCAATCGAGAACATAGTTAATTAATAATATGATCAATAAAGACAATTGTTCATATATCGATAGATTGCCAATATAATACATTTAGACGAATTATTATAGTTAGGTATTAGGGCAACATCAGTTCTGCACTAATGGGCAGGTGATCTGATAGCGAGGACCAAGGTTTTCCAGTGTGTACCCAAGCATCCTTAACAAGCAAATTGCGCACGTAGATACGATCTAAACTAAGCACTGGCAGTTTTGCGGGAAAGGTTGACAACAGCTTGCCATGACAATGCTTGAACGCTTCTATCATACCGAGATCTGACGCCAGTTTGTCACAAGACATCTTTTTCCAATCGTTAAAATCGCCTGCCAAGATGAGCGGTTGATTCGGCGCAATCTCATTTCGCACATAATCACTAATCGCTTGATACTGCTTGATACGATCACGCTCAAATAAATTTAAATGTGCACACAATACGACAACTGGCATCTCCCAACCGATAGGCTGTACCTCACAGTGCAAGACACCGCGCTGCTCAAGCTTATTAACCGTAATATTTACATTGTGTTTGGGGTCTAGCGGAAAGCGGCTCAATACTGCATTGCCGTGGTGGCCGTTTTCGTATTCGGAGTTTTTACCGTAACTGTTTTGCAAATCTAAAAATTCGCCGAACCATTCATGCTGCGATTGATCTGGGTACTCGTTGTATTGCATATTGCGTTTAAGGTTTTGGCCTTGCACTTCTTGCAGGCACAAGACGTCTGAACCCACAGACTCTAGCGCCTGAGCAATACCTTGCATCTTCACTTGGCGATTCAGCGGTGACATGCCTTTGTGGATGTTGTAGCTGGTTAAAACAAAAGAGGTGGTAGTCATAGTTTGGTTAGTTGTACGCTCATTATTTATGGAGTAAAGATCAATAGCTCAGCTACGATAGCATCCATAGTGATTGTAATGACAGACATAAAAAGAGCACTGGCTCGTATTGAACCAATGCTCTCATAGTACACCTATGTATTATTAACGGCTAATTCATAAATGGCTGATTCATAAATGAACATCGCGCATAGGTGTCATAGTCAGATTAGTAGCGAGTTACTAGCGCTATTGGTTGATCTTCACCCATAATATCTTGTGGCATAAATACAGCTTCGCCGCCATTGTGAATGACGTGCTCGATGATTTCACCGATTGCATCATCTGTGATGCCTTCCGTAGTAGCATCATTGGCAGGGCTTAACGTTTGTGCCTTTTCATCAATCTTAGCAGATTGTATATAGCCACGTCGTACATAAAGTGTCTCGCCAGCTCCTTGGAAAGCACTTCGATATACTTCCTGCAAGTCAGTCTGCAACATATTCGCACCGCGAGCTTTGTCGATTTCGCCCAATGCAGCTTTATGTAATGAGGTGCGATACTCTTCTACGGCTTCTTGCACGCTATCTACGATATGCTGAGCACTACCGTCTTCTAGATTGGTCGCATTCGATACTGTAGCGATGATATTGTCTGGACGATCACAGATTTCTTTATAGTAGCCAATATTTTTTGCATCACCAACTATAACAAGAGGCATTTTATGCTCGCCCCACAATTCTTGGACACTTTTATCAACTTGGTTAAAGAATTCTTTTAAGTGACTGCTTTCATTGTTTGATGAGCGATCTGAGCCACCGTCGCCTGTTGTGTATAGTCCGTTGTTTTCAACAGGGAACTGAATGTTCTCCATATTGTTTTGTGCATCATCATCTTTATCGAACTCTCTTACAACGCGGTCGTTAGACGCTTCAATCAAACGCGCATTATCACGAGTTAAGACCACCGTATAATAATGAACCGCACTTGCCATATCACGAACCAAGTCACGCGTAGCAAATCTATCTGAGATCACAACGCGTTCTGTTGTATCAATTGGCATACGAATGACTTGCACATCATCTGTACTAGCAAATATAGCTAAAGTATCAAGGTTATAATTGTGATTGAGCTCACTGATTTTATTTTGAATATTATCTAGAATGGTAGTCGCTGTTCGTTTATCGTACTCTTTTGTCAGACGATCTTCGGCAACCTTTAATTGGTTTTTTAGAGCGATAGGATCTTGCTCATTAGCTGGATGTTCACGATGCGTTTTAACAAAGATACTTACTGCAGGGTTAGCTTTAGTTTCACGTAAACTTTTAAGAGTCGCTTTCATATATTGCTCCTTGTTTTATTATCATTCATTTTTAAATTTATATATCTCTTCACTCATATACTGTTATAAGCGTAGAAATTTCTATCCGTGTTTTTCTTACATCTTATCGATGCATAATATTTAAATTCCATTATCTTGATGCTAACAGCTATACCCCACTCCCTGTAGGGTTAATTTGCAAGCAAATGATAGCGCTTTGTAAGTAGAGCACTCTATATTGTTAAAGAACTGCCTTAACGAACATAGCTACATATTCAGATAATTATCTTGAGAAGTTGAATCTAAATACCAGAATCTCGACATCTACTTTCAGATTGCTAGCACTGTCCTAATTAGTTGAATCGTATAAAAGTGCTTAGGTTGTATTTTTACCAAACGAACCCATCTTTTATATAATCTATATATAAAATAAGAACACACTGTATATTTCAATAATAGCCAGACTTTTCTCATTTTGATTAATAATAATTCA
Organism: Psychrobacter sp. ER1; assembly: GCF_048631835.1. Classification (NCBI taxonomy): domain Bacteria; kingdom Pseudomonadati; phylum Pseudomonadota; class Gammaproteobacteria; order Moraxellales; family Moraxellaceae; genus Psychrobacter; species Psychrobacter sp. ER1. The sequence goes on along the minus strand of NZ_CP184640.1, from coordinate 92,438 downwards.
TTGATATCGGATACCTATATGACACCTTCTCCTTTAGATTTACGCCTTGTCGATTTTGCCGACACTGCGCCACATACGTTACAAAACCAAGTAATTGATGCTATTGATGCTGCCAATGCTTTTTTAGATACTTTAACCGCGATAGAAAGCGGCAGTGCTGAAAAAACAAGTGCTGAAAAACAAGTGCTGAAAAAATAAGCGCTGAACAAGCTTTAGCAGATGTGATGAGCTTTGACCATGTCAATTTGGCATTAGATCGTAGCTGGGGTATTTTGTCGCATCTCAATAGCGTGATGAGTAACGATGAGATTCGTCATGTTCACCATGAGCTGCTACCAAAGCTATCTGCTTACGGTACGCGGGTTGGACAGCATCAGCCGTTGTTTAATCGCTATCAAGCTATCGTCAATGACACAGATTTCTTTGCTACGTTAGAGCCTGCTCGTGCACGTGCAATCGAACTGGCATTACGTAGTTTTGAGCTATCAGGCGTTGCGTTACCTCAAGCTGAGCAAGAAAATTTTGCCGCTATCCAAAGTGAGTTATCAACCCTGTCTGCAACCTTTTCGGACAATATCTTGGATGCGACACAAGCATTTGCCCTGCCTTTAGAAGGTTCTCAGTTAAAGGGGTTAACAGAGAGCGGTCTGGCACTATTGGCAGATGCAGGCGAGCAATACAAAGCGCGTGAGCTTGCTAATGGCACTCTGAGTCAAACAGATATAGATGCACTTCCTACTCCTTATTATGTGGCCAGTTTAAATATCCCCGTATATCTAGCGATCATGACTCATGCGGACGATCGTAGCCTGCGTGAGACGCTGTATCATGCTTATGTCACGCGCGCCTCTGAGTTTGATACGCATACCAATGCAAAAGGTAATTCATTAAATAATGCTGACAATATGAGTCAAATACTCTCATTACGTGAGCAAAAGGCTAAGCTACTTGGTTTTGCAAATTATGCTGAAGTATCGCTATCGACTAAGATGGCAGACAGCGTCTTAGAAGTTGAAACATTCTTACGTGACTTAGCAACGCAAGCAACCCCTGCTGCCAAAGCAGATTTGGCACAGCTACAAAAATATGCTAGCGATTATGGCATTGACGAGTTGCAACCGTGGGATAGCGCCTATATCGCTGAAAAGGTAAAACAAAGTGAGTTCAGCTTATCGCAAGAGGAGATTCGCCCATATTTCCCATTACCCAAAGTGATTAATGGCTTGTTCACTATCGTTGAGCGTCTATACGGTATCAAAGTACAAGAGCAAGGTCATAAAGATGCAGAAAGTGACTCAGTCTCTCGCTGGCATGACGATGTGAGTTTTTATCAATTATTCGACGCTGATGATCGCTTGCTTGGTGGCTTCTACTTTGACTTATTTGCACGTAGTGGTAAGCGTGGCGGTGCATGGATGAGTGGTTTCCAATCTCGCTATAGCTACGAAGAACAGAACCATCAGCAACTACCCGTTTGCTTTATGGTTGGTAATTTCACGCCAGCACTTGATGGCAAACCTAGTTTATTGACCCATGATGAAGTATTAACCTTATTCCACGAGTTTGGTCATGGCTTGCATCATTTATTGACTCAAGTCACGGTGGGCGATGTCGCTGGTGTCAATGGCGTTGAATGGGATGCGGTCGAGCTTCCTAGTCAGTTTATGGAAAACTGGGCTTGGGACGCTGAAGGTATCGCTCTTATCAGCAGTCACGTTGAGACTGGTGAGCCATTACCTAAAGACAAGCTCGATGCACTACTAGCAGTGAAAAACTTTCAAAGCGGCATGCAAACACTGCGTCAGATTGAGTTTGCTCTATTTGATTTACTCATTCACGCTCATACGCCAGCACTAAGTTACGATGGTATTTTAGAGACGCTCAATACTGTCCGTCATGATATCTCCGTTATGCAAACACCTGACTATAACCGCTTTGCTAATGGTTTTAGTCATATATTCGCGGGTGGTTATGCTGCAGGCTATTACTCATATAAATGGGCGGAACTGCTGTCAGCTGATGCGTTTAGCAAGTTTGAAGAAGACGGTATTTTCAACCCAGCGACAGGCAAAGCGTTCCGTGAATCTATCTTATCTGTTGGCGGCAGTTTCCCAGCGAAGACCAACTTTGAAAATTTCCGCGGTCGTAGCGCCAGTATCGATGCCTTGCTACGTCATAATGGTTTCACTGATGCTGAAAATATTGAGGCCGCAAATACTCAAACGACGCGCGAGGTCATTTAAATGCGTTATCAATCATCTAGTCCCAAGCGCCGATTTTTAGCAGGGGTACGTTGTCCGAAATGTCAGGAGATGGACGCTGTGGTGCAAGTCAATATCGTAACCCCTGCCCCAGATGAGTATATTGAATGTACTCAGTGTGGACACACAGAGCAACGCCCCGATCCTGATGCCATTAGTGCAAAGAACCATTTAGAAGATCAGATGGCTCGTGATGCGATGGCGACTGGCACCAGCGGCACTGTAAAATTTAAGCCTTAGCTATCTAGCACTTATACTTGAAACTAGATTAAATACTTTATTATTTAATGAGTCTATTAAGCCTATCTATCAATAGATAGGCTTTTTATTTTGAGTTTGCTATAGTATGGCTACTTATATTCTTGACTTGAATCGATCATAATATGAAACCAGACAATATCCGGCCTTCATCCACCCACACTTCTAAGAAGAAACAGACTAAATCACGTCAGAAAATTTTGGTAGTACTTATCTCCATATTGCTACTTATTATCATTGTCTACCTTATCATAGGAAGGGCTGGCACTCAATCCACACTCCCTGTAGATAACGCCACTTCAGCACCAGCAACTGAGCAAACGCAGACAGAATTAGCCAAAGACAGCACTTCGAAAGAAACAGATGATTCTGTGATTAACGATGGTGTGCTCATAGATGAAAACTCTGGAGCAGCCAATAATGACAATAACGCGATACCAAATCCTACTGCTATATTAGATGCGCCTCTACCAGAAAATGATAGCTTGGCGAAAGAAGAGATTGATCGTTTAGAAGATGAGCGTCAGCGACTGGCCGAACAAGAAAAGTTAGCCGCTGAACAAGTGGCTATGAATAAGCAGTTGACTGATATGAAGGCAGAACAAATTGCGCTACTCGAACAACAAATTGCTCAGTTAGAAGCAAACGACTCTAATAAAGCGACGGTTCAATAACCGTATACTTGATTTAGTTATAGAGAGGCTTACGATGGCGATTTTGCAATTCACACATGCCTCTATTTTAAATAGCAATGCACAGCTGCTTGTTTTACCTGTCAACAATACTGGTATCGTTTTAGATCCTGTACTCACACGAGCGAAAACTCTATTTGCTGATAACTATAGTCACTATCATCGTGCATGCCGCGATGGTAGTCTGAATGTTGGTAGCTGCTTAATTAATAAGCGTACACGTGAGCAGGTCGGACTTGGTATCAGTAGTAACGGTAACCAGCCAAACTATATTGCCAACCTTGTGATATCAAACCATCCTTATCATCCAGCGCGCACACGTTGGCTGACTGCTGCCTTGATTGATTTGCAACAGCAAATAATGCCGCTTATACGTTACCAAGGCATACGCAGAGTTGCATTGCTTGCACGGCCACTTATCTCAGGCAGACCACGTGATATCGTATCCAGTGAAAGCACTACAGTAGATACCCTGCCTTTAGACTGGCATGCTGATACTTTGCCATTACTAACTGAGTACTTACAAGACCTACCAAAACTTCGTATCGATATACACCTGCCTAAAAGCATTGAGTTATAAATGGCCTTTTAGCTAGCCAGTCATCATCTTTTTGGACACATAAAAAAACCGCCTTGAATACTCATAACGAGCATTTCAAGGCGGTTTTTTCTTATTTAAACCACATCAGATATTGAATATTAGTTCTGCTCAACACCTTTCATAGTTAGTTTGATACGACCACGGTTGTCAACGTCTTGTACAAGTACTTTAACGACCTGACCTTCTTTTAGGTAGTCTGACACATTCTCTACGCGCTCTTCTGCGATTTGTGAAATATGTACTAGACCATCAGTGTTTGGCAAGACATTTACAAATGCACCGAAGTCGACGATACGAGCAACGGTACCTTCATAAGTTTTACCAACTTCAACTTCAGCAGTTAGTGCTTCGATTTTGCCGATAGCTGCCTTGGTCGCTGCTTTGTTTTCACCAAAGATACGGATGGTACCTGCATCATCGATATCGATAACCGCGCCAGTTTCTTCCGTTAGCTGACGGATAGTTGCGCCGCCTTTACCGATAACGTCACGAATCTTGTCCGGGTTGATTTCGATAACCGCGTAGTTTGGTGCATGAGCATTGATTTCAGTACGGCTCTCAGGCAATACTTGGTTCATTGCTTCTAGGATATGGATACGACCTGCATGAGCTTGTTTAAGCGCTTGCTCCATGATGTCAGGGGTAATACCTTCGATTTTGATATCCATCTGAAGTGCAGTGATACCATTTTTAGAACCGGCTACTTTAAAGTCCATATCACCTAGATGATCTTCATCACCCAAGATATCTGACAATACAGCAAAACGATCGCCTTCTTTAACCAGACCCATCGCGATACCAGCAACTGGTGCTTTTAATGGTACGCCTGCGTCCATCAATGCCAAGCTTGCGCCACAAACAGAAGCCATAGAAGATGAACCGTTAGATTCAGTAATTTCTGATACCACACGAATCACATACGGGAAACGCTCACTATCTGGTAACATCGCTTGTACACCGCGGCGTGCTAGACGACCATGGCCGATTTCACGACGTTTTGGAATACCTTCACGGCCAGTTTCACCAACTGAGAAATGCGGGAAGTTATAATGCAGCATGAAATGGTCACGAATCGTGCCACCTAGTGAGTCAATCATGTTGACGTCACGGCTGTTACCAAGTGTGGTAGTAACCAATGCCTGCGTCTCACCACGTGTGAACAATGCTGAACCATGCGTATATGGCAATACACCAACTTGTACGTCAAGCGCACGAACTGTCTCAGGGTCACGACCATCGATACGCGGCTTACCTGACAAGATGTTGTCACGAACGGTACGATATTTAAGGTCGTTATAGATTTCTTTAAGCTCAGATACGGTATCAGCATAAGTTTCTGACTCAGCATCACCAGCAAGTGCATCAATAATTGATTGCTTAATTTCATCAAGCTTCGTGTAACGTGCTTGCTTATCAGTAATGGTATAAGCGTCAGCAACTTGCTCGCCGAACTGCTCTTTCATGCTACTGGTAAGTGCTTGATCACGCTCAGGAGCAGAATATTGCTGCTTAGCAGTGCCAATTTCTTCAGCCATTGAAGCAATGTTATTAATAACGATTTGTTGTTGCTGATGGCCGTACAATACTGCACCTAACATCTGGTCTTCTGACAGCTCTGCCGCTTCAGACTCAACCATCAATACCGCAGACTTAGTACCAGCCACAACCAAGTCTAGATCACTGGTTTCAAGCTGCTCAGATGTTGGGTTTAGAACGTATTCGCCGTTAATGAAACCAACACGAGCGGCAGCAACAGGACCATTAAATGGCGCATCAGAGATAGCCAATGCTGCTGAGGCACCGATTAGTGCAGCGATATCTGCAGACTGAGTTTTATCTGATGATACAACTGTAGCGGTGATTTGGATTTCGTTTACGTAGCCTTCTGGGAATAGCGGACGAATCGGACGGTCAATCAAGCGTGAAGTTAAGGTTTCAAATTCGCTCGCACGGCCTTCGCGTTTGCCGTAAGCACCTGGGATTTTACCCGCTGCATACATTTTTTCTTGATAATTAACCGTTAGCGGAAAGAAGTTTTGACCTTCTTTAGCTTCTGATTTTACGACTGCTGCAACTAATACTGTTACGCCGCCCATATGTACTAAAATAGAGTTTGCTTGACGGGCAATACGGCCTGTCTCGATAACAACCTGCTGGTTGCCATATTGAAATTCACGCTTAATGGTGTTGAACATTGTCATATAATCTTCCTAATGTTGACTGACAAAACTGATATCAGCGTCAAAAAAGCTGATATCTGTCATTAAAATTCTGTGTATATGGCTATCAGTTGACATGTTTTCTATTAGAAATCATCGCAACCAATGCCAATAACGTTACTTGGTTGTCTCATATATTTGTCTGAGTTAGACATCGTACTATTATGTATATTCGGTCGTGCAATTTTGGCTTTACTATAAATACTATCAAAAGACATTAAGTCAAAAGACTTCGATGCTAAAAACCCTACATGCTATTTTCTAGGCTTTCAAATATCAGCTATCCGCGCCGATTACCAAGCCAAATCATAAGTATTTTATCAATAATCGCCATATCTGTAGCAGATGCGCTATCAAACTCACAAGGCATTATTTTACAGTGATTTATAGCCATTGACCAATTAATTGCACAGTAGCGTAATTATCGTCAGAAAATACCGTATTTCAGACTTGGTTAGTACAGTTTATACCTATATTCCTCTTAACTATTCTATAAAAGGAGCTATAGCTCTTACTATTTGAGCACGGTATCTAAAACGAATAAGCATAAAAAAACGGCGTGAAACTATTCCACACCGTTTTTGGAAAAATCTATTTTATCGATAACAACAAACAAGTTCCAAGCGATTTAGCAAAAAATTCAGCATCCACTCGTACTATTGTCGTTAGATTAACGACGTAGACCTAACTGGCTGATTAGAGTAGTGTAACGACCAAGGTCTTTACCTTTTAAGTAATCAAGCAGTTTACGACGCGTGTTAACCATACGGATAAGACCGCGACGGCTATGATGGTCAGCTTTGTGTGCTTTAAAGTGGTTCTGCAAATCATTGATACGAGCACTCAACAAAGCTACTTGAACTTCTGGGGAACCAGTGTCATTTTCGCCACGTTGGTATTGAGCGATGATTTGTTCACGATCGGTATTAGTTAGCATAAATATCTCCGGCAATGCTAAAAACTTTAAATACAGGCTGCAATTTGAGTCAGTATTAAAGCAATAGAATAATAAATAAAATAACCTGTACGCCATTCAGGACAACCCTGCATTACTAGAGTTGACCTAGTGTACGACAAGCTCAGTTAACAACCATTTAGTATGTTTTGAATCGTACATTGCATTTAGCTATAGCACTACTTAATCAAAGTAATGCGCTAATGACAGTACATCATTCAAAACCTAATTTAAATGTGGGGGTAATTATAACAAAAAACTGCTGAACTAGCAGCAGTTTTTCATAATACTTGTAAAACTACAATCAATCGTTAATAGATGACAGTTATTATATAACTATCTATTAAGAGCCTACCTAGGATACCTATTAGCGTCAGACTCTGTCGCATTGCCGCCTAGTTCATCATCTTCAAGAGGCGCAGCAGTAGTAACTTCCGCTAGACTGTCTGGGGCAGTATGCTCACTTGGATTGATTTCTTCTGCAAGCTTTTCAATCTCTTTTTCCTGCTCGTCCATATTGTTCGGTGAATTACTCATATTAGCTCCTGAATTATTATTTTGTGGACTAACGGTAGTTGCACTCATCGAGCATAAGACGTGCAAACTATAAACGTATTAATGCCACCCTACTACAGGTGGCATATTAAAAACTTACCTGTCTTCTTTCGCGCTTTCTAAATTAGCTGCGATACGTTCTGCTGCTGCTTCGCTATTTTCATTGTGATTGTCTTCAGTTTGACCTTTAAGTGCTGCTTCTGCTGAATCAGAACGTTGTTGCTCAAGTTTAGTATCGTTTGGGTTAGAGTTTGACATAGTATCTTCCTTAGTTATGATTATGAATATTAGTTGTACAGAGTTGAAATTTAATAGTACTTAGTTGATTAGACTTGTTTAATTAGAAGTCAAAATTCTAAGATAATGCTTTATCTATGGCATCAACAAAATTAGGAATATCGTCTGGGTTACGCGAGGTAATAAGATTGCCATCTACTTGTACTGTCTTATCTACGTAGTTTGCTCCAGCATTTTCTAAATCTAGTTGCAAAGTAGGATAAGCGGTGAGTGTTTTGCCTTTAGCAATACCTGTATTGATGAGAGCCCAAGGAGCATGACAAATAACAGCTAGTGGCTTTCCTGCTTCATTTATAGCATTGATAATTTGATGAGCCTTTTCGTTACCACGAATAGTATCAGCGTTGACAGTACCACCTGGTAACACCAATGCATCATAGTCAGAAACGTTAGCATCTTCTACAAAGATATCAGCAGTAAAAGTATCACTCTTATCTACGTCTTGCTGCATGGCTTGCACTTCTTTTTTATCATTTGTTGTTATGAGAAGTGTTTTATAGCCTTTGTCTTTTAGCTGATTATTGACGTCTTCATACTCTGCTTGTTCAAAGTGGTTATGTAGTAAAAAAGCGATCGTTTTCATAACTTTCCTTCTTCTTATCTATTAGTTTTTGTGAGCCAGTATATTTTTATAAGTTAGTTTTATTATTGTTTGGCAGTACATTCTCCTTTGAACTATTTTATTTTTGTTCAAATGCGTCCTTTCTGCATTGGTTTTTACTTTTAATTGTTTATCGTTTTAGTTATTAACCTTATGGCAATTTTTTATTTTTATAATATTTGTCCGTTTTATTTTTTAACTCAGTATTCCCTATCTGATGAATCTAGAGTACAAAAAAAACAGGTTTCACCATAGGCGAAACCTGCAATAAAATGTGACGGTATGTGATTAGTGTAAACTATTAGTAAATCAAGCCAATATTAGGTGGTAGTTTCTCTATTTAAGTAGCATTGATGAAAACTTTACTATTAGCGCTGAATCAATTTCTTAGGTTGTAGACGTCCGTTTAAGCTCACAGACCCCAAACCAAGAAACTCTCCCTGCTCATTAAGTAAACGTATATCAATAGGTAGCTCGTGCTCTAAAGGCTGCGAGATGTCAATGCTGTCTTCAGTACCAACAGTATTAGTTTCTGCTTCACTGGCATTGGATATTTGATAAGCAGCATTGCTTGCAACATAATCTTTGAGCTTACCTGTTAGCTCATCAAATACGTTTAGGCGCTGACCCATATGTACGCGGGCGCATTGCTCCTCTGTCAGCGTCAGTTCAGCATCGATATCAATACAAGCATCGATAGGCAGCAGCCAAAACTGACGCTCCTCTAAACCATGCTCTTCTAATGAAGATAAAGCGATCGCATCATCAATGCTGAAGTTCCCTACTTGTGTACGACGTAATGCCGTCAAATGTCCTAGCGTACCTAGCTGCTTTGCAATATCTTCCGCTAATACACGTACGTAAGTACCTTTGGTACAAGTAACCGTTAGATTAATCTGGGTATCATCTATCATCTGTAGATTGATTGCTTTAATCGTAATATCTCTAGGTGGTCTATCAACCTCAATACCAGCGCGAGCATATTCATACAATTTTTTGCCGTCTTTTTTAGCGCTGAATACATCGGTGGTATCTGCTGCTGAGCACCCAAGAACTGCTGGGCAATAGTCGCTAATGAGGCTTCGTCAAATACGGGGATAGAAGCCTGCGTTACGATTTGACCATCAGCATCACCAGTATCGGTTTGACTACCTAGCAAAATAGTCGCTTGATAAGATTTATCAGCATCCAGTTGATAATGGCTAAACTTGGTGGCTTCACCCAAGCAAATAGGCAACAGGCCAGTTGCCATCGGATCAAGCGTTCCTGTATGCCCTGCCTTTTTACTATCGTGGAAAGGTGATTTAAATAAATACTTCACTTTTGACACAACTTGCTGCGAGGTCATACCTTTGGGTTTATCCACCAATATGACACCTGAAACTTTTACTTTATCAGGTACTTTATTGGCTTGTTTATCAACCTGCTTAGACGCTATAGACATAATAATAATTTACTCGTCATTCTCGTTTTGCTCAGTTTTAGTCACGGCTTTACTAATCAAGTCCATCATATAGTTACCACGAGCAGTCACTTCATCGTAATGAAAACGTAGGCGCGGCGTAGTACGTGTCTTTAAGCTATGGCTTAATTCCGTACGCAAGAATCCTGCCGCTTTATTAAGTACTTTGATGCTTTCTTCATGGTTGGTCTTGTTCATAGCATCATTGAGCTCAGGCTCCATGATAGTGACATAGACATCCGCATAGCCTAAATCTGGGCTAACTTTGACGCTAGAGATCGTGACAAAACCCGTTAGACGAGGGTCATTGACTTCATCGCGAATAAGAACAGCAAGCTCACGCTGAATCTGATCCGATAATCTTTGTAAACGTTGGTTCATGTTATTACCTTACTTTAATGGGCTTATTTTATTACTGTATAAATCTGTTGATTAATAAATGTTGCACTGATATGTGCTAAAAAGGCCTAGCAGGATGTACCTGTTAGGCCTAAGTACAGCTGAATATTAGCAAAGTATCTAAAAGCTTAGCGGATTACGCATATTGCATTAATACATACTCTGCTATCGAACAGCAGCTTTAGATAGTACGTGCGAACTCTTGGATTTCGAAGACTTCGATCTTATCGCCAGCTTCAACATCATAGCCACGAACGGCCAGACCACATTCCATACCAGTACGTACTTCATTAACGTCTTCTTTGTAACGACGCAATGATTGCAATTGACCAGTAAAGATAACTTGGTCATCACGCAATACGCGGATAGGTTTGTTGCGATAGATTGTACCTTCGACCACCATACAACCAGCAGCAGCACCGAACTTACTAGAACGGAATACTTCACGAACGTCTGCAACACCAAGGATTTTCTCACGATGTTCAGGAGCAAGCATACCGCTCATTGCTGATTTAACATCATCGATCAAACCATAGATTACGCTATAGTAGCGAATATCCATGTTAGCAGTGTCTGCTTTGCGGCGTGCGGTAGCATCTGCACGAACGTTGAAGCCTAACAGTACCGCTTCACTAGACTCTGCCAGGGTTACGTCAGACTCAGAGATAGGACCAACGCCTGAACTGATCACTCTGACTTTTACTTCGTCAGTAGACAATTCGTTTAGGGCAGCTAGTAGTGCTTCAAGTGAACCACGTACGTCTGTTTTTAGTACGATATTCAAGAATGACACATCGCCTTGGCCCATCTGATCAAACATGCTTTCTAAACGCATGGCATTTTGACGCTCAAGTTGACGCTCACGCTCACGGTTGGTTCTAAAGTCCGCAACTTCACGAGCTTTTTCTCATCCGTTACAACTAGGAACTCACTACCAGCAGCAGGTGTTTCAGGCAGACCCAAAATCTCTACAGGAATAGAAGGACCAGCTGATTTAATACGTTGGCCATGCTCGTCGGTCAATGCACGAACTTTACCATAGTGCTCACCAGCTAGAACCAAGTCGCCTTGCTTCAATGTACCTTTTTCACTAGGACACTAACGACAGGACCACGACCTTTTTCCAGTCTTGACTCAATAACCACACCCTGAGCAGCACCGTCTAATGGCGCTTCTAGCTCCATTAGCTCAGCTTGTAAGCTAATGAATTCTAGTAGGTCTTCGATACCTTCACCAGTTTTGGCTGAGATACGAGCCATTGGTGTATCGCCGCCCCATTCTTCTGAAACAACTTCTTTCGTCGTTAATTCATTAAGAACACGGTCAGGATCAGCGCCTGGCTTATCCATTTTGTTGATAGCAACAATAATCGGCGTACCAGCTGCACGTGCATGATCAATCGCTTCTGCTGTTTGTGGCATCATGCCATCATCAGCTGCAACCACCAATACAACGATATCAGTCGCTTGAGCACCACGTGAACGCATTGCGCTAAACGCTGCGTGACCTGGAGTATCAAGGAAAGTAATAACACCGCGATCAGTTTTTACATGATAAGCACCGATATGCTGTGTAATGCCGCCCGCTTCGCCATTCGCAACTTTCGTTTCACGAATTTTATCTAGTAGTGAAGTCTTACCATGATCGACGTGACCCATGATAGTCACTACTGGTGGACGAGTCTGAACGTTACTACTACGCTCATCAACTGCGTATTGTAAGTCATCTTCAACTTTAGTATCACTAACTGGTACTGGGTTGTGGCCCATTTCTTCAACAAGCAAGCTTGCGGTTGCTTGATCAATCGTATCTGACTCACGAGCCATTTCACCCATTTTCATAAGTAATTTAGTTACTTCGCGAGCTTTAACCGCCATGCGCTGCGCAAGATCGGCAACTGAAATTTGCTCACTAATCTCGACATCATAGACGATTTTTTCGACAGGTTTTTCAAACTTATGCTGTGATGCTTGAGTTGAACGCAAACCGTTTTTGCGGTTTTTGATTTCGCGTTCATCTTGGTTCTTACGACGACGACCACGAGTACCAGTACTGTTCGAACCACGTTTGATTTCGCGACGCTCTTTTTCGAAAGACTCTTCTAGTGCATCACCGACCAAACCTTCAGCCAATGGCTCATCTTTACGTACTTCAGTAACAGGCTCACGATCTGTATATTTACCAGCCATTTTGCGCATTTGCTCAAGTGTACGCTTTTGCGCTTCTTCAGCTTGTGTACGGCGGGTTTCTAATTCGATTTCACGCAGACGCGCTTCTTCTTTCTCACGAATCTCGCGAGCTTTACGTTCAGCAGCGGTTTCAACTTTAGGCTTAGTAGCAGCAACCTTTTTCTTCGGCTGCTCTTTAGGCTTAACTTCAGCAGTCGCTTTGCCGCCTTTTTTGACGACAACTGATGTAGAAATATCATCGTTTTTGTCGTCTGATCTTTTGCTAGAGCCTAGGCTTGCACGCATTGCTGCTAGCGTTGCTGCTTGACGCTCTTCCGCTTTTTTCTTAGTAGCGGCGCGTTCCTCAGCTTCTTTTGCTGCACGTTCTTGAGACTCAATTAGAGCCTGCTCACGAGCGGCTAGCTCTTCAGCCATTTTTTCTGGATCAGGCTTTTCGAATACTTTCTTTTACGCACTTCTACGTTGACGCTCTTAGATTTACCAGAAGAGCCGGTCACACGTGCAGTACTGGTCGTCTTAGATTTAAGACTAATACGACGCTTTTCTTGTTGACCATGACTTTGCTTTAAATACGTCACCAGCTTTTCTTGCTCAAGCTCGGTGACTAGGTCATCCTCTGCGCGAGCAGGCAGGCCAGCATCTACTAATTGCTGCTTTACAGCATCTGTAGTTTTGCCTACCATTTCTGCCAGTTCTTTGACGGTCTTATCTGCCATTTATTATCACCTACTGTCTATTATTTGCTATATGTTCAATTCAGTTGTTGGCTACAAATGATTGGGTTAAGGCTGATACTTATAAATAGATATCAGCGCTTTATTCTCAATAGCATATCACCAAAAGACAGCGATATGCAGTTACCGCTTATTCATCGAACCAAGATTCCCGAGCTTTCATGATGAGTTTTCCTGCAGTTTCAGAGTCTAATCCTTCGATATCTTCTAGATCGAAGACGGCTTGTTCTGCCAAGTCATCAACAGTAATGATGTCTTTTTGCGCCATTTTATAAGCCCAACTGACTGTCATACCTTCAAGCTCTTGAAGCTCTTGACTTGGCTCTTTCATGTTCTGTTGTTTGACCAGTTCATCAGCGATGACGACTTCTTTAGCACGCTCTTGAATCATATCAATTGCTTCATCGTCTAGACCTTCGATATCATAGAAAGTCTCAACTGGTACATAGGCAACTTCTTCAATACTGGTAAAACCAATATCAACCAATGCCTGTGCTAAATCTTTGTCTACTTCTAGACGCTCATAGAATAATTCAATAAACGCTTTTGATTCGTTTTGCTGACGTTGCTGATACTCTTCTTCGAGCATCATATTAAGCTTATAGCCTGTCAACTCAGACGCTAGACGTACGTTTTGACCTTGTGAGCCAATAGCACGCGCCAACTGATCATTGGTGCTAAAGATAATATCTGCCGTTTGCGTATCTTCATCTAAAATGATACTGCTTACGTCAGCAGGCTCTAGAGAGCTGATGATAAACTGGGCAGGATCATCTGACCATACCACCACATCAATACGCTCACCATCTAGCTCTTGCTGTACTGCTTGGATACGTGTGCCACGCATACCAATACAAGCGCCAACTGGATCAATACGATGATCGTTAGTCTTCACGGCTATTTTAGCACGAGTACCTGGTAGACGAGCGACGTTACGAATTTCGATAATTTGTTCTGCAATCTCAGGCACTTCTTTTTGCATCAATGCTGATAGCATTTCAGGATGCGTGCGAGATAACAGTAACTGCGCACCGCGGTTTTCACGATTTACATGGTACAAGATAGCGTTAATGCGCGATTTTGCACGTAATTGTTCGCGTGGTAACATTTGATCGCGTGACAAATAACCTTCAGCATTGTCACCCAAATCGATGATATAGCCATCACGAGTCTGTTTTTTGACTTCGCCATACATCATCTCACCAACACGCGGCTCGAAAGCGTCTGCAACTAGTGCACGCTCAGCTTCACGAATCTTTTGGATAATAACCTGTTTGGCTTGTGTAGCAGCAATACGACCAAATTCGATTGATTCAATTTGCTCTTCTTTAATATCACCAATTGACCATTCTTCTTGATCAAGATCGGTGATAGCAAGCTGACAAGCTGGCATTTCATGGTCTTCATCTGCAACCACTGTCCAGTAACGATAAGTATCGTAATCGCCAGTTGCACGGTCGATTGCTACCCGTACAGCCACTTCTGGCTGCTCGGTATATACTTTTTTCTTAGTCGATACCACTAAAGCGTCTTCAATTGCTTCAAAGATATCTTCAGGATTTAAGCCCTTTTCATTACTGACAGTTTCTACTACCGTTAAGATTTCACGACTCATGCTATACCTGTCCTATCATTTTTTAATTGACTTAAATTTTATAATTTGGGTGCTGCTATTATATAGTTGCTATAAGCCACATAAGCTATTGGAAGATAAAACTGTCTATTTATAAACAGTTACCCTAGTAAAAATCTAGGCATCTTCATAAATCAAATTGGCTTTATCAATATTACTTAGTGCAATCTCAAACTGCTCGCCATCACTTGACGTCAGTTTTAAAGAGTTTTCATCAATACTATCTAAAGTACCTGTGGCTTTACGACGTTTTTGATCGCCTGTACCGATAGCTTGAATCAGACGCAAGCTCACAGTTTGACCAACATACGCATGCATTTGCTCATCTGAGAAAAACGCACGATCAAAACCAGGTGAAGATACTTCTAAGATGTATTCACCAGCGATAGGATCATGAACTTCTAAGATACCGCTTACTTGATGGTTTACTGCCGCGCAGTCTTCAATCGTTACTTGTTTATCTTGGGCTTGCTCTTCTGGCAATGCCTCAATATAGATACGTAGTAAAGAGCGACGACCTTGTGGCGCAAACTCGATACCCCATAGTGACACATCACAAGCGGCCACGGCAGGGGCAATAATATTAGTCAGTTCTGCAACTTTAGTCGAAAGCTTCATAATCTCTTTGTATTTTCCTATTCACTTATCTATCGTACTTAGTAAACCGTATTAAAGATTGACTCTTATCTATATATAACAATCTTATGATGATAAGAATCACGGTCAGTATATAATTTTAAATCACAAATATATGATACATATTGTGCATTTATATAGGGACGAGCGTAAAAAACATCAAGCTCGGCCAAACAATGCTTTTATTATTTATAAAGCACTACTATCGATAAAAGTATGAGGAATAAAAGATAGTGTTGCTTAAGAAGCATCGTGCCGGTAGCGGCCGATGATGACCAGTGACGAGTAATATCGTACTCTATAGACTTAGAGCTTAGCATAAGTAGGATAGATACCGCGATAACACTGACCTTCAGATACAAAAAAACCCACAAACATAATGGTGGGCTAATCGGTACTGACAAATTTAGTGTACAAAACATCAGTATAAAAAGTGGTAGCGGGGGCTGGATTTGAACCAACGACCTTCGGGTTATGAGCCCGACGAGCTACCAGACTGCTCCACCCCGCATCAATCTAGAACGCATATTATAGGGAGGTTTCGTAGAAGTGTCAATACTTTTTTAAATTAATTATAAAATAAGTATTATCTGCTAAAAATCCAACCTGACGCTATGCTGCGTCTGTAAAACTTGGTGCGATTGGGGGGACTTGAACCCCCACAGCTTTCGCCACCACCCCTCAAGATGGCGTGTCTACCATTCCACCACAATCGCATTGTACTGCTCTGTTCCTATCATCCAGTCTATAATCGATGATGCTTAAGGTAGGCATCTATAGAACAGGAGTTGCGAAAACAGGAAAGCATTGTAAATCTAACCTACCAAAATAGCAAGCGCTGCCTACTTAAAAGAGGCTTACTCAGGATTTTGAGTCAATGGACGCGGCGTTTGCGGTGCTGAAACTGGCGCATCTAGACGAAACTGATCTTCTGCTTGCTTACGAGCATGAACAGCAAGTGTCATACTAGTAATAAAAAATATGACCGTTAGTACTGCCGTGGCACGCGTCAAGAAGTTAGCAGTTCCTGCTGCGCCAAACACGGTACCTGATGAACCGGCACCAAAAGAAGCTCCAGCGTCTGCCCCTTTACCATGCTGTATCAGAATCAAGCCGATCATGGCAATGGCCACAATAATATGCAGGGCTAATATAAACGTAAACATGGTGGCCTCTTTTGCCGCGTAATGACGACTGATAACGGAAAATAAAACGTAAGGTTAATAGAATGACAATCGGCATGATCAAATGCCAAATCGACTATATAAATAAGGCGCATTGTACACGATTGCAAGGGCAGTGTTAAACCTACTTTTACTAACTGATAAAAGCATACTGTCTATAAGCTATGATCTTGATATCTGAGCGTTATTTATTCATTTAAGCATTGGCTTGGTTAAATGCATCGGCAATCGCTAGAAAGCTCTCTGCTTTTAATGAAGCACCGCCTACTAATGCGCCATCAATCATAGCGTCAGAAGCAAAGCTATTGGCATTATCAGCATTAACACTACCGCCATACAGCACGGTAATCGTATCTGTTATATCAGCAAAGCTTGCAACCGTTTGTTTGATGTACTGATGAGTCTTACTCACTTCTGCCACAGTAGGCACTTTACCTGTACCAATGGCCCATACAGGTTCGTAAGCGATGAGCAGCCTTTCAGATAACGATGATGCTAACTCTGGCTGTTGAGTCAGTAAATCCTTAATAACCGAAAGTTGCTCATTGATAACGTCGAGTGTTTGACCATTGTCATACTGCTCTTGCGTTTCGCCGATACAAAACACCACGCCTAATTTCTGAGAAAACGCATGAGACAATTTGCTTATCAGGCAATCATGAGACTCTTTGTGATATTGGCGACGCTCAGAGTGGCCAAGTAGCGTCCAAGTGGCACCTGCATCTGCTACCTGCTGCGCTGAGCAGTCACCCGTATAGGCTCCTGTACTTGCACTATAGGTACTGACGTCCTGTGCGGCACAGAGTATTGAGCTATCTGCTAGACGCGTACTCACTGTACTTAAATGAACACAACTTGGTGCTACCATTAATTTACAGCGGTTTTTTGATGCCTGCGAGTTGGCTTGTTCTTCAGTATTAACTTTAGTCAATAAGTCGTCCAATAGTGCATTGACAGCACTGTTAGTCGCAGGATTCTGTTTCCAATTGCCAATTACCCAAGCTTGCATACTTATTTACCTTGTCTCATGTATTCATGCCAATTCGGCTAATATGCGCGTCAGTATAACAAATAATTCGTAAGTGCTATAGTAGCGTGCCACCATGCACAGAATCACTTCTGCAAACTTATCTACATATAATGCATCAATAGACCATTATTTTTACGAGCTAGTCGTCTAATGGTATATATAATTTTTTCAAACTAAAGTAAAGTTCTATACTACAGAGTTGATGAAATATAGAGTTTATAAAATCAAATATTGTTGCTGGTTCTATATATAGATATACAGGTAGATAAGATAAACAAAGCCAGACAGTTATAGCGAGTTATCGACTAGCAACGACAAGTATATAGCGGGCAAGACCAAGCAAGTCTACAGAATATTTTGTATCAAAGGAGAGGTTAAAATGTCTATCGCAACTAGTAAGTACGGCGGTCTAGCGCAGCAACTAATTAGCGACGGTGTCGTTAGCGAAGCGAACATGAAGACGGCACAGATTGAGTCGCAGCAGCAGCAAATAGGACTGGTACCTTATCTGGTAGACAATAAATTGGCCGATGCTTATCAACTTGCCCAAATGCTATCCCAAGCTTTCGGCGACCCTCTATTCGATCTTGATGCATTAAACGTTGATGTTATTCCAAAAGACTTAGTGGATGAAAAAATCGTTCGCAAGTTTAATGCATTACCACTCTTTAAACGAGGACAACGCCTGTTTGTCGCGCTGAGTGATCCAACACGCGTTGACGCCATTGATGCTATTGCCTTTAACTCTCGGCTATCGATAGAAACCATTGTTGTCGAAGAAAATAAGCTTAAAAAGCGTATTGAAAATATTTACGCGGATACGATGCAAAGCTTTGATAGCTTCTCTGATAGTGATTTAAATGTTGGCTTTGAAGACGGTGACGAAGATAAAGAGGATGGCGAAACTCAGCTAAACGATGGCGTCGATGAAGCACCTGTCGTAAAATTCGTCAATAAAATGCTAGTCGATGCTATCCGTATGGGTGCTTCTGATTTACATTTCGAGCCATACGAAAAATCTTTCAGAGTACGATTTCGTGTCGATGGCGTCATGCAAAAAATGGCCAATCCACCGGTTCAACTTGCAAATAAAATTGCGGCACGCTTAAAAGTCATGTCGCAAATGGATATCTCAGAACGCCGGATACCACAAGATGGACGTATTAAACTAAAAATTTCTAAAAATAAAGCCATTGATTTTCGAGTAAACTCATTACCAACGTTATTCGGTGAAAAGCTTGTTTTGCGTATCCTTGATCCATCCTCAGCCATGCTAGGTATTGATGCATTGGGGTATGAACCAGATCAGCAGGAAATGTTTTTAGAAGCATTGCACAAACCGCAGGGCATGTTGCTTATCACTGGTCCTACTGGTTCTGGTAAGACTGTCTCCCTTTATACTGGTATCAATATCTTAAATACTGGCGCAACCAATATCTCAACGGCTGAAGATCCAGTCGAAATTAATCTTGAAGGAATCAACCAAGTTAACGTTAACGCCAAAGTTGGTCTAACGTTTGCCAATGCGCTTAAGTCTTTTTTACGTCAAGACCCTGATATTGTCATGGTCGGTGAGATTCGTGACCTTGAGACTGCTGAGATTGCGATTAAAGCGGCGCAAACAGGTCATATGGTTCTTTCTACCTTGCATACTAACTCGGCACCTGAAACATTAACGCGTCTACGTAACATGGGCGTCGCTTCTTTTAATATTGCCACGTCAGTCAATCTAGTTATTGCCCAACGATTGGCACGACGTCTCTGCAAGAACTGTAAAAACCTATTAGCATACCGCGTCAGAGCTTATTAGAGATTGGTTTTACTGATATTGATCTAGATAACACTGACAATGTCATTTATGAACCAGTCGGCTGTAATGAATGCCGTGAAGGTTATAAAGGCCGTGTAGGTATCTATGAAGTGATGAAAGTGAGTCCTGATATTTCACGCATTATCATGGAAGATGGTAACGCAATAGATATTAAAGACGCTGCCATTAAAAATGGTTTTCGCGATTTGCGTCGTTCTGGGATTTTAAAAGTGTTGCAAGGTGTCACGAGTATTCAAGAAATGATGCGGGTGACTTCTGAATAATAAGTACCCTCATAGAATATACATGCTAGGTCTTAGCATTCAAATTATCAATTAAGTTATAAACCTGTAACTTTTATTATCGGATACTTTTCAAGATAAAACAGATAAACACTGGTTTTTTACGCTAAAATAAAGTATGCCTGACTGGTATCTTAAGTCTGGTATTCTATTGTAAATATACAATATATATTAGACAATTTCGAGGGTAGTAATATGGCAAAAGCTAAGACCGATATGTTGTTAGATTTTGTTTACGATGGTGTAAACCGACGCGGGCAGAAGGTAAAGGGCGAAACTACTAGCCGTAGTTTAGAGCTGGCAAAAGCCACCCTACGTAAACAAGGTATTACGGTTAAAGGGATTAAGAAAAAGCCAAAACCACTTTATACCTTCAAAAAAGCTATTAAAGCCATTGATATTGCTATTTTTGCTCGGCAGTTGGCAACAATGATGAAAGCAGGTGTACCGTTGACCCAGTCATTTGAGATTGTCGCCGACTCGCTCGATAATCCAAGTATGAAAGACTTAGTATTGAAAATAAAAGCAGATATTGAAGCAGGTGGCACCTTTGCCTCTTCTTTGCGCAAACATCCTCGTTACTTTGATGATTTATTCTGCTCCCTCGTCGAATCGGGCGAACAATCCGGTGCACTTGAGACGATGCTTGAACGAGTCGCTACTTATAAAGAAAAAAGTGAGCTACTAAAAGCAAAAATTAAAAAAGCAATGAAGTACCCTATTGCCGTTATCGTGGTTGCTATCATTGTCACCATGATTCTATTGATAAAAGTAGTACCTGTATTCTCTGATCTATTTGAATCATTTGGCGCAGAGCTGCCTGCCTTTACACAGATGGTAGTTAGCATGTCTGAATGGATGCAAGCATGGTGGTTCATCTTAATTATTGCTATCGGTGGTGCAATTATCGGTTTTTCAGAAGCTAAAAAACGATCTAAAAATTTCGTGACTTTTTAGACCGTGCTGTCTTAAAAGCTCCCATATTTGGCAACATCGCCTATCAAGCGATTATTGCACGTTTCTCTCGTACACTATCTACAACTTTTGCGGCGGGTGTTCCACTTATCGATGCCCTAGACTCTACTGCTGGTGCGACCAATAATGTCGTATTTTATAATGCCACTCAGCAAATTAAGAATGATGTATCCACTGGTCAGCAATTACAGTTTTCCATACGCTCGACCAACTTGTTTCCGAGTCTAGTCATTCAAATGGTTGGCATTGGCGAAGAGTCTGGTAGCTTAGAAGAAATGCTAGATAAAGTCGCTGTCTACTACGAAAACGAAGTTGATAACGCTGTTGATGGATTGACCAGCTTAATGGAACCGTTAATTATGGCAGTATTAGGTGTATTAGTTGGTGGCCTAGTCATCGCAATGTACTTGCCAATCTTCCAGATGGGCGCAGTAGTAGGATAATGACTTGATGCAATTTATACAGTTACTACAAGAGAACAGTACCCTAGCTTTATTCGTATTTGGCCTATTAGGTCTTTGCGTTGGCAGTTTTTAAATGTCGTGATTCATCGCATACCGCTGATGATGGTGTATGGTTGGAGACAAGAGTGTAGCCAGTTTATGTCTGAACAGGCAGATATGCCACGCGAGCATACGCTGCCCATAGCAAATATTGTCGCTACTGACCAACCGATTACCCTAAGTCGCCCTGCTTCACGCTGCCCTCATTGCGCACATAAAATTAAGTGGTATGAAAATATTCCTTTAATAAGTTGGCCATTACTACGCGGACGCTGTTCAAGCTGCAAAGCGGCTATCGGTCTACGTTATCCTCTCGTTGAGCTAGTAACCGCCATCCTGTCCGTATTAGTAATATATAAGTTTGGGGTAAGTACTACAGGCTTGTCCGCATTGGTTTTAGTATGGACACTAGTGGCGTTAACAGGTATCGACTTTGACACACAGCTACTACCTGATCGTCTAACTTTTCCTTTGGCAGGCTTAGGATTGGCGGTAAACTCACAAAGCTGGTTCGTCTCACCAACACAATCAATATGGGGATTACTACTTGGGTTTTTATCGCTATGGATAGTAGTCAAGGTATTCTATTTAATCACTAAAAAACATGGAATGGGTCAAGGGGATTTTAAACTACTAGCAGTATTAGGTGCTTGGCTCGGACCTATGATGTTACCCTTAATCATCCTACTATCGTCTTTACTTGGCTCTATCGTTGGATTGATCTTGATGAAAAAACAGGGTGAAAGTCGACCTTTTGCTTTCGGGCCTTATATCGCTATTGCAGGTATTGTTGCCTTATTATACGGCTCAGATATTGTCAGTTGGTATCTTGGTATGTATGTCTAATAACTGATAGCGTACACTAGATTATTGTAGTAAATTTTCGGCAGTGACCCATGAACGAAACCTTAAAAGGCCGATTGTGAGTTCAAAACTGCATTCATTGTTCTATCTGTCAGATAAGCCATTATTATGTCAAAAAATACATCGCACTTTTATTCACACCAGCCACAAACCACGCAACCAAAAAATAAGAAGCTCGTAGTCGGTTTGACGGGTGGTATCGGTAGTGGTAAATCTGCCGCTAGTGCTTGGTTTTCTGAGCAAGGGATCGATATTATCGATGCCGATGTGATCGCTCATGAGATCGTTACTAAAGGCAGCGATACTCTGCGCAAAATCCAAAAAAGATTCGGTGATTGGGTGTTAAATGGTGATGGGTCAATGGATAGGGCCGCTGTACGTACGCATGTATTTGCAAATCCTGAAGCGCTTATTGAGCTTGAGGCGATCACGCATCCAGCGATACGTGAGACAGCAAAAGCACAGTTAGAGTCTAGTACCTCAGCTTATGTGGTATTGTCCGCACCTCTACTCATTGAGGGAGCAGAAGCGGGTCTTGCCAATTTATGCCAACGTATCCTTGTGATGGATGCCACCGAAGACACGCAGCTTGCGCGTGCCAGTCAGCGTGATGATCAAAGTATTCAAAAAATCAAAGCCATTATGACCAACCAGCTTAGTCGTGAAGAGCGCAATCGTCATGCAGACGATATCATACTCAACGAGAGCGACCTTGCCTCTCTATACTTACAGCTAGAGCCCCTACACCAAGAGTACCTTACGCTTGCCCAGCAGCTAAAGTTCGCTGGCGATTAACCTCATATAGAGCCATACCAGTAGCGACGCTTACGTTTAAGCTTTGTAGGTTGCCATGCTCGTTTCCTGACATCGGAATATAAACTAGCTCATCGCAGCTCTCCATTGTCAGGCGGCGCATCCCCTCTCCTTCTGACCCCATAATGATGGCGATTTTGCCAGTCAGATCAGCGGCATGGATAGGCTTCGCATCGGCATTGAGCGCCGTACCAAACACAAATACTCCTGCGTTTTTGATTTGCGACAATGTGCGTGCCAAATTGGTGACACTAATAATCGGCATCATCTCTGCGGCCCCAACAGATACTTTAGCGACTGTGGGCGTCAGGCTTGCTGCATGGTGCTTCGGACAAACCACGGCGTCCACACCCATTGCTACGGCTGTGCGCAAGCAAGCGCCAAAGTTATGTGCGTCTGTGATTTGATCTAGCACTAACAATAAGCACTGTTCGCGACCAATAATGGTATCAAGCAGACCTTCATCAGCAAAACCTAGCGGACGAGCATTGAGTACCACGCCTTGATGCTGCGGGCTACCACATAGCTGTGTCAGCTTATCTTTTTGGGTCGGCTGGATACTGATACCATTAGCTTCCGCCTCAGCCATAATCGCTTGTACATGACTATCACTTTCGCGTCCCTGTTGCACAAACAAGCTAAGACCATCCAAAGGGCGGTGTTTAAGTAACGCATCAATGGCATGAATGCCGTAAAAATAAATGGGTTTTGCCATAATATGCCTATTAAATATCAGGTGGA
The DNA here is from genome assembly GCF_048631835.1 of Psychrobacter sp. ER1. Lineage (NCBI taxonomy): Bacteria > Pseudomonadati > Pseudomonadota > Gammaproteobacteria > Moraxellales > Moraxellaceae > Psychrobacter > Psychrobacter sp. ER1. The sequence goes on along the minus strand of NZ_CP184640.1, from coordinate 68,724 downwards.
TATCGCGGTAAGCGATGGGATAAGAAGAATGTCATTGGCATTGAGCACTGCAACTCGTTGCCAATGAGGGAGCGATTAGGTCAGCACTAAAAACAGAAATAAACAACACCAATCCGATATTGTTTATTGTTTGGTCATTAAGATTTGATGGCGTTAGCTATTCACTGATGGTACTAGCTTGACCGCACCCAATGTTAACTTAATCGCATTGTTGATAATATCAACCTTCTAAATGGCAGACATACTGGACAATTTCTTCAGTACGTAGGTTAAAACCGCTATTGCCTTCGACAACAAACGATTGACCAGCACGGTAGTAGCTAAACTCGTCATCACCATTAATTTTCACTTCACACTCGCCGCCGGTGATTTCGATACGCTCGGATGTATTGGTGCTAAAGTGATAATGCTCAACCAAGTTATCACAAGGTAAGATCACACCCAAGGTTTTGTGACGACCGTCTTCAAACATAATGGTATGGCTGGAACAGCGACCATCATAAGATACTGTCGCTTGGGCATTAATTGTTACGTTAGTAAATTGCGCCGCTGTCATAGTGGCTTCCTTATCAAATAATTATGGTAAAACTAAAAAATAAGTAACTGGTTACCGCTAGAGCCGCGTCATCAACACACCTCTCTGCACTGAGTGCGGTATCCTTCTCTACTAGATATCTGCGTGCTAAGAGTAGCCACAGGTTCTATGAAAACGCTTTTGAATAATGATCGAGTGGCATGTTTTTACCACTATACGCCTACAATTTTACAAAATTATGACTCGTTATTAGGTTGCATAGCGCATCAAACTCATAAGAAGAGTTTATCATTATGTGAGATTATGCTACCACATTATATCTATAAAGTTTGTTAAAGCGACTAGGAAAATGCTATTTGATGGAAAGTATCTACTCACTCATTTCATATTTATTTAGTATTTTTCTAGGCGGATGCTAGGCCACTAACTTAGGTATATTTTTATCATTATCAGTCAAAATACTTCTTCGCATACTATGCTTATCTTTAGATATCCAATGACCCTAATGATTAACATTATAGATATTATGTTGATGATTTATTGTCAGTTTTTAATAGTTTTATGGTAATCTCCCAATAATAAATTCTGTTATACCTCGTCTTAAAGTTTGTATTTACGCACATTTAACACCATACTATTTGCCTACAATATTTATCTAATTAGCAAGTTTAAACAGATATTTTCACTTCCTCATTTATCCTATTTATAGATGGCTTCCTAAGATTTATATGATGTCCATTGTCTGTCCTGAGAGGCGTTGATGCTAGTATCGTTAACTTTACATCAGTTTGCGTTGATTGCTCAGCATGAGCTGAGCGTGGCTGAAGGTTTTAATGTCATCACTGGTGAAACAGGTGCTGGCAAGTCGTTATTGCTAGATGCACTATCACTGTGTGTCGGTGAGCGAGCAGACAGTGCGATGGTCAGGCATGGCGCCGCGCATGCAGATATCTACGCTCAATTTGATGTAGAAAATAACAGTGTCATCGCTGAGTGGTTTACCAAAAATGAGCGATCGCTAGAAGAGCCTGAAGTACTTATTCGTCGACAATTAAGCAATACTGGCCGCTCAAAAGCATGGCTAAATGGTTCACCAGTTAGCTTAGCGGAGCTAAAGAGCTTAGGCACTTTACTGGTCAATATACATAGCCAACATGCTCAGCAAGCATTGCTTAAGCCGCAGTTTGTGGTGCAATGGCTTGATGAGATGGCCCAGATAACACCGCTAGCCATCCAAACTGCCAGTAGCTATCAAGCCTATCAGCAGCTAAAACGTCGCGCGGATGATATCGCGAGCCGTGAAGCCCAGCGTCAAGATCGTATTCAGTTGTTGCAGAGCCAATTAGCAGATATTGCGCCATTATTGGCTGTGGACTACGCCGAAGTTGAATCTGAACACGAAGAGCTCTCCAATATTGAAGCCTTAATGCAAGAGGCCAGTCATGGTCTGCATTTACTCGACAACGATACCGATGAGCCAGATGTAATGACCTTGCTCGGACAAGCGATTAAACTCTGTGACAATCAAGTAAGCGTCAGTCAAACGTTTGAACAAGCTTCTGAACAGCTCCATCTAGCACAGCAGCAAATCACTGAGGTGACTGCGCTGCTATCAGATTATGCCGAACAGCAGCTACCTGATCCTGAACGCTTGCAAACACTAGACAATTTAATCAGCTTAGGACATCGTCTGTCACGTAAGCATAGCTTGCCAGCGAGTGATTTAATTGATGAAGCAAAAGGCTGGGAAGCGCAATTAGAGCAGCTAGAGAACGAGCCAAGCAGTGATGCAATGGCAGCGCAAATTGAGCAGGCTTGGCAAGACTATCTCGCTCTGGCGACACAGTTGAATAAAGAGCGCACAAAAGCTGCTCCGATAATTAGTAAGCAACTCATCAAACAACTACAACCGCTTGCGCTACCTAATGCTCGCTGTGAATTTGTCTTTACCAAAAAGCTGAACCTAGTCAGTACAATGCCCAAGGTTGTTTCGATATTGATTTATTATTCAGCGCCAATGTCGGTATGCCAATGCAGCCTCTACACAAAATCGCCTCAGGTGGTGAACTGTCACGTATGGCGCTCGTGATGCAAGTCTTACAAGCGACCAATGCTGATAACAACGCTGCCAAGCCTATGTTGGTATTTGATGAGGTCGACGTTGGTATTAGTGGCGGTACTGCGCAAGTGGTTGGCGAACTGCTACGCTCGCTTGGGCAAACACAGCAATTGCTAGCCATCACACACCAAGCACAAGTCGCAGCGCAAGCGCATCAACATATCTTGGTACAAAAGCACCATCAAGAACAGACCGAAAGCGAGCTACTCATACTGACCAACAGTGCGCAAGTAGACGAGTTGGCGCGTATGTCTGGTGGTGTCATTATTACTGATGTCACGCGCGATCATGCCCGCAGCTTATTATCCGATGTTAAATAACGCTCTACCTGACCTATCTAACGTTAAATAACCGTTCGTTTTCATCAAAACGGATGGTTATCTGAGTCTGTATGATGGTCAGTAGCAATTAGTGCGAATCTTGCTTTTCTGTTGATTATCACCATATAGTGGTCTTTCACCCTTATTATTAGGTTGCATTTGTTTCTATGTCTAAAACCAATTTGACCCATCATTTTTTGATTGCAGCACCAGAGCTGTCAGACCCAAGGTTTGAGCAGGCACTTATATATATTTGCCGTCATGACAAGCATGGTGCACTAGGTCTGATGGTCAATCGTCCGCTCGAGCAATCTCGCGTAGGTAAGCTGCTAGAAGATTTAGATATTGAAGTGACCAATCCGCAGGTGATGGAAGATGTGGCATTAGAGGGCGGCCCTATGTATCCTGAGGTCGGCTTTGTGCTGCATACTGGTCAGCCAGAATGGGCTTCTTCTTTTGCTATTTCGGAGAACGTTTGCATCACAACTAGCCAAGATATTCTAAAGCGTATTGCCGCAGGCCAAGGTGTTGGTCATTATCAACTGTGCCTTGGACATGCCAGTTGGGGCAAAAAACAGCTAGACCAAGAGCTCAGTAATGGTGACTGGTTAGTCTGCCCTGCTGATCTGAACTTATTATTTGATACACCGTTTGAAGAACGCTGGCAAATCGCAGCCGACAAAATCGGTGTCAACTTTGACTATTTTAGTAGTGACATAGGTCATGCGTAATATCATACGCTCTGCGAATTTAGATAAAGACATAAAGGACACCCATTACTATGGTAGATAGTACTTTTACAGCCAGTAGCACAGACGCTATAGATAATGACATTGAAAATGAATTTGATACTCTCGATAGCAATATCACTGCTGAAACTATCGAGCCAGAAGTAAAGCCGCATCTTATCTTGGCGCTAGATTACGGCGTCAAAAAGATGGGCATGGCGCTCGGTAATACCATTACGCAGACGGCGCGTGCCTTTGACATTTTGGCAATGAATAACGGCCAGCCAGATTGGGACAATTTAATTGGTATCATCAAAGTCTGGGGCGTGGCGCAAGTCGTGGTCGGTCTACCGCTTAATATGGATGGTACTAGCTCCATGCTTTCAAAACGAGCGCACAAATTCGCTCGTCGTCTGGCCCATAGAGTGATGGAACAACATCTGCCAGTGACCGTATCACTGTGTGATGAGCGGCTGACTTCAATCGAAGCAAGAGAAATCGCATGGGACAATGGTTGGATCAAAAACGAACGCGACCCAATCGATGATATCTCCGCTTGTATCCTAATGTCGACCTATTTTGCTGATCCTAATAGCAGTATCGCTATCGATGCAATCAAAGCAGAATAAAGCAGCCAAATAGGTAAAAGACACGTGTGCGGCTATAATGTCACTTCGATACATCGTACCTCTTAACGGATAAATGACTGATTACTATGACCACTGTCTCAGACCAACCCTCGCAACATAAGTCACAGCATGGTTTTGCTCCACTTGCTATTGCCCGTATTAAAGGCGCCCAACGTGCCAACCAAATAGCGATTTATCTCATTTATGCGGCTATTTTTGCATTTGTGGTCTTTGGCACGATTGCTAGTATCAAAGCTTTCCATGACAACCAGCTGCTTTATCAGTTATTTTACAATTTGCCCTACGCCCTGGTAGCCCTCACGATACCCATTACTATTTATGATGCATTGGTCGTTTATCGTTATCGCTTAAACCAACCGTCGATGATTGCCATGAGTATTGGCGTATCGACTATTATATTGGTTGGTGGATTAATTTTTGCCGATACTGCATGGTTGGGACTATCTTGTTGGCTAGGTGTGGCATTTTTATTTAAAGTAAGTTTTAAGCGGTTTTTTAACTTTTTAGAAGTAGCTGATACGCCTGATGCCGACGAAGAGGCTGAAAGTACTAAAGCATAGACGATCTACAAAGTACGCCGCGATAAGCACTTAAGCAAACTACTTACCCTCAAATTCACTTATTTAGCTTTACGATAATGACTATGACCACTTCGATACCAGACACGCTTATCCACCATCACTTAGATACTCAAGGGCTCATTTGTCCTGAACCCGTCATGATGCTACACCGCGTCATTCGCAAAGCAGATGGCGGTGAAGTGATTGAGATATTGGCGACAGATCCAGCTACCACGCGCGACATTCCGAATTTCTGTCGCCATTTGGGGCATGAGCTAATAGGCCAAGAAACATTGGCTGAAAACGTGAGCTTAGACGCTGATCCTGACGAAATCACCATCGATAGCGATGATGATACGCCTGCAAGCGTAACGCTATATCGCTATCTGGTTAAGAAAAAACGGCATGATAGATTTGGCATTATTTTAATAACTGTCTGTCATTGCTAACTTAACCCCTATCTGAGTATTATCCTATGAGTCGTGATCGCGCCGTGCAACAACGACAGCCTAAAGCATTGGCGGTCGATGATGAGCCAGCTTACATGACTGAGTTTCGTCAAGCCATGCTAGCGCGAGGTCTAGCGACGCGTACTCGTAATGCGTACGTGCGCGACCTACGCTCTTGTGAGCTGACCAATTCTATTGCCCTGACACGTTGGCAGCCTGATGATGTGCTGCATTGTCTGTCGCTCCTTGCTCAAGATGGCAAAACCCCACGTACCCAAGCACGCATGCTCTCAAGCTTGCGTCAGTTTTATCTATGGATGATTGCCAGTAATCTGCGTGAGGACAATCCTTGTGAGCGTATCAAAAGCCCAAAGCTAGGTCGTCCGCTGCCAAAAGACTTAGCTGAAGCGGATGTCGATAATCTACTTGCCGCACCTGATACCAGCACCGCGCTCGGTCTCCGTGATAAAGCCATGCTAGAAGTTTTATACGCCTGCGGTCTGCGGGTGAGTGAGTTGATTAACCTCTCATTAGAGCAAGTGAATCTAAACTCAGGCTGGCTACAAATCACGGGTAAAGGGAATAAAACGCGACTGGTGCCCCTCGGCGAATATGCAGCGGATGCATTGGAAGATTATCTGTCTCATGGACGTGGCGATTTGATTGCTCATTTAAAATCGGGCAATTGCCAAGCGGTATTTTTGACGGCGCAAGGTGGCTATATGACGCGGCAGAACTTTTGGTATTTACTTAAGAAGTACGCCAAAGTTGCCAGTATCGATAAAGAATTATCCCCGCATACGCTACGTCATGCCTTTGCCACACATTTGCTCAATCATGGTGCAGACTTACGTAGTGTGCAGTTATTGCTAGGACATAGTGACTTGTCCACCACGCAAATCTATACTCATGTGGCGACAGCGAGATTGCAGAAATTACATGCGGAGCATCATCCACGTGGGTAGCCTTGCCATATGGGCAGCATTGAAATCTAATATTATTGATGATTGTAAGAGGAATATATCGTGTCGCAAGCTCAACCATCTGCCTTATCAAAGAGTCAAAACACTGCACTCAGAAACCTTACTATCATGGGTTATTTAGAAGGTACATCTTTTCTATTGTTACTTGGTATCGCTATGCCACTCAAATATATGTTCGATATTCCAGAAGCGGTGAGCTATGTCGGCCCAGTGCATGGGGTATTATTCGTTGCTTATGTCATGGTATTAATCATCACCGCGAGCAGAATAAAAATGCCGCTTTGGGCACTACCTGCTGGCGTGCTTGGCTCGTTTTTACCATTTGGGCCATTTATATTTGATCATTTATTAAAGAAGAGTTTGAGGAAGTAGTTTCAAAAAAATTCACTATCAGGAACGATGTATAGCTGAATCCAGCTAACGATAATGCCATTCTATTCGCCTGCTGTATCTATCGCTATACTTGGATTACGTGCCTGTATCTCCCGATAAAAACGTGACTTGTCTTTTGGTGAGATTAGTATTTCTTCATCTTGATATGATATTTTAATCCTATCCAATGATAGTGCTGGCGCAGAACTCATACTTCGAGTCGGCGTAATATAGGTGATATCTGTAATCTCAATTTTTTGAACAGAGAATCCACTATCTACTTGTAGCTGTTCGTTCGTTAATATGTACTTAGTACCGAAAAAGGGATGAGCATTAGTGCTGCAATAGGTATGAGAGTAACCGTCATTAATATGGTTTGTATGAGGGATTTGTGAGCACCTCGCTTCCACTGCCATAATGGAACAGACACAGTAAATAAACTCAAACCCCAAAGTAACAGTACAAGCCAGAAGTCTACTTTAGATACGAATGTAATGTCTGGCATAAATAATACTTAGAGACTATCAGGTTAAATTTGATTCTATCTTAAGCGATGCCTCTTATCTAATGTCTCTAACATTTTTCTTAAAAATTTTTGCGATATAGCAAAATGCAGTTCTAGAAATAGATAGCTGCAAACCCATCCTTTTCTCGTTACAATACCCTTATTAAAGTGCGTCATGATATACATGCTGCCTAAATGGGCTGCGCACTACCTTTTTCCTATCTATTATCCGAGAATCCCATGAGCCATAGACCACCTGCTGACCTATTAAAAAACGCCGAACACTGGCGCGAAGATATCAATTTTCGCCAAGAAGTGCTGGGTAAGCCGTTTGATTTTGCGACCACGTGGGGCATTTTTTCACCGCAAAAGCTCGATGATGGTAGCTTGATGCTGCTTGATTATGTAGATTTTGAGCAAGATGATGATTCGATTGATTTGGGCTGTGGTTATGGTGTACTTGGTATGACGGCAGCGCGTGAATGTCCGAATGGTCAGCATACGCTGATTGATAAAGATTTTATGGCAGTAGAATACGCACGTCGTAACTGTGAGAAAAATGGTCTAAACAATGTCGATGTGCATTTATCAAATGGCTTTAATCATGTGGCAAAAGATAAAGACTTTAGCCTTGTGATGTCGAACTTGCCAGCCAAAGTCGGTAAAGAGCAGCATTATTTATACTTCCTCGATGCCTATGCACGCATGCGTAAAGGTGGACGTTTTTACGTGGTGACCATCAACGGTCTGCGCCAATTTGTGAAACGCTCGTTTACCGAAGTGTTTGGCAATAGCGACAAAATCAAACAAGGTAAAACCTATACAATTACGATGGCGACCAAAGACTAGTTTTAGCTTTGCCTGCTTGAGTTTCGGCTATTTAAACTGAGGCGTAAATTGAAATCGACATAAAAAAGCACGCTAAATTAGATTTAGCGTGCTTTTTATTTTGTATGACCAATTGTCTTTTTACATCTGGCGTTTTATCAAATATCCACCCAATAGCGCGCTGCCGATAATCGGCAATAGCACCATAAGCATCGGTGAAAAGCCTGTCGCTAGCGATACAAAACCAACTAAGTCTTGAATATAGCTAAATAGTAGACCAAACAACAATGCCACAACGATACGCAAGCCTAAGCTGTGCGTCCGCAGCGAGCCAAAGACAAATGAACAAGCAACAATCACTAGCGACAATATGGATAATGGCGATAGTAGCTTTTGCCAAAATGCCACTTCATGCTCTAAGGAGCGATTGCCCTGTTGACGCATAAACGCGCGATGCTCGTACAGCTGCGTCAATGACAAATCTTCTGCCTTACGCGTCAGCAGATACACAGACTCTGGGGCAAAGGGTAAGCTTAACGTATCTGATGGTGAAACGGCTTGGCTACTCTCAAAACCTTGATTGATAGAGAGCTTAACCATATCGTTTAATTGCCACTCGTAACGATACTGCTCACTTGGCTTCTCACTATTTACATCAATTGGTTCACGGCCAGTATATTTCCCACCTTCCGCGTGGACAGCAGTTTGTAAATTACCGTTATTGTCCAAATGCCAGCGTTTCACCTCGCCAATATTACCCGCGACATCAGCATAATCAATATATAAAATATCGCTACCATCAGGTGTTGCACTGCCATCTTCTGCGGTTTCGAAACGTGGCTGTATCGTCCAGTAGCCGCGTACTGATGTGACCAGTGAGGTGCTGTCTTCATCATTAATCTGTTTCGCTAACTGGTTAGAAGACGGTAGGACGAACTGATTGATAGCCAATGCCAATAGCACAAATATCAAAGCGGGCTGTAATACCCAGCCGACGATACGATAGATACTGACCCCAGCCGCGCGCATGACAACCAGCTCGCTTTTATTAGCCAGCAAGCCCAATCCTATGACAGCACCCAATAGCGCACCCGTTGGGATAAATTGCTCTAAAAAGTAAGGCGAGCGATAAAAGATATATTTGAGCGCCTCGCCCATGGTGTAGTTATCGCCTAAAGAATCAAGCTCTGATAAGTAAGAGAAAATCAGCTGCAAGGCCCATAAACCAATGACGGCAGCGATAATAGCCAATAGAGCGTTGAGTTTGACATAGCGACTGAGGACTTTTAGATTGGCAGGTTTCTTAGCCAATTGATCAGACTCGGCTGACTTAGCAAATAAAGAGCGCATTAAAACTGCCCTCCTTGTGAGCTGTTGTTCTGATTATCTATGTCGCTAACTGAACTAGTGGTGGCAGCGGCTAGCCTATTTTCTTGTTTGCGAAAGCGCAGTCGATGTTGCACACGGCTACCCCAATTCATATAAAGCGCCAATGCCATAAATCCTAAGATAAGCCATGCATACGCCCATACGCTGATGCTGTCTTTGCTCACCGCGTTTTTGAGCGAGATGATACCTAATGCACAGCTGACAAATAATAAGATAGAAGGAAACAAGCGCAGCCAACGTCCTTGACGCGGACGGACTTGCGCCAGTGGCACGGCCAACATAGGCGCGATAATCATCAGCCATGGTAGCGCCAAACGATAGCCAAGCTCACCTTGTGCAGCGCGCATTGCACTGTTAGAGCCTGATGGTGAGCTACTCGTTGCGACTTGCCACAATGGTCCAATCTTCTGCATTTCAATATTGTCTTCGGTGATAACTTCCTGTGAAGACTCAGTCAAGGTGATGCGATAACGATCAAAAGCGACTTGATTATATTTCAGACTGCCTGCGCCAACTTCGTAACGACGTCCTTGGAACAAATCCAACTGAGTAACGCCGCTATTGCCAGTATTCACTTGCTCAGCACGCTTAGCCAACGTAATCGTGTCTTTGCTAATGTCCTTTGCACCACTATTTATAATATTTTTTGGTATGTCAGATATGCCAATTTGTTCGGCTGTTTCGCTGTCGATCGTATTATTCATATCAGTAGCATTAGCATCGACACTTTCAGCAGCACTACCTTTTTTCGCAGGTTCAGATTGGATCAAGATCACATCTTGCAGTTTTTTCTTATCATCGCTGAGACTACCCACATACAAATGATAATTACCGCTACTGATAAACTCGTTCGGACGAATCAAATCAAACGCACTGGTCAATGCTTGCTGCTGCCAGACAGCTTCAGACGAGCGGACACCCCAAGGCTTGCCAACGACAGATAGTGCCGCCTCGCCGACGAACAATGCCAATATTAATGGTGTCATCAATCGAGCAAGTCTACCGCGAGACACGCCACTAGCATTAATTACTGCCATTTCTTGATCGACATATAAGCGGCCAAATACGAGCATCAAAGCAATAAAGAATGCTAACGGTAAAATGAGCTCTAAAAAGTACGGTAGGTTATACCCAATGATAGTAAACAGTAGGCTGACGTCCAAACGACCTTCAGCAGCGATGCCAAAATAGCGTATCAAACGACCGCCGAGCATCATCACTACCAAAAACCCCAACACTAAGGCAGTGGTCGAGGCAACTTGTTGTGTCATGTAGCGGCGTAATATCACAATGGGTACTCTTAAACGGTTGGTATGTGCGCGATTGATGATGAGCTTATTGAATATTTAGGTCGTACGACGACATATCATCAGCATGATATGGGTCATCTACATACTCAAATAACGGTAAACGTTACTAAGCGACTGGTTAGTCATACTCAATAAACACAAGCGACAGATATAACCGCTAATGCTAGCATGTTTTGCCCAAAAATGGCTGTGAAATGTGTTTGAAAACATTACCTACACCTTGCTGACAGCGCATTATTGACAATAGGTGATAAACATAGCAAATATTGGATAAATAATTAATAAAACCTCAAATTACATTGAGTTGATAATATTTATAGCGTCAGGTTTTTGCTTTATTTATTTTAGAAAGGTTTGTTTGTCATTCGTATCATCAAACATTTATCTCTGTTATTAGTTGCTAGACTGACTGATAGAAAAATATACTTATATCGTCAAACGGAGAATAATACTAATGAATAAAACGACCTCTACACCCTCTACCCTACTTGAACTCGCTGGCGGCACATTCGATACGCTTGACTGGTCAAATTGCACGCTGGTTCTTATCGACTATCAAAACGAATACGTCGATGGCGCTATGCCATTAGGGGACGCTGGGGCAAAAGCCATCGCCAATGCGCGCCTAGTACTCGATAAAGCGCGTCAGCAAGATTTACCTATCTTCCACATTACCCATCATGGCGCCAAGAATGGCAATGTCTTTGATCCTTTATCAGCTAACGTTGAGATCGTCGAACAGTTGCAGCCGCAAGGTGGCGAAACAGTGATTGCCAAAAAGCATCCGAATGCCTTTTATGATACGCAATTACAGTCATTGATCTCAGCAGCAGAAAAGAAGCAGATTATTTTTGCGGGTTTTATGAGTCATATGTGCGTCAGCTCAAGCGTCCGCGCCGCATTTGATTTAGGTTTTGATAGTTTCGTCTGTCACGATGCCTGTGCCACTCGCGACCTACCTAGCGCTACAAGAGAGCCGATAAACGCTGAAATCATGCATGATACTGCCATGGCAGCATTACAAGATAGATTTGCCGCGATGGTAACGACCGATGAATTGGTCAATGACTAGTATGTTGGCCTCATCGAAAAATGATAATGTAAATGTAACCGCTAAACCATAGCGTAAGTTAGTACAGCATAATAATTCAAACGTATTACCCAAGACTTGCTAACTGCGCACGATTATCGCAATATGCTACACTACTGTGATTGCTCAACAGACCAAATAATTTAATAATCTGACAGGTATAAGCAGTCATTTAAATCCTGCAATTTTCATAACTCTAATAAGGATAACTATATGAATATCAAATTATCTCAGCATTTACCAAAGACCCATACGCAAAAAATCCTGAAAAAAGAAGCCAAAAGTAAAGACGATGCTTGTCTAGTTGTATTGGTCGATGACAAGAAAAACATTCTTGCTGAATCTGTGCTGACCGAATATACCACTCGTATTGAGCAGCTGATTGAAGTATCTCACTTCAAGGGCACTACCTGTGAGACTGTTGCTGACTACGCATTAGCAGGTGATAAAAAAACCACTAAGCAAAACCCTGTACAACTGCTGTTGGTCGGTGTAGGTAACACTGATAAGTTCAACAACACCGTACTGCAAAAAATCGCCAACACTATCTATAGCAGCACACAAAAGCGTGTGTCTTCTATCACTGTCGCCTTGGGTGATGCACTGGAAGAAAATCACTTTGGTCAATTTGCCCTTAATCTACTAGCAGCAAGCTACCGCTTTGACAAGTATAAGTCTGAGCAAGCGAGTCCTGTATTGACTGATGTTTATCTGTTAGCTGATGAGTCACTACAGCCTGCACTTGCCTTTGCTCAGTCAGTATTTGCTGGTCAGAGCCTCACTCGTGATGTGGCCAATGAACCTGGCAATATATGCTTCCCAGCTTACATGGCTGAACAAGCTCAAGAACTTGCAAAAACTTACCCTGACCTATTAACCGTGAAGGTACTAGGTGAGGACGAGATGTCAGCGCTAGGTATGCATTGCTTCTTGGCCGTTGCACAAGGCTCTACCAAAGAAGGTAAACTGGTACTCATGGAGTACCGTGGTAAATCAGAATTTAGTTCAAATGCAGGCACTACCGAGCACACCACTAGCAACGCAAAAGTGAGTGGTCTAAAGGCATTGGCCGATAAACTACCAACCAAAAAGTCAGCTAAAAATGCAAGCAAAAATAGCAATGACCATGCACAAGCGACCAATGACGACGCACCTATCGTATTAGTCGGTAAAGGCGTAACCTTTGATTCAGGCGGTATCTCAATCAAGCCAGGTGCGGCGATGGATGAGATGAAGTTTGACATGGGTGGTTCGGCGTCAGTACTTGGTACAATCAAAGCGTTGTGCGAAGCTCGTCTACCAATCAACGTCGTTGGTGCGCTAGCCTGTGCTGAAAACATGCCATCAGGTGATGCAACACGTCCAGGCGATATCGTCAAAGCGATGAATGGTAAATCAGTCGAAATCTTAAATACTGATGCTGAAGGTCGCTTGGTACTAGCAGATACTTTGTGCTACGTGCAGCGCTATCAGCCAAAAGCCATCATCGATGTTGCCACCTTGACTGGCGCTTGTGTGGTTGCACTAGGTCATGTTCGTTCAGCAGTATTTAGTAATGATGAAGATGTCCTGTTTGATTTAGAAAATGCCAGTAACCTATCAGGCGATCTTATTTGGCATATGCCTTTGGATGATGAATATCAAGCTCAGCTTGACTCACCAATCGCTGATATGCAAAACATTGGTGGTAAAGGTGCTGGCGCGGTAACTGCCGCCTGCTTCTTGTCGCGTTTCATTGAAGAAGGTCAAGCATGGGCCCATTTAGACATCGCTGGTACTGCATGGAACTCAGGCAAAGACAAAGCAGCCACTGGACGTCCTGTACCACTGTTTATGCAATATCTAAAAAACAGCGCAGAGATGGCTTAATCCATTTATGAAAATTAGTTTTTATGTATTAAGTGAAAGTAAGGCCCAAGATTTCTTGGGCTTTATTTGTCAGCTGACTCAGACGGCGCTTAACAAAAGCGCTCAGTCTTTGCTGATTTTAATTGAAGACGAGACATTACTATCAAATCTAGATACGGCACTTTGGGCACAAGAGTCCACGAGTTTTATACCGCATCAATGTCTTTCTGATCCTGACAGTAAAAGTACCAATGATAGAGGTACTGATGATAGCAACATCAACATTGTTGCTCATAAATCATTAGCGCCTGTACTGCTAGGCAATCATATGCCAGCAAATTTTAATGGTATCGTGCTCAATACAACGACACGTCCCGTCAACGATTTCATGGCTGCTACTAATAATTCAAAACCTTCCCGAATCCTTGAGCTGATCCGACCTGATGCTACAAGTACCCAAGAAGGTCGCAACAAATATAAAGCCTACCAGCAATTAGGTTACGATCTGACCCACTTTAAGGTATAGCTTTGCTGTTTATTTCTCTCTTACCTTTTACAGCGAAATCTCTTCCTACCTTATATATCACTACCTATATCGCTGCTTTTACTCTCTTATAAATGAGGTATTCTGAGTAGCTGGCCCTTGCCTATAAGTGCTGCATTCTTTTTGTACTAGTTGTATGACTCTACTATCCCTCTGTTTGCACGCAACAGCTACTGCTATGAGCGGTATGCGAATATGTCAAAAAATGCTACCATCCTTCGATAGATTTTCTGTTGTGACAATTCACTTACTTTTAACGGACTTGAGGGTGTACAGATGCGTTCATTAATTGCGATGTATCAGCGTATAGGGCTGGTGTCGCTTATTATTATTGGCTTGGTGCTAGGGGTATTGATTGGTTGGCTGGCGCCAAGTATCGGCACCGCCATAGGGTTGCTTGGTACACTCTTTGTCGGTGCACTAAAAGCAGTCGCTCCCATCCTAGTATTTATTCTGGTTATGGCAGCCATTAGTCAACATCGCAGTGGCAATGAAGTCTACGTAAAGCCGGTGCTTATCATGTACATGTTCGGCACTTTTTTGGCAGCGCTAACGGCAGTCGGTGCCAGCTTTTTGTTCCCGACAGAGCTGGTCTTGATCAACGCCGATATCGCACAAGTACCACCTGCTGACCTAAAAGAAGTTTTGACGAACTTGCTCATGAACTTGGTCGCCAATCCGATCAATGCAATCGCTGAAGCCAACTATATTGGTATCTTAGCATGGGCAATTATTATTGGTTTTGCATTGCGCCAAGCCAGTGATACGGCGCGCAATGTCGTTGGCGATTTTGCTGATGCCATCTCACAAGTGGTTAAATGGATTATTGCTTTAGCCCCATTTGGTATCTTAGGCCTAGTCGCTAGCACGGTTGCTGAGACAGGCTTTGCTTCTTTGGCAGGCTACGCGCGTATCTTAATGGTATTAATCAGCTGTATGTTATTCATTGCGTTGGTCGCCAATCCGCTTATCGTCCTTATTAAAACGGGCAAAAATCCTTATCCACTCGTGTTCAGATGTCTACGCGAATCAGGAATTACTGCCTTCTTTACACGTAGTTCAGCGGCCAATATTCCAGTCAACATGAACCTTGCCCGTAAGCTTGGATTGCATGAAGACACTTATTCGGTGACCATTCCACTAGGTGCCACTATAAACATGGCTGGTGCTGCGATTACGATTAACGTATTAACGCTTGCTGCTGCTCATACGTTGGGTATCGAAGTGACGTTTGCATCAGCGCTGCTACTCAGTCTGGTTGCTACGATTAGTGCTTGCGGTGCTTCTGGTGTTGCTGGTGGTTCATTACTATTGATTCCACTCGCTGCTAGCTTATTTAGCATTCCAAATGATATCGCGATGCAAGTGGTTGCGATTGGCTTTATCATCGGTGTGATTCAAGATTCAGCTGAAACTGCCTTGAACTCTTCTACTGATGTATTGTTTACAGCAGCAGCGGATCCGACGTATTCGCGTTAATTTCTGCTGAAGGGTTTTCTATAGACATAAAAAAGGGCCTTTATAGGGCCCTTTTTTATGCGGTATTTTGATTGTTTGATTACTTTAGGTTGTCTATGTCGACTTCGATGACTGGTGTTTGCTGCTCTATTTGACGTTTAAGTTGGCGCAGTTGCTCAACCTCATCTAACAGCTCAAGTATCAAACCAATTGCTGGTACGCTGGCTTCAAAGTCACGACTCAGTCGCGATGCACGGCGCACTGTCGTCAGCTGATAACCAGTAAATTTTTCATGCTCTGGTACATCATATTCAATGATATTTTCTTCGATTAATTCGATGACCCATTGGCGCTCTTGGCCACAGGCAGAGACCAGTTCATCTAAGCTCATGATGATGTCTGTAAATTCAGTCGAGTGGTTCATAGCTATTATCCTCGTTTTCTCTTTATTTCATCGGTATCGTGTTCATCTCTGCTATCCGTTTATTACTTCAGTAATAAATGACAGTTATTCATAATCTTGTTTAACGACTAATATTGGTATCCGCAAAGGCTTGTTTTAGCTGCTCATAAGCCTGTATCGACGCATCACTACTGACATCAGGATTGACGATATTTAGAGTTAGATACAAGTCACCTGCTTGCTTAGCAGGGATACCTTTTCCTTTAAGACGTAAATTGCTACCGGACTTGCTATTCTTAGGAATGGTCACACCAAGCATACCCGCTGGCGTACTGACGTTGATTTTTTCACCCAATGCCGCTTCCCACGGTGCAATATTCACAGTTTGATAAACGTCTGCACCTTCTATACGAATATTGGCATCATGACGAATTTTAACCTTTAAAAACAAATCACCATTTTTGCCATTACTGCTACCAGCAGCACCTTGCCCTGCTAAACGAATTTGCTTACCGTCAGTGATACCTTTAGGGATTTTTATCTTAAGGGTTTTATTGTCGTAGTCGACATTGCCATTGGGCTGACGAACAGGGACGTTTAACTTAATACTATAGTCGTCGCCACTATAGACTGAAGATAAATCAACGGTAATCTCGGCATGTTGATCTTGACCTTTGCTATCTTGCGTCCCAAAGCCACCACCAAATTGATCGAAGCCACTGCTTTGAGAGCGACTGCCCGTTTGTCCACCAGTTGACCCACGTGCGCCGCGACCAAATGCTGAAAAAATGTCATCGAAGCGAAAACCACCATCACCAAAGGCCTCACCGTCACCAAACTGGTCTTTGATATCTTCCCAGCGAAAACCACCTTGACCCGCATCAGTTTGCCCACTACCACCAAACCCACTTGATCTACTTTGACCAGCAAATGGATTATTGAGCATAGCGTCATATTCGGCGCGCTTTTCTTTATCTCTGATCGTTTCGTAAGCGTTGTTTATTTCTGCAATTTTATTATCAGCGTCTGGATGATCACTGACATCGGGATGATACTGACGAACGAGCTTACGGTATTTTTTTTGATATCAGCGTCTGAGGCGTCTTTTTTGACCCCTAAAATGTCATAGTAGTTTTTCTCTGCCATGTTATTTCCCCAAAATAAAAACATATTAGTGGTATCAGTCTGCCAATTTCAAACGATACGGTATAGATAGCTACTAGATTTTGCTATAGCAATTTTTGTAGCCTACTTATCATCATAACAATAATTACCACAAACACCGTTATATAAATATTACCAGTAGTGATGCCAAGCGACTGCAGCATCTATCTTATCTGATTCACCTAACACTACGCTATTATCGGCCATCACAGTGTCTGAATATGTCATTATAAGCCTAGCATCGTTATTCTTTGATAGCTGCTGACGTAATGTCAATTTGGCAACATCAATAGCAGCGCGCCCTTCTCTCTTTGAAGTTACGTAAGACAATTCAGCACTTTGGCTATTACGTTTCATACGTAAGCCAAGCTCAATACCGATATCTGCGTGTCTATCTTGATCATGGACCGTCGCATTGACCATACCATAGCCAAGTATATGTTTACCAAACTTAGCGCCTGCGCCAACGCCAGCTTGTGCATAAGGGCTATGTCGATTACCAGTAAACATGTCTATACGAGCGCCTGTTTTTAGTTGCCAAGACAGTTTCGGTTCGCCTGATAACGGTTGTCTAAGATCTTCAATCTGCTGCATGTCTAAAAATACGAAATCCGTCAATGTCCATTGATGCATATCAAAGCTATAACCCAGTGACGCTTTTACGGCTTCAAAACGTTTATCAATATCTGTATGAGCGTTCAGTGGGTCTTTTACAAATAACGATAAACCAACTTCTGCCCTCTCCTCAGATAAAACGACGGTAGTCTGCGTGGTTTTGTTACTCAATGCTGGAGAGGGTTTGTTTGGTACAGGCAGCTGAGCCAAACCATTGCTAGCTGGTAGCGCAAAACGCTGACTGAGCAATTCGCTTTTGAGAGCTCTCTGCTTCGGTGTATTGTCTTGTGTGATTTTATAAGTACGATGTAAGATCAGAAAATCAAGCGCAACTGCCTTATCGTCCGCGTTTAAAGTAGCAAGTGGGGCAGTGTCTTCTGTACGAATGACAGAGTTTATGATGGCTTGTATTGGCCTAGATAATTGTACAAACTTCTCGCGCAGCTGCGTTTGTTCAGAGGGCAAATAGCGTACTGAAGAAACTAAGGAATCAGCGCCGTTGTCGTGTTCTAATAGCTGATCGAATACATAGTCTGGCGCATACCAAGGACCTACTCGCTCAGTCGTTTTTATGTCGCTTATCAGCTCAAGTATCTCTCCTGAGCGATAACCACAATTTTGTTTGATAAAATAATAGTCAAAGCGAGCGAACTTTGCTTCGTACAAATGATAGTTCAATAATTGCGTTTCAAAGGTATCTAGATTGAGCACGTACTCCCACATATCACGTTGCTCGTTCTTGGAATATACCGCGTCTTGTTTAAAAAATTCCGTCTCTGAAAACCCAGCATCATAAAACCCAAATAGTCCTTTTAGCGCGTACATCGCACCGTTCTCATTTTCTGGAATACGAGCGCCGAAGTTGTATGAGTTATTAAGTAAGTCCTCGCTAGATAGCTCTCTGACATCACTGTTCGTATTATTGGCATTATCTATAGGCGTGTTGGTTTTGACCAGTACATGACCAAATGAAGAAGCTGGGTTTTTTAAATAGCTGCTTACTAGGATCAGGCTTATTTCTTGATTCGCATCGGGTAATTTTGAGCAGTTTTTGAGATCGACGTTCAGTTCTGGTAAATGATGATTAAGCCATAAATATCTGGCTGGATACTTACAAACTACGCCCTCATTATTCATTTGCTCTATCGTTGCTATAAGCTCTGCATAGGGGTCAAAATTACGTTTCGAACGAGGCTTAGGATTGGTTAAATAAAAATCTGGTGAGATGACTTCAGCCTTGCCATTTTTATAAAACAATAAATGTTGCCATTGGGAGTGCTTAGCCAATGATTTTAGTTTTATGGGATCAATAGCGGTATTTTTTTGAGAGTTTCGGTTTTGCTCTTGTATCTGCGATTCAGTGAGTCGTTGTACGCTTGGCTCAATATCTGACAAGTTCTCGCGATCACTTAAAGTCATGTCTGCTGCGATAGCCGAATCATTACTAGAAGAGAACTTATTTTCGTTATCTACTATTACTGGATCTGAAGCATAGGCATTCGTTTCATCAACTTCCGCATTGCAAATAGTCGTTGCAGCCAAACAGGCCACCCATAAAAACATCTTTTGCATTTTATTTAGATACCATAAATACATGAGCAATAAAAAACACGTAAGCACTAGGTTTACGTGTTTTTATCATTAAATCATCAAAAGTTTGAGTATTAAACTAAAAACTTAATACCTAGCACTTTCAATATTTAGATAGCACAGCTTGTTTTAACGATGCTGAATAGCGCTTCTGCATTTTGATCTTGCGTAGCAGTGCGATAAGCAGAAGTCTGTGCATATTGACCATACTGTGCACGTACACTAGCGGCTGAATCACAGTTAGCAACGCTTTGTAATGCTGATAAATGAGCACCTTGGCCTGAAGCTAGATCTTTTTCAACACTTGGGAAGGCTTCTTTAATCAAAACCGCAGCTCTAACGTTACCACCTTGGCAAGTTTCAGGAGACATAGAGTCAGAAGTAGCAGCCGTAGTACCTAAATCCCAAGTCACGTTAGAGATAATAGCTAAGATAGGGCTAGAATTACCAAACAAAGCGCCACCAATACCACACTGCTTATAAATCTGCTCGATAGTGCGACCAGTTTCTGCCGTTTTAAATTTAGAACCAAGATCGGCATTAGCTGCGCTAAATGGAATCATAGCAGCAACAACTGAAGCGAACGCAATTTTCTTTAACATAAAACTTCCTCGAAAGACGATAAAAAATAGATTATTTGATAAAAAATCAAACTTATTATGAGTATATTTGATAGATACTCTAGAATAATGTCTAACCTTATCTATTCTACAAAATAGTAAGAATATAGCAAGGTTTTTTTACATTATATTATCTATTTCTACTTGAGCTTTCATAACGATAATTATGCTATATCGATAGATTTGGTCTTTATATATTACCTATTTATATTGTATTAATGGCTTTCCAATATTTTGTTGGCTTCTTTATGAGAATCACTCTTTATAAGTCTAATTTTAGTACCCACGCCATCATTATTTTTGCTAAAAAATAGCTATTTTTCCTTAAAAAACAGCTATTTGACCTCATGATTTTTTTACACGGCAGTAATAATATGACAAGCTAGCTCTTGTAGAATCCCCTATTATTCATACTCATAGGGAGTATAGATAACGTAGGCAAGAGCATCTGTCTATTTTATTAATTGCTTAAAGGTATTAAATGTCTTATTTAATCAAGTCTTTGGTTGTCACCTTATCGCTACTACTTAGCACCACAGTTTTCGCTGCCAATACCAGTTACTACGGTAGTAAGTTTCATGGCAAGCGCACAGCGAGTGGCAGTATCTTCAACATGAACTCTCTAACCGCTGCACATCGCACGTTACCGTTCGGCACGAAGGTACAAGTAACCAATCAAAAGACAAAGCAGAGCGTCGTTGTAAAAATCACGGACAGAGGACCTTTTATTAGAGGTCGTATCCTTGATTTATCAAAAGCCGCTGCTGGTGAAATAAACTGTCAGCTTTGTACGACCACGATGGAAATACTGTCGTACGGTGATGGCAAATATCGTAAGGAATAATGTAATAAAAAGGGATGGCTTATGCCATCCCTTTTTTATGTCTGCTTATATAACTAACTATCTAGAACGCTTTATGCGAACTTAGCTTCCATCTCTTCTAAAGTCGTCATTGATAGTAGTAACTTCTCTTCATTATCACTATGTTGCTGCTGTAGCGCTGTTTGCTCATTGAGTAATACAAGTAAGTCAGACTTACGGCTCTCTTCGTACAGCTCCGTATCAGCCAGTTTTTCTTCCAGCGTCACGAGCTGCTTATCAATCTTAGCCAATGTTTTTTCTGTTTCTTCTATCTCGCGGCGGATAGGTGCTGTCATTTTACGCTGTTCAGCGGCTAGTTTACGCTGCTCTTCTTTACTAAGCGCAGGCGTCGCAGCTTTACTGTTTGATGAGTTATCAGATGACTTGTTGCTTGCTTGGCTATTATCTGTTTCACGTGAAACAAACTTCTTGCTCTCTTTTTTACTTTTTTCTTACCGGTATTCTTATCTGATGCGTTCTCTTGCTTGCGCTTCTCTGCTAGCCATTTACCATAGTCGCCAATGTCACCATCGAACTCTTCGATGATGCCATCATGTACTAGATACAGCTCATCACAGACATTGGCAATTAGTTCTCGATCATGCGATACCAGTACCACTGCGCCTTGGAAACCTTGCAAGGCTATGGTCAACGCTTGACGCATTTGTAAATCCAAATGGTTGGTTGGCTCATCAAGCACAAGGACATTTGGACGTTGCCAAACGATCAATGCTAGCGTTAGACGTGCACGCTCACCACCTGAGAATAGCTCACTTGGTGTATCAATACGCTCACCGCGGAAGTCAAAGCTACCCAAAAACGAGCGTAGCATCGCATCGGAGGTTTTACCTGCTAGGCGACGTAGCATCTCTATAGGCGTGGCTTTGGCATCTAGGATATCCATTTGATGCTGATTGAAATAGCCTAGCTTTAGCGTATCCGAAACACGATACTTCCCTGTTAATACACCAAGCTCACCGACTAATGCTTTAATCAGCGTTGATTTACCAGCGCCGTTCATACCCAGTAAGCCGAGACGGGTATCAGGGGTTACCTGTACATTGGCATTATGTAGAAGCGGTGTGTCACTATAGCCAATATCTGCGTTGGTCAGCTCAATCAGCGGTGAGCTCATGTTTGCAGGCTCATAGAACTGGAAGGAGAACGGGTTGTCAGCCATCATTGGTGACAGCTCTGCCATGCGCTCTAACTGCTTAATACGGCTCTGTGCTTGCTTAGCTTTACTGGCTTTGGCACGGAAACGACGAATGAAATCATCTAAATGTGCCTTAGTTGCTTCTTGCTTTTCAAACGCTTGCTGCTGCTGCGCCATACGTTCGTGACGGGTACGGATAAACTGCTGATAGTTACCAGTATAAAGGGTGATTTTTTGCTGCTCTACATGCAGGATATGACCGACTGTCGCATCTAGAAATGCCTGATCATGCGAGATGACGATGACCAGACCCATGTAGGCATTAATCCATGTTTCAAGCCACAGGATAGCATCCAAATCCAAATGGTTGGTTGGCTCATCAAGTAACATCAAATCAGCACGGCTCATCAAGGTTTTGGCAAGGTTTAAGCGCATACGCCAACCACCAGAAAACCCTTCTACAGGCAGCTCATGCTGGCTAGTCTTAAAACCAAGACCTGCCATAATTTGTGCTGCTTTGGTCGGCGTACGATATCCGTCGATTTCATCGAACTGCTGGTGTAGCACACCAATTTGCTCATCACTGACACTGCTCAAATCATTTAGCGCAGCATTAATTTCATACCACTGCTCATCACCGCTCAATACATAATCGATTGCAGACTGCGTCGTAGCACCAACTTCCTGTGCCATGTGCGCCACATGCCAGCTATCAGGAATACTGACTTCACCTTTATCAAGGGTGACTTCTGTATCGCCTGTACCCATCTGCGTCAGTAACAGCGCAAATAAAGTAGATTTGCCTGTGCCGTTGTTGCCCGTCAGTCCAACTTTGTGACCTGGATGGAGCTGAAAGCTTGCACCTGCAAACAATTCACGACCATCACGGCGAACACCAACGTCTTTAAATTCGATCATATAATTTCTTCATCTCAACAATAATATAGATATAGGGCAATAAGAAACACACATAGGGTATGCCAACTGGCGGCTATTATTTCAAACGCTTGCCCCATAGGCAAACAATTAAATAACTATTTCAAAACTAAGTATTTATTACGCCAAACACCTTATGTTGTACAAGCGACTCTTGAGCTCATACATGGTTGTTACTATTATAAAGGTTATGGCCGTAAAATACCGTAATATGACTAATAAGCTTTAAGACTGCCTAATATTATTAAGTAGTGTTTTATACAGTCACACGCTATTATTTTTTAGTCTGGTTATTGGTTTAGCCCATTGACGCAGTTATTTTAAAAAACACAATATCAAAATTGGGACACTGTCATTTATTAGTAATAATTCAATAGTTGCATCACTCTTGACAAACGAATCAGCACCCCCATTATGATATACTGCTAAAAGATAAGTGCCCACTATCAATAGAGCCAATAAAATATTGTAGTGGCACAAATACTATTTTGAAATTGCACAAACAGCTTATAATGCACCAATAGCTTTGCCATAATGACAGCACCCAATTAAATCAAACGCCGTGCGTATCTTTATTTGCAAGTACCCTATTGCAAACCCAAACAGGACGACGACCGCATTTGATCCTAGCAACTGAGGTAGATATGAACGAATCAGCCAACCAATTTAGTCCAAGCTCAAGCCAACCAGTAGACCCAACCGTATTAAGCCTAACTGATAGTGCGGCGCAAAAAGTACGCCGTCTACGCGAAGAAGAAGGCGATAGCGATCTTATGTTACGTGTCTATGTGACAGGTGGCGGTTGTTCTGGTTTCTCTTACGGGTTTAACTTTGCCAACGATCTAAACGAAGACGATGCCAATTTTGATAATGGTGATGTGACGTTAGTCGTCGATTCGCTAAGCTATCAATACTTGCAAGGCTCGACCGTTGATTATACTGAAGGACTGGAAGGGGCACGTTTTGTCGTGACCAATCCAAATGCCACGACCACTTGCGGCTGCGGTTCGTCATTCTCTATATAAGCCAAATAGACGCGGTCGCGCTATGATTATTAAGATAATGCGATAGTGTGCCAATACTATGTCAAATGGCTTGTAGGCATAATGAACAAAGCATCTATCTCTCAGGTAGATGCTTTTTTATCAAACTGTCTGGCCAGAATAACGCTATATTCAAGATGAATTTGTATTAAAAACAGGGTCAAAACCCTCACAAATCGCTTTGCCTAAAGCTTATCGTATTTGTAATTGTCCGTGGTTTTCAAGACAGCTTTGAGCTAAACTGACGGAATTATTGACCTAACATTTACCTATTTTATGGACAAACGCTTATCGTGTTTTGATCCACCATAATAAATAACAATAGATGACTATTATGAGTAATTTTGCGAGTAGCTTTGTTAATTTCGAGATCCCTAATTGGTTTGATAGCCAACACTTAACGGGTATGCTCCGCGGTATTGAAAAAGAGGGCCTACGCGTAAAGCCTGATGGTTTCTTGGCACAGACCCCGCATCCAGCCAAACTTGGGTCAAAACTTACCCATCCTTTTATTACTACCGATTACTCAGAAAGTCTGCTTGAGCTCATCACTGAACCAAAATCCTCACCAAAAGAGACCCTCAATATGCTGCGCCAATTGCACGTATTGGTCTATCAGGGCATACCTGAAGGTGAGCTGATGTGGCCATTATCGATGCCTTGTATGTTGTCTTCTAAAGATGAAGATATTCCACTAGCTGATTATGGTAGCTCTAATACGGGTAAGCTAAAA
The DNA here is from genome assembly GCF_048631835.1 of Psychrobacter sp. ER1. NCBI lineage: Bacteria > Pseudomonadati > Pseudomonadota > Gammaproteobacteria > Moraxellales > Moraxellaceae > Psychrobacter > Psychrobacter sp. ER1. The sequence continues at coordinate 43,914 of NZ_CP184640.1, read as the reverse complement.
ACCCTATATCGTAGTGGCCTTGGTATCCGCTATGGTCGCCGCATGCAGACGATTGCTGGTCTGCATTACAACTTGTCTTTTGGTGATACGTTGTTTGAGACATGGCAAGCCCAAATACCGACCGCACAAAGTCAAACGTTGACAGAGTTCAAAAACGAGAAATACTTAGGGTTGATTCGTAACTTTAAACGTCTAACCAGCCTTGTTTTATATTTACTGGGTGCCAGTCCGAGCGTGTGTCCTTGTTTCTTGGCAGGGCGTGAGCACGATTTAGAATTGCTCAATGATTCGACCTATTACAAACCTGCTGCGACTAGCCTGCGTATGGGCAAGCTTGGCTATACCAATAGCGTGCAAGAGCAACTTGATATCCGTTATAACTATCTGCCAGAGTATGTCGATGGTCTACGCCGTGCCATCCAAACACCGCACGAGAGCTTTGCTAAGCTTGGCTTAGAAGACGAAGATGGTAACCCGATCCAAATTAACAATCATATTCTACAAATAGAAAACGAGTACTACAGCCCTATTCGTCCTAAACAAATCGCAATGAGCGGTGAAACACCAACCGAAGCGCTTGAGCGTCGCGGTATCGCCTATGTTGAGTTCCGCGCTATCGATCTTGACCCATACAGTGACGTAGGTATTCGCCTCTCTAGTGCTTGCTTCTTGGAAGTGATGGCGCTGTATTGCCTGTTTAGTGACTCACCAGACCTGCTACCTGAAGAAGAAGACACGCTCGCTATCAATCTTGAGCGGGTGGTCAATGAAGGTCGCCGTGATGACTTGCATATTATCAATAATGGCCAAGAGCAGTCACTTGAAAGCTGGATGCTAACGCATTTAGAGCGTATGCAGCCGCTTGCTGCATTGCTTGATGCTCACTACGGTGGTAACGATTACCGCGCGGCTGTAGCATTGATGCAAGGCAAAGCAGGACACTCTGAGTCGACTATCTCTGCACAAGTAAATTCCGATAGCAAACGCTTAGGCAGCTTATGGCAGCTTGGATTTACGTTGGCTCAGCAGCATCGCGAGTCTTTATTACAGCAGACACTTAGTCCAAATACTCAAGCTAAATACGAAGTATTGGCAGAAAAATCTATCTTACAGCAAGCTGAGATTGAGCAGTCTGAAACAGAAGACTTTACGGAATTTTTACAGCAGTATCGCTAAGGCGTGATTACTAGCTTTTGATTACTAACTTTTAACTGCCAGTTATTGATTGCTGAATTCTGATGACTAGTTGACGATTGCTAAGGTCTGATTTCTAAGTCCTGACTGTGCAATTTTGACTGTTTAATCTGGATTGCTACCCCACATCTATTATAGATAAACCCATAAGAGTAACCGCACAATGCGACAGCTAACCACTTACCGTAACCTGCAAGTATTTTTGGTGATAATGGCCGTGATAGGCATGAGCTTTGCGCTGTTTTATTTACAGCGTCATTTAGGGCTTTCACCTTGCCCGCTCTGTATTTTTCAGCGTGTTGGCTTGATCGTCATGGGCGGTTTTGCCCTGATATCAGCGTTGTTTAATCCTAAGTCTAAAGTGATAAGACTACTATTATGGCTTGGTAGCCTATTAGGTATCGGCTGGGCAACTGCGGTAGCAGCACGCCATGTATGGCTGCAACATTTACCTGCTGACCAAGTACCTTCTTGTGGTCCAGGACTGAACTATTGGCTCGATACCCTCCCTATCCTACAAGTATTCAAAGAAGTATTTGCAGGATCTGGCGAATGCGCCTCTGTTGATTGGACGCTTATGGGATTAAGTATTCCTGAGCAGTCGTTGATTCTATTTAGTGTGCTGCTGATCGTACATGTCTTGATATTAATGCGTATCGTAAAATCTGCTAATTAGTATCTTATGACTCAATAAGACGTTAGGTTTCTTTCCTAGTTCTGCTTTTAAAACAGACATTGCTATCTTCGATACGATGTCTGTTTTTTTGTCTACTATTAACCCGCCCTTACAACCCATATTAGCGTTACCAACAGGTATCGCTAATGTCGACTTATGCCTTTTAGATATAAGGCCAACAACAAAAAGCCCACAGAGATATTTTCAAGCCTTTGATATCTTTAGTCAGCTTACCTTATAAACGGATAAGCATTAGATATTTGTCGCTTTCTACTCATAAGCTATCTGTATTTTGAATATAAGATAATGCTGTCAAGTTCTTAATTTATATTATTACTACGCGCCCATGCCTTATTATCCTTATCTTTGACAATGGCTTTACGTTGTCGATAGTATAGATGAGCTTGAAAAATACTTGTTAAAAACTGTTTTTGGTATGACCATGATATATTTTGCTCCCGTTCGCTCTACCACGCTTGCTATCGTAAAACGGTGGCGTCCTTCGTTACTTGTAGCGTCACTATGTGTGCTACTCGTAGGCTGTGATAGTGCCTCGTCCAATACCGATAAAGACATGGTATCTACGTTTGCGTCGACTGGTTCTGAATCGCAGGAGGCTTCACAATCATTGCAAGATGACAATATTGAGAGTGCTGAGCTAGCGAATGATGATGAGACAGGCGAAATGGTGGAAGGGCAATCATTAATTGCTGCTGCTCAGTCAAATAAAGATACCTATGCAGACAGCTCTATGGAGCGATCAGAAGCAAAAAGCAGTATGCTGCAAGCGACATTGATGGGCGATTATGGCGGTATGGTCTCTTGTATAGATTGCGACAGTATCGACGTTACACTGAACCTATTCGCTGATGGTTCCGTACTAAAATCAAGTTATTATCATAATCCTGAAAAACCAAAAACACCTCTACTCGAATCGGGTATCTACCGACAAGACAATGATAAGATCACCATTGTCTATGAAGGAAAAAATATCGAGACCTATCATATCCAAGACAACCACTTAATACGGATTGATGAACACGATAATTTAGAGGATGACTATACGTTATCTCGCAAATAAAAGCGTCATCATGCTAACTATAGTTGGCGTATCGCTACATACTAAAATGACCAAATTACATTAGCTACATAGCGCCTACTTGTTAGGCGTTTTTTATTGGTCATCGAACAGGGTTTACTTTACAATGATTGCTTGTTTGCCAGCTGATATATTGGTCGTTGTTTATCAAAGTGGTTATTTTTACTGCTAACAGCTAAGCACCTCACACTTTATTTTATCAGCTCTCTATTCTTTTCATTCAAGCGCGTACGGAACGTCTATGCATATTCATATCCTTGGTATTTGTGGTACTTTTATGGGCTCACTGGCATTGCTAGCACGTGCGCTTGGGCATACGGTCACGGGGTCAGATGCCAATGTCTATCCTCCTATGTCCACTCAGCTCGAAAATGCTGGCGTGACTATCGAAGAAGGCTATCTGGTAGAGCACTTGCAACCAACGCCAGATTTAGTCGTCGTTGGGAACGCGATGAAGCGCGGCATGGATGTGATTGAGTATATGCTAGATAATGGCTTGCGCTATACCTCAGGTCCGCAGTTCTTATCTGAGCAAGTATTGCAGTCACGCCACGTAATCGCCGTTGCAGGTACGCATGGTAAGACTACAACCACGACTATGCTTGCGTGGATATTACATTATGCTGGTATTGATGCAGGGTTTTTGATTGGCGGTGTGCCATTGGTTGATACGACTGACGAGCACTTACAGCAAGTGTTTGCCCATAGCAGCTATTTGGGTGCTGATAAAAGCGATGATGATAAATCTGGTTATTTTGTGATTGAAGCAGATGAGTACGATTCTGCCTTCTTTGATAAGCGTTCGAAGTTCGTTCACTATCGTCCGCGTACTGCTATTTTGAATAACCTTGAATTTGATCATGCAGATATCTTCGCAGATCTTAATGCGATACAAACTCAGTTCCACCATATGGTGCGTATGATTCCAAGCACTGGCAAAATTATCATGCCAGCCGCGACCATCAGTTTAGAAGATACGCTAGCGAAAGGGGTTTGGACACCTATTTGGCGTACTGCTGTCATCGACTCTACTTTAGCTGATACCAGCGAAAATGCGCGTGCTCTAAAAGATAGTAGCGATTGGCAGGCTGAGCTGATTCAAGAAGACGGTAGTAAGTTCAAAGTCAGTTTTGCCGCTAATGAAGATGCCTCTGCTATCGTAAACTGGTCAATGAGCGGCATCCATAACGTCAATAACGCGTTAGTTGCTGTAGCTGCGGCCTATGATGTTGGTGTCAGTGTTGAGACTGCTTGTGCTGCTTTATCAGATTTCGCTGGTATCAAGCGCCGGATGGAACTGATTGGCGACGTCAATGACATTTTAGTCTTTGATGATTTTGCCCATCATCCAACAGCTATTACAACCACATTGGATGGTGCCAAAAAGAAGCTGGCTGATAGACGCATTTGGGCTATCATTGAGCCGCGTAGCAACACCATGAAAATGGGCATTCATCAAGACAGCTTGGCTCAATCAGCAGCACTTGCTGACTACACATTATGGTACGAGCCTACTGGTTTGGAATGGGGCTTAAAAGAGGTCATCGAACAAGCTAAGTCTACTAGCGACTCTATCGGCAACCAACAAGTACTATCAAGCATTGATGCTATTATTGAGCATATCAGCGGTCATGCAAAAGCAGGTGACGCGATTGTGGTTATGTCAAATGGCGGTTTTGAAGGGATTCATCAGCGTTTATTAACGGCATTGCATAACGGTTAACGCTTTTAGCTAGAATCAAGAAATAGCTTTTCTTATTTTTCTCTATACAAACGCAGCTCATCTAATAGATGGCTGCGTTTTTTATTTCTAATATTTACATATCTTCATTATATGGATTCAGCCTTACAAGTACCACGTTGATAAACGCTGTTAGCACCACTGCTACCTTTGTAACCTTTCGTTTACTTATTGCTCTTACTCAATAGCAAATCGGACTTTTTCCTCACATAGCCCCTACAGTAGTAACATTTTATGCTTACTTTTGCGTCTGAGGAGTGTTTACAATAGATTTATCAAAATTTGTAACACATTATAAATATTAATAATATTAGGAGAATAACATGAGCTTTATTTGGATGATTATTGTAGGTTTAGTCGCAGGTTTATTAGCACGTGCTATCAAACCAGGTAATGACCCTATGGGTTGGGTTATGACTATCGTATTGGGTATCGTTGGTGCAATGCTAGGTGGTTTCCTAGCTGGCCTAATCGGTATTAACGCTGATGGTGGTTTCACTGGTCTTATATTCTCAGTAATTGGTGCAATTATCCTACTGTTCTTATATGAAATGATTGTAAGCAAACGCCGTGCCTAATGACCGCATATAGTTAGCAGTCACACAAAACAATCAAAGAAGCCTCGCACTAAGCGAGGTTTTTTTGTATCAATAAACATAAGCCTCTCTATTCTACAGACTTATAAAACCTGATATGAACGGGAAAGTATTGATAAGCATTACTTTTGTCCCCATTTATCTTATAATATCAACCCTATTTTGTCCTTATCATTGAGGTGAGCGTTATGGCACTACTCCCTATCTTAAGTTACCCAGATCCTCGCTTGCGTACTATCGCCAAGCCTGTCAAGGAAGTGACTGCTGAAATCAAAACCTTAATCGCAGACATGATCGAGACGATGTATGATGCTCAAGGCATTGGGCTTGCAGCCAGTCAAGTGGATCATCATATTCAGCTTATCGTTATGGATTTGTCTGAAGACAAAAGCTCTCCTAGAGTTTTTATCAATCCAAAAGTCACGCCACTGGTAGAAGAAAAGCAACCGTATGAAGAAGGCTGCTTATCTGTACCTGATGTCTATGACAAGGTCGAGCGTCCTAATAAAGTCCGTATCGAAGCGTTAGACGGTAACGGTGAGGTCATCGACGAAGTAGTCGAAGGACTGCTTGCTGTTTGTATCCAGCATGAAATGGATCACCTAAATGGCGTAATCTTCGTTGACTACTTGTCTCGTCTTAAACAGACTCGTGCTCGTGATAAAGTTCGCAAAGTTCTTAAAATACGCGAAAAGCAAGAAGCTCAATCAGCAGAAAAACAGACACAAGCCGTCAATTCTTAAAGCTCTACTCTTTATTCTTATCTCTTTATTTCGTCTTTATCCTTCACATAGTTACGTCTACAGTGAGTGTTAATATTTAGCATTCACTGTTTGGCGATAACTTTTCTAACCGATACAGTTTCCACAAAGGTTTACTACTATGACAATGATCAAAATTGACCAATATTTTGACCCTGCCAGCTGGCAGAAATTTACCAAGGCTGCTGAAGGTCGCGAGACGCCTTTCTTGGTAGTTGACCTTAGTCGAATCGAAACCAAATACCATGAAATGGTAAGTCTGTTTCCTAATGCAAAACTGCATTATGCAATGAAAGCTAGCCCTGCGGTGGAAGTAATCAATTTACTAGCAAACCTTGGTTCTAACTTTGACTGTGCCTCTATTTATGAGCTTGATCGCGTGCTTGGTTGCGGCGTTGATCCATCTCGTATCTCGTATGGCAACACCATCAAAAAAGCTGAGCATGTTAAATATGCTTTTGAGAAAGGCATCGATCTATATGCGACTGATTCAGAAGCGGATCTAAAAAACATTGCCAAACACGCTCCAGGCTCTAAAATATTTGTTCGTATCTTAGTGCAAGGATCAGAGACAGCAGAATGGCCATTATCACGTAAGTTTGGTTGCCATCCTAATATGGCCATCGACCTACTGGTTCAAGCACGTGAGCTGGGCTTGGTGCCTTATGGTATCTCATTCCACGTTGGTAGCCAGCAAAAAGACGTCGCTGCATGGGATGATGCATTAGCCAAAGTTAAATATATGTTTGACTGGATGAAGAACGAAGAAGGCATCAAGCTACAAATGATTAATTTGGGCGGCGGCTTCCCAACCAACTACATCAGCGAAGTCAATCCTATTAAGGTCTATGCAGAAGAGATTACCAGCTATTTGACTGATGATTATAATGATGATGAGATGCCTGAGATTATTTTAGAACCAGGCCGTTCACTCGTTGGTGGTTCAGGTGTCTTGGTTAGTGATGTGGTACTGATCTCTCGTAAGTCAGATACCGATTTGACTCGTTGGGTATATACCGACGTTGGTCTATTCCAAGGCTTAATCGAAACGCTAGGCGAAGCTATCAAGTACCCTGTCTATACGCCTAAGATGGAAACGTCTACCAGCGAGGGTACTGTGGTATTGGCAGGCCCAACCTGTGATTCAACCGATATCATGTATGAAGAAGCGGGTTATCAGCTACCAGAAGAGCTTGAGATTGGTGATAAAATCTACTGGCTGACCACTGGTGCTTATACCAACTCTTACTCATCGGTAGAGTTTAATGGTTTCCCACCGCTCGAAGTGGTTTATATTGACTAGTACTTAATACTGTTCCACAAAAAAGCGCGGCACGGTTGTTAATACTCGTGTCGCGCTTTTTTGTACGTAACGATTTCATAACTAGTCAACTCGTAAGGAAATAGGCACGCTATTGTTGTTATTAATAGTTCGGCTACCGTTACTGGTACTACTGCTTGAGTTTTGTGAAATCTGTCCAATCGTCACCCACTGTCCACGTGGCACGATAATCGTACTGTTCAATCTTTGACCCCGAATAGCATTACTAGCCCGAATAGCATTACTAGCCCGAATAGCATTACTAGCACGGTTAGTATTATCAGCAGAACTCATTTGATTATAAGGTAAATTCGGCTGCACTAACCTTTCTTCCACTTGTGAAAGTTGTATTTCTACCTGCCCGCTAGGCAGCAGTCTTGGTGTGACGGCAATCCCTTGTGTCGTTGGCAGTAGTATTTGCTGCTGAATCACGATCTGTGGTTTGAAATTATCGTTAGCTGAACGATGATAAGTTGAATAGTTATTAGCATTATAGGTTTGAGTCAATGAGTAGAGCGTACCTGTGCTGATACTCGCCGCACTGCCAGATAGTGTTTGTACTTGATATAGATTACTACTCTGCTGTTGGCTGCTACGCTGACTAATAACCCCTGTACCTTGGATACCACGATTGGTAATAATGACCTGACCCTGCTGAATACTACCTTGCAGGCCACTACTATTGCCAACACGTACAGCGACCGTCAATGCCTGTGGCTGACGGTCGATCTGAGACAATAACTGCTGTACCGCCTGATAATTGCGTGCCGTCGTTTGCAGTACCAATTTATCTTGATAATTAGTCACCGTGCCACCGTCTGCGCTACTACTTAATAGCTGCCTTACTGCAGGTAACAAACTAGCCCCGCCATAAGTATGGATAACATAGGTTTGAGCAGTACTGGCTTGTACGCTAATTGGTAGAACCGCTAGACTCAGTGCAAAGGCTGATAGGCTTGCAAGGTTGGTGGTACAAAAAGTATTTATCAGTTTATGCCTAACATAACGTTTGATACTATTCATACCTGCTCCCTTGCTGCTATTAAGTCATCAGTCATCACGCTATAGTCAATCATCAACCATTAATTATAAATAGTCGTTAGTCACTTAATCCAAGTACATCTTGCATGTTGTACTGACCTACTTCCTGCTCAACGACCCAAGTTGCGGCACGCACTGCACCAGCGGCAAATGTCATGCGCGCACGTGCACGATGGGTAATCTCGACCACTTCACCATCTGCGATGAACATCACAGTATGGTCGCCTACGATTTCGCCACCACGTACTGCATGAATACCAATTGTTCCAGATTTGCGCTCGCCAGTTTGTCCTTCGCGGCCATAAATAGCGACGTCTTTTAGGTTCTGTCCGCGCGCTTCCGCGACGGCTTCGGCCATCATATACGCCGTACCAGAAGGCGCATCAATTTTATGCTTATGATGTGCCTCAATGATTTCTACATCAGCATCATTACCAAACGCTTTGGCAGCCATACCGAGTAGCTTCAATGATAAATTAACGCCTGTCGAATAGTTGCCCGCATATACGATAGTTATTTTCTCACTTGCTTTTGCCAGTACTTGTTCTTGCTGTTCATTGAATCCTGTGGTACCGATGACCATAGCTACATTATGCTCAGCACAAACTTGCATATTTTCTTCAGTGGCGTCAGGTAAGCTAAAATCAATCAGTACATCAATATCATCAATCACAGCGGCTAAGTCATCAACGATTTGCACATTTAAATGGCCGATAGCAGCAATTTCGCCGGCATCAGCACCGACTAGGCTAGAGCCTTGACGCTCAATCGCTGCTTTTAATGTAGTTTGCGGGTTATTCTGTACTGCCTCGATGAGCATACGACCCATACGTCCGCCTGCACCGATTACCCCAACGTTGATAGATTTATTATTCGATTGTTCGCTCATGTTTTTACCTTAGACGTTTTATATTTGGTGAAATTATCTTTGACCATATTTATCGTAAGTTTAGCAAATATCATCACATGAATGGCTTTTTATACCATCAATAAAAAGCCCAAAGGTTTCATGTGAAACCTTTGGGCTTAGTTTAATACTAGCTACTTAGTTAAACTATTTCTTAATCGAACAAATCACCGATTTTTTTGAAGAATGACTTTTTATGTGGCGACTGTTGATGCTTGCTGTCATCATCCAACGTGTCTTGGAATTGGCGTAACAAGTCTTTTTGCTCACGAGTCAGATTCACTGGCGTTTCGATAACCACACGGCAAATCAAATCACCTTTCATGGTAGTACGGACTGGCGTTACACCTTTGCCGCGTACACGCAATAACTTACCGCTTTGCGTACCTTCTGCCACTTTGATTTTTACTTTACCATCTAAGGTTGGGATTTCGACTTCTTTACCCAATGCTGCATCAGTGATGCTTACGGGTACATCCATATATAGATCAGCGCCTTGACGGGTAAAGACATTGTGATGTTTGACGCGTACTTCGACATATAGATCGCCGTTTTGTACGCCAGCGCCGCCCGCTTCGCCCTCGCCTGCTAGACGAACGCGATCACCATCATCGACGCCTGCAGGGATAGAGACTTCTAACGTGCGTGATTTGTCTTTTACGCCGTTGCCATGACAGTCTGAACAAGGGTTTTTGATCTGTTTACCAGTACCGCCGCAATGAGGACAAGCTTGCTGTACTGCAAAGAAACCTTGCTGCATACGTACTTGACCTTGGCCATGACAAGTCTGACAGGTGACCACATCGGACGCATTTTTTGCCCCTTTACCATCACAGGTATCACAAGGCGCAGGAGCCGTGAAACTGATTTCTTTTTGCAGCCACGTACAGCTTCTTCTAATGTCAGCTCAATCACATAACGCAAGTCAGAGCCGCGACGCGAACGCCCACCGCCACCGCCACGCTGCTGACCGAAGATATCACCGAAGTTACCAAAGATATCGCCAAAGATATCTTGGAAGTTACCGCCACCTGCGCCGCCGAAGCCGCCGCCACCCATGCCGTTTTCAAAGGCTGCATGGCCCATACGGTCGTAGGCTGAACGTTTCTCTTCGTCGCTCAATACTTCATAAGCCATTGAAGCTTCTTTGAATTTGTCTTCCGAATCAGGATCATCAGAGTTGCGATCTGGATGGTATTTCATGGCAAGCTTACGGTAGGCTCGCTTAATTTCTTTGCTGTCAGCGGTCTTGCTGACACCTAATATTTCATAAAAATCGCGCTTACTCATGCTCTCTCCTATCGTCTTTACAGCCACACCGGTTCGTCAAATCATAAGCTCAATTGATAGTTGTCTTAATCTTATTCGTGGTTCTTAGCTAGTGGATACGTATAGCGTTTCACATGAAACATTACAAATCATATGCTATAGAACCATAATGCTTAGACTTAACCAACAAATACGGTGAAGGCTGCTTAGCCAAATCAATTATAAAAAGTTTGCGCTATTTATGGAGATGGTCTGCTGATTTATCAAGCTCTTAAATGATGAAATTAGCAGTTGGCTTCGCCGCGGCAAAAGCCAAACGATTCATTAAGGTTACTGCAAAGCTTTTCGTACCTGAGCAGTGCCCAGTCGTGCTAATATTTACCGCCACATCTACGGTCATTTATACTCATAGTGATGACGATTGCGACAAGGTACCAAGTCTTATGAAAAAGCTGGTTATTCTATTAATCATCATTGCGGTAGCAGTGTATGCAGGCTCGCCTTATTACAGCGCTTATCAGCTCAAAAATGCTTATGACGATAAAGATGGTGCCACTATCGCAGCGGCTATTGATTATGAGCAAGTGCGACCAAGCGTTCAAAACCAGCTAACCAGACAATTTGCGACGACAATGACTAAGTATCCACTAATTTCTGAACTGGGCGGTGAGCCGTTGACCGAAGCCGCGAATGGTTTTATCGCGCAGGCAGTTGAAGGTGCCATCACACCGCAGAATATCGAAAAGGTGATTAATACCCAAGGTCAAGCCAATACAGCAACCAAAGAGCTAGCTGCAGCATGGGCCATCGCTAGCGATCAAGTTGACTTGAAAAACCTAATTAAGAGCTTAATCATTCAGCGCGGTGATGTCGATGCCGTGGTCAAAAGCCAAATGCAGCAAGTCATGAAAAAACAAGCGGCCGAACTTGAGCAGCAAGTCGCCCAAGGCAATGACAGCGAAAAGCCAACGCTTAGCTACTGCGGTATCAATTGCTTTAGTATCAGTGGTCAGGTAAAAGGATATCCTCTCACTATCGAGATGCAGCGTGAAGGGCTTATCCATTGGAAAATCGTTGATATCGTCTTACCATAAATTATTTAAGACAGCTTTTGAGATGCAAAAATGTCTGAATAGAACCATAAAAAACCGCCTTATAAACTGATTCATAAGGCGGTTTTTTTACGTTGTTCAGCAGTCCAATACCTTAAAGTTTTGAATTACTGAAGCACTCAACCATACCAATCAATTATTCAACACCCAAGAATTCTAGAAATTCTGGACTCTCAAAACTCGCCTGATATAGCACGCCATCTTCACGGTAGATTGCAGGTGTCGCCATTACCGCGAGTCCAGCAGCTTTTTCACGATTGGGTGTCACATGGTCAACCGTACAACTTGCTGATGCAGGTGTCATTTCACCCTGTAGCATCGCCTTGTCAAACGCCTGACGACGACTGTCTTCATCCACTTGACACCAGATACCGCGCATCTGCTTCGGTGACGCCTCATATATCGGATAGCCGATGACATTGACCGTCACACCTTTTGCATTGAGCGAGGGCACTTGCTGATGCAGTCGGCGGCAGTAAGGGCAATTCACATCATCCGCCACATAGATAACGGCTCTCTCAGTAGTGGTTGCTGGATAAGTAATCAACTGGCTTTTGTCCAATGACGCAAACACAGACTGGTTTTTATGTTTTTCAAAGTTCTCATCGAGACCGATAAACTGACCATTTTCGATGACTGATATTTCGCCATCGGTAATATACTGCGCATCATCTGATAGTAAAAACGGCACGCCTTCTAGCGTTGCTCCCCAGATAACACCCGGTACTGCGGTATAAAGGAATGGCGTTTTAGCGCTCATGTTCTTAAGCGCAGCCATATTTGCTAGCATAGACGATTTGACTGAGGCACTGACAGGTTCGCCTACCTGCGCACTCGTGCTACGTACTGGTGTTTTAGTCACTACCCGTTTGCTTGGGTTTTTCTGTAGCTCACCCTGAATGACGTAACGACCATCTTCGGTGATGTGCAGCGGCAGTTGTCCAGCCAAATTCACTTTATACATATTAGGCAGTTTGGATGGCACAATAGAAGTAATCTGTGTTTTGATGCCTGCTTGGATCAATATTTGACGCAATCGCTTATCGACAGTCGCACTCACTACTTGAGCTGCTTGTGAACTTGTAGTGCTTTGCGTTACGTTATTGCTATTAGCATCCGCTGAACTTGGCTGAGCGCAAGCAGTGGTTGCTAATAGTATGACGCTGATTAGGCTAGCGGACTTTAATACAGGTAATGTCACAGAGAGATTCCTATCTGATTTTAATCATGGCTGTTTTTTAATTCTTAACCCTATTAATTGGGCCTCACTGAGTCAACACTAAAAGATTATTATATAAAAACGTAGATAGAAAAGACTGTAGCATATGGAATAGTTTTGCATAGCACTAACTGACCAATGTCGCAAAACTGCTACTTAGCTTTAAGAGATAGGCAACACAGCCAGATAATAGACATAAATACAATATAGCAGACCGCAAAAAGCAGCTCACTAGGTAGCGGCTGCTAATGGGTCCAAAACGATAGTTTCAAGACAAATACTAGGGCGTGTCCTCAATTCATCTTGCAATGAATTGAGGACACGCTAGGTAAAGCATCGACTTAAAATTACGAGCCAACTTCTCATAGCGAGTAGCGATACTACGAAAGTGTTTAAGCCTTGCAAACATATTTTCAACAAGATGACGCAGCTTGTACAAATAGCTATCAAACTCTGGATTAGGCTGTTTGGCATTCTTCCTTTTAGGAACGACAGGTATCATATTATGGCTGCGAGCTTTGTCTCTGATACACTCTGAGTCATAGCCTTTATCAGCGATAAAGTAATCAGCTTGTCCAATCATTTCAATCAATTCACCTGCAACTTGACTGTCGTGGACGTCACCCCCAGTGATTTTAAAATGGAGCGGATATCCATCGGCATCACAGGATAGGTGTATCTTTGTAGTTGCTCCGCCACGGCTTTGTCCAATTGCTCGCTCTTCACCACGCCGAGCTCCACTTGCATGCTGATGACAGCGAACATAGCTTCCGTCTGTGAATACCCATTCCGTATCAACTTCTTTTCGTAAGCCAAAAAAATCCGCCCATAAGCCAGTTTTCGACCAGCGGTTGAAACGACTATAGGCTGTTTTCCACGAACATAATTCTTCAGGTATGTCACGCCAAGGCGCCCCTGTGCGTAGTTTCCACAGTATGGCTTCCATGATCTCTCGGCTGTTTTGAGTTTGATAGCAGCCGTACTTTATCATCGTCGATTGCAATTGATCCCAAAGCGTATCTGTTAATGCTTTTCTTGCCATAACTTGTATTTCTCGCATCGACTCAATAGATGCGGTATTGTAACTATTATTTAGGGCTTATCCAATTGAAGACACGCCCTAATGCCAAAGCTTAATAGTTTCAGTGCTCATTTATTAAAACTTGGCAACTTCTTCTGGCGTTAAGAAACGGCTGTCACCTTTTTCTAGGCCTTCTAGATTGATATGACCTATACTGGCGCGGTGCAGCTCAGTTACTCGATTACCAAAGTAACCCATCATACGTTTGACCTGATGATACTTGCCCTGCTCTAATGTCAGACGTGCATGTTTTTCATCAATGAACTCAAGAACAGCCGGCTTTGTCGGCTCATAATCACCTTCAAGCAAGATGCCTTCCGCCACTTTCTTCACGGCTTTCTCTTGTGCATCACTATCCATTGCATCTGCCAAAGTCAGCTCGTACACCTTTGCATGCTCGTGCTTAGGACTGGTGACACGATGTAGCCAGCCGCCATCATCACTCATGAGCAATGCGCCAGTGGTATCGACATCGAGACGTCCAGCGATACGCAAGCTGCCCAATTCTGGTACAGCAATCAGTTCGGTGACAATTGGATACTCTTTAACTTTGAGCGTGCACTCGAAGCCTTCAGGCTTATACAACAAGATATAGCGATTGCCCGCAGCGACCGACAACGGCTCGCCTGCCCACATCACATCATCATTGACCACATCGACATGTAGGCCAGGATCTTTAACCACTTGATCGTTTACGGTGATTTCGCCGGCGTGCATGATCTTTTTTGACTCTTTACGCGACAGCTCGGTGGCTTTACTAATGAATTTATCTAAACGCATACTATTTACTACCATCGGTTTTATTATACCAGCCCTAAATCAGAAACTAACGACGCCAGCACTCAGCCGTGAGCGGCTCGTTATCTTCGATGGTTAGAAATGGTACTATAATGAAAAATTAAATGAACACTGTGCTCAATACAAAAGCCAGTGAAAGTCAGACCAGTTTAACATATCCAACCTAAGCCTGATGAAATATGAGCTATCAAACGCTAAAACGTGCCGTTACCACGCGACTCGAAATTAAAAAATCTGAGTTTATCGCTTACGCCTATCCGGTGACCTCTCGTGAGCAAGCAATGTTTCACGTGGAACAACTACGCGAGCAATATCCCGATGCACGGCACTTCTGCTGGGCATACATCATCGGTGATCCAGATAATACCACTAGTGCTGGTTTCGATGATGATGGCGAGCCAAGCGGTACGGCAGGCAGGCCGATATTGAATGTACTGCAGCATAAGTCGATCGGCAATGTGATTATCATCGTAGTACGTTACTTCGGTGGTATCAAATTGGGTGCTGGCGGTCTCACCCGTGCTTATGCGGGCTCTGCTCAAGCGGCCGTCGACGAGATGATATTAAACCCTTATGTACCGATGACCCAGATTCAGATACTGGCAGAGTTTGCGACTGAAGCGCAATGTCGCTATATGATAGAGAGCCTTAGCGGTCATATCGACGATGTCGCCTATAGCAAACAAGTGACTTTAACCGCTACACTTGCTGAAGCAGATGTCGAAAGTCTAAAAGCCCGCTTAGCAATGGATGGTCGAGTATTGGATAAATCAGAAGACTAAAAAATTCTGACTAACTACTTATCGGCCGTTTTAGATAGTTCTTTTTCAGTATATTTATTCGTTAGCTTTTTCAGTAACTGTTTCTCGGTTAATAATTTGTAGCACCTACTTCTCAGTAACTGCTTTCAGTAGCTGTTTTCAGTAGCTAATTTTCAGTAGCTGTTTTCAGTAATTATGCGTTCACTGAAAATTATTGGTTTTCACAGGTACTGACGTTATGATAAAAAACCCTTATCACACTACTCTATTTGTTTTTCCACGATTATTAAATAAGACCAATATATGCCAACTTCAACCAAACCTTTTTCTCCAGCACCTTTTAAGCCACCATTTTGGCTGACCAACCCACACTTGCAAAGCATCTTACCCAAGTTTTTTGCGCCAAAGGCACCGACCTACCGCCGCGTGGTCGAAAAAGACTCATTGGACGAGAGCGATATTGCTTATGATTTTTATGATGCGCACCCTGTAGAAGTATCAAAAGATGGCGAACTTGAGCAAACTCCGTTGATTGTCTTATTCCACGGCATGGAAGGCAGTAGTGACAGTCATTACGCACGCGCACTAGCGTACCAAATGCACGCGCAAGGTTGGCATTTTGTGGTGGCACATTTCCGTAGTTGCGGTGGTATTCCTGCTAGTGGCACAGTATTTTATAATGCAGGCGACACTGATGAGGTGCATCATGCGCTACAGAATTTGCGTGAGCAGTATGCCAATATCTATGCCGTTGGCGTCTCATTAGGTGGCAATGCACTGGCCAAATACATGGGCGAATATGAGGACAAAGTTCTATGTAAAGGTGCCGTTGTTATCTCCGCGCCAGTCGATATGTCTTCAGCTGCCATTACTATGCACAGCTTCTTGAGTCATCGTATCTATACGCCTTATCTGCTTAACCCAATTATCAAAAAAGCATTGGCAAACGATCTCACTCAAGATGAAATCAATTCTATCAAAGCTGCCAATCGTATCAGTGATTTCGATGATATCTTTACCGCGCCGCGTCACGGATATCGCTCCAAAAACGACTATTATCATACCGCATCCGCCATGCCGTATTTGCGCAACGTCACTCACCCTCTGCTATTAATCAGTGCAAAGGACGACCCTTTTATCGGCTTTACCGCTACCCCAAATGATGTCTCTGAGAATGTCACTATCTTAGATACTGAGCACGGTGGGCACATCGGTTATTTGCGTTATCGCTCAGACAACGGTCAGTCCAAAAGCAAATTGTCTGTCACCAATGATAAAGAATCCAAGACTTCAAAATTCGATATTAACTGGATACCTGAAACGGTCAGCGATTATTTTAATTGGATTGGCGTGGCTTCTAATAGCGAGTCTTCTCAGGATGTGGGCTCTGACAATAAATAATTACTGTCATCAATGACAAAATAATAACGCCAACGTTTATAACCTTTTGAGAGTGTTTTATGTACCCATTTATCCGTTATGCTAGCACCATTGCTCATGCTGCCTTAAAAGCAAAAAAGGCGATACACTGACGTTTAAGGACACCAGTGAGATTCAGTTTCGCTGCCGCTTATCCGATATAGATAATTTTTTGGAGATGAATAACGGCCGCGTATTTACGCTTTATGATTTGGGTCGTATGGACTTTGCAGTACGGACTGGGCTTGGCAAGCAGTTGTTAAAACAACGCTGGGGTTTGGTCATCGCTGGCAGTACTATTCAATACCGTAAGCGTATTCGCGCCTTTCAAAAAGTCACGCTCAAGACCAAAATCGTCGGTATCGATGCGCGCTGGTTGTATATAGAGCAATCAATGTGGGTCAAGGGCCAGCCCTGCTCATCTGGACTACTGCGTACTGGTGTGACAAAGGGTGGCAGAGTGATCGACACGGCACAAGTACTAGCTGCACTTGACCAATCTAACTGGGATCTACCGCCAACAGGTTACGTGGCTGAGTGGATCAAAAGTGATGCTGATCGTCCGTGGCCACCTGTTGATACAGCTGACTAACTTAATTTTATAAGCTAGAAACCCATTACTTTTAGCTTATTTAACAGATGGTATAAGCAAGCAACCTTATAGCTACTATTCCATAACAGCTCATTATATAAATACATATAATAAATGTTAGGATAGTAGTGAGTACATACTCAGACAAAACAAATATAGTCTTATAAGGAGAATAATATGGCTAATACAACAGATTATGTCGGTACGTTATTTGATAATAGCGAATCAAACCCAAGCAAAATTACTTTAGCGTTTACCATGGCAGGCGTGGCATTGAAGAAAGGCCATTCTGCTACTGTGATATTAATGGTGGATGCCGTACATCTGGCAAAACCAAACGCGCTAGACAATGTAGATATCGGCGATCCGTTTGAGCCAGCTGGTGAGTTACTAGAGGCCTTTATCGAAAAAGGTGGTCAAGTGTTGGTCTGCGGCGCTTGTATGAAATACAACGGTGTAGAAGAGTCAGATATCGACAAGCGCTTTGAAGTGATTAGCGGTGATGATGTGGTTGAGCTACTGATGAATGCGAAAGGGTCATTGCAGCTGAATTAAAAGATAAGCAAAGTTAGTTGATAAAGTTATGAAATTGGGTCATTATCTCAATAATATCAATAATATCAATAATATCAACGAGATACTGACCCATAAATTATTAGCTTGGATATCACTTTAGAGCCTTATTTACGTCATCTATAAGACTCTTCCAACCCTCAACTTCATCAGTAGAGAGTTTTGACGAATCGTTATCTCTAGACCATCTTATAAAAGCTTTAGCTAAATCATATTTAGAAAAATTTGGTACTTCTTTACTGAATATATTTACAATACTTCTACTAGGCTGTGAATCTGCTATTTCTTTACAGTTAATAGAATATTCTGACTCCACAATATTGATAAGCGTTTCACGTAGTAAGTCTTCGATTTCTGGTTTAGAAACATTTTTACAATAGTCCTTAGTGCGAAATATGTTCTTGTTGCCTAAAGTGTGAATTAGATTTTCCTGTTGAGCAGCTTGATCACCTGCACTATCTGAATCAAGTAACGCTGCAATTTTCAATTTCTGTGCGTGTAATATAGTTGCATAATACACAACCTTACCAGCTGTATTAGCGAAGACAAGAGCTATCTTATTATCTAAATTTACTACATTATCTTTACGTAAAAGCGCCGCAGTTGCTTCTATATACCAATAGTCTGTAATCCCTTCTAAAATTAAATTTTTCTTTTGTGTGAATAGACTTTGAGCTAAATCATATCCTAATGCCTCTTGGAGAGGTAGGAGACCAGCTGGATCACTTGAGGAAATCGTAGTATGTATTTTGGTCCCATCTCTACGGTTTTTCATTTCTACTACCTTAACGATATCTAATTCGTCGGGACCTACAAGAAATGGAGAATGAGTAGTATAAATAGTCTGGTTTTTTTCTGCTAATCTTGTGATAGTTTCTCTAAAATCTCTTTGTTTTAAGCCGTGTAAACTCATGCCAGGCTCATCTAAAAGTAAAATAGCATTTTTATGTTTATCCATTGCTTCGGCAAAGAATACGACAAAAAATGACACTAACCATTGAAAGCCTTCAGATCTCTGATCAAGCTCAATATCAACACCAATATCGTCCTCTACAACGACTTTTAAATACTGTCCATCAGCTGTTACTTTCAATTTATCTGCTTCAGGTCGTTCGGGATTTGGCATCCATACCTTTCGAATTTCATCTGTTAACTGAACACTTGCAGCGTTTAGTTGATAACTTCTACTATCAAGTTTATCTTTATAAGCTTTTAGCGCTACTGTATCGTTAATTTTAGGGCTTTGCGTATTTCCTAACTCTGAAAGTTCTCTTGCAGTAAAACCTAGTAGCTTGAGAAGACATAAATTTCCATAATCATAATAAGCATCATCTAATAGGTTATTTTCAGTCCTTTGTACTAAATGTGCCAAATGTACAGAAGGCTTAACTTTAAAATAATTGTTGAATAGAATAAATACTGGTTTTCTTTCATCTAACGTTTCTAGAACACTATCTCTCTGTTCATTCAACTGAATCAAATCTTTCAAGTTTTCGAATCTTTGCTCTTCCTTATTATTATCTTCATCAATAAGAGCAAAATTATTTTCTAGAAAACCTTTTAACTCGCCAGCTTTATCTGCTGATATGACTGTATTATCACTCCAGTTTTTAATAATCGTATTTAGATTCCCACTGGGTTTTTCAGTTTCTTTGTTTGGGTATTCAATAGCATACTGCTTATCTAAATGCGCTATCAACCTTGATAAATCATTTCTAATATCTTTGTAGTAAATTTTTGGAGGAGCATTTTCAAGAGAGTGGTATACCTGATTATCAATACTTTTATTTACTTCATAGATGCAATCGTGAAATTCAGCAGGTATAGCTTCTTTATCATCTTCATCTAGCCTAAACCAACCAGTTACGACGGTAACATCTTCAATTAATACTCTCCCAGAAGTTATGTCGTTATATTTTGACCTTGGGTAATCTCTAAGTGCTTCAAATCCATCTACATCTTTTGGTTTATTTAGCTGCTGTAAAGCTTTCAAAACTACTGTTTTTCCTGCTTCATTCGGTCCAACCATGATTGTTTTTAAGTCTTCTATTTCGAATAAGCCTGTACCACTGGCAGTACCTGATAAGATCAATCAAAGCTGGAGCATGGACTTTATGCATGATAGCTTAACAGATGGTCGTGGCTTTCGACTGTTTAATGTGATTGATGACTATAACCGTGAAGCACTGACAGTAGAGATTGACTTCTCGCTACCAGCTGGGAGGGTTATACGTAGCTTGAACCAGTTAATTGAGTGCCGAGGTAGACCTGTGCAGATAAGATGTGACAATGGCCCTGAGTATATCAGTAATGCACTTAAAGACTGGGCTGAGCAGAAAGTCATCACGATTAGTTACATTGAGCCTGGCAATCCACAGCAAAATGCTTATGTGGAGCGCTTTAATAGAACGATGCGCTATGATTGGTTAAATCAGGAGCTGTTTGATACTCTTGATCAAGTACGCACACAAGCAGAGGCTTGGTTATATCACTACAATAATGAGCGCCCACATATGGGCAATGGCGGCTTTACGCCAATACAGAAACTCAATCAAGCGGCTTAATTCTATTTATTAGGTGTCTTAGGTTTGGGAGGGTTACCGCCCATCTATTATGCTACGATAATTTTGTATTCTTGCCTTAACTAACCTCATACCAACCTCTTAACTTAAGTTTATTATTAAATATAATTTAGCATAGATTATTATAATGTTTTCCATATTAATAATAATAAACTACAACTTCGTAGCCAAAACCCACCCCTCCTATTTCCTAACTAAATAAACACTATCTCACATACTCTGTACTCAGCTCTGTTAAAGTAAGCCATGCAAATATCCTAATAAAAAGGAACCATTCATGACCTTACTTGATACGCTTAATATCACCTACCCTATCGTTCAAGCGCCAATGGCAGGAGCAACCACACCTGAACTGGCAGCGAGGGTGAATAATTTTGGTGGGCTGGGCTCATTAGGGTCTGGCATGACGGCGCCAGATGTTTTGACCAGCCAAATTAATACCATTAAATCGCTCACCGACCGTCCGTTTATGATCAATCTCATGGTATTGTCTGAGCAAGAATCTACGACCTTTGATACCGAAATTCCCGCTTGGCTAAGTCAGTACTATCAAGACAATAATATCGAATTTGCACTACCTGAACGCCCAGCGCAGAGCTTCGCAGAGCAGCTACAAGTGCTCTATGACAATCCCGTTCCTGTTGCCAGTTTTACCTTTGGCATTATCAGTGCTGAGCAAGTTCAGCGTCTGCAAGGTCTCGGCACGCGCGTCATCGGCACTGCCAATCATCCACTAGAAGCGATAGCATGGGCAGATATTGGCGCAGATGCGGTATGTGTACAAGGGGTCGAAGCAGGAGGTCATCGCGGTGGTTGGTTACCGCAAAGTGAAAGAGATCCATTGGGATTATTGACTTTGATTGCCCAAACCCGCGCCTGTACTGATATTCCTTTGATTGCAGCAGGTGGCATTATGACGGGGCAGGATATCAAGGCAGTACAAGCGGCAGGTGCTGAGCTTGCACAGATGGGGACGGCGTTTTTGACCACTGACCAATGCGGTATCAATGATACTTATAAACAAGCCTTACTCGATGCCAGTCACAGCAGGCGCAGCTCAGAGACACGCTTAACTCGATTATTTTCAGGTAAGCTCGCTCGTGGTTTATTAAACGATTATCTACGTGATTTTGCTCAATTTGAGAGTGCAGATGAGCTACCGCCCTACCCACAATTAAATGCCATGTCCAAATCTATGCGAGCTCATGCGTCTCAGAATATGGATGCAGAACATCAATCTTTATGGGCAGGACAAGGGATAACTTTGGTCAAACAAGAAAGCACGCTTGAACTGCTTGAGCGACTGGTAAAAACATTATAGGCTTAAATATTTTTATCAGTTCGCACTACTCTAACAAAAATCTACCGCCGCAGCTGCATGAATAGCTGTGGTATCAAATACAGGTATGGGGCTATCAGCCTGTTTAATAAGTAGACCAATCTCTGTGCAGCCCAAGATCACACCCTCTGCCCCTTTCGCTGCCAAATCTTTAATCACTTGACGATAATACGCTCGTGAGCTGTCTTTAAACTCACCGACACACAGCTCTTTTTTGATAATGCGATGTACTTCTGCTCTCGCCTCATCTTCTGGTATCAATACTTGTAAATCCGCATCCATAAGACGCTGCTTATAAAAATCTTGAGTCATCGTAAACTGAGTACCAAGTAAGGCTATTTTGTTAAGATTTTGTTTTTTGATAGCATCAGTAGTCGCATCAGCGATGTGAGTCAATGGCAAGTCTGTGGCGGAGCGCACGTCATCGACCAGTTTGTGCATCGTGTTAGAAGCAATCATGATTCCTTGTACGCCAGCTACTTGTAGACGCTGAGCACTGTTAGCCATTATCATACCTAGCTCGTCCCATCTGCCTTGCTCCTGTAACGTATTGATCAACGCAAAATCCACACTATGAATCAACAAATCTGCTGAATGTAGTCCGCCAAGCTGATGCTTGACACCTTCATTAATCAGACGATAATAGCTCTCGGTACTCTCCCAGCTCATACCACCGATGATTCCTAATGTTTTTTGTTGAGACCCTCGTTGTTCTTGAGCTGCCATACTATACTCCTAGTTGTTTTTGGTCTTAGTTATAGTAAGTTATCGTAGCAAA
The DNA here is from genome assembly GCF_048631835.1 of Psychrobacter sp. ER1. Lineage (NCBI taxonomy): Bacteria > Pseudomonadati > Pseudomonadota > Gammaproteobacteria > Moraxellales > Moraxellaceae > Psychrobacter > Psychrobacter sp. ER1. Next base: position 21,055 of record NZ_CP184640.1, on the reverse strand, counting down.
ACTGACTGTTGAGAACGCGCTGTTTTTAGAGATATTCGTTTTAGCAATAAGCTCTTCAAAAAGCTTTAAAATGCTGCTTTAAAGACAATAATCATATTAATAACATATCGCAAACCCTACCATTAATAATAACGATTTTACCTACTCATTTTCGAAGCGTATCATGTGCCCTCGTAGCCAACTATCTTGTCAGTTACGCTTATTTATTACCGCATAATTATATTTGTGCCATACGCCAGCATCATAGGCTGAGCGTCATTAATTGCTATCATCCTGTAGGACACCAAATACTATGACCAACTTTCCCACTATCAGAATACGCATTCGTCGCAAGCTCTATCGCCTTATCTTTACAGGTCTGATGGCGATGATGATGTCGCTTATTATCTCGTCAGCGCTATTATTGGTAAAAGTAGGCTACGTTGATGGCTTTTTACAGAATTGATGCATTCTTGGGGACTGGCTTTTATTTTTGCGTGGCCAAGTGCGTACATCTGCGCCTATCTAATACAAGAGCATGTACTGAGCAGGATAGAGTTTTATTAAATATTCCTGCGCACTACAGCATATTTCCCAATAATATCGCTGTCTTGAATTTGCCATGATTGTGCAATGTCCTCATCAGTAAGCAACAACGTTACTTAACCAAAAAAGTACTGATAACAATCCATCAAAGTTGCTACTGTTGTTAGCTGATTGCACGCTTTCTTCAAGTGTCCATCACTGACAGACAATCAAATAACTAGAATACGATTATTAAAAATAAACAAAGGAAATCATCATGCGTAGTGCTATTCATAACAGCTTTGGCAAACCCTCCAACGTATTGAGCGCTGGCGACAGTCCCATGCCGCAGCCTGCTGCCAACGAAGTCCGTATCAAAACCATTCTCTCCCCTATTCATAACCATGACTTGCTAACCGTAAGTGGTCAATACGGCTATAAGCCTGAGATGCCAGCCATCGGTGGTAGTGAGGCGCTAGGTATTATCGATGCCGTGGGCGATGATGTGACAGATCTAAGTGTTGGTCAACGTGTGGCTTGTGCCAGTGTGCACGAGACGTGGGCGGAGTATTTTGTCGCTCCTGCCAGCATGGTATTTAACATGCCTGATAGCATCGAAGACGAGTTAGCTGCCCAGCTGATCGCTATGCCGTTGTCTGCCCTAATGCTATTAGAATTCTTAGAAGTAACTAGCGGTCAATGGATTATTCATAACGCGGCAAACGGCGCGGTGGGTAAAACCCTTGCGATGCTAGCAGCAGCACGCGGTGTGAATACGATCAATCTCGTACGTAGTAAAGACGCGATAGAAGAGTTGACCTCGCTCGGTATCAAAAACAATGTCGTCACCGCTGATGATGACTGGAAAGACCAAGTTCGCGCTATCATTGGTGATGACAAGATCACAGCAGCCGTTGATTCAGTCGGTGGTGAGTCGAGCAACGAGCTACTATCATTACTTGGTAGCAAAGGTACGCTGGTCTCATTCGGTATCATGTCAGGCAAACCAATGGCATTAGATGCTGGTAGCTTGATCTTTAAGCAAGCGACTGTCAAAGGATTCTGGGGCAGTAAAACCAGTCAAGAAATGGATCTTGCTAACAAACAACGTCTAATCGATGAGCTACTAGAACGCGCTTCGAACGGCGATCTAAAACTCCCTATCGAAGCCATTTATAGTCTAGATGACATCACAACTGCCGTCTCTGGAAAAGTACAATCAAGTAAAAAAGGTAAAGTTATCCTAAAACCTTAAGCGATACTCTGACCTTGCATTGATTGTCATTGAAGGCATCATAAATATGAAAAGTCCATTTGTATTACTCGTCAGATAATACTATGGGCTTTTTTATTTTAACCATGCTGTTGTCATGATGATTTCAAAGTAATTAGTTTCATCAGCAGTTACCTATCAACCCAAATAATAATATTTAGTAAGGATATAGCTATGTCAAACGATACAACATTCAAAGCCTTAGTTGTCGAAGAAACCAGCGATGGCGAATTCAAAAAAGCATTCAAGAGCGCAAAGTCAGTGACTTGCCAGAAAATGATTTGCTCATCGAAGTGCATTATTCATCGTTAAACTTTAAAGATGCGATGTCAGCCACTGGTAATAAACGAATCACCAAACAGTACCCGCATACCCCAGGTATCGACGCAGCTGGCGTGGTCGTCAGTGATAAATCAGGCACGTTTAGCGCAGGACAAGAGGTATTGGTATTCGGCTATGATCTCGGTATGGACACAGATGGTGGTCTCGGTCAAATGATCTCAATCCCCGCAGAGTGGGCGCTACCTTGCCCAGAAACGCTGACGCTAAAAGAAGCGATGACCTATGGTACTGGCGGCCTAACCGCAGCACTAAGTGTGCAAAAGCTAGAGAAAATGGGCGCAAAACCAAGTGATGGCCCAGTTGCCGTGACTGGTGCAACAGGTGGCGTGGGTACGATCAGTATCGCTATCTTAAAGCAGCTCGGCTATGAGGTGATTGCATTCTCAGGTAAACCAGAGCAAAGCGAACATCTAAAAGAGCTTGGCGCGAGCGAAGTACGTCATCGCGATACCATCAATGAAATCGGTAACAAACCTGTTGGCCGTGAGCTATGGGCAAACGCTATCGATACTATCGGTGGCGATTACCTATCTAATTTGCTCAAACAAACCAAAGCGGGCGGCGCGGTGACAAGCTGTGGCCTAGCCAGTGGCGCTGAGTTTTCGATGACGGTCATGCCATTCATCACTAGAGCGGTATCATTATTGGGTATCGACTCGGTCTATATCCCGTTGGCTGATAAAGAAGCGATTTGGAAACGTGTCGCTACGGATATGAAACTGCCTAACCTAGAGAGTTATGGGGAAGAGATTACACTAGAGCAAACGCCAGAATACTTAGATCGCTTTATGTCTAGCAAAGTGGTTGGGCGTTATGTGGTGAATGTGAAAGGATAAAATTTTAGCTTAGCAGTTAAGCATTATAAAAAAGGCAGCATCTCTTTTGAGGTGCTGCTTTTTGTTCCCTTTAGAATAAAGTTACTTTATATTCGAATTAATTTGGGTAAGGAATACCTTCTTGGTTCCATGTTTTCATAATGAAATTGTAATTTCTTTTATTATCATCTAGCCTATTATTTACTAATTCTACGATCGACTCTACTGACTTAGGGTGTTCAGCTGCAATTAAGATACCAACATCAGGATTTATACCATCATATACTAAACCATCCCAATACATCATTAGTTGATAAACATCTTTAGGTGTTGTCTTATCTTTCTTTCCTTCATAAATCTTTATTTCATTATTTTGATTAAGATAGAAGTCTATTCGTATCTTTTCATTCAAATTTGTATATGCACGCTGTTCTAAAGTTATAATATCAGTATCTGCTATATGAGGTTTCTTAGTGTCTTTGAGTTGTTTGAATAGATCAATTTCATGGTCACTTAACTTAGAGTCTTGCTTTGGAGTTGGTAGCTTCTTTTTTATCCATTCATATAGAACTGATAACTTTTCATCATCTTGTCTTAAGCCAGTTTTAGAAGTTGTTGTTTTCGGTAACCTGTTAGAGTACTCAGACTTAATATCTATTTGTACTAACAAATAATTATATGAGTTATGTTTTTCTATACCCCATATCTCTTTAAACAAATTATCAGCTAACAATCTACCATTTATCCTTATCTCGACACCAGAAGTCGACATAGTTTTTATATAATGTTTCTTATATGTTGGATTCTCATTTATTTTACTAAATTTATATTCTAGAACTACATTACCATCACCTAAATCAATATTTTCCTGACTATTACCAGGATCAATAGTCGCTTCTACCTGTGGTTCAACAGCAGTAACTTTTTCGAATTCCTGCTCTTGACCCTCTTCGTTGAATTCAATTACTATTGAAGCTATATTATTTTTTATAAATGCAGAGTATATATAACCCAAATCCTCTTTCAATATTTTAACTATTGATGAAAGAGCTTGATAGTTTCCTGGCAAACCTGCAACTATTGTTTTGAACAACTGCCTGTTCACAGTGAACTCAATCTTAGTTCCCGTTTTAGATTCAAGATCTGCGCCATCATATAAAGTAGCTTCGAAATCATCAAACTTATAAGGTGCTGAAATAACTTTGTACTGATTTAGATGTGCGTCTTCAATAGTTCTAGTTGTTATTACCCAGTCATTATTATTAGGGTTAGCAGATGCCAAAGCATGCTTCATACCAAAACCATGTTCATTTAAGCTACTTGACTTGGTCTTTATAGAACCTATTTCAAATGCGGAATCTAAGTCTTTAATTCCTGAAGCATTATCGATAATTTTAATTTTCACATCACCGTTGGCGATTCTAACTATACTAACTGTGATGTTAGCGACTGGTATAGGTGACTCCACAAAACCTGAAATACTATTATCTACAAATTCACTAATAATTTGAGTCAAGTTACTAAAATGACCCCCTAAACCTCTCCAAAAAGTACCGTCTGTTGACGGTTGGTTTTTAATCTTTATCTTCTGAGTTTCAATCTTACTAATCATAAAACCTTGTCCTTTTCGTAATTTTTAGGCAATCAATTTTTAATTGCCTACTATATGGTAAAAATTAACTATACAAAAGTTAACACACAATAGTATATAAAAGCTTCTGAAAATAATTAAATTCTTCATATAAACCAAAAAAAGCACCCAACTAAGTTGAGTGCTTTTTTATGACTATATTGAGCTAATCAGATTTTTAGTTTGATGCTATTCCCACTCAATCGTTGCAGGCGGCTTGCTCGACACATCATAAGTCACGCGGGATACGTCAGCGATTTCATTCATAATGCGGTTCGATACCGTCTCGATCAAATCATACGGCAGATGTGCAAAGCGAGCCGTCATAAAGTCTACAGTCTCAACCGCACGTAGCGCGATTACCCACGCATAGCGACGGCCATCGCCGACCACGCCGACAGATTTGATTGGTTGGAATACCGCAAATGCTTGTGCCGTCTTGTCATACCAGCCTGAACGCTCAAGCTCTTGCATAAAGATCGCATCTGCCAAACGCAGGATATCAGCATATTCTTTTTGACTTCACCAAGGATACGCACGCCCAAACCTGGACCTGGGAACGGATGACGATAGATCATTTTGGCTGGTAGGCCCAATGTAATACCAAGCTTGCGCACTTCGTCCTTGAACAAATCACGTAACGGCTCAATCAGTTTAAATGCCAAATCATCTGGCAAACCGCCTACGTTATGGTGGCTCTTAATCACGTGTGCTTTGCCTTGATGTGACTTAGCAGATTCGATAACGTCTGGGTAAATCGTACCCTGTGCCAAGAACTCAACCACTTTACCATCGCTCTGCTCGCTCACTTGACGCGCGCTATCAGCGAATACGTCAATGAAGGTTTTGCCGATGATTTTACGTTTTTCTCTGGATCAGACTCGCCCGCTAGCGCATCTAAGAACAAATCTTCAGCATCAACACGGATGACTTTTACACCCATGTTTTCTGCAAAGATTTGCATGACTTGGTCACCTTCATGCAGACGCAATAGACCGTTATCGACGAACACACAAGTCAGCTGATCGCCGATTGCTTTGTGCAATAACGCGGCAACGACTGAACTATCAACACCGCCCGATAGACCTAGCAATACTTGCTTGTCACCGATTTGCTCTTTTAACTGTGCGATACGCATATCAGCGATATTGTCTGGCGTCCACTCACCTGCACATTCACAGATTTGATGAACGAAACGACCAAGCAGCGCTTGACCTTGTAGCGTATGCGTGACTTCTGGATGGAACTGTAGACCGTAGTATTGCTTGTCATCATTGGCCATAATCGCGATCGGACAGCTTGGCGTGCTAGCGATGATGTCAAAGCCTTCAGGTACTTCAATGACCTTGTCACCATGACTCATCCAAACGTTTAGCTTGGCAGCCGCGCCGTCAGTCTTGCTGTCTTCGATACCGTCAGTCAGCTGCGAGTGACCATTTACTTCGATAGTCGCCGCACCAAACTCATGGATATCACTGGCATGAACTTGCCCGCCGAAACGATCTGCCATCGCTTGCATACCGTAGCAGATACCTAGTACTGGCACGCCTAGATCAAATACCGCATCGTTGATACGTGGGCTGTTTTCTGCGTGGACGCTCTCAGGGCCACCTGACAAAATGACGCCTTTTGCGCCAAAATCGATGATGCGCTGAGTGTCGATATCATAAGGGAACATCTCACAAAACACCCCAGAATCGCGCACACGGCGAGCGATTAACTGGCTATATTGCGAGCCAAAATCGAGGATTAAGATGCGATCTTCTTTGATTGCAGGAGTGGCAGCAGCAGTGGTCATAAATCGATATCCATCAATAGATAAATTGGTGCCCTATTTTAACAAGTTTACGCCCTCTATTGGCTATTAGATGGTTAATTATTCACGATTATTATTCGCGCATACCCTCAATTTGAATAATTACTCTCTAAGCAATGATAAAAATAAGCAAAGAGTAGACAGCAAACCCAATTATGAGCAAACTATCTTCCTCTCTGTTCATCAGCCATTTACTAGGTTTACTACGTAATATCACCCAACACTGCATGAATGCGATTCAAACCTTCCCTCAATATTTCTTTAGGACAGGCCACATTTAGGCGCATCTTTAAATGTCCTTCTTCGCCATATTTAATGCCAGCGTTTAGCTCAACTTTAGCAGCTCTAAGCGCATCATATAATGCTTGATCGTCTTGGCTATATGCTGAGCAATCTAGCCAAATTAGGTACGATGCTTCTGGGCGCATGATTTTAATATCAGGCAAATGCTCATTTAAAAACTGCATCGTCAATTCAATATTGGCATCTATATAATTAAGCGCCTGCTCTAGCCACTCACCGCCGTGCTCGTAAGCACTACGCATGGCTGTATACGCAAATAGATTCAGCTCATACTCATCATTTAACTGCTGCTGCTGGCTGATTTTTTTGACCAATGCCTCATCTGTTGCAAATATCATTGAGCCTTTGATACCTGCGATGTTGAAGGTTTTGGTCATCGAAGTCAGGCTGACTACATTGTGCTCATAGCCTTTTGCTAGCGTCAGAAATGGCGTAAACGTATGACCAGTCAAGGTCAAATCTTGATGAATTTCGTCACTAACAATCGCCACGTTGTGCTTTTTGCAAATGGCCAGTAGCGTTTTTAGTTCGTCCCTCGTCCATACACGCCCGCCAGGATTGTGCGGATTGCACAGTAGATAAAGCTTAACCTCATGCTCGATTATCTTGGCTTCGATATCAGCCAAATCCAGATGATATTTACCTTCGACTTCCTTTAATGCAGAGAGTACAAGCTTGCGATCATTTTGCTCAACCTTAGTCATAAAAGGCGTGTAGATAGGATCGTTGACCATTACCGCCTCGCCTACCTTGGTAAAGACATTCATCATCAGCGCTAGGCTTGGCACGACACCAGGGGAAAACAAGATATTTTGCTTCTCTAACTGCAAGTCATAACGACTGCCATGCCAGTTAATAATCGAGTTGTATAAGGCATCAGTAGGCTTGGTATAACCCAAGATGCTATGCTGCACGACTTGCTCAACCGCGCTTAATATCGGTGCGGCAGCCTTAAAATCCATATCCGCGACCCATAGCGCAATCGTGTCATCGGTATAGTGCCACTTAAGTGAGCCGGTATCGCGTCTGTCGATTATTTCATCAAAGTTATATTGCATTGCTACTCTTCTTATTTGGAATAATAATGGTTTGAAACGTCAAAAACACATCGCAATATGTGCACTATATTATCAATATACGCTACGCTATCTGCTCTAGTAGATTAAGGCGCATTCGATTTTTTACAAATAATTAAAGTGCTCTTAGACTTTAATTATCCATTTATCGGCTTAAATAACCGTCAAAGATATAAAGTGAACATTGTTTTAATAATGATTAAAAATTAATGCTACATTAAGGTTTCGGACTCTATCTATCATAAAGTTATTTGTGCCAGAGTGCGCTGATGTTGCCATGATTATAATCTATCAACATCTACCCAAACTATCTAATAAGCCATCAAGGCTAACAAAAAGGAATGAAGAATGAAAATGGACTTTTTACCGAAATCAGTACTAAAGATTAGTGCGCTCACCTTTGCCATTGCCGCAACTGCTTCTTGCACTGCTATGGCAACAGGAACTGACCATCAAACTGCAAACGCAACTAGCAGCACCGCCATCACTCTCGGCAATGCTGCCACGACTAGCGGCACCAATGATACCGTTGCCATTGGTAGTCAGGCTAATGCAGGATTAAACTCAGCTACTGCCGTTGGCGGTCAAGCTAACGCTGCTGGTCTAGGCTCAACCTCTATCGGTTGGCAATCTAAAGCCACTGCCGAACGTGCGCAAGCTTTTGGTCATCTAGCCAATGCAAGCGGTGTACGCTCTACCGCTGTCGGTGAAGCAGCTATGGCAGGTGGCAATAATGATACGGTTGCTGTCGGTAATAAAGCCAATGCAGGACTAAACTCAGCCACTGCCGTAGGCGGTGAAGCCAATGCCACTGGTCTAGGCTCAACCTCTATCGGTTGGCAGTCAAAAGCCACTGCTGAACGCGCACAAGCGTTTGGTCATCTAGCCAATGCAAGTGGTGTACGCTCTACCGCTGTCGGTGAAGCGGCAGCAGCTCAAGGCGCAACTTCGGTCGCGGTTGGCAATAAATCTATGGCAGGTGGCATGAACAGTATCGCTATCGGTAACGAGGCAAAGGCATCTAAAGACAACCAAGTCGTCCTAGGTAACGCCGGACAAGTGCAGTCGAGTACCGCAGCACAATCAGGTACGGTCAGAATCGTCACGATCGATGACAACGGCACTTTAGGTACGATGATGGTTGATTACTATAAGTCAGCTAAATAATAGTCTATTAGAACCTAGTTTCTAATGCTGCTGCAGATGTAATTAGCCGAATTCAATAAAAAAACCTCGCGATTGCGAGGTTTTTTAGGTGGTATTGTTAGTTTATATGATGGTATTTTGAATTGCTGCGTTAGATTCCGTGGTTATCAGAGTTATTATGAAGCTGGAGCCAATTCTGCCATTTGCTGCTCTATGTAAGTAGATGGTTTCAGCTAAAGTAGCTTAAAGTAATATTTCTATTCTTAATTCACTTTTTTAAAGATATTATACCCTTTCAAAATCTTAGTAAAAGACTCGTTTAGCTTACCAACGGTTGTGTTGAAACTGACCGAACCTAAAACTATGTACATACCCAAATCCATCAAGATCAGGAAATAACGTTAAATGTCTTATATCAAAAGTCTCTGCTAGCTCTTTGAAAGCTAGTTTTTAAAGGAAGGAGTAATGTTTATGGCTATATATGAATCTATATTATTAGATATAGCTACACTTCCAGACGGTTTATTAGTAACTCCGCTATAAAGAAACTGGGCACTTTGAGATGCTATTCTTTTAGAAACTACTGGCGGTTGCCAAACGAATGGATGATCATAACCTTCTAGCTCATTACACACATCCGCATAAGACCTAACTTCAAGCTCATTTTCATATCCTCCAACAAAGTTGGAATGAAATCCGAAAAGTAGCCCATTTTTTTCTTGCTCAGATGTGCAAGCAAACCATAGACCTATTAACAAATTTCTAGAGCAGTCAAGCAATCTCGTTGCAGCTCCATGATGTTGAAGTTTAGCTAGTAACTCTAGATCTTTAAGCTCTCTATTATTATCGTATCTATAACCTTGATGAGTAGCATGCTCTAACAAAGACTTCTCATAACTTTGCATAATTTGCTCAGTCACTTCTTTATTAGTAATATTCAACCGTCTGTAAGCTGCACTATGAATAGGCCATTGGATATCACTTTGCCCTCTCCAAAAATAAACATTTCTACGATTTGGAGCATGACTCTTAACTAAGGCTAATAAATCTTCAATTGACTCTGGAGAAGGAACTTTTCCAAACAGCTCACTATCGAAAAACATCATTATCTATATCCCTTTAAACTCAGCCTCACGTCTCTCAACCATCGCCATTACGCCTTCTTTCGCATCTTCTGAATGAAACAGCGGCGGCAGATAGCTATGGATATTGGCCAATGCAGTCGCTGCACCATTTCGACTGGCATCTTGTGCTGAAGACAATGCACCTCTCACACCTAACGGCGCAGCTTTGCAAATTTCTTGTGCCAGCGTCAATGCACGCTCGTACTCAGTTCCATTTGCTACTACTTCACTGACCAAATTCAGCCTATCTGCCGTTTGCGCATCGAATGCTTTACCAGTGAGTAGATACGGCATGGCTTTTTGCCAGCCAGCAGCGGCTACAAACCGTACCGTCGCCCCACCAAATGGCATGATGCCGCGCTGTACTTCCATTTGTGCAAAGTTACAGTTATCACTAGCGATGACCACGTCGCTATTTAGCATCAGCTCGATAGCTACGGTGAAGCAAGTACCTTTTACCGCCACGACCACAGGTTTGGTACGCAGTTTTCCACTAATGCCCCATGGGTCGATTTGATCATCATTAAACTCAAACACACCATCGTTTAGCTTGTCTTGCAGCTCTACCAAATCCAGCCCAGCGGTAAAATGATCACCATGCGCAAATATCAATGCACAGCGTAAATTGTCGTCTTGCTCGTAGCGTGTCATCGCATCAGACAGTTGACCAATCATATGGCTGTCAAAGGCGTTACGTTTATTGGCGCGATTGAGCCCGACAAGGCAAACATGGCCTTGGGTGTTATAAGTGATGCGGTTTTCTGTGGCGTTGCTGTCCGTAGTCATGGTGCTGTCCTTGTTGAAATAATCATTGTTATATAATGAGTGGTTATATAATAGGTTGTCATACAATAGGTATAGTCGAATCTCGGTACTTCATTCGTAGAAATTTGTCGATAAACCCACTTTTAATATAGACACCCTCGCGCGATAATACAAGCAATAGAACTGACTCGAATAAAGCGTAAATCGATAAAATTTGACCTCATTTACGATAAGTGCAACTATGTTGCAGGTCTAAATATGGTTCAGAGTATTTTATGGAATTTTGGCACGGTTTTTTGCTCATCACTAGCGTACATCTATTGGCTGCGGCCTCACCTGGCCCTGATTTTGTCTTAGTCTCGCAGCAGACATTAGCAAAAGGCCGACGCACAGGTTTGATTTGTAGTCTCGGTATTACCTTGGGTCTTGCCGTCCATATTATCTATTCTGTATTAGGACTGGCGACTGTCATTGCTCATTCACAGCCGTTATTGACTACTATTAAATGGTTGGGGGCGGCTATCTGATTTACTTAGGTTGGCAAGGTATCCAAGCTAAGCCTAAAAAACCAGCAGATTTAGACACAGCTCACCTTTTAGAAAAAACGCATCCTTTAGAAAAAACAGAACCACAAGTAAGTTCAAGTGCTCACGTTCCACAAGATACGCTCACTAGTCAAACTATACCTACAACCAAAGAAACCACTATCGAAAAATCGCCTAGCAATAACGAATCTACCTTTGCCACGTTGCGTCGCGGTTTCCTTTGTAACGTCTTCAATCCAAAAGCACCTGTCTATTTTGTAGCCATTTTTACTCTTGTATTGTCGCCTGATATACCGCTTTGGCAATTGGCTATTTATGGTGTATGGATGATGGTGTTACAGATGGCATGGTTTAGTACGGTCGTCATGCTACTTTCTATCCCTGCGGTACATCGACGCTTTCAGCGTTTTGAACATTGGATCGACCGCGTATTGGGTACTGCGATGATCGTATTAGGGCTTAACTTGATATTGCGTCACCGATAAGCGACCGATAAAGCGCGGATAAATAATTAGCAACCTGCGAAATCTGCTACACTGGTTACTTATATCCATATATCGTAGCCTGACATTATGACAAGTAAGCCCATGACCCGTAACCCTGCAAATAGTAAACATAGAAACAGATCTCCTGCGACCGCGAAAAAACTCGGTCAGCTGCACCCACGCAACCCGCACCAAGGTCGTTACGACTTTGCAGTATTGACTCGCGCCTTACCCGAGCTTGCTGACCACACCATTACCAATCCTAAAGGTGAGTCGACGATTAACTTCTCGGATCATCAGGCTGTTCGCGTGCTAAATAAAGCACTGTTGGCGAACTATTACGGTGTTAAATTTTGGGACATTCCTGAAGGCTATCTATGCCCGCCTATTCCTGGACGTGCCGATTATATTCACTATATCGCGGACTTACTGGCGCAAACCACTCACGTAAATGCCGATAACACACCGCCAACGGGCAAGGAAATTCACGCCCTTGATATCGGTACTGGTGCCAGTGCTATCTATCCTATCGTCGGTAGCCAAAGCTATGGCTGGCGCTTTACAGCAAGTGATATTGACCCTATTTCGGTCAACACCGCAGCGCTGATTTGTGAAGCCAATCCAAAGTTGAAAAGTGCGGTCAAGGTAAAGCTGCAGCCTGAGCCTAAGTTTATCTTTAAAAACATCATTGGTCGTCAAGATTATTTTGATGTCGTGGTTTGTAATCCTCCGTTTCATGCTTCATTAGAAGAAGCGATGGAAGCCAATAGTCGCAAGCAACATAACTTGCAGCGCCATCGTGGTAAGAATGAAAGCGAGCAAATCAGCCGCAGTTCAACCAAATCAGGCAACGCTGCGCAAAACCTGAACTTTGGCGGTCAGCACAAAGAGCTATGGAGTGAAGGTGGAGAAATTGCGTTCTTGACTAAGATGGCAAAAGAAAGTCAGAGCTTTGCAGAGCACGTCGGTTGGTTCACTACCTTAGTGTCGAAATCTGAAAACGTTAAGCCATTGCAATTATTATTAAAGCAGTTGAACGTCGCTCAAATGCGTATCATCGAGATGAGCCAAGGTCAAAAAGCACTCGCGTACTAGCTTGGCGTTTTGACACTGACGAAGAATAATCACTAAGCAAAATTGCCAATTCGAGTTTCACGTGAAACAAAAAAGCACCGTTTTGATATTCAAAGCGGTGTCTTTGTATAAATACTCAGTAAAAAACTAAATAAATTAGCTAAAAAACATCACTTTTAGACCAATCGCAATAAGCACGATACCGCCCAATGCTTCAGCTTTATCTTCTAGCCATGTGCCTGAGCGACGTCCCAAATAGACCCCGATCCAGCCAAATATAGCGGTTACTACAGCGATAATAAGGCATGCTAACCACGCGTTCAGTGCCAATAAATTCAGCGTAAACCCTGCCGCCATTGCATCAATACTGGTTGCAACCGCTAACGTAAACATGGTGTGATGATTAATATGTCCATGCTTACTCGTGGCTGTTACTGTGTCACTACCAGTATTAATAGCATCATTATTGACGTCCAGATCATCACTGTCATCCTCTGACTCATCAGTAGTAAACACTTCGTAAAGCATTTTGCCACCTAGAGCAATCAATATAGTACCGCCAACCCAAGGTGCAGCAGCGGCCAGCCAACCCAACATTGCCGCACCCAATAAGTATCCAATAAGAGGCATCACGCCCTGAGCAATACCAAAGTATAGCGCAGCATAGATAGCCAACCGCAGTACATATTGATGACTGTATTTTTGAGCCTTAGCACCCAACCCTATCGACACTGCAAACGCATCCATCGCTAAAGCAATAGCGAGTAAAATTACTTCAACCATTTGATTCCCACAAATTATAATTATTAAGTAATAGCAACGTTAAAAAATGAGTTTCACGTGAAACAAAAATACCGCCTTGAATATCAAAGCGGTATTTTTATAAATTGTCAGTAACCAATTTTAAATTTAGATATCTAAGTTCGATACTGTTAGCGCATTCTCTTCAATAAAGATACGACGCGGTTCAACGTGATCACCCATTAAACAGGTAAACATATGGTCAGCAGCGATAGCATCTTCGATCGTAACGCGTAGCATACGACGGTTTTCAGGATCCATCGTTGTATCCCACAGCTGGTCGGCGTTCATCTCACCTAGCCCTTTGTAACGCTGGATAGCTAGACCACGACGCGCATCCAGCATCATTTGTTGCCATAGGTAATCAAAGTCACGTACTGGGATATCTTTCGTTGTGCCCGCACTTGCTTCACGGCGAATAAAGGCGTCGCTCTCAAGCAACGTATTCCACTCGCTTGATAGACGTAACAACTTGCCATACTCACCAGAGTTGATAAAGCTAGCATCTAACAGATAATGGTGTGCCAGTTGATGCACATATACCGTGACGCGTGGCAGCCACTGTGCTTTGGTAGATAAAGCCTCACTATCTGACGCTTCGCCTTCTGCGGTACCTACTACTGGCGTCATACCCAATAGATCTGCTGCGGCTGCATCCATATTTTTGGCTGCGGCGCATGGATATTAACCAGTTCAATCTCAGGGCTTAGATCGCTACCGAAGTGATCAAGCTTAGTCTGCATTGCTGCTTTCCAATCCTGCATGGCAGACTCATCATAAGTCATGTCAGTGCTAAGTTTTGGTGTATGCGTCAATGCGTCCAAAATCACCGCTGGAAAACGAATCTGTAAACGTGCTTTGATCAACTGCGTTTGGTTATAGTCATTGAGTAGTGTCTCAAGCGCTTGACCAGTAATCGCAGGCGCATCGGCACTGATATGTAGCTTGGTATTATCAATCGTTGAAGACAATAGATACGCTTTAAGCGCTTCATCATCTTTTAGGTATAACTCTTGACGACCTTTTTCACTTTGTATAGCGGTGGCTGAGCAATATATACATAACCACGCTCGATCAACTCAGGTGTTTGACGGAAGAAGAACGTCAATAGCAACGTACGAATATGCGATCCATCAACATCAGCATCGGTCATGATGATGATTTTGTGGTAGCGTACTTTATCAGGATTATACTCATCAGGACCAATACCACAACCTAACGCAGTAATCAGGTTACCCACTTCGGCAGACGATAGCATCTTATCGAAACGAGCACGCTCAACGTTTAAAATCTTACCTTTTAGCGGTAAAATTGCTTGCGTTTTACGGCTACGACCCTGTTTAGCTGACCCACCTGCAGAGTCACCCTCCACAATGTATAGTTCAGATAATACTGGATCTTTTTCTTGGCAATCAGCCAATTTACCAGGTAGACCTGCAATATCCAAAGTGGTCTTGCGACGTGTCATCTCGCGCGCTTTACGAGCCGCATCACGCGCACGTGCTGCATCGATAATCTTATTAGCAATGGCTTTACCAGCACCTGGATTCTCTAACAGATAGTCATTGAACTTATCATGCATCGCTGATTCAACAGCAGATTTCACTTCGCTTGATACTAGCTTATCTTTGGTCTGACTTGAGAATTTTGGATCTGGTACTTTTACAGAGACAATTGCAGTTAACCCTTCGCGAGCATCATCACCAGTTGCAGCGACTTTCTCTTTTTGAATAGGTTCTCGCGATCCATATAACTGTTCAAGCATCGCGTCAATGCTGAACGGAAACCAGATAAGTGAGTACCGCCATCTTTTTGCGGGATATTGTTGGTGAAGCACAGTACTTTTTCGTTATACGTATCTGTCCACTGTAGCGCGACTTCTACGCTGATACCATCATCTTGCTGACTGGTAAAATGAAAGACTTCATTGATACCGTCTTTACCAGCATTAATGTAGCTAACAAACTCTAGCAAGCCACCTTTATGCTCAAACTCGTGACGCTTATCAATACGTTCATCAGTCAAAACAATACGCACACCAGAGTTCAAAAATGACAGCTCACGTAAGCGTTTTGCCAAGATATCGTACTCAAAGATCGTACCAGTAAACACATCACTGCTAGGATAAAAGCGGATTTGGGTACCTGTTTGATCGGTTGCTTCCATCTGTTGGATATCGCTATCAGGTACACCATCAGTATAAGTCTGATGATAATGATAGCCTTCACGCCAGATATTCATTTCAAGCTTTTGAGACAAAGCGTTAACGACTGATACACCTACACCATGCAAGCCACCTGACACTTTATAGCTATTGTCATCGAACTTACCGCCCGCATGCAAGACAGTCATAATAACCTGAGCCGCTGATACACCCTCTTCTGGGTGGATATCAACAGGCACACCGCGACCATTATCCATCACACTGACAGATTCATCTTCGTGGATGACAATATCAATTTGATCACAGTGACCGGCAAGCGCCTCATCGATAGAGTTATCCACTACCTCAAAGACCATATGATGCAAGCCTGTGCCATCATCGGTATCACCGATATACATACCAGGACGCACCCGTACGGCCTCTAACCCACGCAATACGCGAATATCTTTAGAACTATAATCAGAAGGTAACACTTCTGAAACTACCGTAGGCACAGCTGCTTCAGTAGCACTGTCGTCTATCAATTGCTCGTGGTCAATAGGTAATGAATCACTCATGTACATTCCTTAATCTAGCCATAATCAGCCATTTACGATTAGCGCACTTATAAAAAGTCCGCTACATAATGGCATCTTAGAATTAACGTATATTATTCATAATCTAAAGTGCATATGAGCAGCTAAACCACTAACCACCGTTAGCCTCAAAAAAGGCCGCACAGAGATAAAATTAGCAAATTATTTATTAGTAATAGTCTTTGTTTTTCTAACCGTTGTTAAAACTATTGAAATAAATAAAATACATATTTATCAAACACTTATAAAGAATTGAAAAATAGAAATCTTTTCCATGATGCTATCAAATAAATTGCTGAGCACAGGACAAAAATAAAGGGTTATTTTAACATTTTTTTGCTTCTAAGTCACTGTTTACTGAGAGTTTTACGGTCTGTGAAAGGTCGTCTTAACATAGTAACTGTCAGGACAGATAGTAGTGGCTAGTGTACTGAGTAATGAAAGGTGAAAGTAGATAGGTTATCGTCAAAAGTATAAGCAGAAAAATGAAATACTAGTTAGTAAGCAGAATCTCACCTTGTTTCACGTGAAACACATTTGGTTGTAGCCAAAGTTCATTAACTAAAGGTAAAATATCATCTGTCAGACTGGTCATAAATATTTGGCAAGGGAGTTGAGCTAGGGTCGATAGCAGTATTTCTATAGCTCTATCATCTAATTCTGCATTGATATCATCTAGGAGTACAACAGGGGTTGCTTTCGATGATAAATCATCATTGAATGGGTCACTGCCCCCTTCATCGTTTAGCAACAGTGGTAGCTGCGATAGGCGCAGTGCAGTAATAAGCAGTTTCTTTTCACCGCGAGACAATACATTTGCTGCCTGCTCTTTTAAAGCCGGTAATTTGGTTTGGATACTATGTGCTGAAGCTGCTGTTCTGTGATCTGTGGTTTGGTCGCTTATAGACTCATCAGAACGCCAATGCACATGAATATCAGCACGATGATTGCCTATACGGGTATATCCCAATTGCAAATCCTGCTCTAACCGCTCATTAAGCTGCACATCTAGTGCGACACTGGTGTCGTAACCAGCGTTATAGCTTAGGCTCAGTTGCTCAGCGTAAGATGGCAATAGCTGTATAATGCTCTTGGAAAAATAAGGCTGCCATTCAGTAAATACTTGCTCGCGATAATGATGAATCAAGGCAGCATGGTTGCTCAACCCTTTATCCCATGATTTCAGCTCAGCAAGCTGTACTTGAGTCAAATTACGAGTAATTTTTAGCAAACTATTGCGCTGTTTTAGAAGACGTTGATAAGCCATCCATTGTGGATGAAATCCTTGTTTCATGTGAAACACTAACCAATCTAGCAGCTGCCGACGGCTGGCGCTTCCCTGCTCCAACATATCCATTGTCGATGGATCTATCAGCAACGTAGGTAGCTGCTCTGTCAAGATACTCTGATTGTAAACAGTGGTTTGATTGAGGCGTAGGATAGTCGTAGCATCTACTTGCTTTTGAATAGCTAAAGTACGGCTATCATTGAGCTTAGCATGAACAGTCGTGTTATTCTGATGATGTTGGATATAACGTTTTGGCTGGTGATGACGAAAGCTCTTACCTCTTGATAACAAGAATATAGATTCGAGCAACGAGGTTTTACCACTGCCATTTGCACCAATAATTATGTTGCAGGCAGCAGGCTCTAAACTAATTTTAGTAAGGTTTCTAAGATGGGATATTTGTAGACGTTCAATCATGGTATCGATAGCCGCCCATTAAAGCCTGCTAATCTAGCAGGCAAAAGTTTATTAAAAATTAATATTCAGTACTAAAAACAAAGTTCTTTAAAACGTACTATTTCTATTCAATTTTGTTTGTCTCTAAAGAAAAAAAACACTATATACGCATTGGCATGATGACATATTGATGGAACTCATCATTTAGTTGATTGACCAATACAGAGGCATTCGATTGGCTCATATGCATTTGTAAATCGCCTTGGATAACGCCCAATACATCTTGCAGATACGCAGCATTAAACGACAGCTCCATCGGCTCACCTTGATACTTAGCTTGTATCATCTCGACTGCTTCATCCTGCTCAGCATTATTAGCACGTACTTCGACCATACCATCGCTAGCAAAATTAAAGACCACACCACGAGATTTTTCATTACTCAAGATGGCAACACGACGTAGTACGTCTGTCATTTTTCTTGACTGAATAAAGCCAATTTATCAGTATTGCTCGGCATCACACGGCGATAATCAGGGAACTTACCATCAATTAAACGTGCGGTAAACGTCACCATTAGATCTTGGCTAACTTGCCCTGCACTATCTACATCACCAAACGGCAAACTTACTTGTAAAAACTCTCGGCCAAAACTTAGGGTAACTGCGTTGTCCTGATCACCCAACATTTTACCAAGCTCAGAAGCTAGACGCTCAAGTTCGATCACTGCCTTACGTGGCAAGATAGCTTGCATATTGAGATCTGCGCTTACATTGATAACACTACGGGCTAATGCCAATCTATGGCCATCTGTTGCTACCGTTGTCAGTTGCTGCTGTGAAACGTCAAACAACATACCTGTTAAGTAATAGCGTACATCTTGAATCGCCATCGCAAACTGCGTTTTGTGAATCAAATCTGTCAGACGATTACGGCTGATAGTCAGAGGTGTGATATTCTCAGGGTTACCCAAGCTCGGATAGTCTTCGCTTGGCAATGTTCCTAATGTAAAACGACTCTTACCACTAGTTAATAAGCAACGCTCATTTGCTTGAGTTGCTAGATTAACTTGAGCCTGTGCAGGTAGCGATTTACAAATATCTTTTAGCTTGGTTGCAGGAAGTGTCGTTGTACCTGCTTCTACACAAGCACCAGCAGGCAATTTCAATGTCGATGTCAGCTCTACCTCTAAATCTGACGCTGTTAAGATAAGCTCAGATTCTGATAGCTGTAGCTTGATATTACCCAATATAACCATATTGTGGCGTTTATCAGCGGCTTTGGCGATCAAGTTGATAGCTTTTAGTAACGATTCTCGATTGATCGATAATTGCATGCTTAATTACTCTTATTTGAATGATTTTTTTATAAATATTTATCGTAATGGCTTAATAATACCTTGTCTACTAACGATAATCTACAAAGCATCTTTGCACTTATATTTTCGATATTATAAACCATCTGTATCTACTAAAACACAATGATATTTGGCGCCTTTATCCTGCCTGTAACATTAGAGCTAGAGTTTTATAATCCTTATCAAACGCAGGATCTGCTGCTCTTAACTCATTTACTTTATCGCAAGCGTGCATCACCGTTGTATGGTCGCGTCCACCGAACGACTGACCAATTTCAGGGAAGCTATCGCCTGTTAATTCACGCGACAAAGCCATCGCTATTTGACGTGGTCTTGCAATACTACGCGTACGTTTACGCCCCATAATATCTTTGACCGTGACATCATAGTACTCAGCAACTATCTTACGGATGTTATCCATATTCACTGCCTGCACACGCATCGCAACGATGTCTTTTAGTGCGTATTGCACCATCTCAAGAGTAATCTGTGCTCCTGTTAAGTTAGCATTGGCAAATACCTGATTTAAAGCACCTTCCAAACGTCTGACATTAGACACCACATTTTGTGCAATGAATAGCGCACATTCCTTTGGTAATACCATCCCGTAGGAGGCTGCTTTTTTCTGCAGAATTTGTACTCGAGTATCAATCTCAGGAGGATCAACAGCGACTGTTAACCCCCAAGAAAACCGTGATCTAAATCGTTCATCAAATTCCGTCATTTGGGATGGGTGTCGATCAGAGGCCAAAATTAACTGTTTATCACCACTAGTAAAATCTGCAAATAATGTTAGAAACTCATTACTACTTTTAGTCTTCCCTGCCAATACATGAATATCATCTACAATTAATAAATCTACTTTTTTATTTTCTTTTTAAAATCTTCTATTTTGTTATTTCTTAATGAATAAACTAATTGATTTATAAATTTCTCAGAAGTGAAATAATAAAAACTTTGATTATTTTTAAATAGCGATGAGCTACAGAATGCATTAAATGCGTTTTTCCCAAGCCAGAAGGGCCGTATATAAATAAGGGATTGTGACGATTTTTTGATTGGCGCTTACCAAGCTCATAACAAGCCTTGTAAGCCAAGTTATTGGACTTACCTGTAACAAAGGTTTCAAAAGTAAAGTCGGGGTTCAGATAGCTTAATGATTTTGTATCAGCAGACTCAACTGGCTCATTATGACGCATGTTCGCGTCGATATCTGCTTTTGCGTTGTTATGATGAATAGATTCAAATTTATGTTCGGATGGGGTAGGGGAGACCTCGTCTTCTACAAATAAAGAACCTGATTGACTGTTATCTTCTGCATTACGGCCAGCATTATCAACACGTACGACGACCTCTTCAATACTACCTTGACTGTGTTTGGTCACCAGCTGCTGAATATCTTGAAGATGATTCTTCTTGATATACGTCACAAAATAATCATTGGGAGCAAGAATAATTAAAGTTTGTGCTTCTTGATGAGCTGACAGAGGTCTCAGCCACATAGTAAACACGTTGTCTTTGACGTTATAACGCAAATCGTTTAGACATTTATCCCAAATATTTGCTGTGTCTATCAT